>CAVTWK010000005.1:0-966053 GCA_963738485.1 uncultured Acidobacteriota bacterium
CGGGGAGACGCTCGACGGAGCTGGCGCCGTAGAAGCCGTCGACGCCGCGGCACCTCGCGATGATGTAGTCCGCGTCAGGCGGCTCCGAAATCGGGCCGCCGTGGCAGATGACGAGCACGTCCGGGTTGACGCCCGCGAGCCGCGTCGGCGATCCGCTGGATCCGCGGCGACGCAATCGTCCAGCGTCTTCGCGCTCTTCGCGCCAATCAATCCTCCCGTGGTCACCCCCATGTGGGCGACGATCAGGTCGGCGCCTGCGTCGGCCATGCGCTCGGCCTCCGACGGTTGAAGACATAGGGCGTCGTCGGCAAATCGAGTCGTGCGGGCGAGACGGACGATGTCCACTTCGAGCTGGTAGCTCATGCCGGTTTCCTCGAAGGCCTGGCGCATGTCGCCGTCGAAGAGCCCGACCGTCGGAAAGTTCTGAATACCGGCGAAGCCGAGCGTGCGCAGATCCTCGAGGAAGAGCTGGGAATGATGAACGGGTCGGTGCCGTTGACGCCAGCGAGCACCGGCGTCCTCTTCACGACGGGCAGGACCTCGTAGGCCATCTCCTTGACGATCTGGTTCGCGTTGCCGTAGGCAGGAGTCCGGCCGAACTGCCACGACCGGCCATGCGGTACCGGCCCGAGTTGTAGACCACCAGCAGGTCGATGCCGCCCGCCTCCTCGCTCACCGCCGAGAGGCCGGTGCCGGCACCGCCGCCGATGATCGGCTCACCGCGCGCGACCTGCTCGCGAAACCGCGCCAGAATGGCTTGCCGGGAAATGTCCACGCTCACGAAGGATCCCTGTCTCGGACTGAGCCCTGAAAACTATACTCACGGACTCATCGACATACCGGATTGACCGCAGCAGACTGCAGTCACAGCCGCAACACGTGCCATGAGAACATGCCTGCTCCTCGCCTCATCGTCGTGGCCGCGTTCACCGGCGCCCCGAATGCGGCCGTCGGAACCGCTGCGGGTGTTCATCCGCTCGGGGCCGAAGTCGCACGGACCTGGCGCGCATGACTATCCGCGGTTCCTGAAGGAGTGGGTGCCGCTGCTCAACGCAGCGCGGCGCCAGGGCGACCGGCGCCGAGAGCTTCCCGACGCGAGCCCAGCTCGATGAGACCGACGTGCTGATTCTCCACAAGCAGGAGGCCGGCAACATCACCGATCCGGCAGAGCGCGGAACCTGAACGACTTCCTCACTCGCGGCGGCGGGCTCGTCGTCATCCACGCCGGTGCGGTCTCAGGCGATCGCCGACTGGTTCAAGGGCGTCGTCGGCGGATCGTGGCGCGAGGGCACGACCAAGTGGCTCGAAGGCCCGATGCACCTGTACTTCACCGATCGCGATCAGTCCGATCACGTCGGTGTGTCCAACTGGTCGATGGACGACGAGATAGACTACGACATGGACATCCTGCCCGAGGCCAGGATGCTGGCGGCAGCTTACACGCCGAAGCCGCAGGCCCGCAACGCCGGAACTCAAGCGCGCCGAAGCGATCACCGGCGGCGGCAAGCGCGTCAGCATCTACGACATCCAGCCGCAGATGTGGACCTACGAGCGAACCGGGGAGGGCGGCGCCACGCCGTACCGCGCCTTCGTGTCCATTCCCGGCCACCTCTACGAGAACTTCAACCGGCCCAACTACCGGGCGATGATCCTGCGCGGCATCGCGTGGGCCGGCAAGCGATCGAACGTCGATGCGCTCCTGCAGCCAAAGACGAGCTCGGTGACGGCCTTCGCTACGTCGAGGGCGGACCGACGCATCCCGACAAGGCCGCCGCGACAATCGAAGTGCATCCCGAGTTCGATCTGACGCTGGTCGCGGCCGAACCGCTGATTCAGAAAGCCGATGAACCTCGACTGGGACGAGCGCGGCCGGCTGTGGGTCTCGGAAACGCCCGAGTATCCCAACGGCCGCCGCGAGTGCCGACCGCGCCGTGGAAGGACACGCGGATCGCTCGCGCCGCCAGCACGACGCGCGATCCCGAGGACACCATTTCGATCCTCGTCGGACACGAACAGCGACGGCCGGATGGACCGCAAGCACGTGTTCGCCGACAAGCTCGAGCTGGTCACCGGCTTCGTGTTCCATCGGACCGGCGTGATCGCCGCGACGGCGCCCGACATCTGGTACCTCGAAGACACCAACGGCGATGAGGTCGCCGACAAGCGGACGAAGCTCTACACCGGCTTCGGCATCGCCGACACGCACGCGGTGATCAACAATCTGCGTTGGGGCTAGGACGGTTGGATTTACGCCACGCACGGCTACAGCACCGGCGACGGTGACGTCGCCGACGGCGCGAAGAACTTCGGCCGCGACGGCAGCGGCGTCGTGCGGTTCAAGCCAGACGGCAGCGCGTTCGAGCAGTTCAGCAGCCGGGGCGGCAATACGTGGGGACTCGATGTCACGTGGGATGGCCAGGTGTTCTGGACCCAGCCCACCAGCGGCACCGTCTTGTTCCACACCGTCCTGCCCGAGAGCGTCCTGGCCAAGGGGCGGCTGCCGGGAACCACGTCGTGGAAGGGCATGATCACCGGGCAGAAGACATACCCGTCGTTTGCACCGTCCGAGCAGGCCTACGTGCAGATCGATCAGATCGGCCAGTTCACCGCCGCGGCCGGGTGCGCGATCTACGACGGCGGGGCATGGCCTGAGCAGTGGCGCTACGCGTACTTCACCGGCGAGCCGTCGCTGAACATCGTGCACCAGCAGTTCGTGACGGCCGGAGGGCGTGAGCTTCACCACACGGAAGGAGACGGGGCGCGAGCAGACGGAATTCATGCGAAGCACGGATCTCTGGTTCCGCCCGATCGAGACCCGCGTCGGCCCCGACGGCGCGCTCTATGTCGTCGATTTCTACAATCAGGCCGTCATTCACAACGACACGCGCGGGCCCCAGCACGGTCCGGCCAACGCCGCCGTGCGGCCCGGATCGCGACCACTACTTCGGCCGGATCTGGCGTGTTCAGCACAAGCAGGCGACCAGGCTCGACGTGCCGGTGCTCAATCGCGCGCGATCTCGACGGGCTGATTCGCGTGATGCGGACGAGTCCGAATGCCCACACCAAGCGCACGGCGTGGAGGCTGGCGCAGGAGAACCACCCAGCAGATCCGCGCCTCGCACAGGTCGCGCCGTCCATGGGAAGCAAGGCCGTCGAGACCTACGAACGAGCGCGCGTCGCGACGACGGCCACGGCGCGACAGGCGGTGCTGGAGTCGTTCGCCGCGTCAACCGACAACTGGACCCGGTCCGCGCTCGTCGCCGCAGCGACCGAGCAGGCCCCGGCATACGTGGTCGAGGCGTTGGCGCACAGCCGGCCGCAGATGCTGACCGACTTTGTCGCCGCGGTACTGCCCACGGCCTTGCCGGCGCACGCGAGTCGCCTGCTCGTGGCGGCCGCTGGCGCCGGACCCGGCGCGGGCGCGCTCAAGGCCAGCATCGTGAGAGCCGTGGCCCGCGTGCCAGGGTTCGGGAGTGTCTCGGAAGCGCAGACGACGAGAGCTTTGGAGACGCTGCTCGACGATCCAGAGACGAGGGCCGGGGCGTTTGCGGTCGTGGCGAAGCATGCCAGATTGAGTGGTGTGTTGGGCGGGAAGGCCGACAGGTCGGCTCCGCTGATCTTGCAGGACCTCCGTAGCCACAGCGTCAGCGACGACCGCCGGATCGACAGTGCGGCAGCGTTGCTCGCGGTTCCCGGCCCGGCGCGGGCGCAGGCCCTTTCCACCATAGCCCCGATGCTGTCCGACCCGGCGACAGCCTCGCCGTTGAAAAGCCGCTTGATCGTCGCGCTGGGCGAGAGCGCTGGCCCGGACGTCGATGCCGTGCTGGTCACCGCGCTGTCGCGCGCCAACTCGGCGCCGCTCTTCGATGAGATCGTGAAGCGACCGGAGACCGCGCTCGCGCTGCTCGCCGCGATGCAGGACCGGACGGTCGCTGCGGCGACCCTCAGCCCCGCCAACGTGGCGCGGCTTCGCTCGCATCCGAACCGGGAGGTGGCCACGAAGGCCGCCGCGCTCTTCGACGCATTGTCGGCAGCCGCGAAGACCAAGACCGACATCATCGCGGCGCTGCTGCCGGACGTCGAGAAGCCGGGTGACGCCGCGAAGGGCCGGGCGCTGTTCACCGGCGCGTGCTCGGGCTGCCACAAGCTCGGGACCCTGGGCAGCAGCGAGGTCGGCCCGCCACTCAATGGCATCGGCAGCCATCCCCGTGCGGAGCTGCTGGGGCAGATCGTCGATCCGAATCGCGAAGTGGACCCCAGCTTCTGGCAGTGGAACATCGTCACGCGGACGGGGCAGACGCTCGCCGGCGTCGTCGCGGCCGAGAATGCCGTGAGCCTCACACTCCGCGGTCCGGCTGGCGACGTGGAGATCAGGAAGGACACCATCACGAGCCGCGAGAACACCCGCCGCTCGCTCATGCCGGAAGGGTTCGAGGCGCTCGGCGCGGAGGCGTTGCGCGACATCCTCAGTTTCCTGGCGCTGTCGAAGGGTGCGCCGGAACCCCAGGGCGGCGTCGGTCAAACGCCCGCGGGCGTGGCCCCAGCCGCCCAGGGCCCGAAAGAGGGCGGCCGTGGGGACGCGCCCTTGCCTGAAACCAGGCCGATCGTCTGGGCCGCCGGGAAGACGAAGGTTCTGGTCATCGGCGGCGGCAGTTCGCACGATTTCGGGCGGTTCTTCAACGGCACTGACACCGCGACGCTCGCGGCTGCCGGATTCAGCGTGCATTACACCGAGGATCGGGACCAGGCCGCCGCGGAGATCGGGAAGGCCGACGTCGCGGTCATCAGCGTCAATCGCCAGTTCTTCGACACGCCCGCCTATCGTCAGGCGCTGTTCGATTTCGCGGCCGCCGGCAAGGGCCTCGTCATGCTGCACCCCGGCACGTGGTACGGATATGCGCAATGGCCGGAGCTGAATGCGACCATCGTGGGCGGCGGCGCCCGCGGTCACGATCGCATCGCCAGGTTCTCGGTCAATGCCGTCAGGCCGGATCATCCGGTCATGCTGGGTGTGCCCAAGTCGTTCGAGGTCGAGGACGAGCTCTATTACGTGAATGCCGGAGCGGACAAGGTTCCGGCAGGCACGACCGCGATCGAGGTCCTGGCCGAAACGTCACCGAGCGTGCGTTTCAAGCAGCCGCACCCCGCCGTCTGGATCACGAAGCACACCGCCGCGCGCATCGTCGGGATCACGCTGGGCCACGACGAACGCGTCCATGACCACCAGGCGTTCAAGACGCTGCTGGTCAACGCCGTGAAGTGGGCCGGTCGAGTGCCGTAGACGTGGGCGGATGTGGGGAGCGCGGCGGTCACGTCATTGGGCGAACGCGGCAGCGACCTTGCGCGCCAGTGCGCGCGTGTCCGCCGAGGTGATGTTCGCCATCGCGGCCACGACAATCCCCCGGTCCCGGATCGTCACCACAGACATGACCGTGGCTTCCAGCAATTCGCCGTCGTAGCCAGTCGCTGCGCGTCCAAACGCCTCGAGTGACTGCGCGGTAGCTGGCCGCAGCAGTCTGCCGCCGTTCATGCCCAGCTCGAAGCGCACCAGGTCGGTCGGCGTGGAGAAGAACGCCATCGAGCCCGCATAGCAGGACAGGTTGCGCGGACTGCTCACATGAAGGGCGTATCGATAGACGGGATGGGGGCCGAACTCCGGTTCGTAGTACGGCGCCGGACGCGTACAGTTCTCCCGCGGCGGACTCGCGCTGGCTGTTCGTGATCACTCTCCACGGCTCGAAGATCACCTCGTGAATCGCCCTGAAGGGCGGCGGATCTTCGGCCTCCTCGCCGATGTGCTCGGGATTCTCTTCCTTCGTCGACTCAGCGCCCGTGTCAGCCATGCCCAGCGGTTGGAACACGTGGTCCCGCATGAAGGAGAGGAACGGCCGTTCCGCGGCGGCCTCAACAGCGGCACTGACAAGCACCCAGCCGCGGGGTGACGGCCGAAACTGCGTGCCCGGCTGGAACAGGAGGGGAGCGTCCGCAAGAATTGGCAGCGCGTCGGCTGCGCGCTCGCACCGTTCAGACGACAACCGCCAGTCGTCCGCTGTCTCGATCCCCACGCCCGACGTTTGCCCCATCAACTGGCGCAGGGTCACCGGCCAGGGCTTCTTCGGAAACTGCGGTACGAACGCTTGAATCTCATCATCGAGCCTCAGCCGATCCCGCTCGAGCAGCACGCCGACCCCTGCGGACGTGAGGGCGGTCGAGGCGGTTCCCATTCGGAACCGCGTCCTCGGCGTCACGGGCGCCTGCGTCTCGACGTCGGACCAGCCAAAGCCTTCGGCCCACACGATGTCGCCGCCGACGCCAACCGCGACCGACAGTCCCGGCAGATTCTGCTCGGAGAGCACGGCGCGCACGATCAGCCGCGCGCGTCCGACGGACGCTTGCCATTGCGGCGCCGGCTCGGATTGCCCGGCCGAAGGGGCGTTCGCGGGTACTGGGTGCAGCGGTTTGGCCGTCGCCCACAGGAACGACGGCAGCGCACCGATCGCCACGATCAGCGCGGCGCCGGCACCGAGCAGGATGACGACGCGACGGCGAGTGGGATTCGAATGCGTCGGCACAGACGCTCGCTTTATATCACAAAGTTGACCCGCCTGGCCTGCCTCAACGCTGGAGGCCTTCGAGAAACCAGATCGCGCCGTTTCGCTCGACCATCGGTAGAAACAGCTTGTTGTGCGTTACCGCGATCTCCATCTGCCCAAGCTCCGGGGACAGTCCGAAGTGGCCGTTCTGATACGAAGTGACCTGGAAAACGTCCCCGACCGGCGCGCCCGTCGCCGGATCGATGTGACGGCCCCACACGTTCAACGAGCCACTGCGGCTCGAGACGAAGTACAGGGTTCGGCCGTCTGGCGCCCACCGAGGCTTGTCTTCGTACGCCGTGCCGTCCGTCACCGGAATCCATCGGCCGCCGTCAGCAGACACGAGATAGATCCTCGAGACACTCATGTTCTGCGGGGCCGATGCGAGGAAGCTGATCCATCGCTCGTTCGGGGAAAAGCGCTGACAGAAGAGATTCACGGCCGGATCGTAGGCCACGATCTTGACCTCGGCCGGCTGCGTTCGGTCCCCCAACGAAACAACGCAGGAGCCGAGCGCCGTCATCGAGTCATCGCGACACTGACCGACAATGGCTCGACCGTCGTTCGACCAGTCGCGCGGATCGATGCCCATCTTGTTTCGCAGCGCTACCACGCGCTCTTCCCCACCGGACGTGGGTAGGATGGCCAGCGAGTGATCGATCCCGCTGCCGATCGGCGTACGTCTTGCGTAGAGTAGCTCCGTGCCATCGGGTGACCACGCTGGGCTCGTCCTCCGCGCAGGTGCGCTCGCGAGCAAGAGACGCGCACGCTCCTCGAGCAGCGAATAGGCCCAGATTTTCTCTTGCTCGCCGCGTTGTGCCCGATAGGCGATCTGGTGGCCGTCGTCCGAAACATCAACATCCCGATCGTTCGCGTGCCCGGGCGTCACGGGTTTGGGCGAACCGGTGAGCTGGCCCGTTCTGCTGTCGAAGGGCTGGAACCAGAAGCGAGTCTGTGCAGTGAGGGACGTGAACGCCACACTGGTGCCGTCTGGTAGATGGCGAGTCCCCTTGGAGTACCGCGGGCGTTACCCGGCGGGAGTCTCGGTGCGGGGCTCGGCGCGTACCGCCAGATCTCGCCACCGGTGCGCGCGTCAAGTGCGAAGGTGACCGATCCATGAGTCGCCGAATACAGAACACCGTTGGCTACGATCGGTATTCCAGGAGCCCTCGTCGGACCGTTGTAGGGCACGTCGTACGACCACGCCAGTCCCAATCGCCCGGCGTTGGTGGCGTCAATCTGCGTCAGGGGACTGTACCGAGTCTCAGCCGCGTCGAGACCTTAGGTGGGCCACTCACTGAGCGTTGTCTTCAGGGTTTGCGGAGGCGCGCCATCCGACCGCCGGCCGTCCTGAGCTGCCACTCCGATCGCCAGCGCGAGACCCAGGCTGAGCACCACGACACCGCGCCCACTCCGCGTGAACTTTGCGCTCCGGTCGGGCATGCACGCCTCCTGGGTTCTACCCACCGCACTCCAAACCGCTTCGGCCACTGCCGAAACTCCAACGCAGGCCGGCTCATCATACATACGGAGCTGCGGGCGGGGAACACGGCTGCTAGCCGAAGCCCCGCAGCGATTCGGGTGGGCGGCGAGACTGCAGGCCTCTCAGCGCGCGGGCGGGACGAGCGGCTCGAGCGCCTCGACGAGCTCCGGAAGATCCTCGGTCACGACCTGCCAGACGATGTCTTCGTCCACGCCGAGGTAGTCATGCACGACCTTGTGTCGCATTCCGACGATGTTCTCCCAGGGAATCTCTCGATGGGACGCGGTGAACTCGTGTGACACCTGGCGGGCGGCCTCGCCGATCACCTGGACCAGATGGATGAGCGCCAAGCGCAGATTCTCGTCCGCATCGTAGGCGTCGCGCGGAAGCCCTCGGACCTTTCCCACGGCCTTCCTCGCCATATCGAGCATGTGCCCGACGTAGACGAGGTCACGCGGCGACATAGAGCGGTTCGGCTTCCCGCAGGATCTGTTCCCTGATGCGCACATTCAGGAACTTCGGGGTGACCAGATCAACCCGGCGGCCGTGCAGCAGTGCTGACAACTCGCGTTCCATGCCGACGAAGGCTAGTCCCGGAACGTGACCCGGCTGGAATTCCACGAGCACATCGACGTCGCTGTCCGCGTCGAAGTCATCGCGGATTGCCGATCCAAACAGTGCGAGCCGCGCAACATGATGCCGCTCGCAGAACGCTTTGACGGCGCCTCGATCGATGACCAAGTGTGCGCTCATGGCCTGCCCATGATACTGCCGCTCCCCGAATGCTCGGCCGGAAGATCCGGAAGACTGGCGCGCCAAGGAGTTCACCGAGGCACTACGGACAACAGCGTTGACAACTTGACAACAAAGGCCGCCGTTTCTGGCGGCCTTGAGTTGCGCTAACTTATTGATTCAAAAGATGGTGCGGAAGGGGGTACTCGAACCCCCACGACCTTGCGGCCGCCAGCTCCTCAAGCTTGAGGACGTCGTGACCGTTGATGGCCGACCCCGGAAAATCGGGGTCGGCTGTCACGCATCGTGGCCGACCGTGGCCCATAGAAGACGCGCGTCATGGCGTCGCTTGCAAATTCTTGCAGAGCGCACCAGCCGCGTCCCCCGGCTCTAACCTTAGAGCGCGCCAGGAGGTTCGGCAGCTCCGAGCAGAGCTCGCACCTCGGCCGCCAGCGCCGGGACCTTGACCGTAGCGACCTCCCATACGATTCGGTGGTCCACTTCGGCATACCCGTGAATCAGGATGTTGCGGAACGCAATGATGCGGCGGTACTCGCCCACCTGCGCAGCGGTTGCGGGATCGGTCTTGGCGAGCCGGGCCAACGCCTCGCCCAGGATTTCGCACTGGCGTTCCACCGCCGCGCGAAGCATCGGCGTGCTGGCGTAGTCGTGAAGCGACTTGCCCGTCAGGAACTCGCCGGCGAGCCCCCCGCCTGCTCGATGTCGCGCAGGTACTTCTTGGATTCAAGCCGCATACACCAGCGTTTTGGTCTCATCGACGGACTGGCGGAAATACGGGTTGGTGATGGCCGTGGCGACCACCAAATCGACGGGCCGCTGAAGCAGCGTCTCGAGGCTCTCGAGCAGGCCAAAGTACGCGTCCGCGTATGTGCCGTCCGGAAGCGTCTCGAACTCCACCAGGAAGTCGACGTCGCTCTCGGTGGGATCGTCCTGTCCCGTGGCGACGGACCCGAACAGCTCCAGCCGGCGGACGCCGGATCGGCGGCAGAGGGCGGTCACTTCGGTGTTGTGGCGGGCGACGAGGTTCACAGGGACTCCTTGCCCCACGATAGCGCATGTCGCGCTCACCTCGCTCGCCTCTGGCGGTGTGACCGCCATATCCTGACCGGCCGCGGCCGAACGTCTCAGTTCCATGCTGGGTGGCTCTTGCGCTGGTGTCTCGTCTCTCCCTCGGCGCCACGCGAGCAGGAAGTGCCACACCCGTGTGGCTGACGTGCTGGCGGCGATTGCGCCCGGGGTGCACCGTCTCGTGAGACGCCACGGCGCCGACCCAGATGATGCGAGCGCGTCCGATGCGTTCGCGGAGCGTCGCCGCTGCTGGCGGGGTTGGCGGCAGCGTCCGTGCAGGGGAGGGTGGCGCTCGGCGGTACGCCGGGTGCCCACCCGCGACGGGTGGGGCAGTTGTTCGTGGATTGCGGCGAGCCCGCGCTGGGCGCGTGCCACGCCCGCTGGGAGGGGTTCGACCTGCACGCGGCGGTGCGGGTGCCGGCCGGACAGCGCGACCGGCTCGAGCGCGTGTGTCGCTACGCGCTACGCCCGCCGGTGGCGGGGGCGCGCCTGAACCTGGCGGCTGATGGTCAGGTGGTATTGCAACTCCGCAACCCGTGGGCCGACGGTACGACGCACGTGACGTTTGGGCCCACGGCGTTCCTGGCACGGCTCGCGGTGCTGGTGCCGCGCCCGCGCGTAAACCTCGTGCTGTACCACGGGCTGCTGGCTCCCCGTGCCGCGTGGCGCGCCGAGGTGGTGCCGGGTGGCGCCCCGAGCGCCACGACCACTCCGCCCGTGGATGACCCCGCCTCAGATAAGACGCGTCGCCCCTCGGCCCGCGGCGCGTCGTGGGCCGACCTGATGCGCCGCGCGTTCGAGGTGGACGTCCTGACGTGCCCGCGCTGTGGCGGCCGGTTGCGTTTGATCGCGCTGGTTGAGGCGTCGGCCGTGGCGCGGCGAATCTTGACGCACCTCGCCCTGCCTGCCGACGTGCCGACACCGGCGCTGGCGCGCGCCCCACCGATCGGCGACGGCGACAACTAGCCGTTCGGCGCGCTTCCGCCTTCCCCGTCGTCCTCGTCCGCGCGTCCCTCGGCGCGGTCCCGCCGGAGGTGTGGCCAGGCGACCGGCAGGTGGGGTGGATCGATCGGCTGCGCCCGCGGCGTGGCCTCGAACTCGCCAATGCGAGTGTTCCAAGACATCCGCTGTGCCAAGGGCGGGGACATCCGCCCTGGGGGCGACGGCTGGGTGGGCGGCCAGGGTCGGATAACGCTGATTCTGTCGCCCCCAGACCCTGCTAGGGTTGCCTATCGTCCCAGGCCCAGCCACCGGAGCGGTGGGCGTTGGCGAGCGGCACGAGATGGTCGACATCCAACTGTCCTGCCACGGTCACCGTTGACCGCGCATAGGCGTCGACCCAGGCGCCAGACTCGGCGACGCACGTCCGTCCGTCGCGAAACAACACCGCCTCGAGGCTCTCTTCGATCAGAACTTCGGTGCGGGTGTCCTGGCAATCCTGATCGGCGTCGATCCAGTGCCGCCAGGCGTCGCGGTCGTAGGCCGGGAGGTTGGCCGGCACTGGGCCGGTGGTCAGCTCCGGGGCGCTCGCCCGTGACGGACCGACCGGCGAGGAGGGAGACCCGCATGAGGCAGCAAGCACGGACACCGCCGCGAGCAGCGCGGGCGCGGCCATGTCGGTCAACATGCCACGGTGCATGCGCGGCCATTCTATGGCCGTTATCGGCATCGCGGGGAGACAGACTCGTGCGGGGCGCGAGGGCCGCCGCACCTACCCTCCGGTGCCCTCCTGACAGTGCTTCGGTTCCTTCTTCATGAGCGGCTTCACGGGGACGTCGATCCACCGAGCGCCGTCCCGTCGCTCCAGTGTCTGCATGAAGAGCAACGCGAGCACGCGCCGGCCCCCTGGAACTCTCGGATCCGGCTTCGCGATCATCGTGCATCCTGTGGGCGTGATGAACACCGTGCCCGCATGCCACCCGGGGCCGAGCTCGCTCGCCTCGCTTGCCTGGAATCGCACCGCGGCGCCTTGCCGCAGCTCGGGTGTCCGCGCCCACGCGCCTGACGTCGGCATCGCGGCCGCGAGGAGTGCAAAGCACAGAAGCCGGCTCATCGGATCAACGCCTTGAGTGCCTGGTAGTCGAACGTGGCCTCGACTTTGTCCATCCACGCCCTGGCCTGCTCGCGCGAGGTGTCGCGGCCGGAACCCGCGGAGAACATGACGAGGATCATGCGGATTCGGCTCGGGTCCGACTTGTCGTAGTAGTCGGGGTCGTCCTTGTATTCGCGGGCGTCCGACGCGTCGCCCGGTCTGTCCCGTCGAAGCTGAAAGTCACTTCGCAAAGCCGCGACCTGAGGCGCCACGCGTTTCCGCTGCGCGAAGACAATCGCATTCGCCTCATTGAGGAGCGTGTTCGCTTCATTACGAAGTCTTACTGCCTCCGCGGGCGCGGTACCGCGAGTCGTCGCTTGCCGCTGGAGTGCTCGCGCCCGCGTGCCGAAGTCGTTGACCTGAGTCTGCTCCTGCGGCGAGAGTGCTTCGAGCGCCTTGACGCGCGCGTCGAGCTCGCGCCACTCTGCACCCTGCGGAGAGCCATCGGCCTCGACCCAGGCTGCGCGAAGCTCGTCGGCAGAGAACGACGCGCGATACGCGCGCAGTGCCTCGACTTGCCGCTGCAGGTCTGCAATGCGCTCGCGGCGCTGCGCCTGCACAGCACCCTGGGTGTCGGGCTTCTTGCCCTCGTCTTCGAGGCTCCTCGTCAAGTGCGCCGCCTGGAAATCCAACCGGTCGGCTAGCGTGACGGGAATCAGCGGCAGGCGTCCATCCTTGGTGATGACGATGTAGTCAGTGGTTCCAAATGTCGTCACAAGGCGATACACGGGGAAGCCGGCCACAAAACGGTTCGGGGTCCGAACGTTGGGGAAGGTACTGAGCCGGAATGAACGCGCCCTTGCCGTTGAAGACGACGTCGATTTGCCCCAATACTGGCGCACGGTCGCCCGTGGTTACAGGTCTAAGGTCTTCTCCCAGGACGTTGCAAGACACGGTCGTCCATTGCGTGTACGGCCCGCCGTCGCGTGGGTAGGCGTAGGCGGTGAGTCGCCACGCGTCTTCGTGGAACCACATGCGCGCGCCTTCCGGCAGCTGCTGGACGAAAGCGTCGTTCTCCTTGATGAGGCGCTCGGTTGTTAGCAGCGCCTGCCGCATCGGCGCCAGTCGCGCCTCCGTCGGCAGTTTGGCGACGGTGGGTATCCAGCAGTCCACGCTCTTGGGCACGGGTGGCAGCGGGCGCAGGGCACTCTCGGCCAAGTCCGGCATGCGCGTGGCCGATGGTGGTGCACAGAGCGAAAGACCGGCGCGAAGCCGGAACGTCGTGGCTTGCGGGTTCTTCGTCCCTCGGAGTCTGAAACCCTCTTCGGCGAAGTAGACCGTGCACCCATCAGCACTGAAGGCGCCCCCGTTGGGGACAAAGACCGAGCTCCTGGCCGCCGCGGGGACTGGGGCTTCTGTTGGCCGAAGGACGTTGTTGACGCCGTCAGGGGTCAGCTGTCGTTGGGCGTTGCTGCCGCACGCGTAAATGACGCCGTCCTCCGTTCTCATGAACGTATTCCGCTCTGCCGCCGCGACCTGCACGACCTGACTGAGACCGGCCAATTGGGTCGGGACGCGCCTGTTCGTCGTGGTGCCGTCGCAGAGCTCGGCGTCTTCGTTGTGCCCCCACGTCCACACCGTGCCGTCGTCTTTGACCGCGACGCTGTGCCAGGTGCCAGCTGCGAACGACACGACGTCGGTCAACACCGGGCTGGGGGTAAAACCATACACAACGCCGCCCTGGGTAAAACGGCTGTCGCCGAGCTGTCCCCACCGCGAGCGCCCAAACGCGTAGAGCTTGCGATCCTTCGTCAGGACTAGCGTGTGGAAATCGCCCAACCGGATGTCGAGGACGTTGCCAGTGAGTTCGGGCAAGTTGAGCCGGGTAAAAGTTGTGACGAGGTCGGCATTGGCCCCTCGAAACGCGGAGTCCGGAGTTAGGCTGTGGTTCGCGGGGCAACTGTAGCTGCTGCCCCAGCAATAGAGGTCACCCGTGTCGGTGACGGCCACGGCGAAACTGTCGTAGTTGGTGAAACCGGCAATGACGCCAATGTGGGTTACCTTCAATCCTGCGAGAGACGGCACCAGGGCAGGACCGTCGCACGGGTAATGTTTGCTGCCCATCGGGAGACCGGCGCCCCATCCGTAGACCTTGCCGTCGACTGTCAGGGCCAGATGCATCGACCCCGCCGCGGCGATCTCCTTGACGTTGTGCATCACCACGCCGGGGTTGGGATCCACCTTGCCCAGCGCCGCCTTACGCCCCAGCAGACACTTGATGGACTGGTCGCCCCACGTCAGGACGTCGCCGTTGCTTCTCAGGGCCACGACAGTCCCCAGCCCGAAGGCAATACTGGGTTCCACGGCGCCCGGTGTCGTGGCGGCTGTGTGGGCACGTCCACCGGTGTTGCCACCGACAAGTAGGGCGAAGGCGATGAAACCTGCCCAGATCCTGGCGTTCATGGCTGCTTCTCCTTCTCGATGTAGACCGTGACGTTGCTCTTCGGCGACCCGGGTTCTCCGACCTGGTAGGTCCCGGAATCCGCCACCGAGTATGCCGGCACGGTGACGCGCCTCAGCGGGTTGTCGAAGGTGCGGCTGTCGATCGCACGGATGCTCGGGCCGTCATCACCACACGACGAGGTTCCCTGCGCGGCTGGTGCGGAGAACGTGATGTCCATCTGAACGACCTGGTTCGCGGCGACATTGCCTTCTGTCAGTCGCCCCGTGATCCGCCATGTCACGGGCAACTCGGCGCTCTGGACGCAGGGCGTCGGCCCCGTGATGTCCGCCCGGATCGTGCGAGTGCTCTTCCCTTCTGCCGTGAACGTGCCATCCGCGTTGAATACGAGCGGGATTGTGACGCTGGTTTTGCCGTGGTAAGTGATGTTGGTCGGACCCATCCCGACCTGGCGGTAGAGCGACTCGTCGATGACGATGTTGTAGCGCTCTGGGACGCAGCCGCACGCGTCGTTCCCGCGGAACTTACCTTCCATCGCATCCACCCATTCCCGTGCAGCCTGATTCACGCTCGAGTGGGACGCGGCCGGCGGCTCGGGCCGATACGGACGCCCCGAATCCGCCTCGAAGAACGCTCGGCCAAACTCCGTGAGGCCGCGTGTGCCCTGAAACCCGATGTTGATGAAGGTGTCGCGCGCGATGTGGGTCATGAAGTCCTGAGCCGCTTCGCGGCCAGCGTCTGAACCGAAGTGGCCCTTCACCTGCTTGCACAATGTGATGGCATCTTTGCCGCCAAATGAGAGCTCGGCAGGCGCCACTCGCCACCCGCGCACGCCGTGACACTCCTGGCAGGTCTGAGCGGTGGCGGCCGCATCTCTGTCCATCGAATCCATGTCCCGACCGGTGACGATGCGTTTCATCTTGGGCCCGCCGTGTCTGCCGCTGTCGGAAAACGGGTCGACGCCCCCGTGGCAGTTCTGGCACCGAGGTTCGAGGAAGGTCGGCACCAGGGTGGCGAAGGCCGCGGCCGCCTGTTCCCCCTGCTCGACGGTGAGCGGGCAGATGGGCGGCCCGCCGTGGATCTGCTCGGGAACCGGTGCGCCGGGCATGGCGCTCACCAGCGCCACCGCCACCACCCACGCCACCGCGCAACCTGCGACACTCCAGCTTCGGCGATTCATGGCGCCCCTCGTCACTTCCGCACGTAGCAATCGCGGGTGCCCCACGGATGGGCCGCGTCTCCCAAGTACTTGGGCCCACAGTGGGTCGCGAATGCGGCGCCTGTGACGATCTTCTCGAACCTGCGTGCGAGCGCGCCGATCAGATCAACCGCGTGCGCGTCGAGCATGCCGATGTGGACTGGACTCCCGACCTCCTGTGCCGTGGCGCCGTACTCGGCGGCCCGCAGCAGGTCGTCGGCTCGGCGAATGTCCAGCGTGACGACGGCGCGTTCCTCGGCGAACGCGGCCGCCTCCACTTTGAGCACTTCCGCGTCGCGCGCATAGACGAGCTGCATCATCTGCGGCACCGCGGCCAGATAGCGCGCCAAGGCGGCGTGGCACCTCTCACCGCCGCCACCCTCGCCGTCACATCTCACGAGCGGCGGATACTTCGCGATCGCCGCGGCATGCTTGGCTTCGATCGCCGCCACCTTCGTCGCGACATCGGCCCAGCGCCGTTCGCTTGCCGCCTCTGCGGCCGCTGTCGAGCCTGGCACCAGGAGGGCCTGGCCTGCCTCCGCCGCGGCCTTCACGGCGGGCGAGTCGTAGACGGCCTCGCCGGTCCGCCCCGTGTTCATGGCCTGCTGCATGCCCATTGCCGCCGCCATGAGTTCCGATGGCGACATGGTCTTCATCTTCGCCTGCATCTGCTTGGCGTAGGCCTTGTCCGTCTGCATGCGCGCCATGTCGATGCCGAGGGCGGCCCCGGCGGCCTCGGCTCCTTGCATGGTCTGGGCGGGTGTCGGTCTGAGACCTGCACGGCCGCTGATCTTCTCTTCCGAGGTCGCGAGGATCGCTTCCATGGCAGCCTGGTGCGCCGCAAGGCCTGCTTCGAGCGCCACCAGGGTCGGCAGCTGCTGGTTCTCGTTGACCAGCCGATCAGCCTCCAGGAGCGTGGTTGGCAGCACTGGAATGCGGCCGAGCAGTTGCGCGAGCGACGCAGGCTGCGGCAGTGCGGCCGCGGCTTGGGGCCTCTGCTGGTCGGCGGCCACGACGCCGTGGCCGAACAGGGCGACGCCCATCGCGAGGGCGACCGTTCCGACTTTCAGTGTGGATGCGGACATGATGATCTCCTGTTGGTCTCGAGGTTGAGTCGCTGTTACGAAAGGGCTGAACGGCTGATGGTGTCGGTGACGAACGCCGCCAGCTCCTCCCAGGATCGAAAGTGAGTGGTCCGTCCCGTGCGGACGTGTTCGGCTCGGCCGGCTTCGATCGCGGCCCCGCGGGCGGCCGCGTAGAAGTGGACGACGAACGCGCGGTCGGGCGAGAGCGAGGTCCGTTCAGGCGTCGCGGTCTGGGGCTGGTCATCGAACGGTGCGGTGTGTGCCATCGGCGTCTCCGTGGAGGGATGTTGCGCGCGCCATCAGCGGATCAACGCCTTGAGCGCGGCGTAGTCGATCGTGTTCATCACCTGATCCATCCATGCTTGCGCCTTCGCGTTCGCGGTCTCTCGACTGGAATAGGCGTCAAATCTCAGCACGATGAGCTGAATCCGACCCGGGTCCGCGGGGTCATAGCAGGTCGGGTCGTCTTTGTACTCAGTGGCCCGCGACGCGTCGCTCGGCCTGATCAGCTTCAGCGCGAAGTCGTTCCGCAGGGCTGTCACCTCGGCTGCTACCCGGCTGCGGTGCGCCTCGAGGATGGCCTTCGCCTGGTTCAGGGGATCGTCGGATTCACTACGAAGCCTCGCGACCTCCTGCGGCTCGATTCCGCGTGTCTGAACTCGACGCTGAAGCGCTCGCGCTCGCGTCCCGAGGTCGTTGACGCGCGCCTGATCCGCGGGAGACAGCGCCTCGAGCGCCCTGACGCGCGCGTCGACTTGGCGCGCCTCGGGCCCGTTCCGATCGCCTTCGACAAAGGCCGCGCGAAGCTCGTCGGCGGAGAACGACGCGCGATAGACGCGCAGAGCCTCGAGCTGTCGCTGGAGCTCTGATGCAGACTGTCGTAGCGTCGCCACAGCCCCGGGCACCGCGATCTCGGCGAGCTTCTTGCGCCTGTCTTCGAGGAACTCCGTCAGGTTCTGCGCTTCCTTGTCCAGCCGGTCGGCGAGCGTGACGGGAACAACGGGGATCTTGCCGTCCTTGCTGATGACCACGTTCTCGAACTTCACGCCCCCGAATGCCGGGAAGTTGTAGACCGGAACACCGGCCACATATCGGCTCGGCGTCATGTGTCCGTTCCGGAAATTTCGGCCGACGAGGTCTCCGTTGAAGGACACTTCAACGAGGCTCAAGCCGTCGTCTTCCTTACCCAACACGCCGCATGCCGTGTTCGACCACAGGGCCCGCGGCTGCGCGGAGACGAACAGGATATTGTTGACGTTGCTCGATATCGAAATGCGAACGCGCTCAGGTACCTGGGCGGTGAACGCCTCGTTTTCCTTGAGGAGTCGCTCGACCGTCTGCATGGCCTGCTGGATAGGAACGGGCCGCGGATCGCGTCCTCGTCCGGCCACGCCCTTCGGCACCCAACACTCCACGCCCGCGGCGCCGGGTGCGTCCGGCGGGTGGAGCGCTCCGGCGTCCACGTCCGGCATGGCCGCCGTCGACCGTGGCGCGCAGAGCGAGAGGCCCGCGCGAGGTGCAAACCGTTCTGAGGAGGGCTCGGTTGCTCCGCGGACGCCGTCATTGCCTCCTCGTGGGCCGGGCAGACCGGACATGTAGACCGCACAGCCGTCGGGACTGAACGCGCTGTAGTTAGCGCTCACAGCCATGATCGAGCTCCTGGCTGGGACTGTGAGTGGCGTCGGCCCGGGCGCAGTGACGACGCTTGTACCCTGCTCCGCTGGGGCCAGGCCCAACTGACCCTGTCGATTTTGGCCGCGCACGAGAAGCGTGCCCGTCTTCGTCCTGATGAACGTGCCACCGAACCCTGCCGCGACTTGCACTGCTTGACCGGCGAGCGCCGGGAGTCCCGTTGGGACACGCTTGACGGCGGTTGTGCCGTCGCAGAGCTCGGACTCTTCGATGTGGCCCCACGTCCACACGGTGCCATCGTCTTTCAGTGCCACGCTGTGCCACAAGCCCGCGGCGAACGACGTGACGTTGGTCAAGACCGGCGCGGCAGTGATCCCGGAGACGAAGCCACCCTGCGTGAAGCGCGCGTCGCCCAGCTGCCCCCATCGCGACCGGCCGAAGGCGTACAGCCTGTGGTCCCTGGTTCGAACCAGCGTGTGGTAGCTTCCCGCCCGGATATCGAGCACGTTACCGTCGAGGCCCGGAATAGAGAGGCGCGTGAATGCCTTGTCGGCGTTCTTGGCCGGGCAGCCGTTGTACTCCCCGAAGCAGTAGAGGTCGCCTCTGTCGGTGACGGCCACGCCGAAGTCGTAGCCCAGACCGATGCTGACGACGTTGATGCCGGCGAGCGATGGCACCGCAGCCGGACCGTCGCACGGGTAGTAGCCGCGGCCCATCGGAACCCCACTGCCCCAGCTGTAGACCTTGCCCTCGTTCGTCAGTACCAGGCTCATGGTGTCACTCGCGGCGATGCCTTCGCGTTGTGCATCACCACCGTCGGCATGTGGGCCGCGATTCCGCCGTTCCGGGTGTTGGTGTTCCGGCCGAGCCGACAGTTCCCGTTTCTGCCCCAGGTGAGCACGTCGCCGTTGCTTCTGAGAGCGAGAGCGTGCGTGCCCGCGTCTGAGCCCCAACTGCTGCCGAAGGCGATGCTGGGTTCGACGGCCATCGGCCCGGCGGCAGGTGGCGTCTGGGCGCTGGCAGGGGCGACCAGAGTGACCACCGCCAGAAGGGCAGGAACGAATGTCTTGGTCAACAGGGATGCGGTCATGTGCGTTCTCCTGTGGCGCCCCACCGTGCGTCCGAGCGTGAAGTCGAATCGCTCGAACGCACGTGCAGCTATGTCGTGTTCAGCGCGCCTCCAGGCGACGCCGACGGAACGCGCGAGCGGTCAGCGCGAGCCCCATGCCCATCAGAGACAGCGTGGCTGGCTCTGGAACGGTGGTCGGCGCCGGACCGTAGCGGAAATTCGGTCCGAAGTAACCAGGCTCGGCGCTGAAAGAATTCGTTGGGTCGGTCAGTGTCGGCCCCGCGATTTCTTGGCTCTGGAGGAACAGGACGTCGGCGGATGGGCTGAAACCCGTCGCGTCGCCGACAAAGACCAGGGGATCTTGATTGGGGTTGCTCGCCGGGAACAGTGCGCCGATGCGGTAGGTCTGACCGCTGAGCAGGGTCGTCAGGCCGACAGGGGCGAACCGGAAGTTGCCCACGAGCATCCCTGACGTTCCGCTCGCCAGGGTCGTGGAGACGAGCAGCGTGCCGCTGCTGCTCCACAGGCCAATCTCGTGGCTCTCTCCCAGGCCGTCCATCGAATCGTCGAACAAGCCGAGATCGGTGACCACGATGTCGTTGAGGGCCGTGAACGACCACCCGAGCGTGAACGAGATGTCACTGACGAGCTGCGACCCCGTCGTGTTGGTGACACCCACGGCTATCGTGGACGCCGCGGCCGCCTGGGCCGTTAGCGCCGTGCACATCACGACGCCAAGAACTGTTTGGCGAAAGCCCGAGAGGGACATGTTGTTATCTCCTGAGGCTGGTTGGTGACGTCACTGAAAACGGGTATTGGCGTCCGCGAGGTCCGGCCGGCTGGTGTTGGCAGGAAGCATCGTGGCGAGACCAGCATGCGCGGCCTCTCCGTGAAGACGTGCGTGAAATAGGCGTGAAATCCCCGTGAAAGGCGCTGCCGGTCGGTACGCCCAGCGCCACGGTTCGTACATGAGGCCGGCCGAATTGCCGCGCGGGTAGCTCAGCGAGAACCCATAGAGGTGTGCATGGGCTTCGAGCCAGTGAAACGCGGCCGTCTGTTCGAAGTCCTCCACAAGCGCGGTGCTGCCCCGGGTTGCGAGGTCTACGGCCGTGCCGGTGTGGTGCTCACTGAAGCCGGGCGGGAGGTTCGTGGCCAGGATGCCTGCGAGCGCCTGACCGGCGCCGAGCTTGCGGGCGAAGATCCGTCGCTGCTCGTCAACGCTCCTGAACGCCGAGACGAGGAGGAGCCTGACGCCATCGGACTTGGCGGCGCGCCGCCTTTCGCGCCAGGCGGCGGCCGCCTTCGGCGCCAGGCGTTGCTGCCGGCCGCGCACGTCCAGCCCCACTGAGACGAGATCCGTCGCTTCCTGGTAGCGGGGTATCCCTCGATCGACCGAAGCGTGTCGGTCGCCCAGGGCGGACACCTGCTGGCGTGCGATTAACCCTTCTGTCGTCGCGAGTGCCAGGGCGAGGCAAACAACGGGGGCGAAGAAGGCTAGATCTGGTCGCACCGCAAGTCGGGTCACCACGAGTCCTCCACACCGGGGTCGCGCACGGGCCAGATCGCTCTGAAGTGCCGGGCCCCGTTCCGTGGTAAAAGGAGACGCGATCGCGGCGTGAAAGCGGGCCTGAAATGGGCGTGGAGCCGCCGTGCAGGCGGCGTGAAACGGCTCCAGGCGCAGGTTCCACGCCGTGTCGAGAGGCGTTGATGGGTTCCGAGCTGGGTATCGCCTTTGGGACGTTCCGGCTCGACCCGGCGGGCCGGCAACTATGGCGTGGGTCGACCGTGGTGCCGCTGCGACCGAAGCTCTTCGCCGCCCTGCAGTACCTGGTCGAGCACCCCGGGCGGCTCATCACGCGCGAGGAGTTGTTGCGGGCGGTCTGGTCGCGCACGCATGTCGACGAGACGCTGCTGCGCGGCACGATGCGCGACCTGCGGGCCGCGCTCGACGACGATGCGGAGGCGCCGCGGTTCATCGAGACGATTCCCCACCAGGGATACCGCTTTCTGGCAGAAGTCCGCCGCGAGGCGACGCCCCGTGAGCCCTCGGCCGCACCGACGGCAGTCGAGGGACCCGCGCTCGGCCTGATCGAACGCGACCGCGAGCGGACGAAGCTCGATCGCTGCCTCGACCGGGCGCTCAATCGGCAGCGGCAGATCGTCTTCGTCACTGGCGAGCCCGGCATCGGCAAGACGGCTCTCGTGGATGCGTTTGTCGAGACGTTGCCTCATCGGCACGGCGTGCTCGTGGGGCGCGGCCAATGCGTCGAGCAGCACGGCGGGAGCGAGGCCTACTTGCCCGTGCTCGAGGCGATTCGACAGATCTGCCGGTCTCGCGCGGGTAAGCGCGCGACGGCGACGCTGCAGCAGTACGCGCCCACCTGGCTCGTGCAGCTTCCGGCCCTACTGACCGACGGCGAACTGGACGGGTTGTTGCGCCGGACGCAGGGCGCCGGACGCGACCGGATGCTGCGGGAGATGGCCGAAGCGCTCGAAGCGCTCTCGATCGAGATGCCCGTGGCGCTGGTGTTCGAGGACCTGCACTGGAGCGATCACTCGACGCTCGACCTGTTGAGCGTGTTGGCGCGGCGGCGCGAGCCGGCGCGGCTCTTGGTGCTCTGCACGTATCGCCCTGCCGACCTCATCGTGAGCGGTCACCCGCTGCGAACGCTCACGCAGGAGCTACAGAGCCGCGGGCTGTGCGTCGACGTGCCTCTGGGCTTTCTCTCGGAGCAGGCGGCGGGCGCGTACCTCGCCGACCGTTTCGAGTTGGCGCGCGAAGACCCCGTGTGTCGAAGGTTGGCCCAGGCGGTGCACGGCCGCACGGACGGCAATCCGCTCTTCATGATCGCCGTGGTCGATGAGCTGCTTGGCCATGGCCTCATCGCGCGCGACGCTGGCGTCTGGCGCGTCGTGGGCGACGTCGAGCCCCTCGGCGCCGGCGTGCCTGAGGGCTTGAAGCCGCTCATCGATCGGCAGTTGGAACGACTGCCAGCCGAGGACCAGCGCCTCCTCGAGGCGGCCAGCGTGGCCGGCCGCGTGTTCTCGGCCGAGACCGTCGCCGCGGCGCTCGAGACGACGCCGGACGGGATCGGCGAACGGTGCGACCGGCTCAATCGCCGTGGGGTCTTCGTGGCGGAGGCCGCCGACGTCGACGGCCACTACACGTTTGTCCACGATCTCTACCAACACGCGTTGTACGACCGGCTCTCAGCGTCGCGGCGGGCCCGGCTGCACCGGCGCATCGCCGAATTCGAACTCACCGCTCCCGATGCTCAGGTCCGCGATCGCGCCGCCCAGTTGGCCGTGCACTTCGAGCGCGGCGGAGATCCTGCCAGCGCGATCGCCCACCTGCATCAGGCGGCGACCAACGCATTGAAGCGCCAGGCGTTTCAGGAGGCCATCGACGTGCTGCAGCACGCGCTCGGCCTGCTCGCGTCGCTGCCGGCGACGAGCGCGCGGGACGAATCGGAGCTGGGCGTGCAGATGCTCCTGAGCCAGCCGCTCATGCTCGCCAAGGGATACGGCGTGCCCGAAGTGGCCGCCGCAGCAACGCGAGCACGGCAGCTGAGCGAACGGCTGGAACGGAGTCCGGCGCTGGTGCCGGCGCTCCTGGGCATGGTGCGCCTCCATTGCGCTCGGGGCGAGTACGCCGACGCCGCGGCAGTCGGCGAACCGATGGTGGACCTCGCACGGCACGCGCCGGATCCGCTGCCTCTCGTCGTCGACAGCGTGATGGCCTACGTCCGCTATTTTCGCGGCGAGCTGGAGGCGGCCAGGATGCATGCCGATCGCGGAGCCGCCGCCCACGATCTTGTGCGCCATCGTTCGGTCGCCCTGGCCTATGGCGACGATCCAGGCGTGGGCTGCCTGGCATTCGGCGCGTTGGCGGCGTGGGCACTGGGCTATCCGGAGCAGGCGCTGGCGAGGGTGACTGCCGCGCTCGACCTGGCTCGTCGGATCGAAATCCCGCACTGCGAGGCCTACGCCCTGTTCTTCTTCTGCTGGGTGCACCTGTCCGCACGCCAGCTGACGGCCGTGTCCGCCAGCCTGGACGCGCTCGACGCCCTGGCCACCCGTCACGTGCTTCCTCAGTCGATGGCGCGCGCGAGCGAGATGCGAGGCTGGCTCCTAGTGCAGGAGGGACGCGACCCTTCTACCGCGGCCCAGCTGCTCCAACAGGGACTCTTCGGGCAGGCCAGGACCGGCGTCCTAGCGACCGCGCCGTGGTTCATGGCGATCCGAGCGGAGGCACTCGCCGGCGCGGGCGAGACGCGCGCCGCGCGCGCCGCGGTCGACGAGGCCATCGCCGTCTCCGGGAGCATCGGCGAGTCGATGCCCCACATGCTGGCGCTGATCGCCAAGGGGGACCTCTGCGCGACGGCCGCGGAAGACGACGAGGCCGCCGAGTGCTTCGAGGAGGCCATCGCGATCGCTCAGCGCCAGTCGGCCAAGTCGATGGAACTGCGGGCGGCCACGAGGCTGGCGCGGCTGCGCCAACGTCAAGGCAAGGTTGCGGACGCGCGCGCGCTCGTCGGTGCCGTCTACGACTGGTTCACCGAGGGGTTCGATATGCCCGATCTGTCTGACGCGCGGGCGTTGCTCGAGAGCCTCGACCGGCCCGTGCGTGGCAGGCGGTCGAAGTCGGCTCGGGTGTAAGAGGAGCACCCGCGAGCGAGGGTGACGTTGCGGCTGCGCCGATGCGACAGGTCGATGAAACGACTCGCCACCTCGCGGTTGCAAACCGTCGGTGCCCGCCGCTCGAAGCGCGACTCACGATCGCGTGAGTCGTCCCCGCCTAAGTCACTGACTTCCTAGCGCTTACAAGTTGGTGCGGAAGGGGGGACTCGAACCCCCACGGTATTGCTACCGCCAGCCCCTCAAGCTGGCCGAAGTGAAAGCCGATCGCAGCCGACCCCGTAAAATCGGGGTCGGCTGTGACACGTCATGGCTGACGAACACCGATTGACGCCGTCGAACGCTGTTCGGCTTGCAAATTCTTGCAAAGAGAATTCAGCACGCGAATTGCGGAGACCTCTCCGGGTATCACCACGTTTCGCCGAGCTCTGCGAGGACGGCTGTCACGATGCCCTCGTCGATGTACAGACCCGCGTCAACGACGGCTCGGATCACCGGACTCGCCGCGGCCACGACTCCGACACGCTTCGCTCGTACGATGAGTCCGATCGTTCCGAGCAGTGGAAGGCCGAGCGTTCGCGCACAACGCCGAGCGGCGCGGTCGTCGAGCAACACCCCGGCGTCCTTCCTGGCGGCGGCGTGGGCGAGCACCTGAGACTCGCCGGCATCGAGCCGCCACGAGGCGATGCTGTTGGGGACGTCGATGTCATCGACTCGAGAGACGAACTCGAGCGCGCGAACGGCATCGGCGGCTCCGTCTCGTGCATCGCCGGCGCGAAGTTCCAGCATCACAGCCGCAGGAACAAGCACGGGGGTGGGGAGCCCGTGCAGGAGGTCGAGATGGCCAGCTCTGGCGAGCACGATCAGCGGGGACGCGTTCGAGACCCACTGATCAGCCACGCGTCTCCGACTCACGGATCTCTTCGAGCGTTTCCTGGAACGGCGAGACACCCGCGGCTGACAAGGCGTCCAGGAACCCGGAACGGCTGAGTCCGGCCAGGTTCGCCCCCGTGCCCTGCGAGATGAGGCCACGCTCGTACCACCGGATCGCCAGAGCCAGGCGCATCTCGGTCGCCACTTCATCTGGCGTGCGGCGTACAGGTCCTGAAGAGCTCGTCGGGAACGAGAACAGGGACGGTCGTCATCTGCGGCCTCATCTCGATTCTATGGCAGTCGAACCGTCCCGGAACAGAACCGCGCGACTCGCTGCGCAGGGTCTCCGCCACCGGGAGGCGACGCACGCGCCCGCGTCGCGAGGGCGCCCGTGATCGCCACGCAGCCGATCAGGGTGACGAACACGGTCGCGTAGGTCAGCGGATCGGCGCCGCTGAGACCGAACAGATACGACTCGACCCAGCCGACCGACCGCGAGTGCCCCAATAAGTGCGGCCGCAGCGCCGATGATCGCCGGCTCGAGGCTCGACCAAATGGCACGACCGACGATGTTATCGCGCGTGGCACCGAGCGCCACACGCACAGCGAACTCGCGCGCGCGAGACTCGATGAGGTAGCCGACCAACCCGGCGACGCTGAGGACCGCGATCGCAAGTGCGACCAGACCGAATCCAGAATACAGCTGACGAGCCCACCGAAACCAGAGCCCTGCGTGAATTGACGTGCTGATGCTTCAAATGTAATCTAAGCATCATGTATCGATACAGTGACAGTATCAGATGATCTGCACCGTGCAGGCGTTCCATGGCTGACAAGCCCCAACAGCAAACCCTGTCCGTCCGCATCACCGATGCCCTGCGCCGCCGGCTCGAACGCGCTCGGCAGCTCGCGTCGTCCAAGACGGGCGAGCCCGTGTCGACGTCCGAGATCGCCAAACAGTTTCTGGAATCCGCCCGCGACGGTCGCCTTGAAGTCGTCGACCTGCTGGCCCAGCCCACCGACAGCCTGCTGCAGATTCGGCGGAAGGGCGAGGCCGGCGCGGACCTGTCCCGCGCCGAGTGGACGGTGCTGGCCCATTTCGTCCGTCAGGGGCTCGAGGCCGCGTCTGCCCACACGCCCACTCAGGTGTCGCGCGACGCGCTCCTCGCCGTCCTCGAGGCCTTTCTTGCCGTTCACGTCCTGCGGCCCGACCAGGACGTGCGGCTCGACACGTACTACCTCGGGAACCTTCCAGCCGACTGCCGGCCTGCCCCGGCCAAGCGCAGCGGGAAGGCGGCCGCTGTGGATCCGAGCACCGTTCGTCGCGCTGTCGAGGAGGCTCGCCGGCGCAGTGCCGACCTCTCCGCCACCTGGCAGCCGCTCCTCGCCGCCCGCAATCTGTACGCGCTCATCGAGGAAGACGCCCTTCCGGGCGCGGCGGGTCTGAACAGGGCGCTCATGCCGTTCTGGTCGTCGCTCTGGCGCCTGGCCGCTCGGGGTCACTTCAAGGACACGCAACAGCCCGTCCGGGACCACGCGGCCGACCGCGAGGGGACCTACCAGCCGCCCATCCCGTCCATCAGCGAGGGTGAGTTCACCCTCCACTTCGCGCGGGGCGCCGGCGTGGAGTTCTCGGTGCTCCTGAGCCTCCCGGCCGCCCGCGGCGTGCACTATCCCATCTCAGGCTATCCTCGCCTGCGCGAATTCCACTCCATGGTCCGGCGTCTGGCGGGGAACGCCGTCACCGAGTGCTGGAACGCTGCGGACTTCATCGGCGGGGTGACGGCAGGCGAGCAGGATCAGCCGGCGACGATCTGGTTCCGCGCGCACGACAACGGGATCACGTTGTTCTTCTCACCCGAGGAATGGGCCGTGGTCCGCCGATTGTTTCGCCGGGCCTTGGACGGGCCGGACATTCGCCGCGCGTGGGAGGCGTTGACGATGGAGTACGGCGAACTCTGACGCGGAGGTCACGATGGCACAATCCGAGAAGGTCCGCGCGCGACTGGAACTTCTGGACGACCGCCTCGCCCGGTTGCGAGCGGAGAAGGAACGGCTGCTGGCCCGCGCCAGCAAGGCCGAGCGGCGCCGCGATACGCGACGCAAGATCCTGATCGGCGGCACGGTGCTGGCCGCCCTCGACCACGAAGGCGTCCCGCCGTTGCGGACGCGCGCGGAGTTGGTGCGCTGGTTGGATGCGCACCTCAGTCGCCCGCATGACCGCGTCGTCTTCGATCTCGATCCGGCGAAGACCGCCTGACGCCTTCGATAGAACGCGACCACGCTCGCCGCGTGCTGGGCGGCGGACCCTCGCCTGAGGCCGGTGGCCGTGGTGCCGCGCGGAACATCCACCTGTTGAGAAAGGCCACAGGCGCACTTTGGCGTTTCTTCGAAACGCCCGGCGTGCGCCTGTGGCCCGTGTGAGGGGCCGCGATGGAACGAGCGCTACGAACCGAGGCATTCCCGGCGGCGGGCACGCCCGCAGCGGTGGTGGATCGTTTCACCTGTCGTTTCGGTCCGGCTCGCGCGGCGGTGGGGCGTCCGGGGCGGCGGCGTTCGACTACGTGACACGAGGCGACAAATACGCCGACGAGGATCGCGATCCGGCGATCTACACCGAGTCGGCGCACATGCCGTCATGGGCGGAGGACGGCCCGCGCGCGTACTGGGATGCGGCGGATCTGCACGAGCGCGCGAACGGGCGGCTGTACGTCAGTGCCGATTTCGCGCTCCCGCGTGAGCTGAGCGTCGACGATCAGATCGCGCTGGCTCGAGACGTTCGCCCGGGAGCTCACGGAGGAAGAGCACCTCCCGTACACCCTCGCCGTGCATCAGGGCCGGGACCGCGAGGGCGTCGCGCACAACCCGCATGCCCCAGGCACTGGCCGCCAGTGGCGCCATCGTCCGGACACCGGGAGAGCTCGCTCTGCGTTCGGGTGACGCTGAGGCTGGATCGACCGTATTCCGCCGCGTCTGTGCGGCCTGCCACCGGATCGACGGACAGGGCACCGATTTCGGTCCGGACCTGAGCCAGGTCGCCGGAACCGCAGCCGGCCGAGGCCTACGTGTTCGGGAACCGGCTCGGCGAGCGGAGCAAGTCCATCAAGACGGCGTGGGCGAACGCTCGGGAGGCCGCCGGGCTGACCGGGTTCCAGCTTCGGGACTTGAGGCACGAGGCGGCATCCCGGTTCGAGGAGGCCGGCGTGCTCACCACCGACGTATCCAAGTTCCTGGGACACCGAAGCCTCAGCACAACGACTCGCTACCTGAACACGACAAGTCGCCGGCTCCGCATGGCACTACTGCGGCTGGAGCAGGCGAGGGGAGAGTCCGACGGTCTTGCAAATTCCTGCAAAAGGTCGCCTGACGCCCCAAACGACACAGGCGACGCTGGCGCGTCGCCTGATCCGAACAGGTCGTTTCTTTCCTGATAGTTCAAGTTGGTGCGGAAGGGGGGACTCGAACCCCCACGACCTTGCGGCCGCCAGCCCCTCAAGCTGGTGCGTCTGCCAATTCCGCCACTTCCGCAAAGAGGGCGCTTGTCGAACTCGTCGTTCGTGCGGGGTGGCACCCGCGCGAAGTACTGACCGCCGAAGCGGTTGATTCTAGCGCGTCGATCCGGCACCCGCGGCCGGCTTGTTCGCTTCCACCGGCGCCGGCGTCGAGCCTGCGCCCGGAGCCGGAGGCGTCGAACCTGAACCTGTGCCGGTCGCCGGCGTGCTCGTGCCCGCCGGAGCGGGCGTGCCTGCCGGAGGCGTCATCGTCGCCGGACCCGTCGGCAGCGGACCGGTCGGCAGGACCGGCGTCGCCGGGGCCGCCGGAGCCGCGACACCGCCCACCACCGAGCCACCGCCCGACTGCGTCATCAATGTCAGCACGAAGGCGCCGACGAGAAAGAGCGCCGCAAGAATCGTAGTGGCACGCGTCAGCACGGTCGCGCCGGACCGGGCGCCGAACGCCGTCTGGCTGCTGGACCCGCCGAATGCGGCCGCGATGTCGCCGCCCTTCCCCTGCTGCAGGAGCACGGCCACCAGGAGGAGAAGGCAGACGAGCACGAACAGGGTCAGGAGTGCGTAGTACACCATAACCTTGGAAGTATAGCAGACGGCGGACGGGCAACGGCGGTAGACGGGCTACGGCAAGACAGGCTACCGCCTACGGCAGACGGGCTACGGCAAACGGGCTACGAGGGGACGGCCTACCGCGAGACCGGGACGGCAGACGGCCTACCGCCCGCGGCCGACAGCAGAGGGCCTACCTACGGGCCACGGAACGGACGACAGACGCCTATCGCCTGCGGCCGACGGGATACGGCAAAACGGGCCTACGGGAGACCGGCTACGGCGGACGGGCATCGGCCTACCGCCTACGGGAGACGGGCCACGGCAGGCGGCCGGCGGGACGGCGCCCCTCCGTCGCTCCGTGGTGAACGCCCGAAGTCCAGGTCCTCCGTCCCTTGTGGTGAACGTTGAAGTCCAAGTCCTCCGTCCGTCCGCGGTGAACGCCGCAGCCCGTATGCTCATGCGGCAGATGTGGAGGCCGTGCCCCAGGTGAGCCCGATGATGCGCCACGTACTCCCGTTGCTGCTCGTGGCGGCAGCTGTGCGGATCACGCTCGGCGGCGTCGCCACGTTCCCGAACGACGACGCGTATATCGCGCTCCACTCGGCGCGGCATCTGACTCTTGCGGAAGACCCCTCGTACCCGGGGGCGTCGCCGCTCACGGGCGCCACGAGCCTCCTGCACGTCCTCGTCCTCGCCGCCGCGCTCCAGGCGGTGCCACCCCTCGTGGCACTTGAAGCCGTCGCCTGGATCGGTGCGTTTTTCTAATTGTGGGGTCTCGCAAGGATTGCTGCCAGCCAACTCGACCGACCTTGGCCACAGGCCGGCATCGTCGTGCTGGGTGCGGTGTGCGCATCGACGCCGTTGCAGCTGGCAGGAGGTCAGGAGACCGGACTCGCGCTGGCCGCTGTGACGTGGGCAGTCCACTGGCTGACTGGCGATCGACCTGAACGGAGGCGCCTCGCATGGCTCGCCGGTCTGCTGCCGGCAGTCCGGCCCGAATTGGGCATCCTGGCGGCGGCCGTGCTCTACGGCCGGTTCACGACAGCGCGGGATTTCTGGAAGCGGGACCTCTCCATTGCGGCCGCCTGCTGGGCCATCGAAGCGATCGTCATGTTCGCCGCCATCGGCACGCCGATCCCGAACACGATCAGCGCGAAGCAGCATTTCTTCGCGTACTACCGGGACCCGGTCGCTGTCAGCCTGGGCGTGGCCGTTGTCCTGCTCGCCCGCTGGTGCCTCCAACTCGGTCCGTTGGCGATCGTCATGGCGGTCCGGCCGCCGACGCGGGCCCTGCGCTACGTGGCGGTGTCCCTCGCCATCCTCGTCGTCGCGTTCACGACAGGCGGGGCGGGCGCCATCGACCACAACTTCTACCGCTACCTGCATCCGCTGTCGGTGCCGCTGGCGGTGATTGGCCTGCTGTATCTCAGGCCTGCCGCGCGCACGTTGGTGCTTGTCATGTCGCTCACCTGGGCCGCCTGGTGGGCGCCCACGCGTTGGACCGACTACGTGAAGTCGAAGGGCGTCGTCCAAGGCCAGGCGACCATTGCGGCCTGGCTGACCGGGCACGCTCGACCGGGCACTGTCGTGATGGTGCACGACGCCGGCTACCTCAGCGAGTTCACGGCGATGTCGTTGGTCGATCTGGTCGGTCTCAAGACGCCCCGAGCATTCGCGCTACACCGGGAACTCACGGGCCCATCGGGCGGGGCGCGTCGGGCAGAGGCCGTCCACATCCTCGCGTGCGAAACCAGCCCGGAGTTCTACGTGGCGTTCAGCACCTGGGAGCGGCTGTTCGGGCTCACGTCCGGTCTCGAGCAGCACGGCTGGACACTCGAGCCGGTCGCCCGGCACGCCGTGCCGCTGCGCGATGACACGGCCGTGTTCACGCTGTATCGGATCGGGCGGTCGCCCTCGTGCGGAACGGGTTGATCGTCGTCCCCGGTAGCCCGCAGCCCGTCCGCCGTAGGCGGTAGGCTGTCTGCCGTAGGCCGTTTGCCGTCGCCCGTTGACTGTCGCCCGTCCCCGGTAGCCCGTGGCCCGCTTGCCGTCGGCCGTCTCCCGTAGGCGGTGGCCCGTCTTGCCGTAGGCTGTCCGCCGTAGCCCGTTGACTGTCGCCCGTCTGCCGCAGGCGGTAGCCCGTCCGCCGCAGGCGGCAGGCTGTCTGCCGTAGGCCGTTTGCCGTCCCGCCCGTCCCCGGTAGCCCGTGGCCCGTTTGCCGTCGGCCGTCTCCCGTAGGCGGTAGCCCGTCTTGCCGTTGGCTGTCTGCCGTCTCCCGTAGCCTGTCTGCCGTAGGCCGTTTGCCGTAGCCCGTGAGCCGTAGCCCGTTAGCCGGCCTTGCCGGCCCGCGACACGATCTCGAAGAAGCTCCGCACATCGAGGCTGGCGCCGCCGACCAGGGCGCCGTCCACGTCCGGCAGTCCGATGAGCTCCCGGATGTTGTCGGGCTTGACCGAGCCGCCGTACAGGATCCGCGTCTGGTCGGCCGCCGTGCCGCCGAACCACTGGCGCAGCCGGCCGCGGATGTGCCGGTGAGCCTCATCGGCCTCGGCGGGCGTCGCGTTCTTGCCCGTGCCAATCGCCCAGACCGGCTCGTAGGCAATGACCAGGTTGGCGACCTGGTCGGCTGACAGCCCTTCGAGTCCCTTCTCGACCTGCCGATCGAGCACGGCGGGCATCGCGCCCTGCTCGCGCTCCTCGAGCGTCTCGCCGACGCAGACGATCGGGACGAGGTCGGCGGCCAGCGCCGCGCGCGTCTTCCGGTTCACCCAGTCGTCGGTCTCGCCGAACAACCGGCGCCGTTCAGAGTGGCCGATGATCGCGTGACTGGCACCGGCGGCCTTGGCCATGCCCGCGCTCGTCTCGCCGGTGAACGCGCCCTCGCGTTCGAAGTGGATGTTCTGGGCCGCGACCCCGATGCCGGTATTCCGCGCGGCCTCCGAGGCGATGATCAGCCATGGCGCCGGCGGCGCCAGCACAATTTCCACGTTGCTGACGGGCTTGACCAGCGCGCCGAACTCGCGGACGTAGGCCAGCGTGTCCTGACCGTTCTTGAACATCTTCCAGTTGGCGGCGAGCAGCGGAATACGCATGGCACCTTTTCGGGCGACGGCAAACGGGCTACGGCAGACAGGCGCTACTTCTTCTGCAACGCTTTCACGCCGGGCAATTCCTGCCCGCCGAGGAACTCGAGCGACGCGCCGCCCCCCGTCGAGATATGGGTCATGTCGTCGGCCACCCCCGCGCGGGTCACGGCGGCGACCGAGTCGCCGCCGCCGATGATCGTCGTCCCATAGACCTGGGCGACGGCCTTCGCGACGCCGATCGTGCCCTTCGAGAACTGATCGATCTCGAAGACGCCCATCGGGCCGTTCCAGACGACAGTTTTCGCGCGCCCGATCGTGTCGGCGTAGAGCGCCACCGTCTTCGGGCCGATGTCGAGGCCCATCCGGTCGCCAATGCTCGCATCGCCCACATCGATCGTCGAGGCCGGGGCGGACGCATCCAGCTTCGGCGCCACGACGTGGTCCACCGGCAGCAGGAACGTGATGCCGCGCGCCCTGGCGCGCGACTCGAGGTCTTTGGCCGTGGCGAGCAGATCGTCCTCGACCAGCGACTTGCCGACGGGCACGCCCTGCGCCTTGAGGAACGTGTAGGCCATGGCGCCGCCGACGATGAGGGCGTCCACCTTGTCGAGCAGGTTCTCGATGACCTCGAGCTTGTCGGACACCTTGGCGCCGCCCAGGATCGCGACGAACGGGCGCGCCGGGTCGTGCAGGGCCTTGCCGAGGTACTCGACTTCGGCCGCCATCAGGAACCCGGCGGCCGACTCGGCGATGTGATGCACGATGCCTTCGGTGGACGCGTGCGCGCGATGCGCCGAGCCGAACGCGTCGTTGACGTACACGTCGGCCAGCGCGGCCAGTTGTTTCGCGAAGAGGCTGTCGTTGGCTTCTTCCTCGGGGTGAAAGCGCAGGTTCTCCAGGACGATCACGCCGCGGGGATGGGCGGCGATCGCCTCGGCGGCCACCGGTCCCACGCAGTCACCGGCGAACGCCACCTTGCGTCCGAGGAGCTGCGCCAGGTGATCGGCGGTGGGCTTCAGGCTGAACTCGGGCTTGGGCTTGCCCTTGGGGCGGCCCAGATGCGACGCGAGGATGACCGTGGCGCCGTGGTCGAGCGCGTAGGTGATCGTGGGCAGCGCGGCGCGGATGCGGGTGTCGTCGGTGATCCGGCCGTGCTCGATCGGGACGTTGAAGTCCACGCGCACGAACACGCGCTGGCCGTTGAGGCGAAGGTCCTGGATACTTTTCATCTGTCGGTTCCTGATCTGAATCTGACGGGGTCGCGCCGGTCGGGTGGGTCGCGCGTGGTCACCGACGACGGCAGAACACCGGCCGTGACCGGCCGCAGGGCCCGGAGCCCCGCGACCGGCCCGTCCACTGTCTACAGGCCGCGTCCGGCCATGTACCGCACGAGGTCCACGCAGCGGCTCGAGTAGCCCCACTCGTTGTCGTACCACGCGAGGATCTTGATGAAGTTGCCGTCGAGCACCTTCGTGTAGGGCGCGTCGAGGATCGACGAGTGCGAATTCCCCTTGAAGTCGATCGAGACCAGGGGCGTCGTCGAGTACTCGATGATGCCTTTGTAGGCGCCCTTCGACGCGGCCTCGAACGCCGCGTTGGCTTCCGCGGCCGTGGCTGGCCGGTTCAGTTCGGCCGCCAGGTCCACCAGCGAGACGTTCGGCGTCGGCACGCGCACGGCGATGCCGTCGAGCTTGCCTTTGAGCACCGGGAGCACCTCGCCGACGGCCGAGGCCGCGCCCGTGGTGGTCGGAATCATCGACAAGGCTGCGGCGCGCGCCCGGCGCAGATCCTTGTGCGGCAGGTCGAGGAGGTTCTGGTCGTTGGTGTAGGAGTGGATCGTCGTCATCCAGCCGCGCTTGATGCCGAACGTGTCGTTCAGGACCTTGGCGAGCGGCGCGAGGCAGTTGGTCGTGCACGAGGCGTTCGAGATGATCTGGTGCTTCGCCGGGTCGTAGGTCTCGTGATTGACGCCCATGACGACCGTCACGTCCGGGCCGGTCGCCGGGGCCGTGATGATCACGCGCTTGGCGCCCGCCGCGATGTGCTTGGCCGCGTCGTCGCGCTTGGTGAACAGCCCCGTGCCCTCGAAGACGATGTCCACGCCGAGGTCCTTCCAGGGCAGCTGACCGGGGTCCTTCTGCTTGAGCACCTGGAACTTGTCGCCGTCCACCGTGATGGTGTCGCCGGTGGCCTGGATGTCGGCCTTCAGGTTCCCGAGAATCGAGTCGTACTTGAGCAGATGCGCGAGCGTGCCGGCGTCGGTCAGGTCGTTGACCGCCACGATGTCGATTTCGTCGTGTGCCATTGCCGCGCGCATGATGTTGCGCCCGATTCGTCCGAACCCATTGATGCCAACCTTGATGGCCATGTGCGACTGCTCCTTATGAAGACGGGGACTGCCTCAATCAAACGTGAAATTCTATCAAGAACTTTGCGCGGTATCATGCTCCTGTCGTGCACGCGATCTACACCCTGCTGATCGTGCTGCTGGCGGCCGTGCTTTCGCCCTGGTTCGTCTACCAGGCCCTGCGCTATCGGAAACACATCGGCAGCCTGGCACAGCGGATGGGCTACCTGCCCGTCAGCGTCAACCTCGATGGCGAGGAATCCATCTGGATTCACGCCGTTTCGGTGGGGGAGGCTCTGACGGCCCGGGCCCTGGTCGGCGACCTGCGCGCCCGCTACCCCGCCCTCCGGATCTTCGTCTCCACCACGACGCTGACCGGGCAGCAGGTGGCCCGGACGTCGATGCCGGGCGTTGACGCCGTGTTTTTCCTGCCCTTCGACCTGCCGGCCGCCGTGGCCCGAACGCTTCGACTCGTCCGGCCGCGCCTCTTCATCATGGTCGAAACCGAGATCTGGCCAAATCTGCTAAGGGCCTGCCGGAGGCACGGGGTCAGGACGATGCTGGTCAACGGCCGCATTTCGGCGCGGTCGTATCCGCGGTATCGGCTGGCGCGGGGGTTCTTCCGGCAGGTGCTGGCCGACGTGGACCGCTGCTGCATGCAGAGTGAGGAGTCGGCGCGTCGCATCATCGAGATCGGGGCCGATCCGGCGCGCGTGGTGGTGACCGGCAGCCTCAAGTTCGAGTCGCTCGACGCCCATGCCGTGGCTGGTCGCGGGGCGGCGCGCGTGCTGCGGTACTTCCGGATTCCCGAGTCGCGGCCTGTGTTCATGGCCGCCAGCACCCTCAAGGGCGAGGAGGCCCCGGTGCTCGCCGCGTTCGCGGCGGTGCGGCGGGTGTATCCGTCGGCCCTGCTGGTGATCGCCCCGCGCAAACCCGAGCGGTTCGCCGAGGCCGAGGCGCTGGCCCGGGCCGAGGGCCTGCGTGTCGTGCGCCGGACGGACCTGGCCGTGGACGCCGAGCCGCGGACGGACGTGGTGGTGCTCGACACGATTGGCGAGCTGGCCCACCTGTTCCGCGTGGCGACGGTGGTGTTCGTGGGCGGCAGCCTGGTCGATGCGGGTGGCCACAACATCCTGGAGCCGGCCTCGCACGGGAAGCCGGTGGTCTTCGGCCCCCACATGCAGAATTTCGCGGAGATCGCGGAGACGTTCCTGCAGAATCAGGCGGCCGTGCAGATCGCCAGCCCGGCCGACCTGCCGGCCGTGGTCATGCGGCTGATGGGGGATCCGGTCGAGCGGGCGCGCCTCGGGGCGGCGGCGCGCGCGCTGCTCGACGCCAACCGCGGCGCCAAGCCGCGCACCCTGGCCGTCATCGCCGATCTGCTGCCGCTGCCCGGCACGCGCGGCGTCGTCGTGCCGTTCAGATAGGGGGTCAGATCTGTTTTCCACCGTTTCGGGTCGTTCGGTGCCGGATGTCCTGGGGCAAGTGCCCCAGCGACATCTGGCACCCGACCCCCCGAAACGGTGGAAAACAGATCTGACCCCCTCCATCAGCGTCGGCAACATCGCCATGGGCGGGCGGGGGAAGACGCCGGTCGTCGCCCTGGTCGCGCGCCTGCTGTGCGACGCCGGCGAGCGCCCCGCCATCCTCAGCCGCGGCTATCGACGACGCCGCCCCGAGGACGGCGTCGTCGTCGTCTCCGACGGCACCCACAGGCTGGCCGACCTCGACCGCAGCGGCGACGAACCCCTGATGCTCGCGCGGCAGGTGCCGGGCGCCATGGTCCTCGTCTGTGACGTGCGCGCCGTCGCGCGGGCCGTCGCGGTCCGCGCGCTCGGCGCCACCGCCTGCGTCCTGGACGACGGCTTCCAGCACCGCGGTGTGGCGCGCGAGGTGGACCTCGTCCTGATCTCGGCCAGCGACCTCGACGACCGGCGCGTGCCGTTCGGCCGGCTCCGCGAGCCCGTGCGCGCGCTGGCGCGCGCGCACGCGGTCATCGTCGATACCCACCCCGTGCCGGAGCCGGTCGCCGCGCGGCTCTCGGCGCTGACGCCCGCGCGCGTCTTCTCCCTCCGCCGCATCCTTGGCCCCGCCGAGCCGATCGACGCGCGCGTCGGCGCCCTGGCGCCCGACGCACGCGTCGTCGTGGCCGCCGGCATCGCGCGGCCGGAGCGCTTCGTGGACGCCGTGACGGCGGCGGGGTGGCGCGTCGCCGACGTCATCACGTTCGCGGACCATCACGCGTTCACGGCGCGCGACCTCGCGCGCCTCGCCGCCGCGACGCGCGCGGCGGGTGCCGCGGGTGTGGTCACGACCGAGAAGGACGCGACGCGCCTGCGTCCGCTGCGCCCGTTGCCCCTGCCGGTCTGGTCGATCGGGCTCGACGTGTCGGTCGAGCCGGCCGACCAGTTTCGCGCCTGGCTCTTCGAGCGACTCGCGGAGGCGCGGGCATGACCCTGCGCGACACCCGCCACCGGCTGGAGTACGCCCTCGTCGTGGCCGTCCGGGGTGTCGTCCGGCGGCTGCCTGACGGGGTCGGGCGCGCCCTGGGCACCGGCATCGGCCTGTCGTTCTACCTGATCGATCCGGGCCACCGCCGCCTGGCCACGCGTCAACTGCGGGCGGCGTTTCCCGGACGCACCCAGGCGGAATGCCGCGCCATCGCGCGCGCCACCTTTGTCCACTTCGGACGCGCGCTGGTCGGCGTCCTTCGCATGAGCGCGCTCTCGCCCGACCAGATCCGCGCTCGGCTCGACGTCGAGGGCGACGACCGCGTCCGTTCGGCGCTCTCGGCCGGCAAGGGCGTGATCATCTTCACTGGCCATTTCGGCTTCTGGGAACTGCAGGGGGTCGCGCACGCGCTCGTCATCGAGCCCATGTCCGTGATGGCCCGTCCGCTCGACAATCCGTACCTGCACCGTCTGCTCGAGGAGATGCGCTGCGCGACGGGGAACCGCGTCATCTATCGGCAGGGTGCCCTGCGCAAGGTTCTACGTGCGCTGCAGGCCAACGAATGTGTGGGGATGCTGATCGACCAGCACGTCCACGGCACCGACGGCGTCAAGGTCAACTTCTTCAATCGGCCCGCCGCGACGACGGCCGCGCTCGCCTCCCTGGCCCTGCGCACGGGCGCGACGCTCGTCCCCGTTTTCTCGTTCCCGACGGCGGCCGGGCGGTACCGCCTGGTGTACGAGCCGCCGATCGATCCGCCCTCGGCCGACGAACCCGACCCGGTCCGCGTCTTGACGCAGCGCTGCACGAACGTGCTCGAGATGTACGTGCGCCGCCACCCGCACCTCTGGTTGTGGATGCATCGCCGCTGGCGCGACGACGACGGCGATGGCGATGCTCAGCTGACCGGAATGTTTCCCGCGGCCGCGACCGATGAGACGGAGTCGCGCGGGTGATTCCCCCGGTGACCTCGCCCTTGCCGTCGTCAGTCCGACGGGTGGTCATCCGACCGCCGAACTGGCTGGGCGACGCCGTCCTGGCGCTCCCGGCGATTGTGGCCCTCACGCGCACGCTTCGCGACGTGCCGGTCACGATCGCCGCCGTGCCGGCCGTGGCGGCGCTGTTCCGCGAGGACACGGGCACCGGCATTGCCCGCGTGCTCGAGTTGCCGGCCAGCACCGCCTCGGCCGTGGCTGCACTGCAGGGGGAGGGCTTCTCGCTCGGGATCCTGTTTCCCAACTCGTTCCGATCGGCCTGGATCTTCCGGCGCGCCGGCATTCCCGAGCGCTGGGGTGCGGCGACGGCTGGCCGCGGCCTGCTGCTCACGCGGCGCAGCCGCCCCGGACGTGCGCGGACGACCCGCCATCAGTCCGACTACTATCGCGGCCTGGTTCGCGGGTTCGGCATCTACTGCGAGGACGCCGAGCCGCCCCGCATCGTGCCGAAGCCTCCCAGCGCCGAACGTGCCGACGCGCTGCTCAGGCAATACGGCATCACGCCGGACGTGTCGTTCGTCGGCCTGGCGCCTGGCGCCGCCTACGGCCAGGCCAAGCAGTGGCCTCCTGATCGCGTGGCGGGACTGGCCGCGCGGCTGATTCGCGAACGCGGCCTGCACTGTGTCATGGTCGGCGCCTCGCACGACCGGGATGCGGGCCGTGCGATAGAATCCTGGCTTCGGACGCACGCGCCGGATGCCCGAGGGCGCGTCGTCAACCTGATCGGCCGCACGAGTCTCGGGGCCCTCGTCGGCGTGGCCTCGCGCGCGTCGGTCTTCGTGGCCAACGACTCGGGGGTCATGCACCTGGCCGCGGCCCTCGGACGGCCGGTGGTCGCCGTGTTCGGACCGACCGACGAACGGGCAACCCATCCGATTGGCGCACGCACTGAGGTCATCACCGAATCCGTGTTCTGCCGGCCCTGTATGCTTCGCGACTGTCCCATCGATCACCGCTGCATGAAACGAATCACCGTGGACCGCGTCAGTGCGTCCGTGCTCGCCGCGTTCGACGCCGGACCGGAGCCGTCCGCCTGATGCGCCCGGCCGTCTTTCTCGACCGCGACGGGACGATGATCCACGACGTCGGGTATCTGAATCGCGTGGAGGACCTGCGCTGGTATCCGTCCACGATCGACGCTGTCCGTCTGCTCAACCGTGCCGGGTTCGTGGTGTGCGTGACGACCAATCAGGCAGGCATCGGGCTCGGGCACTTGAACGAGGAGATCCTCGCCCGGCTCCATGGCGAGATGACGCGCGTGCTCGACGAGGAAGGTGCTCGCATCGACGGCTGGTTTCACTGCCCGCACCATCCCCACGCCGTGGTCGATGCGCTACGCGTCGTGTGCGAGTGCCGGAAGCCGCAGCCCGGCATGATTCGGCAGGCACAGGCGCGGCTGGGGCTCGACCTGACGCGGTCCGTGGTCGTGGGTGACAAGATGGCGGATGTGGGGCTGGCCGGAAGCGTCGGCGCGCGTGGCGTGCTGGTGCGCACGGGATACGGCGCCGAGGTCGTGCGTGCGCACGGCGGCACGGTGCCTGGTGCCGCCCTCCTCGCGGACAACCTCATGGAGGCCGTGTCCTGGATCCTCGGCCAGGAGCGCGTCCCGCGATGACCACGCCGCCCCGCGCGTCGGAGCTCCGGCGTCTCATCGACCGCTTCCCGCGCGTCCGCGTCGTCGTCGCCGGCGACCTGGTGGCCGACGAGTTCATTTACGGGCAGGTGGACCGGGTGTCGCGCGAAGCCCCGGTGCTCATTCTCAAGTACAACGCGACGGAGATCGTGCCGGGCGGCGCCGGCAACGCCGCGAGCAACGCGGCAGCACTCGGGGCCCGGGTGTCGATTGTCGGTGTCGTCGGGCGTGACGACGCCGGCGCGCGTCTTTGGAACGCGTTGCCCAAAGCGGCCGATTGCCGCGGGCTCGTTCGCGCCGCGTCCCACGTCACCCCGGTCAAGACCCGGATCCTCGCCGGCGGCGTGCACTCGGCCAAGCAGCAGGTCGTGCGGATCGACCGGCCCGGCAGCGCCGCGTCTCCGGCCGTGCAGCGACGCGTCGAACAGGCGCTCGCGACGGCGATTCGCAGCGCGGATGCCGTGATCCTGTCGGACTACGGCGCCGGCCTGGTGACGCCCGCACGCTGGGCCCGGGCGCTCGCGGCCTCCGGGGTCAAACGCCCGCCGATGGTGCTCGTCGATTCGCGGTACGGCCTGGCCGACTACACCGGCCTCACCGCCTGCACGCCGAACGAGGCCGAGGTCGAGGCGCTGTTTGGGGTCCGCATCAATGAAGATCGTGCCGTGCTCGAGCAGGCGGGCCGCGCGTTGCTGGCGAAGCTCGGCTGCCGAGCCGTGCTCGTCACGCGGGGGAGCCGAGGCATGGCGCTGTTCGAGGCGGGCCGTCCCACCGACCACATTCCCATCGTGGGGTCCGATGAAGTGGCCGACGTCACGGGCGCCGGCGACACCGTGATTGCCACGTTCACGCTGGCGATCGCGGCGGGTGCCTCGTTTCCGGTGGCCGCACGTCTGGCCAACTACGCCGGAGGCCTCGTCGTCATGAAGCGCGGCACCGCGACGATCAGCGCCGCTGAACTCCTCGCCGCAGCCTCAGGAACGGCGCGCCGCTGATGGGCACCGTCGTCTCGGACGCGGAACTGGTGAGCCTGGTGGAGGCCGACCACGCGGCCGGGCGACGCGTCGCCTTCGCCAACGGCTGCTTCGATCTGCTGCACGTCGGCCACGTGCGCTACCTGCAGGGCGCGAGCGCCGAAGGCGACCGGCTCATTGTCGCGATCAATGACGACGACTCGGTGCGTCGCCTGAAGGGACCGACCCGGCCGATCCTGCCGGCCGCCACCCGCGCCGAGCTGGTTGCCGCGCTGCGTGGCGTGGACTACGTGGTCCTGTTCCCCGATGCGACGGTCGAGCGGCTGCTGACGATGCTGCGGCCCGATGTGCACTGCAAGGGCACGGACTACACCGTGGACACGGTGCCCGAACGGGAGGTCGTGCGCGCCTACGGAGGACGCGTCGCGATCGTCGGCGACCCGAAGGATCACTCGACGCGGGATCTGCTCGCGAAGATCGAGGCCGAAGGCAGCACCGGTCCCGACGCGCCGGCTTCGGCCGGAGAACCGGCGTGAACCGATTGCTCGTCGTGCGGTTGGGGTCGCTCGGCGACCTCGTCCACACCCTGCCAGCCGTCGCCGCGATCCGGCGGGCTCATCCGACACTCGTCATCGACTGGCTGGTTGACGCCGTGCACCGCGAGTTCCTGTCCTTCGTTCCCGTCATCGACGACGTGGTCGTGTTGCCCGATCGCACGGTGCGTGCCTGGCTCGCGGTCCGGCGTGAACTGAGGCGCCGCGCGTACGACGTCGCAATCGATTTTCAGGGCCTGCTCAAGTCCGCGGCCATCGCGCGGCTGTCCGGGGCGGCGCGGGTCGTGGGCTTCGATTCGGGGCGGCTTGCGCGAGGGCGCTGCCGCCCCGTTCTACACCGAGCGCTGCAAGGTGGGAGAGGGCCGGCACGTCGTCTTCAAGAACCTGCGGCTGGCTGCCGCGGTCGGAGCCGCGGAGGGCGCGCCGGAGTTTCCCCTCGTCGCGGTCGAGTCCCCGGCGGTCGCCGACGTGCTCGCTCGCTGGCCCGGTGGCTTCGCGCTGCTCAACTGCGGCGCGGCCTGGCCCAACAAGCGCTGGCCCCCTGCGGCATTCGGCGCCACCGCGGCGTGGCTGCAGGCGCATCACGGCTTGCCGTCGCTCGTCCTGTGGGGGCCGGGCGAGGAGGCCGCGGCCGACGAGGTGGTCGCCTCGTCCAGTGGCGCGGCGACGAAGGCGCCGGAGACTCGGCTCAGAGACCTGCTCGCTCTTTCGCGCGCCGCGAGACTGTTTGTCTCGGGCGATACCGGGCCGACGCACATCGCTGCCGCTGTCGGTGCGCCGGTCGTGGCCCTGTTCGGTCCGACCGATCCGGCCCGCAACGGACCGTGGGATCCGCGCGACCGCGTCGTGTCGCGCTACGCGGCGTGCGAGTGTCACTACGCGCGCACCTGCCGGCGTGCCAGCGATCGCTGGTGCCTCGGGACGATGCCGGTGTCGGACGTGACGGCGGCGATCGACGCGCGGTTGCGGGAGTCCCATGGCCACGCCTGAACGCGTGCCGTTGATTCGCCGCCTGGCGCGGTGGCGGGTGCCGCTGGGCTTTGCCGCGGCCGGAGCCGCGTTCGTGCTGGCGTCGCCGACGCCGTCGTCGTGGCTGACGGGGATGCTGATTGCGGTGCCCGGAGCACTGCTGCGCCTCTGGGCGGCCGGGCACATCGAGAAGGGCCGCGAGATCACGCGCAGCGGCCCCTACCGGTATGTGCGGCATCCGCTCTATCTCGGGTCGTCGCTGCTCGGGATCGGTTTTGCGGCCTCGTCAGCCAGCCTGTGGGTTCTGGCGCTTGCGATGACCTACCTGGGGCTGACGCTCGCCGCCGCGATTCGCGCGGAAGAGGCCACACTCGACGCGCGCTTCCCTGGCGAGTACACCGCGTACCGCACCGGCGCGGCCGGCCCGATCGACCGCCCCTTCAGTTGGGCGCGCGCGTGGCGGAACCACGAGTACCGCGCGCTCAGCGGCTTCGTCGTCGCGTTCGTGTTCCTGTGGATCCGCTCGCGACCGTAGCGACCCTGGGCGCGCGCCGATACGCCTTAGGGCGTGACGGCCTTCCTACGTGTTCGTCGTGAGCTTCGCGGTGTGCACTTATCCCCAGAAGGGCTCACCCGCCCGGATGAACGTCACGGGCACGTCCTGCACGATCGTGCGCAGCCACGTCGCGCACTCGTCCATGCCGTAGCCCTCGCTGCGCTCGTGGCCGAGCAGAATGAGTCCCTTCGGCCTGGCCGTGGACGCCGAGTCCACGGCGTAGGCCATGTTGTCCCAGGCGCTGTCCGCTTCCTGCGACTCGCCGGTGACCACCACGTCCACGTCGCCGTTCAGTTGTGGGTTGCCGTAGCCGAGGCCGAGCGAGGCGCGGCTGACGGTCAGGCCTGGATCACCGACCACGCGGAGTGCGCGGACACCGAGGCGCTGCTGGATGTCGGCCGCCAGTGCGCCCAGCGTGGTCGGGGGTAGCACGACGGTGCCGGTGCCGGCCGGCCAGCCGAGCGCGCGCAGCAAGGCCACGCGCACACCATCGGGCCGGCGCGCGTGCCAATGATCGTGGAAGCGGAAGACGACCACGCGATTCGCCTCGATGAAGGCCATCTTCGCGCGGAAGACGTCGTCCTTGGCGAACGTGGTCACATCATCCAGGTGGTTGTAGAACGTCGGCTCGTGCGAGATCACGAAGTTCGCCCCGGCGGCCACGGCGCGTTTGATCGCATCGAATGTCGCCATGAACGTGGTGGCGACGCCTGTGACCGCCCCGTCCGGATTGCCGGCCTTGAACGTATCCACGGTCTCGGTGCGCCACGCGACCCCACCGGCCGCAAGCGTCGTCTTGATCCGCTCGACCACCTCACGGGCGGTCGGTCTCTGCTGTGCCCGCGGAGCCGTCATCGTTCGGCCCGCCCTGCGGCAGCCGGCCGCCAGGTACTTGTCGCCGACGGCCACGGTCTCGACCCGCACTCCGGGCAACGCCTGCGAGAGCCACTGCGCCATCACCCTCATCCCCGGATCCTCGGACAGCACGCGGCCGACGATGACCAGGCCTTTCGGCTGGCCGGCCGTGATGGCGTCCTCCACGTATTCGACGCCTTCCCATTCCCGCGGTTCGCCCGCGAGGATGACGTCGGCGGTCGCCAGGTTCGTGAACGTGGTCGCGGGCGCCGACGGCCCTGGGCTGAGCACCACGCGCGTCACCGGCAGGGCCGGATCGCCGACGACGCGCAGGCCTCTGGCGCCGAGCCGGCTCCGCACGTGCGCCACCAGCGCGTCGAGGCGCTGAGCCGGCAGCACGACGCGGTGCGCCTGGCCTTGGACCTGATATTGCTGCCATCCGAGGGCCTCGGCGAGGCCCTGGTTCATCGCGTCGGGACGCTGGGCCAGCCACTGATCCCGCAAACGCCAGATCGCGACGCCGCGATCCGTGAGCAGGGCCTTCTTCTCCGCGAAGACGACGTCCGCGGCGCGGGCCGGCGGCGCGGGCTGGTCGGCGCGCCCGAAGAAGGTGGGCTCCAGGGTGATCACGAGGTTGCAGCCGCGTGCGAGCGCCAGGCGGATGACCTCAGCGGTGGCCATCGCTGTCGTGGCCACACCGGTGACCCGCTGGTCGAGCTGGCCCGCCTTGAGACCGTCCACGGTCGTCGAGGGCGCCGCGCCTCCGAGACCCTGCTGCACACGCGTGATGACGTCCTGCACGGTGAGCGCGGTCGTGGCTTGCGCATGCACGGACGCTCGCAGCCAACTGGGCGATGTCGTGATCGCCCCCGCCATCGTCAGGAACCCTCGTCGGGATACTGCCACGCGTGCTCCTTGGTGCGTCTGGCCGTCGGCCTCGGCGAAGGATGTCAGTAGCGCGGCACGTTCGGATCGACCGACCGCGACCAGGCCTCGATGCCACCTTCGAGATTGTGCAGGTTCCGGAAGCCCTCGCGCAGGTAGTGATGGGCGGCCGCCTGGCTGCGCACGCCGTGATGACAGGCGAAGACGATCGGCGTCGCGCGGTCGAGCGCCAGCAGGCCGTCGTGGCACTGCTGGTCGAGCAGCCGCGATCCCGCGATCACGGCAATCTCGCGCTCGGACGACGTCCGGACGTCGATGAGTTCGAACGCCTCGCCAGCGTCCATCATCGCCTTCAACTGCGTGGCCGAGATCTGGCGAATCGAGGCCGGTCGCGGGGACGCGGCCGGCGACTCAGCCGATGTATCGGAGGTGTGCGCGCGTGCGGGATCGATCACAGGACTGGTCGGTGTGGTCATCGCGGTCCGGGCAGTCTATCGGAATTCGGCCGCGTTGCCCACGAGGCCGCAGGGGTCGCGCCGGTCCCAGACGATCAGCGGAACAGCGGCCGCGCGTAGGGGAAGATCGACCAGGGGATCGACACCAGGATCAGGATGAGGACGACGAGCGTCGAGATCCAGACGCTCTTGAATCGCGCACGGTCCGATCGGGCGCGCTTCGAGCGGGCGCGGTTCACGTGGAGCACGGTCAGGGCGATCACCATGGCGGTGATGTGCTCGACGGTGAAGAAGCGGATGACCGGGTCCTTCATCGCCGCGCCCATGTTGCTGAAGGCGGCCGTGGTGATCGGGCTCAGCCACACGTAGAGCAGCAGCCCCACCGTGAACTGCAGGTCCATGAGGCCGACGAACGCCGCGTGCAGGCTGTTGTCGCCTGGCGCCCACGCGCGTCCGCTTCGGGAAGCCAGGAAGAAGCGCACGAGGACCACGAGCGCGAGGGCGAGCACGACCCAGCGCAGGTAGCTGTGGAGGGCGAGGGTGAAGGCGTAGAGGTTCATGGGGTTGGGGTCGCGCAGTGCGACGCCAGCTTGAAGACTACACGAAAGCGAGGGGACTTCGCTGGCGGGCCCGCGCGGCGCCGAAGTGCCGGGGGCTGACGCAGAAGTCCCGGATGTGAGAGCCGAGAAGTCCCGGTGCGACAAGCCCAGAAGTCCCGGAGTGAACGGCGCGTCAAGTCCCGCGTTCCGCGCGATCGCGCTACGATGTCTCCGCATGCCGTCGTCCCGATCTGCACGTCCGCTCCCTCGCATCGTCCGCCGCCGCTCGAAGTTGCACGGTCAAGGCGTCTTCGCCAAGGAAGTCATCACCAAGAACACCCGCATCATCGACTACGCGGGCGAGTTGATCCTCAACACGGACTCACTCGAGCGTGAGGACCGGTATCTGAAAGAGGGATGCATCTGGGTCTTCCGGATCAACCGTCGATGGAGCCGGGATGCCGGCGTGGCCGGCAACGTCGCGCGGTTCATCAACCACGCCTGCAAACCCAACTGCTGGCACGAGGTGGTGGACAAGACCATCTGGATTCGCGCGTCGCGCCGGATCGAGCCTGGTGAGGAGCTGACGTACGACTACGGCACGGTGGGGGACAAGATCATCCCGTGCCTGTGCCGGCCGGGATGCAAGACGAAGTTGTAAGGGAGGAAAAGTGGCGGGGTCGACGGGGCTCGAACCCGCGACCTCTGGCGTGACAGGCCAGCGTTCTAACCAGCTGAACTACGACCCCGCGAACGTACCTTCGACCGCTTTCGAACCCGGCACAGCCTCGACCCCGCGTTGGCTTGACAGCCGCAGCGACTGACGGCCCCACCTGCGTTGGCCCGCCAGCCGAAGCGCGTGAGCGCGAAGGGTGGTGGGCGGTACAGGGCTCGAACCTGTGACAGCCGGCGTGTAAAGCCGGTGCTCTACCAGCTGAGCTAACCGCCCCGACTGGCAACACGTGATTATGGCACCGCACCCGCGGTGCGCGCAACTTTCCTGCGTGTGGGCTGGCCCGACGCGGGCCAGGGCGCCGGCGGGCTGCTAGGATCGACACCGATGCCGTTCTCCGACGTGATCGGCCACGCCCGCCTGGTCGAGCTGCTGCGACACGCCTCGGCGCGTGAGCGCGTGCCCCAGAGCCTGATCTTCGCCGGCCCGGAAGGCGTCGGCAAACGGGCCGTGGCCACCGCGCTGGCGCAGGCCGTGAACTGCCCGCAGCGGCGCGAGGGCGACAGCTGCGGCACGTGCGCCACCTGCCGGCGGATCGCGGCCGGGCGACACTCGGACGTCACGTGGGTCGAGAAGGGCGACGAGGCGTCGATCAAGATCAAGACGCTCCGCGAGCGCGTCCTCGATTCGATCGGCTATCGCCCATTTGAGGCGCGGCGACGCGTCTATCTGATCGACCCGGCCGACGAGATGACCGTCGAAGCCCAGGACGCCCTGCTCAAGACCCTCGAAGAGCCCCCGGCCGCGGCGATGCTGATTCTCATCTCGGCCTATGCGGACACGCTGCTGCCCACGATCCGCTCGCGGTGCCGGCGCCTGCGCTTCGGTCCGCTGGCCGAGGCCGACGTCGCCCGCGTCCTCGTCGCCCACGCGGACATGGATCAGAAGGAGGCCGCGCGCCTGGCCTCGATCTCGGGCGGGAGCGTGACACGCGCCCTGGCCGAGGCCGACGGCGATCTCGACGCCGATCGCGAGGCCGCCCTGGCCCTGCTCGACGCCTCGCGCGGGCGCGCCGTGACGACGCGCTTGAAGGCGGCCACAGCGCTGACGCAGCACGGATCCAAGCGGCGCGACCGCGAAGCACTGGGCATCAGGCTCACCATCGTCCAGTCGCTCCTGCGCGACCTCGCCGTGCTGGCCGGCGGCGCCGCGCGGACTCCGCTGGCCAACGGCGACCTGGAGCCGGCCCTCCGAGCGCTCGTGCCGAGCTTCGACAGCGCGCGGGTGTCCGCGGCGTTCGCCGCGCTGACCAAGGCGCAGCAGGATCTCGATCGCAACGCCAGCCCGAAGATCGTCGCCGACTGGGTCGCGGCCACGTTGTGACCCGACCGCTGCCACGCGTGGCCATCACCGTCGGCGATCCGTCCGGCATCGGGCCCGAGATCAGCGTTCGCGCGGCCGCCGATCCGCGGGTGCGTGCGGCCTGTGAGCCGGTGCTCTATGGCCCGGTGGATGAGGCGGCGCTCTCAGGCTATCCGGCCGGCGAGGTGAGCGCGCTGTCGGGCCGCGCGGCGTACGACGCGATCCTGGCCGCGGTGGCCGACGTGCAGGCCGGCCGCGCCGACGCTCTCGCCACGGCCCCCATCAACAAGGCGGCCTTCGCCGCCGCGGGTCTGCCGTGGCGCGGCCATACCGAACTACTCGCGCACCTCTGCGGCGACGTCGAGGTGGCCATGATGTTCTGGTCCGACGCGCTGCGCGTCGTGCTCGCGACCATCCACATCCCGCTGGCGGAGGTCCCGAAGGCGCTGACCTCCGATCGGCTGCTGCACACCATCCGCCTCACCGCCGCGTCGCTGCCGCGTTTCGGGATCCGCGCGCCAAGGCTGGCGGTCGCGGGGCTCAATCCGCACGCCGGCGAGGACGGCCTGTTGGGCCGGGAGGAGATCGACGTGCTGCGCCCGGCGGTGGCGATCGCCTGCGGGGAGGGTATCGACGTGGTGGGACCGCTGCCGGCCGATACCTTGTTCGTGCGTGCGGTGCGCGGGGAGTTCGACGTCGTGATCGCGGCGTACCACGATCAGGGCCTGGTGCCGGTGAAGCTGGCGGCGTTCGGGCGCGCCGTGAACGTCACGCTCGGCCTGCCGATCATCCGGACGTCGGTCGATCACGGCACCGCGTTCGACATCGCGCGCACCGGCACGGCCGACCACGGCAGCCTGGTGGAAGCCGTGCTGCTGGCTGCGAGATTGGCGCGATGACCTCGGAGGTAATTGCTACGAAAACTGTAAGCCTGGCCTTCGGCTTACAGTTTTCGTAGCAATTACCTCCGAGGTCTTTGCAGGTCGGCGTCCACCATCATGCGGACCAGCGCCTCGAAGTCCACGGTCGGCTCCCAGCCGAGCTTGGTCTTCGCCTTGCCAGGATCGCCGACGAGCAGGTCCACTTCGGCGGGCCGCAGGAACGCGGGGTCGAGCACGACGTGCTTCTTCCAGTCGAGACCTGCGTGCGCAAACGCGATCTCGACGAGGCGGCGGACCGTGTGCGTCTCGCCGGTCGCAATGACGTAGTCGTCGGCATCGTCCTGCTGCAGCATCAGCCACATCGCGCGGACGTAGTCGCCCGAGAATCCCCAGTCGCGCTTCGCGTCGAGGTTGCCGAGGCGGAGTTCCTGGCTCAGGCCGTGCTTGATCCGGGCAACGCCGTCGGTAACCTTGCGCGTCACGAATTCGAGCCCGCGCCGCGGTGACTCGTGGTTGAAGAGGATGCCCGACACCGCGAACATGTCGTAGCTCTCGCGGTAGTTGACCGTGATGTAGTGCGCGAAGACCTTCGACACGCCGTACGGGCTGCGCGGATAGAACGGCGTCATCTCCGTTTGCGGCGTTTCGCGCACCTTGCCATACATCTCCGACGACGAGGCCTGATAGACGCGGATGGTCGGATCGACGACCCGGATGGCCTCGAGTACGCGCGTCACGCCCTGGGAGTTGTACTCGCCGGTGAGCATCGGCTGATCCCACGACGCGGGCACGAAGGACATCGCCGCGAGGTTGTAGCACTCGCTCGGCTGGGCCTTCTCCAGCGCCCGGATGAGCGACAGCTGATCGAGCAGGTCTCCGGGGATGAGCGTCAGACGATCGAGCAGGTGCTCGATCCGCCAGTAGTTGGCGGCCGAGAGCCGGCGCGTCAGACCGAAAACCTCGTAGCCTTTTTCAAGCAGCAACTCGGCCAGGTACGATCCATCCTGGCCCGTGATACCGGTGATCAGCGCGCGTTTCTTCGACATCGGCCCACCACGATAGCACACTGAGTTGACCCGGAAAGCCGGCGTTCACACTAGAATTCGGCGGTGATTGTCGTCATCGGCGGTGGCGTCGTGGGTCTGGCGTCCGGACTCGCCATCGCGGCGCGCGGCCGGGACGTCTGCCTCCTCGAACGTCACGGCCGTCTCGGAGCCGAGACCTCCACGCACAACAGCGGCGTCGTGCACGCGGGGCTCTACTATCCGGCCGGGTCGCTCAAGGCACAGCTCTGTGTGGAGGGCCGGGAGCGGTTGTACCGTTTCTGCGATGCGCACGCCGTTGCACATATCCGCTGCGGCAAGTTGATTGTGGCGCAGGCCGATGAGCACGCCTCACTGGCGTCCATCGCCGTGCGTGCCCGCGCAGCGGGCGCGACCATCCGCGAGGTCGATCACGCTTTTGTGCGGCGTCTCGAGCCGCACGTGCGCGCCGATGCCGCGCTCTGGTCCTCCGAGACGGGCTGGCTGAACGCCGAGCAGTACGTGCGCGCGCTCGAAGCCGCCTTCCGGGCGGCAGGGGGGCACGTGCTCCTGGGCACGGAAGCCCTCGCCATCGAGCCCGGCCCAGCCGACGGCCTCACGGTGGTCACGCCCCGCGAGCGGATCGAGGCGGACGCGGTGGTCAATGCGGCGGGCCTGTTCGCGCACCGCGTCGCCGCGATGGCCGGCGGCGAGGACTTCCGCATCTTTCCCTGCCGCGGCGAGTACGCCGAGCTGGCGCCGCGCGCCCGGCACCTCGTAAACGGCCTGGTCTATCCCGTGCCCCACGCCTCGGGCCACGGCCTGGGCGTGCACCTGACAAGAACGCTCGACGGCGCGGTCTGGGTGGGACCGACAATCCGGTACCAGGACGACCCGACCGACTATGAACGCGACCGCCTGCCGCTCGAGGCCTTCCTCGAACCGACACGCGCCTTGCTGCCCACGATCGACCTCGACGACCTGCGTCTGGCGGGCAGCGGCATTCGCCCCAAGTTCCACCCGCCCACGGAGTCTTTCGCGGATTTCCTGATCCGCCGCGACCGTCTGGTGCCGGCGCTGCTCCACGCGGCCGGCATCGACTCGCCGGGTCTGACGGCGAGCCTGGCGATCGGGGAACGCGTCGCGGATCTCTGCTCGTAGCGGACTTCGCCGCAAGATCCCGGGACTGTGAGCGACGTCACCGGGACCTGGGCGTCAGCTCCCGGCCTTCTGCGAAGCCCCCGCATACCTTGCAATCGCGCTCTCCCACGTCGGCATGGCGACGCCGACGCTGGCGAGCTTGGCGTTCGCCAGGGCCGCGAACTTCGGACGATCGACAGGCAGGTGGGCGTCCGCCATCGGGACCTCGACGATCTCTGCGTCCGGGCGACCCATGCGCGTAGCCAGCTCGCGGGCGACGCCCACCCAGGTCGTCCACCCGGTATTGACGCAGTGGTACAGGCCCGTGGGCGCGCCGCCATCGAGCAGCGCTTCGGTCGCCGAGACCACGTCCTCGACATAGCTGGGCGACACCGTGCGATCGACGAACGCGCGCACGGGAGCACCCGCGAGGATCTGATCTCGCATCTTATCGACCGAACTGCGGCTCTTGCGTCCCCCGAAGAGGCTCTCGACGCGCAGCACGTAGTGCCGCGGCGCGTCGACGGCCAGCCATTCGCCAAGCAGCTTGGACAGACCGTAGGTACCGCGCGGATTCGGGGCGTCGTCCTCGCGGTAGGGGCGGTCCGTGGCGCCGTCGAACACGAAGTCCGTGCTGTAGTGCACGAGCGCGGCGTCATGGGTCGCGCAGGCCCGCGCCAGTGCCCGGACCGCCCAGGCGTTGGCCGCCAGGGCCGCCATCGGCTCCCGTTCGGCCCCGTCCACGTTGGTGTAGGCCGCACAGTTGATGACGGCGTCCGGCCGCGTCGCGCGAATGACCGCATCGACGGCAGCCACGGAGGCGACATCGAGGTCTGCTCGTGTCAGCGCCCGCACGTCGTGGCGCGGCGCCAGCTGGATCGCCGTCGCATCGCCGAGTTGCCCGCCTGCGCCGACGACCAGCAGCTTCATCGCGCGTAGAACTCCGCGAGGCTCGCCACCACGTGCCGCTGCTGCGCGGCCTCGAGCTCGCCATAGATCGGCAGCGCGAGTGACGTCGTCGCGGCGTCATCGGCCACGGGAAACCGATCGGAGGCGCGACCCAGGCCGGCGAAGCATTCCTGCCGGTGGAAGGGCACCGGATAGTAGATCTCCGTGCCGATCTGCCGCAGTGTCAGGTGCTCGCGCAAGGCGTCGCGTCGATCGCCGCGGATCACGAACTGGTTGTAGATGTGGGTGTAGCCCGGCGGTTCGACCGGCAGGCGCACTGTACCGGTGAGGCCATACTCAGTGAAGAGCGCGCGGTAGCGATCGGCGTTCCGTCGCCGGGCGTCGGACCAACGGGCCAGGTGCGGCGCCTTGACGCGCAAGACCGCCGCCTGCAGCGCGTCCATGCGGAAGTTGCCGCCGATCCGCGAGTGGTAGTACTTGGGCTCGGCGCCGTGTCCCCGCAGCAGCCGCAGTTCCTGGGCCAGCACGGCGTCGTCGGTCGTGACCAGGCCGCCGTCGCCGAACGCGCCGAGGTTCTTGGACGGAAAGAACGAGAAGCATCCCATCAGGCCGAACGTGCCGGCCAGCTGACCGTGGCTGCGGGCGCCAATGGCCTGGGCGGCGTCCTCGATGATGGGCACGCCGGCGCGGGCCGCAATCGCGCCGATCCGGTCCATGTCGGCCACCAGGCCGTACAGATGCACCGGCAGGATCGCGCGCGTCCGCGGCGAGAGGGCCCGCTCGACTTCGTCCGGGTCCGCATTGAACGTCACCGGATCGATGTCCACGAACACGGGCGTGGCGCCGAGCCGGCTGACGCAGCCGGCGGTCGCGAAGAACGAATAGGTCGGCGTGATGACTTCGTCGCCAGGGCCGATGCCCAGGGCCATCAGGGACAGGAGCAGGGCGTCGGTCCCAGACGAGACCGCGACGGCGTGCCGAACCTCGAGCAGGGCGGCCAACTCGCGTTCCAGGCCTTCGACCTCCGGGCCGAGAATGAACCGCTGGCTGTCGCAGACACGGGTGATCGCGTCGAGGATCTCCTGGCGGATCGGCTGGTATTGCGCGTGCAGGTCCAGCAGCGGGACGGCTGACCCTGCCGGACGGACGGCACTCATGGCACGGATGAGGCGGCTACTGGACGGTGATCCGGGGCGCGCCCCAGACAGGGAAGTCGCCGTTGCGGTTGTCGCCGCCGGGCAGGCTCGAGTTCGTGTTGAAGATCACGTTCACGCGCTCGCCGGCGTACTCGGAGAGGTCGAGCGTAATCTCATGCCACTGGCGATCGGCCGGGTTGCCGAACGGATTGCGGACCAGACTCAACAGCTCGTCGAACTGCGAGCCGGTCGAGATGCCGATGCGGAACAGCACGCCGTCGCCGTCCATCGTCCAGCCCTGCTCGAGGATGCCGAGGCTCACCTTCAGGACGCCGTTTTCAGGAATCAACACCTGGGACCAGATGATGCGGCTCGGTTCCTTCGGTTGGAGGCCCTGCCGGGTCTCTCCGGCGATCGTCACCGGGCCCGTGGTGAATGACTCGGGTCTCGGCCGCTTTTCGGCGGCTGCGAACGTGCTGACCAGGTCAACTGCGATCGTTTCGCTCTCCGGACGCAGCAGCGCCCACCATGCCAGCGCCACGAGGACGATGGCGCCCACGACGAGGAGTCCTGACCGTTTCATCCGGTCGATTATACCCGGCGGCTCTTGATGGCGGCCCTGGTTTCCCGCTCGGCTTCGCGCTGCTTGAGGGTCTCGCGTTTGTCGTAGGTCTTCTTGCCCTTCGCCAGTCCGATGGCGACCTTCACGCGGCCGTTCTTGAAGTACATCCGCAGGGGCACGACCGTCAGGCCCTTCTCGGTCGTCTTGCCGAGGAGCTTGTTCAGCTCGGTCTTGTGGAGCAGCAGTTTCCTGGGACGCAGGGGGTCGTGGCCCGCGTAGCCGTCGTGGCTGTACTGGCCGACGTGGACGCCGAGCAGGAAGGCTTCGCCGCGCTGGATCTGGCAGTAGCTGTCGCGCAGCTGCACCCGCCCCTCGCGCATCGCCTTGACCTCGGTGCCCTGCAGCATCACCCCGGCCTCGAACGTTTCGAGGATGTGGTAATCGAATCCCGCCTTGCGGTTGTCGGCGATGAGCCGCTCACCGCGCTCGTTCTCCTTCGCCTTCTCCCTGCTCATGGTGCGCGGAAGTCAGGATAGCGCTGCGTCGCGTTCGTGAATCGCGGTCGGCGCGCCGAGCGGCCACTCGATGCCGAACGCCGGATCGTCCCACCGCACTCCGCGCTGGTGCGATGGGGTGTAGGGCGCCGACACGAAGTAGAGCACCTCGGCGTTATCGGTGAGCGTCTGATAGCCATGGGCGACGCCCCGCGGCAGATACATCGACAGGCGATTCTCGGCAGTGAGCTCGGCGCCGACCCATTGCCTGAACGTGGGCGAGTCGGGCCGGAGGTCAACGGCCACGTCGAAGATCGCGCCGCGCACGACCCGCACGAGCTTGGCCTCTTCATGCGGCGCATTTGAAGTGCAGGCCGCGAATCGTGCCGCGTTGGTGATTGGTTGCGATGCTGCACTGGGCGATCGCGGTCTCAAGGCCTCTCGGCCGCAAAATCCTCAGGCAGCCACGCGCGGATGAAACTGCCGCGCTCGTCGGCAAAGATGTCTGGCGTCGACCAGCCACACGCCCGGTATTGCCGAGTTCCGTGAACGTCATGCGTCTGGCCTTGTATCCGATTGCGGCGTAGTCCTGAAACGTGAACATCCGTGCATTCAGCTTGCCCACGTTGTCGTTGAAGGTGTCGAGGAGGTCCACCACGTACGGGGGGACCTCGCCGGCGGACACCGGGACGGTCGCCAGCCTAATCGACTCGGGCATCGGGCGCCTTGAACGCGATCGACACGTCCGTGAACCCGCTGACCCGCAGCAGATACTGCAGCGTCTCAGGATGGAGCGGGCGCACGTGGGTCAAGTCCCGGATGTAGCTTTCGAAGAAGGCGAGCCAGCACGCCGGATTGATCGTCTCGAGCACGACGACCGCGCCGGGACGCAGCTTGTGGGCCGCGGTTTCGAGAAGCCGCATCAGGTAGTCCGGTGGCAGGTGCTCGACGACCTGTGCCGCGAAGAGGCCGCCGAGCGAGGCGTCGGGCAGGCCCTGCAGATACCCGAGCGCGTCGCCTTCGGCGACGTCGAGGCCGCGGCGGCGCGATTCCTCCACCATCTCGTGATTCAGATCCAGACCCCGCGCGCTGATGCCGGCTGCGCGGAGCAGATCGAGGAACTCGCCCCGGCCGCAGCCGATGTCGAGGACGTCGGACTGGCCGGCAAACAGCGGCACGTACTCTTCGAGTCGCCGCCGGATCTCCTGCTGCGAACCCCGGAATGCATCCTCGAAGCCGAGGTATTTGTAGGCGTCCAGGTCAGCGCCAGGTAGACCAGGTACGCCGGGTACGCCAGGTGCGCCGGGTACACCGGGTACCGCCGCCAGCAACCGCTCCACCTCCCGCTTGAGGGTGAGTGCCGTCATCTGCGAGAGCGACGCGGTGGCGCGCACGTCGTCGAGCGACTCGTGGACGTCGGTGACCCGTCCGAGCAGGCGCTCTTCGCGGGCCCGGAGCGAGTCCCACCGCTTGAGCCAGTCGTCACCGAGGGCACTGAGTCCCGCGTTGACCACGCGTGCGTCGCCGGCCGAGGCGCGGTCGCGCGTGTCCACGTACAACGTGAGCGTCTGAAGGAAGCGAATGAGGTGGCCCTGGAACCGAATCAGCGCCTCGGTCTGCTGGCCCATCAGCGCGATGACCGACGCGGTCGCGCGCTCGGCCTCGGTGTGGGCCGCGACGTTGCGATTGAGGTGGTCTACCACCGCGGCGTTGAACCGCTGCTGCGTGTCGAACGCGGGACCGACCAGACGCCAGATGAACCCGCGCAGCCGGCCTTTGATCGAACGGTCGATGGAGGGCGGGCCGGTGGGCAGGATCTGCCACGCCTGGTTGACCGCGTCGATCTGCGTCGTGTCGTAGGGCGGCGGGGGATGCGGATAGTCGTCGGGCGCGGCGGCCAGCGCGGCATCGAGCGCGGTCAGGGCGTCGTTGTAGGCACGGTCCGCCTCCTGCCGTTCCCGTTCGAGCCGGTCCAGCAGGTCCGACAAGCGCTCGCGGTCTGGGTGGCTCATCCGGCTTCAGGCCGTGGGCGCCGGGGCCGTCGCCGACGGGCGGCCGATGATGCCGTCGATCGGGCTGCTCGCTGACGCATAGGACCGGCGCGGGATGCGGCCCGACAGATACGCCAGACGCCCGGCCACGACCGCGTGCCGCATCGCCGTGGCCATGCCCACCGGATCGGCGGCGCCCGCGATCGCGGTGTTCATCAGGACGCCGTCGGCGCCGAGCTCCATCGCCACCGCCGCGTCGGACGCGGTGCCCACGCCGGCGTCCACAATCACCGGCACGCGTGCCTGTTCCTTGATGATGCGCAGGTTGTTCGGGTTCTGAATGCCGAGCCCCGACCCGATGGGCGCGCCCAGTGGCATCACGGCCGCGGCGCCGGCCTCTTCGAGCTTGCGGCACGCGACGGGGTCGTCGTTGGTGTACGGCAGCACGACGAAGCCTTCCCCCACCAGGATCCGCGTGGCCTCGAGCAGGCCTTCGTTGTCCGGGAACAGCGTGCGCTCATCGCCGATGACTTCGAGCTTCACCCAGTTCGACAACCCGGCCTCACGCCCGAGGCGCGCGGTCCGGACCGCATCAGCCGCCGTGTAGCAGCCCGCCGTGTTCGGCAGCAGAAAGATCCGCGTCGTGTCGATCCAGGAGAGCAGAGACGCCTCTCCCGTGGCGGACAGGTCCACGCGACGGACGGCCACCGTCACCATCTCCGTGCCGGCGGCCTCGTGCGCCGCCTTCATGATCGCGTGCGACGGGTACTTGCCGGTGCCGACGACGAGACGCGAGGAAAAGGCTCGCCCGGCGATGATCAAGGGGTCGTGCATGTGCTGTCAGCTTACCGCACCGCTGCCGCCGCCGACGAACCTGACGATCTCGACCTCGGCGCCCTCGGTGACCACCGCTTCGGCGTACCGTGCGCGCTTGACGACGACCTCGTTCAGTTCCACCGCGACGATGCGGCCGTCGATCTGCAGGCGGTCGAGCAGTGCCTGCACGCTCATCGGACCGGGCAGGTCCGTGGCTTGTCCATTCAATCGAATGTGCATGTGCCCTCGGGAAAATCGGACAGGAGGCGCCGAACCGACGCCCAGGGATCGGCCCCCGCCTGCCGTGCGGCGGCGACTGGGGGCGGCGCCGCAGCGGCCGCGCGGGCCATGGCCGCTTCGTAGCCCTCGATCATCCGCGGCAGGGTGTGTTCGCGTTCCCAGTACGCACGCCCCGCACGGCCGAGCTGATCGCGCAGCGCCTCGTCGGTCGCGAGGCGCTTGAGGGCGAGGCGAAGCGAATGGTCTTCGTCCAGGATGTCGATCGCGACGGCGACCGCCGCCTGACGGCCTGGGGGATCGCGCCAGTCGCGCGGGTCGAGCGCGGGCACGTGCGACAGGTGGGGCAGATCGGTGACCACCGTCGCGCGCCCGGCGGCCAGCGCGCGCAGCCACGGCCCCGACGTCTCGAGGGCGGTCGGCCAGCGCAGGTGCAGGCTCACGTCCACGGCGGCGATCAGATCGTCGAACCGCGCGTCGTCCGGACTCGGACTCCAGATCACTCGCGAGTCCAGCCCAACGGCCGTCAGTGTCTGGCGCAGTTCCGGCTCATCGGCGGGCGTGCCGCACAGCAGCAGGCGAACGTGCGGCACGTGCGCCTGGATCGCGGCCAGCGCGCCGATAATCGGCACGACCCGCTTCTCAGCGGTCAGGGCCCCGAAGATGCCGAGCAGCACGGTTCCAGGCTCGAGGCCGAGCGAGCGGCGCACCGACGCGCGCTGGTCGTCCGGCAGCCGTCCGTCGCGGCCTTCGCCGAGCGGCAGATAACCCGTCGCCGCTTCCGGCCACTGCTCGGCCAGCTCCCGTGCTGCCCCGCGGGCGTGACAAAGCGTCAGACGCGAGCCGGCGACGATGTCGGCGATCATCGGCCACTGGTAGTAGTACGCGCCTTCGAATCCGCGGACGCCCAGCTCCGCCGCATCGACGGGCAGGTCCGGATGCGTCGCCGCCAGTTCCCGGCGGTAGCGGTCGATCATGTGGCGGGACAACCGGGCGTGCCCGCGCGCATGGTGCAGTCGGCTGTCGTGGAGCACGACGAGGCCCGGCCACCGGAGCAGGTAGGGCCAGATGAAGTCGTGCAGGGAGGAGTTGCCGAGTTGATAGACGGCCAGGTCGTATTGGCCGCGCGCGACGCGCCACGGGAATTCATGCGCGCTCTGCACGCGCACCGCACCGGACGGCGGCGCTCCATCGTCGGCCCGCGAGATGGGCACGGCCTGCTCGTCCACGAAGACGTCGAGGGCATGCCCGCGCCCGGCCAGGGCCGGCACGACTTCCGCCGAGCGGCCGGCGACGCCGCTTCGTTGGGGCGGCCACGGTGTGAACCAGGCGAGGCGCACGGGGATAGTCTGACAGGACGCATAGGTATTGCGCGAATTACCTCCGAGGTCTTGTAACGTGTAGCGATGTCCAGCCGGGACGACAGGCCAGGAGGGCGGGTGGCCCTGGCCGTGCCGAATCTGAACCAGGGCCGCTACCTGGACACCGCGCTCGACTCGATCACGGGAGCCGGGACCTCGGCGGTGGCCGCCGTGCTCGACGCGGGATCGCAGGACGAATCGTGCGCGATCCTCGAGCGGCGCGCCGGTGAACTCGCGTTCTGGCGAAGTGGACCGGATGACGGCCAGGCCAGCGCCGTCAACGAGGGCGTATCGCGGCTTTCCGCCGATCACCCCGATGTGGATGTCGTCGGCTGGCTCAATGCGGACGACTTCTTCCTGGATGGCGGACTGTTCCGGATGCAGGAGGCGCTCGTGGCCCATCCGGACTGGGTGGCGGTCACGGCGCGCGGGTTGCTGGCCGACGAGCAGGGCCGCCTCGGCGCCGAGATCCCCACCGCGCCCTTCGTGCGCGAGCGCTTCGCACGGATGTGTACTATTTGTCAGCCGGCCAGTCTAATCCGCCGAGTGGCCTGGGAACGTGTGGGCGGCCTCGACGCCTCCCTCGACATGTGCTTCGACTATGACCTGTGGTGGCGGCTGTCCCACCTCGGGCCGATCGGGTACCTCGACGTCCCCGTCGCCGCGTCACGCGATCACGGCGAGACGAAGACACGACGTCGCCGGGCCACCTACTTCGAGGAAGCCAAGCGCATCGTCCGGCGCGAGACGGGCGGAGTGCCCTGGCACTGGTGGATCAGCGAATCGCTCGAGCGGCGCGTGGACTTCGAGATCGGGCGGCGGCCCGGCCTCGGCGGCCGGGCTGCCGCCGCCCTCGAAGCGGGCGTCCGGTATCTGCGCGACGCGCGCCAGGGTTCGGGCGCCTGATGGCGCGCGTCGTCCATCTGTGCCCGCGCTATGTGCCGGCACGAGGCGGGGCCGAGACCTTCTTCCAGAAACTCAGCGAGGCGCTCGTCGCGGGGGGCCACGACGTGGTGGTCTGGACCACCGATGCCCTGCTGGTGCCGGCGTTCCTGACCGCGTCGGGCCCGCGGCTGCCGCCCGGGCCCGAACCGATCGCGGGGGTCACGGTCCGCCGTTTTCCCGTGCGATACGTCCCCCTGCAGAAATGGACGCGCACGGCAGCCCACGTGCTGCCGTTCGGCCACGCGTGGAAGTGCAACACGTTGCGGTGGACACCGTGGGTCCCGTCGCTCACGGCAGCGGCCTCGCGGTGCCCCGACCCGGTGGATCTCGTGCACGTCGCGGGCTTGCCCTACAGCTCGCTCATCCACGCCGGCGTGCGGCTGGCCGATCGCACCGGCGCACGGCTGGTGATCACGCCCTTCACGCACGTGCCGGCCCCCGGTCGTGCCGGCCGGCCCATGCAGCGGGCGTACCTGTCCCCGCTCAACGTCGCCATGCTGCGCCGCGCCGACGCCGTCTTCGTGCAGACCGCGCTCGAGGCGCGGGTGCTGGCCGACGCGGGTGTCCCGGAGGATCGGCTGACGCAGGTCGGCGTCGGGATCTCGCCCGACGAAATCGGAGGGGGACACCGTGCGCCGACGCGCGACGCCTGGCGGGTGCCCGACGGATCGGTCGTCGTCGGACACCTGGGGAACAAGAGCTGGGACAAGGGCACGTTCGACCTGATGACCGCCAGCCAACAGCTCTGGTCACAGGGCGTGGATTTCCGGCTCGTGCTGGCCGGGCCAGCCATGCCGGGATTCGACGCCCGCCTCGCCGGCATGGCGGGTCGTGAGCGGGTGATCGACCTGCCGTTGTTGTCAGACGCGGCGCGGCGCGACTTCTTTGCGGCGATCGATGTGTTCGCCCTGCCCAGTTATGTCGAGTCGTTTGGCTTGAGCGCGCTCGAGTCGGCCTGGTGCGGCTCGGCGGTCGTGGCGTACGATCATGGCGGCCCGGGTGAGGTCTTTCGCGATGGCGTCAGCGCGCGTCTGGTCCCTGCCGCCGGCATCGCGGCGCTGGCGACGGCGCTGCGCGGAGTCGTGCAGGACGCGTCGCTGCGACAGCGCCTCGCGACCGGTGGACGAGAGGTGGCGGCCCGGCACGAATGGACAGGCGTGCTCGGCCGGGCCATCGATGCGTATACTCGGTTGTTGACGGGAGCGGCGCCGACCGCCTCCTCCCGCCTACCCTTCGGAGACGGAACCGGCCCGACATGACGATTCGACAGGGAGGCGTCACGGCCCGTGAAGTGCTCGAGGGCTTCGACGCGCTCGCCGACATCTACAGCCATGTGCCGCCCCTGATCATGTGGCGCGCCTGGGAGCACGCGGTCTACCGGCGCTACCGGTTGTCCGGTCCCGTGCTCGACATCGGGTGCGGGGACGGTCGCTTTTTCGATCGCGTGTTCCCGGACCTGCGCGACGTCACCGGCGTGGACCTCAGTGCCGATGTCGTCCATCACGCGCGCCACTCGGGTCGCTACGTCGCGGTGCACGAAGCGGCCGCCGACGCGCTGCCGCTGCCGGACGCGTCATTCAACTCCGCGTTCGCGAACTGCTCACTCGAGCACATGGACAACATCGATGGCGTGCTGGCCGAGGTCCATCGCGTGCTGCGCCCCGGTGGCACCTTCCTGTTCAGCGTGGTCACCGACCGGTTCGTCACGCGTGCGCCGCTCCAGTGGGTCCTCGACGCGGCCGGCGCGGGAGACCTCGGCGCGCGCGCGCAGCGGAACCACGAGGCCTACCATCACCTGGTGAACCCGTTTCCCCTCGACGAGTGGATCCGCCGTACCCAGGCGGCGGGTCTCGACGTGCGTGAGTCCACGCCCATCGTGAACGGTCCGGCCGGCTGGATCTTCCTGCTGCTCGACCAGCTGTGGCATGCCGAACGCCGCGGAGGGGAAGTGGGCGACGAGATGATCGCGTGGTTCGAAGGCAACCCGCATCGGGGGCCCGGCCTGCGGCAGATGTTCGAAGGGTTGCTGACCATGGCGGGCGAGGCGCAGGACCACGCGGGCGTGGTCTTGCTGGCCGCGCGGTGACCGCGGGCCTCGTGCTGGTCAACGACCGATGATGAACACGCAGGGAGACAACCCCTTGATCCGGCCGGCGCGGGTGTGCTGGTGCGGCAACGACGCGCTGGCCGCGTTCTCGGACGGCTATGTCCGGTGCGGGCGCTGCGGTACGCTGGTGAGCACGTACCGCCACACGGGTGATGTCTCCCGCGTCGGCGACGATGAGGCGGGGCTGTACGGGCGGGAGTACTGGCACTCCCCGAAAAAGGCCGACCTCGGGTCCGGCACCATCTACGCCCGTGCCCAGACCGACCTGGTAGACCGGTGCCCATACTGGCTCCGCGCGGTCCTGCGGCTCTCAGGTCCTCCGGCGCGCGTCCTCGAACTCGGCAGCTCGCACGGGGGCTTCGTCGCCGTGCTGCGGTTGGCGGGCTTCGACGCCACCGGCCTCGAACTGAGTCCGGCGGTCGTCGCCACGGCTCGCGACCTCTTCGATGTGCCGATGCTGCAGGGGCCCATCGAGGACCAGCACCTCGAGCCCGGGTCCCTGGACCTCGTCGTGGCCATGGATGTGCTCGAGCACCTGCCCGATCCGGTTCAGACCATGACGCGCTGCCTGGAACTGCTGCGACCAGGCGGGGCGCTGCTCATCCAGACGCCGATGTATCCCGATCCGGCGAGCCTGGCCAATCTCGAGCATGCGGGGCATCGGTTCGTCGAGATGCTCAGGGCGCAGGAGCACCTGTACCTCTTCAGCGCCGCGTCGGTCCGGCGGCTCTTCGACGGGCTCGGCTGTTCCCATGTGCAGTTCGAGCCGGCTCGGTTCAGCCACTACGACATGTTCGTCGCGGTGAGTCGTGCCCCAATCGTGGCCCGGTCGGTCGAGGCTCAGGCCGCGGGACTCCAGCGGTCCGCTGGCGGGCGACTGGCCCTCGCCATGCTCGAGCTCTTCGAACGCGCCGAGTATGGTGAGGCCCAGGTCGCCCGGGCCGCGCTCGAGGCCGACGTGGCACACCTCAAGGCGCAGCTGACCAGCAGTGAGGCTGATCGGGCCGCGCGCCTCGCAGTGATCGACCAGCAGGGCGCGGAGCTGGGCCGGCTGCCCGCGCTCCAGGCGGACATCGATTTCCTGAAGGCCCAGCTGGTCGCCAGCGAGGCGGACCGCGCGGCGAGGCTGGTCGTGATTCAGGAGCGGGGTGCGGCCATCGCCGACAGCGACGTGTTGCGCGAGCAGGTCACGTCGCTCACCGAGCGGCTCGTCGCCTGTGAAGAGGATCGCGCTGCACGTCTGGACGTGATCCAGCGTCAGGGCGCCGAACTCGGGCGCATCGGCACGCTCGAGGACGTCATCGTCCAGCTCAAGCGGCAGCTCGGCATACGCCCGCCCTCGCGCGGTGCGACCGGCAGGGACGACGACTGATGGACGAGCGGCCGGCCGCCGTCGCGTCCGATGACGCGTCGCTTCGCGAGGCGTCCACCGGCGCCTCGCGCCTGAATGTCCTCTCCCTGAATACCGATCTGCCGATCTTCCCTGGCGGCGGCGGTGTGGAGTTCCTCGCCTTGACCGAACTGGCCCGGCGCGCAGCCACAGTGGGGCTCGTGTCGATGGCCCACAGCAGGCAGGACCTCGATCGGTCGGCCGCGCTGACCGCGCGCGGCGTGCGGCTCTATCTCTGGAAGAGTCCGTGGCTCGACTCGGCACCGGCCGGCGCCCTGCCTGTGCCCTTCGTGCGCCGCACGTACCGTGCGCTGCGCGATGGTCTCGCCGCGGGGATTGCGAGCCGCGGCCGTCCGGCCGACACCCGCATGATGGACGGCGCTCTCAGCAACATGGCGCCGTCGCTCATCGATGCGCTGGCCGAGCGGCCCTGGCACGTGCTGTCGGTCGTACAGAGCAGCGCCGCGGCGATGTTCGACGCGGTGCCGAGGCCCCTGGTCTCGGTCCTGGTGATGCACGACATCCGGGCGCGGCTGTACGAGCGGCGCGCGCTGGTGGCCACCTCGTGGTTCCAGGCCTGGCGCCTGCGTCGCGAGGCCCGGCGGTATCACGCGTTCGAGCGCGACCATGCTCGCCGCGTGGACCTGGTCGTGACGGTCTCGACCGCTGATGCCCGGTGGGTGACCGAGCACTATCAACCAGCGCGCGTCTACGCCTTGCCGCTTCCGGTAGACACGGCACATTTCGCACCGGCCGACCCGTCGGACGAATGCGATGGGCGCATCGTGTTCACCGGGCTGCTGAACCACCCGCCCAACGTCGATGCCGCGATCGCCTTCGCCACCGACGTCCTGCCGGCCGTCCGCGCGCGCGTGCCGCATGCGGAGTTCCACGTGGTCGGCCGAAATCCTGTGCCCGACGTGGAGGCTCTGGCCGCGCACCCTGGCGTCCGCGTGTTCGCGAACGTCCCCGACATCCGCACGCACATCGGCGGTGCCTCGGTGATCGTCGCGCCGCTTCGGTACGGGTCTGGCGCACGACAGAAGATCCTGGAAGCCTGGAGCATGGAGAAGTGCGTGGTCGCGACCACGATCGGCGCCGAGGGTCTCGAGTACACCGACCAGGCGAATGTGCTGATCGCCGACACGCCAGAGGCCCTGGCGACGACCGTGGCCGATGCGCTTGGGCACCCGGAGATCCGGGCACGCCTGCGGCGCGGGGGGCGCGCGGTGGTGGTCCAGCACCACGCGCCGTCCGCGCTGTCGGACGGGTACTTCCGCGAGCTGACGACCGTGGCCCTGGCCAAGGCGGCCTCCGACTCGCCGATGCGCGTGCTCCTCGACATGCGGTGGATGCTCCCGGGATTGGCGGGCGGTCTCGAGAACCTGGCGCGCGCGTTCGTGGCACAGCTGATGGAGCTCGACCGCTACAACCGCTACGTTCTGCACCTGCCCTCGCAGTGCCGCCACGACTTCGACCTTCGACACCGCGCGAACATGCGCACGGTCGCGACCGACTCGCCGACGGCCATCGCGCGGCGGATCATGCGAGGCGTCGCCGACCGCGCGGCGGCGCGACTGCGGTTGCACCGATGGCAGACGCCGGCCGTGCGCCAGCTCGGGTGGCTTCGTGACCTCGATGTCGAGATGGCGTACTCCTTCCCCGGCTACATCCACCCGGACCTGCGGCCGTTGCGGCAGGTGCTGGTGGTGCCGGACATCCAGCACGAGTACTTTCCGGAGTTCTTCTCCCCGGACGCGCTCGACGAACGGCGACGCCTGTACACCGAGTCGGCCCACCGTGCCGATCACATCTGCGCGATCTCGGCGTTCACCAAACAGACGCTGGTCGAGAAACTCGGCGTGGCGGCTGACAAGATCACGCCTGTGCTGCTGGCCGCCGACCCCGAGTTCCACGCCGCCGGTTCGCCGGAGCAGGACGCCCCGACGCTGGCCGCGCACGGACTCACGCGAGGCACGTATCTGTTCCTGCCGGCGCATACGTGGCCGCACAAGAATCATCGGACGCTGATCGAGGCGCTGCGCGTGCTCCGCGACCGCCATGGCCGGCGTCCGACGCTCATCTGCACGGGCGGGGCCCGGGAAGCGCAGCCGGTCATCGAGGCGCAGATTGCCGCGGCCGGACTCGAGGGCCAGGTCCGGTTCCTCGGGTACGTGCCCCGAGGGGATGTCCCGACGCTCTATCGCGGCGCCGCCGCCCTCGTGTTTCCGTCCCTCTTCGAGGGATTCGGTATGCCGGTCCTCGAAGCCATGGCCAGCGGGTGTCCGGTGGTCTGCAGCAACACGACCAGCCTGCCGGAGATCGCGGGTGAGGCGGCCCTCCAGGTGTCGCCGACCGACGCCGAGGCCATGGCGAGCGCGATAGCTCGGGTGCTCGACGACTCCGAACTGCGGACCACTCTGGGCGCGCGCGGCCTTCGCCGCGCCGCCGAATTCTCATGGCGTCGCCACACGCTCGAAACCATTGCCGTGCTCCGGCGCGTGCACGACCAGACCAGGCACCTCTGATGTCCACCCCGTTGCCGCGTATCTCCATCGTCACCAGCTCCTACCAGCAGGCGGAGTTCATCGGCCGAACGATCGACAGCGTCCTCGCGCAGGACTATCCGAACGTCGAACACATCGTGGTGGACGCCATGTCCACGGACGGGACCGCGGAGGTCCTGGCCCGGTACTCGCACCTGACGGTGATTCGCGAGAAGGATCGCGGCCAGGCGGACGCCATCAACAAGGGCTTCCGGGCGGCGACCGGACAGATCTTCGGCTTCCTCAACTCCGACGACACGCTGATGCCCGGCGCGCTGCACCAGGTGGCGCGCGCCGTCGATCCGGCCGCGGGCCGGCACATCGTGATGGGCCGCTGCCGGTTCATCGACGAGCAGGATCGGTTTCTCGGCGTGGAGCATCCCAGTGCCTTCGAGAGCCATCGCCGCGTCCTGGAGATCTGGCGCGGGCACTGGCTGCCGCAGCCGTCAACGTTCTGGACCCGCGAGGTCTGGGAGACGTGCGGGCCGCTCGATGTCGAGGAGCAGCTGATGCTCGACTACGACCTGTTCTGCCGGTTCTCGCGGCGCCATGTCTTTCATCCGATCGACAGCGTGCTGGCGAACTATCGCCTTCACACCCAGTCGAAGACCAGCTCGGTCACTGATGCGGAGCGGCTGAATCAGGCCGTCACCGTCAGTCGCCGCTACTGGGGATCCCCCTTCAGCTGGCAGTACTGGCGCATCCGCGCCTCCTACGCGCGGTTCCGCCTCAACCGGCGGGCGCGCGCCGTCGAGCTGATGCGCACCGGCCGCGCGCTCTATCGCCAGGGACACTGGGGACCGGGCGTGGTCCGCATGACCTCCGGCGTGACCCTGGCGCCCGATGTGGCGGCAGATTTCGCCGTGCCGGTCGTCCGGCCGCTGATGGCCCGCCTGCGTCGCCGGCGGATCCGCAAGGCCGAACCTCGCACCAGCCCGCAGACGAATGCCTGGCTCAGTCTGGAGCAGTTGCATCCGGACGGGTGGGCCGGTCCGACGCTCGTGCGGGCGGTGATCATCGACGGCCCGGCGGCCAGCCTCGTGCTTCGGGCGGCCGGGCCTCCCGGACCGCCGCCGCGCTCGATGCAACTCGAAGCGTTCCTCGACGGCCGGTCGCTCGGCGCGTTTCCCGTGGCCGGCGCCGGCGCGGACATCAACATGACATGGCGGCTCGACGCGGCCGCTCCGGGGCCCCACCAACTGCGCATCGCCGCCAATGCCTTTGTCGTCCCACACGATCAGGTCGGCAACCAGGACTACCGCCCACTCGCGTATCACGTCACGGCGCTGGACGTCCTTGGTGGCCGGTTCACGTGACCGCCCGTGTGCCGCTCTTCCCTCCGGGACTTCGCCGAGCGCAGTGCGCGTCCGGGCTATGATCCGGAGCTGAATCCGCATGCACACCCACGAACTCGTTGACAGGATTGCGAATCTGCCCGGAGACTGGCATGGGGCAGGGTCGGTCACGCGCAACGTACTCAGCGCGATCGTCCGCCACGCGTCGCCGCTCGGCCCGTTGCAGCATTCGGTCGAGACCGGATCGGGACGCACGACGCTGCTGCTGTCGCACCTGTCGGCGGATCACACGGTGTTTGCCGTGGACGCCGGCGGGTCCATGTCGCAGGTGAAGACGAGTGCGCTGTTCAACGCCCCGACGACGACGTTCGTCGAGGGCCCGACGCAGCGGACGCTGCCGGCGCATACGTTCGCGCATTCTCTGCAGCTGGCCCTGATCGACGGGCCTCATGGCTACCCGTTCCCGGACCTCGAGTACTTCTATCTCTACCCCAGGATCGCGACCGGTGGCCTGCTGCTCATCGACGATCTGCTGATCCCGACGATCCAGCGGATGTTCGAGATCATCAAGGCCGAGGCCATGTTCGAGTTGCTCGAGGTCGTCGATGACAACACGGCGTTCCTGCGGCGCACCACGGCGCCCGTCATCGACCCGCACAGCGACAGCTGGTGGCTGCAGGGTTACAACCGGCCGTACTACGAGCAGATTGCCGGCCCGGCGGCCGTGGAGCGGCCCGGCGCCGACGTCGCGGGTGCACGAGGCTCGATGCCGGTCCACGGCGACGGCTGGGCGGGTCCGACGGTCGTCACCGAGATCCTGGCCCAGGGTGGCGACAAGACCCTCCGACTTGCAGGCTCGACCTCGATGGGTGATGTCGTCAGGTCCGTCAGCGTCGAGGCGTTTGTGGACGGACGGTCGATCGGACGACGGGCGCTCGAGCCGGGCGCCGAGTTCATGGTGACCTGGCCGGCCGGATCCCTGACCGCCGGCCCACATGACGTCCGTCTGGTGGCGGACGCCTCCACGGTTCCGCATGACGTGCTGGGCAACAGCGACCACCGGCCGCTGTCGTACCGCGTGACGCGCCTGGAGTTCGGGGCCTAGAGCGCGTTTCAGCACTCCTCGCTGTGGGTGACGCCAAACGGGGCGCCCCACGCGACGCGCATGAGAGGGGGTCGTACCTGCCTTTCGGCGAGCGAGGTACGACCCCGTGCCAGTGGCCGGCGAGCATCGCGTGGGGCTGTTTGGCGGCAGGACCCGCAGCGAGGAGTGCTGAAACGCGCTCTCAGTGGTACGAGGCTGTTGCGGCTGCCGGCAACAGGGTGGTCAGCGGTGCCCCCGCGGGCACCTCAGGTGCGAAGTTCCCGGCGCAGATCCGCCAGGTAGGTCGTCACCGTCTTGTAGATGCGCCACAGCCGGCCGAGTTCGTGGCTGGACACGCCGGCCTTGCGCGGCTCCTGAGCGACCTCGACCTCGGCCATCCGGAAGCCGCCGAGCCTGGCGCGCACGAAGAGCTCCGGGTTCACCAGGTTCACCTTGTGCCGGATCTCGAGGGCGTCTGCGTAGCGCCGATTGAACCCGCGGATGCCGCAGTTGACGTCGTGGAGGTTGAAGCCGGTGTACCACCACGCCAGGGTCCACAGCACGCGGGACATCACCAGGCGCTGAACGCCCTCGGCGCGTTGCCGCCGCCACCCGAAGACGAGGTCATGGCCTTCGTCGAGCTTGGCGTCGAACTTCCAGATGTCCACCGGCGGGTGCTGGCCGTCCGAATCGAGGATGAAGACCCGATCGCCGCTCGACGCCTTGACGCCGGTCAGGCAACTGCCGGCATAGAGGCGGTTGGTCTCGTGGCGCAGCAGACGGACCCGCGGATCGGCCGCCGCCATGCGCTCGACGATCGCCGCCGTGTCGTCGCGTGAGGCGTTGTCGATGACCAGGATCTCGAACGGATCGGCGGCCCGCTCGCAGGCCGCGATCGTGCGGTGGACCATTTCCTGGATGTAGCCGGACTCATTGAATGCCGGCAGGATGATCGAGCGCTTCATGCCTGGTCGCTCACCGGCGCGGTCGCGCGCGTGCGCCACCAGGCCGCAGTCCGTGCGACACCGTCCCGCCAGCGCACCTCGGGTTGCCAGCCGGCGACGGTGGTGGCCTCCGACACGGGCGGCGCGCACTGCACATCGGGCTCGCCGGCGCGTCGAGAACGACGGCCGAACGAGAAGCGGGCGGCAGGGAACTCTTCTGCGACGGCAGTGACCACGTCCCGAATCCTCACACCTTCCCCGCGGCCCAGATGATGGATCGCACATCCGCGCGCGGGCAGGCGGTCGGGAGCAAGCGCCCGAAGACACCACGACACGAGATCGTCAATATACAGGAGGTCGCGGGTCTGCAGCCCGTCCGAGAATTCTCCCTCACGGCCGTTGGAGGCCGCATCGAACGCGTACGGGATCAGCATCGATCCCGTCTGTCCCGGCCCGTACACCACGAATGGCCTCATCCAGTCGATCGCAATGGCCGACCGGCGTGCCGCGTGCTCGCTCACACGACGCAGCAGGTCCTTGCACAGGCCGTAGGTGGACCGTGGGTCGGCCGGCGTCGCCACACCCAGCACGCCTTCGGCCGGACCCAGTTCATCAATCGATCCGGCGATGATCAGTCGAGGCACGCTGGCGGCTTCGGCCTCCCCGACCAGCGTGACGCCGGCGTGAAACGTATCGCGCCACTGGGCCGCGCGCGCCCGTTCGTCCTCGCCCTTCCCGACCGATCCAGCCAGGTGCACCACGACCCGGGGCGAGGTGGCCTCCAGCAGGCGGCGCACGGCCGCCGCGTCAGAGAGGTCGAGGTCGGTGCGTGACACCGCGCGGTGCGGCACGCCGGCGCGCGAGAGCGACGCGCACAGGGCGCCGCCGATGAACCCGGAGGCGCCGGTGACGACGATCATGACGTCGGCAGCGAGGTCATCCGCGCGATCGCCTCGTCGGCCGCCTTCCAGCCGCTCTTCACCGCGTCGTCCGTCCACGCGTACGCCCACTGGCCGTACCGGCCGGCGAGCAGGATGCCCTGGCCGGCCAGCCAGCTGGTGATGGTCTCCACGGCCGCGGCGCGTTCGTGGGTGAACACGACGTTGGCGTACTGCACGTCGCGCCAGCGCGTCCACCGCACCTCCTCGCGCGATCGAAGGATGCCGAGGTCGATCAACTCCCCGACGACGCGCTCGGCGACCGCCGCGGGGGAGTCGGGCAGGGGACGGTGCTTCGAGTGATACACCTCGAGCTGGATCGCGCCGCAGCCGTCCGGCGCGTTGGACGGCGACAGCATGTGCGGAAAGTACCCCCTCGAGATCAGCTTGTCCTCGTCGTACACGTAGAACCAGTGGTGATCGAAGAGCGCCCGCCGGTTCACCGCCACGTCCACGAGCACCACCGAACTGCAGAGCAGCCGTCCGGCGGCCTCGCGCACGTCAGCCGGCACCTGGCTGGCCGGAATGGCGCGCACCAGATCGGGCAGCGGCATCGTGGAGATCAGCGTGGCGTAGGGCAGGCGTGACCCGTCGGCGAGCGTGACCGTGCGGCCTGCCAGGTCCACCTGCACGACGCCAGCGCCCAGGCGAAGGACGTCAGGCACGAGCAGGTCGCGCATGAAGGCCTGGAATCCACCCTGCTTCGGATACCGGAAACGGCTGAGATAGTGGAAATCGCCGCGTTGCTCCGGCAGGAGCGCGCCGCGCACGACGTCCTCGAGCTTGGGTGGGTACATCCGGTTCCCGACCCAGTCGGTGGTCATGGCCTCAGCCTCGACCGTCCAGTATTTCCGCGTGTACGCGAAGGGAAACGTCTCAGCAAACGCACGGCCGAACATCGCCGTACACCAGTCGGCATAGGTCCGGACCTCGGGCGGCGACATCTGCGCGCGCACGAAGTCGGTGACGCACCGCGCGACCAGGTCTGGGTCGAGGCCGTACAGATGGCACTGCGCCGGATGCTCGATCCAGCGGCCACGGAATGCGTTGGTGATCCGGGCCGGGAACTCGATCCATTCGCCGGCACCGCGTTCGAACAGGGCGATGACGTCGGCGTCCCTGGTGAATGAGACGTGCGGCCCTTCGTCGAAGACGAATCCGTCGTGCTCGATCGAGGTGGTGTGCCCGCCCCACGCCTTCCGCGCGTCGAATACCTGCACGGCGACCCGGGCCTCGGTCAGCCGCTTGGCCGCCGCCATGCCGGCCATGCCGGCTCCGATGACCACGACCGGCGCCGTGCTCACGGGCGAGTCCGCACCGGCAGATCCCCAGCCGGGCCACGCGGCGCGAGCGCCGCACGGTACCAGGCAATCGTCTCGATCAGACCCTGATCGAGGGTGTGATGCGGCGACCAGCCCAGCCGTTGCCGGGCCTTCGCGGCGCTCAGGTACTGGTGACGGATCTCGCTCTTGACTTCGTTCTTGATCACCGGCTGCAGGTCGGACTGCATCAGCGCGAGGATCCGGGTCACCAGATCGAGCACGCTCACCTGGATCTCGTTGGAGAAGTTGAAAGCCTCACCGGCGACATGGCCCCCCACCGTCGCTTCCGCCAGTTCGATGTAGGCGTGAACCCCGTCCATCACGTAGAAGTAGTCCCGGATCAGGGATCCGTCGGAACGGATGATCGGCGCCTCGCCACGCAGAATGGAGCGGATCGTCCCCGGGACGATGCGGTTGAAGTTGAGGTCGCCAGGCCCGTAGAGATTGCCGCAGCGGGTGATGCAGACCGGCAGGTGGTAGGTGTGGAAGTAGGCCTGGCTGATCAGGTCCGCGCAGGATTTCGAGACATCGTACGGATGCCGACCGATGAGCGGCGTCGTCTCGTCGTACGGCAGGACGTCGCTGTCGCCGTAGGCCTTGTCGGACGACGCGATGATCACGGCCTTGACGCCGCCGACCTGCCGGCACGCCTCGAGCAGGTGGTAGGTGCCGCGGATGTTCGCCTCGAACGTCTGCAGCGGGCCGCGGTTGGCGACCGTGACCACCGTCTGCGCACCGAGGTGGAAGACGACCTCGACCTCGTATTCCTGGATGGCGCGCGTCAGGACGGGAAAGTCTTCGAGGGCGCCGAACACGCAGCTCACACGGCTGAGCAGGCCATCCGCGACGAGACGTGATTCCGGCACGTGGTCGCGCACGAGTGCCACGACGCGCGCGCCCTTGGTGAGCAGGGTCTCGACCAGGGCCGACCCCAGCAGGCCGGTGGCCCCGGTGACCAAAACGGACCGGTCCTGCCAGACGAACGGAGCTACCAGTTCTTCCATGGACCTCCCCTGGTCCAGAGTTCCTCGAGCAGTTCGCGATCGCGGATGGTGTCCACGCACTGCCAGAAGCCGTTGTGCAGGAACGCGTGCATCTCGCCGTCCTGCGCCACGCGTTCGAGTGGGCCGCGCTCGAGCACGCAGGTGTCGTCATCCTGCAGGTAGTCGAAGAGGGCCGGCTCGCAGACGAAGAAGCCGCCGTTGATGTAGTCGTGCTGCGTCTGCGGTTTCTCGGCGAACTGCACGACCCGTGTGCCGTCGAGCGTCAGCAGCCCGAAGCGCGAGGGCGGATGCACCCCGGTCACCGTCACGGTCTTCCCGTGGGCCTCGTGCGAGGCGAGCAGGTCGTGGAGGTTGACGTCGGACAGCCCGTCGCCGTACGTGAGCATGAATCGCGAGTGGCCGACGTAGTCGCGGATGCGGAGGACCCGGGCGCCCGTCATGGCGTGATCGCCGGTGTCCACGCACGAGACGACCCACGGATCAGGCGTGGTGCGGTCGGCGATGACGACTTCGTTCGGCCCCGAGCAGTCCACGGTGAACGACCCGCTCATCTCGCGATAGTTGAGGAAGTAGGCCTTGACCACTTCGGCCTTGTAGCCCAGGCACAGGATGAAGCGCCGGAAGCCCTGCGCCGAGTAGTACTTCATCAGATGCCAGAGCAGGGGCCGGCCACCCACGGTGACCATCGGCTTCGGGACGACCGTCGTCTCCTCGCGGAGCCGGGTTCCCATCCCCCCGCAGAGGATGACCACCGGGATGTCGCTCATGGGCGAGAGGCTCCGGTCGTGCCCTGCGCGAGGTACCAGTCGATGGTCTTGCGCAGGCCGTCTTCGAAGCTGGTCGTCGCACGGAAGCCGAACGCCTGTGTGGCCCGCGTCGTGTCGAGCGATCGCCGGGGCTGGCCGTCCGGCTTGGTCGGGTCGAACACGATGCGGCCGGTGAAGCCCGTCAGGCGCGCGATGAGGTGCACGAGATCCGAGATGCTGATCTCGAAGCCGGCGCCGAGGTTGACCGGCTCGGGACTGTCGTAGCGCTCAGCGGCCAGCAGCAGGCCCGTGGCCGCGTCCTCGACGTACAGGAACTCCCGGGTCGCCTTGCCCGTGCCCCAGCACTCGATCTGGTCCGCGCCGCGCTGCACCGCCTCCACGCACTTGCGGATGAGCGCCGGGATCACGTGCGACGACGCGGGGTCGAAGTTGTCGCGCGGGCCATACAGGTTGACGGGCAGCACGTGGATCGAATGAAAGCCGTACTGCTGGCGGTAGGCCTGGCCCTGGACGAGCAGCATCTTCTTGGCGAGGCCGTACGGCGCGTTGGTTTCTTCGGGATAGCCGTTCCACAGGTCGTCCTCACGGAACGGCACGGGCGTGAACTTCGGGTACGAGCAGATCGTGCCGACGGTGAGAAACCGGGTGACGCCGAACAGCCTGGCCTGCTCCATCAGCAGCGTGCCCATCAGGAGGTTGTCGTAGAAGAAGCGCCCGGGATTGTCGCGATTGGCCCCGATGCCACCCACGACGGCCGCCAGGTGAAGCACGACGTCAGGGCGGGCTGATTCGAGCAGTCGAACGATCGCGGATTCCTGCCGCAGATCGCAGTCGCGGCTCCGCGGCGTCACGATCTGGCTGCACCCGGCCCCGCGCAGGTGTTCGACGACAAACGATCCGAGAAACCCCGCGCCGCCGGTCACCACGACGCGCTTGTCGCGCCAGAAATCAGTCTGTGTCACGTACGGCCTCTCGTCTGTTCGTCGCTGCCCTGGCGGCTCTCGCATAGTATAAGCGCCAGCGCCGCTCGCTCCGGCTGCGCCACCGCCATCCATGTTGTCGCTCTTCCTGCTGCTGTCGCTCTGGGTGATCAGCGCCGCGATCGGCCTCGGGGCCACGAGCCTGATGCTGCCGCGGCGGGCGCAGCGCGACCGCCTGCTCTTCGCCCCGGTGTTCGGCGTCGGACTCATCTCGCTCCTGTCGGGGGCGGCCAGCTATGCCGGGTGGTCGATGCGGAGCGCCGTGCCCCTCGTCGGCGTCGCGCTGGCTCTGGTCGCCGTGGTCGGCGCCGTGCGGTTCCGCGCACAGGCTGTTCGCGATGAGTACCGAGCCGCCGCCTGGACGCATGCGGTCGGGTTCGCGGCCGCGCTCAGCGTCCTCACGGGCGTGCTGTTCCTCGGTGTCTGGGATCCCTACAGCGACGCGTTCACCTACGTCGCGATCGCCGATCACCTGCAGACGCACGCCCACTTCGATCCGGTGGACCCGGGCGCCTACCAGCCGCTGCTGACGCAGATGGCGATTTATCAGCAGCTCGGATTCCGCATGGGGACGAACTTCCTGCTGGCCTTCGTCACGGCGGCCTTCCGGATGCCCTATGCGTTCGACATGTACATCCCGGTGCTGGCGCTGGGCGTCTGGATCGCCGTCCCGGGCGTCTGGCTGTTGTGCCGGCGCGTGCTGCTTCTTTCGGGACGGCACAGCGGCCTGGCGGCCCTTCTGTACGGGCTGCACGTGGGCGTGCCCATCTCGAATGCGCTTTGGGGATTCCTGCCGCAGGCCTTTGGGATGGCCCTCATGTTCCCTGTGATCGTCCTGCACGTGCGGGCGACCAGCCGGCGCCAGCGTGGGCGCGCGTTGCTCTCGGCCGGCCTGCTGTGGGGCGTCCTGCTGCTGACCTATCCCGAGATGCTCCCGTTCGTGATCGCCGCGGTCGGCGCCTGCTACGCGAGCCGGCTGTTTCTGGGCCGCCTCAGCTGGCCTGACGCGTTCGTGGCCGGCGGTGTGCCGCTCGTCCTTGGGGCGGCCGTGGCGCCGCTGGCGGCGGCCTCATTCGTCGAGCTTCTGCGCATCCAGGCGGGCGTGGTCGTGGGGCAGGACTCGCACCTCACGCTCTTCGACTATCTCGGCGTGCTCGCCGGATTCCGCACGCCCTCCCTGCCGCTGACGCAACTGGCCGAGTTCCGCAGCGCCGTACTGAGGCTGGGTGTGGTGGCCGCGGCACTCACCATGGTGTTCGGCGCCGTGCGCTTGCCGCCCCGCGCGCGTCTGATGACCGCGTGCCTGGCCTCGCCCTTTGCCTTGGGCGTCGCCTGGTTCGGCGCGTTCGGGATCAATCCCTGGAACCCTGCCGAGTACGGCCAACCCTGGAGCACGCTCAAGGTCGTCACCTACGCGTGCGTGTTTGCGACCGTGCTCTGGGCCAGTGGACTGCTGGCGCTCTGGTCGCAGCGCCTCGTCGGACGTACGGCCGCGCTCGCGCAGCTCGCGCTGTTCCTCGTGTTCTTTCCCGTCGGCAGCTATGCCGTCGCTGCGCAGGGCAGCATCGCCATCCGCCGCTACACCGGCGCGCACGATGCGATTGCCGAGTACAAGCGGCTCCCCGCGCTCCTGGCCGGCCTGCCCACGGAGACCCCAGTCAACCTCGTCATTCCCGCCGAGGCGCAGAAGCACCGGCAATTCGTCACGTACTTCCTCAGGCGCCCGGTCATCGCGACCTGGGTCGACGACCCGTACATTGGTCCGTGGCTGGCACCCGAGCACCGCGCGCCGGGTATCGACGCGCGGTATCCCGCGCTCGTATACGCCCCCGGCGATCCGGACGCGCGCGTCGCCAACCTCGTGTATCGGAAGGACGCCGCGATCGCGCAGGGCGAGTTCACGACCGGTTGGTACCCGGTCGAGCAGGATGACGTCGCCTCGTGGCGCTGGCTCGAAGAGGTGGGGCGCATCGACGTGACCGTGCCCCGTGACGGGACGCTGTCTTTCCGCGCCGAACTCGCTGTGGTGGGCGCGCCGAGCCGACGTGTGTCGATCGACGTGGCCGGGCAACCGGCGTCGCGCGTCGTGCTGGAGGTACCGCAGCAGTGGTTTACGCCGATGGCCGCAGTCACCCTGCGCCTGCCGGCTGGGCGCCACGCGATCACGGTGCGCGCCGATGGCACGGCGACGGCCATGGGGCCGGCCGATCCGCGCATCGTGCGCATCGGTCTGCGCAATGTGGCCTGGTCACTCCTGCCGGACTGACCGTGGCGCCGTTGCGAATTGGCATCGACGGGCGTGCATTCGGGACCCCGGCCGGCGGCGTGCGGCGCTACGCCACCGAGCTCTTCGCCGCCATGGTGGCGCTCGAGCCCGCCCTCGACCTCGTGGTCATCGGCGGTGAGGGAGCAGGCACGACCGGGCGCTGGCAGCCGGCGGCCTCGCTGCTGCCGACCAACCTGGGCTGGTGTGTCGGTGGCCTTCCAGTTGCCGCGCGTCGCGCGCAGCTCGATCTCTTTCACGCGCCCGCCTATACGGGACCGCTGTGGGGCGTCCACCCATTGGTGCTGACCCTGCACGACGTCAGCTACGCACTGCATCCCCACTGGTCGCCGCATCCGAATGGCGTCGGACGCGTCCGGCAGGCGTTCTATCGGGCGTGTGCGGCGCAGGCCGATCGGATCATCACGGACTCGACCTTCTCGAAGACCGAGATCATCGCGGCCTACGGGATCGACGAGCGTCGGATCGACGTGGTGCCCCTGGGCGTCGCCGACGTCTTCCGCCCGGACGCGACCGTGCCGCGCGAACCGGTCGTCCTGCACGTCGGCGATCTCCATCCACGGCGCAATCTGCTGATGCTGCTCGACCTGGTGGTCGATTCGGCCAGGCACGAGCCGCGACTGTCCGGCCTGCAACTCGTGCTGGCGGGCCGGGATCTCGGCCTGCTCGACGCCCTGCAGGCGCGGGCGGCCGCACTCGAGGCCACCGATCGTCTCCGATACGTCGGTCGTCCTGACGACGCCGGGCTCGCCGACTGGTATCGCCGGGCGGGGGTCATGGCGTATCCGTCGATGTACGAGGGTTTCGGTCTGCCCGTGCTGGAGGCCCTCGCGTGCGGGACGCCCGTCGTGGCGTCCGACGCCGCCTCGATTCCCGAGGTGACGGGCGACGCGGCGGTCCTGCTGCCGCCGGACGCCGCCCCGCGTTGGGCCGAGGCCGTGAGGGAGATCCTCCTGCTCGACGATTCCCGGCGCGCGCTGATCTCGGCGCGTGGCATCGCCCGCGCGCGCGCATTCACCTGGACGCAGACCGCGGCCCGTACGCTCGAGACCTACGAACGGCAGCGACAGCGTTTTCGGAATGCGTGTAGCGGCGCGGACGCGCGACTTCCGCGCAGTGCTCGCACGGAAGGCGCGCGGGCCTGCGCGGGGAGCGCGGAGCGGCGCTACACGCATTTCGAAAACGCTCTCGTGTCCCGGACGCTATGACCGCCACCAGCCCCTGAACGTGAGGGCCGCCCACGCCAGGCCCCTGGCCGGATGCCAGCGGCGCGGCTCGGTGTGCGTGGCGAAGTAGCGATAGGCGCTGCGATGAAAGGCGCGCACGGACTGTCGCCGGGCCGTCGCGCTGCTGCGGCCTCCCGGGTGATCCACGCGGGCGCCCGGCACGTATCCAATGGAGGCGCCGCGCGCGCGCAGGCGCCGGCACAGGTCCGCGTCCTCCCAATACAGGAAGTAGCGCTCGTCGAATCCGCCGACCGTGTCGAACTGATCGCGGCGGATGAGCATGGCCGCACCCATCACCCAGTCCACTTCGGCGCTGTCCACGCCCCGCTCGACGATGGCGCGCGCACGCAGGTTGTCCTTGGCCCGGGCGGCACCGGGGAAGAATCGCGTCAGGAACCCATGACGACCGAAGAGTCCCGTCCACGCCGTAGGTTCGCCGCGCGCGCTTTCCTGGGTCGTGCCATCGGCATTGAGCAGTTGCGGCGCCGCGACGGCGCATGACGCATCCGACGCCATGACGCGCCAGAGCGCGGCGACCGTCCCGGGTTGGACCACGCAGTCCGGATTCAGCAGCCAGAGCAGCGGCGCTCGGCGCAGGCGGGCGGCCTGGTTGACCGCCGCCCCGAACCCGACGTTGACCGTGTTCCGCACGACCTCGATCGCCGGCGAGGGCGGGAGCAGGCTCAGGCTGTCGTCCGTGGACGCGTTGTCCACCACCACGGCGCTCCAGGTCACGCCATCGAGGTCGGCGGCCGCCGAGGCGAGGCAGTCGCGCAGCGCGTCGCCCGCGTTGAAGTTGACGACGACGATCGTCACGGCCGGCGTCATGGACGGGACCCTAGCGAATGTCGAGGTAGAGCCGTCGCACCTCGACCTCGTGCGAGGTACAGACGCGGCGGATCTGCGCCTCGAGGACCGCGTCGATTGCCGGTGAGCTGATCAGCACCTCATCGACCGCGTGCGCCGCGAGCGCCTTGTCGAGGGACGTGAACGACCCATGAACCCGCACGCCGAGGATCCGTTTGGCCCGCATGCCGTCGTTGTCGTCGAGAAAGCCGACCGGATCGAGCGACCACGCGTCGTTGGCCAGCAGTTCGCGCACGAGCATCTGGCCGCGGGCTCCGGCCCCGTAGATCATCACGCGCCGCCGGCCGCCGCCCGACCGGGCGGCCATCCGCGCCAGGATCCGGAAGGACAGCCGCGTGACGATGATGGCCGAGGTGAGCAGGACGGCGTCGATCAGGAACACGCTCCGCGAGAAGCGTTCGAACTTGTAGAGCCACGTCGCCGCCAGGACCGACATCATCGACCCCAGCGCGACGCCCCGCAACACCGTGGAGAGATCATGAAATCCGAACGTCGCCCACGATCGCGAGTAGAGCCCGGACGTGTAGAGCGCCGCGAGCTTGCAGCCGAGCACGGCCGGCAGCGACAGCGCGAACGTGGACATGAAGACGGGCAGGGCCTCGCCCTCGAACCGCACGCGATACGCGGTGTAGTAGCAGATGCTGATGAGCACGAGGTCGAGCAGGACCTCCCCCGCATGCCAGCGGAAGGTCAGGTCGGAGAGCAGCGGGGCGAACGGCGCGCCCTGCAACGCGCGGAACTCCTGGCCGCCGTACGCCGGCACGCGCGCAAGATACAGCCCGAAGATCAGAACGCCCACGCCGACGAACGCCGCCACCGGCCAGACCGGGGCGCCCCGCGTGTGCAGCAGGTAGCCGGCGGCGGCGCCGACCAGGCCGACGACGTACAGGATGAGCACCGCGCGCGATTCAGAGAAGCCAGCTGAGACGAGCCGATGCGACGTGTGGTCGATGTTGCCCCGCGTCGTGCTGCGGCCCGCCAACCGACGCAGCAGGACGACGAACGCCGTGTCGAACAGCGGCATGATCACGATCGAGACCGCGGCGATGGCGGAGGTCAGCGTGCCGGCGCGCAGCACCGCAACCGACGCGCAGCCGGCCAGCACCGCGCCAATCGCCAGGCTGCCGCAGTTGCCCATGAACAGGCGTGCCGGCGACCGGTTCCAGAAGAGGAAGCCGCAGAGCCCGCCGGCCAGCGCGACGAGCACCATGGTCAGGCCGGGTCCCAGTTCGACGTGGAACGTCACCGCCAGACCCACCGCGGCGATGGCCACGACGCCGGCGGCCAGCCCGTCCATGTTGTCCAGCAGGTTGACGGCGTTGTCGAGACCGCCGAACCAGACGATGGCGACCAGGCTCACGGCCGGCGCGATCACGCCCGCTTCGAAGTACGTGAGCGCGAAGACGAAGAACGAGGCCACGGCGAGCGAACTGACCATCTTCGCCATCGCCGACAGCGGGCGGAGGTCGTCGTACCAGCCCACGCCGAACAGCACGGCCGTCGCCGCGAGCACGGGCAGCGCACCGTACAGGGTGGTGAGGGACCCGGGTGTGGTGAGGTAGGCGAGGAGCCCCGCGCCGAGTCCCGCGAGGACAGCGATGCCGCCGTACGTCGGCGTGGGATACCGGTGCCAGCGATTGGGTCTCGGCGCGACGACGGCGCCGAGGGTCGTGGCCACGCGCCTCACGGCCGCCGCGACGGCGAGTGCTACAATCGCGCTCGTCGCGAAAACGAGAGTGACATTCATCGACCCCGGCGGCCCTCCCGAGGCTCCAGCGCGGAAGACGTGGCCGACATCTACAGCCACGACAAGCAGTTACGCGAAGTCTAGCGTCCGCTCCGTCACCGGTCAAGACAGGATCGACCGGTGACCGTGCTCCCCGTCAGTCTCATCATCCTCAATTGGAACGGGCACGCCTGGCTGGATGGCTGTCTCCGCGCCGTGCTCGCCCTCGACCCGGCGCCGGCCGAGGTGATTGTGGTGGACAATGCCTCGACCGACGAGAGCGTGGCCTTCGTCCGGCGCGCGTTCCCCACCGTCAGGGTCGTGGCGCTCGACCACAACGTCGGCTTCGCCGCCGGCAACAACGCCGGGGCCCGCACCTGCGCGACGACCTTCCTCGTCTTCCTGAACAACGACACCCGCGTCCACCCGGACTGGCTCGGCCGTCTCGTCGCGCCGGCCGACGCCTCGTCCGACGTCGGTCTCGTGACGTCGCGTGTCGTCTTCATGGAGCCGCCCGGCGTCCTCGACTCGGCCGGTGACGGGTACCTGCGATGCGGCGGCGCCTTCAAGCACCACCACGGGCAGGCCGAGGCGGAGGCACTGACGTCGCGCGAGGTCTTCAGCGCCTGCGGCGCGGCGTTGCTCATCAGGCGGGATCTCTTCGAAGCGCTCGAGGGGTTCGATGAGGATTTCTTCATGGTCTACGAGGACGTGGACCTCTCGTACCGCGCACGCCTGCGCGGGGCGCGGTGCGTCTATGCCGCCGACGCGATCGTGCTGCACGCCGGCAGCGCGAGTCTCGGACGCGTCAGGTACCGGCGGCCGTCTTCTACGGTCAGCGCAATCTCGAGTGGACATGGCTCAAGAACTCGCCCGGTCCGCTGCTGTGGCGATCGCTCGTGCCGCACCTGCTCTACGATCTCGCGGGAGCGGCCGGCTACGCGCGTCGCGGCCAGTTGCTGACCTGGTGCCGGGCCAAGTGGGCCGTCGTCCGATCGTGGCCGGCCCTTCGTCGCAAGCGCCGGCAGGTGCAGCAGCGGACGTCGGTGGACCCCGAACGGCTCTGGGCGCTGATGGATGCGGACTGGGTGTCGATCAAGCGCCGTGAGAAGCGCTTTGATTTCGGCAGCTACTCGCGTCGCCCGTAGAGTCTGCCTACGGGCGCCGAGCAGCGGCGCCTGGCTCGGGCGCGCGGTGCACGCTGGCGATCCGGATCGGCAGCGCCATCAGCAGGCCGAGCAACAGCACGAGACCCACGCGAGCGCGGCCAGGTGCCGACGGGCCGGCCGCCCCCGCGTGCCAGGCCGTGGTCAGGCCGAGCACCGCACAGAACGCGAAGAGCACCTGCGTGATGATCAGGGGGTGTCCGAGCAGGCACGACAACAGGAAGGCCAGCAGGCCTCCGGCGAGTGCGAGGCCCTCTGGGGTCGCGGTTGACGACCGGATCGCAGCCGCCACGCCGGTCGCCGCCGACGCGAGCAGCCACACCCACAGGCCGAAGCCGACGAGGCCAAGTTCGGCGAGGATTTGGACGAACTGGTTGTGCGCGTTCTCTCCGGCCGCCGCCGAGGGGAACCGTGCGGCGAACTCGGGCGTGATGAGTGCGGACGATGCGCGCCTGAACTGGCCAACGCCGACGCCGAAGACCGGATCTTCGACAGCGAGTTGCAGCCCGATCCGGGACAACTCGACGCGGATCCCTGCGGCGACCGCTGGCGAGGCGCGCGTCCGTCCGTACTGGCTGGTGATCACGCCGGCTGCCAGGATCGCCAGGCCGAGGGCTCCTGCGAGCACGATTGGGCGAGGGCGGCGCTCCAGGGCCCAGAGCGCCGCGAGACTCACCAGCGCGGCGCCGATGGCCGCCCGTGACCCCGTCATCCACAGCGCCAGCAGCGGCACCGGCGTGAGCGCCAGGACCCAGCGCCATCGCGGGTGCCAGCCGAGCCACACCATCGGGACCAGGCAGAGCACATAGAATGACCCGGCCGCGTTCGCGTCGCCGTAGTGCGGGTTCATCCGCAACGTGCTCAGGTATGTGAAGGCGCTCCGCCACGGGTCGAGCGTGCGGATGGACACTTCACTCAGGCGGAGGACCGCAAACGCCGCGGCCGCCGCGCCGCCAATCAGCAGCAGGCGTGTCGCCGCCGCCCGACTGTCCGCGTCGCGCCGCAGGACGCGCTCGACGAGCACGGCCAGCAGCAGCGCCTCGCTCCAGCGGATGGCCATGCGGAGGCCCGCGAACGCCGCCGGGTCGGAGTAGTACGTGCGGTCGAGGTGGCCCGCGAGCGCGGCCGGCGTGACCGTGTCAGCGGAGCCACCCGACGCCAGGCCGACGGTCGCGGACCCCAGAACGGTCGCCGCGAGCAACGCCGCCGGCCACGCGAGACGCGAGGCCGCGGCCTCGCCCGTGAGCGCGGCGTGAAGCGTGGCGGCCAGCAGGAACGGGACCACGAGCAGTTCGGCCGACTCGGCGCCGGAGAACGGCGAGCCCGACAACACCTGGATTTGGGTGGCCAGCGGCAGCAGGGCCACGACCACCAGGAGGCCATGGGCTGGCCGCATGGCGGTCAGCACCAGCACGGCCGTGCTGAGGATTTGGAGCAGCGGCGTGACGGCGTCTCCGCGCCAGGTGGCCCACCAGGGCCCGACGACCAGGAGCGCAGGCAGAGCGAGAAGAACGCGCGGAAGGATCACGGCACGGGATCGAGCGGGGAGCGACGCGAGTCTAGCATGTGCGCCCTCCGCCCGATCCCGCGCGGGCCCTCACCGCGGCTCGTCGGGCGGATACCAGTTGCCGCCGATGCAGCGGCCGCCACCGAGAATCACGAACGGATCGGGCGTGGGACATCCCCCGGACGTGGGCGGCGTCGGCGCGGGCGCCGGCGTGTTTCCGGGCGGCGTGATCCCGGGCGGGTACCAGTTGCCGCCCACGCACGTCCCCCCACCGAAGATCGCAAACGGGTCCAGTGTGGCGCAGCCGGCCGGCGGCGTCGGCGGCGTCGGGGCCGGAGGATTGGGTGTGGGCGCCGGTGGAACCGGGGTCGGCGCCGGAGGAGCAGGCGTCGGCGGCACCACTGGCGGCGGGGGCGCGACACCCGGCGGCGCGATGCCGGGCGGATACCAGTTCCCACCCGCGCACACGCCGCCGCCGAGACCGGCAAACGGATTGCTGCCCGGGCAACTGATGTCCACCGGTGGCGTCGGCGGCGTCGGTGGATTGACGGGAGCCGGTGGGGGTGGGTTGGGCGTCGGTGTGGGCAAGCCTGGCGGCGGCGGCGCCGGCGGCTCGGGCGTGGAGGGGGGCGGCTCGGGCGTCGGCACCGGCGGGACGGGCGGCGTCGGCTCCGCCGGGGGCGTCATGCCCGGGGGTACCAGTTGCCCCCCGCGCACGTCCCTCCGCCCAGAATCGCGAACGGGTCTGGCGACGTGCACGTGCCCGGCGGGGCGGGCGTGCCCGGCACAGACGGGGCGGGCGTGGGAGCGGTCGCCGTGTCGAGCACGATGCGGTGCACCGTCCCGCTCCTGTAGTTCACGACGTAGATCTCACCGCCGGCATCGACGCCGAAGCTCGAGGGGAACTGCGCGCCATCGTCGAGGCCGTCGGTGTGCTCCTGGAGGTCACCCACCGAACCCGGGTCCGCCCCGGCATCCACCGCGAGCGACCAGATGCGGCTGCGCACGAAGTCGCCGAAGAAATATCGCCCGATGTAGGCCGACCCGAGCGCGGAGCCCCGATAGACCACGCCGCCCGTGATCGACCGGCCCTCGACGTGCGAGTACTGGAAAATCGGATCGGTCAGCGATGGCGAGAAGGGCTCCAGGTCCGTGAGGTAGTCCTGCGCCCCCTCGCGATTCCGCCAGCCGTAGTTCCGCCCGCCGGCGCCGGCCGGCTCGGTGTTGATCTCCTCCCAGCCGCCCTGTCCCACGTCGGCTGAGACCAGACCACCCGAACCGCCCCGCGCCGGATCATCGAAACTCCACCGCCAGGGGTTGCGCCAGCCGAACGACCAGATCTCGCCGAGCACCCCCTCGTGACCCACGAAGGGGTTGTCAGCCGGCACGTCGTACCCCTCCGGATCGTCGTCGCCGACCGAGACGTCGATTCGCAGGAACTTGCCGAGCAGCGACCGCGGATCCTGGGCGAGATGATCCGGGTCGTCTCCCGACCCGCCATCGCCGAGCCCCACGTACAGGTAGCCGTCAGGCCCGAACGCGAGTTGGCCGCCGTGGTGGTTGGCGGACGGCTTGTCGATGAACGGCTGGCCGTCGGGCCACACGAGATCGAAGCGCGAGGCCGGATCGGCCCGCAACGGATCGTCGCCGGATCGGAGGAAGCGCGCGATGACGGTGCGCCCCGACAGATCGATGAAGTTGATGTAGAGCCGGCCGCTCGAAGCGTAGTCGGGCGCAAACGCCAAGCCGAGCAGGCCCTTCTCGCCGTCGCTATCGACGTCAATCGCGAGGAAGTCCGACTCCTGCAGGACGCCGTCCTTCAGTGTCCGGACCCGGCCGCCCTTCTCCACGAGGACCTGGACGGTGGGATCCGACGGATCCTGGACGAACGCCACCGGGGAGGACAGTCCCGAGACCACCAGTTCGGCGCGCAACGGCCATTGCACCGTCGAAGCCCCGAGAGCGACACCAGCGATGGCGAGGACGAGCGCGAGAAGGGAACGGACCACACGACCCCCTGAAGTTAGACCCCGGTCCTTCGCGATCGATACATGCGGGTGCACGGCCGTGCGGGTGCCGCGGTCTGGCTCGATCGACAACTGCAAACGAAGGGCCGTCGGCGCTGGGGGGCCTCAGCGCTGCTCGTCCGGCCGCACTCCGTCGTCAGTGCGCGTCACTGCCCGTATCCGCGACGGACCTGGTCGCGATCACGCGCGCCGAGCGCGTGATCGCGTGTCAGATTGACTGCACGATGTGTCGGACCGGCGACAGCCGGTGACGGGTCGCCGACATGGCGGCCTCGACCGCGAGCGTGCCATCCGGCGGATACCAGTTGCCGCCGATGCACCGGCCGCCGCCGAGGATCACGAACGGATCGAGCCCGGGACACCCGCTCGTCGGCGGCGCGACCGGCGGCGTCGGCGTGCCGGGAGGCGTCAGTCCGGGTGGGTACCAGTTCCCGCCGACGCAGGTGCCGCCACCGAGGATGGCGAACGGGTCCGCTCCCGGGCACCCGCCGGGCGATGGTGTGGGCGGCGCGGGCACCGGTAGCGTCGGCGGCGTGGGTGGCACTGGCACACTCGGCGCGCCCGGCGGCGTGATGCCCGGTGGGTACCAGTCGCCGTTGGCGCAGGTGCCGCCACCGAGGATGGCAAACGGATCCGGTCCGGGGCAGGTGCTCGGCGCCGCTGTGGGAGGCGCCGGGGTCGGCGTGGGTGGAGTTGGCGGGATCGGCGCGGGTGTTCCGGGAGGTGTGATGCCGGGTGGGAGCCAGTTGCCGTCGGCGCAGGTGCCGCCGCCGAGGATGGCGAACGGATCCGCCCCGGGGCAGCTCGCCGCCTCGTCGAGGACGACCTGATGGATGGCGCCGTCGACATAGTTCAGGACGTAGAGTTCGCCGGCCGCGTCCACGCCGAACGCCGATGGCGAGGAGGCACCGGCGACTAGCGAGGCCGTGTGGTCTTGCAGGTCGCTGGCGATTGCCGGATCGAAGCCCGCGTTGAGGGCGAGTGACCACACGCGGTTCGCGGCGAAATCGCCGAAGAAGTATCGCCCGCGGTAGCCGGCACCGAGCGCCGTGCCGCGATAGATCACGCCACCGGTGATGGACCGGCCCTCGGCATGCGAGTACTCGAACACTGGATCGGTCAGAGGCGTGGCGAAGGGTGGCAGCGACGTGACGTGGTCGTGGCTGCCTTCGCGATTGCGCCAGCCGTAGTTGCGTCCGCCGACGCCGGCCGGCTCGTAGTTCACTTCTTCCCACTGCCCTTGACCGACGTCGCCCATGATCAGGCCGCCGGTGCCGCCGAACGCCGGGTCATCGAACGACCATCGCCACGGGTTTCTCACACCGAACGCCCAGATCTCGCCGAACACGCCGCTGGTGGCCGCGAAGGGGTTGCCAGCCGGCACGTCGTAGCCCTCGGGATCCGAGTCGGGCACAGACGTGTCGAGCCTCAGCATCTTGCCGAAGAGCGACAGCGGATGCTGGGCCAGATGGGACGGGTCGTTGGAGCTGCCGCCGTCGCCCACGCCGATGTAGAGGTAGCCATCCGGCCCGAACGCGAGGTGTCCGCCGTTGTGGTTGCCGAACGACTTGGGCAGATAGGGCAGTCCACCGGGCCAGACGAAGTCCTTGCGGGTGGTCGGATCCGCCTGCAACGGGTCGCTGCCGGACCGGACGAACCGTGCGACGACGATGTGACCGGATGGGTTGTTGAAGTAGACGAATACGCGCCCGCTCGTCGCGTGATCGGGCGCGAAGGCCAGTCCGAGCAGTCCCTGTTCGCCGCTGCTGGCGACGCTGATCGAGAGGAAGTCGTGGGCCTGGAGGACGCGGTTCCTCAGGACCCGGACGCGGCCGCCCTGCTCGACGACGAACTGCACCGCCGGATCGACGGGATGCTGAACGAAGGCGACGGGGGCGGAGAGTCCGTTGACGACGAACTCGGCGCGCAACTGAGCGAAGCCCCGATTGGGCGGGAGGAGGAGCGCGAGGGCGACGAGCACGAGCCGGACGCGGCTCCGCAGCATGAAGGTACCTCCAATCGCAGCCGGTCGTCAGGGAGGCCGCATCGAGCTGCTGCTTCCAAATATACGCTCCCACACGTAGCCAGCGGCCAGGAAAATCGAGTAGGATTTCTGCTTGTTCGTGGCGCGAACAAGCGTGGCGCGCCAGGGCGGAGATCTCAGGCCATGGAAGGCTATACCTTCATCCTCTTAATGATCGGGTTCGGCCTGGCGTTTTCCGCGGGGAACGTCCTGCTGTCCCAGTTTCTGGGACCGAAGAAGCCGAGTCCCGAGAAGAGCGCGCCCTACGAGTGCGGGATGCCGCCCGTGGGGGACGCGCGCGAGCGGATGTCGGTCAAGTTCTACCTGGTCGCGATGATCTTCCTGCTGTTCGACATCGAGGTCGCGTTCCTCTACCCGTGGGCGATTGCGCTGCGGGACCTCGGGGTCGTCGGGTTCTGGCAGATCGTGACGTTCTTCGCGTTGCTCGTCACCGGCTACATCTACGTCTGGCGCAAGGGCGCCTTCGACTGGAGCCGCTAGGCGCCCCGGTTCCTCCGTTATGGCAGATATCGAAATTCCCGTCCTGACGACCAGCGTCGAGAAGATGGTCCAGTGGGCCCGTCGCTCGGCCATCTGGCCGGTGACGTTCGGCCTTGCGTGCTGCGCCATCGAGATGATGGCGATGAGCTGCGGCCGCTACGACATCGCCCGCTTCGGCGCCGAGGTCTTCCGCGGGTCGCCCCGGCAGGCCGACCTGATGATCATCGCCGGTCGCCTCTCTCGCAAGATGGCGCCCGTGCTTCGCCGCATCTACGACCAGATGCCGGAACCCAAGTGGGTCATCTCGATGGGCGCCTGCGCCAGTTGCGGCGGCGTGTTCGACAACTACGCCATCGTCCAGGGCGTCGAGCAGGTGGTGCCGATCGACGTGTTCGTGCCCGGCTGCCCGCCGCGGCCCGAGGCGCTGATCTACGGCATCGTGCAGCTCCAGCGGAAGATCGATAACCAGCGGATGAGCGCGTGAGCGGCCTGGCCCTCGACCCGTCGCCCGTCATCGCGGTCCTCGGCGCGGCCGTGCCCGACGCGGTGATCGCGCCGGCGCCGGCCGTGGACATGCCGGCCATCTCGGTGGACCGGGAGCACGTCCTCGAGGTCATGACCGCGCTGCGCGATCATCCGGGCCTCCAGTTCGGGTTTCTCGTGGACGTCATCGGCGTGGACTATCTGCCGGAGGAGCCGCGTTTCGAGATCGTCTACCTGCTCGCGTGTCTGGGCGACGCGTTCCGGACCGCGGGCGCGGCGACGAGCGCGCCGTCGCGTCGGCTGCGCGTCAAGGTCCGTGTGCCGGAGGGGGACCCCCGGATCGAGACGATGACGGGCCTTTTTCCGGGCGCCGGCTGGCCGGAGCGCGAGGTATTCGACCTGCTCGGGATTTCGTTCGACAATCATCCCGACCTGCGCCGGATCCTCACGGCCGACGGCTGGGTGGGCCACCCGCTGCGCAAGGACTACCCGGTGCAGATCCGCAAGGACACGGCGACCTGGTCGCCGATCCAGCTGACGGCCGAGGAGTTCGCGGCCAACGTGCGCGGCGCGCACGATCGCGCGGCGCGCCAGGCACAGGGGAGTGGGCCGACGCCCCCGACGCGTGACTGATCGCGAGGTGCTCGCCGGCGCGTTCGCGCGGACGACCGAACTGCACGCGCAGGTGGCGGCCAGCCAGGCAGAGACGATTCTCGCCGCGGCCGCCGCGTTGCGTGAGGCGCTCGGTGCGGGACGCACGGTGCTGGTGTTCGGCAACGGCGGCAGCGCCGCCGACGCGCAGCACCTGGCCACCGAGCTGGTCGGGCGGTTCCTTCGGGAGCGTCGGGGACTGCCGGCGATCTCCCTGACGGCTGACAGCGCCGTGCTGACCAGCGTCGCCAACGACTACGGCTACGCCGCGGTCTTCGCCCGGCAGGTCGAGGCGCTCGGACGACCGGGCGACGTCGCCGTGGCGATGACGACGAGCGGCGCGTCGGCGAATGTGAACGCGGGATTGCGCAAGGCCCGGGAGATGGGTTTGCGCACCGTGGGATTGACCGGTCGCGACGGCGGAGAGACGGGACGACTCGTGGACGTGCACGTGAACGTGCCCGACGCCAGTTCCCCGCGCGTGCAGGAAGTGCATCGCACGATCCTGCATGTGATGTGCGAGCTGGTCGAAGCAGGTTTCTGAGAGCCAGGATTCATGCCAGAGATTCGCACCGAAACGATGACCGTCAACATGGGGCCGCAGCACCCCAGCACGCACGGCGTGCTGTCGCTGGTGCTCGAACTCGACGGCGAGACCCTGGTCTCGATCAAGCCGACGATCGGGTTCCTCCACACCGGCATCGAGAAGACGGCCGAACAGAAGAAGTGGCAGCAGGTCATCCCGCTCGTCGAGCGCATGGACTACCTGGGCCCCCAGTCCAACAGCCTGGCGTTCTGCCTCTCGGTGGAGCGTCTGATCGGCCTCGAAGCGATCATGCCGGATCGGGTCATCTGGATCCGCGTGCTCATCGCCGAGCTGCAGCGCCTGAGCAGCCACCTGGTGTGGCTGGGCACGCACGGCATGGAGATCGGCGCGATCTCCGTGATGATGTACTGCTTCCGCGAGCGCGAGCAGCTCCTCAATCTGAACGAGATGCTGGCCGGGTTCCGCATGTTCCCGAGCTACCTGCGGATCGGCGGCCTGCGCGAGGACCTGCCGCGCGGCTTCCACGCGGCGGTCAAGGAGTTCCTCGACAAGTTCCCGGGCAAGCTCGACGAGTACGAGAAGCTGCTCACCAAGAACCAGGTGTGGACCAAGCGCACCAAGGGCGTCGGCAAGCTCTCGGCCGAGGACACATTGGGCATGAGCCTGGTCGGGCCGATCGCGCGAGCGGTCGGCATGCCGTACGACGTGCGCAAGATGTTCCCGTATCTGAAGTACGACACGTTCGAGTTCAAGGTGCCGATGGCCACCGAAGGCGACGTCTTCGCGCGCTACACGGTCAAGGTGGCCGAGATGCGGGAGAGCGTGAAGATCTGCCAGCAGGCCCTCTCGCGGATCTCGCCGAGCGGCGTGTACGACTGCGCCGACTACCGCTACGTGCCGCCGCCGAAGGATCGCGTCTACACGGAGATGGAGGCGCTGATTCAGCACTTCCTCCTGTACTCGCAGGGCTTCAACGTGCCGAAGGGCGAGAGCTACGTGCCGGTCGAGGGGCCGCGCGGCGAACATGGCTTCTACATCGTGTCGGACGGCGCCAATCGCCCGATCCGCGTCAAGGCGCGCGCGCCGTCGTTCTTCGCCTGCCAGGCGCTCCCGAAGATGGTGGTCGGCGGCCTGGTCGCCGACCTGATCGCCGTCATCGGTTCGACGGACGTCGTCATGGGAGACGTCGATCGATGACGCCGCGAGGCCCTGAGCGTAGCGAAGGCGCTGAGCGCCGTCAGCGCTGGGGGTGGGCCCCCAGCGCATTGGAAGGAAGCGGACGCGAATGAGTTTTCATCCGGCGATGGACTACGGCCGCGGCCGGCATCAGTCGGCAGCGGCAGCTGCCCGACGAAGGGCCGGCGTTCGTCTACACGGCCGAGCGTCGCGCGAAGCTGGAGGAGATCTGCGCGCGGTATCCGCCCGAGCAGCGCAAGTCGGCGATCCTGGCGGCGCTCTACCTCGCGCAGCACCAGCAGGGCTACCTCACCCGCAACGCGATGCGCCACGTGGCCGAGGCCATCGGCTGCACGCCGGCCGACGTCGAGGACGTCGTGACGTACTACACGATGTTCTACACGCGCCCGGTGGGGCAGCACGTGCTGCTGGTGTGCCGGACGCTGTCGTGCGCGCTGATGGGCGCCGAGCGGGTGACCGAGGAGCTGTCGAAGACGCTCGGCATCGCGCCGGGCGAGACCGACGCGGCCGGCGAGTTCACGCTGCTCGAGGTCGAGTGCCTGGGCGCCTGCGACCGCGCGCCGGTGGTCGGCGTCAACGACCACTGGCACGAGTGCCAGAAGCCCGAGGACGTGCACGCGCTCGTCGAGGGCCTGCGCACGAACGGCCCGAGCGTGCTCACAGGCTGCCACCTCAACCGGGAGCGCGGCTAGGCCGCCGGCCTGCGCCTTCACATCACATCACCACATCTCACATCACCACATCACCACATCACCACATCACCACATCACCACATTCCCATGGATCCACTGCTCACCAAGCACATCCGCGAGCCGAACAGCTTCACGCTGGATCATACGTCCAGCACGGCGGAGGCTACGGCGCGCTGAAGAAGGCGCTGGGCATGACGCCCGACGCGGTCATCGACGCCGTCAAGGCGTCGGGGCTGCGCGGCCGCGGGGGCGCCGGCTTCCCGACCGGGATGAAGTGGCAGTTCGTGGACAAGAAGTCGCCGAAGCCCAAGTACATCTGCTGCAACGCGGACGAGAGCGAACCGGGCACGTTCAAGGACCACGTGCTGATGGAGCGCAACCCGCACCTGCTGTTCGAGGGCTGCCTCATCGGCTGCTACGCGATCGGCGCGAAGGTGGCCTACATCTACATCCGCGGCGAGTTCTACCACGTGCAGGAGAGTCCTCGAGGCCGAGATCGAGAAGGCGCGCGCGGCCGGCTTCATCGGCAAGAACATCTTCGGCAGCGGCTTCGACTGCGAGATCTACGTGCACCGCGGCGCCGGCGCGTACGAGGCCGGCGAGGAGACGGCGCTCATCGAGTCGCTCGAGGGCAAGCGCGCGCAGCCGCGCATCAAGCCGCCGTTTCCGGCGGTCGCGGGGCTCTACCAGTGCCCGACCGCCGTCAACAACGTCGAGACGCTCTGCAACGTGCCGCTCATCATCGACCACGGCGCCGAGTGGTTCGCGAAGATCGGGCCCGAGAAGAACGGCGGGCCGAAGCTCTACTGCATCAGCGGCCACGTGCGGAAGCCGGGGGTCTACGAGGCGTCCGATGCACACGACGCTGCGCGAGCTGGTCTACGACGACCGGTTCGGCGGCGGCATCCGCGACGGCCACGCGCTCAAGTGCGTCATCCCCGGCGGGTCGTCGGTGCCCGTGCTGCTGCCCGACCAGCTCGACATCCCGGCGAGCTTCGACGGCGTCGCCGCGGCCGGGTCGCTGCTCGGGTCGGCCGGCATCATCGTCATGGACGAGACGACGTGCATGGTGTGGGCGGCGGAGAACCTGCTGCACTTCTACCGCCACGAGTCGTGCGGCAAGTGCACGCCGTGCCGCGAGGGCGGCGACTGGCTGCACCGGATCCTCGGCAAGATCGAGCGCGGCGACGGCCAGATGCGCGACCTCGACCTGCTGCTGTCGATCAGCAACAACATCATGGGCAAGACGCTGTGCGCCTTTGGCGACGCGGCGGCCACGCCCGTGCTGTCCACCGTCAAGACGTTCCGTGCCGAATACGAGGCGCACATCCGCGAGGGTCGCTGCACGCTGCCGGCTCCGTGGCGCGCCTCGTCGCGCACCCATGCGGGGGCCCACTAGATGCTCGCGCCGTTTGCCCAGTGGCTGACCACCTGGGGCGTCACGCCGGACATCCTGCGCCTCGTCGTGCAGGTCAGTCTGATCGGCGTCGTCTTCCTCGCGCTGCAGATCTCGGCCGCCGTCCTGGTCTACATGGAGCGCAAGGTCGCGGCCCTCGTGCAGCAGCGCTACGGGCCGTACCTGGTCGGGCCGAGCGGGCTGCTCCAGCCGCTGGCGGACATCCTCAAGCTGATCATGAAGGAGGAACTGCGGCCGAAGGCGGCCGACACGTTCCTCTTCTATCTGGCGCCGGTCCTGTCGGCGACGGCCGCGTTCGCGGCCTTCGCGGTCGTGCCCTTCGGCGCCGACACGACCTTCTTCGGCCTGCTCGATCGGCCGATCCACCTGGCCGCCGCCGACGTGAACGTCGGGCTGCTCGTCATCTTCGCGATCACCTCGATGGGCGTCTACGGCATCGTGCTCGCCGGCTGGGCCTCGAACAGCAAGTACGCGCTGCTCGGCGGGCTGCGGTCGTCGGCGCAGATGATCAGCTACGAGATCTCCTACGGCCTCTCGTTCGCGGCGGTCATCATGCTGGCCGGCACGCTCTCGTTGCGCGGCATCGTCGATGCGCAGTCCGGCTACTGGTTCGGGTTCATCCCGCAGTGGTACATCTTCCTGCAGCCGGTGGGCTTCCTCGTCTTCCTGATCGCCGGCATCGCCGAGACCAATCGCGCGCCCTTCGACTTCCCTGAAGCCGAGCAGGAACTGGTGGCCGGGTACCACACCGAGTACAGCTCGATGAGCTTCGCGCTGTTCTTCCTGGCGGAGTACGTGAACATGGTCACCGTCTCGGCCGTGGCCACGGACCTCTTCCTCGGCGGCTGGCATGGGCCGTTCCCGCTGCCGGCCGGGTTCGGGTGGATCTGGTTCTTCGTCAAGCTCTTCGCGCTGCTCTTCTTCTATATCTGGATGCGGTGGACCTTGCCGCGGTATCGGTACGACCAGCTGATGGAATTCGGCTGGAAGTGGCTGCTGCCCGTCGCGGTCATCAACCTGCTCGTCACGGCCGGTGTGGTCGTGTACTGGGGCTGGTAGGCGGACGGACTGACATGGACGCCCTCATCTTCTGGCTCCTCGCGGCGCTGATGGTCGCCGCCTCGCTGTTCGTCGTGTTCCAGCGGAACCCGATGTACAGCGTGCTCTCGCTCATCGTGTCGTTCATGGCCCTCTCGGCCATGTACGTGCATGCTCGGAGCGCCGTTCGTCGCGGCGATTCAGATCATCATCTACGCCGGCGCCATCATGGTGCTCTTCCTGTTCGTCGTCATGCTGCTCAACGTGCCGACGGAGGACCCGCCGACCGGCTATCACGCGCGGCTCCTCGGCGGCGCCGGGCCGCGCCGGTTCGGCGCGGTGCTGTCCGGGCTCCTGGCGCTCGAGCTGTTCTGGGCGGTCAGTCAGCTCGACGGCGCCCGGATGCCGGTGATGAACACGCCTGGCTCCTCGGTGCACGACATCGGCGTGCGGCTTTTCCGTGACTACGCGTTCGCCTTCGAAGCGACCTCGGTGCTGATCCTGGTCGCCATGGTCGGCGCCATCGTGCTCGCGAGGAAGGAACAGTCGTAACGCTGATGCTGCCCGAACCCACGCTCAACTCGTATCTGCTGCTCTCGGCCGTGCTCTTCGCGATCGGGACGGCGGGCGTGTTCCTCCGGCGCAACCTGATCACGATCCTGCTCTCGGTCGAGATGATGCTCAATGCGGTCAACCTGACGTTCATCGCCGTGGACCGGTTCCTCGGCACCGTTGACGGCCAGATCATCGTCTTCTTCGTCATGACGGTGGCCGCGGCCGAGGCGGCCGTCGGGCTGGCGATCATCATCGCGCTCTTCCGGCACAAGGAATCGCTGAATCCGGACGTCTTCACGACGCTGAAGTGGTGACCGCGTGCTGTACCTGATTCCGCTCCTGCCGTTCCTCGGATTCCTGGTCAACCTGACCGCGGGCCGACGCCTGTCCAAGGGCGTCTCCGGCGCCGTGGCCACCGGCGCGATGGCCGTCGCCTTCGGTCTCGCGGTCCGCGCCGTGTTCGCGATGCTGGCGCTCGAGCCGGTCGGCGGCATCCGCGCGATCGACGAGACCGTGTTCACCTGGCTGTCCTCCGACCGGCTGTCGGTGCCGCTGGCGTTCCGGCTCGACCCGCTCTCGTCGGTGATGATCCTGGTCATCACCGGCATCGGCACGCTGATCCACCTCTACTCGACGGCCTACATGCACGAGGAGTCGGACAGCGAGTTCGCGCGCTACTTCTCCTACCTGAACCTGTTTGCCGTCTTTCATGTTGGTGCTGGTGCTCGGCGCCAACTTCCCGGTGATGTTCATCGGCTGGGAGGGCGTCGGCCTCTGCTCCTACCTGCTCATCGGCTTCTATTACACGAAGACCTCCGCGGCCGACGCCGGCAAGAAGGCGTTCATCGTCAACCGCATCGGGGACTTCGGCTTCATTCTCGGGATGCTGGCGATCTTCGTCACGTTCCACACGCTCGACTTCCAGGAGGTCGCCGGTCTGGTCGCCGCGCTGCCGAAGGAAGAGGCGACGCTCGGCATCCTCACGCTGATCACACTGCTGCTGTTCGTCGGCGCCACGGGCAAGAGCGCCCAACTGCCGCTGTACGTCTGGCTGCCGGACGCGATGGAAGGCCCGACGCCCGTCTCGGCGCTGATCCACGCGGCCACGATGGTGACGGCCGGTGTCTACATGATCGGGCGCAACGCGGTGCTCTTCAGCCACGCGCCCTTCACCCTCGAAGTGGTCGCCGTCGTCGGTGTCGTCACCGCGCTCTTCGCCGGCACGATCGGCCTGGTGCAGAACGACATCAAGCGCGTCCTGGCCTACTCGACGGTCTCGCAGCTCGGCTACATGTTCCTGGCGATGGGCGTCGGGGCGTTTGCCGGCGGCATCTTCCATCTCTACACGCACGCGTTCTTCAAGGCCCTGCTGTTCCTCGGATCGGGCGCGGTGATCCACGCGCTGCACGGCGAACAGGACATGCGCCACATGGGCGGCCTGCGCAAGGCGCTGCCGATCACCTTCTGGACGTTCGCGGTTGGCACGATCGCGATCGCCGGGTTGCCGCCGCTGGCCGGATTCTTCTCGAAGGACGAGATCCTCTGGAAGACGTATCGAGCGGGCACACCGTGCTGTGGGCGTTGGGCGTCCTCGCCGCGTTCCTCACGGCGACCTACATGTTCCGTCTGCTCTACATGACGTTCTTCGGAGAACGGCGGACGGCCCCGGCCGTCGCGCACGCGGCGCACGGGCACGCAGGCGGGCAGCGACGCACGTGCACGGCGCTGGCACGGGCACGGCGGCGGCCACGGGCATAGGCCTGCACGACGCGCCAGGCCCGATGGCGATCGCGCTCATCGTGCTGGCCATCGGGTCGATTGGCGCCGGCTTTGTCGGCGTGCCACACGCGCTGGGCGGCCACAACGCGATCGACACCTATCTGGCGCCGAGTTTCGCGGCGCCTGGCACAGCGGTGGCCGCTGCCGCTGAAGCCCCGGCATTGGGCGAAGGCGGACACGACGAGATCGCCACCGAGCGGGCACTGATGGCCTTCTCGGTGCTCGTCGCCCTGGCCGGTATCGGACTGGCCACGATGATCTGGCTCAAGCGTCCCGAGCGCGCGGCGGCGATGGCCGGCCGCTTCGGCGGCCTTCACACGCTGCTCCTCAACAAGTACTACGTGGACGAGCTCTACAACGCGACGATCGTCCAGCCCGTCAAGCGCCTCTCGTCGGGCGTGTTGTGGAAGGGCGTGGATGCCGGCCTGATGGACGGCACGGTGAACGGCGTGGGCCTGGTCGTGCGCGGCTGGAGCGCGGTGCTGCGCCGGATGCAGACCGGGTCCGTGCGCGCCTACGCGATGTCCCTCTTCCTCGGCGTCGTGACGATGCTCGGATACTTCCTGTGGCGATGAACATGCCCCTCCTGACCCTGCTCATCGTGCTGCCGGTCGTCGGCGCCCTCCTGGTGCTGCTGCTCGGTCGCGGCCGCGATGGCCTTTCGCGCCAGCTCGGACTGGGCGTGTCGCTGGTCACCTTCGCGGCGAGCCTCCTGCTCTGGTGGCAATTCGACCCGGCGTCTGCGGAGTACCAGTTCGTCGAGCGGCTGTCGTGGCTGCCGGACTTCGGGGTCTCCTACCACCTTGGGGTGGACGGCATCAGCCTGCTGCTGGTCGTGCTCACGACGTTCCTGACCCCCATCGCGCTCCTTTGTTCGTGGGAGTCGATCGACGACCGCGTGCGCGAGTTCACGTTCTTCATGCTCTTCCTCGAAGCGGCCATGATCGGCGTGTTCGTCTCGCTCGACCTGTTCCTGTTCTACATCTTCTGGGACGCGATGCTGATTCCGATGTATTTCCTCATCGGGATCTGGGGCTACGAGCGCCGCATCTACGCCGCCATCAAGTTCATGCTCTACACGATGGCGGGCAGCGTGCTGATGCTCATCGCCATCATCTGGATCGCCTACTACCACCAGTCGGTCACCGGGGTGCCGAGCTTCGACCTGCTCGACCTGCTGGCGCTGTCGATTCCGGCCGGCGTCCAGACGTGGCTGTTCCTGGCGTTCGCCGTGGCCTTCGCGATCAAGGTCCCGCTCTTCCCGTTCCACACGTGGCTGCCGGATGCCCACGTCCAGGCCCCGACGGCCGGGTCGGTCATCCTCGCCGGCGTACTGCTGAAGATGGGCACCTACGGGCTGCTGCGCTTCGCCTTCCCGCTCTTCCCGGCCGCCGCGCTCGAGTTCGCGCCGTGGATCGCGCTGCTCGCGGTCATCGGCGTCGTCTACGGCGCGCTGGTGGCGATGGTCCAGCCGGACATGAAGAAGCTGGTGGCCTACTCCTCGGTCAGCCACCTCGGCATCGTCGTCCTCGGCATCTGCGCGCTGAACATCAACGGCGTGCAGGGCGCCGTCTACCAGATGCTGGCGCACGGCATTTCGACCGGCGGCCTGTTCCTGGTGGTCGGCATGCTGTCCGATCGACGGCACACCAAGCTCATCGCGGAGTACGGCGGGCTCAAGGCGGTCACGCCGAAGCTCGTCGGCGTGTTCCTGCTCATCACGCTGGCGTCCGTCGCGCTGCCGGGCACCAACGGGTTCGTCGGCGAGTTCCTGATTCTCGTCGGCGCCTTCGACGGCGTGTTCGCGAATCACCGGCTCTACACGTCGATCGCCGCCACCGGCGTGATCCTCTCGGCGGTCTACATGCTGTGGATGTTCCAGCGCGTCAACTACGGCCCGATCACCAACGACAAGAACCGCGGCCTGCGCGACCTCAGCCCGCGCGAGTGGGTGGTCATCGCGCCGATCTGCGCCATGGCGGTCTTCATGGGCGTCATGCCCGGCATCTTCCTGAAGCCGATGGAGCCAGCGGTGAAGAAGACCGTCGAGCGCATCGTCGGCACGAACCGGCCGCTCAATGCCGCGGTGCCCATCCCGCCCGGGACCGTCGCCCGCGGTGACGTCACCGCGCTGGAGGCCGGCAGCGCGGCCGCCGGGACGTCCGCCATCCCGTCTGCGCCCGTCGGTGCGGCGAACCCAGGGAGCGGTCGCTAATGTTGAACGACATCATTCCAATCATCCCGGTCCTGATGGTCGTGCTGTCGGCCTGCGCCGTGCTGCTGGCCGAGGCTTTCCGCCGCGAGCACGACTGGATGCCCGTGGGGCTGCTCGGCCTGGTGGGCGTCCTCGGGGGCATCGCCTCGTCCGTGCCACTCTGGAACCGCAACGCGGTGGCGTTCGGCGTCATCACCGTGGACAACTTCACGGTCTTCTTCAACATCCTGCTCTGCGGGATCGGCCTGCTGACGATCCTGATCTCGTCCGGCACGGCCGAGCGCGACAAGCTGCCGACGGGGGAGTACTACGCGCTGATGCTCTTCTCGCTGGCCGGCATGATGCTGATGGGCGCGACGAAGGACCTGCTGGTCATCTTCATCGCGCTCGAGATCATGTCGCTTGGGGTGTACGTGCTGACGGCCATCAAGCGCACGAGCGAGGCAGGCGCGGAAGCCGGCTTCAAGTACCTTCGTGCTCGGTGCGTTCTCGAGCGCGTTCTTTCTCTACGGCATCGCCATGACCTACGCGGCGACCGGCACGACCAAGCTCGACGAAGTGGGCATGCGTGTCGCCAGCACCGCCCAGGACCCGAGCGTGCTGCTCGTCCTCGCGATGGTCCTGCTGCTCGTCGGCTTCGCCTTCAAGATCTCCGCCGTGCCGTTCCACATGTGGACGCCAGACGCCTATCAGGGCGCGCCGACGCTGGTGACCGGCTTCATGTCCACGGGCGTCAAGGCGGCGGCGTTCGCCGCGTTCATCCGGGTCTTCCTGTCCGCGCTCGAGCCGCTGCGCCTCGACTGGCTGCCGGTCGTCTCGGCGCTCGCTGGCCTCACGATGATTCTCGGCACCGTCGTCGGCGTGGCGCAGACCAGTGTCAAGCGCATGCTCGCGTACTCGAGCATCGCGCACGCCGGCTACCTGCTCGTCGGCCTGGTGGCCGCCAGCAGCGCGGGCAAATCCGCGATTCTCTTCTACCTGGTGGCTTACGCGGTCACCAATCTCGGCGCCTTCGGCGTCCTCGCCGCGCTGTCCACCGCGGATCGGCCGCACGATGACGTGCGCGACTTCGCCGGCCTGTGGAAGGAACGCCCCGGCATGGCCGGGCTCCTGACGGTGTTCCTGCTCTCGCTGGGCGGCTTCCCGCCGACCGTGGGCTTCGTGGCGAAGTGGTACATCTTCAACGCGGCCGTGCAGGAGAACCTGATCGCGCTGGCCATCCTCGGCGTGCTGACGAGCGTGGTCTCGGTCTTCTTCTATCTGCGCATCGTCGTGCAGATGTACATGACGGACGAACACGCCCCGGGGCATCGCCCGACCGTTCCGGCGCTCGCGCTCACCGGCATCGTGCTCGCCCTCGTCGCGGTCTTCTACCTCGGCGTGCTGCCGGGACGACTCATCTCCATCTCCGCAGCGGCAGTCGCGGCGATCTTCTGAACTGACGCAGGAGTCCCGGCGCTGACGCAGGGACTGACGAAGAAGTCCCGGCGCTGACGCTCAAGTCCCGGCGGACAAGCACTCAGGTCCCGGGGGCTTCGCCGAAGTCCTGGGGACTGACGGCGAGCCTGAACTGACGCTCGAGTCCCGGTGGACAGGCACTCAAGTCCTGCGGAGCTTCGCTGAAGTCCTGGGCTGACGCAGGGACTGACGAAGAAGTTCCGGCACTGACGTCCAAGTCCCGGCGGACAAGCACTCAGGTCCCGGAGCTTCGCAGAAGTCCTGACGCCCATCGGGTCACTCCTACGCGACCCGCCCGACGACCCCACCCGCGCCGGCCGGCGGTCCCGTGCTCCGCGGCCTCCGCGTCTTCGCCTGATCGTCGTTGTCCCTCTCCGCAGCCTTCGCGTCCCCGGGATGATCGTCCGTCGCGTGCGGGGTCGTCCGGCGGGTCGCCGGGAGCTGACCCTCGACCGCCGCGCCTCCGTCCGCTCGCGGTTCACCCTGGCGCCCATCGCCCGAGGCCTACGCGGCTTCGAAACCAAACATGCCTACGGCCTCGGGCTCGAACCGCTCGCTCCCTGCGGCGCGCGGTCACCCTGACGCTCATCGGGTCACTCCCACGCGACCCGCCCGACGACCCCACCCGCGCCGGTCGGCGGTCCCGTGCTCCGCGGCCTCCGCGGCCTCCGCGTCTCCGCCTGATCGTCGTTGTCCCTCTCCGCGGCCTCCGCGCCCTCCGCGTGACCGCGTGACCGCGCTTGCGTTTCACGGAAAGTACTGTTACGTTCTGTCACATGACAGTCCGTAACACATCGGGCAGGCTCCTCACGACGCTTCAGCAGGCCATCCTGGATTTGCTGTGGACGCGTGGGGCGTCCACCGCGGAACAGGTGCGTGAGGGGCTGGTGCCGGCGCACCGTCTGAAGGACTCGAGCGTGCGCACGCTGCTGCGGCGTCTCGAGGCCCGCGGGCTCGTCCGGCATCGCGTCGAGGGCAAGGTGTTCATGTATGAGGCCAAGGCCGCACCCCGCAGCGTGGCGGCGCGCACCGTGCACCAGCTCATCGACCGCGTGTGGGCGGGATCGGTGGAGCAGTTCCTGGTCGGGATGGTGGACGAGAAGCTGGTCACGGCCGAGGAGCTGGCACGGCTGGCGAAGAAGGTGAAGGCCCGCAAATGATCCCGACCTACTGGCTCGAGGTGCTGGAGTTCGCGTTCCGGACGACCCTCATGGCGGCGGCCGTGGGCGGAGTCCTGTGGGTGACGCGCATGCGGGCGAGCGCGACGCGTCACGCCGTCTGGACCGCGGTGTTGGTGGCGATGCTGACCATGCCCCTGGCCATGCGTACGGCGCCTGCGATTCCGGTTCCATGGCCGACGTTGCCTGCAGCGGAGGTCGATCCATCGCGTCAACCCGTGGCGCTCCCGCGGACCACGCCGCTGGTCGGGACATCCGAACTGGTCTCGACGCTTCCGGCGGCACCGGCGGACGCCGCGACACGAATCGCGCGGCCGCTCGCGTCGCCCGCACCTGCCGCGTCGGCGCGGCCATGGCCGTGGGCGCCCACGCTGCTCACGCTCTGGGCGATGGTGTCGGTCGTGATGCTGGGACGCCTGGTCGTCGGCTGGCGCGCCGCTCGGCGTCTGGTCGCTGAGAGTCGGCCGGTCGACGACCTCGGCCTGGTGCGTGAGTCAGGCGCCGTGTCGGTGCCGGTGACCGTGGGCATGCTTCGTCCTGCGATTCTCCTGCCGCCGCGGTGGCGCATCTGGACGGCAGACAAACTGGAGGCTGTGCTCGCGCACGAGCGCGCACACGTGGCCCGGCACGATGTGCTGGTCCTCCTTCTTGCGCATATCAACCGTGCGGTCTTCTGGTTCCATCCGTTGGCGTGGTGGCTCGAGCGCCGCCTCGCGGCCACGGCCGAGGACGCCGCCGACGACGTGGCGGCTGCCCGGGTGGGCGAGCCTGGCCGGTACGCGGAACTGCTTCTGGAGATCGCGGCCGCGGCGGTGCAGGGCGCGAGGCCGCGCGCCGCCTGGCACGGCGTGGGCATGGACGGGGCCAGCCGGCTTAGCGAACGGGTCGATCGGTTGCTGCAGGGCGAGGGCTCGGGGCCGGTTTCGCGCGTGCGCAAGATCGTGGTCGCCTGCGGATGTGTGCTCTCGGTGGTGGTGGCGATCGCGTGTGAACGGCAGAGACGCGAGGTGACGCCACTGCGTGAGCATCCGGCGGATCTCGAGCGGCGCGAGTCGGCTGCCGCGAGCCAGGCGCGTCTGGCCCTCCAGCGCGAGGTGCAGTCGCTGGTCGCCGCGCCCGAGGCCATTGCGGCGCTACAGGACACCTGGGACCGTTCGCCTGGCGATCTGGCGACCGCTGAAAAACTCCTCTCGACATACCGCGGTCCGGCTGCCGCGCCCACCCGGCGACGCGTGGCCCTGTGGCTGATCGAACACCAGCCGAGCAGCAGTCTGAATCGCCTCGCCAATATCGTTCCCGGTGGCAACATGCCGGACCCAGCCGGGCACGACGCCGCCGGCCGGTTGTGGACGTCACAGCTCGCACGCGAGGATCTCAGCCCGCAGGCACTGGGCAATGCCGCAGCCTTCTTCGCCCCCTTCGACCCGTTCAAGGCGGAAGACGCCCTGGTTCGGGCCGAGCGGCGCGACCCAGGCGGGCAATCGAAGCCGACAGGCACGTGGGTGTCCGGGCAGTCGTGGACGGCGCAACTGGGCGACCTCTACGGCAGTTGGATCGCTGAGGGGATCAGGACCAAGGCCGAGAGTCCGTTCGCCGCGGCCGCGCGGCGCACCTTGGAGACGACCACACAGCCTGCCGTGCTCGTCGCCGCGGCCGTGCGGTTGGGCCGGCCCAGGGCTTTCGAGATGACCTCAATTCCCCAGGATCGTCGCGTGTTCACGCTGACGTCAGCGGCGTTGACCGAGGGCGTCACGCTGGCGCGGACCTACCTGACGCGCGCCCTCGAACTCGATCCCGCCAATATCCAGGCCGCGAACTGGTTTGCAGAGCAGGACCGTGAAGCGCGCTTCGTCCGCCTGAATGCCCTCGTGCCGGATGGACGTGCGACAGCCGCGGAGCAACTGGCCCCGTTGACCGGTCTGCCGAAGGAGGAGCAGATTCCGCTGCTCCTCGAGCTGGCGAACCGCGCGTACCGCAACGCGGAGGGACTGGACCATGCGGCGCGTCGGCCAGTGGCTGAGCCCGGCCGAGGGCAGGCCGTGGGCACGAAAATGGTGGCCTCCGCAGGGCGCTTCCAAGGCGCCCTGACCGCCTCCGAACTGGCCGCTCGGGCGCAAACGGCGTTTGATGTCTGCCGGGCCGCCGCGGAGCGTGTGCTCGAGATCGCTGACGGTCGAGGCACGGCTCGTGAACGCCTGTCCATCTACGAGGCCCACGTCGTGCTGGGCCTGCTTCGACTTCGTGAGGGCGATGGCCGAGGAGCGCTCGCCCGCCTGCGTGACGCGGCGTCCACCGCCGCCACCTGACCCGGCGGATCGGGTGGTGATGATCACCTCACTCGAGGCGCGCCTGACCGCGACGCTGCTCAAACATGGCGAACGTGAGACCGTCGCGGCGTTCCTCGAGCGCTCGGCCCCCTTCAAGGGCATCCATGCGCAACAGGCAATCGACGATGCCGCCGCGATTCGCGCGGGCATGGCACCGTCGTTCTACGGCGCGTATTACCCATCGACGCCGCGCTGACCTGCAGGGGCTTCGCGAAGTCCTGGCGAACAAGCACTCGGGCGCTGCGCAGACGTCCGGGAACTGACGCTCAAGTCCCGGTGGAACAGGCCCTCAAGTCCCGGAGGCTTCGCTGAAGTCCCGGAGCTTCGCTGAGGTCCGCGAATCGGAGCCTGCTGACGCGCGCGGCGCCCGCTTCTGTACGCGTCGGTCCCAGTCCGTCTGCGCGCCATGCGCGCCTCCGCGTGATCGTCTTCGCGTGCGCGTGAACCGGTTGCGGCCCGCCGACCGACGGGATACCATTTCCCCTCGTCGGTCCCCGCGCTCGACTGCTGATGTCAGATTCCCCGAAACCACCCGATCGCGTCCTGCCCGACCAGCCGGTCTACCGGCCGCTGGAGCGGTTCTGGCCGTACGCGGAGCTGACGGAGCAGCCGACGGACGAGGAACTCGCGGCGCTCCATCCGGAGCTGCGCGATGCGCTCTTCGGATCGCGCGCCCTGCCGTTCTCGATCTCGGTCGTGTTCCCGGCGTTCGCGGGCGAGGACTACACGAAGGCCGTCGAGCTGGCCAAGGCCGCCGACGAGTACGTCGAGGCGCAGGGCGGACGGCGCCAGGTTCGCCATCGCGCGCGGTTCTATCCCCGGCGATCGGCCGCTGCGATTGCGTGAACTGTACGAACTGGTGTCGGCTCAGCCGGACCACGAGGTGCTCGTGGACGACCGTCCCGTCCCCTTCGCGAGGGAACTGTGGTTGCCGCTGGTCTGGTTTCTGATTCGGTGAGCGCGGGTGGGGTGGGAGCGCGGCGTGCCCGGCGGAAGGTTGAGGGACCGGAACATCCGGCTCCGGTCCCCCAAGGTGGTCTAGCTCGGCTTGGTGACGTTGCCGGCCTGCGGCCCCTTCGGACCGTCGACGATCTCGAATTCGACCGCTTGGCCTTCCTCGAGCGTCCTGAAGCCAGAGCCCTGAATCGCAGAGAAGTGAACGAATACGTCGTTCCCGCCTTCGCGCTCGATGAACCCGTAGCCCTTCGCGTTGTTAAACCACTTGACCTTGCCGGTGATACGCATACTACTTGCCTGCCTTGCGAAAAAAGCGGCGTGAATCGCCGCCCTTCCCTCCGCCGACCTGAAACAGCGGGCGCGACGGAGTACAAAAAAAGACCGCAACTTGCGGCCTCTGAAATCGACACCGGCCCGCCCGGTGTCAATCGGGGAATATACCCACCGTCAAGTGGTTTGTCAACTTGGGGGCAGTACCCCACCCCAGGGGAGTCCGGGGCGGCAAGTCCCGTGAGAACCGAGAGAGAGTGTCCATGCGTGCGCTGCTGAGTGTGTCCGACAAGACTGGCCTGGTGCCGTTTGCCACCGAACTGGTTCGCCTCGGCTGGGAGCTGGTGTCCACCGGGGGAACGGCCAAGGCCCTTGCCGCCGCCGGGTTGCCGGTCATCGGCGTCTCCGATGTCACCGGGTTTCCGGAGATGATGGACGGTCGCGTCAAGACCCTCCATCCGAAGATCCACGCCGGCATCCTCGCGCGGCGCCATCAGCCCGAGGATCTGGCGGCGCTGCTGTCGCACGGCATCGGGACGATCGACCTGGTGGTGGTCAACCTCTATCCGTTCGCGAAGGCCGCGGCTCGGCCCGATCTGGCCTTCGACGCGCTCGTCGAGGAGATCGATATCGGCGGACCGAGCATGGTGCGCGCGGCGGCCAAGAACTTCCGCGACGTGCTGGTCGTCGTCGAGCCTCCCGACTACGAGCCGGTGCTGCGCGCCCTCGAGGCGCCCGGTGGCGTGCCGTTGTCCCTGCGCTTCGACCTCGCGCGGCGCGCCATCGCGCACACTGCGGCCTACGATCAGATGATCGCGACGACCCTGGGGGCGGTGACGGTGGATGACGCCACGGGACAGTTCACGCGCGGCGCCGCCGACGTGATGCCCGCGATCTGGGTGCCGCGTCTCGAGAAGCGCCGGGACCTCCGTTACGGCGAGAATCCGCACCAGCGTGGCGCGTGGTACGCCGACGTCGCCGCCGGGTTTGGCGCAGCGGTCGTCCATCAGGGCAAGGAGCTGTCGTTCACCAACCTCCTCGACCTGGATGCGGCCGCGCGGATCGCGCTCGAGTTCGACGAGCCGGCGGCCGTTGTGATCAAGCACACCAATCCCTGTGGCGTGGCCACAGCGGCCTCGCCGGCCGAGGCGTACGGGCGTGCCCGCGAGGCTGATCCCTTGTCAGCCTTCGGCGGGATCGTCGGACTCAATCGGCCGATCGACGTCGCGACGGCGCGTGCGCTGACGCAGACGTTCATCGAGGCGGTCATCGCGCCGGCGATCGACACGCCGGACGAGGTCCTGGCGATCCTCGGCACGAAAGCCAACCTGCGGGTCGTGACCGCGTCGTTCGACGGCCTCGAGTCGGCGCGCGATGTGCGCTCCATCCTGGGCGGTTGGCTCGTGCAGGGCCGCGACCGCGTGGTCGAGGCGGCCGGGCCGTGGCCGGGCGCCGACGGCCCGCGCGTGGTGACGAAGCGGGCGCCGACGCCGGACGAGTGGGCCGCGTTGCGGTTTGCGTGGCGGGTGTGCGCGCACGTCAAGTCGAACACGGTCATCTTCACGGGCCGGGACGTGACGCTCGCGGTCGGCGCCGGGCAGATGAGCCGCGTCGATGCCGTGAACACGGCCGTCCGCAAGGCGGCTGACGGCCTGCGCGGGTCGGTGGCGGCCTCCGACGCGTTCTTCCCGTTCCGCGACGGCCTGGACGCCGTGGCGGCCGCCGGGGCGACCGCCGTGGTCCAGCCTGGCGGGTCGGTGAAGGACGCCGAGGTCATCGCCGCCGCCGACGAGCACAACCTCGCCATGGTCTTCACCGGCCGTCGTCACTTCAGACATTAGGGGGTCAGATCTGTTTTCCACAGATTCGGGCCCGTCGGTGCCAGATCTCCCGCCCCCGTCGGCGAGATCTGGCACCGGTGTGCCCGAATCTGTGGAAAACAGATCTGACCCCTTCCTCTGGCCCCTGCTCTGCCTGGCGATCCCGGTCTTCTTTCTCTGGCTCGGCGCGAACACGATCTGGGACGCGAATGAGGCGTTCTATGTCGAGACGCCGCGCCAGATGCTGCAGTCGGGCGACTACGTCGCGCCGAGCTTCAACGGCGAGCCGCGCGTCAACAAGCCGATCCTCAGCTACTGGATCGTCGCCGCGTTCTATCACCTGTTCGGCGTGTCGGTCGGCGTCGAGCGTCTCGCCATCGCGCTTGGCGCGATGCTCATCATCCTCTCGGCCTTCCTGATCGGCCGCGCACTCCGGTCCACCGCCACCGGTGTTCTGGCCGCGCTCATCGTCGCCTCCGCGCCGCGTGTGGTGATGCACAGCCGGCGCATCTTCATCGACGTCTACATCACGGCCTTCACCTCGCTGGCCCTGGCCGGCTTCGTGCTCGCGGAGCGCCATCCCGAGCGGCGTCGCTGGTATCTGCTGCTCACCTACCTCGCGCTCGGGGCAGGGGCGGCGATCAAGGGCCCGGCCTATGTGATCCTGGCCGCAGCCGCGTGCCTCATCTGGCTGGCCATCGAAGGGCGGCTCGGAGACCTGCGCCGCCTGCACGTCGTGCCGGGGGCGTTGACCATCCTGGCGTGCGTCGCGACGTGGCACGTCCCCGATGCGCTGCAGCACGGCTGGCCCGCCGCGTGGACGCACATGCGCCAGTTCTACCTGGGCGAGAACCTGGTCCGGGCCGCCAGTTCGGTGACGGGCGATCGGCCGGTGTTCTTCTACGTCCAGGTTCTGCTCACCGACCTGTTGCCGTGGGCGTTGCTGCTGCTCGTGCCCCTCACCACGGCCTGGCGACGGGGGGCGGCCACCAGTCCCATTCGGCGGCTGCTGTGGATTTGGATCGTCACGATCACGGGCGCGTTCTCACTGGCCCAATCCAAACAGGATCTCTACATCTTCCCGGTGGTCGCGGCTGCGGCCGTGCTCATCGCCGACACGCTCGCCGCCACGGGATACGGTGCCCGCCACCGCGGTGTGCGTGCACTGTTGGCGACGTCGGCGGGTCTCGTGTCTGCTGCGGGCCTGGTCATCGGCTGGCTCTTCACGAGCGGCTATTACGCCCTTGACGGCGCGCGCCTGGCCTCGGCGGTGGCGATCGGGACGGGCCTGGTCAGCCTGGGGCTCGTCATGCGATCGCGTCCAGCCGCGGCCGTGACGACGCTGGCCGGCGGCATGATCGCGTTCAACTACCTCTTCGTCGTGGCGCTCCTGCCGAGTACCGAGCGATTGAAGCCGGTGCCAACCCTGGCGCGCGCCTTCCACGCCCGCGCCACGGCCCGCGCGCAGATCGGCCAGTACAGCTACTCGTTGCCGAGCGTGACGTACTACTTGAACCGGCGCGTCGAGGACATCAGCGCCGTCGGCCACGCCACGGCCTTCTTCGCCGACAACCACGAGTCCTACGCGATGATGCGGCAGGCCACGTTCGAGATGCTGCGTGCAACGGGGCTGCCGCTCTGCATCGCCGCCCGGCATCCCGCGTTCACGTTCGAGCCGGGGCTGCTCGTCCAGGGCCAGCCTCCGGAGGACGTGCTGCTCGTGACGAATCAATGTGGTGCCATTCGCTGAGGTGCAGGGCGAGGACCTCGACGTACTGGAACCTCAGTGCGGTGCTGGGCGGTGACGTGACGGTGCAGGAGGCCTCGCCGATGTGCTGGCGGCTGCGCACGGCGCTGCGCCGACGTGCGGGAACCTCAGTGAGGTCCGGCGCCGACCTGAAGAGCTGGGGGCTGCGCCGGATGCGCAGGGCGCTGACGCGGACGTGCGGGAGGCTCAGTGAAGTGCTGGGGGCTTGGCCCATGTGCTGGTGGCTTCGCGAGCCCGACGGGACGCGGGCCGTCCCTTCAGCCTACGAGATCCGCGGCAGATACGGGCCGATCGTCAGTCTCGCGATCATCAGGGCCAGCCACAAGACGGCGGGCAGGGCGACAACGCGGGCGTCGCACCAGTGCAGGCATCGGCGCAGCCACGTCCAGTCACGGTAGGCGATGACGATGCCGGCCGTCGCGAGGGCGTAGGTGGCGGAGAACGCGTAGCGCTCCGCGAATCGGCTCGACGGCAGCAGAATCGCCACGGACGTCAGGGTGAACAGCGCGACGAACACGAGGGCCCGTCGCGTCGGTTCCGGTGACCCTTGCCACCAGGTGCGCGCCGACCCGCGATAGTGCCAGGCCGCCAGTGCCACAGCCGCGCTCCACGGGGCCGGATGCCAGGCGAGGCGCAGCGCATAGAAGATCGCGTGATTGAGCAGCACCGACGCGCCGGCGCCATCGGTGGGCGTGGCGATTTCGAGAGGGCCGAGCTGCCGCTGCCAGTACGCCAACCAGAAGCGCTCACCGGTCGCGCTCAGGTAGATGCCGTCGTAGAGATACGCCATCACGGCGACCACCACCAGCGTCAGCACACCGGCGGCGATCGGACGCGCGATCGATCCGCGCTGCCGCGTGGGATTGATGATCGCCCACCACCCCGCCGCGATCAGGACCATCACGACGAACACGCCTTTGACCAGCACGGCCATGGTCACGCTGGCCGCCACGACCCACGCCCAGGCCCACGATCGCCTCACCTCATCGATCGCGACCAGGCCCAGCAGCAAGCAGACCAGCATCGGATACTCGTGGTTCGCGCGAATGCGGAACAGGAACGCGACCGGCATCAGTTGCAGGAGCACCAGCACCGCGCGGCCGTCGGCTGGCGTCGTCACGCGGCGGACCAGATGGCCGGCGAGCAGCACGGAGAGCAGGCCCGCGGCGATGCCCACGATGTACGACGCCTGAATCGCGGGAATGCCGAGGGCGCCCATCGCCGTCGGCAGCAGGAACACGCCAGCGGGATGCTCGCGGAACCACCCCTCGCTGTTCCACTGGCCCCACCACTGCGGGGCGATCCATTCGCGCACAGGCAATTCAGCCAGGCGCGTCGCCAATTCCGCATAGAGGGCCGAATCCGGGTCGTCGCTCGCGAAGCCCGTGACGACCAGCAGGACGGAGACCACCACGAACGCGACTGCCCAGACGGCGACGTCGCGGCGGGTCAGCATGACGTCCGGCATGATCCTCGAAGCGTATCAGGCAGCGGTCTGCGTGCGAGCCGGGCCCGGCCTCGAGCGTCAGGCGCGCGACGGTCCCGGGAGGGCGGCGGCCAGTTCATCGCGCGTGACCGTGGCCGGTCCGAACCGCGCGACGACGAGGCCCGCGGCCGCGTTCGCGACACGCGCGGCTTCCGCGAGTCGCGCCCCGGCGGCGAGTCCCAGGGCCAGCGTGGCGATCACGGTGTCGCCGGCACCGGTCACATCCGAGACCTCGCGCGCCTGGGCCGGCAGGGCCTCCTCGATGAACGGCGTCTCCGAGGCGTCGCAGACCCACATGCCGTGCTCGCCCCACGTGATGAGCACGCTGGCACCCGTCTGCTCGTGCAGACGACGCGCCGCGCGCCGCGCGTCGTCGGGCGTGCGGATCGCGATCTGCGTCATCTGCTCGGCTTCGTGATGGTTGGGCGTGATGACGGTGACGCCGCGGTAGCGTTCGGCCTGCGGCACCTTGGGATCGACGAGCAGCGGCACCCTCCGCGCCGCGGCGACCCGCGCCGCGGCGCGGAGGACGTCCGGCGTCACCACGCCTTTGCGGTAGTCCGAGAGCACGAGCGCGTCGGCGGTTGCGCCGACGCGCTCGATGCCGGCGATGAGCGCGTCCCGCGCCGGACCCGCGGCCTCGGCGTCGTGCTCGTGATCGACCCGCGCGACCTGCTGATTGCGCGACGTGACGACCCGCATCTTGCGGGTCGTCACGCGCGTCTCGTCGGTGACGAGGCCGTCAGCCGGCAGGCCGGCGGCCTCGAGGGCGGCGCGCAGTACGCGCGCCGCCTCGTCTGCGCCGCACAGGCCCACCAGACTCACGCGTGCCGCGAGCGACGCGAGGTTGGCTGCGACGTTGCCCGCCCCGCCCAGCCGGTACTCGTCGCGCGCGTAGCGCACCACGGGGACCGGCGCTTCGGGCGAGATCCGATCGACGTGTCCGATCAGGAAGTGGTCGAGCATCACGTCGCCGATGACGGCGACGTGCACCGTGGAGAATCGATCGATCAGCGCGGACAGGGTCGTCATTCGATGGACGTGCCGGCGTGGAGCCGCGGCGTGGTCGGCGCGCTCGCAGGCACGAAGGGGTCGGCCGGCGCCGCCTCGCCGCTCCGGGCCGCGAACGGCAGCGTGATCAAGCCCAGGAACAGCATCAGGAACTCGGAGTCGCCGAAGTTGTACTCGAAGAGGCCGGCGGTCATCATCGCGATGATGGCGCCGACGGCCGCGCCGGCGACGGCACGGAACGGGCCGCGCCGCAGTTGCCGCCAGGCGTCCGAGAACGACGCGCCAACGAACCAGAGGAACAGCACCAGCGCGGGCAGGCCGCGTTCGGCCGCGATCTGCATCGGCACGTTGTGCAGATGCGGGTTGTAGGTGTGGACCGGGTTGGGCCGCAGGTACTTCCCGTAGACGACGCCCACCATCTCGGGGCCCACCCCGAACACCGGGTGATCGCGCACCATGTCGGCGCCCATGGCCAGCATCTGCAGGCGATCCCGATTCGACTCGGTCTCGGGGCTGAACCCGCGCGCGGCCCGGTCGCGCACCTCGGCCGGGGCGACGAGGAACGCCAGGCCCAGCACGACGGGTGCGAACAGCAGCAACTTCACCTGCCGCACGGCGACGAGGCAGCCGACCGCCACCAGCGTGCCCACCCAGGCGTTCTGTGTCAGCGTCAGTGCGAGGGCGGCGACGAGGGCCGGCATCGCGACGGCCGGCCACACGCGCTGACCGGTGAAGAACAGCAGCCGCGCCGCGGCAGCGCACGTCACCAGCATCAGCACGCCAGCGAAGGTCATGTAGTGGGTGAGCAGCCCGGTCGGACGTTCGTTCAGGTGGTCGTAGCCGAGCATGGCGTACTGAATCACGCCGACCAGCGCGCCGGCCGCGCCCAGGGCCATGATGACGTCGATCGTCGTGACGGCACGTCGTCCGCGCGCGAAACGTGCGACCACGGGCACCATCAGGAACAACCACAGTTGTTTGGAGTCAACGAGGCCGCGCAGGGGTTCGTCCGACATCGCTGCGCTCACCAGCGTCCAGCCGGCATAGAGCGCCAGCGGGAGCGCGAACGTGGGCCAGGCGGACGCCGGTGTGACGCCGACGGCCGCCGCCCCTGGCGCGGCCGCGGGCGCCTTGCGATCCTCGAGCGCGAGCACCAGCCAGCAGATCGCCGCGAGGCCGAACAGGATCTGCGCCGGGCCCAGCTTGAACTGCACGACGCCCAGCGAGGCGGTGACGAGCCAGAATCCCACGCGTTCGAGCGTCGCGACCGGTGTCGCGCTCATGCGGACGACCCCGCGAGCAGTCGCTCGGACGCGAGAGCGACCTCATCAGACGAAATGCCGCCCAGGCACCGGAAGTCTCCCGGCAGGCACGCCCGCTGATCGCACGGGCGGCACGGCAGGTCGCGGACGAACACCGACGAGGTCGGCAGGTGGCGAGGGCGCCACGGCGCCGACCGCTCCGCCAGCGTCGGTCCGTAGAGGCCGACGATCGGGACGTCGGAGGTGGCGGCGATGTGCAACGGGCCGCTGTCGCCGCCGACGTAGAGCGCGGCGCGGTCCATCAGGGCGCGCAGGTCGTCGAGGGAGAGGCCTTCGCCATCGACGATGCGCGTGTGGGCGTCACCGGCCCGGGCGCGTGCCGTGGCGATGACACGGGCGGCTGCGTCGCGATCGGACGGTCCCCCGGTGATGACGATCCATCGATCGGGCGCGGCGGCCACCAGGCGGCTCGCCAGGTCGGAGAACGCCTCCTCGGGCCACCGACGAAACGGATTGCCCGCACTCACGTGCAGGACGATCACGCGATCCGAGGGCGCCACGCGCCAGTTGGCCAACCGCCGCTGCACGGTGGCGGCCCCGGCGTCCGTCACGCGCATGATCACCCGGTCGCGTGCGGGGTCCGCCGGTGCGACGCCGACGTCGAGGGCCTGCAGGAGGTCCCACTGGTTCTCAACCGAATGCCGCGGTTGAAACTCGCGCGATCGGTGCACGACATGCGTGTACATCCAGGCTCGACCGGGGACATCGTAGCCCACCCTGACGCGGGCTCGCGTCGAGAACGTCAGAAGCGCGCTGCGTGGTCCCCCGTGCAGATCGAGCACGACGTCGAACCGCCGGCGCCGCAGGTCGGCGGCCAGGCGCAGATCGTCGCGCACGCGCCGCCAGCCACGGCGATGCGGCACGACGATGACGTCGGAGAGATCAGGATGGCCCGTCACGACCGGAGCCGCGGCCGATTCGACCAGGTAGGTGAGACGCGCCGATGGGTAGAGACGACGCAGGGCGCCCGGGATGGGCGTCGTGAACACCACGTCGCCGATCAGGCGCAACCGGACCAGCAGGATGTTCAACGCCGCATCAGGCCTGGAGGGCTGGTTCGATCGTCGCCTCGTCCACCAGCATCACCGGGATGTCGTCCTTGATGGCGTAGACACGGTGGCACGCACCGCACTGCAGGGCCGTGCCCTCCTTCACCAGCCGGACCGGCACTTTACAGGCTGGGCAGACCAGAATATCGAGCAGGGCGCGATCGACGGGCATCCGAGGACTATAGCAGTCCCGGACCCTCCCCCGGCGCGCCGGATGTGCCAGAATCGGAGCGGGTCATGACCACGTCTGCCGTGCTGCTGCTCGTTGCCCTCGCGGCGCAGGCCCCGGGGGTGCCGACGCCGGCCGTGGTCGCGCCGATGACCCCGGCCGAGCGATCCGGCGAAGTCTATTTCCTGTTCCTGCAGGCGCGCACGCAGGAGGACCGCGGGGCCACCGCCGAAGCAGAGGCCACCTACCGGCGCGCCATCGCGCTCGCCCCGAGCGTCGCCGACCTCCACGCGGATCTGGCCGCCCTGCTCGCGCGCGCCGGGCGCATCGAAGACTCGGTCGCGGAAGCTCGCGCGGCGCTGCGTCTCGACGACGGCAATCGCGAGGCGCACCGCATCCTGGGCCTGGTGCAGGCCACCCTGCTCGATCAGAGGAGCGCCCCGGCTGATGCGCTGACGCTGGCCGAAGCCGTCGATCACCTGGAGCGCACGCTGTCGGATGGGACGCGCGATCCGGGCGCCCAGGCGACGCTCGGCAGTCTGTACGTGCGGGGCGGACAGCACGGGAAGGCCATCAAGATCCTGAACGCGTTTCTGATCGACCAGCCCGGTCATCCACAGGGGGTCATGCTGCTCGCGGAGGCCTACCGCCTGAACGGTCAGCCCGCTGAAGCGGCTGCGGTCCTGCGCGAAGCCATGGCGCCGGCCGGCGCTGCGTTCGACCTGCAGGCCGAACTGCGTCGGGCCGAGCAGGCCGAGGTCGCCGATCGCTGGGAGGAAGCCGCAGCGATCTGGAATGGCATCGTGACGAGCGGCCCAGCCGGCGCCACCTATCGGCAGGCCTATGCGATCGCCCTGGTCAACAGCGGCGATCTCGAGGCCAGTCGCCGCGTCCTCCGTGACCTGACGCGCGACGAGCCGACGGAGGCCGGATCGTGGTTTCTGCTCGCCGAAGTCGAGACGCGGGCCGGCAATGCCGACGCCGTCGAGGATGCGGGCCGGCGCCTGGTGGCGCTCAAGTCCGATGACCCCCGCGGGCCGATCGCGCTCGCGCAGGCCCGCAGCCTGCGTGGCGATGCGCGCGGCGTGATTGCCGTCCTCGACGGCCCGGTCACGGCGGCGCGCCAGGCCGATCGGTCCTCCGGCGCCTACGCGCGCATGGCCGTGTTGCTCGGCCGGGCCTACGCGCAGAGTCAGGACGTCGGGCGCGCGCGGGTGGTGCTGGAGCGCGCGGCTTCGACCGTGCCCGAGAGCTCCGCGGTCCAGAGCTCGCTGGCCGATCTCCACTTCGACGCGAAGCGGTACAAGGAAGCGGCCCAGGCCTGGGACCGCGCGTTGGCCGGCGATCAGCAGGGGATTGATGTCGCCGACATCACGCGCAAGCGGGACCGCGCCCGCGCGCTCTCCGGTAGCTCCGGAGTCCGGTGACCGGTTCCGCCCGCGGCCGTTCCCGCACTACGCCGCGCGTCGCTGAGGTCCCGGAACTGACGCCCAGGTCCCGGAGGCGGCGCCCCTTCCTGGCGTTGGTCGTCGTGGCGGTGATGGCCTCGTCCCTCGCGGGCTGTGCCGTTCGGCGGTACACCGTGCCGACGGGCCCGTGGCAACCAGCGACCGACGCCTCGGTCGCCTGGCAGGAAGCGACGGCCGACTGCGCCGGCCTCCTGGCCCTGCGCGCGTCGGTGCGGCTCTCCGGCCGAGTCGGTCCCCAGGCGATTCCCGGATTCCGCAGCGCCACGCTCGGCGTAGCCGTCACCGCCGCCGACCAGGTCGGCCTCGAGGCGCGCCACTCGGGTCAGTTGCTGTTCAGGCTCGGGGGGACGGCCGATCGCACGGTGCTGTTCTGGAGCGAGGGCCCGCGCACGCTCACGGCCCCGGCCGCCGATCTGGTCGATGCGCTGATTGGCGTCAAGGTCACCCCGCGCCGCCTGCTGGCCATCCTCGCCGGGTGTGCCGGCACCGGCGGTCCAGTCGATCGCGCCGAGCGCAGCGGCGGCGACCTCCGCGTGACCACTCCCGACGCCGTCGTGTACCTGTCGCGGGTCGCCGGCGCATGGCGCGTGCGCGCGGCGCGCCTCGAGGGCATGTACGTCAGTTACGACCTCAGCCGCGGGCGGGCCGCGCCCGCGGCCGTCCGCATCGACTCTCTCCCGGAGGCCTCGCTCGTCGTGGCGCTGTCCCTGCGGCTCGTGGATGTCGAGCACAACCCCGAACCGGCGCTGCCGCCGGCCGCGTTCGCGGTCAACGTGCCGCCAGAGGCCTTGCCGATGACGCTCGACGAACTGCGATCCTGGCGCAGCGGAGGCGAACTCCGATGAGCGCGGCGCGATCGCTGGTGCTGCGACCGTCGGCCAAGGTCAACCTCACGCTGCGCGTAGGGCCGCTGCGGGCCGACGGGTTCCACGATGTGCGAACCCTGATGCAGTCGATCGCGCTCAACGACACGTTGACGATCTCGCCGCGTCGCGGGCCGTTCAAGTTCGAGACGCGCGCGCCCGGCATCCCGTCCGATCGGACCAACCTCGTCTGGCGTGCCGCCGAGGCCCTGTGGCGGTCGCTCAAGCGCCCGGGCGATCCGCGCGACGTGCACATCCGCCTGGAGAAGCAGATTCCGTCGGCCGCTGGACTCGGCGGGGGCAGCGCGGATGCCGCCGCCGCGCTCGTCGGACTGAACGTGGCGTGGGAGGGCAGGCGGTCGCGGTCCGACCTGATGGAGCTGGCCGCTGAACTCGGGTCGGATGTGCCGTTCTTCCTCCAGGGGGGCACGGCCCTGGCCTCCGGGCGCGGCGAGGAGATTCTATCCCGTCGATGACGTCGATCGCCTGGGCCTGGTGGTCATCAAGCCGTCGTTCGGCGTCCCCACGGCCGATGCCTACCGATGGCTCGACGAGGACCGGGCGGCCGGGCACGCCGACGGCCGGGCCGTGCCGCGCGTGGCCCTGGGCTGGGCGGCCGGTCCGGTCGCCCTGGTCAACGACCTGCAGGCGCCGGTGGGGCGCCGGCACCCGGGCGTGGCCGAGATGCTGGAGGCCTGCCAGCGGGAAGGGGCACGGGGGGCGGCCATGACCGGGAGCGGATCCGCGGTATTTGGCGTGTTTTCGGAAAGTTCCGCCAGAAATGCCGTCCGCCGCCTTGCCCGCCCGGACTGGCTGGTGCTCCTGACCAGGACCCTGACCAGGCAGGAGGCTGCCCGCCGCCTGGGCCTGTGATAGAATTCCGCGTTTGCGATGCTCTCGGCCGGACCCCATGGGGGGCGTCCTCGGTGGGGCGTGGCCAAGCGGTAAGGCGCGGGTCTTTGGAACCCGTATTCGAAGGTTCGAATCCTTCCGCCCCAACCACTCTTTTTCGTCAACCTACATGGCTCACGGTCCGTTAAAGCTGTTCTCGGGGAGTGCCCATCCGGCACTGGCGAAGGAGATGGCCGAGCATCTCGGGATTCCGCTTGGGATCGCGCGCCTCCATCGATTCCCCGACAGCGAGGTCTCGTTCCAGATTGACGAGAACATCCGCGGGACGGATGTGTTCATCGTGCAGCCGACGTCGGCGCCGGTGGACGAGCACCTGGTCGAGCTGTGCGTGATGATCGATGCGTTCCGCCGGTCGTCGGCGTCGCGCATCACGGCGGTGATTCCGTACTACGGATATGCGCGGCAGGACCGCAAGGACAAGCCGCGGGTGCCGATTTCGGCCAAGCTCGTGGCGAACCTCCTGAGCGCGGCGGGCACGAACCGGGTCTTGACGATGGACCTGCACAAGGCGCAGATCCAGGCGTTCTTCGACATCCCGGTGGACCACCTGTTCGCCGCGCCGGTGATCATCGACTACCTGGCGCGTCAGAATCTCGGACCGGTGACCATCGTGTCGCCGGACGCCGGCGGCGCGGAACGCGCGCGGGCGTACGCCAAGCGGCTCGACGCGGATCTGGCGATCATCGACAAGCGCCGGAGTGAGGACGGCGTGGCCGAAGTGATGAACGTCATCGGCGATGTGCGCGGCAAGGTCTGCGTCATCGCCGACGACATCATCGACACGGCGGGCACGATTCAGAAGGCGGCGCAGGCCCTCAAGGACAACGGGGCGACGCGCGTCTTCGCCACGGCGGTCCACGGGGTGCTCTCGGGACCCGCCATGAAACGCATCGAGGCGGCGCCGATCGACCGGCTGATCGTCGCCAACACGATTCCGCTCACGCCGGAGAAGGCGTCGTGCGAGAAAGTCGTGGTGCTGTCCGTGGCGCGCCTGCTCGCGCAGGCCATCCGCAGCATCCACGAAGAGACCTCCGTATCGAAGTTGTTTGTGTAGAGGACAGACCCATGGAAGCGATTCTCGAAGCAGTGCGTCGTGACACGTTCGGCAAGAACGAAGGCAACCGGCTCCGCATGAAGGGGCAGATTCCCGCGACGGTGTACGGCGGCGCGGACAAGCAGCCCGAGTCCCTGTCGGTCGATCCGAAGGAGCTGTCGCGGCTGCTGCACTCCAAGTCGGGCGCCAACACGCTGATCTCCCTGAAGATCGACGGCGGCGGCGCGACGCAGGTGCTCGTCAAGGAGTACCAGCTGCATCCCGTGTCCCACACCCTGCTGCACGCCGACTTCTACCGCGTGGCGATGGACAAGCTCATCAAGGTCACCGTACCGGTGCATCTGGTGGGCGAGGCCAAGGGCGTCAAGATCCAGGGCGGCATCATCGACTTCGTGCATCGCGAGCTGTCGGTCGAATGTCTGCCGGCGGACATCCCGCAGGAAGTGGCGGTCGATGTCACGGAGTTGATGCTGTACGACGGCATCCGGGTGCGTGACGTCCAGACCGGCGGCAAGTGGAAGGCGCTGTCGGACGCCGACATGCTGATCGTCCACGTCATCGCGGCCAAGACGGAAGCCGAGCCGGCCGCCGCCGAAGCGGCGCCGGGCGCGGCGGCGACGGCCGAGCCCGAGGTCATCAAGAAGGGCAAGACCGACAAGGACGACGAGAAGTAGTCGTCGTTCCGGTCGTGGCGATGAAGCTGGTGGTGGGCCTCGGGAATCCCGGGGAGGAGTATCGCGACACGCGCCACAACGTCGGCTTCGACGTCATCGACCGCGTGGCCGCCGATCACCGCCTGTCGTTCGAGGTGGGACCGGCGCGCGCGGTGCAGGCGAAGTGGCGGCTGGCCTCGGGCGACGCGGTGCTGCTGGCCAAGCCCCTCACGTTCATGAACCTGAGCGGCGAGGCGGTCGGCAGTCTGTGTCGGTACTACAAGGTGGCTGTCGAGGACCTGTTCGTGGTCTGCGACGACGTGAACCTGCCCCTGGGCCGGTTGCGCGCGCGAGCGAACGGGTCCGAAGGCGGACACAACGGATTGAAGTCGGTGGCGCAGCACCTGGGCACCACCGACTACGCCCGGCTCAGGATCGGCGTGGGCCGCGGAGACAACCGGCGCGATCTGGCGGATCATGTGCTCGCCAGGTTCGCGTCGGCCGAACGTCCCGGGATTGATGATGCGGTGGTCCGGGCCGCGAACGCCGTCGAGACATGGGTCGCCGACGGCCTCGCGAAGGTGATGAACACCTTCAACCGCGTCGAAGAAGGCACGTAGGTCCGGGCAGGGTGCCCGGACCCCTTACTCCTTGCCACGCCCCCTGGGGCGTGGCCGTATGTCCACAAGGAGGCATATGAGCACGGTCCGTCAGGTACGAACTGATCTACATCACTCCCCCGGAGACGACCGAAGAGGTCCTCGCCGACATCCACCAGCAGGTCCTCGTCGTCGTCGAGCGGTTCGGCGGCACCATCGAGCGCACCGAGAACTGGGGCCGCCGCAAGCTCGCGTACGAGATCGCGCGTCATCGGGACGGCGTCTACGTGCTCGAGGTCATCAACGGTCCCGGCAGCCTGACCACCGAGCTGGATCGCCGGCTTCGCGTGCTCGACGCGGTCATCCGTCACATCGTCGTCCGCGTGGACGAGGAGCTGGGCGTGGCCGAGCGTGCGCGCACGCGGCGCAAGGAAAGCATGGCGCGGCGTCGTGTCAAGCGCGGCCTTCCACCTGAGCAGACCGAGGGCGAGCGTCGGCGTCACGCGGAAGAAGACGATGATTCGGACGGCGGGATGGAGACGGGCTTCCGTCAGGATCGGGACCGGGATCGGGGGGAGCGATGAGCGACATGGATCGGGATTCGAGAGGCGGCGGCGGACGCGGCGGCAGCAAGGACAAGAAGGACGGCGAGAAGGGCGGCCGGCGCGGCGGCTTCTTCCGTCGGAAGCGCGTCTGCAAGTTCTGCGTCGAGAAGATCGACTACATCAACTACAAGGACACGAAGGTGCTCGCACCGTTCATTCCGGAGCGCGGCAAGATCCAGCCGCGCCGCATCTCCGGCGTGTGCGCGACGCACCAGCGGGCGCTGCAGACGGCCATCAAGCGGGCGCGTCAGATCGCCCTCGTCCCCTACGTCACGGAGTAAGGCGGGACCATGGCCATCGAAATCATCCTCAAGGAACACGTCGAACACCTCGGCGAACGCGGCCAGATCGTCAAGGTCGCCCCCGGCTACGCGCGGAACTATCTGTTCCCGCGCAAGCTGGCGCTCGCGGTGACGGCGGAGAACAAGCGGCAGGTCGAGCGCGAACGCGTGAAGGCCGAGGCGCGTGAGCAGGACGAGATCAAGGCGGCGCGCGTCGTGGCCGCCACGATCGAGGCCCTCGAGGTCGCCATCGGGCGGCGCGTGGGCGAGAACGAGACGCTCTACGGGTCGGTCACCGCGGCCGACATCGCCGATGCGCTCGCCGCGCGCGATCTGAACATCGATCGCCGCAAGATCACGCTGGCCGAGCCGCTTCGGACGCTCGGCGAGCACGCGGTGCCCGTGAAGCTGCACCGCGACGTCATCGCGACCATCAAGCTGAAGATCGTTCCTGCCGAGTAGCGCGGCCGATCGATCGTCAGTTCGTCGTCAGTCCACCGTCCGTTCGCGGTAGTCTGTCCTCATGGATCGCACCCTCCCGCACAACCTCGAAGCCGAGAAGTGCGTGCTGGGTGCGATCCTCATCAACAACCACGCGTTCAACCAGGCCGCGGAAGTCATCGACGCCCAGGACTTCTTCCGGGATGCGCACCGCCGCATCTTCGAGAAGATGGTCGGGCTCAGCGAGCGCAGCCAGCCGATCGACCTCGTCACCCTCAAGGACGAGCTGCTCAAGTCCGGCGACCTCGACGAGGTCGGCGGCCCGGCCTACATCTCGGCCCTGACCGACGGCGTCCCCCGTTCGGCGAACATCGAACACTACGCAAAGATCGTCAAGGAACGTTCGACGCGACGCCGGCTGATTCTCTCGTCCAACGAGATCATCGGGCGCGCCTACGACGACGGCGAGGAAGACGCCGATCTGCTGCTCGACGAGGCCGAGAAGGCCATCTTCCAGATTGCGGAGCACCGGCTGCGCACGGGCTTCGTGCGCGTGGGCGAGCTGGTGGACAGCGGCTATCAGCTCATCGAGCAGCTCCAGCAGCACAAGGGCACGGTCACCGGCGTGCCGAGCGGCTTCGTCGATCTCGATGAGATGACGTCCGGCTGGCAGAAGTCCGACCTGGTCATCGTCGCCGCGCGCCCGGCGATGGGCAAGACCAGCTTCGTGCTCAACATGGCGATGAACAGCGGCATCGACCACGGCCGCTCGGTCGGCATCTTCAGTCTCGAGATGTCGAAGGAGCAGCTGTTCATGCGCATGATCACGTCCGAGGCACGCGTCGATGCCCACCGGTTCCGCGGCGGCTTCCTCGGCGAGCAGGACTACGCGCGTCTGGTCGAGGCGTTTGCGCGGATGCACGACGCGAAGGTGTTCATCGACGACACCCCAGGCCTCGGCATCCTCGAGATGCGCGCCAAGGCCCGGCGCCTGAAGATGGAGCACGGGCTCGACCTGCTCATCATCGACTACCTGCAGCTGATGCAGGGGCGGGGCCGCTTCGACAACCGTCAGCAGGAGATGGCGTCCATTTCCCGGTCGCTGAAGATCCTGGCGAAGGAACTGAACATCCCGATCCTCGCGCTCAGCCAGCTCAGCCGCGCGACGGAATCGCGCGGTGACCATCGTCCGCAGCTCTCGGATCTGCGCGAGTCGGGCGCGCTCGAGCAGGACGCCGACATCGTGCTGTTCATCTTCCGCGAGGAGATGTATCCGGTGGATGGCGAGCGCAATCCCGAGACCGAGGGCATCGCCGAGATCATCATCGGTAAGCAGCGCAACGGGCCGACCGGCACCGCGAAGCTCGCGTTCCTCAAGCAGTACACCCGGTTCGAGAACCTCGCGGCCGGCCAGTACGACCGGCGCGGAGGCGAGTGATCCGGCCGACGGTCGCGCGGGTGGATCTGGACGCGCTGCGCGGCAACGTCCGCGCGCTCCGGGACCTGCTGGCGCGCGAGTCGGTGGCGCTTGCGCGTCCAGGGACAGCACGACCCGTTGTGGCCGGTGCTGTCGGATCCGGCGAGAGCGGGTCCGGTGGCCAATCCGCAGGTGCGCCGCGCGTCATTGCCGTCGTCAAGGCCAATGCGTACGGACACGGTGCGGCCGAGGTCGGTCTCGCCTTCGAAGCGGCGGGCGCGGCCATGCTGGCGTGTGCGGACATCGAGGAGGGCGTCGGGTTGCGCGACGCCGGTGTCGAGATTCCGATCCTCGTGTTCGGCGCCCTCAGTGTGAGCGATCTCGACGGCGTGTTCACCCATCGACTGACGCCGACGGTGTCCACCCCGGCGGCCGCGCGCGCGCTCGAGGCGGCGGCGACGCGCCGCGACGTGCGTTTGACGTGTCACCTCAAGATCGACACGGGGATGAACCGGCTCGGTTTCAGGCACGACAATCTGACGCGTACACTGCCGGAGGTGCTGGCGAGCCCGAGCCTCACCTTCGAGGCGGTCTACACGCACTTTGCGACGGCCGACGAGCCGGAGTCGCCGTTCCTCGAGGAGCAACGGGTCCGATTCGAGCGCGCCTGCGCGGCGCTGGGTGCGATGGGCCTGCGCGGACTCTGGCGACACGCGGCCAACTCCGCCGCCCTGCTCCGTGACACGCGGACCTGGTACGACGCGGTGAGGCCAGGGCTCTTGCTCTACGGCATCGTGCCGCCGCCACTCGCCGCTGCGGATCTGGCGTTGCAGCCCGCGCTCTCGCTGCGCAGTCGCGTCGTCGCCGTCAAGGGCCTGCGCCCAGGTGAAGGGACCGGCTATGGGCTCCGCTGGCGCGCGGACGGGTCTCGCACGATCGCGATCGTGCCGGCCGGATATGCCGATGGTCTCGACACCCGACTCGCGGGGCGCGGACACGCGCTGGTGCGCGGACGCCGCGTGCCGATCCTCGGGTCGGTCTGCATGGACTCGATCATGGTGGACGTCACGGGTCTCGACGTCTCACCCGGCGACGAGGTCGTTCTCATCGGCGAGCAGGGCGATGAAGCGCTGACGGCCCGCGAGATGGCCGCCGAGATCGGCGCGATTCCGTGGGAGATCGTCTGTCGGCTCGGGTCGCGCATCGAACGCCGGTTCACCGGCGCGGCCGACTGAGGATTCACCGCGAAGATACGAACGAAGACGCGACAAAGGGCAGTTCACCGCGGAGCGGCGGAGGAGAGCCTAGGGTAGGGCTTTCACTGCGGAGGGACGGAGGTCGCGCCGCAAGACCCCCATTCGGTCAGGCGCGCTGTTTCGCCCACTCAGTCACTTTTGTTCCGCTGCCTTTCGCTCGTATTCCATACGCGGCGCGTTGTCCGGATCTCCCAGATAGTCGTAGAGGTAGGAAGCCCAGCGCCAGTCCCGCCCGACTTCGACAAAGCCACCAAATTGTCGTTTAGCCGTGATGTCGGGGCGGCTCGACATTTGTGAAAAATGGAGGTCCAGACGCCATCCCTCGTAGGTAGAACCGCTCACGGACCAGACGCCACGACCGCTCTCCAGGTACGGCGTACCCTCCTCGCTCCAGGTAACGGGCAGATCCGACACCATGAACGAGCCATCCGGCTTCACCGTGAGAGTGGTCTTCGCTGTTCGCATCGCGGACGGCAGCCGCGCCCGAGAGCCACCAGTCAGGCTCCACACTCCGACAACGTCAGCGGGTTCGATTCGGCGACAACTCACGAGGGCAATGCATAGACACAACACCGCCCCCAAGCCCACCGCACGACGCGACACCGGAGCCATGCGCATCGCGCCTGATTCTAACCGCCAGGCCGCCCTTCCCTCGGCCTCGATCGGAGCCCCGCCTGCACCAGGCTAACCCTTGGTGCTCTTGCTCCATCGATCGGTGGCAGCTCTCTTTCCGATTTCCACGCGGCCTCCGGCCCTCTGCCCCTCCGTGGTGAACCCGATCTCCGCATCTTCGTGGCGAAATCCGTCGGCCTCGCACCAAGCCCCTCGCCCGGCTATGCTTGCCCTAAGCCGCATGCGTGCACCTCGAACCGTCTTTGCCTGTCAGGAATGCGGCGCCCAGTCCCCGAAGTGGCTGGGCAGGTGCCCGGACTGCAACGCGTGGAACAGTTTCGTCGAGGAGAAGCCACCGGCCGCGGTGCCGGAACAGCGCGGCGCGGCCACGCCGATGGGCGGGCAGAAGGCGCGCTTGATTGCCGACGTCGAGGCGACGTCCGCCGAACGTCTCACGACTGGCATCAGCGAGTTCGATCGTGTGCTCGGCGGTGGCATCGTGCCCGGGTCGCTTGTGTTGCTCGGCGGTGAACCGGGCATCGGCAAGTCCACGCTGCTCCTGCAAGCCGCGTCTCACTTCGCCGCGACCTTCGGTCCCGTCCTGTACTGCTCGGGCGAAGAGTCTGAGCACCAGATCAAGATGCGTGGCGATCGCCTCGGCGTGCGCCCCGACAGGTTGTATCTGCTCGCCGAGACCTGCGTCGAACGCCTGCTCGAGGAAGTGGATCGTCTCAAGCCGGCGCTGCTCATCGTGGACTCGATTCAGACAGTCTTCTCGCTGAAGCTGCAGTCGGCGCCTGGCAGCGTCAGCCAGGTCCGACAGGCCGCGACTGATCTGCTGTTCACGGCCAAGGGCCGGAACCTGCCGACGATTCTGGTAGGCCACGTCACCAAGGACGGCGCTCTGGCCGGCCCGAAAGTGCTCGAGCACGTCGTGGACACGGTGCTGTACTTCGAGGGCGAACAGCACCACGCGCACCGCATCGTCCGCGCCGTCAAGAACCGCTTCGGCGCGGTCAGCGAACTCGGCGTGTTCGAGATGACGGGCGAGGGGCTCTTGCCCGTCCCGAACCCGTCGAAGCTGTTCCTGGCCGAACGACCCGCCAGCGCGCCCGGCTCCGCGGTGCTTTCGACGATCGAGGGCTCGCGCCCGATCCTGGTCGAGGTGCAGGCGCTCGTCAGCAGCGCGACCTTCGGCAACGCGCAGCGCACGGCCAACGGCCTCGATCGCAGCCGCCTGACGCTGCTCCTCGCCGTGCTCGACAAGCGCGTCGGCCTCAGCGTGGCGACTGACGACGTGTTCGTGAATGTGGCCGGCGGCCTCAGCGTGGACGAGCCGGCCGCCGACCTGGCTGTCCTCGCGGCCGTGGCCTCGAGCATGCGCAACCGCGTCATCGCCTCGGACGTCGTCGTCTTCGGGGAGGTTGGACTGGCAGGTGAGGTGCGGTCCACGACGCAGGCCGCCTTACGCGTGCGCGAGGCCGCGCAACTCGGGTTCAAGCGCTGCGTCCTTCCGCATGGCAACCTCGCGGCGAAGGACGTGCCCGCGGGGATGGTCGTCACCGGCGTCAAGACAGTGGCAGAGGCGATTGATGAACTTATGTAGCGGGTCCGACAGGTGCGGCGGGTACGACGGGTACACGGGTGCGACAGGTAATCAGGTACGCCGGGTACGCGGGTACGCCGGGTACGCGGGTACGCCAGGTGCGTCAGGTACGCCAGGTACTCAGGTACGCCGGGTACGCGGCTACGGCAGGTACACGGAAGGACCGAGGAGCAGCGATGAAGGTCCGAGGCGTCATGGTCATCGGCAACGTCGTCGTGTCGGGGCTGGTGCTTGCGGCGCAGGCGCCGGCCCCAGTGGTGCCGGGCGCGCCGCCGCCGCAGGCGACGTTTCGTGCGGGCGTAGATATCGTACCAGTTCGACGTCACCGTTCTCGACCGTGACAGGAAGCCCGTGCGCGGACTGACGGCCGCGGACTTCACCGTCATCGAAGACGGCAAGCCGAGGCCCATCGTCGCGTTCACGCCGGTGGATGTGCCGGGACCCGCGCCAGTGTCCGCGCCGTGGATACGCGAGGTGGCGCCAGATGTCGTGTCGAACGCGACCGACACGCGACGACTAGTCATGATTCTGTTGGACGACGCCATCTCGAGCCCGGCGTACGGCGGACCGCCGGTCTCGCGGACCATTGCGCACAAGGTGGTCGATGGCCTCGGCCCAGACGACTTGGCGGCCATCGTGTTCACGCGGATGGGCAATGCGCAGAACTTCACCGCCGATCGAGCCGCCTTGCGACGCGCGATCGACAGGTTCGCACCCAAGATCCCGGCCGACCCAACAATCGCCGCCGTGGCTGGTCCGCCTCTGGCGTGTAGCAACAATCACGGCGTCGGCTGCAGCGTGCCTCAGGTTGCCCTGGCGGCACGTGCCCTGCTCAACGCCGCGGCTGGGCGCAAGGTGCTCGTGTACGTGAGCCCTGGCGGCGTGCCCGCGATGGACGGCACGGACCGAGACGACCTCAATCGCCTGGTGGAGGTGGGCGACATGCTCCGCGACGTGCAGCGCACAAACCTGACGGTCTATTCCTTCAATCCAGACGGCATGATGAGGGGGGCGTTCTCCAACCCGCATGGGGCCCGTTGGCTGGCGGAGAATACCGGCGGGCGCGCGATCACCGACACCAACAGGCCCGAGGAGCACGTCGAAGCGGTGATGGCAGAGAGTTCGCACTACTACCTGTTGGGCTTCCAGGCGGCTGACCTCGACAGGGGCGCGGCTGACTTCCGACGGGTCAAGGTCCACGTCAATCGTCCCGGCCTCGAGGTGCGGGCGCGCAGCGGATACTTCCCGCCGGCCGTGGCCAAGCCGTCGCGAAAGGCGCCACCTGCGCCCATTGACGCCGCGGTCGCGGGGGCGCTACCCAGATCGGATCTGGCCCTGGGCCTGCACGTGCTGCCATTCGCCGCGTCGAACGGCAAGGACGCCGAGATCGCCATCGTCGTGCGCGTCACCGAGACAGCCAACGGTGACCCTGCGATCGCGCCAGGTCAGCCGTGGCCACGGCGCAACGCGCGAGTGCTCGCCGTGGCCTACGACGACGGCTACAGCGTCAAGGGATCGACGAACAAGACGATGTCGTTTCGCCTGCAGCCTCCCGCCGGGCGCGGCGCCGTGCGATCGCTCACTACGAGTTGTTGTCCAGGCTGCCGATCAAGCCCGGTCGCTACGAACTGCGCGTCGCCGCCGAGGTGGATGGTCGCGTAGGGAGCGCCTACACGTCGGTCGAGGTGCCCAACTTCGCGAGAGACGCGCTCTCCCTCTCCCCGATCGCGGTCGTCGCGCACACCTGCCATCGCGACGGCGCCGAGCGATGCGCTGCACGGTCTCCTCCCCATCGTGCCCACCGCCGTGCGCGAGTTCGCTCAGACCGATCGCCTCGAAGCCTTCATCCGCGTCCACCAGCGAGGGAACCGCCCGGCCAGCCCCGTCGCGCTCACGTCCACCATCACCGCCGAGGACAACCGGCAGGTGTTCAGCGAGACCTCCCGCCTCGCGGCCGACACGTTCACACGGGAAGCCGGTACCGATTTCCGTCTCGGACTGCCCCTCACGCGCCTGACACCCGGGCAGTATCTGCTCACGATTCACGCCACAGCCGCTCCGGCAGCCTCAGTCACCAAGACCCTCCGCTTCACGGTGCGCTGAGCCGCACCCGGCGTACCTGGTGTACCTGGTGACCTGACGTACCCGGCGCACCTGCCGTACCTGTGTACCCGGCGTACCTGGCGTACCCGTCGTACCTGTGTACCGGTCGCACCCGAGCACCCGTCGTACCCGGGTACCTGCCGTACCTCTGTACCTGGCGTACCCGCTGTACCCAACGGACCCGTTACAATGGCTTTCGTGATGCGCGGCTTCTACCTCGTTCGTCTCGTCTTCATCATCGTCGTCGCCTACTCGGCCTCGCTGATCGAGCCGATCGTGGGACCGGTGTGGCTGAATGCGTTGCTCGGCATGGGCGTCGGTCTGCTGATCGTCGTCGCCGAGTCGCGCTTGCGCGATGCGGCGGTGCCGAACATCCTCGGCGCGCTCATCGGATTTGGCGTCGGATTGCTGATCTCGCGGACGATGGGCGAGGCGCTGTTCTGGGCGGACACGACCAGCCCGAAGGTCCGGTTCCTGCACAGCCTCATCGTCTACATCCCGCCGTACCTCGGCACGGTGTTCGGCGCGCGCAAGGGCGAATGGCTGGAGCCGGCGAAGTTCGCCTCGCTCTTCCGGGACGCGCGGCCGCAGCGGCGCTATCGCATCCTCGACACGAGCGTGATCATCGACGGCCGCGTGGCGGACATCGTCGAGACGGGCTTCCTCGATGGCACCCTCGTCGTGCCGCAGTTCGTGCTCAAGGAACTCCAGTTCGTCGCGGATTCGTCCGACCCGCTCAAGCGTAATCGCGGCCGCCGAGGCCTCGACGTGCTGCATCGCATCCAGAAGATGTCGGGCGTCGAGGTCATCATCTCTGACGTCGATTTCCCGCAGGTCAAGGAAGTGGACCTCAAGCTCATCGAGCTGGCGCGCACGATGCTCGCGCGGATCGTCACCAACGACTTCAACCTGAACAAGGTCGCGCAGCTGCGGGGCATCGAGGTGCTGAACATCAACGAGCTGGCCAACGGGTTGAAGCCCGTCGTGCTGCCCGGTGAGGTGATGCATGTGTTCATCCTGAAGGAAGGCAAGGAGTACAACCAGGGTGTCGCGTATCTCGATGACGGCACCATGGTCGTCGTTGACAATGCGAGGAGCCGCATCGGCCGGAACCTCGACATCGTGGTCACGAGCGTGCTCCAGACCACGGCGGGCCGGATGATCTTCGGCCGGCACATCGACAACTCTTCGAGCGGTGACGCCTCGGGCAAGTCCGAGTCCCGAGTGGACCGCGACGAGTCCGGCCGGCGGCCCCGGCCGGCGGCGCAGGGCTGACGCCCGAGCCCGGCCCACTGGCGGACGCGATGCCGTCCCGCGCTGCCGCCTGAACGAGTTCGCGCCTTCTGTTCGTGAGTGGTTTGCGCAGTCCTTTGGTGCGCCGACCGACGCGCAGTTCCAGGGATGGCCGGCCATCGCGCGCGGCGACTCTACGCTCATCCTGGCGCCGACCGGCTCGGGCAAGACGCTCGCGGCGTTCCTCTGGTGTCTGAACCGGCTGATGTTCTCGCCCGTCCCCCCGGCCGGACGACGGTGCCGCGTCCTGTACGTCTCGCCACTGAAGGCGCTGGCGGTGGACGTCGAACGCAACCTGCGCGCGCCGTTCGTGGGCATTGCGGCCCGGGCGCAGGCCACCGGTGCGGCGTTTGCGTCGCCGACGATCGCGATTCGCACGGGTGACACGCCGCAGGCCGAGCGGGCCCGGTTTCAGCGCGCGCCTGCCGACATCTTGATCACGACGCCCGAGTCGCTCTACCTGCTGCTGACGTCGAACGCCCGTGAGGCCCTGCGATCGATCGAGACGGTGATCATCGACGAGATCCACGCGCTCGTGCCGTCCAAGCGCGGGGCGCATCTGGCGCTGTCGCTCGAGCGGCTGCAGGCGATCACCGCCGCCCCCCTTCAGCGCATCGGCCTCTCGGCGACCCAGCGCCCGCTGGACGAAGTGGCGCGCTATCTCGGCGGCGTCGCGGCTTCGTCGAGTGCTCTGCCGGTCTCCTCGACGAAGAGGCGCGCCGGCTCCAAGGCCCGAAAGGGGCCCACGGCCAGGAGCAAGGCCAGCGCGGCGCTCGTGGCCGCGGAAGCAGCGCCGCAGTCCGTGCACGACGAGTTCGCCGATACGCGCCGGGGGATCAAGTACCGCCCCGTGACGATCGTGGACGCCGGGCAGCGGAAGCCGCTCAAGCTGTCGATCGAGGTCCCGGTCGAGGACATGGCCCGGATCGGGACGCCGGTTGAGCTTGCCAGTGGACCGACGTCAGCCGCGCCGCGATCTTCGATCTGGAGCGCGATCCATCCACGGCTGGTCGAGCTGATTCGATCGCATCGGTCAACGCTGATCTTCGTCAACAGCCGCCGCCTGGCCGAGCGCCTCGCCGGCGCGATCAACGAGCTGGCGGGGGAGACCCTGGCGCTCGCGCACCACGGGTCGGTCGCGCGTGAGCAGCGCAACGAGATCGAAGACCGGCTGAAGGCGGGCACGCTGCCTGCGCTGGCCGCGACCTCCTCACTCGAACTCGGCATCGACATGGGCGCGATCGATCTCGTCATCCAGATCGAGGCGCCACCCTCGGTGGCCAGCGGGTTGCAGCGCATCGGTCGCGCCGGGCATCAGGTGGGTGCCGCCAGCGAAGGCATCATCTTTCCCAAGTTCCGCGGCGACCTGCTGGCTTGTGCGGCCGTCGCGCGCGCGATGTTCGACGGACGCGTCGAGGCGACCCGCTATCCGCGCAACCCGCTCGACGTGCTCGCCCAGCAGATCGTGGCGATGGTGGCGGTCGAGCCCTGGGACGTTGATGCCCTGTTCGCGCTCGCCAGGAGCGCGGCGCCCTTCGAGTCGCTGAGCCGGGGCGCCTTCGAGGGCGTCATCGACATGCTGTCGGGCCGGTATCCGTCCGACGACTTTGCGGAACTCCGACCGCGGCTCACCTGGGATCGCACCGGGGGCACGCTGCAGACCCGTGTGGGCGCCAAGCGCCTCGCGATTGCCAATGCGGGGACGATTCCCGATCGGGGACTGTACGGCGTGTTCCTCGTCGGCAGCGGACGCCACAACGTCCGCGTGGGCGAACTCGACGAGGAGATGGTGTTCGAAACGCACGTGGGCGACGTGTTCGTACTCGGGGCATCGAGCTGGCGCATCGAGGAGATCACGCACGATCGCGTGTTCGTCTCCCCGGCCGCTGGGGCACCAGGCAAGATGCCCTTCTGGAAGGGCGATCGGCCGAGTCGTCCCCTCGAACTCGGCCTCGAGATCGGCGCGCTTACCCGCGATCTGGCACGAACGCCCGTGCCGGCCGCGGTGGGACGTCTCGTCCGCGACCATGCGCTCGACCAGGCCGCGGCCGAGAACCTGGTCCGTTACGTGCGCGACCAGGCCGAGACCGGCGCGGTACCCGACGCCGAGACCGTCGTCATCGAACGCGTGCGCGACGAGCTCGGCGACTGGCGCGTCTGCCTGCTCTCCCCGCGCGGCGGACGGCTCCACGCACCGTGGTGCATGGCCGCGGTCGCCAAGATCCGACGTGAAACAGGCGTGGACGTCGAGACGATGTGGACCGACGACGGGTTCGTGGTGCGGTTTCCCGATGTCGATCAGCCCCCGGACCCGGCCCTGCTCATCCCGGATCCGGAGGAGGTCGAGGGGCTCATCCTCCGCGAGCTGGGCAGCACGGCGCTCTTCGCGGCGCGGTTCAGGGAGAACGCGTCACGGTCGCTGCTGCTGCCGCGGCGTCGTGCCGGAGCCCGTGCGCCGCTCTGGCAGCAGCGCAAGAAGGCGGCGGACCTGCTGGCCGTCGCCGCCCGGTACGGATCGTTTCCGATCATCCTGGAGACGTATCGCGAATGCCTGCGCGACATCTTCGATGTACCCGCCCTCGTCGAGACGCTGCGCGACCTTCGCAGCGGAAAGATCCGGCTCGCCGTCGTCAACTCGGACACGGCCTCGCCCTTTGCGTCGTCACTGCTGTTCGGCTACGTGGCGAACTTTCTCTACGACGGCGATGCGCCGCTCGCCGAGCGCCGCGCCCAGGCGCTGGCGGTAGACCATGTCCAGCTGCGTGAACTCATCGGTGACGCGGAGCTGCGCGACCTGCTCGACGCCGACGACATGGACGCGCTCGAGCATCAGTTGCAGCGACTCGATCCGGACCGTCGTGCGAAGAGTGACGACGGCGTGCACGATCTCCTGCTGGAGCTGGGCGATCTCACGGCCGCCGAGATCGCCGCGCGCGTGGCGCCGTCCGCGCCGGCTGGCGCGCTGACGCGTCTGGCGAAAGCGCGACGGGTTGTCGAGGTGCGGCTGCAGGGCGAGGGGCGCTATATCGCGGTCGAGGACGTCGCGCGCTACCGCGACGCGCTCGGGACACCCGTGCCCATGGGGATTCCGGCCGCGCTGCTGACGCCCGTGCCCGAGGCTGCGCAGGACCTGGTGTCGCGATTCGCGCGCACGCACACGCCGTTCGAGGTCGGGGCCGTGGAGCGCCGGCTCGGGCTGGCACCGGCCCAGGTACAGGTGGCGCTGTTGGCACTGCGCGCGCGCGGTCGCGTGGTGGAGGGCGCGTTCAGGCCCGGCGGGACCCACACCGAGTGGTGCGACGCCGGTGTGCTGCGCGCGTTGCGCCGACGATCGCTCGCGAGGTTGCGGCGAGAAGTCGAACCCGTCGAGGCGGCCGCGTTTGCGCGGTTCCTGATCGGCTGGCACGGCGTCGGCGGACGCCGGTCCGGCGCGGACGCGTTGCTCGACGTCATCGAACAGCTGCAAGGCGCCCCGATTCCGATTTCGGTCCTCGAGACCGAGGTGTTGCCCGCGCGCCTGGCCGGGTACCAGCCGGAGTGGCTCGATACGCTGGCCGCCGCCGGCGAGGTGGCCTGGGTGGGATTCGAGCCGGTCGGGCATCGCGACGGCCGAATAGGCCTCTTCCTGACCGACCACCTGCGTACCCTCCGGCCGGAGCCGGCGGTGGCGCCGACGGATGGCCGGGAGGCGGACATCCTCAGAACGCTGGCCGCGCGCGGTGCGTCGTTCTTCGGCGACGTGCATGAGGCGGCCGGCGGCGGCTATCCCGGTGAAACGGTCGAGGCGCTGTGGCGGCTGGTGTGGGCGGGCCTGATCACGAACGACACCTTCCATGCCCTCCGTGCCTTTGCGCGCCCACCGGCGCGGCGCGGCCGCGATCAGTCGGCACCCTCGTTCCGATCGCGTCGCGTCGTACCTCGCCAGGCCGAAGGGCGCTGGGCCCTCGTCCAAGGTGCCGCGCGACCGCGGTCGGCGACCGAGCAAGTGGCTGCGCGGGCGCGTCAGCTGCTCGCCCGGCACGGCGTGCTGATTCGCGAGGCGTGTGCCACCGAGGCGTGGGCGGGCGGGTTTTCGGCGGTCTATCCGGCGCTCAAGGCGATGGAAGAGGCGGGTCGGGCCCGGCGTGGCTACTTCGTGGCCGGCCGGGGCGCGACCCAGTTCGCGCAGCCGGGTGCCCTCGATCTGTTGCGGTCGTTCCGCCAGCCGCCGATCGATGCGGCGACGGCCGCTGAACTCTCGGCGGTCGATCCCGCCAATCCCTATGGCGCGTCGTTGCCGTGGCCCGTGCCCGGTCTGGCGCGTGTCGCCGGCGCGAGTGTCGTCCTCGTCGATGGCGCGCTCGCGGCCTACGTCACGCGTGGGGGCCGGGAGCTGCGCGTGTTCCTGCCGGAGGACGACCCGGCCCGATCGCGGGCGGGTCGCGCTGTCGCGGCGCGACTCGGCGCGCGCGCCGGCACCATCACCGAAGTCAATGGCGAGCCGGTGCTCGAAACTTCGATGGCACCGTTCCTCGTCGAGGCGGGCTTCGTCCGCATGGGGCCAGGATTGCAGCGCCCTGTCATAAAGATGTAGTGTCTTTACATCATGCCGACGCGCCTGTACAACGTCAGGCTGGACGACGAACGCCAGCGCAAGGCCCGGCGACTCCGGGCACAGGGCATCACGATCTCGGATGTCGTGCGGGAAGCCATTGACGTGCGCTACGAGGCTCTCGCGAGCGCTCCGGTCGAGCGAAGCACGACAGAGGTCATCACCCACATTTTCGCAGACCATCCCGACCCTGCCGGCCTTCCCGCGCGCGGCTACGACGTGCACAACCGTGCTGCGGCGCGAGCAGCCATCACCCGGAAGGTCAAGAAGGCCTCGAAGTGACGCTGGTTGACACGGGACCGTTGGTGGCGCTCTGCGACGCGCGCGACGGGCAGCACCGACGCGCCGTCACCCACCTGGCGCAGATCGGGACCCGTGGCCTCTGCGTGTGTGAGGCGGTGCTGGTCGAGGCTTGCTTCCACTTGCCTCATCAGGTCCAGCGCGCGCGCTTGCAGCGCGTCCTCGCCGACCTCAAGATCGAATCGCTCTCGACGCAGGACCTGGACTTCCAGGACGATCTGTTCGGGTGGTTGTTCAAGTACGCCGACCATGAGCCAGACTGGACTGACGCCTGTCTGGCCGTCTTGAGCGGGCGGGACGCTCGTCTCAAGGTCTGGACCTATGACCGGGAGTTCCGCACGACGTGGCGGCGCCCGGACGGCCGAGCCATCCCCATGGCCGTGCGCTAGCGAGCTGAGTCGGAGATTCGCGGAAGAATTCCGGGCGCGGCGCCCGGATCGCCAGGCGCGAGGCGTGAGAATAGTGGCGCTATTTGAGCGACGAGCAACGCCGCGAGGCGGGATGCCCCGCCCGGAATTCAACGGCGAATCTCTGACTCAGCACACTAGCGAGGGCGGGGTCGAGCGAGGGGCGTTGTGCCTGAAGGCGACACAATCTTTCGATCCGCGCGGACGCTCGCACGAGGGCTCATTGGCCAGGTCGTCACGCGCTTCGACACCCAGTTCGCGCACCTCTCGGTCGTGCACGACCAATCGGCGATCACGGGCCGGACCATCCAGGCCGTCGAGGCGCGTGGCAAACACCTGCTGATGCAATTCTCGGACGACCTCGTCTTGCGCACGCACATGCGCATGCACGGGAGCTGGCATCTCTATCGACCAGGGGAACGCTGGCGACAGCCACGGCTCAACGCCCGGATCGTAGTCGGGACCACCGACTGGGTGGCGGTGGGATTCGACGTGCCAGACGCGGAGTTCCTCACCTCCGCGAAGCTCGAGGCCCACCGCGCCCTTTCGGCGCTGGGCCCCGATCTGCTGAGCGCCGCGCCCGACCTGGCGGCCGCCCAGGCGAGGTTCACCGCCGAGCCGGACCGGCCCATCGCGGAAGCGCTGCTCAGACAGCAACTCGTCGCTGGACTCGGCAACGTCTACAAGTCAGAACTCCTCTACATCTGCCGTCTCCATCCGGACCAGCCCGTGGGAACCATTCCGGGAGCCACGCTCGCGACGCTCCTTCGGACCGCCGTCAGGCTGCTTCGCCTGAACGTCAACGCCGGGGGCCTGGTCGTCGGCGGTTCTCGTCGAAACACCACTGGCCGGCTCAATCCCCGCGAAGGGCTCTGGGTGTACCGGCGCACGGGCAAGCCCTGTCTGACGTGCGGCACGCCGATCCGCACGCGACGTGAGCCAGATGCGAGGACGACGTACTGGTGCCCGACCTGTCAAGTAGACGCAGGTCCGGGGAGTGCGGCGCTCGAGAGCGCCTGGCGTGCGGGGGTGAAGGGCTCCTGAGGTACGGGCGTGAAAGGCTCTCGAGGTGCGGGCGTGGAGGGCTCTTGAGCTGCTGGAGTGGGAGAGCCTTCGGGTGCAGCGGCGAAGCACACCCGAAGTGCTAGTCTCGCCGCATGCTCTCAAGCGACCCCGAGATCGCCGCCATCGTCCGTGCCGACTGGTTCGTGGCCGAACCTGTCCACGTCGTCGCTCGCGAAGCGCGGATGGACGAACCGCTGCGTCTGGCGGCCGCGGCGCTCCGCACGACGGTCGAGGCCGCCGACGTCACGGCGGCAGTGCGCACGATGTACAAGCGCGTTGGCCTCGATCCGACCAAGACCCGGCCTTCGTCGGAGGCGCTGCTACGCCGCGTCCGAAAGGGCGATGAGCTGCCGCGCATCAACAGCCTCGTGGATGTGATCAACTGGTGCTCGGTCGAGACCCAGTTGTCGTTCGGGCTCTACGATCTGGACAAAGTCTCAGGGCCCGTGGTGCTGCGCCTGGGTCGTGAAGGCGAGTCCTATCCGGGGATTCGCAAGGACGACGTGCATGTGGCCGGGAGGCTGACATTGGCCGACGATCTCGGTCCGTTCGGCAATCCCACCTCCGACTCGGCGCGGACGATGACAACCGAAACCACGCGTCGCGCCCTGGTCGTGGTCTTCACCCCGGCATCGCTGGCCCCCCGCGTCGGCGAACGAGCCGCAGTGCTCACGCGAGCGCGCATCACCGAGTACTGCACGCCACACTGACCGCCGCACGGTACCCGGCGTACCCAACGTATCCGGCGCACCTGACGTACCCCGCGTACCTGTCGGACCTGGCCTACCTGACGTACCCGAGAACCTGCCGTCCCCGAGTACCCGCCGCACCCGCGTACCCGATGTACCCGCCGTACCCGACGGACCTGAGCAGGTACAATGTCGCCCTTGTGCCTGTTGGCGTCGTGATCGTGGCAGCCGGACGCGGCCTGCGCCTGGGTGCGGACGTGCCGAAGCAGTTCCTGGATCTGGGGGGACGCACCATTCTGCAACGCAGCGTCGCCGCCTTCGACGCCCATCCTCGCGTCGATGAGGTGGTCGTGGTCCTGCCTCCCGAGCACCTGGAGCAGGCCCGTGACGTCATCGGCACGACGTCGCGCCCTGTTCGCGCGGTCGCCGGCGGGGATCGCCGTCAAGACTCGGTGAGACATGGTGTGGCCGCCCTGGCGGCCAACGTCGATGTCGTCCTGATTCACGATGCGGCGCGGCCCTTCGTCACCGCGGATCTGATCGATCGCATGGTCACCACCACGCGGGCACGCGGTGCCGCGGTGCCGTGTGTACAGGCGCGCGATACGGTGAAGCACGTGCGCGGTGCGAGCGCGGAGGTGTCCGAGACGATCCCACGACACGAGATCTGGCTCGCGCAGACGCCACAGGGGTTTTCGCGAGCGGTGCTGGCGGACATCCTGGCCGCTGGCGCGCGTGAATCGAACGCCACCGACGAAGCCATGCTGGCCGAACAGGCGGGCCATACTGTGGTGGTCGTGCCCGGAGATGAGAGCAACGTGAAGATCACGACCGCTGACGATCTGGTCGCCGCCCGCGCGCGCATCGGGCAGGTGGCGCGCGTTGGCACAGGCTATGACCTGCATCGCCTCGTCGCCGGACGGCCCTTGGTGCTGGCCGGCGTGGTCCTGCCGGCCGACGTCGGTCCTGACGGACACTCCGATGGCGACGTGGTCTGTCACGCCCTGGTGGACGCGGTGTTCGGCGCAGCAGGCGCAGGTGACATCGGCCGCCACTTTCCGAACACCGACCCCCGTTGGAAGGATGCGCCCGGCCTGGATCTGCTCGCTCGGGGCGTGGTGATCGTCGCCGAACGCGGCTGGCGCGTTTCGAGTGCCGACGTCACGGTGATCCTCGAGCGGCCAAAGCTCGTGCCTCACCTCGACGAGATTCGCCGACGGCTCGCCAGCGTGCTCGGCCTCGAGATGGCTGCCGTGAGCGTGAAGGGCAAGACCAACGAAGGCGTCGATGCGGTGGGGCGAGGCGAAGCGATTGCCGCGCATGCGGTCGCCGTGCTCGTCGAGGTCGTCGCGCGATGAGTGGGCTCCGCGTCAGGTTCGCGCCCAGTCCTACGGGCCAGCTGCACGTCGGCAACGCGCGCACGGCGTTGTTCAACTGGTTGCTCGCGCGTCGGCACGGTGGCACGTTCGTGCTCCGCATCGAGGACACCGACACGGAGCGTTCCACCCGCGCGTCGGAGGACTCCATCCTCGATGACATCCGGTGGCTTGGCCTCGGCTGGGACGAAGGGCCGGACGTCGGCGGCCCGTTCGGACCGTATCGGCAGACTGACCGTTTCGCACTCTATCGGGAGGTCACGGCCGACCTGCTCACGCGCGGTCACGCCTACTACTGCTTCTGCTCGGCCGAGCAGCTGGCGGTCGAACGACAGGCCGCCCTGGCGGCGAACCTGCCGCCGAAGTACAGCGGCCGCTGTCGGGACGTTGCGCCCGGCGACGCGCGCGTGCGGCTCGAGGCCGGCGAGGCCGCGGCCGTGCGCTTCCGGATCCCTGACTTTCGCGATGTGACCTTCGCCGATCTCGTCCGCGGTGACGTCACGTTCGCCAATGACGTGCTCGGCGACTTCGTCATCGTGCGGTCCGATGGCCGGCCGGCCTACAACTTTGCGGTCGTCGTGGACGATGCCAGGATGGGGATCACGCATGTGATCCGCGGGGAAGACCACATTTCGAACACGCCACGACAGGTCCTGATCTATGAGGCCCTCGGGTGCCCGCCCGCCGCTCTTTGGCCACCTGTCACTCGTCCTGGGGCCGGACCACGCGCCGTTGTCCAAGCGGCACGGCGCGACGAGCGTGGCCGAATTTCGCGAGCGGGGATACCTGCCCGAGGCGCTGGTGAACTACCTGGCGCTGCTCGGATGGTCACCCGGGGAGGGCGAGGAACTGGTCGCCGCATCCGAGATGGCCCGGCGGTTCGACCTCACGAAGGTCAGCCACAGCGCCGCGGTGTTCGACACCGACAAGCTGGCCTGGATCAATCGCCACTACATGAAGGCGGCGGAGCCGGGACGGCTCGTCCGGGAATCGTCGCGGTTCTTCCTGCGCGCCGGCTATCTGACGGAGGTCACGCCGACCTCGTCTGCGTTCCTGGAGTCGCTGCTGCCCCTGGTCGTCGGGTCGGTGGATCGCCTCGAGGAGATGCCGGCCCGCGTCTCGTTTCTCTTCGACTGGCACGCGGCGGACGCCGCGCGGCTGGTGGCCGCCGAGCCAGATGGCGCGAAGGCGGTCGAGGCGCTGGCGGCGGAAATCGGTGACGCGCCGTTGCTCGACCGCGAGGCGTTTCGCGCGGCCGCCCAGCGCGCGCGCGAGCGTTCGGGGCTCAAGGGCAAGGCGCTGTTTCACCCGATTCGCGTGGCGTTGACGGGAGCCGAGTCCGGGCCCGAGCTCGACCTGGCCGTGCCCGCGATCGATCGGGGCGCGGCCATCGGCCCGGGGGAGGGCCTTCGCGCGATCATCGGCTGCGCGGCCCGCCTTCGCGCGCTCGCGCTTCGGCGCGGCACGCCCGTCGGCGACGAGCCGTAGTCTGCAGCCCGTTTGCCGTTTGCCGTTTGCCGTCTGCCGTTTGCCCGTCTCCGGTAGCCGGTTTGCCGTTGGCCGTCTCCCGTTGGCCGTTTGCCGTCGTCCGTAGCCCGTTTGCCGTTTGCCGTTTGCCGTCTGCCGTCGCCCGTCTGCCGTTTGCCCGTCTCCGGTAGCCGGTTTGCCGTTGGCCGTCTCCCGTTGGCCGTTTGCCGTCGTCCGTAGCCCGTTTGCCGTTTGCCGTTTGCCGTCTGCCGTCGCCCGTCTGCCGTTTGCGGTCTCCCGTCTGCCGTAGCCCGTTTGCCGTAGTCTGTAGCCTGTCTATGCCTGTCATTTACGGAATCAACGCGGTTGGTGAGGCGCTGAAGGCGCGACGTGTCTCGCGACTCATCCATGAACGAGGGGCCGGTCCACGCGTGGATGCCCTCATTGCTCGCGCGCAGGAACTGCGCATTGTCATCGAAACGCTCGACCGGCGGGCGATCGACCGACTGACGCGCGGCGGTGTCCACCAGGGCGTGGCGGCCGATCTCGAGTCGGTGCCGGCTTACACCCTGGAGGAGTTGGTGGGGCAGGCCTCGGATGTCCCCTTGCTCGTAGTGCTCGATGGCATCGAGGATCCGCAGAACGTGGGCGCCATCCTGCGGTCGGTGGATGCGGCCGGGGCCGACGGCGTCATCCGTCAGGCCAGGCACGCGGCGCCGATCGACGGGGCCGCAGCCAAGGCGTCGGCTGGCGCGGTGCATCACGTGCGGATCGCGACCGTGGTGAACATCTCGCGGGCGCTCGAGGAACTGAAGGCGCTCAATGTGTGGACCGTGGGCCTGGACGCGTCGGCCACCGAGGCACACGACGAGGTGGACTACACCCTGCCGACGGCGTTCGTGCTGGGCGCCGAGGGCACGGGCCTGCGCCGGCTCGTGCGTGAGACCTGCGATCGGGTCGTCGGCATTCCCATGGCGGGGGAAGTCTCGAGCCTCAACGTCTCGGTGACGGCCGGGATCGCCCTGTTCGAGGCCGTGCGACAGCGGCGGGCGGCGGCCCGGACCCGCGGGACGGGCCGGCCGGGCCCGAAGCCGGACATCGTCGAGTAGGCCGCCCAGGGGTGGCCTTGCCCCCAGTTGCTCGGTGGCACAGCTCGTGCTACCATCTTCGTTTCGTCTGGCTGGCGTAGCTCAGTCCGGTAGAGCAGCTGATTTGTAATCAGCCGGTCGGGGGTTCAAATCCCTTCGCCAGCTCCAAGTTCCGGGTCACGCCCCACAACGCGCTCGTCGGAAGGAACACCAACGTTCCAGGCTGATGGCGACCGAGGTCGGTCCTGCACGATGGGGTCCGTCACGGGACCCGCCTCGCTTGGAGTCAGCGGGAGGACCGACGGCAGCCACGCGCCGCAGGCGCCTCTCACGGGGAGCACGAGGGAAGACGACAGCAGATTTTGGCGAGGTAGCGAAGCGGTCAAACGCAGCAGACTGTAAATCTGTCGCCCTAGCGGCTTCGAAGGTTCGAATCCTTCCCTCGCCACCACGATGCCCCGGCGGCTCGCCGCGGCCGGCCGGTCGCCTTGACGAGTCCCCTCCGGGGGGGCGTGTCCGGGTGGGACTAGCCAGGCGGGTCCCGGGTACCGGTAAGATGAAGGGCTCCCTTGGCACGCACGCTGGGCTGAGGGCGGACGAGGCGGACAGCGGCTGGCGGGCGCGGCCCGCCGACGCGGCGAGCGAAGCGAGCGTTCAGCGAAGGCGGGCGGCCTCTGCGCCTGGTTTGTGAGGGCGCTGCGGCCAGCCTCGCCGAAGTGGAACGAAGGCGGGAGTAACTCAGTGGTAGAGTCACAGCCTTCCAAGCTGTTGGTCGCGGGTTCGATCCCCGTCTCCCGCTCCAGCCTTCGCGAGACGCGCGCTGCGCGCGCCGCTTCGGCTGGCAGGCCGGTTTCCGGCTCGCTGTGCTCGCCGCTTCGGCTGGCAGGCCAGCGAGAGGTCGGGGGCGGTTGACGCCGGGCGAAGTGTGGCCGGCTGATCGGCTGCGCTGTTCGGACGCCGGGCGAAGTTCGGCCGACTTGTCGGCCGAACGGTTCGGAGGCCCGGCGAAGTTTGGCCGACTTGTCGGCCGAAGCCGCGAAGCGGCGAAGGCCGATGTAGCTCAGTTGGCAGAGCACGTCCTTGGTAAGGACGAGGTCACCGGTTCGATCCCGGTCATCGGCTCCAGGTATCGAGAGTTTGCACGACAGACACGACAAGGGCAGCACACACACGGAGAAGCCTAGCAATGGCGAAAGAGAAGTTTGATCGTTCGAAGCCGCACGTAAACGTTGGCACCATTGGGCACATCGACCATGGCAAGACGACGCTGACCGCGGCGCTGACCAAGGTGGCGGCTGACAAGGGCTGGGCCAAGTTCGTGCCGTACGACGAAGTGGCCAAGGCTTCCGAGTCGCAGGGTCGTCGTGACGACACCAAGATTCTGACGATCGCGACCAGCCACGTCGAGTACGCGACGCCGAACCGGCATTACGCGCACGTTGACTGCCCGGGCCACGCCGACTACATCAAGAACATGATCACGGGCGCGGCGCAGATGGACGGCGCGATCCTGGTGGTCAGCGCGGTTGACGGCCCGATGCCGCAGACCCGTGAGCACGTGCTGTTGGCCAAGCAGGTCAACGTGCCGTACGTCGTCGTCGCCCTGAACAAGGTCGATGCGGTGGACGACCCGGAACTGCTGGACCTGGTCGAGCTCGAGGTGCGCGACCTGCTCAAGAGCTACGGCTTCCCCGGCGACGACCTGCCGGTGGTGCGTGTCTCGGCGCTCAAGGCGCTGCACGGCGACCCAGCCGGTGTCGAGTCCATCCTGAAGCTGATGGAAGCGCTCGACACCTACATCCCGATGCCGCAGCGTGACGTCGAGAAGCCGTTCATGATGCCGATCGAGGACGTGTTCTCGATCTCGGGTCGTGGCACGGTCGTGACCGGACGCGTCGAACGCGGCAAGGTCAAGGTCGGCGAGGAAATCGAGATTGTCGGCTACAAGGCGACCGAGAAGAAGGTCGTCACCGGCGTCGAGATGTTCCGTAAGCTGCTCGACGAGGGCGTGGCCGGCGACAACATCGGCGTGCTGCTGCGCGGCGTGGAAAAGGAAGACGTCGAGCGCGGCCAGGTCCTGTGCAAGCCCGGCTCGATGAAGCCCCACACCAAATTCAAGGCGGAGGTGTACATCCTCTCGAAGGAAGAGGGTGGACGTCACACGCCGTTCTTCAACGGCTACCGCCCGCAGTTCTACATCCGCACCACTGACGTGACCGGCACGCTCCACCTGCCGGAAGGCGTGGAGATGGTGATGCCCGGCGACAACACGCCCATCACGGGCGAGTTGCTCACGCCTGTCGCGCTCGAAAAGGGCGCCCGCTTCGCGATTCGTGAGGGCGGCCGGACGGTCGGCGCCGGCACGATCTCGGAAATCATCGAGTAGGGATCATGCGCGAGATCATCACGCTCTCCTGTGGCGACTGCAAGCGCCGCAACTACAGCACGACGAAGAATCGCCGCAAGAGCTCGGAACGGCTCGAGTTCTCCAAGTACTGCCGGTTCTGCCGGAAGCACACGGCGCACAAGGAGAGCAAGTGACAGTGGATGTGGTGAGGTGAGATGTGGTGATGTCGTGATGTGCGAGCCCTTGCTGAGCGCTCGGACATCACCACATCACCACATCGCCACCTCACGACATTCAGTGATGTCTACAGGCCAGTAGCTCAATTGGCAGAGCATCGGTCTCCAAAACCGAGGGTTGGGGGTTCGATTCCCTCCTGGCCTGCCAACGACTCAGGGCTCGTCCGCACCGTGGACGGACGAGTCGGATCTGCCGGCCCGGGGCATGCCTGGAGACGCCGGTCGTGGAACTGCCGCGGGGGATGGTTCTCCGCACCGAAGGACTTGTGGCAAAGGTAGCGATGCTGGACAACTTGAAGGACTCGCCCGAGCAGGTCTCCGGCTGGTTTGGTCGTGCACGGCGCTTTCTCGTCGATGTGCGGGCCGAACTGGGCCGGGTGACGTGGCCGACGCGCCGCGAAGTCTGGGCGACCACGGTGGTCGTCATCCTCGTGTCGATGATTTTCGGCATCTACCTGTACGGCGTGGACCTGATCCTGTCGTCGATCGTGAAGTTCTTCTTCGATCGGTTCGGGGCGTAGGGGTGATCGTGACCGACGACAAGACGAAGCACTGGTACATCATCCATACGTATTCGGGCTTCGAGAACAAGGTACGGGAATCGCTCGAGCAGCGGGTGCAGGCCTACGGCCTGCAGGACGAGATCGGCGAGGTGCTGATTCCCACCGAAGAGATCGTCGAGAAGCGCGGCGGGCGGGAAGTGAAGAGCCAGCGGCGGTTCTTTCCGGGTACATCCTGGTCGAGATGCACATGTCCGACAACGCGTGGCATGTGGTCAAGAACACGCCCAAGGTGACCGGATTCGTCGGCGCCGGCCCGAAGCCGTCGCCGCTCTCACGGGAGGAAGTCGATCAGATCCTGCATCAGGTGACGGTCGCCGCCGAGAAGCCGAAGCCGAAGTACTCCTTCGAGCGTGGCGACCAGGTGCGGATCAACGAGGGACCGTTCGCCAGCTTCAACGGCGTGGTCGATGACGTGAACACCGATCGCAACACGCTGAAGGTCATGGTCACGATCTTCGGTCGTGCCACGCCGGTGGAATTGGACTTTTTGCAGGTCGAGAAACTCTGACCTGTCACCGCGAACCCGGCGCCGTGCAGGCGCGGGGGTGAGCCGCGAGCCGCGAGCCGCGAGCGGGGTGGGTCCGGGCGAGCAGGGAAGGAAAGTCCGCGAAGCCCGCGACGGCAGGAGCGGTGTTGAGCGGGCGAGTGGGGGTGGGGCCCCGCGAGCAGGTTAAAAGAAGATGGCGAAAAAAGTACAGGCACAAGTGAAGCTCCAGATTGCCGCGGGCAAAGCGACGCCCGCGCCGCCGGTCGGCACCGCGCTCGGTCCGCACGGCGTCAACATCATGGACTTCTGCAAGAACTTCAACGCGAAGACCGCGAAGGACGACGGCCTGATCATCCCCGTGGTGGTGACGATCTACTCCGACCGGTCCTACACGTTCATCACCAAGACGCCGCCGGCGGCCGTGCTGCTCAAGCGCGCGGCCAACATCGCCAAGGGCTCCGGCGTTCCCAACAAGAACAAGGTTGGCACGGTGACGGCCAAGCAGGTGGCCGAGATCGCGACCCTGAAGCTGCCCGACCTGAATACCGCGTCGGTCGATTCGGCCATCCGCTCCGTTCGCGGGACGGCCAGGTCGATGGGACTGGATGTCATTGACTAGTAGTGATCTGAATGTGGTGATGTGAGATGTGGTGATGTGGTGACGTCGGGCGGTTCCAGACACCGGATTTCACATCACCCCATCACGACATCTCACATCACCACATTCAGGACCACATTCGGATGTATGGGTGGCAGGGCATCTGGCCCGTTATGACCACGGAGGATTGAGCAATGCGCACACGAGGCAAGAAGTACGAGGCGGCCCGGAAACAGGTGCCGACTCGCCCGCACACCATCGAAGAAGCGGTTCCCCTGCTTCAGAAGGTCAAGTTCTCCAAGTTCGACGAGACGGTCGAACTGGCCGTCCGGCTCGGCGTCGATCCGAAGCATTCGGACCAGATGGTCCGTGGCACGGTGGTGCTGCCGCACGGCCTCGGCAAGTCGAAGCGCGTGCTCGTCATCGCCGGCGCCGACAAGCAGCGTGAGGCCCGCGAAGCGGGCGCGGACGAAACGGGCGGCGAGGAACTGGTCGAACGGATCACGGGCGGCTGGATGGACTTCGACGCCGTGGTCGCGACGCCCGACATGATGCGCGCCGTGGGGCGCCTCGGCAAGGTGCTCGGCCCCCGTGGCCTGATGCCCAACCCGAAGACGGGCACGGTCACGCTGGACGTCGCCAAGGCGGTCCAGGAAATCAAGGCCGGCAAGGTCGAGTTCCGGGTCGATAAGGCGGGTGTCGTGCACGCGCCCATCGGCAAGATCTCCTTCGAGGCCGAACGGCTGATCGCCAACGCCCATGCCCTGATGGAGAACATCGTCAAGGCCAAGCCGTCGGCGGCCAAGGGCAAGTACCTCAAGAGCGTCACGATGTCATCGACGATGAGCCCCGGCGTGGTCATCGACACGGCGCGCGTGGACGAGCTGACGAGGCACTAGCCGCGCCGGGGTCCTGCGGACGGCGCGAGCCGGGCCGGGTGCAGGGCAGTGATCGACGACGCGGGGTCTGGGCCTGAATGGCGTCAGCCGGGCCTGACCCCCTAGACAAGCGTAAGTGCGAGACAAGGGTTTCTGAAAATGGCCGTCAGCAAAGCAGACAAGCAGAACGAACTGGACGCCCTCGAAGCGGCGTTCAAGGGCGCGGAGACGGCGATCCTCGTCGATTACCGCGGCATCACCGTGCCGCAGGTGACCGAGCTCCGTCGCCAGATTCGCGCGGTCGGGGGCAACTACCGCGTCGTGAAGAACACGCTGGCCAAGCGGGCCGTGGCCGGGACGCCCTTCGAGGCGTTCACGTCCACGTTTGCCGGGCCCACCGCGGTGGTCTACAGCGGCGCCGACCCGGTCGCGACGGCGAAGGCCCTCACGACGTTCGCCAAGACCGCGCCGACGATCAGCATCAAGGCCGCGGTCGTGCAGGGGCGGGCGGTCGCGGCGGGCGCCGTCGTGGAGCTGGCGAACCTGCCGAGCAAGCCGGAGCTGTACGCGAAGCTGCTCTACGTGCTCCAGGCGCCGATGCAGCAGATCGTCACGGTCCTGGCGGCCACACCGCGCGGCCTGATGAACGTGCTGGCGGCCGCGGAAGAGAAGAAGCGCAGCGAAGGCGCCGCGCCAGAGGCGACGGCCGCCGAGTAGGGCACGAGACCACGGGTCGCTTCCGGGCTGACGACCGCCAGAGACGACTTCGGGGGCATGGATTGAGACAGGCATTGGGGTCCGTCCCGTCCGGCGCAAGCCGGGACTGACCCCCTAGACACGGTTTTTGACAGGAGACAGAGCAATGGCCGAAGTGACGCAGCAGCAGGTGGTGGACTTCATCAAGGGAATCTCGGTGCTCGAGCTGTCGCAGCTCGTGAAGACGCTCGAAACCGAGCTCGGCGTGTCCGCTGCGGCGGCCGTGGCCGTGGCGGCTCCCGCCGCTGGCGGCGGCGCAGCCGCGCCGGTTGAGGAGAAGACCGAGTTCAACGTCATCCTCACCGACATCGGTGGCAACAAGATCAACACGATCAAGGTTGTCCGTGAAGTCACGAGCCTCGGGCTGAAGGAAGCCAAGGACCTCGTCGAGTCGGCGCCCAAGCCCATCAAGGAAGGCGTCACCAAGGACGAAGCGGCGGCCATCAAGAAGAAGTTCGAAGAGGCTGGCGCGAAGGTCGAGATCAAGTAACTCGACCGCTGACGGGTGGGCGGCGCAGCCGCCTGCCGGGTACGACCGCGGGGCTCCGGCCCCGCCGGTCGTGGGCGTGGAGCGGGTCGCGGACGAAGTCCGGGCCCCCCACGCTATTGCCGCTGTCTGCGGCCATGGCCGCAGACAGATTCATTTTGGCTGTTCGGCCCCACCCGGGCCTTGAGGGTTACTGAATGTACAGCCTGCCCAAGAACGTCTATCGCGAGCGCATCGACTTCTCCAAGATCAAGACGACCGTCCCGATCCCGAACCTGATCGAGATTCAGAAGAAATCGTACGAGCGGTTCCTGCAGATGAACCGCCTGCCAGCCGAACGCGAAGACGTCGGGTTGCAGTCAGTCTTTAAATCGGTCTTTCCGATCAGCGACTTCAGGGAAAATTCGTCCCTCGAGTTCATCGAATATTCGATCGGCAACTGGGAGTGCAAGTGCGGCCGCCTGGTCGGCCTGGAGCATCTGCGCAAGAAGTGCGACGGATGCGGCACGGTGCTCGTGGCCGATCCGTACGGCGAAGGCGCGGTGATCTGTCACTCGTGCGGCCGGGCGAACGACGCCCGCGGCGACGTCTGTGATCTCTGCGGCACGACCGTGCAGATGAAGCTCAAGTACGACGTCGAGGAGTGCCAGGAGCGCGGCATGACGTTCGCCGTGCCGCTGAAGGTGACGATCCGGCTCGTGGTCTGGAACAAGGACCCGGAAACGGGCGTCAAGACCATCCGCGACATCAAGGAGCAGGAGGTCTACTTCGGCGACGTGCCGCTGATGGGGGACCACGGCACCTTCATCATCAACGGCACCGAGCGTGTCATCGTCAGCCAGCTCCACCGGTCGCCGGGCGCCTTCTTCCACACCGAAGACAAGACGCTCTACGTCGCGCAGATCATCCCGTACCGCGGGTCGTGGGTCGAGTTCGAGTACGACGCCAAGAACCTGCTCTACGTGCGCATCGACCGCAAGCGCAAGTTCCTCGCCTCCGTGTTCCTGCGGGCGCTCGGGCTGCGCGGCGTCAACGAGATCCTCAAGACCTTCTACACGGTCGATGAGCTGCGTCTCGAGGGCGGGCGGATCAAGTGGCGCGTGTCCGACGCGCTCGTCGGGCGGCGCGCGGGTGCGGAGTTCCCGATTCCGGGCTCCGACCTGACGCTGCACCCCGGCAAGAAGATCCGGAAGGACCAGGTCGAGGCGCTGAAGAAGGCCGGCGTCGCGTCGGTCGAGCTCGTCGATGCCGAGCGGGAAGGTGCGTTCTCGGCCGGCGACATCATCGATCCGTCCACGGGCGAAGTCATCCTCGAAGGCAACGAGGAGCTCTCCGAGCGCGTGATCGCGATGGCGCAGGAGAAGAACGTCGAGAGCCTCGAAGTGTTCTTCCCCGAGAAGGACGAAGTCGGCTCGGTGCTCTCGCAGACGCTGAAGAAGGATCCGATCCAGAAGCACGAGGAAGCGCTGATCGAGATCTACCGCCGCCTGCGGCCGGGCGATCCGCCGACGCTCGACAGCTCGCGCAACCTGTTCGAGAACATGTTCTTCAACGCGCAGAAGTACGACTTCTCGCGCGTGGGCCGGCTCAAGCTCAACACCAAGCTCAAGCTCCAGACCCCGCTCGACGAGAAGGTGCTGCACCCGGCCGACTTCTACGAGGTCATCCGGTACCTCCTCAAGCTGCGGAAGAACCCGACCCTCGTCGATGACATCGACCATCTCGGCAACCGCCGCGTCCGGTCGGTCGGCGAGCTGCTCGAGAACCAGTTCCGGATCGGCCTGGTCCGCATGGAGCGGGCGATCAAGGAAAAGATGTCGGTCTACCAGGAAATGGCGACCGCCATGCCGCACGACCTGATCAACGCCAAGCCCGTCATGGCCGCGATCCGGGAGTTCTTCGGCTCGTCCCAGCTCTCGCAGTTCATGGACCAGACGAACCCGCTGTCGGAGGTGACGCACAAGCGCCGCCTCTCGGCGCTGGGGCCAGGCGGTCTGTCGCGCGAGCGCGCCGGGTTCGAGGTGCGCGACGTGCACCCGACCCACTACGGGCGCATCTGTCCGATTGAGACGCCTGAAGGCCCGAACATCGGCCTGATCTCGTCGCTCTCGTCCTACGCGCGGATCAACGAGTTCGGCTTCATCGAATCGCCGTACCGGAAGGTCAAGTCGGGCGCCGTGGACGACTACGTGATCGTCACCAACGCCGGCGGCAACCCGAAGTACAAGGTCGGCGATGTCGTCGAGTCGGATGACCTGTCGGGCGCCGATGGCCGGTCGAAGAAGAAGGGCGTCGAGTTCGAGCCCTACTGCTTCTACCTGTCGGCGTGGGAAGAGGACCAGTACATCATCGCGCAGGCCAACGTCGAGCTCGACGAGAAGGGTCGGTTCGTGCAGGACCGCGTCAGCGCGCGTCAGGCCGGCGACTTCATCCTCGTGCCGCGTGAGAAGGTCGATTACATCGACGTCTCGCCGAAGCAGCTCGTCTCGGTGGCCGCGTCGCTCATCCCGTTCCTCGAGAACGACGATGCGAACCGCGCGCTGATGGGATCGAACATGCAGCGGCAGGCGGTGCCGCTGCTCCAGGCCCGGTCGCCGTTCGTCGGCACGGGCATGGAGTACATCACGGCCCGCGACTCGGGCGCCGTCGTCGTGGCGCGCCGCACGGGCGTGGTCGATTACGTGGACAGCAAGCGCATCGTCGTGCGCGTCGAGGGCAGCGAGACCGAGGGCCTGTCGCGTGAGATGGGCGCGGACATCTACGGGCTGACCAAGTTCAAGCGGTCGAACCAGAACACGTGCATCACCCAGCGGCCGATCGTGCGGGGTGGTCAGCGTGTGGCCAAGGGCCAGGTGCTCGCCGACGGTCCGTGCACGGAGCTGGGAGAGCTCGCGCTCGGGCGGAACGTGCTCGTCGCGTTCATGCCGTGGCGCGGCTACAACTTCGAGGACGCCATCCTCGTGTCCGAACGCATGGTGAAGGACGACTACTACACGTCGATCCACATCGAGGAGTTCGAGATCGAGGCGCGCGACACGAAGCTGGGACCGGAGGAAATCACCCGGGACATCCCGAACGTCTCGGAGACCTACCTGCGGGACCTCGACGAGAGCGGCATCATCCGCATCGGCGCGTCGGTCAAGCCGGGCGACATCCTCGTCGGCAAGGTCACGCCGAAGGGCGAGACCCAGCTGACGCCGGAAGAGAAGCTGCTCCGCGCGATCTTCGGCGAGAAGGCCGGGGACGTGAAAGACGCGTCGCTCACCTGCCCGCCGGGCATCGAGGGCATCGTCGTCGGCGTGCGGATCTTCTCGCGCAAGGGCATCGAGAAGGATGACCGCGCGAAGCAGATCGAGGAAGACGAACTCGCCCTGATGGAGAAGAACCTCCAGGACGAGATCCGCATCCTGCACGAGGAGACCAAGAAGCGCCTGGTCCAGCTGCTGCAGGGCCGGACGCTCCGGACGGATCTGTTCGACGTCGATGGCCGGGACCGTGTGCTGCGCAAGGGCGCCGTGCTCACGCCGGACGCGATGGCGCCCATTCCGTTCATGGTGCTGGTCCGGTCGCGCGTCGAAACCGACGACCTCGGGTTCGAGGACGAACTGCGGTCGATGGAAGAGCGCACGGCGCAGCGCACCGACGTCATCCAGCGCGAGTTCGAGGACAAGAAGGAGAAGATTCGTCGCGGTGACGAACTGCCTCCCGGCGTCATCAAGCTCGTCAAGGTGTACGTCGCGATGAAGCGCAAGCTGTCGGTCGGCGACAAGATGGCCGGTCGTCACGGCAACAAGGGCGTCATCGCGCGCATCCTGCCGGAAGAGGACATGCCGTACCTGCCGGACGGCACACCGGTCGAGATCGTCCTGAACCCGCTGGGCGTGCCGTCGCGCATGAACGTCGGGCAGATTCTCGAGACGCATCTCGGGTGGGCGGCGCACGCCCTCGGCCTCTACTTCGCGACGCCGGTCTTCGACGGCGCGACCGAGGCCGAGATCAAGAACTGGCTGGGCGAAGCGGGCCTGCCGAAGGGCGGCAAGACGACGCTGCACGACGGCATGACGGGTGACCAGTTCGAGCAGGATGTGACCGTCGGGTACATCTACATGCTCAAGCTGTCGCATCTGGTGGATGACAAGATTCACGCCCGGTCGATCGGACCGTACTCGCTCATCACGCAGCAGCCGCTCGGCGGCAAGGCGCAGTTCGGTGGGCAGCGGTTCGGCGAGATGGAAGTGTGGGCGCTCGAAGCGTATGGCGCCGCGCACATCCTCCAGGAACTGCTCACCGCCAAGTCGGACGATGTGACGGGCCGCGCGAAGATCTACGAGGCCATCGTCAAGGGCGACGCGTCGTTCCAGCCGGGGTTGCCGGAGTCGTTCAACGTGCTCATCCGTGAGCTGCAGGCGTTGTGCCTCGACGTGGAGCTCATCAAGACCAAGGCCCGGCCTTCCACCGAGCCTCCGTCAGAGGAGAGCGCCACGGATCCACTCGCACCCACGCCCGTCGGGGCGTAGGTCCGGATTCGAGGTTCTGGTCGCAGGGGCGAGGCGCGTGCCTCGCCCCACACTAAGCCCGCACTAAGAAGGTTGTGTGACATCGATGAGACCCAATCTCCACGACAAGGGACAGCTGACGGCCGACTTCGATGCGATCCGCATCAGTCTGGCGTCGCCCGAACGGATTCTGCAGTGGTCGCACGGCGAAGTGACCAAGCCGGAGACGATCAACTACCGCACGTTCAAGCCGGAACGTGACGGGCTGTTCTGCGCCAAGATCTTCGGCCCGGTCACCGACTGGGAGTGCCTCTGCGGCAAGTACAAGCGCATGAAGCACCGCGGCGTGATCTGCGACAAGTGCGGCGTCGAGGTGACGCAGGCCAAGGTGCGCCGCGAGCGCCTGGGCCACATCGCGCTGGCCACGCCGGTCAGCCACGTCTGGTTCTTCAAGGGGCTGCCGAGCCGCATCGGGCATCTGCTCGATCTGACGCTCCGCGACCTCGAGCGCATCCTGTACTTCGAGGCCTACGTCGTCATCGACACCGGTGACACGGACCTCAAGGACAAGCAGATGCTCACCGAGGACCAGTATCGCCAGGAGCGCGAGCGCTGGGGCGTGAAGTTCAAGGCCCAGATGGGCGCCGAGGCGATCAAGGAAATGCTGCGGCGTGTCCACGTGGACCGGCTCGCCGAGGAAATGCGCGAGAAGATGCGCCATGAGACCTCGGCGCAGAAGAAGCTGAAGTACGCCAAGCGCCTGAAGGTCGTCGATTCGTTCCGCCGCTCCACGAACAAGCCGGAGTGGATGATCCTCGACGTCATCCCGGTCATTCCGCCCGAACTGCGTCCGCTCGTGCCGCTCGACGGCGGCCGGTTCGCGACGTCGGATCTCAACGACCTCTATCGGCGCGTCATCAACCGGAACAACCGGTTGAAGAAGCTGATGGAGCTCAAGGCGCCGGACGTGATCATCCGCAACGAGAAGCGGATGCTGCAGGAGGCCGTTGACGCGCTGTTCGACAACGGCCGCCGCGGCCGCGTGCTGCGCGGCGCGAACAATCGCCCGCTCAAGTCGCTGTCCGACACGCTCAAGGGCAAACAGGGTCGGTTCCGTCAGAACCTGCTCGGCAAGCGCGTGGACTACTCGGGCCGCTCGGTCATCGTCGTCGGCCCGGAACTGAAGCTGCACCAGTGCGGGCTGCCGAAGAAGATGGCGCTCGAACTGTTCAAGCCGTTCATCTACAACAAGCTCGAAGAGCGCGGCCTGGTATCGACGATCAAGCAGGCCAAGGAGATGGTCGAGCAGCAGAAGGGCGAGGTCTGGGACATCCTCGAGGAGGTCATCCGCGAGCATCCCGTCCTGCTGAACCGCGCCCCGACGCTCCATCGGCTGGGCATCCAGGCGTTCGAGCCCGTGCTCGTCGAAGGCAAGGCCATCCGGATCCATCCGCTGGTCTGCACGGCGTTCAACGCCGACTTCGACGGCGACCAGATGGCGGTGCACATCCCGCTGTCGCCCGAGGCGCAGATCGAAGCCTCGGTGCTGATGATGGCGTCGAACAACATCCTGTCGCCGGCCTCCGGTCAGCCCATCGCGATCCCCTCGCAGGACATCGTGCTCGGGTGCTACTACCTGACCAAGTCGAAGACGGGCGCCAAGGGCGAAGGCAAGGTGTTCGCGCACATCGACGACGTGCTGCTGGCTCTGGAAGCAGGCGAGGTCGAGACGCTGTCGCCGATCCGCCTGCGCTACTCCGGACGCGTCGTGGATCTGACCGTCGCGCGCGACTCGCAGGACCTGATGGACGCCTCCGAGCAGACCGTCGAGAGCAAGGTCATCAACACGACGGTCGGTCGCGCGATCTTCAACACGGCGCTGCCCAAGGAGATGCCGTACATCAACGGTCTCCTGAAGAAGAAGGGGCTGCAGAATTCGGTCCGCTACTGCTACCTCAAGTACGGGCTGGAGAAGACCGTCGAGATGCTGGACAGTCTGAAGCACCTCGGCTTCACCTACGCGACCAAGTCGGGCCTGTCGATCGGCATCGACGACCTGATCATCCCGGAGAAGAAGGCCCAGTTCGTGCAGGACGCGCGCGACGAGGTCATCAAGGTCGAAGGGCAGTATCAGGAAGGCGCCATCACCAACGGCGAGCGCAAGAACAAGGTCATTGCCATCTGGTCGGAAGTGACCGAGAAGATCGCCGACGCGATGTTCGGCGAGATGGAAGGCCTCGACAAGTCGGGCCGGAGCTTCAACCCGGTCTACATCATGGCCGACTCCGGCGCGCGCGGCAGCAAGCAGCAGATCCGGCAGCTGGCCGGCATGCGCGGGCTGATGGCCAAGCCGTCGGGCGAGATCATCGAGACGCCCATCACGTCGAACTTCCGTGAAGGCCTCACGGTGCTGCAGTACTTCATCTCCACGCACGGCGCGCGCAAGGGCCTGGCGGATACGGCACTGAAGACCGCCGACTCCGGCTACCTGACGCGCCGCCTGGTGGACGTGGCGCAGGACGTCATCATCTCGGAGGTTGACTGCGGCACGCTCGACGGACTCGAGGCCCGGCCGATCATCGACTCGGGCGGCGAGATCATCGAGCGGCTGTCGGACCGGATCGTCGGGCGCGTGGCGCTCGAGGCGATTCTGGACCCGGCGTCCGGCGAGCTCATCGTGCCAGCGGCGGGTGAGATCGACGAAGCCCTGGCCGACGCGGTCGAGGACGCGGGTATCGAGCGGGTGAAGATCCGGTCGGTCCTGACGTGCGCGGCGCGGCGCGGTTGCTGCGCCAAGTGCTACGGGCGCGACCTGGCCACCGGCCGGCTCGTCGAAATGGGCCTGGCAGTCGGGGTCATTGCGGCGCAGTCAATCGGCGAGCCGGGCACGCAGCTGACGATGCGCACGTTCCACATCGGTGGCACGGCGTCACGCGTCTCGGAGCAGTCAACGATCGAGGCGCGCCACAAGGGCACGGTCAAGTACGACGGCCTGCTGGCGGTCGAAGGACGCGAGAAGACGATCAGCGGCGAGGTATCGGCCACCAAGGCGTCGATCGTCATGAACCGGAGCGGCTCGATCAACATCCTGGACGACAAGGGTGTCGTGCGCGAGCGCTACTCGGTGGTCTACGGCGCGCATCTGCGCGTCAAGGACAACCAGAAGGTCGAAAAGGGGCAGATCCTCGTCGAGTGGGATCCCTACACCTTCTCGATCCTGACCGAGACGGGCGGCAACGTCCGCTTCAAGGACATCATCGACAAGGTGACGGTCCACGAGGACGTGGACGAGGTCACGGGCCTCTCGCGGCTCATCATCGTTGACTCGCCGGACGAGAAGAAGCAGCCGGCGATCGAGATCGTCGCCGCCGACGGCAAGATCATCCACAAGTACCACATGCCGTCGAACGCCCACCTCATGGTCGGCAACACGGAGAACGTCACGGCCGGCGACGTGCTCGCGAAGATTCCGCGCGAGACGACGAAGACCAAGGACATCACGGGCGGTCTGCCGCGCGTGGTCGAGCTGTTCGAAGCGCGCAAGCCGCGTGAGACGGCCGTCATCTCCGAGATCGACGGCACCGTGCGGCACGGTGGTCTGGTCAAGGGCCTCCGCAAGATCCTCGTGGTGCCCGACGAGGGCGCCGAGGCGCGCGAGTACTCGCTGCCGCGCGGCGTGCACGTCAACGTCCAGGAAGGCGACCGCGTTCGCGCGGGCGAGCCGCTGATGGACGGGCCGCGCAACCCGCACGACATTCTCGCCGTGCTCGGCGAGAAGGAACTGCAGGCGTATCTCGTCAACGAGATCCAGGAGGTCTACCGCCTCCAGGGCGTCGGCATCAACGACAAGCACATCGAGGTCATCGTCCGGCAGATGATGCGGTGGGTGAAGATCGAGGACGTCGGCGACTCGGAGTTCCTCATCGAGGAGCAGGTGGACAAGTTCCGGTTCCAGGACGAGAACGAGCGCGTGCTGGCCAACGGCGGTCAGCCGGCGAAGGGCCGGCCGCTGCTGCTCGGCATCACGAAGGCGTCGCTCTCGACCGACTCGTTCATCTCGGCCGCGTCGTTCCAGGAAACGACGCGCGTGCTCACCGAGGCGTCCATCTCCGGCAAGATCGACTACCTGCGTGGTCTCAAGGAGAACGTCACGATGGGCCGGCTCATCCCGGCCGGCACGGGATTCGAGTTCTACAAGCACATCCACATCCCGGCCGACGAACCGCCGCCGCCCCCGCCGCCGTCGCCGGAAGAACTCGACGCGCAGCGCGACATGGACGACTACGCGGACGCCGACTTCGGGTTCAAGGACGACGACTAAGCGGGCTACGGTAGACGGCCTACAGGCTACGGTCGACGGGCTACGGCTCACGGGCTACGGACTACGGCTACAGCTCACGGGCTACGGACTACATGCGGGCGCGACTTCCGGCAACGGAGGTCGCGCCCGTCGCTGTCTTGGGGCGACGGTTGACTCGGGCCTTTATTTGATCACAATATGTGAACAAATGGCGCGTCAGCTGCTGACTGATTTCGAGCTCATGATCCTCCTGTCGATCCTCCGCCTTGGCGACGAGGTCTACGGAGTCCTGATCGCCCGAGAGATCCAGGCGACGGGGGGCCGGACCGTGATGCTGGGCGCCGTCTACGCCGCGCTCGAACGGCTCGAGCGCCACGGCCTGATCGCATCCACGATGGGGGCGCCGACGCCGGCGCGGGGAGGACGGGCCAAGCGCTTCTTCCGCGTCACCCCGACCGGCCTTCGCGCCGTCAAGGAGACCCAACAGGCTCTGATCGCTCTTTGGACGGATGTTCCGCAGTTGGACCGGAGGCGTCTATGACCCACCCGCCTGCGCCGCGGCTCGCCGTGGCCCTGTTGCAGCGCTTCAGCACCGATCCCGCACTGGTCGGCGACCTGCTCGAGGAGTACGAGACCGGTCGCTCGCGACTCTGGCTCTGGCGGCAGGTCGCGGTCACGCTCGCCCTGGTGCTGCGCGGCCGGGCCCACGAGCCGGCGCCGCATCGCGCCAGGACCATCAACCTTGCGACCACGCCGAAGGGCAGCGCGGTCGGCGGCCTCGGCCTCGTGGCCATCACTGTCTTCGTCGCGCTGGTTTCGCCGCGGACGTGGTGGTTGCTCGGTGTCGGCGTGGGGGGCGGGGCGCTGCTGGGGGTGGTGATGATTCAGCGCAGCCGTCGCCGTGCACGCCGGCGTCCGGCACCGGGCGGACGGCACGTCTAGCCACCGTCTGTCCAGGCTCTGCCGAACCGCGTGTCGTGTTTTTGAGGCCGGCGACTCGCGCCGGCAGCGGCCGCTCGAGTTCTGCCGGCGCCCTTCGCGCCTTCACGGTTCGGCGCGCCGAGCCCGTGCTCCGTCGCCCGTCGTCCGTGAGCTGTCCCCGTCGCCCGCAGGCTCTCCCCGTTATCCGTCTCCCGTTGTCCGTAGGCTGTTTCCCGTACGCCGTCTGCCGTAGACCGTGAGCCGTGAGCCGTCGCCCGTCGTCCGTAGCCCGTGTAGTCTGTAGACGAGGGCCTCATGAGGCGTCGTCTGGTTTCCGTCTGGCTTGGAATCGCGATAGCGGGCGCGGCGGCGATTGGAGCGACCGCCCAGCAGGCGCCGCCCCAGTTCCGCGGGACGGCCGACCTTGTGCCGGTGTTCGCGACCGTACTGGACGTCAACGGCCGCCTGATTCCAGATCTGACGAAGGACGACTTCGAGATTCGCGACGAAGGGGCGGTCCGGCCGATCACCCTGTTCTCGAACGAGCCGCAGCCGATCTCGGTCGTCGTGATGCTCGACCGGAGCGGGAGCGTGATGACGTCGGCCGACGTCGTCCAGCGTGGCGCGGTCGCCTTCATCAACCGCCTGCGGTCGGGTGATCGCGCGCGGGTCGGCGCTTTCGGTGATCTGATTCAGATTCTGCCTAGCGACTTCACCGCCGACCGCGTGGATCTCCTGAGCGCGCTGCAGGGTGGACTGCAGGCCGATCGCAACGGCGCCTCCCCGGTGTGGTCGGCCGTGGCGCGGAGCGCCTCGGCCCTGTCGCAGCAGACGACGCGGCGCGTGGTGCTGGTGTTCACCGACGGCCACGACGTCCCGGCCTACAGCCAGACGCGCGTGAAGTTCGACGACCTCCAGCGTCAACTCGCTGAGGACGACGTGATGGTCTACGCGATTGGGGTGCCGGGGTCGGCGCCCTCTCGCGCGAGTTCGCAGTTCAGTGTGGGTCGCGTGATGCGGTCAACAGACGTTCTCGCCACCCGGACCCTGATTTGAAGAAACTGGCGCTCGAAAGCGGCGGCGGCTTCGTGGACCTCGAGAAGGAGCAGCGCGACATCGAAGGCGTGTTCGCGCGGATTGCGGACGAACTCCACGCGCAATACGCGCTCGGGTTCGCCCCGGCGCGGCTGGACGGGAAGGAACACCGCCTGCAGGTGCGTGTGAAGCGCACCGGCACCGAGGTCCGGGCGCGTCGGAGCTACATCGCCCGGTAGCGATGACCTCGGAGGTAGAATGTACGAAAACGGTAAGCTGCGGTGGGCGTGAGCCCGGCTTACCGTTTTCGTACATTCTACCTCCGAGGTCATTGTGCCGATGCTCCGTCGCGCCGCCGTCGCTGCGTCTGGACTTGCCTGCCTGCTGATCGGCCTCGAGGCCAGGCAGGGCCAGCAGGCCCCTGTGTTCCGCGGGGAGATCGACATCGTCCGCCTCGATGTCTCGGTCCTCGATAAGGACCGCCGCCCCGTGACGGGCCTGACTATCGCCGACTTCACCGTGTCCGAGGATGGCAAGCCGCAGCAGATCGTCGCCGTCTCCGAAGTGCGTGCCGGCGAGAACGACCCGACGCCGACCGCCTGGATGCGCCATACGCCCCGCGACGTCGCGACCAACGATCTGACCGACCAGCTCGGCGAGGGACGCGTGTTCGCGATCCTCATGGACGATTTCAACACGCCGCACGACGACCTCGAGATCGTCATGGCCTCGCGTGAGATCGCCCGCTACCTGGTGGATCAGCTGGGGCCATCCGATCTGGCGGCCATCGTGTTTCCGAACAACGTCGGCGCCACCCAGGACTTCACGGACGATCGCGCCAAGCTGCTGGCCGCGATCGATCGCTTCAAGCCGGTCGAGCCCACCTACATCGGTCCGACGCCGCAGGGCACGGGGCAGGGCGGCGGCGACATGCCGTTCCGCTACAGCTCGGCCCTCGCGCGCACGCAATGCGAGCGATCGCAGCCCACCGTGCCGACGCTCGAGGCCATCACGAGCAAGCTGGCCACCGTGCCCAACCGCCGCAAGACGGTCGTCTTCGTCAGCACCGGCGTGCCGATGACCTTCACGTCGCGGGATTCGTGCATGAGTGGGCTCGAGTCGCGGATGCTCGACATCTTTCGACTGTCGCAGCGCGCCAGCATCAACGTGCACACGATCGATCCAGCCGGCCTTGGGGGCTACGAGCAGTACCTGCAGGACCCGCGACGCCTGATGTCGAGGTTCCGCCGGCCCATGGGCGCCGAGGGCGCGCGGCGCGCCGCCGAGGTGGTCCACAACTTCATGAAGACCACCGCGGACTACACGGGCGCGCGAGCCATCGTGAATACCGGCGTCTGGGGCGAGATCGACGAGATGCTCGACGAGGCGGCCTCCTACTACCTCGTTGGCTACCAGAGTTCGAACGCCCGCGCGGACGGCAAGTTCCGACGCGTTGACGTGAAGGTCAAGCGGCCTGGGACGACCGTACGCTCGCGGTCCGGTTTCTACGAGCCGCGCGCCGGCTCGTTGCTCACCGAGGAGCAGCGTCGCGCCCCCAGCTCCAGCACGCTGAGCATGGCTGGGATGTCGGTCGCGACGACTTTGCCAATGCGCGCCATCGCCGTGCCGATCGCCCTCGTGCCCGGTGGCCGCACCGCCGAGGTGGCCGTCGTTGCCACCGTCCGGCTGCCCCCTGCCAATGCGCCCGTGAACGAGACCCTGAGCCTCATCCGCCACGTCTACAACGCGGAAGGCAGCCCTGGGCCCCCGAGCGAGGAAAAGATCACGCTCAGCCTTCCGGCGGCCACGGGTGAGGAGTCGCGCTACGACGTCCAGCAGCGACTGACGATGGCGCCCGGGCGCTACGAGATTCGCCTGAGCGGCACGAGCGCGGCGTTGGGCCGGAGCGCCAGTGTGTATGCCGAGGTGGAGGTGCCCGACTTCACGCGCGCGCCGGTGTCCGCCTCACCGATCGTCCTGGGCGCGCGCCCGGGCGATCAGGCTACACGCACCGACCGGCTGGCCACGCTCATCCCGCTCGTCCCCACCACGGCACGGGACTTTGCGGGCAATGACCAGATTCACGCCTTCGTGCGCGTGTTTCAGGGCGGCAGTGGCGCCCTCGCCCCGATTGTCGTGACGGTCAGAATCCTCGACGTGGCTGATGCCGTCAAGCTCGACCAGCAGGCCACGCTCGGGGTCGAGCAGTTCGACGCGTCCCGCAGCGCGCCGTTCGAGATGGCGGTGCCGCTGGCCTCGCTGGCCCGCGGTCCCTACGTCCTCAGTCTCACGGCCGCCCGTCCTGATGGCACCAGTGTCCGGCGCGACCTGGTGTTCCGGATGCGCTAGTGCGGCTGATCCCAGTCGCCGGCCTCGTGGGTGCAGGCGCCCTGTTTGCGGCCGGCCAGGCCGCGCCTCTGCCGCAGGCGCCCGCACAGCCCAGCTTCAGGGCCGGCGTCGAGCTCATCCAAGTGGACGTGTCCGTGCTCGACGGCGATCGCCGTCCGGTCCGCGGGCTGACTGCGGCTGACTTCGTGGTGACAGAGAACGGGCAGACGCGTCCCGTGGAAGCGTTCGCCGAGGTGCACCTGCCAGGGCCCGACATGACGAGCGCGGACTGGACGCGTGAGGTGGCACCTGACGTGGCGACCAATCAGTTGCCCGAGACGGGGCGGCTGGTCATGGTCATGTTCGACCAGACGATCGGACCGGGCGAGCCAGTCCTCACTGCGAAGCGTGTCGCCCGTGCGGTGGTCGATGCGCTGGCGCCAGGCGACCTGGCGGCCGTGGTGTCGACCCACGCGCTCACGCCGCAGGGGTTCACCGCGGATCGCGCGCGGCTGCGACAGGCGATCGGCGACCTCAACTCGAGCGCGCAGTGGTCGCAGGATCAGCAGGACCAATGGGCGACTGGGCTCGCCCGAGTCCGGGACGAGACTGGCGTCAACCTCCCAGACCCACCTTCGTACCTCAACGGGTTCTGCTTCTGCGGCCTGTGCGTGATCGATCAGGTCACCCGTCTGGCCGATGTCGTGCGCGAGATCTCAACGAGGCAGAAGACGCTGCTGTTCATCGGCAGTGACCTGCTGCTGCAGACGCCGGACGGCAGGGTCGGGGGCATCGACGTCTCCTGCGCGCCGCGCCTGCGAGACGCCCGCGCGAAGATGTTCGGGGCGCTTGACCGTGCCAACCTCGTCATTCACTCGATCGATCCGAGTGGTCTCGAGACCGGGACACGCATGGCCAGCTCTTCGGCTCGTGCATCGCTGCCGGCGCTGCCGACCGGGGAGTTCGCCCGTCGGCGTGAGGCGCTGTCGGTCCTGCCGGCGCGGACCGGCGGTCGGATCATCACGAACGCGAACCAGCCGGAGGATCTGGTTCCGGACTTGTTCGCCGAGAGCAGCAGCTACTACCTCCTTGGATTCAGGCCGGCATCGTCAGTCGGGGCCACGTCGGTGCGCAAACTCGAGGTGCGCGTCAATCGTCCCGGGTTGACGGCGCGCGCGCGGACGGCTTACGACTGGCCAGTCACCGACGCGCCCAGGACCACGGCGGCCTCGACGTTGCCGGACGCGATTGGCAGCCTCCTCCCCGGCCGGGCGTTCGAACTCGCCGTTTCAGCGGTCGCGGTCATGCCCGGATTGGCCGGTGCGGCGGCTCCCGTCCCCCAGCCGGCGGCCCGTCCCGGGACCACTCCGGTAGCCGTGGTCGCGAGCGTCACGATTCATCGTCCCGCGCTGGCCGTCCCCGAGCGCGAGCGACTCGAGGTGACCGCGGCCGCGTTTGACCGGCGGGCGCAGCCGCGAGGATCGGCCACGCAGTTCGTGGAGCTCCAGTGGCCGGCAGGGCCGGCCGGCCCGAGGCGCGTGGACCTGTTGTCCCGGATCGATCTCGCCGCCGGCGACTACGAGATCCGCGTGGGCGTCGTCTCCCGTGCCGGCGGGGCCGCCGGCGCGTTCACCTACCTCGCCGTGCCGGACTTCTCGGGCAGCGCATTCGCAGTGTCGGGCCTGGCGCTCCAGGCCAGGTCAGCCATCCCTGCGGCGCCGGCCGGTTTCCTGGCGGCTCTGCTGCCCGTGGTGCCGACAGCCCGACGTGAGTTTGCAGCCGACGCCACCGTGACGGCTCACGTCGGCCTGCGTGCGCCGCTGGGTGGAGTGTCGGCCGACGTGCGGGTCGTGACCACCATCACAGACAGCCGGGGGCGCGTGCTCGTCACCGCACATGGGGTGATTGACGCCGCTCGCTTCGCGACCTTCGGCACGGCCAGCTACGAGTATTCCGTGCCGATGGGTGAACTGGAGCCAGGTCCGCATCTGCTCACCATCGACGTGCGTACGGGCGACCGCACGGACACCCGCACCGCCACGTTCGTCCGCCGATGAGAGCGACGATCTCCGCGCCTCTGCGTGATCGCGATGTGCGATAGTCGGGTGTGTCGTTGCGACTCACCAGTCCGCACGTCCGCTTGTCTCTTGCACGCGGATATTCATCGAAAACGCTGATGCTCCTGGCTGCCGCGGCGCTCGTCGCCTCGGCGTGTCAGGACGCATCGCCACCCGCGCCAGCGCCGGCGTCGCAGACCGCCACGCCGGTCGATCACGTCGCCACGGTGCAGGCCTGGCGCGACAAGCACGAGGTGGACTACCGGCGCGACTGGGTCAGCATCGCGGGCTTGCGCATGCTGCGGCCGGGTCCTCAGGCGGTGGGCAGCGCGCCCGGCAGCGGGATCGTGATCGCCGGATTGCCTCCACGGGCAGGTACGGTGACGCTCGCCGGCGACGAAGTGCGTTTTGTGCCGGCGCCAGGCGTGTCTGTGCGTCGCAGCGACAAGGAGGCCGGAAGCCCCATCGTGCTCAAACAGGCGGGCGCGGCCCCCGGCCCCGACATCGTCATCGGTCGCGTACGTCTGGTGGCGCACGTCAGCGGCACGCGGCTGGCGCTCCGCGTGCGCAATCCGGATGGTCCGCTCGCGACCGGCTTTCTCGGCTTCTCCTGGTTCGCGATCGATCCGGCCTACCGGGTCGTGGGACGGTTCATCAAGGATGCCGAGCCGCGTCGGATGCGCGTGATCAACACGTTCAACGACGAGGACGAGTACGCCACCGAAGGGGTGATCGAGTTCGCGCTCGCGGGGCAGACGCTCCGGCTTCGTCCCTTCACGACCCGCCCGAAACGCTTCTACATCGTGTTCCGCGACGGGTCGAGCGGGGCCGAGACCTACAAGGTCGCACGCTTCCTCTACGCCGATCTGGCGGATGACGGCACGACGGTGCTCGACTTCAACGAGGCCTACAACCCGCCCTGCGCGTTCAACCCGTATACGACGTGCCCGATCCCGCAGCGCGAGAACGTGCTGCCGGTGAAGATCCTCGCTGGCGAGAAAGCGTATCCCGTCGAAGTGACGTTGCCGGCCGGCGGCTGACTTGACCCGTCAGCCAGCGAGACACGCGGGCCGCGAGCGGTTCTAGACGTCGCAGATCCCGATCGCTTTCTCGAGCGTCGCGATCGGGTCGTGGCCCATCGCCGGCGTGTACTCGTGCGTCACGAAGCCCGTGAACCCCAGGTTCGCGATCGCCTCCATGATGAACCGGTAGTTGAGTTCCTGTGTCTCGTCGATATCGTGGCGGCCCGGATTGCCCCCGGTGTGGAAATGACCGATCCACTGGAAGTGATCCGTGATGTTCCGCACGATGTCGCCGTCCATGATCTGGGCGTGGTAGATGTCATACAGGATCTTCACGCGCGGCGAGTTGACGCGCTTCATCACGTCCACGCCCCAGGCGATGTGATCGAACATGTAGTCCTTGTGATTCACCTTGCTGTTCAGGTACTCCATGCAGATCGTGACCTGCTTGTCCTCGGCATGGGCCTTCAGGCGGTTGAGCCACGCGACGCAGTGGTCGGCGCCTTCGGCATCGCCGAGGCCGTTGCGATTGCCCGAGAAGCAGATGATGTTCGGCACGCCATTGGCTGACGCGTCGTCGATCGCCGGGTGCATCAGCTTCTCGAGGCGATCGTGATTGTCGGGGCGATTCAGCGCGACCGCGATCGTCCCGCCAGGGCCGCCGGGATACATCGACGGCACCAGGCCGTGCTTCTTGAGCGTGGGCCAGTCGGCCGGGCCGATGAGGTCGAACCCCTTGACGCCGAGCCGCGCGGCCTCACGGCAGGAGTCGTCGAGGGCCACGCCGCGCGCGAAGACGCCGCGGGTGACGCCCTGCGTGATCCGGCCCTTGCGCGCCACCGGGGCCGGGGCCTGGGCGGAGCCGGACGAAGCCGAGGCGGCGACCAGGGACGCGGTGACAGCTCCCAGGAACTCTCTGCGGCGCATGTGGCCTCCTCCAGATGGGTGGGTTTCGGTTGGCGAGTATACGCCTGCCGTGCCCTGGGCGCGCGTCTACTCGGCCCTTGGTTACCGACCGGCCTTGGGAGAGAATTGACCCCTCGCGCGTGAAAACCGCGCCCGCACGCTGAACGCGAGGGCCGGCCTCGTCGTAATCACCACGTTCGGACGACTCCGCCTGTTTTTGATAGGATTCCCCAGCTTATGACCGATCGGAATACCTCGCTCGACCCCGCCACCGCGTACATGCCCCTGATGCTGCTGCTCTTCGTCGGCAGCGGTTGCGCGGCGCTGGTGTACGAAGTCGTCTGGTTCCAGTTGCTCCAGCTCGTGATCGGATCGTCGGCCGTGTCACTTGGCGTGTTGCTCGGGACGTTCATGGGCGGGATGTGTCTCGGCAGCTACGTCTTGCCGCGCTACATCGATACCCGCCAGCATCCCCTGAAGGTCTACGCCTACCTCGAACTCGGGATCGGGCTGATGGGTCTGCTGCTCCTCTGGGGCATGCCGCTGGTCAACGGCGCCTACCAGGCGATTGGCGCGGGGAATGTGGTGTTCCGCAGCGTGGTGGCCGCGGTCTGTCTGCTGCCGCCGACTCTGCTGATGGGCGCGACGCTGCCGGCGATCGCCCGCTACGTCCAGGCGACCCCGTCGGGTGTCGCCTGGCTGGGCTACTTCTACGGCGGCAACATCGGCGGCGCCGTGCTCGGCAGCCTGCTGGCCGGCTTCTATCTGCTGCGCGTGCACGACATGGCGGTCGCCACCTATGTGGCCGTGGCGCTCAATCTCACCGTCGCGGCGCTCGGTCTGCTGCTGGCGACCCGCGCGCCGTACGCGCCAGCGGTCGATGCCGGGCAGGCGCCCGTGGCCGCCGCCCCTGGGTCGGGCGCGGTGTACGTCGTCATCGCCTTGTCCGGCCTGACGGCGCTCTCGGCGCAGGTGCTGTGGACGCGCCTCCTCTCGCTGCTGTTCGGTGCGACGGTCTACACGTTCTCGCTGATCCTGGCCGTGTTCCTGTTCGGCCTGGGCATTGGCAGCAGCCTCGGTGCCGCAATCGCCAAGACCACCACCCGGCCGCGCGTCGCCCTCGGCTGGTGCCAGATGGGGCTCTGCTTCGCCCTCGGCTGGTCGGCGTACATGCTGACGAGCTCGCTGCCGTACTGGCCGATCAACCCGTCGATCAGCTCCGACATCTGGTTCAATTTCCAGCTCGACATCGTCCGCTGCCTCTGGGTCGTGCTGCCCGGATCGATCCTGTGGGGCGCGAGCTTCCCGCTGGCGCTCGCCTCGGTCGCCGTGCCCGGACAGGACACCGGTCGCCTGGTCGGCGGCGTCTACGCCGCGAACACGGTCGGCGCCATCGCCGGGTCGCTCGTCGCCAGCCTCCTCATCACGCAGTGGATTGGCAGTCAGTACGGCCAGATGCTGCTAGTGGTCATCTCGGCCATCGCGGCGCTGATCATGCTGGCGCCGGCAGCGGCGGGCGAGGGCAGCAAGCGAGGCATGGCATGGGCCGCGACCATCGCGCTCGTCGTGGCCACGGGCCTGGCGGGCCTGGTCGCCCGCAGCATTCCGCCCGTGCCAGGCCTGCTCGTGGCCTACGGACGCTACGCGGCGACCTGGGCCGGCCTCACCAACATCATCTACGTGGGTGAGGGGCTGAACGCGTTCGTCGCCGTCTCGCAGACGTCCACGGGCGTGCGCAACTACCACAACGCCGGCAAGGTGCAGGCGTCGAGCGAGCCGCAGGACATGCGCCTGCAGCGGATGCTCGGGCACTTCACGCACCTGATCCCGAAGAACCCGGCGCGTGCCGTCGTCATCGGCTGCGGCGCCGGCGTCACCGCCGGGGCCGTGTCGATCGGTCCGGACGTCAAGCGGATGACCATCGCCGAGATCGAACCCCTCGTCCCGGCGTCGGTCGCCGAGTGGTTCGGCGAACACAACTACAACGTCGTCAAGAACCCGAAGGTCGATATCCACATCGACGACGCCCGCCACTATCTGCTGACGACGCGCGAGAAGTTCGATGCGATCACGTCCGACCCGCTCGACCCGTGGGTCAAGGGCGCGGCCACGCTCTACACGCGCGAGTTCTTCGACCTCGTGAAGTCCCGGCTGAATCCTGGCGGCGTCGTGACGCTCTTCGTGCAGCTGTACGAGAGCAACCCGGCGGCGGTCAAGAGCGAGATCGGCACGTTCATGGAGTCCTTCCCGAACAGCGTCGTCTGGGGCAACACGAACAACGGCCAGGGCTACGACCTGGTGCTGATGGGCCAGCACGAGCCCATCAAGATCGACGTGGACGCGCTGCAGGCCAAGATCGACGACCCGCGCTACGCGCAGGTCAAGCAGTCGCTCAGCGAGATCGGCATCAACTCGGCCGTCGAGCTGCTCGCCAACTATGCGGGGACGCCCAAGGACCTGGCGCCCTGGCTCAAGGACGCGTCGATCAATCGTGACCGCAACCTGCGCCTGCAGTACCTGGCGGGCATGGGTCTGAACATGTATCAGAGCGGGCCGATTTACGCCGACATGCTGCAGTACGCGCGGTATCCCGAAGACATGTTCACCGGGTCGCCGGCCACGATTCAGGCGCTCCGTGACGCCATGCAGCGCATGATGGGCCGGTGATACTATCCCGGGCAGTTCCATGACTGTCAGACGCACCGTCGCCGCCGCGTTGCTGGTTTGTGCCCTCGGGACAGCCGGTGTGTGGGCGGCAGGCGCGCAGGCGCCCGCGGCTGACACGCTGCCGGCCCGGCTCGGCGATCAGGAGTTCTGGAAGCTCAGCCTGGACCTCTCTGAGCCCAACGGATCGTTCCGCTCCGACAACCTGCTGTCGAACGAGATCTGGCTCCAGTACGTCCTGAAGGATCTGCAGGCCCGGGCCGGCTCGGGCGGCGTCTACGTCGGCGTCGGCCCCGAGCAGAACTTCACGTACATCGCGGCGCTCCAGCCGAAGATGGTGTTCTTCACGGACATCCGGCGCGGCAACCTCCACACGCACCTGATGTACAAGGCGCTGTTCGAGATGTCGGCGGACCGGGCCGAGTTCGTCTCACGCCTGTTCACCAAGAAGCGGCCGGACACGCTGACGCGCACCTCGACGGCCCCCCAGATCATGGATGCCTTCTGGGAGATCCCGACGAGCGCCGAGGCGGTCTACAAGGAGAACCTCCAGGCCATCAAGGATTGGCTGACGAAGAAGCCACATGCCCTGCCCCTGGACGCGGACGACCTCGCCGGCATCGAGTACGTCTATTACAACTTTTACTGGTTCGGGCCGAGCATCACTTACAGCTCCACGTCCGGTGGAGGGGGCCGCAGCAACATGGCCAACTACTACCAGCTGATGGTCGCCGATGACGGCGCCGGCGCACTCCGCAGTTTTCTGGCCAGCGACGAGAGTTTCACGTTTCTCAAGGGCCTGCACCAGCGCAACCTCGTGGTGCCCGTCGTCGGCGACTTCGCCGGGCCCAAGGCCCTCCGCGCCGTGGGGCAGTACATCCGCGATCATCGGTCCACGGTCACGGCGTTCTACCTGTCGAACGTCGAGCAGTACCTGAATCAGGAAGGCAAGTGGTCGCGCTTCTGCGCCAACGTCGCGACCATGCCGCTGACGGACCGGAGCACGTTCATCCGATCCTCGCAGGGGCGCGGCGGCGGAGGCGGCAGCGGTCTCATGAACGAACTCGGGGCCATGCAGGCCGAGACGCGGCAATGCGGTGGGGGCCTCTAGCGCTCGCCTCAGCTGACCGGCCTCCGGCGCGCGGCCGCTTGCTGCTCCTGGGCCTTGCGCTGGCCGGGGGCCTGTCTGTTGCGCCCGCTCGCCTCGAACCACGACAGCCGCTGCCCACACGGTTGTCCGATCGGGAGTTCTGGCAGATCGTCCAGGACTTCTCCGAACCCGCCGGCTTCTTCCGCAGCGAGAACCTCGTCTCGAACGAGGATGAATTCCAGGCCGTCATTCCGCGCGTGCGTCGGGAGGTCCGACCGGGCGGGGCGTACCTCGGCGTCGGGCCCGATCAGAACTTCACCTACATCGCCGCCTTCCAGCCGGCCCTGGCGTTCATTCCGGACATTCGCCGCGGCAACCTGCAGCTGCACTTGATGTACAAGGCGCTCTTCGAGCTGTCCCCCGATCGGGCCGACTTCGTCGCGCGGCTGTTCTCGCGGCGGCGGCCCGCGGGGCTCGGCGCTTCGTCGTCAGGGACGCAGCTCTTCGGGGCCTTCTCGATTGAGCGAAGCGATCGCCTGCTCTTCGAGGCGAACCTGCGCGCCATCCTCGACCACCTGACACGCGCGCGCCAGTTGCCGCTCGAACCCGCCGATCTGGATGGCGTCTCCAGCGTCTACGCCCGGTTCTTCGTTGGCGGGCCCGAGCTCGCGTACGCGAGTACGGGCAACAGCGGACGGGCCCGATACCCGAGCTTCCAGGATCTGCAGATGGCCAGCGACCAGCAAGGGGTCAGTCGCAGCTACCTGGCCAGCGAGGAGGCGTACCAGCAGGTGCGGAACATGCAGCTGGCCAACCGTATCGTGCCCCTCGTGGGCAACTTCGCCGGCTCCCGCACCCTGCGGGCCGTCGGCGGCTGGCTGCGGGAGCGCAGCGGCGCGGTCTCGGTCTTCTACACCTCGAATGTCGAGCAGTACCTGTTCCAGGAGGGCCGGTGGGCCGAGTTCGCCGCCAATGTCGCCGCCCTGCCGACCGAGGACTCGAGCGTCTTCATCCGGTCATGCTTCGACCGGTGCAGTGAGCCCGGCCAGTCGAGGGCTGTCACGCTGGTGGACTCGATGCCCGGGCTGCTTGGCGAGCATCGCCAGGGCCGGATCAACGCATACTGGGACGTGTTGATGCATTCGCGCCGGTAGGCTGGGAGGCGGTCGCGCAGGCGCGCATGGGGGGACGGGTGATGGACACGCGGGGGCGAGACGGAGTCGGGTGGCGCCGCGTGTGGCGATGGGGCGCAGCGGCGGTGCTCCTGCTCACCGTGGCGACTGGCGGCGCGCAGACGGTCCCGGGTGCGAAACCGGGCCAGGTGCCGGCGTCGCCAGTCGTGGCGCGCGGCGCGCTGCCGGCTCGACTGACCGATGCCCAGTTCTGGACGCTCTCCCAGAGCCTGTCCGAACCCGACGGGTTCTTCCGGTCCGAGAACCTGGTCTCCAACGAACACACGTTTCAGTACGTCATTCCCGCCCTCACCCGGCAGGTGCGACCCGGAGGCGTGTATCTGGGCGTCGCGCCCGACCAGAACTTCACCTACATGGTGGCCACGCAGCCGAGGATGGCGTTCATCGTGGACATCCGGCGCGGCAACCTGCTCCAGCACCTGCTCTACAAGGCCCTGTTCGAGCTGTCCCGGGACCGGGCCGAGTTCGTGTCGCGCCTGTTCTCGAAGCCACGGCCGCGGGGCGTTCCGGCCGGCGCGACCGTCGAGGCGCTGTTTGCCGCCTACGCGAAGGTCGAGACGGAGAAGGCGGCGTACGCGGCGAACGTCGAGGCGGTCCGCCGCCACCTGGTGATTCGGCACGGCTACCCGCTGACGAGCGAGGACTGGGAACAGCTCGAGTCCATCTACTTCGCCTTCTTCTGGGATGGTCCGGCCATCCGGTATGCGCCGTTGCCCGCGTATGGCGGGCGAGGTTCGGGCAATTACCCGAGCTACGAGGACTTGATGCGGCAGACGGACTGGGAAGGTGTGGCGCGCGGCTATCTGGCCAGTGAGTCTAGTTTCTTGTTTGTCAAGGGTTTACAGGAAAAAAATCTCATCGTGCCGGTCGTCGGCGACTTCGCCGGACCGAAGGCCCTCAGGGGCGTCGGCGAGTTCGTGCGCGAGCGCAACGCCCTGGTCTCGGCGTTCTATGTCTCCAACGTGGAGCAGTACCTGGTCAGCGAGGGCAAGTTCCCCGGATTTGCCCGGAACGTCGGGACTCTGCCGGTAGACGCCACGAGTACCTTCATCCGGTCGGTGTCCAGCCGGTTTGGGTACGGGGGCAGCTACCTCGGTCCGGACGGGCGAGCCAGCGCGCTCGATCCGATTCGGTTGTTCGTCCGGGACTTCGAGGCCGGGCGGATTCGGAGCTATCCGGATGTGAACGTGCGCTCGAAGTAGTCTGGACGACGGGTACCTTGCACCGGGCCGGAACCCGTGTTAATCTCGCAAGGTTATTTCGGCTTCTAGGACACCCTATCTAGGAGCCGCGTCCAGTAGAGCGCACGTCGCTTCCTGGTTGTTTCCGCGCGAATGGCGCCTGGCTCTCCGCGAGCCTTGCCCTCCGTCCGCCACGCTGTTTTCAGCAATAGGGGAATGTTTCCGGCGCCGAGCATGGGCTCTTAGGCCGGAAGCGACACGAGCTCGTCACAGGTGGCGGCGCAGAGGCGTCGTCGTTTGGCGGCGGGAGAATCCGCGCGTTTGCCGCGGGGGCACGAAAAACATATGCCGACGATCAGCCAGTTGGTCCGGAAGGGCCGCGACAAGGTCCTGAGCAAGACGAAGAGTCCCGCGCTGCAGAGCAGCCCGCAGAAGCGCGGCGTGTGCGTGCGCGTCTTCACCCAGACCCCGAAGAAGCCGAATTCGGCGCTCCGGAAGGTCGCGCGCGTGAAGCTGACGAACGGGATCGAGGTCACGACCTACATCCCGGGCGTGGGGCACAACCTCCAGGAACACTCGCTGGTGCTCATCCGTGGCGGCCGCGTGAAGGACCTCCCGGGTGTGCGGTACCACGTCGTCCGCGGCACGCTCGACGCCGTCGGCGTGGCGGGCCGGATGCAGGGTCGCTCGAAGTACGGCGCGAAGCGGCCCAAGAAGTAAGAAGACATGCGGGGTCGGGTCTTGGTGGCGTAAGCCAGACCCGACCCCCTAGACACCGGTTCAGACTTCTAAAGACACCGATATGCCGAGACGCAGAGAAATTGCCAAACGCGAGACGCCGGCGGACCCGATCTACGCGAGTCCGCTCGTCACGAAGTTCATCAGCACGATCATGCGCGGCGGCAAGCGTTCGACCGCCGAGCGGATCATGTATCAGGCGATGGACATCGTGAAGGAGAAGACCCAGGAGGATCCCCTCAAGGTCTTCAAGAAGGCGATCGACAACGTGCGCCCGAGCCTCGAAGTCAAGTCGCGCCGTGTCGGCGGCTCGAACTACCAGGTGCCGGTCGAGGTCAACCCGAACCGCCGCCTGTCGCTCTCGATTCGCTGGCTGGCCGGGTACGCCCGCGACCGCGGCGATGGCAAGACGATGCAAGAGAAGCTGGCCAACGAGTTCATGGATGCGGCGAACCTTCGTGGTGGCGCCGTGAAGAAGCGCGAAGACACGCACCGCATGGCCGAGGCCAACAAGGCGTTCGCGCACTACCGCTGGTAAGGATCAATGGCTCGCACTGTCCCTCTCAATCGTTGTCGCAACATCGGCATCATGGCCCACATCGATGCCGGCAAGACGACGACTACCGAGCGCATCCTCTTCTACACCGGCATCACCTACAAGATCGGTGAGGTCCATGAAGGCACGGCCGTCATGGACTGGATGGAGCAGGAGCAGGAGCGCGGCATCACGATCACGTCGGCGGCGACGACGTGCACGTGGCGCGATCAGCGCATCAACATCATCGATACGCCCGGCCACGTGGACTTCACGGCCGAGGTCGAGCGGTCCCTGCGCGTGCTGGACGGCGCGGTGGCCGTGTTCGATTCGGTCGCCGGCGTCGAGCCCCAGTCCGAGACCGTGTGGCGGCAGGCGGACAAGTACCGCGTGCCCCGGATCTGCTTCGTCAACAAGATGGATCGGATCGGCGCGAACTTCATTCGCACCTACGAGCAGATCAAGACGAAGCTCCAGGGCAATCCCGTCGCGATTCACCTGCCGATCGGCATCGAAGACAAGTTCAGCGGCATCGTGGACCTCATCCGCATGAAGGCCCTCGTCTGGAAGGACGAGACCATGGGCGCCGACTACGACATCGTCGAGATCCCGGCCGACATGATGGACGAGGCGCAGCACTACCGCGAGCAGCTCATCGAGAAGGTGAGCGAAGCCGACGACAAGCTTCTCGAGAAGTACCTGGCCGGTGAGGAAATCTCCGAGGCCGAGATCAAGGCGGCAATCCGCAAGCGGACGATCCAGTCGGTGCGGAACGAGAGCACCGCGTTCGTGCCGGTCATCTGCGGGTCCGCGTTCAAGAACAAGGGCGTGCAGCCGCTGCTCGACGCGGTGGTGGATTTCCTGCCGTCGCCGCTCGACGTGCCCGCGATCACGGGCATCGACCCGAACGGTGGCGAGGGCGCGACGGCCGAGCGCGAGGCCAAGGACGACGCCCCGATGTCGGCCCTGGCGTTCAAGATCATGACCGACCCCTTCGTTGGTCAGCTGACGTTCATCCGCGTCTACTCCGGCGTCCTGACGTCGGGCATGGCCGTCTACAACTCGACCAAGCAGAAGCACGAGCGCATCGGGCGCCTGCTGAAGATGCACGCGAACAAGCGGGAAGACATCAAGGAAGTCTACGCGGGCGATATCGCCGCAGCCGTCGGCATGAAGTCGGTCTCGACCGGCGACACGGTGTGCGACGAGAAGCACGCGGTCATCCTCGAGGCGATGGACTTCCCGGAGCCGGTCATCTCGCTCGCCATCGAGCCGAAGACGAAGTCCGACCAGGAGAAGCTCGGTCACGGCCTCGCCAAACTGATGGCGGAGGATCCGACCTTCCGCGTGAAGACGGACCAGGAGACCGGTCAGGTCGTCATCGCGGGCATGGGCGAGCTGCACCTCGAGATCATCGTGGACCGCCTGAAGCGCGAGTTCGGCGTCGAGGCCTCCGTAGGCGCGCCGCAGGTCGCCTACAAGGAAACGGTCACGCGTCCCTCGGAAGGCGAAGGCCGGTATATCAAGCAGACCGGCGGTCGCGGTCAGTACGGTCACGCGAAGATCCGGCTGGTGCCGCGCAAGCCCGGCGAGGGCTACCTGTTCGAGAACAACGTCGTCGGCGGGACCATCCCGAAGGAATTCATCAAGCCCATCGACATGGGCATCCGCGAGGCGATGACGACGGGCGTGCTGGCCGGCTATCCGATCGACGACGTGCTCATCGATCTCTACGACGGGTCCTACCACGACGTGGACTCGAACGAGATGGCGTTCAAGATCGCCGGTTCGATGGCGTTCAAGGACGCCGCGAAGCGGGCGCATCCCGTGCTGCTCGAACCGGTCATGCGCGTCGAAGTGACGGTGCCCGAGGAATACATGGGCGACGTCATCGGCAACCTGACGAGCCGTCGCGGCCATCTGCAGTCGATGGAAGCGCGCGGGGGCACGCAGATCATCAACTCGCGCGTGCCGCTCTCGGAGATGTTCGGCTACGCGACGGACCTCCGGTCACGGACGCAGGGCCGCGGTTCGTACTCGATGCACTTCGACCGATACGAACAGGCGCCCAGCTCGGTGAGCGAGGCTGTCATCGCGAAAGTGCAGGGGAAGTAACCCATGGCTACATCGTTTTCAGAGAAGATTCGCATCCGCCTCCGGGCGTACGACTCCCGCATCCTCGACCAGTCCACGAGCGAGATCGTCGATACGGCGAAGCGGACGGGCGCGCGCCTGGCCGGACCGGTGCCGCTGCCCACCGAGAAGAACAAGTGGACGGTGCTGCGGTCGCCGCACGTGGACAAGAAGTCGCGCGAGCAGTTCGAGATTCGCACGCACAAGCGCCTGATCGACATCTTCGAGCCCACGCCCCAGACGGTCGATGCGCTGATGAAGCTCGATCTGCCGGCCGGCGTGGACGTCGAGATCAAGGCGTTCGGCAAGGAACACAAGTAGGGCGACGGGCAACGGGCAACGGACTACGGGCCACCGCAGACCGCGGACGGCCACTGTAGCCGGTAGACCGTAGCCAGTAGCCGGGAACAAACACATATGGTCACTGGAATTCTCGGACGAAAAGTGGGCATGACCCAGATCTTCCTGGCGGACGGCACTGCCGTGCCCGCCACGGTGATCAAGGCGGGCCCGTGCGTGGTCGTGCAGGCCAAGACGGCGCAGACCGACGGCTACGAAGCCGTGCAGCTGGGTCTGGTGGACGAGACGGCGCCCAAGGCGGACAAGCCGACGACCGGCCACTTCAAGAAGGCCGCCGTGCCGCCGACCCGCGTCAGGCGTGAGGTCAAGACGGCCGCCGGCGGTGAGGCGCTCAAGCCGGGCGACCAGGTGCTGGCGACGATCTTCAACGCGGGTGACCGCGTGGACGTCATCGGCACCAGCCGTGGCAAGGGCTTCCAGGGCGTCATGAAGCGGCACCACTTTGCGGGTGGCGCGGCGACGCACGGCTCGATGTTCCATCGCGCACCGGGCTCGATCGGCGCCTCGTCCTTCCCGTCGCGGGTCATCAAGGGCATGCGGTCGGCCGGGCACATGGGCAGTGACCGCATCACGACGCGGAACCTGAAGGTGGTCGGCGTCGATGCCGACAAGCACCTGCTGGTGCTGCGCGGCGCGGTGCCGGGTGCCCCGGGCGGTGTGGTGGTCGTGCGGCGCGCCGTGGCGCGCAAGCCCGAGCCCGTGCCGCAGATCGAGAAGAAAAAGGGCAAGAAGTAGGCCGCCGCCGGATCGGCAGAGCGGAAAGAAATCATGACACTTGATGTAGTCAATCGCGACAATCAGAAGGTCGGGTCCGTGGACCTCGACGATGCGGTGTTCACCGGCACGATCAAGCGCGACCTGATCTGGGCGTCCGTCGTCCGTCAGAATGCGTCGGAACGCCGCGGCACGCACTCGGCGAAGAACCGCGCCCTGGTGAGCGGCGGCGGCAAGAAGCCGTACAAGCAGAAGGGCACGGGCCGCGCCCAGGCCGGATCGACGCGGTCGCCGCTCTGGCGCCATGGCGGCACGGTGTTCCCGCCCCAGCCACGGAGCTACGACTTCGCGATGCCGAAGAAGGCCGAGCGCGGCGCTCTTCGCGCGGCGCTGGCGGCCCGGCTGAAGGAAGGCGTGGTCACAGTGGTGGACGAGCTGCGGGCCTCGGAGAAGAAGACCAAGCCCACCGCGGCGCTGCTGCGGACGCTCGGCGCCTCAGGCCGCACGCTGGTAGTGGACGTGGCGCTCGATGAGAACTTTGCCGCTTCGGCGCGCAACGTCGCGGGCGTGACGCTCGTGCCGAGTGGCCGGTTGACGCCGCGCGACGTGATGAACACGACGCGGATCATCGCCACGCGCGCCGCTGTCGAGCGGCTGCAGGAGGTGCTCGGATGAAGGCCACCGACGTGATTCGCCGACCGCTCGTGACCGAGAAGACCACGCTGGCCCGCGAGGGCTCGCTCGTGCTGGCCTTCGAGGTGCACGTCAACGCCACCAAGGTGGACGTCAAGAAGGCCGTGGAGCAACTGTTCGGATCGAAGGTGCAGGACGTGCGCACGCAGATCCAGCACGGGAAGATCAAGCGCCAGGGCCGGTTCTCCGGCCAGCGCTCGGACTGGAAGAAGGCCTGGGTACGCCTGAAGACCGGCGAGAAGGTACCCGAGTTCCTGGAAGGGGCCTAGACAGATGGCGATTCGCATTCACAAACCGACGTCGGCCGGACGCCGTTTCCAGACCGTCCAGACGTTCGACGAGATTACGACCGACAAGGCGTACAAGCCGCTGACCGAGCACCTGCCCCAGTCGGGCGGGCGCAACAACCGTGGCGAACTGACGTCCTGGTGGCGCGGCGGCGGTCACAAGCGGAACTACCGCATCATCGACTTCAAGCGCGACAAGCCGAACATTCCGGCCAAGGTCACGACGGTGGAGTACGACCCGAACCGGTCGGCGCGTATCGCGCTGGTCACCTACGCCGACGGCGAGAAGCGGTACATCCTGCATCCGCTCGGCCTGAAGGTGGGCGATCCGGTGGTGGCCGGCGACAACGTGGACATCCTGCCGGGCAACTGCCTGCCGCTCAAGAACATCCCCCTCGGCACGATGCTCCACAACGTCGAGCTCAAGCCGGGCAAGGGCGGCCAGATCGCCCGGTCCGCCGGGTCGTCGGTGCAGCTGGTGGCCAAGGACGGCGCGTATGCCTCGGTGAAGATGCCGTCGAGCGAAATTCGACTGATCAACATCGAGTGCCTCGCGACGGTCGGCCAGGTGGGCAACCTCGACCACGAGAACGTCTCGATCGGCAAGGCCGGCCGCAACCGCTGGCTCGGCAAGCGCCCGCACGTGCGCGGCGTCGCGATGAACCCGGTTGACCATCCGCTCGGCGGCGGCGAGGGCAAGACCTCCGGCGGTCGCCATCCCGTGACCCCGTGGGGCGTGCCCACCAAGGGCTACAAGACGCGCCGCAACAAGCGGAGCGATCGGTTCATCGTTCAACGGAGAAAGAAGTAGCCATGGGTCGCTCGCTGAAGAAGGGGCCGTTCATCGATGTGCCGCTCCTCGAGAAGATCGAGGCGCTGAATCGATCGAACGAGAAGAAGGTCATCAAGACGTGGTCGCGTCGATCGACGGTCATCCCCGAGATGGTCGGACACACGATCGCGGTGCACAACGGGCGCAAGTTCATCCCGGTGTACGTGACCGAGAACATGGTCGGGCAGAAGCTCGGTGAATTCGCCCCGACGCGGCTGTTCAAGGGCCACACGACGAAGGCGGAGAAGGCTGCACAGGTCGCCTCGTCCGGCAAGGGAGGGTCGTAATGGCCATCGCGCAGGCGACGTCCAAGTACATCCGCACCTCGGCGCAGAAAGCGGGGCTGGTCCTCGACCAGATCCGCGGCAAGGACGTGCCCCGGGCCCTCGCGACCCTGAAGTTCTCGCGCAAGATCATCGCGCGGGACATCGAGAAGGTGCTGCGGTCGGCGGTGGCCAACGTGCAGCAGCGCGACGGATACGGCGGCGAAGTCGAACGGCTCTACGTGGCGAAGTGCTTCGCCAACCAGGGGCCGACCATGAAGCGGATTCGGCCGGCTCCGATGGGGCGCGCCTTCCGCGTCGTCAAGCGGATGGCCCACCTGACGGTGGAAGTCGCCGAACGGCCGGTCAAGGCCCTGGGCACCACAGCGGCGGCGCCAAAGCGTCGCGCGGCGAAGAAGCAGGAGTAGCGGGCGAGTATGGGTCAAAAAGTTCATCCCTACGGCTTCCGGCTCGGGTTCAACAAGACCTGGCGGTCTCGTTGGTACGCGGACAAGGACTACGCCAAGCTGCTCCACGAGGACGTGAAGCTGCGCGCGGAGTTGAAGAAGCGGTTTGCGCACGCCGGGGTGTCGCGGATCGACATCGAGCGGGCGGCCAACAAGCTCAAGGTCGACATCCACACCTCGCGCCCCGGCATCATCATCGGGCGCAAGGGCACCGAAGTGGATCGGCTGCGTCAGGAGATGCAGAAGTCCACGGGCCGCGAGGTGTTCATCAACATCCTCGAGATCCAGAAGCCCGAGCTCGACGCGCAGCTGATTTCCGAGTCGGTGGCCATGCAGCTCGAGAAGCGCGTGGCGTTCCGCCGGGCGATGCGCAAGGCGGTCGAATCGGCCCTGCGCTTCGGCGCCAAGGGGATCAAGGTGCGCGTCGGCGGCCGGTTGAACGGCGCCGAGATCGCGCGGTCCGAGTGGTACCTGCACGGCCAGTTGCCGCTGCAGACGCTGCGGGCGGACATCGACTACGGGTTCTCGGAAGCGTTCACCACCTACGGCGCGATTGGCGTGAAGGTGTGGCTCTACAAGGGTGAGCGTCTGACCCCGCGCGTCGGTCGGGAAGAGGAATTCCGCCAGCCGCGCCGCGCGGCAGGCAGGGGCTAGACAAAGCCGGCGTGAGCCGGGGTCTGTCCCCGCTCTCCAGGGACTGACCCCCTTGTTCGTCGGTGGGTCGGTTCCAGGTGCCGGAAGAGTAGGAAGAAAAGGCGCAAACACATGTTGATGCCGAAGAAAGTCAAATACCGCAAGCAGCAGCGCGGTCGGATGCGCGGGCTGGCGTGGCGCGGGTCCACGGTCGCGTTCGGCGACTACGGGTTGATGGCGCTCGAGCCGTGCTGGATGACCGATCGGCAGATCGAGGCCGCACGCGTGGCGCTGACCCGCGGAATCAAGCGCGGCGGCAAGGTCTGGATTCGGATCTTCCCGGACAAGCCGATCACGAAGAAGCCGCAGGAAACCCGCATGGGTAAGGGCAAAGGCTCTCCCGAAGGCTGGGTGGCCGTGGTCAAGCCGGGACGGATCCTGTTCGAGATGGAAGGCGTGAACATCACCGAAGCCAAGGCCGCCATGCGCCTGGCGCAGGCGAAGCTGCCCATCAAGACCCGGTTCGCGGTGCGGTTTGGTGAGGAGAAGGCGTCATGAAGGTGGTCGAGCAGCTGTCGGAGCTTCGCGGCCTGAGCGTGGACGACCTCCAGCAGCGCGCGCGCGAGCTGGACGACCAGGTGTTCCGGCTGCGTTTGCAGCGGTCGATGGGCCAGGGCGAGGCCGGCAACAAGGTGCGTCCGCTCCGGCGGGAACGCGCGCGGGTGTACACCGTGCTGCGCGAGAAGGGTGTAAAGGGCTAGGCCATGGCGAAGACTGAGATTGTCGGCAGGGTCGTCAGCAACAAGATGACCAAGAGCGTGGTCGTCACCGTCGAGCGGCAGGTGCGCGAGAGCCTGTACGGCAAGCAGCTCCGGCTGACGACGCGCTTCATGGCGCACGACGAACAGAACGCGGGGATTGGCGACCAGGTGGCGATGGTGCAGTCGCGGCCCCTGTCGCGCCGCAAGCGCTGGGTCGTCACCCGCATTGTGCAGAAGGCGAAGGCGGTCTAGCGCCATGCGTCAGACCGACAGGAGGTTCCCATGATCCAGATGCGATCGATCCTCGACGTGGCCGACAACTCAGGCGCGCGCAAGATCGCCGTCATCAACCCGATCGGCGGGTCTACGGGCCGGTATGCGCGCATCGGCGACATCGTCACGGCGTCGGTGAAGGAAGCGACCCCGGACGCGACGGTCAAGAAGGGCCAGGTGGTCAAGGCCGTCATCGTGCGGACGCGCAAGGAGATGCGTCGTCGCGACGGGTCGTACATCCGGTTCGATCGGAACGCCGCCGTCATCATCAACAACGAAGGCGAGCCGGTGGGCACGCGTGTCTTCGGCCCCGTGGCGCGCGAACTGCGCGAGCGGCGCTTCATGAAGATCATCTCGCTCGCACCGGAAGTGCTCTAGGACGGACCCCGAATGGCGACCGAAACCGTAGCGTTTGCAGTGCGCAAGAACGACAACGTCGTCGTGATCACCGGACGTGATCGCGGCAAGCGGGGTCGGGTTCTGCGCGTCATCCCCGGCAAGGGCCGGCTCGTCGTGGAGGGCGTGAACATCATCAAGCGCCACACGAAGGCCAACCCGCAGAAGAACATCAAGGGCGGCATCGTGGAACGCGAGGCGGCGATCGACGCGTCGAACGTCCAGCTGGTGTGCCCCGAGTGTGGCGTGAAGACGCGGATCGGGCGCAAGCTGCTCGACGACGGTCGTCGCGTGCGGTTCTGCGTGAAGTGCAAGGGAGTGGTCGACAAATGAACCGCGTGAGACAGCGCTACGAATCCGACGTGGTGCCGACGCTCCGGAAGGAGTTCGGCTACAAGAACGTGATGGCCGTGCCCAAGGTCGTCAAGGTGGTCGTCAACATGGGCCTGGGTGAAGGCACCCAGAACGCGAAGATCGTCGATACCGGCGCCGAGGAGATCGGCAAGATCAGCGGCCAGAAGGCCGCGGTCACCCGCGCCAAGAAGTCGATCGCGCAGTTCAAGGTGCGCAAGGGCATGCCCATCGGCGCGATGGTGACGCTGCGCGGGGAGCGGATGTACGAGTTCCTCGACCGCCTGATCTCGATTGCGCTGCCGCGCGTGCGTGACTTCCGAGGCATTTCGGGCAAGGGCTTCGATGGCCGCGGCAACTACACGCTGGGCCTCAAGGACCAGCTGATGTTTCCCGAGATCGACTACCTGAAGGTGGACAAGGCGCGCGGCCTGAACATCTCCGTGGTCACGACGGCGAAGACCGATGAGGAAGCGCGGCGGCTGCTGCAGCTCATCGGCATGCCGTTCCGGCAGAACTAGCCCGACAGACGAGTGAAGGACTGAGGACGGACGATGGCGACCACAGCAAAGACCTACAAGGATCTGGTACGCAAGCACAAGTTCGCGGTCCGCAAGCGGAACCGCTGCCGGAAGTGCGGGCGCCCGCGAGCCTACCTGCGCAAGTTCGCGTTGTGCCGCCTCTGCTTCCGTGAGCTCGCGCTCCGCGGCGAGGTGGCCGGCGTGATCAAGAGCAGCTGGTAGCCGGACTTCCGAACGTTCCCGAGAGAAAAAGGCAGAACATGACCGACCCCATCGCAGACATGCTTACGCGGATCCGGAACGCGGTGCACGCACGGCACCAGCGTGTCGATGTCCCCGCGTCGCGCTTCAAGGCCGAGGTGGCGCGCATCCTCGAGCAGGAGGGCTTCATCGCCGGCTTCAAGCTCGTGGAGGTGGCTGAGGCTCCCTCGGTGCTGCGCCTGTCGCTGAAGTACGGCCCGCGAGGCGAGAACGTCATCTCCGGGGTGCAGCGCGTGAGCCGTCCCGGCCGACGCGTCTACCTCGGGCGGGAAGACGTGCCGAAGGTCATGGGCGGCCTGGGCACCAACATCCTCACCACGTCACAGGGCGTGATGACCGGCCGCGACGCGATCAAGGCGGGCGTCGGCGGCGAGGTGCTCTGCAACATCTGGTAAGGGTCGGGCCGACGCGTTCATGGCTCTCGCGGGGTCTCCGGCGTCGCTGGAGCGCTGAGCGAAGAGCGGGCGGAGTTAAATAATGTCTCGCATTGGGAAGAAGCCGATTGCCGTGCCGAAGGGCGTGACCGTCAAGGTCAGCACCGACGCGGTCGAAGTGAAGGGCCCGAAGGGCACGCTCCTGCAGCGGCTGCCGCCGGGCGTGAAGTTCGAGGTGAAGGGCGACGAACTGCTGGCCTCGACCATCCGCCAGGACAAGGAACTCGGCAAGTTCCACGGCCTGGCGCGCAGTCTGATGGCCAACGCCGTCGAGGGCGTGACCAACGGGTTCAAGCGCGAACTCGACATCGTGGGCGTCGGCTACCGCGCCGAGCTCAAGGGCAAGCAGGTGGTGTTCGCCCTCGGCTATTCGCACCCGGTGGTGTTCGACATCCCGGCGGGCATCGACGTGGCGATCGACAAACAGACGCACGTGACCGTCACGGGCGTTGACCGCCAGCTGGTCGGCCAGGTGGCCGCCAACATCCGCCGGCTGCGCAAGCCCGACCCCTACAAGCAGAAGGGCGTGCGGTTCACCGGCGAAGTGCTGAAGAAGAAGGTCGGCAAGACCGGCGCGTAGTTCACGGGGCGCCGCTGGCGCCCGCCTGACGCAGGGACAGACGTTATGCAGATTCGGACCAAGAAAGATCGACGCGAGCGGATTCGGTTGCGGCAGCGCAAGCGGATCACCGGGACGGCGGAGCGGCCGCGCCTGGCTGTCTTCCGGTCGGTCGCGCACATCTACGTGCAGGTCATCGACGACATGGCCGGGCGCACGATCGTGTCGGCCGGCAGCACCGAGTCGTCGCTCAAGACGACGTTCAGCGGGACGGTGCGAGGCGGCAACATCGCCGGCGCCGAAGCGATTGGCCAGGTCGTGGCCGACCGTCTCAAGGCCAAGGGCATTACCCGGGTCGTGTTCGACCGCGGGGGCAATCTTTACCACGGGCGCGTGCGAGCAGTGGCCGACGCCGCCCGCAAAGCCGGCCTGGAGTTCTAAGGAACCGACATGCGCATCCGTAACCGCGAGAAGATCGACGCGTCCGAGATCGAGCTGAAGGACACGGTCGTCAACATCAGCCGCGTGACGAAGGTCGTCAAGGGCGGCAAGAACCTGAGCTTCAGCGCGCTGGTCGTAATCGGGGACGGCCACGGCGTGGTCGGCTTCGGCATCGGCAAGGCGAAGGAAGTGCCGTCGGCCATCAAGAAGGCGATCGAGTCGGCCAAGAAGAGCCTCGTGCGGGTCCCGATGCAGGGCACCTCGATTCCGCATCCGGTGCTCGGCCGCTTTGGCGCCGGCTCGGTGCTGCTCAAGCCCGCGCCGGAAGGCACGGGCATCATCGCGGGAGGCGCGGTGCGCGCCGTCGTCGAGTCAGCCGGGATCAGCAACGTGCTGACCAAGTCGCTCGGCTCGGCCAACCATCACAACGTGGTGCGCGCGACGTTCGCGGCCCTCGAGCTGTTGCGCGATCCGGCCGCCGTGGCCCGGCTGCGCGGCAAGGAGCTCGAGGATCTGATGGGCCCGGCGCCCGCGGCCCGTTAGCTCCGAGGACAGGAACGGTCATGAAATCGATGAAGTTGACCCAGATTCGCAGCGGCATTGGATTCGACAAGCAGCAGACGCTGGCCCTGCGGGGTCTTGGACTGCGCCGGATTCGCCACACGGTCGAGGTGGAAGACACGCCCTCGACGCGCGGCCTGTTGCTGAAGGTCCGGCACCTGGTGATCGTCCACGGCGAACAGGCTAAGGGAGAGTGAGATGTCGCTGAGCAATTTGCGTCCCCCCAAGGGCGCCACGCACGCGAAGAAGCGCGTTGGCCGCGGTCCGGGATCCGGGCACGGCAAGACGTCCTCGCGCGGGCACAAGGGCGCCCAGTCGCGGTCGGGCTTCCGGTTCAAGCGCGGATTCGAGGGCGGCCAGATGCCGCTCCACCGCCGCGTGCCGAAGCGCGGCTTCACCAACCCGTTCCGCGTCGAATACGCCATCGTCAACCTGGACGCGCTGGCCGAGATCTTCGAGGCGGGGTCGTCGGTCACGCCGGAGCTGCTGCGCGAGCGCGGCCTGGTGCGCGACTCGAAGGCACCGGTCAAGGTGCTCGGGCGCGGCGAGTTCGCGAAGAAGCTGACGGTGCGCGCGCACAAGTTCAGCGAGTCGGCGGCCAAGAAGATCGCCGACGCGGGTGGCGTGGCCGAGGTCATCGGCTGATCGTCCGCTGACGGACCCCCACCTATGGAGAGCCTCAAGAACGTCTTCGCGATCCCGGAACTCCGGAAACGGGTGCTGTTCACGTTCGGCATCCTGGCGGTGTACCGGGTGGGCGGACACATCACGACGCCCGGCATCAACACCGCGGCGCTGAGCGAGATGACCACGGCCGCAGCCGCGAGCAACCTGTTCGGCTTGTACGACATGTTCTCCGGCTACAACCTGTCGCAGATGACGGTGTTCGCGCTCGGCGTGATGCCCTACATCAGCGCGTCGATCATTCTGCAGCTGCTCACGGTCGTCTGGCCGTACCTGGAGCGTCTGTCGAAGGAAGGCGAGCTGGGACGGCGCAAAATCACGCAGTACACGCGATACGGCACGATCGTGCTGAGCATCGTCCAGGCGGCGGGCATCGCCATCTTCCTCGAGAACGCGGGACAGACCGGCGGGTTCAACATCGTCGAGAACCCCGGCTGGTCGTTCCGGATGCTCACGATCCTGACGCTGACCACCGGTTCGGTGCTGGTGATGTGGCTCGGTGAGCAGATCACCGAGCGCGGCATCGGCAACGGCATGTCGCTGCTGATCTACGCCGGCATCGTGGTCGGTCTGCCGCGGGCCGCCTTCACGACGCTGGAACGGCTGAGGACCGGGGAGATGGGCCCGATCGCGCTGGTGCTGCTCCTGCTGCTGATGGTGGGCGTGGTCGCGGCGGTGGTGTTCGTCGAGCGCGCGTTCCGCCGGGTGACCGTGCAATACGCGCGACGGATGGTCGGTCGCCGGATGTACGGCGGTGCGAGCACCCACATCCCGCTCAAGGTGAACACGGGCGGCGTCATGCCGGTCATCTTCGCCTCGTCCCTGCTGGCGCTGCCGCTGACGCTGCAGCCGATGTTCACGCCGGGATCGTTCTGGCACAACGCGATCACCCAGCTCGGCAACGGGTATCCGCTCTACAACCTGCTGTTCGTCTCGGGGATCATCTTCTTCGCGTACTTCTACACGGCCATCATCTTCAACCCGGATGACGTGGCGGAGAACATGCGGAAGTACGGCGGCTTCGTCCCCGGGATCCGGCCGGGCAAGCGGACCGCCGAGCACATCGACCAGATCCTCGCGCGGATCACGCTGGCCGGCGCGGTCTACCTGGCGGCCATCGCGCTGCTGCCCGAACTGTTTCTGACCGGGTTCAAGGTGGCGCCGCTGCCGCTGGTGGGTGAGCAGCTGGATGCCCTGCTGCCGACCTTCATCACGCAGGGCCTGAACCTCGGGTTCTACTTCGGCGGCACGTCGCTGCTCATCATCGTCGGCGTGGCCATGGATACCGTGCAGCAGGTCGAGTCGCAGCTCATCATGCGGCACTACGACGGCTTCATGAAGAAGACGCGCATTCGCGGTCGGCGTGGCTAGACCAACGGCGAGCCGACGGTGAGCGTGCGCCTGGTGATGTTGGGCGCCCCTGGGGCTGGCAAGGGGACCCAGGCCGACCGCGTGGCGCGCGAACGGCGCGTGCCACGGATCTCGACGGGAGAAATCCTGCGCGAGGCGGTGAGCCTCGGGAACGACCTCGGGCGGGTGGCGAGGGAAGTGATGGACGCCGGCCGGCTGGTGGGAGACGAGCCGATGATCGAGGTCATCCGTGAGCGGCTCCGGCTGCCGGATGCCGCGGTGGGCTACGTGCTCGACGGCTTCCCGCGGACGGTGCGGCAGGCCGAGGCGCTCGACGGCCTGGTCGATCCGGCGGCGATGCTGATCGTCGTCGATATCGAGGTGCCGGAGGAGACGCTGGTGCGGCGGTTGAGCATCAGGCTGATCTGCGGGACGTGCGGCACGCTGGCACGCCCCACGGACACGGTGTGTGGCAAGTGTGGCGGGGCGCTGGTGCAGCGCACCGATGACAGCGAGGACGTGGTCCGCGAGCGGCTTCAGGTGTACGCCCGCGATACGCAGCCCATCGTCGAGTACTACCGGGCGCGACCGACGTTCCGCTCCGTGGACGGCGATCAGACGACCGAGGCCGTGGCGGCCGACATCGCGGCGGCGCTGGCGTCGGTGACGGGGGGCCGGTGATGATCATCTGTCGGTCGGCAGCCGAGATCGCGCGCCTGCAGGTGGCCAACCAGGTGGTGGCCGAAGTACTGGCCGAGCTCGAGACCGCCGTGGCGCCGGGCATGACGACGGCCGAGCTCGACCGGATGGCCGAGCAGATGGTCCGGGACCGGGGCGCCGTGCCGGCGTTCAAGGGCTACCGGGGATATCCGGCGACGCTCTGCGCGTCGGTGAACGAGGAAGTCGTGCACGGCATTCCCTCGGCGTCACGGGCGCTGAAGGACGGCGACATCATCTCGCTCGATATGGGCGTGAAGATGAACGGGTTCTACGGCGACTCGGCGGTCACGGTGGCGGTGGGGACGGTCCCGGCCAGGACGCTCGAGTTGCTGCGGGTCACGCGCGAGTCGCTCGAGCAGGCGATCGCGCAGGTACAGGTGGGTGGCCGGTTGTCGGACATCGGCCACGCTGTCCAGACCTGGGTGGAGCGACACGGGTTTTCGGTCGTGCGGGAGTTCGTCGGGCATGGCATCGGCGAGAAGCTGCACGAAGAGCCGCAGATTCCGAACTACGGGCAGCCAGGGCGTGGGCCCAAGCTGGCCGAGGGCATGATTCTGGCCATCGAACCGATGGTGGCCCTGGGGCGGCCCGAGACGAGGGTGCTGGCAGACGGCTGGACCGCGGTGACGCGGGACGGGAGCCTGGCGGCGCACTTCGAGCACACGGTGGCGGTCACCGCCGACGGGCCGCTGGTGCTCACGTCGCGCGTGCCGGCCTCGCCGGCACGCGCGGCCCACGCGCGCTAGGGCTGAGGTGCCGGGCACGCCGCGGGCGACGGTGGCGGGCGTGGTGGTCGAGATTCTTCCGCGGGCGCTCTACCGGGTGCGCCTGGAAGGCACGCGCGAGGTCATCGCGCACGCCGGGGCCGGCACGGGACGCAATTTCGTCCGCCTGGTGGTCGGCGATCGCGTCGAAGTCGCCCTGACGGCGCGCGACGCGGGACGCGGACGGGTGGTACGGCGGGAACGCAGAGATTGAGGATGTCGAGATGAAGGTTCGAGCATCGGTGAAGCGGATTTGCGACAAGTGCAAGATCGTGCGCCGCAGTGGCGTCGTGCGGGTGATCTGCGCGAACCAGAAGCACAAGCAGAGGCAGGGGTAGGACGTATGGCACGCATTGCTGGCGTCGATCTTCCGCGCACCAAGCGCGTCGAGATCGGCTTGACGTACATCTACGGCATCGGCCGCAAGCGGTCGAACGACATCCTGAGCGCCGCGGGCGTCAGTCCCGACATCCGCATCAAGGACCTGTCGGAAGACGACGTCCGGAACATCACCCGGGTGCTCGACGAGCAGGGCGGCGTGGAGGGCGATCTCCGCAAGGAGATCTCGCTCAACATCAAGCGGCTGGTCGAAATCGGCAGCTACCGCGGATCGCGGCACCGGCGCAATCTGCCGTTGCGCGGGCAGCGGACGCGCACCAACGCCCGGACGCGCAAGGGGCCGCGCAAGGGCGCGGTCGCCAAGAAGAAGGTTGAGTAGAGCATGGCCAAACAGCAACCCCAGGACGCCACGACGCCTGACAAGGCGCCGAAGAAGAAGGCCTTCAAGAAGCGCGGCGAGAAGCGCGTCGTTCACCACGGCCTGGCGCATATCCACGCGTCGTTCAACAACACGACCGTGACCATCACGGATGCCGAGGGCAACGTCATTGCCTGGTCGAGCGCCGGTGGCATCGGCTTCAAGGGATCGCGCAAGGGCACGCCCTTCGCCGCCACGCAGGCGGCGATGGCGGCTGGCAACACGGCGAAGACCTACGGCATGCGGTCGCTGGAAGTGCGCGTCAAGGGCCCCGGGGCCGGGCGCGAATCGGCGATCCGGGCGCTGCAGACGGTGGGACTCGATGTGAAGTCGATCCGCGACATCACGCCGATTCCGCACAACGGCTGCCGGCCTCCGAAGCGCCGTCGCGTGTAACGTCGGCCGAACAGGCCACGGCCACAGGCTTCGGCCTACGTAGCCCGTCGCCGGTCGTTCGTCGTTCGTGTAGCCCGTAGCCCGTAGCCCGTAGTCTGTAGTCTGTAGTCCGTGTAGTCCGTAGTCCGTAGTCCGTAGTTGGCTCAGCCAATCGCCGGCCCGCAGCTCTTCAGACCTGTGGCGGGAGGCCGGTGATCATCAGCAGGTCTGTCTCGCCGAAGCGCCCCGAACGGGCGCGAAGGCGGAAGGCGAAAGGACAAGAACATGTTGTGGAAGGGTTTTCAGAGGCCGAAGCGCCTCGAGTTCGAGCGCGAGACACTGACCGAGCGGTTTGGCCGCTTCACCGCGCAGCCGTTTGAGCGCGGGTTCGGCACCACCGTCGGCAACTCGATGCGACGTGTCCTGCTGTCGTCGATCGAGGGCGCGGCGGTCACCGCCGTGAAGATCGAGGGCGTGCAGCACGAGTTCTCACCGATCCAGGGGGTCGTCGAGGACGCGACGGACATCATCCTCAATCTGAAGCAGATTCCGCTCAAGCTGCACTCGGACACCGTCAAGACGCTGACGATTCGGGCGCTGAAGGCCGGCGAAGTCCGCGCGCGCGACATCGAAGTCGATGCCGACGTCGAAGTCCTCGAGCCGGACGCCCATGTGGCGACCGTGAGCGAGGGTGGACGCCTCGAGATGGAACTCCGCATCAAGCGCGGGCGCGGCTACGTCTCGGCCGACAAGAACTTCGACGAGGATCTGGGTATTGGCTGGATCCCCATCGATTCGGTCCACTCGCCGGTGAAGAAGGTCAACTACGTCGTCGAAGCGGCGCGTGTCGGCCAGACCACCGACTACGACAAGCTGACGCTCGAGGTCTGGACCAACGGCGCGGTGACCCCGCGCGACGCCGTCTCGCTGTCGGCCAAGCTCATCCGCGACCACTTCACGATCTTCGTGGGGCTGGACGAGGCGGGCGACCAGGCCTTCGACAGCGCGGCCGATCAGGCGCCGACGTCGGTCAACGAGAACCTCGACAAGAGCGTCGAGGAACTCGAGCTGTCCGTCCGGTCGTACAACTGCTTGAAGAACGCCAACATCCGGACGCTTCGTGAGCTCGTGCAGAAGTCCGAGGGCGACATGCTGAAGACGAAGAACTTCGGCCGCAAGTCGCTCAACGAGATCAAGGAGATCCTGGCGACCATGGGTCTCAGCCTCGGGATGCGCCTCGACGGCGGCGCTGACTAGACGAGGGGTCGGGTCTCGCTTGCGTAAGCAAGACCCGACTCCTGGACCAGCGAAGTAGCCAGGGCTCGGTGGCTTGCGCAAGCAAGACCCGGCCGACAGGGATAGACGGGGTCGGGTCTCGCTTGCGTGAGCAAGACCCGACCCCCTAGACAAGCGTCAGTACCAGACAGGATCTAGACATGCGTCATAGAGTCGCTCATCGCAAGCTCGGCCGCGTCACGGAGCACCGGATCGCGATGCTTCGGAACCAGGCCATGGACCTGCTCCGCAATGAGAAGCTGGAGACCACGGTCGCCAAGGCCAAGGAGCTGCAGCCGTTCGTCGAGCGGCTGATCTCTGTCGCCAAGCGCAGCCTGAAGTCGCCGAACGGCCCCACGCACGGTGTCGTCGCACGCCGCACCGTGTCGCGCGACATCACCGATCGCGCCGTGGTCAGCAAGCTCTTCGAGAGCCTCGCGCCGCGGTATACGGAGCGGGCGGGCGGCTACACGCGCGTGCTGCGTCTCGGCTATCGCCGTGGGGACAGTGCCGAACTGGCCCAGATCGAACTGGTGGGCAGCGAGTACAACCCGAACGCCGAGGTCGAGACAGGCACGGATGAGACGCCCAAGCCGAAGAAGAAGCTTGGGACGCGCATCCGCGAGGCCCTGGGCGGCGCAGGCCGCAAGAAGGCCGATCAGGACAGCGCGCGTCGCGTGAAGGCCGACTCGTCGGTCAAGGGCGGCGGCAAGAAGGTCACGACGCCGCGCAAGGCTGGGGGAAGCTAGTCGGATTGAAGATCGCGCGATCGCGCGATTGAGGATGGATCGACGGATTGAAGATCGATTGATTGGGGATTGCGCGCAATCTTCAGTCGCGCGACCTTCAATCGCTCGATCCATCTTCAATCACGCGATTCGTCAACCCTCGATTCTGATCGTGTCCGCCAGCAGCCCGACGCTGATCGCGTAGGCGTTCGAGCAGTTGTAGTCCAGCAACGCTTCGTAGTTCCGGTAGACCAGAAAGTGCCGTTTGGTGCCCCGCACCAGCGAGGCCTGCATCTCGGCCGCCGGCAACGCCCCCCCGCCCGGCAGCGTCACCCCCAGCTTCTTCCAGTCGCCCAGCGGTCGCGCCTCCGTCATCTCCCGGATCGCCCGGCAACCGCCTGATCGCATCGGCACGGCGCGTTCCACGCGCGTGAGCACCGCGCGGGCGACCGCCACCTCGCGACCCCATCGTTCGCCACGCGCCCATCCGACGTTGGTCAGATAGTTCGCCATCGACGCGAAGACGTCGGGTTCCGATGTCCAGATATCAATCCGACCGTCGCCATCGAAATCCACAGCGTGCTTCAGAAAGCTTGACGGCATGAACTGTGGCTGGCCCATGGCGCCGGCCCACGAGCCTCTCAGGTCGCCCGGCACCGCCTGGCCGCGGTCCACGATCGTCAGCGCGTGCAGCAACTCGGTTCGGAAGAGCGCGCGCCGGCCGTCGTAGGCCAGCGTCGCCAGCGCCTGGATGGTCGGGTACGTCCCGGTGAACTTGCCAAAATTGGACTCGAGGCCCCAGATGGCCAGCATCGTCGGCCCGGGGATGCCGAACGACGCCTCGATCCGATCCAGCAGGGCGCGATGCGCGGCCGCCTGCGTTCTGGCCGTGGCAATGATCCGTGGCGTCACGCGCTGGGCGATGTAGGTGTCGAGGCTCTGCGTCAGTTCCGGCTGTGATCGATCGCGCGCCACGACGACCGCCTCCGGTTCGAGGCCACTGAGGGCGCGGTCGAGCGTGGCCTCACTGATCCCCCGCGCGCGAGCCTCCTCGCGGAGACCGGCCAGGAACTCCGCAAACGGCGGCCGCGACGGCGGGGCCTGCGCCGCCGGCTCCTGGGCTGCGAGCAGGGCGACTGGCGCCAGGATCAGCAGCCAGCATGCGTCTCGTCGTCTCACGCGTCAGTCCTCGTCTTTCACGTCACCTCGGTCGGCCTTCGCCGCGGCGATGACCTTCCCCTGGAGATGCGCCGGCAGTTCATCGTAATGCGAGAACTCCATGTGGTACGAGCCGCGTCCTCCGGTCTGCGACGTGAGGGTCTGCTCGTAGGTCAGCATCTCGGCCATGGGCACGGCCGCCCGGACCAGCGTTTCCGAGCCGCGGGCATCGATGCCGGCGATCCGTCCGCGGCGGCTGTTCAGGTCTCCCATGATGTCACCCGCGAAGTCGGCCGGCGCCGACACCTCGACCGACATGACCGGCTCCAGCAGGGTGGGGCGCGCGCGTGCCATCGCATCACGGAAGGCGAGACGGCCCGCGAGCTTGAATGACAGCTCGTTGGAGTCTACGTCGTGATACGAGCCGTCGAAGAGCGTCACGCGGATGTCCACGACGGGGTAGCCGGCGAGCACCCCGCGCTGGCGCGTCTCGAGGATGCCCTTCTCGACGGCGGGCACGAACTGCCGCGGAATGGACCCGCCGAAGATCTCATCGACGAACTCGAAGTCCGCGCCCCTCGCGAGCGGCTCCATCCTGATCTTGCAGTCGCCGAACTGGCCGTGTCCGCCGGTCTGCTTCTTGTGACGGCCGTGCGCCTCGGTCGCGGTGGTGATGGTCTCGAGGTACGGGACGCGCGGCGGCTTGAGGTTGACCTCGACGCCGAACCGCCGGCGGAGCTTGGCGACCGTGACCTCGATGTGGAGCTGACCCTGGCCGGACAGGAGCAGCTCGTGCGTATGCGGGTCTCGCCCGTACGCGATGGCCGGGTCCTCCTCCTGGAGCCGGTGCATCGCGACGCTGATCTTGTCGTCGTCGCCGCGGGTGCGAGGCTCGATCGCGTACGACAGCACCGGCGAGGGCGCGGGCGTGGGCGGCACCACGAACGCGGCGGATTCGATCCCCGAGTGTGTCACCGGTCTGCGTGTCCTTCAGCTTGGCGACGGCGCCCAGGTCGCCCGCATGGAGCTCCGCCACATGGGTCTGCAGCTTGCCCTGCAGCACCAGCACGTGACCCAGCCGTTCGTGCGCATCGCGCGTGACGTTGTGCACCGCCGAATCGGACCGCACCACTCCAGACACGACGCGGAACAGCGTCACGCGCCCGGCAAACGGGTCGGCCACGGTCTTCCAGACCCAGAGCACGAGCGGCGAGCTGTCCGCCGCCTCGCGGAGTTCCTCGTCGCCCCCCGGGGTCTGCCCGGCGAAGGGCCGGGTCAGCGGCGAAGGGACGTAGGTCACCAGGGCGTCGGCCAGGAGCGTGACGCCCACGTTACGCAGGCCAGACGCACAGAAGACCGGGAACAGGGCCCCCCTGGCGACACCGCGGGCCAGACCGCCGACCAGCTCGTCCTGGGTCAGGCTGCCGGTCTCGAAGTACCGCTCCATCAGCGTGTCGTCCACCTCGGCGACCATCTCGATGAGGGACTCACGCGCCTGCCGGGCCTCCTCGCGTTGTGACTCGGGCACCGCGCCCTCGGTCGTCACGCTCGAGCCATCCCCCGCGGACAGCCGGGCGGTCATGGTCACCAGATCGATGACCCCACGGAAGTCCCTCTCTGCGCCGATCGGCAGCTGGACGGGGACGCAGGTGCGTCCGAGCAGACTGCGCATCGACTCGAGTGCGCGGTCGAGGCTGGCGCGTTCGCGGTCGAGCCGGTTGCAGACGATCAGGCGCGGCAGCTGCAAGTCGGCGGCCGCCTGCCAGCACTTCTCCGTGGACACCTGCACGCCGCTGACGGCATCGACGACGACGACCGCCGCATCGGCCACGCGAAGCGCGGCCCGCGCATCATGCAGGAAGTTGCCGACACCGGGCGTGTCGATCAGGTTGATCTTGGCCTTCTGCCATTCGAACCAGGTGGGCGTTGCGCTGAGAGTGTGCTTGCGGGCGATCGATTCCTCGTCGAAGTCGGTGACCGTGGTGCCCTCGTCCACGGTGCCGAGTCGATTCACGGCCCCCGCGTCGAACATCAACGCCGAGACGAGCTGCGTCTTTCCCGCGCCGCTGTGTCCAACCACCGCCGCATTGCGAATGCCTGCCGCGTCGTAGACCTTCATATGGGGGGCACCTCCCGATAGGCCGTAGCATACCGCCGCAGTGCCAGAGCTGTCACCACGAAGGCACGAAGCCCTTCGGCTCACCGCGGATACACGGGTGCGAACGGTCCGGCGGCACGCCGCAAGGCGGCGTGCCAGGCGCGGCCGGGAGCAACGAAGCGTCGCCCGGGCCGACAAACGGGCCCGACCGGCCAGCGCGCTCGCGGTACGCGGGCGACGCTTCGTTGCCCGGCCGCACGCGCCAGCTCGGCGCACCCGCGTCTTCGTGGTGAGAGTACGCTTTGACTGGATCCGCGCCGACGACGCCGCTATTCGTACCTGAGTGCTTCGATGGGGTCGAGGCGTGAGGCCCGGATGGCCGGGATCATGCCGAAGAACACGCCGACGCCGGCCGAGAACCCGATGCCGATGGCGAACGACCACCAGGGGAGGGAGATGGGGAAGCCGCTGATCAGGTGCACGAGCAGGCCGACCGAGGCGCCGCAGAGAATGCCGAGCACGCCCCCGGCCGAGGTCAGGAAGACCGCTTCGAACAGGAACTGCCACAGGATCTCGACGCGCCGGGCGCCGAGGGCCTTGCGGACGCCGATCTCCCGCGTCCGCTCGGTGACGCTGATGGTCATGATGCTCATCACGCCGATGCCGCCGACCATCAGCGCGATCGACGACAGCACGACGAGCGCCAGAAACGCGCCCTGAGTGACCCGGTCCCAGAGCGCCACGAACGCCTCTTGCGTGATGATGTCGAAGTCGTTGGGCTGGTCGATCCGCAGGCCGTGGCGGATGCGCATGACCTGCTCGACCTCGCGCTGCGCCTGTTCGCGCGACACGCCTTCGCGCGGGACCGCCGCGATCATCGCGCTGCGCATCTCCCCTCGCCCCTGACTGTTGGCGCGGATGCCGGTACTGTTTCGCGTACGTCGTCAGGGGGATGACCACGAAGTCGTCGGCGCCGATGTTGAATCCGGCGCTCGGACGCTTGGCCATCACGCCGATCACTTCATACTCTTCGAAGCCGATACGGACCATCTTGCCGAGCGGGTCCACGTTCGCGAACAGCGCTTCGGCTGGTGTCTGTCCCAGCACGACGACGCGTGTGCGCCGCTGCACCTCGCCGTTGGTGAAGAACCGTCCGCTCTCCTGCGCGAGGGACACCGCATACGGCCACATTTCCGTCACGCCCATCACGGCCACGGGTTTGGTCCGCTGGTTCTTGTAGTAGACCCGCGCCGACTGGCCTCCGCCGCCGCCCAGCGTCAGGTCCACGATGGCAATGCTGGGCGCGCCCTTCTCGATGGCCTCCGCGTCGTCGGGCGTGAGGTTGGGACGTTTGGCGAGTTCCTGGAAACTGGCGCCTGAGGAGGCGCTGAGACCCGAGAACTTCGCGACGTAGATGGTCTCAGGACCGAGGCCACTCATCAGGTCCTTGACCGATGAGTCGAAGCCCCGAATCAGCGCCGTCATGCCGACGATCGAGGTGATGCCGATCACAATGCCCAGCACCGTCAGGAACGAGCGCAGTTTGTTGCCGCGCACCGTGTCCCATGACATCCGGACGATCTCGCCGAACAGACTGGACCGCATGGGTTACTCGCGCCTCAGCGCTTCGATGGGATCGAGCTTGGCGGCCCGCATCGCGGGATACAGCCCGAAGAAGAGGCCGACGATGGCGGTCATGCTGATGCCCAGGGCGACGGCCCACGGTTCGACGACGGCCGGCAGGGGACTGAGCTGACTGATCACCCAGGCCACGAAGAAGCCGAGCACCGTGCCACAGAGCCCGCCGAAGGTTGACAGCGTCACTGATTCGGTGAGGATCTGCCAGAGCACGTCGCGGCGCCGCGCCCCGAGCGCCTTGCGCAGCCCGATCTCGCGCGTCCGCTCGCTGACCACCATGAGCATGATGTTCATGATGACGATGCCGCCGACGACCAGCGACAGGCTGACGACGCCAATGAGGATCGTGAAGATGCCGGCGGTCAGCTGGTTGTAGAGGTTCAGGAACGTATCGGACGTCAGGACGCCGAAGTTGTCCGGTTCCTTCGCCCGCAGTCGGCGCTCGATCCGCAGCGCGGCCTTCGCGTCGTCCATCGCCCGCGGTGTCAAAGACGGATCGACGGGGCGGACGGTGAGCTCGAGCGACTGCCGTGAGCCGAACAGACGCTGGAAAGCCGCCAGCGGGACCACCACGAACTCGTCCTGGGAGTTGCCGAAGACCGACCCCTTCTTCTCGGACACGCCCACGACCCTGAAGTGCACGCCCGAGAGCGTCATTACCTTGTCAACCGGGTCGAGACTGCCGAAGAGGCGGTCGGCCGTGCCCCACCCGATCACCGCGACGAGGCGGCCGGAATCGAACTCACCCGGCGTGATCGCCCGTCCCCGCTCGATGACCGTCGTCGGCAGGTTGTTGAACTCCTTGGTCACGCCCCGGATCGAGACGCTGTCGAGCGATTCAGACCGGTACCTGGCCGGTCCCCCGCTCTGGGCCTCGGCCATCACCATCCCGACGTTCGGGCTGAACTTCCGGATGGCGTCGGCATCGGCGAGGGTGACCCGCGGATTGCTCTGCGCGCGCAACTGCTCCTCGTCGGTCTGCGTGAGGCCCCGGCGCTGAATCGAGAAGGAGTCGGCCGCAAACTCGGACTCGATCGCGGTCTTGACCGACGCGTTCAGTCCCTGGACGAGCGAGACCACGGCGATGATCGACGTCACGGCCACGACGTTGCCGACCACGGTCAACAGAGACCGCAGTTTGTTGGCCCAGATGGCCGAGAGCGCGATCGACGCCGCTTCCAGGAACTGCTGCATCAGCTGCCCGCTCCGCCTGTGGCCGGCGTGGGAGCCACGGTGCCGGCGGCGGCGACGGTCACGGTGACCGCATCGCCTTCCTTGAGCGCCCGCACCAGGGAGAAGGGCCCGGTGATGACTTCGTCACCCTCCTTGAGTCCCTCGAGCACCTCGAAGTACTTCTCGCCGGCGATGCCGGTCTTGACGGGCACGAACGTGGCCTTGCCGTCACGAGCCACGAACACGCCTTCGGTTTCCTTGCGCGTCTGGCCGGGCTTGAGGGTGGCCGGGGTGGCCAGCCGCGAGGCCGCCGAGGCGCCCGCGGCCGGGGCGTCTGGTTTCACGAGCTGGCCTTTCTCGTCGTAGATCAGCTCGCGGACGGTCATCGCCTGAATCGGCACGCCCAGCGTCTTCTGCCGCGTGGCGGTCGTCACCGTGGCCGTGCAGGTGAATCCCGGACGCACGTCCGGGACGGCGCCTTCAATCTGGACGACAACCTTGAAGTTGGTGGCACGGCCCGCCGCCGCTCCGGCGACCGCGATCGGACTGTTGCCGACCTCGGTGACCCGACCCGGGAACGTCTTGTCCGGAAAGGCATCGATCTCGATCTTCGCGGGCTGTCCCACCCGCACGAAGGGGATGTCGGTTTCGTCCACCTCGATCTCGGTCTCGATCACGGACATGTCGGCGATGACCAACAGCACGGTGCCGGCGTTGTTCATGGTGCCGACGACCGCGGTTTCGCCCTGTTCGATGTTGCGCTTGGTGACGAGACCGTCGATCTCCGAGACCATCCGCACCTTGTTCAGGTCGTAGCGGGCGCTCTCGAGGTTGGCTTCCTGGACCTTGAGCTGCTGCTCCTGGGTCCGGATGCTCTGCTCGCTCACGCGCAGGTCCGTTTCGCGCATCTTCACGTCGTTCTGCGCACGCTCGTACGTCTCGCGCGGAATGAGGCCGTTCTTCCACATGTCTTCCTGGCGGCGCAGGGTGTCCTGCGCCTGCTTCAGGGCGACCTTCGAGTTCTCGATCTGGGCGTTGATCTGCGCCAGCTGCGACCGCGCCGACCCGAGCCCGGCTTCGCGGTTCTGCACCTGCGTTTCGAGGTTCCGCGGGTCGATCTCGAGCAGCAACTGCCCCTTCTTGACCGGCTGTCCCTCGACGACGTAGAGGTTGACCACCTTGCCCATGGTCTCCGCGCTGACGTTGATCGTCTTCTTTGCGCGGATCTTGCCGCTGGCCGAGACGATGGCCTCGAGGTCGTGACGCTCGATCTTCTCGGCGGTCAACGCCACGCCGGTCGTGCGGCTGATCCCGAAGTTCGCGTACGCGATCGCACCGAGCAGTACGACGAGGCCGAGCCCGATCCAGAGTTTCTTCCGCTTCATCAGATTACCTGCCCGACGTGAAGTAGGCCCAGCCGCCCGCGAAGAGCGCGGTGATGACCAGGAGCGTGATCGCGATGTTTCGCGGTTTGCGGTTGTAGAGGACGCCGAGGCCGATCGCGGTGACGATGGTGCCCCAGATCTGAAAGACCCCGAGACTCCCGAGGAAGTTCGCCAGGAAGCTGCCCGGTTCGAGCATGGGGAGCAGCGCGCCGAGATTGAACGGTCCGACGGTAGTCATCGAGCCCTTGGCCAGCTGGATCGGTGCGCTGGCGACGGCGCCGAGGGCTGTGATCACCTGCGAGTGCGCGACAATGCCGAGCACCTGCTTGAAGGAGGCCGTGCCGCCCATGATGGCGTTGAACACCGCCCAGTAGAGGGCCCCGAACAGCAGCGTGCCGATGGGCAGGAAGATGAACGTGAAGCCCAGCGTCATGTAGCCGCCGTAGTGGCTGTTCCGCTCCATGGCCTGGTAGGCCTCGGGCGTGACGGTCATGAACCGCTCGGTCTGCTGCACCTGCATCTCGAGCGCCGCCAGTCGGCCGCGCTCGGTGAACTGCGGCAGGGCGGTCGCCAAGGCAATCACGGCGCAGACGAGCAGCAGCATGAGGGCGGGCCGCGGCTCCTTGACGACGCTGCGGAAGGTCTCGCCCGGGGCGGTCACGATTCCGATGGCACGGGCGATAAGGCCCTTGTCGGGGACAGGGGCAGTGCTGGGCTCCGTCATCTAGGGTCCTTTGGGAGGGAATGTCCGCGAACTGTCACGCAATTGTATCGCCCGCGAACAATTACGACAGACAGGGGGTCACAGGTTCCGGTACCCTTAATCATGTCAGAAAGACGTGACGGACCCGTCCGGGCGCCCTGGGCCGGATTCCCCGCGCTCCTGCTCCTGGCGCTCGTCCCGGCCACTGCCGGGGCGCAGGCGCCGTTCGAGGTCGTGGGCGAACGCGCGCTGGGGATGGCCGGCGCCTTCGTCGCCGTGGCCGACGATGCGACCGCGGTGCACTGGAACCCGGCCGGTCTGGTCACCGGGCAGCCCGCCGGAATGACAATCGGGTGGTATCGATCTCAATCCGGTAATCAGCAGGGTCCGGCCCAGCCGGGCCTCGGGCGCGCCGAAAGCCGCTTCACCAGCCTGGGGACCTGGCCGCTCGGCCTGTCCTACGGCCAGTTCAGCACCTCCCACGTGGTCGCAGATGTGGCCAGCGGTGTGCAAGTCCACACGCTGCGCACGCGCCAGGTCGGCGCCACGATTTTGCAGACGGTGGTCGAAGGCCTGGTCGCGGGCGCCACCATCAAGTACGTCCGCGGCGATGTCGTCTCGGTGCGACGGGCGGCCAAGGCACGGCCAAAGAAGCCTTTGACGCGGCTCGCGACCTCGACGGCGACCCACGCGGGACCGTGGACCTGGATTTCGGGCTGATGGCCGACCTCGAGCGAGTCCGTGTCGGCCTCACGTGGAAGAATCTGCGATCGCCGTCGTTCGTCAGCCGTGAGGGCGTCGAAGTCGCGCTTCCGCGGCAAGCGCGTCTGGGCATCGCGGTGCTGCCGACCGATGGCGTGACCCTTGCTATGGACATCGACCTGGACACGGTCGGCCTCCGGGGCGACCTTCGTCGAGTAGTCGCGCTTGGAGGCGAAATGGGTCTCGGGCGTCGTCTTACGGCTCGGACGGGTGTGCGGTGGGATCTCGAAGGAGACCGCCGGCCCGTTGGAGCTGCTGGTCTGAGCGTGGCGATCCGGACGGGCTTCTGGCTCGACGGGCATTACGCGCAGGGCCGGTCGACCGAGGATCGAGAATTCGGCGTGGCGTTGCGCGCCGGTTTCTAGTCTGCTCCCGGATTTCCTGCGGCGGCACGCCGCGCAGGAGTCGGCGACCGTGTGCCTCAGGTGCCCATGGCTGTCCGACTCGGTGAACTGCTCCTGCGCGAAAAGCGCGTGACGCCTGTCCAGCTGCAGGAGGCGCTGAACCATCAGCGCCAGCATGGCGGGCGTCTGGGCACCAGCCTGGTCAAGCTGGGCTTCCTGGTCGATGAAGACATCACCGCCGCAATCAGCCGCCAGTGCGGCGTCCCGGCCATCAACCTCCGGGAGTTCGACCTCGACCCGGCGGTCGTCCGGCTGATTCCGGCCGAGAGCGCGGCCAAGTATCTCGTGCTGCCGGTCGGCAAATCCGGCACCACGCTGACGCTGGCGATGGCCGACCCGACCAACGTGTTCGCCATGGACGACATCAAGTTCATGACGGGCCTGCACATCGAGCCGGTGGTTGCCTCCGAGGCGGCCATCCGCGATGCGGTCGGCAAGTACTTCAGCGGGGGCAAGCCGAACGAGTCGCCGTCGGCCAGAGAACCGAAGGCCGCCGACCTGGCCAACAAGGCCCTCGAAGAGCTCGGCACGCACGACGACAACCTCGAGGTCGTCGCCGACACCGAGGAGATTGACGCGTCCTCGCTCGAGAAGCAGGGCGGCGAGGCGCCGATCATCAAGCTGGTCAACGCCCTGATGCTGTCGGCCATTCAGAAGGGCGCCAGCGACATCCACATCGAGCCCTACGAGAAGGAGATGCGGATCCGCTTCCGCATCGACGGCCAGCTGCACGCGGTGATGTCGCCGCCGCTGAAGTTCCGCGACGCGATCACCTCGCGCGTGAAGATCATGGCGCGGCTCGACATCGCCGAGAAGCGGCTGCCTCAGGACGGCCGCATCAAGACCCGCTTCGTGGACCGCGGCCGCAATCGCGACATCGACTTCCGCGTCTCCGTGCTGCCCACGCTCTTCGGCGAGAAGATCGTGCTGCGTCTGCTCGATCCCGAGGGTCTGCGTCTCGACATGACGCGCCTCGGGTTTTCGCCCGACGCCCTGGCGCGCTTCGATGCGGCCATCCGCAAGCCGTGGGGCATGGTGCTGGTGACCGGTCCGACCGGCAGCGGCAAGACCAACACCCTGTATTCCTCGCTCGCGCAGGTGAACCAGCCGGGCGTGAACATCATGACCGCGGAAGACCCGGTCGAGTTCAACCTGCCGGGCATCAACCAGGTGCAGGTGCGCGACGGCATCGGGCTCTCGTTTGCCGGCGTCCTGCGTTCGTTCCTGCGCCAGGACCCGAACATCATCCTCGTCGGCGAGATCCGCGACAGCGAGACGGCGTCGATCGGCGTCAAGGCGGCGCTCACCGGCCACCTGGTGCTGTCGACGCTGCACACCAACGACGCACCGAGCAGCATCAACCGTCTCGTGAACATGGGCATCGAGCCGTTCCTCGTCGCCAATTCGGTGAACTTGATCTGCGCGCAGCGCCTGGTGCGCCGCGTCTGTGAGCACTGCAAGGTGCCGACCGAGATGTCGTCCATCAAGCTGGCCGAGGCGGGGTTCGGGCCCGAGGAGGCCGCGACACTCAGGCCCCTGGTGGGCAAGGGCTGCGACCGCTGCGGCGGCACGGGCTACAAGGGCCGCGTCGGTCTGTTCGAAGTCATGGAAATGAGTGAGGCGCTCCGTGACGCCGTCATCGCCAACCAGCCATCGAATGAGCTGCGGACGATTGCGCGCGCCGAAGGCATGTGCACGCTCCGCGAAAGCGGGCTGCAGAAGGTGCGCGAAGGCATGAGCACGCTCGAGGAAGTCGTGCGCGAGACGATGTGACGTCCCGCACGAAGGGGACCAAGGATTGACCAATGAATCTGCCTGACTTGTTGAAGACGACGCTGGACCTGGGTGGGTCCGACCTGCACCTGTCGATCGGGTCGCCCCCGCAGGTCCGTGTCGACGGGCAGCTGCGGCGGCTCGAGGTGCCAGACCTCACCCCCGACGTGATCAAGTCGCTGTGCTACAGCGTGCTGACCGACGCGCAGAAGAAGAAGTTCGAGGAGACCTGGGAACTGGACCTGGCGTTCGGCCTCCGCGGCGTCGGCCGGTTCCGCTGCAACGTCTTCAACCAGAAGGGCGCGGTCGGCGCCGTCTATCGGTTGATCCCCGAGAAGATCCGGCCCCTCGAAGAGCTCGGCTTGCCGCCGGTGCTCTCGGCGCTGGCCGACCGGCCGCGCGGCCTCGTGCTCGTGACCGGACCCACGGGCAGCGGCAAGTCGACGACGCTCGCGGCGATGATCGACCGCATCAACCTGTCCAAGCCCCACCACATTCTCACGATCGAAGACCCGATCGAGTACCTCCACAACCACAAGAAGGCGCTGGTCAATCAGCGCGAACTCCACGCCGACACGCAAAGCTTCTCGAAGGCGCTCCGCGCGGCGCTTCGCGAAGACCCCGACGTGGTGCTCATCGGCGAAATGCGCGACCTCGAGACGATGGAGGCCGCCATGAAGCTGGCCGAGACGGGCCACCTCACGATGGCCACGCTGCACACCAACTCGGCGGCCCAGACGGTGACGCGTATCATCGACGCCTTCCCCGCGCATCAGCAGTCGCAGATCCGCACGCAGCTGTCCCTGGTGCTCGAGGGCATCGTCTGTCAGGCGCTGATCCCAAAGGCGAGCGGGCACGGTCGCGTGGCCGCACTCGAGATTCTCGTGGCCACGCCCGCCATTCGCAACCTCATCCGCGACGACAAGATCCATCAGATCTACGGCACGATGCAGGCCGGTCAGGAGAAGTTCGGTATGCAGACCATGAATCAGTCCCTTGCCCGGCACGTGGAACGCCGGGTCATCACCCGTGACCAGGCCATGTCGACCTCGTCGAATCGCGAAGAGCTGCTGCAGATTCTCGAACGCGGCACGCCGGCGGCCTCGCCGCACGCCCTGGCGGCCGGCGCCAGGCCGATGCCGGTGCAGGGGGTGGCGCGATGACGACCTATGCCTGGGTGGGACGCACGCGAAACGGACAGATCGTCAAGGGCGAGCGTCCGGCCGATTCGCAGGAAGCCCTCACCGACGCGCTGCGGCGCGAGCAGATTCTGGTCACGAAGATCGGGGCGGCCGCCAAGAAAGAAGAACGCTACAAGCAGGTGTCGGCGCGCAGCCTGGCGATCTTCACCCGTCAGTTCTCGGTCATGATCGACGCGGGCCTTCCGCTCGTCCAGTGTCTCGAGCTGCTGTCGAAGGAGGAGCCCGACCGGAAGCTGGCCACGGCCATCGACAAGGTGAAGAACGACGTCGAGGGCGGGTCGTCGCTGGCCGACGCGATGGCCAAGCGGCCGTATGCCTTCAACCCGCTCTACACCCACATGGTGTCGGCCGGTGAAGCGGGCGGCATTCTCGACACGATCCTGAAGCGTCTGGCGACCTTCATCGAGAAGCAGGCCAAGCTGGCCGCGCAGGTCAAGTCGGCGATGATCTACCCCGTCGTCGTCCTCAGCATCGCGATCATCATCGTGATGGTCATCCTGTGGAAGGTCATCCCGGCCTTCACCTCGCTGTTCGAAGGCCTGAACGCTACGCTGCCCCTCGCCACCCGCGTCGTCATCTGGGCGAGCAAGCAGGTGGTCTTCGCGATGCCGTTCCTGATCGCGGGCGTGATGCTCGGGTCGTACATGTTCCGGAAGTACTACAAGACGCAGGCCGGGCGCATGCGCGTGGACACGATCTCCCTGCGGCTGCCGCTCATCGGCAAGATCCTGCGCAAGGTGGCGGTCGCCCGCTTCTGTCGCACGCTCGGCACGCTGCTCAGTTCAGGTGTCCCGATTCTGGACGGCCTGGATATCACCGCGAAGACGGCGGGTAACGCGGTCATCGAGCAGGCGATCAAGCAGGTGCGCAGCCGCATCGAACGCGGCGAGTCGATCGCCGTGCCCTTGCGGGCCACCAACGTGTTTCCGCCGATGGTCGCCCAGATGATCGGCGCCGGCGAGAGCACCGGTGCGCTCGACACCATGCTCGCCAAGATCGCCGAGTTCTACGAGGACGAAGTGGACGTGGCCGTGGCCGGCCTGCTCACGATCCTCGAGCCGCTCCTCATCTGTGTCCTGGGCATCATCGTCGGCGGCATCGTCATCTCGATGTATCTGCCGCTGTTCGAGCTGATCAACCAGATGTCGTGAGCACGTCGGTGCGGCCCCCAATTCTGTGTGGCCACGCCCGAAATTTGAGCGCCGGCCCCCGGTTCGGGGGGCCGGCGCGGTGCGAAGGCCGAGCCGTCACAACGCGCTAAGTGACGGAAGGGAAGCAAGTTGCGCGAGCCGGGCCGAGTCGGGCCGTATGTGGCACCCGGGTTGCTAAGTAAGAGGGCAGGCGGAACAGCGGGATTTGGAACCGAGTGCGAAGAGTCCGGCGGCTGAACCGCGATGCTGAAGTGGGTCGAGACCGAACGCACAACTTAAACACTAGGAGAGATGGGCACATGAAACGTAATTCAGAACAGGGCTTCACCCTCATCGAGCTGCTGATCGTCGTCGCGATCATCAGCATCATCGCGGCGATCGCGGTGCCAGGGTTGCTTCGCGCGAGAATGACCGGCAACGAGACGTCGGCCATCGCCTCGCTCAAGGTCACCACGTCGTCACAGGTCGCCTACACGGCGTCGTGCGGCAACGGCGGCTACGCGGCCACCTACGCCGTCCTGGGCACGCCCCCGGCTGGCACGACCGAGGCGTTCATCTCGGCCGACCTCGGCCACGCGGCGCCGATTCAGAAGAGCGGCTACAACTTCGCGCTGGGCGCCAGCGCGGGTTCGACGCCTGGTCCGAACGACTGCAACGGCGTGGCCACCAACTCGGCCTGGCTCGCGTCCGCACTCGCGCAGACGTTCGGCACGACCGGCACCCGCACCTTCGCGGTCAACGCCGGCAACACGATCTGGCAGAGCTCGACCAGCACGGCCCCGGGCGAACCGTTCACGGTGAGCGCGACGGTCACGCCGGTTCAGTAACACACGCGTCCGTGGGGGGCGTCGGTCCGGTCCCGGGGAATCGTTCCCCGGACGCCGGCCGGCGCCCCCGATGGCGTTTCGACCGGAATCCCGCAGTAGCCAGTCGTGGGTGCCCGGTGGTACAACGTCCGCATGTCATCTCGCGCCCGTTGGATCGTGCTGCTGTTCGCCCTGGTGGGGCTGGGTTTCGCCGGAGCTTCGACGTGGGTGCACTACCGCCTGCTCACCGAGGCTGGCTACGTCAGTCCCTGTGATGTGAGCGCCACCTTCAACTGCTCCCAGGTCTACCTCAGCCGGTTTGGCGCCGTCGGTGGCGTGCCCGTGGCGCTTGGCGGCATCCTCTGGTTCGGCCTCGTGACGCTCCTGGCCGTGTTCGCGCGGCCCGGTGACGCGAAGGACCCGGCTGGCGGCTACATCTTCGCCGCTTCGCTGGTCGGCCTGGCCGTCATCGGTTACCTGGGTTACGCCTCCTTCTTCATTCTCAAGACCGGGTGCCTGCTCTGCATTGGCACCTACGTCGCCGTGATCGGCATCCTCATCACCTCAGCCATCGGGGCCAGGACCTCTGTGACCCGACTGCCGCTCCGCCTCATCGGTGACCTCCGCAGCGTCTTTGCCACGCCGACGACGTTCATCGTGGCGCTCCTGTATCTGGCGGGTGCGGCGTCGGTGCTGGCGTACTTCCCGAAGGAAGGCACGCAGCCGCAGGCGCCCCAGGCCACGGCAGCCACCGGCGACATCCGCCAGCAGTTCACGACGGCCTGGAACCAGCTGCCGAGGACCGACCTGGGTATTCCCATGGACGGGGCCAAGGTGCTCGTCGTCAAGTTCAACGATTACGAATGCGGCACCTGCAAGCTGGCCTACGACTGGTACAGGCCGGTGTTCGACAAGTTCGAGCAGAGCCAGCCCGGCGTCGTGCGCGCCCTGTCGAAGGACTACCCCTGGGATCAGTCCTGCAACTTCAACGCGGTGCGCACCATCCCCGGGCATGAAGGCGCGTGCAGCGCGGCCGTGGCGGCCCGGATTGCGCGCGACAAAGGCAAGTTCGCCGAGATGGAGGCGTGGCTCTTCGCGAATCTGCCCACTTCGCAGGCGTCGATTCGGCAGCGCGTCGCCGACACCCTGGGGATCAGCGACTTCGATGCCGAATATGCACGTAGGCTCCCCGACGTCCGCCGCGACATCGCGGACGGCGGGGCGCTCCAGGTGCAGGGCACGCCGACGTTCTTCATCAACGGCGTCCGCGTCCCGAGCAACAATCTGCTTCCGGCCGAGTACTTCGAACTGGCTATCCAGCTGGAACTGGCCAAGGTCAAGTAGTCGGGCCGGCGAGGATGACACGATGGTGGTGCGCACGGAGGGGCTCAGCAAGGACTTCACGAGCGGATTTCTCCGACCTCGCCCGCATCGCGCGCTGGACAGCCTGTCATTCGAGATCCCGGCCGGCGGGGTCTTCGGCTTGCTCGGCCACAACGGTGCGGGCAAGAGCACCACGCTCAAGCTGCTGATGGACCTGCTGCGGCCGACCGCTGGCCGCGTGGAAATTCTCGGCCGGCCCCCCGGCGACCTCGACGCGCGGCGACGCCTCGGCTTTCTCCCGGAGAATCCGACCTTCTACGACTACCTGTCCGCCGAGGAGCTCCTCAGCTATTTCGCCGGCCTCTTCGGCTACCGGGGGGCGGACCGGCGAGCCAGGGCGGCGCGCGCGCTGGATCAGGCCGGGCTCAGCGCCGACGACCGCCGGAGGCCCATCCGCCAGTACTCGAAAGGCATGGTCCAGCGCGTGGGTCTGGCCCAGGCCCTCGTCAACGACCCCGAACTGGTCATCCTGGACGAACCGATGTCGGGCCTCGATCCGATCGGCCGTCGCGAGGTGCGCGAGATCATTCTGCGGCTGCGGGACGAGGGGCGCACGGTGCTCTTCAGTTCACACATCCTGTCGGACGCCGAGTCGCTCTGCAGTCGCGTCGGCATCCTCGCGCGCGGCAGGCTCGTGGCCTCCGGCACGCTCACGGATTTGACGGCGGGAGGGCCGCGCGGCTATGAGGTCGTCGTCACGTCGCTCTCGGCCGAGGCGGCCGCACAGGTGGCGGCGCGTGTGGGCCGCGTGACCCCCATCTCCGATGGGCGGTATGCGATCGACCTGCCGGCCGGGACGCGACCCGAGCCGGTCGTCGCCGATCTGGCCGCCGCCGGGGCCCTGCTCGTGTCCGTCACGCCCCTCAAGACCACGCTCGAAGACGTGTTCATGGAGGCGTTCACCGCGACCCGCCCTGAAGGCGCGAGCCACCCGGCCGCGGTCCCGCAGGTGCAGCCATGACGATGACGCGCGTGGGGCTGGTCGCCTGGCACGTCTTCAAGGAGAGCGTCCGCGACCGCGTTCTCTACGGCATCGCGGCCTTTGCCCTCCTGCTCGTCGGGACGTCGGCGGCGATCGGCCAGCTGTCGGCCGGCGAGGACGTCAAGATCATCAAGGACCTGGGTCTGGTCACCATCGAACTGGCCGGCGTGCTGATGACGGTGTTCATCGGCGTCGGCCTCGTCGCCCGCGAGATTGACCGCCGCAGCATCTTCGCGCTCCTGGCCAAGCCACTGCCGCGCTGGGAATTCATCCTGGGCAAGTACCTCGGCCTGGTGCTGACCGTCATCGTCAACGTGGCGGCCATGGCCGCGGCGCTGTACCTGATGCTGTTCTGGATGAATCTGTCCGCCTTGCCCGTCGAGCGGCAGGCGTGGGATGCGCCGGCCGCGGACCCGCGGCTCTTCATCCAGGTGCTGCTCATCGGCGGGGAACTGGCTCTGCTGACGGCGGTCGCCGTGTTCTTCTCGACGTTCTCGTCGAGTGTGCTCCTCTCGATTGTCTTCACGGTCGGGGTGTTCGTGATGGGGCTGTTCAGCGCCGACCTCCGTGGGTTCGGTGACATCGTCGATGCGCCGTCCACGGCGATCTTCGTCGAGGCCGTGGGCTGGGCCGTGCCGGCGTTCTCCGCATTCAATGTCAAGGCCGAGGTCGTGCACGGGCTGCCCATCGGCGCCCCGTTCGTGGCGCAGACGCTCGCCTATGCCGGTGTCTACATCGCGGCGTTGCTCATTGGCTCGGTGACCGTCTTCTCGCGGCGCGAGTTCAAATGACCACGCGCGTGCGCATCCTGGCGGGCGTGGTCGCCAGTCTGCTGGCGATTGGGGGAGCCGCCTCGATTCTGCAGGCGCGCGATCGGCGCCACCCGCCGTCGGCGGCGACCGAGCGCCTGCTCTACCTCCGGTCGGGCGCGACGGCCGACCGGCTGTTCCTGTCATTCGACACGCTCGCGGCCGACATCTACTGGATTCGGGCCATCCAGCACTACGGCCGCGATCGCCAGGCGCCACCGGGCCCTCGCCGCTTCGAGCTGCTCGGACCGCTGCTGGACCTGACGACGACGCTGGATCCGTACTTCAATATCGCGTATCGCTTCGGCGCCATCTTCCTCTCGATCCAGCCGCCGGACGGGCCGGGCCGCCCGGACGAGGCCGTGGCGCTGCTCGAGAAGGGCCTTGCGCGCAATCCCACCCGGTGGCAGTACGCACACGACATCGCGTTCATCTACTACTGGTACGGCGGCGACTTCACCAAGGCCGCCGAGTGGTTCGAACGGGCGTCGAAGATGCCCAAGGCGCCCGAGTGGATCAAGCCGATGGTGCCCATCCTGCGCGCGCAGGGCGGAGACCGCGCGGGCGCCCGCCAGATGCTGGCCGAACTGCTCGAGGCCGATCAGCCGTACATCCGCCAGGCCGCCGAGCGCGGCTTCATGCAGGTCCGCGCCCTCGACGCGATCGACGAGTTGCAGGGCCTGGCCGACCGCTACCAGGCGGCGACCGGGCAGCCGCCGCGCGACTGGGCCGACCTGATGCGCGTGGGCCTGATCCGCGGCGGGCCGGCCGACGCCACGGGATCGCCCTTCGTGATCGATGCCGCGACGCACCGCGTGGTGTTGTCGCCGACCTCGAGACTCGGTCCGCTGCCCCAGGCGCTGGTGCGTCGGTGACCGAGCACCTCGCGCTCGTCGCGCTGTTCGGCCTGATGGTCGGCAGCTTCCTGAACGTCTGCATCGCCAGGCTGCCGGCCGGCGAGTCCATCGTCTCGCCGGGATCGCGGTGCCCGGCCTGTCGGACGCCGATCCGGTGGCACGACAACATCCCGGTGCTCGGCTACCTCGCGCTCGGCGGCCGGTGCCGTGCGTGCAGGGCGCCGATCAGCGTGCGCTATCCGATCGTCGAGGTCGTCACCAGTCTGGCATTCGTCGGTCAGGCCGTGGTCTGCGGCGAGGACTGGCCGCTCCTGGCTTGCCGACTGATCTTCACGGCGATGCTCATCGTCCTGTTCGGCACGGACCTCGACGTGCAGCGTCTGCCCAACGTCATCACCCTGCCCGGCATCGCGGTAGGGCTTGGCTTCAGCCTGGTGGCCGCCCCCGGTCCGATGGAGAGCCTGGTCGGCGCCGCTCTGGGCGCCGCTCTCCTCGGTCTGGTGCGCTGGGCCTGGTTCCGGGCCACGGGCGTCGAGGGCATGGGCCTAGGCGACGTGAAGATGCTGGCCCTGATCGGGGCCTTTCTCGGGTGGCGTCAAGTCTGGGTCACGCTGTTCCTCGCGAGCGTGGCCGGCGCCCTGGTGGGCATCGCGCTGACGGCCATGCGCGCCCGTTCGCTGCAGACGCGGCTGCCGTTCGGGACTTTCCTTGCCGTCGCGGCCTACGCCGCCTCCCTGGCCGGCGATCCCCTCGTGACCTGGTACCTGTCGCTGTACCAGTAGGGCACACCTGCAGATTCGTCGGCGCGCGCACAGATCTCGCCCGGGTGGCATCGCCGCCAAGTGCAGAAAACGCCAACTCGCACGGCTCAGATTCCGACGACGCAAGCCCCCGTTCGCTGAACCCGCGATTTCTGCCGCTTTTCCGACTGGACTGATCGTTGCAATAGAGACGACGTGTCTATGGGGTCGCCGCGTCGCGCGGACTCGGGCTTCGCTCTGGTCGAGCTGGGGATCGCCCTGTGCGTCCTGGTGCTCGCGATCACCGGCGTCTGCACACTCCTGCCGGTGGCGCAGCGCGCCGTCAGCGCAGGGCGAGACCAGACGATGGCCACGTGGCTGGCCACGCAGCGCCTCGAGGATCTGCGCGCGCTGCAGTGGAGTGTGGACGACGCCGGTGTGCCGGTCAGTGACATGACGACGGACCTCAGCGTGGCGCCGTTCAGCGGGGGAGGCACGGGTCTGCTGCCGTCGCCGACCGACGCGCTCGACGTCAATCGGCCGGGGTTCGTGGACTATCTGGACCAGAACGGTCAGTGGGTGGGCACCGGGGCGGTTCCACCTGGCGCGGCGGTGTACATCCGCCGATGGCAGATTACCGCGGACACCGATGCGCCGGCCGACGTACGGCTTCTGCAGGTGCTCGTGACCACCGTTCGCCGCGAAGCGGGGCTCTCGTCAGGGACGGCCCGCCTGCCGCATCTGGTGGACGCGCTCGTGGTGACGCTGCGGACCCGCGTGGTGAGCTGATGCGGATCGACGGTCGTCACACCTCGGCTCGGCAGGCTGGCTTCACGCTGGTGGAGTGTCTGGTCGTGTGCGCGATCACCTGCGTGCTGGCCGCCGCCGCGTTGAACGTCGTGGCGCTGCAATCGACCATCGCACGGGCGCAGCCAGAGCAGCTTGACGCCCAGCAGCGTGCGCGCTCGGCAGCCACCGCGCTTGCGCGGCACCTGAGCATGGCTGGTGCCGGGATCGACGCTGGCCCCCGGAACGGTCCGCTGCTGCACTACCTGCCGCCGATCGTGCCCAGACGCGCGGGCCTGCTGCTCGCCGACGCTCCCGCCGTGGTGCGCGCCGACACGGTCACGCTCGCGCTGATCTCATCGTCGTTCTCGCAGAGTACGCTGGCCTCGCCGGTGAGTGCCGCGGCGCCGACTCTGCTGGCCACGCCGTACGCCACGTGTCCGCCGCCGGCCTCCCTGTGTGGCCTGTCGAGCGGCGCCACTGTGGTCGCGTATAGCGCGAGCGGCCTCCACAGCTGGTATCGCCTGACCACCTCCACCGCACCTGCCGCGCTCGCGCCCCTGCAGGCCAGCACCGCGGGCCAGGCGGCCGGTGATGTCGTCGCCGAGGCCGAGCGTCACACCTACTACTTTGATGCGGGGGCGCGACAGCTGCGCCACTACGACGGTGCGTTCACGGACGTGCCGGTCGTGGACGATGTCGTGGCCTTGCAGTTCGAGTATTTCGGCGAGCCGGCCTCGCCAACGCGCCCCAAGCCGCCGATCGGGGAGGCCAACTGCCTCTATGACGCGACCGGCACGTTCCTGCCGCTGCCCGCGTTGCCGGGCGCGACCGGTTCGTTGACGCCGCTGCCGTTGAGCCTGTTCGCCGACGGACCGTGGTGCGGCGCGGGGGCCGCCCAGTTCGACGCGGACCTGCTTCGCATTCGCACCGTGCGCGTGCGACTGCGTGTGCAGGCCTCCGCCGTGTGGGCGCGGGCGTTGGGCCCGGCCTTTCTCGTCCCAGGGACCGCACGATCGGCGCTCCTGGCCGTCCCGGATGTCCACCTCACGTTCGACGTGTCGCCCCGCAACATGTCGATCGCGCGCGAGGTTCCGGCATGACGCAGATCCCCCTCGAGCGGACCTCGGACATTCCGAGGGTGGGCGCGCAACGCCACGAGCATGGTGCGGCGGCGCTGTTGCTCGTGCTGATTGCCGCAGCCCTGATGTCCACCTTGGGGCTCGGCCTGGCCCTGCTCAGCGAGACCGAGTCCCTGACGGCGTGGAACGCGCGAGGGGCGGAGGAGGCGTGGCACGGCGCGGAAGCCGTCGCGGCGCGGGTGGTGCACGAGGCGGGCGCCCTGCCCTCGTGGACGCCCCTGCTCGACGGCACGTACGCGTCGGCGTTCACGGGGTCCATGACCCCGACGACCGAGTACGGCGAGACCCTGGATCTGTTCATGCTCACGGCGCTGGTACAGGGGCAGATGCCGGCCCTCGCATCCTGGGGGCTGAATCAGCCGGTGTGGAGGCTCGTCGCGCACGGCCCGCTGGCGGCACTGGCGGGCGCCGGCTCGGCTCGCGCCCTTAGCTTCGTCGCCGCCTGGGTCGCCGACGACGGCGCGGAGACCGACAACAATCCGTCGGTGGACGCGAACGGGGTCATCTCGGTCCTGGGTCAGGCCAGCGGCGTCGGCGGCGCGCGACGGTCGGTGCTCGCTGTGCTGGCCCGCGTCTGCCCCGGGCAGGCGCAGGCGCCCGTGCCGCCCGCCATGGCCGGCCTGGCACCGGCCTGTCCGGCCGGCCACAGCCCTGTTGTTCGTGTTCTGTCGTGGAGGGAAGTCTGATGTCAACACTCTGGCAGCTGCCCGTCGTCGTGACCGCGCTTCTTTCGTGGCTGTCCTCGCCGGCGGCGACCATTGGTGATGCCGCTTCCCGTGAGGCGCTGCGTCGTCAGCTCACCGGCAAGTCCTCGCGGCTCTACACCAACCAGGACCTGCCGCGCGTCGTCCTGGCGCCCCCCCCGCCCGTGGCGGCCGGGGCCGAGCCGGACGGCGAGGTGCCTGCGTCGGCGCCCCGACGTGACGAGCGCTGGTGGCGCGACCGCATGACGACCGCCCGTGACGACCTGCAGCGGGACGAGGTCCTCACCGAGGCCGTGCAGGCGCAGGTGAACAAGCTCACCACGGACATCGTCGCGGCCAACGATCCCTTGCAGCAGTCGCAGCTGCGCGGGCAGTTGCAGAAGGCGGTCATTGAACTCGACCGGCTGCAGAAGCAGGTCATCACCCATCGCAAGACGATCGACAGCCTGCACGACGAAGCCAGACGTCTGGGTGTTCCGGCCGGCTGGCTGCGGTAGCGGCTCCGGTCTCGCGTCAGTCGCGCATGCCGAGCGCGCGCATCGCGACGAGCAACTCCTCGGTAGTCACGTCGTGCACGACCTCGGTCGCGCCAATGCCACGCGCGAGCACGAAGTGCAGGCGTCCAGCGACGACCTTCTTGTCGCGGGCGATGACGTCCAGCGCCTCGCTGGCGCGCAGGTCCGATACGCGCGGCCGACGGCCGAGACGGTCGAGCAGGCCGCCGAGGGCCGCCTCGTCGTCGGGAGTCATCGCGCCGCGCATGACCGACAGGCGCGCGGCCGCCAGCATGCCGTGGCCGATGGCCTCCCCGTGCAGGAAGCGGCGGTAGCCGGTCAGCGCCTCGAGGGCATGTCCGATGGTGTGGCCGAAGTTCAGGGCCCGGCGCGGTCCCGCTTCACGCTCGTCGATAGTCACCACGTGCGCCTTGATGCGGCAGCAGTCGGCGACGATCCCTGGCAGCACAGCGGGGTGCTGCGAGAGGATCGCGCCCAGCTTGCGATCGATGCGGCTGAAGAGCGGGCGCGATGCGATGACGCCGTACTTGACGACCTCGAACATGCCCGCGCGGAACTGGCGCGGCGGCAGCGTCGCCAGGACGTCCGTATCGCAGAGGACCAGGGCCGGCGGGTGGAAGGCGCCGACGAGGTTCTTGCCAGTCGGCAGGTTGACGCCCACTTTGCCTCCGATGGCGCTGTCCACCTGCGCGAGCAATGTCGTCGGAATCTGCACGAGCCGCACGCCGCGCAGGTAGGTCGCCGCGACGAAGCCGCCGACGTCCCCGACCACTCCGCCCCCGGCCGCGATGATGGTGGCGCCGCGGTCCAGCCGGCGCGCGACACACGCCGCGTACAGGCGGGCGGCGCTGTCCAGCGTCTTGGCGCGTTCGCCGTCCGGTAGCAGGACGGGTCGGTCGCCGGGCGGCAGCACGCCCTGGAGGCGCGTGCCCTGGTGTCGCCACACGGGCGGGCACGTGATGACGAGTCGCTGGCCCTCCAGGCCGTACTGACCCGGCCGGCGTACGACGTCGGCCAGCAGACCTGTGCCGATGGCGACCCGGTACGTGGATCGTTCGCTCGTGACCTCGATGCGCGTGATGGACATGGGTTCGCAGGCGCGGGACGTGCCGCGAGGCACGGAGAATCCGGGCTAGGATAGCAGGTCATCGTGTTCGCGCGCGTTTCCGCCGATTTCATCATCGTCGGCAGTGGCATCGCCGGCCTTCGCGCCGCGGTGGCCCTGTCGGCGCACGGCCGCGTGCTGATCCTCACCAAGTCCGATCCGAGTGCGGGCAGCACCGGATACGCGCAGGGTGGCATCGCGGCCGCCGTCGGCCCCGACGACTCACCCGCGCGCCACGCCGCGGACACGCTGGCCGCCGGAGACGGACTGTGCGACGAGGGGGCCGTCAACGTCCTGACGACGGATGGCCCGCGCGCGGTGCACGAACTGCTGGCCTGGGGCGCCGATTTCGATCGCGGTCCGGCGGGCGAACCCGATCTGGCCCGTGAGGGCGCGCACTCGGTGCGTCGTGTCCTGCACGCGCGCGACGCGACCGGGCGGGAGATCGGCCGCGTGCTGGCACTGCAGATTGCCGGCCGCACGTCGGTCCAGGTCGTCGATCACGCGGTCGTGGTCGGGTTGCTGGAGGATCCGGGCGGCCGCATCACCGGCGTTCGTTTCGTCGATGCGCGCGGACAGGTGACCGACGCCCACGCCGCCGCGACGCTGCTTGGCGACGGGCGGAGCCGGCCAGGTCTTCAGCCAGACGACGAACCCGGCGGTCGCCACGGGCGACGGCGTGGCGCTCGCGTTCCTGGCTGGCGCGCGCGTCGCCGACCTGGAGTTCGTCCAGTTCCATCCCACCGCGTTGGCCGTGGCCGGGCATCCGCGCTATCTGCTGTCCGAGGCCCTGCGCGGGGAGGGCGCGCGCCTGCTCAACCACCAGGGCGAGCGCTTCATGACCCGCTATGAGCCAGATGGCGATCTGGCCGCCCGTGATCGCGTGGCACGAGCGATCGTGCGTGAGTCCGAGCGCACGGCCGCGCCCGTCTGTCTGACGGTGGCAGCACCTGCCGGCGTCTACGGTTCGCGCGAGGTTTCCGCTGCTCGTCGAGCTGTGCGCCAGGGCGGGCTTCGACCTGGCGACCGACGCGGTGCCCGTGTCGCCGGCCGCCCACTACCTGATGGGCGGCGTCGTCACCGATCTCGACGGCCGCGCCTCGCGGCCGGGGCTGTTCGCGGCCGGCGAGGTCGCGTGCACCGGTGTCCATGGCGCCAATCGCCTGGCCAGCAACTCGCTGCTCGAGGGCCTGGTGTTCGGCGCCCGCGCCGGGGCGGCCATGGCCAGCTGGGACGGGATCACCTGGCCGGAGCAGCCGGCGCTCGGTCTGCCGCCCAGCCCGCTGGCCGACATGGCGCCACCGCCGGCGAGGCGCCTCGCCGGGATGCACAGCGTCGAACCGGAGGAGGCCGCTCTTCGCGACCTGATGTGGCGCCAGGTGGGCATCTTCCGCGACCGCGCGGGGCTCTCGGCCGCGGTCGCCACGCTCGACGGGGCGTGGCAGGCGCTGTCGGAGAGCCCGTCGTGGTTGGGGGAGTCAGCCGCCGAATGGCGCGCGAAGAGCCTGTTGACCGTCTCGCCGCCTCATCGCGCGGGCGGCGCTCAGGCGCGAGGAGAGTCGCGGCGCGCACTCGCGCACCGACTTCCCGGAGAAGGACGATCTACACTGGAAGCGTCACGCATCCGACGAAGGCGCGACGGTTTGACCCTGGTCTGACCCCGGTCTGACCCCGCGCCCCGTCCGGGCATCCCACATCGCCGAGGCCGTCTGTGTCCGATCAGAAGAAAGACTCGTTCGTTACCGAGATCACTCCCCGCTCCGAAGACTTCTCGCGCTGGTATCTCGACGTCGTGCGTCGCGCCGAGTTGGCCGACTATTCGCCGGTCAAGGGGTGCATGGTCATCCGGCCGTACGGCTATGCGATCTGGGAGCACATCCAGCGGCTGCTCGACGCCCGTTTCAAGGCGACCGGGCACGTGAACGCGTATTTCCCATTGTTCATTCCCGAGAGCCTCCTGATGAAGGAGAAGGAACACGTCGAGGGGTTCGCGCCGCAGGTGGCGTGGGTCACCAAAGGCGGCGACGAGGAACTCGAAGAGAAGCTGATCGTGCGGCCGACCTCGGAGGTGATGGTCGGCACGATGTACGCGAAGTGGGTCAAGTCCTGGCGGGACCTTCCGATCCTGATCAACCAGTGGGCCAACGTGGTCCGGTGGGAGAAGGTCACCAGGCCGTTTCTCCGCACGACCGAGTTCCTCTGGCAGGAGGGCCACACCGCCCACGAGACCGCTGAGGAAGGCGAGATCGAGACGCTGAAGATCCTCGCGCTCTACAAGGAGTTCGCCGAGACGCAGCTGGCGATGCCCGTGATCGATGGCATCAAGAGCGAAAGCGAAAAGTTCGCCGGCGCGTCACGCACGTATTCGATCGAGGCGCTGATGGGCGATGGCCGGGCGCTGCAGGCGGGCACCTCGCACAACCTCGGGCAGAACTTCGCCAAGGCGTTCGACATCCAGTTCCAGGGCCGCGACAAGACCGTGCAGCATGCGTGGACGACGTCGTGGGGCGTGTCCACGCGGTTGATTGGCGGATTGATCATGACGCACGGCGACGATAGCGGCCTGGTGCTGCCGCCCAACGTGGCGCCCTATCAGGTCGTCATCGTGCCGATTCCGCGCGGCAACTGGAAGGAGACCGTCCTGCCGAAGTGCGAGGCCATTCGCGACGACCTCACCGCGCGTGGTGTCCGCGTGAAGATCGACGCGAGCGAAGAGAACTCACCCGGGTGGAAGTTCTCCGAGTACGAGATGCTCGGCGTGCCGCTGCGTCTCGAGATCGGCCCGAAGGACCTGGAGAAGGCCCAGGTGTTCTCGGCGCGTCGAGACACGCGCGAGAAAGCCGCGATTCCGATGGCGGATCTGCTGACGCGCGTGCCGGCGCTGCTCGAGGAGATCCAGGCGAACCTGCTGGCGCGCGCGCGTGCGTTCCGGGAGTCGCACACCAGCGAGGCAGGCACGTGGGCCGAGTTCACCGCGGCGATGGAAGGCCGGCCCGGGTTCGTGATCGCGTCCTGGTGTGGCAGCGCCGAGTGCGAAGCGGCGATCAAGACCGAGACGCAGGCGACACTCCGCAACATCCCGTTGGGGTCCCCGGACGTCGCGGGCTTCTGCGTCAAGTGCAACGGCGCCTCGACCGTGCGCGCCTGGTTCGCGAAGGCGTACTGACGACCTCGGAGGTAATTGCTACGAAAAACGTAATCCGCGGAAGATTACGTTTTTCGTAGCAATTACCTCCGAGGTCCTTTCGCGCTACTTCGGAACGGTCTTGACGACGTCCTTGACCCGGAAGCCGGTCCCGGAGACCACGGTCGCCACCGACGAGTCCGCCTCCACTTCGGTCACGCGAAGCAGGCCGACTTTGGCCATCGGCTGCCTGATGACCCGGCCCGTGGCCGGATCCTTGATGGGTTCGCCTGAGGCGCGCTCCACGTTGAACTCGTCGCCCACCTTGACGCCCGCCTTCGACCCGACGTTCAGGATGATTTCCTGACCGACCACCGCGGCGACCAGGCCCGAGACGACGACCGCCGGGGCCTGGCGGACGCCGACCTTGCTCTTCTGTGCGAGCACGTCGGTGCTCAGCGCCTTTGTCGCCTTGGCCACCGCCTCGCCGATGATGGTTGACTGGAAGTTGCTGCTCCCGAAATCGACGCGCCCGGCGCCGAACCCGGACCAGCCGCCGCCGCCGCCCGTGAGCGACGTGGCGGTACGGGTAGACTCGCCCTTGCCCTCGGCGACCGCCAGGATCTCGGCCGTGTCGATGTTGATGAGCCGGGCCGTCAGGCCCACGATGGCGGACGTCTTCTTCTGGCCGAAGCCGCCGATGCCCACGCGGCCGAGCCCGGCGCCGACACCGCCGACGCCGGTGTTCTTCGTCTCATTGCCGAACTGCGTGATGCTGCCGACGAGGATGGCATCGACGCCGAGCAGTTTGCCGATCTTGGCGGCCGACGATGGGTCGGCGCGGTCGCTGTTCGAGAAGTTCTGTTCGGCCAGGATCTTGTCCAGCTGCTTCCGCTCGATGATCGAGAAGGAGCCGTCCTTCACCAGGTTGGTCAGCAGGAGATCCGAGACACCCTGGCCAACATCGACGTTCGACCCGAAGATCGACGACACGTAGCTGTGAACGGTCGCGTAGTCGAAGTCCAGGATCGCCACGCGCGGCTTGCGCGTCTGGACGGCCTCGGCCCGGGGCAACGCCAGGGCAATCGTGAGTAGAACCAGCACACCAACGGCACGCGTGAGCATTTTCATAGCATTCCTCGCAGGGCAGTGAACCTCGCACAATCTACGGGCGGCACCGCCACATGTCAAACCGCCAACCCTGGCGGAACGCCGGATCAGACGACCCGCCACCCGGCGGAACTTGCCTTGACAAGCAATCGGCCGCCGGGCGCATACTTTTGATCGGCCATGAGGCCGGGGCCGCCGGCCCGCCCGTCCGGTGCGCTGGCGCCCCTCGGGCGGGACGACTTCCGGGACCACATATGGACATGCACTCGCGAGTCGGCGACTACGAGATTCTCGGCGAACTCGGCCGTGGAGGCATGGGCCGCGTCTACCGCGTGCGAAACGTCATCTCGGACCGTGTGGACGCGATGAAGGTGCTGTTGCCCGACATGGTCGGGCGCGAGGACCTGGCCGCTCGCTTTTTGCGTGAGATCAAGCTGCTCGCCGTGCTCGATCACCCGCACATCGCGACGCTACGCACCGCACTCCAGACCGACTCGCAGCTCGTGATGATCATGGAGCTGGTCGAAGGGCAGTCGCTGGCCAAGCGGGTGGAGCGTGGCGCGATCCCGACGGCCGACGCGATCAACTACATCGATCAGGCGCTCGACGCCCTGGACTACGCGCACGGGCGCGGCGTCGTGCATCGGGACATCAAGCCGGCCAACATGATGCTGACGCCCAAGGGCGTCGTGAAGTTGATGGACTTCGGCATCGCGCGCGTGAGCGGCGACCAGACGCTCACCGCCACCGGTTCCACCACCGGATCGCTCAGCTACATGTCGCCCGAGCAGATTCACGGCACGGATATCGACGCGCGCTCCGACCTCTACTCCATGGGGATCTCGCTCTACCAGTTGGTGACCGGACGGCTGCCCTTCAAGGCCGACAGCAACTTTGCGGTCATGGCTGCGCATCTGCAGCAGGCGCCGCCGGCCCCCATCGAGGTCATGCCGGGCCTGCCACCTGCCTTGAACCAGCTGATCCTGACGGCCATCGCCAAGGACCCGGCCCAGCGCTTCCAGACAGCCAAGGCTTTTCGTCAGGCGCTCGAGGCCGTTCGCCCGTTGGCGGCCGGCGTGCCGGCGGCTGGATCGTGGGACGCGACGGTCGTCGCCGTGCCGTTGCCGGTCTCGGCGGGCCCGGTCGCCGCCGCGGCTGTGCCTGTCGCCGCGGCAGCCACCGTGATCGACGCGCCCGCAGCGGCCGTAGCCGCGGTCGCCGTACCCGCGGTCGCCATTCCTGCCGTGGCCGCTCCCGCGGTCGTCGTGCCGCCCGCCCCTCGCCGTCCCGAGTCGCCGGCATCGCACCCGGCGCCGCCGACCCCGACCGCGGGCTTGCGGCATCCGATCGCCTACATGGTGTTTGGCGGTCTCCTGGTCGTCGGCTCGCTGGTCGCCGCCGTGGTCTACGGGCGCAGCGCCGCCGCCAATCCGCAGGCCACCCCGACTCCGGAGACCTCGGCCGTCGCTCAACCGGCGCCCCCAGCTTCGACGACGGCAGTGCCGACGACGTCCGCGGCGACGACGTCTGCGCCGACACCAGCCGCGGCCGAGGTGAGCCCGGCGTCATCCCTGCCAGCGCTACCGGCCAGTCCGGCGGCGGCCCGCGTCGAGGCGCCGCCACCGCCACAGCCACCGCCGCCGTCGGCCGCGCCGCCATCCAATCGGCCGGCCACCGCGGTCCGGCCCCGTCAGGCGGCCGCGCCGGTGGAGCCCGTGGTGGCGCCGCCCGCCATCGACTGGGATCTGCTCGAGGATGAGATCGCACAACTCGCCTCACGAGCCGTCTCGATCAACAGCAGCCTCGATCGCATGCGGCAGCAGCAGGCCAGGAGTGGCTTCGGCATGCGCGGCGACATCACCGCTCGCCAGGAGAGCATGAACTCGAACATCGAACGGGCGCGCGAGGCCGTGACGCAAAAGAACACGGCCCGGGCGCCGCGGCTGGCGCAGCTCGCGTCGGGCGACGTCGAGTTCCTCGAGAAGTTTCTCGGACGCTAGGACGCTAGAAGCCGACGCCTCGCGCCCGGAGCCTGACGCGCATCAGGTGCATGTCGGCCGTGATGTACAGCGTCCGGCCGTCGTCGCCGAACGCGCAGTTGCTGGTGTTCTGTCCGCTGAGGATGGTGCCCAGGTGCTTGCCCGCCGGCGTGATCACCAGGATGCCGCCGGGGCCGCTCGCCCAGAGATTGCCCTCGGTATCGATCTTCAGGCCGTCGGGCAGTCCCCGTCGGGTCTTCCCCAACGCCGTGACGTCGAGCAGGACGCGGCTGCCCGTCAGCCGGCCTTCGGCGCCGACGTCGAACACCCGCCAGATCGCCGCGTCCGGATCGGACTGCGCGACATAGAGTTTCGATTCGTCGGGTGAGAAGGCGAGGCCGTTGGGTCGCGTCATCTCGCGCGTCAGCAACGTCACGGCCCCTGACCGGTCACGTCGAAACACGCCGGCGTAGTTCATCTCGCGCGCCGGGTCCGCCCATTGCTTCTCCATCCCGTAGGCCGGGTCCGTGAAGAACAGGTCGCCAGCGCGACTGAACACCAGGTCGTTCGGGCTGTTGAACCGGGCGCCCGCGTAGCGGTCGGCGAGCGTCGTGAACGTCGGCTTCGGGGCTGAAAGCGGCGCGTCCATCCGCGCGACGCGCCGGTCGCCGTGCTGGGCGATGACCAGGCGGCCCTGAGGGTCGATCGTCAGGCCATTCGATCCGATCTCGCCGCCGCGGGGCGCTGACCCCGTATAGCCCGAGGGCCTGAGCCAGGGGCGCGCGCCTTCGCCTTCCTTCCAGCGGAAGATGTCGTTGGTCGGCACGTCCGAGAAAAGCAGGAAGCCGCCGTCCTTGACCCAGATCGGCCCCTCACTCCAGTCATAGCCGCTGGCCAGCACTTCGATCGTCGCATCGGGCTCGATCAGCTGGTCGAGTGCCGGATCCAGACGTTCGATGCGCGGCTCCGGCGTCTGGGCGAGGGAGGTGGGAGTGGCAGTTGACACAGGAACCTCCGGCGGACGGACTTACAGCCTACGGCCTACAGCCCACGGCCTACAGCCCACGGACGACGGCCTACGGACGACGGCCTACGGGCGACGGCCTACGGACGACGGCCTACGGACGACGGCCTACGGACGACGGCCTACGGACGACGGCCCACGGACGACGGCCTACGGGCGACGGCCTACGGACGACGGCCTACGGACGACGGCCTACGAAAGAAGGCCCGGCGGGGTGTCCCGCCGGGCCTTGGTGTTGCGACGCGTGAGCGACCGGTGTTACTGCAGCCGGACCACCAGGGCCGCGCGGCGATTCAGCCGGCGCGTCTCTTCGCGGTTGTTGTCGTACTTCGGCCGTTCCTCGCCGTAGCTGACGGTGCGCAGGCGGGCAGCGCTCACGCCCCGGCTGACGAGGTAGTCGCGGACGGCCTGGGCCCGGCGTTCGCCGAGCGCCAAGTTGTACTCGGCCGTCCCGATGTTGCAGGTATGGCCCTCGAGTTCCAGGTTGAGCGTGGCGTTGGCCTGCATCGCCGCGATCGCCTGATCGAGCACCCGCAGGGCGTCCTGCTGCAGGGTGTAGCGATCGAACTCGAAGTGGACGTCCTCGAACGTGAAGGTCTGCTGCGGCGGGCGCACCACCTGGATGACGGTGTTTGCGCTCGCCGTGCCTCCCCGCCCGTCGTTGACGGTCACCGTGAACGTCACCGGGCCTTCGGTGTTCGGAGCGGTCCACGGTGACTGCCGGTTGGTGGCACTGGTCAGCGCGCCGCCGGTAGCCTTCCACGCATAGGTGAGCGGGTCCCCGTCCGGATCCTGCGCCGTGGCCGTCACCGAGGCCGTGCGCCCGACCTGCACGGTGCAGGGGTCACAGGAGGCTTGTACCGTCGGGGGCCGGTTTGGCGCCGGAGGTGGCGGCGGCGGCGGGGGCGGCGGGGGTGGGGGCAGCGGCGGCGCCGGCGGCACGTAGGGGCGCTGGAAGAGGCCCGTCGGATAGCGCGAGGCGCCGGGGTGGAACCCGATGCGAATCTGCAGTCCCTTGTCGTCCTTCGGTTCGCTCGGGAAGAGCTGCGGCACGCACCCGGCGTTGGGCGGGCAGGCCGGCTGCGCCTCGTCGCGCGGACTCATGTGGAGGTTCCAGCTCGCGGCGCCACCGATGAACAGTCCGTTGCGGTGCTGCCAGGTCAGCCCCAGGGAGGCGGTGACCGGGCTCTTCAGGAACGTCGAGGTCGGCACGAGCGAATTGTCGCTGCCCAGCTGGTTGGCCGGCGCGAAGATCTCGGTGTTCGAATAGCGCTCGCCGAAGAGCTCGGCGGTGGCCCGCAGGCCGAGCGGATTCGTCTGCGGGAAGCCCGCGCCGATGCCCCAGCGGATTCCGTTCGTCAGCTCATAGCCGTCCGGGTTGCCACGACGGATGAGGCCCGCGTAGCCGGAGAGCTCGACGAGCGAGTTCCGTCCCGAGACGATGCCGTCGAGGACGAAGTCGGCCTGCCCGCTCGACACGCCCCCGTCGGAGTCTCCGGTGGGGAGCTTCACCATCACGCGCGTCGCGAGGTCGAAGGCCTGCGATCGCGCGGAGAACAGATTGAGCTTCGCGCCTACCTGGAAGTCGCCGATCTTGTTGCCACTCCATTCGGTGCGCACAAGCGGGTAGTCCGGCACGATGCCGCCGCCGGTGCCCGTGGACGGTTCACTGGCGGCCGACGGGAAGAACAACGGCCGGGTGTCACGGTCGATACGGGTGATGAGCGCCCAGGCCCCGAAAAGCTCCGCGCGATTCCCCAGGCCGACGGCGAACGTCGCGGGGAACGTGGAGATGTCCGTGAAACCCTGGCCGTCGTCGAAGTTGGTGCGGTAGAACGACGCCGACCATTTCTTGGCCGGCAGGATGCTGGCGGTCGGCACGAACCAGAGGCCCGTTGTTCCGGAGGCCGTCGTGGTGGCTGGGCGAACCTCCTCGCCGCTCGCCGAAGCCTGACCGCCTTGCGGCGTCTGAGCCAGGGCCGGTGACGCTGCAAGCGCACCGAGAAGCAGGGCGAATCCAATCAGTCGTTTCATGAGGTTGTCCGCAATCCGGGGGAGACGGCGACGCCGATCGGCCGGCCGCATGCACGCGGCCGAGCCAAAAACGTCATCACAGTTTCGATGGTAGCGACGGCCTTCCGGCAAGTCAAGGCAGGCATTGGGCTTGGCAGGGTTTTCGGTGTGCGAAAAGGCACGGTCGCTCCTGTCGCCGCGGTATACTCAGACTGTCGGTCGAACAGGAGTCAACCCCATGGGTCCCATAGGTATTCCGGAGCTCATCATCATCTTCTTCGTGGCACTGATCTTCTTTGGCCCGCGGAAGCTCCCGGAGCTGGGGCGGTCCCTCGGCAAGAGCATCAACGAGTTCAAGCGCGCGTCCAACGAGCTGCGCAGCACCCTCGATGACGAGATCCGTCACGAAGAACGCCGCACCGCGCTGACGACGCCGCCACCGGTCGCCACGGACCCGGAGACGATCGCGACGCCGACCGATCCGGAGACCATCGCTCGCGGTCAGCAGACCACAACCTAGGACGCCGCTCGGGCCCCTTCACGCGCAGATGAGCACTCCACCGGATCTCGGCAGCGCGTACACCGCCGACGACCTCACCGACGTCGATACAGGCGGCCCCGACGACGGCGGGTCGAGGATGAGTTTCCTCGAGCACCTGGACGAACTGCGTCGTCGAGTGCTCTACTCGCTCTACGCGCTCATCCTCTGCTGCGTCCCGACCTTCTACTACTGGGACTGGCTCTACCGGTTCTTCATCCGGTACTTCAAGTGGTACGGCGGCGATCTGATGTACAGCCAGCCCATGGCGGGCTTCATGTTCAGCCTGAAGGTCTCGGCGCTGGCCGGGCTGCTGGCCGCCTCGCCCTTCATCTTCACGCAGATCTGGCTGTTCATCGCGCCGGGTCTCTACGCGAAGGAGAAGAAGGTCGTCATCCCGTTCGTCTTCTTCTCGACGACGCTCTTCCTGTGCGGCGCCTACTTCGCGCACGTCGCCGGATTCCCCGCGATGTGGAAATTCTTCGCCAGCTACACCATGGACGGCCTGGATTTCCGGCCGCAGCTCGACCTCGCCTTCGGTCTCTACGTGAAGGTGCTGCTCGGACTCGGCGCGGTGTTCCAGATGCCGATGATGGTCTTCTTCCTTGCGCGGTTCGGCATCGTCACCGCCGGCTTCCTGCTGCGCAAGATCAAGTACGCGCTGCTGATCATCGTCGTGGTGGCGGCGGTGATTACGCCGAGTGGCGATCCGTTCACGTTGATGCTGTTCTCCGCGCCCATGGTGGTCCTCTACGTGATCAGCATCGGCGTCGCGTGGCTCTTCGGCAAGAAGCGCCCGGCCGAGGACGCGGACTGAAGGTCTGAATTGGGGATGATGCGCATGCGAGTCTTCCGTGTTCCGTCGGCCGTCGTCGTCATGGTGCTGGGGATCGTCGCCGGAGTTCTGCTCGGGGGCCAGGCCGTCGCCACCCAGGACCGGATCAACGCCCGCTACCGCGTGTACACCGCGGCGCTGGCCGCGGTCGAAGCCGACTACGTCGAAGAGAAGGCCGACACCACGCAACTGGTCTACGGCGCGATCGACGGCATGCTGTCCACGCTCGACCCCCACTCGAGCTTCCTGCCGCCGCGCGACTTCACGTCGATGCGCGAACGCCAGGGCGGCAAGTACTTCGGCATCGGCATCAGCATCGTGTCGGCCAACGGCGACATCACCGTGACCTCGCTGTTCGAAGGGTCGCCGGCCTATCGGGCCGGCATTCGTCGCGGCGACGTGATCGCCCTGGTCGGAGAGGAAAGCGCCAAGGGCTGGTCCACGCAGGAAGTGGTCGATCGTGTGAAGGGGCCAAAGGGCACGATGGTCCAGGTCACGATGCGGCGGCCTGGCGTCGAGAAGCTGATTCCGCTGACCATCGAGCGCGACGAGATCCGCATCGTCACCGTGCGGACGGCGTTCATGATGGCGCCCGGCACCGGCTACGTCCGCCTGCAGGACTTCTCAGAAACGAGCAACGCCGAGATCACCGATGCGCTGGCCAAGCTGAAGAAGGCCGGCATGCAGCGGCTGATTCTCGACCTGCGCGACAACCCCGGTGGTCCGCTCGATCAGGCGATCGCCGTGTCGAACCAGTTCCTGAAGAAGGGACAGATGATCGTCTACACGCGTGGCCGCATCCCGAACTCGGATGACGACTACCGGGCGGTCGAAGAGGGCAGCTACCAGGACGTGCCCTTGATTGTCATGGTCAACCGTCAGAGTGCGAGCGCCTCCGAGATCGTCAGCGGCGCCATGCAGGACCACGACCGCGGTCTGCTCGTCGGCGAGACGACGTTCGGCAAGGCCCTCGTGCAGTCGGTCTATCCGATCAGCAACGGTGCCGGCCTGTTGCTGACAACCGGCCGCTACTACACGCCCAGCGGACGCATGATTCAGCGTCCCTGGGACGGCGCGTTCGACGAGTACCTCACCTACTCGCTGCGCGACCAGAGCGCCGACCGCCAGCATGACCCCTCGCAGCTCAAGTACACGGGCGCCGGCCGCAAGGTCTACAGCGGTGGCGGCGTCGAGCCCGACCACTTCGTGGCGGGCCCCGTCGAAGGGTTCAACCCCACCCGGTTCTCCCGGCTGGTCCTCGGGCGGGGTGCGTTCATCGGGTTCGCCGAGCGGTTCACCAAGGAAGGGGACCAGCGACCCGGCGCCCAGTCGGCCGCCGCCTACAAGGTCGCTCAGGGGTGGCAGCTGACCGACGCGATGATGGACGATTTCCGCAAGTACCTCGCCGGACAGCGCGTGAAGGTCGATGAGGAGGCGCTCAAGACGGACCTGCCGTTCGTCCGTGCCATGATCCGATTCGAGGTGGACGTGGACCTGTTCGGCGTCGAGGAAGCCCGCCGCAACCTCTCGAGCGTGGACCCCCAGGTCCAGAAGGCCCTCGGCTACTTCGACGAGGCGGGGAAGCTCATTGCGAGGAAATGACTGAGATTTGGATGTGGTGATGTGGCGATGTGGTGATGTCGCGAGACCCTGACATCACCCCTTCATACATCACCACATCACCACATTCCCTAGCGGCCCTCTTTGCTCTTGCCGCCATAGATAGCGCTTGTTAGACTGACCCGCAATCGCGTCCTTCCGCGCGTAGTCGCCGTTTCCATGCCGTTTCCTGGTCGATGGCGCTGGTGCCGATCGCCCCTGATCACGGCTGTCTGATTTCCGAGTTGCATGCGCCTTTCCAGACTCCACATTGCTGGGTTCAAGAGCTTCCCTGACCGCGCCGAACTCGGGTTCGACGACGGGGTGACCGCCATCGTGGGCCCCAACGGCTGCGGGAAGAGCAACGTCGTTGACGCGATCACCTGGGTGCTCGGCGAGCAGAGTGCCAAGAGCCTGCGCGGCGAGCGGATGGAAGACGTCATCTTCAACGGCAGCGATGCCCGCAAGCCGACCGCGACCGCCGAGGTGCGGCTGAAGCTGACAGAGGTGGCCCAGGCCGCCGCGGCCCAGGCGACCTTCGATGCCCTCCTCGACGAATCCCCGGCCGTGGTCCTGACGCGTGACGTCGAGATCGGGCGCCGGCTCTACCGGTCTGGTGAGAGCGAGTACCTGATTGACGGCGAGGTCTGCCGCCTGCGCGACGTCCACGACCTGTTGATGGATTCCGGTCTGGGCGTCAAGGCCTATGCCGTGATCGAACAGGGCAAGATCGGCCAGATCCTCGCGTCGCGACCGGCCGAGCGTCGCATGCTCATCGAAGAGGCGGCCGGTGTCACCAAGTACAAGTCGCGTCGCCGATCCGCCGAGCTGAAGCTCGAGGCGGCCGAGCAGAACCTGACGCGCGTGGACGACATCATCTTCGAGGTCGATAAGCAGCGCGGGGCGCTCAAGCGTCAGGCGGCCCGGGCGCGCCGCTACAAGCGGCTCCGTGAGGAGCTGCGGCGCTGGGAGCAGGTGCAGTTCGCCCAGCGGCATGCGACGTTGTCGCGGGAGATCGTCGCTGCAGAAGGGCAGCTCAACGACGCGCGGGTTCGAGAGACCGGGGCCGCGGCCCGGCTGTCTGAGGTCGAGGCGGCCGCCGCGACTCTGCGCCTGGGCCTGGCCGAGGCCGAGTCACGGTCCACCGCGTCGCGCGAAGAAGCCCATGCGCACGACCTGGCGATCGGACGCCGGCAGCAACAGATCCAGTTCGACGCCCAGCAGATCGAAGATCTGGGACGGCAGGCCGAGGCGGCGGCTGGCGAAGTGCGGGACCTACAGGCGCGGCGCGGACCGGGTCAGGACGCCATTGCCAGCCAGCGCGCCGCCTCAATGGCCGCGCGCGAGTCGCTCGAGGGCATCGGCCAGCGCGTCGCGGATCTCCAGGCCGACTACGCGCGGGCGCTCGAGGCCGCGCAGGCCGTCGAACAGGAGGCTGACGAGACGCGCGCGTCGGTGATGGCCGCCGCCACCACGCTGCAGGCCCTGCGCCAGGCGCGCGATCATGCGGCGGCCATGCGGGACCGCATCGCCGCCGATCGGGAACGGTTCGAGATCGAGGCCCGCGACCTCACGGCTGAAGCTGAGCGTGTGCGGAGCGAGCAGGACGCGGCGAGCACGGCTCTGGACGCGGGCAGGATAGCGCTCGCCGAGGCACGCGAGGAGCGCGCCCGGCTGGAGGCGGCCCTCCAGGTCCTTCGTGCCACCCGCGAGACCATCGTCACCGCGCGCGCCGCTGCCGAACGCGACCTGGCGGGCCGGGGTGCCCGGCTCCGGTCCCTCGAGCAGCTCGAAGCGAGCCGCGCCACTTTTGGCGACGCCGCGAAGTTCCTCCTGGGGGACTCAGGGCGCGACCTGAAGCGGCACGGGGCGGTGGCCGACCACCTGCAGGTCAGCCGGTCGTTCGAGCGGGCGGTGGACGCCCTCCTCGGTGACCTGGTGCAGCACGTGGTGGTCGAGTCGTTTGACGACGTGGCCGCCTCGCGCGACCTGCTGGCCCGGCACAACGTCGGTCGCTGCGGCTTCGTGGTACTCGAAGGGCTCGCGGCCTCGGATCGGTCCAGGCCCATCGACCTCCCCGCCGGCGCCCACGCGCTGGACGCGCTCGTGACGACCACTGGCCCGCACGCCGAAGCGCTGCGCGCGCTGGTCGGCCTCGCCGTGATCGTCGAAACGGAGCACGAGGCCCGGGCGCTGGCAGGACGGCTTGGCGTGCCGGTCGCCACGCGGAGCGGAGACGTCTTTCGTGCCACGGGTCGCGTCGAGACGGGATCCCGCCAGGACGTGCGAGGTATCTTCGAAAGCCGCGCCGAGATCCTGTCGCTGCGCGATGAGATCGACGCGGTCTCCGCCGACGTGAAGGCCCACGCCGAGGAACTCGCGCGCCTGGAGGCCAGTCTCGGCGCGACGACCGCCGCGCTCAACGAGGCCGTCAACGCCCAGCATCGGCACGAGAAGACCATCGTCGGCGTCGAGGCCGGCGTCGCCCGGACGAGCGAGTCGTTGTCACGGGTCTCGCGCCGGCTCGACGTCGTGACCACCGAACGGCAGCGCGCCACGGAAGAGGAGAGCGCGACGTCCCGCCGACGTGACGAAGCCGCCGAGGCCATGGCGCGTCACGACGCGGAACGGCAGGTCGTCGAGGACCGGCTCCGCGATGTGCTGGCCCGCCTGCAGTCCGCGCGCGAGTTCACCGAGGGCCGTCTGCAGATCGTCAGCCAGGCCCGCAGCGAACAGGCCGCCCTCGTCGAACGTGCCTCGGCCCTCGAGAACGAGGTCCGTCGCCTCGACGAGGCTGCCCGGGAGCTCGAAGCGCGGATCGCCGGTCGCGAGGCTGACATCGTGCGTACCGAGGCTCGGCGCGAGGAGTTGCGCGCGTCGATTGTCGCCCACGAGCAGGCGCTCGACGAGGGGGTGCGCGCGCTCGAGGCGCTCAAGGCGGGCATGCGCGCGCTCGACGAAGAGGTCTCGTCCCTGCGCGGGGAGTTCGCCGCCAAGGACGGCCAGATCCGGACCGCCCGCCAGGCCCTGGAGTCCGTGCGCGCCGAGGTCATGCAGTTCGAGCTGGCGCGCGTGACCGCGACGTCGGACCTGACGCACCTGGCGACGGCCTGTGTCGAGACCGTCGGCGCCACGATTGACGAGGTGGCCATCGAGGTCGCGCGCATGGAGGCGGCTGGTGAGTTGCAGGCGCCCGCCCGCCGCGTCGCCGCCGCGGCCACGCCGGACGACGACGAAGACACCGACGAGGGCCGGACCGACGGGGTCGCCATGACAGCCAGTCCAGGCGAGGCCGACGCGGACGGCGTGCTCCCGGAGGACGCGCTGCTCACGCCAGACCAGGTCGTCACCGACCTCAAGAAGAAGATCGATCGCCTCGGTCCCGTCAACATGATGGCCATCGAGCAGTTCGACGACCTCGAGACCCGTCACGCGTTTCTCACGACGCAGCGGAAGGACCTGCTGGATGCGATCGCGCAGACCGGCGAGGCCATTCGCAAGATCGACAAGACGACGCGCGAGCGGTTCTCGGACGCCTTCGCGATCATCAACACCAACTTCGAGAAGACGTTCATGACGCTCTTTGGCGGCGGCCGGGCCGGGCTCACGCTCATCGACCAGGAGAACGACAGCGAGAGCGGCATCGACATCATCGCGCAGCCCCCGGGCAAGCGCCTGCAGAACGTCCAGCTGCTCTCGGGCGGCGAGAAGGCGCTCACGGCCATGGCGCTGATGTTCGCCATCTTCCAGTACCGTCCCAGTCCGTTCTGCCTGCTCGACGAGATCGACGCGCCGCTCGACGACGCCAACATCGGGCGCTTCGTCGAGATGCTGCAGAGCATGCAGACGCACACGCAGTTCATCCTCATCACCCACAACCGCAAGACCATGGAGATAGCCGACCGGCTCTACGGCGTGACGATGGAGGAGCCGGGCGTGTCCAAGCTCATCTCCGTGCAGCTGAACTAGCGCGGCGGGCGCGTCGATGAACGAGACCCGGGCCACGCGGTATCAGCGCCTGAAGCGGCGCGCGGGCGTGGCGGGGCTCCTCTCGGCGGGCACGGTGCTGGCCGTGGTCGCGCTCTCTCCGGCATCGGGCTGGCTCGCGTCCTTCGCGAATCGGCTGGCGGGCGCCGACGACTGGCTCCACGGCACGCTCGCACTCGCGGTGTACTGCCTCCTGCTGGTCGTCCTCTGGGAGGCGGCCGCGCTGCCCGCGGTCCTCTCGCTGGAGCTGGGCGCCGGTCGCAAGTACCGCCCGGAGCATGGCGGAACGGTGGAGGACGTGGTCGGCGCCCTGATTCCCACCGCGGTCGTCGCCGTGCTCGCCGCGTTTGCCGCGGGACTTGCCGTCCGCGTCGCCGTGGTGCTGGCCGGTCCCTGGTGGTGGGTCATGGCCGGCGCCCTGGCGTCAGCCGGATTGGCCCTCGCCCTGCACGCCTCGCCCGCCGTGATGACGCGGCTCGCTGCGGCTCAGCGTCTCTCACGGCCGTCCCTGGTCGCCCGCCTCGAGGGGCTCATCGAACGGTCTCGCGTGCCGGTGGCGGGCATTCTGGAGTGGCAGGTTGACCGTGCCTCGCCGATGACGGCCGTCGTGGCCGGCGCCGGACGGTCGCGCCGGGTGTTCGTGGCCTCGACGATCGTGCGCGACTGGACAGACGACGAGATTGCGGTGGTGGTGGCGCACGAACTGGCGCACCACAAGTACCTGGATCTGTGGCGCACCTGGGCGCTCGACGCCGCGTTGCTCTGCGGTGCGCTGGGGATCGCGGATCTGGCGCTGCGACTCGCGCCGCCCGGAAGCGTGGGGGAGTCGCCGGCCGCGCTCGCGACGTTGCCGTTTCTTGCGCTGGTCGCGGGCCTGGTGTGGGTGGCCGCCACGCCGCTGCGGCACGCCCAGTCACGCCGTCACGAACGCCGCGCCGACATCTTCGCGCTGGCGATCACGGATGGTGCCGAAGCTTTCGGCACCGCGATCCGCCGGCTGGGCGATCGCCACCTGGCCGAAGAGCGGCCGGCCCCGCTCACCCGGTGGCTGCACTACCGCCATCCGTCGGTGGCGGAGCGGCTGGCGATCGCTGCGGCGTATGTGCGGGTGAAGGACGTCAGGACGTCCACCCTTCGGTAGGGCCCCGCAGGTCCTCAGCCCCTCCCGACCACGATATTGCGCAGAACAGTGAAGTCCGCGCGCGGATGTCGCGGAACCTCGGTCAGAGTGTGTCTTTCTGGACACCCCGGCCATCGACGGAGGCTCTAGGATCATCCCATGTCTCGCTCCGTGTCGATTCGAACCTCACTGCTCCTCGTCGTGGTCGCCTCTTTCGTCCGCCCGGCCTACGCCACGCCAATCAATCTGATCCCGAATGGCGACTTCAGCGCCGGCTATACCGGCTTCACGTCCGAGTACAACGCGGCACCGGCCGGCAACACAGCGGCGCTCGAGTACGCGGTCCGTGCCAACTCGCTTGGCTGGAACCCTTTCTTCGTTGACGCGACCGACTACAGCGGTGCGGGCCTCATGCTCGTGGCCAACGGCCCCGATGATTCCGACGCCGTCGTCTGGGGCACCACCTTTGCCGTCACACCGTTCACGAACTACGTGTTCCAGGGGTTCGGCATGAACATCTGCTGCAACGACACATACCCCGGACCGGGCAAGACCGAGTTCGCTGAACTGTCGTGGTACGCCAATGGCGTGCTCGTGACGGCGTTCTCCGTCGGCGCGCCTGGCGTCTGGATCAGCGGCTCCGGCGTGTGGAATTCCGGGCCGGTCTCGTCAATCACGCTGGAACTGATCAACACGCATATCGCGTTCAGCGGCAACGATTTCGCGATCGACAACCTGTTCTTCGCCGACCAGGCGGCGGTCGAAGCAGTACCCGAACCCGGAACGCTGTCGCTGACGGCTCTGGCGCTGGTCGCCGTGGCCTGGCGCGTACGGCGCCGGCGCTGAACTCCTGACGACGCCTTACTCGCGCCCGGACTTCGGCGCGACGACGAGCGACCCCTGCATGTCGCGGCACTTCTCGTCGATGGTGAGACTGCAGAAGAAGCGGAACGTCCCGGCCTTGTCGGCGCGGAAGTCGAACGACACGGGTCGGCCCGGCTCGGCCCGGCGCATGATGCGGTAGTGGCTGCCGTCCTTGTCCTCGACGGTGAAGCTGTGGGCGATGTCCTCGGCCGTGAAGGCAATGCGCACGAGGTCGCCCTCGGTCACACGAATCTCTGGCCGATCCGTGCCGGACACGACGAAACGGTAGTTGCGGCCGACGACATCGAACTCACGCTTCGTTTGCGCGACGACGATGACGCCGAGCGACACGACCGCCGCACAGACAGCGGCGATGGTCAGAAACCGCACCCGGGACACGGGACGGAGAGACATGGTCACAGAACCCTCCTGTCGATCAGACGACCTCATGGTCGTCCTGGCCGGGGAGGGCAGGCTACCCTGTCAGTGTAACGGTTTCTCAGCGGCGCGGGCGACGATCGCCCCCGCCACGCGGGCCGCGGTCGCGATCGCCGCGTCCGCCGCGGTCGCCGCCGCCGTCAGTCGGTCCGTCATGCACGGGCCGCGGGTCGCGCGGCGCGGTGCCTTCGTCGGGGCCCAGGAGCGCCTTGCGGCTCAGGCGGACCTTGCCAGACGGGTCGATGTTGATGACCTTGACCATCATCTGCTCGCCTTCCTTGAGCTCGTCGCGGACGTCCTTCACGCGGTAGTTCGCGATCTCCGAGACGTGCAGCAGGCCGTCCACGCCGGGCATGATCTCGATGAACGCGCCGAAGTCGGTGATGCGCTCGACCGTCCCCATGTAGGCCTTGTCGAGCTCCGGCGTGGCGGTCAGTTCCTTGATCATCGTGATCGCCCGCTGCGCGGCCGCTTCGTCGGACGAGGCCACGTTCACGCGGCCGTCGTCTTCGACGTCGATCTTCACGCCGGTCTTTTCGATGATGCTGCGGATCGTCTTGCCGCCCGGTCCGATGACGTCGCGGATCTTCTCGGTGGGGATGCGGATGGTGACGATGCGCGGCGCGAACGCCGAGATGTCCGCGCGCGGCGCTTCGAGCGCGGCCGCCATCGTGTCGAGGATCTCGAACCGGCCCTTCTTCGCCTGATCGAGCGCCTTGCGCATGATGTCCATCGTGATGCCGCCGACCTTGATGTCCATCTGCAGCGCCGTGATGCCCGTGCGCGTCCCGGCGACCTTGAAGTCCATGTCGCCGTAGTGGTCCTCGGCGCCCGCGATGTCGCTGAGGACAGCCCACTTGCCCGTCTCCTCGTCCATCACCAGGCCCATGGCCACGCCGGCCACCGGGGCCTTCAGCGGCACGCCCGCGTCCATCAGCGCCATGGCGCCGCCGCAGACCGAGGCCATCGACGACGAGCCGTTGGACTCGAGGATGTCGGAGACGAGGCGGACGGTGTAGGGGAACTCCTCGGCGGTCGGCAGCAGCGGCACGAGCGCGCGCTCGGCGAGCGCGCCGTGGCCGATCTCGCGGCGGCCCGGGCCGCGCAGGAACTGCACTTCACCGACCGAGAAGGGCGGGAAGTTGTAGTGCAGCATGAAGCGGCGGTAGGTCTCGCCTTCCACCGTTTCGATCTTCTGCGCGTCGTCGTCGGTGCCGAGCGTGGCGCTGACCAGGGCCTGCGTCTCGCCGCGGGTGAACACGGCCGAGCCGTGCACGCGCGGGAGCACACCGGTCTCGATCCAGATGGGACGGATCTCGTCGAAGCGCCGGCCGTCGAGCCGCTGGCCGCGCTCGAGGATCTCGTCGCGCATGACCTTTTCCTTGAGCGACTTGAAGACGCTCTTGGCGTTGCTGCGCGCGTCGGCGGCGTCTTCGGGATAGCTGCCGACCAGGTCGGCCAGCGCCTCGTCCACCTGCCCGTAGTTCTCGAGCTTGTCCTTGATCCGCATGGCGTCGGCCAGCGGTCCGTAGGCCTTCGCTTCGACCTCTTTCGCGAACGCGGCGTCGATGCTCTTGCTCGCGACCGCCTTCTTCGGCTTGCCGACCGCGGCCTTCAAGGCTTCGATGGCGGCGACAATCGTCTTGATCGCGGCGTGGGCCGCGTCGAGCGCGCCGACCATCTCTTCCTCGGTCGCTTCCTTCGCGCCCGCCTCGACCATCATGATCGCGTCGCTGCTGCCGGCCACGACCAGGTCAATCTTGCTCGCGCGCCGCTCCGCGTACGTCGGGTTGATGACGTAGGCGCCGTCCACCAGGCCGACGCGCACGCCGGCGATGGCCTTCTGGAACGGAATCGAGGAAATGGAGAGGGCCGCCGAGGCACCCGTGATCGCCAGGACATCGGAGTCGTTCTCCGTGTCGGCCGAGATGAGCAGCGCGACGATCTGCGTTTCGTAGTGCCAGCCACCCGGGAACAGCGGACGGATCGGGCGGTCGATCAGGCGGCTGGTCAGCACTTCCTTCTCGGCCGGCTTGCTCTCCCGCTTGAAGAACCCGCCGGGGATGCGGCCCGACGCGTAGGTGTACTCGCGGTAGTCCACCGTGAGCGGCAGGAAGTCGATGCCGACACGCGCCGTGGCGGCGTGACACGCGGTGACGATCACCATCGTGTCGCCGGAGCGAACGATCACCGCGCCATCGGCCTGCTTCGCGAGCTTGCCGGTTTCAATCGAGATCGTACGGGTGCCGAGCGTGATGTCTGTCGGTGCGCTTTGGGGATCATGGGAAGGACTGGAAGCACGAGGGGTCAAGGCAGCGCCAGTGGGTGACATACCCCTGAATCGCTGGCGTCTGTCCACGGCCGACGCCCGCCGTTGTCCGGTTCGACTACTTGCGGATACCGAGGCGCTTGATCAACTCGCCGTAGCGGTCGAGATCCTTGCGCTTCAGGTAGTCGAGCAGCCGCCGACGCTGGCCGACGAGCTTCAACAGCCCGCGGCGCGAATGATGGTCCTTGGCGTGGGTCTTGAAATGTTCCGTCAGGTAGCTGATCCGCTCGCTGAGGAGCGCGACCTGCACTTCGGGGGAACCGGTGTCGGTGTCGTGCGTCTTGTAGCCGCCGATGACTTCCGTCTTCCGTTCGTTCGTCAGCACGATTCGGTAACCTCCACGGACGGCCCAGAGCGCGCGGGGGCGCGGGACCAGGACCGCCGTTGCACAGCGACCGTCCGCTGAGGACGGCCACAAAGACCTAATGTTACCCGAGGACTGTCACTGGATGCAAAGCGCCGTCGCGGCTGCTGGCGATGGCGACCAGCGCGCCATCGTCCGACAGCAACCGTACCGGCCCCGGACTCGACAGGGCGCCCGGGCCACCTGAGACGAGGAATCCAGGGCCAACCGCGTTGCCGTGCCGAACCCGACCCAGCCCCGCCGGCGTCAAGACGGCGGCCGGCAGGTGGGCCACGGCCTCGGCCGCTGCGAGGAGGTGGCTTTCGAGCGCCGGGCCCAGGCGCTCCGCTTCCGCCAGCGACAGCGCCTGGGTCACGTCGAAGCTCCCACTGCGGGTCCGGCGCAGCTCGGCCAGGTGCCCGCCGCACCCCAGCCGCTGCCCCAGATCCCGAGCCAGCGCTCGCACGTAGAAACCGGCAGTCGCGGTCAGCTCGACCTCCAGGAGGTCCCCCGACGCCCGCGCCAGTGCAGCTCGCGCACCGTGACGGTCACCGGCGCGAGCTCGACGGGCTGGGAGCGCCGCGCCAGGTCATAGGCCCGGTGGCCGGCCACCTTCTTGGCCGAGTGGGCCGGCGGGGTCTGGAGAAACGACCCCCTGAACGCCTCCAGCGAGGCGGCCACGTCGGCATCCGTCCGGCAGGTCCCCGGCGACGTCGCTGGTCGCCACGCCAGCCGCGTCATCGGTGGAGGTGGAGAACCCGAGCCGGATCGTCGCCAGGTACGTCTTGTCGCGGCCGGAGAGCAGGGACGCCAGCCGGGTCGCCCGGCCCGTGACGAGCGGAAGCAGCCCGCTCGCCCGCGGATCCAGCGTCCCCGTGTGGCCGATGCTGCGTTCACCGGTCACGCGGCGGATACGCGCGACGACGTCGTGGGACGTCGGGCCGACGGGCTTGTCGATGAGCAGGACGCCCGTCATGCCCGGTCGATGGCGTCGCTGAGCGCGGCGAGGAGGGCGTCGCGGGCCTCGGGCGAGGCCGGCGTGATGGTCAGGCCCGAGGCGTTGGTGTGTCCGCCGCCCTGCCACTGGGCCGCCACGGCCCGCACATCCACGTGGCCCTTGGAGCGCAGGCTCACGCGCCAGGTGTCCGCCCCGACCCGCTTGAAGAGCGCCACGGCCTCGACGCCACGGGCCCCGAGCGGCAGGTTGACGAGTCCCTCGGTGTCGTCCTGGGTCGCGCCACACGAGGCGAGCAGGCCGTCGTCGAAGGCCAGGACCGCGAGTCGATCGCCGTGGTGCAGTTCCATCGCGTTCAGCATGGCGCCCGTCAGGCGCACGCGACCGATCGAATGGCTGTCGAAGATCTGCCGGGCGAGGCCCGACGGATTGACGCCCGTGTCGGCGATGCGCCGGCACACCTCGAAGGTGCGCGGCGAGATCGGCCCGTACCGGAAGCCGCCGGTGTCGGTGGAGATGGCCAGGTAGAGATGGGCCGCGATGTCTGGCGTCCACGCCACGCCGAGAGCGTCGATCACGTCGGCCACCAGCTCGCCACAGGCACACGCCGACCCGTCGAACCAGTTCACGGCGCCGTACATCGTGTTGCCGAGGTGATGATCGATGTTGATGGCGAAGTAGCGATCGAGGCCGGCGACTCCGGGACGGGTGAGGTCGCTGCACTCCATCACGACCAGCGCGTCGGCCTCGTGCGTGACCTCCTCGGCGACCTCGATCCGGTCGACCGCCGGGAACACCCGATAGGGCTCGGGCACCGGGTCCCGGTTGACGATGCGGACGGACTTGCCCAGCGCGTCGAGGGCCAAGGCCAGGGCCATCGCCGAGCCGATGGCATCGCCATCCGGCCGGGCGTGCGAGGTGAGCAGAAAGGACTGCCGCTCGCGCAGCGCGGCGGCAATGGCGACGGCTGACGACACTCAGTCTCCCGAAGGCGTATCGGCGGAGGACTTCGGGCTGCCGGTCACGGCGTCCGGGGCGCCGCTGTCGGGAGCGTCGGCGGCCGCACCGGGTTCGGCGGCCGGCGCGGTTTCCCCGCGTGCCTCGCGCTCGGCCTGCAGTTCGAGCAGGATCTGCTCGACCCGGTCCTGGTGCTGCACGCTCTGGTCGAACTCGAAACGCAGTTCCGGGACGCGCCGCAGCCGCACGCGTGCGCCGATCTGCCGGCGCAGGAACGGCGTGGCGCGCTGCAAGCGCCTTGGCCGTCTCGCGACGGGTCTTCTCGTCCCCCATCTCGCGTGTAGAAGATGCGGACCATCTGCAGGTCCGGCGAGACCTTGGCGCGCGTGAGCGTGACGAAGCCGATCCCCGGATCGCTGCACTTCGCGCGCGAGCAGGGTGCTCAGCTCCTGGCGAATCTCCTCGCCAACTCGGTCGGGACGATTGCCTTGGGCCATGTCAGCGAAGGTACTCCACCTGGCTTCTGGTGACCAGATCGGGCTCCAGCCGTTCGATTTCGTCGAGGGCCGCCCGCAGCGTCTGCTCGGCCACCTGATCGGCCGAGGCGACGGTGGCGATGGCCAGGCCGGCGCGTTGCCAGAGCTCCTGGTGCGCCACCTCGGCGACCGAGAGGTTCATCGCGCCGAGGCGGTCTTTCAGCCGCCGCAGCACCATGCGCTTGTCCTTGAGCGACTGTGACATCGGGAGGTAGAGCTCGACCGTCAGCAGCGCGACCGTCACACCGTCTGCGCGATCCGCTCGACGGTGAGCACCTCGATGACGTCGCCGACCTGGATGTCGTTGAAGCGATCGAGACCGATACCGCACTCGAGTCCCAGCTTGACCTCGCTGACGTCGTCCTTGAACCGGCGAAGCGAGGAGAGCTTGCCCGTCCAGAGGATGGCGCCGTCGCGCACCAGGCGCGCCTGCGTGTCGCCGCCGCGGGTGATGCGGCCGTCCATGACCATGCAGCCCGCGATGGTGCCCGTCTTCGGCGTCTTGAAGATCTGGCGCACCTCGCGCCGAGCCGATGCGGGTTTCCTTGAGCGTCGGCTCGAGCAGGCCCGACATGGCCTTCCGCATCTCGTCGGTGACGTTGTAGATGATCGAGTGGTGGCGGATGTCCACCTCCTCGCGCTCGGCGACTTCGGCGGCATTGCGGTCGGGCTTGCACGTTGAAGCCGATGATGATCGCGCTCGACGCGGTCGCCAGCAGCACGTCCGACTCGTTGATGGCGCCAGCGCCGGTGTGGATGGTCCGGATCTTGACGCGCTCGTCGCTGAGCTTGATCAGCGAGTCGGCCAGCACTTCGGCCGATCCCTGCACGTCGGCCTTGATGATGATCGGCAGTTCCTTCATGCCGCCTTCGGCCATCTGCTGCTGCAGCGACTCGAGCGTCAGACGCGCGCCCTTGCCGAACAGCAGCTTCTCCTTGGCCTGCGCCTGGCGGTACGTCACCACCTGGCGCGCCTTGATCGGATCGTCGATGACCTGGAACGTGTCGCCCGGTGATGGCAGTGCGGACAGGCCGAGCACTTCGACCGGCGTAGACGGCCCGGCCTTCTTGATCTTCTGTGCCGAGGTCATCGAACAGCGCGCGGACCTTGCCGTCGACGGTGCCGGCGATGAACAGGTCGCCCTCGCTGATCGTGCCGTCCTGGACCAGGACGTGCGCGACGGGACCGCGGCCGCGGTCGAGCTTGGCTTCGATGACCGTGCCCTGCGCCATGCGCTTCGGGTTGGCCTTGAGGTCGCGCGATATCGGCGACGAGCAGGATCATCTCGAGCAGCTGGTCGAGTGTTCTTGCGCTGGCGCGCGGACACTTCGACCGTGACCGTCGTGCCGCCCCACGCTTCCGGCATCAGGCCCAGTTCGGACAGCTCGCGCTTGACGCGTTCGGCGTTGGCGCCGGGCTTGTCGATCTTGTTGACCGCCACCACGATCGGCACGTTGGCCGCCTTCGCGTGGTCGATCGCTTCGCGCGTCTGCGGCATGACGCCGTCGTCGGCCGCCACGACCAGGACGACGATGTCGGTGACCTTGGCGCCGCGCGCGCGCATCATCGTGAACGCTTCGTGACCCGGCGTGTCGAGGAACACCACGCGACGATCCGCATTGACCTCGACCGAGTAGGCGCCGATGTGCTGGGTGATGCCGCCGGCTTCGCGTTCGGCGACCTTGGTCTCGCGGATGGCGTCGAGCAGCGTCGTCTTGCCGTGGTCGACGTGACCCATGACGGTGACCACCGGCGCGCGCGTGACCAGATCTTCCGGGTTGACGACACTCCGGTTTCGACGTCGGTCAGTTCCTCTTCGAAGGTCCGGATCAGCACCTCGGCGCCGAAGTCGCGCGCGATCATCGTCGCCGTCTCGGCGTCGAGCGTCGAGTTGATGGTCATCATCATGCGACGATCCATCAGCTTCTTCAGCACGTCCTTGGCCTTGACCTCGAGCTTGTCGGCCAGGTCCTTGACCGTCATGCCTTCGGCCAGCGTGATGAGCTTGGTGATCGGCGGCGGCGCTTCCGCGGACGCCGACATCGACGGCCGGTCGTCGCGACGCGTCGAGGAACCGGACCGCGACCCGGGCGCGGGCCCGCGGGACGGAACGGCGGCCGGAGCGGCGGCTGGCCTGGGCGTGAGGGCGCGCCGGGTGCGCCGGCCGGTCGGACGGGCTGCGACGGCAGCGGTCGCGGTCCACCGAGGGGCGGCCGCGCCGACGTCGGGCCGCCGGGCCGGGTCGAACGGCGTCCGTGCGCTGGCCGCCGGGCGTGACGGCGCGGACGGGTCGGCGCGGGCGGCGAGACCGCTGCGGACGAATGACGGGACGCTGCGGCAGCGGCCGCGCGGCCGGCGCCTCGCCGGTCAGCGGATCTTCGATGCGCAGGCGCCGCGTCGGCGGCACCAGCCGGCCTACCGGGCGGGCAGCCATCGGCGGCGGCGCGGACGGTGCGACGGGCGGCGGCATCGGCGGCGCGACCGGGGCCGCGGCTGGGGCCGGCGCCGGCGCGGCGGCCGGGGTCGGCGTCTCGTGCTCGGCGGGCACGTCCTCGTGGTCGTGGACGACCGGTGCCGCGACCGGCGCGGTCGGCGCGGCCGCCGCTGGGGCGGACTCCGGCGTGTCGGCCGGGGCCGTCACCTCGCGCACCTCGGCTTCGGCCACCGCCTCGGCGGCCGGCTCGTGCACCTCGGGTTCGGCCTCGACGTGCGCCACAGGCACGGTGTCCACGTGCGGCTCTTCGTGGGCCGGCTCGAACTCGTGGTCAGCCCCTGCGGACTCGGCGTCGCCGGTCGGCAGCGGCTTGAGCGTCTTGACCAGACGCGGACGCAGCACGGGGGCCGCGGCTTGGGCGGCTCCGGCGCCTTCCGCCTGGCTTGCCGGGGCCCTTCGGCGACGGGCGTCTCGGCGAAGAGCGTGCCTGGCGGCAGCGCGATCTGGCGCTTCCGCGCCTGCCGCTCGACGAACTGGCGCGCGACGATCTCTTCGATCGAGCTCGACGCGCTCTTCACGTCGATGCCGGTCTCCTGCTTGAGCAGGGCCATGGCGTCCTGGCTCGACAGGCCCAGCAGTTCGGCGACCTTGTAAATTCGGACAGTGGCCAACGAGGCTCCTCACCTGGTCGGACGTCGAACGCCCGACGACGACTGCCCGTCCCGATCGCGACCCTCGACGGGTGCATCAGCGTCGGCCGGTCGAGTCCGCCACGGCAGGCTCGTCACTCGGAGCCGGCTCGTCAGTCACCGCCGGCTCAGCCAGCGCCTGCGCTGCCTGTTCGGCCTGCGCGACGCCTGTTGCCGCCTGGCGCAGCCGCGACGCACCGGCCTCGACCGTCTCGGCGTCGAAGCCCGGCAGCGCGCCGAGCGTCGCCCGGTCGGCCTCGAGGACCTTCTCGACCGTGTCGTAGCCGGCCGCGCGCAGCACGGCGACCACTTCGTCGTGGATGTCGGGCAGCGCTGAGCGGCATGCGATCTCGACGGTCGCCTCGCCGAAGTCGATGCCCGCCAGCTGCAGCTCGACTTCCTTGCGCTTCTCTTCTTCGCTCTTGATGTCGATCTTCCAGCCGGTCAGCTTGGCGGCCAGCCGCACGTTCTGGCCCTTCTTGCCGATGGCCAGCGAGAGCTGGCGGTCCTCGACCACCACCTCCATCACGCGCTGCTCGTCGTCGACGATGCTCACGCGCTGCACGCGGGCCGGGGCTGAGGGCCTTGGTCACGAACGTGACCGGGTCCTCGGACCACTCGACGATGTCGATCTTCTCGCCGCGCAGCTCGCGGATGATGGCCTGCACGCGCGTGCCGCGCATGCCGACGCAGGCGCCGACCGGATCGACGTCGCGCTCGCGCGAGAAGACCGCGACCTTGGCGCGGTCGCCCGCCTCGCGGACGGCGCCGCGAATCATCACCGTGCCGTCGTAGATCTCCGGCACTTCCTGCTCGAACAGCTTGATGAGCAGCGCCGGATCGGTGCGCGACAGGATGACCTGCGGGCCCTTGGCGTTCTTCGAGACCGCCTTGATGACGGCGCGCACGCGGTCGCCGATGGCGTAGTTCTCCGCGCGCGACTGTTCCTTGCGCGGAATCTGCGCTTCGACGCGGCCGATTTCCGCGATGATGTCGCCGCTCTCGAAGCGCTTGACCATCGCGTTGACGACCTCGCCGATGCGCTGGCTGAACTCGCCGTGGATCTTCTCGCGCTCGGCCTCGCGCACGCGCTGGGCGATGACCTGCTTGGCGGTCTGCGCGGCGATGCGGCCGAGCTTCTCGGTTTCCTTCGGGAACTCGATCTCCATCCCGACTTCGGCTTCCTCGCCGTAGAGCTCCTGGGCCTCGCCGAGCGAGATCTCCCGGGCGGGGTTGGTCACGTCGGCCACGATCTGCCGCACGGCGTAGAGCTCGACCTGCCCGGTTTCCAGGTTGAACCGCGATCGCAGGTCCTCGTCGCCCTTGAACACCTTGCGCGAGGCCGCCAGGTAGGCGTCCTCGATGGCGCCAATCACGATGGTCGGATCGATGCCCTTGTCCTTCGCGACGACATCGATCATCTGCTGCAGTTCGGTAGCCATATCGTGTCTCTGTCTCAGAACTCCACTTCGAGCCGGGCGCGACTCATCAGATCGCAGCGGCACCCGATGCGTGCGCCGCCCCTCTTCGAGTACCACCGTGCCCGCGTCCACCCCGACGAGCCGGCCCGCAAAATGCGACTGGCCCTCGACCGGTGCTCTCGTCACAATCTTCGCCAGCCGTCCCGACGAACCGCCGATAGTCGGCTTCTCCCCGAAGCGGCCGGTCGAGCCCGGGCGACGAGACTTCCAGGGTGTACCCCTCGGGCGAACCCGGCGGTCAGATCCTCTTCGACGTCGAGCAGCGCGCTCAGATCGTGGCTGACGCGCTGACAGTCCTCGATGCCGACAAGCTCGTCCGGCCCCAGCCGATCGCAGCACGACGCGCAGCACCCATCCGCCGGATTCCCGCCGGAACTGCACGTCGAACAGCTCGAGGCCGTGACTGGCGGCGACGCGGCCGCGCGGCCGCGCGCAATCGCGCTCAATGTGTCTTCCCGGCACCGGTGGCCATCAGAAAGGCCCCAAAAACACGAAAAGTGGGCACGGGCCCACTAACAACAGCCTTTCCCGCAAGACCACTGCAAAGTATAGCAAGCCGGCTGCTATGCCGGCAACGGCACGGCGACCAGGTCGTAGGCCCGCGAGGCCGACACACGGGCGGAAATGATGCGTCCGGCAGGGAATTCGCTGACGGATCGCAGTCGGACAGGACCACGATCGAGTCGATGTCCGGGGCCTGGCCCTCGAGCCGGCCGGTGATCACCAGCGGCGAGTCGGGCGACGGACCGTCCACCATCACGCGGACCTCGGTGCCGACGCGCGCCTTGCGGCGCGGCGGCCACCAGCCGCTTCTGCAGGCGCATGATCCCGTCGCGCCGGGCCTTCTTCACCCGCGCCGGCACGTCGTCGACCAGGGCGAAGGCGCGCGTGTCCTCCTCGTGCGAGTAGGTGAACACGCCGACGTGGTCGAAATCGGTCTCGGCCACGAAGTCGCGCAGTTCCTCGAAGTCGGCCTCCGTCTCGCCCGGGAAACCCACGATGAACGTCGTCCGCAGCGTCACGCCCGGGACCTTGCGTGCGAATGCGCGCGAGCAGCTTGTCGTAGGTCTGCCGGTTGCCGGGGCGCCGCATCCGGCGCAGCACGTCGGCCGAGGCGTGCTGCAGCGGCAGGTCGATGTACGCGCACACCTTCTCGCACTCGGCCATCGCGTCGAGCACGTCGTCGGTGATGGTGGTCGGATAGAGGTAGAGCATCCGGATCCACTCGAGACCTTGGACCTCGTTGAGCGCGCGCAGCAGGCGGGCCAGCGCGCCGCGCTCGCCCCGGTCGATGCCGAAGAACGTCGTGTCCTGCGAGATGAGCAGCAGCTCGCGGACGCCCTGTGCGGCCAGGCTCTCGGCCTCCCGGACGATCGAGCTCGTCCTCGCGACTGCGATACTTCCCGCGTAGCGTCGGGATGATGCAGAACGCGCACGTGTAGTCGCAGCCTTCGGCGACCTTGACGTACGCGTAGTGCTTCGGCGTCGTCAGCCACCGCGGTGTGGACGCGTCGTAGAGGTAGGTCGGGAGGCAGCGGTCTGTGGCCGCGCCCCGCGGCACGATCGCGGCTCGACCTGAACAGGGTCACGCGGCGAGGCGGTGAGGTCGCCGACCGCCCGATCCGCGCGGGCCGGGCCGTCAATCGCATTCAGGATGTCGGGCACGTCGCCGGTGCCGAGCACGGCGTCGATCTCGGGAATCTCGGCGCGCAGCGTGTCGCGGTAGCGTTCGGCCAGGCAGCCCGTCACGACGAGCCGCTTGCAGGCGCCGCTCCGCTTCAGCTCGGCCATCTCGAGGATGGCGTCGACCGACTCTTCCTTCGCGTTGTCGATGAACGCGCAGGTGTTGACCACGATGACGTCGGCCGAGGCGGCGTCGGCGGTGATCTCGTGTCCGGCGTCCCGGGCCATGCCCAGCATGACCTCGCCGTCGACGAGGTTCTTGGGACAGCCGAGGGAGACGAAACCGATCTTCATGACAATCCGGTCGGGACCACAATCAAGGACAGCACAATCACATCAAGGTACTCACAATTGAAGATTGTTGGATCGAATCATTGAGGATTGATTGGTGAATTGGGGAATTGTCGGATTGCCAATTGAGCGCGATTGAGGGCGCCTGAGGCCGATTGACGCCGCTCGAGGGGGATCGAAAGCGACCGGCAGGGCGCGACCGCGTGGCCCGCCCAATCGTCAATCCTCAACCAATCCCTCGATTCCCAAATCTTCAATCCGTTCAATCAATCCTCAATGACCCGATCCGACAATTTTCAATTCCTGTTGCAGCGTCCTGGCAGCAGCCCTGGAGCGTCCTGGCCGCGTCCTTACGGATACATCCGGTACAGCATGCGGGGATACGGAATGGCCTCGCGCAGGTGCTCGAGGCCGCAGATCCAGGAGACCACCCGCTCGATGCCCATCCCGAAGCCGCCGTGCGGAACCGAGCCGAAGCGGCGCAGGTCGAGATACCACTCGTAGGCCTCTCGCGGCAGCTTGTGTTCCTCGATGCGCTGGAGGAGCAGGTCGTAGTCGTCGAGGCGCTGGCCGCCGCCGATGATTTCGCCGTAGCCTTCGGGCGCGAGCACGTCCACCGACAGGGAGACCTCGGGACGGCCATCCTGGGGCTTGAAGTAGAACGCCTTGATGGCCGACGGGTAGCCGGTGACCGAGACCGGGCCCTCGAAGGCCTCGGAAATGGCGGTTTCGTCCGGGCTGCCGAAGTCCCCGCCCCATTCGAACGGCAGGCCCTTCTCCTTGAGGAGCTCGGCGGCCTCGTCGTACGTGATGCGCGCGAACGGGGCCTTGATGGCGGCGAGCTTGCTCGTATCGCGCTCGAGCACCGTCAGTTCACGGGCGCGGCGATCGAGGACGCGCGAGATCACGGCCACGACCAGGCCCTCGGCGAGCGCGATGACGTCCTCGAGGTTCGCGTACGCGACCTCGGGCTCGACCATCCAGAACTCGGTGAGGTGCCGGCGCGTCTTCGACTTCTCGGCGCGGAAGGTGGGGCCGAAGCAGTACACGCGGCCGAGCGCCATCGCGTTGGCCTCGTTGTAGAGCTGCCCGCTCTGCGTCAGGTAGGCCGTCGTGTCTTCGAAGTACTGGACGGGGAACAGGGTGGTGGTGCCCTCGCAGGCCGACGGGGTGAAGATCGGCGTGTCGGCCAGGATGAAGCCGCGCGAGTTGAAGTAGTCGCGGACCGCGTCGATCACCTCATGGCGCACGCGCAGCACCGCCTGTTGCCGCTGGGACCGGATCCAGAGATGCCGCCGGTCCATCAGGAAATCGACGCCGTGTTCCTTGGGCGTGATCGGGTAGTCCTGGGAGGCGCCGATGACGTCCAGGCCCGACGCCTCGATCTCGAAGCCGCCCGGCGCGCGCGAGTCAGCCCGCACCGATCCCGTGACGACAATCGACGTCTCCTGCGACAGGTGATGGGCGCGCTCGAACACCTCGTCGCCCACGGCGGCCTTGGACATGACCGCCTGGATGAAGCCCGACCCATCCCGGACCTGCAGGAAATGGATCTTGCCGCTCGAGCGACGGCCGGCGAGCCATCCCTTGAGCGTGACCGTCTGGCCTTCGTGCTTCGCGATGTCTTCGATGTAGGCGTGCATAGTCGGGGATGTGGCCGCTCAGGGCTCGTCAAACGCGAACGGGGCGGACAGACCATCCAGTATCGCCTGAAGTCGCCCGCGCGCGGTAATCGCCTTCCTCAGGGTCGCGGTGGCGTCCCCGTGGTCGGGCAGCTCGAAGACCAGGGGACCGCGATAGCCGGTCTTGACGAAGGCGGCCATCGTGGACGCCCAGTCGATCGACCCCGCGAAGGGGATCGAGTGGGTGTCGTCGGTGCCCCGGTTGTCGTGCAGGTGCGTCGTCAGGATGTACCCGCCCAGGGCCTCGATCGCCTCCGGCGCCCCACCCACCAGGTGCGCGTGGCCGACGTCCAGACAGACACCCGCGGCCCCGAGTTCGAGATCGCCGCCGAGCAGGTCGCCGAGCGCGGCAGGCGTGGCGAGATCGTTCGGGATGACCTCCAGCGCCAGTCGCACCCCGGCCTGTTCGCAGGCCAGGGCGATCGGCGCCAGACTGCGTCGGGCGGCCGCCAGATCGTTGTCGCCCGCGGGAATCGGCTGTCCGCGCGGAAGGCCGAGGTGCAGGACGACATGGTCACAGCGCAGGGCCTGCGCCGCCCTGACGGCGGCCAGCGTTTCGGCCACGGCCGCCTCGCGAACGGGACCAAGCGGCGAGGCGTTGGAGTACGCCCGACCCCAGACCCCGTCCACGAAGCCGTCGCTGATTGGCGCGTGCAGGCTGCCGACGCGCAGGCCCAGGGCGTCCGACCACTCGCCGAGGTCCGCGATGGCCGCCTCGCAGCGGTAGTCGAAATGCGTGCGCGTGGCGAACACTTCGATCCGCTCGAACCCGGCCGCGCCGATCTCCGCCAGATGCGTGCGGTCGAGCCGTGCCCCGTGGAAGAGATGCGTCGAGATGGCAAACATGTCGGGCTACGGACGACGGGCTACGGACGACGGGCTACGTCGGGCGGACGACGACTTGCTGCCCAGGGACGGGGAGACCGGTGTCGCGGTCATACGAACTCCGGCACCTGAGTGGCGAGGAGCGTCCGCAGGCGAGTGAAGCGGTCGTACTTGTGCAGCGTCTCGCGCGCGTAGCGCAGCGTCCGGGGAATGTACTGGATGTACACGGAGTTGCCGCGCGCCACCGTCTGGTAGCCGAACGTGCCGAGCGCCTTCAGGTTGCGTTGCAGGGCCATCAGGTCAAAGCGCTCCCGGAACGAGGCATCTCCACCCGGCCGGCCCGTCAACGCAAGGAAGTAGGCCAGAAGCTCCTCGATGACGCGCTCGGGCAGATCGACGTACGAATCCTTCAGGAGCGACACCAGGTCGTAGGTGTCCGGGCCGAGGCGCGCGTCCTGGAAGTCGATGATGAACAGCTGGCCGTTGCGCCACATCAGATTGCGGCTGTGGTAGTCGCGATGGCAGAGCACGCGGGGCTCGGCGGCCAGTTCGGTGATGATGGCCCGGAGCTCCTCGCGCAGGGCTTCCCGCACCTCCGGCGTCCAGGTGGTGCCGCGGTAGGCCTCGAGGAAGTGCTTCAGGAAGAAGTCCATCTCCCACATCAGCTTGTCGGTGTCGAAAGCGATGCCGTACGGCAGGTACTGCGGATCGGCCAGCTCTCGGCCACGACGCTGGAACACCTCGATGAACGTGACCGCCTGCCGGTAGAGCGAGGCGTGTTCGGCCGGCGTCGCCGCGCCCAGATGCGCCTGCAGCGTGACGTCGCCCAGGTCGTCGAGCGCGAGCACGCCGAGATCGGCGGCCTGCCCGAGGATGCGGGGCACGGGCACCGGCATGGCCGCAAAGAGCGCCGCGGTGTTGACGAACGGCAGCGTGTCGTAGTCGAACGGCGCGGCGTTGACCGCCAGGACGAACGATTCGGCGTCGCGCGGCAGTACGCGGAAGTAGCGGCGATCGGACGCATCGCCCGTCAGCGGCACGATGCGCGCGCCGGTCAGGCCGTGACGATCGAGGTACCCGCTCACGGCAGCGGGAGTCGTGGGGTCAGACACCGCTGGTTAGTGTAGCCGTGGGGCGTGTTGGGAGGCTATGGCGCCGACGGACCGGCCCGCCCGCCGAACGGAAACACCGCGAGATCTCCGTGCACGGTCGCCGGGTCGCCGGGGCGCGCGACGCTGGCCGGCACGATCGTCGCCTCCGCGGCCTCGAACGTGCCCGGGACCACGACAGGACCGGCCACGATGCAGCGCGTGAGCCGCGCGCCGGTCTCGACACGCGCCTCGGGCCAGACGAGCGAGCCGCCATCCTCGACGCCGCCGACGGCGCGGCCGGCGGCGAGGTAGTCCGATGAAGTGCCGACGTCGATGAAGCGCGCCGGCGTGACCCAGACGCGCACCGCACCCGGGCGCGAGGCGACCAGCGGTCGATAGATCCCAGCGACCGTCTCTGCCGGTTGGCCGTCCACGAGCCCCGCGAACACGCGCCGCCTGGTCACCTGCACGCCCACGAAATGCCATCCGCCGCGCGCGCCGGGTCCCTTCGGGGCGAACCCCAGCACCCGTCCCGCCTCGTCGGCCACGATGCTGTTGTAGTGATCCGGGGCCGGGTTGGGCACGACCGCCATGGTCACGTCCGCGCCGGACGCGGTGTGGGCCGCGAGCAGCGAGGCCAGATCGAGAGTCGCAGAGCGTGTCGCCGTTGACGATCAGGAACGGATCGGTGTCGAGCAGCGGGAGCGCCCGCCGCGGTCCACCGGCCGAGCCGAGCACCGGAAACTCCCACGAGTAGCGGACCCGCACTCCGAGGTGCACCCCGTCACCGACCACGCGCGCGATCGTCTCGGGGCGGTGATGGAGGTTGAGGACGAGGTCCGAGACGCCGGCGCCGCGCAGCCACGCGATCACGTGCTCGACCAGCGTGCGGGCGCCGAGCGGGACGGCGGGCTTGGCGACCAGGCGCGTAATGGGGTCGAGCCGCGTGCCCAGGCCGGCCGTGAGCAGCAGCACGGGCGGAGGCGCGCCGGTCACGCGTCGGGTGCCCCGGAGAGCAGCATGCGCGCAGGGTCCGCACCTGTTCTCGCGCACCAGCGGCGCCAGAGCGCCACATACGAGTCGAGCTGGTAGTCGGCCACGGTCAGGCCCAGCAACCGTGTCACGCGCGCGATCTCCTCGGGCATGGCTTCAATCTCGACGAACACGCCCATCGGGGTGTCGTCGATCACGACATGCGCCGCGCCGAGCTCGTATTCCTCGCGCCGCTTCTGGGCGCGGAACGCCAGGTGGAATCCCAACGCCAGGACGATCGCGGTCGCGACGGCGGCGCTGCCCACGGTGGTCTCGATCTCCTCGCGTGCCTTGACAGCCTGCGAGGGGTCCACGGGCCCCTTGAACGTCAGGGCGCCGGCGACGCCATCCGTTCGGACGCGCAGCGCGCATCCCGACGTGCGCAGTCTGGCATCCGGCGTGTCGAAGAGGCGGTCGTCGATCAGGCGCTGATGCACCACGAGGCGGCCGCCGGCAGTGGTTACTGCGCGGCGGGCCGCCTCGACGGTGTCGAACGAGAGTTTGACCTCGTGTTCGGTCAGCGGTTACCTCTTGCGAATCTGGACCAGCAGCGTCTGTCCCGATCCGTTGACGAAGCGCCAGACCACGATGCGGGCCGTGCGACCGGTCGGAATCGCATCCAGCGCCGCGCCGACGGCATCCTGCGTCCGCGTTTCCTGACCCTGCACCGAGAGGATCACGTCGCCGACCGCGATGCCGCTCGACGCCGCCGGACTGAAGGGCTCGACCTCGGCGACCACCGCACCGCCGCGACCCGATGGCACGCGCAGGTCGCGCTGGATGCGCGGCTCGAGCGGGTCGATGGCGATGCCGAAGCCCGTCTCCTTCGGCGCGGGGCGCTCGGTCGGGTCCGGATTGGGCCGCCGCACGCCGGCCTCTTCCGCGAGGTTCAGTTCGCCGACGCGCACGTTGAGCGACAGCGCCTTCTTGTTGCGCATCACCTTCAGCGGGACCGTCGTGCCGGGCGCTGTCCGCGTGACCATCGCGACCAGCTCCTCGTTGTCAGCCACGGGTTTGCCGTTGAACTCGGTGATCACGTCGCCCACTTCGACGCCGGCCTGCTGGGCCGGGCCCGCGTCCACGGAGCTGACGAGCGCGCCGCCTGGCGCCCGAAGGCCCAGATCGGCGGCCGTATCCGGGTCCATCGGGGTCGGGTCCACGCCGACGCCGATGCGCCCGCGCACCACCTTGCCGGTGCGCAGCTGCGGCAGCAGGTCGCGCACGGTGTTGATCGGCACCGCGAAGCCGATGCCGATGTTCCCGCCGCTGCCCTGGTCGCTGACGATCATCGTGTTGATGCCCACGACCTCACCCCGGATGTTCAGCAGCGGACCACCCGAATTGCCACGGTTGATGGCCGCGTCGGTCTGAATCATCTTTTCCCAGCGGCCCGCGGCCGCGTTGTACGGCCGGCCCACGGCGCTCACGATTCCCACGGTGACCGTGTTGGCCAGCGAGAACGGATTGCCGATCGCCATCACCCAGTCGCCCGGCTGCATCGCGGCAGAATCCCCGAACTTCGATTCGGTCAGGCCGCCCGCGGGCAGTTCGGTGAGCTGAATCAGCGCGGTGTCGGTCAGCGTGTCCTGGCCGACGAGCTTGGCCGGCAGCCACGGCGCCAGTTCCTTCATGCTCTCGAGCTTGACCTCGATGGCCGTCGCGCCCTCAACCACGTGGTTGTTCGTGAGGATGTAGCCCGACTTGTCGATGATGAATCCGCTGCCCGCGCCCTGCGCCGGCACGCCTTCCCGCGACTCCGGCGCGCCGCGCCGGTTGCCGAACGGCAGGCCGAACATCTCGGAGATGTCGCCGCCGGCCCGGCGCCGGGTGGTGACGCGGATGCTGACCACGGTCGGGCTCGCCTCGGCGGCGATGTTCCGGAACGTCGTCGCATCGATCGGCCCGCTGAGCGGCGCGCTGTTGGTCGCCGGGATGTTCAGCGTGCGGGCGAAGGAGGCCGGCGCCAGGTCCAGACGCGAGGCGATGACCATGCCGACGACGACCGAAGAAAATGCGAGCAGGACCGCGTAGAAGAATGTCGATTTGCGAGTAGCCATGATGATGACTGCGTCCTCCCAAGAACGAGTGGTTGCGCTCAGGCCGCCGTGTTGATGCGGACCAGCGTCTGCTGGCGGGGGCCGGTGACCTCGGCGGCGCGGGTCCCGACCACCATGTTGATCTCCGTTCGGACGCCGAACTCCGGCGTGTAGATGCCCGGTTCGATGGTGAAGCCCGTGCCCGGCACGAGCTGTCGATCGTCGTGTGTTTCGTAGTCGTCCATGTGCACGCCGTTGCCGTGCACTTCCTCGCCCAGGCTGTGCCCGGTGCGATGGATGAACTGGTCGCCGTAGCCCGCCGCCGCGATCACGTCACGCGTCGCCCGGTCCACTTCCCACCCGGCCACGGGCGTGCCGGCCGCGACGGCCGATTGGACGAGCTGGACCGCGGCATCGCGCCCCGCGACGATCGTGGCAAACGCCTTGGCGATCGCGGGCGCCGGCTCACCGGCCACCCCCACCCAGGTGATATCGGCATAGACCGATCCCGGCTTGTCGATCTTGCCCCACAGGTCGAGCAGCAGCAGCTCGCCCGGCCGCAGCGCCCGGGGGCGCTGGCTGGACGGGGCGTAGTGCGGGTTGCCGGCGTGTTCCTGCACGGCCACGATCGGCGGATGGTCCGCCACGAGGCCCGCATCCTTGAACCAGGCGACCATCTGCTGCTGGATCTCGTACTCGGTGAGGGCGACGCCGGCCGACAGGCGGGCCCCGGCGAGCGCGAACGTCCGATCCTTGATGTCGTAGAGGATGGCGGCCGCGGCCCGATGGGTGGCGATCTGAGGCTCCTTCCAGGCGGCTTCGAACCGGCCCACCAGGTCGCCCGACGAGACGATGCGCATGCCCAGGCGGCGCAGGAAATCGATCGTGCCGCCGTCCACCCGCGAGATGTAGGGGATCGCGCACTCCGAGGAGTACTCCATCGCGATCACTTTGGCGCCGCGCAGCAGGTCGGTGACGCCCTGCTCGAGCTGGCGTCGGCCCGCGTACGTCCGGCGGTCGCCGGGCAGGTCGTCCAACGTGCCGGGCTCGATCGCGTGGACCAGTTTCTGGGGCGTGCCCGAGGCGGGGATGAAGTAGTACCAGCGGCGGGACGTGTGTCGGCCGTGCAGACCGGCGAGGTTGACGGCGATCGGATTGGAGCCGTGGAAATCGTACAGGAGCCACCCATCGATGCCGTCAACGGCGAGCGACTTCTGGATGGCGGGAATCTCGAGCGGCATGACCGAAGTATAGCGACCTGTCTGGTAGGACGAGGGCAGCCGCCGGAAAGTTTTACATCTCGCCGTTCCACTCCTCGGGCTCGGGGGCCGTCGCGCGGAAGACTTCGAGGTGCCACTTGCCCCCGCCCCACGGTTCAATCACGTCGGCGGCGACCACGTCCACGAGAATCTCGGCGTAGGTGCGCTGTTCGGGGTCGTTCTCGAGGTGATAGGCCTGGTCGTCCCAGACGAACGACGGGTAGAGCATGAGCGTCAGGAACAGGTCGAAGCCGTCGTCGATGACCTGGAGCTGGCCGACCGGCCGCTTCTGGGTCGAGTGGTAGACGAGGTACTTCTCCGCGCTCTGCGCGCGGATGTAGCGCTTGAGCGTGAACTCGCGCGAGACGATGTCCTCGACGGCGATCTTCTTGTCCCAGCAGTTGCGGCAATAGCGCTCGTCGCCACGCGGCTCGGTGACTTCCTTGGTGCCGCACAGGGCACAGCGGACGGTTTCAGCAGACTTGCGGGCCATCGATCTGATTATAGCGACCCGCGTCCCGGTGTCCCCTGCACGGCGGGCGCGTAGGCCCGGCGGACGTAGTCCTTCATCATCCGGCGCGCCGAGAATCGGGGCGTGATGGTCGCGATCGACTGCTTGACCATCGCGATCCACCGGCGCGGCAGGTCCTGGCCGTCACGCTCGTAGAAGGTGGGGACCACCTGGTCCTCGAGCAGCGCATAGAGCGCCTGCGCATCGGTCCAGTCGGCCGTGTCCTGATCGGCGCCGCCCTGGCCGACGATCTGCCAGCCGTTGTGGCCGTCGTACCCCTCGGCCCACCAGCCATCGGCGATGCTCAGGTGCAGGACGCCGTTCATGCCGGCCTTCATGCCGCTCGTGCCGCTGGCCTCCATCGGCTTCCGGGGCGTGTTGAGCCAGACGTCGCAGCCCTGCACGAGCACATGCGCGACGTGCAGGTCGTAGTCGTCCACGAACGCGATGCGGGCGCCGAACTTCGGGTCGAGCGCGTTGCGGAAGACGCTCTGCATGTGGTGCTTGCCGGCTTCATCGGCCGGATGCGCCTTGCCGGCGAAGACGAACTGGACGGGGCGGCCGGCGGCCGTCACCAGCTTGGCCAGGCGATCGGCCTCCCGGAACACGAGGTCGGGCCGCTTGTAGCCGGTGAAGCGTCGCGCGAACCCGATCGTCAGGATGTCGGGATCGAGCATCGCGCCGCCCGCCATCAGGCGGTTGGCGCCCGCCTGTTCGCTGGTCCAGCGGTCGCGGGCGCGCGCGCGGATGAAGTTGAACAGGTACGTGCGGAGCGTACGCCGGGCCTGCCAGATCGCCTCGTCCGGAATCTCGAGCACGCGCCGCCAGATGGCCGGGTCCTCGTAGTCCTCCCGCCAGTGCGGACTCACGTGCGTCTCGAAGAGGCGGGCCATCGTGCCCGACACCCAGGTCGGCACGTGGACCCCGTTCGTGATGGCGCCGATCGGCTGGCTGGCTTCGCCGCTCTGCTGCCAGATCGACGAGAACATCGTGCGCGTCACCTCGCCATGCAGTTCGCTCACCGCGTTGATGGCGCCAGCCGACCGCATCGCCAGCGCGGTCATGTTGAACTGCGCGCCGTTGCCCGAGTCGTGATGCCCGAGCGCGAGGAACTTCTCGCTCTGGCCGTTCATCGATCCCCACGAACTGGACAGGTGATGGTCAACCATGTGGAACGCGAACGCGTCGTGCCCGGCCGGGACCGGCGTGTGCGTCGTGAAGATCGTGGTGCGACGGACCTCGGTGAGCGCGTCGTCCCACGTCCGGCCTTCGGCCAGGAAGTCGCGCAGGCGCTGCAGCACGACGAACGCCGCGTGCCCTTCGTTGAGATGCCAGGCGGCGGGCGTGAGGCCGAGCGCGCGGAGCGCGAGGACGCCGCCGAGCCCGAGCACGATCTCCTGCTGCAGCCGGGTGTCCTGACCGCCGCCATAGAGCCGCGCCGACAGCTCTCGGTCCCACGGCGCGTTCTGCTCCATGTCGGTGTCGAGCAGCAGCAGCCGCACGCGGCCCAGCCGCACCTGCCACACCTTGACCAGCACGTTGCGCGACCCGAGCGGGACCAGCACCACACAGGGCTTGTCGTCCACCGTCTGCGCCTGCGCGACCGGCGCATTCGCCCAGTCGATCTGCTGGTAGTTCTCCTGCTGCCACCCGTCCTGCGAGACCCGCTGGCGGAAGTAACCCTGCGGATACATGAAGCCGACGCCGATCAGGGGGACGCCCAGGTCGCTGGCCTCCTTGCAGTGATCGCCCGCGAGCACCCCGAGGCCGCCGGCGTAGATCGGCAGCGACTGGTGCAGGGCGAACTCGGCGCAGAAGTAGGCGACGACCTTCGACGGGTCGGTGCTGACCGTCTCGTGCCACCACGTCCTGGCCGAGGCCGCCCGGACTTCGGCCAGCGAAGCCACCGCGCGATCGTACTCCCCGAGGAACCCCGCATCGGTCGCCACCTCCGCGAGCCGCGCCGGATCGATCCGCTCGAGCATCATCACCGGGTTGTGCGCCGTCTCGCGCCACAGCGCGTAGTCGAGCTTGCGGAACACCTCCCGGGCCTGGTGCCACGTCCACCAGAGATCGTTGGCCAGGTCGGACAGTCGGGCGATGCGGTCGGGGAGCGCGGGAGCGTTGGGTGTGGACATGGGATCAAAGCGGGCTACGGGAGACGGTCAACGGGCTACGGGCTACGGCTGACGGGCTACGGACAACAGCTAACGGGCGACGGCTAACGGGCTACGGACGACGACAGCCCACCGGCGATGGCGACACGGACGAGAGACGGTGACTTACGGGCTGCCGGCGGTGAGTTCTGCGAAACGTCTGAGGTCGATGTTGCCGCCGGAGACGACCGCGACGATCTTGCGGTGGCCCGCCTCACGGACCTTCGCCGATGTCGCGGCGGCGATCGCCAGCGACGCGGCGCCCTCGGCGATGATGTGACACCGGACGGCCGCCAGGCGCATCGCGTCGGCGGCGGCGTCGAGCGGAACGACGACGGTCTCGTCCACCCACTCGGAGAGCAGCGGCCACATCGACGGCAGGACGGACTGTCCGCCCGCCCCGTCCACCCAGGACCGGCGCCAGCCCTCGAACCGCGACGCCTGTCCGGCGGCCATCGAGGTGGACAGCGGCGCCGCATTCTCCGGCTCGGCCGCATAGACGCGCACGCCCGGCTTGAGCGCCCGCATCACGCAGCCGACACCAGCCAGCAACCCACCGCCGCCCATCGGCGCCACGATGGCATCGACGTCCGGCAGGTCCTCCAGTACCTCGAGTCCCAGTGTGCCGTTCCCGCTGATGAACGCGTCATCGTCGAACGGATGCACGAGGTGCCCCTGCATGCGGTCGGAGCGGTGATGTTCCACGGCCAGCCAGCACTCATCGAACGGCGCCATCACGATCGTGGCGCCAAGCCGACGGATGGCGCCGAGCTTCGTCTCGGGCGCGCCCTCCATGACGAGCACCGAGGCCCTGGCGCCGGCCTCGCGCGCCGCCAGCGCCACGCCCTGCGCCGCATTGCCCGCGCTGACGGTCCAGACACCCTCGGCCAGTTGCGCGGGCGAGAGCTGGGCCACCGCATTGGCCGCGCCGCGGATCTTGAAAGAGCCAATCGGCTGGAAGATCTCCAGCTTCAGGAACACCTCGGGGGCGGTGCGATCGACCGGGTCGAGCCGGATGAGCGGCGTCCGCAAGGCGACGCCGTAGACGCGGGCCGCAGCGGAGCGGATGGTGGCGAGGGAGATCGCGCGGTCGGTCACAGGCCCGTGGATCGTCACCGGCCGGACCGCGGCAGGTCAAATCAGGGGTTCGAGCGGCTACACTGGGCGGCAACTTCACACCGTATGGGGAGGCCTCTGTGTCCTACATCAATCGGCGGCAGTTCATGACCACTACGGCCGCGGCCGGCGTCGCGGCGGCCGCGCCCCTGGCTTCGTCGGGGCCCACCGTCATCGTCCAGGGCGCGTCGCGCCCGGTGGTCGTGGCCTCTGGCAACGGCCATGTCTACAAGAACGGCGGGACGAAGACGTGTGTCGAGACCGCGTTCGAGCAGATGACGGCGGGCACGGATGTCCTCGACGCGCTCATCGCCGGCGTCAACATCGTCGAACTCGATCCGTTGGACGACAGTGTCGGCTACGGCGGGCTGCCGAACGCGGATGGCGTGGTGCAGCTCGACTCGTGCTGCATGCACGGCCCGCGGAAGCGGGCCGGCGGCGTGGGCGCGCTCGAAGGGGTCAAGACGCCGTCGAAGGTCGCGAAGGCGGTGATGGATCTGACCGACCACCACCTGATCGTCGGCCCGGGCGCCCAGACGCTCGCCCGCAATCTCGGGTTCGAGATCCTGCCGGACCTCAACACCGAGAACTCGCGGCGCAAGTGGCTGATCTGGAAGCAGGAATCCGACAAGCTGCACTACATCAAGGACCGGGAGGTCCGCGAGGCCGCCATTCGCGGCATCACGACGAAGATGGTCGCCGATGGACTAATCAACGAGAACCACATCTACGGCACGATCAACTGCAACGGCGTCAACGCCAGGGGCGAGGTCTGCGGTGTGACGACGACGAGCGGGCTCGCGTGGAAGATCCCGGGCCGGCTCGGTGACTCGCCCGTCCTCGGCGCGGGCCTCTACGTCGATGGCGATGTCGGCGCGGCCGGGTCCACGGGACGCGGCGAGGCCAACCTCTACAATCTCGCGTCGCATCTGATCGTCGAAGAAATGCGCCGGGGCGCCTCTCCGAAGGACGCCGGCATGACCGCGCTCAAGCGCATCCAGGCCAACACGATCGAGAAGCGTCTGCTGAACGCACGGGGTACGCCGAACTTCGGCCTGTCCTTCTACATCATCAACAAGCGCGGGGACTACGCGGGTGTCGCGATGTACAACCCGAACGGCCGGACCACGTTCGCCGTCTGCGACGCGAAGGGCCCACGCCTCGAGCCGCTCGAGCCGCTCCTGTCAGGCGCGGCGGGCGACTAGCCGACTTTTTCCGGGAGGATCTATGCGTCGCAGTGTGATTGGCGTGGGGCTGACGGTGGTCGCCGTCGCCGCGATCGGCGGGCTGGCCGCGCAGGGACCCAATGCTCCCTCGGACCCCAAGGTGTACCGCGTCGGCGGCGGCCTGCGCGACGGCGTGTCGACGTTCGCGCGCGTGCACTATGACCAGATGAAGCCCCTCAAAGAGGGCGAGGTGGACTTCAAGCACTTCCACACCTACGAGGAGGCGACGCTGCTGCTCCAGAAGTGGGCGGCGGCCCATCCGACCCTGATCGATCTGTACTCGGTGGGAAAGTCGCTCGAGGGCCGCGAGATCTGGCAGATCACGTTGAGCAACAAGAAGACCGGCCGGCACACGGACAAGCCGGCGTTCTTCATCGAGGGCGGACGGCACGCCGGCGAGATCTCGGGCATCGAGGCCACGCTCTACTTCGTCAACCACGTCCTCACCAACTACGGCAAGGATGCGGCCATCACCAGCCTCGTTGACACCAAGACGATCTACGCCAGGCCGCACAACAACCCGGATGGGGCCTCGCTCTATCACTACACCGCTCAGACGCTGCGGTCGAGCGTCCGGCCGATGGACAACGACGGCGACGGGTTGAAGGACGAAGACGCGGCCGAAGACCTGGACGGCGACGGCTTCGTCCGGCAGATGCGCAAGTTCGTCGGCGCGGGCAAGGGCACCTCGACCCCGGACAAGCGCGACCCGGGGGGACGGCTGATGCAGAACGTTGGCGCCGGCCAGGGCGACTACATGATGTATGCCGAGGGCTACGACAACGACGGCGACGGCCGCGTCAACGAAGACGGCATCGGCGGCCTCGACCTGCACCGCAACTACCCGGTGAACTGGCGGCCGATGGACGAAGCCACCGGTCGCGGCTACACGCAGGGCGGCGCGGGCGAGTATCCGCTCTCGGAGCCGGAGACGCGCGCGGTGTTCGACTTCCTCATGCGCCATCCGAACACGAGCATCGTCCAGTCGCTCGATACGTCCGTGCCGATGATTCTGCGCGGTCCATCGACCAGCAAGTCCGAAGAGTCCGTGTTTCCGTCCGACCTGGAGTTGCTGCGCAAGTTCGACCAGAAGGGGCTCGACATCACCGGCTACCCGTGGGCCGGTGACACCTACTTCGTCTACGCCAACCGCGGTCGCGGCGGCGCGCCGCCGAATCCGAATGCGCAGGGCTCGCCGCTGTTCGGCCACGGGCCCGACTTCGGCTACTTCGGGTTCGGCGCGATCTGGTACGGGAACGAGATCTGGAACGGCGGCCGCCTGCGGGACGCCGATGCGAACAAGGACGGGGCGACCGACGACGTCGAGCTGCTGACGTGGCTCGATGCGAATCGTCCCGGCAAGCACGACTTCCAGCCGTGGACGAAGACGACGCACCCAACGCTCGGCGACGTCGAGGTCGGCGGATGGAACCCCAAGTTCTGGTCACAGAATCCGCCGCCTGAGATGCTCGAGACGTGGGCGCGCAACGAAGCGCTGTTCAACCTGTACCTCGCGCAGCAGCTGCCGCAGGTCAAGATCGTCTCGGCGACGAGCAAGCCCGCGGCTGACGGCGCCTACGAAGTGTCGGTGACGGTGACCAACGACGGCGGCACACCCACGGCCCTCGAGATCGCCAAGCGCGTGAAGATGGTGCCCGAGGACACGCTCGCCTTGACCTACGGCGCCGGGCAGTCGATTGTCGGCGGCGCGGGTGGCGGCGGGCGTGGCGCCGGTGGTGGTGGGCGTGGCGGTGGCGGCGGGCGCGGTGCAGGACCGGGCGCTCCTGGGGCTGCCGCGGCGCAGCCGCCGGCCGGCGGACGCGCGCAGCGCAACATCGGCTGGCTCAACGTCGGCGAACAGAAGACGTTCTCATGGACCGTGCGGGGCACCGGGGACGTGACGATTCAGGTCGGATCGACTCGGGGCGGCGTGGACACGCGGACGGTGTCGGTGAGGTAGCGTGCGCGCCACCTGCCCGGGGCGGCGCGCGATGACAGGCGACGTGCGGCTCGGCCTGCTGCTGGCAGCCCTGCTGTTCGCGACCGACGCATCGGCGGAGGTGGCTCGGATCGAGGTCCTCCGGCGGGACACCATCGGCAAGTACGAACGCCTGATCGGCCGCGTGCACTTCGCGATCGATCCGGCCCACCCGGCCAATCGCGACATCGCCGACCTGCGTCTCGTGCCGACGAATGCGCACGGACGGGTCGAGTTCTCGAGCGACGTGCTGATCGTGCGTCCCCGATCGTCGGTCGGGGCACTCGGGACCGTCTTCCTCGAGGTCGTCAACCGAGGCCGCGACCAATCGCTCGGCCTGATGAGCCTCGCGGTCGCGCGGCCGGACGCGCGTCCGGAGCAGTGGGACCTCGGCGACCGGTTCGTTCTCGAGCAGGGCCTCACGCTTGTCCTGCTGGGGTGGCAGTTCGACGTGTCGCCCTCTCAGGGCCTGGGTTTGCGTGCGCCGGTGGCGCCGGTTCGAGGCACGGTGCGCGCGAACTACGTCCATGTCGGGCCGGGCGCGTCGAACGCCGCCTTCGCGGTGAGTTATTGCGCGTCGGATTCGGCGCAGGCGTCGGCGACGCTGACCGTGCGTCGCCGGATGGACGCACCCGCGCAGCCCGTGGCGCGGCAGGACTGGCGGTTCGCCGACGACGGCTGCGCGGTGGGTCTCCGGTCGGCCGCCCCCGGTGCCCTCTACGAGGTGGTCTACGAGGCCTCGGGATCGCCGGTCGCCGGGCTGGGACTCGCGGCGGTGCGCGACTTCACGTCCTATCTGAAACACGGCGGCGCGGGAGCCACGTGGCGCGACCGGCCCGAGCTCCTGCAGCGCGTGATCGGCTTTGGCTATTCGCAGAGCGGGCGGTTCCTGCGCGAGTTCGTGCGCGACGGATTCAATCGCGACGAGCAGGGACGGCAGGCGTTCGACGGGCTGCTGATCGCGTCGGCCGGCGCTGGCGGAGGCAGCTTCAACCACCGGTTCGCGATACCAGGCCAGGCCGGCAACTCCGTGCTCTCGATCCTGCGCCCCGTCGATCTGCCGCCATTCGCTGACGAAGGGCTGCTGGCGCGTTCACGCGCGGATGGCGCCACGCCACGCATCTTCTACACGTTCACGTCCACCGAGTACTGGGCGCGCGCCGGGTCGCTCACGCACACCGACGAGGACGGGATCGCCGACGTGCCGCTGGCGCCCTCGTCGCGGCTCTATTTCCTCGCCGGCACCGCGCATGCCGGCGGTCCGATGCCGCCGCGGCAACTCGATCCGTATCGCCACGCCCTCAACTTCGCCGAGCAGCGCTGGGCGTTACGGGCGCTGCTCGTCGGGCTCGAGGCCTGGATACGCGCGGGCACCGACCCGCCAGCGTCGCAGTTCCCGACCCTGGCCCGCGGCCAGCTCGTGCCGCGCGACGCCGTGAGGTTCCCCGTGCTCGCGTCGCTGCCGTTTCCCACCTACATGCCGCGCGTGTGGCGCATGGACTACGGTCCCGCGTACGCGTCCGAGCGGGTCATCACCAGGGAGCCGCCGACGCCCGGCCGGCCCTTCGTCGTGCTGGTGCCGCAGGTGGACGCCGACGGCAACGAGGAAGGCGGCGTACGCCTTCCCGAGGTCGCCGCGCCCCTCGGCACGTACACCGGCTGGAACCGGACCGTGATGCCGTTGGAGGAACTGGGCTACCTCGCAGGCCTGGTGGGTTCGTTCGAGCCGTTCGCCAGGACGCGCGCAGACCGCCAGCGTCGGCGATCCACGTCTGTCCATCAGCGAGCGCTACAAGGGCCGCTCGGACTACCTCGCGCGCGTCAGCCGCGGCCTCGACGACCTGGTCCGTGGCCGGTTCCTGCTGGCCGCCGATCGGCCCGCGGTCCTGCAGCGCGCCAGGGACTTGTGGGCCGCGGTCGTCGATGGGCTCGAGAAGTGAATCGAGAAGTGAATGTGGTGAGTCGTGATGTGGTGATGTGGTGATGTGCGTCAGCGCCCGTACTTCTGGAGCAGCGCTTTCAGCGGTTCGATCGGCAGCGCACGCACCGTGCGGCCATTCCCCGTCGTGTCTGTCGCCGCGAGCAGCGAGTTGTAGACCGCTTCTTCGGTGGCGTCGAGCGCCGCTTCGAACAGTGCTGAGACGCCGTCCGTGGGGACGAACGTCCGGGACGCGACCGCTGCGCCAGGCATGACGCGGTTCTGCGCCGACGTCGAGAAGGCAATCGCGAAATCACCGCTGCCATTCGAGTAGGTGGACCCGGTGCGGGCCAGCGCGAAGATCGCGCGGGCGGCGAGGCGTTCGAGATCCCGCGCGTCGAGCGGCGCGTCGGTGGCGACGACGATCATGCACGACCCGTCGGCCGAAGGCTCCGAGCCCTGCCCCGTCGGCGGCCCCAGGTCGCGCCAGACCGGCACGCCGCCCATCGTGAGCCGTCCCCCGTAGTTGGTCTGCACGAGGACGCCGACCGTCCAGGCGCCGTCCGCCGCGCCGCGCACCTGTCGCGACGAGGTGCCGATGCCGCCCTTCCAGCCGAACGCGATCGTGCCCGTGCCCGCGCCGACGGCGCCTTCGGCCACGGGGCCGGTCGTGGCGCTGGTGATCGCCGTCGTGACGTGCGCCGTGGTGACGGGCAACGCGCGGATGTCGTTGAGGCCGCCGTCGTTCGTCTCGCCGACCAGGGCGTTGACCGAACGGACCTGCTCGTTGCCCGGCTGGGCGAGCGTCCAGCGGACGACGCCGTCCATGGCGGCGCCCACGGCCAGCGTGTTGGTGAGCACGATCGGCGACTCGATCGTGCCCAGTTCCTGCACCTGGGTCGAGCCGGCGAGCTTGCCGAAGGCATTGCCGATGAAGACGGCGCCGGGGACTTTGTCCCGGAAGAGGTTGCCCGCGTGCGGCAGGACCGCGGTGACGCCCGTGCGCGTGCGGTCGCCCTCGACGAGCGTGACGTGCCCCACGCGGACACCGGCCACGTCGGTGATCGCGTTCAACGGTCCTTGCGAGCCCAAGCCTGGCGCCAGACCGAGATCGCGCGCCCGGGGGCGGGTGACTTGCGCCTCGATCATCGTTCCCATCGCGAGCAGGCATGAGACGGCGAGCCGGTGGCGCATGCGCATCTTTTTTCCTCCGGCCCGGCGCCTGCAGCCCGCGGCCGGTCCGTATAATAGCGGCCAGCCAAGGAGCCCTGCCATGAAGTTGTCTCGCCGTGCGTTCGCCGTGCTCATCGGGATCGCGCTCGTCAGCAGCGGGTCGTTCGTCGCCCCGTCGGCCCAGGTGCCGACCAAACGGCCTCTGACCTACGACGTCTATGATTCGTGGCGCGCCATTGCCGGCACGCGCTTGTCCGACGACGGCCAGTGGCTGGCGTATGCGCTGACATCGCAGGCCGAGGACGGCACGCTCATCGTGCGCAACCTGCGGACGAATCAGGAGTTCAAGGCTGCGCGCGGCACCGCGCCCCAGTTCACGCCTGACGGCAAGCTCCTGCTGTTCACCATCGTCCCGCCGAAGAGCGAGGGCGAGGAGCCGGCAGCTGAAGGTGCGGGAACGGCCGCACCTGCCGCCGCGGCGGCGGGCGGACGTGCCGGCGGCGCGCCTGCGGGTGGCCGTGGCGGCGCCGGTGGTGGCGCGGCGGCGGCGCGCAACTCACTCGGCATCATGAATCTCGCCGATGGCCAGGTGACGACGATCGAGCGCGTGAGCAACTACAAGATTCCGGCCGAGTCCTCGGCGTGGATCGCGTATCACCGCGGCCCCGCAGGCGGCGGCAACGGCCGCGGCGGGCGCGGCGGTGCCGCGGGACGTGCGGGCGGCGGCGGACGCCAGGGCGGCGCCGCGCCGGCCCCAACGCCGGCGCCGGCCGCCACGACACCAGCCGCGCCGACCGGCGAGACCCCAGCGGCGGGTCAGACGGGCGCCGCGACGACGCCCGAGAAGACGAAGACCAACGGCACGGACCTGATCGTCCGCAACCTCGCCACGGGCGCGGAGGCGACGCTCGCCGAGGTGACTGATTACTTCTGGACGAAGGACGGCGGCTCGCTGGCCTACATCGTCTCGTCGGCCGATGCGACCAAGGACGGCGTGTTCGTGCGGAAGAGTGCCGACGCCGCCATCCAGGCCGTGCAGAAGGGCAAGGGCAACTACCGCAGCCTCACCTTCGACGAGGCCGAGAAGCAGGTCGCCTTCCTCAGCGACTTTGCCGAGTACGACAAGCCGGTCTCGCCCTACCGGCTCTATCACTGGAAGGTCGGCGAGCCGGCCGCGACCGAACTCGTCTCGGCCGCGACCCGTGGCATGCCGGCAGGCATGGTCGTCAGCGAGAGCTTCGCGCCCCGCTTCTCGGAGGACGGCGCGCGGCTGTATCTCGGCACCGCACCGCCGCCTCCCGCGCCAGCGGCTCCCGGTGCCCGGGCGCCGATTCGCGTCGATCTCTGGTCGTCGAGCGATCCGCAGATTCAGCCGATGCAGTCGGTGCGAGCGGGCCAGGAACGCACGCGCAACTACCGCGCGGTCGTGCACCTCTCCGACAAGCGGTTCCTCCAGCTGGCGTCGAAGGACCTGCCGACGGTCAACCCGGGCGTTGACCCGAACCGCGCGATTGGCCTGAACGACCAGCCGTATCAGCAGGAGACCTCGTGGGACACGACCTACAACGACGTGTTCCTGGTGGACCTCAAGAACGGGACGCGCCGGAAGGTCCTCGAGCGCGCCAACGGCGGCGTGACGATGTCTCCCGGCGGCAACTACCTGCTGTACTTCGATGCGACGCAGGGACACTGGTTCACCTATCGCATCAGTGACGGGACGCGGACCAACATCACCGAGCGGCTTCCGGTGAAAGTGGCGGACCAGTCGCACGACTCGCCGAGCCTGCCGCCCTCGCTGGGCACCGCCGGGTGGACCGAAGGCGACCGGTCGGTGCTCATCAACGACGAGTTCGACATCTGGGAGATCCGGCCCGACGGCACGACGCCGCGGATGGTGACCAACGGCGAGGGGCGCAAGCAGGGCCTGGTGTTCCGCTACCGCTCACTCGATCCCGAGCAGCGCGCCGTGCCGCTGAACAAGCCGATGCTGCTCTCGACCACCCACGGAGAGACCCGCGCCAGCGGTTTCTACAAGCTCGCGAATCCGGCCGGCACCGCCGCCCCGGAGAAGTTGATGATGGTGGACCGTCAGGTCGGTGTGCCGACCAAGGCGAAGAACGCAGACGTCCTGGTCTTCACCCAGCAGACCTACGTCGAGTTCCCGAACGTGTGGGTGAGTGACAGCACGTTCGCCGCGCCGAAGAAGATCTCGGACGCCAACCCGCAGCAGGCCGAGTTCAACTGGGGCAAGGCCGAGCGGATCAATTACATCAACGCGGACGGGAAGACGCTCAGCGCGATTCTCGTCAAGCCGGAGAACTTCGACCCGACGAAGAAGTATCCGCTGATGGTCTACATCTACGAGGAACTGTCCGAGGGTCTGCACGGCTACAAGGTGCCGAATGTCGGCACGAGCATCAACATCGCGCGGTACGTGAGCAATGGCTACGTCGTGCTCCAGCCCGACATCGTCTACGAGACCGGCTACCCGGGACCGAGCGCGATGAAGTGCGTCATTCCCGCAGTCAACACGCTGCTCGCCGCCGGCTATATCGATCCGAAGCGCGTCGGGATCCAGGGCCACTCGTGGGGCGGCTACCAGATCACGTACATGATCACGCAGACGAACATCTTCCGCGCCGTCCAGGCCGGGGCGTCGGTGTCGAACATGATCAGCGCCTACGGCGGCATCCGGTGGGGCACGGGCATGGTGCGTCAGTTCCAGTACGAGAAGACGCAGAGCCGCATCGGCGCGGCCCCGTGGGACGCGCCGCTGCAGTTCATCGAGAACTCCCCGATCTTCTGGGTCGAGCGCATCAACACGCCCTACCTGACGATCCACAACGACGGGGACGACGCGGTGCCGTGGTATCAGGGCATCGAGTTCAATCAGGCGATGCGGCGGCTGGGCAAGGAAGCCTACATGTTCAACTTCAACGGGGAGGCGCACGGCCTGCGCAACCGCGACAACATGAAGTACTGGACCGTCCACATGGACGAGTTCTTCGACCACTATCTGCTCGGCAAGCCGCGACCGGAGTGGATGGACAAGGGCGTGCCGTTCCTCGAACGCGGGACGCGCGATGTCTCGCCGCTCTTCAAGAAGGCCACGCCACCGCCGCCGCCGGCCGGCAGCAACCGGTGACCCCGGTCTGACCCATCCTTCGTCAGTTCACGACGTGACCGAGGCGGGCGGCTCGCGGCCGCCCGCCTCAATTTTTGTGTCTGAAATCCACACCATGCCCACAACCGTAGACGTCCATGTGCACCGGCTTTCGGCCGACGTGGCGCTTCCGCGCTACCAGACCGCGGGTGCCGCCGGGTTCGACTTCGAGGCGCGCGAGGCGATGACCATCCAGCCCGGGCAGGTGGCGCTCGTGCCCACAGGATTGGTGATCGAGGTGCCGGATGGCTACTTCCTCGGCATCTTTGCGAGGAGCAGCACACCGCTCAAGCGCGGACTCATCGTGGCCAACGGCGTCGGCGTGATCGATGCCGACTACTGCGGGCCCGGTGACGAGATCAAGGTGCAGGTGCTCAACGTCTCGTCCGCGCCGGTCGAAGTCGCGCGGGGCGATCGGCTGGCGCAGGGCGTGTTCATCCCTCACGCGCGCGCCACGTGGTTCGAGGCCGGCGCGTTCGACAAGGCCTCGCGCGGCGGGTTTGGGAGCACCGGCACAGGGAGCTGACGCAGAGGTGCTGGGGCCGACGCTCAGGGCAGGCGCTGACGCAGAGGTGCTGCGCACTGACGCTGACGGGCTCGAACTGACGCAGAGGTGCAGGCACGGACGGAGAGGTGCTGCACCTCACGCGGAAGTGCGGCAGCTCAGCGAGGTGCTGGACTGACGCACAGCCGGAAGTGCAGCATCGCGGGCTGAAGTGCTGAAAGGTGGAGAGACCGACGTGAAGTCATTTCTGATCGCGCTGGCATCGTTCGCCGTTCTGGATGGTCTGTGGCTGGGCGTCGTGATGCGGGATTTCTATCGCGTCCAGCTCGCGCCGATCGCGCGGCTCGGAGCCGAGGGGGCCCTGGCGCCGATCTGGTCCGTGGCGCTGCCCGTCTATGTCCTCCTGGCGTTGGCCATCGCGGTCTTCGTGCAGCCGCGTGTGGGTCAAGGCAGCGTCCTGGCCGCGGCCGGCTTCGGCGCGTTGATGGGCCTCCTGCTTTACGGGGTATACGACCTGACCAACTGGGCGACGCTCAAGGACTACGGCGCGCGCATCGCGTTGGTCGATCTGGCCTGGGGGACGTTCGCCTGCGCGACGACGGCCGCCATCGTGCGCTGGGCGAAGTAGGGTCAGTGACGGCACCTCAAGTGTCTGTCACCCCAGCACCTCAGGTTCCTTGCGCTCCGGCACTTGAGCGTCGGGGCCTGCCCTTCAGGTGCCCTTCACGCCTGCCCTTCTGCGTCGGTGCCTGCACTTCAGGTGCCCTTCACTCCTGCACGTGAGCGTCAGTGCCTGCACTTCAGCCGTAGTGCCAGCACTTCAGTGTCATCGCCTGCACCTCAGCGTTAGTCCCCCTCAGCGTCTCTTGACGACGTACAGCGCCACGCTCCGTCGCGTCGCCACCGGCGTCACCACCCAGGTGCGTTCGCGGTGGCCACGGGTGACGGTGAGGCCCGAGGCCATGCCCACCGCGGCGCCGAAGACGGTGTCGCTGAGCCAGTGCGCGCGATCGCGGACCCGGCTCCAGCCGACCATGCCGGAGAGGGCGTAGCCAGGCAGCGCCACCTTCCACCCGAAGTGCCCCTGCAGCACCGCGGCCGACGCGAACGTCGCGGAGGCGTGGCCCGAGGGAAACGCGTGCCCGCCGCCGCTCGGCCGCCGGCGATTCACCGCGGCCTTGAGACCGCGGGTGAGCACCGCGTTCAGCACCTGCGCCCGCACCAGGTCGCTCCCGATGTGGGCCGTCTGCGCATGCTTGCTGATCTTCCCGGCGGCGTACGTGGCCACGGCGACGCCGCCCTGGACCCAGCCGTCGCCGATGACGCGTCCGACGTTGGCGAGCGAGGACGTCGATTGCGCCGCCCACTCGGCGAGGTTGTCGTCGTGCGGGTGTGCGACCGCGGCGCCGAGTCCGCCCGTGCCGAGGATCAGGCCGGATTCAATCGACGGCAACGCCACCAGATCGCGCGCCAGGTTCTGGACGATACGGGTGAACGGCTTGTCGTCGGGCCACGCCAGCTCACCGGGAGGGGCGGGCGCGGCGGCTGGCGCCTGCAGCGCCACTGAGATGGCCAGGGCGGCCCAGGCGCTGTTCAGCACGGCGCGAAGGATATCAACGAGACAAGCCGAAAGCGAGGCCGAGGGCGACGTGGTGCGACAGCGCCGTCATCCGGCCGGTGCCGCCAGAGATGTCGATCTCCGGCCGTGCCCAGGTGAGCTTGTACTCGCCGATGACCGAGAAACGCTTCCCGATCCGCACATCCAGCCCGGCGGCCCCGTGGGCGCCGATCCCGGCGTATTCGGTACTGCTCGCGAATGACGCCGCCAATCGTCGTCTCGGCGTGCGGCAGCGTCGGGCCGGCACCAGCGCGCGCGACGAACGTCACCGGCCCGTCCCCGACCGGTGTGCGCGACACGAGGTTGATCAGGATGAAATTGAGGCCATGCGTCATCGAGTAGCGCTCGACCAGGGTGTTCATGGCCGCCGTCGTGTCGATCGCGACGTTGTTGGCGCGGCCCGTGATTCGATAGGCCCCGGCCGTGAGGCTGATGACCTTCAGATGGACGAACTCGAGCTCGACGCCGAGGCGGCGATCCGGGCCGAACAGCCGGCCCAGCCGGTAGCCGTAGTAGGGCGGTGAACTGAGGGGCTTCGCCTCGAACTCGACGTCGTGGAACGTGAGCGAGGTGTTGGCCGCCGATCGGTCGATGAGCACGTCGGCGGCCTTGGTCGTGTTCCCGCCGAAGTAGCCGACGATGTACCACTGAGCCGCCGCCTCGCGCGGCAGCAGGACGACGAGGCACCAGAGACCGACAAGTCGAACGGCGGCGCGCACGGACATGCGTCCATGGTACCGCATGGGTCCGTCTCGTCGCGCGGTCTGCGGCGCCCCGGCGTCCGGGGCAGCCTACGCCCGGTTCTTCCCCATCGGGACGGAGGCGAGTGCCGCGACGACGTAGCACGCGGCGCCGACGAGCATGGCGACCTTGAAGCCGTACAGCAGCGCCAGGACGACCGTGCCGACCGAGCCGATGACCGACATGATGCCGTTCAGGCCCCAGTAGAACGGGGGCGCCGGCAGCGACCCGCGGCCGCTGATCCGCAGGCCTTGCGGAAAGGGCATGCCCATGGCCAGTCCCAGGGGCGTGAGCAGCAGCACGGCGATGAGCAGGCGCGCCGTCAGGCTCAGCGGCAGCAGCATCGGCACCAGCGGAGGCAGGACGAACGCCCCGGCCACCGCGATGAATGCGACCGCGAGACAGGCCGTCCGCGACGAGAACCGATGGCTGATCGCGCTGCCGACGCCGCTGGCCGCCAGCAGCGTGAAGAGGAGCGTGGACAACGTGAAGATCGGGTGTCCCAGCAGCAACGTGAGGTGCTGCAGCAGGGCCAACTCGACCGTGATGAAGCCGGCGCCCAGGCTCGCAAAGTAGAGGATGGACGCCGCATACGGCGTCACGGCCTGGCCGCGCGGTTTGCCAAGCGCGACGAAGGCCGCCAGCAGGCCGAGCGTGGGCCAGACCATCCACTTCAGGCCATCGCGCATGCGCTTGGGCATGCCCCACGGCTTCTCCGTCGCGAAGTAGAACGGGCTGTCGTCGAACACGGCGCCCACGCGGATCGGCGAGGCCGCCTCGTACTCCGCCATGGTCTGCCGGCCGCTGAGCAGGTTGTCATACGGCGCGGACGACACCCGGCCGGGCACGAGCAGGGGCTGCGTGCCGGTCCACTGCGTCATCACCCGGTCGGTTTCGGCGGGCGTGAACGGCCGTTTGCGCAGCATGAACATCATCTGCGGCATGTCGTCGCGGTTGCCCGTTCGCTTCTCGAGCACCGTCACGATGCGCTGGCGCGCGCCTTCGGCGCCGAGGAGCGCAACCGAGTTGGAGACCAGCCGCGGGACGTCCGTCTCCCACCGGAGGATCACCAGCGTGCCGTCGTCGGTCAGACGATCGTAGTACCCCTGAAAGGCCTGGGTCGTGTAGAGATAGTTCTCCGAGAGCGACAACCCGCCCGAGGCAACCGAGGCCCACGAGTCCACGAAGCCCAGCAGGATGACGTCGAACTTGCGGTCGGTCCGGCTGATGAAGTTGCGTCCTTCGCTCTGGATGACCTCCACGTCCGGCCGGTTGTAGAGGTTGCCCGCGCGCGCGCCATAGTGCCGGACGAACTTCAGCATCAGCGGATTCAGTTCGACGGCGGTGACTTTTCGGCTGCCGGCCGCCAGCGCAAACATCACATCGGCGCCGCCGCCCGGGCCGATCACCAGCGTCTCGGGCTTGTTGAAGAATCCGAACGGCAGGGCCCGATAGGCGGTGGCCATGTCGGGCTTGCTCGCGATGTCGCCGTCCCAGTTGAGGATGCTGGTCCACGCATCCGAATCGATGTAGAGCCGCGCCAGGTACGGAGGAGGGAAGCCCTCGACCGCGTCGATGCGCGAGTACGCGTTCCAGCCCGTCTGCGTCACCTTGGCCGAGGGCAGGTCGTCCATCTGGTATTTCATCGCCTTCAGCGACCCCGGCGTGACGCGGAAGAGCCCCGTCGATTCGTTGGTGAACGCGGCGGCCAGCATCAGCACCGCCGCCACCTGTCCGACCCAGCCGAGCCGTCGCGAGAAACACCGGACGGCCAGCAGCGGCAGCGCGGCGGCCACGAGCACGGTGGCCTCGCCCCCCAGCATCTGCAGCAGGAACGTGACCGCCAGCGCGCCCAGGGACGCGCCGACCAGATCGGCGAAGTAGAGGCTGCCGGCGCGCTCCCGATCGAGGTCGAAGACCATCGACAGCGTGATCCCGGCCAGAAAGAACGGCACGAGGGGCGTCAGGAAATAGAGCGGCAACAGCTCCATCCGGAACGGGTACTGGATCACGACGAGCAGGCAGCCCGGAATGGCCAGCGCGTAGAGCAGCGCGAACATCGCGGCCTTCTCGTGAGACGGCGGCCACCGGCGCTTGAGCAGATGCACGGCGAGTCCACCGAGGCCCCAGCCGAGCAACGCCGCCGACACGGCGACGAAGGCGAAGTGATACCAGATCGTCGCCGAGTAGATGCGCGTCAGGCCGATCTCGAAGAGCAAGCCCGACAGGGTGATGAGAAAGACGCCAGCGTGAATCAGCATTCCGGCCTTGAGTAGAAGGGGTGACCCCGGGTGCCGTCAAGCACGTTCCCTCGCGGGATGTGGCATCTCCGGCCCGTGCGATCGCGTCGCTGTGCGGGAACGAACGCCGGATCGGCGCTCAGCGCGAGCCAGTGGGGGGCAGCCCGCGTGCGGTGTCGAGCGCGGCATTGGCCCGCGCCAGCGCTGTTGCCGCGGCCGTTTCGCTCGCCATCGTCGGCCGTGCGTCGGCGCTCTGGACGGCGTGAAAGCTGGCCGAGAGCAGCTCGGTCGCCAGATCCAATTCGACCGCGGTGCTGCGGAGACGCGCGGTCACATCGCCAGGGGCACCAGCGAGGCGCCGCGCGATGGCCTGACGCGCCTCGGTCACCTGCGCGAGCGAGACGTCGATGGCGCGGGCGAGCGTGTACTGCGTCGTCAGGTCGGCGATTGACGTGCGCACGCGCGGGTCCATGCGGACGACGACGGCCTGTCGCAGGGGACGTCCGTTGACGGTCAGGCGGACCTGATAGGTACCGGGCAGGACGAACACACCCGCCGCTGGCGATCCGGCCTCCTCGCGACCCGCGGGCCGCAGCCCGGTGGGCGGCGCGAACCGCAGATCCCAGACGACGCGGTGCAGCCCGGCGCTGGCGTCGAGCCGCAGCCCGTCTGCCGGTGTCCGCACTGCTGAACCGGCGAATCGTCTCGCCCGTGGCGGTCTCGATGATCTCGAGCGTGACCGTCCCGCGATCCCCCGGCCCCAGCAGATAGCTGAGGACCACGCCATCAGGAGGGTTCGCGGCGGCAGGCTCGTCGCGGGCCGAGGCAGGCTGCACGGTCGCACGCGCGCGGGAGCGCCAGGCGGTTGACGGCCGGAACAGAAACGCTTCGGCGCGGGCGACGTCGGCCGTGACCTGGCGCAACGGACTGATGTCGTCCAGGATCCAGAAGCCGCGTCCCGCGGTGGCGATGATGACGTCGGCGTCCTTGACCACCAGATCGATGGCGGACAGGGCCGGCAGATTGAGCCGCAGTGACTGCCAGCTCGCGCCGTCATCGAAGGACACGGACACGCCGGTGGCCGTCGCCGCGAAGAGCAGGCCGCGTCGAAACGCGTCCTCGCGCACGGCGTGCACCGCGCCGCGCGGCGGCAACCCGGTGGTGATCGACTCCCAGCTGACTCCGGCGTCTCGCGTTCTCAACAGTTGCGGGGCCGCCGTGCCGGGGTCGCCGCCTTGCACGGCGACATAGGCGGCGCTCGGATCGAAGCGCGAGGCCTCGATTGAGGCGATGCGGTGCCACGGACGAATCTCGCCGGGCGTGACATCGCGCCACGCCACACCCGCGTCGCGGGTCGCGTGGACCTGCCCGTCGCTCGTGCCGACCCAGATGACGCGCCCGTCCAGGCTCGAGGGCGCGAGGGCCGAGACCGTCACCGGGCGTGAGGGGGTGCCGTCTGCCGGCAGCCACCCGGACGTGGCGGGGACGGGGAGGCGCGGCCGGGTGAGGTCGTCACTCACGCGCGTCCACTGCGCGCCCCCGGAGTTGCTGCGCCACAACGACGTGCCGCCGAAGAAGAGGGTCCGGGCGTCGGTGGGCGCGAACAGCAGGGGCGCGTTCGCCAGGCTGGCGCTGTCTGGGCCGGGCGGCGAGACGTGCTGGGCCTGTCCGGTGCGCCGATCGAAGCGCAGCACGTCGCCGCTGTAGACGATCTCCGGGTCCAGCGGATCGACGGCCACGCGGCCCGACGGATCGGCGCTGACCGGACGCCAGTCTCGTGCGGTGATGCGTCCTTCGTCGCCCCGACTGGCCACACACAGCGGCGTGTGCGCCGCCTCGCCGCCGCAAACACGATACGGAAACGCGGTGTCGGTCGTGACTGACGTGAACGACGCGGTGGGCTGGTTGTCCGCCGAACTCCACGTCTCGCCGCCGTTCACGCTGATCACCGCGCCGCGATCGGTGGCGACGGCCAGGACGTCCGGCGTGGCCGGCGACAACCACACGTGTCGGAGGCTTCCGACGCCGGGATCGTGGCGCCAGGGTGAGAAGCGCCGTCCGCCGTCGGTCGATCGCCAGAGGCCCGTCGCACCGGCGTAGATGATGTCGGCGTTGCGGGGATCCACAGCCACGGGCGGCGCGTCGCCGTCGGCGATCGCGAGCGCCGGTTCCTCACTGACCCGCGCGAACGTCGCCCCACGATCGTCGGACCGATACAGTCCTGACTGGCGCGCGGCGCGGGCCACGACGAAGAGGCGCGACGGGAGCGACGGCGCGACCACGAGGTCCAGACGGGTCAGGCCGTCCGCCTCGAACGATGGGAGGCCGCCGCCCAGCACGCGCCAGGTGCGCCCCGCGTCCTCTGAAAGGTGGATGGCCGTGCCGGTGCCGGCCAACTCTCCCTCGAACCAGTCGGCCAGGCGCGACTGTCGGGCGACCGCATAGATCGTGGTGGACGACCCCGGCGCAAACTGCACGCTCGTCATGCCGGCGCCGGACTCAGAGGCCAGGAGCCGGGTGAACGTCCGGCCCCCGTCGGTCGAGCCATACACGCCGCGCCGTGGATCGTCGGCAAAGCGATCCCCGCGCACGGCGACGGCGACGTGGTTGGCATCGCGGCTGTCGATGGCGATGTCGGCGATGCCCGTGACCTCGGGCAAACCGAGACGCGTCCAGGCACGGCCGGCGTCGGACGAGCGGAACAACCCGTCACCGGTGGCGGCGTAGATCACGCCCGGCGAGGCGGGTGCCAGCGCGAACGCCGACAGCACGGCACTGGTCCGGTCGTCGAAGAGCGGGCGCCACGTGCGTCCGGCATCCGTCGTCCGCCACAGCCCGCCGCCCTCGGCCGCGGCAAGAAACGTGTTGGCTTGTCCAGGCACGCCCGTGACCTTCGTCACCGGGCCAGCCCGGAAGGGCCCGATCGATCGCCACGTGAGGGTGCGGAAGAGCGAGACGTCCACGCGGCTCGGCGGAGCGGGTGTCGGCGACGGGGTCAGGGCCGTGGCTTGCGGCGTGAGGGCCTTCTGGGCGACGCCCCTGTCGGCGAGCACAAGCCCGGCGGCGCCCGCGAGCAGAACGGCCGCCGCCAGTCGCGGGACCATCGCGCTCAGGCCTCGGCGCGTCCCGGCGTCGGCGCGGCCACGAATCCCGGCAGCCGGGCGACGTGGACGGTGACGCCCACGGCGATGGCCAGGAGCAGCGCCCGCAGCCACCAGGCCTCGGTCGTAAAGATGGCGGTCGCGCCAATCCCCACCCAGAGCAGGGCCAGCGTGAAGGTCTTGTGGCGCCGCGACATTCCGCGCCCCTCGCGACTGGCCCGGATATAGCCGCCGAGCCAGCGGTTAGTGACCAGGCGCTGGTAGAAGCGCTCGGAACTGCGTGCGTAGCAGGCGGCGGCCAGCAGGAGGAACACCGTCGTCGGCATCAGCGGCAGGAAGATGCCGATCACTCCCAGGGCGACACAGACGCTGCCGCAGACCACCAGGAGGGCTTTCATCAGTCGGGATGTCATCGCGCCGCTGCCCGGATCTTAACCGAAGCGCGTGGGACCTGGGGAGGCCTGGCGACCGGCACCCCGACGATCCGAGTGGACCGCTTGGTATCCTGTGGCCCATGGCGGTGAACGGTCTGCAACGGTCGGATGCTCTCGTGTGCTTTGGCGCCAGTGGCGATCTGGCCTACAAGCAGATCTTTCCCGCCCTTCTGGGGCTGACCGCCGCCGGGCAGCTGGAGATGCCGGTGATAGGCGTCGCCCGCTCCGACTGGACGCGCGAACAGTTCATCGAGCGGGCCCGGGCCAGCATCGTGGAGCGGGGGAAGATGGACGAAGCCGCATTCGCCCGGCTCGCCAAGCGGCTGCAGTACATCAGGGGCGAGTATCTCGAGGCCTCGACGTTCGAGAAGCTGCGCGAGGCGCTCGGCAGTGCCACGCGGCCACTCTTCTACCTGGCCATTCCTCCGAGCATCTTCGCGGACGTCACGCGCGGCCTGGCGAAGGCGCACTGCACCACGCACGCGCGCGTGGTGGTGGAGAAGCCGTTTGGCCGCGATCTGCCGTCGGCGCGCGAGCTGAACGGCGTGCTCCACGAGTTCTTTCCCGAGGAGTCCATCTTCCGGATCGATCATTTCCTGGGCAAGGAACCGGTCCAGAACATCCTCTACTTCCGGTTCGCCAACTCGTTCCTCGAGCCGATCTGGAATCGGGATCACGTGGACCGCATCGAGATCACCATGGCCGAGAGTTTCGGCCTCAACGGCCGCGGCCGGCTCTACGAGGAAGTAGGCGCGATCCGCGATGTCATCCAGAACCATCTGCTGCAGATCGCGGCGCTCCTGCTGATGGATCCGCCCGTCAGCGATGACGCCGAGGCCATCCGGGATGCGAAAGGGCAGGCCTTCAAGGCCATCCGGCCGATCGACCCCGACGACGTGGTCCGCGGCCAGTTTGCCGGCTATCGCAAGGAGCCGGACGTCGCACCCGACTCGACGGTCGAGACCTTCGCGGCGATCAAGCTCGAGGTTGAGTCGTGGCGCTGGTCGGGCGTGCCCGTGTACATCCGCGCGGGGAAGAACATGGCCGTCACGGCCACCGAGGTCTTTGCGTCGCTCAAGCATCCGCCGCACAAGCTGTTCGACGATGTGGCCAAGGCGCCCGCCAATCACCTGCGCTTCCGGCTCAGCCCGCAGGTGATCCTCGAACTTGGCGCGCGGGCCAAGCGGCCGGGTGAGGGCATGATCGGCGAGGCGGTGGACCTCGATGCGACGCACGAGAACCCCGAGGAGATCCCGGCGTACCAGCGGTTGCTCGGTGACGCGATTCGCGGCGACCAGATGCTCTTTGCCCGCACGGATTCGGTGGAGGCCGCCTGGCGCATCATCGACCCCGTTCTCGAACAGCCGGGACCGGTGTATCGCTACGACGTGGGATCGTGGGGCCCGCACGAAGCGGCGGGTTTCATCCCGCACGCGCGCTGGCACGATCCGGTGAAGTAGACGGCTCACGGCTCACGGCAGACGGCCGACGGGCTACGGCGGACGGCTCACGGGCTACGGCAGAACACAGCTCACGGTCTACCGGCCACGGCAGACGGGCTACGGCAGACAGCTTACGGTCTACGGGCCACGGCAGACGGACGACGGTCTACGGGGAACGGGCTACGGTAGACGGGCTACGGCGGACGCCCTACGGGAAACGGCCGACGGGCTTCGGGGAGCCGCAGACGGGCGACGGCTCACGGGCTACAGCAGACAGCTCACGGGCTACGGCAGAACACAGCTCACGGTCTACCGGCCACGGCAGACGGGCTACGGGAAACGGCGGACGGCCTACGGTAGACGGCCTACGGGAAACGGGCTACGGCAGACGGGCTACGGCAGACAGCTCACGGTCTACCGGCCACGGCCTACGGCAGGTCCGCGCCGACCGGGGCGCCCCGCGCGGCGCGACGGGCAAGGGGGGCTTACAGCGAGCGAGGCTACGCTCCGTGCTTTTTCCGGCGAGCATTCGTAGCCCGTAGCCCGTAGCCCGTCTGCCGTCGTCCGTCTGCCTCTCCTGTAGGCCGATGTGTCCACGAACCACGAAGGGCTCCGCGGCGTCTTGTCAGTGAGCGCCGATGCATGAACTTGCCGACCATCTGGCCGGCCCCCTGGTGAGCGATGAGGTGGAGCTGGCCCGCGAATTCGACGCGCGGCTGGCGGACTCCTCCGCGTTGGCTGTAAGGGTGGCGTTCTCAGTCCTGCGGCATCGGCAGGACGCCGAGGACGTAGCGCAAGACGCCTTCATCCGTGCGCATCGACGCTTCGGGGCGCTGCGCGACCGCGACAAGTTCCGGTCGTGGCTCGTACGCATGACGTGGCGGCTGGCGCTCGATTGCCGACGAGGCGGGCAGCGCCGGTCCGCGCGGGAGGATGCGGTCGCACGGTTGTCGCCCGTCTTCGCCGACGGCGAAGCCGACGTGCTGGCCACCGAACGGGCGCGCCGACTGTGGGCCGCGATCGACGACCTTCCGGAGAAATTGCGAGTGGTGATCGTGCTCGCGGCGATGGAAGGCCACGGTCTCGGCGAGGTCAGCGCGCTCCTGGCCATCCCGGTCGGCACCGTGAAGTCACGCCTGTTCGATGCGCGCCGGCAGCTTCAGGAGCGACTGCGATGACTGACGCGTACGACGCACGGCGAGCAGACGAAGACGACCTGCTGGCAGAGATCGGCGCCAGCCTGTCGCTCGATCCGTCGCCGGGATTCCCGGCAGGGGTGCGGAGACGCGTCGCCGCCGACGGCGCACGCACGCCGGTTTGGGCGCACTGGTGGTGGCCGGCGTTCGGTCTGGCGGCGGGCGTCGCGGTGGTTGTGATTGCGACGGGGCGACTTGCGCCGCACCGCACCAGTCCGACCGCTGATTCGCTTACGCCTCGCGAGGCGGCGGCACGGGTCGCAGACTCGGCGCCGACAGTGTCCTCGTCTCCGGCCCCGCCCGTCGCAACGCCCGCGAGACACGCCCCTGTCGTTGCACGTTCCCGTCAGGCCGGTGATGTGCCGCGCCGAGAGGGTGGTGTTCGACCCGACGGGCCGGATCTCGTCGGTCCTGACGAATCAGCCCGCCCTGCTGCGTCGGATGTGGGCGGATCTGGCACCCGGAGCCGTGAAATCAGGGGTTGCCGATGCGGCGATCGGATCGCGGCCGCAGGACGTCGAGGCCCGGATCGCGATCGCCGAACTCAGGATTGCGCCGATCGTGATTCCCGACGTGACCGCACAGGCCGCACCACCCGTGTCAGGCGCCGGCGGCCCCGGGGTGAAGCACGTCATTTCAGCCGAGCAGTCGGCGAGGAGCAGGTAAATGATCGCATCGCGATGGATCCGTGGAGCGTCGTGTGTCGTCGCAGTGCTCGGCACAATGGCTGGACGCCCGGTTCACGTTCGGTCGCAGGCCATGGTGCCTATCCCTGACGGCAAGCCTCCTCAGGCCGCCGCGGCAGACGCCAAGGGGGTAGCGAGCTACACGATGTTGAAGGTCACGGTGACGATTGCCCGTTACCAGGGCGAGAAGAAGGTCGGCAACTTGCCGTACACGTTGTTCGTGGCTACGGGCGGGAACGGGGTCAACCTCCGGATGAATTCGAACGTGCCCGTGCCGACGTCCGTCGTCAACGGGACGAAGGACGGGCAGTTCACCAGTTTCCAGTATCAGCAGGTCGGCACCAACATCGATGCGTCCGCCAAGGCCATGACCGACGGCAAGTACGCGCTGTCGCTGACGATCTCGGACAACCAATTGAGCGTGGGGCCCGAGGGCCCCTCACGCGCGGCCACCGGAGGGATGCCCGCCATCCAGTCGTTCACCACGTCGACGGTGCTCTACCTCCGCGACGGCCAGACCGTCCAGTACACGACCGCGACCGACAAGGTCACCGGCGACGTGATCAAGGTCGACGTCGCGCTCGAAGTCTTGAAGTAGACGGATGCATGGGGGCCGTAGGCCGTGGACGGTGGACCGTCTACCGCCTCCCGTCTACGGTCTGACATAGACCGTCTCGCTGCGTCGGCCCGAGCTGCCACCGTAGTAGCCGATGAAGCCGCCGGCGACGGGTGCGCCGACCAGCGACAAGCCCATCAGGAACTTCTCGTCGCTGCAGTTGCCGCCGCATTCGGCGAAGGCCAGGTGCAGGGCCCCGACAAAGCCCAGCAGGGCGCCCGCGGCCGCGCCGACGACCGCCAGCTTCGTCGAACCGCGCCGTCGGCCCAGCGCGCGGACTTCAAGCACGTCGGCGCGGTCGATCCGCTCGACGCGGGTGTCGGTCAGGCGGAGCGACAGCCCGCTGCCATCTGCCGACTCGATCGCGCCGTGAAGCGACGGCCGCGTGCCGAACACGACGGTGACGTCCGTGCCTGGCGCGAGGCGCTCGACGCGCGACCACTGGGCGCGCGGATCGAGCTGGGCGGCTTGCGTGCGCTCCGCGTCAACCGCGCGGCGAATCGCGGCAGGTGTCAGTGCGTGTCGAAGGCTGTCCTGACCTCCCGCATCCGACGCGGCGGCCAAGGGCACGATTCCCGACAGGAACACTGCCGCCGACAAGGGCCACACGACAATGGAGCGCGCGAAGGGCGTCATGGCCAGGAATGCGCCATCTCGTGGGGAACCGGCTCACGTCTCCGCCGTACCCGTTGTACCTGCCGTACCCGGCGTACCCGTGAGACTTCTGACCAGCGTCAGCAGCATCTCGACCGCGACCTGGTTGTGCCCGCCTTCGGGAACGATGACGTCCGCGTAGCGTTTGCTCGGCTCGACGAACTCCAGATACATCGGCTTGACCGTCGAGAGGTACTGGTCCACCACCGAGTCCACGGTCCGGCCGCGCTCCCGCGTATCCCGCCGCAGCCGCCGGATGAACCGGATGTCGTCATCGGTGTCCACGAACACCTTCACGTCCATCAACGCCCGCAGGGCGGCGTCGGCGAAGATCAGGATGCCCTCGACGATGATCGCGCCCCGCGGCAGGATGACGTCCGAATGCGCGTGCCGTTGGTGCCGCGCGAAGTCGTAGGCCGGGGCCTCCACGCGCATGCCGCCGCGCAAGGCCCGGACGTGGGAGACGAGCAGGTCGGTCTCGAGCGAGTCGGGGTGGTCGTAGTTGAGCGAGGCGCGCTCCTCGAGCCGCAGTTCCGGGTGGTTGCGGTAATACCGGTCGTGCTCGAGCACGCTCACGTTGGTGTCGCCAATCGCATCCACCATGCGGCGGACGACCGTCGTCTTCCCGGACCCCGATCCGCCCGCCACGCCGATCACCAGCGGCGACGTCATGCCCCGCGACCTTGCATGCGGCATTGTAGTGGCCGCGGACGAGTCGGTGGGGTTTTGATACGCTCATCGCCGGGCGCGGCGCCAGTCCGCCGCGCGGGAAGGCCTGCCAGTGTTCGAAGGAGTGTTTTCGGTTCTGCCGACGCCGTTCAAGGGTGGCGGCGACGTCGATCACGAGAGTCTCAAACGCGTGGTCGAGTTGATCGTCAAGGCCGGCGTCAAGGGCGTCACCGCGCTCGGCGTGACGGGCGAGGTCGCGCGCCTGGCCGACAAGGAACGCGCCGCCATCATCGAGACCGTCGTACGCCAGATCGACGGGCGCGCCAAGGTCATCGTCGGCGCCTCGGCCGATGGCGTTCGCACGTGTATCGAGTTCAGTCGCGAGGCGAAGGCCCTCGGAGCCGCGGCGGTGATGGTCAGTCCGCCGCGCACCAACAAGCTCAACACGGAATCGGTGGTGACGCACTACAAGGCGCTGGCCGAAGCGGTCGATCTCCCGATCGTCGTGCAGGACTATCCGCCGATTTCAGGATTCTCGATGGAGGCGGGTCTGCTCGCGCGCATCGCGCGTGAGGTGCCGGCCGCCCGGACAATCAAGCTGGAGGACCCGCCGACGCCGTTCAAGACCGCGCGGATTCTGGCTGCGGCCGGTGAGACGCGCGTCGCGATCCTCGGCGGACTGGGCGGTGTGTTCCTGCTCGAGGAGCTGATGGCCGGCGCCGCGGGGGTGATGACCGGCTTCGCGTTTCCCGAAGTGCTGGTGCAGGTCGTGTCGCTCTATCGGGCCGGCAAGATCGATGAGGCCGCCAACGTCTTCTACCGGTTCGTGCCGCTCATGCGCTTCGAGTTCCAGGAGGGCATCGGCATGGCCATTCGCAAGGAAGTGTATCGTCGGCGCGGGGTGCTGGCCGATGCGTCCCTGCGCGCGCCGGGGGCGGTGCTCGACGAGGGGACGCGCGCCGCGCTCGATCGCGTGCTCGCATGGACGGCGGCACAGGAGGGGGCAGCATGGATCTCGGGCTGAAGGGCAAGGTCGCGATGGTGGCTGGGGCGAGTCGCGGTCTCGGCTACGCCGTGGCGCGCGGGCTAGCCGCCGAGGGCGCGTCGGTGTCGGTCAGTTCACGGAGCACCGAGGCGATCGCGGCTGCCGCCTCGCGTATCGGCAGTGAGACGGGCGTCGGGACGCTGGCCGTGCCCGTGGACGTCAAGTCCGCCGCCTCGATTGAGGAGTGGTACGCACGCACGATCGAGCGGTTCGGGGGCGTGGATCTGCTCTACGTCAACGCCGGCGGTCCGCCCGCCGGGACGACGCTCTCGCTCGACGATGCGGCGTGGCAGTCGGCGTTCGAGTTGCTGGTGTTGAGTGGCGTGCGGATGGTGCGGCTGGCGGTCCCGTCCATGAAGGCGCGCGGCGGTGGCGCGATCGTCGTCGCGACGTCCACGGCCGTGAAGGAGCCGATCCCGAATCTGGCGTTGTCGAACATCGTGCGGTCGGCGGTGAGCGCGATGTCCAAGACGCTCGCGAATGAGCTGGCGGCCGATGGCATCCGCGTGAACCACCTGCTGCCGGGACGGATCCAGACGGATCGCATTCGCGAGCTGGACACGATTCGCGGGAAGGCAACCGGCCTGAGCCCGGAAGAGGTGCAGGTCAACTACGCAAAGACGATTCCGCTCGGCCGCTACGGCCAGCCGGAGGAGTTTGCGAATGCCGCGGTCTTCCTGTTCTCCGACGCCGCGCGATACATCACCGGCGCGTCTCTGCAGGTCGATGGCGGGATGCTGAAAGGCGTGTCGTGACAGGGGGTCAGATCTCTTTTCCACAGATCGGCCCCGTTCGGGGCCAGATCTCCGGGCTGGCCGATAGAGTCGCCGCCTGGAGATCTGGCCCCCTGTGAGCCCGATCTGTGGAAAAGAGATCTGACCCCTTATTCTTCGGCAACTTCGAGCTCGATCCGGTCGCCTACCTGCTGCGGCGCGACGGCGAGGTCGTGCCGCTCTCGCCCAAGGCGCTGGACCTGCTGTGGATGTTCGCGCGGCAGCCGGGAACGCTGCTCACCAAGGACGACATCTTCCGCGCCATCTGGCCTGACGTGGCCGTCACCGACAACGCGCTGACGCAGGTCGTGTCCGACCTGCGTCAGGCGCTTGGCGACGCGCCCGACGCGCCCCGCTACATCCAGACCGTCGCGCGCCGCGGCTACCGGTTCGTCGCTGGGGTCAGACCGGGGTCAGACGGGGGTCAGACCGGGGTCAGACCATGGTCTGACCCCCGTCTGACCCCAGCCGCCCAGGCCCGCACCGTGATCGTCCTCGACTTCGCCAACGTCACCGGCGACGCCGACATCGCCTGGCTCTCGGCTGGGATCGCCGAGACCGTCACCAGCGGCCTGCGCGCGATGGGGACCTTGCGCGTCATGGACCGCGTCCCCCTCCTGCCGGGCACACACGACGCCGTGGCCGGCGTCGCGCGTGCCCGCGGCATCGACTTCGCCGTCGTCGGCAGCGTCCAGCGCGCCGGTGATCGACTGCGCCTCGCCGCCCGCGTGGTGGACACGCAGACGCGCGAGGCGATCGCCGACGGGCGCGCCGACGGCGCCCTGGCCGATGTCTTCGCGCTGCAGGACACGCTCGTCGAGCAACTGGTCGCGAGTCTGCCACCCGCGGTCGCGCCTGCCGCCCCGCGCCCGCGGCGGCCGAGCGCCCGCGAGACGACGAGCCTGGTGGCCTATCGTGCCCTGACCGAAGGGCGGCTCGCGCTCGAGACGCTCGACCCGGCCCTCGTGCCCAACGCGATCGCCCGCTTCGAGGAGGCGCTCGCGCTCGATCCGCAGTACGCCCTCGCGCACGTGGGCCTGGCCCACGCGCGCTTCTGGCTTTTCCAGGCATCGCGCGCCAGGAACCGCCCCGATCGGGAGCTGCTCATGGCCGCCATCGCGCACGCGCGGCGTGCCGTGGAGATCGATGCGGAACTGCCTGAGGCGCACGCGGCACTCGCCTTGCTCCTGGCCAGCGCGGACCGCACGCGCGAAGCCGTGACCGAGGGCCGACTGGCCGTCGCGCTCGAGCCCGGCAACTGGCGACACCAGTTCAGGCTCGGCATGGCCGCGTGGGGATCGGAGCGCATCCGCTGCCTCGAGGCCGTCCTGGAGACGTATCCGCGCTTCACGCACGCCTGCTTCGCCCTCGCCATGGTGCACCTGGCGCGAGGCGATCGCGCGCAGGCCACCGCCGTGCTCGACGCCGGCCTGGCGGAAGGCAGCGCGCCGCCGGCGGGCCCGGTCCGCTTCCCGGCCAATGGTCTGCACTGGCTCCGTGGACTCATCGATTTGTCGGAGGGCCGCATCGACGCGGCGATCCAGCAGTTCGATCGCGAGCTGTCGTCGGCCGGCAGCCGGCTCTACGCCGACGAGTTCGCGATGGACGCGTACGACGGTCTTGGGTTCGCACGGCTCGCCGTAGCGGATGCGCACGGCGCCGTGTCGATGTTCGAGCAGGCCCTGGCCCGCTTTCCCGATCACGCCCGCTCGCTCGTAGGCCTGTCACAGGCGTTGCAGTTGTCCGGTGCGCGCGATCGCGCCACGGACGCGCGCCGACGCGCCGCGGCCGCGATCACCGAACTGCAGGAGGCGGGCCGGCTGGCCGAGAGCGCGCTTGCGGCCACCTATCTGGACGTGTCTGAGGGCGAGGCCGCACGCGCCCTCGACCGGCTCATCGCGCTGCTCGAAGAGGCGCCCCCAGGGTCGGCCGGCTGGACGATTCCCGTCGAGCCCTTTCTCGCGCCGCTCGCCGAGACGCCGCGGTTCTCGCAGGTGCTCGCCCTGCTCGCACGCCGCGCGTCCTAGGCGCGCGCGCGGCGCCGCGAACGCCACATCGGATGCGCTATAGTCCTCGGCGTGCAACTCGCCGCAGGCGTCGATCTCGGAGGTACCGCCATCAACTACACGCTCGTCGATCGCGACGAGCGCTTCCTGATTGACGGCCTTTGCGAGCATCCCGCCCGGTCGAAGGAAGGCCCGGAGATCTGTCTGCAGCAGATCGCCGACGGCCTCGAGATCGCCGCCGCCCGCGCCGGCGTGCGCGTCGAGGACATCGTCATCCTCGGCCTCGACACGCCCGGGCCCGCCAGCGCGGCCGGCGTGCTCAGTGCGCGTGGATCCACCAACTTCGTGCATCCCGACTGGGCGGGGTTCGATCTGCGTCAAGGCCTGGCGGCGCGCGTCGGCAAGCCGGTGTGTTATCTCAATGACGGCAATGCCGCCGCGCTCTGGGGCCACGTCCATCTGTTTGGCGCCGAACGCCGCGCGACGTCCATTTCCGCGATCGTCGGGACCGGCCTGGGCGGCGGCGTCATCGTGGACGGCGCCGTGGTGACCGGCCGCAAGGGCTTTGGCGGCGAACTCGGCCACGTGCTGATTCCGTTTCAGAGCATCGTCGGCATCGAGGGCATCACGCCGCACTGCAACTGCGGACGCATCGGCGACCTCGAATCGCTTTGTTCGCTCACCGCGATCGAACGGACGCTGCTGCCGTACTTCCTCACGAAGTATCCCGACCACGAACTCGGGCAACTCGGGGATCTGTCAAAGGCCGCCAAGCGCGTGCGTGGCCTGGCCGAACGGGGCGATGCGATGTCGCGCGCTATCTTCCGGGTGCAGGCCCATGCGCTCGGTCTGTTCTTCGACGAGATGGTGAACGTCTTCGATCCGGACGCGCTCATCGTCGGCGGCGGTGCGGTCGAAACCGACGTGACGTTCCAACGCTGGTTCGTGGACGAGATTCACGCCGGCATGCCGCGTCAACGCGAAGAGCAGATGGACCTGCCGATCCACATCATGCCGAACGGCGATACGGCCGGATCACGGGGCGCGGCGATCGAGGCCCTCAAGCTCGCCCGCAGCACCGGCCTGATGGCCTGAGCGGTCCGGCCAGTACGCGAGACCGATCAACAGCACCGCGAAGGCGTAGACCGACCACGTGGTGATCGGCCAGCTGGACTCCATCAGCATCGGGAGTGGAATCACCAACAGCGCGAGCGCGATCCGCGTGGTCCACGTGTCGCGCCAGCACACGAGGAACGGACCCAACGCGAGGGGCAGATAGTAGATCCACCCGAGCGGCGACATCAGCAGGCTCCAGAGAATGGCCAGAATCCATCGTTCGGGCGGTCGCCGCTCTCGCAGGACCACGATCGCCAGGCCAAGTCCCACGAGGACGATGGCGACGACGGCGGCAATGGGCAGGCTCGCGAGTCCGGCGCTGGAGTGCACGCCCAGCAGCACGCGCGACGTCCATCCCCACAGGCTCGCGTTGAGCGGATAGGTGAGCCACGTGACGACGTGGGCCTGGTCGAGCCAGGCCGCCCACGGGGCCCAGCCGAACCAGGCAATACCGACGAGCGTGCCGAGCAGGCCCGTGAGGGCGGTCGTGAGCGCGATCGGAAACGGGAGCAGCGCGGCCGCCAGCGCGAAGGGCGGTTTGAGGAGGACGACGACCGCCAGCCAGAGTCCCGCCCGCACCGGGGCGGACTCGCTCTCCAGCCACGCGCGCGTCATCGGATAGAGCAGCAGCCACGTGACCTGACCGAGCACCCACACCTGCGTGAACGGCATGCAGAGGACGAGGGCGCCTGCCACCCAATAGAGTCGTGCCACCGGAACGGCCCGAGCGCGAACGATCAGGCGGACTGAGGCCACGATCGACGCGGCGCCGATGGCCGTCCAGACCCAGAACGCTGTCCGCACGGGCATGAACGAGATGGCCCAGACCACCGGGAGCCAGGTCGGTGGGTTCAGATTGGGCGTGATCTCTGGATCGTGGGATGGCAGCCCTCGCCAGGCCCGGCCCGTCTCATGGAAGGCGTGGAAGTCGCTGTGGGTGGGATCGAAGCCGCTGATCATGATCGCGGCGGCCCAGACGGCCCACGCCCACCAGATCAGCTGGCCGATGGTCGGCCGCGGCAACGGCATCGGCCGTGGAGTGTACCCCACGGCCGGTTCTCACTCGGTGTCGGACATCAAGGGAAGCAGAAGCGCCGTGACGATCTGGGCCCATTCCTCGTCGAGCGTCCCGCGCGCGACGGGCTGGTCGGCGCGCCGATACCAGTACGCCGCATTGCCCTCATCGCCTTCCTTGCGATGCAGATACGCATGGATCCAGGCGCCGTCGCGGGTCTCCAGGTCTTGCGCGACCTGATGCGCCTGATTCCAATCGCCCTTGGCCTCGTGCCACAGCGCGCGGAGCCCTGGCGAGACGCCGGCGGGCGGTGCGGTGCCAGACAGGGTGGCGGCGAATTCCGCGAGCGTCATGGCCGGTCACTCTGCCATGAGCGGGCGCGCGTGTCGAGCCGGCGGAGGCGTCGCGTGTCTGCCGGCGACGACGATGATGAGGGCCGCGAGCAGGACGCCCGCGGGCAGATCCACCACGTAGTGATGCCCGAGCACCACGGTGCTCGCGATGAGCACGGCGTTGGCCGGAAGAAAGGCCCAGAACATCCACGGCCACTGCCCGAGGCGGTGCTGGCACAGCGTGGCGACCGCGACGTGCAGACTCGGCGCGGCGATGAAGTACCCGAACCCGTTCAGAGGAGAACCGCCGAGGACGTTGGTGTACTCCGCGCCCAGCTGGACGAGGATCTGGCCGGTGATGGTCCCGCCCCACGCGGCGCGGTCGAAGGAGTCGGGCGCGAAGATCGGGGGACCGACCGTCGGAAACAGGGCGAAGACCAGCAGGCCGACGGCATAGGCCGAGAACAGTGCGCCCACCCAGCGGCGAACGTCGATGGCGCCACCGGTGAGCACGATCACGCACGTCACGGCCATGATCTCGGTGAACAGGAACAGATACCCGGCTTCGAAGAGCCTGAAGAGGGTCGGCGTCGTCACCAGCGGAAACACGGACACGTAGTCGCGGACCCCGAATAGCCACAGGTCGAGACGCATCAGGTAGCTGTCGTACAGCCGTCCTGGCGTCAACAGGGCCGCGAGGTAGTTGAGGTTCCAGACCGTCAGATAGCCCAGTGCCAGAACCGCGAGTGCCGGCACCACACGACGCAGCCGGCCGGGAGCGCGGAAGGGCCACGTGAAGACGAGCGCCCCCGCCGCCAGGCCCACCCAGACGACTGGCAGGCTCCAGAGCACCATGACCGCCGTCCCGATACCGCCAAGGGCCATCGCCTGCCAGACCGTCGGCGCGGGTCGGCCCAGGGCGCTCGGCAGCACTCCGAGGATGAGCGCACATGTGAGCGCGGCGGGCAGGGCGGCGATGCCCAGCATCGGGAGGACCTGTACCTGGCACAGCCGACTGCAGCCCGCAGGCGACGAGGCCCGCGAGGCTGGCCGCGTGGGCGATGACGGCAATCACGAGCAGGCGCGTCACGGTGCCACAGCTTGGCACATCACCGTGGGCTGGGAGCTGACGCTCCGGTGCTGGGGGCTGACGTTGAAGGGCGGGAGCTGACGCAGAAGTGCTGGGGGCTGACGTTGAGGTGCTGGAGGTGACGCCGAGGTGCTGGGGGCTGACCTGAAGTGCTGGCCCCGACGCTGACGTGCTGGGACTGACGCTTGAGGTGCTGAGACGAGCCACGAGGTGCGCGCGCGGACGCGAGGTGCTGGGTCCTGACGTTCGAGGTGCTGGGGGCGCTAGCGCTGATGTGCTGGAACTGACGGAGAGGTGCAGGGACCAGCGCCGGTCTGCAGGCGACGTGGCATTGCGAACCTGGCCCTAGCGCAGCGCGACGGACTTACGGTCGCCCGTCGCCCGTCGCCCGTCCCTTACCGAGCGTTGCGTTTAGTGGTTTGCCCGCCGCAGTGGCGAGCGAGGTGAGTACTGGTGGCCTGCCAGCCGAAGCCGTGAGCGAAGCGCTACCGCGGGCCCGCCAGCCGTCGCGGCGAGCGAAGCGAGCGTTTCGCGAAGGCTGGTGCGGAAGAGAGGACTCGAACCTCCACTGGATTGCTCCAACAAGCTCCTGAGGCTTGCGCGTCTGCCAATTCCGCCACTTCCGCATTCGGGCCGGGACAGGCGGGGCGTCCCAGCCGACCAGAACTTCGGATTATAGCAGCTTCACGCCCGCGCGCGTATCATGCCCGCATGGCTCCGGATCTGATTTCGAGCCGGTCGCCCTGCCGGAGGGGGAGGGCCGTCGTCGTGCCTGCGGCCAGTTCGATGGCGGCAAACGCACCCCAGCATGCGGTCACACGCCAGGGTTGGACCGAGGGGCGCACCTTGAGGATGGCGCCGTCGCGCGCGACGAACACCACGTCGATCGCGAACCGCATGCCGAACGTGTGGATGGCGCTCGAGGGCGCAATCACCACGGCGGTCTCGGCCGGCATGGCGTCACGGCCGAGCAGGCCGCGCCGCCGACGTGCCGAGTCGAAGGCGCCCTCGACGGTGGGCGCGACAATCGCGCCGCCGGCGACGGCCAGCGACGCCCTCGGGTCGTGCCGGAGGGGCGCCAGAAAATGGGGCGGCCGGGACACGCCGCGAGTCTACCAGCCGCGCCCGCACTGACCACCGGCATGCAGACGTCCGCACCACGCCTCGTCGGTTCGCCCGCCCGCCCTGCGCCCTCCGCGGCCTCCGTGATCGCGGCCCTGGAAGCGTTGCTGCGAACGACGGGGCAGCCCGACGCCGGCTGGCCCTACTACGCCGGAGGCGCGCCGCGACTCGAACCGACGTGTTGGGCCCACATCACCACATCACCACATCCCCACATCACCACATTCATGCGCATGCGCGGCGGCCTGAGACCAGACGGTCTGGTCGCTGAGCTGCCGTCGGCCCCGCCCAACTACGCCTGGAACGGACTCGCGCTTTTCGCACTGCGGCAGACGCCAGCGGCAGCAGCCGCGGACCTCGACTCGGCCCTCGAGCGCGCGCTCGTGGCCGTCAAGGGCATCCAGCTCGAGCCCGACCAGGCCGTGGTCAAGCAGGACTCGCGGCTGCAGGCCTGGCCATGGACAGAGGCGACGTTCAGCTGGATCGAGCCGACGGCCTGGTGCGTTCTCGCGCTCAAGAAGGGACGCCGACACGCGGAGGTCCCCGCGCGCCTGGCCGAAGCCGAAGCCATGATGGTCGATCGCGTCTGCGAAGAGGGAGGCTGGAACTACGGCAACTCGCAAGTGCTGCTCCAGGACCTGCAGCCCTATGTGCCGACCACGGCGCTGGCGTTGCTGGCCCTGCAGGATCGACGGACGCTGCCGGTGGTCGGGAAGAGCCTCGCCTGGCTGGAGGCCCACGCGACATCGGAACCTTCTGCGCTCGCGCTCTCGCTCGCGGCGATCTGCCTCCACGTCTACGGTCGTCCCGTCGCCGCGCTGCGCAGTCTGCTCCTGCGTCGTCACGCGGAAACGGCGTTTCTGAACAACGTCCACCTGAGCGCGATGGCGCACTACGCGCTCACGCTCGATCGCCACGACGCGCGCACGTTCCGGGTGTCGCCATGATCACGCGGAGACGCGGAGACCGCGCAGGGGGCCAGGACGGGATCACGCCGAGTCACGAAGGCGATCAGCGGACCTCAGCGCCAGCACCGGGACTTCAGCGAAGGGGCCGGGACTGCGGCGAAGCCCCCTGGACGTCAGCGAAGTACCCCGTCGGTGTCTCTCGTCGGGCGTTTCTCGCGACCGTCCCTGCCGCGCTCGCCCTGGCGAGTTGCCGCTCGGCGCCGCCCCCGTATGCAGCCTCGACCTTCACACGGCCCGATCGGTCCGCGGTGGGGTTGTTTCCCGCGGCCAGCTACGACGTGGACCTGGCCGACGTCATCGCGCGCGGCCTCCGCGAACTGGCGGTGGACGTGCGCGGACGGTCGGTGCTGCTCAAGCCGAACATGGTGGAGTACGAATCGGGCAAGGCGATCAACACCCATCCCCTCGTCGTGGCCGGCGCCGTGGTGGCGCTGCGGCGTGCCGGCGCGCGCGAGGTGGTGGTGGGAGAGGCGCCCGGTCATCGGCGTGACGTGGAATACCTGCTCACGTCCACGGGCCTGTTCGATCAGTTGCGCGAGCTGAAGACGCGCTTCGTCGATCTCAACCACGACGACGTGCGCGAGGTGCCGCTTCTGGGCCAGTTCAGCGGCCTTGGCCGGCTGGCGCTGCCCGTGTCCGTGCTCGCCGCCGATCTGGTAGTCACGATGCCGAAGCTGAAGACGCATCATTGGGCCGGGATGACGTGTGCAATGAAGAACCTGTTCGGCATCGTGCCCGGTGCGGTGTATGGGTGGCCCAAGAACATCCTGCACATTCATGGCATCGACGCGTCGATCGTGGACATCGCCGCGACGGTGCGCCCGGGGCTCGCGATCGTGGATGGGATTGTGGGGATGGAGGGCGACGGGCCGATCATGGGGCGGTCCCGCCCGGTCGGCTTCATCGGCATGAGCACCGACATCGTCGCCATGGACGCCACGTGCGCGCGCGTCATCGGGGTGGACCCGGCCAAGCTGGCGTATCTGCAGCACGCCGGTCAGTTCCTCGGGCACGTCGATCCGTCGCGCATCGATCAGCGCGGCGAACGGCCGGCCCGCTACCGGGGCGACTTCGATCTGATCCCGCTGCGGCAGGGTCTGCGGCTCGAGGCCTGAGGCCGGCGCCCGGTGACAACCCTCTCCGATCGAGCCGTGCGGGTGTGTGTCGGGACGGGTGTCGCGCTGATGCTGCTCGCGGTCGCCGCGATCACGGTGCCCGACCCCGACCTCTGGGGACACGTGCGATTCGGCCTCGACATGCTCGGCACCCGGCAACTCCCGGCGATCGATCCGTACTCGTTCACCCAGGACGTGCCGTGGATCAATCACGAGTGGTTGAGCGAACTCCAGATGGGGGCGGCCTACGCGCTGGCCGGCTCGACCGGCCTGGCCCTGCTCAAGGCCGTGTGGCTCGCGATCACGGCGTGGCTCGCCTGGACCGCGTGGCGCGGGATCGATCTGACCGCCCGCATCCTGATGGGCGGCGTGGTGGCGCTCGCGATTGCGCCCGCGGCGCTGACGTTGAGGCCGCAGGTGTGGTCCATGCTGGCGATCGCCGTGCTCTGCCGCTTGCTCGGTGCTGGCCAGTGGCGACCACTGGCGTGGCTGCCGGTGCTCTTCATGCTCTGGGCCAACCTGCACGGCGGGTTCGTCGTCGGACTCGGGATTCTCGGGGCCTGGGCCGTCGGCGGCGTGATCGAGGCGCCGCGCACGGCCCGTCGCTGGGCGCTCGTCGTGGCCGGTGCCACCCTCGCCACCCTCGTGACGCCGTACGGCGTCACGCTCTGGCGCTTCCTGTTCGAGACCGTGGAACTCGGGCGGCCGCACATCGAGGAGTGGCAGCCGGTGTGGACGCGGCCGGCGTTGCTCGGGGTGTGGCTGCTCGCGACCCTGGCGGCCGTGTGGTCGATGCAGCGCCTGAAGGCCGGTCGCGTGGGCGTGGCCCTGGTTACGGCCATGCTGGCATTCGCCGCGTTTCGCGTCATCCGGCTCGTCCCGCTGTACGTCGAGACGCTGGCCGTGCTGCTCGTTCCGGCGATCGCGGCACGATGGCCGGCCGGCCCGCGGCGCGCGCGTCGATTCGATCGGGCGGAACAGGCGACAGCCGTGGTCATCCTGCTCGTCGGCGTCTCCGTGTTGACGATGGTCGTCCCCGCGCGGATGCAGTGTCTGCCCGTCGAGGACACGTGGAGCCCGCCCAGCCGTGTCGTACGGCAGATGCTCGCCTCTGCGCCTCCGGGCCGGCTCGCGTCGTTCTTCAACTGGGGTGAATACGCGCTGTGGCACCTGTCGCCCGGGATCCGGGTGTCCATGGACGGCCGGCGCGAGACGGTCTACAGCGAGCGTCGCCTGGCCGAGCACGGAGCGATTCTCGCCGGGCACGCAGACGGGTTCGCGGTGCTGGCATCGTGGCAGGCCGAGTACGTCTGGCTGCCGGCGAGCAGCGGCCGGACGCGCGACTGGCTGGTCACGCACGGCTACCGGCTGGACTGGGACGACGCGGAGAGTTTCCTCGCGGTGCGCGCCGATCTGCCTCGGCTCGCTCCGCCGGTCCTGCAGCCCGTCCGGCGGTGTTTTCCTGACTGATCTCGAGAATCCGTGCAAGGGCGTGCAGAGCCGGGCACGCTTGGTGTGACTCACGTAAGTCTCGTAATGTCAATATTTTGCGGGGATATGTTCCGGTCTTCGAGGCCTCTGGCCGGCGCCAGCGGTCGTCGAGGGGCCACCCAGTACCTTTCCAACGGCCGTCCGTACGGCTATGCTGCTGTTCCCGCATCACGGGTGCGCGGACCTGGGTGAAGACGGTCCGGGCGCGGGCGTGATGCGCGAACGTCGGCATGATGTCGGCGTCCGGCTGTCGCACAGGGAGATCATAATGGCCGCCACCCTTCGCAATTTCCTCCTCCGCCTGGTTCGTGATGAAGAGGGCCAGGACCTCATCGAATACGCCCTGCTCGCGACGTTCGTGGCACTGGTAGCCATCGCAGGCGCCAGCCTCCTCGGCAACGCACTGAATCAGTGGTACGGCGCGGTCGCGACGCGGGTTGATTCGGCTGCCGCAGCGGCCAGCTAACCGACATCCGGCCAGCCCAGGGGCTGGCCATCCGGCGGCCAAATGACTGCGCTACTCCGGCTCCTCGAAGACGAGGGCGGCCAGGACATGGTGGAGTATGCCCTGCTGTCGGCCGCGATCGGCCTTGCGGCGGTGGGGGTGTTTCCGTTGCTCCTCCAGGCGATGGGGATCACGTATCAGTCCTGGATCACGGGCACGAATAATTTGTGGGAAACCCCGGCGCCCGCGGGCAGTTGACCGATGACGGTCTTCCAGCTGGCCGCCCTGATCGCCGCGATCCTGGCGTGTGTGTGTGATGTGACGACACGGCGGATTCCGAATGTGCTGACGTTCAGCACGGCCGCGGCCGCACTGGTGTTTCACGGCGTCTTCGCCGCCGGATCGGGCGTCGCGTACGCGGCCGGCGGTCTGGTCACCGGGCTGCTGCTGTTTCTGCCGTTCTTCCTGCTCCGGGGCATGGGAGGCGGAGACGTCAAGCTTCTGGCCGCGCTCGGTGCCTGGGTGGGGCCCGGGCAGGCTGTGAAGCTCGCCTTGTTTGCGGCGTTGGCGGGTGGTCCGTTGGCGCTCGCCGTGGTGATGTGGCGCGGGTACGGCCGGACCGTGCTGGGCAATGTCTGGTCGCTCCTGATGTTCTGGCGGGTGTCAGGGATGCGTCCGCATCCGACGTTGACGCTCGAGGCGGGGACCGGTCCGCGATTGCCGTACGCGATTCCGATCGCGGTCGGCCTGGTGGCGACCATATGGCTCACATGATTCTCCCACGCTGGCGCCGAGGTCGGGACGACCGCGGATCGGAAGTCCTGGAGCTGGCGGTCGTGCTGCCGGTGCTGCTGCTGGTCATCGCCGGCATCATGGACTTCGGATTCCTGTTTCAGCGCTTCGAAGTGGTCACCAACGCGGCGCGCGAAGGCGCACGCGTCGCGTCCTTGCCGGGCTACGTCCGACGCGGACGTGGCCGCTCGCGTCCGCAATTATCTGAACGCGGGCGGGCTCGACGGCGCTCCTCGCGAACATCCCGCCGCCGTGCGGTCGGTCGAGGTCCTGCCAGTGGCTCGATCTCCGATCGATCAGCGTCACGCGTCGAGTACCGCAGCCAGTTCATGTTTCTTGGTCCGATTGCGGGGCTGGTCGGCGTGGTCTGGATGGACGTTCCTGACGCTCCGGGCGCGTTCAGACGATGCGCATCGAGCCAGCCGTCGGACCATGACGACCAATTTGGAGCGTGCATGAATCGTCGAACGCGTAGCCTCGTCGTCGTCTGCGTGGCGCTCGTGCTGGCCAGCGCGGCCAGCTTCGGGGTCTACCGCGCCATCGCCAACATCCCCGTGCGTGAGGTGCCCATCGCGACCCGGTACGCCGTGGTCGCGAAAGTGCCGATCAAGGCCGGGACGCTCATCTCGGCCGATCAGGTCCGGTTGGCCGCCTGGCCGGCCGACGCGCCCATCGCGGGCGGCTTCGAGGCGATCGAACCGGTGATTGGCCGCGGCGTGACATCCGAGCTGGTGGAGAACGAGCCGCTCACCGAGCGCAAGCTGGCGTCGCGCGAAGCGGGCGGTGGCCTGCCCCCGCGCATTCCGGCCGGGATGCGCGCGATGTCGGTGCGGGTCAACGACGTCATCGGCGTCGCGGGCTTCGCGGTACCGGGGACGCGCGTCGATGTGGTCGTCACGCTGCGCGATGGTCAGCAGCAGGGCCTGTCTCGAACCGTGCTCAGCAACATTCAGGTCCTGGCGTCCGGCACCAACTCGGACCCCGACAAGGCGCGGCTGGGTGAGGCGATTCGCGAGCCCGTGGTGACGTTGCTCGTCACGCCCGAGAACGCCGAGCGGCTCGCCCTCGCGCAGAGCCAGGGCACCATCGTGCTGGCCCTGCGCAATCCGCTCGATGCGGAGCCGACCGAGACCCAGGGCGTTCGGCTGAACAGCCTGGTCGGATCTCCCGATCCCGCCCCGGTGCCGCGTGTCGTGGGGGGCAGGCCGCGCATGGTCACGCCACCCACGCCCGCGCCGCCCGCCCCGAAGCCGTACACCGTCGAGACGATCCGAGGCGCCACGCGCACCGACGTCATCATCAAGTAGTCGCCGCGCCATGCGTCCCAGGATTCAAGGAATCGACATGACATCCGCCCGTTCCCGCACGTGGACGACCCGGCTGCGCCTGCTCCTGCTCGCTCTGGCCGTCGGGCTCGGGGCGCTGCCGCTCGCCGGGCAGACGGCCGCGCCTGCCTCGTCGCAGGCCCCCGCCGCGCGCAAGATCACGCTGCTCGCGGGGCGGTCCACGGTCGTCACGACGGAGTTCGACATCACGCGGCTGTCGATCACGGATCCCGAAGTGGCCGACGCGCTGGTCGTCAAGCCGCGCGAGATTCTGGTCAACGGCAAGAAGCCGGGCACCATCAGCCTCATTGTGTGGGGAGAGACCGAGCGGGTGGAGTACGAGCTGGTCGTCGATCCCGGCATCGCGACGCTGCAGCAGCAGATCCAGAGCCTGTTTCCCGGAGAAGACATCCGTGTCAGCTTGACCGGCGGCGCGGTGGTGCTGTCGGGGCGGGTGAGCAACAACGACGTCATGCTGCGCGCGGCCGAGATTGCGACCGCCAGCTCGCCGCAGGCCAAGGTCATCAACATGCTGCAGTTGCCCGGAGGCAGCGGCAGCCAGCAGGTGATGCTGCAGGTGCGGTTCGCCGAGGTCAATCACCGCGCGGTCGAGGAACTCGGGCTCAGCCTCTTCACGACGCGCGCGGGCTTCACGGCGCGGTCCACGACGCAGCAGTTCGCCGCGCCGAACTTCGACGACATCGAGGGCGACGTGAGCGGGCTGGTCTTCAGTGACTTCCTGAACCTCTTCTTCTTTCAACGAAGCCAGGGCATCGGCGGTGTCCTGCGCGCCCTCGAGCAGAGCGGCAACTTCGAGAGCCTGGCTGAACCGAATCTCATCGCCTACAACGGCCAGGAGGCCAGCTTCCTGGCCGGCGGCGAGATCCCGGTCCCGGTCGTCAGCGGCGCCAACGGCAGCGTCTCGGTCGCCTACAAGGAATTCGGCGTGCGGCTCCGCTTCAAGCCGACGATCGCCGGTGACGTCATTCGCCTCCATGTGCGGCCTGAAGTCAGCGCGCTCGACTTCGCCAACGGCGTCACGCTGTCGGGATTCCGGATTCCCGCGCTGACGACGCGGTATGCGGAGACCGAGGTGGAGCTGCGGGACGGGCAGTCGTTCGCCATCGCAGGCCTGCTCGACACCGTCAACCAGACCGACAAGTCCGGGATTCCGTTCCTCAGCAAGATTCCGATCATCGGGAAGATCTTCCAGAGCCGGGCCAAGCGCAACCAGCAGACCGAGTTGATGGTGCTGATCACGCCGCGACTCGTGCGGCCGATGAATCCGGATGAGGTGCCGCCGCTACCGACCATCCGTCCACCAGCCGGACGCGGTGGGGGCACGGGTGATGCGGCCGAACTGATGCGCGGCGGCGCGGGCATCGTCGATGCGCCGCGGCGGGGCGGAGGGCGGTAGACCTCGTATGACGGTCGATCGTGTGAACGCGTCGGCAGAGGCGGACCGCGGGATCGATCGCGGCGCCGTGCTCGTGCACGTCGCCGTGGCGCTCATCGCGTTGATGGCCTTCAGCACGTTCGTCGTGGACTACGGCGTCATGTGGACGGCCCGGCGTCAGGCCCAGAACGCGGCCGATGCGGCCGCTCTGGCAGGCGCCTCCGCGCATGCGTTCGATGATCCCTACAGGCAGCGGTGGGTCCGACGTCGCGGCCGAAGCCGCATTCGCGGTCTCGCAGCGCCATCCCGTGTGGGGCGAGGTGCCGAACGTTGTTCCGGCCACCGACATCACGTTTCCGACCATCTCGGCCGAGTGCACCTTTCCTCTCGAATCCGGCGGCTCGCAGTGCCTCCGCGTGGACGTCTATCGCGACGCCAGCCGTGGCAACGCGCTTCCCGTCTTCTTCGGCCAGCTGGTCGGCGTGGTCGATCAGGGTGTCCGCGCGACGGCGACCCCAAGGCTCTTTCGGGCCAACACCATGCGCTGTGTCAGGCCGTGGGCGATTCCGGACCGGATTCGCCGGCACCCTGCCGGCCTACGTGCCGCCGAACGACACCAACCCGGGAAGTGCGCATGACGTTGAGCGTCGTATCTCGGGCTCGGCCTTCACGCTCGATGGCGGTCATCCCGTCACCGCCGCGACGATGACCTGGGCCTTCAATCGCGCGTCCTTGTTCACGTTGGACCTGGCTGGCGATGGCGGCGCGTCCTATCAGGCCAATATCTCGACCTGCTTCTGCCCGATCTGCAGGCCTCGGGGACATCGTCACGCCGGATCCCGATGACATGCGCGTGCCGACGACCGACGGCGTGCAGGCCCTCGTCGACTGCGACGCCCTGGCGACGTGGAACCCGGCGACCAGGCGGATCGAGAACAGCTGTGCGCAACCGCGGACGTGCCTGCCGTTCACGATCAGCCCGCGGCTGGTGCCGCTCGCGGTCTTCGACCCGAAGGCGTACGCGGATCGGCGGCGCGTCATGCGCATCATCAACGTCATCGGCTTCTTCGTCATGGGCATGAACGGCGAGGACGTCGAGGGCGCGTTGACGACGTTCCCGGGGCCGATCGACGCGGCGCGGGCCCACATCGCGGAGATTGCGTCGTTCATGAAGGCCATCTCGCTGTATCGCTAGGCCGACGATGGACGAGGAGACGAAGGAAGAGGAAGGACGCACGTGGCAGACAGCATCACCATCGTAGAGACCGGAGACCGACCGCTGTCGGCGCTGGCGCGGAGCGCCGGCCTGGCGGTGACGTCGAGCGTGACCCCCGAGGACATCACGTCGCTCGAGCGCGCGAGCCGTCCGCCAGATTTGCTGCTCATCGACCTCCGCGGCCAGTCGGAAGTCCCGTCCACGCTCGGGGCGCTCCGCCGGCGGTTCACTCGGATGGGCGTGGTGATCGTCGCGTCGGAACTCGACCCGACGCTGATGCTCGAGGCGATGCGCGCCGGGGTCAACGAGTTCGTCACCGAGCCGCTGAACGCGCTCGACCTGCGCGCGGCCGTGGAGCGGGTCGGCGGCGCCCAGACGCACGCGGGCACGCCGCATGGCCAGGTGCTCGCGTTCGTCGGGGCCAAAGGCGGCGTCGGCACCACGACGCTCGCGGTCAACGTGGCGGCGGCGCTCGCAGTCGATCGGCCAGGGCATGTCCTCCTTGCCGACCTGCACGTCGCCGCGCACGGCGATGCTGCGCTGCTGATGGGCGTCGAGCCGCGCTTCTCCGTGGTGGATGCGCTCGACAACACCTACCGCCTGGATGCGGCCTATCTCAAGAGCCTCGTCGTCCGATCGAAGTCCGGACCTGACGTGCTCGCCTCGCCCGAGCGCCCGTCGCTTCGCGCGCCCGAGGGAGCGCAGGTCACGGCGCTGGTCGAGCGGCTGGCCGCGCACTACGGGTGCGTGGTGCTCGATGTGCCGCGGTCGGATTTCGGCCTGCTCGATGCCATCGGCAACGTCACGGCCATGGCGGTGGTGCTCAACCAGGAACTGCCGACCATCCGGCGGGCGGCCCAGATCGCGGGCCTGCTGCGCCAGCGCTACGGCAAGGAACGCGTGGCGGCGGTCGTGAGCCGCTACGATCCGCGTGCCGACATCGGTCAGGAGGACATCGAGCGCGTGGTCGGACTCCCGGTTTGGGGGGTGCTCCCGAGCGACTACCGGAAGGTCATCGCGGCGGCCAACTCCGGGAAGCCCCTCGTGACCGACGATCACAGCCGGCTCGCGGCCTCGGTCATCAAGCTCGCCCATCGGTTGGCCGGCTCGCCTGAACGCGAGGAGCCGATCAAGTCACCGACGCGGATGGGCACGCGTCTCGGCAACCTGTTCACGTAGACTCGAACCCGTTGTCCATGGCCACACCACTGACCGGCAAAGCCGCTGACGTTCGCCAGCAGCACTATCAGAACGTCAAGAGCCGGATCCACGAGCAACTGCTCAATCGGCTGAATCTCGAGCGCCTGAGCCAGGTCAAACGCGACGAAGCCGAGCCGGAGATCCGGTCGGTGATCGCGGGCCTGCTCGAAAAAGAGGCGGAGACCACGCCGCTGAGCCTCTACGAGCGCGACGCGATCGCGGTCGACGTGCTCAACGAACTGTTTGGTCTGGGCCCGCTCGAAGCGATTCTCAAGGACCCGGAGGTCTCCGACATTCTCGTCAACCGGTACAACCAGATCTACATCGAGCGGAACGGCGTGCTCGAGACCGTGGACGCGGTCTTCAAGGACGACCGGCACCTGATGCGGATCATCGAGCGAATCGTCAGCTCGGTCGGACGGCGCATCGACGAGTCGAGTCCGATGGTGGACGCCCGGCTGGCGGATGGCTCGCGCGTCAACGCTGTGATCCCGCCGCTCGCCCTCGACGGCCCGGTGCTCTCGATCCGCCGCTTCCGCACCGACAAGCTCGGGGCGCACGACCTGATTCGAGCGCTGTCGATCACCGAGCCGATGATGGCGTTCCTCAAGGCGGCCGTCGGCTGCCGGATGAACATCGTCATCTCGGGAGGCACTGGAGCCGGCAAGACGACGCTGCTCAACGTCCTGTCCAGTTTCATCTCCGACAAGGAACGCATCGTCACCATCGAGGACGCGGCCGAGCTCATGCTCCGGCAGCGGCACGTCGTGCGGCTCGAGACGCGCCCGGCCAACATCGAGGGCAAGGGCGCCATCCGGCAGCGCCAGCTCGTGACCAACGCGCTCCGAATGCGTCCCGACCGCATCGTGGTGGGCGAGGTGCGCGGGGACGAGGCCGTCGATATGCTGCAGGCCATGAACACCGGTCACGACGGCAGTCTCACGACGATCCATGCGAACACGCCGCGCGATGCGCTGTATCGTCTCGACACGATGGTGGCCATGGCGAATCTGAACCTGCCCGACAAGGCGATCCGCCACCAGATCGCCTCAGCGGTCAACCTCATCGTGCAGATTGCGCGCATGGCGGACGGCACGCGACGCGTCACGCAGGTGACGGAGGTCACGGGCATGGAGGGCGAGATCATCACCATGCAGGACATCTTCGTGTTCGAGCGGACGGGCATCACCCCCGATGGCCGGGTGAGTGGGCGATTCCGGGCGACCGGCATCCGGCCCAAGGTCAGCGAGCGGCTGGCGGCCTCAGGCATCCACCTGCCGGCCCAGCTCTTCGAGCACGAGCAGGCCGTGAACTCCGAGTACGGGTCGAGGTAGGAGACACCCATGGGCATGGTGGTGGTCGTGTTCGTCGGCGTGCTGGCCATGGTGCTGGGGGCCTACTACTTCCTGGTCGTGCGACCTGAGCAGGCCTTCTTCGACCGGCTGAGTCCCAAGGTCAAGAAGGTTCGCGGCCGGGGCGGCGTCATCAAGACCGAGGCGCGGCAGAGTGCGGTTGAGCCAATCAACCAGATGCTCCTCTATTTCTCGCCCTTGACGCTGCCGATCCGGGAGTTGATCGAGCAGTCCGGCGTGCAGATGACCGTCGCCGTGTTCCTCCTGACGTCGGCCTGTTCCGGCCTGATCGCCTATCTCGCGGTCCTTCGGATCACGGGCTTTGCGCTCTTCGGACTGGCGGCCGCCGCGGCGATGGCCGCCACGATCCCGTGGGCGATCATCTCCTGGATGCGGGGGCGGCGTCTCCTCCGGTTCGAGGAGAAGTTCCCCGAGGCCATCGACCTGGTGGCCCGCGCGCTGCGCGCCGGCCACGCGCTGCCGACCGGGCTGCGCATGGTCGCCGACGAGATGCCGGCGCCGATCGGCAACGAGTTCCGGACGCTCTTCGAAGAGCAGAACTTCGGACTCACGCTGCCCGACGCGCTGCGCAACTTCGCGCGTCGCGTCCCGGTGCTCGATGCCCGGTTCTTCGTCACGGCCGTGCTGACGCAGCGCGAGACGGGCGGCAACCTCGCCGAAGTGCTCGACAACCTGGCGTCGGTGATTCGGGACCGCTTTCGCGTGAAGCGTCAGGTCCGCGTCATCTCGACGCACGGACGCATCTCCGGCTACGTGCTGACCGCGCTGCCGCCCGTGCTGGGCGTCGTCATCTTCATGATGAGCCCGGCACACCTGCGCGTGCTCCTCGACGACCCGCTCGGCATCCGGCTCATCGTCATCGGCGTGGCCCTGCAGGTGGTCGGCACGCTCGCCATCAGCCGCATCGTGAAGATCGAGTACTGACATGGCGCCCGAGTTCCTCCTCACGATCGTGGCGGTTTTTGGCGCGGTCGCCCTGACCACGGCCTGGATCACCTCCACGCTGCTGACCCGTACGGCGCCCGAACGCCGGCGGCTCAGGCGCGCGGGACAGGTCTCGGTGCCGACGACGGGCGTGTTGCTCGACGGGCCGATGTTGACGCCGGGTCCGAGCGAGTTTGCCAAGCGCATGTCGGCGGTCCTGCCGAGGTCTCCGAAGGAGACCTCGAAGCTGAACCGGCGGATGGTCCGCGCGGGCTATTCGACGCCGACCGCGCTGGCGGTCTTCTCCCTCGCGCAGATCATCAGTCCGGTCCTGTTCGGGGTGCTGCCCCTGCTGGTCTCGCCTATCGAGCAGAGCTGGGTCATGGTCGTGCTCGGCGTGTTTTTTGGGCTGCTGCTGCCGGGCCTGGTCGTCGATCGCCTGGTGGTGCGACGGCAGCGGCTCATTCAGAACGGGCTGCCCGACGCGCTGGATCTGATGATCGTATGTCTGGAAGCCGGGTCATCGCTCGATCAGTCGATCGTCAAGGTCAGCGAGGAACTCTTCCTGGCCTATCCCGCGCTGGCCGAGGAGATGCGGCTCGTCATCACAGAAACGCGGGCTGGCAAGACGCGCCTCGAGGCCTTCCGCGATCTGGCGGTGCGCACCGGAGTCGATGACGTGCGGGCGCTGGTCGCCATGCTGGTGCAGACCGATCGCTTCGGCACGAGCGTGGCGCAGGCCCTGCGCACCCATGCCGAGACGTCGCGCGTGAAGCGGCGTCAGCGCGCCGAGGAACGGGCCGCGAAGATCGGCGTCAAGCTCGTGTTCCCGCTGGTGTTCTGTCTGTTTCCGGCCTTCTTCGTCGTGGTCCTGGGGCCGGCGTTGGTGAAGTTCGTGCGCGTGATGTTCGGCCAGATGATGGGTCAGTAGCGAGAGGAGATCGCGAGTGGAGACATATCAGATCGTAAGCATGGCACTGGCAGGGGTCGCGCTGTTGCTCTACCTGGTGCGCCGCCGTGCGCGCCTGAATCGGGAGGACTGACGTGATTCCCAGCCGCCCCGGTGGCGGGCCCCGGTCGAGGACCGCCGCGGCCATCCGCCTGGGTGTGTGGGCGCTCGTCGTGAGTCTGTCGGCCGGCTGCGCCGCCCATCGCGCGCCGGCCCTGGCTGATCGCTTCGTCCAGCGCGGGGGCGACGAAGCCGACGAGGCGACGTTCGACGCGCCGGGCGGAGCCGTCCCTCGGCAGGCCCCCGCCGCACCGGCGCGCGAGCCCCTGCCAATCACGTTCACCTCGTCCGGCACCGCGGTGCAGGTGGAACAGACCAACCTGCCGGTGCGCCTCGCACTCGCGGCCCTGCGCGTCTGGCCAACCTCCGACGCACATCGGCGGGCCGGTGATGCCTATCGGCGGATTCAGATCCTCGACCGGGCCTACGCGCACTACCGTCAGGCCGTCGCGATCGATCCGCGCGACGCGTGGTCCTATGACGGCCTGGCGCGCACCTGGCGTGATTGGGGTTTCCCGGACATCGCGCTGGGCGACGCGTACCGCGCCGTTGCGATCGCCCCGGCCTCGTCCGATGTGCAGAACACGCTGGGCACCGTGCTCTACGCCCTGGGCGAACTCGATGAGGCCGAGCGGCGTTTCGAACGGGCGCGCACGCTCGATCCGAGGGCCGCGGTGGCCTCGAGCAACCTCTGTTACCTCGCCTACCTCCGCGGCGAATCTGATCGGGCTCGTGAGGCCTGCACCGTCGCGACCCAGCTGGCGCCCGATCTCGTGGCCGCGCACAACAACCTCGCACTGGTGCATGCCTCCGAAGGGCGGCTGGACCTGGCCAGTCAGGCGATCACGCGGGGCAACCGGCCAGCCGACCGGCGTTTCAATCTTGGCCTCCTGCTCCTGGCCCGTGCCGACTACGCTGCGGCCGCCAGCGAGTTTGCGGCCTCCTGCGCCGCCGAGCCGCGGCAGGATGACGCCTGCCGGATGGCCGTGCGCGCGCGCGGCCTGCTGGCTGCGCCCACCGACGGGATCGACCGATGAGTCTCTTCGCGCCCGGGTCCTCGTCACCGCCCGTGTCGCCGTTCGATCCGGAACCGCTGGCCCATCCGGCCCTGGCGCCACGGACGCTCGAGGACACTGGACTGCGCCTCGAGATGGTGCTCCAGCTCCTGGTCAAGGGCCTGCACTTTGCGGGCGACCTGACCGGCGTAGAACTGGCCGATCGACTGGGGCTGACCTTCCCGGTGATCGAGCCGGCGGTCGATCAGATGAAGGGGCAGCGGCTCTGCGAGATCGTGGGCGGCGCCTCCCTGGGCGCGCCGTCGTACCGCTACCGCATCACCGATCTCGGTCGCGAGCGGGCCGGCGTCTACCTGGACCGCAACATGTACACCGGCACGGCGCCGGTGCCGCTGGATCAGTACCGGCGCTACATGACGCAGTTCCAGGCCTCCGTGCCGCAGGCGATTTCGCGGCAGCAGGTGCGCGAGGCGTTCAGCCATCTCGTGCTGAGCGACCGCGTCCTGGATCAAGTGGGCCCGGCGGTCAACGCCGGACATTCCCTCTTCGTCTACGGCCCGCCCGGCAACGGCAAGACGGCAATCGCTCAGGCAATTGGCCGGCTGCTCCCCGGAGAGTTCTGGATTCCGTACGCGCTGGACATCGAGGGCAGCCTGGTCCGCGTCTTCGATCCCGTCAATCACGACGCCGATCTCCAGGCGACACCCGACGCCGGGCTCGAGTCGGTGCGCCGCTATGATCGCCGTTGGATCCGGTGCCGCCGCCCGAGCGTCACCGTCGGCGGCGAGCTCACCATCGAGCAGCTCGACCTCACCTACAACCCGACGTCGGGGTTCTACCGCGCTCCCGTGCAGTTGCTGGCCAACGGCGGTGTGCTGGTGGTCGATGACTTCGGCCGTCAGCGTGTGCCTCCGGCCGCGTTGCTGAACCGCTGGATCACGCCGCTCGAGAGCCGCGTGGATTTTCTCACGCTCCATTCCGGCCAGAAGTTCGAGGTGCCGTTCATGGTGCTGCCGGTCTTCGCCACCAACGTGCGGCCGGCGGAGCTGGTGGACGAGGCGTTCCTGCGCCGGATCCAGTACAAGGTCTTCGCGCAGAACCCCACGGCCGGCGAGTTCGAGGCCATCTTCGAACGGGTCTGCGCCGACCGGGGGATTCGCTTCAACCCGACGCACGTGGCCTTCCTTGTCGCCGACGTCTACACCCCGCGTGGGTTGGCCCTGCGCGGCTGCCAGCCCCGCGATCTGATCGACCAGGCGCTCTCCCTGGCGCAGTACCGCGAAGAGCCTCGTGAATTGACCGTGGAGCTCCTCGAGGCCGCCTGCGCGACGTACTTCGTGGACGACGGCCAGAGCGTCGCCGAGGCCTGATGGGGCGCCGCACAGGAGGCGCCTGGCTGGCCGTGGCCGTCGCCGGTCTGGTGCTGGCGACCACGGACGGTGCGCCGGCCCAGGCGCCGGGAGGCACGCCGGCGATCCAGGCCGGTCTCGCCGTGCAGATCACGTCCCCGCTCGGGCGGACCGGCATGGTGGGTACGGTGCGTGTGGTCGCCCGCGTGGTGACCACCGACGGCGCGGTGCTCAGTCCGGTCCAGTTCTTCGTGGACGGGAAGCTACTCGCCGAGGACAAGGACGGTCCGCCCTACGCCGTCGAGTGGAAGGATGACAACCCGTTCGAGGCCCGGCAGATCACCGTGCAGGTGGCCGACTCGCTCGGGCGGTCGGCGCGCGATCAGGTGGATCTGAAGCCCCTCGAAATCAACGAGAGCACGTCGATCTCCAGCGTCCTGCTCGAGACCGCCGTCTTCAACGCGGCGGGCCGGCCGGTGAACGGGCTGCGGCCGGGCGAATTCCAGGTGCTCGAAGACGGCAAGCCGCAGGTCCTCGACATGGCGGTGCCCGACGTGATGCCGTCCACGTACACGCTGCTGGTCGATGCCAGCCAGAGCATGTCGAGGCGGATGGACAGCGTACGCCAGGCCGCGCGGGACCTGCCGGCGCGCCTGCGCGACGTGGACCAGGTGCTGATCGTGCCTTTCAGCCGCACACTCGGCGCGAGCACCGGTCCCACCCGGGACCGCGACACGATCGTCGGCGCCATCGACGCGATCCAGGCCACGGGCGGTACGGCGATCCTCGACGCGCTCACCGAGGCGGCCACCAACCTCCAGGGCATCGAGACGCGGCACGTGATCGTGCTGATCACCGACGGCTACGACGAGAACAGTCAGACGACCTTCGATCGCGCGCTCGACGCGGTGAAGAAATCCGAGGCGACCGTCTACGTGATCGGGATCGGAGGCATCGCCGGTGTGTCGCTCAAGGGCGAAGACCTGCTGCGGCGCCTGGCGACCGAGACCGGCGGTCGCGCCTTCTTCCCCACGCGCGACTTCCAGCTGAGCGACGTGCATGGCCTGATCGCCGAAGACATCCAGAAGCGGTACCTCATCAGCTACACGCCGTCCAACCAGCGGCTGGACGGCACCTGGCGGACCATCTCGGTGACGACACCGGATGCGACTCGGCGCGTCCGGACCCGGTCCGGCTATTACGCGCCGGCGCCACCGCCCATCCGGCCGCAGCTCGATCTCGTGGTGCGCGACACCAACCGGCAGTTCATCGACGTCTCGGCAGCCGATCTCGAGGTGATCGAGGACGGCACGCCCCAGACGATCGAGGCGTTCGAGGAGGCGCTGGCGCCCGTCGGCATCTCGCTCGCCCTGGATTCGAGCGGCAGCATGAAGGCCGCGGCCGGAGCGGCCGTTGAGGCGGCCAAGGGGTTCGTTGCGGCCTTGCCAGCCCGCGACCGCCTGGCGGTGCTCACGTTTGCCGACAAGGTGCACCTGGCGCACGACCTGATCGGCTTGCGCGAATGGAGCCTGGACGCGATCGGGAAGTACCAGGTGGGCGGCGGCACCGCCCTCTATGACGCGATTGCCGAGAGCCTGGTGCCGCTGCGCCGCTTCGAGGGCCGTCGCGTCGTCGTCGTGGTGACCGACGGCCGCGACGAGAACAATCCCGGCACGGCCCCGGGCAGCGTGCGCTCGCTCGACGAGGTGCTCGCGTCCGTCCGCGAGGTCGGGGCGACGGTGTACGCCATCGGGCTTGGCCCGAAGGTCGATCGCGTCACGCTCGAGCGTGTCGCCGCCGAGTCCGGCGGCGAGGCGTATTTTCCGATCGACGTCGCCTCCCTCGCCGGGGACTATCGCCGCATTCTCGAGAACCTGCGGCGCCGCTACGTCATCAGCTACACGTCCACCAATCGCGCGCATGACGGGGCGTGGCGGAAGGTGGAGATCCGATCGCGCCGTGCAGGTCTGGTGATCGAGCACCGCGGCGGCTATCAGGCGCCGGCCGACACCGGCGGCCGCTGAGGCCCGGCAGGACCTCAGTGCGCGTGCTTGTGCTGGCCGCGCTTCTCGGCGTACATCAGCTTGTCTGCCTCGGCGAGCAGCGTATCGATGGACCGGATGTCGCCGCCCGGGCAGCGGAGGATGCCAGAGCTGAAGCCGAGCGGGTAGTCCCGGTCTGGCGCCGCGTTCACCTGCTGTAACGCCGCGGTCAGCCGGCCGCGCAGGACGCCCTCTTCCATGTCGGCGGTCGCCATCGCGAAGGCGGCAAACTCATCGCCGCCCAGACGCGCGACGATGTCCGACTGGCGGAAACAGCCGCGCAACACGTCGGCCGCTTCCGCCAGGGCCCGGTTGCCCTCCGAGTGGCCGAAGGTATCGTTGATGTGCTTGAGCTGGTTGAGGTCGAGGAACAGGAGCAGAAAATCCTGCCGCATCCGCCTCGCCAGCTTGATCTGCTGCTCGGCCAGCATCATGAAGCCGCGCCGATTGTGCAGTCCGGTCAGATCGTCTTTGAGCGACAGCGACTCGAGCTGCTGGCGGACCTGGTGCCTGCCGACCGCGTAGCGCAGCGCCCGCCGGAGCAACCGGCCATCCACCTGCCCCTTGATGAGGTAGTCCTGAGCCCCGGCCGACAGCGCCGAGAGGCCGAGTTCCTCGTCGTTGGCTCCGGTCATCACGACGACGCCGGCGGCACCCGATCCGGCGACCACCCGGCGGACCGTTTCGAGCCCGGACTCATCGGGCAGGCTCAGGTCGAGCAGGATGACGTCCACCGCCGTCGGGTCGGCCTGCAGCCGTTCGATCGCACCCTGCACGGTGGTCACGTGCGTCAACCGGTACGTCAAGGCCGCGTCCTCGGCCAGCAGTTCGCGCACCAGCCGCGCATCACCGGGGTTGTCTTCCACGAGCAGAACGTCAAGTACCTCCAAGGGTCAAATCTCCGGCGGAAGGCGCACCAGCGTGAACCAGAACTGCTCGATCCCCTGGACGACCTTCGTGAGGTGCTCGAGGTCGGCCGGCTTGGTGATGAAGCAGTTCGCGTGCAGGCGATACGTGCGCAGGATGTCTTCTTCGGCCTGGGAGGAGGTCAGTACGACGACGGGGATGGTCTTGAGCCCCGGATCCTTCTTGATGTCTTCGAGGACCTCCCGTCCATCGCGGCGGGGGAGGTTCAGGTCGAGCAGGACGAGGTCCGGTCTGGGTGCGTCTTCGAAGGGCGCCTCCTGGCGCAGGAAGGCCATCGCTTCCTCGCCGTCACGGGTCAGGTGCAGGTGATTGCGGATCTTGCTGAGCGCCAGCGCCTCGCGCGTCAGCCGGGCGTCTCCGGGATTGTCCTCGACGAGGAGGATCTCAATCGGCTTCATGGGCGCGCGCCCCTCCCGGGACGGGTCATCTCGGGAATGGTAAACGAGAACGTCGTGCCGTGCCCGGGCTCGGAGGCGACACGGATGCGCCCGCCGTGTCGTTCCACGATCTTCTTGCAGAGCGCCAGCCCGATGCCCGTGCCCGGGTACTCCGTGCGGCCGTGCAGGCGCTGGAACATCTGGAAGATGCGATCGAAGAACCGCGGCTCGATGCCGATGCCGTTGTCGGCGACCGAGATCGTCCAGGCCTCGTCGCTGCGCGCCGCCGAGATCCGCACGCGGGGCTCGGTGTCGGGGCGCCGGAACTTGATCGCGTTGGCGATGAGATTCTGGAAGACCTGCGCCAGCTGGGACGCGTCGCAGATCAGGATGGGCAGCGGATCGACCGCGATCGTGGCCTCGGCCTCGGCCACGGCGCTGGCCAGGTTGGCCAGCGCGTCCTCGACGATCGCCGACCCGGCCGCCGGCTTGAATTCCTTGCCGCGCGTGCCGACTCGCGCGTACTGGAGCAGGTCGTGGATGAGCGCCTGCATGCGCTTGGCGCCATCGACCGCGTAGTCGATGAATTCGTTGGCGTCGTCGTCGAGCTTGTCCCTGTAGCGGCGGGCCAGGAGCTGCGTGTAGTTCGACACCATGCGCAGCGGTTCCTGCAGGTCGTGCGACGCGACGTAGGCGAACTGCTCGAGCTCCTGATTCGATCGCGCGAGCTCGTCGGCCTTGGCCTCGAGCAGGCCCTCCGCGCGCTTGCGGTCGGTGATGTCGCGCAGCAGCGCGATGAACACCTTGCCTTGCGTGCCCTGCCACGACGACAGCGACACCTCGACCGGGAACTCGGTCCCGTCCTGTCGCAAGCCCGTCAGTTCCATCGTCTTGCCGACCCCATGCGCCTCGGGGGCCTCGAGGTAGCGGGCGACGCTGACCTGGTGCTCCTGTCGCAGCCGTTCGGGCACGAACAGCGTCACCGCCTCGCCGACCGCTTCGTCGGCCGGCCAGCCGAACATCCGCGCGGCCCCGGGGTTCCAGGTACTGGATGCGGCCGTCCTCGTTGACGGTGACGATGGCGTCGTTGGCCGTCTCGGACACGGCGCGGAAGCGCATCTCGCTGTCGCGGAGCGAGTCCTGCGCCCGCCGGCGTGCGCTGATGTCGCGGTTGACCTCGAGGAAGCCCTGCGGGATGCCGCGTTCGGTCCTCGTGAGCGTCCACCGGCTTTCCACCGCGAGCCGGATGCCGGCGCGCGTGGTGTGCACCAGTTCGCCCTCCCAGTGCCCGGAGTCCATGACCTGCTTCTCGAGTTCGTGCAGCGGGCGAGGGTAGGTCGGGCCGAGCAGCTTGTGCGTCACGGCGCCGAGCGCCTCCTTCGCGCTGAAGCCGTACATCTCGGCCGCGCCGGCACTCCAGTAGATGATCGTGCCGTACAGGTCGCGCACGAGGATGCCGTCGCGCGTCAGGTCGAGCAGGGCCGCCTGCTCCCGGAGCTGCTCGGACTGTCGCTTCAGCGCGTCGTTGACCCGCGTCAGCTCGGCCGTCCGGTCCGCGATCCGCTGCTCCAGGCCCTCGTTCATGCGCCGCAGATCGGCCTCGGCCTGCTTGCGCTCCGTGACGTCGATCGCCATGGTGACGAAGGCGCGGCGCTCGGCCCCCATCGTGCCGAGAGGGGTGGTGGAGAAGTCCCAGATCCGGACGAGGCCGTTGCGCGTGCGGATCGGCGACTCGCCCGCCCGCGGTTGGTCGCCGCCGGCGACCAGCCCGCGCAGCGTCGTCATGGCGGCGTCGGTCGGTTCGGCCCGCACGCTCGCGATCCAGGCCGACATCGTGGGCGCCTGGTCCTGCGTGTAGCCCGACAGATCCACCCAGCCTCGACTCGCATGCAGGATGCGCTCGGCGTCGTCGTGGATCACGATCGGCACCGGGGCGTCGGCGACGGCGCGCCGCAGGCGTTCTTCGCTCTGATGCCGGAGCCGCTCGGCGACCAGCCGCTTGGCCTCGAAGTCCTGGAGCACGCGGCCTCCGACCCAGACGGCCGTGCTGAGGCCGCCGATCGTCAGCACGACGAAGACCGCCATGGCGAAACTCGGCTCGTACCAGCTGGCGCGGGCGCCTTGCCACGAGAGCCACGCCAGCAGTACCGGCAGGCTGAACATGACGGGCAGCAGGCGGCGGATGACCAGCCCGCCAGGCCCGCTGTCGATCACCACGCGCATCGCGCCCTGGTCCGGTTTGGCCAGGACGAATCCGAAACAGAGGAGGAGCAACGCCATCGAGGTGTGCAACTCCATCGTCGCGAACGGCTCGAGGCCGCGAAAGACGTTCTGGCCGAAGAAGAACGTCACGATGTCGAGGGTCGCGAGCAGCGCCGCGGTCGCCACGAGGCCCTGCGCCAGGCCATACCGCTTCGGGCGGCCCGCCAGGAGGAGCGCCGCTTCGACCAGCAACAGCCCGACCGTCGCCGCCAGCGGGATGCGGCCGGGGGGCGTGCCGCGACTCGGCCCCGTCGGATCGACGAAGAACAACTGGTCCAGGTAGGTCCACCCGGTGCCGTAGGCGACCAGGGTCAGGATCAGGAGCAGGCCGGCCACGGCGGCGACGTACTCGCGCAGGGCATCGCGCCAGGTCACGAACGAATCCGAACGATAGAGCCACAGCGACCCCGACGTCAGCAGCAACGCCAGGGCGGTGTTGGCCTTCATCGGCTCGAGGCCGGGGACCAGGCCGCGGAGCGTGGGGATGCCGAGGGCCCAACCCGCCATGGCCATGGAGGCCAGGGCGAAGACCACCAGGCTCAGCACCCCGGCCGCAAAGTACATGCGGAGGGCGAGCGGATCGGTGGGGCGCTCGCCGTCGGGCCGGTCACGGTCGAGCGTGCCGACCGGGGCTGTGTGAACGGACGCCTCCACGCTTCTCATTATCGGCACGAACGGCCCGGGCCGTGCGGTAGGATCCGCCCGGAGGATCGAACCGATGCGACAGTCCCTGCTGGCCTTCGCGGCCGTCGTCGCCCTGACCCCGGCGTGGCTGCCGGCGCAGTCGTCCGAGGTCGTGGCCGACTATGCCCGTGCCGTGGGCCTGGCGGACCGCGTGCGCAACACGGTCACGGACGTGGTGGCCGACGGGCCGGTCTGGGTCGAGTCCTCCAGCCAGTTCTGGTATCGCAAGACCGTCGCCGGCGGGTCGGCGTTCGTGTGGGGAGACGCGGCCGCGGGCACGAAAGGGCCCGCGTTCGATCACGCGCGGCTGGCCGCCGGCATCGGTGCCGCCACGGGCGGGACGTACACGGCGACCACGCTGCCGTTCACGACGCCGACGTTTTCAGCCGGCCGGCAGTCCGTCGAGTTCACCGTGATGCCTGCCGTCGGTACGGGTGCGGGCGGACGAGCCGCCGGTGGGGGCGGCGCGAGGGCGGGCGGCGCGGCCGGAGGGCGCGGCACGACGGCGGCGGTGCGGCTCCGGTGCAATTTGGCGACCTACGCGTGCGAGCGTGTCGCCCTGCCCGCCGGGGGCGCGGGCGGGGTCGCCGGGCAGGGTCGCGGCGGCGCGGGGCGCGGCGGCGGGGGCGGCGCGCCCCAGGCGGCGGGCACGGCCGAGGCGCCGGCCGTCCGGACGTCGCCTGACGGCCAGTTCGATGCGTTCATCCGCAACTTCAACGTGTTCGTCAAGCCGGCCGGCGCTGCCCCGGAGACGGCCACGCCGCTCAGCTGGGACGGATCGGAAGGGCAGGCCTACACCTTCAACTCGCTCGCCTGGTCGCCCGATTCCGCGCGGTTGGCCGTCTACCGCCGCCGGCCCGGGTTCACCCGCATGGTCGGCTATGTCCAGTCGTCGCCAGCCGACCAGGTGCAGCCCAAGTTCTCGGAGCGCTCGTATCGCAAACCCGGGGACGAGGTTGACTTCGACCAGCCCGTGCTCTTCGACGTCGCGACACGGCGGCAGACCCTCGTGGACCGCGCGCTCTTCCCGAATCCCTACCAGAACCTGCGCCTCGAGTGGCGACGCGACAGCCGTGCCTTCACGTTCGAATACAACGAACGCGGGCATCAGCGCTATCGCGTGATCGAAGTGGACGCGGCGACGGGCCGCGCCCGCACCGTGATCGAGGAGGCCAGTGACACGTTCGTGGACTACCGGCGGACGGCCCCCGCGTTGACCGACTCAGGCCGGACGTTCCGGTACGACGTGGCCGATGGCCGCGAGATCCTCTGGATGTCCGAACGCGACGGCTGGAGTCACCTCTACCTCTTCGACGGCCAGACGGGCCGCGTGAAGCAGCAAGTGACATCCGGCAACTGGGCGGTCCATCACGTGGACCGGGTCGATGAGCCGGCCCGGCAGGTCTACTTCACGGCCAACGGCCGCGAGCCTGGCGACCCGTATCTGCTGCACTACTACCGCATCAACTTCGACGGCACGGGACTGACGCGCTATACCCCCGGGGACGGGCTGCACGCGGTGACCTGGTCGCCTGACCGCCAGTTCTACGTGGACACGTATTCGCGGGTGGACCTGCCGCCCGTCACCGAACTTCGCCGCGCGTCCGACCAGTCGCTCGTCATGGAACTGGAGCGCGGGTCGATGTCCGCCCTGCTCGCCACGGGGTGGCGGGCGCCGGAGGTTTTCGTCAGCAAGGGGCGCGACGGGACCACCGACATCTCGGGCATCATCATCCGCCCGACCAACTTCGATCCGGCGAAGAAGTATCCGGTCATCGAGAACATCTACGCCGGTCCGCAGGGCTCGTTCGTGCCCAAGACCTTCAGCACGCAGACCGGCATGCAATCGCTCGCCGAACTGGGGTTCATCGTCGTCCAGATCGACGGCATGGGCACGGCCAACCGGTCCAAGGCGTTTCACGCGACGGCCTGGAAGAACCTGGGGGATGCGGGTTTTCCCGACCGGGTGCTGTGGCACAAGGCCGTGGCGGCGCGGTATCCCCACTACGACGTCACGCGCGTCGGGATCTACGGGACGTCCGCGGGCGGCCAGAACGCGATGGGCGGCGTGCTCTTCTTCCCGGAGTTCTACAAGGCGGCCGCCGCCTCGGCCGGCTGCCACGACAATCGCATGGACAAGATCTGGTGGAACGAGCAGTGGATGGGCTGGCCGATCGGGCCGCACTATGCGGCCTCGTCGAACGTCGAGCACGCAGCGAAGCTGCGGGGACAGCTGCTGCTGATCGTCGGCGAGATGGACACCAACGTCGATCCGGCGTCCACCATGCAGGTGGTCAACCGGCTCATCCAGGCCAACAAGGAGTTCGACCTGCTCGTGATTCCGAACGCGGACCATACCGGGGGCGGCGCGTATGGGGATCACAAGCGCTACGACTTCTTCGTCCGGCACCTGCAAGGTCGGGTGCCCCCGCCCTGGAATGCGACATCGATGACCAACCGCGGTGTGGCCGGCCGGCCGGGGCTGCTCGACGCGGCGGCCCTGCCCTGGGTGGACGCCGAAGACTGGGACCGGTGAGCGGGTGGGGGTCAGACCGGGGTCAGACCATGGTCTGACCCCGGTTTGACCCCAGGTCGTGCTGTTGGCCAGGCCCGCTCGAGCCGATAGGTCTGGGTAGGTCGAGTTTCTTGCCCATGTCGCAGTCCCTTGCTCGCGTTGCTGTCGTCCTGTCGATCGCCGTCACGCTGACCGCTTGCGCCAGTCAGTCGCCGACCACGCCGTCGCCGGCCGACGCCACGACGGTTCGGTACACCGCGCTCGGCGCGAGCGACACCATCGGCTTCGGCGGCAGCGTCGTCTGCATCCCCTTCACGCAGTGTCCGGACGGAACCGGCTACGTCCAACTTGCGGCGCGGCGGCTGCAGGGGCAGGGGAAGACGGTCACGTTGCTGAACCTGGGCGTGCCCGGTGCGGTGCTCAGCCCGGAGATTCAGACGATCGGCAACTCGCTCGGACGCGGCATCCTCTCGAACGTCGTCCAGAACGAACGCCCGTTCATTCCGGCCGACACGACCCTGCTGACGCTGTTCATCGGCGGCAACGACGCCAACACCATCGGCCTGGCTGCCGAGAGCGGGTTGGCGGGCGGCGATCCAGCAGGCTTCATCCAGACGCAGGTGCAGGCGTTCGGCGCGACGTTCCGGGCGCTCATCACCGATCTGAAGACCCGGGCACCGCAGGCGCGCATCGTCGTGCTGAACCTGCCCAACCTGGCCGCGATGCCCTACGCAGCAGGCTACTCGCTCACGCAGCGCCGCGGCCTGCAGACGATCGCGGTCGGGCTTTCGGCGCAGATCAACGGCGCGGCGTCGCAGGGCGCTTTCGTGATCGATCTGATGTGCGACCCGCTCTTCTACACCGGGCAGCTGCTGTCGGGGGATGGATTCCACCCCAATGACGCCGGATACGCGCGCATGGCCGATCTGGTGCTCGCCGCGGTCAGCGCGAGCCCGGGCAACCCGCAGGCCAGCTGCTCGCAGATGTCGATCTACTGAGTACCGACGCCGATTCTCGGCGCCCGCGGGCGCACTGACCTCGCCGCCACCGACCTCGCCACTTGCCGTGGACCGCCGATCGAGCACACGATCGGTAGATGGACTGGACGACCTTCGGCGCCGATTCCGAGATCGGCGTCCGTGCCCTGTGGTCCGTCGTCATCATCGGCGGCGCCTACTTGATCGGTCACCTCATCAATGCCCTGGTGGTCGGTCGGCTCGCTCGCCTGGCCGGGCGCACCGACGGGCAGTGGGATGACATCGTCCTCGACGAGTTCCGGCGGCGCGTCCCGTTCTGGAGCGTACTGGCCGGCGCGTCCCTGGCCCTCTCGCAGTGGACGCTGTCCACGCGCGCCCTCGACAACGCGACGGGCGCGATCCGCGCCCTGGCCATTCTATCGTTCACGATCGCCCTGTCGGCCGTCATCACGCGGCTCGTGGCCTCCTACGGCCAGACGACGGCCAACGGTGTGCCTGTGTCCGGTCTGACGCAGAACATCGTGCGCCTGGTCATCATCGTGCTCGGGCTGCTGGTCATTGCGCGCGACTTCGGCTTCGAGGTCACGCCCTACCTGGCGGCCCTCGGCGTCGGCGGCCTGGCCGTGGCCCTGGCGCTGCAGGATCCGCTCTCAAACCTGTTCGGCGGCGTCTTCATGAGCCTGTCGGGGCACATGCAGATCGGCGACTACGTGAAAGTGGATCCCAACGTCGAGGGCTACGTGATGGACTTCGACTGGCGCACGACGCGCATCCGGACGCTCGCCAACAACATCGTGACGGTGCCCAATACCAAGGTGGCGCAGTCGGTCGTCGTGAACTTCAGCCGGCCGACCACAGAGGTCAATGTCGGCGTGGACCTGGTCGTGGACTACCGGAGTGACCTGGCGCAGGTCGAGCACGTTGCGGTTGAGGTGGCCCAGTCGGTGCTCTGAGTGAGGTCGCCGGCAGGGTTGCCGGCGCTGACACTCAGGTGCGATTCCAGAACTTCACGCCGGCCGGCATCGCGTTCTCGATCGGTCTCAAGGGCCAGGCCTTTACGGACCAGTTCCTCCTGCGGCACGAGTTCGTCAAGCGCCTGCACGCACGCTTCGAACGCGAAGGCATCCGCTTCGGCTACCCGACGCAGGCCCTGACGACGCCCCAGCCCCTGGCGGTGTCGATCGTCGAGCGGCACGACGATGCCCGTCGCTGATCCGGGCGTGGAGGTCGTGCTCGACGCCCGGTGCGAGTTGGGCGAGGGGCCGATCTGGGACGCGGCGCGGGCGCGCCTGCTCTTCGTCGATATCAACCACGGGCAGATCCACGAGTTCGATCCCGTGACGGGCGGCGATCGCGTCGTGGACGTCGGCCAGCCCGTGGGCGCGGTGGCGCTGACGCACGCCGGTGATTGGCTGGCCGCCGTCAAGAACGGCTTTGTCAGAGTGGACCCGGCGACCACCTCGCAGACGCGTGTCGCGTGGGTCGAGTCCGACCGTCCCGACACACGGATGAACGACGGCTACGTCGATGCGCGCGGACGCTTCTGGGCCGGCACGATGAGCACGGCCGGGCAGCCGGGCCAGGGCACGCTCTACCGGCTCGACCCCGACGGCTCGGTGCGCGCGATGCTCGCACCGGTGACGACCTCGAACGGGATCGACTGGAGCCCCGACCATAGGCTGATGTATTACGCCGACACGCGTACGGGGCGCGTGGATGTCTTCGATTTCGATCTCGATGCCGGCACGATCGCCAACCGGCGGCCGTTCGTGACGGTGGCCCGCGACGTCGGCCGCCCCGACGGCCTCATCGTCGATGCGGACGGCGCCGTGTGGCTGGCGCTCTGGGCTGGTGGAGCCGTGCACCGGTACCTGCCCGACGGCACGCTGGACCGCGTGATCCGATTCCCGGCGTCGAACATCACCAAGCCGGCGTTCGGCGGCCGCGATCTCGACGAGCTGTACCTCACGTCGGCCGCCGGTCACCCGACGCCGGAGCAACGGGCCGCCGAGCCGCTGGCTGGCGCGTTGTTTCGTGTGCGCCCCGGCGTGCGCGGGCGATCGGCCCATCGCTACGGCGGGTAGGCGGAGCGAAGAGCGCACAAGTGCTGGAGTGACAAGCACGGGAGGTGCAGGGCGGAAACGCACGGGACGTGCTGGAGTGAAGTGCGCGGGAGGTGCGGGAGGGAAGAGCACGGGAGGTGCTGCCGGCAGATTGCATGAGGTGCTGGTGAAGAGCACATCAAGTGCAGGCGTGACATGCACGGAAGCGCCTTCCCCCAAGCACCTCAGGAGCTCCTGCCCAGCCAGGACCTCGCGTGCCCTTCACTCCAGCACTCTCTGTGCTTTTCCGTCCTGCACCTCCCGTCTTGTCCCGCCGCACCGCCGCGCTGCCCTGCCGCACCTCGAGGGCCCTTCCGTCCAGCACTTCGGGCGTTTGTGCCTCCAGCACCTCACGCTTCCTTCGTTCTCGCCCGTTAGCCGTCGGCCGTAGCCCGCCTGGCTGTACACTCCCAGGAGGAGTGTGCCGTGTCTGCTCGCCGTGGCATTTTCGTCGTGCTGTCCCTCATCGTGATCGCCATGGTCATCTCGGTCGTGGGCGTGGTGCTCATGTCGCAGGTGGTGGGCGCCCCGGCGCCGATTGGCACCAACTCGACGCTCTACCTGACCGTTCGCGCCCCCTTCAGCGAGATCGAGCCGTCCGACGTCTTCAGCCAGTTCCTGCGGCAGCCGCCGAGCCTCCGCGCGACCGTGGAGGCCATTCGCAAGGCCAAGGTGGACAGCCGTGTCTCCGGCCTGGTGATTCGGCCGTCGGCGCCTGGGGGGCTCTGGGCGCAGGTCCAGGAAGTACGGCGCGCGATCGAGGATTTCCGCCAGTCGGGGAAGCCGGTAACGGCCTACTTCGAAGCCGGCAGTGTGCAGGACTACTACCTCGCGACGGCAGCCGACCGGATCATCATGATGCCGGCCGGCCAGCTCGACCTCACCGGTCTGGCGTCCTATGAGCTGTTCTTCCGAGGCGCGCTCGACAAGATGGGCGTGTTTCCGGACATGCTGCACATCGGCGACTACAAGACCGCCGCCAACACCTTCACGGCCAAGACGTTCACGCCCGCGCATCGCGAGATGACGACGGCGATGAACAAGGACTGGTACGACGAGCTGGTGCGCGCCGTCGGCGAGGGGCGAAAGCTCGACCCGGCGCGAGCCCGGGCCGCGGTTGAGGGCGGTCCGTATCTGGCGGAAGCCGCCAAGGCGGCCGGGCTCGTCGATGCGCTCGCCTATGAGGACGAGATCGACGACACCGCGCCGATTCAGGGCACCCGGCGGCTCGAGTCCGACGCCTACACGCACGCGTTCGTCTCACTTGGGTCCAGGGAGACGACCGGCCGCATCGCGTTGCTCTACGCCGCCGGGACGATCGCCAGTGGCACGAGCTCGTTCGACGGCCCGGCAGGGCAGGTGGTGGGCTCCGACACCATGATTGAGTGGCTGCGGAAGGTCCGGGTCGATCCCGACATCCGTGCGGTGGTCGTGCGCGTCGATAGCCCCGGCGGATCGGCGATCGCGTCCGAGGTCATCTGGCGCGAGATGATGCTCACCCGCGACGTCAAGCCCGTGATCGTGTCGATGGGCGACGTGGCCGCGTCAGGCGGGTACTGACATCGCAGCGCCCGCCCATGCGATCGTCGCGCAGGCCGGCACGATCACCGGGTCGATTGGGGTGGTGACGGGCAAGTTCGTGGTCCAGGAGGGTCTCACCAAGCTCGGGATCGGCACGGGCGTCGTCAAGGAAGGTCCGTCCGCTGACATCTACTCGCCATTTCGGCCGTTCTTGCCCGAGGAGCGACGCCGGCTGGAAGACCAGATGCAGGCCACCTACGAGTTGTTCCTGTCGAGGGTCGCGGCGGGTCGCAATCAGCCGGCAGAGAAGATCGATGCGGTCGCAAAGGGCCGCGTATGGACTGGCCACCAGGCGCTCCAGCTCGGGCTGGTCGATGCCCTCGGCGGCCTGGAAGACGCCCTCCGCCTCGCCAAGCAGCGCGCCAAGCTCGACCCGACGAAGCAGGTGGATCTGACGATCTATCCGGCGAAGCGGTCGTTCTACGACCTGGTCGCGAATCCGCTCGGCGTGGCCGCAGACGTCACGACGGGCCTGTCAGGCCTGCTCGCCCACCAGGCGGCCCCGTCGATCCTCAGCCGGCCCGAAGCACGACTGGTCGAATCCGCGCTCACCACGCTCGGACGCTTCCGGCGCGGCGAACTCCTGACGCTGATGCCGAATGTCTTCCTGAACTGAAGAACAGGCAGGGCCTGGGCCCGAATCCCACCCTGGCGGCTCGCGGCTTGGCCACGCGTGCCGCTGACGGCCGCGCGACCGCGTCATCGGCCTTTGTTGAGGTCGCGCGCCTTCAGGGGAAAGCACTGCCGGCCCGCGACGTGTGCCCACGAAGGATCGGATGCGGACCTCTGCAGATCCGACGTGCGGTCGAACACCGCGCAGAGCTCGAATGACTGGCCGGCGACGACCCGATACTCGTACCCGAGGCCGGTCGCCGGATCGACCGGCGCCGCCATGCCGGCCTGGGTGGTCATCGCGGCATCGATCGTGTCCGGCATCGTCCTGGACCGGGTCCACGACACGTTGACCGCGCCCTGGATCCGCTGGAGATCCGACACGCGACGGTCGTCCAGGCGGTGCATTCGGGCCTCTTCCGGAGAGCCGGCTACCAGGAAGCCCCCGACGACAGCGGCCGCGACAACCAGCACGACGATCGCGGCAAGGACGGTGCGCGGGGATGGCGTCATGATGCCACCCCCTTCTCGTCACCGCGCAGGTCCCAGAGGTAGTAGCCGAAGATCGACCCGGCAATCGTGGCGACGGTCACCACTTTGAGGGCGAACCGCACGGAGAGTTCACCGCTGAGCACGTTGTAGACCAGCGTGATGAAGTCCCCGATCAGGATCGCCGAGGCGAGCGACAGCGTGAGGTAGGTCAGCCAGCGGCGCGCCCCGGCCCCACGCTTGGCCGGATCGTTGCGGATGGCAGCGCTCGTGCGGTTGGACACGAACAGGAACACCGGCAAGGTGATGATCAGCGACGCGATCGACCAGCGCACGGCGGAGGTCGCGTAGCCGAAGCGGTCGCTGAATGCCGGATCGGGAAAGGCCAGATTGACGAAGTGGAAGATCAAGCTGCCGAGGTTGAAGGCGCAGATGTAGAGCGTGCCGAACAGGACGAAGTGCAGGAACGCATCACGCGCGTCGAGCGACGCGCGCGGCATCGGCACGGGAACCGGGAACGCCACGTCCGCGAATTCCGCGAGCGCGCCGTGCACCTGCACGGGGCCCCATCCCGATTGCGTCAGAACACCTTCGACTTCCGAGCGCCCCACCCCTTTCGCCAGTGCGTCCCGGACAAACGTGTGCAGTTCCTCATTGGTCGCCATCAGTGCCTCCCTCGTTTAGCCGTTCGATCGCGGCCAGTTGCCAACTGACCGCTACCAGACGTTACGGTGCCGAGGCCGCCGATGTCCTGAACTGGGAATGAGAAACCGTGAGAAGCCATGCGGGCCGGGCGATTGCGGTATGCTCCCGGCTGCCCATGCGCCTGTCGCCGCGGCTTGTCTTCGCCATCGCCCTGATCGTCGCCGGCACCGCGGCCATGGAGGCCTGGATGGGCCGGCAGCCGCTGGGCCCGGACGGACGGTTCGGGTGGCTCGAGACGAACATCTGGAGCAGCGAGCAGTCCCAGCGCGTGCTGGACCCCTACTCGGTCTCGCACATCCTTCACGGGTTCCTGTTCTACGGCTTGTTGTGGCTGGTGGCGCGCCGGGCGCCGATGGCGACGCGGCTGGCCTCGGCCGTCGCGCTCGAAGCTGCGTGGGAAGTGCTCGAGAACTCGCCGCTGATCATCGATCGCTATCGCGCCGTGACGATCGCGCAGGGCTACATCGGCGACAGCATCCTGAACTCGGTCAGCGATATCACGATGGCACTCATCGGATTCCTGCTGGCGTGGCGTCTCCGCGTGTCCGTCAGCGTGGCATGCATCGTCGCCGCCGAGGTGCTGATGCTGGTGCTGATTCGCGACAACCTGACGCTGAACATCGTCATGCTGGTGTTTCCGCTGGAAGCGATCCGGGTGTGGCAGATGGCAGGCAAGCCGGATTAGACGACAGCGCCCGCGTCTCTTCCTCACCCCACCGGTTCGCGCACGTGTTCGACCGCCAGCTGCTTCAGCCTGCGCAAGTCGGTCTTGCCGGTGCCCAGCGTGGGAATGGCCTCGATCTGCACGAGGCAGTCGCGGCGCGGGAATCCACAGCTTCGGCAGTTCGGTCGACGGCGAGCCGATTCCAGAGAGCCTCGGGTCCCGACGTCCTGTCGGGTGTAGAAGGCGACGAGCCGCTCGCCCTTCGCCGCGTCCGGCACGGCCGTCACGGCGGCGCACAGGTCGCCGAGGATGGCGTTGATCGCATCCTCGATCTTCAGGTGCGGCACCATCTCGCCGCCGATCTTGCTGAAGCGCGACAGGCGATCGGTGATGAAGATGAAGCCGTCCTCGTCGAGCTTCGCGATGTCGCCGGTGACGTACCAGCCGTCGCGCATGACCTCGGCCGTCTTCTCGGGGGCCTTGAGGTAGCCGGCCATCATGTTGGGGCCTCGAACCAGCAGCAGACCCTCTTCGCCCGATGGGCAACGGTCGCGCCCGTGTCGCGGTCGACGACGCGTGGCCGCGACGCCCGGGATCGGGTGGCCGACCGAACCCGTCTTGGTGCCGACCTGCTGCTCGTTCCCGTGATCGACGTTTGGCCGGTTGACGGCCACGACGGGCGCCATCTCCGTGCAGCCGTAGCCTTCGAGCAGGTCGATGCCGTACTTCTCTCGGAACTCGCCGGCGAGCGGCTCGCGCAGCTTCTCGGCGCCGACGATGGCGTACTTGAGGTGCGCGAACTGCTCCTTCGTGCAGCGGCGGACGTACGACTTGCAGAACGTCGGCGTGCTGATCAGCATCGTCGCCTTGTGCGCCTCGGCCAGTTCGCCGATGGTCTTCGCGTCCATCGGGTTCGGGTGGTAGGCGACGCCCGCGCCCTGCAGCAGCGGGAACCACAGCGTGCCGGTGAAGCCGAACGAGTGGAAGAACGGCAGCACGCCGATGAAGCAGTCGGACGGTCCCATCGGGAAGATCTGCGCGAGCGAATCGACGTTGGCGAGGACGTTGGCGTGCGTCAGCATCACGCCCTTGGGCACGCCGGTGCTGCCGCTCGAGAAGATGATCGTGGCCAGCGCCTCGCGTGCGGTCGATACCGCCGGCAGAACCGCCGGCGCAGCCGGCCGAGCGGCGTGAGGCGGGCACTGACGAGCGCTGCGATCTTGTCGCCCGTCGTGATCTCGCCGCGCACGTCTTCGAGGAAGACCATCTCGGGCAGCTCCGGGCAGACCGGCCTTGCCGAGGAAGCGCCTGGACGTGAGGATGGTCGCGGATCTCGGCCTGCTCGATGGCCGCCGCCAGCGCTTCCGGGCCGATGGTGAAGTTCAGGTTCACCGGGACCTTGCCCGCCAGGGCCAGGCCGATGTTGGCGAGGGCCCCGCCGACCGACGCTGGCAGGAGCGTGCCGACGAACGTCTGGCCCGAGGTGCGGCGGGCGAGCACGCGGCTCAGGGCGAACGCACCGACGAGCGCCCGGCCGTACGTGAGCGACTGGCCGGTCGTGTCAGCCATGGCGAACTTGGACCGGTGCCGGCGCGCCACGCGGACGAACTCGAGGTGCAGCCGATCGGCGGCCGGGCGGCGTTCGGCGATCGCGTCGGCGCCCAGTTCGGCGATGCGCTGGCGGACGTCGGCGGCCGTCGACGCTGGATGGCATCGGATCGCCCCACGTGATCGTCACCGGGTACGGCAGGCGCTCGGGCCACTTCCAGAAGAACTTCTCGTCCTTGAAGCTGAAGATGCTGCCCCACACGCGATCGAGGTAGACCGGCACGATCGGCACGTCGAGGCCCTCGACGATCTGCTCGAAGCCGCGCTTGAACGGCAGCAGGTTGCCGGTCCGGCTGACCGCGCCCTCGGCGAAGATGCACACCACGTGTCCGGCCGCCAGTTCCGCGCGGGCCCGGGCGATCGCGTCGAGGACCTCGCGTCTTGCTGGCGGCCGACACCGGGATCGCGTACATCCGCCGGAACAGCCAGTTCAGCCCGGGCTTCCGGTAGATCGGCCCGTAGACCATGAAACGCACGAAACGCTGGATGCAGGCGCCGACGAGCGCGCCATCGACGAGCGACACGTGGTTGGCGATGAGCAAGCGCCGGGCCGCGGAGCGGGATGTTCGGCTGTCCCACGATGCGGATGCGGTAGATCGTGTGCGTCAGGAGCCACAGGGTGAACCGGATGAAGAAGTCCGGCAGCGTGAGGACCACGTAGATCGTCGCCGCCAGCGTGAACGCGCCTGCGATGAGGATGACGCGTTCGAGCGAGAGGCCGACGATCGCGCCGAGCGTCCACATCACGCGCGGCCGCGAGCAGCATGCCGACCGTGTTGGCCACGTTGTTGGTGGCGAGCACGCGGCCGCGTTCGTCGTTCCGAGGGCCGCTGCTGCAGGAGGGCGTTGAGGGGCACGGCGAACAGGCCCCCCGCCGAAGCCGAGCGCGACGAGGACCAGCGGCCGCCAGCGCGTAGACGGGGGCCGTCGGGACGAGCAGCAGACTGAAGACGCCCAGGCCGATCGCGCCGACCGGCACCAGGCCCAGTTCGATCTTGTCGCCTGAGAGCCGGCCGGCGGCCAGGCTGCCCGCGCCGATGCCGATCGCGAGGAAGGTGTACAGGCGCGCGGCGGCGGCCTCACCGACTCCGAAGGCCTCCTGCCCCCAGGGGATGATGATCTGCTGCAGGAGCGCGCCGAGCAGCCAGAAATACGAGATCCCGATGACCGTCATCAGGAGCGTGCGGTCGTGTCTCAGGCGCGCGAAGCCGAGGGTGATCTCGCCGAATGGGTTGATCGTGAAGCGCTTGCCGCAGACCTGAGCGGCCGTCCGGGGAATGCCAAGGCTGGCGAGGGTGCCGAGCGACCGCGATCGCGACGAGGATGCCGCCCATCACGGTCGGCTGATCCTGCCAGCCGCTCGTAGAGTTCGCCGCCGAAGCGACGGTCCCGAGGATGATCGCGGCGAACGTGCTCATCTCGAGCAGGCCGTTGGTACGTGAGAGGTCTTCGGCCGGCGCCATCTCGGGCACGATGCCGTACTTGGCTGGGCTGAAGAAGGTGGACTGCGCGCCCATCAGAAAGAGCACGACCAGCTGAAGATCGAGGCGGCCCGAGATGAGCGCCGGCACAGCCAGACCCATCGCGACGACTTCGAGCACTTTTGTCAGCACCAGCACGGTGCGTTTGCTGTACGCATCGGCCACATGGCCCGACCAGCCTGAGAAGAGAAGGAAGGGTGAGATGAAGACCGCCGCCGCCAGCGACATGCCCGCGGCGGCCCCCAGCTGCTCGATCGCCACGAACGACACGATGATCTTGAAGACGTTGTCGTTGAACGCACCGAGGAACTGGGTCCAGAGGAAGTGCTGCAGGCCGGGCAGTCGCAGGGTGTCGCGGTAGGTGCCGGTGGTCATTGCCGTCTCCTTGACGGCGTCAGCGTAGGTCTCCGGTCCAGGCCAAGTCGTGAGGCGGAGCTGAGAAACGCTGAGCCTCAGCGGGCGCGCTCGCCGAGGCGCGACAGCACGGGCTCGAGGGCACCGCCCCGACGCAGATCCGCCAGCAGCGGCTCGAGCGGGAGCGTCCAGCCGAGATAGCACGGCGGCAGGTGGTCGAGGAGTGCCTGCAGGGCCGCGACCGAGTCCGCCTGGCGGCCGTGCGCCGCGTGGACGAGCGCCTGCACCAGGCGGCCCAGATGCGGACGGCTGGTCGCCGCGAGCTCAGCCGGAATGGTCTCGACCCGCACCCAGAGCCGGTTCGCCTCGGCCTTGCGGCCCAGGCGCGCAGCAGAGAGCGCCTGCCCGATGAGCGCCCGCGCATGCCGGTCGATCGCCGCTTCGGCGTCCCGGAAGGCGCCGAGGGCTTCGGCCGTCGCGCCGAGTGCGAGCAGCGAGAATCCGCGCCCGGCCGCCGCGTCGGCCGCGTACTCAGGGCCGTAGAGCCGCCGCAGTGAAATCGGAGAGCCTTCCTTCTCGAACGCGGCAACGGCCGACTCGTGGCGGCCTCCTTCTGCTTCGAGTGCGCCCAGCATCCAGTGGAATCCCACGCCGGGGAAGCGATTGGCCGATGGGCCGGGGTCCTCGAGCCGTCGTCTCGCGATTCGCTCGGCCGCAGCCAGATCGCCTCTGGCGACGTACAGCATCGCCGTCTCGAACGCCGCGAAGGCAAACTGCGGGTAGAGAGCCAGCGCGCGTTCGAGGGCGCGCAGCCGGGCGCCGCCCCACTGCGCGTGGCCCAGCCGGTATTGGTGGCGCCAGCTCTCGGGCTCGAGCGCGACCGCGCGCTGCGCCGACGCGCGGGCCTCATCAAAGGCCCCGGTGCTGACGAGCAGGAACGACAGCGTGGCGTGCGCCTCGGCGAGCTGCCCGTCGAGTTCAATCGCCCGGCGCGCGTGCTCGATGCCGGCGGCCAGCGACGCGTGATCGGGACTCGTCGTGACGCGCGTGGATTCGTAGGCGACGAACTTCGCGTTGGCCAGGCCCGTGTACGCCATCGCGTAGCCTGAGTCATGGGCGATCGCCCGCTCGAAGTCGGCAATGGCCGACGGGATGAGCGTCGTGTCGAGGCTCTCGATCTTGAGCAGCCCTTCCGTGAAGGCTCGGTACGCTTCAAGGCTCGACGTCTCGCGAACGCCCACGCGCGCGGACGCGGCCGGGGCCGACAGGCCGAGCGCGTGCGCAAGATGCGAGACGATGTGATCCTGCAGGTCGAAGACGGACTCGAAAGACCCATCGATCTTGGCATCCGCGATCGAGTCACCCGCGGCCAGGTCCGTCAGTCGCGCCGTGATGCGGAGGTGAGGGCCGACCCGCTGGAAACTGCCCGTCACGACGAGGTCGGCGCCAACCGCCGCGCCGACCGCCGCGGCGGTGTCGTGTTCGCGCGACGCCTGGGTCGTCCGCCAGCGATCGACGACCCGGAAGTGATCGAGCCGGACCAGATCGCTGGTCACGGTCTCGGCGATGCCGGCTGACAGCCAGGCGGCGTCCGCGTCGCCGGTGACATTGGTGAAATCGAGTGCGGCGATAGTCCGCCGCCCGGTCGTCGAGGTGGCTGCGCCGGTGGGCGCGGTCTTCGCCGACCCGGCGGCCACGCTCTCGACCGGCTCCACAGGCGCGATGAACCGGTAGCCTCGCCTGGCAATCGTCCGGACGTACGTGGGTGCAGCCGGAGAGTCACCAAGTGCGTCCCGCAACTCCGACACGGCCTGCGCGAGCGCGTTCTCCGTGACGTTGGCGCCGGGCCAGACGGCGTGGAGCAACTCCTCCTTCGTCACGAGCGTAGCCGGCCGCTCCAGGAAGTGAAAGAGGAGGTCGAGCAGCTTGGGGGTCAGGGCCACCGGCTGGTCATCGCGCAGCACGCGATACCCGGTCCGGTCCGCCAGGTAGGGCCCGAATCGGTAGGTCATCCCGGCGCCTAGGATACGGCGTCCGCCGGGCACCGTCCATCGGGCCAGATCGACCTGCGACCGGCCATCGGGCGAACCTCGACCGCCGGGCGCGGCTACTGGCCGCCGAGCAGCAGGCGCAGCGTCTCTTCGTTGGTCGTGATGGTCATCTTCTCTTTCGCCTTGACCATGTAGGCGGCGAAGAACAGGCCACGCCGTTCCTGCAGCAGGCGGCTGCGGGTGGCGTCGCGTTCGGTGGCGAGCGCGGCCGCGGTGATGTCCTGCTTCTCCTGCACTCGCGCGACGACCACGGCCGTGTCCGTCGCGATGGGGCCCGTGGTGTCGCCCGCCTTCAGCCCGAAGATGGCCTGGTCGAGCTTGTCGCTCACGCCCACCTCAGGATACGAACCACCGCGCGTGATCAACTCGGTCGTGCGGACCTCGACGCCGGCCGCCTTGGCCGCCGCCGCGAAGCTGCCCTTGGATGCGGCCGCGGCCATCGTCGCCGCGCGCGTCCGCGCCACTTCGACGGCCTTGGTGCGAATCACGTCTTCCCGGACCTTGTCGCGCACCGTCTCGAGGGTCGGCAGATGCGAGGGTTTGATCTCGACGACGGTGATGAAGGCGGACCCCTGGCTGGTCGCGAGCAGGCCGCTGACCTTGCCCTGCTCGAGCGTGAACGCCTCGCTCGACACGGCCGGAGCGAAGCCGAGACCGGCCAGCGGTTCGTCGCGGGCAAACAGGCCGGAGTCGTTGACGGTCAGCCCGCGCTCCGCGGCCACCTTGTCGAGGTCGGCGGGCGCCTTGATGCGGCTCGCGACCTCGCTCGCGACCTTGGTGGCCTCGGCTTGGGCCTTCTCCGCGCGGATCTGATCCTCGAGCTGCGTGCGGACCTCGGTCAGGGGCCGTGTCGCCGCCGCGCGCTTCTCGGTGACCTTGATGATGTGGTAGCCGAAATCCGACTTGACCAGGTCGCTGATCTGCCCGGGGGACATCGCCCAGGCGGCCGTCTCGAACTCGGCGACCATCGAGCCCTTGCCGAAGAAATCGAGGTCTCCGCCGTTGGCCTTGCTGACCTCGTCCTCGGAGAACTGCTTGGCGAGCGCGGCGAAGTCCGCGCCGGGCGCCTTGGCCCTGGCGAGCACGCTCTCGGCGACCTTCTTCACTGCGGCGTCGTCCTTGCCCTCCGTCTTGAGCAGGATGTGGCTGGCGCGGACCTGTTCGGGCGACGAATACGTCGCGAGATTGGCCTGGTAGCGCGCCGCAATCTCCGACTCGCTGGCCGCCGTCTTCGCGCGCATCGCCTCGGTGTCGATGCTGAGGTAGCGGACACGCCGCTTCTCGGGCACGCGGTAGGTCTCGGCACTGCCGGTGAACTGGGCGGCCAGTTCCGCGTCGGTCGGCTGGATGCCGGCCTGGAACTGATTGGCCGTGAAGACGGCCAGTTCGAGCTTCACCTTCTCATTCGCGCGGCGGAACGCCTGCTCGACGTCGGCATCGGAGACGGTGACCCAGTCGGTGACGGCGGCCTGGAGCTTTTCGCCACGGAGGGCCTTGCGGAACTCGCGCTCGAAGTCGGCCTCGCGCATCGGCGGGCGGTTGAACTCGAGAATCTGGCGATAGCGCTCGGCGCCCACGAACTGGCCGTTCTCCTGGAACGCCGGCAGGCGCAGGATCCGCTCGCGCAGCTCGCCGTCCGAGACGGTGAGTCCGAGCCGGTCGGCCTCGGCCATCACCGCTTCTTCTTCGATGAGGTTCTGCAGGATCCGCTGGGGAAGCTGCAGCTGGCGCGCCATCGCCTCGTTGATGGCGTTGCCGTACTGGCTCTGCATCTGCGCCATCTGCTGGTTGTAGACGCGCTGATACGTGCTCACGAGCACGTCGCGTCCATTGACGGTGGCCACCGTCGCCGTGGGCGAGACGCCCGTGGTCGCCGGTTGGAGGAAGCTCGGGATGTAGAGCACCACGAACGCCACCACCACGATTCCCAAGCTCCACTTCAGCCAGCCCTTGTGGCGGCGCATCCGATCAAGCATCGTCATGGTCGAAAAGTCTCCAAGGTACCCCCGCGCGCGGCCGCCCGTGTGCGACGAGCGCCGTGCCGGGCCCAAAAGGGGAATTATGCCATGCTATAGTCTCGGGGTTCGGCGGGCGCCGAAAACTGACCAGCCGTACACGACGAGAAATCATGCTCGGACGAGGTTCGCGGAGGACTTCCGCGCAAGGGACAACTGTGCCCGACGGAGTGCTCACACTGGCGGTGTACCACCGCAGTGACAACGTGGAGCAGCACATCGAGCGGTTGCGCCCGGCCTCCGGCCTGCGTTTGGAGTTGGTCCGCAAAGGGACGCTCTGGACGGTGCCTTCCGACGTGCATGGTGTCCTCTGGGAGCTCACTCCTGAAGACGGCGCTCAACGTCTCGTGTCGGCGCTCATCGGCCACGTGCCTGCCGCGTCCTACAGCGCGACCTTGCTCCCGGGTCTGCGAGAGCTGTCGCGCGCGCTCGGCTTCCGGGAACATCTGCTCCTGCCGATCGAGCCCGAAGACGTCGAGCGGGCGCTCGGCTTCCAGCAGGTCATCGACCTGGCCGATCGCCTCGACGCGGCGACCGCCGGGTTGCTCGCGCTGGCCGCACGCCCGGAGGTGCTGGGCGATCTCGTCCGCGCGGTGCACGTCTCGCCAACGCCGGAGGGCGTCGCCGGCGTGCTCACGGCCCGCGCCGCCGAGTGGCTTCCGGTCGGCAGCTGGCACGTCCTCTCGGTCGAACCCGACGGCGTGCCGCGCTGGTTGGCCGACCAGGACCTCGACCCACCGCTGCGGTCGGCCGTGCAATCGTTTGCCGAGGTCGTCGTGGAGACCGGTCAGCCGGCGGTGCGCGTGACCAATTACCTGGACCAGCGGCTCGACCCGGATACCGGTCGGTCACGCATGGTGGAGGCCTCGGCGCTCGGCTGGCCGCTGGTGGCCAATGGCGCCGTGGTGGGGGCGATCATCGGGCTCGACCAGGGCCGTGCGCACCGGTTGCCGACCATGTCCGAGGCGCTGGCCGACGCGATGACGCGGCTGCTCGAGCCGGCGGCGTTCGCCCTGCAGACAGCCCAGCGGCTGGCGCGCGCCGAGGCGCTGTCGGTCACCGACGACCTCACCCAGCTCTACAACTCGCGGTATCTGAACGACGCCCTGAGGAAGGAAACCAAGCGGGCGACCCGGCGCGGCTGGCCCCTCTCCCTGCTGTTCATCGATCTGGATGGCTTCAAGAAGATCAATGATGCTCATGGGCACCTGCTGGGGAGCCGGGCGCTCATCGAGGCTGCGGACGTGATTCGGACCAGCGCCCGCGAGACGGACATCGTTGCACGGTTTGGCGGAGACGAGTTCGCCATCCTGTTGCCCGAAACGGGTCTCGACGGGGCCCAGGCCGTGGCCACCCGGATTCGCGACCGGGTTCAGCGCTACAGCTTTCTTGCCGATAAGAGTGGCGTCGCCAGCCGACTGACGGCGTCGATCGGGGTCGCCACGCTCCCGGACGTCGCCGACACCGCCGATGGATTGCTGCAAGCCGCCGATGCGGCCATGTACAAGGTGAAGGTCACGGGCAAGAACGGTATCTACGTGGCGGGCAGCGAAACCGACGGGGTTCGCCTGTCCGGCGAGGAACAGGAGTTGCGTTGAACCTTCGGTCGGTTTTTTCTTTGTTTTCCAGCGATCTCGCCATCGACCTTGGCACCGCCAACACGTGCGTCTACGCCCGCGGCAAGGGCATCGTCGTCAACGAGCCTTCCATTGTCGCGATCAACAAGGTGACCGGCCGCATCGAGGCCGTGGGCAAGGAAGCGAAGGAGATGCTCGGGCGCACGCCGGGCAACATTGTCGCGATCAAGCCCATGAAGGACGGCGTCATCGCCGACTTCGAGGTCACCGAGAAGATGCTGGCGCACTTCATCAAGAAGGCGCACAACCGCACCATGTGGGTAAGGCCGCGCATCGTCATCGGCGTGCCGTCCGAGATCACGCAGGTGGAAAAGCGCGCCGTCAAGGACAGCGCGTATCGAGCCAAGGCCAGTGAGGTGTATCTGGTCGAAGAAGCCATGGCCGCCGCGATCGGGGCGGGGATGCCCATCGAGGAAGCCTCCGGCAACATGGTCGTTGATATCGGTGGTGGCACCACCGACATCGCCGTCATCTCTCTGGCCGGCATCGTCTACAGCAAGGCCATTCGCGTGGCCGGCAACGAGATGGACGATGCGCTGATTCAGTACATCAAGAAGACCTACAACCTCCTGATCGGAGAGCGCACGGCCGAGGCCATCAAGATGACCCTCGGATCGGCGTTCCCGCTCGAGGAACGCGAGACGATGGAGATCAAGGGGCGCCACCTGATCGAGGGCGTGCCCAAGACGATCACCATCTCCGACGAAGAGATCCGCGAGGCGCTGGCCGAGACGGTCAACGTGATCGTCGATGCGGTGCGGGTGGCCCTCGAGCGCACCCCGCCGGAGCTCTCCGCCGACATCGTGGACCGCGGCATCGTCCTGACGGGCGGCGGGTCCCTGCTCAAGAACCTCGACAAACGGCTGCGCGAGGAAACCGGTCTGCCGGTCGCCATGGCCGAAGACCCGCTCTCGACCGTGGTGCTCGGGGCTGGCAAGATGCTGTCGAATTTCGAACTGCTGCGCAAGATCTCGCTGGACTGACGGGGTCTGTACCTTCCCGGGGCGGCCCCCTAGTCACCATGCAACGCCGCACGCTGGTCCTGCTCCTCGTCATCTGCCTCGGGCATGTGCTGCTGATTTCTGCCCAGGTGCAGTCGCGGAGCGGGCTGCCCGTGATTGAGGCGGTCGCGTTCGATTCCTTCGCCCGCATTCAAACCGGTACCGCCTATGTCGCCGACAGCGTCGGCGGTCTGTGGACCAACTACTTCGCCCTGCGCGGCGCGGCACGCGAGAACCAGGCGTTGCGGCAGCAGCTGCTCGACCTGCAGGGGAAGGTTCAGCAGCAGGAGTCTCTCCTCGCCCGCACGAGAGCCCTCGAAGAGGCGTTGGCACTGACGCAGTCGGCCGGAATCCCGATGCTGGCCGCGCGCGTGATCGCGGGGAATCCTTCGCCAGGGTCGCTCTCCGTCACGATCGATCGTGGCAGCCGCGACGGCGTCGCCGTGGACATGGCGGTCATCGGCGCCCGGGGCGTCGTCGGGCGCATCATCGGCCCGGTGGCCCAGGGCGCCTCGGTGGTGCAGTTGCTGGCCGGCCGAGATGCCGCCGCGGGCGTCACATTCGAAAAGAGCCGGGCCGCCGGCATGGCGCTGGGCGGCTCAGCCGACGGCCTGCTGCGCGCCGAGTATGTGCCCGCCTCAGCGACGATCCAGGAGGGTGAGAAGGTGGTGACCTCGGGCCAGGACGGCATCTTTCCGGCTGGCTACCTGGTGGGGTTCGTCGAGCGCGTGCGGACGCTGGGCGGCACGGAGCGCGAGATTCTCGTGCGGCCGGCCGTCGATTTCTCGCACATCGATATCGTCCTGGTCGTCCTGGCCCGGCCGGCCGAGGTCCCCAAGGGCACGCCGTGAAGGTCACCTCCGTCCTGGCGATCGTCTTCATCGCGGTCATGCTGCAGGCCAGTCTGGCCCGTTACACCGTTGGCGGCGCCTGGGCGTTCGACCTGGTGGTGGTCGGCGTGGTGTTCACGGCTCTTCGGTGGGGGCCCGTCGCCGGAATTCTGGCTGGCACCCTCGGGGGCCTGATGCAGGACATGCTCGCGGGCGATATCGTGGGAGTCGGGGGGCTGGCGAAGACCGTCGTCGGGTGTCTCGCCGGGATCGTCGGCACGCACTTCGTGCTGGTCCGGGCCTCGGCCCGGGCCCTGATCGTGGCCGTGGCGACGCTGGTGCATCGGCTCGCGATCATGGGCCTTCACGGACTGATCGACCAGCACTGGCCGGGGATCCCCTGGGGCGCGCTCGCGGGCGAGATCGCGCTCAACTCGCTGGCGGCGATCGTGGCGTTCCAGGCCACGGCCGCGGTGCCCGGGCTGCTGGCGCGACAGCGCCAGCAGCGGCGGTCGAGTCTCAGTCGGCGGCAGTGGTAGGCAGGTCACAGCATGCGCACGTCAGGACCCATCGAAGAGCGGCGCTCCAGCGAAGAACGTCTGCTCGGCCTGCGGATCCTCTTCATCGGCGGTTTCTGCCTCCTGGCGATCAGCTTCTGGCTCCTGCAGGTCGTGCAGCACCAGAAATACCGCGAGATTGCAGACAACCAGCACCAGCGCTCGATTCCCCTGCGTGCGCCGCGCGGTATCGTCCTCGACCGCGACGGCCGCGTGCTCGTCGAGAACCGCTCGTCGTTCACGATCTCGATCGTCCGCGAGCGCGTGACCAACCTCGACGAGACCGTGCGTCGCCTGGCGCAGGTCACCCACGTGGAGGAACAGCTCATCCGAGACGTCCTGCAGCGGCGCAAGCGCGATCCCCTCTATCGGCCGATCGCCGTGATCGAACACGCGACCTTCGAACAGGTGGCTGCGGTGACGGCGCGGCGTCGCGACATGCCGGCCGTCGTATGTGCAGCAGGTCCCGACGCGCACGTATCCGGACGGCATGGCCGCGCACCTCTTCGGCTACGTCGGCGAGATCGCGGAAGCCCAGCTGTCGCAGCGCGAGTATGCGGAAGCGAACCTGCAGCCCGGCGCGATCATCGGGCAGGCCGGTCTCGAACGCGTCTACAACACCCGCCTGATGGGCGTGGACGGTAACCGGTTCGTCGTCGTCAACTCGAGCGGGCGCGAGATTGAAGAGCTGGACAAGCAGGACGCCGTCATCGGCGAGCGTATGCAGCTCACGATCGATCTCGACCTGCAGCGCGCCCTCGAGGATGGATTCCGGGACCGCGGCTTCAATGGCGCCGCGGTCGTGATGGACCCGCGCAGCGGCGAAGTGCTGGCGATGACCAGCCTGCCGAGCTACGACCCGAACAAGTTCGCCGTCGGGATCGACGGCAAGTCGTGGAGCCAGTTGATGAAGGATCCCCTGAAGCCGATGAACAACCGGCTCGTGCAGGGCAACTATTCTCCTGGTTCGACGTTCAAGATGGTCGTCGCGCTGGCGGCCCTCGAGGAGCACGTGGTCACGCCAGAGACGACGTTCTACTGTCCTGGACACGCGACGTTCTACGGACGGCAGTTCGCCTGCTGGAAGAAGGGCGGGCACGGCACGGTCGACATGCGCCGGGCGATCGAGCAGTCCTGCAACGTGTACTTCTACAACCTCGGCGATCGGCTGGGCGTGGATCGCATTCACAAGTACGCGGCGATGTTCGGGCTGGTGGGGAAGACAGGCATCGACCTGCCCGGCGAGGGCGACAGCCTGGTGCCGTCCACGGCCTGGAAGCAGCGGGTCTTCAACGACAAGTGGTACGCCGGCGAGACGATCTCGGTCGCCATCGGTCAGGGTGCCGTGGCTGTCACGCCGCTCGCGCTAGGCACCATGATCGCCACCATCGCCAACGGCGGGACGCTCGTGACGCCGCACATCGCGCGTGCCTTCGACGCCGGCGACGGGAAGGGCTGGCAGCCCGTCACGCTGCCGGCGCCCCGTTCACAACTGCCCATTGCGCCGGCGAACCTGCAAGCCGTCCGCGATGGTCTGTGGCTGGTCGTCAATGGCGCCGGCACGGGTGGGCGCGCGAAGATTCCCGGCCGGGACGTCTCGGGCAAGACCGGCACCTCGCAGGTCGTGTCCAACCAGAACAAGGCGGCGATTGGCGCCACCGGTCGCGACGTGCGCGACCACGGCTGGTTCGTCTTCTTCGCCCCGCGCGACAACCCGCGGATTGCCGGCGTGGTTTTCGCCGAGCATGGCGAGCACGGCTCTGAAGCGGCGCCGATTGCCAAGCACGTGATGGAGACCTTCTTCGCCAAAAGCGATGGTCAGCCGCTGCCGCACCTGGCGCCGAAGCCAGCCGTCGTCGCGGCCACGGCGGCTCCGGCCTCAGCTGGAGGTCCTCGCAGCGGCGCCGCGAGCCCAGGGCAGGCCGGCGCTCCGGGACCCGTCGCACGCCCGGCGGCAGGTCCGGCGGGCAGCGCTGTGCCGCCGCGCGCTTCGGCCGGCGGGGGGCGACGCTAGCCATGCTCGTGGACCGTCGCCTGCTGCCGCACCTCGACCTGCCCCTCGTCGCGGCCCTCTTGGCGCTCACGGTGATCGGCTGCGCCACGATCTACAGCGTGACCTGGAACTTCCAGACCCAGCAGCCAGGCAGCGCCTTCTGGGCCCAGGTCTACGCCTTGCCCGTCGCCTTCGGCGCGATGGTCGTCTGCCTGATGATCGATTACCGCGCGCTGGCGCAGCGATCACTGCTGTTCTACGGCGCCTTGCTCGTGGCGCTGGTGGCGGTGCTGATGTTCGGCGTGGTCCGCGACGGCTCGCGCCGGTGGCTGTCGCTGGGTGTGGCCAACCTGCAGCCGTCCGAGTTCGCCCGGCTGGCGGTGGCGCTCGCCCTCGCCATGTACTTCGGCGACGGACGCCGCAGCGCACGCACCTTGACCGAACTGGCCGGCGGGGCGCTGATCGTGCTCGTGCCGTTCGTGCTCATCCAGCGGCAGCCGGATCTGGGCACCGCAGTGACCCTCGCTGCCGGTGTTCCTGGGCGTGGCGTATGCTCGCAGGGCTGCGCCTGCGGTGGCTGGTCACGGCGGCCATCATCTGGCGCGCTGCTCTCGCCGCGTCGTCTGGACCTACGGGCTGCAGGACTATCAGCGCGAGCGCGTCGATGACGTTCTTCGATCCGTCGAAGGACCCGCGCGGGGAGGGATACCAGCAGATTCAGGCCAAGGTGACCGTCGGGTCCGGCGGGCTCCTGGGGCAAGGGGTTCCGCCAGGGGACCCAGGGCGCGTACCAGTTCCTGCCCGAAGCCCACAACGACTTCGTGTTTTCCGTGTTTGCCGAGGAGCACGGGTTTCGTCGGGGTGCTGTCGGCCCTCGGCCTCTATCTCTTCGTGATCCTGCGGAGTCTGGAGGCGGCCCGACTGGCCCGCGACCGGGTCGGGACGCTTCCTGGTCGTCGCAATCATTTCGGGTTTCGGGTTCCAGGTGTTGTACAACATCACGATGTCGGCTGGACTGGCCCCGGTCAAGGGGCTGACCCTGCCGCTGATGAGTTATGGCGGGTCGTCGCTCGTGGCGACGCTCGCCGGTTTCGGCCTCATCCTGAACGTGAGGATGCGGCGGTTTACCAACTAGGTGTCATGGTGATCGTATTCGCTGACCGCGTGGGCGTCTTGTGGCTGATCCTGCTGTGCACGGTCGTGGTGTGCGCGCGGGCCGGCGCGCTCTGGCGGCAGTCGGCCGCGCGGCGCACCCGCCGCGCGGCCCGGGAGCTGCACGCATGAACAAGGAGATGGTGATCTCCTCGACGAGCCACGAGACACGCGTGGCGATCCTCGAGGACGATCAGGTCGTCGAGGTCTTCATCGAGCGCGAGCAGTCGCGTGGCGTGGTGGGCAACGTCTACAAGGGCCGGGTTTCCAAGGTCCTGCCCGGCATGCAGTCGGCGTTCGTTGACCTCGGCCTCGAGCGCGACGCGTTTCTCTACGTCACCGACGTCATCAGTCCCACCGAGGAATCCCTCGAGGACGAGGACGACCTCGCCGAGGCCGAGCCGGCCGGACCTGAGCCGCCGCTGGCCCTCGCCGCTGATCCGTCGCTCTCGGCTGAGGCGTCCCGAGGGGCCCCCGGCCGACTACGCCCAGAGCCGGTGGACGCCGGCCTGACCGAGGCAGGGGCGGGCCGCGGCAGACCCCGCTCGGGCCAACGGGCGCCCGGACCGGCGCTCCCGCGGAGCGCGTGCGCCCCGACCGCGCGGATCGAGGACCTGCTCAAGGAAGGGCAGGAAGTCGTCGTCCAGGTCGTCAAGGAGCCGCTCGGCACCAAGGGCGCGCGCATCACCTCGCACCTGAGCCTGCCCGGCCGGTTCCTCGTCTACATGCCGACGGTCGATCACATCGGCGTGTCGCGCAAGATCGACTCGCGCGACGAGCGCGAGCGGCTGCGGACGATCGTCCAGCGGTTCCGCGAGCAGTCCGGGCCTGCCCGGGCGGCGTCATCATCCGCACCGCCGCGTCGAACCGGTCCGAAGAGGACATCGTCGCCGACCTGACCTACTTCCAGCAGGTCTGGAACGAGGTGCAGCGCAAGCGCGAGTCCGAGCGGACGCCGGCCGTGCTCTTCCGCGAGGAGAGCCTCGTCACCAAGCTGCTGCGCGATCTGCTGACCGAGCAGTTCTCCAGCCATCCGGATCGACGACGACGCGGAGTATCGCCGCGTGGTGGCGTTCGTGCAGCGGATCATGCCGAACATGGTCGGCCGCGTGAAGCACTACACGAAGGACTACCCGATCTTCGACGAGTACGGCGTGCAGGGCGAGATCGACAAGGCGCTGCGCAGCAAGGTCTGGCTGAAGTCGGGCGGCTACATCGTCATCAACCAGACCGAAGCGCTGGTGGCGATCGACGTCAACACCGGCCGCTACGTCGGCAAGAAGTCGGCCGGGCGGCTCGAGGACACCATCGTCAAGACGAACCTCGAGGCCGCGAAGGAGATCGTGCGGCAGGTGCGGCTGCGCGACCTGGGCGGCATCATCGTGCTCGACTTCATCGACATGGAGGAGAAGAAGAACCGCCAGAAGGTCGCCCAGGCGATCGAGCAGGAGCTGCGCCGCGACCGGGCGCCGTCCAAGGCGGTGCAGGTGTCGGACTTCGGTCTGATCATCATCACGCGCAAGCGCGTGAAGAGCAGCCTGGAACGGCAGCTGACCGAGCCGTGCCCGTACTGCTCGGGCACGGGCACCATCAAGACGAGCGCGACCATCTGCTACGACATCCTGACCGAGGTCAGGAAGGTCAGCAGCGATCTGGACGGCTACAGCCTCGTGCTGCGCGTCAACCCCGAGATTGCGCGCGCCCTGAAGCGACGAGAGCCGCAGCGTGTTCAAGGAGCTCGAGTCGGCGGTGGGGCGGTCGGTGACGGTGCGGTCCGACGAGCAGCTGCACCACGAGCAGTTCGACCTGATGGCCATCTGATCTATTTCGGCCTGACGGCGTTTTGATCTATATAGTCGAAAGGGGAGGCAATATGCACAGCAAGTCCATGATCAAACTGGGTGGCATCGCGGTCCTCGTCGCCCTGCTGGCGCCGGCGGCGCTTTCGGCGCAGACCTCGCCCGCCCTGGGGTCAGTGGCGCTCCCGAAGAAGGTGTTGGCCGATGGCCAGCCACTCGCCGCGGGCACCTACACGCTGCGGTTGTCGAGCGAACCGGTCAAGCCCGTCGTCGGGCAATCGGCTGAGTCCAACCGATGGGTCGAGTTCGTGCAGGGCGGCCAGGTGAAGGGGCGCGAGGTGGCCAGCGTCGTGGCGGCCGCCGACGTCAAGCTGATCGCGAAGATGGCGACTCCGCCGCCAGGCACGGCCAAGGTCCAGCTGCTCAAGGGCAGCGAGTACCTGCGTATCTGGATCAACCGGGCCGGCACGCACTACCTGATCCACCTCACGGCAGCGCCGTAGACCGTGGGCGGTAGCGCCGAGGGCGCTAGAGGCCCACGGAAGACCACTACCTACGGTGAACAGTCTACGGAAAGACGTGGGGTCCGACGACAACTGGAGACGGGCTTCCTGCGAAACCGGTCGCCCGTTGTCGTGCTGGAAGTCAGACCGTCGTCGCCGGTAGGCTGTCCGCTGTAGGCTACGGTGCTCTTCCAATCAAGATGTTGCCGCTGAAGGTGGTCGCCGTGACTGTGGCCCCGCCGTCACCGACGGTGCCGCGCATCCGGCCTCGCGTCGAGGTGGTCGTCTTCATGTCCACGCCCGCCTCCGGACGAATCGATCCGTTGAACGTCGCTCCCTGGAACTCGAACCCGACACTCCCTGACGCCGTGATCCGCACCGACCCGGAGTGTGTCTGCAGGGCATAGCGTCCGCCGCGTGCGAGTCGGCCGGCGTAGGCGATGTCGCCCGACAAGCTGCGGAGCTCGGCGGCGTCGGCCGACACGTCGCGCGCGATGATGCTGCCGGACGTGACCTCGACGTCCAGGCGGCGCGCCTTGACCCGCTCGATTGTGATGTCACCGCTGATGGTGCCCAGCCTCATGGGCTCGTCGCTCGTCGCGTCCGTGACGGTGACGCTGCCCGAAAACGTGCGCCCCTCGGCGACACGGCCGGCGCCGGCGATCACGATGTCGCCGCTGATGAGGTTCACGGAGACCTCGCCCTTCACGCCCTTGACCGTGGTGTCACCCGACACGCTGTTGATCGTGACGCGTGTGCCGGCCGGCGCGGTGACCGTGTACGCCGCCGACACCGAGTAGGGGGCCTGCCGCTCCTCCGGGTACTCGGTCTGGACCTGGGCTCGCTCGCCCTGCTGGGTGACGTTGACCTTGACGCGGTCCAGGCCGGTTTTCGCGTCGGCCTCGGTTCGCCCGCGGGATACGCGCACGATCTCGATGGTCACATCGCGGCCCGACCCGGCGGTCACCGAGATGTCTCCCGCGAGATTGCGGAGCTCGAGCGCGCCGCTGGCACCCAGGTTCAGTGTCTTCGTTTCCTTCGCGGTCTGCTCTGCGCGGAACGTGGTACCGCGCCCCTGCAGTTCCCAGGCGTCGGAAAGGCCCCGGACCGAGTGCCGGACGAGCGCAGGGATTTCGCGCAGGACCTCCCGGTGCTGCAGGGCCCCACGTTGCACCTCACGCAGGACCTCGCGCTGAACCTCACGCACGACGTCACGCTGGAGGTCACGCACGACTTCGCGGATCGCCTCGACGCGCCGTTCGTCGAGTGGCCGCACGCCCTGCGCGTGTGCCGCTGGCGCGACCAGCGTGATCACGGCCCCTGCGAAGACCGCCGTGCGTGCCCGTCGCCCGTACCCTGAACGTCACGATCATGACTGTTTGCCCCTGCCCGCTGTGCGGGCCGCGCCGGCCGAATCGCCCTGGCGCATCTGATTGATGAGTGACACCGTGGCCTGCAGCACGCTGACCTTCTGCCGCAGTGCCTCGAACAAGCTGTCGCGCGCCGGCGCATTGGATGGATCGACGGTGAGCGCCGTCCGGCTCTCGGCGATCGCCGCATCGACCCGTCCGAGGTTTTGCTGCACCACCGTCGCCATCGCCGAGTCCATGCCGGCCGCTTCCTGGCGAGCCATGGCTTCGAGCTCGGCGATCGCGTTTTCGTAGTGCTGCACGGCCAGCGCCAGTTCGGTCTTCACTGCTTCGACGGAGCCCGTCGGCGCCGCGTTGCCCGCCGGCTGCGAGGTCGTGACCTTGGACCCGTCCGCGCCGTTCTCGCGGTCCTGGAAGAAGGTACACGCCGATGGTGATCAACACGAGTGCGGCTGCCAGGCCGAGCCACTGCCAGGCGGCCGAGCGTGGCGCCGGCGCCGCGATCACGGCGCGCGCCTGTGACGGCGTCGATTCGTCCAGGCGCACCTGGCCCGCGATCTCGAGCCACACATGCTCAGGAGGCGTCACGGGTCCCAGCGTCCGCGCCACAGCGCGGATGTGCCGTAGATCTTCGAGCACACCACGACATGCGGCACACGTCTCGAGGTGCGCGACGAGGACGGTCCGGTCCCGCTCGTCGAGGTCGTCATCGGCGAGCGAGGACAGCAGCGGACGAAATTGATCGCAGGGGGGCGTCGTCATCGTGTGTCCATCGGGGCGCGCGTCAGCAGGGTGCGCAGGCGCAGCCGCGCCTTGTGCAGTTGTGACTTCGACGTGCCATCGGAAATGCCCATCAGCGCGCCGATCTCCTTGTGTTCGAGGCCTTCGACGTCATGCAGCACGAAGACCGACCGGCAGCCGGGGGGCAGGGCCGCGAGCGCCCGCTCCAGATCCATCCGATCGGCCGAGGCGAGCACCGAGCCGGCCGTCGCGCCAGAGGCGGGCTCCTCCTCGAATGTCTCGGTGAGGTGAGCCAGCTTCGACTGCCGGCTGCGCAGGAAGTCCAGGCACAGATTCGTCCCCAGCCGGAACAGCCACGTCCCCAGCGCCGCGTCGCCCTTGTAGGAGCCCAGCTTCCGGTGGGCCGTCAGAAAGATCTCCTGCAGCAGGTCTTCAGCCTCGGTTCGTCCGACCATGCGACAGGCGAGGCCGAACAGACGCGGGGCGTGGAGGCGATACACCTCCTCGAACGCGCCAGGCGCGTGTGCGCGGCAGCGCTCAGCCAGTGCCAGATCAGCGTGCGAAGACATCCCGGGCGTTCTCAAGGTTAGACGCCCAGGCGGCGTCTGGCGTTGCCGAGACGGGGTCATATACTTCCGGCCATGAGGCGGATTGCCCTGACGGTGGCCTCGACCGTTCTGCTCGCGGCGACGCTGGCCTGCCGCGCGGCCCCACCCGTGGCCACTGCGGCCTCCGGGCTGCTCTTCATCGGAACGTACACAGGTCCACAGAGTCGCGGCATCCACGCGGCCCGTTTTGACGATACGACCGGAGCGCTCACGATCGTCGGCCTGGCCGCGGAAACGCCCAATCCCAGTTTTCTCGAAGCCAGCCGGGACGGCCGTTTCGTGTTCGCCGTCAACGAAACGGGGTCGTACCTCGGCCAGCAATCAGGCAGCGTGACGTCGTTCGCCGTGGAGTATGGGCGCGGGGGCCTATCGCTCTTGAAACCCCTCAGCGTCCAGCCGACGCAGGGGGCCGACCCGTGCCATCTTGCGCTCGACCGGACGGGTCGCTACCTGGCCGTCGCGAACTACTCCGGCGGCAGCTACGCTGTCTTCCCGGTCGGGACCGACGGGAGGCTCGCGCCAGCGACCGACCTGCTGACCAACGCCGGCGCGGGTCCCAACGAGGAGCGCCAGCAAGGCCCGCACGGCCACCAGGTGGTGTTCGACGCCGCGAACCGGTTTCTGCTGGCCGTCGATCTCGGCATCGATCGGGTGCTGGTCTACGCCTTCGATGCGAAGACCGGGCGCGCGACGCCGCACGTCCCGCCCTCCGCGGCGGCGACGCCCGGCGCGGGACCGCGGCATCTGGCGTTCCATCCGACTGGTCGCTTCGCTTTTGTCATCAACGAGCTCAACTCGACGATTGCGACGCTCGCCTGGTCCGCACAGGCGGGCACGCTGACGCCGGTCGCGTCGATCTCGACCCTGCCGACGCCCGCGCCTGCCGGCAATTCGACCGCCGAGATCGCCGTGCATCCGACCGGACGGTTCGTCTACGGCTCGAATCGTGGACACGACAGCCTCGCGGTCTTCCGCGTGGCGGCCGATGGCCGGCTGTCGCTCGTCGAACACGAGGCGACGCGCGGCCGGACGCCGAGGAACTTCGCCATCGATCCGACCGGCCGATGGCTGCTTGCCGCCAATCAAGGCTCGAACACAATCGCGGTGTTCCGGATCGATCAGCAAACCGGCGCGCTCGAGGCCGTCGGTCCGTTGGCCTCGGTCGGTGCGCCGGTGTCGCTGCTGTTCATGCCGTAGCGCGCGTTTCAGCACTCCTCGCTGTGGGTGACGCCAAACGGGGCGCCCCACGCGACGCGCCCTTCGACCAGCTCAGGGCGCCGTGAGCTGGTCGAACCGGCGCAGCCGCCGCCCCGTCCCCGTGGCCCTGCCGGCGAGCATCGCGTGGGGCTGTTTGGCGGCAGGACCCGCAGTGAGGAGTGCTGAAACGCGCTCGTGGCACGCCGCGCCCTCGCCCGTCACCGGACGACGACGGTTGTCGCCGTCCCGCGGCCGGTGACCTCCGGTGCATACATCTCTTCGGCCCGTGTGCCAGCGACGCGGAACTCACCGGACGCGGTCGCGCGCACCAGGTACGAGAACTCGTGGCGGCCAGCGCCGAGGCGGGTCGCGAACGCCTGCACGCGGTCGTCGTGCTTCTCGATGTGGTCGAATCCGCCGCGCCGCATGCGGTCGAGCCAGGTGCCACCCGCCTCGCCGCGCACGGTCGCCTCCCGCGCCAGGTCGCTCGCCGTGGTCTGGAACCAGCCTTCGATCGGCTCGAAGCCGGCCGCCACCGCATCGTGGATGGCGAGGAAGCGCGACTCCTTCGGGACGATGACCGCGACCGTCACGCGCACCACATCGCCGCGTGCGAATGAGGTCGAGGCTGGCTCGGCATCACCGTTGACATAGCGCGCGTAGCGGCGTTCGATCCGAATGCCGCGGTCCTGCGCCTCCGCCGGTTGCGGACGGACCGCCTGCAGCCGCGCGGTGTAGAACAACCGGCCCGTGCCCGATCGCGCGATCGTCAGGTCCGCGGTGGGTGCGCTCAGGCTCCCGACCAGATCGCCCATCGCCATGCGGACTTCCTGCGCGCTCGTCGAGCGACCCTGGAAGACCGCGCTGCCCATCGGCGTGCCGCCGATCGTGACGGAGGCCGTCATGTCGGGCACGTCCGGCTCCATCGCGCGGTAGTAGCTGACGAGGGCTTCGAGCGCCATGCCGTTCTCGTGCGTCGTCCGCCAGCGGCCGTTCTCGCGCACAGAGAGCAGCCAACGGGCGAGCGGGGCCACGAGTGCGTCATCGTCGCGCCGGCGGGCGAAGCCATCGAGCACGACGGCCGTCGCACGGGCGTTCGAGTGCCACAGCCAGACTAGGGACGGGTCGTCCACCTCTTCGATGAAGGCCCGGTCCGCGTTCACACGCACGGCGTTGGCGAGTCGTCTCACTAGGCCCTGATAGGTGACGCCGCGGTCGTTCGCCGCGGCGTAGGCGTCGGCCACGTAGGAGACGGCGAAGGCAGGCAGGCGCTCGGCCTGCGCGGCGAGGCGCGTGCGCTCCGCCGGCAGGTTGCGCCCGAACTCCGCCAGGACCTTCAGGGCAAAGGCCTGGGTCGCGCCCCAGGCCGCGACCGCCTGGACCTGCCCCGGTTGCTGGCGCAACTGAGCCTGCAGGTACTGCAGACCATCGTCGATCGTGCTGCGATCGACCGACACCTTGAGCGTGCCGGCGACCTGCATGACGTGGAGGATGTACGCGGTGAGGTAGGCGTTGGACGCCTGGCACTGTCCGGGCCAGAGCGAGAACCCGCCGTCGGGACACTGGAAGCCGGCGAGTTCGTCGAGCGCACGCGCGGCCGCGGTCCGTTGTTCCGCGGGACTCGTGCCTCCGATGCCGAAGGCGCCGTTCAGGTCCGAGGCGAGCACCAGGGCCAGCGCCCGAGACGCCTTCTGCTCGGCGCACTCGTAGGGATATTCGTCGAGGTACCTCGCGCTCTCGGTCAGGCCGACCAGCGCCGTGGATGCCAGCGAGACGCTGAGGCCGCCGGCGCCCGGCAAGGCGCCCGCCGGTCGCAGGATGCGTTCGACGGCCTGCGACGTGGTGTCGCCATATGCGGCGGTGGTCTCGATCTCGGTGGCCGCGGTCACTGGCACGGGGATCTCGAACGCGTCGGTCTGGGTGCCGACCGTCACCGTCATCTGCACACGCGCCCGACCCGTCGTCGTCGCGCTCGCATCGAACCGCACCGGCTCGCTGGCCCCCGCGGCAATCGCGAACGTCTGCGTTTGCGTGCCCGTGAACTGCAGCACCTGCGGATCGAGGCTCCGAATCGTCACCGCGGCAGTGCCTCGCACCGCCAGTGTGCTGCTGACGACGGCGGTGAAGGACGCGCGGTCATTCACGCTCATGAAGCGCGGGAAGGCGGGCAGCAGCGTGACGGGTTTGGTGGCGCGGATCTCCCGCTCGCCCGATCCGAACCGCGACTGCCGGTCGCCGGCCACCGCCATGATCCGGTAGGTCGTGAGCGAGTCCGGGAGCGTGACGGTCGTCGAGGCACGGCCAGCCGCGTTCGTGGGGAGCGAGGCCAGCCAGAAGACGACTGGCCGGAAGTCTGTGCGCATGTCGTCGTCCCCGCTGCCGGGAGGGCGTGGCGGGGCCTGCGCCGGGGCCGGCACGCCCGCGACGACGCTCATGAAGCTCCGGTCGGCGCTGACCTCGAGGGCCCGTTCGCCGCCGAAGCCGGCACCTCCGCGTCCGCCGCCTTGCCCTCGGGCCAGACCGGCGCCGATGCCCGCACCTACCATCGATCGCAGTGGCACGCGCGGAATCAGGCGTGTGCGGCTTTCCTCCGACTGCACCTGCAGCGGTCGTTGGGCGTAGATGGCACCGAGCACATCCGGCGCGGAATGGTCCGTGAGCGACAGCAGGCCGTAGTCAACAGCCCACAACGTGACCTCGCTCGGTGCCGGCGCGTTCGATGCGTCGGTGACGGCCACGGACACCGTCGCGGACTGTTTCGGACGGTACTCGGCCTCGTCCGACCGAACCTCCACGTGGAGCCGCTTGGTCGGATCCTCGACCACGATCTCCGTGTAGCCGAGCCGGAACGCGGGCGCGCCGGAATCCTCCCCGGGATCGTTGATGTCGGTAGCCGTACGGCCTTTGATCAACAGCACGGACACATACAGGTTCGGTGCGTCGGCCGCCGTGATGGGCACCTGCACGACGTCCTGCGTGGAGGTGATCGTGAACTGACGGTGGCTGCGCACGCCTTCCCGTTCGGTGGTCAGGAGGGCCGTCGCCCGATCCCACGGCGACTGAATCAGGATGCGCGCCGATTCCCCAGGCTTCCACGCCCGGCGCTCGGGCACGAGATCGATCTGGTTGCCTTCGCTCTTCCACGACGCACGCCCGCGGCCGTAGGCGTAGAAGGACACGTCGGTCCGCGTCGGTCGTCCCGCGACGTCGCTGGCGGTGGCGCGCAGCACGTAGGAGCCCGCGTCCCTGATCGACAGGGTCGCAGGCGCTGTCTGTGGCACTGGCGACCCTGCGGCCGCACTGACGCCAGCCGCGGTCGTCTCGGGCGTCGTGACCTGCCACTGTCCGACCTGGACGTCCTTGCGTTCCCACGACGAGGAGCCCGGCGTCTGTGGTCGGAGCACCGGCGCCCATTCCTGACGGAACAGCGTCAGCGTCACCGGCGCGCGGGCCGCGCTCCCATCGAGATTCGCGGCAGCGACCTCCACGCGCACGGGCGCGGTGATGTCCACGAAGGTGGGTGGTCGCCGCACCGCGACGTAGATCGAGGACGGATGCACGACCAGACGCGCCCTGTTCGCGATGTGTTGACCGGATTCGCCCTCGACGTCGCCATTGAACTGATAGGCCAGCGCGGCATCACGACCCTCGTCGGTCGCAACAGTCGTCTGCAGCCGGCCCGTCGCGTCGAGGCGATCGGTCCGGTCGATGACGGTCCCGCCGAGTGACGGCGTGCTGTCGGACGCCGGGAGATAGCCAAAGACGAAGCGATCGGCCGTGTAGCGGTTGCGAATCGCGGCGGGCACGTCGATCGTCCAGCTCCGCGTCACCCAGACCCGAACGGGCCGCGATCGCAGTGGGCTGCCGAAGAGATATGTCGCCTCGATGCCAGCGCGCAGCGTCGCACCGAGGACCGGCGCCGCCGTGTCACCGGCGAGCGTGGCGTCCACCCGGAAGTCGGGTGCGCGATACGCCGCGACGAGGAACGAGCCGTTGACATCGCCCGTCAGCTCCGGGCTCGGCGCTTGCGGCTGCACTGCCACCGAGTAGTGGCCCAGCGCGCCGGTGGCGGGCACCTGCCACTCCCAATCGACGTTGCCCCACGGGCCGACGACGATGGTGCGTTGGTCCACGTCGTTCCCGCGACTGTCGCGCACGCGCACGGTGAGCCGGGTGTTGGGCGTCAGGAGCGCGGCGCCGTCAGCCGCGTCGGCCCGGAGCACCGCTTTGATGCGAACCGCGTCGCCCTGCCTGTAGACGCCGCGATCGGTGAACACCGATCCGCGAATCGGACGGGCGAGACTCCACAGCCGGGGAAAGCGCGATCGCCAGGCCTGCGGGTCGCTCATCCAGTCCGACGACACGAACGCGAGATCGCCATCCTTGTCCGCCGTGACGACGAACTGCGGCGATGGGCCCGGGCGTTCCGGGCGGAGTGGCAGCGAGGGGGCCAGTGCCACACCGTCCGCCCCAGTGCTGCCGGTCCAGAGCGTCTGGTTCGTCGCGCCGATGATGCGGACCCGCGCGCCCGACACGGGCGCCGCATTGTCCAGCCGCGTGACGAAGACGAGTGTGGACTGCGGGCTGTCCTTCACGGACACGCCGAGGTTGGTGACTTGAATCGTCCCGGAGCGCCACTGGGCCGGCTGGTTGCGGCGCGGATTGGGTGTGACGACGCTGGTCTCATCGACTCGCGCGAACACAAGGCCTGTGCCGCTTCCGGAGAGTACGGACCGGAGGTCCAGGCCATGGGCCTCGACGACGTTGGGCGTGAGGGCGAGCGTGTGCGTGACGGGCGAGCCGAGGGGCAGCGCCCCGGGAGGCGCCTGCCCGCGCGCGCCCACGGGCTGCGGCCGTAGCCACGACAGCAGCGACATCGTGTCGATCGCCTGCAGCCGCGCGGCGATCGAACGGACGTTGCGCGCGAAGATCGGCACGACGGGACCGTTGCCCGCCTCCCACACGGCACCGCTCAGGCCGAGCGCGGGCATCTCGTTCGTCGTCTCGATCGTGCCCATCCAGGGATAGCCCAGCGTCTGGCCGTCGGTCGCTTCGAGGCTGCCGTCCACGCGGTAGACCCACGTGCTCATGGCGGGCTGTCGGCCGAAGCCCGCCTCTGCGACGTCGATGTACTGCCGAACGCCGGTGAACGATGGGCGATTGGCGGTGCCCGCATCGCGCACGACCGCCGTCTCCTGGGCGGCGTTGACCTGGCGGATGGAGAGCGCGCTGATGGCCCCCTCGAGCGTCGTCGATCCGCGCAGGCGGATGTTGTTGAAGCCTGACGGATCGCAGCGGGACTCGCAGGACGGACCGAGGACGAAGAACGCCGGCTCCATCGACACCGTCGTCGTCTGGACCGCGTGCGTGGCGGCACCTTCGACACCGGGCAGGCCCTCGTCGAAGGTCAGGCGAAGCTGCGCCTCGGAGGGTGGCACCGCGGTCGTCTCGAGCACCACGAGGTTGGCTGCGGGTGGAAAGCGCTGCTCGTCCCACGTGGTCGCGGCGACGAACGGGACGGGGTCTGACGACGCCGCCACGCGAGCCACGCCGGCGACTTTCTGATCGAACCGCGCCAGCCCAGGCGCATCAGTGGCGGCAAGCCGTTGACGTCCCGCGTCACCGAGCGTCGGCGGTGTCCACGTGTGCGGCTGGTGCGCGATGCGCGTGTGGGCCACGACGTCGGCTGCGCGCATGGGCTGGTTGAAGCGCAGGGCGATCACCGCCGGACTGTCGAAGCGACGTGTCTTCCGATAGAACTGCGCCGACAGCACCTGCGGCGTCGGCGTGGTGAAGGCGAACGTGTGGGGAGCGGCGAGGGTGCGGCCCGCGACGCTCGTGGCGCCACGAGCGACCGTGACCTCGTAGCGCGTCGAGAAGCGGAGCGGTTGGCCCTCGACGGCTGAGATCAGGAGTGTGGACGTCCCGTTCCAGTAGTAGCTGGCGTCGATCGCCGGCGAGATCGTGATCCACGAAGGCCGTCCGGTGACGGCGCCGCCCAGGGCGACCATCGGCTCAGAGAACGTGATGCGGATCTCCGCGCCGTCACTGATCTGCGCCAGTGCGCCGACGGGGGCGGAGGCCCGGACCGCGAGGGAGGGTCCTTGAACTGCCGCGCGAGACGAGAGCTGAAGAACGACCGCGACCGAGACGAGCACCAGCAGGGTTGACCGTCGCATAGATGAGGCTCCTGGGCTCCATGTAGTCTAGTGGCCCGTCCCTAGAACGCGGCGGCCCGGAATTCTTGCACGGGGCGATGACGGTCCTGGCCTCAGCGTGCCCGCGGGCGCCACCGGCAGGCGGCGAATCCAGCGATGCGCGTGCCCCGGACAATGATCCCTTCGGCCCGCAGCAGGGCCGCCTTGGTCTGGGGCCGCCCGCCGAAGCCGCCGATGCGTCCTCCGGCGGCGACCACGCGGTGGTAGGGGAGACCGGGTCGCCCCGCCGTGCGCATAAGGGTGCCGACCGCTCGCGCGGCGCCGGGCCGGCCGGCCAATTCCGCGATGTCACCGTAGGTGGCCACTCGTCCCACCGGAATCCGCGAGACGACGACCAGCACCCGCGTCGCGAACGCTGAGCGCGGCGTCACTTCGGCCGCACAACCTCGGCGCGGACCTGACCGTCGGTAGCCGGCATCGTGATGCCGACGAGGCGGGCCAGCGTCGGCACGATGTCGAGCGGGCTGGCTGCGACGGCGTGCGATCCGGCGACGATGCCGGCCCCGGCAAAGACCAGCGGCACGCGGTCGTCATACTCGTGCGGCGAGCCGTGCGCCGTGCCGATGCTGCGAACGATCCAGTGCGGCTTGGGGATCACCATCAGATCACCGGTGCGGCCGGCGAAGTAGGACTGCCGCGCCCGCCGCAGCATCGCGTCATCGGTCGGCGCTGAGGCGGAGAGCTGGTCCATCGTGTAGACGCGCCACATCCCGGGCACCCGCTCCAGACTCTGCGTGAGCGCGTCCACGGCGCCGGGTCGCCGGCGCAGCGCGTCCATCCGGCCGGGTGCGAGGAAGATGCGTCCGTCCGAGTAGCCGAGGTAGTGCACGCCGCCGCCGAGTGACGCGCTGATGCTCTGCTGCACCGCGCGCTGCAGCAGCTCGCTCGGGATGCGCCCTGCATCGACGCCGGTCTGGGCCATCTGCTCGGGCAGGGGCGCGACGCCATGATCGGCCGAGAGGGCGACGACGTACTTGTCGCGCCCGACGGTCTTGTCCAGCGCGTCGAGCAGCCGGCCGATCTGCAGGTCCAGGCGAGCCAGCATGTCCTGCACTTCATGGCTGTGCGGGCCGTACTCGTGTCCGACGAGATCGAGGGCCGAGAAGCCCAGCGCCAGCATGTCGGTGCCCGGCTGCTGTCCTAGCTTCAGGCGCGTCGCCAGGTGCAGGGCCAGGTCCGTGATGTAGGCATCGGCCATCGGCGACCGATCCCAGGCGCCGAAGAAGTAGCCGTCGGGGCGTCCGGTTGGGCTGCGCAACACGTGAGGGAAGGTGGGGCCCCAAGGCGCAGGGGGCGCTTCGCCCGGTGCGTTGTCGGCGAACCGATAGGCGGAAGCGGGAAGCAGCTTGGTCCAGGTCTGGCCGTAGTCACCGGTCACCGGCCGCTTGGCGATGAACTCGCGCGCCTCCGGCCAGCCCGTCGCCGTGAACGCGCTCGAGGACGTCCAGCCGCCGCGGTCGTCCTCCCAGAGGACCATCGTCCCAGGGCCGCCGTGTCCGCCCAGACCGATGGCCGATCGTGGCTTGAGCGAGATCGACACGATCTGGGGCTGGCGGCGCGCTTGCCGACGAAGCTCGTCGGCGAATGCCGGAGCCGCCATCGCCCGTCCGCTGTGCCGTTCGATACCCGCCCCGCCCCCGAGATCGACCGGTGAGGCCGACTCGTCGTCGCTGCAGGGGACGACGGCCTGTGTGGCCGCATCGAACCAGTAGTTGGCGACCATCCCGTGCCGGCTGGGCAGCGTGCCCGTCCCGATCGACGCGTGTCCGGCGCAGGTCCACGTGCCGGCGTAGGGCAGACGCGCGTTGGTGAACACGGCGCCGGTGCCGAACAGCCGCTTCAGGCCGCGCGTCCATTGCGCGCCGTACCACTCGGGGTAGTCGGCGCGGAACTGGTCGATGACGATGAGCACGACGAGGCGGGGTGGTTCGGTGGCGGGGACCTGCAGCGAGCGCGCCCAGAACACCTCGGAGGTAATTGCTACCAAAATTGTCACCGCCAACAGAACCGCGGCGGCGGCTCCAATACTTTTGGTAGCAATTACCTCCGAGATGTTGCGAGAGCTCATCGGCGCTGCGCCCAGTAAGAGAGGGCGGCCATGTAGACGTCGAAGATCGCGCAGGCGACCACGTACCAGCGCGGCACGAGTTCGACGGGCAGCCAGCCGGGCCGATGGGTGAGATTGAAGAGCGCGTGCATGAGGAACGCGACGGCGACCAGCGACAGGGCCTCGCGCGGGTCACGCTGCAGGATGAAGCCGGCCGCGACGACGAACGCCAGACCGAACCACGCCTCGAGGTGCGCCCCCGGCACGGCCGGGCTGGCGACCGCGAGGCCAATCGACGCCGCGCCGCCGGCCGACAGCAGCAGGGCGGCCCACTGCGCGAGCCGCAACTCGCCGATCAACCGGCCGGGCAACTCTGGATCGATTCGCGTGATGTGCCACGCGAACATCGTGATCGACGAGCCGGCCAGGACAACTGCCGTGAGCAGGACGCGCGCCGTGTCGGTCACGGTTTCCCACTATACTTGGCCCGCATGCGGGCGGTGGACGTCATTCGGCACAAGCGGGATGGCGGGACGCTTGGGGCCGACGAGATCCGCGCGTTCGTGCGCGCTGCCACCGACGGCTCCTGGCCTGACTACCAGCTGTCGGCGCTGCTGATGGCCATCGTGTGGCGCGGCATGACCTTCGAGGAAGCCGCGACGCTGACGGCCGAGATGGTGGACTCGGGCCGCCGGCTGGATCTGTCCGCCCTCCCCGGCACGCCGGTGGACAAGCATTCGACGGGCGGCGTGGGCGACAAGACCTCCCTCGTCCTGGCGCCGCTGGCCGCCGCCTGTGGCGCGATCGTGCCGATGATGTCGGGCCGCGGCCTCGGCCACACGGGCGGCACGCTCGACAAGCTCGAATCGATCCCAGGTTTCCGGACCCAGATGGCCCTCGAGGACATGCACCGCGTCCTCGGCGAGGTCGGCTGCGTGCTGATCGGCCAGACGAACGAGATCGCGCCAGCTGACAAGAAGCTCTACGCGCTGCGCGACGTCACCGGGACGGTCGAGAGCATTCCCCTGATCTGTGCGTCGATCCTCAGCAAGAAGATCGCCGAAGGCATCGGCGCGCTCGTGCTCGACGTCAAGTTCGGACGCGGCGCGTTCATGAAAGACCCGGCCGACGCACGACGTCTGGCCGAATGGCTGGCCGGGCTGGCCGAGCGCAATGGCGTGCGCACCGAGGCGCTGTTGACCTCGATGGAAGCGCCCTTGGGGCGCGCGATCGGCAACGCCAATGAAGTCATCGAGTCGATCGAGACGCTGAAGGGCCGCGGGCCGCGCGACCTGGAACACCTCTCGCTTCGGCTGGCCTCGCGGATGCTGGTGCTCTCGGGCGTGGCCGCCGACGACACCGACGCCGACCGGCGCGTGCGTGCGGCGCTCGACACGGGCGCAGGCCTCGAGAAATTCAGGCAGATGATCGCGGCCCAGGGCGGGAACCCGCACGTGATCGACGACTACTCGCTGCTGCCGTCCGCGCCCCGGGAAGAGGTCTGGACCGCGCCGGCGTCCGGCTTCGTGCAGGCGCTCGACGCGGAGCTCCTCGGCCGGGCCGCCGTGGCGCTGGGCGCCGGCCGCGACCGCGTGGACGGGTCGGTGGATCCGGGCGCGGGACTGGATCTACGGGCGCCGGTGGGGACACCGATCGAGCGCGGCGCGCCCGTGCTCATGTTCCGGGCGTCGTCCGCCGATCGGCTGGCCGTCGCCCGGGCGCTCATCGATCAGGCCATCACGATCGGGCCCGTGGCGCCGTCGATCGGGCCGCTGGTGCTCGAGCGCGTGGACGGCCGCGCGTTTCTGGGAGGGTGAATGGAGCGGCTGCAACCGATCTGTGGACTGATTCTGATCGCGTCGATCGCCTACGCGTTCTCGACCAACCGCAAGGCCATTCGCGCGCGCCTGCTCGTCTGGGGGTTCGGGCTCCAGTTCCTGTTCGCCGTCATCGTGCTGAAGACGTCGGTCGGGGCAGACGGTCTTCGAGGTGCTCGGCGAGAAGATTCGCGGGCTGCTGGCCTTTTCGGTCGTCGGGTCAGGGTTCGTGTTCGGCCCCATCGGGGACGGCGCCGTCTGGTCGCGCATCATGACCACCGTGCTGGGGCCCGAGGGCGCACGGTACGGCACCATCTTCGCGTTCCAGATCGCGCCGACCATCATCTTTATCTCGGCGCTCTTCGCGATCCTTTACTACTTCGGCGTGATGCAGATCATCGTGCGGCTCTTCGCGCTGGTGATGAACCGCGTGATGGGCGCGAGCGGCGCCGAGTCGCTGAACGTGGCTGCGAGCATCTTCATGGGGCAGACGGAAGCCCCGCTGACGATTCGCCCATATCTGGCGAAGATGACCCAGTCCGAGTTGATGACGGTCATGACCTCGGGCATGGCGCACATCTCGGGCGGCATCATGGCGGCCTACATCGCCTTCGGGATCGAGCCCAAGCACCTGCTGACGGCCGTCATCATGACGGCACCGGGCACGCTCTTGATGGCCAAGATGTTCGTGCCCGAGACCGCCGTGCCTGAAACCCAGGGCTCGGTGAAGCTCGAGATGCCGACCACCGACGTCAACGTGATCGACGCGGCCGGCCGTGGCACGGGCGAGGGGCTGCATCTGGCGATGAACGTCATCGCCATGCTCATTTCGTTCGTCGCGCTCATCGCGCTGCTCAACGCGGCGCTGGGTGCGATGGGTGGCTGGGTCGGGTATCCGGCCTTCAGCCTGCAGATGGTGTTCGGCTGGGTCTTCGCCCCGATCGCGTGGTGTCTCGGCGTCAGCTGGAAGGATGCCGGCGTTGTCGGGAACCTGCTCGGCACGCGGATGGTGCTGAACGAGTTCATCGCCTTCGCGCAGCTCGGCCCGCTCAAGGAGACGCTCGACCCGCGTTCGTTCACCGTCGCGACGTTCGCGCTATGCGGGTTTGCCAACTTCTCGTCCATCGGGATCCAGATTGGCGGCATCGGGGCGCTCGTCCCGGAGCGGCGGTCGGATCTGGCCCGCCTGGGTTTTCGGGCCATGCTCGCCGGGACGCTGGCCAATTTCACCTCGGCGTGCATCGCCGCGCTGCTGCTTTGAGGATCGGGTCATGACGACCGCCTACGACCGCGTGGAAGAAGCCGCCGCGTACCTGCGGCAGGCGCTCGGCGACATCCCCACCGTGGCCGTGGTGCTCGGATCGGGTCTCGGGGGATTCGCCGAGGACCTGAGTGACAGGACCACCATCGCGTACGAGTCCATTCCCCACTGGCCCGCGTCGAAGGTCGTCGGCCACGCCGGGAAGCTGGTCGCAGGGCGCTCCGGATCCCGTCGTGTGTTGGCGCTCTCGGGCCGCGCGCACTTCTACGAAGGCCACGACATGGGCACGGTCACCTTCGCCGCGCGTGTGCTGGGCCGGCTCGGCATCAAGGTGCTGATCCTCACCAACGCGGCCGGGGGCATCAACACCCGGTTCGGCCAGGGCGCCCTGATGGTGATCGACGACCACATCAACCTGCTCGGCACCAATCCGCTGATCGGACCGAACGATCTGCGCTTCGGACGCCGGTTCCCGGACATGTCCGAGGTGTACTCGAGGCGGTTGCGCGGACTCGCGGACCAGGCCGCGGCGACGATTGGCCTGCCGGTCGAGCACGGCGTCTATATCGCGGTCACTGGACCCAGCTACGAGACACCAGCCGAGATCCGGGCCTTCCGCAGCCTCGGGGCTGATGCGGTCGGCATGTCCACTGTGCCCGAGGCGATCGTCGCCAACCACATGGGCCTCGAGGTCCTGGGCATCTCGTGCATCTCGAACATGGCGGCGGGCATCCTGCCTCAGATGCTCACCGAAGAGGAAGTGATCGAGACAACGGGCCGTGTGCGCGCGCTGTTCGTCGCGCTGCTCGAGGGCATCATTGAGCGCCTCTGACGCCGACGTCGTCGCGGGTCTCGTCGAGGCGGCCCGCGCTGCTCGTCAGCACGCCGTCGCGACCTATTCCGGTTTCAGGGTCGGTGCGGCGCTGCGGACGACGTCGGGTGCGATCGTCACGGGCTGCAACGTCGAGAACGCGACCTACGGTCTGACCGTTTGCGCGGAGCGCGTCGCGATCTTCAAGGCGCTGTCCGAAGGTCACCGCGACTTCACCCACATCGTCGTCGTCGCCGATACCGAGGTCCCGACGCCTCCGTGCGGGGCCTGCCGACAGATCATCTGGGAGTTCTGCGGCGATGTGCCCGTGATCCTCGCGAACCTGACGACAGTCTCCGGCACCCACCAGATGCACGACCTCCTGCCGATGCCCTTCGATGGAAGACTGCTGTAGCCGGCTACGGGAGACGGTACGTAGGCCGTAGGCCGTGGTCCGTGGGCCGTTTCCCGTCGGCCGGCCGCAGTTAGCCGTAGGCTGTAGTCCGTAGTCCGTAGCGTAGTCCGTAGTCCGTAGCCCGTCGGCCGTAGCCCGTCGGCCGTCAGGCCGTCGGCCGTCCCCTGTATCATCACCAGATGCTTCCGACGATCGAGTGGCAGCCTGATGCCGTGGTGATGGTGGACCAGCGCAAGTTGCCTGGTCAGGAAATCTACGTTCGGTGCAAGACCGCGCCCGAAGTGGCCAGGGCCATCGTCACGATGGTGATTCGGGGCGCCCCGGCCATCGGCGTGGCGGCCGCCATGGGCATTGCGCTCGGGATGAAGCGCAGCAAGGCGAAGGGCACCAAGCAGTTTGCCGTCGAGTTCACCAAGATCTGTGACCTGATGGCGGGGACGCGGCCCACGGCGGTCAATCTCTTCTGGGCGATCGATCGGATGAAGCGGTCGTTCTCGACCGGTGTGCAGGCGGGGCAGTCGGTCGAGGAACTGAAGGCCAGGCTCGAGGCCGAAGCCCACGCCATCCACGACGAGGACCTGGCCAGCTGCAAGGAGATGGGCCGCCTGGGCGCCGACGTCGTGCCCGCGAACGCGCGCATCCTCACGCACTGCAACGCAGGCGCCCTGGCGACGGCCGGCTACGGCACGGCGCTTGGCGTGATCCGCGCGGCCGCCGAGCAGGGCAAGGTCGTCCAGGTGTTCGCCGACGAGACCCGCCCGTTCATGCAGGGGGCGCGTCTCACTGCCTGGGAACTGGTGCGCGACCAGATCCCGACCACCGTCATCACTGAGAGCATGGCCGGACCGTTGATGCAGCAGGGCGGCATCGACTTCATCGTCGTCGGCGCCGATCGCATCGCGGCCAATGGCGACTTCGCCAACAAGGTCGGCACCTACACGGTCGCGATGATGGCGAAGGCCCACGGCGTGCCGTTCTACGTGGCGGCGCCGCTCTCGACCATCGACCTGGCCACGCCAGACGGCAGCGGCATTCCGATCGAGCAGCGCAACGCGCGCGAGGTCACGCACGTGGGCAGCATTCGGCTGACGCCCGAAGGGGCGAGCGTCTGGAACCCGGCATTCGACGTGACCCCCGGCCACCTCGTGCACGGCATCATCACCGAGAAGGGCATCGCGCGCGCCGATTACCGCGAGAGTCTGAAGTCCCTCTTCGCATGATCGTCCTCGGGATCGAGACCTCGTGCGATGAGACCGCCGCCGCCGTCGTCGCGACGACCGGCGATGCCGCCCGGCCATGGGTGCTGCGGTCGAACGCGATCGCGTCGCAGATCCGCATCCACCAGGAGTGGGGAGGCGTGGTCCCCGAATTGGCGTCGCGCCAGCACGTGCGCGACATCTGCGGCATCGTCGATCGCGCCCTGGCCGATGCCGGTGTGACGCTGGCAGACATCGACGCGCTGGCGGTCACGCAGGGCCCAGGCCTGGTCGGCGCGCTGCTGGTGGGCGTCTCGTTCGCCAAGGCGATGGCCGTCTCGCTCGGAAAACCGATCGTCGCGGTGCACCACCTGGCGGGCCACATCGAGTCGGTGTTCCTCGAGCACGGCGCCATTGCCCTGCCTGCTGCGATCCTCGTCGTTTCCGGCGGCCACACGAGCCTCTATGTCGTGCCGGAGCCAGGGACCTATCGACTGGTCGGTCGCACCCGCGACGATGCGGCGGGGGAGGCGTATGACAAGGTCGCGCGCCTGTTGGGTCTTGGCTACCCCGGGGGACCGATCGTGGACCGGCGCGCGAAGGAGGGCAACGACCAGGCGATTGCCCTGCCGCGCCCGCGCTTCACGCATCCGGACCGCAACCCCGGTACCGGTGGACGCGAGCGGCGCGATCAGTCCGCAGTTGGCCGAGTTCAGCTTCTCGGGCCTGAAGACCGCCGTCATGCGGCACTTGCAGCAGCGTGGCGTCGTCGCCCAGGCCGCTGCGTCAGCGCCGCCGGCGTCCCACGTCCTGTCTGATGCCGAGGTCGACGACTTCTGCGCGAGCTTCCAGCGCGTGGTCGTCGAAACGCTCGTGGATCGGACGTTCGACGTCGCGCGACGCCTGGGTGCGCGCAGTGTCGGGATCGCCGGCGGCGTCTCGGCCAATAGCCGCCTCCGCCGGGACGCGCTCGCCCGCGGCCAGGTCGAGGGACTGCCCGTGTTCATCCCGTCGATCGCGCTCTCGACCGACAACGCCGCGATGATCGCCGCCGCCGGCCTCCGCCTCCTCGAACGCGGCCACGGCTCGCCGCTCGACTTCAACGCCGACCCGTCCCTGCCGCTCGGCGCCTAGCCGCACATCTCACATCTCACATCACCACATCACCACATCACCACATTCTCGGTCTATCAAGGTGCCGGCTGCCTCGCCCGATACAATGGCGCAGGGGGTCTCCGCCCCGAAAGGACTGGTTCATGTTGCGCACGCTGATCGCCACGTTCGTCGTCGCCCTCGCCATCGGCGCGCCGCTGCGGGCCGAGCTCAAGTTCACGACGACGATGGCCGCCAAGGCCTCGACGGCGGCCGCGACCGCGCCCGCCAATCCCCTGATCGCGATGATTGCGCCGATGGTGGCGGGCACCCTGCTGCCGCCAGCCCCGGTCCAGATGATCACGACGGTGGGTGCCCTCGGCGTGCGGACCGAGTACGACACGGCCTACATGATGGTGCCGGCCGGAGGGGTGGCGATCGTCAAGCCGGATGGCACCTACATCGTCCTCGACCCGGCAAAGCAGACCTACTGGAAGACTCCCAAGCCGGACATGAGTTCGCTCGGCATTCAGCCCGTCGTGACGGTGAAGGCCACCGGGGAGAAGGGCCTGATCGCCGGACTCAGCGCGGAGAAGTGGGTCATCGACATCCGGCTGCCGATTCCGGTGCCGGCCGGGACCCCGCTCCCACCGGGAATGCCCACGGAGTTCGCCATGACGGGCGAGGCCTGGATCAACCAGCAGCACAAGGCGTACGGCAAGCAGATGTCGATGACGCTCGGTGCCCTGGGTGCCCTCGGGTTCGAGGACGCCCTGCTCGGGGGTGGCTTTCCGATGCGCCTCGTCATGCGGGGCGAGCTGCTGGGGGCCCAGGAACTGGAATATGCGGTGACGTCCATCGGCGAGACCACCGCGGCGCCTGGCCTGTTCGACATCCCGGCCGGCTACAAGGAAGTGCCGGTGCCGCAGGTCGGCATCGGCGGAATCGGGGGCCGACGGTGAGCGATCCGTTGCTCTCGCGCGAGCGGGCCTGGGCGCTGGTCACTGAACACGTGGCCGGCGACAGCCTGCGGAAGCACCTGCTCGGCGTCGAGGCGGCGGTCCGGGGCTACGCGCGGATGTGGGGCGAGGACGAGGAGGCCTGGGGGTTCGTGGCCCTCGTGCACGACTTCGACTACGAGCGGTATCCGGATCGCGAGAACCATCCGTTTCGCGGGGTCGAGATGCTCCAGGCGCTCGGCTATCCTTCGTGGGTCACGCGGGCGATCCTGTCCCACGCCGACTATTCGGGCGTTCCACGCGAGAGCCGGCTGGAGCACACGCTCTATGCGTGCGATGAGATGTCGGGCTTCGTGACGGCTGCCGCCCTCGTGCGCCCCTCGAAGAGCGTGCTCGACCTCGAAGCGGGCTCGGTCATCAAGCGCATGAAGGACAAGGCGTTCGCCCGGGCCGTGCCGCGTGAGGATTTGCGCCGCGGCGCCGAGGAACTGGCGCTGCCGCTCGATGTCCACATCACGAATGTGATCGGGTTCCTGCGCGAACGCGCCGAGGCGCTGGGCTTGCAGGGCCAGCCGGCGACGACCTGACCGCCGCGCCGATGCGGAACCCGAACCGGATTCGGCGGGTTTCCGTATATCGTTGGCAGTCGCTGATGCCTGGCCGTGACCTGTCTCCTGCCTGACCCGCATGCCTGACGCCCCCGCTTCCGTCGTCCTCGACCGCGTCAGCGTGGCGTATGGCACGAACGCGGCCCTGCGCGACGTGAGCGCGGTGTTCCCGCCCGGCGCGGTCGGGTTGCTCGGTCCCAATGGCGCCGGCAAGAGCACGATGCTCAAGGCGCTGCTCGGCTTCATCCCGCCGACCTCCGGACGTCTTGAAGTGCTCGGCCTGAACGTGGCCGAGCAGCCGCTCGCCGTGCGTGCGCGTCTCGGCTACATGCCGGAGAACGACAGCCACATCCCCGGCATGAACGCCGTGACGTTCGTCGCCTACTGCGGCCAGCTGGCCGGCCTGCCCAAGGCCGATGCGATGCAGCGCGCGCACGAGGTGCTCTACTACGTCGGCCTCGGCGAAGCCCGCTACCGGAACGTCGAGACGTACTCCACCGGCATGAAGCAGCGCATCAAGCTGGCGCAGGCGCTGGTGCACGACCCCGATCTGCTGTTTCTCGACGAGCCGACCAACGGCATGGATCCCAAGGGACGTGAGGAAATCCTCGAGCTGGTCCGGGACCTGGCGCGCAACAAGGGCGTCAACCTCATCCTTTCGTCGCACCTGCTGCCCGACGTCGAGTACACGTGCGACCACGTGGTGGTGCTCGACAAGGGCGCCGTCGCGACCTTCGGGACGATCGAGGCGCTCAAGGGACCGGCCGGCCGGGTGTTCGAAGTCCGCGTGAAGGGCGATCTCGCCCCGTTCGTCGAGCGCCTCGAGGCGGCCGGCTGGCGATGTCAGGAGACGGATGAAGACATCATGCGCGTCTTCGTGCCGGGTGGTGCGGCGCCGGGCGACGACCAGCGCAAGCTCTGCGCGCTCGCCGTGGGCAGCGGCGTGCAGGTGCGGCACCTGAAACCCAGCCTACCCACGCTTGAAGACGTGTTCGCACGCGCCATTGGTGAGCCCGAGCGATGAGCCCCATTCACGATCAGAGCTACCGCCGCTACAAGGGCACGCGCGAACCGGTCGGCCGGGGGTGGGCCGTGATTCTGTGGGCCGGCATCCGCACGATGCTGTCCCGTCGCGCATTCCTCGCGCTGATGCTCCTGGCCTGGATCCCGTTCATCGTCCGGTCGGTCCAGATCTACACCGTCGTCATGTTCCCGCAGGCCGGCGCGGTGGCGCCCGTCAACGCCAAGCTCTTCCAGTCCTTCATCGAATTCCAGGGCATCTTCGCCTTCTTCATCACGATCTACGTCGGGTCGGGCCTCATCGCGAACGACCGACGGGCCAACGCGCTGCAGCTCTACCTGTCCAAGCCGCTGATGCGCATGGAGTACATCGGCGGCAAGCTGGGCGTGCTGCTCGTGTTTCTCCTCGAGGCGACGCTGCTGCCCGCACTCCTGCTGGTGGTGATGCAGATCGTGCTGTCGGGGAGCTTTGCGTTCATCCGCGAGAACGCCTTCATCATCCCGGCGATCGTGCTGTCCTGCCTGGTCCGCGTCCTCGTGGGGGCCTTCACGATGCTGGCGCTCTCGGCGCTCTCGAAGAGCACGCGCTATGTCGCGATTCTCTACACGGGCGTGATCTTCTTTTCCGAGGCTGTCTACGGCGTGATGCGGCTGGTCACCGGATCGACCCGCGTGGCGTGGGTCTCGATCAGCGGCAACTTCGACGTCGTCACCGACGTGATCTTCCGGCAGACGCCCCGGTACGAGACACCCTTCGTCGTCTCGGCCCTGGTCCTGCTGGCACTCGTCGTGGTGTCGATGTCGGTGCTCGAGCGGCGCGTGAAGGGTGTCGAGGTGGTGTCGTGAGTGCCGCGCCCATGCTCACCGCCGAGCACGTCTCCAAGTGGTACGGCCAGGTGATCGGGCTGAACGACGTGACCGTGTCGGTGCCGGCGGGCATCACCGGGCTGCTCGGGCCGAACGGCGCTGGCAAGAGCACGTTCATGAAGCTCATCACCGGCCAGCTGCAGCCCAGCAAGGGCGAGGTCAAGGTGCTGGGTGAGCGGATCTGGGGCAATCCCGCGCTCTACTTCCGCCTCGGGTTCTGTCCGGAGCAGGACGCGTTCTACGAGCGGATGACCGGGCTCGAGTGGGTGAGCGCGCTGGTCCGCCTCAACGGGCTGGGCGAGCGCGAATCGAAGGAGGCCGCCGAGCGCGCGTTGAGTGCGGTCGATCTGAGTGATGTTGCCCACAAGCGCATCGGCGCCTATTCGAAGGGCATGCGGCAGCGCGTGAAGCTGGCCCAGGCCATCGTCCACGACCCGGAACTCCTGATTCTCGACGAGCCCCTGTCGGGCATGGACCCCCTGGGACGCCGCCGGACCATTCGGATGATCCGGGACTGGGCGAAGCAGGGCAAGAGCGTGCTCGTCTCGAGCCACATCCTGCACGAAATCGAGTCGATGACGTCGAACATCCTCCTCATCAACAACGGGAGGATTCTGGCGGAGGGCAACGTCCACCAGATTCGCGATCTCATCGACGAGCACCCGCACACGGTGCACATCCGCGCCGCCGACCCGCGCAGTCTGGCGCGCGAGTTCCTCGCTCACGCCGACGTGATCAGCCTGCGTTTCGAGCCCGGCGCCGTCGTCGTCGAAACCGGCAAGCCGGACGAGTTCTACGCGCGCCTCACCGAACTGGTCGCGTCGGGCGCCTGCGGCCCGGTGGACGAGGTCACCTCTCCGGACGACAACCTGCAGGCCGTGTTCAAGTACCTGGTCAAGGCGTGACGATGGCGACTCCTCGAAAGGCTCCGAGCTTCCTCTACGCGGCCCTGCGCGTGTTCGATCTGTCGCTCGGCGAGATGCTCTGGTCGAAGCGGACCATCTTCATGGGCCTCGTCGTGGGGTTCCCCGTCCTGATCGCCGTGGTCATCCGGATCCTCTTCGAAGCCGGCGCTCCGTCGATGCGCGTCAACTCGGCGGCGGTCACCGGCCCGACCATCTTTGCCCTGATGATCTGGGGCTTCTTCATCAGGTTCAGCATCCCGGTGCTCGGCGTCTTCTACGGCACCTCGCTCATCGCGGACGAGATCGAGGACAAGACGATTACGTATTTGTTCACGAGGCCCATCCCCCGGAGCGCGGTCCTGGTTGGCAAGTACCTGGCCTACCTGGCCTGCACGGTGTTCGTGGTGCTGCCCTCAGTCGTCATTGTCTGGCTGCTGGTCGTGCCCGTCGGCGGCAGCCTGGCGGCCGGGTTCCTGGACCTGGTCAAGGACCTGGGGCTGCTGGCCCTGGGCCTGGCCGTCTACGGGGCCTTCTTCGCCCTGGTCGGCGCCAAGATCAAGCGGCCCCTGCTGTTCGGACTTCTGTTCGTTTTCGGGTGGGAGACCATCGTGATGGCCGTCCCCGGCTATCTGAAGCGCTTGTCGATCGCCTACTACCTGCAAGGGCTCGTGCCCCACGCGATGCCGGGGGACTCGCCGGTGACGCTGGTCCAGTCGATTTTTCGTGAGATTCCGACCCTGTCGGAGAGCCTGTTCTGGATGGCGGTGATCACGGCCGTCTGCCTGTGGTGGGCCGGGCGGACCGTGTCGAACAAGGAATACGTGCTCGAACAGTAAGAACGCGGGGTCAGACCGGGGTCAGACCAGCGTCTGACCCCGGTCTGACCCCGGTCTGACCCGCAAATTGGGGTCAGTAGACCGAACCGACGCGGTCCGGTACCCGTATCATCAGCTTGAGAGGTCCGCTTCCTATGACTCAGCGCACCCGGTATTTCCTGATTGGTTCGGCGTTGGTGCTCACGGTCGGTCTGGGCACTGGCTTGGTGGCCTACTACAACGGGAACCTGCCGTTGCGGGCCTCGTCGATTGGCCCCTCCGAGTTGGCCTATCTGCCGCAGTCGTCGGTCGGCATCGCGTTCGCGGATGTCCGGTCCATCATGAATTCCGAGTTCCGCCAGAAGCTGCGTCAGGTGCTGCCGACGGGCGAGGCGAAGGACGACCTTCTCCGCGAAACCGGCATCGACATCGAGAACGACATCGACACCGTCGTGGCTGGCTTCACACCTCCGACTGGTGGCGCCTCGATGGAGCAGGGAGCGGTCGTCCTGGTCCGCGGGCGGTTCAACGTCCAGCAGATTGAGACCTTGGCTACGCAGCACGGCGCGACCGTCGAGGAATACGGCGGCAAGCGCCTGATCATCTTCACCGACCAGGCCGGTCACGCGGCCGGCGCCCAGGCGGTCATGAACGCCAAACCCGGCGTGGCCTTCCTCGAGCCCGGCCTCCTGGGCCTCGGACCGACCCCGGCTCTCAAGTCGGCGATTGACAGCGCCGCCAAGGGTCAGGACGTCACCAAGAACGGCGAGCTGATGAAGTTCGTCAACGAAGTGTCTGGCAGCGGCAACGCCTGGGTGGTGACGCAGTTCGACGCGATCACCAACAACGCGAATCTGCCGACGGAGCTCGCCTCGCGGATGCCCGCGGTGCAGTGGTTCGCGGCCAACGTCAACATCAACGGCGGTGTCAGCGGCATGCTCCGCGCCGAGACGCGCGACGACGCGGCTGCCGACCAGTTGCGCGACATCATCCGCGGCGGCCTGGCGGCCGCGCGCCTGGTGAGCGGCAATGACGCGAAGGCGGACGCCCTGGTCAACTCGCTGCAGGTCGCCGGCACGGGGCGCAACGTCTCCCTCTCGTTCACGCTGCCTGCCGAGATTCTGGACATGATCAACGGCGTGGCCGCGCTGGGCCAGATGCACGGCGAGGGCGCGAAGCCCCCGAGTCGTATCGAGCGCTGAATCGGAGGCGGATTTCACCCTCAGGAAAACGACAACGGGCGGGAGCCATCCCGCCCGTTTGTCATTTGGGGCCCGCTGATATGATCGCGGGCTGATGCGTATCGCGGTCATCGCGGGGGACGGGATCGGCAAGGACGTCGTCGCCGAGGCCGTCAAGGTGCTCGCGGCGGTGACGGCCCGAACCGGGCGCGCCCTCGAACTGGACCACCTGCCCTGGGGCGCGGACCACTTCCTGGCCACGGGCGAGACGATGCCGGCCGACGGGTACCAGCGCCTGCGGGATGACTACGCGGCCATCCTGGTCGGCGCGCTCGGCGATCCGCGCGTGCCCGACAACCGCCACGCTCGAGACATTCTGCTCGGCACCCGGTTCGAACTCGATCTCTACGTCAACTACCGGCCGGTGCACCTGCTGGCCGATTGGCTGTGTCCGCTCAGGGATCGCACCCGCGCTGACGTCAACTTCGTCGTGTTTCGCGAGAACACCGAAGGGCTCTATGTCGGGGTGGGCGGCCGCTTCAAGCCGGGGACGCCCGACGAGGTCGCGGTCCAGGAAGAGATCAACACCTACAAGGGCGTGCACCGGATCATCCGGTACGCGTTCGAGTTCGCACGGGCGCGGGGCCTGACCCGGGTCTGCATGGCCGACAAGAGCAACGCGATGGCTCAGGGGCACGCGCTCTGGCAGCGTGTGTTCCGCGAGGTCGCGGGAGGCTTTCCCGACGTCCAGGCGTCCCACCTGTTCATCGATGCGCTGGCCATGTTCCTCGTGAAGGACCCGGGCCAGTTCCAGGTGATCGTCACCAACAACCTCTTCGGCGATATCGTGACGGACATCGGTGGGGCGCTCCAGGGCGGGCTTGGGATGGCCGCGTCCGCCAATATCCATCCGGGGCGGACCTCGCTGTTCGAGCCCGTGCACGGATCGGCCCCGCCACTGGCCGGGAAGAACGTGGCCAACCCGATGGGCGCGATCCTGTCCGCCGCCTTGATGCTCGAGACGCTCGGTCGCACGGACGACGCGCGGCTCGTCGAGGCGGCCGTCGAGGCGGCCGTTCATCAGGGGCAGACGACCGCCGACATCGGCGGACCGCTGGGGACACGTGAGGTCGGCGACTGGATCGCCAGGCAGGTGAGCCATGGCTGAAAGCAACGACACGCGCATGCAGGAGCTGGTCGCCAGGCTGCTGGCCGCGCTCGGGGAAGACCCCGGCCGCGAGGGCCTCAAGGACACGCCGACGCGTGTGGAGAAGTCCCTGCGCTTCCTGACGAGCGGCTACACGGCCGATATCGACCAGGCGATCAACGGCGCCTTGTTCACCGTCGAATACAGCGAGATGGTGATCGTCCGGGACATCGACTTCTACAGCCTCTGCGAGCACCACCTCCTGCCGTTCTTCGGCAAGTGTCACGTCGCCTACATCCCGGACGGGAAGGTGATTGGCCTCAGCAAGATTCCCCGCCTGGTCGATGTCTTCGCGCGCCGGCTCCAGGTGCAGGAGCGGCTCACGTCGCAGATCGCGGAGACCATCAAGGCCAAGGTGGCGCCGGCTGGCGTGGCCGTCGTGATGGAGGCCACGCACCTTTGCATGGCCATGCGCGGCGTCGAGAAGCAGAACTCGGTGACGACGACGAGCTCGATGCTGGGCGTGTTCCGCGAGGACGCGCGTACGCGCCATGAGTTCCTCGAGCTGATCCGCAGCGGCGGGGGATCGGTCCCGCGGTCGTCGTGACGCCGGCCCGTCCGCTATACTCGAAACAACGATGCGGGTAGGGGTGTTCGGATCCGTGGCGGTGATCGCGATGTCCACGGTGCTCGTCGCGCAGCGCGGGGGGACGCCGGCGCTCCGCACGGCGACCGACATCCGGTGCGCAGCCGACATCGGCACCGGCGTCAAGACCAAGCGGCCGTTTTGCGACGTGGTGATCGGCACCACGCCGGCCGAGAGCGTGGCGATGACGATTCCGCCGCATACCGGCACGGCCACGCTGCGATTCGACCTGCACAACCGGTTCGACGTGCCCGCGGCCACCCTGCCACCCGCCATGGTCTATGCGCGGCACCTGGCGATCGTCGCGGTCATCAGGCCGACGGGCGAGCTCATCGGTCGCGCCGTCGTGGCGGGGGACTTCCGTTCGACCGACAACCTCTTCGATCGGATCCTCGCCGATCCGCGCAGTGGCGCGGTCCGTGCGGTGGCGCCCGGCCCACCGGAGGCCATCAGCGTGACCGTCCCGGCCGGCGTGTCGTCGGTGGGCATCGTCGGGACCCGACTCAATCTCGTGCGCCGTGCCGGCGAAGAGGGCTACGACACGCCTGGCCGGCCGGTGGCGCTCGTCAGCCGCGTGCGCGTGGAATACCGCCCGCGGTAGCAGAATTCACCATGCTCGACATCATCATCGTGGGTGCCGGTCCGGCCGGTCTGGCCGCCGCCATTGCTGCCGGGCGCCGTGGTCTGTCGTATCTCGTCATCGAGAAGGGCAGCCTGGTGGACGCGCTCCAGCGTTTTCCCACGGACATGGTGTTCTTCACGACGCCCGAATTGCTCGAGATCGGCGGCGTGCCCTTCGTCAGTCCGTTCGAAAAGCCGACGCGTCACGAGTCCTTGCGCTACTACCGCCGGGTGAGCGATGCGTTCCAATTGAAGATCGCGATGCACGAGCCGGTGACCGCCGTGCGGCGACAGTCAGACGGGACGTTCGACGTGACGTCCGCCCCGGCGAGCGGCCCGGCGGCCGTTCGATCGGCGCGGGCGGTGGTCATCGCGACGGGCGCCTACGACCTGCCCAATCGGCTGGGCGTGTCCGGCGAGGACCTGCCGCACGTCGCGCACTACTACCGGGAATCGCACCTGCACTTCCGTCGCCGCGTGGTCATCGTGGGCGGCAAGAACTCGGCGGCTGAAGCGGCCCTGGAGATCTTCCGGAACGGCGGCCACGTGACCTTGGTGCACCGGCACCCGGCCCTGGGCGAGGGGATCAAGTACTGGGTCAAACCCGACATCGAGAACCGGATCAAGGAGGGATCGATCCCGGCCCACTTCAACACGTCCGTCGTCGCGATCACGCCGACGCACGTGATTCTCGACGGTCCGGCCGGCCGATTCGAGGAGCCGGCCGACGATGTGCTGCTGATGACGGGCTATCACTCGGACACCACGCTCCTGCGCATGGTGGGGGCCGAGGTAGACGCCCGTGTCGGCGCGCCGGCCCACAACGCCGAGACCTTCGAGAGCAGCGTCCCGAACCTCTTCGTCATCGGGGCGTGTGTCGCCGGTCAGCAGAGCGGCAAGATCTTCATCGAGAACGGCCGCTTCCACGGCGAGGTGGCGGTCAAGACGATCGCCGAGAGGCTCGGAAATGCACCGACACCCGACACGGACGTCCAATTGAAAATTGTCGGATCTGACCATTGAGGACTGATTGGACGGATTGAAGGGTTTTGGATTGAATCCGACAATTCTCCAATCTCGAAATCCTCAATCAATCTTCAATGATCCGATTGGTCAATCCTCAATTTCCATTCAGTGAATCACCCTGGTCTTGTTCTTCATGTAGTCCTGCAGCACGTACTGCCCGAGCGTGTAGGGCGTGGTGAAGTAGGCCTTGCCGTGACAGATGCGGGCGACGCGACGGACGAACGCGACCAGATCGTAGTCCCGCGCGAGCATGAACGTGTTGATCAGGATGCCAGAGCGCCGGCAGGCGGCCACTTCGGCGAAGGTCTCGCGCAGCACGAACGGATCGAGCCCAGCCGGGTTGCGGTAGATGCGCCCGTCCGGCAGGGTCACGGCCGACGGCTTGCCGTCGGTGATCATGATGATCTGCCGCATGTCCTTGCGCTGCCGGTCCAGGACGCGCCGCGCCAGGCGCAGGCCTTCGCGCGTGTTCGTGTAGTACGGACCGACGCGCACGCGGCCGAGGCGGGCCAGCGGCACTTCCTCGGCTGAGTCGTGGAAGAGCACGACGTTCAGCGCGTCGCCGGGATACTGATGGCGGATCAGGTTCGACAACGCCATCGCGACACGCTTGGCCGGCGTGAACCGGTCCTCGCCGTAGAGCACCATGCTGTGGCTGCAGTCGAGCAGGATGACCGTCGCGCACGAGCTCTGATAGTCGCCCTGCGTGATCATCAGATCCTGGTAGTCCACGTCCAGACCCGCGGGCGCTGGTGCCGTGCCGCTCGCCTCCGCCGCGCCGGCCGGTTGGCCGGCCGGCGCGCGCCCTTCACGCGCGCGTCGCTGGACGGCATTCATCACGGTGGCCGACGCATCCAGGTTGAGCGTGTCGCCGAACTCGTACGGGCGCGGCGGCCCTCCGGCTTCGACGCCGGTCGCCAGTTCGCGCGTGTCGTGGCGGCCGGCGCTGCTGCGGCCAACCGAGCCCAGGAGGTCGCGCAGCGCACGGTAGCCGAGGAAGTCGAGCGCCTTGTCGGTGACCTCGAACTTCACCTCGCCGGGCTGGCCCACGCCGCCCCCGGCCCCCTCGAGTTGCTGGGCGTCGGGTTTGCCGGTGACGCTGATGAACCCCTGCTCGGTGAGCCGCTCGATGATCTTCTGGACGAGGCCTTCGATCGCAGCGCGCTGGCGCTCGCGCGCGTCGGCGCCATCGGGCAGGCTCGTGGTCGCATCCGCCACCAGCTTCTTCAGCATGTCCTCCGACACCGCCCCCCCGTTCAGGAGTGCGTCCAGGATGGCGTCATGCAGCGCCTGCATCGTCTGGTCGTCGTCGCTCTGCGGGTCCCAGGGGTTGTTGAACCCGCTCGAGAGCAGCAGATCCGACAGCTGCTGGACGAGCGACTCGAAGTCCACCCCGTCGAGCAGGTCGTCGATCTTCTTCGAGTAGCGGTATTTCATGTCAGTTGTAGTACTTCTTCTTGCCGCGGGCCGGCGTCTCGTCCTCGTCGGTCATTTCGTCCACGGTGCGCGCTTCGGCGCGCGGCCGTTCTTTCGAAGGCGTGCCGAACAGTCGGCCTTCGTCGGTCCGGCTGATCTTCTTGAGCGCGCACAGCCCCTCGAGGATGAAGTCAGCGCCGGCGGCCTGCAGCGCGTGTGGGTCCTCGGGGCGGATGCCGAGCGCCGCGACAGCATTGTCCATGCCCGCGATGGCGGTCGTGTGCCCGAGCAGGTCGGCGGCCGACGAGGTGTCGGCCAGGTCCAGCGTGCCGCCCCGTTCGAACCACGTCACGATCAGCCGCGTGTTGATCGCGGCGGCGTGGTTCTCGAACACCGTCGCAATCGACTGGCGCACCAGCTCGCTCGCCACGGTGTCGGCGCCCTTGAGCTCGCCCTCGTATTCCAGTTCGATCTTGCCGGTCAGCGAGGGCAGCGCCGCATAGACGTCGCTCACGCGCGGGACGACGAGCGGTTCGCCGGCGACCAGCGCGCGCCGCTCCGCGTTGGAGACGACGTTCTCGAGGGTGCTGATGGGGAGTCGCTGGCTGACGCCGGACCGCTTGTCCACCTTCTGATCGGCGCGGGCATGGAAGGCGATCTCCTCCACGACCTCCCGGACGAACGGGGGCACGTGGATTTCTCGCGCATTGGGAGCGCCGGCACGGTCGATCCAGGCCTCCTGCGCCGTGATGGTCATGGCCTCGGCACGCGTCCGGGGATAGTGCGTGCGGATCTCCGAGCCGATGCGGTCCTTGAGCGGCGTGATGATCTTGCCGCGGGCGGTGTAGTCCTCCGGGTTCGCGCTGAAGACGAGCAGGGTGTCGAGCATCAGGCGGACGGGGTAGCCCTTGATCTGGACGTCCCCCTCCTGGAGGATGTTGAACAGGCCCACCTGCACCTTGCTCGCCAGGTCCGGCAGCTCGTTGATCGCGAAGATCCCGCGATTGGCCCGCGGCAGCAGCCCGTAGTGCATCGTCAGCTCGTCACCCAGCTCGAGGCCTGAGCGCGCGGCCTTGATCGGGTCCACATCGCCGATCATGTCGGCGATGGTCACGTCAGGCGTGGCCAGCTTCTCGACGTACCGTTCCTCGCGCGCGCGCCAGACGATGGGAAGGTCGTCGCCTTCCGTGTTGACGCGGACGCGGCAGGCGCGGCAGAGGGGAGCGAGCGGGTCGTCGTGGATCTCACAGCCAGGGACGACCGGGATGACCTCGTCGAGCAGCGTCGTCAGGCCGCGCAGCAGGCGCGTCTTCGCCTGGCCGCGGAGACCGAGCAGGATGAAGTTGTGGCGCGACAGCAGGGCGCTCACGACCTGGGGAATCACGGTGTCGTCGTAGCCGACGACCCCGGGGAAGAGGGACTGGTGCGCCGTCAGGCGCGCCATGAGGTTTTCGCGGAGTTCCTGCTTGACCGAGCGCGAGCGCACGCGGCCGCTGGCGACGGCCTCGCGCAGGGCGCCGAGCGTAGTGGGCAACGACATGATCCATACTAGCAGTCCCCTCTTCCTACATGCTCACCTCGCTCCTGTCCCTCGACCATCGCTCCGTGATTGCCCATCGCGGTGGCTCGAAGCTGCGTCCCGAGAACACGATGCTGGCCTTCGACCACGCGGTCGATCTCGGCGTTGACGCGCTCGAGTGTGACGTCCATCTGTCCCGTGATGGCGAGGTCGTGGTCATCCACGACGCCACGCTCGATCGGACGACGGACGCGTCCGGCATCGTCGCCACGCTGACGGCCGGTGAGCTGGCCCGTGTTGACGCCGGTGCGCGGTTCGGTGCCGACGCGGGGTTGCCGTTTCGCGGCCGGGCCGGTGTGCCCCGGCTCGCCGAGCTCCTCGAGCGCCATCAGGACATCCCGGTCATCGTCGAGATCAAGGGCGACGACCCGTCCGTGGTGCCGGCGGTGCTCGGCGTGATCGAGGAGGCCGAGTTCGACGGATCGGGTCATCATCGGCGGGTTCAGCTGCGCGTGCTTTCGGCGGTCCGACGGCTCGCGCCCGAGATTCCGACAGGCGCCGCGCGGGACGAGGTGCAGGCCGCCCTCCGCCGCTCCCTCCTGCGATTGCGGCCGCGTCCGACCGGCTACCGCCTCTTCCAGACGCCGTATCGTCTGCGAGGTCGCCAGATCATGACCAGGGCGTTCGTGCGCGCGGCTCGCCGCGGCGAGTTCCCGGTCCAGGCCTGGATCGTCGATGAGGCCGAGGATATCCGTCGCCTGCTCGGATGGGGCGTCTCCGGCATCACGTCCGATCGCCCGGACGTGGCGCTGCAGGTCGTGCGCGCCTTCGCTCCATGACTGACGTCTCGGAGCTTCGGCGCGCGGGCGCCCGACGTGTCCCCCGCCTTCGCGTCTCCGGCGCTTCGGCGAAGCAGGCCCTGAGCTTCGGCGTGCCGGCGCCTGACGCGGCCCTGCGGCGTTGGACTCCGTTGCCGCGGGTCCTGCCGCCGAAGGCCGCCGAACAGCAGGTACGACCCCCTTTCACGGCGCCGCGCGGGGCGCCCCGTTCGGCGTCACCCGCGGCCTCTGCACCCGTCCCGCGTCGTCGGTGATCGGCCGCCCGTCGACTGTCTCCCGTTGGCGGTGGGCCGTTTGCCGTCTGCTGTCTGCCGTAGCCCGTCCGCCGTCGCCCGTAGGCCGTAGGCTGTCTGCCGTCTGCCGTCTGCCGTCGCCCGTCGCCCGTCGCCCGTCGCCTGTCGGCTGTTGGCCGTTGACCGTCCGCCGTCCCCTGTAGGCTGTCTGCCGTCTTCTGTCCGCCGTCGGCCGTGGGCTGTCTCCCGTAGGCTGTTTGCCGTCCGCTGTCTGTAGGCCGTCGCCCGTAAGCCGTAGGCTGTCGCCCGTCGCCCGTCGCCCGTAGGCTGTTGGCCGTTGACCGTCCGCCGTCCCCTGTAGGCTGTCTGCCGTCTTCTGTCTGCCGTCGGCCGTAGCGTCCCCCGTCCTGCTACACTTCGGCCATCGTGCGCTTTCGACGAAGGAGACCTGAAATGCACCGGAAGACGTGGGCGATTGCTGTGGCAGGGCTGGTGGCTGGATCGGTGGCGATGGGGTGGGCGAGTCAGCAGGCGCCGGTGCCGGCGCAGACTGCCCCAGCCACGACCGCGGCCGCGCCGGCCGAGGATCCGATTCGCGGGCTCGTGGCGCAGCTCGAGCTCGAACGCTACAAGGCCACGATCAAGGGCCTGACACAGTTCGGTGACCGCCGCGAGGGGACGCAGCGCAATCGTGACGCGGTGGCCTGGATTGCCTCGCAGCTCAAGAGCTACGGGTGTGAGCCGGAGACCATGACCTACACGCCGCCACCGCCCGCGGCACGCGGGGGTGGCGCGGCGCAGGCGGGCGCCGGACGCGCGGGCCAGGCCGCTCAGGCCAGGTCAAGGCGCGCAGGCTGGACAAGCCGGCGCGGCTGCCGGGCAGGCGGGCGCCGGGCGCCAGGGTGGCCAGCAGGGACAGGCCGGACAGGGGCAGGCGGGGCAGGGCCAGCGCGCGGGCGGCGCGGGGCGCGGTGTGGGCCCGCTTGCCGAGCCCGTGCGCAACCGCGAAGGCGGCTCGACGCTCTACGGTGTGCGCGGTCGGACCGGCGTGAACAACAACGCGGACGCGCAGCCCAGCGAGGCGCTTCGCGCCCTCAACGCCGGACCTGTGCTGCCCCCGCCGTTCCCGCAGGTCTATTGCACGAAGTGGGGGACGACTCGGCCGGGCGAGATGTACATCATCGGCGCGCACATGGACGGCATCGGCTTGGGTGAGGCCGCCAATGACGACGGCTCCGGCACGGCCCTGGTCATGGAACTGGCCCGCATCTTCAACCAGCCGAACGTTACGACGGACGTGAGCATCCGCTTCGCGCTCTGGAACGGCGAGGAGGGCGGCCTTCGCGGCGCGCGCGCCTACGTCGATCAGCGCGTGGAACTGCAGGGCCGGCCTGACCCGCGACGGCCGGGCGGCGTCATGGAGCCGAAGTGGCTCGGCATGATTCAGCACGACATGATGATGTGGGACCACGGCATGCCGCGCGCCGATGGGACGCTGGCGCCCGAACAGCGCCCGGAGGCCGACTTCAACGTGGAATGGCAGAGCAACTCGAAGATGGCCGAGGCGTCGGCGAAGCTCGCGCTCACCGTCAAGCTCGCCGCCGACAAGTACTCGACCACCTATCCGGCCGTGCTCGGCCCGCACATGACCAACACCGACTCGACGCCCTTCATGGACATCGTGCCGGCGATCAGCCTGCGGGAGAACGAGCGCGGCATGCATACCGGCGCCGGCTGGAATCCGCACTGGCACCAGCCGACCGACCTGTATGCCACGTTCTCGGACAAGGATTTCATGCTCGGGCTCAACGCGGCGCAGGCCACCCTGTCCGCGATCGCGGAGCTCACGGGCGCGAAGGTCAAGAAGTAGCCGTTGATCGCCGTCACCGACCTGTCGAAGACGTACGGCGCCTTCACGGCGGTCGATCACCTGTCGTTCGTCGTCGGGCCCGGTGAGGTGGTGGGCCTCATCGGGCCCAACGGCGCCGGCAAGACGTCCACGCTCCGATGCCTGGCCGGCATCCACGCGCCGTCGGCAGGCACCGTCGCCATCGGCGGCCACGACATCGTCAAGGCACCCGTGGCGGCCAAGCGTCAGCTGGCGTTCATGGCCGACGAACCGCAGCTGTTCGAGTACCTCACGGTGATGGAGCACTTGCGCCTGACCGGGCGCATCTATCAGGTGCCTGACACCGAGGCCCGGGCGCGCGCGTTGCTCGACGAACTCCAGCTCGCGGGCAAGGAGGCGGCGTTGCCATCGGAGCTGTCGCGCGGGATGAAGCAGAAGGTGACGATCGCGTGCGGGTTGCTGCATGCGCCGGCCGCCCTGGTCTTCGACGAGCCGCTGACGGGGCTCGATCCGCTGGGCATCCGGCAGATGAAGGAGACCATCGTGGCGCGCGGGCACGCGGGGGCGGCGGTGATTCTGTCGTCGCACCTGCTGCACCTGGTCGAGGAGATCTGCACGCGCATCATCATCCTGGACCGTGGGGTCAAACGCGCCGACGGCACACTGGCTGAGCTGCAGGCGCAGGCGGAGATGGCCGGGGCCGGGTCCACCCTCGAGCAGCTGTTTCTCAAGGTCACCTCGCGCGAGTCCTGATGACGAGCGCGTTCCTCTTCCTGACCTGGTGCACGATCCGCAATCGCACCCGTGTGCGGCTTCGACGCCTCCGTGAGCCGCGCTATCTGATCGGCCTGATCGTCGGCGTGCTCTACTTCTACTTCATCTTCTATCGCCAGCCCGGGTCGAATCGACGGAACAGCGCGCCGCCCGGCCTGATCGCGCTCTTCGAGCGCTTTCGAGGAACGGTCGAGCTGGCGGGCAGCCTCGTGCTCTTTCTCTTGGCGCTGCTGGCGTGGGTGCTGCCGCGCGGGGCCACCCCGCTGGCGTTCACGTCCTCGGAAGTGCAGTTCCTCTTCACGGCGCCTGTCACACGCGCGGAGCTGATTCGCTACAAGGTCATCCGCTCGCAGTTGGCCGTGTTCCTGGGCAGCGCGCTGATGACCTTCTTCTTCCGGCCCGCGAACCCGGCGGCCGGGTGGCGCTTCTTCATGGGATCCGCGCTGCTGATGGCGGTCGTCAACATGTATTCGATGGGGGTGGCGCTGAGGCGGCAGCAGGTGGCCAGCGCCGGCCCGGGAAGCCTTCTCTGGCAGCGCCTGCCCCTCGCGGTCCTTGTCGTCGCGGCGGGCGTCCTGGTGGGGACCGGCCTGTGGCACTGGTCCTCGCTCTCGAGCCTCGGCGCACCCCTGGCGTTGATCGGCGAGGCGCAACGGCTGACGGAACGTGGTCCGGCCGCAGTCGTGCTGTGGCCCTTCCGCGCGCTGCTGCGCGTGCCGCTGGCCGCGACGGGACGCGAGTTCGCGCTCGCGCTGCCGGCCGTCGCCTTGCTGCTGGTGCTGGCGTATCGCTGGGTGCTTCGGAGCGACGTGGCGTTCGAAGAGGCATCGGCGGCGGCGGCCGAGAAGGCGACTGCGCGATCGGTGGCGGGTCGGCCGGCGCCGGCACTCACGGTCCGCCCGCGGCCGGCGCCCTTCGCCCTGCGGCCGTCCGGGCCCGTCGAGATCGCGCTCCTCTGGAAGAACCTCATCCTGATGAGTCGCTACGCGTCCCTGATGACGCTGGTCCGCGTGATTCCCGCGGTCATCGTCATCGGCGTCGTGCTCGCGACGGCCACCGAGAACTCGGGTCTGGCGCTGGGCGTGACGATGGTGGCCCTCTGGATCGGCGGGTTTGCCATTCTGTTCGGGCCTCAGATGACCACCGGGGATCTCCGGCGCGACCTGGCGCACATGGCCTTGCTCAAGACGTGGCCGGTGCGCGGCGCCTCACTCGTCAGGGGCGAACTGGCGGCGCCCGCCGCGGTGTTGTCGGCGTTCGCCTGCCTGGCCATCCTGGTGGCGTGGACGTTCTCCCTGCAGTTGCCGGCCTCGGTGATCGACTGGAACTGGGGCGAACTGACGGGGGCGGCCGTCGCGGCGCTGCTGCTGGCGCCGCTGGTGATCGTCGTGCAGCTCCTGTTTCACAACGCGCTGGCTGTCATGTTTCCTGCCTGGGTGGTGGTGACGGGACCTCGCGCGGCCGGTATCGAGGTGATGGGGCAGCGCATGGTGATGATGGGCGCGCTGTTCCTGGTGCTGGCGCTCGCGCTGGCGCCTGCCGCCATCGCCGGGGGCCTGGTGGGCTACCTCATCCGCCCGTTCGTGGGAGCGCTGTTCGTGCCGCTTGGCGGCGCGATCGCCGCCGCGGTCCTGGTTGTCGAATGCGCCTTCGCCACCGAAGCGATCGGCGCCGTGATGGACCGGACAGACATGGCGAGCCTTTGATGAGACCGGCGTGGCTCTGGCAGGCGGTGACGATGGCCGGCGCGATGATCCTGGCCGCCGCCGGGGTACCTCCGCGCGCGCAGTCACTCCCGAACATCGTCTTGATCTACGCCGACGACCTCGGTTACGGCGATGTCTCGTCGTACGGGGCCACGGCCCTGCGTACCCCGAACATCGATCGCGTGGCGGCCGAGGGACTTCGGTTCACCGACGCACACTCGGCGGCGGCCACCTGTACGCCGTCGCGCTACACGTTGCTGACAGGGGAGTACGCGTTCCGGAAGTCGGGCACGGGAATCTTGCCTGGGGACGCGGCGCTGGTGATCGACCCGGCACAGCCGACGCTCCCTTCCACGTTGAGGCGTGCCGGCTACGTCACCGGCGTCGTCGGCAAGTGGCACCTGGGTCTCGGACCGGCGGGCGGGCCCGACTGGAACGGCACGATCGCGATGTCGCCGAACGACGTCGGCTTCGACAGCAGTTTCATCATGGCCGCCACCGGCGACCGTGTTCCGACGGTCTACGTCGAGAATCGGCGGGTCGTCGGTCTCGACCCGGCCGATCCGATTGCCGTCAGCTACGCCAAGCCGCTGGATGACGGGCCGACGGGTCGGTCGCACCCGGACCTGCTCACCCGGATGCGGCCCAGCCACGGACACGACCAGACCATCGTCAACGGCATCAGCCGAATCGGCTACATGACCGGCGGCCGCGCAGCCCACTGGAAGGACGAGGACATGGCCGACGTGTTCACGTCGCGGGCCGTCGCCTTCGTCGAGCAGCATCGGGACCGCCGGTTCTTCCTGTACTTCGCGCTGCACGATCCGCACGTGCCGAGGGTGCCGCATCCGCGTTTCGTCGGGCAGACGAACCTCGGGCCTCGGGGAGACGTGATCGCGCAGCTCGACTGGAGCGTCGGTGAGGTGCTGAAGGCGCTCGATCGTCTCGGGCTTGCGCGCGACACCATCGTCCTCGTCACCAGCGACAACGGACCGGTCATCGACGACGGCTATCAGGACGACGCGGTGTCGCGTCTGGGGTCGCATCGGCCAGGCTGGGCCGTTTCGCGGCGGCAAGTACAGTCACTTCGAGGCAGGCACCCGCGTGCCGTTCGTAATCAGGTGGCCGGCCCGCATCCAGCCCGGCGTGTCGGCCGCGCTCGTCGGGCAAGTCGATTTGTTTCGATCGCTGTCGTCGATCGCGGGCCAGCCGCTGGCGCCCACGCTCGCGCCCGATAGCCTCGACTCGTCGCCGACGCTCACAGGCCAGTCGCGCGCGGGCCGGGAGTCGCTGGTCGAGCAGGCCGGCGGATTGGCGCTCCGGGTCGGCCAGTGGAAGTACATCGAACCGAGCAACCGGCCGCGCATGAACACCAACACGAACACGGAGTTGGGGAACGACACGGTGCCGCAGCTCTACGACCTCGCGCAGGACCCCGGGGAGACGCGCAACCTTGCGCCGTCCGAGCCGGCGCGCGTGCAGGCGATGGTCGAGCGGCTCGCCGCGATCCGCCGCGGCGGCCGCTGACCTACCCTTCACGAGGGCAGTCGGACGGAACGCCAGGGAGTCAATTCGAGCCCTGACCCCCAAACGACGGCTGGATGTCCACCGGCACCGCGGTCAGCTTGTCGAGGACGCGCTGCACTTCAGGCCTCACGCTGACGAGTCGGTCGAGCAGGGCTTTGGCGCCCGCGTAGTTGCCCTCGGCCTGGATCGTCATGATCTCGCGCGTCAGGCCGGCGATCGGCCTCGCGCATCTTGGCCTCGACGACGGCGAAGGTGCCGTCGGGCGAGACCACCACGGCCCCCTGATCGAGCAGGTAGTTGATCTGCAGCGCGATGCCGCGTCCGTGGGCTTCGTTCAGCCCGAACCGGATGGAGCGGAAGACCGAGGCCACGAACGTCGTGTACATCGATTTCGCGATCGCGGCGGACACCACGCCCTTGTCGGCCAGCTGCTGCAGTGCCCACAGCCCGGAGATGTCGGCCTTGGCTTCCTCGATCGTGGAATACGTGTCTTTGAGGGCGAGCCGCACACCGTCGGTCGTGCCGTGGACCTGCTGGGGTCCGAGGCCATGCATCAGTTCGTGCATCAGGATGTGCGTGAAGAAGGCGTCGAAGGACACGGTCGCCCGGTCGGCCGCCGACAACGCCACCTCCGCGATGGGCAGCAGCACCTTCTGGAACTTGGCCTCCTGCACGTTCTTGAGCATCACGCGCTTCGAGCCCTTCTCCCGCACGACGCGGTCGTCGTTGGGCAGGTTGAAGGCCGCCGTCTGCACCCCGCGATTGGCGTCGCCCGACGTGAAGACGACGTTGACGACGCGGATCGGCGCGAGGGCGCCGAGCTTGGGGCTGCGGTACTTCGGATCGAGGGGCAGCGCGTTCTCCAGCCCCTGAAGCTGGCTGCCGAACCCGCCGAGCTTGGCCGTCTCGGCGTTGTCCCGCAGCGTGACGAACGCCTCGAAGGCCGCCTTGTAGCCGAACCACTCGTCCTCATAGGTCTCGTACGGGCCGATGGTCGGCTCGATCGAGGCATCCAGCTCCATCCACGCGATGTCGCTCGCGTAGTAGTCGTTCGAGAGGAACGCGTCGGCGCGGAGGTCGAGGTACTTCTTGAGCGATGGCTGGGTGGTGAGGCTCGCAGGCCGTCTTCAGGTGCCCGGCGGCGATGACGAGCGCGTTGCGGTATTCGACGTGATACGGCACGGCCTGAAATCCGCCTCCCGCGCGCCGCTTGATGACGCTGAAGAAGCCCACGGCCTCGTCGCGCGCCGGGCCTGTCAGGCCGGCGATCCACTGCTCGATGTCCGCCTTGGTCGCATCGGCCGGGTAGAAGTTGGCCTGCGGCAGCTTGGCGGGGACGCCGAACGACGCGGGCACGAAGACCTCGTCGTGATCCAGGCGCGACCACGGCCCCTTGTTGATGAGGAAATAGTGCAGCAGCTGCTGGCCTGTCGCCGTGCGATCGGCGCCGAGCTGCGCGAGCAGCGCCGGATTGCCCGCCCAGACCTGCTCGAGGAACACGCCGTCCATCACGCGGGCGGCGGCGACCAGGTGAGTGAGCGCCTCCCGTTCGTCCGTGGGCAGCGCGGCGACGTCGGCGCGGATCTCGACGGGAGCGAAGCGCGCGATGCGCGCGGCGAGCGGGTCAGTCACAGGTGCGGTCATGGACGAAGACGGTGGTGGAGCAGGTGTCGGGGGCTGACCGCCACACGCGACCGCGAGCAGCAGCAGGCTGACGAAGGGTGTGAGGGCCGGTACGGATCGGCTCGGCGCTATGGTGTTTCGATCATGGCCGCCATGCATGGACGGTATTGTGCACGCATTTGCCGTTCCGGGTATCCCTGTGTGCCCGAGCGGAAGTAAAATAAGAAAGTTTGATTGGCGTCCAACTGACGAGCCTGACACATGAAGAATCTCTCGCCCTCTGATGCTGCGGCCCTCGAGGCTGTCGAAACCCGGGAATGGCTCGAATCGCTCGACTACGTGCTCGAGCAGGGCGACAAGGCCCGGACGATTCGGCTGCTCGAAGCGCTGCGGGCGCGGGCGCGCATGTCCGGCGTGCGGGTGCCGTTCGCCGCGACCACCCCGTACATCAACACCATCGCGCCCCAGGAGCAGGTGCCGATGCCCGGTGACCGCGCGCTCGAGCGCCGCACCAAGAGCCTGGTGCGCTGGAACGCGCTCGCGATGGTCGTGCGCGGCAACCGGGAATCTGACGGCATCGGCGGCCACATCTCGACCTACCAGTCGGCCGCGACGCTGTACGAGGTGGGCTTCAACCACTTCTTCCGCGGCAAGGCGACCGGTGCCGCTGACGTGATCTTCTACCAGGGCCACGCGGCGCCTGGCATCTACGCGCGCGCGTTCCTCGAAGGACGCCTCACCGAGGAGCACCTCAAGAACTTCCGGCACGAGCTGCGCGACACCCCCGGGCTGTCGTCCTATCCGCACCCGTGGCTGATGCCCGACTTCTGGGACTACCCGACGGTGTCGATGGGCATCGGGCCGCTCCTGGCGATCTACCAGGCGCGGTTCATCCGCTACCTGGAGAACCGGGGACTCAAGACGCCATCCGAGCAGAAGGTCTGGGCGTTCCTGGGCGACGGCGAAACCGACGAGCCGGAATCGCTCGGGTCCATTTCCCTGGCGGCCCGCGAGAAGCTCGACAACCTGATCTTCGTCATCAACTGCAACCTGCAGCGGCTCGATGGCCCGGTGCGCGGCAACGGCCAGATCATCCAGGAGCTCGAGGCCGTCTTCCGCGGCGCGGGCTGGAATGTCATCAAGTGCATCTGGGGCGCCGAGTGGGACGCGCTGCTCGCGCGCGACACCGACGGCCTGCTCTCGAAGCGCATGGGTGAGGTGGTGGACGGCGAGTACCAGCGCTACGTCGTCGAAGACGGCGCCTACCTGCGCAAGCACTTCTTCGGCACCGATCCGCGCCTGCTCGAGATGGTCCGGCACCTGTCGGACGATGACCTCAAGAGGCTGAAGATGGGCGGGCACGACCCCGTGAAGGTCTTCAACGCCTATCACGCGGCCGTGAACCACAAGGGTGGGCCCACCGTCATCCTCGCGCGCACCGTCAAGGGGTATGGCCTGGGCGAGGCGGGCGAAGGCAAGAACATCACGCACCAGCAGAAGAAGATGAACGAGTCGGACCTGCGGCACTTCCGCGACCGCTTCGGGATTCCGATGTCAGACGACAAGATCGCCGATGCGCCGTTCTACCGGCCCGACGACTCCTCGGTTGAAGTGAAGTACATGAAGGAGCGGCGTCAGGCGCTTGGCGGGCTCGTGCCGGCGCGTGCGGTGACCGTACCGTCCATCAAGGGCGACCTGACGGGCGCCTTCGAGGAGTTCGCGAAGGGCACTGACGGCAAGAAAGCCTCGACGACGTTCGTCTTCGTGAAGATCCTGACCAATCTGCTGCGCGACAAGGAGATTGGCAAGCTCGTCGTGCCGATCGTTCCTGACGAGGCCCGCACGTTCGGCATGGAGTCGCTCTTCCGGCAGGTGGGCATCTACTCGAGCATCGGCCAGCTCTACGAGCCCGTCGATATCGCGCAGTTGCTCTACTACAAGGAAGCCAAGGACGGCCAGATCCTCGAAGAGGGCATCACCGAGGCCGGGTCGATCTCGTCGTGGGTGGCCGCCGGCACGGCGTACGCCACGCACGGCGTCAACACGATTCCCTTCTACATCTACTACTCGATGTTCGGCTTCCAGCGGGTGGGCGACTTCATCTGGGCGGCCGCCGACGCGCGCTGCCGCGGCTTCCTGCTCGGTGGGACCGCGGGACGCACGACGCTCGCCGGCGAAGGCCTGCAGCATCAGGACGGCCAGAGCCACACGATCGCGCTCACCGTGCCGACCTGCCGCGCCTACGATCCGGCCTATGCCTACGAGCTGGCCGTGATCATCGAGGACGGCATCCGTCGGATGTACGTGGACAACGAGACGTGCTTCTACTACCTGAGCGTGATGAACGAGCAGTACGAGATGCCGCCGATGCCCGCCGGGTCGAGGGAGGGCATCATCAAGGGCCTTTACAGGTTCAAGGCCTCGCCCAACGCGGACAAGGCCAAGGCCCACGCCCAGCTCATCGGGAGCGGCGCGATCCTGAACGAGGTCGTCGCGGCCCAGGCCCTGCTCGAGAAATACGGCGTGGCCGCCGACGTGTGGAGCGCGACCAGCTACAACGAGCTGTACCGCGACGCGCATCGGGCGGAACGCTGGAACATGCTGCACCCGGGCGAGAAACCGAAGGTGCCCTACATCACCGAGTGTCTGGCCGACACCAAGGGCGTGGTCGTGTGTGCCTCGGACTACATCAAGAGCCAGCCGGACATGATCTCCCGGTTCGTCGGCCGCCCGATGCTCACGCTCGGCACCGATGGCTTCGGCCGCAGCGAGGACCGCGCGTCATTGCGCGACTTCTTCGAGGTGGATGCCAAGCACATCGCGGCCGCCACGCTGTCCACGCTGGTGCGCGAGAAGCAGATTGACGTGAAGGTCGCCAAGCAGGCCTTCAAGGACCTCGGCATCAACGCCGAGAAGGCCGATCCGACCACGGTGTGACCGGACCGTCCCGGTCGCCCTGCCGCGAGTGCCGCGGTGACCGCCGCGATCTTCGCAGACGACTGACGAGGTTTGTTTGATGGCGACTGAGTTTCTGCTGCCGAACCTGGGCGAGAACATCGAGAAGGCAGACGTCTCCCGCGTGCTCATCGCCGTGGGCGACATGATTGCGAAGGATCAGCCGGCCTTCGAACTCGAGACCGACAAGGCGACGGTCGAAGTGCCGTCAACGGTGGCCGGCAAGGTCCTCGATATCCGCGTCAAGGCGGGCGACAAGGCCAAGGTCGGGCAGGTGCTGCTGACCGTGGACACGTCCTTGTCCGCCGGAGCACCGGGTACCCGGCGCGGCGGCGGGCGCGCCGACGCCTGCCGCTTCGGCGTCCAAGGACGCAACCGTGCTGGCTGCGGAGACCACGCCCGCACCCAGCGACGCGCCGACCGGCGCCGATCGGCCTGCCCGCCGAAGCGCCGGCAGGCGCGAAGGTGGGCAAGACCGCCGAGATCGTGGATATCGCCAAGGCGCGCGCCGGTCAGGTGGCCGAGGTCCCCGAACCCGCCGTGGCCGCAAGTCCGGCTGGTACGACCCCCACGCCGGGGACGCCGACGATTCCGGCCGCACCCTCGGTGCGACGATTCGCGCGCGAACTGGGTGTGGACCTCGCGGTTGTGACGGGCACGGGCCCGGCTGGACGGATCGGCCCTGACGACGTCAAGGCGCACGTGAAGACGTTGATGACGACCGGCGGACCTGGTGGGCACGCCCCGGCGTTCCGTGCCGCGCCGTTGCCCGACTTCTCCAAGTGGGGGGCGGTTGAGATCAAGCCGATGTCGAACATCCGCCGCAAGACGGCGGAGCACCTCACGTCGGCCTGGCAGGCGCCACACGTCACGCAGCACGACAAGGCGGACGTCACCGCGCTCGAGGACTTCCGCAAGACCTACGGCGCGCGCGTCGAGAAGGGCGGCGGCAAGCTCACCGTCACCGCGATCACGATCAAGATTCTCGCCGCTGCGATCCGCAAGTATCCCCAGTTCGCCTCGTCGGTGGACATGGCGAACCAGTCGCTGGTGTTCAAGCAGTACGTGCACATCGGCGTCGCGGTCGATACGCCCAACGGGTTGCTCGTCCCGGTCATCCGCGACGTGGACCGCAAGACCATCACCGAGATCGCGGCCGATCTCGCGACGCTCTCGCAGAAGGCCCGTGACAAGAAGCTGAGCCTGGATGACATGTCCGGCGGGGTCTTCTCGGTCACCAACCTCGGCGGCATCGGCGGCACCTCCTTCACGCCCATCGTCAACATGCCCGAGGTGGCGATCCTCGGCATGTCGCGCTCGGCGATCGAGCCCGTGTGGCGGGATTCCTCGTTCCAGCCGCGGCAGATGCTGCCGCTGTCGTTGTCCTACGACCATCGCGTGATCGACGGCGCTGACGCCGCGCGGTTCCTTCGCTTCGTCGTGGACGGCCTCGAACAGCCGCTCACGATGGTGCTCTAACCCCTTTCCCGGATCAGGTGACATGGCGTCTGCGCAGCTGGTAGTCATTGGTGGTGGGCCTGGCGGATACGCGGCCGCGTTTGCGGCGGCGGACCTGGGCATGCAGGTAGCGCTCATCGACACCGAGCCGAACCCCGGCGGCGTCTGCCTGTACCGCGGCTGCATCCCCTCGAAGGCGCTGCTGCACGTCGCGGATCTGATCTCCGAAGCGAAGCACGCGTCAGCCTGGGGCGTGTCGTTCGGCGAACCGAAGATCGACCTCGACCAGCCTGCGCACCTTCAAGGACAACGTCGTCCAGAAGATGGTCGGTGGGCTCGGCCAGCTGTCGAAGCAGCGGAAGATCAACTACCTCCAGGGCAAGGCGACGTTCGTCGATACGAAGACGCTGACCATCGACCTCGCCAAAGGTGGACAGGAAACCCTGACCTTCGAGCACGCCATCATTGCGGTCGGTTCGCATCCCACGCGCGTCCCGGGCTTTCCGACCGACAGCCCGCGCGTGATGGACTCGACCGGTGGGCTCGAACTGCCTGACATCCCGAAGACGCTGCTTGTCGTCGGTGGTGGCTACATCGGCCTCGAGCTGGGGTCGGTCTACGCGGCTCTCGGCACCAAGGTCACTGTCGTCGAGATGACGGGCGGCCTCCTGCAGGGCGCGGACCGCGACCTGGTCACGTTCCTCGCGCGCAAGCTCGAGACGACGATGCACAAGGTGCTGCTGAACACGCGCGTGACGTCGATGAAGGACGTCAAGAATGGCGTCGCGGTGACGATGGATGGCGAGGGGCTGGCCGATGCGGACAAGACGCAGACGTTCGACCGCGTGCTCGTCTCCGTCGGACGTCGGCCGAACGCGATGCCCGGCATCGAGAAGACCGGCGTGCAGGTGACCGAGCGCGGGTTCATCAAGGTGGACGCGCAGCTCCGCACCAACGTGCCGAACATCTTCGCGATCGGCGACGTCGTCGGCGAGCCGATGCTCGCGCACAAGGCCTCGCATGAGGCCCGGGTGGCGGTCGAGACGATCGCCGGCCACAAGGTGGCCTTCGAACCGCAGGCGATTCCGGCGGTCGTGTTCACGGATCCTGAAGATCGCCTGGTGCGGCCTCACCGAGACCGAGGCGCAGAAGCAGGGCCGCAAGGTCGAGGTCGCGAAGTTCCCGTGGGCGGCGGTTGGCCGCGCCGTGGCGATCGATCGGCCGGACGGCCTGACCAAGCTCCTCATCGACCCGGTCACCGAGCGCGTCCTCGGCGTGGGCATCGTCGGCGCCGGTGCCGGTGAACTCATCGCCGAAGGCGTCGTCGCCGTCGAGATGGCCGCGCTGGCGAGCGACCTCAAGCTCAGCATCCACGCGCACCCGACGCTCTCGGAGACGATCATGGAGGCGGCCGAAGTGTTCTACGGCCAGTCCGTGCACGTCTATCGCCCGAAGCGGAAGCCGACGACCTAGACGCACAGAGACCGCGACCGAGAGGACACGTGGCGGTCTTTCTTGTCGTCGCCGTCGTGGCCGCGGCGGGCCTCGCCGGGCTCATTCAGCAGTTCAGGCGCGGCGTGGGGTCGCCCCTGTTCATGCTCTCCGCCCTGCCCTTGGCACTGCTGTTCCTCATCGCCCCGGTGCCCCTCGCTGCGGTGCAAGCGACCAGGGCCTTCCAGGACACGGCGGCTGCAGGGGAAGGTAACCTGCGCACGGCGGCCGTCCTCGCGATGGTCATCCTTCGGCCTATCTGGTTCGGCTGCGTCGGGTGCCTGCTTGTCGTCGGCATCTCAGCGGCCCTGCAGTGGCGGGCGTGGCGAGCCGGCGGCGCCGCGCTCGTCGCGACGCCTGTGCGGTCGTGGGGCAACGCAGTGGTGACCGCCACGTCCCTGCTCGCGCTGCCGGTGGGTCTCCTCACGTATCTCACGTGGCGGATTGGGCCCCTCATCCTGCTTGCGGGGCAGGCCCTCACGTCGCCCACGGCCGCGGCGACGACCACCGTCGCCGGCATGGACCTGCGGTCGTTCAGCGCGATGATGTCGATGCGGCTCATCCTTGCGGCCGTCGGCGGGCTCGCGCTGCTGGTCTTGACACTGGTCGCCGTCATCACCAGCTTCCCGGCCGCGCGGGTCAGTTCCCCGACGCCGGCGTTGCTCAAGTATTCGTGGGCTGTGGGTGTGACGGTTGGCGTCGCGGTCCTCGTCAATCTGGTGGCGGTGACGATGAGTCTGATGGCGTCAGGGCGAGTGTTCGACGCGGCGGTCGCAGGGCGGTAGGCGGAGCCTCTCTCCCAGACGGGCGGGGCACCCGTGTGGATAAGATGCGATCTCGACAGGCGGCAGTCCTGTCGTCCTGGTCGCGGAAGGCGACACATCGCGGGAGCGGGATCGGTCCAGCGTAATGTGCATGAGGACATACCCGTACACGATCGACAACGGCAGTGGTGAACGCCTCACGTTCACCGGCGTCACGCGCGGCCCCGAGGGCGAGCGCGCTTGGGCGGACGGTGTGGCTCAACCGGGCGCGGGCCCGCCGATGCACGTGCACTACCTGCAGGACGAGGCCGCCCGTGTCGTCCGCGGGCGCCTGGGCTACCAGGTGCTCGGCGAGGAGGCCAGGTTCGCCGGCCCAGGCGACCTGGTCGTGTGGCCCGCCGGCACGCCCCACAAGTGGTGGAATGCGGGTGACGACGAACTGCACCTGACCGGCTGGTGCAGTCCACCAGACAACGTCGAGTTCTATCTGGGGGCGGTGTTCGCGTCAGCGAAGGCGAACGGCGGCCGTCCGGCGCTCTTCGATGCCGCGTTCCTCATGACGCGCTATCGATCGGAGTTTGCCATGCTGGAAATCCCGGCCTTGGTGCGGCGCGTGGTCATCCCCGTGGTCTCCCGCGTGGGGACCTGGCTGGGGAAGTACGCGAAATACGAGGACGCCCCGCCGCCGGTCGTGCGCCATCGCTCAAGCAGCTGAAGCGGGGGGATACATGGTGAACCATCAGTCTTCCGGCGAGGACCGGGCCTTCCGCGCCGCATTCGAGGCGGGCCAGGTGGCGCCGGCGTCGTTCGACCACCGGGCCCATGTCCGGCTGGCTTACGTGTATCTGGTCGATCACGACGTTGACGCGGCCACCGGGCTGTTTCGCGGGGCCCTTCAGCGGTTCCTGCAGCATCACGGGATCGCGCCGGAGAAGTACCACGAGACGCTGACCAGGGCGTGGACGCTTGCGGTCCGTCATTTCATGGCGCGCTCGCCGGCGATGACCTCGGCCGACGCCTTCATCGCGCACAATCCCGAACTGCTCGACACGAAGATCATGCTCACGCACTACTCGGCGTCGCTGCTGTTCTCCCCCGAGGCGCGTGCCACCTTCGTGGAGCCGGACGCGAGCCCGATTCAGCGGTACTCGCGGAAGAGCGCGAACTGCAGTGGTAGATTGGCGGGCGGAGGCGCATGAAGCCGGTGCTCGGTGTGGCCGTGGTCGTGGCCCTGTCGTTCTGGGCGGGGTTCCGCGCGTTTCACTCGTCCTCGCTCGCGTTGGCCATCCAGACCGGTCTGGCGATCGCGATCGGGTGCAACATCGTGTTCGGCGTCTGGCTCTGGTTCCGAGCCGAGCGCGGTTCCGGTGACGCGATGGTGCTGCCGACGGTCATCCCAGCTGCTAGGGTCGGCCTCGATGCTGGCATTGATCATCCCCCGCGTGCTGTGGCCGGCAGCCGAGGGGATCCACCAGATCGGAATTATTGGCTCCGTCGCCATCTCGACCGTGATGGGGATCAGCGTGATTCGCCGACGCCGGCGCCTGCGCCGGCGCGCCGGCCTGTCCTGACGGCGCCCGCCATCAGGGCGCACGACTGACGCCTACGCGGTGACCACCACCGCCGCGCACTTCGCTGTGCCGGTGCGCCGATAGCTGTGCGGCCGGTTGGCGTCGAAGTAGATCGCATCCCCACGGTCGAGCGTGTGCGCCTCGTCGCCGATCGTGATCACGAGCCGACCGGAGACCACGTAGACCATCTCGGCGCCGACGTGTTGGTGCGGCGTCGCGTGATCGGCCGCGATCGCTTCGAACTCACAGTAGTAGCTGTTCATCCGCCGATCGGTCGCTGGATAGTCCAGGCACTCGAAGTGATACGACACCTCCGCGGCTTCGGCGCGGTCCGGAAAGCGGCGTCGCTCGCCGCGACGGACGACGGCCACGGTGGGACGCTCGCGCGGCGACATGAAGAAATGATCGAGCCCGACGCTGAAGACCAGCGCGATGCGGAGGAGCGTGGGCAGGGTGGGGAAGAGCCGCCCGCGCTCGACCTTCGAGAGCATGGCCGGCGACAGGCCCGTGTGGCGGCCGAGTTCGACCAGGCCCATCTTCTTCCGCAGGCGCAGGGCACGGACCTTCGGTCCGATTGAGTAGGCCTCCAGGCCTTCCGACAGGGTCTCCGACAGCACAGGGCACCTCGAGTTTTCATTGTGTGCAAAGGACCGGCGGTTCCTGTTCTCTGCACGAAAACGACTTGCGTCCTGGTGCAGAAATATCGCACCAAGAAACTGTGTTTACTCTACACTCAAAGTCATGGCGCTGGTCAACGTAGACCCGTCACGTCGGAAACAACGAATTCAGAACTCGGAACGAGGAGCAGAAGTCATGAAGGCACAGTTCAGCCGGTGGATCGTGGTCGCAAGTGCGGTGGTGGCAATGGTGAGCGCGACGCCCGTCGTCAAGGCGCAGGGCAAGGACATCGTGGACACGGCGGTTGCAGCCGGGTCATTCAAGACGCTGGCGGCCGCGTTGCAGGCGGCGGGTCTGGTGCAGACGTTGAAGGGCGCTGGCCCCTTCACGGTCTTCGCCCCGACTGACGAGGCGTTTGCGAAGCTGCCGAAGGGCACGGTCGAAGATCTGCTGAAGCCCGAGAACAAGCAGAAGCTCATCTCGATCCTCACCTATCACGTGGTGCCCGGCTCGGTGATGGCCTCGCAGGTGGTGTCGCTCAAGGACGCCAAGACCGTCAACGGCCAGTCCGTGAAGATCTCGGTCACGGGCGGCGTCGTGTCCATCGACAACGCGAAGGTGGTGAAGACCGACATCAAGGCCACCAACGGCGTGATTCACGTCATCGACAGCGTCATCCTGCCGAAGTAGCACGGCCGACGCGCACAGTCTTCGCGGCGTCTTGTCGCAGCGTCGCGAGGGGAGCGGGGCGGGTCCAGCGCAAGCGGGCCCGCCCCGTGCTCTTTGTACGGTCCTGCTCGGCGCCCCAGCCCGCACACACGGGCGGTATACTCAAGTCATCCCTGCGTGACCCGATAGACGGGTCCGCCGTTCCCGGAGAACGTCCCATGCGCCGTAGCCTGCTGCTGTCCGTGTCCGCCCTCGCGTTCGTCCTGTCCGTCGTCACGATCCGCGCCGGGGCCGACGAGAAGCTGGGGGCTGGCGTCACGCTCGCGGAGGCCACGCCGATCGCCGACCTCTACGCGACGCCGGAGAAGTTCATCGGCAAGACCGTGCGGATCGACGGCGTCGTGTCGGCCGTGTGCACCGAGATGGGCTGCTGGATGGCCCTCGCTCCGGCGGACAAGCCCGAGCAGACGGTCCGCTTCAAGGTGGACCACGGCGTGGGCATCGTTTTCCCGATCGCCGCGAAAGGCAAGCAGGCCTCGGCCGAGGGCGTGTTCCAGAAGATCGCCGCTGGCGACAAGGAAGGCAACGAAGCCGCGCGCGAGCAAGCCGCCGCCCAGCCCAGCGCGTCCACCTTCGGGGCGACCTACCAGATCATGGCCAAGGGGGCAGTGATCAAGTGAAGAGCGCTTGAGGTACGGGGAGTGACGAGCGCCTGAAGTGCTCGGAGTGACGAGCGCCTGAGGTGCTGGGAGTGACGAGCACTTGAGGTGCTGAGAGTGAAGAGCGCCTGAGGTGCTGGCGGGACACGCACTTGAAGTGCGGGAGAGAAGGCCGCTCGAGGTGCTGCACCTCGAGCGTAAGTGAGCCCAGCACCTCCGTGTTGGTCCCTGCCGCACCTCTGATGCACTTGACTCCCGCACGTCCGCGCGTCGCGTCCCTACTCCCCGAACGATCGTTCGAACAGCCCGTCGATGGCGCGTCGGCCGTTTACCTCGAGCACCCGTGTCCCAGTGCCCGTGAAGTGGGCGTGCGTGATCACCGGTTGTGACGCGGCGTCGCAGGCTTCCCACCTCTCGCCGGTCCAGCGGAACCAGTTGTCGCGCGCCTGATCGAAGACGTGCAGCGGCTTGTTGCAGAGCTTGGCGAACTCGGCGCCCCAGCCCGTGCCGCCCCGCACGGTGTCGTCCTCGAGAATCGTCCCGATCACGTAGATCTCCTGCCCGCTGTTCACCTGATACCAGAGCGTCTGCAGGATCTTCCGAATCGTGGGCGCGTCGGTGTAGCGCCGATGCATGAGTCGTGCGACGTATTCGAGGCTGACGTCGCCGGCCTGCAGTTCCTCGTGATTGAGCATGCGGAGGCCACGCTGGCGGTCCATGACGTGGCCCTCGAAGGCGAACGTCACCTCTTCGATGCCGTGTCGCTCCGCGCAGGCGCCAAAGGCGGTCTCGGCGCCGGGCGCGCCGCCACTGAAGAGAATGCAGTCGCTCGGTCGCATGGGGGACTCCTCGCAAGACGGCGTACAGCCTACGGCAAACAGCCCACCGGAAACAGCCCACCGGAAACAGCCCAACCGCCTACAGGCTACGGCTGACGGCCCACAGCCTACAGCTTACGGCCTACAGGCTACGACAAGCGCTCCACCGGCGAGACTCGATCACCGCTTCTGGAATCGCAGGTCCCAAACGCGATCCTGCGTGATACCGAGCTCCCGGATCGTGCCGCCGACGCCGTGGAACCTGACCGTGCCCAGCGACCCGGCCGCGAAGGCATCGCGGACGAGGGGCTGGAGGGCCAGCGTGGCGTTCGGACGTCGGCGCACGAACAGCGCCTCGCCCCGCACTTCGACGACCAGCGTCGTTTCAACCTCGTCGCTGACGTACGTGCCGGCATAGGCCGCCAGGTCTGCTGCGGTCGGCCGGTGCGCGGCGTCACGGGCCGGCGCCCGCGGACCTGCGGCCTCAGGCACCGCCGCCGGCGCCGCGGCCCCGGCGCGGATCGCCCCCGGGAGGTAGAGATCGACGACACCGTGGGCCGCGGCGGTTGGATTGGCGTCGCCCGCGTTGCACAGTACCGCGACACTCAGATGCTGCTGGCCCGGAAACCTCGCCAGGAAGGCCCGGTAGCCGGCCGTGGCGCCGCTGTGCTGCACCTCGTCGAGTCCTTTGTAGGCACGCAGGTAGAGACCGAAGGCGTAGTCGAAGGCGCGGCCATCGGGCAGCCGGGCGACCGTCTGCTGCAGGCGCGTGAGGTCGGGGTCGAGAGGCGCCGCGGGGGACGCAAACGCGGCATTCCACCGCAGCAGATCGCCCACCGTCGTCAACAGGCCGCCGTTGCCGACCACGTTCTCGAAGGGCATGTCCTGACGGTAGCCGCCGCCTGCGGCCGCGTACGCGATCGCCCGGCCAGGCACCACGCGTGTGTAGTCATCGCGCCACGACGTGGACGTGAGTCCGAGGGGCGTGAACAGGCGGGCCTTCGAGAACGCGCCGAATGACTGGCCCGACACCCGCTCCACCAACATGGCCGCCAGGTTGTAGCCGGAGTTGCTGTACGACCATCGTGTTCCCGGCGTGAAGTTCAGGGCCCGCTGGCGGCTGAGGATCTCGAGCGCGTGCGCGTGGGTGTGCACGCGTGACCCACGTGGCCAGCCCGCGATGCCGGCCAGGGACCCCCAGTCGCGCAGGCCGCTTGTGTGCGTGAGCAGATGCCGGATCGTGATGGGCGTGTCGTAGGCAGGCAACTCCGGAAAATGCTTGCGCACGTCATCGTCGAGAGACAGCTGGCCGTCGCGCGCAAGCAGCAGCACGGCGGCGGCCGTGAACTGCTTGCTCACCGATCCGGCCTCGAAGATGGTGTCGGGCGTGTTGCGCACGCTGTGTTCCAGGTCCGCCATGCCGTAGGCGCGGACCACCGGTGTGCGCCCCGGCCCGCCGACGCCGACCGCGCATCCGGGTGTGGCGGCCGTCCACCGCGAGAACAGGCCATCGACGTCAGCCACCGCCGGGGAAGAGACCGCCGGCGCCTGCGCTGCCAGGGAAGGCAGGGCGAGGCCACGACCGGCGAGCGAGAGGCCGCCGACGACGAGGGCGGCGAGGCCGCACCGAAACACGTGACGGGCGTGTGAGCGTCGGCGCATGACCACCTCGCGACTGGGACGCCGCATTCTACCGTGGCCCGGCGCACGTCGCCTGTCTGCCGCAAAGGCTGCGATAACATGGCCAGATGCCTGCGGCCCCATTCACTGTCGCGCTGATTCAGGACCATGCGACGAGCGACCGCGAAGAGACGCTCGGCGCCACCGAGGCCTCGATTCGCGAAGCGGCTCGGCGCGGCGCGCAGATCATCTGCCTCAAGGAACTCTTCAACGCGCCCTACTTCTGCAAAGTCGAGTCGTCCGATCGGTTCGACCTCGCCGAGCCGATCCCGGGCCCGACGACGACACGCTTCGAGAAGCTGGCGGCGGAGTTGGCCGTGGTGCTCATCGTGCCGATCTTCGAGCGGCAGGCCGCCGGCGTGTATCGCAACTCGGCCGCGGTCATCGATGCGGACGGCCAGCGCCTCGGGGTGTACCGCAAGATGCACATCCCCGACGACCCGATGTTCTACGAGAAGTACTACTTCACACCCGGCGACGGCCCAGTGGCCGGCACGGCGCACGGCCCGGAGCAGGCTGGCTTCAAGGTGTGGAAGACCCGCTACGCGACGATCGGCGTGCTGATCTGCTGGGACCAGTGGTATCCCGAGGCGGCGCGCATCACGAGCCTGATGGGGGCCGACATCCTCTTCTATCCGACGGCGATCGGGTGGCACCCGGCGGAGAAGGCCGAGTGGGGTCAGGCGCAGGTAGACGCCTGGCAGACGGCCCAGCGCGCGCATGCGATTGCCAACGGCGTCTACGTGGCGGCAGTCAACCGGGTGGGGCACGAACCCGAACCGGGGACCGAGGGCCTGACGTTCTTCGGCCATTCGTTCATCGCGGATCCGTTCGGCCGTGTCGTGGCTCAGGCGGGGGAGGCGGCGACGATTCTCACCGCGACGTGTGACCCGGCACTCACCGAGGAAGTCCGCCGCAACTGGCCCTTCCTGCGCGACCGCCGGATCGACGCCTACGGTCCCATCCTGCAGCGATACATCGGCGCATGACGAAGGACCTGCTGGCCGAGACCCGGCGAATGCCAGGTGAATGGGAACCGCATCGCGCGACCTGGATCAGCTGGCCACACCATGAGCCGGACTGGCCGGGCAAGCTGGGCGCCATCCCGTGGGTGTATGCCGAGATCGCCCGCGTACTCGCGCGCTACGAGCCGGTGGAGATCCTGTGCCACTCCACGGCCGTCGTGGCGGATGCCCGTGCCTGCCTCGAGGCCCACGGCGTGCCGCCCGACCGTGTGCGGCTGCATGTCGTGCCCACCGACCGTGTCTGGCTGCGCGACAGCGCGCCCACCGGCGTCATCGACGGGGCCGGTCGCGTCGTACTCGCCAATTGGGCCTTCAACGCCTGGGCCAAGTACGACAACTACGCGCTCGACAGTCAGGTGGGTGCGGCCATCGCCTGCCTCACCGGCCTGCCTCGCATCGAGCCGTCCCGGCCCGACGGCCGAGGCCGGCTCGTGCTGGAGGGCGGGGGGATCGAGGCGAACGGCGCTGGGCTGCTGCTCGTGACCGAGGAGTGGCTGCTCTCGAACGTTCAGGTCCGGAATCCCGGCATGACCCGCGCTGACTACGAAGAGGCGTTCGCCGAGTGTCTCGGCACCCGCCGCACGATCTGGCTGGGCGAGGGCTGCGTCGGCGACGACACGCACGGTCATGTGGACGACGTCGCGCGGTTTGTCGCGCGCGACACGGTCGTGCTGGCGGTGGAGCGCGACCCGCTCGACGAGAATCATGCGCGCTCGGTTGACAACATCCGCCGCCTGGAAGTCGCCATGCAGGATCCTGCCGTGGGACCGCTGCGGCTCGTGACGCTGCCGTATCCACGACCCGTCGTGATGGCCGGCGAGCGCCTGCCCGCCAGCTACGCCAACTTCTACATCGCGAACGGCGTCGTCATCGTGCCGACGTTCAACGACGTGAACGACCGGCTCGCGCTCGAGATCATCGCCGAGCTCTTCCCCGACCGGGATGTCGTCGGCATCCACGCCGTGGACCTGGTCTGGGGACTGGGCACGCTCCACTGCCTGACACAGCAGGAGCCTCTTGGAGTCAGGGGCATCTGAGGTGCTGGGGACTGACGGTGATGTGCTGGCGGAGAAGCGCTCAGATGCGGGGCTGACGGCTGATGTGCTGGAGTCAGGGGCATCTGATGTGCTGGCGCTGACGCTGATGTGCTGGAGCGAAGGGCGGTTGAAGTGCCGGAGCTGACCCTGCCGCGCCGTGGGTGGCTCAGCCTGGCCCTTCTGATCGGACTGTGCCTGAGTGTCGGGGCCATCGGCGCCCTGTTCACGGCTGAGTCGGTGCGGACCTGGTATCCCACGCTGGCGAAGCCGACCTGGACGCCGCCCAACTGGCTGTTCGGGCCCATGTGGACGACGCTGTATTTCCTGATGGGCGTCGCGGGATGGCTCGTCTGGCGTGCGCCGACCGCGGCGTGGCGCGCTCAGGCCTGGCAGCTCTGGTGGATGCAGCTCGTCGTCAACGCGGCCTGGTCGCCGATCTTCTTCGGCGCGCGGGCGATCGCCGCTGGGGCGATCGTGATCGTCCTGCTCTGGATCGCGATCGCGCTGTTCATCGCCCGCACCTGGCGCCCGCACCGGACGGCCGCGCTGCTCTTCGTGCCGTATCTCGCCTGGGCCACGCTCGCGACCGCCCTGAACATCACGATCTGGCGGCTGAACTGACGCGGTTGTGCGAGGCCCCACGCGCCGCGCCGTAGGCTCCAGCATCTCAGCCGTGAGCCCCAGCACCTCCCGGCGAAGCCGCCAGCACGTGACCGTCTGCGTCAGCACCTCAAGGCGAATCCCCCAGCACTTCTGGGCACTTCACTCCAGCACTTGAGCGCCTTTCACCCCAGCACTTCACCGTCCCTGCTGGTCCCTCAGTTCCCCGAGCGGTACTGCCAGAGTCCCTCCTTCAGCATCTTCATGACCTCGTCGATCGCGGCCTGGAGCTCGCGGTCGTTGCCCGTGCGCTCGTCTTCAGGCGAGTTCTCGACCCAGATGTCTGGCGCGACACCGTAGTTCTCGAGGTTGATGCCGTAGTTGTTCGGCCGCTCGGGGTCGTAGGTCACGACGAGCGAGCCCGGCGTGCGGATGGTGCCGCCGTTGATCAGCGCGTAGGACCCGGTGGCGATGACGGCCGCCGACGTCGGGTTGCCCACCAGGCGTCCGAGCCCGAGCTGCTTGAAGGCCATCGGCGTCACTTCGCTGTCGGAGGCCGAGCGCCAGTTGATGAGCATGACCTTGGGCCCGGCGATGGCCTGCCGCGGACGCCGGCCCCAGGTGGGCGCGCCCCAGCGGCTGTTCCAGGACCTGGTACGGCCGTCGTTCGAGGATGTCGATCAGCTGCTGATCCGTGTTGCCGCCGCCGTTGTAGCGAATGTCCACGATGATGCCCTTCTTGTTCCAGAACCGATCGATCTCGTTCTGGAACCGGACGAGCGACGGCTGGTCCATCGACCGGATGTGCACGTAGGCGATCTGCCCGCCCGTGGCCTTGTCCACCATCTCGCGGTTCTTCTCGACCCACGTCTCGTAGCGCAGATTGGCATGCGAGGCGATCGATCGCAGACGCACGTCGCGTCGGTCGGCGCCGGTCGGCGAGGAGGCCACCGTCACGGTCACGTACTCGTTGAGAGGACTGTTGAGCAGCTGCCAGTAGTTGTCGCCGGCCTTGATCGGCATGCCGTCGAGCGCCGTGACGTAGTCACCGGCCTTGAGCCGCACCCATTCCTTGTCGGCCGGGCCATCGCGGTAGACGTGCAGCACCTTGTAGCCGCCGGCGTCGGGCGCCATCTCGAAGCCCAGATAGCGCGTCTGATAGCCCGACGGCTGCGGGTTGCTGTCGGGACCGCTCACGCCGGTGTGCGACGCGTTCAGCTCGCCGATCATTTCATTGGCCAGGTCGTAGACGTCCTCGTTGGCGCCGACGTACTTGAGCAGGGGCTCGTACTTGGCCCGGATGGCGGCCCAGTCCTTGCCGTGCATCTTCTCGTCGTAGAAGCGGTACTTCATCACGCGCCACGACTCGTCGAGCACCTGGGCCCATTCCTCGCGTTCGTCCACGCGGACCGTGACCGCGACGGGGACCCGCGTGCGGCGCCGTTGTCCGGTGAGTTCGAGTTGCCAGAGCTCGTTCGCCTCGGTGAAGAAGGCGCGCCGGCGATCGGTCGTCGGGGTCAGGCCCGCGAGCACGCCTGGGACCAGGCGCTGCCGATCGCGGCCGTCGATACCCACAGAGAACAGCGCCGGGCCCTGATCGTCGCGCGATCGGAAGAACACCGTCCGCCCATCCTGCGAAAGAAAGTAGCTGAGCACCGGCTGCGAGCCTGACGTGATGGCGACGGCGCGTCAATCGATGCCGTTGGTGTCCGGCACGGTCAGCGCGGCGGGCGGCTGGTTCTGGCCGCCGCGTCCGCCGGCCGCCGGAGCGGCTCCGCCGCCAGCGGGATCGGCGCCCGGGCCCGCGCCGCCGCCTCGTCCGCCTGTGGCCCGCCGTTGACGCTCGCGGACGAGTGGGTCCGTCGGATCCTCGGTCTGACGCGCCAGCGGCACCGCGAAGAGCTGCGTGACGCCGTCATTGCGATCGGACAGGAACAGCACGCGTGTCCCATCGGGCGCGACCATCCCCTGCGTTTCCGTCCAGGGGCTCGCGGTCACGTTGACCTCACGCTTCGTGGCGACCTCGAACAGGAACACGTCGGCATTCTGGTCGGCGTCTCGCTTGGTGAAGACCAGCCACCTGCTGTCGGGTGACCAGCCGGTCACCGCATACCCACCGGCCTGGTTGAACCCGAGTTCGGTGGTCTCGCCGGTCTCGGCCACGGTCACGAACAGACGGTTGTTCCCGGTCCACGCGATCCGCGACGAATCCGGCGCCCAGCCGTCGATCGACTTGAAGGACGCGTGCGTCGTCAGCTTGCGTCGAGCACCCGTCTCGCGGTCGAAGAGCCAGATCTCCTCCTCTTTCGTCTCGTCGGATCGGTAGGTCAGCCACCGGCCGTTCGGGGAGAACTCCTGGCCGCGCTGCCGCCAGGCGCTCGACGTCACCTGCCGCTTCTCGCCGACTTCGGGATCGGTCGGCACGAGGAAGATCTCGCCGTGGAAGTCCACGCCTGCGTAGTCGCCGTCCGGCGAGATCGCGAAGCCGTCCACGCGGTTCTGCGACGGCAGGAAGCTGACGAGGTTGGTGTTGGGATCGAACGCGAGGTCGATCGTCACGCGCGTCGGTGTGCGCGAGCCGCTCTTGAGCGTCCAGATCTCGAACTCGTTCTCGTAGGCGATCGTGCTGCCATCCGGACTCATCGACGGAAACTGCACGCCGTCGTCCTTGTGCGACGTGACCTGCTGCGGTTGCCCGCCCGTCGCGGCGATGCGGTAGATGTTGAAGATGCCAGACCGCTCCGACGAGAAGTAGATCTGCCCGTCATTCCCCCACATCGGGTAGACGTCCTGCGTGAAGGTCTTGTACTGCTTGAGGTCCGTGTCGGTCAGCCGCGTGATCCGCTTCGTCTTCAGGTCCTGCAGCCACACGTCATCGGACCGGTTGCCGCGATAGCCCTTGCGCCAGTAACTGCCGCCCATCCGGTTGAACACGAGGGCGGAGCCGTCCTGCTTCACCATGCCCTGCACGCCGCTGTCGATGTCGAGCGGCGTCGGCAGGCCGCCATCAATCGGCACAATCGCCAGTGGGCTGCGCCACGGGCTGATGCCGGACTGCGTGGTGATCAGGATGCCCTGGCCGTCGGGTGTCCAGTTGAGGACCGTGTCCGCGGCCGTCGAGAAGGTGAGCTGCTTCGGCTCGCCACCCGACGCGGGGATCAGGAAGACGTCGGTGTTCCCGAAGCGGTCGCTGGTGAACGCGACCCACCGCCCATCGGGCGACAGGCGCGGGAACGTGTCGCGCGCCACGTGCGCGGTCAGTCGCACGGGACTCGATCCGTTCTCGTTCGCGATCCAGATATCGCCGTGGTAGCTGAACACCAGCTTGCCCTGGCTGACGTGCGGGTAGCGGGCAAACTTGATGGGCTCGGCCGTAGCCGGAACGGCCGCCAGGGCGGCCAGAACGAGGGACAGCAGCAGGGCAGGGATGCGCATCGGGGCTCCTCGCGTCGGGGACGTGGCGCAGAGTGTAGCAGGAGGCCCGGTATACTGAAGTCCTCCCGTTCGTGCCATGGAGGACCGTATGGCTATCGCCAAAGTGACCGAGATCATCGCCTCGTCCGAGAAGAGTTTCGAAGACGCCGTCCAGCAGGGGATCGCGCGCGCCAGCAAGACGCTCAAGGGCATCAAGGGCGCCTGGGTGGACAACCAGAAGGTGATCGTCGACAAGGGCAAGATCGTCGAGTACCGCGTGAACCTGAAGATCACCTTCGTGCTCAAGGACTAGGACAACGCTGCCCGTGCGCCCGCGCGTGCTGATCCCGCTCGCCTGCCTCGTGCTCTTCGCGGCCGCTGATTCCTTCACGCGGTCCGCGAGGCGCGAGGCGGCTGCGCGTCGGGCGGCCTCTCCCGAGGCGGCCTCGGCGCGGTGGCTCGCGCAGCCGTACCCGCTCTCGGATTTTCCAGCCACCGATCTCGACGGGCGGGACTGGTCGCCATCCACCTGGCGAGGCAAGGTCGCGGTGGTCAACTTCTGGGCGACCTGGTGCGGGTCGTGCACGGTCGAGATGCCCGACCTTGTCGCGATCCAGCGCCGCCACGCCGACGACCTCGTGGTGCTCGGCATCGCCCAGGACGAGTCGCCTGTCGAGAACATCCGCCGGTTTGCCGCAGCCATGCGTGTCAACTACCCCGTCGTCCTGGGGCGATGGGAGATCGAGACCGCCTTCAGCGAGGTCCTCGTGCTGCCGACCACCTACCTGGTCGATCGCGCGGGTCGCGTGATGGTGCGGTATACGGGCCGGTTCGACGCGGAGGCTTTCGAACGGGACGTCGAGCGCCTCGTGGCTGACCGAGACGTGGCGGCCGCTGAGTTGCGCTCGTCCGGACTTCCTGCACCGCGCTGAACGCTGCTCTACCGCCACACGTGTTGGGGTCACCTGCCCTGACACAGGCGACGGTTATGCTACTAGCCGAGATGCGGTTCCTTGGCGAAGCGGTCGCCCTTTCCCCGTCTGACATCTCGAACTTTCTCTCCTGTCGCCATCGCGCCGGGTTGGACCTGGCAGTAGCGTCCAGACAGCTTGTGAGGCCGGTCTCCGATGACCCCTATCTCGCGCTGTTGCGCAAGCGCGGGGACGATCACGAGCACGCTTACGTCGCATTCCTCCGCGCGCAGGGGAAGGGCGTGATTGACCTGAAGGACGTCGACGATGCCGCGGAGCGAACGCGCCAGGCAATGCGAGGCGGCGCCGAGGTCGTCGTTCAGGCCCGCTTCGAGCAGGCAGGCCTGGCCGGCTTCGCGGACATTCTGCTGCGCGTCGATCGTCCCAGCGATCTTGGGACGTGGTCGTACGAGGTCCAGGACACGAAGCTCGCGAGAGACACGAAGGGCGGCACCGTCCTGCAGCTCTCGGCCTATTCGGCCCTCCTCGCGACGACTCAAGGTCTGGTGCCCGAACGATTTCAGGTCGTCACGCCCGGGATTGGCGAGGCGTTTGCCGTTCACGACTATCGCGTCGAGCAATATGCCGCCTACTACCGCATGGTGCTGGCCGTTCTTCGCGCAGAGCTGGCGCGAGGGCAGGAGGCGATCCTCGCGGCGTACTACCCAGAACCTGTCGAGGCGTGCCCGCTGTGCGTGTGGGAAGGGCGCTGCGTCGGCATTCGCCGCAAGGACGACCACCTGTCGTTCGTCGCCGGCGCGGCACGCACGCAGCGCGTAGAACTAGTCTCGCAAGGCTACGGCACCTTGGCCGTGGCCGCGGCCATGCCGGTCCCCGTGACCTTCACGCCCGCCCGCGGCGCTCGGCAGACCTACGACCGTCTCGGCCATCAGGCGCGCGTGCAGCACGTCCAACGCACTACCCGAACGCCTGTGGTTGAACGCCTGCCTGTGCAGCCGACCGAGGGGCTTGCCCGCCTGCCGCTGCCGTCGAGGGGTGACGTCTTCCTCGATCTCGAGGGCGCGCCATTCGCCCGCGACGACGGACGTGAGTTCTTGTTCGGCGTGTGGAGCAATGGAACCTATCGCGCGTGGTGGGCCATGGACGACATCGAAGAGCAGGCCGCCTTCGAGGCCGTGATCGATCTGATCATCGACGGCTGGGCCCGCGAGTCTGACATGCACGTCTACCACTTCAACCACTACGAGCCGACCGCCTTCAAGAAGTTGATGGGTCGGCATGTGACGCGCGGACCGGAGCTCGACCGCCTGCTTCGCGCGGACCGATTCGTCGACCTCTACCCGATCGTGCGTCAAGCCGTGCGCGCCGGCGTGGAGAGCTACTCGATTAAGCAACTCGAGCAGTACACGGGCTACGTCCGGCGCGTCTCGCTCGATCGCGTGCACCACGCGCTGTTCGCCGTCGAGCAGGCATTCGACGCGCGTGTCGCCGCGGCCCTTCCCGACGAGATCAAGAACCTGGTCCAGGGCTACAACGAGGACGACTGCCGATCGACGGAATCCTTGCGGGACTGGCTCGAGCGGCTGCGCGCCGAATGCGAGCGCGAGGGCATCCCGGTGCCCAGGCCCGGGGCCGCGCCCGAGGCGGCTGACAAACCGGTGCCCCCGGTCCAGCAACAGGCGCTCGCACAGCGCGGCCGACTGCTCGCGGCGGTCGAGCCCGGAGCCAGCGATCCGGGTCACCCGCAGCATGTCACGTGGCTGTTGGCCTACCTGATCGACTGGCACCGCCGTGAAGTCAATGCCGAGTGGTGGGAGTATTTCCGCCTGAAGGATCTGCCCGAAGACGAACTCCTCGATGAGCGGAAGGCCGTCTCTGGACTTCAGTTCGTCAGCCAGGTCCTTGCCGTAACCAACAAGAAAACCGGCAAGCCTACCGGTTCAGTGATTCATCGCTACGCCTATCCCGCGCAGGACTTGGAGCTCAAGGCCGACGCGACGTTGAAGCTCCAAAGTGACGAGACGTTCGGCACAGTCGATCGCCTCGATCGGGGGGCCCGGACGATCGACATCAAAAAGGGCCGGGCCATGGTCGATCGTCACCCGTCGTGTGCCTTTGCGTCAGAGGTCCGCTCCATCGACGAGTTGCAGACGTCGGTTATGCGCCTGGCAGAGCGGACGCTCGAAGGATCTGACGAGTGTGCGCTGGCGCTCCTTCGTCGCCAGGGGCCGCGGCTGCGTGCCGGCGCCTTCGCGCCCGCCGCGGGCGAGACCGCGCAGGAGTTCGCCATCCGGGTCGCTACGCAATTGGACCGCACGACCCTGGCGATACAAGGCCCCCCGGGTGCCGGTAAGACCTTCGTGGGTGCCCAGATGATTCTCGCGCTCGTGAGGGCGGGGAAGAAGGTGGGCGTGGCGGCGACCAGCCATAAGGTCATTCGCAACCTGCTCGACGAGATCGTCACGCAGGCGGGCGCCACCAGACAGGTGGTCAGCGTTGGTGTCAAACCGGGGGAGCCGAGCCCCGATGCTGGCGCGGTCCTCGAGTTCCACGACAACCAGACGCCCCTGGCCGCTATTGCGAGCGGTCAGATCGACGTGTTCGGTGCCACGAGGTTCTTCTGGGGACGCGAGCAATCCGCCGGTGCGGTTGACGTGCTGTTCATCGATGAGGCGGGGCAGGTGTCGCTTGCCGATGTCCTTGCCATGGCAGCGGCAGCCGACAGCCTGGTGTTGCTCGGTGACCCGCAGCAGCTCGATCAACCACAGAAAGCCAGCCACCCCGACGGCGTCGGCGTCTCGGCACTGGAACACGTGTTGGGCGGTTTCGAGACCATGCCCCTGGACCGCGGCATCTTCCTGCCGACCACATGGCGCATGTCACCCACACTCACGGCCTTCACGTCGGAGGTGTTCTACGACCGCAAGCTCGTCGCCAAAGCGGGACTCGAGAGGCAGGCACTGCACGGGACCAGCCGGTTCGATGGGTCAAACTTGTGGGTGCTGCCCGTTGAACACGAGGGGAACCAGAGCGCCTCGATGGAAGAGGTCGAGGCGATCGGCGCCCTGGTCGATGAGTTGATCGCCGATGGCGCGCAGTGGATCGGGCCAGACGGCGTGGCCAGACCGCTGACCGGCTCCGACCTTCGCGTCGTGGCCCCGTTTAACGCGCAAGTCAACCGTCTCGCCGAGCGGCTGGCTGGCAAGCATGTGCCTGTCGGAACAGTTGACAAGTTCCAGGGGCAAACGGCCGCTGTCGTGATCTATTCGATGACGACGTCGCGGGCTGAGGACGCGCCGAGGGGCATGGAGTTCCTGTACAGCTTGAACCGGTTGAACGTCGCGACGTCACGCGCGCGCTGCGCAGTGTTCCTTGTGGCGGCTCCGAGGCTCTTTGAACCGGCCTGCCACACGCCTCGGCAGATGCAGCTTGCCAGCGCGCTCTGCCGCTACCGCGAGCTGGCTACCGTCGTCCGTTGAACGCGAGGTTCGACACCTGGCCGGTCGACACATCGAACTCGGCGCCCCTCAGGCGTCTGCGCGGCCGCACGGGCGACAACGACCCAGCCGGCGATCAGCAGGAGTGTCAGCGAAGAGCGGCGAGGTGTCGGCATGTCAGGCCGTATCTATCCCGGAACTGCCTACCGGACCGGCTTCCGGAACCCCGCCTCGTCAACCGGCGCGTTGTGCTTCACCTCGGCGAACTGAATCACGGCCGTGAAAGTTGCGGTGAGCTGGCGGATGTTGAAGGCGCGCTTGACCCCGTCGACCACGCGATAGTCGGTGAAGTACGCATCGACTTCGGTCGGGCCCTGCGGGGTCGTGCGCGTTGTCACCTGGCGTAACAGGAGACCGGTCTCGGTGTCGAAATACATCCGCACGGGCGTGCCGTTGGGCGAGGTGGCCTCGAGGACGTCGGCGTCGCGAGTGGCGACCTTCTCCCGAGGCTTGAGGACGATGGACGGGTAGATGGTGGCGAGCCGCAGTTCGCGCGGGAAGACGGCGGCCACGCGCGCCTCGGCCAACTCGGGCCCGGCACGCTCGCGCAGGCCGGCCTGCGGGTTGTCCTCCCAGGCGGTCGTCCCGTCGAAGCCTTCGCGCGTGGTGCCGATACCGGCCAGCTCCACGATGCTGGCGTAGAGCGCCGGCGACTTCTGCGTGATCTGGATCGTGCCGGAGATGCCGAAATCGGCGATCTCAATCGTGCCGCGCCCAGTGGCTGAGGTCAGCTTCCCGAGGGCGTCGCGTCCGCCGACGGCCGCGATGTAGCGCTCGAGCACGGCCGTCGCCGTTCCCGGCGCCGGCGTTTGTGCTGAGAGCCCCAGATGCGCCACCACCGCCACGACCAGCGCCGCCCCCGCAAGACGTGTTCGCATGACCCAAGTCTAGAATCACCTCGGAGGTAATTGCTACCAAGGTTGTCATCGTCGGCCCGACCACCTCCGAGGTCCTAGAATGGAGGGATGTCGAAGGCACTGCTGCGGCTGTTCGTCATCCTTGTCGCCCTTGGCGGCTTCGCGTACCTGTTCCTGCGGTCCGCGACAGGGAAGCCGTGCGGAGCCCTACACGGTCACGCAGGCGGACCTCACGGGATGGAAGCTGGAGGCGGTGCCCGACGGCGACCGGCGTCGAGCCGGTGCTGACGCTGCGGCACTCGGGAGACTTCGTGCAGCGGTTCTTCCAGCAGATGTTCAAGCGTGCGATGGAGTCCCTGAGCGCGCCGCCGGCGACCGGACTGCCCCTGCTGCTCAGGAGCGAGTTCGATCAGGCGTTCGCGAGTCGGACCACCCTCGAGGCCCTGCTCGGGGTCGCGCGGGATGCGGGCCTCGGACAGGCCCGGATCGAGCCGCGATGCGTCGCGTATCGTCGCATCAGCGAGCCGGGCGCGACGCGCCAGCTCTACGTCGCGTCCTTCGACGTCCCGGGGTTCTCGCGATTCCGCCAGGCGCTCGCCGCGATGCTCGATGGCGCCTCAGGCACTGGCTACGACCCCGCCGCCCTGAGTCCCGTGGTGCTCGTCGCCACGACGCACCCCGAGCTGGCCCGCTGGCTGCCACTCCGGCTGGCCGACGAGGACTGCGTCGCGCCGCTGCAGGTCCAGTAGGGTTAGACCGGGGGCTGACCCCATGGTCCGGCGACTTCAGCGTTTCTTCAGGCGGCGCTCACGACTCGACCCGCGGGCAGGTCCTACTGTGCACCGAGAGGTGCCCAATGTCCCTGATTCCCCGTCGTCTCACCCGTTCCGTTCGCCCCGTCTGTCTTGTCGCTGACCGGCCTCACGCTGCTCGCGTCCAGCCTCGCCGCACCGGCGGCGGCCCAGACTTCCGGGCCCGCGCCCATTCCGCCCCGCGTCACCCGGACCATCGACTTGTCCGGGCCGCGATTCGGGTTGACCATGCTCAGTCCCGGCAATGTCGAAGCGCTCAAAGAACGCGGATACGTCGTTCGCCCGCTGATCTCACAGTTCGGCTGGCAATTCGAGCGTCGGTTCTACACCAATGGTGACGGCGTCACCGTCCTCACCGAGTGGGTCCCACTCCTCTCTGGTCTCGAGCAGGGCGTGGCACTGCCGAGCCTGAACTGGATCGTCGGTATGCGGACGGCGACCGGCACGGAGTTCGGCATCGGGCCCAACATCACGCCAATGGGAGTGGGGCTGGTCGTCGTTGGTGGCGTGACCGTCCGATCGGGGGCGATCAACGTGCCGCTGAACTTCGCCGTAGCCTCGTCGAAGTCCGGCGCGCGCGTGACGATCCTGACGGGCTTCAACCTGCGGCGACGTTGACCCGCCTTCGCAGGGCTGCTCGCGCCCTGCTTCGGCGGGCAAGCCCGCCATGCCGGCGGTTCGGCCGGCTTCGGCGCAGAGGCCCGTCATGCCGGCGGTTCGGCCGGCGAAGGCGGGCACGCCCGTCAGGCCGGCCGGACGAGCATCTCCTCGACGATGACTCGGGCCGGGAGCGTGAGGCAGAAGAGGACACAGTCGGCGACGTCGTCTGGCTGCATCATCCGCTCGCGGGCCTCGGCTGAGGGTGGCTGCGGCCGTCGTTCCAGAAGGGGCGTATCGATGTCGCCGGGGAAGATGGCGCACGCGCGAATGCCGCGGCCGCGTTCCTCGGCGTTGATGCTCTGCGTCAGACCGGTCAGGCCGAACTTGCTCATCACGTAACCGGGACCGGACTTGGCCGAGGCGATCTTGCCGGCATCCGAGATGATGTTGACGATGGTACCCGCGCCGGCCGCGCGCATGTGCGGGAGGACGGCCTGGGCGCAGTAGTAGGCCCCGTGCAGGTTGGTGCCGATCATCGCGTGGTAGTCGTCGAGCGAGAGCACGTCGAGTGAACGGGCCGGGACGTTGGTGCCGGCCGCGTTGACGAGGGCGTCCACGCGGCCAAAGGCCGCGTGGACGTCCTCGGCGGCGCGCGCGACGGCGGCCGCGTCGGTGATGTCGCAGGGATATGCCCGCAGCTGGCCGGCCGGTCGGCCGGCCAGCGCAATCGTCTCCGCCAGTGCGTCGGCGCGTCGCCCGAAGAGGGCGACGCGCCAGCCGCGCTCGGCGAGTTTCAGGGCGACGGCGCGGCCGACGCCGCTGCCGGCGCCGGTGACGAGAGCAGTGTGGGACTCAGACACGGGACGATGATAAACGGGCTACGGGAAACAGCCTACGGGAGACGGGCTACGGCGGACGGACGACGGGAAACAGCCTACGGCCTACGGGAGACGGGCTACGTCAGACGGCCTACGGCCTACGGCAGACGGCCTACGGCCTACGGTAGACGGCAGCCCGCGCGACAGCAGACGGGCGACGAAGCAAGGTACACGCACAGGGGGCCGGCTCGTCGAGCCGGCCCCCTGTCGTTTCCGCTGTTCCGCTGTCGATGGCCGTAGCCTGTAGGCCGTGAGCCGTCGCCCGTGGCCCGTCTGCCGTAGGCCGTAGGCCGTCTGCCGTAGGCTGTAGCCCGTAGGCGGTCTGCCGTCTCCCGTCCTACCGTCCCAGCCAGATGTCTTCGAGCACGTTGAACGTCTGTGTGCCCACTTCGCGGCCGGCGATCGCCAGTGAGACGCGATAGACGCCCACGCCGATCCCGCCTCCGCCGCCCCCACCGAAGCCGCCGCCTCCGCCGCCACGGCCGCCACCTCCGGCGCCCGCCGTGCACGACGTCGGCGTCGCCGGTGCGGCCGGTGTCGCCGCCGGCGCGGGCGCCGCAGCCTGGCCACGACCTCCGCCGGCGCCGCCGCCTGCGCGACCCCCGCCCCCGCCGCCCGCAGGGTCGCCGGCCAACGCCCACTGGAACCGGTTGAGACCGGCGTTGCCCGTGCCGACGCACGTGCGGACGGCCTGTCCGGTCGCTGTGTTCGTGATCGTCACCCGCACTTCACCAGGCGCCGCCGCCTTCAGGTAGTAGGCGATCGCCGTGCCGCGCGGCGCGACTTCGCCTGACCACCACTTGTCACCCGGGATCTCGGTGACGTTGAGCCGGTCGGCCTTCCACAGCACGGCCTCGCGCGGCGCGAACAGGACGTTGTCCTTGGCTACGTTCTCCGCGGTCATCTGCTGCAGCGGGGAGATGTCGTCCAGAATCCACACGCCGCGCGAGTGCGTGCCGAGAATCAGGTCGTTGTCGCGCGGATGCACGACCACCTCGTCGATGCGGCCCTGCGGCAGGTTCGGCATGAACGATTCCCACGTCTTGCCGTCGTCGAGCGAGACGTAGAAACCGTACTCCGTCGGCGCGTAGAGCAGGTTGCGGTTCTTCGGGTCCTGCCTGATCGAGTTGACGTTGCCCTGCGGCAGGTTGCCGGAAACCGACGTCCACGTCGTGCCGTAGTCGGTGGTCTTGAAGATGTACGGCTTGAAGTCGTTGTTCCGCTTGCCGTCGAGGGCGATGTACGCGGTGCCCGCGTCGTACCAGGACGCCTCGAGGCCCGAGACGTAGGTCTCGTGGTTGACGCCGGGGATGTTCTTGCCGACCTCGGTGAACGTCAGCCCGTTGTCCTTGCTCACCTGGATGTTGCCGTCGTCAGTGCCGGCCCAGACGATGCCCGGCAGGACGGGGGACTCGGCCACCTCGGTGATCGACCCGTACTCGTTGGCGACGTAGCCGTCGTGGCGCGAGAGGATGCAGGGCTTGCCCCGATTCTGCCCGCCGCCGCCACGTCCGCCGCCCCCGCAGGCAGGCAGCCCGTACGACTGTTCGAGAATCGTGCGCTGCGTGATGTCGATGCCCTTGCCGATGTTCTGCGACATCATCCAGGACTGTCCACGATCACGCGAGATGAACAGCTGACGCCCACCCACGATGACGGTGCTGGGATTGTGGGGCGACAGCCGAATCGGCGTGTTCCAGTTGAACTGCATGATGGCGTCGGCCGGCGGCGTGTTGATCACGTTGCCGCGCCCGCCGCCACCCTGTCCGCCGCCCCCACCGCCACCGCGCCCGGCGAGACTGGGCCGGATCGACTGCGTGACGCCGGTCGAGACGTCGTACCGGTTGATGTTGCCGTTCTGCGACTCGGTGTAGAACACGTTCGGGTTGGTCGGATCGACCTGCGTCTGGAATCCGTCGCCGCCGCCCACGCTGATCCAGTTCCACTGGTGGATGCCGCCCGTTCGCGTCGAACTCGGTCCGCACCACGACCCGTTGTCCTGCAGACCGGTGCAGACCCAGTAGGGCCGCCGCATGTCGTGCGAGACGTGGTAGGACAGCGCCACGCCCCACATGCGGATCGACTCCCACCGGAGGCCGCCGTCATAGGAGACGTCGATGCCGCCGTCGTTGCCGTACATCACGTGATTGCTGTTCTGCTGACTGATCCAGATCGCGTGGTTGTCCACGTGGCCCTGCCCGACCAGTGTCGTGAACGTCTTGCCGCCGTCCACCGACTTGCGCGGGTTGACGCCACCGACGTAGACGACGTCGGCGTTGGTGGGATCGACCCGGATCTGGCTGTAGTACATCGGGCGCTGGTTCTCGTTGGACATGAACGTCCAGGTCTTGCCCTTGTCAATCGACCGCCAGACGCCGCTCGACTGCGGATCGGGCGCCGCGGCGGCCGCGCCGCCAGCGCGGCCGCCCCCCGCCTGCCCGCCCGCCAAAGCACCACCCCCCGCTGCCGCTGGTGCGGCGGCGGGGGCATCGGGATCCGCCTGCACGGCCGCTGATTCCTTGTCGGGCGCCACTTCAATCTGCGCGTAGATCACGTTGGGGTTCGACCGCGAGATGTCCAGGCCGATGCGCCCCATGGTGCCGCGCGGCAGACCGGTGCCCGTGACCTTCTTCCAGGTCTTGCCGCCGTCGGTGCTCTGGTGGATCCCGCTGCCGGGACCTCCGCCGACGTAGCCCCACGCCGTGCGGCGATGCTCGTACATCGCGGCCCACAGGTTGTTCGGGTTCGACGGGTCAATGACCAGGTCGGTCGCGCCCGTGTCGGGCGTGACGAACAGCGTCTTGGTCCACGTCGTGCCGCCGTTGGTGGACATGAACACGCCGCGCTCGTCGTTCGGACCATACAGGTGGCCGTTGGCCGCGACCCAGACGATGTTCGGGTCCTTCGGGTGGACGACAATCCGCGAGATCGACTGCGTGTCCTTGAGGCCGATGTTGACGAACGTGATGTCCTCGGCGTTGGCCGTCGAGGCGTTCGTGCTCTTCCAGACGCCGTTGCCGAAGGAACTCGACTGCCGGTTGTTGGGCTCACCCGTGCCGACGTAGAGGATGTTGGGGTCGGTCGGCGCGAGCGCCAGATCGCCGATCGAACTGGTGCCGTGGCTGTCGAAGATCGGGTCGTAGGTCGTGCCGTTGTTGACGGTCCGCCAGATGCCACTCACCGCGAACCCGACGAAGTAGGTGAATGGCGCCTTCTCGTTGACCGCGAAGTCGTCGATACGCCCGCCCTGTCCGGTGGGACCAATCTCCCGCCAACGGAATCCCTGGAGGTTGGGATTGGTCGGGGCGTTCAGCATCCGCGCGGCCGGCTGCGCGGCCGGTGCCTGGGTGCGGGCCATCAGCCCGGCGACGAACGGCGAGGCCAGCACGGCTGCCCCCGCGAGAAATGCCAATCTGCTTCGATGCCGCCTTCGATCCGTCCGCATACACCTCTCCTTGACTCGGTCTTCCCGCTGAATTGGGGTGGGTGGCCGCTTAAGGGGCCCTCCGGGTGGGCTGATATTACATCAGCCCACCGGCTACGGCAGACAGACGACGGTCTACGGGAGACGGTCTACGGCACGGGGCCGACAGCAGACAGGCGACGGCAGAACACGGGAGATGGCTGGCGACTGGCGGCCGCAGGCTGTTGCCGCTGTAGGCCGTGGGCTGTTGTCGCCCGTTTGCCGTCGCCCGTCCGCCGTAGCCTGTTGGCTGTTTGCTGTTGCCCGTTTGCCGTCTGCCGATTACTGTCCGCGCAGCTTCCGGATGATGCGGTCTTCGATCCAGTGCGAATCCCACCACTCGATGGGGTTGACCATCCGGCCGTTGACCAACATCGTGAAGTGGAGGTGGTCGCCGCCGGCCATGCCCGTCATGCCACTCCTCCCCAGTGTCTGGCCTTTCTCGACCATGTCTCCGACCTTCACCCCGATGCTCGAGAAGTGGGCGTAGAGCGATTGCACGCCCATCCCGTGGTCCACGATCACGCAATTGCCGTAGATGCCGAGCTCTTCGGCCATGAGGACCTTACCTCGATTGGCCGCGACGACAGGCGTGTTGGCATAGGACGCGAGATCGAAGCCCAGATGGACCTGCTTGTCTACCTCCTTCCCCTGATAGAGGTAGGTGCGCTGGTCGGCGAACGCGGACTCGGCCGACGAGTTGGTGAACGGATGGAAGACGGCGCCCTGCCAGAGCATCTCGGGGGCCGTCTGCGTCGCGAAGGACGCGATCTTCGCCGCGTTCTTCTTCCGCAGGTCGCTGTTGATCGCGACGAACTGCTCGATGAGCGTGCCGGTGGGCTTGATCTCGGTGGTTCCCGCCAGAATCGCTGGCACCACGCGTTCGATCAGCTTGTCGGTGATCTCGATCCGGCTCTGCTTGAACGGCTTCGGGAAGGTGCGGTAGTCGAAGCTCGCGCGCGCGGTGTTGCCGGCCTCGTCCCGCGCGAACAGGTGCATCGACGCCGTCGACGGGCTGGTCGTGCAGCAGCGCGAAGAAGGCCACGCGCAGCGTGGCATCGGACACGTCGATCCCGGGGACCGTGGCTCCGGCGACGGGGAATCCCGGGTACTCGACGTCACCGACGACCACCCCTGATTGCACATCCGCCGGCGAGACCCGGTAGACGACCATCTCGGCCCCGCCAAGGTTGACGTAGTGATGGGTGGAGTGCACCGACACCCGCGGGGGATCGAGCCGGACGACCACGTCGCGCGTCGTCGTTGACTCGATCTGGCGAAGCCCGTAAAGGACCGGTCGCGACGCGGTGACGATGAGGCGGCCGGGGCCGTTGGCCAGACCGGGGACCTGCTCGCGTCCCACGGGACGCGTCAGGGTGATGCGGTTGGGATGGGCCGGATCGGTCAGTCCGGCCGTCGTCGCGCCTGCCAGGGAGAAGACCGGCGTGCGCGCTGCCGTTCTGCTCGAACGCAATGGTCAGTGCGGACACCGCGGCCCCAGGCGCCTCGACCCAGACTTCCACAGGGGTCGTGGTGCCGACGAAGCGTTCGGGTCTGGCCAGGGTGATCGCCGGAGGCGCCAGGAACCCGGCGCCGATGTACGTACCGAGGGCGGCGAGCAGGAGGACGACGAGCAGCACGACGAGCTTGCGCATCCAGTGATCATATCTTTGCTAGAGTGGGTCCCACACGAGGGCTCCCTATGGTCTCGACGCCGGGTACGTCCAGGTTGTCTCCGAATACCAGCACCGTTCTGTCGATCATCATGGGCGGCGGGGCCGGCACGCGCCTGTTTCCGCTCACCAAGGAACGCGCCAAGCCCGCGGTGCCGCTCGCCGGCAAGTACCGGCTCGTGGACATCCCGATCTCCAACTGCATCAACTCGGATCTGCGGCGCATCTACCTGCTGACCCAGTTCAACTCGGCGTCCCTGCACCGGCACATGGCGCAGTCCTACAAGTTCGACCATTTCACGAGCGGGTTCGTCGAAATTCTCGCGGCCGAACAGACGCACGGCGACACATCCTGGTACCAGGGCACGGCCGACGCCGTCCGCAAGAACCTCGTCCATTTCCTCGACCACGACTTCGAGTACGTGCTCATCCTGAGCGGCGACCAGCTCTACCGCATGGACTTCCGCGAGGTCATCGGCCAGCACGTCGCGAGCGGCGCCGAACTGACGGTCGCGACCATCCCGGTGATGCGCCGCGAGGCGTCGCAGCTCGGCATCATGCAGATCAATCGCGATCGGCGCATCACGCGCTTCGTCGAGAAACCCAAGGACGAAGCCTTGCAGGCCAGCCTCGCCCTGCCCGAGGACATGTACGCGCCGCTCGGACTGGCGCGCGACAGCGAGGACCGCCTGCTCGCCTCCATGGGCATCTACGTCTTCAACCGGGACGTGCTGCTCAAGCTCCTCGACAACGATTTCACCGATTTCGGCAAGCACATCATCCCCGGGGCCATCGACACGCATCGCGTGTTCTCGTACGTCTTCCACGGCTACTGGGAGGACATCGGGACCATCCGGGCCTTCTTCGAAGCCAACCTCGATGTGGCTTCGGACCTGCCGCGCTTCAACTTCTTCGACATGTCAGCGCCGATCTTCACCAGGCCGCGCTTGCTGCCGGCGTCGAAGATCAACGGCGCCCAGATCGACCACGGCGTGATCTCGGACGGCTGCATCCTGAGCCAGACCGTCATCCAGCAGTCGGTCGTCGGCATCCGCAGCGTGCTCTCGCCCGGGAGCAAGCTCTACCGGACCATCATGCTCGGCAGCGATTTCTACGAGTCAGAGTGGTCGATCGCCGAACACGAGGCCGTCGGCGCGCCACGGATCGGCATCGGCAGCAACACGCGGATCGAGAACGCCATCATCGACAAGAACGCCCGCATCGGCAACGACGTCGTCATCACGCCGAACGGCAAACCCGAGAACATGGACGCCGCGTCCTTCTACATCCGCGACGGCATCGTCATCATCCCGAAGAACGGCGTGGTCCCTCACGGGACGGTGATCTGACGACGGGCTACGGCAGACGGGCTACGGTAGACGGGAGACAGCCCACGGCCTACGGCCGACAGGCCCACGGCCCCCCGGCCACGATAACGGGGCGACGGCTTAGCCCGGTGTGACGGATGGCAACGATAGCCGCGCCTGCGCGCCACCCAGCGGGCTCAGGCCGATCGTGATGGATCCGCCGTAGAGTTCGGCGAGGTCGCGGACGATGGCGAGGCCCAGGCCGGAGCCGGGATGGACCTGGTCGGCGCGGACGCCGCGTCCCAGGACCGCTTCGCGCAGCGCCGGTTCGATGCCGGGGCCATCGTCGTCCACCTCGATCAGGACCATCGCGCCAGCAGCAGCAGAGGACACCGTGACCTGGCTCCGCGCCCACTTGCAGCCGTTGTCCAGCAGGTTGCCCAGCATCTCCTCGAGGTCGGCGCGCTCGACCCGTACGACGAGTCCGCGATCGACGCTGACCTCGACCCGCAGTTGGCGCTCGGCATAGAGGCGACGCAGGGTCCGTGCGAGCCCCTCGGCGGCCGAGAGAACGTCGGCGCGCGCGTTGAGCGTGGCCCCGGAGGCGCCGGCGCGCGCCTGGGCCAGCTGGTAGGTGATCTGGCGCTCCATGCGCGACACCTGCTGCTGGATCGTCTCGGCCAGTGCGTGCTGGCCAGCCTCCGAGGCGCGACCAGCCTCCTGGGCCAGCACGGCCAGCGGGGTCTTCAACCCATGCGCCAGGTCGCCGGCGCGCGCCTGGGCTCGCGCCACGGCCGAGGCCTGATGTTCGAGCAGCGCGTTCAGGTCGTCGATGACAGGCTGCACTTCGAGCGGATAGGTGCCGTCCACGCGCGGCGCCTCTCCGGCCCGGACCGCCCGTAAACGACGGCGCAGTTCATCGAAGGGCGAAAGGCTCCGACGCAACTGCGTGAACCCGACGACCATGAGAATGGCCGCCGTGAACCCGATGATCGTCCAGTGCACCTCCCAGGCCGCGTGTGGCGCGTGGTTGATGACGACCATGGCGATTAGAACGGCCAGCGACAGCAGGCCGATGGTCCAGAGCGCAGACCCGACGACGAGTCTCGAGCCCAGCGATCGTTGGGCCATCAGGGCATGCTCGTCATTCGATAGCCCAGGCCGCGCACGGTCTCGATCGTCTGGGCCCCGACCTTCCGGCGAAGGCGGGCGATGAAGACTTCGACGGTGTTGGAGTCGCGGTCGGCGTCCTGCGCGTAGATGTGTTCGCCCAGCTCGGCCTGTGAGACGAGGCGATCACGGTGGTGCATGAGGTACGACAGGACGCGAAACTCATGGCTGGTCAGTCGAATGGGCTTCCCCTCGACCGTCACCCGCGCCAGTCGGGCATCGAGCGCGACCGGTCCGCACTGGATCTCGGGTGTCAACGACCGGCTCGCCCGGCGGATCAGCGCGCGCAGCCTCGCGAGCACCTCTTCGATCTGAAACGGCTTCGCGAGGTAGTCGTCCGCTCCGCTGTCGATGCCCTGGACCTTCTCATGCCAGCTGCCACGTGCGGTCAGCACCAGCACCGGCGTGAAGCATCCCGCCTCGCGCCAGCGCCGGACGAGCGTCAGGCCGTCCACGCGCGGCAATCCCAGATCCAGGAGAATCGCGTCGTACGGGGTCGTGCCTCCCATGAAGTCCGCGCGGGCGCCGTCTGTGGCGACGTCCACGACATAGCCCGCGGCGGTCAGCGCATCTTCGAGCTGACGCGCCAGCAACGGTTCGTCCTCGGCCACGAGTACCCGCACGGGGTCCGTTATAGCCCAGTTCGCTGAATGACAGATGAACGGTGGCGTTCAGGGCCTGTTCAGCCTGTCGGCGCTAGAGTAACTCCCATGCGCAAGCGATCGTCGTCCTGGGTGGTGTTCGCCGTGGTCATCCTCGTCCTGGCCATCGTCGGCCTGGGCCTCCACTTCATGGGAGCGGACCTGACGGGCTGGACCGCCGGCATGCGGGCGTTGCACGGTGGGTAGCCTCGCGCGCGACGTCCGCCACGCGTGGCGGGCCATCCTGCGCATGCCCGTGCTGGCCGCGGTCATCGTGGCGTCGCTCGGCGCCGGCATCGGCGTCAATACCACCGTCTTCTCGTGGATCCAGGCGGTGGTGTTCAATCCGTTGCCGGGCGTCGCCGACAGTGGCCGCCTCAGCTTCATCGAGGCCGTCTCGGGCGGTGGATATCCCAGCTCGTCGTGGCTCGAGTACCGTGACCTGGCGGCGCGTGTGCAGTCGTTCGAGTCACTGGGCGCGTCCCGCATGGCACCGCTGCAGGTGGGGGAGACGGGTCGGACCGAACGGGCCTACGCCCAGCTCGTGTCGGGCAACTTCTTCGACGTCCTCGGCATCCGGCCCGCCCTCGGGCGTCTGTTGACCGACGCCGATGCGGCGCAACCGGGGCAGGCGCCGGTCGCGGTGATCTCCTACGACTATTGGCAGGCGAATCTCGGCGGGACACCCGACGTGCTGACGCGGACGCTGCGCGCCAACGACGTCATGCTCACCGTGGTGGGCGTCGCCCCGCGCGAGTTCCAGGGCTCGGTGCTCGGCCTGAGCTTCGACATCTGGGTTCCAGCCACCCTCGCCCCGGCCCTGAACCGGGGATCGAGCGAACTCGACGACCGACGTCAGCGCGGGTACTCGGTCTTCGGGCGGCTCCGGCCCGGCGTGAGCGAAGCCCAGGTGCAGGCCGAGGTGTCGGCGGCGATGCGCGACCTGGCGGCGATGCATCCGGCCAGCAACACCGACGTGAACGCGGAGGTCCTGACGTTCTTCAACGCCCCGCGGGGGCCGCAGCGCTTCTTCGCGAGTGCCCTGTGGTTCCTCCAGGTGGTGATGCTGCTTCTGCTGTTCACCGTCTGCGGCAACACGGCGAACCTGGTGCTGGCGCGGGCCAGCGCGCGTCAGCGCGAAGTAGGGGTGCGTCTGGCCCTCGGAGCACGACCGTGGCGGATTGCGAGCCTCCTGGTGACCGAGCACGTTCTCCTGGCCACCGCAGGGACCGCGCTCGGCGTGCTCATCGCGATGTGGGGCACGACGGCGCTGCGGGCGGTCCCTGTGACGGGCGCGTTCCCCGTGAAGTTTCAGACGCAGATCGATCTGGTGACGTTGATGTTCGCGGGCGGGTTGGGCCTGCTGTCCGCCCTGGTCTTCGGTGTGCCGGCAGCGGCGTATCTGTCGGAGACGGATCCCATGGTGGCGCTCCGCGCGGGCTCGCGAGGCAGCGGTCGCAGCGGGCTGCGCAGCACGCTCATGGCGGTGCAGGTGGGACTCGCGGTCGTCGTCCTCATCGCGGCAGGGCTCTTCTATCGCGGCTTCGAGGACAGTCGTGTGATCGACCCAGGCTTTCAGACCGATGGCGTCCTGTTGGCCGCCTACGATCTCTCGGGGCGCCTCACCGCCGGCGGTGTGGACCAGGGGCGCGCAGCGCGCGTCTTCGCCGACCGCCTGTTGACGGATCTGCGGGCGATCCCTGGCGTCGAGGCCGCCGCGATCGCCTCGGCGGTGCCGCTCGACATCCACGGTCTGCCCACGCGGCCCTTCCAGGTCGAGGGGCGCGCCAGGGCCGACGGACAACTCGAGCGCAGTTCGTCCAACATCGTGACGCCGGGGTACTTTGCGACGCTCGGTATTCGACTGCTGCAGGGCCAGGACTTCAGCAGCCTGGCCGATACCGGTCCGGCCCCGCAGGCGATCGTCAACGAGGCCTTCGCGCGCGAGTTCCTGCAGGGCGTCGAGCCCCTCGGTCACCGTCTCGATTCGCGTGGTCGCCAGTACACGATCGTCGGGGTGGTGCAGACCAGCACCGCCAACGCGTTCGGCGAGGCGCCGACGCCCATGCTGTACCTCTCCTACCGCGACATCACGCCCGGCGCCGGCGAGATCCACGTGCGGACGTTCCCTGGGCGCGAGGAGGCGCTCGCAACCGCCGTGCGCGGGGTCATCCGAAATCTCGACCCCGAACTGCCGGTCTACAACGTGCGGACGATGGCCGAGCACATCGATCGCAACCTGGTCCTGCGCCGCATCCCGGCCCGGATGTTCGTCGTGCTGGGGCCGCTGCTGTTGCTGCTGGCGGCGATCGGCATCTACGGCGTCGTCGCGTTCTCGGTCTCACAGCGCGCCAAGGAGATTGCCGTTCGGCTGGCGCTGGGCGCGACATCGCAGCGCGTCGTGCGCGGCATCGTGCGTGACAGCCTCCGGCCGATCTGGGTGGGAGCGATCACGGGCTGGGTGGTGGCGGTGTTCGTGGACATGCACCTCGTGCGCGGCGGTGTGCGCGACGTGCCCGTCCTGCTGGCCGTGCCGATGGTGCTCATGCTGGTGGCGACGGTGGCGTGCTGGATCCCTGCGCGCCGGGCCTCGTCCATGGCATCGGCGCGTGTGCTGCGACAGGACTGATGGTCACCGCAGAGGGGCAGGCCGCGTGCGCGGCAGGCATCGCGGGCATGACCGGCTTCGATCGACGGTCGCTCGCCGTGACGCGAACGGCTCCGCCTCGGCAGCCGCGTCTGTCTGACGTCGCCACGGAAGACGTTACACTGGCTGGTGCGAAACAGGAATCTGATCGACCATCCCGACCAGCTGGCGGCAGCGGTCGTGCGCTGGCAGTCGGCGCCGTACGTCGCCCTCGACACCGAGTTCGTGCGCGAGACGACGTTTCGTTCCAGGCTTGGCCTCGTGCAGGTCGCCGTGGCGGACGAGGTGGCCTTCGTAGATGCCGTCCGGCTTCGCGACCTCTCGCCCCTCGCCCCCATCGTCAGCAGCCCCCGCACACGGAAGATCCTGCACGCCTGCTCGGAAGACCTGCCCGGGCTGCGCCGGGCCACCGGTGTGTCGCTCATGCCGCTTTTCGACACGCAGATCGCGGCCGCGTTCGCCGGACTTGGTCCGGCCCTGTCCTACGGTGCCTTGATCCTCGGGCTGTTCGGGGTGCAACTCGACAAAGGCGAGACGCGTACCGACTGGACGCGCCGACCGCTGTCACCCGAGCAGCTGCGCTACGCGGCCGACGACGTCGACTATCTGCCTGAGGCCGCGGCCGAACTGGAGCGCCGGCTGCTGGCGCTCGGTCGTCTCGACTGGGCCCTCGAAGACTCAGCGACGCTGGCCGCAACCGATGCGGACGGTCCGGCCCCGGCTGACGCGTGGCGCAAGGTGAAGGGGCTGGATGGATGCCCGGCCGGCGTCCAGGCGGTCGCACGCGAGCTAGCGGCATGGCGGGAACGAGAGGCCGCGGGCCTCGACGTCGCCCGGCCCTTCCTGCTCCGGGACGAGACGCTGCTCGCCCTCGCGCGCCGCGAGGAGGTCTCGATGCACGAGGTGGTTCGACTCCCCGGTTACGACGAGCGACGGCACCGCGCTCATGCCGCGCGGTGGCCCGAGGCGCTGGCCGTCGCGCGCCTGGCCGTTGAAGCCAAGGGGACATCCCCGGTAGCGCCCGTGCCCTCCGCTGCGAGTGTCGAGCGACGCGTCGAAATCGAACGGGCGATCACTGCGCTCGTGGCCCGCCGCGCCCGCGAGCTCTCGCTGGCGCCAGAACTCCTGTTGTCGCGCCGACAGCGAGATCGTGCGCTCGGCGCTTGGGACGAGCGCGGACTGCTTTCGGCCTCGATCGGCGGCTTCCGCGCCGCGCTGCTCGGCGCGGAACTCGACGCACTCGCGGAGGGGGCTGCGGGCTGACCGGGTACGCGGCGCCCGGTAGGCGTGCACGTCAGTCAGACGTGTTTCCGGTTCTCGAACCGTGACCCCTCCGCGTCCGGTCAACCCCTGGTCGCTGACGCTCACGCGTGATTCCGCATCCTCGCGTCGAGCTTCGCCCCACGTCGGCTCCGCGGTGAGCCCAGCCCTACTTCCTCCGAGGCCTCCGTGGTGAGCCCCGTGTCTGGCTCTGCGTGCTCCGTGAGCTCCGCGGTGAGCCCGTGTTCTGCTCCGCTCGCTCCGTAATCCCCGCGGTGAACCCGAAGGGCTCAGTCGTGCCTGAGCGCCTGAATGGGATCGAGCTTGGCCGCGCGTGACGCCGGGTAGCTGCCGGCGACGAGGCTGATGAGCAGCGAGAAGCCGATGGCACCGGCAATCAGCCACCAGGGCATCGAGAAGAGCGTGGCCGCGGTGCCGCCCTGGCGCTCGATGTAGATGTTGGCACCGAGGTTGATGACCTGGCCGACCGCCCAGCCCAGGGCGATGCCGGCCGCGCCGCCGATCACGCCGATCGTGGACGCTTCCACGAGGAAGATCCCGCGGACGTCGCCGTCGCTGCCGCCGATCGCCTTCATGACGCCGATCTCGCGCGTGCGCTCCAGGATCGACATCACCATCGTGTTGACGATGCCGAGCGACGACACGGCCAGGGCGATCGACCCGACGAGACCCAGCACGATGTCGAGGATGATGAACGCGCGCTTGGCGCCCTCGAGCGCGTCGTTCAGCGAGAACGCCTGATAGCCCATCGCCTTCACCTGGGCCTGCACGTCCTGCGTGAACTGCGAGCGCGTCACCTTGACCGTGACCGACGGATACCCGGCGCCGCGGTTCGGCATTGGCGGTCTGGTTCAGCATGGACGCCACCGAGTCGGCGTCGATCGCGCGCGCCTGGGCCATGGGAATCATCACGCCGGCGACGAGCGTCTGCATGCCCATGCCCGGTGACGGGTCGCGTTCGACGACGCCGATGATGCGGCAGGTGATGGGCGTGCGCCTGACCTGGCCGGGCGCTCCGGGAACGGGCACGCTCGGCTGACCAGGGCGGGGCCGCGACGGATACGCATAGGTCAGTTCCTTGCCGATGAGCGCGGCGGTGTCGCCCTCGACCATGCGCGCCGCGAGGTCGAGGCTCAGGATGCAGACGCGGTCCGTCTCGTTCTCGAAGAACGTGCCGGCCGTCATCGTCTGAAAGGCGCCCTGGCCCCGCGTGGACAGGGGGACGCCGACGAGCGTGTTGAACTCCGTGCGGCCATCGAACGTCAGTTGGACGCCCATCCGGATATTCGGGAAGACGTCCTTCACCTGGGGGAGCGCCGCGATGCTGGCGAGCGCGGCGTCGTCGAGGGCCGGCAGGGGCGGGTCGGGCGTCGGGGGCGGCGCGGCCGGGTCGGTCGGCCCGCCCGCGGCCGGTGCCCGGTCCGGTTCCCGCGAACCGCGGTCGGGCCCTGGCCGAACGGCACCGGTCCGCGTCCACGTCCGCCACGGCCGAACATCTGCCCGCCGATGCCCGTGCGCGTCGAGGTCACCGTAATCACGTCGAACAGGCCAGCGTTGGTGAAGCGACCGACGAACTGCTCCTGCAGGCCGACGCCGAGTGAGACCATGCCCGAGAGGGATGCGATGCCGATCGAGACGCCGAGCGTCGTCAGCGCGGTCCGCAGTTTCGCCTGACCGAGGTTCCGCACAGCGAGCGAGACGGTGTCGCCGAGCTTCATGCGTGCGCCTCCGTGCCCGTCTCACTGATGATGCGTCCGTCCAGCATCGTGATCGTCCGGCGCGCGTAGGTGGCGGCGAGGTTCGCGTCGTGCGTGACCATGATGACGGTCTTGCCCTCGCGTTCGTTGAGTGTGGTCAGCAGCGCCATGATCTCGCGCGACGTGCGGCTGTCGAGGTTGCCTGTCGGCTCGTCGGCGAGCAGCAGCTGCGGGTTGTTGGCGAGGGCGCGCGCGATGGCGACGCGCTGCTGCTCACCGCCGGAGAGCTCCTTCGGCCGATGCTTCTGCCGTCCGCCCAGGCCGACCGACGTCAGCAGGTCTTCGGCGCGCTTCGCGCGCTCGGCCTTCGGCATCTCGGCGAAGACCATCGACAAGGCCACGTTGTCGGTCGCGCTCATCGTCGAGATCAGGTTGAAGGACTGGAAGATGATGCCGACGGCGTGCCGGCGATACAGGCTCAGCGCCGCGCTGGGCAGCGTCGCGAGATCCTGCCCGGCGACTTCGAGCGAGCCCGACGTTGCCCGGTCGAGACCCGCGAGCAGATTGAGGAGCGTGGACTTGCCGGATCCGGATGTGCCGACCAGGGCGATGAACTCGCCCGGCTCGATCGTGAACGACACGCCGTCGAGGGCACGGACGGTCGTCTCGCCCATGCGGTAGTGCCGAGTCAGGTCGCGCGCGGCCAGATGCGGCACCGACAGAGCATACAGCCTACGGGAGACGGTCTACTGCCTGCGGTAGACCGTCTACAGCCTACCGTAGCCGGTAGCCCGTTGACCGTCTCCCGTCTAACGCACTCGTCTGTCCGACTCGACGAGGATCACCGCGCCGGTGATCGGCAGCTTGATCAGCGCGCCGAGCGGGCCGAGGTTCAATGCGTCGCGCACCGTGCCGACGACGCGCACGTCGGCGCCACGGCGCGGCACGCCGCGTTCGGAGACGACCCAGATCTGCGCCGGATCGATCGCCACCCGGTAGGCGCCGCGATTGCCGACCGAGTAGCTGTCCACGACGCGGCCGCTGATCTGAACGTCGCTGTTCCGGTAGCGATACGGATCGTCGAGGACATGCGAGATGCGCCGGCTGGCGCAAGCCGTCGCGCCCAGCGCCACGAGGAACGCCAACGTGGTGAGACCGACCGCACGCCTGAAGGGCGAGGAGGCAATCGAAGGGGCTGACATGACCTTCGCTATTGCGGAAATCGTGCCAGCCTCATCGGCCATCTCCGGCGCGTTGTGCTGGCCCGCGCCACGTGACAACACCCCTGGATTGCCTAACTTGTCCTCGCCCGGGGACGTCGTGGACTTCTGCGACGCTCCGGGACTGCGGCGTGATTGCCGGGGTCTCCAGCGTCCGTGCAGCCCGTCGGCACCTCAAGTCTCTTTCACTCCCGCACTTCGGCGTCAATGCCAGCACTTGAGCGACAGTTCCCGCACCTCTGCGCGAACTCCAGCACTTCAGGCGCGGTCCCGGCCTCCAGCGTCAGTTTCGGGACCTGAGCGTCAGCCTGCACCTCAGCGTCAGGTCCAGCACTTCTGCGTCAGGACCAGCACTTCAGCGCCGGCCCCGGACTAGGGCGTCAGCCTGCACTTCACCGTCAGGACCAGCACATCAGCCGCGGTCCCGGACTTCAGCGTCAGCCCTGCACTTCACGTGCTTGTCAGGCCAGCACTTCGCGCGGAGCGCGAAGCACTTCGAGCCCTTTTCACCCAGCACTTCCCGCGTCAGCGCCTATTGTGCCGGCCGATAGATCCGCACGTTCTGAATCTGCAACGGTCCGAGTCCTGCCGCCGCCGCCGTCAGCGTGATGCGCACGAACTTCGCGTTCGTCGGTGAGAACGAAGCCGTCGTGATCGTCGAGACCGTGCCTTTCGAGCAGCGGCTGACTCCAGGTCTTGCCGTCCGTGGAGGTCTGCACCTGGAACTCGCGCAGGACCGACGGGCGCGGCGGGTGCCGCCGGTGGTGCCCCCGCGGCTGGTGCCCCCGCCGCCGGTGGCGCGCCACCACCACGCGCACCGCCCCCGCGACCGCCGCCCGGGGCGTTGAACTGCACCTCCGAGATGCGCATCGCCTGCGGCAGTTCGACCTGCACCCACATGCCCGGCACCTGCGGCTCAGCCGACGTCCACCCGATGATCGTCAGCGCCCGGTCGGCCGCCGCCGTGTTGTGGCTGGCGGACGCCTTCCACGTCTGCTCGATCGGCAACAGCACCGGCAGTGCCGTCGCGATTTCCGGCGCCGTCCACGGCGTCTTGCGATTCACGCTCGCGGCCCGCACACGCGCGACGTCCTCCGGGGTGACGAAGGACCCGGTGTTGCCGAAGTCGTTGCGCACGTAGGAGGCGATCGCCGCGACCCAGTCGTCCTTCTGCGCGCCCATCGGCACCATGACGTTGGTGAACGTCTTGTCGTCGAGCGGCCCGGTCAGGCCGTGCAGCAGCACCTTGATCACATAGTCGCGATGGCCCTGCACGCGTGGCGAACCGGCGAGCGACGGACCCATCATCGTGCCCGGCGCCGCGCCGGCCATGGGCGCGCCTCGGCCATCATCGCCATGGCACGAGAAGCAGACCTCGCGGTAAATCGTGCCGCCGCGCTGCAACTGGTCCTGCTCGGCAGGGTTGATGCCTGCCGCGCCGCGTCCGCGCGCGCCGGCCGCGAGCATCAGCTTGCCGATCTCCTGGATCCCGCGCGACTTGTTGGCCTCCATCGTCGCCTGGATGACGGCGGGCGCATCCGCGACCTTCAGCACGTTGATCGTGAGGATGCCCTGCAGCGCGACGTCCACGTCGCTGTCCTTCGTCGCCGCGCGATAATCGGCGTCGAACGAGCGGTCGCCCTGCTTGTACAGCGTCTCGCTGGCGCGGATCGCCTGGATGCGCATGCGTGGATTCGGGTCCTTCATGGACGCGCGGACCAGCGCGGCGTCGAGTGCGCCCAGGCCTTCGAGCGTCCACATCGCGTGGAACCTGGCGAGCAGATTGGTCGATGACGTCGCCATCGTCCGCAGCGCCGGGACGACGGACCTGTCCTGTCGCAAGACGAGCGTGCGCTGCGCGGTGTCTCGCCACCAGCCGTTGGCGTGGGTGAGGTGCTGCACGAGCTGCGTAGGCGTCTCGCTGTACATCCTCGGCTTCGTCATGTCGAGCGCGATGGCGGGGAGCGCGGGCTGTCCGGGAATCGGCCGGCTCGCCGCGGGGCCAACCGGGATGCCGGGGAACTCGGGCGTGCCGTCGAAGCGCAGTCGCCAGATGCGGCCGTGGTGAATGACTTTGTCGAGCTGGTACTGGAAGATCTTGTGGCGCAGATACGAGTTGGCGCGCGTCCACTCGCCTTCCTGGATGATGCCGCGATACATGTCCGCGATGTAGACGGTGCCATCGGGCGCCGTCTTGATGTTCACCGGCCGGAACAGCGGATCGGAGCTGAGGATGAACTCGGACTTCGGATACACGTTCTTGAGCTGGGTCAGCCCGTCGGTCTTCACGATGTCCGTGCGCCGGATCAGCCGACCGACCGGCTCGGTGTAGAGCAGGTCGCCGATCAGATCCTCGGGGACGCGGTGGCCACGCACCATGTCCTGACCGCCGGTCGCGGTTGCGTGATTGACCACGCCTGTCGGGACGCGCACGCGGCTCATGCCGCCCTGCATGTCGCCCAGGCCGACGATCGGCCAGACGATGTCGAACTCGGGTTCGTATTCGTCGGCGATGCGGTAGGCGCCGTACTGGATCGGCACCTGGAAGTTCAGCGGGCCGCGCTCGCAGCCCGCGCACGTGAACCACATCTTGCCGTCGTCGTCCTGCGTCAGGCCCCACTGGCCGCCGTTCGAGCCGGTGGCTTCGCGGATGATGCCGGTCGGCGTCCAGCGGAAGCGGAACGAGTTGTAGGTGCTGTAGATCCAGTTGTCGAGGCCCCAGACGAACCCGCTCTGTTCGTGCTCGAGGTTGCCGTCACGGCCGATGCCGACGCCGCTGTAGAAGATCTCGCGCTTGTCTGCCACGCCGTCGCCGTTGGTGTCCGTCAGCTTGATCACGTCGTCGGACGCGGTCTCGTTGGTCAGGATGGAGTTGGCGTCGAGCGGCAGCACCATCCGCGGCAGCACGAGCTTGTCGGCGAAGACGACCTTCTTGTCGAACGTGCCGTCGCCGTTGGTATCTTCCCAGCGGCTGATGCGGCTTTCCGGCGCGTGCTGGTTGGTGCCCTCGACGTCAGGCATGTAGGTGACGAACTCGCAGATGTACATGCGACCCAGGCCGTCGAACTCGATGACCGCGGGCGTATCGATGTCCGGGTCGGAGAGGACCAGCTCCATGCGGTAGCCCGGCGGGAGCAGGAACGTCTTCGCCTGCTCGGCAGCGGTCTTGGCCTTGATCGGATCCTTCGGGCCGAAGTCTGCGCGCGTGGACGGAATCAGCGGGTAGGGCTGCGACTGACCGAGCATCGAGATGCTCGCGACACTGACCAGGCCAAGGGCCAGCATCCAGACACGGGGGCGCGACGAGGGGCTGAGGCGCATGACTGCACGTCTCCTAGAGGAATCCGATCGAACAGGATTCGATATGGAACCGATTCCATCAAGTTCTAGCACAACAGACGGCGGACAGCCTACGGTGGACGGCTCACGGACGACGGCTCACGGGCTACGGCGGACAGGCTACCGCCGACGGCCTACGGGCCACGGCTCACAGGCTACGGCAGACAGACGACGGCTCACCAGCTACGGCCTACGGCAAACAGGCTACAGACGACGGACGACGGACGACGGGGGACGGCAGACAGAACACGGCTCACCGGCTACGGACGACGGCCAACAGGCTACGGACGACCGCCTACGGCCTACGGCCCACAGATACGGACGACGGACCACCGCAGACGGGCTACGGTGGACGATCGCGGCTCACTGGCTACTGCCTACGGCTCACGGGCTACCGCAAACAGGTTACAGACGACGGACGACGGGAGACCGCAGGCCGGCTCCGGTGGACAGCAAACGGCTCACGGGCGACGGCAGACGGACGACGGCTCACGGGCTACTGCCGACAGAACACGGCAGACAGGCTACGGACGACGACGGACGACGGGAGACAGCCTACGGCGGACGGCTCACGGGCTACTGCGGACAGCAGACGGCTCACGGGCTACTGCCTCACGGCAAACAGGCTTCGGACGACGGACGACGGACGAAGGACGACAGGCTACCGGGGACTACGGCAGACGGGCCACGGCGGACGGGCTACGGCCTACGGCACACAGGGTACGGACGGGAGACAGACGACCTGCGGTTCACGGCATAGGTGTGGACCTGGACGTCAGCTCCGGGACTTGCGCGAGCGTAGCGAAGCTGCGGGACTTCAGCGTCAGTTCCGGGACTTCTGCGAAGCCTGAGAAGTGAGGCGAAGCCCCCGGGACTTCTGTCCCTACACATCCAGCCCGATCGATCGCATGAGCGCCACGGCGTTGCTCGTCTGCACGACGCCGGGACGAAGGCGGTAATCGAATGTCATCACTCCGTCGCTGAACTGGTCTTCGAGGTGCATGTTCGTCGCCTTCTCGCCGAGTTGATCTGCGATGGCGCCGAGCGCCAGATCGTGGGTGGTGACGATGCCGACCGCGGCCTTCGCAATGAGGCCGGTGAGGAGCGCGGCAGCACCCTGGCGGCGATCGTGGGAGTTGGTGCCCGAGAGGATCTCGTCGAGCAGGAACAGCGCGTGCCCATCGTGCGCGTCCACCAGATCGACGATGGCCTTGAGGCGTGTGATCTCTGCGTAGAACCGCGACTTGCCATCCGTGAGCGAGTCGTTCACGCGGATGGACGCGCCGATGGCCAGCCGCGTGAGCGTGAACGAGGAGGCCCGCACCGGCGCACCCATCTGGGCCAGCACGACATTCAGCCCGAGGGCGCGCATCAGCGTGCTCTTGCCAGACATGTTGGATCCACTCACGACGAGCAGCTGCGGATCGGCGCCGCGACCGCCGAGGCTGACGTCATTGGCGACCGCCGACCGCGGCAGCAGGGGATGGGCCATGCCCAGCGCCGCCACGTGGGCGGGGCCGTCAACGATCGTCGGATAGACGTGATCCGGATGCTCAGCCGCGAAGGCCCCGAGCGCGAGGAGGGCGTCGAACTCGCCGATGACGTCGAGCCAGCGGGGCACGTCGGTTGAGAGCCGCGTGCGCCAGGCGTCGATGGCCAGCGCCATCTGCGTGCCCCAGAAGACGATGGCCGCCGGGATGGCCACGATGATGTTGCTGCGCGAGGCGAGGAGCGCGCCCAACTGGTCGAGTCGTCCGATCTCAGCGGACGCGGGACGATGCGTACGCGCCAGCGCTTCCCGCAGCGCCTGCAGCCGCGGGCTCGTGAAGTGCTCGTGTTCGACGACGCGCAGCAGCGAGGCGAAGAGATCGAGGTCATGGGCTGCTTCGTCCACCGTGCCGATGATGACGGACACGCGCGGGCGCAGGAACAGCACCCAGGCGATCTGGATCACGAGCAGCACCGCGACCGATCGCGCGAACCAGACCGGCAGGTCGCCGTAGTACCAGGCCGCGAACGACCGTGGGGAGCACCACGGCCGACGCGAGCGCCATCGCGACGCGCGGCCACGGACGCGCCAGGATCGGCGGGGCCGCGGCCCAGGTGCGGAGCCGCGCCGCGTCGATGCCGGCGCGCGGCAGGCCGTCGCCGGCCACCGCCATCGCTTCGCGCAAGTCGTGTCGCGCGGTGAGCTCGCGAACGGCCGCCTGCCGCTCCAGCAACTGGGCCGGGTCGGCCGGCGCAAGCAGCCAGCGTGTCAGCGTCTCCTGGCCCGCCTGCGTGCGCGTCGTCGCCAGCAGCTCAAACAGGCTGCCGCGGCCGAAGAGGTCGAGGTCCTCGGAGTAGAGATGCGCCTCGGGCCGGAAGCGCTCCCCGGGGTCCCCGTGGCCGATCCAGTCGTCGCCGATCCGGCGCAGGCCGCGCTCGTAATAGGTCGCGGCTGAACGCGCGCGGTCGCGCGCGGCGAGGACCCTGGCATGGTAGACCGCGATGACGATGAACGCCACGGCTGCGGCGAGGGCGACCGGCAGGCCGCTCCAGCCTGAGATGAAGAGCGCGGCGCCCGCAAGGCCGACCAGCCCCAGGCGCAGGTACGCGACCTGGCCATGACGCCGATCCCGCTGGGCCGCCACCTGCCGAAGCTCGGCGAGCCGGGTTTGATATTGGCGCTCAATCAACGGGGTCGTACCTCGAGTATGGAAAACTCCATCGCCCTTCACTCTGACGCATTCGGCGAGTGTCCAGGGGGCGCACCTCGTCTGTGGAAAACTCCGGGGACCTCGATCACCCATGTCCCCGGAGTTTCCCACAGACGAGGTGCGACCCCTTAGTCTGTGACAGTGTCTAGGGGGTCGTACCTCGAGTGTGGGAAACTCCGGGGACATGGCAGAACGAGGTCCCCGGAGTTTTCCACACTCGAGGTACGACCCCGTCGCCGCGATCTTCGATCTCGATGGCACCCTGACCGACAACATGCCCTGGCACGCACGCGCCTTCGAGGTCTTCATGCGCCGGCACGGGCTGCCTCCGCTGACGATGGAGCTACGGCGCCGGCTCGACGGCAAGCGCAACGACGAGATCATGCCGGTATTGTTCGGGCGCGATCTCACGGCCGACGAGCAGCGCGATCTCGCGCACGAAAAGGAGACGCTCTACCGCGAGACCGCCGCGGGCCAACTCGAGCCGATGCCCGGGTTGCTGGCGTTGCTCGACGCGCTCGAGGCCCGCGAGATCCCCGTCGCGGTCGCGACATCCGGCCCCCGTGAGAACGTCAGCTACTCCCTGCGCGAGATCGGTCTGGCCGATCGCATCACCGTCATCGTTCGTGGCGACGAGGTGCCGCACGGCAAGCCGGCACCGGACATCTATCTGCGCGCGGCTGAACTGCTCGGCGTCGATCCGGCGCGCTGCCTGGGCTTCGAGGACGCCCCAGTCGGCGTCGAAGCCATCGTCCGCGCCGGTATGCGCTGCGTGGCCCTCACGACGTCCTTCGACGCGGCCGTCTTCTCTCAGGCGGCGGTGCCGCCGCACGTGATCTATCGCGACTTCGACGGTTATCTGGCGGCCGAAGGTGCGTGGCTACGGGCGCTCGCGGGCACGGCGCCCCTCACCAGCAGCGCGCGTCGCGCTTCCGAGAAGACGCTAGACTGATCGCACGCGATCCACCCGGAAGACACATGGCCCGACTGCGTCTGGTCCTTGCTGCTGCGGGAGCCATCTCGATCTGCGTCGTCGCTGTATCAGTCTGCGCTGCGGAGCGTGCGCCTGCTCAATCAGGTCGCGGGCTGGCGACGCCGACCGTCACCGGAACCGTCGCCTATCGTGAGCGCATCGCGCTGCCCCCGAACGCCGTCGTCGAGGTCACACTCGAAGATGTGTCGCGCGCCGATGCGCCGGCCGAGGCCATCGGCCGAGCGCGCATACCTTCACCTGGCCAGCTGCCTGTTGGCTTCGTGATTCCCTACCAGTCGGCGGACATCGTGGCGAGCCATCGATACGTCGTGCGCGGACGGATCACGGTCGACGGGAAGTTGTTGTTCACGTCCGATCGGGTCACACCGGTGCTGGGACCGAACCCCACCTCCGGCGTCGCGCTGGTGCTCGTCCGCGTGCCGCCGCCCCCACCGCCCCCTCCGCCCGCGCCGCCCCAGGCGCCGACACCGCCGGCCATGCCGCCCCCGCATGAGAACCGCGACTGGCGCGCCGTGCGTATCGGCGACCGCGTGCTCGGCCCGAAGGACACGCTCAATCCGGTCACGCTGATGCTGGACGCGGCCACGAGCCGCGCGAGCGGCGGGTCGGGATGCAACCGCTTCACGGGTCCGTATCAGACGCGGAACAACACCCTGACCTTCGGCGCGCTGGCCGGCACGCGGATCGCGTGCCCGTCGGGGATGGATGTGGAGTCCGCGTTTCTGAAGGCGCTCGAGGGCGTGCGCCGATGGCGCATCGTCGAGGGGCACCTGGAGTTGCTGACCCAGACGGGGACGCGCCTATTGGTCTTCGAGGCGGCGAAGTAGGCGGGCGCGGTGGACAGGTATCCGCCCATGCCTGCCGGGTATCGCGCGCATGTCCTGACGCTGCTGGCCGCCGGTGCTGTCGCGTACGCCATCGGCATCCCTGCCGCGCAAGAGCCACCGCAGATTCAGCAGACCTTCCGAGCGGGCGTCGAACTCACCGTCGTCGAAGTCACCGTGCGCGGTCGCGAAGGTCGGCTCCTGACCGGCCTTGGTCGCAGTGATTTCCAGGTCAGCGAACGAGGGCGCACGCTCGAAGTGGAGCAGTTCTCGATCGATCGCCAGCCGGTCTCAGCCGTCCTCATGGTGCAGACCGCCGGCGAGCTTGATCTTCATCGCGATGTCGCGACCACGTTCGTGGACGCGCTGGGAGAGGGCGACCGACTCGCGATAGGCACCTACGGGCTCGAGGTCTCGGTCAGTCCGCACCTGACGGCGGACCGCACGATCCTGCGTCGAGTCCTGGCGGAGGAGCTCTGGCCGGGTTGGTGGCTGGACACCTTCCCGACCGCTGTCGTTCGCAGTGTCGCAGCCCTGCCGGTCGCCGCGCGCCGTCGTGCCGTGATCGCGGTCGGCCTGACCTCACTTGCCGTCGCTCGCGACGGCTGGCTGCGACATGTGTCCGTCGGCGACGCGAGGCAGGCGGCGATCGACGCCGAGACGATGGTGTACGGCGTTGCCACTGGGGCGGGCTACGACCGGATACAGGGACGATTCGTGGACACCTGGGAGCCGAAATCGCCGGGTCCCGAGACGCGCTTCTTCACGGACGGCGTCATGCTCGATCTGGCCAAGGAGACCGGGGGCGGGTACGTCCGTTCCAAGGACCTGACGCCGGATCCGGCCTGGCCTCGGGTCGCGGCCGACGCGCTCGACGAAGTCCGGACACGCTATGTCGTCGGGTTCCGTCCCGCCGTGGCAGGTGATACGAAGGACGTGCGCATCCGAGTAGGAATTCCGGGCGCGTCGGCGTATGTCATCAGAACTCGCGCGAGCGGAGGCGGTCGGTGAGGGCGTTGGCGGTCGGCGCCGCGGCGCTCATGGTGCTGGGCTGGCAGCAGCCGCCGGGCCAGTCGTCGAACGACACCCGGACTGTTGAGATCATCGTCCACGACGACCAGATGCGTCCCGTGACGCAGTTGCGGTCAGACGACGTCACGCTCGCGGTGGATCGCGTACCGCGCGTCGTCGAGGCCATCACGCGCGCCGAAGACCCCCTGTCGATGGTCCTGCTCGTCGATATGTCACAGAGCATGACGTACGGAGCCGACCTTCCCGAGTCCCGAGGGTCCGATTGGTGGGGCACGGGCGTGCTAGCTCTCTTCGATGGCATCGAGGGCGCGTTGCCCAGACGCCTGCCGTCTGGAGACCGTGCACGCATCGGCCGGTTCGCTGGAGGCATGCTGGCTTTGAGCGAAAGACTGACCGCGGATCCCGACGAGCTGAAGCAGGCCGCCCGTCGCGTGCTGACGCTCTCCGACATCGATGTTGACGATCGCAAGGGACCCTCACCGACGATGGACGCGGTGGCTCGTACGGCGGCGACACTGGCGAACGAGCGGGGCCGGCGCGCGGTCCTGCTCTTCACGGATGGCGAGTCCTCAGGCAATCGTCGCAGCCTCGAGAACACCGCGCGCGAACTGGCTGCACTCGGGGTGCCTGTGCACGTGATGATGGAGGTCTTCGGCGGCACACAGGATCGGGGGGTATTCAATCGCAGCAGATTCCCGTCGGACTATCAGCCCGATCGGTTGATGCGTCCGCTTGCGGCGATGACCGGTGGGCTGCTGCTTCAGGACGATCGGCAGACTCGCACTTCCTGGGGCTTCACGACCCCGGCGCCGCCGTTCGAGCGGCTGTTCGCCGTCCTCCACAGCGCCTATCGCCTCAGCTTTTCTGCCGCCGGCGTCAGCGACGACGCGACGGTTGAAGTGACGTCGAAGAATCCGAAGCACCGCGTGCACGCCGCGCGGTGGCTCCGAGCGCGGTAAGGGCTGGAGCGCGACGCTCTGCGTCAGGGCTCTGGTACTCCAAGATCCCGACAGATCTTGCGCGCGAGGCTGTCGTTGATTTCGGCGTGGCGGGGCACGGTCGAGCTGCGACGGAGAGCGGGATTCACGTACACGGAATGTCGGGCCCCTTCGCGCCGCAGCAAACACTTGTGCTCCTCGAGGTGCCGCACAAGCGCCCGTCGCTTCACGCGCCGACCTTGATTGGCTCTCGAATGACCTCGCTGCCGCTGGAGGTTTCTTCAATCAGATCGCGATTAGCCTCCAGGAGCAGGGCGATGGCGTCCTGGAGGTTCTCTCGGGTCTCCTGGAGCGTCGCACCTTGCGTATTTGCCCCTGGCAGCTCCTCGACGAAGCCGATGTAGCCTTCCGGCACCTTCTGGAATACCGCCGTCAGTTCTAGGGCCATGCCACTATCATACGGTCCGATGTAACTGCCGAACGCGGTCACCTCGCCGTTGCCCTCGGCGTCAAGCGGGTCGCCCCCTGCGTCGATCTTGGGGTCAGACCGGGGTCAGACCATGGTCTGACCCCGGTCTGACCCCAGCCGGATGACAACCGCGGTTTCCCAATACCTCCGAGGTATTTGCCCGAGGGGTTACCATCGCCGCGACCATGACCGACGCGGACGCGACCTGGGACTCGACGCTCACGCTGCTGACCCGGGCGCGGTCTGGCGACCAGGATGCCCTCAGCGATCTCTTCGCCCGCTATCTCCCTCTCCTGCGGCGCTGGGCGCGCGGCCGTCTGCCCCGGTGGGCCCGCGATGTGACCGACACGCAGGACCTTGTGCAGATCACCTTGCTCCAGACGTTTACGAAGATGGACGGCTTCGAGCATCGAGGCGAAGGGGCATTTCAGGCGTACCTGCGGCAGGCGCTGATGAATCGGATTCGCGATGAACTGCGGCGCGCCGGCCGTCGGCCGGCCCCGGCGCCGCTCGACGAGGAGGCGGCCGATCCCGGCCTCTCGCCGCTCGAGGCCGCGATCGGCGCCGAGGCCGTCGAGCGCTACGACGCCGCGCTCGAACGGTTGACGGCCGCCGAGCGCGAGCTCATCGTCGCGCGCGTCGAGCTGGGGCTGACCTACGCCGAGGTGGCCGCGGCCACAGGCAAGCCGTCACCGAACGCCGCCCGCATGGCCGTCGTGCGCGCGCTCATGAGACTGGCGGAGGAGATTCGTGACCCAGGCACCCTGGCTGAATGACATCGCGGTCGCCCTCGCCGATGGACGGCCCATCGACTGGGCCTCCATCGACGCGCGTCCGCTCACCGAGAGCGAGCGCGGGATGGTCGCGCGCTTCCGCCTCATCGAGCGTGTCTTGCAGGCGCACATCGGGCCGGATGGGGAGCTGTCGGTCGATTTGCCCAGCGCCCTTGCGACCGCGGACCGCATCGCAGCCGTGGCCGGGTCGGACGAGGCGGTCGGTGCCACCTGGGGGCCCCTGACGATCCTGGAGCGCATCGGCCGAGGCACCTACGGCGATGTGTATCGCGCGCACGACCCGCGTCTCGACCGGGTGGTGGCGTTGAAGCTGCTCCGGCGTCGAGAGTCCGGCGGGGACGCGCGCGAATCGGCGGTGATCGAGGAAGGGCGGCTGCTCGCCCGCGTCCAGCATCCGAACGTCGTCACCGTCCACGGCGCGGAACGGATCGACGGGCGCGTCGGTCTGTGGATGGAGTTTCTCGAAGGCCACACGCTCGCCGAGGAAGTGCGCCTGGGCGGACCGCGGTCGGCGCGCGCAATTGCCCGGATCGGCCGCGACCTGTGCAGCGCGCTCACGGCGGTGCACCAGGCTGGCCTGCTTCACCATGACGTGAAGGCACAGAACGTGATGCGGACGCAGGACGGACGCATCGTCCTGACCGACTTCGGCGCGGGTCACGATTCGCGTGGGAACGGCCACGGCGCGGCACCGCAGCCGCTCACCGGCACACCCGCTTATCTGGCGCCCGAGGTCCTCGCGGGCCAGCCCGCGACGGCGCAGAGCGAGGTCTACAGCGTCGGCGTGCTGCTGTACCACCTGGCGACCGGGACATTTCCCGTGCGTGGACGCAGCCTGCAGGAGTTTCGCGACGCGCATGCGAGTGGCGCCAACGTCGAGTTGCTCGCGGCGCGCGCCGACATGCCGCCGGCGCTCGTCGCCGCGATCACGCGATGCCTGGCGCCGGCGCCGGCAGATCGGTTTCAGAACATGGACGATCTCGCCGATGCGCTCGCTGCGGGGGTCGAGGTGCCGGCGGCGCACGGCGTCGCGGCGGCGGCGATCCTCGCACCGCGCCGCGCGCGATTCACCTGGCGCGCGGCGGGGATCGTGCTGGCGTCGGTTGGACTGGCCGGCGCCGCAGGCTGGGCGGCGTCCTACACGCAGCCCGAGATCTTCGAATCAAGGGCTTTGATCTACGTCACGCCTCAGCAGGTGTCGCCGGTCTATGTCGGCGCAGAGGGGACGCTGAGGATCGCCGATCGTGTGAACAGCCATCCGCAACAGGATAATGAGCCGAACGAGATTGGAGATGTTGATCACGGAGCTCAAGCTGTACGAGCCCGAGATGAGCGGGCGGCTGATGGAGGACCGGGTTGAGCGAATGCGTGGCGAGGTGTCGATAGGGCCGCCCGAGCCGGATCCTGGAAAATCCGTCGACGAGCTCGTTGAGGTGCGCTACATCTCGTCGGATGCGCGCACGGCACAGAAGGTGACCGACCGTGTGGCCGATCTTGTGATCAACGAGAGCGCCCGCGATCGCGAGAATGCCACCGCGGGAACGGATCAGTTCCTGGAGGCGACCCTGGAGGAACTGTCACGCCGCCTCTCAGAGTACGAACAGAAGCTGCGCGTGGCAGGTCGGGGGCGGTCTCCAGATCATGCTTCGAGACCACGAGGAACTGCAGGCGCGCTACAAGAAGATGTTCGATATGCGGGAGGAAGCGAGGACACGGGCCAATCTGGAACGACGCCAGCTCGGCTCGCAGTTCCGGCTGATCGATGCGGCGCGCCTGCCCACCACGCCGATCAGCCCGAACCGGCCGCTCTATGCCGGCGCCGGTGCGCTCGGCGGGCTGTTCCTCGGGCTGGGGATCGTCGCGGTGCGCCGACGACCTCGGAGGTAATTCCTACGAAAACTGTAAGGCCACGCCGCGGCCTTACAGTTTTCGTAGGAATTACCTCCGAGGTGGTTTTCACACGCTCGCCAGCAGCTCGATCCACCCTTGCGGCAGACGCTCGAGCACGGCTGCTTCGATGATCTTGTCCGTGCCCGTGAGCACGAACAGGCCCATCAGCACGAGCGCCGCGCCGAACACGACTTTGCCCCGCGAGGCGGCCGCGAGCAGCCGGGGGCGCGCCGCCATCACTCGACGCGACGCATAGGCCGTCACTAACAGCGGCAGCGCCGATCCGACGCCGAAGGCGAACATCATCACGGCCGCGCGTCCGATCGTCGCGCTCGACGAGGCCAGGCCCACCGCGGCGCCGAGCGTCGGGCCGACGCACGGACTCCAGATCGCGCCGAGCATCGCGCCGACGCCGAACTGGCCCGCCAGCCCGCGTCCCGCGCCGGCGCTCGACCGTGCCGCCGCGGACGCCAGCGGCGAGAGCAGCGCCGACAGTCGATCCTGAAGTCGTGCGCTCAACATCACGACGCCCGCCAGCACGAGCATCAGCGCGGCAGCGCGACGAATCCACACATCCGTGAGGCCGATCGCCGGCCCGAGCGACGCGAGCGCGAGGCCGACGACCGTGAATGACACGACGAGTCCAGCCGCGAGTGCCAACGGCCCGTGCCGCCGGTCCGCCGCGGCGCTCCCGACGATGATCGGGAGCGCCGGGAGGACGCACGGCGAGAGCGCGGTCAGCAGCCCCGCGACGAAGCTGAGCCCGACCGCGATCACGCTACTTCCCGCCCACCATCGGCATCGCGTGCGCGAACAGCTCGTTGATGGACGCGTCGTCGCTCATGTAGCTGAGGCGCGCCACCTCCTTCGTCCCCTTGTAGAGGATGACCGTGGACTGTTTCGTGACGCTGAACGCCTTGCGCAGATCGACGTTCGAGTCGTAGTCCACCTTGAAGGCCACGATGTCCTTGTGACCGCCGTTGAGGTGCGCCATCAGCTTCGGCTCCTGCGCACGGCACACCGGACACCACGGCGCGTGAAAGAAGACGATCGTCGTCTTGCCCGCATCCATCGCGGCCTGATGGGCGGCCTTGGTGTAGGGCTTGAACTCGTTGGCCATCATCGGCGCAGCCATGGACGTCGCGGGCATCGCCGCGCCGCTCGACATCTGTCGGGCATCGAGTGCGGAAACCGCGGAAAACAGCGCGAGCGCGGCGATCGCCCCGGCGCAGGTGGTGATGGAAATCTTCATGTCGTGAGGACCTCGGCGAGGAGTCGGACACCGCATGTGCCCGCTCATAGGGATTCGCGCGGTCCTACGGGTTCGAAGCCACCGGGGTTACAGGGGGCTCCCGTCTCCCGTCGCCATAAGGTCGCCCGTTGGCGGTTGCTCGTGTAGCCCGTCGCCCGTGGGCTGTGGTCTGACCCTGGTCGTCCGTCGCCCGTTTGCGGTACCCGGCAGCCCGTCGTCCGTCGTCCGTCGTCGGTCGTGCGTGGGCCGCAGGCCGTCTCCCGTGGGCCGTCTTCCGTAGCCCGTCTGCCGTCTCCCGTCTCCCGTCCGTAACCACCCTCCGTCACCGCCCGTAGTAGGGTGTGAACGCGCGCGCTGTGACGCCCGATCAGGAACACCAGTTTGCCGGTCTCATGCGGCTGGCTCAGGGCGGGGACCAGATCGCTTACGCCGATCTGCTCTCCGCGCTGACGCCGCTGGCCCGGAGGTACGCGCGCGCGAAACTCGGCGACGTCCCGTGGGTGGACGATGTCGTCCAGGAGACGTTGATGTCCCTGCACCGCGCGCGGCACACCTGCGACACGACCCGCGCGTTCGCGCCATGGTTCTACGCCGTCGCCTCGAGTCGGCTGATCGACGCCGTCCGCCGCGAACGCCGCATCGGATCGCGCGAGCAGGCGTCGGGCACGGCGGGGGAGTTGGCCGCCGCGACGCCTCCCCGTGCGGCTGCGTCAGCACGCGACGAGGTAGACGTCGAGGCCGTTCGGGCCGCGATGGCCGCGTTGCCCTCGCGGCAGCGCGAGATCATCGCGGGCATGAAGTTCCGGGACGAGTCGGTGCGCGAGGTCGCGTCGCGTCTTGGCATGAGCGAGTCGGCCGTGAAGGTCACGGCGCATCGGGGCTACCAGGCGCTGAAGCGCCTGCTGCATCGGCCCAGGGGGACGGGACGTGCGGACTGAGGAACTGATCGGGGCCCTGGCCAGCCATGCGACGCCCGTGCGTGTCGTCGCGCCGTGGGGACGACGGCTGGCGGCCTGGTCACTGCTGGCGATCGGCCTCGCCGGCACGGCGCTTCTCGTCAAGGGCCCCCGGGCGGATTCTGGCGGCCGCCTCGTCCACTGCGCGCTGGCTCGTCGAACTGGTCGTCACGGCCGGCGTTGGGTTGGGCGCGGCGGGTGCGGCGCTGACGCTCGCCGTACCTGGCCGCGAGCGCGGCGCGGCGACCCGGTGGCTGCCCGTGGCCGCCCTCGCGCTCTGGACGGGAATCCTGCTCCAGGCCCTCTTCGCGGCCGGGGGGCCGTGGGCCCAGCTGACCGCCGAACCGGCGTATCTGGCGTGCCTGTTCAAGAGCGTGCTGGTCGGGGCCGTGCCGGCCATCGCAATGCTCGCGATGGTCCGGCAGGCGGCGCCGATTCGGCTGGGATGGACGGCTGGTCTAGGGGCCCTGGCCGCCTTTGGCATCGGCGCGGCGGCGGCGCAGGTGCTGTGCCCCATCGATCGGCCGGCCCATCTGATCCTCTGGCACCTCCTGCCCGTGGTGGGCCTGTCCGGGCTGGCCGCCCTGGGCGCCCGACGGCTCCTCGGTTGGAATCACCCCCGATCATGAGAGAATAGAGGCCAACGCCCGTCTAGACCCCAGCAGTTCGTGGCCGACCGTCGGCCGCTGCGGGAGACGAGCGATGCGCCCGACCGGCCTGGCGCAACGACCAAAACGACCGCGAGCTGCGCCCGTCGAACGCCAATCGACTCCGTCACGGGCAGCCAGGCTCGCTCACTCAGAAAGGTTTCTGTGCCCGCCGACGACCGCCTCCGTATTGCCGTTTTCATTGATTTCGACAACATCGAAATTGGCGTCAAGAACACGATGAACACCTCCTTCGATGCCGGCCTCGTGCTCGAGGCCCTCAAGGAGCGTGGGGACGTCGTCTCGAAGACCGCCTACAGCGACTGGCAGCGAGCCGGCGGCTACAGCCGGGCGCTCACGCAGCACGCCATCAAGATGGTGCAGCGCAACCTGACGCCGGGGGGAGACAAGAACGGCGCGGACATCAACCTCGCGCTCGACGCCCTGGAGATGGCCTTCACCCACCCCCACATCAACGCCTTCGTCATCGTGGGCGGCGACAGCGACTTCATCAGCCTCCTCGAGAAACTCAAGCAGTACGACAAGAAGGTCTTCGTGGTCGGTGGGCGCCAGTTCACCAGCGCGATCATGCAGCGCAACTGCCACGAGTTCATCGCGTACGAGAACCTGGTCGGCGCCAGTCCGCGGCGCGACGCGGCCGGACCACGGCCCCGCATCGACCGGCTGCCCATCGAGCAGTCGATTCCGCTGGTCACGCGCGGCCTGAAGGTGCTGGCGGACCGCGAGGTCACGCCGCAGCTCGGCCTCCTCAAGTCCACGCTCATCCAGCTCGACTCCACGTTCTCCGAGCGGACCTACGGGGCCGGATCGTTCCGCGACTTCGTCGAGAAGCTCGCCAAGTTCGGCGTCGTCTCCCTGCAGCAGGGCAAGGGGGGCTGGCTGGTGAGCGCCGTCGAGGGCGCGCCGTCGGTCATCACCGAGACACCGGGCCTCCCGGGCGACCTGTCTGAGAATGTCGGCCTGCCGCCCTTGAATGGCGACGGCGTGTCCGAGGGCTCGGTGCCCTCGCTGGTGGCGTCTCCGTCCTACGGGTCGCCTGTGGAACAGGCGCCGCCGCGCGCGCAACTGGGCACGACCGAAGACGGCGTTCGCGAGTTCGGTCGCCTGCTGGCCTCGACCGAGGTCCGGCGCTGGCCCATGTATCTGCGCAACGTCAAGCAGGTGCTGCGACAGGCGGACGCGACGTTCGACGAACGTGCGTACGGCTTCGGTCACCTCACCGATCTGCTTCGCGCCGCGCAGAAGGACGGCATCGTCCGCCTGGATCGCGACCGGCAGGGCGTCGTCCGCGTCTTCAAGGGCACCGCGTGGCCGGGTCCGCAGGGCCTCGTGACGCCCGGCGCGCCGGAGCTGGCCGATCGCCCGCTGCCGAGCGACATCGATCCGGACGACATCGGCAACGTCGCCGTGGCGATGCCCGCATCGGACATCGGCGTGCCGCTGATCGTTCCCGCGGCCATTCTGGATGAGCCGGAAGATGTGTCCCAGCAGCCGCACGAAGATCCGACCGCCGTGCGCCTGGGCACCGTCGCGCCCAAGAAGCGCCGGACGCCGGCGCGTGTCCGCGAAGCGGCGGCCCCGGCGGCTCGCGAACCGCGCGCCCGCGCGCCTCGCGGCCGGGCGCCCCGCAAGCGCGGCTAGCGGCTCGCGCGCGTCATGATTGAGAGACACGCACGGGGGCCGGCGCCGGTTGGCGCCTTCCCCGTGCGTGTGGCACGCTCGCGCGTCGTCTCCGCCATTCTCGTCGCCGCCCTCGTCAGCCTCACATCCCGTCCGCACGCCCAGCGCACCACGATCGCGCCAGCCGACCTGTCAGGCCAGTGGGAGACCGAGCACGTCTCGGCCCCTGTCTCGGCGTTGTTCGACCACGCCGCCCTGAAACAGATCATCGCTGCCCTGCCGTCCTCCGGGCCGATTCGTACGACCCAGGTCGGCTCGTCGCTCGAAGGACGCGAGATCTGGGACGTCACCTTCGGCACCGGCGCCACGACCGTGTTGATGTGGTCGCAGATGCACGGCGACGAGGCCACGGCGACCTCGACGCTCATCGACCTCTACGCCTGGATTGGGCGCCATGCGGCCGAGCCCGCTGTGCGCCAGCTCCTGGCTGCCCTCACCGTGCACACCGTGCCCATGCTCAATCCGGACGGCGCCGAACGCTGGCAGCGCCGCAACGCCCAGGGGCTCGATCTCAACCGCGACGCCCTGCTTCTGCAGGGCCCCGAGTCGCAGCTGCTGAAGGGGCTGCGCGATCGCCTGGAGCCGGCCGTCGGCTTCAACCTCCACAACCAGAACTGGCGCACCTCGGTCGGCGATCCACCGCAGGCCGCGGCGATCTCGCTGCTCTCGGTGGCCGGCGACGAGGCGCGGACGATGACGCCTGGCCGCGTCCTGACGAAGAAGCTGGGGGCGGTCATCCGCGACGCGCTCGAACCATGGGCGGCCGGGCGGATGGGCCGCTACGACGACAGCTTCGAGGTGCGCGCCTTCGGCGACAACCTCACGAAGTGGGGCACGCCCGTCCTGCTCATCGAGACAGGGCCCTGGCCGGCCGTCGATCCCGACCCGATGCTCGTGAAGCTCAACTTCATTGCGCTCGTCACGGCCCTGCAGGCGCTGGCCGACGGCGGGCCCGGCGGTGCGCTCGACCGCGCGGACCCGGCCCGCTACGACTCGCTGCCCGAGAACGACTCGCGCCTGCTGCACACGATCATCCGGAACGTGACCATCATCACGCGCGAGGGCGCGGCGCCCTTTGTCGGCGACGTGGGCCTGATCGCGACGCGCCGCGTCCGGACCGACGACGGCGTGCGGCGGCTGGCGCAGTCGTTCGCGATCGATGACCTCGGCGACCTGCGCACGCTGGGTGCGCTCTTCGAGGTGGACGGCACCGGCCTCCGCCTTGCGCCTGCGGGCGCCACGCCGTTGCTGCCCAGCCAGCCCGCGGACCTGGTCCTGACGGGCCCCGACGGCACGGTGGTGCGCCGGTTCCAGGCCGAGACGGTCTCACGGCCTTAGCGCCCGGGACCTGGCCGAAAGCACCGGGACTTCGCGCGGAGCCGGGCGGGGCGAGGCGAAGCCTCCGGGACTTGAGCGAGCGAAGCGAGCAGCCGGAACCTGGGCGAAGCACCGGGACTTCGCGCGAAGCGAAGCGAAGCCTCCGGGACTTCAACGAGCGCAGCGAGCGCCCGGAACCTGGGCGAGAGGCACCGGGACTTCCTGCGGAGCCGGGCGAGGTGAGGCGAAGCCTCCGGGACTTCAACGAGCGCAGCGAGCGCCCGGAACCTGGGCGAGAGGCACCGGGACTTCCGTGCGGAGCCGGGCGAGGTGAGGCGGAGCCTCCGGGACTTCAACGAGCGCAGCGAGCACCCGGGACCTGGGCGAGAGGCGCCGGGACTTCCGTGCGGAGCGGGTTGGCGAGGCGAAGCCTCCCCGACTTCCGCGGTGCGGGACCGGCTTTCCGGCCTCGGGTTGATTGCAGCCGGCCAATGGGATACGGTCAGCTGAAATTGGCATGAACAGCATGCTCTTTGCAGGTTGAAGAGATCTGTCCACTGTCAGATGGCGTCCCCCCGGGCTGTGCCCGGGGCCGTCACGTACGGACGTCTGTCGTGGTCGTGTTGGAGGAACCGAATGATCAATGTACGTCGTGTTCGAACCCTGCTCGTGGCGCTGTGCCTCGTCGGGGTGGCCCCGCTGTCGGCGGCGGCCCAGGTCACTACCGGTACCGTGCTCGGGTACCGTGCTCGATCAGCAGGGCGGCGCCATCCCCGGCGCGACTGTTGTGCTCATCAGCGAATCGCAGAACACCAAGTCCGCGCCCGTGGTGACCAGTGCCACCGGTGACTTCATCTTCCCGAACGTCCGACCCGACGTCTACGCCGTCGAGATCTCGATGTCGTCCTTCAAGACGCTTCGAACGGTCCGGTGTCTCGGTCAGCCCCGGCACCCGCGCCGCCCTTGGCAGCTTGACGCTCGCCGTCGGCGGCACGACCGAAGTGGTCGATGTGCGCGGCGAGGCGCCGCTGATCCAGTCCACGACCGGCGAGCGCTCGTTCACGGTCGCGACCGACGCGGTGGCGAACCTGCCCATCGCGAGTCGCAACTTCACCGAGTTCATCAACCTCGTGCCGGGCGTCATCGAGGGCAACCGGGCCGGCGATTCGGCCTCGACTGGCGGCGGCTCGAACAACTTCATGATGGACGGCGTCGGCACGATGGAACCGGGCAGCAACCGCCTGATGGTCGTCGCTCAACGTCGAGTCGATCGCGGAAGTGAAGGTGCTGACCTCGAGGCTACCAGGCCGAGTACGGCCGCTCGAGCGGTCTGCAGGTGACCGCGACCACCAAGAGCGGCACCAACCGCTTCCGCGGCTCGCTCTACGACGTCGAACGCAACTCGGACTGGAACGCGAACACGCAAGACCAACATCCTCAACGGCGATCCGAAGACGACGAGCAAGCAGCGCGACTGGGGCTTTTCGATCGGCGGACCGGTCGGCAAACCGGGTGGCAGCAACAAGCTGTTCTTCTTCTTCGCGCAGGAGTTTCAGCCGCGGGCAACCGGCAACAACGTCGTGCGCTACCGCATGCCGACCGCGCTCGAGCGCGCTGGTGACTTCTCGCAGACGACCGACAACAACGGCAACCCGTGGCCGTACATCCGCGACTACCGCGCGACCGGCACGTGCAGCGCCACGACCCAGACGTCCTGCTTCGCGGACGGCGGCGTCCTCGGCCGGATTCCGGCGGATCGGCTCTACGAGACCGGGCTGAACATCCTGAAGCAATACCCGCTCCCGAACCTGACGAACGTGCCAGCGGGACAGAATTACAACTTCCAACTGACGCGGCCCACCCAGCGCATCACGGCCTCGAAGCCAGTGCTCAAGCTCGACTACCAGGTGAACCAGGCGCTGCGCACCTCGTTCAAGTACGCGTCCTGGTCCCAGCCGAAGGTGGCCGTCCTCGGATCGCTCCCGGGCTTCAACGACACCATCATGAACAGCCCGGTGGTGCCGCTCTGGTCCCTGTCGGTGAACTACAGCCTCACGCCGACGATGTTCCTCGAGGCCAACATCGGACACACCGAGCACGACCAGGCCGGCTGCGGTCTGAACGGTGACGGCGCCAGCTTCTGCACGGCCGGTTTCCCCGTCAACAGCGTGGCGAGCCGCGCCAACACCGGGCTGCTCAACCTGCCTTATCTCTTCCCGAACGCCAACATCATCGACCCGTGCGTACTATCAGTACAAGGCGCTCAACCAGGTGGAATCGGCGCCGTGGGACGGCACGCGCATGCTGTTGCCGCCCAACTTCGGCTTCGGCGGACGGGTCACCAACGCACCGCCCAACAACAGCTACCCGGGCTTTGCCGACCACTCATCGGTCAACGACTACGCGTTCAACATCACGAAGCTGGCCGGCCGCCACACGCTCAAGTTCGGCTACTACCAGCAGCGCGCCATCAAGCAGCAGAACCAGGGCGCGCCGTTCGGCACGCTGAACTTCAACAACGACGTCAACAACCCGCTCGACTCGCAGTTCCCGTACGCGAACGCCGCGCTCGGGATCTTCCAGTCGTTCGCGCAGTCGTCGAAGTTCATCGAAGGCACGTGGATCTACAACAACAACGAGTTCTACATCCAGGACAACTGGAGGGTCACCAGCCGACTGACGTTCGACTACGGCATGCGGTTCGTGCACCAGCAGCCGCAGTACGACACGACAGGGCAGTCGGCCAACTTCATCGCCGACCGTTGGACGCTCGGCGCCGCGCCGGTGCTCTACGTGCCGGGCTGCGTCGGCGGTGTCTATCCCTGCTCGGGCAGCAACCGTCAGGCGATGAATCCGGTCACCGGCCAGCTCCTCGGTCCGAACACGACGCTGGCGATGGGCGCGCTGGTGCCCGGATCGGGCAGCACCACCAATGGCCTGTTCCTCTCAGGACAGGGCATCTCGGAAGACCACGTTCGACTTCCCGGCCCTTGGTTATGCGCCCCGTTTCGGCGCGGCCTGGGACCTGACCGGCCGGCAGCGCTGGGTCATCCGCGGAGGCGGCGGCCTGTTCTTCGACCGTCCGAGCGGCAACTCGGTGTTCGCCCAGATCCTCAACCCGCCGACGCTGCAGAACGTCACCGTCCGCTACGGTGAACTGCAGACGCTCGGCAGCGGTGGGCTCTCGACGACGACGCCCCCGTCGCTCAACGTCTACGAGCCCGACGCGGCCCTGCCGTCGTCATTCCAGTGGAACGCCGGATCGCAGATGGCCCTGCCGTGGGGGATTGCGCTCGACGTCTCCTACGTCGGCCAGCGTGGCTACAACATCGTGCAGCCGGTCAACCTGAACGCGGTGGACTACGGCACCGCGTTCCTGCCGAAGTTCCAGGACCCCACGCTCACGCCCAGCACGACGCCGGGGGCGACGGCGGTCTCGCAGGACCTGATGCGGGCGATCCGCGGCTACAGCTCGATTACGCAGAACCAGGGCTACCTGACCCGCACGTCGCACACGCTCCAGGTGTCGTTCCAGCGTCGGCTGCGCAACGGCTTCTCGTTCGGGTTCAACGACGTGATCGGTCTCTACGACCGCCAGAACCTGGCGCCCCGCCTGCAGCACGACGCCGACGGGACCTTCTTCACGCGCGACGACCAGGACGAGGCCGAGAAGCTCCTGGGCAACAACAACCCGCGCGCCCACGTGATGAAGGCCAACTTCATCTGGGACCTCCCGGACCTGCGCAAGGAGGGTGGCGCGATGAAGGCGCTGGGACTGGTGATCAACGACTGGCAGCTCTCCGGCATCTGGACGGGCGCGACCGGCTCCGCGTACACGGTGTCGGCGTCCTACCAGAACGGCGGCGGCAACGTGAACCTGACGGGGTCGCCCGACTACGGCGGCCGTGTCTATGTGGTCGGTGACCCGGGAGAGGGGTGCAGCAGCGATCCGCTGCGGCAGTTCAACCAGCTCGCGTTCGAGGGGCCGATGGTCGGCAGCGTCGGGCTCGAGTCCGGGAACGGCTACCTGCGCGGGTGCTTCTCGAGCGTGCTCGACATGTCGATTCAGCGGAACATCCGCCTCGGTGGCGGACGGAACATCCAGCTGCGCGTGGACATGTTCAACGCGCCGAATCAGGCGCGGATCACCGGCCGGAACACGGCGCGTCAGCTTCCCGAATCCCAACACGAACCGGACCACGCCGCAGAACCTGCCGTACGACCTGACCACGGGCGACGTGGTGGTCGCGCGGTCGCTGCCGCGCGGCGCCGGCTTCGGCGTGGCGAATGCGTACCAGAATCCGCGCTCCATCCAGATGCAGGTGCGCTTCTCGTTCTGAGTCTGGGGTCAGGTCTTGAATTGACGGTTGGGGTCAGGTCTTGGCCCCGAACGTGACGTCGGAAGAGCGGGTGGGCATGTCCCACCCGCTCTTCTTCTTTGTGGGCGTTCTTTGCAGGCGCTGTGTATGCCCTAGACTCGTCGCGCGCGTGGGGCATCCGCTCAGCGCCCGCCGGAGAGCGCCTCGCGCATCTTCTCGGTGTCCACCCCGCCGAACCCGTCCACGCCCTTGAAGCTCCACGGCCAGGCGCCGACGTATCCGCCTTCGTCGGCGAACACCAGATAGTCCGTCATCGACCACGGGGGCGGCCGTGCCTCGGGCGGATGCTGCGCGTCACCATTGGCCGGGAACTCCCCAATCACGACTGGCTTCGACACGCCCAGAGCCGAAGCCCGGTGCCCGATCAGCGTGCGGTCGCGCCGCGGATGGCGCACGTCCACATAGAGATGGAGCTGGATGAAGTCGAGGTCGTAGGCCGGGTCGTCCCATTCATCGGCATACCGCACGCGTGCGCCGCCCACGGTGACTAGACTGCGCGTCGAGGCACGTGCGCCGGTCGGCGACGTGACGCACGAATCGACGAAGGCTCGCCCGCGAGAACGGCGCCGGCACGTGACCGCCGAGCCACCCGGGCCGTCGCCATCGGCGAAGCGCCAGCCCGTGAGTCACCCAGTCGGGTTCGTTCATGACGTCGAAGGAGTGGATCGCCGCGCCCAGATCCGACCTCGCCCCGCCGACGCCATAGCGCGCGAAGAACGGGTCGAGCAGGCGGGTGCCGATCTCGATCGAGGCCGGTGTCGCCGACGAGCAGGTGCGGTGCCGTGCGAAAGAGGCGCCGGCCCTCCGCGTCGCGCTCCTCGCGATGCACCATCCAGGAGAAGTCGAACAGCACGAGGCAGAGCCGGAGGCCATGGTCTCGCGCGGCAGCGAGGGCGGCGTCCATGTCGTCGAAGAAGTGCGCGGCCAGCCCGCGGATGGTGCCGTCCAATCCCCAGTCGATGCCACCCCGTCCATCGGTGAAGACGAACCACCGCACGATGCGCGCGCCGGCGGCCGCCATGGCGGCGAAGTCCTGCCGCACCACGTCGAGATGCGCGGTCACCCCAGAGTGGCTCTGCCAGATGTTGGCGCCGAAATCGCAGCCGTAGTTGGGCTTGCCGTGGAAGACCGTCCACGGGTAGTTCACGCCAGGCAGGGGAGTATCCGGGTCGGTCACAAGGGGTGGTCCCGGCCGGGCATACGACATTTTCGTCGATCCCCGGCGCTGCTGTCAGCCGGCTGATGCATCGACGTGGCGCGAAGGGGCCATGCCTGTGACGAATGCATGGCGGGCGAGGGCGGAGAGCCCCCACAACGCGGGTCATTTCGGATATCGTTGTGCCAGAAACGTCGAGCCGTGACGCATCCGCCCTCCACCGATCACCTCATCCGGGACGTCGTGACTTCCGCCGATCAACGGCGCCGGTCTCGCGAGGCCGTGCGTCTGGTCGCCCGGCTCGCGCCGTTCGCGGCCGGGCTCGCGCTCGTGGTGGCCCTCGTCGCGCGGCTGGCCGGCTGGCGGCCCGCCGTCGCGCTGCTCGTGCTCGGCGTCTCCGGCGTGGCGCTCCTGACGGTCATCCTGATCGCCCGGCGCGCCCGTGCGGCCACCGATGCCATGGCGCGGCGCGTCGATGCCGACGCGGGGCTCGCCGGTGAACTGCACAGCGCGCACTGGTTCGAAGCGCGTGAAGGGGCCACGGCAGACGCGTGGACCGCCTACCACCTCGGGGAGGCGACCAGGCGCGCCGAGGCCGTCGCCTGGGATCGCCTCTATCCACCTGTCGCGGCGCAACGCGCGTGGGTCACGAGCGGGGCGCTGGCTGCGGCCGTGATTGCCGTCTCGATCGTTCTGCCCGGTCGTTCTGCCCGGGCCGTGACGCCGACCGACCAGTTGGCCGCGACCGTCCAGGCGGTGCTGCCCACGCTCTCGCCTGAGATGCAGCGCCAGCTCATGGCCCTGATGGGCGATCTCCAGAGCGGCAAGCTCACACCGGAGGAACTCGCGGCGGCCCTCGAGGGGATGAAGAAGCTCGACCCGCTCGACCCGGCGCTCCAGAAGGCGCTCGCCGAGCTGGCCAAGGCGGCCAAGGAAGCCCCGAAGGACCAGGCGAGAAACGCGCTGGATCCAAAGGACCTCAAGAAGGATCTGAAGAAGGACGCGCCGAAGGACGATGGCAGCGCGGAAGATTCGCGGTGGGCCGAGGAAGAGCAGGCGTCGAAGTCCGCCAACGCGGCGGCGAACAAGTCCGACGCCCAGGAGAAGAGCGGCGACGGCCAGGAGAAGTCCAAGGACGCGGGCGATGAAGCCGCGTCGGCCTCGACGTCGATGTCGATGCAGATGGTCCGCGAGTCGGCCAGCCAGGCCGATGCCAGCCAGGCCATGATGATGGACGGCGGCGGTGGGGCCAGCGGCGACAGCACGCCGGGCGCCGGCGGCAATACCGGCGACAAGCCGAACCAGGCGCTGGCAGCGCTGCTGGCGCAGGCGCTGAAGAAGGAAACCGTCGAGGCGGCCGCGGACAACGCGGGCGAGAACATCGACAAGGAAGACATTCGCCGCAAGACCGAGGCGGGCCGGTCGGCCATGGGCTACAGCAAGGCCGCCGCCGCCGCGTTCGACAAGAGCCGCGCCGCGGCCCCACCCGCGGTGCCCGAAGCCCGTCGCCCGCTCGTGCAGAGCTACTTTGTCAGGAAGCCCGGAGACCGTCATTGACTGCCACTGCCGTCGCTGAACAGATCGATCTCTTCCGTGAGCGGTTCGACAAGATCATGCGCGAGGTGGGTCGGCGTATCGTCGGCAACGAGGAGATCGTCAGCGGCACGGTGACGAGCCTGCTCGGCGGCGGTCACGTCCTGCTCGAGGGCATTCCGGGCGTCGGCAAGACGAGCCTCGTGCACACGCTGGCCGACGTGCTGCACCTCAAGTTCTCGCGCATCCAGTTCACGCCCGACCTGATGCCGGCCGACATCGTCGGCACCAACATCGTCCAGGAACACGCGCACGGCGGCACGTTCTTCGAGTTCCAGCCGGGACCGATCTTCGCGAACATCGTCCTGGCCGACGAGATCAATCGCGCCACCCCGAAGACGCAGTCGGCGCTGCTCGAGGCGATGCAGGACCAGAGCGTGTCGGTCGGCAACACCACCTACAAGCTCGAACAACCGTTCTTCGTCATGGCCACACAGAACCCGCTGGAGATGGAGGGCACCTATCCGCTCCCAGAGGCCCAGCTCGACCGGTTCTTCTTCAAGCTGAAGGTCCAGTATCCGCGCGAGGAGGCCATGCACCAGATCCTCGAGCGGACCACGCAGCCGTTCGATACGTCCGTGGAGCGAGTGGTTGACGGGGCCGAAGTGCTCGAGATGCGCAAGGTCGCGCGCGCGGTGCCGATGTCCAAGCCCGTTCAGGGCTACGCCATTCGGCTCACGCTCGGCACGCATCCCGATCAGCCGTACGCGACCCCGCTCATCCGCAAGTACGTCCGCTACGGTGCCAGTCCCCGTGCGGCCCAGACGATCGCGCTCGCCTCGAAGATTCACGCGCTGCGCCAGGGACACGCCTTCGTGTCGGTCGAGGATGTTCGTGCCGTGGCGCTGCCGGCGCTCCGCCATCGCGTCCTGTTGAACTTCGAGGGCGAGGCCGAGCAGGTGAGCACCGACACGCTGGTGAACGAGCTGCTCGCCGGGGTCTCAGCGGACGCCTAACAACGTGCGTTTCGAGGACGACTTTCTCAAGAAGCTCGAGTATCTGCACGTCGTCTCGCGTCGTGCATTCGCCGGGCAGAACCGCGCCGATCGGATGGCGCGCAAGCGCGGCCGCGGCCTGGAGTTCGCCGACCATCGGCAGTATTCGGCCGGTGACGACTTCCGCCACATCGACTGGAAGGCCTACAAGCGGCTGAATCGCCTGCTGCTGCGGCTGTTCGACGAGGAACAGGATCTCCCGATCTATCTCTTCATCGACGCGAGCCAGTCGATGGCTCAGCCCGAGAAGTTCGACCAGGCCCGGCGCATCGCGGCGGCGCTCTGCTACATCGGCCTCGCCCACCTCGACCGCGTCACGATCCTGCCGTTCGGCAGCGCCATCGGCGACGAGACCGTGGCGGGTCGCGGCAAGGGCCGCATCTTCCGGGTCTTCGACATGTTCGAGCGGCTGCAGGCGCGCGGCCAGACGGACCTGAAGGGTACGTTCACCAAGTTCGCGTCGCGAACCCGACAGCAGGGCGTGGCCGTCGTCATCTCCGACTTCCTCGACCCCGCAGGCTTCGAGCCCGGCCTGAAGCTGCTGGCCTCGATGGGCCACGACGTCTTCGTCGTCCATATTGCCTCGCAGGCCGACCGTGATCCCGGCGCGCTCGGCGAGGTCCGGTTCGTGGACGCCGAGACGGGCGAGATGCGCGACATCGACGTCACGGCCACATTGGCCGACGCCTACCGCAGCGCGTGGCTCGCGCACGCCGAGGAGCTGCAGGCGTTCTGCGGCCGGTACAACCTCGGTTTCATCCGCGCCGATGCGGAGGCCCCCTTCGACGAGATCATCCTGAAGACGTTCCGCCAGGGGCGGTTCCTCGCATGAGCTTTGGGGCGATGGCCGCATGGCAGGCGTGGCTGCTGATCGCGACGGCCGCGGGCGTGGCCACATGGCTGTTCTACGTCAAGGTGCGACCGCCGAAGATCGCCGTCCCGTCGCTGCTGCTCTGGCGGCGTGTGCTCGACCAGTCGCGGACGCTGACCTGGTGGGAGCGTGTGCGCCGCGCCGTGTCGCTTGCCCTCACCATGCTCGTCGCCGTGGCGCTGGCCCTCGCCGTGACGCGTCCGGCCCCGCGCGTCTCGGCCTCCGCGCGCGGACGGCTGCTGCTCGTGCTGGACTCCTCGTGGTCGATGGGCGCGCGCATGGCCAACGGCCGCACGCGCTGGCAGACGGCCGTCGCCCAGGCCCGCGCGATGGCGCAGTCGGCCGGTGAAGACGTGGCCCTCGCCACCACGGCCGACGGCCTGGTGGAGGGCCCGACCTCGGACATCGCCCTGGTCGAGACGGCACTCGAGCGGCTGTCGCCCTCGGGGGGCGATGGGGCCGCCTGGCCGCGCATCGGCGAGGCCGGCGCCGTCCACTTCTTCACCGACGGCGCGATCGCCCGCGCGATCGATCCGGCCGTCGTCGTCCATTCCGTGCACCAGCCGGCCGGCAATGTCGCGATCACGGCCTTCAACGTGCGGGCCGCGACGTCGGCGGCCGGGAAGGCCGAGGCCTACCTCGAGTTCGCGAACTACGCCGTCGGATCGCAAGACGCCAGGTTCACCCTCACGCGGGGGACGGCCGTCGTGCTCGATCAGCCGGTGACGCTCGCGCCGGGCGAGACAATTCGCCAAGTGGTCCCGCTCGACCTGGCCGGCGATCCGCGATTGCGCGTGCGGATCAGCGCGCCCGAGAACGCGCTCGAGGCCGACGACGAGGCCGTCGCCTGGGTCGCGGCCTCGGAGGTTCTGCGCGTCGCGGTCGTGAGTGCTGATCCAGGCGCCCTGGCGACGCTGCTGCAGCGCGAGCCCGGCGTGCGCGCGACCGTCGTGCCGCCGGGCGGCTATCAGCCCGGCAACGAGGACGTCGTGATCTTCGACCGCACCGTGCCGGATGCGGCCCCTGGCAAGCCCGCGCTGTTCATCGCGCCGCCGTCGTCGGCCTGGCTGGCGGAGCTGACCGGCGAAGAGCGCACACCGCGCTGGACGACGGCCGTGGGCCACCCGACGCTCGCGGGCGTCGATCCCCTCAGCGTGGATATTCGCCGCGCGCGGGTCTACCGAGGGGCTCTCACAGCGGTGGCGTCCACCGAAGGCGGCACCACGCTCGTGGCGGTGGCCGATCGGCCGGACGCCCGGCTCGTGCTGTTGAGTTTCGCGCTCGGCGAGTCGAACCTGCCGATGTCGCCGGTCTTCCCGGTGCTCATCGGCAACACGCTGGAGTGGTTGGCCAGGCCCGCGCTCGCGTCAACCGGCCGCCCGGGACCCGTCGAGGTGCCGGCGAGCACTCGTCGCGTGATCGGTCCCGACGGCGCCAACGTCGAGATCATGCGCGCGGGCGAGCGAGCCGTCGTCACGTTGCGCAGTCCAGGCCTCTACCGGGTCGAGGCCGCTGGTTCGCACAGCGTGGTGGGCGTCAATGTCGGCGCGCCGGACATCTCGAATCTGCAGAAGTCCTCGCTCACCACCGCCTCCGGCATCAGCTTCGCGGGGCAGGTGACGGGTCGCCCCTGGTGGTGGTACGCCGTGGTCATCGCGTTCGTTCTCGCGGCCATCGAGTTCGCCACCTGGCAACGCCGGATCACGGTCTGACATGACGATATCGCTCACGGCCCCCGGTGCTCTCTGGCTGCTCGCCGTGATTCCCCTGGTGTGGCTGGCGCGCGCGTATGGCCGCACGAACTTCAACCCGCGACAGCAGGTGCTCCAGGCCGTCGTCCGGTCGCTGCTGCTCGCGACCCTGGCCATCGCGCTGGCCCGGCCGGTGATCTCGTGGGGATCGTCGCGTCTGTCAGTGGTCTATCTGGTGGACGTTTCGCACAGCGTGGCCAGCGCCGCCATCACGGGCGCGGCCTCGCGGATCGACGACTTGACGGCCTCGGTGCGACCCGACCATTCGCGCGTACTGGTGTTCGGCGCCGAGGCCACGGCCGTGGAGAACACCGCGGCGCTGCGCGCCCTGGCGGATCCGGCCACGGCGGCTGATCCGGCCCGGTCGCCGGTCCCCCGAGAGGGCTCGGACCTCGAGCGTGCGCTGGCCGGCGCCCGCGCGGAGCTTCGGCCCGGTCACCTGCAGCGCATCGTCCTGTTCAGCGACGGCCGCGAGACGTCGGGCGACGTGAAGCGCGCGGTGACGCAGCTGGCCGCCGACGGCATCCCCGTCTTCGTCGAACCGATGACGGTGCGTGACCTGGGAGATACCTGGGTGGACTCGGTGCAGTTGCCCGCACGCGTCTCGGCCGGCGGTTTCACCGTGGCCAACGTCGTCATTGGCAGTCAGCGAGAGGCGTCGGCCCTCGTCGAAGTCCGCGATGGCACGCGCGTGCTCGGGACCAAGCAGGCCGTGGTCCTGGCTGGGGCCACCACCGTGCCGGTCGAACTGGCGTTCGATGCGGCCGGAGCACGCGCCATCGAGGCGACGGTCACCGTGAGCGGCGATCCGCTGGCGACCAACAACACGCTCTCGCGCGAAGTGATCGTGCGGCCCAGTGCAAGGGTGCTCTACGTGGAGGGCTCGCCTGGAAGCGCGCGCTATCTGCAGGGGGCGCTCACGCAGTCCGGGTTCGACGTCACGGTCGATACGCCAGCGCGCTTGCCGACGACGCTCGAGCAACTCGATCCGTTTGACGTGGTGATCCTGAGCGACGTCGCGCGCGCCTCGATTTCCCAGGCCGCGATGGTGGCCCTGGCCTCGTGGGTGGAGGAAGAGGGCGGAGGCCTGCTGGTGGCCGGCGGTGATTCGGTGTTTGGCGAAGGCGCGCCGGGGGATCCGGCCGGGTATCGCAACACCGAACTCGAACGGCTGACGCCGGTGACGTTTGAGCGCAAGGACCAGCCAGAGGTGGCGCTCATCATCGTGTTCGACAAGTCCTGGAGCATGGCCGGCCAGGTGATGGAACTCTGCAAGGCGGCCGCGCAGGCGGCGATTGACGTGCTCGAGGACGAGCATTCATTGGGGGTCGTCACCTTCAATGATGGGCTCACCTGGGACATCACCCTTCGGAACGTCGGGAAGAATCGCGAGGCGATCCGGAAGACCGTGGCTGCGATCGAGCCGAGCGGCCACACGCTGATCTACCCAGCGGTCGAACAGGCGTATCTCGCCCTGAAGGACGCCAAGGCGAGAGCCAAGCACGTCATCCTCATGTCCGACGGCCGCTCCTATCCCGACGACTACGAGACGCTCCTCAAGAAGATGGTGGCGGCCAAGATCACGGTGTCGTCGATCTCGGTCGGGCCGGCGGCGGACGCCGAGTTGCTGGGCAACATCGCCAAGTGGGGCAAGGGCCGCGCCTACGTCGTGATGGACGCGAAGGAGGTCGCGCAGGTCTTCGTGAAGGAAGCGAAGAACGCGACGACCCCGTCGTTCGACGAGGGCAAGACGATCAAGCCGCTGCTCAAGGTCAGGGGCTTCTTCGAGGGTGTGGATTTCTCGCGCATGCCCGGCCTGCGCGGACGGACCGCGACCGTGGTCAAGGACAACGCGGTCGAGCTGATGGCGACCGAGGAGGGCGATCCGCTGCTGGCCTTCTGGCCCATCGGACTGGGCCGCACCGCGGTCTTCGCCTCCGACGTCAAGGATCGATGGGCCGCGGACTGGCTCAAGTGGCGCGGCTACGGACCGTTTTTCTCGGCGCTCATCCGCGCCCTCGAACGGCAGCGACCGCCCACACGCGCGATTGACGTGTCGGTCGGCCCGTCGCGAGCTGGCGCCCAGTCGGTGGTCGTCGGGCTCGAGGCGCGCGACGGCAAGGGCCAGTATCTGAACCTCCTGAAGCCCGTGCTCGAAGTGCGGTCGGGCGACGCGGCGCCGGTCACGGTGACCGCTCGCCAGGTCGCCCCGGGTCGATACGAGGCCTCGGTCATTGCCGACGCGAGCCGGTCCCTGGCCGTAACGCTGGCTGGCGCGACCGGCGCCGACGCGGCGGCGACGTCGCGACTCGTCTTGCCGGACCCCTTCGTCGAGTACCGCTTCCGCGACACCGACGCGACGATGCTGGCGTCGATTGCGGAATCGAGCGGCGGCAAGATCGCGCCCACGGCTGAGGACGTGCGACGCGAGACGGGCGGTCAGCAGACCGCGCGCCGCGCGCTCTGGCCGTGGCTGGTCGCCGCCGGGTTCGCGCTGTGGCTCGTCGATGTCCTCCTGCGCCGGGTCCGCGTCTTCGAAGTCGCGTCGGCGTAGGGGGCCGCGCCGCTACTTCGGCCAGATCCAGCGCAGGATGTCGGGCAGGAGCGATCCGCCGTGCGCATCCGAGTGCGCGCCGTCACCCCATTCGTGCTTGACCTCGTAGCGTGGCCCGGTCGATTTGGCGCTGTCCGCCGTGCGGTTCGCGAAATTGAGGGCCGACAGCATCTGCTGGTTCGCGAGGAACCAGTTGCCCTGGTTGTTGTCCAGATCCCCCGACCCGTCCTGCAGGAAGATCTTGATCGGCTTGATCGGGTTCTTGCGAATCAGCGTCGGGTAGAGATCACCGCCGGGAATCATCGGTTGCCCGTCGCGCGCCGGACGGTAGCCGATCGACGTGTAGCTGCCGATCATGCTGATGACGTTCTTGAACTGATCGGGCCGATGCCACGCGACCGTGAACGCGCAAATGGCGCCGCTGCTCGTGCCGCCGATGGCGCGGCGCGCCGGGTCCGAGGTGAGGGTGTACTTCTTGCCGACTTCCGGCAGCATCTCCTCGATCAGGAAGCGGGCGTAGGCGTCGCTGAGTGAGTCGTACTCCTGCGCCCGGTTGTTCGGGTTCCCCGTGCCGAGGTTGTCCGGATACACCTCGGCCCGATGGCCCGGCGTGATGAAGATGCCGATGGTGACCGGGATGTCGCCCTTGTGGATCAGGTTCTCGAGCACCTGGGGCACCTGCAGCACGCCCGTCGGATTGGTCGCCCGTTGTCCATCCTGGAAGACCAGCACGTTGGCGGGCACGCCCGCCTTGTACTGCGCCGGAACGTAGATCCAGTAGCGGCGCACCGTGCCGGCGATCACCTGGCTCTTGAACTCGAACGGCCCCTCGAGCGTGCCCTTCGGGACGCCGGGTTGCGGCCGCGAGTCGGGCCCGAGCGGATAGTCACCCGGCTTGCGGTCGGCCGCCTGTTGTGCTGCCGCCGCGACCGGCAGCAACAGGGCGAGGAACATGGCGATGAGGGGGTCAGATCTCTTTTCCACAGTTTTGGGTTCTCCGGTGACAGATCTCCGAACGTGACAGCCTCAGCCGATGTGCGCCCCACGGCGCACCCGGGCGGGAGAGAAACGCGGCAGCGGCGCGAGCAGGCCCCGGCCGGCGAATCCGGTCATCCGATCCAGCTTCGCGAAGAAGTCAGTACGCAGGACCGGCAGCGCCCGTAGCGCCCACAGGACCTCGAAGTGGGTCCACGCCGCGTCGCGGGCCGCGCCGACCTTCCACATTGCGAGCCGGTCGTCGATCTCCCCGGCCTGCTGGTCGAGGTGGACAAGCGCGTCGTTCACGAGCAGCTCGGCCTTGGCCGTTTCTTCGACGCGCGCGAGCACGTCGTTGACGGCGACATAGGCCGCGTGCCGCGCGTCGCCGCGTCGCGGGGCGCCGCCGAGGCCGGCGTACGTCCGGCTGAGCGCCTCGGGGAGATCGCGGTTGATGTGCGCATTCATGCCGGCAAGGGCGAACTGCAGACGCGCGAGCGGCTGTCGCCGGCATTCGAAGAGCGGCCGCCAGGCCGGCGGGGCCAGCCTGGGCGTCCGATCGCCGGCCGCGGCCGCGTCGAAATACAGGTTGGCGAACTCCACGTCGAGGCGCGCCAGAAAGTCATCGTCGCCGGAGGGCGCGGTGCCCGCGACGGCCAGTTCGGCCGCCACCGCCGCCGTGACCCGCAGATAGAGGCGGTTGAACCATTTCACGCCGTCATCGTCGGGCAGGGCCGCGTCGATCGCGTGCATCAGGGCGAGCACCTCCGCCACCGACCGCGCCGGCCGCCCCGTCAGCACCGATTCGAGCATGCGGCAGTATAGGGCTGAGCGACCCGATCCGCGGCTAGAATGCCCCCGATGTCCCGCAAGACCTGGGCTGTCGTCCTGGCTGTCCTCGCGAGCGTGCCCACGGCCGTCTTGCCCGCGCAGACGCCGCAGACACCGCAGACACCTCCGACGTTCCGTACCGAACGACGCCGCGCGTCGTCGAGGTGCGTGTGCTGGACGAACGCGGCCGACCCATCACAGGATTGCAGCAGGGCGACTTCACGATCACTGAGGGCGGCAAGCCTCAGCAGATACGCCAGTTCGCGCCCATCGACCGCACCGCGGCAGCTGCCGAGAGTGTCCGCCCCGGCGTTGTTGTCGGCCGGGACGCGACCGCCGGATGGGGCCGGCTCGTCACGACGCACCTTCCTGATCGTGCTGGGCCGGGGCAACCTCCAGGCCCCGTCGAAGGGCATCGACGGCATGATCCGGCTGGTTCGCCGGTTGCTGCCCCAGGACCTGGTGGCGGTGCAGGCCTGGAACCGCGCGACGCCGTTCACGACCAACCACGCCCAGATCGTGGCGATGCTCGAGCGGTATCGCTCGGACCATCTTCATATCGAGTCGCTGCTGGCGCAGCACTTCAGCGGCCTGGCCGCCATCTACGGCGGCCGAGACCTCCCCGAATGGGTTCACAGGGAGATTGACGCCGTGCTGAGCGGACCCGAAGGGCTTCACACCCGGACGGCCGTCCCGGCGCCAGTCTCGAGCGACGCGACGGACGCGCGATTTCGCCGCGGCCTCGATGCGCTGCAGCCGGCTTCCAGCCTCGATCCGTTCCAGGCACTCGAGGCGGCGCGCATCGGCATGTCGCTCGACGAGGTGTCCACGTTCAGCCCGCCGATCGTTCGGGGCTGATACAAGGCCTCGACATAGATGTTGACGTCCTCGCGGCTCGCAAACCGGGCAGCCTCGACGTAGGCGGACACGCAACTGTGTCCGAGGCGGATCGCGTCGCCGGGCAGGACGGAGCAGGCCACGCGGTTGGCATCGGCGGCGAACAGGCTCGCGCGGGAGATGTGCACGACTGACACCGCCGACAGCACCAGGAAGAGCGCGATGAGCCACGTGCGGCCTTCGCCGATGACGGGCGACAGTGCCTGCGCGACGAGCCGGTTGAGCCCTGCCGACGTCGCGGCGGCCAGAACAGCTCCGAGCGCGACGGCGGCCGAAAAGGGCAGTCCGCCCGAGAACGCCGCGACGGCCATGACCGGCGTGAGCCACGCGGTCACGACGTAGAAGACGGCTCGAGGCATCCGCGCAGTATAGTCACCCTGCGTTCAGCCATGTCACTCGTGCGCGACCGATCCACCCTGGTTGAACTGCTGCGTCATCGCCTGACGACCCAGGGCTTCCCCCGGCTGCAGATGCTCGGATTGCTGGCGACCGCCGGCGGCGGCGCGTTCCTGATCTCGGTGCTCGGCAAGCGCGCAGGGCATCGACCACCTTGGCCTCCGATACAGCCTCGCGACATTGGCTGGGTATGCGACCTTCCTTGCGCTGCTTCGCCTGTGGATCAGCTGGCAGCGCGGCCGACGGGAGCAGGAGGCTGACCTCGATCTCACGTCAGCCTTCGATGCAAGTGACCTTCTGGTTTCGGGCGATGCGCCCGACGCGGCGCCGTCCGTCTTCGGATCCGGGCGAAGCGGGGGAGCCGGCGCCACTGGCGAGTGGGGCCGCCCTGGACCGGCGCAGCACGCCCGCACCGCGGTCGAGGCGCAGGTCCGGAGCACGGCCGGAGACGTCCGCGGCGGCGCGAGTGACGCGGCATCGCTGGACCTCGGTGACCTCTGGCCCGTGGTCGTCGCCGCGCTGTGCGCCACCGGCGGGCTGGTGATCATCGGCTACACGGTCTACATGGCGCCCATTCTCCTGGCCGAGGTCGCCCTCGATGCCGCAGTCGTGACGACGCTCTACCGGCGACTCCGGAGGGAGGACGCTGGCACATGGGTGGGCGCCGCGCTGCGGCGCACGTGGGGCGCGGCGTTGGCGATCACGATCCTGATGGGAATAGCGGGGACGGCCTTGCAGATCGTGGCGCCGGACGCCAAGTCGCTCGGCGAGGTAGTCAGTCACTTGCGAAGCCGATAGTCGGGCAGTTCCCAGAGGGAGATCTGGCACCGAAGCGGCTAAATCTGTGGAAAAGAGATCTCGACCCCCTACACGCTTGGCCGTGCGGAACACGGCGCGCAGCATGGGCGGTGTCAGGCGGCCGGTGTGGGTGTTCTGGCGGCTGGGGTGGTAGGAGCTGACGATCGTCGGGCCGCCGGCGATGCGGACGACGCCGTCGTGCTCGAACAGCGGTCGGCGTTTCGGTTTCAGCCCGCGCGCGGCGAGCAGCCGCAGGCACGAGTCGAACGCGATGCGTCCGAGTGCCACGAGCACACGTGCGTTCGGCAGCGCGTCCAACTCGCTTGCCATGTGCGCGCGGCACGTGGCGATCTCGCCGGGGGTCGGCTTGTTGTCGGGCGGCGCGCACCGCACGGCGGCCATGATCCACGTGTCGATGAGCACCAGACCGTCGTCGGAAGCCCGTGACGTCGGCTGGTTGGCCAGCCCGTTGGCATGCAGGGCCGCCATCAGGAAGTCGCCCGACCCACCCACGCCGTCGCCCGTGAAGTTGCGCCCCGTGCGGTTGGCCCCATGCGCGGCCGGCGCGAGGCCGACGAGGACGATGCGGGCCGCCGGGTCGCCGAAGCCCGCCACGGGGCGTCCCCAGTAGGTGTCCTGGCGATACGCGGCGCGCTTCTCGCGGGCCACGCGGCGACAGTAGTCACGCAGGCGCGGACACCGCTCGCAGGTGATGATGTCGCGCCGGACGTCGTCGAGAGTGGCGATGGCCAAGCAGGCGTCCGACGGTCGCGCTACCTGCTGCGGTCGTAGCTGTCAGCTTGTTCGTGCGCGTGGTAGGAGGACCGGACGAGCGGGCCCGACTCGACGTGGCCGAAGCCCAGGTCGAGACTGATGCGCTTGAGTTCGGCGAACTCCTCAGGCGTGTAGTACCGCGACATCGGCAGGTGCGCGACCGAGGGTCGCAGGTACTGCCCGATGGTGAGGATCTGGCAGTCCACCTGGCGGAGATCGCGCAGCACCTCGACGAGTTCCTCGAACGTCTCTCCGAGCCCGACCATCAAGCCCGTCTTGGTCGGGATCTCAGGGGCGTAGCGCCGCGCGCGGTCGAGCAGTTCCAGGCAGCGCGCGTAGCGGCCGCCGGGTCGCGCCTGCCGGTAGAGCCGCGGCACGGTCTCGGTATTGTGATTGAGCACATCCGGACGGGCGTCGAGCACCGCGTGCAGCGCGGCTTCGTGGCCCTGGAAATCCGGAATCAGGACTTCGACGCGGCACGCCGGCCGGCGGCTCTTGATGGCGCGGATGGTCTCGGCGAACACGCCCGCACCAAAGTCCTGCAGATCGTCCCGATCCACGGACGTGACGACCACGTACGCCAGTTCCATGGTCTCAACGGCCCGGGCCAGCTTGGCGGGCTCATCGAGGTCGAGCGCCTTCGGCGCCCCGTGCGTGACATTGCAGTAGCCGCAGGCGCGCGTGCAGACGTCGCCCATGATCATGAACGTCGCCGTGCCATGGTGCCAGCATTCGCCGATGTTCGGGCAGTGCGCTTCCTCACAGACCGTGTGCAGGTTCAGCTCACGCATCAGGCCGCGCAGATGCAGGTAGCCGGCCGAGCCGGGCGCCCGCACCTTGAGCCATTCCGGCTTGGGATCGCGCGAGAGCGCGTGGTCCTTCACGCGACGGCCACGGTGGAACTGCAGGGGCGCAACGACGGACATGAACGTTACTATTATCCCATGTCCGCGCTGTCGTTCACCTGGCTGGGGCACTCGGCGTTCCTCATCACCCTGCCCACCGGGCAGCGGATGCTGACGGACCCCTGGCTCAGCAGTCCCACCTGTCCGCCGGCGTGGGCGAAGCCTGAGGCGCTCGCGCCCATCGATCTGATCCTGGTCTCACACGGCCACAGCGACCATGCCTCGGACGTGCCCCGGATTGCGCGCGCCACCGGAGCGCCGGTCGTCTGCCTCTTCGAACTCGGGCAGTTGTTCGCCGAGAAGGGGCTCCAGGACGTGCGCGACATGGGCAAGGGCGGCACACAGGAGATCGCCGGCATCCGGATCACCATGACCGATGCCGTGCACTCGGGGTCCACCGTCGAGGACGGCCGCATCGTCTACCTCGGGGGCGCCGCCGGGTATGTGATTCGCGCGCCGGGCACACCGACGATCTACTTCGCGGGCGACACCGCGCTCTTCGGCGACATGAAGGTCATCGGCGAGATCTACCGGCCCGAGATCGCGTTCCTGCCGATCGGCGATCACTACACGATGGGACCCGACACGGCGGCCATCGCGGCGCGCTGGCTCGGCGTGCGGCAGGTCGTGCCCATGCACTGGGGGACGTTCCCGGTGCTGCGCGGGACGCCAGCCGCGTTGCGCGAACACCTGACCGGATCGGGGATCGAGGTCCTGGACCTCGCGCCCGGAGACACGACCGTCTGATGCCCATGCCGACACCTCCCGTTCGCTCGACCGACCCGCTGCTCGCGTGGCGTGCCGAGTTCCCGATTCTCGACACCTGCACCTATCTGGTCAGTCACTCGCTCGGCGCGATGCCGCGGCGCGCACGGACCTACCTCGAGCAGTTCGCCAATGAGTGGGACGGTCGGGGCGTCCGCGCGTGGCACGAGGGTTGGTGGGAGATCGGCCGGGAGACCGGCAACCTGCTGGCGCCGCTTCTGGGTGTGGCCCCAGACACGATCACGATGCATCAGAACGCCACCGTGGCCCAGGCGATCATCGCGTCCTGCTTCACGTTCGACGGACCGCGGCGGCGTGTGGTCATGCAGGATCTGGACTTTCCAACGAACCACTATCTGTTCGAGGCGTGGCGGCGCTACGGCGCCGACGTCGTGCTGGTGCCCTCGGACAACCTGATGCAGGCCCCGATCGATCGGCTGGTCGAGGCCATCGACGAACGCACCGTGCTCGTCCCGTTGTCGCTCGTCCTGTTCCGCAGCGCCTGCCTGCAGGACGTCGCGCCGGTCGTCGCGCGCGCGCACGAGGTAGGGGCGCGCGTGATTCTCGATGTCTATCAGGCGACGGGCACCGTGCCGATGGACCTGGCGTCGCTCGGCGTGGACTTCGCCGTGGGCGGGTCGGTCAAGTGGCTGTGCGGGGGGCCTGGCGCCGGGTACCTGTACGTGCGTCCGGATCTCATCGGGGCCCTGCAGCCGGCCGCCACCGGGTGGGCGGCACATGCCGCGCCGTTTGCCTTCGAGACGGGCGCGATCCGACCGGCCGCGGGCGTTGAGCGGTTCCAAAGCGGCACCCCGAACGTCCCCTCCCTCTACTCGGCGCGCGCCGGCTACGAGAATCGTCGGGGAAGTCGGCGTGCCCGCGATTCGGGCCCGCTCGCTCCAGCTCACCCGCCGGCTCATCGACGCGGCGCGGGCGCGCGGGTGGCGGGTCAACACGCCGACGACCGACGCGGCGCGCGGCGGAATCCGTCGTGCTCGACGTCCCCGACGGGGCGCGGGTCACTGAGGCGCTGCTGGCCCAGGGTGTCATCGTGGACTACCGCCCCAGCGCGGGTATCCGGCTGGCCCCGCATTTCTACAACCACGAGGCCGACATCGACCGCGCGATCGGCGTGATGGATGAGGTCCTCGCGTAAGGCTGGACACCCGGGCGCCAATCCACGAATATCTCTTCGGAGTCCCCATGTCTGCAGACCATGAGAACGATCTGAATCGACGCGACTTCCTGAAGATCGGCGGTGCCGCCGCGGTCACGGGTGCCACGCTCGTCTCGCGCGCGGTCGCGGCCTCGGGGGCCGAGCAGGCCGCCTATGGCGTCAACTTTGCCGCGCCCGCGATTCCGATGGTGCGCATCGGCTACGTCGGCGTGGGCGGGCAGGGGGGCGGACACGTCAACAACCTGCTCAAGATTCCCGGCTGCCGCATCACGGCGGTCTGTGATGTCCGCGAGGAGCGGACGGCCTGGGCCACGAAGACCATCACGGCGGCCGGACAGCCGGCCCCGACCGTCTACAACCGCGGTCCCCGGGACTTCGAGCGGATGTGTGAGACCGAGGACCTCGACCTCGTCTACAACGCCACGCCGTGGGAGTTCCACGTGCCGATCATGCTGGCGGCGATGAAGAACGGGAAACACACGGCCACCGAAGTGCCGGCCGCGATGACCGTGGATGACTGCTGGGCGATGGTCGAGGCGGCCGAGAAGTTCCGTCGTCACTGCGTGATGATGGAGAACTGCAACTACGACCGCATGGAGATGATGGCCTACAACATGGTCCGCCAGGGGGTCTTCGGCGAGATCCTGCACGCCGAGGGCGGCTACCTGCACGACCTGCGTGACATCAAGTTCTCCGATCGCGGCGAAGGACTCTGGCGGCGGGCGTGGGCGGAGAAGCTCGACGGCAATCTCTATCCCACGCACGGGCTGGGACCGATCGCCAACTGTCTCTCGATCAATCGTGGCGACCGTTTCGACTACCTGGTCTCGCTGAGCAGCCCGTCGCGAGGGCTCCAGGCCTGGGCGGCCGAACACGAGCCGGCCGACTCGCCAAAGCGGCGCGAGAAATACGTGCTGGGCGACGTCAACACCAGCCTCATCAAGACGGTCAACGGCAAGACCGTGATGGTGCAGCACTGCACGAACCTGCCGCGGCCCTACAGCCGCATCAACATCGTCCAGGGGACCAAGGGCCTGTTCGAGGGCTATCCGAACCGCGCGTACATCGAAGGCCGGGGCCGGGCCCACCAGTGGGTCAACGCGACCGACCTGCTCGCGGAGTTCGAGCATCCGCTCTGGAAGGAGATCGCGGCGCTGGCGGCCGGCGCCGGTCACGGCGGGATGGACTTCATCGAGGACTACCGCCTCATCAAGTGCCTGCGCGAGGGCACGGCACTGGACATGACGGTGTACGACGCGGCCGCGCTCAGCGCGCCCGTCGGGCTGAGCGTCGAGTCGGTCGCCCGTCGGGGCCGGCCTGTGGAGTTCCCGGATTTCACGCGCGGCCGCTGGCGAGACGCGGCCCCCTGGCCGATCGTCCACATGTAAGTCGTCAGTCAGCGGGCGTGATGAAGGCGGCAGTGCTGGCGCGTGGCCGCGGGAGCCGGATGCGCGAGGCCGACGCGGCGGCCTCGACGATGCTGAGTCCGGAGCAACGCGCGGCGGCCGACGCGGGGCTGAAGGCCATGATGCCGATCAGGGGCGAGGCGGGGACCGATCGGCCGTTCCTCGACTACGTGCTGGCCGCCCTCTTCGACGGCGGCGTGACGGACCTGGCGCTGATCGTCGAGCCGGGCCCCGGCGCCGTGCGTGACTACTACACCGGGCCGGGGCGCCCGCGCCGGGCGGCATTGACCCTCGTGGAGCAGACCGAGCCGCTCGGCACAGCCCATTCCGTGCTCGCCTGTGAGCGCTGGACCGCCGGTGCGCCTTTCCTGGTCATGAACGCGGACAACCTGTACCCGTCGCCCGCCATCCGCAGCCTGGTCGCTCTCGACGGGCCAGGACTCCCGGTGTTCGAGCGCGACGAACTCGTGCGGTCGAGCGGCATTCCCTCTGAGCGCGTCGCCTCGTTTGCCCTGCTCGAAGTCGACGATGCCGACCGGCTCATCCGCATCGAGGAAAAGCCGGAGGTGGGCCGCATGGACCGAGCCGGTCCACGAGCACTGGTCAGCATGAACTGCTGGCGCTTCGACGCGCGGATCTTCACAGCATGCCGCGAGGTGCGACCGTCGCCGAGGGGCGAATTCGAGTTGCCGATGGCCGTGGCGCTGGCGATGGACCGCGGGGTTTCGTTCCAGGCCGTTCGCGCGTGCGGACCCGTGCTCGACCTGTCCCGGCGTCAGGACATCACGGCGGTCGAGCGTCGGCTGGCCGCCAAGGTGCCCTGCGTCTGATGTCCAGCCACCTGGAGACGCAACTCATCGACGCGGGCTTCGAGGCGGCCGATGTGCCTGGTCGAGTCGGTCTGCTGCGGCTTGTCATCGAACAGCACCAGCGCCACTTCCACGCAGACCCGCGGACCGGCTGGTTCGTCCCCGGCCGCCTCGAGGTCTTCGGCAAGCACACCGACTATGCCGGGGGGCGGTCGCTGGTCGCCGCTGTGCCGCGCGGTTTTGCCGTGGCCGTCACGCCGCGCGACGACCGACAGGTGCGCGTGCTCGACGCGCGCTGGCGCGACCAGGTCGTCGTCGATCTCGAGGCGGATGCCCAGCGGTTCACGGGCTGGTCCAACTACGTCGCCGTCGTGGCTCGGCGGCTGGACCGGAACTTTCCGGGTGCGCCGCTCGGGGCCGACATCACGGTGGCCAGCAATCTGCCGCGCGCGGCCGGCGTGAGCAGCTCGAGCGCCTTCGTCGTGGGTGTGGCCAGCGCGCTCATCGCGCGGGCCAGTCTGGCGAGCCGCGACGAATGGCGCGAGGCCATTCAGACGCCGCTCGATCTGTCCGGATACCTCGGCGGCGTCGAGAACGGCTTCGGGTTCCGGACGCTCAGCGGCACCAGCGGGGTGGGCACCCACGGCGGGAGCGAGGATCACACGGCCATCCTGAACGGACGGGCCGGGTAGCTGAGCGCCTACGCCTACGTCCCGGTCCGGCACCTGCGCGATGCGGTGGTCCCCGACGACTGGCGCTTCGTGATCATGACGAGCGGCGTCCATGCCGACAAGGCGGGCGCGGTGCGCGAGCGCTACAACCGGGCGTCGCTGATGACACGCGCGCTGGTCGATCGCTGGAACGAGGTGCATCGGGTGGACGTCGCGTCCCTGGCCGAGATCCTCGCGTTCGGCAGCGCTGCGGCTGACGACCTGTGCGATGTGGTCCGCGACGGTGTGCCGCCGTTCGCCGGGCCGGAGTTGGTCACGCGCCTGCGGCACTTCCTGGCCGAGGACGGGCGGGTGCTGGCCGCGGCCGAGGCCGTGGCGCGGGCCGACCGCGACGCCATCGGGGCCCTGGCCAGGGCCTCGCAGCTGGACGCCCGCGATCTGCTCGGCAACCAGACGCCGGAGACCGATCTGCTCGCACAGCTGGCGGAGCCCGCGGGCGCGTTTGCGGCCAGCAGCTTTGGCGCCGGGTTTGGTGGGAGCGTCTGGGCGCTGGTGCCGGCCTCCGAGGTGGAGGCGGTGGCCACCCGCTGGATGGCCGCCTTTCGGGCGTCACCGCTGGCCGGGGGGCGCGTCGAGTGGTTCGCCACCCGGACCGGGCCCGGTGCGACCGTCCTGAACCTCAGCGAATGACGATCTGGCCCTGGAGGGTCGTCGTATTCGGGTTGTCGTGATCGTGGTAGCCGCAAGTCCTGGCCTGCACCAGGTTCCCGGTTTCCCGGCTCTGGCCCGGACTCAGGAACCCGACCTGGTTGAGCTCCGGACACGTCGTGTGGTCCGGATGCGGGTCCGACGTCATGTTGTGTGAACGGCCGTCGTTGTTCACGAAGCGCACGCGCGCCCCGAGCGCGACCTCCACATTCCGCGGCGAGGTGCCGTTGGCGGTGATCGTGATGACCGTGGTGTTGACCGGCGGCGTCGTGGGGGTGCTCGGCGCGCTCAATCCGCCGCACGCGGTTGCCAGGATCACCCCTGCGGCCAGCACGGATGCCGAAACAGACGGTAGGCGCGACATCCAGTCATCTTAGCAGCCGGGCCGGGGCCGGGTCAGCCGACCCCACCTCCGCGCGCCCCGCGGCTCCGCGTCTGTCGGTCGCCGCACGGCGCGCGAAGACGGCCTCAGAAGCGCCCGTGTGGCTCCGTTCTTGAAGGTGCGGGGCGGCCGTGTAACAATGCCCGTCGTATGGCCTACGTGATCACCGAGCCCTGCATTGGCACCAAGGACAGCGCGTGTGTGGACGTCTGTCCGGTCGATTGCATCCACCCGCGCAAGGACGAGGCGGACTTCGAGACCGTGACGATGCTCAACATCCATCCAGACGAGTGCATCGATTGCGGGGCTTGCGTCCCGGCCTGTCCGGTCGAGGCGATCTACGCCCTCGACGAAGTCCCCGACAAGTGGAAGGACTTCATCGGTCAGAACCAGACGTACTACAACAAGAAGTAGTTGTCGTCTCCCTACCTCGACTTCGACCGCGTCGCCTGGTCTCGGCTGCGCGCGGCGACGCCGCTGACGCTCTCTGAAGCCGATCTCGCCGAACTGGCCGGCATCAACGAGCGCGTGTCGATGGCCGAGGTCGAGGCCATCTACCTGCCGCTCTCGCGTCTGCTCAATCTCCACGTCGCCGCGACGCAGACCCTGCATACGGCCACGGAGACGTTCCTGGGGGGACTCCCGGCGCCGACGCCGTATGTGATCGGGATTGCCGGAAGTGTCGCCGTGGGGAAGAGCACCTTCGCCCGCATCCTCCGCGCCCTGCTCGCACGCTGGCCAGCACACCCGCGTGTGGACCTGGTCACGACGGACGGCTTTCTGCTGCCGAACGCCACCCTGGCCGAGCGGGGCCTGATGGACCGCAAGGGCTTCCCGGAGAGCTACGACGTCCGCCGGTTGCTCGACTTCATGGCGCAGGTCAAGAACGCCCACGGCGCCGTGCACGCACCCGTCTACTCCCACCAGGCGTACGACATCGTGCCGGGTGAGTTCCAGGTCGTCGATCGCCCCGACATCGTCATCGTCGAAGGACTGAACGTGCTCCAGTCCGGAGGTGGGCGACTGTTCGTGTCGGACTTCTTCGACTTTTCGATCTACATCGATGCTGACGAGCCGGACATCGAAGCCTGGTACATCTCACGCTTCCTGGCGTTGCGCGAGACCGTGTTCCGGCACCCGACCTCGTTCTTCCATCGGTACTCGACGCTCGACGATGCGGCGGCTGCGGAGACGGCGCGACGCATCTGGCGGACGATCAACGGCGTCAACCTGCGGGACAACATCAAGCCGACCCGCGAGCGCGCCCGCCTGCTGCTCGAGAAGGGCGCCGACCACGCCGTCCGGCGCCTGCGGTTGCGGCGACACTGAAGGGCACCTGAAGCGCTGGCACGGACGGTGACGTGCTGGGACCAACGGTGACGTGCTGGCACGGACGGTGACGTGCTGGAGTGAAGGGCACGTGAAGTGCTGACGGGCCACCATCGAGGTGCATGGCGCCCGCGGGGCGCCGGCTTCGCGCCAGCACCTCACGAGCCCTTCCCGTCAGCACCTGAGCGTCAGTCCCAGCACTTCAGGTGCCTTTACGCCAGCACTTGAGCGCCAGCCCCAGCACCTGGGTGCTCTTCCCGCCAGCACCTGGGCGTCAATCCCGGCACTTCACGCGCTCTCCACTCGCATGCGCGCGTCGAGCCGCGCGGCGCGTCGAACGGCCGCGTCGGCGGCCTTGCGCCGTTCGGCGTCTGTCTCGAGGATGAGTGCCGGCACGTGGGCGCGGCCGCCCTCGCGGGCGATCGTCGCGAAGGTCAAGTAGGCGCGGCTTGTCGGGCGTCGCTCGCCCGTCAGCATCTCTTCGGAGAAGACCTCGACTTCGACCTCGAGGGACGTGTGGAACGCGGCGGTGACCGTGGCCCGCAGGATGATGAGGTCGCCGACCTTGATGGGGTGGAGGAACTGAAGGCCGTCAACCGCCGCCGTGACGAGCAGGCTGCGGGCATGTCGATGGGCCGCGATGGCGCCCGCGATGTCGATCAAGTGCATGACGGTGCCGCCGAGGATGAACCCCAGCGGGTTCGCATCGTTCGGGAGCACCACCTGGGTCATCTCGGTGGCGGATTCAGACGGACGCTTCGTGGCGGCGGACATGGCCGCCCATTCTGCCATGTGAGATGTGGTGATGTGGTGATGTCCAATGTGGTGATGTCTGATCGCATCACCACATCGCACATCACCACATCACCACATCTCACATCACCACATGTCTAGAAGTCGTACCCGATCCAGAAGCTGAACTTCGGTTTCCGGAACGTGGTGCTGCCACCCTGCGCGGCGAAGACGGCGTCTTCCCAGCCTTTGTTGAGCAGCGTCTTCCAGGACCAGTCGAAGTGCATCGGGAAGCCCAGCAGGAAGCTCTGCAGGCCGATGCCGTAGGAGGCGCGGCCGTCGATCAGGCGAAAGCCTTCGACAACGACGGGCGCGCCGTAGACCGGAGCCACGTTGCCGAAGAAGTCGATGACTTCGTAGCCGATGATGGGTGTGTAGAGCTCGGCCGTTCGCCGCGAGAAGTTGAACTCGAGGTTGTTGAATCCGGCGCCGCCGATGTTGGCGAAGAGCACGCCGCGCAGACCGCCGAGTACGCCGAGCGGCGTCAACATCGCCTCGATCAACGGGAAGCGCAGTTCCGCGTTGGCGAAGAAGGCCTTCTGCCCGATGAACGACAGGTAGTCGTACCCGCGGAGTTCCGAGTTGCCGCCGAAATACGTGTAATCGGGGTTGGTGCCCCAGCTCTTCAGGCCCTTGAACCGCACGGCCAGTACGCCGTTGGCGGCCAGGCGCTTGTAGTACCGGGCATCGAGGTCCACGGTCTGCCGTGACAACCAGCTGTCGCTGATCGCCGGCGCGACGTTGTAGCCGATGCTCAGCGAGCTGCCGGCGACCGGGCCGAAGTCCCGGAACACCGTCGTCTCCTTGACGAACGTGACGCCGAAGGGAAGCATGTGCCCGCTGCGGAACAGCGGCGTGCCGTACTGGTCCACCTGGTACTGATTGGCCAGGTCCTGGAGCGCGTCGTTGGTGTAGCGCTCCGACATGTTGATGTAGCCGGTGAACAGCTCGACGCGCGCGTACCGGTTGAACGGGTAGATGCCGAAGACGGTGCCGCCGCGCTGGCTCGACACGGCCTCGGCGAGGTCCCGGTCGATGTAGGGCGCAATCGAGGGGTCGTACAGGACGCCCGAGTTGGTGATGTCCTGGCCGAAGTAGAACTGGTCCTGCATGAAGCCCTGCAGGGCGTACTGCAGACGGCGACCGCTGTTGACGTACGTGAACGCCGTCGTGCGGTACTGCGCCACGGACTGGGCGTAGAAGTTGACCTGCTTGTCGCCCAGCACATCGGTGAACGTGATCTGCGTGTTGCCGTAGAAGTTGCCACCGCTCGTGACACCGAGGTTGACGGGAGGCCGCCCGGCCAGCGTCATGCGCTCGAACGCGCCCTTCTTGTGGATGTTCTCGGGGACCACCGTATGTCGGAGTGGCGCGGTGAATTCGAAGACGGGGCCCGGTTCGCCGAAGTCAGCCGAGGCGACCGTCGCGATAGGTTTGTCGCCCGTGACGATCTGGATGCCGTTCTCGCCTTTGTAATAGGAGATGAACGCGACGCGTAGCGCCTCGCTCTGCCGCAGCACCACGGGGGAGACGTTGCCAGTGGCCGTGTCGGTCCACTGGCGCAGTTCGGCCGTCCGCGTGTCGAGCGTCCAGATGTTCGGGATGTTCCCGTTACGAGCGACTTCCGTCGGCACGGCGACCGCCGGATCGGTGGCCGTCGAGGAGAAGACGATCGTGTGCTCGTCGAAGAACTTCGCGCCCGTGTCGTCGTGGGCGCCAAACGTCAGCTGTTTCTTGGCGCCGGTCGCCAGGTCCAGCTGGAAGAGCTTGTCGTTGCCGCTGGCCCGCCCCGTGTAGACGATCGAGCGGCCATCCGGCGAGAACGTGGGTGAGAAGTCGGCGATGCCGTCCTTGGTGACGTTCGTCAGCGCCTCGGTCGCGAGGTCCACCACCCAGATGTCCGTCACCGCGCCAGAAATGCCGGCAAAGGCCACGCGGCGCCCGTCCGGGCTGAACGCGGGCGACTCGGGCGCATCGAGCGTCTTGAGCTCGACCCGTTGCTCGACCCTCCCTGTCACCACGTTCTGGATGATCAGCGTCTTCGACTTCTCCGTCCTGGCGAAGTAGGCCAGCCGGTCGCCGACTGGAGCCCACGCGATCCACGGGACGAGGTTGCCGCGCAGGCCACCTGCCGTGCTGATGTACTCGAAGCCCAGATCCTTGTCGAAACCCTTGGTGAGATTGCTGATCACCTGGCCATCCCGGGCCGAGATCAGGACGATGTCGAGTTCGAGATCGCGACGATTCCCGACGACGGTCGCAATGATGTCGCCCGACGGCGACGGTTCGAGCGACAGCACCGAGACGAACGGTGTCCGCTCGGGACTCGGCGCAAGGTTGCGGCCGGGGTAGTCGGCCGGCCGCTCCTTGTCACGGAAGGGCTTGAACCGTTCCGTCAGATAGCGGATGAACTGCTCGTCGAACTCTTCAGGCTTGGTCTTGAGCGCTTCCTCGTAGGCGCTCTCGCCGCCGCCGAGCACGCTCTTGCGCAGCGAAAACAGGAACTGCCGAAGGCCGTCCTTGCCCCACTTCGATTCGATGAACTCGAAGCAGGCATGGCCGAGCGAGTAGGGCAGGCGGCCCGAGAGCGGCGCCGACTCGAACCGGCTCATGTTCGGCACGTTCTCGGTGAGTGCGGCGTCGCGCACCTGCATGAGGTCGAGCAGGTTCCAGTAGCCGGCCATGTAGTTGGCCAGGCCCTCGTCCACCCAGAGCGGCAGTCCGTCGCCGATGATGCCGCGCGGGATGATGTCGAACTCGAAGATGTGTGTCAGCTCGTGGGTGATGAGGCGGTAGAGCTGGTCGGGGGGCTCGTCGATCGGCAGGACCATCCGGTTCCGCTCGGGCTCGGCGAACGCGAGGACGCCTTCCGGCAGCTCGCCCGCGATGTTCTGTTCCTGGAACTCGCTCTGCGTCTTGAAAACGATCAGGGGGACACGGTTGGCGAGGTCGTGCTTCAGCTCGGCGCTGATGCGCTGATAGGCGCTCTCCGCGTATTCGGCGACCTTCTCGAGGTGCTTCTCGAGCGCCGGATAGTAGAAGACGTCGAAGTGGTCGGTCTTGTAGATCTTCCACTCGAAGTTGTCGTACCGGACGCGGTTCTTGCCGAGGTACGGCACGTACGGCGTCTGCATCCGGATGTCGTCGGTTGGCCCCGTCGCCGCGGTCCGGGGCGGCGCCGTGGACGCCGGAGCCTGACCCTGGGCGGGGAGCAGCAGGTGATACGGCACGAGCCGCTTGACGGCCGGCGCCTTGAGCTGGGCCGGCGTCGTCTGCGCGGCCGTCGGGGCGGCGAGCGCGAGGAGACCCGCCAACGCAGACAGGCCGGAACGGGGAGAGAACATGCGCGAGCGGCGCATCATATATGTCACCTCGACTGCGCGAAGGACGAGTCAGTCACGCGTGTGCCAGTGGGCATCTTACATCGCGGGGACCTGCCCGGCTGTCAGGGAGCAAAGGGCGTGCCCTCTGGTCCTACGAGCAATTCCGGCATCCGGATGCGCGAGGCCGTGTCCCGCAGGAGACGCCGATGAGGGGACACTGGCGCGGGCCGGTGACACTCGTCTGTAGTAATGTGGACTGGTATGTCGGGCTCGTTCTTGCAGAACCGGTGGCTGCGCGCCACGCTCGTCATCCTGGTGGTCGGGGTGGCCGGCTGGCTCGTCCGTCCCCGGGCCTCGGGCAACCTGGCCCGATTCGATTTCACGCTCAAGGACATGAACGGCCAGGACGTCAAGCTGGCCGACTACAAAGGCCGTCCGCTCCTGATCAACTTCTGGGCCACCTGGTGCGCCCCATGCAAGGCCGAGATCCCCTGGTTCGTCGAACTCGTGGACAAGCACAAGGCCCAGGGTTTCACGGTGCTCGGCGTCTCGATCGATGACGCGCCCGAGGATATTCGAGCCTTCGCGCAGGAATACAAGGTCAACTACCCCATGTTGATCGGCCTGGCCCACGACGAACTGCTCGAAGCCTACGAGGCGACGTTTGTCGTGCCGGTCTCCTGGTTCATCCGGCCGGACGGCACGGTGGCCCAGAAGGCCATTGGCATCCACGACAAAGAGTGGTTTGCTGAACAGGTCCAAGCCCTGATTCCCACCAAATGAGCCCAGAACTCCGCACCGCTCGCCTGGCGTGCGGCTGCCTGGTCGGATTCCGGTCCGGCGTCGAAGGCAGCCCGGTGACCCTTGTGCTCGAGAAGCGGGCCGACGGCTGCCAGACCGCGTTTCACGTGACAGGCGGCGCACTGTTCGACCACCGCGAGGCCCTTCGGCCCTCCACGCGCCTGGCCCCGCCGTTCCACCCCGACTTCGAAGAAAACTAGTCCGGCCCGGCCCCACCGGCGGTGTCGGTTGGCGGGGCGGACGGCGTCGTCTCGCGCCCTGACGCCTTCAGGGCGCGTCGCAGCACGAACTCGATCTGGCCGTTCAGGCTGCGCAGGTCGTCGTTCGCCCAGCGTTGCAGGGCGTCGAGGATCTCGCGATCGATCCGGAGCAGGAACGGCTTTCGTTCGGCCATGAGGTTCTGTGGGCACGGCCGGGAGAGCCCGGCCGTGCCCAGCCAACGGATTACTGGTAGATGGTCCCGGTGTTGACCACGGGCTGGGTGTTGCGATCGCCGCACAGCACGACGAGCAGGTTGCTGACCATCGCGGCCTTGCGGTCGTTGTCGAGTTCGACGACCGAGCGCTGGCTGAGCAGATCCAGCGCCATTTCCACCATGCCGACGGCGCCTTCGACGATGCGCTGTCTGGCAGCGATGATCGCGCCCGCCTGCTGACGCTGCAGCATCGCCGCGGCGATCTCCGACGCGTAGGCCAGGTGATTGATGCGCGCCTCGAGCACCTCGACGCCCGCCTTGTTGAGGCGTTCCTGGATCTCGCCCTTCAGTTGATCGGCGATTTCGCCCGTGTTGGCGCGGAGCGACTTGTGGCCGTCCACGTAGGCGTCGTACGGATACTGCGTCGCGAGGTTGCGGACGGCCGACTCGGTCTGCACCCTCAGGTAGTGCTCGTAGTTGTCCACCTCGAACGAGGCCTCGGCGGTTTCGAAGACGCGCCACACGACGACCGCCGCGATCTCGATGGGGTTGCCTTCCAGGTCGTTGACCTTGATCTTGGCGCTCTCGAAGTTCCGGATGCGGAGCGACAGCCGCTTCTTGGTCAGGAGCGGATTGGCCCAGTGAAAGCCGTCGGTCTTCACGCTGCCCGCGTAGCGCCCAAACAGCGTCAGCACCCGGGCCTCGTTGGGGTTGATGACGAAGAAGCCGGCGAACAGGAACAGGACGACGGTCGTGGCCGCCACAGCCGAGACGATCTGCAAGGGCTGCTCGCCCTGCGCCCCGTTGACGAACACCCACACCAGACCGGCCTGCGTGACGAGCAGAACCGGCAACACGACCCAACCAGAGATGGTGGAACGAGTGCGTTCACGAATCATGTGGCGTCCCCTCCCGGGACAGCACGTCTCAGTGCTTGCAGAGTGATATCACTGTGAAATCGTCCTGTCAAGGGCGGCAAGACGGCCTACGGCCTACGGCTCACCGCCCACGGGCTACCGGCTACAGCGTTTTCGGAATGCGTGTAGCGGCGCGACGCGCGACTTCCGCGCAGCGCTCGCACGGAAGGCGCGCGGGCCTGCGCGGGGAGCGCGGAGCGGCGCTACACGCATTTCGAAAATGCTCCAGAGCAGACGATCGACGGCCTACCGCTGACGGCCCACCGGCTACGGCCTACCGGTTACGGCCTACCGCTACGGCAGAACACGAAGACGGCCTACAGCAGACAGCCGACGGCCTATCGGCGACCGCCTACCGGCGACGGAGGAGTCACTCGACCGGGACGCGGATGTCGGCGATGAGAGGCAGATGGTCGGAGGCGACCAGGGCGAGGCGCGTGCGGGGCAGTTCGACGTTGCGGATCTCGATCGGGCCCGAGAAGTAGATGTGGTCCAGGTGGAGCACCGGGAAGAAGCCGGGGTAGGTCCGACGGCGCTTGAGGTGCGGAAAGATGTCCAGGCTGCTCATGCGTTCGGCGAGGACATCGGCGACCAGCCCGCGCGACCACTCGTTGAAGTCGCCGAGCACGATCTTCGGGCCGGTCACGCGACGGTCATGAATCCATTGCTCGAGCCGTGGCGCCTGGTAGCGGCGTTCGAGCAGCGCCGTGCCGAGATGCGCGTTGTAGACCTGCAGGACGCCGGCCTCGCCGATGTCGATCGCCACGCGTTGGCTGCACCGAGGCTCGCACGTCTTCCACGACAGGTCGATGCGCGAGTGTTCGCGGATGGGGAAGCGGCTGAGCACGACGTTGCCAAACTGCCGCTGGCGCAACTCCCGCGTGGGCGCCATGACCCAGCCCATGCCCAGCGCGGCGCCGATCTGCTCGGCATGTCCGGGCTCCGACTTGCCCGGGCCGATCACCTCCTGCAGCGCGATGATGTCGGCGTCAATCGTCGCGAGCACCGCCGCGATGCGCTCGGGGCGCGTGCGGCGATCCATCCCCTTCGAGCGGTGGATGTTGTACGTTGCGACGCGCAGATCGACATGCGTGCGGGCCATATGCGTATGATACGGGTGCCGTCCCCGCAGCCGGAAGGCACACTTGCCGGCTGCCCGGCCGGCGTGTTGTTGCCACGCGAGGGATGGTGAACGCAATGGCCCGCTTGAAGACGGAATTCGAAGTCGTGTGTCCCTGCTGTCAGGCGACGCTCGTCGTGGACGCAGGGCTCAGGCGCATCGTCCGGCATGTGGAGGCCGAGCGGCCGGACAAGCCGAAGCTCGACGAGGCCCACCGCATCCTCGCCGAGGAGAAGGCCCGTCGGGAATCGCTCTTCGATCAGGCCGTGCTGTCCGAGAGATCGCGCGGGGACGTGCTGTCGCGCCGCTTCGAGGAAGCCCTCAAGCAGGCCAAGCAGGAACCGATCACCAAGCCCGATCGCGATTTCGATCTCGACTGACGCGCGTCGAGATCTTCCACCACGAAGACACGAAGGCGATCGACTCACGCGGAGCCGCGGAGCAGATCCGACGTCACCGCAGAGGGACGGAGGCGACCCCGATTAACTCAGCGCGCGGCAGAGACGAGCCCGTGTCGCGCCGGACGAGAGAGCCTGACTTTGTTCAATCCCGGCTCTCTCGTTCGGCACGACACGAGCTCGTCTCCGGCCAAGGGCCAGCACGCTGGCGACGCCAGCGTGGTGCCGCGCGCGACTCCGAAAAGAGCGGGTGTCAGCCTGGCTGAGAGGCGGCGAACTGATTTGCCTCCGTCCCTCCGTGGTGAAGTTGGCTTTGGGCCGATCAGCGGAAACTCGACGGGATCGGCATCCAGGTCGATCGATCGTAGTAGATCGGCTTCTTCCCGTCGTGCGCCTGCTTGTAGGCGAGGTACCTGCGCCGCAGTCGATCGACGCGTGATTGCGAATAGACGATGCGGGTGTGCGGGATGTCGTAGAGAAGCCGCTCGACCTTCCAGACGTGTCCGGAAGACAGCCGCCAGTCGTACCCGCCGAGGACGCGCAGATCCGTCGCGCCGTATGCGCGCACGCACCCCGTCTCGTCGATGTACGGCTCGAAGTAGGTGAGTGCCATCTCTCGCAGCGATCGGAACACCGGACGACGACCGTGGAGACCGGGGTCCCGCGAACGAGCCACGGATCCCCATCGCCCGCGCGCACGGTAGACGAAGATCACGTGGTCGAGGCCGTCGATCGACTCGAGGCTCATCACGGTCGGCGGATACCCGTGCTGCTCGAGCGTCGCCGCGGTGAACAGGGTGGCCTCGAGGCAATGGGCCTTGTGTTCCCGAACGACGCCCCGGAACGTTCGAAGCGTCGGCGTGTCGGGCGGCGGCTCGGTGTTGTAGGGCAGGCTATTGAGGTACGCCTGGACGAGGGCGGGCGTCGTCAGCCGTCTGATGAGCCGCCACTCCGCTGCGGTGAACGAGCGCCGATCCGGCGCGGCGCCCGTCACGGCCGGCGGCTCGCCGCACGCAGGTCCGCGAGGACCTCGCCCGGCGTCCAGCTGCTGCCCGAGTAGAGCTTGATCACCCGCCCGTCGGCGCCGATGAGCCCGGTCCGCAGGTTGTGGGCGATCTCAGGCGACTGGCCCTCGCGCATCAGGGCGACGCCGAATCGCCCGGCCACGCGCTCGAGTGTCACCCGATCGCCCGTGAGGAACGTCCAGACCGCGGGACCGGCGCGGAGCCTGGCCGCGTGCGCCTTGAGGACGGCCGGCGTGTCGTGGTCGGGATCGAACGAGATCGAGACCAGCCTGACTTTCCCCGCGAGCGCCGGCTCTTCGGCGACCGCCCGCTGGATCGTCGAGAAGTTCTGGTCCATGAGCGGACAGAAGTTGGGCAACGGACAGCTCGTGTAGATGAACGTGACGAGCAGCAGCGATCCCCGCCACTCCGACAGTGATCGGCGTCGGTCGTCCTGATCGATGAGCGCCGCATCGGGTACCTCGCTGCCTGGTTCGAGCAGGTCGGCCAGCAACGCCGATTGCGCGGCCCCCTCCGGCAGGGGCGCGGTGCCCGTCGATGTGATGGCGACGAGCGTGCCGAGCGCGTCGGTCACCGACAGCGTCGCCTCGATGAGCTCGCCGGCAGCACGTCCCGTCAACAGGTCCGGCCGCGCCACCGGAAACGTCATCGTCATGCCCGGCATCAGCCCGGCGATGTCCTCGTGACGCACGGTGATCTGCTGGCGATCGGGATGCACGGCCAGGACCTGGCCGCGCAGGAAGTACTCTTTGGCCTCAGGTGGCGCCGTGCGCCCGCAGCTGGAGCCGAGCAGGGCGAGGATGACGATGCCGCGGACGACCGCGGCCGATTCTACTGCCCATCCACCACCCAGCCGTCCTTCAGTTCGATCACGCGTGAGCCGAAGGCCGCGTTGGCTTCGGAGTGCGTCACCTGCACGATGGTGGTCCCCGCGTCGTTCAAGCGCTTGAACAGTTCCATGATTTCGCGGCCCTGGCTCGAATGCAGATTGCCCGTGGGCTCGTCGGCCAGCACCACCTTCGGATTGGCGATGACGGCGCGCGCGACGGCGACGAGCTGCTGCTGACCGCCCGAGAGCTGGTTGGGATAGAGGTCCTTCTTGCCCACGATGTTGAAGCGGTCGAGCACGTCGCAGACCATGCTGTCGCGATCCGACTTGCGGATGTCGCGGTACGACAGCGGCACGTCGAGGTTCTCGTACACCGTGAGGTGGTCCAGCAGGTGATAGCTCTGGAACACGAACCCGATGTGCTGCTTGTGCAGCTGCGCGCGGTCCTTGGGGCTCAGCCGGTGCACGGGCTGCCCACCGAAATAGTAGTCCCCGGTCCACGCGCTGTCGTGCATCCCGAGGATGTGCAGCAGCGTGGACTTGCCCGCGCCCGACGGCCCCATGATGGAGACGAACTCGCCGTCCTTGATGTCGAGGTTGATGCGGCGCAGCACCCAGGTGCGCGTCGTACCGTGGGCGTACGATTTCTCGACCCCGCGCAGCGTGACGAGCGGCTCGTTGGCCAGGCGCTCGGGTTCGGCCGGGGCCGGTCGCGGTTGGGTGCGGGAGAAGAACGACATCGATACCTCTGGCCTCGATTGTAGAAGAAAACCCCTCGCAGGACGGCCGCTGCCCGGGATCGGGCGGCCGCGTCACTCACCGGCAATCGACCGCTACTGGCCGGAAGGTGTGCGACCCGCCCGGGCCGCCGCCGTATTGTGCCTATGAGACGACAGGGAGCGCGACGATGACATGGGAATCCTGGTGGGTGAAGAGCGCGGCGGTGATCGGGGCGACGGCCACTGTCCTGGCTGCCGGACTGGTGTGGCTGGTGCTGACCCGTCCGGTCGCGGTCGCCCATGCGTTCTCCCTGGGGCAGTAGACGAACGTGAGGTGCTCGGTGACGCGTGAATCCTCCTCTCAGGTCAGTACCGGCGTCGTGCTGGTCGTCATCGGCTTCGTGCTGCTCGGCGGACAACTGGACCTGTTCGACACCTGGCGCCTCAGCCGGCTCTGGCCGCTGGTACTCGTCGCCATCGGCACCGTGCAGTTTGCGGCGACGCCCGCGCCGGGCGAGCGCCGGCAGGGCCTGGGCCTGCTGCTGACCGGGGGCATCCTTCTGCTGCACACGTTGCGCATCCTGCCGTTGTGGGATTCGTGGCCGCTCTTCATCGTGGCCTTCGGCGTCTCACTGATTACCGGGTGTGACTCGCGCCGGGCCGCCCGCACGGAAGGAACACATGTCTCGTGAAACGGGCGCGCGCGTCACGCCGAACGTGGTGATCGGCATCCTGGCGATCATCATCGGCGTGCAGATGACGCTCAGCAACCTCGGCTGGATGGACCCGCACGTCCTCCGGTACTGGCCGGTGGCTGTCGTCGCGATCGGCCTGGCGATGGTGCTCAATCCGAGCGCTGGCAGCCAGCGGCCGGGATGGATCGTGCTGGCGATTGGGGCCTGGCTGACGGCCACGAGCCTGTATGGCGCCCCTTTCGAGATCTGGGACCTGTGGCCGCTGGCGCTGGTGCTGATGGGCCTGGCCATGATCCGACGCGGGCGCGAGCACGCCATGACGGGCGCGCGCCCTGAACCTGGCGCGATGCCGGCAGCGGTGGATTTCGGGGTGCCGTCGTCCGGGCGCGTCGAGCCGGTGGTGCCGACAGGGGCCGAGTCGGCGCACCAGTCACTTTCGGCGTTCGCCTTCTGGTCAGGCATCCAGCGCCGCGTCACCTCAGTGGCGTTCCGGCGAGCCGACCTGGTCGCCGTGATGGGCGCCGTTGAAGTAGATTTGCGTCAGGCCAGCACGACGGGCGAAGCCGTGATCGACGTGTTCGCCCTCTGGGGCGGCATCGAAATCAAGGTCCCGCCCGACTGGCATGTCGATAACGAGGTCGTGGCGATCATGGGCGCCGCCGAAGACAAGAGCACAGGCATGCAGGGCGCCCGCCATCGTGTGCGCCTGACTGGATTCGTCCTGATGGGCGGGGTCGAGGTCAAGACGTAGTGCCGGGACTCTAGTTGACACCCATCCTTGCCGACCGCCAGCGGCTGGCGCTGCACGTCGTCGCCTGGCTGATCGTGGGCGCCATGCTCGCCTTGTTCGTCCGCATGGTGCTCGGGGCGCCCTGGGTGGACGCCGTGGTCTTTGCCATGCCGCTCGGCCTGGTGGCGTCCCCCATTTCGCTCTCCTCCTGGTATGTCTGCCGCGCGATGCCCCTCGGACGCAGCGGCGTTCTGAGCGTGGGCGTGGCGGCGCTGGCCGCTGGCGTGGCGACGGCGTTCGTGTGGGCCGCCATTGGCCGCGGCTGGTGGCTGCTGCTGGGACGATTCGGATTCGCGCTCCCGTCCGACGCCGTGGCCATCCTGGTCGCGACGCTCGTCGGACTCGGCTCGCTCGCCTACCTGCTCTCGGTGACCGTGCACTATCTGGTGCAGGCCGGCGAGGACTCGGCGGGCGCCGCGCGCCAGGCGCTCGAATCGCAGATCGCCCAGCGCGACGCCGAACTCCGCGCGCTGCGCGCGCAGGTCGATCCGCACTTCCTCTTCAACAGTCTCAACTCCGTGGTCGCGCTCATCGGGCCGGATCCCGACAAGGCGCGGGAGATGTGCCAGCTTCTCGCCGACTTCCTGCGCGACAGCCTCACGCTGGGCAGCGTCGCCCGGATTCCGCTGCAGCGGGAAGTCGCACTCGCCGAGCAGTACCTCCGCATCGAGCACGTGCGGTTCGGTCGCCGGCTGGATGTGCTCGCCGACGTGCGCGCCGAGGCCGCCAGCGTCCTGGTGCCGCCCCTCATCCTGCAGCCGCTCGTCGAGAACGCGGTCCGCCACGGCATTGCGACCTGTCTCGAGGGCGGGCGCATCGAGATCGCGGCCACGCGCGTGGGCGACCACGCGGTGATCGTGGTGACCAACCCCCGCGACGTGGACGCGGGACGCCGGGGCACCGGCTTCGGCCAGCAGATCGTGCGACGCCGGCTGCTCGCGACGTTCGGCGGCCGCGCGCTGCTGACGGTCGAGCCGACCGAGGCGGGCTACCGGGCGTCCATGACGATGCCCATCGAGGAGTGACGCAGAGATGACCGAAGGACGCTTGCGTGTCGTGATCGTGGACGACGAGGAGCTGGCGCGGCAGGCGCTGCGGCAGGCCCTCGGGCAGATCGACGACGTCGAGATCGTCGCCGAGTGCGCCAACGGCTTCGAAGCGGTGCGCGCGGTCGGCGACGTGCAGCCGGACCTGCTTCTGCTCGATGTGCAGATGCCGAAGCTCGACGGGTTCGACGTGCTCGAGCTGGTGGCGCGTGACGTGCTGGTGATCTTCGTGACGGCGCACGACGAGTTCGCGCTGCGCGCGTTCGACGTGCATGCGGTGGACTACCTGATGAAGCCGGTCGCGGTGGCACGGCTGGTCGAGGCGATCGGCCGCGCGCGGTTGCGCAAGACGGCGGATGGCGTGTCGCCGCCGGCCCTGCGGGCCGCGGCACGGCCGGGGGGCGGACCGCTCGAGCGCGTGGTCATCCGCGATGGGGCGCACGTGCACGTGCTGCCCGTGGAGAAGATCGACTACGCCGAGGCGCAGGACGACTACGTGGCGTTTCGGGCGAACGGCAAGACGCTGTTGAAGGAGCAGACGCTGGGGGATCTCGAAGCGCAGCTCGACGCGCGGCGCTTCGTCCGGATCCACCGGTCGTATCTGCTCAACATCGAGCGCCTCGCGCGCGTGGAGCTCTACGCCAAGGACAGCCGCGTCGCGATTCTGCAGGACGGCAGCAAGCTGCCGGTGAGTCGGTCGGGGTATCAGCGCCTGCAGCAGCTGCTCTAAGCGCTGACGCAGGGTGCCGGAGTGAAGGGCGCATGAGGTGCAGGCGGGAAGGGACGTCGAGGTGCTGCAGCGAAGGGCACACGAGGTGCTGGCAGGACGGCCTCGACGTGCTGGCGCGAGAGGCCCTGCAGTGCTGGAGGGAAGAGCCTCGCGGTGCTCGAGGGGAGAGCCCGTGAGGTGCTGGAGGGCGTCGCACCGAGGTGCTGCAGCGAAGGGCACAGGCAGGGCAGGCAGGACGGTCCCGGAGTGCAGCTCGGAAAGGCCCCGAGGTGCTGGAGGGCGCTTGACGTGCTGGCGGAAGGACCTTGAGGTGCTGAACGGACGGGCGCGCGACGTGTTGGCGTGACGTGCGCGCGCGAGGGCCGGACCGGACTTGACACGACGAGGCGCGCAGGACGATACTGGCGGCCGAGTTAACTAAATGGTTAGTCAAGCCGCGAAAGACCGACGAACCGCACGGAAGAGACCAGCCGCGGCTACCTCGATCCGATCCGCGACGCGCCCGCCCTCACGGCCGCGCACACAGGCGCCCCCGGAAGCCGGCTCCCGCGAACGGCTCCTGGCGGCCGCGGCCCTGGAATTCGCCGCCCGCGGCTTCGACGGTGCCAAGGTCGATCGCATCGCCGAACGGGCGGGCATCAACAAGGCGATGCTCTACTACCACTTCGCCGACAAGGCCGCGCTCTACCGCGACATCCTCGACGCGCAGTTCGGCGCCCTGGCGCGCACGCTCCACGACGAACGCCCGACGGGCGCGTCGCCCGAGGACGAGGTCCGCTGGTTCATCCGAACCGTCGCGGCCGCCCTCGCCGAGAACCCCCATTTCCCGGCGATCTGGCTGAGGGAGGTCGCCGAGAGCGGCGCGCACCTCCAGGCCCAGACCGTAGCCTCCATGGTCACGGTCGTCGGTACCCTGGCCGGCATCCTGGCCCGCGGCCGCGCGGCCGGCGTCTTCCGCGACGTGCCACCCTTCCTCACCCAGCTCGGCATCGTCGGCCCGCTCCTGATGTTCGCGGCCTCGGCGCCGATCCGCGCGCGGATCACGGTGTCCCTGCCGGCCGGGGTGCCGAGCGCCCTGGTCAACCCACCGCCCGAGGTCGTGCTCGCCCACATGGAGCGAGCCACCCTGGCGGCCATCGCCGCGCCAGCCGCCACGGGCGGAGAAGCCCGCCTGTCCCGAAGGAGTCAACGGTCATGAACCGCAGAGCTGCTGCCGTCGTCCTGTGTGTGCTGGTGACTGCGGGCGTGGGTTGCCGCCGCGAGACCGCGCCGGCCGCGCCACGCGCCAGCGGCTACGTCGAGGCGACCGAGGTCCGCGTCGCCTCGAAGGTGCCGGGCCGCGTGGCGGAGGTCCGCGTGGTCGAAGGCGCGCGCGTCGCCGCTGGCGACATCCTCGTCACCTTGTCCACGACGGATGTGGACCTGGCGCTGGGCCGGGTCCGCGCCGAACGCGCGCAAGCTGAAGCGCAGCTCAGGCTGGTGCGCGCCGGCAGCCGCGTCGAGGATATCCGCCAGGCAGAGGCGCAGGAGCAGGCCGCCGCCGCGGATCGGCGCGCGGCTGAAGCCGAGCTCACCGCGGCTCGTGCCGATGAGGCCCGATTCGAGCAGCTCCTGCAGCGCAAGGCCGGTTCGCAGAAGCAACGCGACGACGCCGTCGCGCGGCGTCAGCTCGCTGAGGCCCGGGTCCAGGCCGGCACCGACCGCGTGGCGGCAGCGGCGGCCACGCTCGCGCGCGTCCGGGCCGGCGCCCGACCTGAGGAAGTCGCGGCCGCTCGCGCGCGCGTGGCCGCGGTGGACGCGCAGCTGGCGTCCATCGAGCAGGACCGACGCGAGACCACGATTGTCTCGCCCACCAGCGGCATCGTGGCGCTGCGCCCGGTCGAACCGGGAGAGCTGGTGGGCGTCGGCACGCCCCTCCTCGTGCTGATCGACCTGGACCACGCCTGGGCCAACGCGTACGTAGACGAGCCGCTCGTGCCAGGTCTGCGCCTCGATCAGCCGGCGACCGTCGTGACCGATGGCGGGCAGCGTCTGACCGGCCGGATCTCGTTCATCGCCTCGCGGGCCGAGTTCACGCCACGGAACGTCCAGACGGCGGCGGAGCGATCGAAGCTGGTCTACCGCGTGAAGGTGGCGGTGGACAACAAAGCGGGGATCCTGAAACCGGGAATGCCTGTCGAAGTGGAGTTCGGCCCCGCGGCCCCGCGCGTCGCGTGGGCACCGAGAGCGACGTTGCCTGGGGGTGGGGTCCCAGGCGCCGGCTTGGAGAAGCGATGACCCCCGCCGTCTCGCTCACCAACGTCCGCAAGGCCTTCGGCGACGTCGTCGCGGTGCGCGATGTGACGCTGGCCGTGCGGCCCGGAGAACTCTTCGGCCTCATCGGTCCGGACGGCGCCGGCAAGACGACGACGCTTCGGCTGGTGTGCGGGCTCCTCGCCCCGGACGCCGGAGATGTGCGGCTCTTCGGCGTCGATCCCTTCCGCACGCACCGGACGGCGACCTCCACGATCGGCTACGTTTCTCAGCGGTTCAGCCTGTACGGCGATCTGTCGATCGACGAGAACATCGCGTTCTTTGCCGCGCTGCACGGGGTGCGCCACGGCTTCACGGCGCGCCGCCAGCGGCTCCTGGATCTGACCGGCCTCACGCCGTTTCGTGCGCGCCTGGCCGATCGGCTCTCCGGCGGGATGAAGCAGAAGCTCGCGCTGGCCTGCACGCTGGTGCACGAGCCGCCGCTGCTCGTGCTCGACGAGCCGACCACCGGCGTCGATCCCGTGGCGCGACGCGAGTTCTGGAAGCTGCTCGCCGAGTTCCTCGCGCAGGGACTCACGATCGTCCTGGCGACGCCGTATCTGGACGAAGCCGAGCGCTGCCACCGCGTGGCCCTGCTGCATGAAGGGCGTCTGCTGGCGCTCGACGCGCCGACGGCGCTTCGCCGGTCGATGGGCGGCGTCGTGTTCGAGATGGTGGCAACGCCGGTGCGCACGGCACTCGAGCGGCTGCGCGCCGAGATTGGGGCCGATCGCGTCCAGCTCTTCGGCGATCGGCTCCACATCAAAGCCGGGTCGGTCGATGATGCCGACGCCCTCACGCGCACGGCGCGCTCGTCGGGCGCCATCGTCACCTCGGTCCGTCCCATCCTCCCGACGCTCGAGGATGTGTTCATCGAGAAGACGGGGTCAGATCTCTTTTCCACAGATTCGGATGCTCTGGGGACAGATCTCTCCAGGGCGTCTGGCCCAACTGCGTAAGGAAATGCCCATGTCGCACCACTCCCTCGCCATCCTGCTCGGCCTCGTGCTGACGGCGCTGCTCGCCGCGCCGAGGCCCGCGCGTGCGCAGACGAGCGCCCTGCTGGCCGGCGCCGCACAAACGGACGCGCTGACCTTGACCATCGAAGACACCGTCTCGCGGGCCCGCGCCCAGGCGCCTCGGATTGCCGAGGCACGCGCCCGCGAAGCGGCGGCTGCCGCCGTGGAAGCCGGGCGCGTGGCGCAGGGTGGGCCGATCCTCACCGCCTCGTCGGGCTATCTGCGGACCAACCACGTCCCGGAGTTCGGCGTGCCCCAGGTGGACGGGTCGTTCCGCGTGATCTTTCCGGACCTGCCGAACAACTATCGCGCGCGCGGCGAACTGACCGTGCCCGTCTTCACCGGGGGCCGAATCGACGCGCTCGTCTCTGCCGCGAAGGCTGACGGCCGCGCCGCCGGTGCCGATCGTCTGGTCGTCGAGGCCGACGTCACGCTCGACGTCACCCGGGCCTACTGGACCCTGGTCTTTGCGCGCGCGAGCGTCGGCGTGCTCACCGAAGCCCTCTCGCGCGCCGACGCCGCGGTCCGCGACGTCGGCGCGCGCGTGGACACGGGCCTGCTGCCGCCGAACGACCTGCTGTCGGCGCGCGCCCAGCGCGCCCGACAGCAGGTGCGGCTCATTCAGGCCCAGCAGGACGCGTCGATCGCCGAGGCCGACCTCGGGCGCCTGATCGGCGCCCGACCGGGACAGGCCATCGTCCCGGCGTCGGCCGTGGATCGGCCGACGCCGGGCGTGGACGCGCTCGTCAGCGCCGCGGCACCGGCCCTGCTGGAGCGCGCGGCGACAGGCCGGGCCGAGCGCGCCGCGCTCACGGCGCGGCGCGCGTCGTTCGAGGCGAGCGCGGACGCCGCGCAGGCCGCGCGGCGTCCGCAGGTCGCTGCGCTCGCCGCCGTGGAGCCGGCGCGTCCCAACGCGCGCTTCGTGCCGCGCACTGACGCCTGGAACACGTCGTGGGATCTGGGCGTGACGGTGACCTGGCAGATCTGGGATCACGGGCGTGCGCGCGCCGACAGAGCCGCGGCCCTGGCACAGGCGAGCGCCCTTGGATATCGGCTGGCGGACTTCGACGCCGGCCTCGGCGTCGAAGTCCGCCAGCGGCTGCTCGACCTCGGCTCCAATCGCGCGGCGCTGGCCGCCTCGAGCGAGGCGGTCGAGGCGGCCACCGAGGCGCGCCGGGTCGTGGACGAGCGCTTCGCCGTCGGCGTCGCCACGAGTACCGAGGTCCTCGACGCGCAACTCGCCCTCGTCGAGGCCGAACTCGAGCGCACGCGCATCCAGGCGGCCTTGCGGCTGGGCGAAGCGCGACTGCTGCGCACGGTCGGAGGACGATAGCGATGGCCGAGTCCGGGCCCGCCATTCGCGTCGAGCACCTGACCCGCCGCTTCGGGGCCTTTGTGGCCGTGGACGACATGTCCTTCGACGTGCAGCGCGGCGAGGTGTTCGGCTTTCTCGGCAGCAACGGCGCGGGCAAGTCCACGACCATCCGCATGCTCTGTGGACTGCTGACCCCGACCAGCGGACGCGCGAGCGTGGACGGCATCGACGTCGGCCGCGATCCCGAAGGCGTCAAGCGGCGGATCGGCTACATGTCGCAGCGGTTTTCGCTGTACGAGCGTCTCACGGTCGACGAGAACATCCGGTTCTACGCCGGACTCTACGGGCTGACCGGCGAGCGCTTCGCGCGCCGCCGGCGCTTTGCCCTCGAGATGGGCGGCCTCGCCGGGCGCGAGCGGATGTTGTCGTCGGCGCTGTCGGGCGGCTGGCGCCAGCGGCTCGCGTTGGGCTGTGCGCTGCTGCACGAGCCGCCGATCGTGTTTCTCGACGAGCCGACCGGCGGCGTCGATCCCGTGTCCCGCCGCGAGTTCTGGCGATTGATCGACGACCTCTCGGCGGCCGGGACGACCGTGCTCGTGACCACGCACTACCTCGACGAAGCGGAGCGCTGCGACCGCGTGGCGATCATCCACGCCGGCCGGCTGGCCGCGCTGGGGACGACGGCCGAGCTCAAGGCCACGTTCGCCACGCGCCCCATCGTCGAGGTCCAGAGTGCCGACGCGGTCAGCGTGATGGCGCGCCTCGATGCGCTGCCCTTCGTCGAGAAGACGAGCCTGTTTGGCACCGGTGTGCACGCCGTGCTGCGCCACCAACAGGTCACGAGTGACGACGTGCGTGGCCGCGCTCGGCGGGTTGGTAGACGCCAGTGCGGTTCAGCTAGTCGTGCCCTCCCTCGAGGACGTGTTCCTCGACGTCGTCGATCGCGCCGGTGCGACGGCTGGCGGGACGCCAGCAGCGGGGGCGGCGTGAGGCACACGTGGGCCGTCGCGATCAAGGAACTCCGGCAGATCCGGCGCGATCGCCGCACGCTGGTGATCCTGATCTTCGTCCCGACGTTCTTCCTCTTCCTCTTCGGCTACGCCCTGAACTTCGACATCCGGCACGTCGCGCTGGCCGTCGAGGATCGAGACAGCTCGGCCGAGAGCCGCGACCTCGTCGCCCGCTTCGTGCGCTCGACGTACTTCGAGGTCGTCGGCCGACGCGCGATCGAGTCAGGAGGCCACCGACCTGGTGGACCGCGGGCGTGGCGCGGGCCGTGCTCGTGATTCCGGGCGGGTTCGCGCGCGACCTCCAGACGGGGCGGACGGCCCAGGTGCAGGTGGTGATCAACGGAGACAACGCCAACACCGCGACGACCGTGCTCGGCTACGTCACGGCCGTGCTGGCCGACGCCTCGGTCTCGATTCGTCCGCCGGGTCGCACGACCCTCGTCGGCGTCCAGCCGCGGGTCTGGTACAACCCCGAGCTTCGCAGTGCGTTGTTCCTCGTCCCGGGCCTGATCGCCTTCATCTCGATGATTACCGCCGTGATCTCGACGGCCCTGTCCGTCGTGCGCGAGAAGGAGCGCGGGACGATGGAGCAGATCCGCATGGCGCCGATCTCCACGCCCGCCTTCATCCTCGGCAAGACACTGCCGTATCTCGTGCTCTCGCAGGTCGGCGCGACGGCCATCGTGGTGGCGGCGATGCTGTTCTTCGGCCTGCCGATGCGGGGCAGCTGGGTGGCCCTCTCGGTGGTGGTCGCGCTGTTTCTGTTCGGCGCCCTCGGCACGGGCCTGCTCGTATCGACCATCGCCGATACGCAGGAGGTGGCCTTTCAGGCGGCCGCGCTCGTCGCGATGCTGCCGACGCTGATGCTGTCGGGCTTCATCTTTCCCGATGGCCAGCATGCCCGTCGTGCTGCAGTACGTCGCGTCGGCGATTCCCGCCGCGGTATTTCCTGACGGCCTTGCGGGGCATCGTGCTGAAGGGGCTGGGCCTGGACGCGCTCTGGCCGCCAGATGATCGCCCTGGTCGTCTATGGCCTGGTGGTGCTGGGCCTGGCGGCGGTGAGGCTCGCACGGCGATGAGACAGCGCGTCCTCACGCTCATCTGGAAGGAGTTCATCGAGCTCCGGCGGTCGCCGCAGCTGCTGCGGCTGATCTTCGTCGCGCCGATCCTGCAGTTGACGATGCTGGGGTATGCCGCGACCACGGACATCAGGAACGTGCCGATCGCCGTCGTCGACGGCGACCGGTCGCCGCGGTCAGCCGCCGGCTGATCGAGCGATTCGCGGCGTCGCCGCTACTTCGACATCGTCGAGCGAGCCGTCGGGCCCGGCGGCGATTGACGAGGAACTCGCGCGCGGCCGCGCCTGGCTGGCGGTGGTGATTCCCGCCGGATTCGGCCGCGCGCTCGACGTCGCCGCACGGCCGACGCCGGGCCGCGGACGGTCCAGGTGATCGCCGACGGCACCGATGCCAACTCCTCCGGCGTGGCGCTGGCCTACGTGCAGGGGCTGGTCGAGCGAGTTCAACGCGGCGCGCATGGCCGAGCAGCGCGGGGCGCGGCCGCCCGCCATCGACGGGCGCGATGCGCGTCTGGTTCAACCCCGACCTCGAGAGCCGGAACTTCATGATTCCCGGGGTGCTGGCGCTGCTGGTGCTGATCATCACGACGAACCTGACGTCGATGGCCATCGTGCGCGAGCGCGAGCTGGGGACCCTCGATCAGCTGAACGTCACGCCGATCGGCCGCTGGGAGCTGATCCTGGGCAAGCTGCTGCCGTACGGACTGGTCGGCTTCGTCGACGTGCTGCTCGTGGTGGCGGTCGCCGTCTTCTGGTTCGAGGTGCCGCTGCGCGGCAGCGTGGCCCTGTTGCTCGGCGCGTCGCTGGTCTACCTGCTCTGCACGCTCGGCCTCGGCCTGTTCGTCTCGACGATCTCGTCCACCCAGCAGCAGGCGATGATGACGGCGACGTTCTTCTTCCTGCTGCCGATGATCTACCTGTCGGGGTTCATCTTCCCGATCGAGAACATGCCGCAGGTCATCCAGTGGCGTGACGACGATCATTCCGCTGCGCTACTTTCTGGTCATCGTGCGCGGCATCTTCCTCAGCGGCGTCGGCTTCGAGGTGCTGTGGCCGCAGTTCGCCGCCCTCCTGGCGCTGGGGCATCGTTGTCCTGACGCTGGCCGCGGCCCGGTCGCGCAAGCGTGTCTAGGGGGTCAGATCTCTTTTCCACAGTTTTGCCGCTCTGCGTGCCAGATCTCCAGGGGCGCCGGGGTTCACTATTGGGGCCAGAGCCCCACTGATAGTGCGTGGCGCCCTCGACATGTGGCACCCGAAGCGGCGAAACTGTGGAAAAGAGATCTGACCCCCTAATGCGCATCCACGTCGGCACGTCCGGTTACAACTATCCCGAGTGGCGGGGCACCTTCTATCCGGAGGGCCTCTCTGCCAAGAAGATGTTCGCGTTCTACGCCGAACGGTTCAGGACGGTCGAGATCAACTACACGTTCTACCGGATGCCCACGGCGAAGACGACCGAGGGCTGGCGCGACGCAGGCGGCCCGGCGGTTTTCTCTACACCCTCAAGGCGCCGAAGCGGATCACGCACGAGAAACGGCTTCGTGACTGCGCGGACACCGTCGGCATCTTCGTCGAGGCGGCACGTCTGCTGGGGCCTCACCTGGCCACGCTGCTCTTTCAGCTGCCGCCGAACTTCAAGGTGGACGTGCCGCGGCTTCGGGCGTTTCTCGAAGTCGTGCCGGCCGACGTCCGCCCGGCGTTCGAGTTCCGGCATCCGTCGTGGCTGACCGAAGAGGTCTACGCGGCCCTGCGCGCCCGCGGCGCGGCGCTGTGCATCGCAGATTTCGGCGACACGACCACGCCGACGGTCGCGACGGCGCGACACGGCTACTTCCGTCTGCGCGACGAAGGCTACACGCCCGACGATCTGGCGCGATGGGCGGATCGGCTGGCGGAGCGGCGCGACGAGTGGGACGAGGTCTTCGTGTACTTCAAGCACGAAGACGAGGGAAAGGGACCGGAGTTCGCGCGCACCTTCTGCGACGCCCTGCCCGCGCGCGGCCTCACGCTGGCATAGCCGCCGCGAGGAAGTCCACCGCGACCTGCTCGGCCCAATACGAGTCGCCGCCGTCGGCGGTCGCGCCCACGAAGCCGCAGTGGCCGCCGTGTCGTTCCAGCCGGACGTGAATCCGGGTGTTGGCCTGAATCTCGGGCGCACGGAACTGCGCCGCCGGCACGAACGGGTCGTCCTCCGCGGCAATCAGCAGCGCCGGAATCGAGATGCGCTCGACGACCCGCATCGCGCTCGCGCGGTGGTAGTAGCCGCGCCGCGTCCCCGAATCCGTGATGCGGCGCCGTGTAGACATCGTCGAACCGCCGGATCGTCCAGATGCGATTGAGCGGGGTCAGGTCGAACGAGCCGGGCCACAGCGCGACCTTGCGGCGCATGCGCCCGCGCAGGTTGCGGACGAAGTTGAACTGGTAGGCGATGTTGCTCCGACGTTCGATCGCACGGACGCACTGCTCGAGGTCGATCGTCGGACAGACCGCGGCCACCGCCCGGACGGGGAGGGTGCGATCCGTGCCGAGTTCGCCAGCCAGCTTGGTGGCCAGGTTGCCGCCGAGCGAATAGCCGACCACCCCGAAGTCGCCGAGGCCGTCCCGTTCGGTCAGCTCGCGGATGACCGCCAGGGGATCTTCGGTGAGGCCCGAATGATAGAGCCCCGGGGTGAGGTCCTCGGTGCCGCCGCAGTTGCGCTGGTTGAGCAACACGGCGTTCCAACCGCGATGCCAGGCCTGCGCGGCCAACCCCCGCATGTAGTGCACCTCGCTCGAGCCCTCGAGGCCGTGCAGCGCGATGAGCGTCGGCCTGGCCGTGCGATCGGGCTGCCAGTAGCAGCGCGCCAGCACCTGCGTGTCGGCCGAGACCTGGAACAGACGTGCCTCAGGCACCGGCAGGCCAGGGAACTCGCGCCGGCGGGCCCAGGCGAACACGGTCATCAGGTGGCCATTGCGCAGCCGCGGACGCGGCACGAAGGGCGGGAGCGTCGCGACGGACGCCAGCGACGCGTCAGTCATCGGAGGTCATAGATGACGAACTGCGCGTTGCGGTAGAGCTCCGGCAGCGGGAAGGACCGCGAGGTCGTGTCCACGAAGACATCCAGCTCGAATCGCGCGGCGAGCGCGCGCACGTCCTCCGTCGTCATCTCGTCGAAGCGCGAGAGTGCCTGCTGCCGTTCCGCGGTCCGCATGGCCACGGATCGATCGTACATCGACAGCGCCGCGTCCTTGCTGGCCTCGAGCAGCACGTCCTTGACCGCAGCCACGCGCACACTGGGACCGTACTTCCAGGCGTGGGCCGGATCGGCAAGGACGTGCAGTGGCGAGGCCTGCGCACGAATCCAGGTCATCGCCTCGACCCACGCGGTATCCGGAAGGCGGACCTCGAACAGCGGCCGCCGCGTCTCCAACACGTTGACGTAGAGACCCCGCCCGACCGCGAGGGCGACGATCAAGAACACCGTCGCGAGCCGCCACGTCGTGCGCCGCCGGCCGACCGCGTCCACGAGCCACCAGGCGACGTAGAGCACGACGATGACGTCGAGCACCCAGAAGACCCGGTTGACCTGCAGTTGCACCGCCAGCGCGATACGCGAGGCGGCCGCCGGCACAGAAACGAGAAAAACGGCGACGAGGGCGAGCAGGCCGAGCACGAACGCGCGCTCGCCGGGCGCGATCGATCCGGCGCGCAGGCGCGCGCGGTAGATCGCGACGAGGATGATTGGGTAGGCGAGATTGGCCACCCACGCGTAGGCCGGCCATTCGGACGGGAAGAGGTAGTCCTTCTCGCCAAGCACGGCCAGCCAGGCCGGATCCATGTGCGCGAGCTGCCGGCCGAGCGGGGTCCAGGCCAGTGACAGTGCGACCACCGCGCCCAGGACGGTGAGCGCCGCGATGAGCCGGCCGTATCCTCGCGAGACCGCGAAACCCACGATCCATGCGCCGCCAAACCACACCGCCGTCGTCGGATGCAGCGGGCTGGCGGCCAGCAGGAGCGCGGCGGCGAGGCCCCAGCGGCCCCGCAGCATGGCCGCGCAGGCGGCCAGGCCGACCGCGAAGACGAGCATGCGCGGCTGCATGTAGCTCTCGAGCGTATTCGCGCCGGTCTTGGCGATGCGGTGCTTGAGCGTCAGCAGCGCCAGAAAGGCCGTCGTGGCCCACCACGACGCGCCGAGCGCACGGGCCACAGCCAGGCCTGCGGCGAACAATGCCACCAGGGTCACGAGGTAGAAGGCGAGGAACAGCCGCGGCCAGTCGCCGCCCGTCAGGCGCCCGGCCGCGCCGATCAAGGTGTCCCCCGGCCAGAGACGCATCTGCGCGTCGAGGACCGGCCGGTCGCGTGGAAAGAGCGACGGGTCGGCGGCCAGGGCAATGGCCGGCTGATAGAACGCCTGATCCGAGGCGCCGTAGCGATACCCGCCGGAGTTCGCCGTGGCGACCACGACGAACAACCCCGCGGCCGCGGCGACGAGCGCCGCCCTCCCTGCCGTCGTCACATCAGTTCATCGGCCGAGGGACCATACGCCCCGGGCACGGCCACGTCCTGCAGCCGGAGGTAGACCGACAGTTGCCCGCGGTGGTGCACCGCGTGGTTGACCACGAAGCGCCTGAACGCCGTCAGGCGCGGCATCGACATCAGCGTCTCGCTGCCGCGCTTGAGCTTCCAGGTCGCCTCGAGGCTGGCCGCGGGCAGGGACGTCAGGTGGTGCCGGACGTCCTTGACGTGACCATCGAACACCTCGAGCACGCGCGCGCCTGTCGGCAGCTCCGACTGCCGCGGCCCGGACGTCGCCAGGTCGTAGGAGTCGTGCGTCAGGATGTGATTGCCCCAGCGGGGCAGCTGGGCGAGGTGTGTGGCCAGGCCGCCGAGCGAGAAGGATTTCTCATGCGGCTTCCAGGCGAACGCCGCCTCGGGCAGCCGCTCGAGCATCCGCCGCGTGACGGACATCTCGTGGTCGAACTCGGCCAGCAGGCCGCCTGGCACGTCCATCGGCTACCCCTTGAAGTTGACCGTCGGCGCGGCCTTGGCGGCGTCCGGGACCTGGAAGAACGGGTACTCCTTGAATCCGAAGACCTTCGCCGTCACGTTGGACGGGAAGCGCGCGCGCTTGGCGTTGTACTCCTGCACGGCCTCGTTGTAGCGCATGCGCGCGGTCGCGAGCCGGTTCTCGGTGCCGGCCAACTCGTCCATCAGTTTGGCGACGGTCTCGTTCGACTTGATCTGCGGGTAGTTTTCGACGACCACGAGCAGCCGCGCCAGCGCGCTCGACTCCGCGTTGCCCGCGGCAATCTTTTCGACTGGCGTGCTCGCGCCGGCCATCCGGGCGCGCGCGTCGGTCACCGCCGTGATGACGTCTTTCTCCTGCTGCATGAAGCCCTTCACGCTCTCGACCAGGTTGGGGATCAGGTCGTGCCGCCGCTGCAGCTGGTTCTCCACCTGCGCCCACTGCGCTTTGATGGCCACCTCCTGCGTCGCGAACGTGTTGTACGAACAGCCCGAGCCTGCTGCCGCCGAGGCCACGAGGACCGCGACGAGCCCGATTCGCGCCATTGCCTGAGGTCTTACGAGAAGTCGCATGTGTCTACCCTCCGTTGACCGGTCTGCACCGGTCTGCCGTCACCAGCCGCCGGACGCGCCGCCACCGCCGCTGCGCCCGCCCCCAAAGCCGCCGAACGAGCCACCCCGGCCGCCACCGCCAAACCCACCGCCGAAGCCACCGCTGCCGAACCCGCCACCGAAGCCCCCGACGCCCCCGTGCCAGCCGCTCCACGTGCCGCCTCGTCGTCGCGCGCCCGAGCGCGGGCCGCCTCGCATCGACCCGATGATCTGCAGGACCACGATCAGGACGACAAAGGCGATGAGCGGCCAGTTGGGCGCCGAGGACCCAGGCGAGCGGACCGGTTCGGCCGCCGGGAGCCCTTCCAGCGTCACGCCGCGCCGCTCGGCAATCCGGCCGATCAGTCGCGTCGTGCCAGCGAGCAGGCCGCCGCCGAAGTCGCCTTCGCGGAACCGGGGCAGCATCTGCTGCCGGATGGTCTCGCCGGCGTAGCCGTCAGGGACGAACTCCTCGAGGTCGTAGCCGACCTCGATGCGCACACGGCGATCCTGGGTGGCCAGGAGCACCATCAGGCCGTTGTCTTTGCCCTTCTGACCGAGGCCGGCCTGCTCGAACAGGCGAACCGCGAACTCCTCGACGGTGGCGTAGGGCGCAAACGTCTCCACCGTGACCACGGCCACGGCGTCGCCGGTGGCTGTCTGCAAGGCCCGGATCCGCCGATCCAGCTCGGCCTCGACCTCCGCGGGAATCACATTGGCCAGATCCGTGACCGGAGCCGTGAGCGTCGGCAACGACTGGGCGCGCGCCTCGTCAGTCCCGGCAATTGGACCGGTGAGGAGCGCGCAGAGCAGGGCGGCGCAAATCAGCCAGGGCCGGCCTCGAGCCCTCACGGCCGTCCCCAGGCATCCACGGCCCGCCAGAGTTGCTCGGCGGCTGCGAGGTACTCGGGCAGGCGAGACACGAGGGCCCCGGCCGACTCGGGCGCGTCCTCGATGGCGAGGAGCGAGGCGCACAAGTCGGGTGACAACCCGGTCAACCGGGCCGCCGCCAGCGGCGCATCGTCTCCGGGCGGCACGTCGTGCAGCCGGGCGACGTTGTTCAACAGGGCGCGGAGCGGCGGCACCGACCAGACGATGAGCGAGGCGAGATCGGCGTGATGACCGTGAGCCTCGATCCAGCCCTGGCGCAGGTGGAGCAGATGACTTTTCGCCTGCACCTCGCACGCGCGGCGGAGATCGGCGGGGCCGGCCTCCACACCGGCAAACGGCGGCGTTCCGGCGATCACGGCGTGGCGATCGATGACCGCCTGGTACTCCACGGGGAAGGCGTCGATCGATCGCGCGAACTCGTGCGGCGTCAAGACCAGCGGCGTGTCGAGGCCATCGCGATGCCACGTTTCGGCGAGCGCCCCGAGCGCCTCGAGGTCGCCCGCATTGACTGAGGCGACAAAGGCGAGGCTCGACGCCGGTCCTGACGCCACCAGGGACACGAAGCGCGCGGCAAAGACCTTGGCCAGATCGCCAGCCATGCGGTCGAACGCGCGCCGCGAGGCCGGACCGAGCAGCAACGATGCAGGCACGCTTTTCATTGTAGCGGCACGCGGCCTGCGGCAGGTTCTAGAATAGCCACGTGAAAATGCGCGTGTTGAAAGTCGGGTGCTTCGGTGGCGGCACCGGCTTGCCCAGTATCCTCGGTGGACTCAAGAGCAATCCGTGGGTGGACCTGCATGCCATCGTGACGATGTTCGACACGGGCGGATCCTCCGGCGCGCTACGCGACCAGCTCGGCGTGCTGCCGCCCGGCGACGTCCTCAAATGCGCGCTGGCCCTGGCCCGCAACGAGCGTGAAGCGCGCAAGATTCTGCTCGCGCGCCTGCCCATGTTCGAGAGTGGCCGGCTGGGTGGCCACACGGGGGGGAACCTGCTCCTGTCGATGATGGAGCAGTACACCGGCGATTTCCTGCTGGCCGTCGATGGCCTGCGCGCGCTGCTCGGCTGCAAGGGCCACGTCTGGCCAATCACCGTGGAGCGGTCCACGCTGTGCGCCCGTCACGACGATGGCACGACGACGCGCGGTGAGGTGGAAGTTGACGCGGGGCAGTCCGGCGGGCAGCCCATCGGACGCCTGTGGCTCGACCCGCCGGTGCGGATTCACCCGAAGGTGGCCGACACGGTGGCCGGGCTCGACGCGGTCATCATCGGCCCCGGCAGCTTCTTCACGAGCCTGCTGCCGATCTTCCTGGTGGACGGGTGCCGGGAGGCCCTGTCGCACGTGCGCGGCCCGATCATCTGCGTGGCGAACCTGCTGACCGAAGGCCGGGGCATGACGGGGTTCACGGCGGCCGACGGCGTCGCGCTGCTGAGCGAGGCGATCGGCCGTCCGGTGGACGTCCTGATCTTCAACAGCGGCTCGCCCGGGATCGAGGTGCTCAGCCAGTACGCGGCCGAGTACAAGGCGCCCCTGCCGCTGGGCACGCTGCCGGCGACGTGTCAGGTGGTCGAAGGGACGTTCTGGAAGCAGTCCATCGCGCGCCACAATCGACGCCGCCTGCGCGCAGCCGTCTGGGCCACGCTGGCGGATCGGTTGCTCTGAACGGACTGAGGAAGGGCCGTGTTCACTTCCACCACGAAGCTCACGAAGGACACGTAGAAGGGCAACGCTTCAACATCGTCAGGCCCGTTCGTGCGCGGCGTTGGCGGCAAAGACAGAACGCGCGACGGATGAATCCCTTCGCTTCTTCAGGGTTCATCCGTCGCGCGTCCTGTCTTTGCCGCTCCGGCCACAGGCCGTCACGCCGCTGTGCGGCGTGACGCCGCGCACCTCCGTGAGCTACGTGCCTCCGTGGTGATGTTGATCACCCCCCGTGCTGGTCACTTCGCGCGCTTGGCTGTCCAGGTGGCGTCGCCGGCCGGGCCCATGCCTGCCGTGCCTTTCATCGACTGGCCATCGGCCGCCACTTCGCCTTCGAAGCCCATTTCCACGGCCGTGCCTTCGGCGCTCATCGTGAAGCCGAACTCCAGCACGCGTCCTTTGAGCGTGCCCTTGAGGGCGTACTCGCCGTAGCGACCCGCATAGGTGCCGGTGATCTTCTCGCCGTCCTGCACCAACGTGAGTGTCGGGGTGCCGGTGCCGTTCTGCATTTCGAGCGACATCGCCCACTTGCCGGCGATGTTGAGGGCCGGCTCGGCCGGCTTTTGCTGGGCGTGCGCGCCGGTGCCGCCGATGACGGCGACCAGCGCCACCAGACCGATGAAGAGAGATCGCATGGGGACTCCGGACATGTGGTGATGTGGTGATGTGGTGATGTGGTGATGTGGTGATGTGGTGAGTGTGGTGCTGTCGCCGCTACTTGCGCGCCTTGGCGGCCTTCGTACCGCGCTTCGGCCGTGCGGCGCTCGTGGACTTGGCCGACTTGGCCTTCGACGTCCTGGCGGCCGGCTTCGCGCGCGGCGGTTTCTTCTCGCTCTTCTTGGCGGCGCGCTCGTTCCTGAGGGCGACCGCCTTTTGAATCGCTTCCTGCAGGATAGCACCGGTGGCGCCGCCGGCCGCTCCCCTCCCGGAGAGCCAGATCGCCGGCGTGTCCTCCGCAAGAATCTCGTGGAAATCCTCGCCTGTCTTCACGCTGAGCGGGGCGAACTCGGTGATGTCGAGGTCGCCCGACCAGTCGTCCCGGTGCTTGATGAGCAGCCAGCTTCGCCCGTCGGCGCCGCGCTGGCCGCCGTAGCCGCGCGTCCGCACCAGGACCCACGAGCCCTTGAGCTTATACCCGTCGAGTGTGAACTTGAGGTCGCCCTTGGCAAGCGCGCGGTCCACGTCATCGACCTGTGGAGTCCACGTGCCGCGGTCCCACAGCATGACGATGCCGGCGCCGTAGCCCTCCGGAATCACGCCTTCGAAACGGCCGTACTCGACCGGGTGATCCTCGACGTGCATCGCGAGCCGCTTGATCGACGGGTCGAGGGAGGGCCCCTTGGGCACCGCCCAGGACATGAGGACGCCGTCGTGCTCGAGCCTGAGGTCGTAGTGCAGGTGGCTGGCCAGGTGCTTCTGCACGCAGAAGTACCGGGGCTTGCCGGTGCGGGCCCGCCGGGCGGCGTCCTGGTCGCCCGGCGGTTCGGGCGTCGAGCGGAAGTTACGCTTGCGCTTGTAGTCGTCGAGCGCCATCGGACCAATCGACCCGCGGCGCGCTACGCGCGCGTGCCCATCATCTGCGTGAACTTCCGCGCGCAGAGGAACATCACGACGCCCGCCAGAATCGGCAGGATGCTCACGGTCCCGAGCAGTTGCGCCAGGGGCATCGACTCGTAGAAGGTCGCCAGCTGACCGGCCATGAAGTTGCCGACGGAGGCGCCCAGGAACCAGACGCCCATCATCGAACCCACCACACGCGACGGCGCGAGCTTGGTCATCGAGCTGAGACCGACCGGGCTCAGGCAGAGTTCCGCGAACGTGTGGATCAAATACACGACGACGAGCCACATCGGGCTGACGAGCGCGCCGCCGCTGGCGGCCTGGGCCCCGGGCACGAGGACGGCGAAGCCGAGGCCGACCCCGACCAGCCCGATCGCGAACTTGGCCGGGCTCGATGGCTGACGCGTCCCCATGCGCAGCCACAGCCAGGCGAACATCGGCGCGAAGATGATGATGAAGAGCGAGTTGAGCGACTGGAACCAGCTGCTCGGGAAGTTCATCCCGAACAGCGTGTTCCGCGTGCTGCGGTCGGCAAACAGGTTGAGCGTCGATCCCGCCTGTTCGAAGACGGACCAGAACACGGCCGCCGCGATGAAGAACACGAAGATCACCCAGAGCCGACCACGTTCGTCCGGGGTCCAGCTCTTGTCGAGAAAGAGCGTCGCGAAGAAGACCACTGTGATGATGAGCAGCGAATAGCCCGCCACGTCACGAACGGTCGTTGGCGCGACGTTCAACGTGCCGGTGGCCATCAGGCCGCCGCCGAGCACGAGCACCGCCAGCGCCAACCCGCCCCAGAGCGTGGCCTGTCCACGGTACTTGGCTTTCAGCGCCGGCGTGGGCGCGCCCCCCGGTTCGAGGCCCGCGGTGCCCAGGGCGCGGCCGCCGAGGACGTACTGGACGAGCCCCAGCGCCATGCCGACACCGGCGGCCCCGAACCCCCAGTGCCAGGCGGTGTTCGGATCCATGCCCCACGAGGCCAGCCGCGCGCGGAAGCCTTCACTCTGCGCGAGGAAGCCCGTGACGAGCGGTCCGAGAAAGCCGCCGAGGTTGATGCCCATGTAGAACACGGAGAAGCCGGCATCGCGCCGTGCGTCCTTCTCGCCGTAGAGCTGTCCGACGATGACGCTGATGTTGGGCTTGAGCAGCCCGGTGCCGAGCACGACCAGCACGAGGCCGAGGTAGAAGAACGCGGTCTGCGGGACAGCCAGGGAGAAGTGGCCCAGGGCGATGAGGATGCCGCCGTAGAGCACCGCGCTCCGCTGGCCGAGCACCCGATCGGCCAGCCAGCCGCCGGGCACGCTCATCAGGTACACCATCGCGGTGTAGGTGCCGTAGATCGCCGCGGCCGTCGGCGTGTCGAGCCCCATGCCACCCGCCGCGAGCGGCGCGGCCATGTAGAGCAGCAGGAATCCGCGCATCCCGTAGTAGCTGAAGCGCTCCCACATCTCGCTGAAGAACAGCGTCGAGAGTCCACGCGGATGCCCGAAGAAGGCGCGATCCGAAGCGGCGTCGCCGAGACCGGTCGAAGGGGAGGCTGGGGACAAGGGTGCTCCTTGGGGCTACGGACGACGGCCTACGACAGGCTACGGCCGACGGGCTACAGGCTATGGCTTTTCGGCCACGAAGCCCGGGGGGAGTGTCGTCGCGTCGCTGAAGAAGAACTCTTCCATCTGCTTGGCGACCATCACCTGCGCCTCCTTCTGGAAGGGCAGCAGGCGGTACTCGTTGAGAATCATCTTCATCCGCTCCTCCCAGAGGTCCCAGGCTTCAGAGGACACATGTTCGTAGATGCGCTGTCCGAGCGCGCCAGGCCAGGGCGGAGATTCGAGGGCTGGGAGTTCGCGTTTCAACTTCACGCAGAACACCGTGCGAGTTCCGGACGTGCCGGCAGGTGCCATAATCGTCAGTGCTCCTTCCCGCCGGGCGGGACTTGCCGGCATTCTACCTGAACCTCGAGGGAGCCTGGACGACGAACGGAAGGAAGCCCCCCGTGATGTGGTGCGCGACGCGTCTCCTGCGAACGCTGCTGGTCTCTGCGCTCGCCCTCGTCCTGCTGCCCGCGTTCGCCCACGCCCAGTATTTCGGCCGCAACAAGGTGCAGTACCGCGCCTTCGCCTTCCAGATCATGCGGACGGCGCACTTCGACCTCTACTACTACCCGGAAGAGGCGGAGGCCGCCCAGCTCGTCTCGCGCATGGCCGAGCGGTGGTACTCGCGCCTGTCGCGCTTCTTCGGCCATGAGTTGCGAGGACGCCAGCCGCTGATCCTCTACGCGGCCGGGTCGCACTTCCGCCAGACCAACGCGATTGAAGGCCTGATCGGCGAAGGCACGGGTGGCGTGACCGAGGCGCTGAAGCGGCGTGTCGTGCTGCCGATGGCCGGCTCGCTGGCCGAGACCGATCACGTGCTGGGCCATGAGCTGGTGCACGCCTTCCAGTTCGATCTGACCGGCGCGGATCCTCGCGACGGCGTGGCGTCGGCGCCCGGCATTCTGGCCTTTCCGCTGTGGTTCTCCGAGGGCATGGCCGAGTACCTCACCCTCGGGCCGGTCGACCCGCAGACGGCCATGTGGTTGCGCGACGCGGCCCTCCGCGAGAAGCTGCCGCACGTCCGCGACCTGGACGACTGGAAGTACTTCCCCTACCGATGGGGCCACGCGTTCTGGGCGTTCATCGGCGCCAAGTACGGCGACCGCACGGTCGCCTCGCTCATCCGGTCTGCGGCCAATCCCCGCAACGACCTCGTCGGACTCGCGCGGCAGCTCGGCACCGACCCGGATGCCCTGACTCGTGAGTGGCACGACGCCATTCGCGAAACGACCCGCGTCGTCGCTGACGACGTCATGGGCCTCACGAGCGCGTCGAGACTCGTAATTGGGCAGGAGAACGGCGGTGGGCGATTCAACGTGGGGCCGCGCGTCAGTCCAGACGGACGCCAGGTGGCGTTCTTCTCGGAGCGCGACCGCTTCTCGATCGAGTTGTTCCTGGCCGACGTCGAGACCGGGCGCATCACCCGCCAGCTGTCGAAGTCGGCGACCGATCCGCATTTCGACAGCCTCGAGTTCCTCAACTCGGCCGGCGCCTGGCATCCGGATGGCCGCACGCTCGCGCTCATCGCGACCGACGGCGGGCGTCCCGTGGTGGCGCTGGTCGATACCGCGTCGGGCGACGTCAAGCGCGAGATCCGGCTGGGCGACCTGGACGACGCCCTGCAACCGGCCTTTGCGCCGGATGGCAGGAGCCTGGTGCTGTCGGGGAACGCCGGTGGCCTGTTCGACCTCTATCGCGTCTGGCTCGACACCGGGAAGGTCGAGCGACTCACACACGACGCGTTCGCCGACCTCGAAGCTACCTTCACCCCGGATGGCCGGTCGATCGTCTTCGTCACCGAACGCTTCACGACCGATACGGTGATGCTGCAGCCCGGCGCGCTCCGGCTCGCCAGGCTCGACCTGGCGACCGGCACGGTTCGCCTGATCCCGGCGTTCCTCACCGGCAAGCACATCAGCCCGCAGGTCTCGCCCGATGGGCGGCAGGTCACGTTCATCTCCGACCCCGATGGCGTGAGCAACCTGTATCGCATCCCGATCGACGGCGGCCCGATCGACCGGCTGACGGCCGTGCCGACGGGCATCGCCGGCATCACCGCGTCCAGCCCGGCACTCAGTCAGGCGAGTTCCGGGCGGATGGTGTTCAGCGTCTTCCAGGAGGACGGCCAGGCGATCTACGTGATCGATCCCGCCGATGTCGTCGCGCTGGTCCCCGGCGAGTCGAGTCGCCGCGCGGCGGTGCTGCCAGGGCGGTCGGTGGCGGGCGGAGACGTGGATCGGCTCCTGACCGATTACGAGCGCGGCCTGCCGGTGGTGGCGCCGCCCATGAGCGACCAGGTGTATCGACCGACGCTCTCGCTCGACATGCTCGGGCAGCCGACCGTGTCGGGTGGCATCAGCGAGTACGGCGGCTATGTCGCCGGAGGGATGTCGGCCGTGTTCAGCGACATGCTGGGCGATCGACTGCTCGGCGTGGCCGGACAGATCGCCGGGTCGTGGGCCGACTTCGGCGGACAACTGCAGTACATCAGCCGTCGGCATCGGTGGAACTGGGCTGTGTCGGTCGAGCAGTTGCCGTACCGGCTCGGTTTCCTGTCGCTGACCGAGGACGTGGCGGCCGGCGAAATCCTGCTCACCGAGACCGTCGATCGCCAGATCAACCGAGGCCTCTTCGGGTCGGCGATCTACCCGCTCAGCCAGGCCACCCGATTCGAAGTGTCCGGCGGCCTGCGGGCGCTGGCCTTCTCGCGCGAACTCCGTACGCGGGTGTACTCGGCCGAGACTCAGCTGCTGATGGACCGCCGCGTTACCAAGGTGCCGTCGGCCAATCCCCTCTACCTTGGGGAGATGAGCGCCGCGCTCGTCAAGGACACGTCGGTCTTCGGGGCCACCGCGCCGGTGCACGGATCGCGGAGCCGGCTCGAGGTGGCACGGACCATGGGCACGCTCGAGTACGCGACCGTGGTGGCCGACTGGCGGCGCTACTTCATGCCGGTCCGGCCGTTCACGATTGCCGTGCGGGGCATGCACTACGGGCGCTACGGGCGGAACAGCGAACACCCGCAACTGGCCGACCTCTACACCGGCTACCCGGAGTTCGTGCACGGGTACGGCGTCGGGTCGTTCTCAGCGCAGGAGTGCCTGCAGTCGAGCACGGGTACTGACTGCACCGTGTTCAAGAACCTGATCGGCAGCCGCCTCGCGGTGGCCAACATCGAACTGCGCGCCCCGCTCAAGGGGCTGACCACGGGCGAACTCGAGTACGGCCGCCTGCCGATCGATGTCGCGGTGTTCGCGGACCTCGGTCTGATGTGGACCTCGTTCGATCGTCCCAGCTTTGCCGACGGCACGCGCCGGGCCGTGCGCAGCGTGGGCGGCGCGATGCGAGTCAATGTCTTCGGCATTCTGGTCGTCGAGCTCGCCGCCTCGCATCCGTTCGATCGCGTGGACCGCGGACTGCAGTGGCAGGTGGGGATTCGGCAGGGGTTCTAGGGAGTGAAGGGCACGCAGGTGCTGGGGGCGACAAGCACGCGAGGTGCTCGAGTGAAAAGCACGAGACGTGCGGGGGTGACAGGCTCGCGAGGTGCTGGAGTGACAAGCACGGGAGGTGCTGGAGTGACGAGCACGAGAAGTGCTGGACGGCAAGCTCGCAAGGTGCTGGAGTGACGGGCATGAGGTGTACGAGGGCCCTCGTCGGGCTGGCGCTCGCGCTGGCGGGCGTGGCTGTGCTCGCGGAGCAGGCGCCGACGGTGCCTGCGTCCGGGCGCGTGGCTGCCGCCGACGTCGTGTTCTTCGACGACTTCGACGCGCCCGCGCTCAACCGCGCCTCCTGGAACGTCATCGTGACCGGACGCACGGTGAACAACGAACAGCAGGCCTACATCGATTCGCCCGAGACGATCGCGCTCGTGCGGGGCGTCGAGGCGCAGGAGGCGGCCAACGGGGCGCTGCGGATCGCGGCGCGCCATCGTCCCGGGTTCAAGACGCCCGAGGGACGCACCTTCGACTTCACCTCCGGGCGCATCGACACGCGCGGCAAGGTCGCCTTCACGTACGGCACCGTCTCGGCGCGCATCACGATGACGGCGGGCGCCGGCCTGTGGCCGGCGTTCTGGGTGCTCGGCGACGGCCGCTGGCCGGACACGGGCGAGATGGACGTGATGGAGAACGTCGGGGCTCCCGACTGGATCAACTCGGCGCTGCATGGCCCCGGCTATTCGGGCAACACGCCGTTCGCCAAGCGTCGTTCGTTCCCTGCCGGACAGGACAGCGCCGGCTGGCACGTCTACACGATGGACTGGTCGGTCGACGGGTTCGTGTTCAGAGTGGATGACGACGCGTACTATCGCGTGTCGCGAGCGGAGGTCGAGGCGAAGGGGCGCTGGGCGTACCGATACGCCGAAGCACCTCATCCTCGACCTCGCGCTCGGGGGCCAGTATCCGCAGGCCGTGAACAAGATCGCCGAGCCGTATCCGGGTCTGGCGGCTGCATCGGTTGACGTCATCAAGGCCGACAAGGCGATCTATCTGGTGGACTGGGTGCGCGTCACGCGAGCCGCAAGACGGTGAGCAGCCCCGCCATCGAGACACGGGGTCTTGGCAAGCGCTACGGCGCCGTGTCCGCGCTGACCGATCTGTCGCTGCGGATTGAGGCCGGCGAGATCTTCGGGTTTCTCGGGCCGAACGGCGCCGGGAAGACCACGACCATCCGGCTGCTGCTCGGCCTGTTGTCGCCCACGGAGGGCGAGGCGTACCTGCTCGGCCGCCCGAGTGGCGCGTCCGGGTCCGCTGCCGCGCGCGCGGATCTCGGCTATCTGCCGGGCGAACTGGCGCTCTGGCCGTCGCTCACGGGCAACCAGACGCTCACCTTCCTGGAACGGCTGACCGGCCGTCCGGCCACGCGTCGCGGCGAACTCCTGGAGCGCCTGCAACTGTCGGCGCGCGATCTGTCTCGCCGTGTCCGGACCTACTCGGATGGGATGAAGCAGAAGGTTGGCATCGTGCAGGCGCTGCAATGCGATCCTCGGCTGGTGCTGCTCGACGAGCCGACCAAGGGTCTCGATCCGTTGATCCAGCAGGCCTTCTACCAGGTGCTCCTGGACCTGCCGGGCCGAGGCACGACGGTGTTCTTTTCGTCGCACGTGCTGCCCGAAGCCGAGCGGGTCTGCGATCGGGTCGCGATGCTGCGTGGCGGGCGGTTGGCGAGCGTCGGCGATGTCGCCGAGATTCTGAGCGCGATGCCGCGACGGGTGGAGCTGATCTTCAGCCAGGACGTGGATACCGGTCGATGGGCTGCGTTGGGTGAGGTCCTCGCGAGGACCCCGCGCCGCATCGAAGTCCTCGTGCCGACAGCCCGGCTGCCTGAGGTCGTCCGGGATCTGGCCGGTCTGCCACTCGTCGATGTCATCATCGAGTCGGCGAGTTTCGAGGCCGCGTTTCTCGAGCGCTATCGATGAGCGGGCCGGCCGCGCGGACCTTGTTCGGCCACCAGTGGCGGCTGCACTACCGGCCCCTGCTGCCGATGGCGGCCGCGCTGGCGCTCTTCCAGTGCGCGCTGACCCAACTGGCGCCGGCGCCGAACGAGACCAGTTGGATTGCCGGCATGGTCGCGCTTCTGCCGCCGCAGATGAAGGCGCTGGCGGGCGGTGACCTGGCGCTGGTGTCGACCGACGGGTTCCTCGCGCTCGGCTACGCGCATCCGTTCTTCCTGCTGCTGCTGAGCGCCTGGGCGGTGCGTGTGTCGAGTGGGGCGCTGGCGGGTGAGATCGGCCGAGGCACGATGGACCTGCTGGGCGCCCGGCCGGTGCGACGGGTGGACCACGTGGTGGCGGCTGTCGGTGTCATCGGCGTCGGGCTGGCTGTCGTGGTCCTGTCGGCGTGGGCGGGGACCGCGGTGGGACTGCGGTTCCGTCCACTCGGCGTGTCGCCCTGGACCTTCCTCGCCGTCGCGGGGTCGGCGTGGCTGCTGTTCATGGCCTGGGGCGCGGTCGGGCTGCTGGCCAGTGCCGCTCGCGCGCGAGAGCGGTCCGGCGATTGGGTGGACGTCGGCGGCGATCGCCGTGTCCTTCGTGCTGGAGTACCTCGCGCGGCTCTGGAAGCCGATCGCCGCGCTGCGACCCCTCTCGCTGTTCGCCTACTACCAGCCGCCCGAGATCGCCCGCGCCGGGCTCGGAGCCGGCAACGCCGCCTGTCTGGTCGGCGTCGCGCTGGCCCTGATTGTTGCCGCCGTGGTCGTGTTCCAGCGCCGCGATCTGTGAGTTGGGGTCTGACCCCCGTCTGACCCCATCCGGTCTACACTCACCCTCGCCAGCCTGTTCGTCCAGGATTCCCGCGCATGATCCGTCTCGTCCCCGCGATGCTCCTCGCGCTGCTGCTTGTGGCGACTCCCCTGGCGCAACGAGGCGGCCAGGCGCCATCGCTGCCGCCCCGCCCGACGGACCTGCCGCCACCCGCGCAGTTCCGGTCGAGCGTCGAGATCGTCCACCTCGACGTGTCGGTGCTCGACCGAAACCGTCAGCCGGTCCGCGGGCTGACGCCCGAGGACTTCACGATTGCCGTCGATGGCACGCCGCAGACCGTCGCCGTGTTCAGTGCGGTGGAGATCCCCGAGGTGGTCCCACCCTCGGCGCCATGGATGCGTGACGTCGCCCCGGACGTCCAGTCGAACGACGGCCTGCAGGAACGGCGCCTGTTCCTCATCATCATCGACGACGCGGTGGTGGAGGCCAGCCCGTTCGCGATGCAGAACGTGAAGAAGGCGGCACGTGGTGTGATCGACCGGCTCGGGCCGTCCGACCTGGCCGCGGTCGTCTTCACCCGCGACAACCGGAACTCGCAGGACTTCACATCCGATCGCGCGCGTCTCCTGGCCGCCGCCGACAAATACACCGTAGGCTTCCGCGGCATGGGCGGCATGGATGATCTCTACCTGATCTACTCCGCCAACGTCCTCGAGAACGCCGTCGAGGCATTCACGACGCTGGCCGATCGGCGGAAGTCGATTGTCTACATCGGTCAAGGCATTCCTGCGGACCTCGCGAGCCTGGCGTCGCCGGCGACGCTCGGCCTTCCGGAGAATGGGGGCCAGTCGGCGGCCTCCCTGCAGGGGCTGTGGTCCCGCATCAAGACCGGGATGGAGCGGACGTTCGCCAAGGCGTCACGCGCGAACGTCAACGTCTATCCGATTGACGTGTGCGGCCTCCGGGTCCCGAACACGCCGCAGTGTGTCCCCGGCCTCGAGCAGGACTACCTGCGGATTGTGGCGGCGAACACGGGCGGTCGCGCCGTCCTCGACACCAACGACTTCGCGCCGGGCATTCGGGCGATCTTCGACGAAAACAGCGCCTACTACCTGCTGGGGTTCCGGCCGACCGATACGCGGCAGGACGGCAAGGTGCGCCGGCTGGACGTGAAGGTCAGTCGTCCCGGCGTCGAGGTGCGGACGCGCAGCGGCTACGAGTCCGCCCGGCCCGATGCCGCGAAGCGAGCGGCCGTCGCGGCGGCTCAGCCACTCGGCGTGGCGTTGTCAGGCGTGCTGCCGAAGAGCGACCTGCCGCTGCACGTGAGCGCCGTGCCGTTTGCCGTCCCCGGCAAGCGCGAAGCCGCGGTGGCGATTGTGGTCGGGATCCGGCAGCCCATCAGGACCTCGGAGGCGCGGGTGATCGAGAAGGTGGACCTGCAGATCGCCGCCTACAACACCGAGGGCAAGGCGTTCGGGGCGACGCGCTTCAACGCGAACGTGACGATGCGTCCTGGCGCGACCGGCTTGGCTGAGTACGAGGTCGCTTCACGACTCGACCTGCGGCCTGGCCGGTATCAGCTGCGCATCGCCGCGAATATCGGCACGCTGGCGACGAGCGGGAGCCTCTACTACGACATCGACGTGCCGGACTTCAGCGTCGCGGGCGTGACGATGACGCCGCTGCTGCTGGCCGCCGCGCCGGCCCCGATGACAGGGCGCCCACGACGCCCTGAAACAGGTTCTTCCGTTTCTGCCGACCGCGCGGCGCCGCTTCGCGTCCTCCGATCGCGCGGCGGGCTTCACCCGCGTCTACCAGGGCGGCAAGACCGCGCCCGTCGAGATCCCGGTCCACGTCCAGGTCAGGGACGCGGACGATCGGGTCGTCTTTCAGAGTCGACAGCCGATCCCGTCCGACCGCTTCACGCGGGATCGATCCGCGGACGTGCGACTGGATCTGCCGCTTGCGCGGCTGGCCCCGGGCGAGTATCTGCTCAGCGTGGAGGCGGGTGTCGGCGCGCGGCCGGTGCGGCGCGATCTGCGCTTCAAGGTCACAGGGAGCTGACGCTCATGTGCCGGGACTGACGGAGCGCTGGTGGACCTCCCCGTGTGACGTTGGTTCTGGGCCATGTGGACCTGCCGGACCTGTGGACCCGCCGTACCTGTGAACCCGCCGTACCCGAGCACCTGGCGCACCCATGTACCTGGCGTACCCGCCGTACCCGGCGTACCCGATTAGTGTCTCGCGAGCAGCTCGATCTGGACCCGCGCGTCGTTGAAGCAGGCGCCGCCGCCGATGTCGGTCAGCGTGTCGGGCACCAGCGCGTTGGACGTCGCGCCGTTGAAGGTGCTCTTGGCCCACAGGCCCTTGGCGAGCGAGAGCGTGCCGGGACGGACCTCGGGGCTGATCGACGCCTCGCAGTGCACCTCGCCGAGCGCGTTGAAGATCCGCACCGAGTCACCCTCCGCGATGACCCGCGGACGCGCATCCTCCGGGTTGATCTTCACGCGGGCGATCGACGGCCGGAACTCGCCCAGCGTCGATGAGATCGTGTGCTCGCTGGCCGGTGAGATCAGGCTGAGTGGATAGGCTGACGTCGCCGGATCGGGTTCGTAGTGATAGATCGCCGTCTGGGCTGGCAAGCCGGCGGGGAACAGGTGGATCTTGCCGTCCGGCGTCTTCGGGTGCAGGTCCACGAACTGGATCGGCTGCCCATTGCCGGGCGCGGGCGGTGGCGCGGACTCGAGCACGGCAGGCACGGTCGCCGGGGGCAGCCGAGCCGCCATGTCGAGCAGCGCACCGGTCTCGCCCAGTTCGTCATCCTCTGCCAGGCCGAAGCGGACTCCGAGCGCGCGGAAGAGCTCGTGATTGGGACGCGCCTCGGCCACGGCGTCAATCGCCGGCTGCACGAGGTGAAGGTGATAGGCGCCGTACCCCTTCGCGACGTCGTAGTGCTCGAGGAACGTCGTGGCCGGCAGCACCAGGTCGGCGTACTTCGCCGTGTCCGTCATCACCTGCTCGTGCACGACGGTGAAGAGATCCTCGCGCTCGAGTCCCTGTCGCACGCGATTCTGATCGGGCACCGTCGCGATCGGGTTGCAGTTGTAGACGAACAGCACCGAGACCGGCGGGTCGTCGAACTCCGTCAGGGCGCGGCCCAACTGGTTCATGTTGACGACGCGTGTGGCCGGGGCGGGAGTGTCGATGATCCGCTCGGCCGTGATGCCCCACGCGCCTGAGTTGCTCATGGTGTAGCCGCCGCCACGCACGCCGAACTTGCCGCCCACGGCTGGCAGCGCCAGGATCGCCATCGTTGACGACCCGCCGTTCCGATTGCGCTCCTGCCCCCACCCGCAGCGAATCACGGCGGGCGACGTCGTCCCGTACCACTCCGCGAACGTCGCGAGATCGGTCTCCGCCACGCCAGCCTCCGCGGCCGCGCGCGCCAGGGTCCACGGCTCGGTGGCCGCCCGCAGGTCGTCCACGCCGTCGGCATGCGCGCCGAGGAAGGCGAGGTCGGCCCACCCACCGCGAAAACAGCTCGCGCAGCACGGCCATCGCCACCGGAAGGTCCGTCCCGGGTCGCAGCGGCAGATGGAGATCAGCGGTCCGCGCCAGGGGCGTGCGGCGCGGGTCGATCACGACCAGCTTCGCGCCGTTCTTCTGTCCGCGCTTGATGTGTGAGACCAGGTGGATGCCCGACGCCGACGGATTGCAGCCCCAGACGACGATGAGCTTGGCGTGCTCGTAGTCGGAGTAGGCGACGCCACCCATTCGGCCGTACATGGCGGTCGCGGCCGCCCCGGTCGGCGCCGCGCACAGCGTGCGCGCCAGCCGGGACGCGCCGAAGCGTCGGAAGAAGCGCGCGTCCTCGAAGTCGTTGGTCAGCAGGCCATTCGAGCCGCCGTAGTAGTAGGGCAGGACGGACTCGGCGCCGTTGGCCTCGCGCGCCGCGGTCAGGCGCGTCACGATCAGGTCGAGCGCTTCGTCCCACGTGATGCGCTCGAAGATGCCTTTGCCTTTGGCTCCCGTGCGCCGTGCCGGATGCAGGATGCGATCCTCGCTGTACACGCGGCGATCGAACTGGCGGACCTTGCCGCAGATGTACCCTTCGGTGGAAGGCGCCGTGTGGCTGCCGTCGATCTTGGTGATCTTCCCGCGCTCGACCGTGACCGAGAGGCTGCACGAGTCGGGGCAGTCGAGCGGGCAGGCGGTCGCGACGGTGGATCGGCCCCAGGAGAGCGGCGGTCGGACCTTGAATCCGGAGCTGGCCATGCGCCAGTGTAGCAGCCGTGCCGTAGAATGGCAGCGGCTCCCGCACCCGGAGGTGACATGGCCAGTCTGCAGAACCGCATCATCGGTGTCCTTCAACTCAAGCCCGCGACGTTCGAGGAAATCGAGAGTGACACGACGGCCACATCCCAGGCCGCGATGATTGTGCTCGCTGCAGCGGTCTCGCGAGGCCTGGCGACGGTCTCCTATTCCGGCACGACCTGGTTCGTCGCGTCCATCGTCCTCGCCCTGGTCGGGTGGGCCGTCGGGTCCTGGGTGCTGTTGCTGGTCGGCACCAAGGTGATGCCCGGCAAGAACACCCAGGCTGACCTCGGCCAGATGCTGCGGGTGATGGGCTTCGCGCAGGCGCCCGGGCTGTTCGGCATCGTCACGGTGATCCCGTTCCTCGGCTGGCTGATCGGGTTCGGCCTGGTTGTCTGGGGCCTCATCTGCGCGGTCATCGGCGTCCGCCAGGTGCTCGACTATGACGACACGATCAAGGCGGTGATTGTCTGCGTGATCGCGTGGGTGGCCATGTTCATCGTGATGGGCCTGCTCAGCCTGTTCGGCCTCGGCGCCGCCGCGGCTGGCGGCGCCCTGGGCAGCTAGGAGCACGCCGTGTCGTTGGCACGCCCGCGCGTCGTCATCGTGGGCGGTGGATTTGGCGGTCTCAGCGCCGCCCGGGCGTTGCGACAGGCGCCGGTCGATGTCCTGCTCATCGACCGGCGCAATCATCACGTCTTCCAGCCCCTGCTCTATCAGGTGGCCACCGCGGGCCTCTCACCCGGCGACATCGCGTCACCGATTCGATGGATCCTGCGGCGGCAGAAGAACGTGCAGGTCTGGCTCGCCGAGGCGACGGGTGTTGACGTCGAGCGGCGCGTGCTGACGTTGAGCGATGGCGAGGTGCCGTACGATCATCTGATTCTCTCGGCCGGCGCGACCCACGCGTACTTCGGCCACGACGACTGGCGCGCGCACGCGCCGGGCCTCAAGACGCTCGAGGACGCCCTGGGCATCCGCCGCCAGGTGCTGCTGGCGTTCGAACAGGCCGAGCGCGCCACCGACCGCGCCGCGCAGCGTCGCCTGCTGACGTTCGTGGTGGTCGGCGGCGGGCCGACCGGTGTCGAACTGGCCGGATCGCTCGCGGAGATCTCCCGTCATGCGCTCGCGAGCGACTTTCGCGCGATCGACCCCGAGTCGGCGCGCATCATCCTGATCGAAGGGGGGCCGCACCTGCTCAGCGCCTATCCGACCCCGCTCTCCGACTTCGCGCGCCGCGCGCTCGAGCGGCTGGGCGTGTCGGTCTGGACGGGCAGCGCCGTGTCCGGCATCGACGCCGGCACGCTGCGCGTCGGCGCCGAGACGATTCACGCCGGCACGATCCTCTGGGCGGCCGGGGTGGCGGCCTCACCTCTCGGGGCCTCGCTGGGTGTGCCGCTCGACAAGGCCGGGCGCGTGCTCGTCCATGACGACCTGACGGTGCCAGGCCATCCGGAGATCAGCGTCGTCGGCGATCTCGCGGCACTCAAGGGCCACGATGGCCAGTGGCTGCCCGGGGTTGCGCAGGTCGCGATGCAAACGGCCGCCCACGCGGCGACGAACGTCGCGGCGGTGATCGCTGGCCGGCCCAGGACCGCGTTCGTGTACCGGAACTTCGGGAACATGGCGACCATCGGCCGCAATTCTGCGGTGGCGGAGTTCCCCTCGTTCACCCTGCGCGGCTGGCTGGCCTGGCTCGTCTGGCTCTTCCTGCACGTCTTCATGCTCATCGGTTTCCGGAATCGGCTATCCGTGATGACACAGTGGGCCTTCGCGTACATGACGTATCAACGCTCCGTACGCCTCATCACCGGGGAGGATCCGTGGCCCGACGTCCGCTGACGATCGCCGAACCGATTCACTGGTGGGTGCTCGCCCCGGTGCTGGCCGCCGCGCTGTTCCTCGTGCCGATGCCTGCCTGGGCCGTGGACGAGTTCTATTCGCGCGATCTCTATCCGTGGATCCAGACCTGGATGACGGCCGTCAGCAACCTCCTGCCATTCGCCGCGATCGACCTGCTAATCGTCGTGCTGGCTGGTCTGATCGTGTTGCGCACGGTCCGGCTCATCGGCGTGGTGCGACTGCGAGGGCCCGTCGCCGCCGTGGCCGAGCTCGTCAAGCGCAGCCTTCGCGCGGTCGCGGTCGTGGCGTTGGTGTTCTTCTTCGCATGGGGCTGCAACTATCGACGGTTGCCGCTCGAGACGACGCTGCCCGGTGGGCAGACCGTGGCGGTGACGTCCGAGCGCGTCGAGGCGCTGGTGCTCGACGCCAACCGGCTGGCGGCGACGCTCCGACCGAGTGTCCTGGCCGACAGCGAGATGACGGCCGAGCACGCCGCGACCCTGTTGCCTCGGCCGATGGAGCAGGCCCTCACGGCGCTCAACGCCGCCCCGCTCGCGCGTCCAGGTCGTCCGAAGACGTCGCTCTGGCTCACGCCGTTCTGGACGCGCGCGGGCATCAACGGGATGATCAACCCGCTGCTGCTCGAGTCAATCCTGCATCCGGATCTGCTGCCGTTCGAACGGCCGTTCGTGCTCGCGCACGAGTGGGCCCACCTGGCCGGCCAGGCCGATGAGGCCGAGGCGAGCGCCGTCGGGTGGCTGGCCTGCATGAAGGGGCCGCCGCAGACGGCGTACAGCGCCAGCCTCTACGCGATCATGCAAGGCGCCGGAGCGCTTCGCGGGGAGAGCCGCCGCCGCGTGATGGCGGCGCTCGACCCGGGCGTGACGCTCGACATCGACGCGATCGTCGAGCGCTACCGCCGGCAGCAACCGCAGGTCTCGGCCGCCGCCACGAGGGTGTACGACTCGTACCTGCGCGCGAACCGCGTCGAGGACGGCGCACGCAGCTACGGCCGCGCACTGACACTCATCCTGGCCCCGCCGTTCCGGGATGCGATCGCGGAGTATCGGGACAGTCGGCGTTAGGAGAACAGACGGCTGATGTGCTGGAGCTGACGCCAGATGTGCGGGGAACACCAGGGAAGTGCTGACGGAAGAGCACGGAGGTGCTGGGGCGTCGCCCGCGTGCAACCACGCACTTGCCGGTCAGGGCTGCGGTAGTCTCTAGCACATGCGGGCAGCCGGACACTGTGCCGTCACCGTGCTGGTCGCGGGACTGGTGGCCGTCGGGCCTCGGGCCCAGGTGCCGCGGGCCGAAACGCCTGCGTCGTCATTGACCGACATCCTCGCGGCGGCTGGTCGCTACGTCGCCGCGTACAAGAAAGAGTTCTTTGGCGTCGTCGCCGTCGAGCGCTACGAGCAGACCGTGCAAGGCGGGGTGCAGATGGTCGGCAGTGCCGTGCGCGGCGCGCGCCGGCGCGCGTTCGAGGCGGAGGTGGCCATCCTGGCGCTCGATGACGTCGGCTGGGTGGGGTTTCGCGACATCGTGCGGGTCGATGGCCAGCGCGTGAGCGACCGAACCGATCGGCTGATGAAGCTGCTCGGCGAGGCCGGACCTGACCTGATGAAGCAGGGCCGGGTGCTGGCGGACGAAGGGTCGCGGTTCAACTTGGGCTCCGTCATCCGGACCATCAACCATCCCGTGCTCGCGTTCATCTTCATTGCGCCCGATCGCCAGGATCGATCCACGTTCGCGCTCGACGGCACCGCGCGTGTCAACGGCGTCGCCACGACGGTCGTCCGCTTCAGCGAGCAGGCGCGGCCCGGCACGGTGCAGGGGGCGCCTGGCCTCCACGTGCAGGCCGACGGTCGCTACTGGATCGAGCTGGTGACCGGTCGGATTCTGCGCGCCGAGCTGGTGCTCGAGTCGGGGCCCACCAAGGCCACGCTGACCTCGCGGTACGGCCAGGCCGCCGGGTTTTCGGTGCTGGTGCCGCTGTCGCTGGAGGAACGGTTCGAGACCGCGCTGGCGGAGGTGACCGAGGGCCACGCGCGCTACAGCGGCTTTCGCCGGTTCTCGGTCGAGACCCAGGAAAAGCGCGGGGGCGGCCGCCCGCTTCTGCATTGAATCCCACACGGCTGCCCGTCGATGCACGGCGTCGGTGCGGGTCGTTCCAGACGGCGGCTCGGCGGCCGATATTCCCGAGGTACGGTGTCTCAGCAAACCTGTCTCGCGCGGCAACCGATCCTGGATCGGGCAAACCGGGTCTTCGCTTACGAGCTGCTGTTCCGGTCCTCGGGCACGCTCGACGTCTGTCCCAACCAGGACGACCAGTCGAGCGCGCGCGTGATCAGCGACGCCGTCCTCGAGTTCGGACTCGACGCGCTCACGCAGGGCAAGCTGGCCTTCATCAACATCACGCGGGAGCTGCTGCTCGAAGGACTCCCGGCCGCGCTTCCGCCGAAGAAGGTCGTCATCGAACTGCTCGAGACGATTGACGGAGACGCCGAGGTGGTCGCCGCCTGCCAGGCCTTTCGGCGCGCGGGCTACGCCATTGCCCTCGACGACTTCATCTGGAGCGATCGCACGGAACCGCTGGTGGCCGTGGCCGACTACATCAAGGTGGACGTCCTCCAGGCCGACGCGGAGACGCGCCGGCGACTGCTCGCGACACGCCGGAGTGACGGTCCGGCGCTCCTGGCCGAGAAGGTCGAGACCCTCGCGCAGTTCGACGCGGCGCGCACGGACGGGTTCGCGTTCTTCCAGGGCTACTTCTTCGGCCGCCCCATCATGCAGCACGGACGTCCCACGCTGGGCCATCAGGCCGGACACCTGCGACTGCTGAGCGCCCTGCAGGACCCCGACCTGACGCTCGCGAAGCTCGAAGCGCTCATCCAGCACGACCCGTCGCTCTGCTACCGGGTGCTGCGCACGGTCAACTCGGCGTCGTTCGCGCAGGCGCGGACCATCGACTCGATTCGCCAGGCGCTCCTGCTGCTCGGGGTCGATACGGTCAAGCGCTGGGCGTCGCTGTGGGCGATGGCCGGGCTGAGCGAGACGTCGCACCCGGAGCTGATGGTGATGTCCACGGTCCGCGCCCGCTGCTGCGAACTGCTGTTCTCGGCCTCTCGCGGACCGGCAGCGGCGCCGGAAGGATTCCTCCTCGGTCTCTGTTCGTTGCTCGACGCGATTCTCGAGCGGCCCATCGAGTCGATCCTCGACCACCTGCCGCTCTCGGCGTCGGTCCGCGGTGCGCTCCGCGGCGAGGACAACGAGCCGCGTCGACTGCTCGAATGCGCGATCGCGTTCGAGCGGGGTGACTGGGACCGCGCCGCCACCCTGGCGCGGCGGGCCGGCGTCAGTCCCGCGGTCCTGGCCGCGGCCCATCAGGACGCGCTCAGAGCCTCAGCGCAGTTCCAGAAGGCGGCGTAGCGACGTGGCCTCCGGGCAGCTGCGATAGATTTAGCGGTGGTGCCCGGCCGCCCGCCCGACGTCCTCTGCCTCCCGCTCGCCTCGTTCGATCCGGCGGACCTGCGCGCCGTGACCACGGCTTTCGCCGAGGCGGCGGCGCTCGACCTGCAGCAGGCCTGGCTCGCGCGTCCCACGCCGGCGTTCGCCGCGGGACGAGTGCGCGTCGGCTGGCGGGATGGCGACGTGCTGGTGTTCGCCACGCTGGTCGATGCCGATGTGCGGACGAGGGTGACCGAGCACAACCAGCGCTTCTGGGAACTCGGCGACACGTTCGAGATTTTTCTCCGACCGCTGGATCAGGCGGCCTACGTCGAGTTTCACGTGGCCCCGAACAATTGCCGCCTGCAGTTGCGGTTCGAGAGCGACGCGTGGCTCTCGGCCGAGCCCAGGGTCGATCCGTTTGCCGACGCCCTCCGCGGCGCGCCCCTCTTCCGGTCGCACACCTGGACGGACGACCGCGGCTGGCACGTGCTCGCCGCCATCCCGCGCGCCTCGGTGTGTGACGCAGCGGGCTCGCTCACGGGCGCCACCTGGCTGGCGTCGTTCAGCCGCTACGACGTCACGGGGCACGAGGGAGTGCCGGTGATCTCCTCGACGTCGCCGCACCCGGTCGCGGCCTTTCATCGGCAGCAGGAATGGGCTCGTCTGACCTTCGTCAGCCCAGGCCAGGAGTAGTCCGACATCGATGTCCGCGTCCAGCGCGCTGCTCATCCACATCACGGGTCCGGACAAGCCGGGCCTGACCTTCGGTCTCACGTCCATCCTGGCGCGCTACGGCGTGCGGGTCCTCGACATCGGCCAGGCCGTGATCCACGACGCCCTCGCGCTCGGCATCCTCGTCGAGATGACGGAGGATCTGCGCGCGTCGGCCGTGCTCACCGATCTCCTGCTCGAGAGTCACCGCCTCGGCGTGCAGGTGCGGTTCTCCGCGTCGTCGTCGGACGAGTACGACCAGTGGGTGCGGGCCCAGGGCAAGCGGCGCGTCATCGTGACCGTGCTCGGGCCACGCATCGGCGCCGGGGAGATCGCGTACGTGTCTGGCACGCTGGCCGACGCCGGGTGGAACATCGATCGGATCGATCGCCTGTCGTCCCGCGTGCCGCTCGGCCAGACCGAGGTGGCGCCGCGCTTCTGCGTGGAGTTCAGCGCCAGTGCGCGCGCCGCCGAGGCCTTGGTGGACGAGGACGTCGTCCGCACGAAGCTGGCCGCCCTGGCCGAGTCGGGCCTGGTGGACGTCGCCTTTCAACACGAGTCGATCTTCCGGCGCAATCGACGGCTCGTGGCCTTCGACATGGACTCGACGCTCATCCAGGGCGAGGTCATCGACGAACTGGCCCGGCTGGCGGGCCGTGGTGCCGAAGTGGCGGCGATTACGGAGGCCACGATGCGCGGCGAGCTCGACTTTCAAGCTTCCTTTCGCCGGCGCGTCGCGCTGCTCGCCGGTCTCCGGGAGTCGGCGCTGGCGGAGGTCATTGCCCGCCTGCCGCTCACCGATGGCGCGGAACGGCTGGTCGGCATGCTCCGCAGACTGGGATACAAGACGGCGATCCTGTCCGGCGGCTTCACGTTCTTCGGCCGCGTGTTGCAGCAGCGGCTCGGCATCGACCACCTGCACGCCAACACGCTGGTCGTGCGGGACGGCGTGGTGACAGGCGAGGTGGTGGATCCGATTGTCGATGGGGCCCGCAAGGCCTCCCTGCTCCAGGAGCTGGCGGCGTCCGAGGGTTTGAGCCTCGAACAGTGCGTGGCCGTGGGCGACGGCGCCAATGATCTGCCAATGCTCCGGCTGGCGGGTCTGGGCATCGCGTTTCGCGCCAAGCCCGTCGTCAGGTCCGGCGCGAAGCAGTCGATCTCGTCGCTCGGGCTGGACGGCATCCTGTATCTGATCGGCGTCAGAGACCGTGAAGCTGGCTGAGAGCGGCTACAGTGGACGGACTACGGTCGACCACGGCCTACGGTGAACGGTCTATAGAACACGGACTACGTGCGCCCGGCGACCGGCGACGGACGGCTCCCGCTCACGGGCTGCGGACTGCAACAGGAGGTGAAGCGTAGCCCGTTTCCTGTCGCCGTCCGCCGTCTACTGTCTACCGTCGGCCGTCTCCCGTCTTTCGCTCCACGGTTCGGTGAAGTACGTGCCGTCGTGGTACGCGCGTGTGAACATCAGCTGCACGTCGCTGATGTGACGCTCGGCGAAGGCGGCCTCGGAGTAGGCGAGATACAGGTCCCACGTGCGGATGAAGCGCTCGTCGAACCCCTGCGCGAGGACGTCGTCTCGGCGCGCCAGGAACCGTTCGCGCCAGGCGTTGAGCGTCCGCGCGTAGTGCGTGCCCAGATCTTCGAGGTGGAACGGCCGCAGCGTCGTCACCCGGCCTACGGATCGCAGGACCTCTGAGAGGCAGGCCAGCTCTGACCCCGGAAACACGTAGCCCTGCATCCAGTCCTCGGCCCGGCCGTACGTCTGACGGAAGTCCTGCTCGTTGATCGTAATCGTCTGCAGGAGCACGGCGCCGGTGGGGGAGACCAGCCGCCCGCACATGCCGAAGAAGTCGTCGTAGTGCGCCAGGCCGACGGCCTCGAACATCTCGACGCTGACGATCTTGTCGAAGCGGCCGGACAGATCCCGGTAGTCTTCGAAGAGCAGCGTGATGCGCTTGCCAACTTCGCCCAGCCGCGCGAAGCGATCGCGCGCGTAGTCGTGCTGCTCGCGGCTGATCGTGGTTGTCGTCACGCGGCAGCCGCGCGTACGGGCCGCATACTCGGCCAGGCCGCCCCAGCCCGTCCCGATCTCGAGCAGGTGGTCGTGGGGGCCGAGCTGGAGCTTGGCGCAGAGCCGCTCGAGCTTGCTGACCTGCGCCTGTTCGATCGACGCGTGCGCGTCGTCGTACCAGCCGCTCGAGTACTGCAGCTCGCGATCGAGGAACAGGCTGAAGAACTCATTGCCGAGGTCGTAGTGGGCGGCGATGTTGTCGCGGCTGCCCGAGCGTGTGTTGGCACGCAGCCAGTGCGACCAGCGGGACGCCTGACGGCTCAGCCACGACCAGCGCCCGTTGAGCTGGGCGAACGACGATCCGTTGCGCAGTGCCAGGCGCAGCAGGCCTACTAGATCGGGCGAACTCCACAGGCCGTCCATGTAGGCCTCGCCGAGGCCGCGATCGCCCTGGCGAAACGCCCGGCCGAACGTCGCCTCGTCGTGGATGGCCATGATTGCGCTCGGCCCGGGGCCCACGCCCGAGAACGCATACGTGCGGTCGGGACAGACCAGATCCAGCGACCCGTGCGAGATTGTCCCCGCGGCCCGAATGAACAGGCCTTTCGCCTGGCGGTCCACCCACGTCATACCTTCGCCTCCCGCCCTGCCCTACGGGCGGCCGCGTCGTTTGGATGCGGGTAGACCCGGTGGCCCTTGGCCCAGAGCTTCAGCGCTTCCCAGTGGATGGCCCCGATGACCTTGGCGGTCATCCAGGGATGGCGGGCGAGGACGCGACGGATCTGGCCGGCCGACCAGGGCCGCCGCTCGAGGGTGAGGGTCGCGTCGAAGTAGGGGCGATCACTGCCGTCCTGGCGATCGTGGGTGGCCATGTGCGCGACGACCGAGGCACCGGGCGGTGTGACCGCGAACTCGTAGTCCACGTCCATGCCCATGAAGGGCGAGACGTGCATGACCTTCGGCAGACGATGCCGGAATGACGCGGCGCCCTCCGGACGCGGAGGCAGCCAGTAGCTGCACTGCTCGCCAAACGTGCTGTGCACCTCGCAAAGAACCTGCTCGGCCCGTCCCTCGGCATCGCAGCAGAAGTAGAAGGAGATCGGGTTGAAGCTGTAGCCGAGGTAGCGCAGGTGCGTGAGCAGGTAGATGGGCCCGGAGGGAAGCGTCAGCCCGTGGCGCGCCGCATCGAGGGCGACGCGCTCGCGCAGCGGTCGAGCCGGTTCGCCGAGGTGGTCGCGATCGTCGAATGACGCCCAGTTGAACCGGTTGACCGACGTCAGGCGCGACACGCGCATCTGATCATCGAGGCGGTCGATGTCCACCAGCGCCATGAACAACTGGTAGGTGAAGGCGTGGGGCCGCGGCCGGTAGCGCCGGTGGCGCAGCGAGCCGACGTAGAGGGCCGGGTCCATCACCACGGCACCCCGAGCGCGTCGGCCACGCGCAGGGCCGACCTGAAGCCGTCCTCATGAAAGCCGTAGAACCAGTAGGCGCCGCAGAAATGCGCGCGGTGCCGGCCGTTGATTTCGGCCCATCGCGCCTGGGCGGCGACGGCGTCCCGCGTGTAGAGGGGATGGGTGTACGACATACGCGCCAGTACGTGATACGGCGCAATCGGTCTGGGTGGATTGAGCGTGACGCAGTAGGTGCGCTTGGTGGCCAGCCGCTGGAGGCGGGTCAGGTCGTAGGTCACCGTCGCGCCGGTGCCGTCGGGCGAGAGGAGGTAGTTCCACGCCGCTCGCGCCGCGGGCCGGCGGGGCAGCCACGACTCGTCCGTGTGCAGCCACGCCTCGTTGGCCGACGTCCGGAACGCCGACAGCACCGCCCGTTCGTCGTCTGTCGCGTCGGTCAGCAGCGGCAGCACCTCGTCGCCGTGGCAGGCGAACACGACCTCGTCCACGTCGAGGTCGGCGCGCGTGGCAAACGTCAGCCGCACGCCCTCAGCCGTGCGGCGCACGGTGACGGGTGGCGTCCCCGGTTCGACCGAGATGCGCGGGGAGGCCAGGAGCTTGGGGATGTAGCTGGCGCTGCCGCCGCGGATGACCTTCCACGTGGGGTGATCGAGCGTCGTGTTCATCCCGTGGTGATCGAAGAACTGGATCAGCGTCATCGCCGGAAACGCGCGCAGGGTCACCGGATCGGCCGACCAGATCGCCGCGGCCAGCGGGAAGAGGTAGTGGGTGGTGAACGGCGCGCCGAAGCCGTGGCGATCGAGGAATTCGCCCAGCGAGTCGTCGAGCGTCCGACCGGCGGCCGTGGTGCCTGCCTCCGCGCCCGCCGCACGGGCCGTCCGCGCCGCGGCCTGGGAGACGCGGTTGAACCGCAGGATCTCGAACAGCAGCGCGTAGTACCACGGCCGAATCAGGTTACGGCGCTGCGCGAACAAGCCGTTGAGGTTGCGCGTGCCGAACTCGAAGTCAGGCGTGCTGGACGTGACGCCAAAGGACATGTCCGAGTCGAGGCGCTCGACGCCCAACTCGTCGAACATCCGGACGAGGTTCGGGTAGGTGCGGTCGTTGTGCACCAGGAAGCCCGTGTCGATGGCGAGCGGGCCGTCCGGCGTGTCGAGGTGGTGGGTGTGCGTGTGGCCGCCGAGCCGGGTGTCACGCTCGAACAGGTGCACGTCGTGCCGGGTGGCGAGCCGCCACGCGGCGCCCAGGCCGGCAATCCCGGATCCGACTATCGCGATTCTGGAAACGCCCGCAGCTCCTTGGTGATTCCGACCCAGGACAGCAGGTGCAGCACGTAGAAGGTCACGTCAACCTCGTACCAGCGCACACCCTGGCGCGTGCTCGACATGTAGTGATGATGGTTGTTGTGCCAGCCTTCACCCAGGGTCACGAGCGCGAGCCAGAAATTGTTGCGGCTTTCGTCGGGCGTCGGATACGTGCGCGTGCCCCAGATGTGCGCCAGCGAGTTGATGAGGAACGTGCCGTGGTAGAGCAGCACGGTCGAGGCCAGGAACCCGTAGACGAACCCGGTCCAGCCGAAGACGAGGAACACCGAGACGGCGTAGACCACCGTCGGCACCAGGTAGAAGCGGTCGAGCCACCGCAGTTCCGGGTACTTCGAAAAATCCGAGATGCGCTTCGGGTCGTAGTGATCGTACTCGTCCGAGAGGATCCAGCCGAGGTGCGACCACCAGAAGCCCTCGTGCACCGGCGAGTGGAGATCTTCCTTGGTATCCGAATGGAGATGGTGATCCCGATGATGCGCCGCCCACCAGAGCGCGCCCTTCTGGCCCGACGTCTGGGCCAGGAACGCCATGACGAATTGCCAGAAGCGGTTGAGCTTGTACGCGCGGTGGCTGAAGTAGCGATGGTAGCCGCCGGTGACGCCGAACATGCGGAGGAAGTACGAGCCCGCCAGCAGGCCCACCATGCCCCACGAGAACGGCACCGTGAGGACCAGGAGCACCGAGGCGTGCAGCAAGAGGAACGGGATCATCGTCCCGAGGTCGTAACGCTTGCGTTTCGGGAGCGGGAGGGCGAGGTCAGTCATCGGTGCGTCGTCCCACGAGGCAACAACCACCACGATGGTAGCATTCCGGCCTCGTCCAGCCCGGCCGGGGGAGCCGTAGAACTGTCCATGGCGTGTAAGTCTTTTGTCATTTCAAGCAGGATCGGGCGCTTTATGCCTCGGGTGGCCGGACGATGAGCGCCGTGGCCTCATCTGCTTCGCTCCGGTTGCTCGAGACCGACCTGCTGCCCGACGTCGCGATCCGCGCCGGAATCCGGCGCGTGATTGCCGCCCGGCTGCGCACCGAGGCCGAGCCGGACCGCGCCCGTCAACTGGCCCGTCGTCGGCAGTTCGCCGCCGACCGCAGCGTCGGCCCGATTGCCGTCGCGACCGCGGCCGCCAACGCGCAGCACTACGAAGTGCCGACCGACTTCTACCGCCTGGTGCTCGGCAGCCATCTCAAGTACCTCGTCGGGCTACTGGGACGAGACGACGCGCACGCTCGATCAGGCCGAGGCGCGGATGCTGGCGCTGACGGCCGAGCGCGCGGCACTCGCCGACGGCCAGCGGATTCTCGAACTCGGCTGCGGCTGGGGCTCGCTCTCGCTCTGGATGGCGCAGGCCTATCCGCACGCGGAGATCGTTGGCGTCTCGAACTCTCGGACACAGAAGCAGTGGATCGATGGGCAGTCCTCGATCCGCGGGCTGCACAACCTGCGGATCCTCACCGCCGACATGAACACCTTCGACGCGCCCGGCACGTTCGACCGCGTCGTCTCAGTCGAGATGTTCGAGCACATGCGCAACTGGCGCGCGCTGCTCACCAACGTCTCGCGCTGGCTGCGAGACGACGGCCAGCTGTTCATCCATATCTTCACGCACCGCTGCTACTCGTACCTGTACGACGTGCGGGACGCGTCGGACTGGATGGCCGAGCACTTCTTCAGCGGCGGCATCATGCCGAGCGACGACCTGCTCGAGGAGTTCGCGGACCTGTTCGTCATCGACCAGCACTGGCAGGTGCCGGGCACGCACTACGCGAACACGGCCGAGGCGTGGCTGCAGAACATGGACGCGCACCGCGCCGCGATCCGGCCCCTCTTTTCGCGCGCGTATGGCGACGACGACGTCCGCCGGTGGATCGTGCGCTGGCGCGTGTTCTTCATGGCCTGTGCGGAACTCTGGGCCTGGGACGAGGGCCGCGAGTGGCTGGTGTCGCACTACCGGCTCAGGAAGGCGCGGTAGGCACGATCACGCGGAGAGACGTCAGCTCTTGACGCCGACGCCCTGCCGCGAGCCGTGCGGCTCGAACAGGATCCGAAGACGCGTGCGAGTCGCCTCTGCGAAGCGTTCCAAGGCATGTGTTGACGGCCGCACCTTGCCACCCTCGATGCGGGCGATGTAGGACTGCGATGTCTTCATGCGCCGAGCCAGCTGCGCCTGGGACAGGCCTGCGGCCGTCCGGGCCTCGATCAGGGCCCGCGCGAGGTCGAACTCCTCACGGAGGGCGTCATACGCGGCCTGGTAGCCGCCGTCCTCGCTCCAGCGGCGGTGGAGATCGCCGATCTTCGTCATGGGTTCAGTTCCTTTGCCCTGAGCAGCGCCCGATCGATCTCGCTGGTCGGAGTCTTGTCGGTCTTCTTGATGAAAGCCCTCAGGATCACGACGCGCTGCCCCTTCGCGGTGACGTAGAGCGCGCGAGCGATACCTGCCTTGCCCTTGAGGCGAATCTCCCAGAGCTGGCCGCGGATGTGGCGAACGTGCGGCTCCTGCACGTTGGACAGGCCCACCGATCCGATCAGTTCCGCAATCCGAACCAGTCGCGCGCGCATGTCCGCTGGGAGTTCGGCCAGCTCGGCGTCAACCATCTCGTTCAGCGTCTCGATGGTCCACGCCATCGGTGAGAGCATACCAGATATGGTATTGCCGTCAGAAGGCTTTCCAGGAGTCCGGTCGACGCATTGGTCCGTGTCAACCTCGGCCGCCCATGCCAGCGCGAGGGGAGCCATTGCCATCGCTTTCGCGGTGGGCGCGGCACTTCCCGTCGGATGGACCCTTCTCGGCTTGCTCCCGTTCAGTCTTGACGGCTGGCCAGCAGAGGCCATCTGGCTCCTGTGCCACGCCACGACTCCCCCTGGTACGTCGTCGGCCATAACCAGGCGTGCGACTTCTGGTCGGGTGTCGCGCCGGGTCTCGGACGCGGTGTCCGCGCTACACAGGCTTGATGCCGCCTTCGCCAAGTCACTCAGTGACCTGGCTGCGGGGCGGTACGAGCTGTCGGATGGCGGCACCGAGATCTTCCAGGATGGCGATGGACTCTACATGCCAGGAGAGATCATCGGAACACCGACATTGAGAGTCCTTCCAGCGGGGCATGAGCTTCGCGTTCACCAGTCCCGACAAGTCGAACTGCGTAGCCGGCCTGATCTGGCGTGGGTACCGGGCCTGCTCGATCCAGGCGCGCACGTCGCGATTTACAATGTGTGTCTGCGCGTGCCGCGTACCGATCCACGTGGCGCAGCACTCCCCCCGTCTCGACGAATCGAGTGGGCGTGCGTGGTCTCGAGGCCGATCCAACTTCGCCTGGACTTGCGTCGCGACCTCGTGCCTTGTGCCCCAAGAGGCGACCGGTAGGACTGCGTCCTGAGTCCTATCAGCCGTTCAACCTGAGCCGGTGTGCCACCCGAATCTTCTTCACGGTGTCGCGCGGCAGATCGGCGCGCGCCGCAAATGCGGGCCAGCGCTTCACGGCGTCGGTGACCTCCTCGAGAAGAGCGGCCGCCCGACCCTGTTTCAATCCCGCGCTTCGGCCTGCCGCGCGAATGTCCGACAGGACGAAGCCGTCGCGCTTGCCGTTGATCGTCATCTGATGCGTGCCCGTCCAGCGCCCGGACGGGTTGTAGCTGTACGTGACGTCGAAGGCGGGCGCGAGCTGCCACTGTCCGGTCTTGTCCATCAGGAACGCGATGTTCTTCACATGATCGTCCTGGTTGCGCGCGACGACATTGAACAGCATGCGGCGAAACTGTTCCTCGGTCGCGGCCATTGGAAGCCCGAGTTGGCGGATCGTCAGAAACGCCTGCTCGTAAGCGTGCGCCCCGGCTTCGTTGTAGTCGAGATGGGCCAGTCCGCCCAGAGACTGCATATGCAGCTTGCTGCCGTCGTCGAGCCGATCGAACCGGCGCGTCATGAAATGTCGTCGGCCGTGCTCTTCGAGCAGACGGCACTCGGTCATGCTGATGCCAGCCTCGTGCGCCATGAGCGCATACGCGTACTCGATGGCCCCGTAGCCCTGGGGGTCCTCGAGCTCCTTGTCCTTGTTACCGGCGACGCCATCGAACTTCAGCAGCCAGTGCGTGAAGCCCGGGCCGGCCGGTAGCTGTCCGGACTGCACCGCGTTCGTCTCACGGTTCCAGGCAATGACGGCCTTCGCCCGCGCGCCACCGGCCGAGGTGCCCACCTTCAGAATCTCAGCCAGGGCCTTGCGCCGGGATGCCGACGCGAAGTGGGCCGCGAGGTTCTGCTGATGGGTCAGTACCTCGGACGCGAGGGTGACGAGCGCCTCGACATCGATCGTCGACGAGCGCCTGGGCCTGGGGCCGAGCACGGGGGCGTACTCGAGCGCGCCGATGCCCCGAGTGCCGGTGTAGCACAGACGCTCGATGGCGCTGAAGCTGTTGGAACGGCGTCCCTGGGTCGCGAGCCACGCGTCGATGAGCGCGTTGCCGAAACGATCCGGCAGCGAGTCGGCCAACAGTCCTGGGAGGCCGTGAAACGTCCGCCGCGGCAGCTCTGGGAACTGGTAGAGCTGCCGGCTCAACGGCATCGTGACCGGCGACACCTGAATCCCGCTGTCCGCGAACGCCTGGGTGAACTCGAACGTCGCGTAGTCGCGGTCCTCCGCCATCGAGACGGCGCCGATCGTGCGGCCCCACAGGCGCACCTCGGCGGCGATCACGACTCCTCTCCCCACGTCCATGGCCTCGGCACAGCCGCCGGGCGGCCGCGGCGGCCGGTTGCACGTTGCCGGCGACGACCGGCCAGCTGGACCTGTTCGATCGGGCTGACTGTCGGCGAGGGGAGGAGGGCCTCGAAACGGTCGACCAGACCCAGCGCCCGACAAACGCGCACGAAAGCCGCCAGCCGGGCCGCGACTTCGCCAGACTCGAGACGTTCCACTGTCCGCTTCGATACGCCTGCCTCGTCGGCCAAGGCGGCCTGTGTGAGGTTGCGAGCCAGTCGAGCGGCGGCCAGACGGCCACCCACTTCACGCAGGATGGCTTCATCCGAGAGGTGTTCTGAGATCTTCATAGTTCGCCTCTAAAGACGAACTATACCACGCAAATAGGTACGAATCGTCACGTGTGACGATTCGTAGCCACTCAATCACCGCAGAATCGAAGCGGTCCAGCTCCGTGACCTTGTTCCACGCCTTCACGAAGTCCTGCACGAACGTCTCCTTCGCGTCGTCGCTCGCGTAGACCTCGGCGAGCGCGCGCAGCTCAGCGTTCGAGCCGAAGAGCAGGTCCACACGCGTGCCCGTCCAGGTGACCTGGCCCGTCGCGGTGTGCGTGCCGGAGAAGGCGTGCGAGCCCGGGTCGAGCGGCCGCCACGTCGTGCCCATGTCGAGCAGGTTCACGAAGAAGTCGTTCGTGAGCGTGCCGGCGGTGCGGGTGAAGACGCCGGTCGATGACCGGTCCCAGTTCGCGCCGAGGACGCGCAGGCCGCCGACGAGCACCGTCATCTCGGGCGCGCTCAACGTGAGCAGGTTCGCCCTGTCGATGAGCAGGTACTCGGCCGGCAGGTGGCTGCGCGAGCCGTAGTAGTTGCGGAAGCCGTCGGCCGCCGGTTCGAGCGCGGCGAACGACTCGACGTCCGTCTGTTCCTGCGACGCGTCCGTGCGCCCCGGGTGGAACGGCACATCGACGGCGAAGCCAGCGGCCTTCGCGCCCTGCTCGACGCCCGCGTTGCCCGAGAGCACGATGAGGTCGGCGAGCGACACCTTCTTGCCGCCACTGTGCGCGGCGTCGAAGGCCTGCTTGATCCCCCCGAGCGTGCCGAGCACGGTGGCCAGATCGGCCGGGTTGTTGACCTGCCAGTTCTTCTGCGGCTCGAGCCGGATGCGCGCGCCGTTGACGCCGCCGCGCTTGTCGCTCCCGCGGAACGTGGAGGCCGCCGCCCACGCGGTGGAGACCAGCTGCGACACCGTCAGGCCCGACGCGAGGATCTGTGCCTTGAGCGCGGCCGCGTCGGCCGCGTCGATGAGCGGGTGATCGACCGCCGGCACCGGGTCCTGCCAGATCAGCCGCTCGCTCGGGACCTCGGGACCGAGGTACCGATCGATGGGGCCCATGTCGCGGTGCGTCAGCTTGAACCACGCGCGCGCAAAGGCGTCCGCGAACGCGTCCTGGTCGTCGCGGAAGCGCCGCGCGATCGGCTCGTAGGCCGGATCGGCGCGCAGCGCGAGGTCAGACGTCAGCATCCGTGGTTCGCGGCGCTTGGAGGGGTCGTGCGCGAGCGGCACCATGTCCGAACCCGCGCCATCCTTCGGACGCCACTGCTTCGCGCCCGCCGGGCTCTCCATCAGCTCCCACTCGTACGCGAAGAGGATGTGGAAGAACTCGTTGTCCCACCGCGTCGGGTGATAGGTCCACGTGACCTCGAGGCCGCTGGTGATCGTGTCGTCACCCTTGCCCGTGCCGAAGCTGTTGCTCCAGCCCAGGCCCTGCGCCTCGAGCGGCGCCGCCTCCGGATCGGGACCGACGTGGGTGGCCGGACCGGCGCCGTGCGTCTTGCCGAACGTGTGCCCGCCGGCGATGAGCGCGACCGTCTCCTCATCGTTCATTGCCATGCGGCGGAACGTCTCGCGGATGTCCCGCGCGGAGGCGAGCGGATCCGGGTTGCCGTTCGGGCCCTCGGGATTCACGTAGATGAGCCCCATCTGGACGGCCGCGAGCGGCGACTCGAGTTCGCGGTCGCCGCTGTAGCGCTTGTCGTCGAGCCACGTCGTCTCCGGGCCCCAGTAGACATCCTCGTCCGGCTCCCACACATCCGGGCGCCCGCCCGCGAAGCCGAACGTCTTGAAGCCCATCGACTCGAGCGCCACGTTGCCGGCCAGAATCATCAGATCGGCCCACGAGATCTGCCGGCCGTACTTCTTCTTGACCGGCCACAACAGCCGCCGCGCCTTGTCCAGACTCACGTTGTCCGGCCAGCTGTTGAGCGGCGCGAACCGCTGCTGGCCCGTGCCACCGCCGCCGCGGCCGTCGCTGATCGCGGTAGGTGCCGGCGCTGTGCCACGCCATCCGGATGATGAACGGCCCGTAGTGCCCGAAGTCGGCTGGCCACCAGTCCTGCGATGTCGTCAACACCGCCTCGATGTCCTTCTTCACGGCAGCAAGGTCGAGGCGCTGGAACGCCGCGGCGTAGTCGAAGTCCTCGCCCATCGGATTCGACACGGCGGGGTTCTTCGCGCAGGATCTTCAAGTTGAGCTGATTGGGCCACCACATGCGATTGGCCGACCCACGGGTCGGGTGCGGAGCGGTGGCGTGAGGGACGGGGCAGCCTGTGGCGTCGTTCGACATCGGGATCCTTCGGGTCTCAGGGAGAAGAGGGGTCAGGACGATTGCGGTGGTGTGCGAGCAGTCGGGGCACACGCCCCAGTAGATGACCTCGGCCGAGTCGATCTCGTAGCCCAGGTCGTCGGCCGCCGTCAGACACGGGGCCGATCCGATCGCGCAGGCGACATCGACGACACGGTTGCAGCGACGGCAGATCAGGTGGTGGTGGTTGTCGCCGACCCGATCTTCGAAGCGCGCCGGCGAACCGGCGGGCTGGATGCGCCGGATGAGGCCCTCGGCGGCGAGCAGGCCGAGGGCGTCGTACACCGCCTGGAGCGAGATGGCTCCGATGTCGGCCCGGACGACGTCCGCCACGGCGTCGGCGGCAATGTGCGGCTGACGCGCCACGGCTCGCAGGACCGCCAATCGCTGCGCGGTCACCTGAATACCGCGTTGTCGAAGCAGGTCCGCCGGCTCATCGGCCACGGGACAGAGCATAGATCGTTTTATGGAGTCATTCCAATATTGGAGAAGACCTCGGAGGTATTTCCTACGAAAACTGTAATCACCAGAACCCGATTACAGTTTTCGTAGGAAATACCTCCGAGGTCTTCGTCGCACTTTCTTCGGCACGCCGCGTATTGGCTACCAGCCCGCCTCTCTTCTGAGCCGCGGACGAGGAGCCCTCGTGACCGACCTCTGGCAGGACGTGCGTTACGGCGTGCGCATGATCGTCAAGCGCCCGCTCACCTCCGGACTGGCGATTCTGGCCTTCGGCCTCGGGATCGGCCTGACGACGACGATGTTCAGCATCGTGCAGGGGGCGTTTCTGCGCGGGCTGCCGTTCGAGGAAGGACACCGCATCGTGTCGGTCTCGAGGCGCGTGGCCGAGCAGCAGGCCCGCAACGCGGTGCCCCCGCACGATTTCGTGGACCTGCAGGCCAGCGGGGCGGGCCTCGAGGACCTGGCCGGCGCCACGCGCCAGTCCCTGATCGTGACCGACGGGCTCGCGCCGGAACGGTACCCGGCGGCGGCGATAACCCCCAACACGCTGCGAGTGCTGCGCACCGCGCCCGCCTTCGGGCGAGACTTCAACGACGCGGATGCCGCGCCGGGCGCGACACCGGTGATCATCATCGGGCACCAGGTCTGGAAGAACCAGTTTCAGGGCGACCCGGCCGTGATCGGCCGCGTGATCCGCGCCAATAGCGTCGCGACGACGATCGTCGGCGTGATGCCGGAGCGGTTCGGGTTCCCGAACCGCGAGGAACTCTGGACGCCGCTCGGTATCGTGCTGCCGGCCAAGCGCGGCGAAGGCCGGTTCATCTCGGCCTTTGGCCGGCTCAAGTCGGGCGCCTCCGCAAGCAGTGCCAACCTGGAGCTGGCGGCCGTCGCCAGGCGCCTCGAGACCGAGCATCCCGAGAACAAGAACGTCACTGTCGAGGTGTTGCCGTACACCGAGTCCTCGATCGGCCGCGAGGTTGTCTCGACGCTCTCGGCGATGCTGGGCGCGGTCTTCGGCGTGATGCTCATCGCCTGTGCAAACGTGACGAGCCTTCAACTGGCCCGGGCCTCCGAGCGTACGCGCGAGGTCGCGGTCCGATCGGCCCTCGGGGCGAGTCGTGGGCGCATGGTGCGGCAGATGTTGATCGAGGGCGCGCTGCTCAGCACGATGGGCGCGCTGCTGGGATTGGCTCTCTGCTACGTCGCGACAGACCTGTTCGTGCGCGGTATCACCGGCACAGGCGAGCCGTTCTGGATTCGCATCTACGTGGACACGACCGTATTGATGTTCGTCGGCGCGCTCGTCGCGGTGGCGGCGATCGCCTCCTCGCTGCTGCCGGCGCTGCGCGCGACGCGGCTCGACCTGAATGCCGTGCTCAAGGACGAAGGTCGCGCCAACACCGGCGTCCACATGGGGCGGTTCAGCCGCTGGCTGGTCGTCGGCGAGGTCCTCGTGTCGTGCTGCCTGCTGGTCGTCTCCGGCATGCTGATTCGCAGTGTCGTCTCGCTGGGCAGCATCACCTACGCGTTCGCCACCGAAGACGTGTTCACGGCCGGGTTCAACGGCGATGAGAGGCGCTACGGCACGCCGGCCGACATGCAACGGCTGGCCGACCGGCTTCAGGAGCGCTGGTCGGCGGTGCCGGGCGTGCGGCGCGTGGCCATCGCCACTTCGTCACCCGGCAGCGAAGGCACGGCGCCGCTCACGCTCGAGGGTGTGACGTATGCGAAGGCCGAGGACCATCCGCAAGTGCGCCGCCTCGCGGCCACGCCGTCGTACTTCGAGGTGCTGCGCGTCGCCGCCCGGGCTGGACGGCTGATCGGACCCACCGACGTCGCCGGCGCGCCTCCTGTCGTCGTGGTGGACGAGGGCTTCGCGCAACGCTACGGCGACGGCGGCTCGATCCTCGGGCGGCGCATCAAGCTGAGCGAGAAGGACGCTGAGTGGCGCACCGTCGTCGGCGTGATTCCCGCGATGACGAGAGCGCAGCGGGACGGGGGCATCGACGAGGGCGTCGTCGTGCCGCTGGCCCAGGAGCCGGCGCGCGGCGGCGTGGTGCTGGCCTCCGTCGAGGGATCGCCGCTTGCGATCACGTCCGCGATGCGCGTTGCGGCCAAGGACGTCGATGACGAGCTGGCCCTCAACGGCAGCAGCAGCCTGGCCGAGCAGCTCTACCGCAACAACTGGCCCGTGCGGGTGTTCGGCGCGCTGTTCATGTCGTTCGGCTTCGCCGCGCTGCTGCTGGCCAGCGCCGGCCTCTACGGCGTGATGGCGTTCAGCGTCCGGCGTCGCACGCAGGAGATTGGCGTCCGGATGGCGCTCGGCGCGGGCCGGCGCGACGTCGTGCGGATGATCCTGACGCAGGGCATGTGGCGCGTGGGTCTGGGGATCGCGCTGGGACTGTGGCCGGCCTACAAACTGGCGCAGGCGATGCAGGCGCTGATGTTCAGGACGACGGCCGGCGACCCGGTGGTGTTCGGGGCGGCGATCGCGACGCTGCTGGCCGCCGGCTTCGTCGCCTCACTCGTGCCGGCGCTCCGGGCCGCCGCGGTCGATCCGCTGACGGCCCTGCGGGACCAATGACCTCGGAGGTAATTCCTACGAAAACTGTAATCGACCGGCCCGATTACAGTTTTCGTAGGAATTACCTCCGAGGTCATCGCACCCGCAGGTTCTGAGACGCCGTGCCGCCCTCGGACAGCTGCACGCGCACGCTGGCGGCTGACAGCGCGCGCAGGAACTCAGGGTCGAACTGCTGGCCCTGCTCGAGGTCGGTGACCGCGGCCAGCAGATAGTCCCCGGCCGGCAGCGACCGGAACGAGAACCGCCCCGTGGCCCCCGGCCGCGAGGTCGCCACCCGCCGGCTGTTCGGCACCCAGTACCGGGGATCGGCCGCGGCCACGACGATCGTGTAGTCGGCAGCCGGCTTGCCCGTCGCGTCGGCGATCACGCCGCTCAGGTCCGACACCCGATCCGTCGCCGTGATCGCCACGTCGCTCAGGTCGCGCTCGGCGCTGAACTCGAGCGGGAAGTCGAGCGTGTCGATGCCACCGGCGATCGCCGACCGCAGCTGCCCGATGCTGGTCCGAAAACTGTAGCGCCCCGGCAACACGCCGTCGAAGCGAAACCGCCCGTCCGGGCCAACCACGGCAGGCTGCGGCGGGCGCTGCACGCCGCCCTGCGTCAACGCCTGCGGCACGAGCTGCACCGTCGGCCTGTTCCGGCTGAGATCGGGCGGCCGCGCCATATCGAGGACCAGCGTGCCACTGATCGAGCGGCCCGGCTGGAGGACCAACGCCACCTCGGTCGTCGTGTTCTCGCTCACCGACACCGTCGCGGCGCCCCACAGCCGATCCGCGTCGGTCGGCCGGCTGGCCGGCGGTGTGACGACGCCGTTGACGACCGTGACGTTGCTGTTGGCGTTCGCGGCCGCCTGCGCGTGCACCGTGTATTGCCCAGGCGCGAGGTTGCGCAACGTGAAGCGCGTCGAGTTCTGGCCGAGCCCCATCGAACCCGACGACGAGAAACCCTCCAGGCTCGGGTCGTTGTTGGTGAACCAGACGCTGACGCTCACGCCCGTCGGCACCGGCGTCGCCAACTGCACCGCCACCATCCCGCTTCGCACCGGCTGCAAATGGACATCGACCCCGGCGCGTTCGTCGCCTCCGGCAATCTGGATGATGGCCGCGCCGGAAGGCGTCGTCGCACTGGGCGAGAACGTCGAGACGAACCCGCTCATCTGCGGACCGCTGTTGATCGTCGGCGAGTTCGGCGGCAAGAGGGCGTAGGCGATCCCGCCAGGTCGCGTGGCCGGCTGGACCGACCCAGCCGCGACCGCCTGCTCGATCAACGCCGCCTCTTCGAGGCTCCGGTCGTTCACGTTGAAGTCGTTCGGGGCTGCCCCGATCACGTAGTCGCCCGGCTGCAGCCCGAACAGCCGGTAGCCGCCGCGATCGTCGGACTGGGCGCCGTTGGTCGATTGCGGACGCCGGACCCCGTTGACGTACGCGTAGCGCCAGGCGCGCACCTGCACGCCGCGCTGTGGCTCGCCCCGCTCGTCGAAGACCGTGCCGGCGATCACACCGCCTCGCACCATCGGCAACGTCAGCTGGACCTTCTGCCCGTCGGCGACCTCGACCAGTCGTCCGGGGCCGAGGGGCCGTCGTTGCCCGTACGCCGACGCGAGGAACTGGTTGTGCGAGGCCATCACCGAGTACGACCCGGCAGGCAGGCGGGCGAGGGTGAACTCTCCCTGTTCGCTGGTGAGCGTCGTCCGGCTGATGCCCATGTTGGCGCCAATCTGGATCTGCATCCCCGGCGGAAGGACCACCCCGGGTGGAAGCGCCCCGCGCGTCCCCCCGGTGAGACCGCCCGGCAGACCTGGACCCATCGCGGTGCCGGTGGGCGCGCCCGCGGCACCGCCGGCCCGCGCGCCGTCGATCACGGTCCCGTTCAGCGTGACTCGCACGCCACGGAGCGGACGGCCGGTGTCGGCCGCAACGACGATGCCGCTGACCGAGCCCGTCCCGATTGGGACACGCCTGGCCTGCGTCTGGTTCGGATCGCGGGTGGGCGCCTGGACCTGGACCTGCAGGACCTCGGCGGCAGTGACGACACCCGCCAGCACGCTCGCCAGCGCGGTCAGCCAGACGGACGGACGACGGGACACAGGGCCTCCTCTGGGCCGGCGGCGACCGGCCCCAGCGCGTTAGACACCGGCTAGTTGATCTTCAGATCGAGCTGCGCCGCCACGGCGCGCACCCACGCCGCGGCGCGTTGACGGTTGACGGGCCCGAGCAGGAGAAACTGTTTCTGCACCGGCTTCAGCGCGCGCAGCGCCGGATCCTCGTACTCGAAGTAGGTGGCCCGTCGCAGCAGCGCCGGTTCGGTCGTGAGCGTCGGCGTCTCGAGCAGCACGCGAAAGGCGCGCGCCAGGGCGTCGTCGAAGTCGCCGGGATATCCGAGCTCCCGATACGACTGGTCCACCAGCGGCTTCAGGTTGACATAGAGCTGAGCGAATTCGGCCGGGTCCACCGAGGCGAGGGCGGACGCCGCGTTGTTCCACCGCACGTAGCTGGCCGGATCGATGGGACCGTCGCCCGTAGCCGCCAGTTGCAGCCGCGTGATCGGCCGCAGCGCGCGCAGGTGCAGGGCCGGGGTCCGTCCATCCCCGATCTGCACGACGGTCAGCGTCGCGGCTTCCACGAGCGCCGGCGACGCGAGCAGCCGCGCGAGCAGCGGGTGCTGCGAGAGCGCGGACACGAGTTGTCGGAGCAGGCCGTCCGACTCCGCCAGTGGCGGCAGGTCAATTACCTGGCGCTTGGGGCGATTGGACTTGATGGCCACGTCGGTCGCCGTGGTCGGCGCCGGGGATGTCGGCGTCGGCTGCGTCCGGTTCAGCCACCAGAAGGCGAGGGCCGAGGCGGCCACGACCGCCGCGGCGACGACCACCGCCCATCGCGTCGCCGCACGGTGCGAGGGCGACGGCACCGGCGGGCCCGTGGGCGGCCGGCGCGGATCGAGCGGCAGGTCGTCGTAGGGCATGTCTTACTGTATGACGGTCCTCGCCCAGTCCCAGCCTTCGAGCCCGCGGGCGTTCACGGCCTTGATTGCCACGTGCGTGCCGGCTGGCAGCGCGGGCAGCAGCGCTCGCGGCGCGGTCACGGTCACCCTGGTGCGCAGGGGATCGGCCGCCGGGCCGTACGCCACCACGTAGCGTTGCACGCCCTTTTCGGGGCTGGCCGTCCAGGTGATCTCCACGCCGCCGCCAGCCTTGCCCACCTTGACGTCCTTCAGGCGGGACGGGCTCGATGCCAGATACACGAGCGTGGCCGCCGTGACCTTGCCCGTTTCCATGATCTGACGGATGTTCATCGTCTCGAGGAAATCTGTCGGCTGGTGGTAGTTCGGATTGGCCAGCACCGGGTAGGACCCGATCCCGCCCACGATGTCGCCCCACGCTTCGTAGAACGCCGCCGCGTCCGTGCCCCGGTAGTACTTCGCGTCGTAAGTGATCAGGTTCGTGAACAGGAACGCCGCGCCGTGCTGGATATCCTTGATGCCGGGGTTCGAGTACCGGATGGTGTTGTCCATCCGCGAGCTCTCCGCGCCCCAGCCAATCATGTCGTTGTTCAACGCGCCGACGACGTTCCACTTGGCCTGGGCGGCGAGGCGCACGAACTCGCGGCTCCCGAGCAGGCCCGATTCCTCTCCCGTGAACGACGCGAAGACCACCGTCGCAGGCAGCGGCACATCCGCCAGCAGTCTGGCCGTTTCGAGCAGCGCCGCCGTCCCCGACGTGTCATCGTCGGCGCCGGAACCGACGGCGACGGAGTCGAAGTGGCTGCTCAGGACGTAGATGAGCTCCGGGTATTCCGTGCCACGCTTGGTCGCGATGACGTTGGCGGTGGATGATCCGCCCTGCAGGGCGGGCGGACTGAATTCCTGCAGCTCGGTCGGGTAGCCGAACGACTGATAGGCCTTCTGCAGGTACTCGATGGCCTTGCGATTGCCGGGCTGCGTGATGTGCTTGGAGTCGAAATCGACCAGCGTCTTCTCGTGCTCGAACACGCGGGTGATGCTGGCCCTGGCCATCGCGGCGCGAATCGTCTCGGCCACCGGCTTGAAGGCCGCCGTCATGCGCGCGCGCAGGTCAGCTTCGGCCGCAGCCTGCTGCGCCAGACGCGCTGAGACGTCCGCGGCCGAGACCTTGCCGGCGAGGGCCACGACATAGACACCGCGCTCGGTCGAGACCGTATCGCCGTCGCGGTCGGCCTGGATGACCAGCGTGCGCCCGTCGCCGCTCGATGCCCAGATGTACTCCGGGCTGATGGTGCGGATGGTGTTGTTGCTGAAGACGCGCGTCCGTGTGCCGGACGTGAGGTCGTAGATCTGGGCGCGGCGGTGTCGCGCCTCGCCCATCAGGCCGAGCAGAGTGTTGTTGTCGAGGAACCGAGGCAGCAGATCGTGCTGGATGTCGCGCGTCAGCCGGCGATGCGTCGTGGGACTTTCAGAGATGTAGATCTCCCAGTCCGTGTGGGACATCAACTGGTAGGCCACCCGCTTCCCATCGGGCGACAGCGCCGGTGCGTCCAGGCGCTCGCGTCCCGAGCGAATCGTCGTGACCTCGGTGCCGGACGACGGCCCCGTGAAGAGCGAGTAGCTGTCGCCGTCGCGGCCGAGCCAGGCCAGCGTGCCGCCGTCGGCCGACATGGTCATCGCCGTGCCGGTGATCACACGCGGCGTCCTGGTCGCCAGGTTGAAGACGACGTACTGGAGGCCGGCTGCGCCGGCCGCACCGCCACGACCAGCACCGGCGCCGCCTCCTCGGGCCTGTCCCGCGGCGCCTGCGGGCGCCTGACCGGCCGTCGGGGTCGGCGGTGTCTGGACGGCGGCAGGTGTCGGAGCGCCGCCCGCGGCCGCCGGCGCAGGAGCCGCACCCCGGCCGCCGACGCCGCCGCGCCCGCCGGGGCCCGCCAGATTCGCGACCTGGTAGACGATCACCTGACCGCGCGGATCGACGAGCAGGTTGCCCTTGCCCCCGGGCTGGTCGGTAATCCTCTCGGGCACGCTACCTTCGGGCACCGTGCCGGCACGCAGCCCGTAGCGGTAGATGTCCTGCTGACCCGCCGCCGCGGCTATCGTGAACAGCGACTGGCTGTCGCCGGCCCACGCCAGGCTCGTGATCGCGTGGTTCGGTGTCGCGGTCGAGGTCTCGGCGCCCGTGGCGAGGTCGCGCACGGTGAGGCTTGCCGCGCCCGCCTTCACGTAGGCCAGCTTCGCGCCCGCCGGATCGAACGCCAGGATCGTGGTGGGCAGCTCCGCGACCACCTGCGGCGTGCCGCTGCCCATCCGGACGACCCGCGTGACGGGCCCGTTCGGCGGGCCGGCTTCGTAAGTGACGTACTGGCCGTTGCCTGACACCTTCGGATTGCGCCCATCGGCCGTCAGCTCGGCGACGGGAAACAGCTCGCCCGACAGCAGCGCGACGCGTTCCAGATACTGGGGCGCGGCCGGACTCTTCATCAGCGCCTGCAGGTCCTCGAGGGCGGCCGGGTACGCACCCGCCTCCCACGCGTCCACGGCGCGCAGCCACCGCGCGTCGGGTGAGACCGCCGGGGCGGCCTGGCCGGACGGACGGGCCGACACGAACAGCATGGAGGAGGCGAGGAGCAGTGTGGTCGCACCAGCGACGAGTGGCCTGGACATGCGCGGATCATAAACGATTCCCGCAGGGAACCCGCCCGGCCTGCCCGGGGCCGGCGGGGGTAAGATGAAGGCCATGACGCCTCTCGTCCTTGACGCGATCACTCGCCAGATTGGCGCGGAGTTCTCGGCTTCGTTCTCGTACCTGTCCATGGCGGCCTGGTGCGAACATCACAAGTTCACGGGGGCCGGCCGCTGGCTGCGGATGCAGAGCGCCGAGGAGCACACCCACGCGCTGAAGCTGTTCGATTTCGTGCTCGCCCGCGACTACGCCGTGCGTCTGCCCGGCATCGAGGAGCCGCGCAGCGACTTTCCCTCCATCGTCGAGGTGTTCGAGCGGGCGCTCGCCCAGGAGCAGCAGGTCAGCGCGCAGATCGACGCGCTCTATCAGCTCGCGTTCGAGGAGAAGGTCTTTGCCGCCATGGCGGCGCTCCAGTGGTTCATCACCGAGCAGGTCGAGGAGGAGAAGACCGTTCGGGAGATCGTCGCCAAGTTCCAGATGGTGGCCCACGACCCGGCGTCGCTGCTCGATCTGGATCGCGAACTCGGGGCACGGCAGCCAGAGGCGGCCGAGGGCGCCGAGTAGCGGCGGTCCCGTGTGCGGGACCCTAGTCCTGGCTGGCGCGCGCCGCTTCGACCGAGGGCTGCTGTTCGAACAGCGGGCTGAGCCCCGCCAGTGAGAGGAGCGCCGAGACGCGCGCCGGGACACTGACCAGCGTCAGGCGCCGGCCCTGCTTGGCGACGGTGATGTGCGTCGCGATCAGCTCCCCGAGCCGGGTGCTGTCGATGTAGGCGACCTTGGCCAGGTCGATCACGATGTGCGTGGCGCCGTCGGCGAGTGCCCGCACGACGGCGTCCTTGAGGATGCCGGTCTGGTCGCTCACCGTGAGCCGGCCGACGAGCGCGAGGACGACGCACTCGCCCGTCCGCTGCTCGTGAATCTCCATCCGATGATTATAGGCGCGCGCCGCACCTGTAGAATGGTGTGTTGTCGCCCTTCGAAAGGACTGTCCCGTGTCTGACATCGCCGCGCTCAATGCCGTTCGCCACGTCCCGCCTCCCGTCAACGAGCCGATCAAGGGCTATCTGCCCGGGTCACCCGAGCGTGCCGAACTGAAGGCGCGGCTGGCGTCGATGGCCAGCGAGCGCATCGACATCCCTCTCATCATCGGCGGCCAGGAGATAAGGACCGGCAAGAAGCAGACGTCGGTCATGCCGTTCGACCACCAGCACGTGCTGGCTACCTGGCATATGGCCGGTCCGAAGCACGTGAAGATGGCGATCGAGTCGTCACTCGCCGCGCGCCGTGAATGGGCGAACTGGCCGTTCGAGGATCGCGCCGCCATCCTGCTGCGGGCCGCCGAGATGCTGGCGACCACGCGCCGCGCCGAGGTCAACGCCGCGACCATGCTGGGTCAGGCCAAGACGGTCTTCCAGTCGGAGATCGACGCGGCCTGCGAGCTGATCGATTTCTGGCGGTTCAACGTCGGCTTCGCGCAGGAGCTGTACCGCGAGCAGCCGCTCTCCGGTCCGGGTGTGTGGAACCAGCTCGAGTACCGGCCGCTCGAAGGCTTCGTCTATGCCGTCTCGCCCTTCAACTTCACGGCCATCGGCGGCAACCTGTGCACGACGCCGGTGCTGATGGGCGGCGTGTCGATCTGGAAGCCGGCGTCCTCGTCGATGCTGTCGGCGTACTACGTCATGAAGGTGCTCATCGACGCGGGCATGCCCCCGGGCGTCATCAACTTCCTGCCGGGCAACCCGGCGATGATCACGGACCAGCTGCTCTCGTCACCCCATCTCTCGGGCATTCACTTCACCGGCAGTACCTCGGTGTTCCAGAGCATGTGGAAGACGGTGGGTGAGAACATCGCGAAGTACCAGTCCTACCCGCGTCTGGTCGGTGAAACCGGCGGCAAGGACTTCATCGTCGCCCATCCGTCAGCCGACCCGCAGGAAGTGGCGGTCGCGATCGTGCGCGGTGGCTTCGAGTACCAGGGCCAAAAGTGCTCGGCGGCGAGCCGCGTCTACATCCCGCAGTCGTTGTGGAAGGACGTCCGCGACCGCGCGGTCGCGATGATGAAGAGCCTCCGGATCGGCGACGTGCGCGACTTCCGCAATTTCATGAGCGCCGTCATCGACCAGAAGTCGTTCGAGAAGATCAGCGGCTACATCAACGACGCCAAGAAGCGCGCGAAGATCATCCAGGGCGGCGGCTGCGACGACTCGATCGGCTACTTCGTCGAGCCGACGCTCGTCCAGACGACCGACCCGGGCTATCGCCTGATGTGCGAGGAGATCTTCGGACCGGTGGTGACCTGCTACGTCTATCCGGACAAGAAGTGGACCGAGACACTGGGGATCGTGGACACGACGTCGCCCTACGCGCTCACCGGCGCTGTGTTCGCTCGCGATCGGCAGGCGATCCGCGAAGCCACCAGCGCGCTCCGCAACGCGGCGGGCAACTTCTACATCAACGACAAGCCCACCGGCGCGGTGGTCGGCCAGCAGCCCTTCGGCGGCGCGCGTGCGTCAGGCACCGACGACAAGGCCGGATCGAAGCTCAACCTGATCCGGTGGGTCAATACCCGCACGATCAAGGAAACGCTCTCGCCGCCGCGCGAGCACACGTATCCGTACATGTCAGAGCAGTGAACGACAGTGAATGTGGTGAATGTGGTGATGTGGTGATGTGGTGACGTGACGCCCTTACATCACGACATCACCACATCGCACATCACCACATCGCACATCACCACATTCACCTGTCGATGGGGCTGCCGGCTTGCCACGTCGCCGTCAGTGCCTTCGGATCTGCCAGATGCCGGAGGATCAGGTCCGTCGTCGCGATGTCCAGGCCCGTCTGGACGAGGGCGTAGGCGGCTTCGACCGAGGCGAGCCAGGTTCTGAGGTCGCCGCCGAGGTGGACCGTCCAGTTGGCGAAGGCGTGCGACGCCAGGAAGCGGCCGAGCGCGGCTTCGCGGGGCGCGGCCGCGGAGGGCTGCGGGGGCGGGCGCCAGGCTTCGGGGATCGTGGCCCACACCCGCGCGGCCGTGGCGGTGTGCGTCGCGGCCGTCCAGGGCGCTGAGGCACTCGCCGGCCGGGCGTCGTCGAACGTCGCGGCGACGCGCTCGAGGAGGGATCCGTCGCGGGGTGACCATCGGCGGATGTCCTCGACGATCGGACCAAGGGCCGCGAGTCGTGGGCCGGCGGGGCCGTCACGCCGGCTGAGCCACTGGACGGCGCGGCGTTCCAGATCCCACCACGCGTCCCAGTCCATCAGCATCCCCGGCCGCAGCAGCGGCGGCAGACTCGTCGTCGCGTCGAGGCCGACGTACTCGCCGAGAGCGGGAAACGCGGGAGCGTCGGTCACGATGCGGATGTCCTCGTCGATGTCGAGCAGTGACGCGGCGGTGGGGCAGTAGTGCGACAGCACGACCGAGACGCCGCGCGGGTCGTGGACGGAGACACGCGGAAACTGACGGCACGCGAGGGGCAGGGCGTCGTGGCCGAGGGCGTCGTGCACGCGACACCGCCGCGGCTCATCGACCTCGAAGAACACACAGCGCGACTCGTGGACGCCGAGCACCGCCGCCGAACCCTCCGAGTCGTCGTCGCCGACCAGCGGCGCGTGTGCGCCGGCCGCGCGCGCGGTTCGCAAGTGGCCGGTGGCCAGCGCGGCACGCATCCGGGCCAGCCGATCGGCTTCGACCGGGATCGGCCAGCCCGACGAGCAGCACCGGCCCCGGCGCTGGCATCGATAGGAGGCGTGACACGACAGGACGCGAACCATCGGGATCCCGATCTTACGGGCTCCAGCGGCCGCCAGCGGCTGGCCGGTGAAGTAAGCTGAACTCGCTCAGGAGGTTCGCCCACCGCGTGTCGTCATCTGTTTCCTCGCAAGCCGCGCCTTCCGGTCAGGCGCCCGATCGGGCCCACCTCAACCTCTTCCTGATCAGTTTCCTGCTCCTGTTCCTCGAACTGGCGTGCATCCGCTGGTTCCCGGCGCACGTGCTGTTCCTCACGTTCTTCACCAACACCATCCTCCTCGCCTCGTTCCTCGGCCTGTCGATCGGGTGTCTGCTGGCGCGGCACTCGCGGTCGTGGCTCCAGACGACGCCGTTCCTGCTGGCCGTCTCGATGTGGGTGGCGCAGGGCGTGGGGCTCGCACGCGATCCGTTTGCCCCGGTGGTCGGCGTCGGCGATCCCCTGTCACCGCAGTTCGTCTTCTTCGGCGCGGAGTATGCGGCGCGCGACCCGTCCAGGTTTCTGATTCCCATCGAGGCCGTCGCCGGATTCTTCTTCCTGATGGTGGCGCTGACGATGGTCGGGCCGGGGCAGGAGCTGGGGCGGGCGTTTGGCCGCGTGCCTGGGCGCCTGCGGGCCTACACGCTGGACATCGTCGGCAGCCTCGCTGGCGTCGTCCTGTTCGCGGTGTGCTCGTGGCTGCAGCTGCCTCCGATCGGCTGGTTCGTGCCGGTCATCCTGATGCTCGGCTATTTCCTGTTCGGGCGCGACGGCGCGACGGGCGCTGGCGTGCGCATCGCGACGTCGGCGAGTCTGCTGCTCGTGCTCGTGGCCGCCGCGTGGACGTCCTTCGGCGACACCCAGTGGTCGCCCTACTACCGGATCGACTACGGACGGGACGATCGGCTCATCACCGTGAACCTGCTCGGCCATCAGCAGATGGTGTCCCGCGACGACCGGTCGAATCCGTCGCCGGCCTATGCGCTGCCGCATCTGCTTCGGCGCGACACCGGCGGCGCGCCGTTCGATGACGTGCTCGTGATCGGCGCCGGCTCGGGCAACGACGTCAGCCGTGCGCTCGCGTGGGGGGCGCGGCACGTGGACGCCGTCGAGATCGATCCGTCGATCCAGCGGCTGGGCGTGATCGAGCATCCGGACCACCCGTACGCCGACCCACGCGTGACGGTGCACATCGACGACGGCCGCAACTACCTGCGCGGGTCCACGCGTCAGTACCGATCTGATCGTCTTCGCCTTGATCGACTCGCTCGTGCTGCACAGCGGCTACAGCAACCTGCGGCTCGAGAGCTTCATGTACACCGACGAGGCGTTTGCGGACGCCCGTGCGCGGCTGAAGCCGGGCGGCGTGCTCGTCATGTACAACTGGTTCCGGCAGGGCTGGATCGTCGGTCGCCTGCACAACGGGCTGCGGACGGCCTTTGGCGAAGATCCCCTGGTCATGACGCTGCCGTACCTCTCCTCGGTCCCGGCCGAGGCCAGCCAGGGGTTCACGATGCTCGTCGCCGGTGCCACGGCGCCGATCCGGCAGGCCTTTGCGGGCGACACCTGGTACTGGCTGCCGCGCGGGACGACGATCTCGACGACGACGGCCAATGGGTTCGCGCAGAAACCGACCGATCCGGCCTCGTGGATTCGCCTTGGGCCGGCGGCGATCACGCCGCCCGCCGACCTGCCGCCGGCCACGGACGATTGGCCGTTCCTCTACTTGCGCCGGCCGCTGATCCCGTTCATCACGCTGCGCGGCGTCGCGGTGATGGGCGGGTTGGCGCTGCTGATGTTCGCGTGGCAGCGACGCCTGCTGCCCGACGCGAGTCGAGGGCGATTCAGCTGGCGGATGTTCTTTCTCGGAGCCGGGTTCATGCTCGTCGAGACCAAGGCGGTGGTCCACATGGCGCTGCTCTTCGGCAGCACGTGGATGGTCAACACCTTCGTTTTCGCGGGCGTCCTGAGCATGGTGCTCGTCGCGAACCTGATCGTGGCCCGCGTGCGGCTGCCCTCGATGACCTGGCTGTACGCGGCACTGTTCGTCACGCTCGCGGTCAACCTGGCGGTGCCCCTGGACGTGCTCCTCGGACTGCCGCGCGTCTGGCAGGTGATCGCCGCCTCGTCCCTGGCCTTCGCGCCGATCCTGGTCGCGGGTCTCGTCTTCGCCGTCTGCTTTAGCCGGTCGGAGACGCCGGACCGCGATTTCGGCGCGAACATCGCGGGTGCCATGGTCGGCGGGTTCGCGGAGAACTTCTCCCTGCTCGTCGGCTTCCAGGGCCTCACGATCGTGGTGCTGCTGTTTTACGCGCTGTCCGCGTGGAGACCAAGGGCACCAGGTACACCGGGTACGCCGGGTACGACAGGTACGAGGGTGCGCTAGGTAGTCGGGTACGACAGGTACACGGGTACGGCAGTTACATGGGTACGGCAGGTACGATAGGGCACGGTAAACTGCTTGTGTGTCGTTACCCATCGTCGAACTGACCAGTCTTGACGCCCTCGAGCGCGCCATCGCAGAATCCTCGGACCAGCCTGTCGTCCTCTTCAAGCACAGCTACACGTGTGGCACGAGTGCCATGGCGCACGAGGAGATGCTGGACCTGCTCGCGGCCGGTGATGTGCCGGCGAAGGTCTATGTCGTCCACGTCCGGGCTCAGCGCGCCGTGTCGGATGCCATTGCGAAGCGATTCGGCCTGAGGCACGAGTCGCCCCAGGTGCTGCTGTTGAGGGACGGCAAGGTCGTCTGGTCGGCGTCCCATTTCCGCGTGACGGCGGATGCTGTTGCGCGTCAGATCGAAGCGCATCGTGAGGCGATGCGCCAATAAGCGCGCCGAGCCAGACACGGGGTCGTACCTCGATTGCCGAGAGGCAGGTACGACCCCCTGGACAGCGCCGCGGGTCCTGTCGGCAAACAGCTCCAGTCGGTGCTCGCCGGCAAACGCACTTGTCACGGGACAGCGGCTGCGCGCCGACCGGGGCGCCCCGTTTGCGGCCACCCACGCCGGGCCTCTGGCCGCCCCGCTGGCGAGCCAGCGGGGCGCCGCGCGCCGTGCCTGGGAGAAACGCACGCCAGAGAAGCCTACGCGGCTTCGTGGTGAAGCGTGTTGACGTGCGCTAGCGGCCGACGGTCGATGACGCGCGGGCGACGACGACCGACGACGAGGGCGCGAGGCTGTTGTAGTAGTTGACGAACGCCCGCGGCTCCGCTTCGCGGTAGCGCGCGAGGTTCTGCGCCCAGCGGAACGCGATCGGCTGAAAGCGGAGCTCGACCTCGATCGACAGCGGCCCTGATGTCGGCACCGCCACGCGATACCGGACACGATCGCCGGGCGCCGCGAAGTCGGCGTCGCCGACGGCCGAGCCGAAGACCGCGATCTCGGCTGGCGCCGTGGCCTTGTCGAAGCCGCGCGGCAGCAGGCGGTTGTCCTTGAGGTACTGCGTGGCCTGCAGCAGACCTGTCGTGGGCGTGCCGGCGGGCGTGCCCATGATCGACTCGTAGACCTGCACCTGGTCGGCCTGCGTGATCTCGGCGTAGTGCGGCTCGAACGCCGCGTCGCTCTCGTCGCTGGCGTTGCCTTCGATGAACCCGGTCGGCCGCAGCGCCCCGGATTCGAAGACCACCCGGCCCCCGTCACCGCGCACGGTCACGTGCAGCCACGTGCGGCGCGACGGATACCCCGTCGGGAACTTGTGTCCCGTGAGGTTGGACACGAGCACGTCGAAGGCCAGCGTCCCGCCGGTCGCCTGCGCGCGTTCGACGGCCAGGGTCGCCGTGTCGGTCTCGAGCTGCCGTACCGTGGCTCTGGCCGTGGCCTCGAGTTCGGCGGGCGTCGCCACGACACCGAGTTCGGCGCGGTACCGGTTCATCAGGCGCAGCATGAACGCATTGCCGCCGAGGAACGTGTGGCGCCCGAGCGACTCGCGATCGAGGCCGAGCACCGAGGCGATGCGCACCGGGCCCTGCACTGGCGGCATGTGGCACGACTGACAGCTGCGCTTCTCGTCGTCGAACGCGCTGTGGCGCCACTCCTGGTAGTTCATCTGCTCGGGCAGCGAGCCAATGACCTTGCCGTCGGGGCCGAGCGCGTTGGTGATGAGGGTGTGGCAGGTGGCGCACACCTCCGACTCGCGGATGTGCGGCGCCTGCACCTGCTCGAAGCCCGTGACCGAATGCATGATGCGCAGACGGCCCTGGTCGGGAGTATACGGGCCGACGGCCACTCGGCTGCCCGCCGCTGTCGGGGCCATCATCGCGAAGTTGCCGTTGAAGCTGGCCCGCGTGCCGAGGCCGTCGGCGCTGATCTGGTGGCACACGGTGCAGGTGATGCCGTCCTGGGCCAGCGACGCCACCTCCGGATCACCGGGCGCGCTCGAATTGACCACCCACGGGAAGACGCGCCCCTTCTGGCCGCCTGCCTTCGCGATGCGCTGGGCCGTCGGCATGTGACAGGCCGCGCACTCGTCCTCGATCTCTGCGGCGTGGGTCGGATGGTCCACCGTCTCGCGTCGCACGCTGGCGTGGAAGTACGGATCGCGAGCCGCGTTGGCCATGATCGACCCGCGCCAGCTGGCGCCAATCGACACGTCCTCGCCCGAGGGGGCCACGAGGTTGTTGTGGCACGCGACGCAGTTGTCCGAGTGCGTGAAGAGCGCGGTGTCGAGCGGTGGCAGCCGCGGTCCCTGTGCCGCCTCGCCCCGCGCGTCAGCCACCAGGACGGTCGCGTCCCTGGAGACCGCCGAGACCATGACCACGGCGCCCAGCCACGCGCCGACTACCGTCGTCCACATCGCGCGTCGTCGCATGGTCATTTCCAGAACTCGAGAAAGCCGCCGTCGAACCAGTCCCAGAGCAGGTACGTGACCAGCTGTGTGGAACGCTCGCGCCGATCGCTCACGGGGATTCGCACGCCCGCGGCGACCATCACATGTTGCAGCTTCGAGAGCGTGATCTGGAGCTGCGGGACGACGTCCCATTCCGCGGCGCCGCCCTGCGGCTTGGCCCAGAGCACCTCCACCTGCGGCGACCAGGCCCGCCCGAACCCGCGGTCCTGCGCGAAGGTCGTGCCGATGGCCGTCCGCAGGAAGGCCTCGCGCGTGCCGCGCGTGGTGTCCGACGGCAGCTCGAGACCGCCGTGCATCTGGAAGTAGGAGTCGCGCGGCAGCGCCTGGCCCCACATCGCGAAGGGCTCGAACACCGTGTAGCCGTTGCCGAGCCCCTTGGCCTCGTTGCCGGTCGGCACGATCAGCTCCGCGCCGGCCGCGGCAATGCGACCGGTGTCCATGCTGGCGTAGAGCGCGCGCTTGAACGCGAAGGCGATGTCGCCGACCCCGCGCGCCCACGGGCCCGTCGTCCCGCGCGAGAAGTCCACGGGGATGACCACTTCCACCTGGTTTCGGACCCCGAACCGCCGCTCGTAGACGAGCGCGTTCGCGATCGATCGACCGTCCCGCTTCGAGAACGTCGTGGTCCAGACCGCTTCGTTCTCAGGGAACGCCTTCTCGGTGAAGAAGGCGCGCGGGAAGTTCAAGTCACCACGAGGCCACTGGGAGTCTGTACAGAACGTCCGCAGGTGACTGACCGCCAGCTCGATCTCGGTCGGCGAGAGCGCGCTGCCGAACGCCGGCATGTGGCGGTCGAGGGCGCGGATCGGTCCGCCCTCGTGGACGACGGCGTACCAGTCCGGGTCAGGTTCGCCGGAAGCGAACGCGCAGTCGGTGAAATCGGGTAGGGGAGCCTCGAACCCGACCACCGACCGCAGGCTGCCCTTGCCGTCCGCACCATGACAGGTGACGCAGGCCTCCCGGTAGATCGCCGCGCCAGTACGCGCGGCAGCCGGGGGAACTCCGCCCTGTGGCACGGCAGCAGACGGCCGCTCGGCCTGCGCACGTGGCGCGACGCCTCCGGCGATGACGATGACGGCGGCCAGGGCCACCCGTCCGAATGATGCGGTCGTCAAACTACTTGATGACGACGAAGCGCCACAGGCGAGCGGTTTCCTTCTCGCCGACGTACTTGCTGATTTCCTTGTCGAACTGCGCCTTCGTCTTCCACGGCCGATACTCCTTGAACTCGCGCAGCATGTTGCCGGGCAGGTTCGGAATCGTCTTGTACCGTTCGTCCGTGCCCGTGTTCAGGTCGAGCGGGATGAACACGTAGCCCTTCAGCCGCGTCACTTCCGCAGCCGGCACGTACTTGCCAATCTCCTTGTCGAACTGCGCGAAGCTCACCCACGGGCGGTACTCGGCGAACTCGATCGTCATCCGCTTGGCGATCCGGGGAACGAGAAGAATCTCAGGCCCGGTCGCCGCGTTGAGGTTCAGGTGGATGAACGCCTTCTCGTAGAGCGCGGTCAGTTGCTCGGGCGTCACCTTCTGACCGGTGAGGAACGTGTTGGCCTCGACGATGCTGGGGAACGGGCGAGCCGTCACGAACGCCTTGGCGATGGCCGGCGTGAACCCGGGCATGGCGGCGAGCGTCGACTCCGGGATCGCGTTCAGATCCAGGATGCCGGCGCCAACCTGCGCGCGGCCGGTGGTGGCGAACATCGTCGCGACGAGCGCGAATGAGCAGAGGGTGAGCAGACGCATGCGTGTCATGAGTGGACTCCTGTCGAAGTAGCCGGAACATCCCGCCGCAGTGCGGGGTGGCGATACGTGGCGATGAGGCCGAGCAGCCCGAGCTGGCCCATCATGCCGGGCGCGAGCATGGGCGGGGCCTTCATATGCAGGACCTTCCACAGAAGCTGGCCTGCCGAGAGAGTGGGGTCCATATCGACCTGAAACTCCACCCCGACCTGGTAGTGCAGGAAGACGCCCGTCAGGCCGCTGGCCAGCATGAGGCCCATCACGACCTGGAACATCCGGAGGCTCCGCGCCGACGCGGTCATGATGACCAGCGCGAGCGCGACGAGCGCGGTCGAGATGACCGCGAGCGGAATCAGCATCCAGGCGTCTTCGTAGTGCTCGAGGAACACGAGTTCCGTCGAGAGCCCGATCAGGCCCACCGCCAGCAAGGCCATTACGAGGCTCCGCAGCCCGGCCGCCGAATCCGGCTGAATACTCGCCACGACCGGCAGAATATCCCGGCCGCGGGCGGGCGGCGTAGACAAAACCGTGACAAATCGGCCTACGGGAGACGGCCAACGGGCTACGGCAGGCGGGCTACGGGAGACGGAGACAGCCTACGGGGACGGCCGACGGGAAACGGCCTACGGCCTGCGGGAACAGCCTACGGGAGACAGCGGACAGGAAACGGGAAACCGCCCTCCGCAGACAGACGACGGGAAGCAGACGACTGCAAACGGCCTACGGCAGACGGCCGACGGCAGACGGACGACGGGGACGGACGGCAGACGGCAGACGGACGACAGCCTACTGGCAACGGGCTACGGCTGACGCGGCAAACAGGTCGGGCCGACGGTAAACGGCAAACGGTCAAGGAGGCAGACGGGCAACGGCAGACGGACTACGGGACACGGACCACGGGACACCCGACTACGGACGACGGGCACGGGCTTCGGTAGCCGGTACACATCCCGGCCGCGGATCATGAGCCGCTTGTCGTTGTGACGGTCGTTGTCCGCGGTAGGCCGTCGCCTGTCGCCCCACATGGCTCGTCAGGGTACGATAGACGCGGCCACGAGGAGGCTTTCGAATGACGGGACGAGTGTTGGCGGTGGCGGCGGCGGTGTTGGTGGGAGCGGTGTCCCTTCAGGCGCAGAAGACGACGACGGTGCATCCGGGAACGGGCGGCAGTCCGCATGTGCGCACCGAGTGGGTGCTGGATGGCGCAAACATCTCGATCGAATACGGCCGGCCGAGCCTGAAGGGCCGCACCATCGGCAAGGACGTCGCGCCCTATGGCCAGGTCTGGCGGACCGGCGCCGATGAGGCGACGACGTTCAGGACCGACAAGATGGTGATGTTCGGGTCGATGCATTTGGCGCCCGGCACCTACACCCTCTACACGCTGCCCACCGAGCAGGGCTGGCAGCTCGTCGTCAACAAGCAGACGGGGCAGTGGGGCACGGTTTACGACCAGAAGCAGGACGCCGGCCGCGCGCCGATGACGATGGGCAAGACCGCGGCGCCGGTCGAGCAGCTGACGATCGCGATCGACGACACGCCCGCGGGCGGTACGCTCCGCATCGAGTGGGGCACCGTGCGGGCGACGATCGCAATGTCCACTATGTGAAAGACAACGACGGGCTACGGCGGACGGCCTACGGGAGACGGCCTACGGCGGACGGTCTACGGGAGAACACGGGCTACGGCCGACGGCCTTCGGCGGACCGCCTACGGAGTTGGGCGAAGCTCCGGGACCTGAGCGCCTTTCCGCCGGGACTTCATTGGCTCTTTCTACCGGGACTGCGGGCCCGCCGTCGTCACGCGGAGGCGCGAGCGGTGGCGGGGATGCACCTGGGCGAAGCTCCGGGACTTGAGCGCCTTGCCGCCGGAACTTCGTCGAGTCAGGCGGACGCCGGAAATCGCGGCGGCAGGTTTGGTGGCACCTGGGGCGAAGGGCGAGCACTTGGGTGCCCTTCCGCCAGCACCTCACGAGCGACTGACCAGCACCTCGCCGATCGTCCTGGGCACCTCGACGTGGGCCATCGGTCACGCGGAGCACGCGAAGCCAGGCTGACGTGGTCACTGGACGAACCGGCAGCACCTCTGGCCGGAGGCCCAGCACTTGAGTGCTGTCCCGACAGCACTTCACGATCCGCCTGCACTGCACGTTCCGCCCGCACTTCACGTTCCGCCCGCACGTCACGAGCTACTGATCAGCACCTCGTTGTTCCTCCTGAGCACCTCGCCGCGGGCGAGCTATCTTGCGTCCGAGCCCGCTCGCACAAACGCGTCGATGGTGGCGATGTCGTCGTCACTGAGAGTCGGTAGTCCGCGGCGCCGATGACGCCCTTGAGCTGTTTCGCGCTGCGGATGCCGACGATCGCGGCGGTGACCTCGGGGCGGCGCAGCGTCCAGGCGATGGCCGTCTCGCCGGGCGAGCGACCGTGACGCGCACCGACCCCGCGCAAGACCTCGACTAGCGCGAGGTTGCGCGAGAGCAGCGGTTCGGTGAACGCCGGCGCGCGCTTGCGGAAGTCGTCGTCGGGCAGGGTGGCGATGCGCTCACGCGTCATCGCGCCGGTGAGCAGGCCCGACTTCATCGGCGAGTAGACCAGCACGCCGATGTTGTGGGTGGCGCAGTAGGGCAGCAGGTCCGCTTCGATCTCAGGTGACGCCGCGGAGTAGGGCGGCTGCAGCGACGTGACGGGCGCGATCGCGCGGATGCGCTCGAGCTGCGCGACCGAGAAGTTCGACACGCCAATCCAGCGGACCTTGCCCTCGTCCTTCAGGCGCGCCAGCGTCTCCCATCCCTCTTCGACGTCCTCGTCTGGTTCGGGCCAGTGGATCTGATAGAGATCAATGACATCCACGCCGAGCCGGCGCAACGAGTTCTCGCACTCCTCGCGGATGTCGTCGCGCTTGAGCTTCTTGACGATCTGGCGGTCGGCGTTCCAGTTGCGGGCGCATTTGGTGAAGACGAGCGGCTTGTTCGCGCGGCCCTTGATCGCTTGTCCGACGATCTCCTCGGAGTGGCCGAGCCCATAGACCGCGGCCGTGTCGATCCAGTTCAGGCCCGCATCGAGGGCCGCGCGGATCGCGTCGATGGACTCGCGGTCGTCCTGGTGTCCCCAGGCAAAGGCCCATCCACCGCCACCGATCGCCCACGCGCCGACGCCGAGCGGCGTCAGGTGCAGGTCGCTGTTGCCAAGCTGTTTGGTGCGCATCGGGGACATGGTAGCAAGAGGGCGCGGTGGGCGCTCACCCGGAGGCGCGTCGCCCGCGGAGGCCGGTCTCGGCCCCGACGCAGGGCACCCGAGGCAGGCCAGACGTGAGATACGCTGCCTCTCAGAGGGACCGCCATGACCGCCATTCTCGTGACCTGGATCGCCAATTCGCTGGCCATCTACGCCGTCGCCTACCTGCTACGCAGCGTGGAGGTCGCCTCGCCGCGCGATGCCTTCATCGCAGGCGCCGTCCTCACGGTCATCAATGCCGTGGTCAAGCCCATTCTCGTGATCCTGACCCTGCCGCTGACGGTGGTCACGCTCGGCCTGTTCTACTTCGTGGTGACGGCATTCTGCCTGTGGCTGGCCGCCTGGTTCGTGCCGGGCTTCCTGATTCAGGGCACGTTCATGACCCTCGTCGCCGCCGTCCTGGTGAGCCTATTCAGTGCATTCATCGCGCGGATCTTTACAGGCGCGACGGCCGCACCCAGCGGACGACGGCGGTGAGACGGGCTGTGCGGGTGTCCGGACCCCAGACCGAGTTCGCCCGAGTGAGGGCTGCCGGGTGTGCGCTCGCGGGCGTCGAAGCCGGGGTGAAGTACGACGGGTCGCCGGTGCTGAGGCTGGAGGGCTGCTTCCTGGCCGGCATGGCCACTCATTCCTCCGCTGAGCCGGACTCGATCGTCGTCAGGATGGACCTGGCCGATCGGGCCGCGCTCCTCGACGAGGCGCCCGACACCTACTATGTGACCGAGTACTACCAGCGCCACCCAGTGGTGTTGGCGCGCCTTGCCCGCCTCGACGCCAATGCCCTGCGCGATCTGCTGCAGGTGTCCCGGCGCTTGACGGTGGCCAAGGTTGGGTCGCGCGGGGCCCGGGACCGGCGCGCATCGGCTACCGCGACCCGCGGTCGAGCACCACGATGAACAGCGTGGCGATGGGGCCAAGCAGCAACGATGCCAGGAACCAGCCTATGCCGCTTCGCCCCTTGGCCTGCGCGAGGCCTGCGTTGATCAACGCCAGCGTGCCCCACCCGACGACGTAGCCTCGGCCGAACTCCATGGCGCTCCTCGTTGGCGGCGGCGCCCAGCATGCCGCGCGCTGCGCGCCATGATGGCACGAGACACCGGCCGCACCTGTCCAGTCGGCGTTCCGCCGCAACCGGCGGCCGCGCCCGCCTTGGCTGAAACCAGACGTTGGGTTATTCTGCGAGAGTGACGTGGGGCGAGCTCATCCGGCGGCTCAAGGCCGCGGGTTTCGTCGAACAGCGAAGCGGCAAAGGCAGTCATCGCCAGTTTGTCCACCCCAAGACCCGGCGAGTGATCACGGTATCGGTGCACACGAAGAAGGAAGTCGGCACGGGACTCGCGGCGCGAATCCTGAAAGAGGCGGGACTATGACACAGCACTACTCCGTCGTGGTGGAACGCGAGTCGAACGGCACCTTCAGCGCCTGGGTGGCGGGTTTGCCTGGTGTCTATGCGGCGGCCGATACCGCGGGTGCCGCCAAGCGCGGCATTCGCGCCGCGTTGACGGCGCACATCGATGCGCTGGCCAGGCTCGGGCGCACAGCCAAGCCGCAGGCCGATGTCGTGGTTCTGCGTCATGACATCGCCTGCGCGGGCCGGGCGCACGCGACTGACGTTCGTGGGGCTGGGTGCGCTTCTCGGCCGGCGCACGAGCCCGGCAAAGACCGCAGCCGCGCGCCAGAACGGCCGCAAGGGTGGGCGGCCACGCAAGGTGGCGACGGCGTAAGGGCGACAAGGCGGGTGCGCTCGTGCGAGGCGAAGCCGCGCTGGCGCCGGAGGCTGGTCGCAAGACCGGACGAGGACGCCCGACCGCTTCTGAGGTTGCGTCGGCGCGGTGGCCAGACCGGGGGACGCGGCGACCCGACGCCGGCTTGCGGAGGACTCAAGGCCTGCGGCTTCCGGCATCTCGTGCGGCCAGACCGCTTCGCCATGGGGTCCGCGGTTCTTGTTGACAGGTGTCCACGCTGTGGAGCCTCGCGCCGCACTCGCTCGCGGCTCGGCGGTCGCGCTTCCGCGATGCACACGCTCGTGGAAACCGCTCGTGGAGCCACGCGGGCACGCTATAACGGAAGCGCCTGGATCTGGCTGTGAGCGATTCGCCCCGAACGACGATCGCCAGGGACGGCGTCCGCCAGTAGCCGGATGCCCCTGCCTCGGGCGCCGAGCGACACGAAGCGAAGATCGTGGTGCCGGAGGAGGGAATCGAACCCACACTTCCCGTCAGGGAAACAAGATTTTGAGTCTCGCGCGTCTGCCAGTTCCGCCACTCCGGCACAGGAGCTGATCTCACGGCAGGGCAACGACTTGTCGTCGTTGACCGCAGATCGTATCACGGGCCTGCAGCGCGCTCGGCGCGCGTGGCCGCGAACGCAGCGCAACCGCTCGGCGCGGAGTCTCGCGCGCAGTGTCTCCGCCGCGGAGGCGCGGCATCGAGGCGGGGCCGACTCGGACTGATGCGCCGGGCGATAGGTCGCACAGCGACCGGCGGGAGGGAGCCGGGCCCGGGTCACTCCCCGCACATGCGGGGTGACCCGGCAGCGTCAGTTCGCCCGGCGAGCGGACAGAGGTCGCTGTGCGCGCATCACGTCCCCGGAGGCCCTGGCTCGATGTCGCGTCTCCGCGGCGCCGCCAAAGAAGCGGCGCGGCGTCGGCCAGGGCTGGTGCGAGTGGCGCGGGTGGCCGCAAACGGGGCGCCCCGCTCGGCGCGGATACCAAGGGGTCGTACCTGCCTGCCGGCAATCGAGGTACGACCCCCTCACTTCACCGGCGCCGCCGTCCGCAGGAAGGCGATCAGATCGATGACCTCGCGATCGGTGAGCGTGTCGAGCAGCCCCGCCGGCATCATCGAGACCGGCGTCACCTCGCGGGACTGGATGTCGGACGTGTTGACCACCGCCGGGTCGCGCCCGACGACCCGCAGCGTGACCTGGCGTTCGGTCTCGGCGACGACGTTGCCCGCAAACGATCGTCCATCCCGCGTCGTGATCAGCACCAGCTTGTACGCGTCCGGCACGTCCGCATTCGGACTGAGCACGTTCTGGAGGAGGTACTCCAGATTGGCGCGGTTCGAGCCCGTCAGGTCTGGGCCGACGACTCCGCCTTCGCCGTACATCGTGTGGCATGCCCCGCACGTGCGCGCGAAGTTCGCGCGACCGGCCTGAGCGTTGCCGGTCCGCATCGCGGTCTCGTTGAGCAGGGCGCGGTAGCGCGCGTACGCCTTCTCCTCGCTGGCGATCTGATCGACAGGACCCCAGACATCGGCGAAGCGCGTGCCGACCAGCCGCCGCACCTGCCGCGCGATGTGCGGGGGCACGTCCCGCTTTGGGATGGTGCCTGCGGCCAGGGCATCGGTCAGCAGGCGGCCGTATCGGGCGCGTGACGCGAGCGCCTGCACCGCCTCGGTCTTCTCTGCCGCCGTCAACGTCCCGTATCGCGAGACCAGCAGCTTCCCGAGCGCCTCGTCGTCGAACGCCGCGACCGCGCGGATCGCTTCGAGTCGCACCGGCGCGTCGGCGATCGCCGCCGGCAGCGCCGACAGCAACTGCGGCCGGCGCTGCAGCGCGAGGGCCTGGAGCGCGCGCTGCCGCTCGGCGACTGGTGCCGTCCGATTGCGGACCAACCCGACGTTGCGCGTCGTGGTATCGGCGTCGCCAAACTGCTGGGAGACCGCCAGCGCGAGACCGTCGATCGACGCATCACGCCGCTTCAACCGGTCGTAGACGGCCGTCCAGGCGGCAGGCGCAGACACGTCGTACCGGCCCTCGAGCCCGTCGCGCAGGCCTTCGAGCATCGGCGCGAGTGCGGCGGGTTGCTGGCCGATGGCGGCGACGACCGCGTCCAACGCATTCGCATCAACGGCGCGACGCGCGATGAACCGGGCGACCAGCGGGAGTCGACTCGCTGCGGCGCGCTCGAGCGCGAGGGACGGGTTGTCCTTCACGAGCGGTTCGATGCCCACCCAGACGAGCTTCGGCAGGTTGTGATCGTCCGCGTCCTCCGCGTGACTCATCAAGGCGCTGGCGATGGGCCAGCGATCCGAAGGCGCCAGACGCTGGAGCGCGGACGCGAGGTAGAGGCGCACGACCGCCGACGGGTCGGCGCGGGCCATCTGCGCGAACCGGTCGATGGCGACCGCCGAGGGGGCCTTGTCCTCGGCGAGCAACTGCACCGCCCACGCGCGCACGTGCTCGTCGCGATCGCCGAGCACCTGGACGAGTCCCTCCGGCGTCCAGCCACCCGTGACGTGGAGCGCCCACATCGCGCGCAGCCTCCAGTCCGCGTTCGCCGCGGATTGGAACAGCTGACGCAGCCGCTGGTGCGTGTCGGCGCCGAGCATCCGCTTCGCGGCACGACCCTGCAGGAGGACGCGCGCCCGCCGGGCGTGCCAGTCGCTGCGGTTGGTCTGCAACTCGATCAGTTGGGCGTCCGTCAGCTGCGCGAGGTCGCCGTAGCGCCCGTCAAACCGATCGGCCAGCGACTGCACGGGCGCGATCCGGAAGATGCGGCCCGTGTCCTTGTTCAGCACATCGGTGCCGCAGATGTCGCTGTCGTGCCAGTCCAGGACGTACACCGCGCCGTCCGGGCCGATCTCGACGCTGAACCCGATCCACTGCGCGTTGTTGGCCAGCATGAAGTCGTCGCCGTGACGCGCGACGAAGCCGGAGCCCTTGCGCTCGAGCACGTCAGACAGCAAGGCGTGCTCATGGATGTTGGCCATGAAGATCCGGCCCTGCTGCGAGGCAGGAAACGCGTCCGACTGGTAGACGCGCGCGCCGCCGTGCGCCGATCGATGCCGGTGATCCGCGATGGTCTGGATGTCGCTGTAGACGTACGGATTGAAGTGCTGTCCGCCCTGCCGGTGGTAGATTCCGCCCGGGATCACGTGGAAGAGGTGCGGGATCACACAGGCACTGATGAGCAACTGTCCCTTGGCGTCGTAGTCGATGCCCCAGGGATTGCTGAACCCGTGGGCGACGACCTCGAAGACATCTTTCGTCGGGTGATAGCGCCAGACGCCCCCGTTGATGTCCGTCCCCGGGCCCGCGAGGACGTCGTCTGGAAACGGCTCCTTGTGATTGAAGAGACGGCCTCGGCCGATGGGCTTCCGGACCTTCGAGGCGGTCGCGTAGCCCTGGAGGCCGTACAGCCAGCCGTCCGGTCCCCAGTGGAGGCTGTTGATGACCTCGTGCCGGTCGCGGATGCCCCAGCCCGTGAGGCGCACCTCGATGTCGGCCACGTCCGCCTTGTCGTCGCCATTGCGGTCGGGTACGAACAACAAGTTGGGCGGCGCCCCGACGAACACGCCATCGAACCCGACGGCCAGCGCCGACGGAAAAACGATGCCGTCCATGAAGACCTTGCGGCTGTCTGCGGCACCGTCGTGGTCGGTGTCTTCGAGGATCACGATGCGACTGGTGCCGGCATTCGAGAATCCGCCCGAGCGGGACTCGTAGTCCATGTTCTCGGCAATCCAGAGCCGTCCGCGATCGTCCCAGCAGAAGGCCATCGCCTGGGCCATCATCGGCTCGCCCGCCCACGCGTTGACGCGGTAGCCATCGAGGACGGTCATCTCGGCGACCGCCGCGGCCGGTGTCAGGAACTTCGCCTCGCGGCCCTCGCGTTGCGCGATGCCCCAGAGCGCGGCCGTCGAGTACGCCGATCGGTTGCCGCTGAACTCAGTCCAGCGGCTGTCCATCGCCACGTCGCTCAGCGTGCCCGTGTAGACGATGAACTGATGGCGGAGGACTTCGGATTCGCCCTGCTTGATCGTCCAGTCGGCCGTGCGCGACCGCGCCGCGCCGACGCCGAGCTGGCCATCGACGCGCCAGGCTTGCGGAAATCCCGCGTTGTCGGGGTAGTCGAAGATCGCGATGTGGGCCAGGTCGGCACGGCCTTCGACCTGCATCCCGACATCGACCCACATCGCGCGCTGGCCCTCGGCCCGCTCGTTGCGCTGACGCGCGGCGTTGACGACCTCGCCAGCGAGCCCCTCACGCCAGGGCATGCGCAGGAAGAGCCCGCCGTAATCGTACTTGCCGATCGTGACGTCCGCCCTGGCGTCGCCGCGCCACTCGAGATTCAGCACGAACGTGCCGGCCTGCTCGCGCATCGACCACCGCTGCGTCTCGAGGAGCGTGGCCGTGCCCGACGCGTCGAGCAGTTCGTAGACCGTCTGCCAGCGGACCTCCGTGCCCTCGGCCTGCGTGACCGTGGCCGACACGCGGCGCCAGTAGTCGCCGCCCGGATTGTGGAAGTAGTCGCGCCCGTTCAGCCGCGTGAAGCCCCAATAGAGTCCGGTCTGGTGCGGGTGGTGCCCGGGACTCACCTCCGTCAACACGCCCTTCCCATCGGGCGAGACGATCGGGTGCAGATACGGCCGCGCGTCGGGTCGTGCGTTCTGGGTCAGGATCGGATCGCGGCCGCCGGCCCGAAACACCGCGATTGTGCCCGCCTGCGCGTCTTCCCGAATCGTCAGCGTCACGGCCGACTGCGGCGCGCCTGGGGCCGTCCGGTCGAGGAGCGCCACCGACGCGCAGCCGACCGCAACAAGGGCGGCCGTCGTTGCGATGGCGACGATGAAACGGTTCTTGGAGCTCATTAGCAGCCTACGGTCTACGGGAAACAGCCTACGACGGGCTACGGAAGACGGCGAACAGCCAACGGCGGACGGCCTACGGCGGACGGCCTACGAAGACCGTCACGGCAGACCGCCTACGGCGAACAGCCTACGGGAGACGGCCTACCGCGGACGGCCGACGGCCTACGTAATCAGGCTACGGTCTACGGCAGACAGCCTACTTAATCAGGCTACGGTCTACGGCAGACGGCCTACGTAGACCGTAGACCGTCCGCCGTAGCCTGTCGGCCGATTTACCCCACCGCAGGCATCCCCAGCCAGCGGCCCGACGCGCGCGGATGCGCGGTGCTGGCGCGAATCGTCAGCTTGTGCGGCAGCGTGATCGACATCGACTCGACCGCTTCGCCGCGCAGGATCTGCAGCAGCAGCCGGACGCAGCCGCGCCCGATCTCCCGCATCGGCTGGGCGACCGTGGTGAGCGGCGGACGCGTGTACCGGGCGAAGCGCACGTCATCGAACCCGGCGACCGAGAGATCCTCGGGCACCCGCACCCCGCGGCGGTGCGCCGTTTCGATCAGCCCGATCGCCATCTCGTCGTTGAAGCAGAAGATCGCGGTCGGCGGCCTCCGCTGATCGAGCAGGCGTTCGGCCGCGCGGACGCCCGACTCGATCGTGAAGTCGCCATTGACGACCACCAGGTCGCGATGCACGCCCGACTGCTGCGCGCGCGCCACGGCGCCCCGCAGGCGATCGCGGCTGAGCGGGCTGCCCGTCGGGCCCGTCACCACGCCGATGCGCTGGTGTCCGAGGCCGACCAGGTGATCGACGACCTCGAACGCGGCCTTGGCGTTGTCGATGTGGACGCTGGGCACGCCGAGGTCGGGACTGAACTCGCAGCCGTTGACGACGGGGACGCGCGTGCCGTCGCGCATCAGGACGTGCGCTTCGTTGGGCAGGCGATGCCCGAGGAAGATCAGGCCGTCCGCCTCCTTCTGCCGCAACATGCGCGCGTAGCGTTCCTCGCGCGCGGTGTCGTGCTGCGTGTCGCCGATGAGCACCGCGTAGCCGTCGCGCTGGGCGGCGTCCTCGATGCCCTGCAGAATCAGCGCGAAGAACGGATTGGCCAGGTCGGGTACCGTGACCAGAATCGTGCGCGAGGCGTGGGTGCGCAGGGTCTGCGCCGCGGCGTTCGGCGTGTACCCGAGCTCGTCGATCGACGCCAGGACCCGCCGGCGCGTGTCGGGCGACACGGCGGAGGGCAGACCCCCCATGACGCGCGACACAGTGGCCGTCGAGACGCCCGCGTGTTTGGCGACCTCATAAATCGTCGGCATGCTTCGATTGGAAGCGCCATTATAGTGACGACGGGCGGAGGAGCCATGCTTTTTTCGAGGAGAGACGTCGCGCGGCTGGCCGCGGCGGTGGTGCCAGTGGCGTGGGCGCGGACCGGTCACGCCCGGGGCGACGAGCGGACGAGGCGCGAGGGCCTGTGGGCACAAGGACGGGCGCGCGCGGTCGCGGGCAGATTCGGGGGCGTGGAAGTCGGCCTGATCGCGCCCGACCTCCTCGATGCAGCCGCCCAGCGGCCCGAACCCATGCTGGCGCTGGCGCTGCGCCTGGGCCTTGCGTCGATTGAACTCCGCGGCGAGCCGATCGAAGCCGCGCTCGGCGCGCCGCAACGGCCCGCTCCAGGCACGACGCCCGCGCCGGCCGCCGCGGCGCCTCCCACGCCGCCGACGGGCGCTGCGACGACGCCCCCCACGCCGGCGGCCGCGGCACCGCCGCAAGCGGCCGGCACACCAGGGACGTCACCCAAACCGCTCACGCCGGCGCAGATCGCGGCGCAAGTGCGCGCGGCGCTGCGCACGTGGCGACTGGCGGCCACGGCCGAAACGTTCGCGCCGCTGAAGGCGCAGTTCGCCAAGGCCGGCGTCGCCATCAACGTCCTGCGGATGCCCCTGGGCGACGGCATGAGTGACGAGGAACTCGACTACAGCTTCAACGCCGCGCGCTGGTTGGGTGCCCGGGCCGTCACCTGTGATGCGCCGGTCAGCCACGCCCGGCGGCTGGGCCTCTTTGCCGACAAGCACCGCATGCGCGTGGGCTTCTCGGGCCAATCCGATGTGACGACCGTGGACGCGTTTGGCCGGCCGGGCGCGTGGGAGCAGGCCTTCTTCTACTCGCCGCTGAACGGCGCCTGCCTCGACGTCGGTCACTACACGGCCGGGAACGGGACCACGGCCCTCGACTTCCTGCGCCGCTATCACGGCCGGATCACCAACCTCCATCTGTCCGACCGCCGGACCGGCCAGGGGCCGAGCGTGCCCTGGGGCGAGGGCAACACGCCGCTGCGCGAGATCCTGCAACTGGTCCAGCGCGAGCGCTACGCACTCCCGGTGACCATCGCCCTGTCCTATCCGATTCCGCCGAGCTCGTCCGTCGAGGCCGAGCTGGCCCGATGTGTCGCGTTTTGTGAGGCGGCTCTCGCGGGCCCTGTCAGGTAGACTCCCGTCGGTCGCTCTCGTCGTTCTCACAGGAGATATGCAGATGACTCGATCCTCCCGCCGCACGCTTCGCGTCTGGGGCCTGGCCCTGGCCGTGCTCGCCACTCGGCCACCCATCCCTGGACGCTGCTCGCGCAGGCGCCCGAGCCGGCACGCGGCGTCAAGTTCGCGCAGATCTCCGAAGCCGACGCGAAGGAGTGGCTGACGTATCTCGCGTCTGACGCCCTGCAGGGCCGCCAGATCTTCACCGAAGGCTACGGCCTGGCCGCCAGCTACGTCGCCGATCGCCTGCGGGCCTTCGGCGTCAAGCCGATGGGCGATGACGGCACGTACTTTCAGACCGTGAAGCTGCGCGGGTATCGGGTGACGGCGAACTCGTCGGTGACCGTCGAGGTCAACGGCGAGTCGAAGACGTTCAAGCACGGCGCCGGCGTCACGTTTCCGACGAGCGCCGGTGGCAAGCAGACGCTCACCTTCAACACGGTGGACTTTGCCGGCTACGGGGTCACCGCCCTCAACGCCTCGGTGCCGTACAACGACTTCAGCGGACGGGACCTCAAGGGCAAGCTGGTCGTGTGGCTGCCCGGCACGCCGGCCGTGCTCACCGCCGGTGGCGGCCGGGCTGGCGGACGCGGCAGCCGGTCGCCGTACATCGTCCAGACCCTTGGAGCCGGCGCGGCCCTGACGTTCGTCCCGGCGCCCGCGCCGCCCACGCCCGCCGACCTGGCGCTGACACGTGCGCAGGAGGCGCTCGCCGCCGCGAACGTGGCGTTGGCCGAAGCGCAGGTGTTGGCGCGCGGGGGGCGCGCCGGTGGGCGAGGTGCGATCGGCGGAGGCCGCGGTGCGGCGGCGCCGACCACGGCCGACATCACGACGGTCCAGCGCGTGGATGGCCTGGTGGCGCCGCAGTTCTCGGCGAACGAAGAGTTCTTCACGTTCCTGTTCAACGCCGCACCGACGAAGTTCGCGGACCTGCGCGCGCGCGCCGACAAGGGCGAGGCCCTGGCGCCGTTCACGCTGTCGAACGTCAAGGTGACGGTCCACGTGGACAACACCTACGAGGTGGTCTCCACCCAGTTGTCGAAGAACGTGGTCGGCCTGGTCGAGGGCAGCGATCCCAAGCTCAAGGACACGTATGTGATGTTCGGGTCGCATCTCGATCACGTCGGCTATCGCCCGGCCGCAGCCGCCGGACGCGGCGGCCGCGCAGGCGGCGGGGCCGGGGCCTCGGCCGCACCAGGTGAGCCCGACCTGATCTTCAACGGCGCGGATGACGATGGATCGGGATCGACCGGTTTGCTCGGCATCGCCAAGGCATTTGCCACCGGGCCGCGTCCGAAGCGATCGGCGATCTTCGTCTGGCACACCGGTGAGGAGTCGGGCTTGCTCGGGTCGCGCTACATGGCCGACTTCCCGGTCGTACCGCTCGACAAGGTCCAGGCGCAGTTCAACATCGACATGATTGGGCGCAACCGCGACGACAACCCGGCGGAAGAGAACAAGGTCTATGTCATCGGGGCCGATCGCATCAGCACCGATCTGCACAACCTCGTCGTCCAGAGCAGCCAGGCGTTGCCGAAGCCGGTGACGCTCGACTTCGAGTACAACGACCCGAACGACGCGAACAGCTTCTACACGCGCAGCGATCACTACAGCTACGCGGCCAAGGGCATCCCGATCGCGTTCTTCTTCACGGGCACCCACCCCGACTACCACGGGGCCGGCGACCATGTGGACAAGATCCTGTTTCCCAAGCTGGTCCGGATCGCTCAGGTCATCTACCAGGCGGGGTTTGCGGTCGCCAATTCGGAGCGAACGCTCGAGCGGGACAACAAGGGCCCCCGGTCGGGGAAGGGCTTCGAGGGCGTGATCAAGAAATGACGGCTAACGGCCTGAACGCAGGGCTTTAGGGCAGGCCGGGTTGGAGATGAGAGGGCGAAAGTAGGGGAAACACGCTGTTTTTGCGCGCAATTTCGTTGATTCACGTGCCGGGGTGGGCTAACATAAGCAGACGTTTCTGCTCGTAGTTAGCCAACCTATCAGTCTTTCCTTGCAGCTCGGGGGACACGTGGCATTCGAGATTGGCGACAAGGTCATCTACCCAAACCATGGTCTTGGGATCATTGAACGCGTCGAGACCAAGACGATCATGGGTACGACCTGTGGGTTTTATCAGCTCCGGATGGCGAACGAAACGACCGTGTTCGTGCCGGTGGACAACGTGGACGGCGTCGGCCTTCGGCGCGCCATCGAAGATTCGGAAGTCAGCCGCCTGTTCGATCTGCTCGGCGACGGACAGATCGAGAGTCATCAGAACTGGAAGGGCCGGTTCAAGGACAACTCGGACCGCATGCGGACCGGGTCCATCTACGACGTCGTCGAGGTGCTCAAGAGTCTGAGCCATCTCAGCAAGTCGAAGAGCCTGTCCTTCAGGGAGAAGCGGATGCTCGACCGGGCGAAGTTCCTGGTCATCTCCGAGATCTCCGAGGTCATCGGCGAGAAGGTGCCGCAGGTCGAAGTGAAGGTGGATACGGCGCTCGAGCTTTGCTTCGTGGCCAAGGCGAAGAACGGCAACAAGCCCAAGGTCACCGTCGTGGTGGCCCCGCCGGCGATGCCGGTGGCGGCGCCTGTGGTTGCCGCTCCGGCGCCCGTGCCCGTCGCAGTGGCCCCGGTCGCCAAGCCCATCGCGAAACCGGCCGCCCCGGCGGTCCGGCCCGCGGCGCCTTCGGCGCGCGTGGCCGCTCCCGCCCGCGCGGCGGCGCCCGCGCGCCCGGCCGCGTCGGCGCGGCCCGCGTCGCGTCCGGCCACGCCGGCGCGTCCGGCCGCACCGGCGCCGCGCGCCGCGACGCCTGCGGCGCGGGCGACGGCCAAGACGCGCTCGGCCGCCGCCGCCCGCGTGGCGCCGGCTTCGCGTGCCCGCGCGTCGGCGACGTCGCGCACCGGCGCGCGGCGCACGGCCCGCGCCTCGTAGGCCGACCCGATCATCAGTCATGCCGCACAGGGCGGACCACCTCGGTCCGCCCTGTGCGTTTGAGGCGCCCTTGTGCCGATTGCCGCCCTCCGCACCTGCGTCGCGGCCTTTGCCGTGGCCCTCTACGTTCTGCTCGTCGGTCCCCCGGTGCTCGTCTGGACCCTCACCACGCGACGTCTCTGGCTGATCTACGCGGCCGGGACGGGGGGCGTCCGCCTCGGGTTCTGGCTGGCCGGTCTGCGCCTGCGCCTGGAGGGGGAAGAACACATCGTGCCCGGCGGCGCGGTCTACGCCTGCAACCACACCAGCAACGTCGAGCCGCCGGCGGTCTTTCTCGCCCTGCGCCGGCGTCACCCGCAGTTGCGCGTGCTCTACAAGGCCGAGATGCGGAAGCTGCCCGTGCTCGTCTGGGTCTTCGATGCCGCCGGGTTCGTACCGGTCGAGCGCGCCCGAAAGGAACAGAGCTGGCCGGCGGTGGACCGCGCTGCCGAGGCGCTGCGCGAGGGCAACGCGTTCTTCATCTTTCCCGAGGGCACCCGGGCGCGCACCGACGAACTGCTGCCGTTCAAGAAGGGGGGCTTCGTGATGGCGATCAAATCGCAACAGCCCGTGGTCCCCGTGGTCATCGTCGGCGGCCGCGAGGCGATGCCCAAGGGCCGGGCGGTCATCTGGCCCACGACCCTCGTAGTCCGCTTTCTGCCGCCGGTGCCGACGACGGGCGCGACGCTCGACGACCGCGACGTGATCATCGCGCGCGTCAGGGACGCGATCACCGCGGCACGTGCGCCATCGCCGCGGGCGTCAGCCCCGGACGCACCTCGAATCTGAGTTCGGCCGGCACGAGCGGCGTGCCGTCGAGGGCCGTGATCCCGTCGCCGAGCTTCAGGACGAGCGTGGCGCCCGCGCGGAGCGGCGCCGCAAAGCGAATGTCGATCGAGCGGCTGGCCACGCGATAGCGGATCGTCATGGCTGGCGGCAGATCGTCCGTGCCGAGGTAGGAGGCCGCGACCTGCCCCGTGAACGACAGCTCCTTCAAGTCTCGGGAGAACTGGATCCGGATCGTCGTGGCCGGGTCCACGTCGGTGTCGCGGTTGACTGGCGCGGTGAAGACCACGACCGGTCGCGGCAGGCGGAAGACCGGCGCCGGGGGTAGCGGGACGGTCTCCGGCCCGGCGAACGTCTCCTCGATCGTCGCCGCTTCGAGGCGGACCACCGCCCCCTGTGCGCGGATGCGGCCCGTGACCTCGAGCCAGCGCCCCGTGTCCGCCCGCGAACGGGTATCGAAGGCGAACCGCGGCCCGCTCGGCGCGAGGCCCGTCACCCAGAGCGCGGCGTCGGCGGCCTGGATGACGAAGTCCGTGGCGGCGGGCGGTGGCCCTGGCGGCAACTCGTCGAACAGGTTCTGGCCCCGAAATCGGCCCCGCACGGTCACGACCTGGTCGTCCCAACGCGTGGGGTTCAACACGACCTGGCGGAGCATCGCCACCGGAATCGATGGTGACGGCTCGATCCGAATCGCGCCGGTCAGGACGAGCAGGGCCGACTTGCCGGACGTGCGCCCGGCGCCGAACACATCCGTAATCGGCCGCAGTTGCGTGCGTCTCGGGTCGCTCTGCGGCAGGCGTGCGGGATCGAGGAGGACGCCACGGAACTCGACAGGCCGGTTGGGCGGCTGACCTGACGCGGGCTGGATGGCCAGGGCGATTGGCGTGCCGGTCTCAACGGTCCACAAGCCGCCGGCGCGCACCGGCGTTGCAGCAATTGACACGGTGCGACCGTGAAAGAAGGCCGGGTGAGCCGCGATCGTCGCCGCCGTGGTGGCCATCGACGGGCCGGACTGTCGGGCGTCGAGCGGGACGGCTGCCAGCCAGACGAGCGCCGCCAGCAGCACGTGACGAGTCCGGGGCGTGGGCAGCATCTCCTGGATGAGGATACGCCGCGCGTGGGCGATCGGCTTAGGCCCGGTTTCGCGCTAGAATTCTTCGCTTGTGACTCGACGGAACAAGCCCCGCGCGCCGGGCGATCAGGTCTCCGAACTGACGGCCGGACGGCTGTCGGTCTACCTCCGCTGCCTCAACGCGCTCGACGCCGCCGGCGTCAAGACCATCTCCTCCAAGGCCCTCGCTGAGCAGTTCCAGCTCAACGCGGCGCAGATTCGAAAGGACCTCGCCTACTTCGGCGAGTTCGGCGTCCGCGGCGTCGGGTATTACGTCAAGGAGCTCAAGCGCCACCTGCGGATGATCCTCGGGCTCGACCGGACGGTCCGGGTGGCGATTCTCGGCGCCGGCAATCTCGGCCTCGCCCTGGCCGACTACCCCGGTTTCCGCCAGGAAGGCTTCGCCATCGTCGCGCTCTTCGATTCGGAGCGTGGCAAGGTGGGACGGCGGTCCAAGGGTGGCGTGCGCATCTTTGAGATTGGCGAGTTCCGGAAGATGGTCAAGCGGGACGCGATCGACATCGCCGTCATCGCCGTCCCGGCCGATTCGGCCCAAGGCGTCGTCAACACCGCCGTGCAGGCGGGCGTGCGCGCCATTCTCAACTTCTCTCCCGGCTCGCTCAAAGTGCCGCCGGGCGTCAAGCTGAAGAACGTGGACCTGACGGTCTCCATGGAAAGCCTGTCGTTCTTTCTCGCGAGGGGAGAAGCCGATGGCGAAGCGGTCTGACGGCGGGCGTCGCCCGGCGCGACTGTCGCACGTGGATGCCGAGGGGCGCGTCCGGATGGTGGACGTCTCGGCCAAGGCCGAGACCGTGCGCGAGGCGGTGGCCGATGGCGATGTGCGCATGAGCGCAGCGGCGTTGAGGGCCATCCGCGAGAACCGCGTCAAGAAGGGCGACCCGCTGCAGACCGCGCGCCTGGCGGGCATCATGGCCGCCAAGCGGACGTCGGATCTCATTCCGCTCTGTCATCCGCTGCCGTTGACGCACGTGGACGTGGAACTCGTGCCACACCGCCGCGGCTACACGGTCATCGGTCGGGCCGGCACCGTCGGGCGCACGGGGGTGGAGATGGAGGCGCTGGTCGCCGTCACCGTCGCCGCCCTGACGCTCTATGACATGCTGAAGGCCATCGACCACGGGATCGTGCTCGGACCCATCCAGCTGCGCGAGAAGCGCGGCGGGCGGTCGGGAGACTGGAAAAGACCTCGGAGGTAATTCCTACGAAAACTGTAAGCGCCGCCGCTTACAGTTTTCGTAGGAATTACCTCCGAGGTCATCATCATCTACCATGGCCGACGCTAGCGCATTGCCGCCGACAGTCGCGGGTCTGCCGTTCTTCACGAGCGGACGATTCCCCAAGCCCGATCTGATCGGTCGATGCCGCGATGGGCAGGTCTCCTACCTAGGCGCCCGCGAGTTTCTGGATCAGGTCCGCGACGTCGGCCTCGGCCTCGGCGCCCTCGGCATGGCGCGCGGCGATCGCGTCGCCCTGCTCTCCGAGAGCCGGCCCGAATGGCTGGTTGCGGATTTCGCGATTCTGACGGCCGGCGCCGTCACGGTGCCGATCTATCCGACGCTGTCGGTCGAGCAGGTGGCCTTCATCCTGGCGGATGCGGCCGCGAGCATCGCCGTCGTGTCGAACAGCGTGCAGCTGGGCAAGGTGCTGACGGCGGCGGCCGGCCTGCCGCACCTGCGCGTCGTCGTGCTCATCGACCCTCCGGCCGAGGGTGAGGGGCCGCTGCCGCCGCATGTGACGACCCTGGCCGACGTCACCGCCCGAGGGCACCAGCAGCTGCTCGACAGCTGGGGCGTGGCCCGGGGCTTCCACGATGCGGCCAAACAGGTGCGCCCCGAAGACCTCGCGACCATCATCTACACGTCGGGCACCACGGGTGAGCCCAAGGGCGTGATGCTGACGCACGCCAACCTGATGTCGAATCTGGCCGGCGTCCTCGTCCAGCTCGACATCAGCGACGATGACACGGGGCTGTCGTTCCTGCCGCTCTGCCACTCGTTCGAGCGGATGGTCGCGTACGTCTATCTGGCGACCGGCGTCTCGATGGTGTTTGCCGAGTCGATCGAAACGGTGGCCCGTGACCTGCTTCTGGTCCGCCCGACGGTGATGTCGGGGGTGCCGCGCGTCTTCGAGAAGCTCTACACGCGGATCGTCGAGAAGGGCCGCGCGACCACCGGCCTCACGCGCGCGCTCTTCACCTGGTCGCTGGGTGTGGCGGCGCGCCGCGGTCGTCTCCTGGCAGCGGGGAAGCCACTGCCCGTGGGACTGCGTGTCGCCTCGCGCCTGGCCGATCGCCTGGTCTTCCAGAAGATTCGCGCCGGGGTCGGCGGCCGTCTGCGTTACGCCGTGTCGGGCAGCGCCCCGTTGAGCGTCGATCTCGGAGAGTGGTTCTACGGCATCGGGCTCCCGATTTTCGAGGGCTACGGCCTTACCGAGACGTCACCCGTGCTGACGCTCATGCCGTTCGGGCATGTGCGATTCGGGACCGTGGGACCGCCGCTGCCGAACGTCGAGCTGCGGATCGCCGACGACGGCGAGATTCTGGCGCGCGGTCCCAACGTGATGGCCGGCTATTTCAACCGGCCGTCAGAGACGGCTCGTGCCGTGGTGGACGGCTGGTTTCACACCGGGGATATCGGGCAGTTGGATGAGCGCGGGTACCTGCGGATCACCGATCGCAAGAAGGAGGTGATCGTCACCTCGGGCGGCAAGAAGATCGCGCCGCTGTCGATCGAGACCGAACTGCGCGCCGATGCCCTGGTGATCGAGGCCGTGGTCGTCGGCGAGCGGCGCCACTTTCCGGCGGCGTTGATCGTGCCGGACTTCGCGGTGCTGGCCGCGCGGCTCGGCATCGCCCCCGAGGCGGCGCGCGTCGCCGTGGACGAGCCGCACGTGCGCGCGCTCTATCAGGCCGTCGTCGATCGCGTGAACACCGACCTGGCGCAGTTCGAGCGCATCAAGAAGTTCCAGCTCCTCCCGCGCGAATTCACGATGGGCGCCGGTGAGCTGACGCCCACGATGAAGGTGAAGCGCCAGGTGGTCGATCGCACCTACAGCGACGTCATCGAACGGATGTACACGGATCCGACCCGCTAGTACCCGTCGTACCCGCGTACCTGCCGTACCGTACCTGCCGTACCCGAGTACCTGTCGTACCCGAGTACCTGTCGTACCCCAGTACCTGTCGTACCCGCCGTACCTGGCGTACCCGAGTTCTACTTCCACCCCTCGAACCACTTGGCGTTGCTCAGCGGCCACCAGCGGAGCTGCACCTTGCCGATGACGTATTTCTTCGGCACGAAGCGCCAACTGCGGCTGTCCGAGCTGTTGTTGCGGTGGTCGCCCATCACGAAGTAGTGCGCGGGGGGAATGATCTCCGGGCCCCAGGTCTGGGTGTCGCGGAACTCCTCCGGGATGAAGTCGTCGGGCAGGGGCACTTCGTTCCGGTAGACGCGGCCGTCCACGGCGCGAATCGTGTCGCCCGGTTCGGCGACGATCCGCTTGACGAAGGACTTCTCGGGACCTTCCGGGTAGAGCAGCATCACGATGTCACCCACCTGGGGATCGTGCAGCCGGTAGGCGAGCTTGTTGACGATGAGGCGGTCCTGATCCTCCAGGGTCGGCGCCATGCTCTGGCCCTCGACGCGCGCGACCTGGAACCCGAACGTGACGATGAGCGTGGCATAGACGGCGGCCGAGAGCAGGGTGCGGAACCAGGCGACGAGTTCTTCCCACACGCGGGCCACGACCGGCGCTCGCCGGGGCGCCGACGGGGGCCGGGGCTGGAGGTAATCGAAGCGCTCCACCGGCGAGGTGGGCGCCGTGCCGGGTGTCGCACCAGACGGATAGGCCGCCTGGCCGTCCGGGCCCGCCGGCGAGCCGGGGGTCGGCCGGCCGAGCGCCTGCTCGAAGGCGGCAAACGGGTCTGCCTTCGGCGCGCTCCAGAAGGTCGCCGGGGTCAGAGCTGCAGGTACTCGCGCAGGCGCCGGGTCTGCGTGCGGCTGACCGGGATCTCCGTCGCCTTCGCGTCTTTCATCCGGAGGAGGAAATTCCTGCTGAACCAGGGGACGATCTCCTTGATCTTGGTGATATTCACCAGGTGCGACCGATGCACCCGCCAGAACACGGCCGGGTCCAGCCTGGCCTGCAGCTCGTCGAGCGTCCGATAGTTAGACGTTCCCGACACCGTGTTTGTTACTACGACTATAGCCTCGTCCACCAGAGACGCGTGTACGACTTCTTCGGCCTGGACGAGCACGAACTTCTCACCGGTGCGCACCGCGAGCTGGTCTCGCCGGCCCTGCTGGCGGGCCTGGACGGCTTCGATGACGCGCTCCAGGTCGGCCGGAGCCAGCGGCGGCCGGGTGGCCTCCTCCGAGGCCAGGCGCTTCCTGGCTCGCTCGAGGGTCTGGTCCAGCCGCTCGGCGTCCACCGGCTTCAGCAGGTAATCCACCGCATTGACGGCAAAGGCGTCCAGGGCGTACTGGTCGAAGGCGGTGACGAAGACGAGCTGGGGCAGCAGGTCCGCGCCGATCAGGCGGCGGGCGACCTCGAACCCGGTGAGGCCGGGCATCTGCACGTCGAGGAAGAGCAGGTCCGGGCGCAGTTCGCCGGCCAGGCGCAGGGCCTCCACGCCGTCCCCGGCCTGCCCGACGATGTCGAGGCCGCCGGCCTGCTCGAGCAGGAAGCAGAGTTCCTCCCGCGCCAGCTGTTCATCGTCCACGACGAGGGTGCGGAGGGCGCGGGTGGGCATCTCAGGCCGTCGCCCGGTCGGGCACCGTCAGTTCGGGAATCTCGATGCGCGCCAGCGTGCCCTGACCCGGCACGCTGTGGAGGTGGAGCTTGTAGTTGGCGCCGTAGATGACCCGCAGCCGCTCGTTCACGTTCCGGAGGCCGATGCCGTGATCGTCGGGTGACTCGGGCCGGTTGGTCTCGATGCCCACGCCGTTGTCGATGACCTCGATGACGGCATGGCCGCTCTGTCGTCTCGCGCGGATCGTGATGCGCCCTTCGCCGACCTTGCGGCTGAGCCCGTGCTTGATGGAGTTTTCCACGAGCGGCTGCAGGATCATGCTCGGCACGATGATCGACAGGCTCGTCTCGTCGATGCTCTTGTCCACCACCAGGCTGGGACCGAAGCGGATGCGCTCGATGTCCAGGTACTCGTCCACCGCGGCCAGTTCCTCCCGGAGCGACACGAAGTGCTCCTGGCTGCGGAGCAGCCGGCGCAGCAGGCCCGAGAGCTTCACGATCAGCAGGCGTGCAGTCTCGGGCTGCGATCGGATGAGGGACGAGATGGACGTGAGGGTGTTGAAGAGGAAGTGCGGGTTGATCTGGTTGGCCAGCGCTTCGACGCGCGCGGCCATCAGCAGCTGCTCCTGTTCGGCGAGCCGATGCTCGATGCGGGCGCTGTTCCAGATCTTGATCGGCACGGCCACCGACAGCACGGTGGCGAGCAGCACCAGGCCATAGAGCCACACCGAGTGTGACGGCGGCGCGAGATAGAACAGCCGCGCGATGCCGAACTTGTGTCCGATCGACTGGCGCAGCAGCTCGAGGCCGACCGGTGCCGTCACCAGGAACACCTGCCAGTCGAGCGACAGGTTGCGGATGAGGCGCCAGGCCGTCTGGTGCAGCTTCGTCACGAAGAACGGCGTGAACTTCCAGATCTGGTCGTGGGGGCAGATTTCCCGCAACCCGCCTCCCGCGAAGCCGCAGCCGACGGCGAAGGGGAGGGCGCCCCATTCGCCGAGGAAGAGGGGCGGGAGGCCGATCGCGAGGCCGACGAGGGCCCCGGCGTACGGACCGGCGATGAGGCCGGCGAGAAAGGCGCCGGACAGGGTCAGATCGGCGGCCGAGTAGTGGAGCACGAGCCGCGCGACGACGCCGGCCGTCAGGGGGATGCCGAGGAACGCGGCAAAGACCAGCCGTTCGGGCCAGTCGCGCCGCTCCGTCAGCAGGATTCGACGGAACGATTGGAACCGGACGAGCATCGTTGCCAGGACGGCCGCGATCGCCACCTGCGCCATCAGCGTGACGGTCAGCAGCTGGGGCGTGAGGGGAGCCGGTTCCATCGGGGTCGGGTCCATAGTACTCCGCGGGCCCTGGCCGCGCCGAAGCTCGCCCCGCGGATGCCGGGCTTGTCCGCCGTAGCTCGCCGAAGGCGAGCGAAGGCGGATATGATATTGCCCATGATCAAGCCGTTTCTCATCGGGTTCGCCACGACCTTCAAGCACATGTTCAAGAAGGCGAACACGGTGAATTACCCGGCCGAGAAAGTGCCGGTGTTTCCGAGATACCGCGGGAAGCAGGTGCTCATGCGCGACGAGAACGGCCTCGAGAAGTGCGTCGCGTGCGGCTTGTGCGCGGTGGCGTGCCCGGCCGACGCGATCTACCTGGAGCCGGCCGAGAACGACGGCACGGTCATGGCCGGTCCCCGTTACGCCTCGATCTACCAGATCCACAAGACGCGCTGCATCTTCTGCGGCTTCTGCGAGGAGGCCTGCCCGGTCTCGGCGGTCTTCATGGGCAAGGACTACGAGCTGGCGGTGTACAGCAGCAAGGACTTCATCTGGGACAAGGAAGACATGCTGGTCCCGGCGTCCACCACGGCAGCGGCCCAGACGCGTTAGGGCCAGACCAGGCGCGTGACCCTTCCGTTCCTCGAGGCGCTGGCGGCGCGGGTGCTCGTTTGCGACGGCGCGATGGGCACGATGCTCTATGCCCGCGGCGTCTTCCTGAATCGCTGCTTCGATGAGTTGAACCTCACGCAGCCGGAGCTGATCGCCGACGTCCACCGCGACTACGTGCGAGCCGGCGCGGACGTGATCGAGACGAACACCTTCGGCGCCAATCGCTTCAAGCTCACCCCGTTCGGACTCGCGGACCAGGTGCGGGCGATCAACGTCGCCGGCGCGACGGTGGCGTGCCGCGCGAGCCGCGGCTCGGCCTACGTCGCTGGGTCGATGGGCCCGCTCGGCGTTCGGCTCGAGCCCTGGGGCAAGACAGGCGTGGACGAAGCCGAGGCGGCCTTTCGCGAGCAGGCCGCCGCGTTGGCCGAGGGTGGGGTGGACCTGTTCATCCTCGAGACGTTCCGCGACCTCAACGAGATGCTGGCGGCCGTCCGTGCCGTCCGCGCCGTCGCCCGGCTGCCGATCGTCGCGCAGATGACCACCGAGGAAGATGGCCACAGCCTCGATGGCACGCCGGTGGAGGCGTTCACGGCAGCGCTGCAACAGGCCGGCGTGGACGTCATCGGCGTCAACTGCTCCGTTGGCCCTGCGGCCATGCTCGAGACGGTCGAGTCGATCGCGGCCATCACGAGCCTGCCGCTCTCGGCCCAGCCCAACGCGGGCCGGCCCCGCGAGGTGGAAGGCCGGAATCTCTATCTGGCGTCGCCCGACTACATGGCCAGCTATGCGCGGCGGTTCGTGGACGCGGGGGCGCGTCTGGTCGGAGGCTGCTGCGGGACGACACCGGAGCACATCAGGCAGATCGCCCTGGCCGTGCGGACGAGCGCGCCAGGCGCCCGCGTGGCGCCCACCCGTCGGGCTGAAGGCGTGGCCGATCCGTTGCCCGGCGTCCCGCGCGCCGACAAATCCTCGCTCGCGAGGGCCCTGTCGCGCCAGGAGCCTGTCGTGCTGGTCGAGGTGTCGTCGCCGCGCGGACTCGATCTGGACGGTGCCGTCCACCAGGCGCGCCGCTATCGGCAGCGCGGGGCCCTGGCCGTGAACATCCCCGACTACCCGCGATCGAGCGCGCGCGCCAGCGCGCTGACCCTCGCGCTCCTCGTCGAACGCGGACAGGTCGAGACGCTCCTGCACTACTGCTGCCGTGACCGGACGCTCATCGACATGCAGGCCGATCTGCTGGGCGCCCACGCCCTGGGCGTGCGCAACGTCCTGCTCACTACCGGCACGCCCGCCTCGCGCGGGACCTATCCCGATGCGACCTCGGTGTTCGACGTGGACGCGATCGGCCTGGTGAACATGGCTTCGCGCCTCAACCACGGGCTCGACATCGGCGGGCAGCCGCTCGGCAGTCCGACCGCGTTCCATGTGGGCGTGGCCGTGAACCCGTTTCCCCCCGACCCCGAGGCGGAATGGCGCCGTCTGGCCCACAAGGTAGAGGCCGGCGCCGAGTTCCTCGTCACGCCCCCGATTTTCGACCTGGAGGCGTTCGAGGCCGTGCTGCCGCGCCTCCAGGCGACCGGCCTGCCGGTCATCGCCGGGCTCGCGGCCCTCGAGGGCCTGCGCCACGCCGAGTTCCTCGCCAGCGAGGTCCCGGGCGTGCGCGTTCCTTCGGCCGTCCTGAATCGGCTCCGTCGGGGTTACGATGAAGGGACCGAGGCACGGACGCTGACGCTCGAGCTGGCCGCGTGGTTGCGATCGCGCGTGGCCGGCATCCAGGTGACGACGTTCCATGGGTCGGCAGCGACGGCCGAGCGTTTGCTCGAGGAACTGCCTGCCCCTGAGGCGCGTCCAGGTACCGCGGAGGAAGCGCGACATGGCTGATGCCAGCAACGGACCGGGCCTGCGCGACCATGCATTCCTGTTCAGCCGGTTTCTCAAGAGTCCGCGCACCGTCGGCGCGCTGACCGCCAGTTCCCGGGCCCTGGCCGAAGCGATGGTCGCGGGGCGCAGCTTCGACGGCCCGACGCGCATCGTGGAACTGGGCCCAGGCACCGGCGCCTTGACCGTGGCCATCGTCGCGCACCTGCAGCCCGAGAACCGGTTCTTCGCGGTGGACATCGACCCGGCCTTCGTCGAGCAGCTGTGCCGCCGCTGGCCGCAGATCGAGTGCGTATGCGCCTCGGCCGAGCAACTCGAATCCCTCCTGGCCGAGCGGCACCTGCTGCCGATCGATCAGATCATCTCGGGCCTTCCCTTTGTGAGCCTGCCGCCGGCCATGACCAAGGGCATTCTCACGGCCATCGACCGGTCCCTCAAGCCAGGTGGCACATTCACCACATTCCAGTACCTCTTCGGCTACCCCCTGCCGCAGGCCGTCAAGTTCCGCGACGCCGCGAGCGCGCTGCTCGGCAGTGCTCCCAAGGTCCGCGTGGTCATGCGAAACCTGCCGCCGGCGATCGTCATGACTTGGACGAAGCGGCACTGACGTCTCAAGGCGCTGACGGGTGAGGTGCTGGCGCTGACGGGTGAGGTGCTGACGCTGACGGTCAGGTGCTGGTGCTGCAGGTGAAGTGCTGACGCTGACGCGTGAAGTGCTGGCGTGACGCGGAAGTGCTGGGCGCACGGCTGAGGTGCTGGCGCTGACGCTGCGGTGCACCTCAGAACAACGCGGACAGCTCCCGTGCGATCCACTCAGCGCCGTTCGTGTCCAGGCGTTCGGGCGGCTGCGGCAGCGAGCGGACCGCGTCGAGCGCCTGAGTCCAGCGTCCCGCGAACAGATCCGTCTGGCTGATGAAGCGGCAGCGGAGGTAGCGCGGCATCTCGCGTACGAGCAGGTCTGTACTCGCGGAACTGCCCGCGTGAGGTGTAGAGCATCGCGGTGCCCGCCGCGATGCATTCCGAGATGATGCCGTATCCCGGTTTGGTCACCACGACGTCGGCAGCGGCCACCATGTCCTCGTAACGCAGCCGGCCGCCCAGCAGTTCCTGCTCCCGGACGAACCGCACGTGCGCGGGTGCCGCGGCCGTCGATGAGGCGCTGCGGTCCGTGGTCAGGACCGTCCAGCGGTCGAGGCAGTCCAGGGTCCGCAGATCGAGCGAGGCCAGGCCATATCCGCCAAATGAGAGGAGCGCCACAGGCCGGTCGGCCGGCAAGCCGAGCGCCGCGCGCGCCGAGGCGCGTGCATGCGTCGGAATCCGGGCGATGAGCGGCACCCCTTCCACCCGGGGGAAGACCTCGAAGCCGCCCGAGAAGGGGAGCTCGAAGGCCCGGGTCGCCTGTGCGTAGGCCCGACGCAGCACGTCGAGCACGGGGCCGGCCTCCGCGAGAAAGCCCGGGTGCATCTCGTAGATCCAATCCCAGGTGAAGTTCCCCAGCGCGACCGAGGGCACACCGAGGCGCGAGGCCACGGCGAAGGCGAGCGGGGCGATGTCGCCGACGACCAACTGGACGCGGTCGGCCGACAGCGCGCGGACTTCTGCGGCGACGCGGTCGTCGAACGTGGCGTAGAAGGCGAGGGCCTCTCGCACGGTCGCCAGATCGTCGTGGGCGACACTGGAGGCCTGCACGATCCCGGTGTCGCAGGCCCCCGGCCGCAGCTCGTACGGCACCCTCAGGGTGCGTGTCAGCAGGTCGGGACTGACCGCCGAACGGATGATGACGCGTACGTCGGGCCGGATGCGCCCCAAGGCGTTGATGACCTCGACGTCGCGTGACGCATGGCCGAAGCCGTGGCCGGAAATGAAGAAGACAACCGTCACCGGACGGCCACTCTATCGCAGCGCCGTGAACCTGCTACGATGGAGCCGTGTCCTTCAACGAACGCGACTGCTTCACCCAGAAGACCGAAATGAAGCCGATGTCGCTCGCCTGCCCGCTCTGCCGGCACCGGGACGACTACCAGATCAAGTGGATTCGGCACACGAAGAAGGACCGGATTCCGGGCGGCGCCCAGGACCCGGGCGACAAGCAGCGATTCGAGAAGCTGTCGGACTACCTCTATCGCACCGACGATGCCGTCAACTGCACGAAGTGCCGGCGGCGGTTCGAGATCCCCTCGCAGAAGAACGTCGTGTTCGTCTAGTCCCCTGGGGACTGGGACGCGTCAGTAGACGAACGGCACGACCCGCCACCGCACCTCCGCCACATACCGCCGATACGCCTCGCCCATCGACGCACGCAGTGATCGCTCCTCGAACGGTATCGCGAGGACCAGGTAGGCGCTGCTGATCACGGCAAACGCGAGCCGCGTCCCGGTCATCGACGGCGTCGCCCAGACCATGAGCATCCAGCCGAGGTAGATGGGGTGCCGGACCACGCCGTAGAGACCGCTGCGCGTCACGTCGGCGAAAGAGGCAGGCCCGGCTGGCGCTCGCAGCCCCAGGAACTCGGCGAGATCCAGGCGACGTGCCGAGTCGATGACGACGCCGACGCCGACGACCTGGAGTGCGTGGAGCACCCACGCCCAGGCCCCGGAGACCGTCCAGGCCACGCCGGGCACCGGTTGCCAGCCCGCGAGCGTGGCGGCGAACAGCAGACTCGAGACCCAGACGTACACCGCGCGCGTCAGGCCGGGCTGCAGTGTCTGGTCCAGCCATCGCTTGACGCCCAGTCTGGCGAACACCGAGTGGTGCATCGCGAAGAGCGTGAACAGCGTGGCGTTGACGAGGAGCGGGCCTCGCGCGGTCGTCCACCCCCACGGTCCAGCCGTCACACCGAACGTCGTGGCATGGAGGAGGGCGAAGGCCGCGATCACGACCATGAACAGCGTCGTGCCGAGCTGGGCAAATCGGCGGGCGACCTGGCTCGGCCTGTCACGGTCGGAGGACATCGAGTCGTATTATCGGTGGCCCTGCGCCGCGGCTATGATTGAACGAGTGGCGTGTGGGGTCAGCTTCCGACAGCCGGCGGCTGGTGTGGTGCGTCGGAACGAAGAGCAGGGTTGATGACGATGATTCCGTCTTCGGTGGGCCGTGCGATTCTCGTGACCCTCTCGATGGGCCTGTCGGTGGTCACCACCGGCGCCCAGACGCGCGGCAACACGCCTCCGAGCGTCGTCCAGCAGGTACGGACCGCGCTGGGCCATGGCGACGTCCCCGCGGCACGGCGTGCGGCAGCGTCCGCGGGTGGAGACGCCGGCGGGCGCGAGCTGGCCACGGCCCTCCTCGAGATCTTCGACGGCAAGTACGCGGCAGCACGGACGCGATTGCTGCCGCTGGCCAATACGGCGCCCACCGGGGAGGCGGCCCTCGAACTCGGATTGCTCGACGTCGCGCAGGGCCGTGCGGACGAAGGGCGGCGACGACTCGAGCCCATCGCGGCCGTCCGGACGTTCTCTGCTCCGGATGACTACTTCCGGTTGGCGCGGGCCGCGATCGGCATCCGCGAGTTCCTGCTCGCCGCTGATGCCTTTGCGCGTGTGCAGGACGTCCGTCGCGCCGACATCCAGGCCGCGCGCGGCGACCTGTTCCTCGCGCGTCACCGGCCTGGCGACGCCATGGAGGACTACGGCAAGGCCCTGGAGATCGATCCCGCGTGGATGCCGGCGCTGGTCGGTCGCGTGCGCGCCCTGGCCGACGAAGACCCCGCCGAAGCGAAGGCCGCCCTCGAGGCGGCCGCGAAGGTGGCGCCTGAATATCCGGACGTGCTCCTGCTGACGGCCGAAGCGGCGCTGGCGCAGGAAGACGCGACCGCCGCGACGCAGGCGCTCGATCGGCTCGCCCGCGTGCATCCCGGGTCGATCGAAGAGGCCGCGGCCCGGATGGCGGTGGCCTACAAGACGGGGGGCCTCGCGGCGGCCGAAGCGCTGGCGGCGCGCGTGACCGACATCAACCCGCTCTCGGCCCTTGGCTATCGTGTGGCCGGCGCCGAGGCGGCCCGCGAGTACCGCTTCGACGACGCCGTGACGCTGGCGCGCAAGGCGGTCGCCATCGACGGGGGCGACGCATCGGCGCAGTTCGACCTCGGGTTGTATCTGATGCGCACCGGCGACGAACCGGCGGCCCGCACGGCGCTCGATCGGTCCTGGGAGCTGGACAACAGTTCGCCCGTCACCAAGAACCTGCTCGACCTGCTCGACAAGCTGGACACGTTCGTCCGGGTGCGCGACGGCGACTTCATGTTCAAGTTCGCGCCCGAGGAGGCCGCCGTCCTGCGCGTCTACGCGATTCCCCTCGCGCAGGAGGCGTACAAGACGTTCTCCTCGCGGTACGGCTTCAAGCCCCAGGGGCCGCTCCTCGTCGAGGTATTTCCGATCCACGACGATTTCGCCGTCCGCACACTCGGACTGCCCGGACTGGTCGGCGCGCTGGGTGCCTGTTTCGGTCGCGTGATCACGATGGACTCGCCCAAGGCGCGACCGCCGGGAGAGTTCAGCTGGCAGGCGACGCTGTGGCACGAGATCGCCCACGTCTTCAGCCTCCAGGCCTCGGAGTACCGGGTGCCTCGCTGGCTCACGGAAGGCATCTCGACCTACGAGGAGCATCGCAAGCAGCCCGCATGGGGCCGCGAGCTGACGCTCGAGTACGCCAGCATCCTGGCCAAGGGCCGGAACTTCGGCGTCAAGGGCCTGCCCGACGCGTTCAAACGCCCTGAGTCGCTGTCGATCGCGTACTTCGAGGCGTCGCTCGTCGTCGAGCACCTGATCGCGCTCAACGGCGACGCGGGCCTGCGCACCCTGCTCAAGTCCTACGCCGATGGCGCCAACGACACGGCCGCGTTCGCGGCCGCCTTCGGCCGGAGCGTAGACGAGGTCGATAAGTCGTTCCGCGCCTTCATCGACCAGCGCTACAGCGCCTTGCGCGCGGCGATGGCCGATCCGCCCAGTCAGGTCGAGGACACCGACCTCGCCGCGCTGCGCGCGCGCGCCGCGGCCGCGCCGGGCAACTTCCTGAGCCAGTGGACTCTCGGTCAGGCGCTGCTCCGGGCGAACGACACCGCCGGGGCGCGACAGGCGCTCGAGCGTGCCGCGACGCTCGCGCCGGAAGCCTCGGGCGCGACCAGCCCGCGCGCGCTGCTGGCACGGCTGTCCGAGCAGGCGGGCGACGTCACCGCCGCCCGGCGCGAACTGCGCGCGCTGCTCGCGCACGACCACGCCAACGTCTCGGCGGCCCGACAGCTCGCGTCGCTGGCGGCCGGCGCCGGGCCTTCAGCGGTCGATGACGAGGACTTCGCCCTTCGGCTGGTGGCGGACCTGGACCCGTTCGATGCGGATATCCACGGCCGTCTCGGCAAGCGCCTGGCTGCGAAGAATCAGCACGCCGAGGCCCTGCTCGAGTTCGAGGCGGCCCTGGCGCTGGGGCCCACGAACCTGGCGGAGGCGCACACCGACCTCGCGGATGTCCAGTTGAAGCTCGGCCGTAACGACGAGGCCAAACGGTCGGCGATCGCCGCGCTCAAGGAAGCCCCGACGTTCGCCCGTGCACAGGACGTCCTGCTGGCGGCGATTCGGAGGAACCCGTGAGTCTCCGCCTGTGGCGCACGGTTGCCCTGGGCCTGGCCTGCGTACTGACGTCGGCCGTGCCCGCCTCGGCGCAGGCTCAGCACTATGCGGTCGTCATTCAAGGGGCCTCGGGCGAGGATCAATACGCCGCCCTGCATCGCCGGTGGGTGGACACCCTTGTCACCGTCCTGCGCGATCGGTTCAAGTACGACGCGGCGCATCTGATCATCCACGCCGAGAAGCCCGGGGCCGGTGAGCAACCGGCAACGGCTGACGCCGTCCGCGCGACGTTCGCCAGGGTGGCGCCGCTCCTGAAGGCGCAGGACCAGCTCTTCGTCCTGTTCATCGGCCACGGCACGGCCGAGGCGGGGGACGCCAAGTTCAACCTGGTGGGTCGCGACCTGACGATCGCCGAGTGGGGCGCGCTGCTCAAGCCGATCGCCGGCCGGATTGCCGTGGTTGACTCCACGAGTGCGAGCTTCCCGTTCCTCGCGGGACTCGCCGCGCCGGGCCGCATCGTGATCACCGCGACCAGCAGCCCGGGCCAGCGCTTCCACACGATGTTTCCGGAGGGCTTCGTCCAGGCGTTCACGACGGATGCGTCGGACCTCGACAAGAACGGGCGGGTCTCGCTGCTGGAAGCCTTCACCTTTGCGTCCCGGCAGGTGAAGCAGCACTACGAACAGGCGGGCACGATGGTCACCGAGATCGCCATGATGGACGATGACGGCGATGGCAAGGGGCGGAACGCCACCGAGACCGGCGGCGACGGCACGATTGCCGGCCTCATGTATCTCCAGGCCCCTGCCGTCGCGACGTCCGCCGATCCCGAGACGCAGCGGCTGCTGGTGCGGCAGCAGGCGCTGACCGAGCAGGTGGACGAACTCCGGCGGCGGCGTCCGACGATGACCCCGGCCGACTACGATCGCGAGTTCGAAACGCTCATCATCGAGTTGTCGGTCGTCTCGCGCGACGTGCGTCGCCGGGCCGCCGGCCGCCAGCCCTGACGGGCTAGGCGCCCCACCACTCCACGCGGTCGCGCTCGGGTCGCTTGAACAGCCAGATGCCCAGCACGCCCGCGAGAAATCCGCCAAGATGCGTCAGGAACGCGATGCCGCCCAGCGTGGGCGCATCGGCCAGGCGACCGACGCCGCCGAGCACCTGAAGGACTGCCCAGAGACCGAGGAACGCGATGGCTGGGACTTCGACGATGTCGATGAAGACGACCAGCACGATGAGCACGAGGATGCGTGAGTACGGGAAAAGCACGAGGTAGGCGCCCATGATGCCCGCGACGGCGCCGCTGGCACCGACCAGCGGCACCGAGGCGCCGGGGTGGCTCCAGACTTCCAGCAGCCCGGCGACGTAGCCGCCGAGCAGGTAGAAGACGAGGAAGCGGCCGTGGCCGAGGCGATCTTCGATGTTGTCGCCGAAGAGCCAGAGGCACAGCAGGTTGCTGCCGACGTGGAGCCAGCCGGTGTGGAGGAACAGGGACGTCGTCGCCGTCAGCCAGGAGAACTGCGCGGGCACGAGTCCGTAGTCGAGGAACAGGCGCGTGGCGCCCTCGTCAGTGAGCAGGCATTCGTAGCCGAACACGAGCGCGTTGACGAGGAGCAGACCGAGCGTGACCCACGGCGTGGTGCGCGAGGGAATGACGTCACGAAGCGGGATCATGCGGGCGCCGCCTCAGTATAGGCGGCGGAATGGAGCGGTCGGGAATGGTGTGCGGATCGTGTGGAACCAAGATCGCGGAGAAGGCGATCGTCTGCTACCGCTGTGGACAGGCCACGGCGATTCCAGTGGTGGCGCGTCCGCCGCGCGTGACGCCCGTCTCGACGGGCCGGCCCTGGAGCCTCATCCTGCTGTGCGTCAGCGTGGCGGGGGTCGTGGCGTGGGTCCTGCCGGACCGGACCGCCGACCCGACGTGGCGCGTGGTCGAGTATGCGGCGGCCGCCACATTCCTGGCGCTTGCCGTGTTCTTCACGCTTCGACGTCCGGGGCCTCGTCCCTGACGCCGCCTCGTATACACTGACCGGCGGAGATGGCCGAACCGCGCCTGGAAGTGCATGACGTTCTCGGCGAGCGCATCGTGGCGCTCGAGCGGTTTCCGTACACCATCGGGCGCCGGGAGACGAACGATCTGCGACTCGGCGGCAGCGAAGTGTCGCGCGAGCACGCCCAGATTACGTTGGTCGAGGGGCGGTTTCTCCTGCGTGACCGTGAGTCGCGCTACGGCACCTTCGTCAACGGTGAGCCCGTCACCGAATGCGAGATCCGGACCGGCGACCGGATCCGGCTGGGCCGTGGCGGCGGGGCCGACCTGGTCTTCATGGCGGCCGACGATCCGCGCAGTCTCACGGGCCGATCCACGACGGGCGCCCGCGACGACCTGCGGCAGATCACGGCGCTGCTCGAAGGCTTTCGCGCGTTGGGATCCGGTCGCGTCCTCCAGGAAGTGCTGGCGCTGGTCCTCGATGCGGCCATCGAGATTTCTGGCGCGGAACGGGCGTTCATCCTGCTCTCGACGCCCGACGCCACGCTGGAGTTCCGGCTCGGCCGCGGCCGCGACAAGCAGACGCTGACCGACGGCACGCTCGCGACGAGCCGAAAGATTCCGGAAGAGGTGTTCCGCACGGGCAAGACGCGCGTGGTCGCGGACCTCCTGGACGGCGGGTTCGCCGACGTGCACATGGGCACCGTCGCCCTGGGCATTCGCAACGTCGTGTGCGTGCCGCTCAATTTCGTGCACTACGTCGAGTCGGCGGATGCGAAGGGCGAGGACCGACGCATCGGCGTCCTGTATCTGGACAGCCGCGAAAAGGGCACGCTGCTCTCCGACGGCACGCGGACGGGCCTCGAGACGCTGGCGGCGGAAGCGTCGGTGGCCATCGAGAACGCGCGGCTCTACCGCGAAAAGCTCGAGAAGGCCCGCATGGAGCAGGAGATGCGCATTGCGGCCGAGATCCAGCAGGCGCTGCTGCCCAAGCCGCGCGCCAGTCTGGGCTTCGTGGAAGCGGCCGCGGCGAGCATCCCATGCCGGTCGATCGGCGGCGACTTCTTCGACTACCTCGATGAGCCCGGCAGCTCGTTCGGGTTCACGCTGGGTGACGTGGCGGGCAAGGGGCCACCCGCGGCCCTGATGAGCGCGTTGATGCAGGGCATGTTCGCGGCGCAGGCCTATTCGCCGGATGGTCCGTCCACGGCTATCACGCACATCAACAAGGCCCTTTGTCGTCGAGGGCTGGAGTCGCGGTTCGTGACGCTGCTGTTCGGCATCCTCACGCACGACGGCCAGCTGACCTACTGCAACGCGGGCCACAATCCGCCGTTCGTCATCGGCAAGGATGGCGTCCGCCGCCTCGAGGTCGGCGGGCCGGTGGTCGGACTGCTCGAGTTCGCCCCGTTCGAACAGGAGACCGTCCAGCTTGCGCCCGGCGACACCGTCGTGGTCTTCAGCGATGGCGTGTCCGAGGCGCTGAACAGCGCCGGCGACGAGTTCGGCGACGCGCGCCTGCTCGCCGTCTGCGAGCCGGCCATCGGCGCCGGATCGCAGCCGCTCGTCGAGCGGGTCATCACCGCCGTGCGGGCGTTCACCACCGGCGCGGCGCAGAGCGACGACATCACCGTGATGGTGATTCGGTATCTCGGCACGGGAGCGTGAGGCCACGATCGTGCGGGTTCCCGCGCTGATGCTCTCGATCGTTCTCGCCGCGGCGGTCTGGAGCGGCTTCTTCGACCTGTATGTGTCCCGAGGCGCCCGTGAGTACCTGCAGCTCCGAGCCGAGTTCGAACTCGGCCGTGGCCCGCAACCGGCGATGGACGTCGTCATGCGCCAGGCCAGGGTCGCGGGCGTGGCGGCCGCGTCGCTCTGGTCGGTCGCGGTGCTCGGCACGGTCTGGGCCGCGTGCACCCTCAACAGCCGCCGGCCCTCCGCGTCGGCGGGCACGCCGGACTGAGGTCGCGTGCATCCCCTGATCTACGACTGGAACGCCATCGGGGCCGCGCCCGGGCCCGTCGTCCCTCTCCAGCTCAACGACGAGACGCTGCGCGACGGACTGCAATCGCCGTCGGTCCGCACGCCGACGATCGATCAGAAGGTGCGCATCCTCCACCTGATGGACGCGCTCGGCCTGGACACAGCCAACATCGGCCTGCCCGGGGCGGGCCCGCACGTCGTGGCGGACGTCGAGGCGCTGGCCCGCGACGTCGTCTCGTCGCGGCTGTCGATTCAGGCCAACTGTGCGGCGCGAACGGTCATCGCCGACATCGAGCCGATCGCCGGCATCGTGCAGCGGACAGGCCTGGCCATCGAGTGCTGCACGTTCATCGGGTCCAGCCCGATCCGGCAATACGCCGAGGATTGGACCCTCGATCGGCTGGTGCGTCTGACCGAGGAGGCCGTGCAGTTCGCGGTGCGCGAAGGCCTGCAGGTGATGTACGTCACCGAAGACACGACGCGCGCCGATCCCGAGTCGCTGCGTCGCCTCTACTCGGCGGCCATCCGTGCCGGCGCTGCCCGGGTCTGCGTGGCCGACACGGTCGGGCACGCGACGCCGACCGGCGCGCGCGCGGTCGTCCGGTTCGTCGCGTCGGTGGTGGCGGACTGCGGGGGCCAGGTCGGCATCGACTGGCATGGTCACCGGGACCGCGATCTGGCGGTGGAGAACAGCCTCGCGGCCATTGAGGCCGGCGCCACGCGGATCCACGGGGCCGCCCTGGGCATCGGCGAGCGCGTGGGGAACACACCGATGGACGTGCTCCTCACCAACCTCGTGCTGATGGGATGGCGCCAGGCCGATCTGTCGCACCTGATGGAGTACTGCTCGCTCGTGTCGGACGCGTGCGGCGTGCCGATTCCCGTCAACTATCCCGTGGTCGGGCGCGATGCGTTCCGCACGGCCACGGGCGTGCACGCCGCGGCCGTGATCAAGGCGTTCCGGAAGCAGGATCCCGCACTCGTCGATGCGGTCTACTCCGGCGTGCCGGCCAGCCTGGTCGGGCGCGAGCAGGTGATCGAGGTCGGGCCCCTGTCGGGACGGTCGAACGTCATCTACTGGCTGGAACGACGCGGGTTCGAGGCGACCGACGAGCGCGTCGATCGCATCTTCGCGGCCGCCAAGCGCGCCAGCGGCGTGCTCTCGGACGCGGACATCCGCGCGGCCGGCGCCCTCGACTGACGCGGTTCGGGCGTCGCGTAGAGTAGGCGGATGAGTCCGATCGCGCTCGACGACCCCACGCTCTTCCGCCAGGCGGCCTGGATCGACGGCACGTGGATCACCAGTGACCGGACGCTGGCCGTTGACGACCCGGCCACCGGTGCCATCCTCGGGACGGTCCCGAACCTGGGTCGCGACGACGCCGACCGTGCCATCGAGCGGGCGCATCACGCGCTGGTGTCCTGGCGTCGCACCACGGCGCGCGACCGCGCCGTGGTCCTGCGCCGCTGGTTCGATCTGATGATCGCCCATCAGGAGGATCTGGCGAGGCTCATGACGCTCGAGCAGGGCAAGCCCCTCGCCGAGTCGCGGGGCGAGGTGGCCTACGCGGCCCGATTCCTGGAGTGGTTCGGCGAAGAGGCCAAGCGCGTCTACGGCGACACCATTCCCGCGCATCGGGCCGACACGCGCATCGTCGTCCTCAAGCAGCCCGTCGGTGTGGTGGCCTGCATCACCCCCTGGAACTTTCCCCTGGCGATGATCACGAGGAAGGCTGGCCCTGCCATCGCGGCCGGCTGCACGGTCGTGCTCAAGCCGGCGTCGCAGACGCCGTTCTCGGCACTGGCGCTGGCCGAACTGGGCGCGCGCGCCGGCGTGCCCCCCGGCGTGTTCAACGTGATCACCGGAGGCGCCACGGAGATCGGGCGCGCCCTGACGTCGAGCCACCTGGTCCGAAAGCTGTCATTCACCGGTTCGACCGAGACCGGGCGCGTCCTGATGGCGCAGTGTGCGCCGACGATCAAGGCCCTCTCGCTGGAACTCGGGGGCAACGCGCCCTTCATCGTGTTCGACGACGCGGATCTCGACGCAGCGGTGGAGGGCGCCGTCGCCTCGAAGTACCGCAACAGCGGGCAGACCTGCGTGTGCGCGAACCGCCTGCTCGTGCAGGCCGGCGTGTATGACGAGTTCGCGGCGAGGCTCGCGGCTGCGGTACGGCGGCTCAATCCGGCGCCGGGACTCGACGCCGAGTCCACGCAGGGGCCGCTCATCGACGAGCGGGCGGTCGAGAAGGTCGAGGCCCACATCCAGGACGCGACGGCCAAAGGGGCGCAGGTGCTGGTGGGAGGCCATCGCCACCCGCGCGGCGGCCGGTTCTTCGAGCCGACGGTCCTGACGCACGTGAACACGACCATGACGCTCGCGCACGAGGAGACGTTTGGCCCGGTCGCGCCGCTCTTTCGCTTCGAGACCGAGCAGGAGGCCATCGCTCTGGCCAACGACACCGAGTTCGGCCTGGCCGGCTACTTCTACGCGCGCGACGTCAGCCGGGTCTGGCGCGTGGCCGAGGCGCTCGAGTGCGGCATGGTGGGCGTCAACACCGGGCTGATCTCGACGGAGGTGGCGCCCTTCGGGGGCGTCAAACAGTCGGGCCTGGGTCGCGAAGGCAGCAAGTACGGGGTCGAGGAGTACGTCGAGGTCAAGTACGTCTGCTTGCGCGTCGAGCCCTGATCACGCCGCACCACGCGCCTATTGCCGTCAGCACATCCCGGCCCTTGACGATCAGCACCGCCGTGCACTCCCCGTCAGCACATCGCGGCCTTTGACGCCTAGCACTCCGCGCATTTCGCGTCAGCCCTCAGGGCCCTTTCACCCTGCACTCGAGCTGTCGGCTCTCTGTGCGTAAGTGATGATGTAGCCGTCAGGGTCTTCGAACGCGAACTCGGTCACGCCGTACCACTTCTTCTCGAGGGGCATCACGACACGGACGCGGTCCTGCAGGCCCGCATACGCCTCGGCGATATCCGTGACGTGGACGAAGAGGGTGAGGGTGCCGCCGATGGGCCGGCCGCCGAAGGCGGGATACTCCGCGATGGCGGGTTCAGGTGCGTTGAGAAACACTCCCACCGCGCCATGCCGCACGATGGCGAAGACGAACGGATCGACGTCAGGCACGGTGACCTCGACCGTGAAGCCGAGGACATCGCGATAGAACGCGAGGCTGCGGGCGACGCTGGAGACGATCAGGTTGGGCGTGAGAGAGGTGAGGGAGTAGGACACCCAGTCAGCGCAGGATGCGCTTCTCGATCGCCGGCAGCGCCGCCAGCAGGACGTCCCCCACGATCTTCATGCTCTTCGAGGAGACGTTGTCCATGTTGTCGTCGATCGTGTGCCACTGCGGGTCGTCGAGATCGATGATATCGACGGAGGGCACGCCGGCCTCGAGGAACGGGATGTGGTCGTCCTCGATCTCCATGCCCTGATCGACGAAGACGTTCCCGTGCCCGAGACGCTTGGCGGCGGCCCAGATCTCGTCCGTCAGCCACACGGTGGACTTGGTCTCGCGCTGGATGCGCAGGTCCTTGTCGCCGATCATGTCCACCAGGATCATGGCCTTGATGGACGTGAGCGCGTTGGCCCGCCGCGCGGCGTTCACGTAGTAGATGCTGCCGTAGGTATGGTCGGGAACGCCCGGCTTGCTGCACTCGTTCCAGTCGAGGCAGAACGCCTCTTCGCCGTCGAACCACACCAGCTCGTAGGTGAACTCCTGCGGCCCCCGGGCCTTCAGCACGCGCGCGAGCTCGATCAGGAAGGCCGTACTCGACCCGGCGTCACTGGCGCCGACGAACCGCTGATTGGGCAGCGACTTGGTGTCGTAGTGGCCCGTGATCAGGATGCGATCGGTGCGACGCCCGGGGAACCGCAGGACGAGGTTGATCATGTCCACCGGGCCACGAGGGGACCCGGCGACGAACGGCTGCTCCTCGAGCGTGAGTCCAAGTGCGGAGATCTGGCGCGTGATGTAGGCGCGTGTCTGGCGGATACCGATCGACCCGGCCGGCCGCGGGCCGATCGCGACGAGCTGCTTCAGGTGTTCGAAGGCGCGGGCCTCGTCGAACACCGCCGCCGCGGCTGCCGCCTGCTCAGCCCCTGGGACCGCCGGGGCCGCCCGCCGTCCCACGTGCCCCGCGACATTCCATCCGAAGGCCACGACGAGCGTTGCCGCCGCGGCCGGAACCAGCCATCGCTTCATGGGTCACTCCCGGGACGTGAGGCGTACCTCCGTCCCTCGCTGCCGCTACGTGCGCGCGCCGATGGCGACGAAGTCCCGCGTGGCCGGTCCCGTATAGACCTGCCGCGGGCGGGCAATCTTCTGATCCGAATCGCGCAGCATCTCTTCCCATTGCGCCAGCCAGCCCGCCGTGCGGGGAATGGCGAAGAGCACGGGGAACATGTCCACTGGGAACCCCATGGCCTGGTAGATCAGGCCCGAATAGAAGTCCACGTTGGGATAGAGCTTGCGCGTGACGAAGTAGTCGTCCTCGAGGGCAATCCGCTCGAGCTCGAGCGCGATGTCCAGCAGCGGGTTCCTGCCGGTCACCTCGAACACCTCGTCGGCCGTCCGCTTGATGATGCGCGCGCGCGGATCGTACGACTTGTAGACACGATGGCCGAAGCCCATGAGCCGGCCTTCGCCGCGCTTGACGCGCGTGATGAACTCCGGCACGTGCGCGATCGACCCGATTTCCTTGAGCATGCGCAGCACGGCCTCGTTCGCCCCGCCGTGGAGCGGGCCGTACAGCGCGGCCGCCGCCCCGGCGAGCGAGGAGTACGGATCGGCCTGCGAGCTGCCAATGGCGCGCATCGCGCTCGTGCTGCAGTTCTGTTCGTGGTCGGCGTGCAGGATGAACAGGATGTCGAGCGCCCGCTCGAGGACGGGGCTGGGCCGGTACTTCACCTCGGTCATCCGGAACAGCATGTTCAGGAAGTTGCCCGGGAAGCTGAGTTCGTTGTCCGGGTAGATGTACGGCAGGCCCATGCTGTGGCGGTACGCGTAGGCCGCGATGCTCGGCACCTTCGCGATGAGCCGCCGGATCTGCAGGCCGCGCGACGCTTCGTCCGAGATGCGCTTGGCGTCCGGGTACTTCGTGGACAGCGCCCCGACCGTCGAGAGGAAGACGCCCATGGGATGCGCGTCGTACTGGAACCCCTCCATCAGCTTCTTGATGTTCTCGTGCAGCATCGTGTGGGAGAGGATGTCCTTCTCCCAGCCGGAGAGCTGCGCAGCCGTCGGGAGTTCCCCGAACAGGATCAGGTAGGCCGTCTCGAGGTAGGTGCTCTGTTCGGCCAGCTGGTCAATCGGATACCCCCGATAGAGCAGGATCCCCTTGTCCCCGTCGATGAAGGTGATCTTGCTCTTGCAGGCGGCCGTGTTCTGGAACGCCGGATCGTAGGTCATCAGGCCGAAGTCGTCGGCGGCCGTCCGAATCTGCCTGAGATCCATGGCCCGGATCGCGCCCTGCTCGATCGGAATCTCGTACTGCTTGCCTGTGCGGTTGTCGGTGATCGTCAGCGTGTCGGCCATAGCGATAGGAGACTGTCAGCGGTCCGAATCGGCCCCGGCCTCGTCGTCTGGTGCGTCCACCGGCGACGACGAATCGGCCAGCCGGTAGTCGCCCGCCAGCCAGCGCCCGAGGTCGGCCATCTGACAGCGCCTGCTGCAGAAAGGCCGGCGTGCCGGATCCACCGCGTGCTGGCGACAGTACGCACAGCGCGAGGTGTCCGGCATCACCGCATTCTATCGGTTTTCTTCCTGGTGGTGCCGGACGTCCTTGGCCGAGACCATGAAGATGATGTCTTCGCCCACGTTGGTTGCGTGGTCCCCGATGCGCTCGAGGTGGCGGGAGATGAGCAGCAGGTCCAGGGCGGGCTCGACCGTGGAGGCGTCGCGGAGCATGTGGGACAGCAGTTCCCGGAACACCACCGTCTTCAGCGTGTCCAGTTCGTCGTCCCGGTCCAGCACCTGCTGGGCCAGGACCAGGTCCCGGCGGACGAAGGCGTCCAGCGCGTCCCGGAGCATGCCCTCGGCGATCTGGGCCATCCGAGGGATGTCGATCAGTTCCTTGACGGGCGGGTGCTGGAGGTAGCGGGCGACGGCCTCGGCGATGTTGATCGCCAGGTCGCCCACCCGTTCCAGGTCGGTATTGATCTTGACGGCCGAGACGATGGCGCGCAGGTCGGCGGCCATCGGCTGGTGCAGCGCCAGCAGCTTGAAGCACCGGTCGTCGATTTCGATGTGCAGGGCGTTGATGGCCGCGTCGCTCACCAGCACACGCTCCACCAGGGCGTGGTCGCGCTCGACCAGCGCCCGGACGGCCGACCGGACGCGGTCTTCGGCGAGTCCCCCCATCTCGAGCAGGCGGGTCTTCAGCTGCTCGAGTTCTTCCTGAAAGTGCCGGCTGTAGCGCTCCGTGGTCATGACGTTACCCGAACCGTCCCGTGACGTAGTCCTCGGTGAGCTTCTCACGTGGGTTGGTGAAGATATCGGCCGTCGGACCGAACTCCACCAGCTTGCCAAGCCAGAAGAAGGCCGTCGCGTCCGACACGCGCGCCGCCTGCTGCATGTTGTGGGTGACGATGACGATGGTGTACTGCCGCTTGAGCTCGTAGACGAGTTCCTCGATCCGCTGCGTCGCAATCGGGTCGAGGGCCGACGCGGGTTCGTCCATCAGCAGCACCTCGGGCCGGATCGCCAGCGCGCGCGCGATGCACAGACGCTGCTGCTGGCCGCCTGACAGCGCCAGCGCCGACTCGTTCAGCCGATCCTTGACTTCGTCCCAGAGCGCGGCGGCTCGAAGGCTGGTCTCGACCTGTTCCTCGAGGTCCGCCCGGCCCTGGACCAGGCCGTTCAGGCGGAGGCCGTACGCGACGTTTTCGAAGATCGACTTCGGAAACGGATTCGACTTCTGAAAGACCATCCCGACGCGGCGGCGCAGGGCAACGACGTCCGTGCGCGTGCGGTAGATGTCCTGCCCGTCGATCTCCACGACACCCTCGACGCGGGTGCCCGGGATGATGTCGTTCATCCGGTTGAGGGTCCGGAGAAACGTGCTCTTGCCGCAGCCGGAGGGCCCGATGAACGCCGTGACGAGGTTGGCGCCGATGTTGACGGAGATGTCGGTCAGCGCCTGCTTCTGGCCGTAATAGAAATTGAGGCGTTCGGCGCGGATCTTGACCGGAGCCGGGCCCGCCGCCTCGGCCGAACCGGTTGCGCCGACCCTCGGGGCCGGAACCCGCACCTGGGGGCGGGGAGGCACATCCACCGTCATCAAGTCACTCTAGCGGAGCCCGGAGTCCCCGCGGTTTCAGTCGTGTAAATTCAGCGTGACGCGGCGGCCCGGCCCGCCGCGCGGGCAGAGGGGCGCTGCACCCGCGCCCGTGGCGCCCGGGCTCGTCGCGGGACCGGCGCCAGATCGAAACGGATGGGCACGCCCAGTTCGTCGGCGAGCGGTGCTGCGTGCCGGTCTGCCGCCCACCGTTCCAACTCCGCATCGTCCCGGGCCTGCAACTGGATGGTCAGGTCGTCGCGGAGGTGCACCGACAACTGGCCGACGACCTGGGCGTGACTGCGGTCCAGCCCCTCGGCCAGCCGGACGAAGGCCCCGAGCAGCCGGACCGTGGCTCGCGCGCGATGGTCGAGGTCCCCGAAGCCTTCGTGCGATTTCTTGGGCGTGGCCTGCCGGTGATAGCGCGCGACGAGCGCGATGATGCTGACTTCCTGCGGCTCGAAGCCGCGCAGGCCGCCGTGCTGGATGAGGTAGTAGGAGTGGCGGTGATGCCGCTCGTAGCCGATGTGCAGGCCGATGTCGTGGAGCAGGGCGCCGTACTCCAGCCACTCCCGCTCGCGTTGTCCCAGGCCATGACGTGCCCGGGTGGCGTCGAAGAGGGCCAGCGCCAGACGGGCCACCTGCTGGGCGTGCGGCGCCAGGTAGTTGCACTTCTCGGCCAGCTCGATCACGCTCCGGCGTCGCACGTCGGGATAGCGGTCAGCCTGCTTGATGTGCGCGGCGTTCTGCCGGATGTAGTCGAGGATCAGGCCTTCGCGCAGGGCGAAGTCGCACAGCATGATGTCGTCGGCGCCAAGGCCCTCGAGCAGCGTGTCGATGAGCACCGCGCCGGCCGGCGAGAGGTCGGCGCGCCGGGGATCGAGATTGGGCACCTTCAGGCGGTCGGCCAGCGTCATCGAGGTCAGCATCCGCCGGAGCCGGCTCATGGCCTTGGCCGGTACGCGCACGTTGCGGATGTCCTCGCTCGCCCGTTCGCCGGCGGCCAGCGCGCCGAGCGACAGGATCGTGCCCGACGTCCCGATCACGCGATCGAAACGACGCCGGGAGAGCTGGGCCAGGTAGTCGCCGGCCTGCTTGCGGATGTGGCGGACGAGCGCCCGTTCGTCGCGCCGCGACAGCGGATCGGTGCGGACGAATCGCTCCGTCAGGCGGATCACGCCGAGCTTGAAACTCCTGGCCGACTGGAGCCGTTCCGCCGTGCCAATGGTGATTTCGGTGCTGCCGCCGCCGATGTCGATGACGATGGCGGACCGGCGCCCGAGGTCGGCCGCATAGACCGCCGCCAGGTCGATCAGCCGCGCTTCCTCGGTGCCCGAGATCACGCGGATGTGGAGGCCGACTTCGCGCTTGACCGCGGCCACGAACTCGGCGCCGTTCTCGGCCTCGCGGACGGCGCTGGTGGCCGTCACGATCATCTCTTCGACGTCATGCGACCGGGCCAGCCGGTAGAACTTTGATAACGTCTGGATCGCGGCCGCCATGCTCGACTCGGCCAGCCGCCCGCGGTCGAGGCCGCCGGTGCCCAGCCTGACCATGTCCTTTTCGCGGTCGATGACCTCGAACGACAGATCGGGCCGCACGCGGCAGACGATCATATGGAGCGAGTTGGTCCCGATGTCTATCGCGGCAATCTGCATGGGCGGCGCATGACGCAGGAACGATGACGGCGACTGATGCTACCACGTCGATTTCGAAGGCCCTGTCCGGCGCACTGACGCGGCAGGCCCGGCTGCTGCAGCGCGCCGCAGGTCCGGCGCTCTCGGGCGACGCCACGGCGATTCACGACGCGCGCGTGGCCTCTCGCCGCGTGCGCGAGCTGCTGGCGCTGGCCGACGAACTCTGGCCCGCGCTTGGCGCTGACGGCGTCGCCCGTCAGGTCCGCCGTCTCACACGTGCGCTCGGCCAGGCGCGTGAGCTGGACGTGTCGCTCGCGCGGCTCGACGCACCGCCCGCGTCCTGGCCGGCCGATGCGGTGGCCGCTGTGCGGCGTGCGCTCGAGCGTGACCGCCTCGAGCAGGCACACCGGCTGGAAGAGGCCGCCGCCGACATCGATCTTCCGAAGTTGAAGGTCCGCACCGCCGGCCTCGTCACCGCGATCGCGCAGGCACCCTGGGCACGCGCCAGCCAAGTGCGCCTGGTGCGCGAGCGCGTGGCCGGCCGCGCGACCAGCCTGTCGGCTGCCATCGCGCGGTGCGGCACGCTCTACGCCGTCGAGCGACTCCACGCCATCCGCCTCGCGGCCAAGAAGCTGCGCTATGCCGTGGAGGCGCAGCGGGCCGTGGGTGCGGGCGGCCGCGCGCGCGACCTCACGCGCCTCAAGCAGACCCAGCAGGCGCTCGGGGATCTGCACGATCTGCAGGTCCTCCAGGCGCACGTGGACGCCGTCCTGGCGCGAGGCGCGGCTCAGGGGTTGGCGTCGGCCCTGGCCGAGTGGCTCCGCGATCTCGAGCGCGCATGCCGCGAGGCGCATGCCGCGATCCTGCCTGGCCTCGGGCGCCTCAGCGACCTGACGCAGACGTTGGCCGGGTCGGCTGGACGCGGGCGGCGGTCGTCCGGGCGTATGCTGCGCATGGCGGCCACACCGGCCGTTCGTCGCAGGACACCCGCGTGAGTGCCATGCCCAGACACCGAACGCTCTATCTCGTGCGTCACGCGCCGGCCGCTGAGCGAGGCGACAAATGGCCGGATGACGCCGCGCGGCCCCTGACGTCCGAGGGCGCCTCGAGCATGCGCCGGATTGTGCGCGGCCTGCGCCGACTCGACGTCAAGGTGGACCTCGTCCTGACCAGTCCCTACCTCCGCGCCGTGGCCACCGCCGAACTGGTGTCGGCGGGTCTGCCCGGCTCGCCGGACATCGTCACGTTGCCGGCGCTCGCGCCAGACACCACGCCGGAGCGGACGGCCGAGGCGCTCTCCCCGTACGGTCGCCACGGCGCCCTCGCGCTCGTCGGGCATGAACCCGACCTGGGACGCCTCGGGGGTTGGCTCATTGGCGCCAATACGCCGCTGGTCTTCAAGAAAGGCGGGGTGTGCCGGATCGATCTGATCGACTGGCCACCCGCGCGCGCCGGCCAGCTGATCTGGCTGGCGACCCCGAAGATGCTCCGGGACTGACCGGACCCGCGGCCGGGACACTAGACTAGACGACCGTACCCGGTTTCACGATGCCGTTCTTCGGCACGATGATGATGCCACTCCGGATGTAGTAGCCGTCGCCATCGACGTGGTCGAGGCCGCGCGCGTTCACCAGGCGTGCCCCGGCGCCGATCCGCGCGTTCTTGTCCACGATGACGCGATCCAGTTCGACGTCCTTGCCGATGCCGATCGGGAGGTCGGTGGCATGGTCCTCGTAGCCGTCGGCGCCGAGGAGGATCGAGCGCGAGATGCGCGCGCCCTGGTGCACCTGCATGCGCAGGCCGACGATGCTGTGCGTGACCGTGCACGAGTCGAGGTCGGCGCCATCCGCGATGAGGGCCTCATCGACGTGGCAGTCGGTGAGCCGCGCGGCGGGCAGAAACCGGGGGTGCGTGAAGATGGGGCGGCGCGGGTGGTAGAAGTTGAACGGCGCATCCCGCGTCGTCATCATCATGTTCACGTCGTAGAACGACTGCATCGTCCCGACGTCGGCCCAGAACCCACGGTAGAGGTACGGATGCACGCGGTGCGCGGCGAGGGCGTGGGGAATGATGCCGCGTCCGAAGTCCACCGAGGCGTCGCTGGCGAGCACGTCGTGCAGCACGTCGCGCGAGAAGACATAGATGCCCATGGAGGCCAGGAACGGGCGATCGGGCATGACGAGCCCTGATCGCGTGTGGGCCGGGGCGCTCGACTTCATCTCCGCGAGGCGCTCGGCTGTCGGCTTCTCTTCAATCGCGAGAATCTGCCCTTCGGAGTCGAACCGGAAGATGCTCATCCGCGTGGCGCCTTCGGCGGCGATGGGCTGCGCGGCGATCGTGATGTCGGCGTTGCGCTCGATGTGCGATTCGATCAGGTCGGCGAAGTCCATCCGGTAGACGTGGTCGCCGGCGAGGATCAGGTAGGTACTCGGCGTCCACATCACGGAAGTGGCGCGCGGCCTGCCGGACGGCATCGGCCGTGCCCTGAAACCACTGCTCGCCCTCGGGCGTCTGCTCGGCCGCGAGCACCTCGACGAAGCCACCCGAGAAGAGGCCCATGCGGTAGGTCCGCGCGACGTGCCGGTTGAGCGACGCCGAGTTGAACTGCGTCAGGACGTAGATGCGCTCGAGGCCGGCGTGCAGGCAGTTGCTGAGCGTCACGTCGATCAGGCGGTACTTCCCGCCGATCGGCACGGCGGGTTTCGATCGGTGGTGAGTCAGGGGGAACAGGCGCGTGCCCCGGCCGCCGCCGAGCACCAGTGCCAAGACGTCTCGCATCGAGGGGCATTGTACCGGTGTCATCGTCTTCGCGGCCCGATCGCGGCCCAGGCGCGGGAGACCGGTGTGGTGATCGGCAGGGTGACGGACGCTGGCCGTGGGGGCGCGTTGCCGGGCGCGGCGGCCAGGGCGTCCGCGGCGGATCCGGTGCGTCCTGCGCGGGAAACCGCCGCCCGTTCGACTGTTTTGCCCAGCGTCCTTGAGGGATCCTCAAGTTACACAGAATTTACCTTCCCGGTGTGCCGGATCGGGCAGGATGGTGATCGGCAATGAAGGTTGGTGACGCCATGATGACCCACGAAGAAGCGGCCAAGACAGAGAAGCAGACGCGAATCAAGGTGACCCGGCAGTCGGCCGGCTGGGAAGTGCGTGAAGAACGTAACGAGGAAGTGGTGCGGACGTCGATCTACAACGACTGGCACCGCGTCGAGCGGGCCATCCAGGCCTTCGATCGGCGCTATTCGACGAATCGGTAGCCGAGACCAACGACGGTCTCAATCTGCGGTCCGGCTGATCCCAGCTTGGACCGCAGACGGCCGACGTGGACGTCCACCGACCGCGTCTCGATGAACTGCTCGTATCCCCAGACGCGCTCGAGCAGGCGGTCCCGCGACAATACCCGATTCCGGTTTTCCACCAGGCATTTGAGCAGTTCGAACTCGCGTCGCGTGAGGCGCACGGCTTCGCCATCGACCGAGACGGACACGGCCTCGAAGTCGGCCGCCAGGTGCTTCCCCCGATAGATCGCCATGGTGGCACCCCGATTGCCGGCGCGACGGCGGAGCAGTGCGCGCACGCGTGCGGCCAGCTCGCGCAGACTGAAGGGCTTGGTCACGTAGTCGTCGGCGCCCAGATCGAGGCCGGCGACGCGATCGGATTCTCCGGTCCTGGCGGTCAACATGATGATGGGCAGTCCGGCGGTCGCCGGACGTGCCCGGATCATCCGGCAGACCTCCGTGCCGTCCAGGATGGGCAGATTCAGGTCCAGGATCATCAGGTCCGGCGCCCCGGCCCCCACCTGTCGAATCGCCGCGTCACCGCTCGTCACGATGTCCACGCGGGCTTCCCCCGATCGCTCCAGGGTGTGCTTGATCAGCTGGGCGATGTCCACTTCGTCTTCGACGACCAGAATGCGGGCGGGTGCGGCTGTCGTACTCACGACACGAGGCTACCGGCCCCGGATTTCCCGCCAGTGACGCATCCGTTAATTCCCGGTAACGGTTTCGTCGGGCTTTCTCCCGGACGACCGGCCACCCGTCGCAGGTTTGTCACATTGCCGTTACATTGTCTTTGATAGAGTTTCGCCCACGAGGGCGTGTGGCATTCCGATTCCGATTCTTTCCGCGCGACGAGCAGTTCTTCGATCTCTACAACCAGATGGCCGACCAGATTCGCCTGGCAGCCATCCTCCTGGAGGAACTGCTCGCCACGGAGCCGCCTGATCTGGCCAAGGTGGATCAGATCAAGGACGCGGAGCATCGGTGCGACGCCCTGACGCACGACACGATCCAACGGCTCAACCGGACGTTCGTGACGCCGTTCGACCGCGAGGACCTCTACGCCCTGGCGACGTCACTCGACGACGTGATGGACGCGATCGACCATGCGGCGTCGCTCGTGCGCCTCTACCGGATCGAGAAGTTCCTGCCGGGCTCCCGTGAACTGGCGCACACGATCGTGGCCTCGGCCGAGCGGCTCGAACTTGCGCTCGACGCGCTGGCGACCCAGAAGCCGGTGCATCCGCACGCGGTCGAGATCAACCGTCTGGAGAACGAGGCGGATCGGGCCTATCAGGACGCCGTCCGCCTGCTCTTCGACAACGAGACGGACCCGATCAAGATCATCAAGTGGAAGGAACTGCTGGACGTGCTCGAGGTGGTCACCGACGCCTGCGAGGACGTGGCCAACGTGATCGAGAGCATCGTCGTCAAGCACGGGTGAGGCCGCGTGGAATACGTCTTCTCGACCATTGGCCTCATCATCTTCATCGCGCTGGTTTTCGACTACATCAACGGCTTCCACGACGCGGCCAACTCGATTGCCACGGTCGTGTCCACGCGGGTGCTGTCGCCGGTCCAAGCCGTGGCGATGGCGGCGTTCTTCAACTTCGCGGCGGCGTTCTTCTTCGGCACGGCCGTGGCGAAGACGGTCGGGTCTGGATTGGTGATCGAGAGCGCGGCGAACTATCCGGTCATCATGGCGGCGCTGATCGGGGCGATCACCTGGAACCTCATCACGTGGTTCTTCGGCCTGCCCACCAGTTCCTCGCATGCGCTCTTCGGTGGCCTCGGTGGCGCGGCGGTCGTCAAGGCCGGCTTCGGCGCGCTGGTCTATGCCGGGTGGGTCAAGACCATCATCTTCATCGTCGTGGCGCCGATGATTGGCCTGACGGTCGGCCTGCTCCTGATGTCCGCCATCTTCTGGATCTTCCGTGACGCCGCGCCGACGCGGGTCGATCGGTCCTTCCGTCGCCTCCAACTGGTGTCGGCCGCCGCCTACAGCCTCATGCACGGGGCCAATGACGCGCAGAAGACGATGGGCATCATCACGACGGCGCTGGTCGCGGGCGGCTACCTGGCGACGTGGCACGTGCCGTTCTGGGTCGAGGCGGTGTCGTACACGGCCATCGCCCTGGGCACGCTCAGCGGCGGCTGGCGCATCATCAAGACGATGGGGTCGAAGATCACGAAGCTGCAGCCGGTCGGCGGCTTCGCGGCCGAGACCGGCGCGGCCGTCGCGATCTACACGGCCACCGCGATGGGCGTCGGCATCAGCACGACGCACACGATCACGGGCGCGATTGTCGGCGTGGGTGCGACCCGGCGCCTGAGCGCCGTGCGCTGGGGCGTGGCCGGGCAGATCGTCTGGGCCTGGGTGCTGACGATTCCTGCCTCGGGCAGCATCGGCGCGCTCTCGTACCTCGTCGTCAGGGAGTTCATCGGCGAGTGACGGACGGGAGGTGCGCCAGTGCCGGACCTGACGGTGAAGTTCCGGCACTGACGCCCAGGTCCCGGGGGCTCGCTGCGCTCGCGGAAGTCCCGGAGCTAGCGCAGAGGTCCCATCCTCCCCGACCGCGCACTTCAGCGCCCGTCGCCGCAGCACCTCACGCGCAAGCCCGCCAGCACCTCAGCGCGTGTCACTGCCGCACCTCACGTGCACGTCCCTCCAGCACCTCAGGCGCTCGTGACTCCTGGTAGCTTCACGGTGAAGATCGCGCCGCCTCCGTCGCGGTTGGCCGCCCGCACCTTGCCGCCGTGCAACTCGACGAGGTGTCGTACGATCGAGAGGCCGAGGCCTGTGCCGCCCGGGTCACGTGTGCGCGAGCGGTCCACACGGTAGAACCGTTCGAAGATGCGGGGCAGGTCCGCCTCGGGAATGCCTGGGCCTCGGTCGGCCACGGTCAGCTCGACCGCCTCGCCCTGACGTCGCGCGCCCACCTCGATCTGCCCACCTTCCGGACTGTAGTTGGCCGCGTTCTCGATCAGGTTGCGCAGGACGTCGTGCAGCTTCGCCGGGTCGCCGATGACAGTGGCGGCATCGGCGGCAATGGCGACGTCGAGGCGGAGCCGGCGCGCGTGGAGGAGGGGTTCCATGTCGTGTTCGACCGACGTCACCACGGAGCTGATCGAGCAGGTCACGCGTTCGAGGGCCTCCTGGCCGGCATCCAGACGCGCGAGGCGCAGCAGGTCGTGGACGAGCCGCTCCATCCGCAGCGCATGGCGAGAGATGATCTCGAGGAAGCGCTGGGCCTGTTCCGCATCGGCCGGGGCGTCGAGCAGCGCCTCGACGTAGCCGCGGATCGCGGTGAGCGGCGTCCGAAGTTCGTGCGAGACGTTGGCCACGAAGTCGCGGCGGACCTGGTCGGCGTGTTTGAGGTCGGTGACGTCGTGGAGCACGAGCACCGCGCCGCCGCCCCGTTCGCCTGACACGGGGACCGCCTGGGCGACGAACACCCGGCGGGCTTCACGGTCCAGGCGGACCTCGGCGCGAGGCGGTGACTGGCCCGCCAGGGCCGCCGCCAGTTGCGACACGATGTCCGGGTGACGCACGACCTCCACGTAGTGGCGGTCGTCGGCCGCATCCGCCATCCCGAGCATGGACCTGACGGCGGGGTTGGTCAGCACGAGCCGGCCGTTGGCGTCCACCAGGATCACGCCTTCCACCATGCCGGTGAGAATGGCGCCCATGTGCGCACGCTCACGGACGCTGTCGGCCAGGCGGCCTCCGAGCTGGCGAGCCGTCTGGTCGAGCACGTTGGCGACGGTCCCGATTTCGTCCCGGCCGTGGTCGCGCGCCGGCCGGCTGAAGTCGCCCTCGCGATAGCGGCGCGCCGCTTCGGCGACGGCCGCGAGGCGGCGATTGAGCAGGACGGAGGTGAGGGCGGCCAGCGCCAGCGCCACGACCAGGCCGACGCCGAGGCCGACGAGCGCCAGGCGGCGCAGCTCTCCCAGTCGGGCGTCCACCTGCGTGAGCGGCAGGGCCACGCGCACGAACGAGACCGGACCCCGCGCCACGCGCACCGCGGCGTACATGGTGGCGACGTCGGTGGTTTGGCTCAACCGGACGAAGGTCCCTTCGCCAGAGGCGCGCGCGGCCACGACTTCTTCACGCGCGGCATGATTCTCGAGTGTGGGAAGCCCGGCCGGCTCGACCTCGGAGTCGCCGCGGACGGTGCCGTCCTCCGCGATGAAGGTGACACGGGCTGACACCAGGTCGGCGAGCCGGTCGGCCTCGGCATCCGCATCGACGACCGGGCCGAGGTCGCCGATGAGCGCGCCGGCGAGGCGCGCCTGATGGAGCAGGCCGGCCCGGATGTCCTCGTAGAGGAACCGTCGGAGCGATCGTTCCACCAGCACCGTGGACACGAGGAGGGCCAGCGACGAGGCGAGGAAGGCCGCGGCGAACGTCCGGGTGCGAACCGTCATGACGGAGCGGTGGCGTCTTCCAGCCGGTAGCCGAACTGCTTGATCGTCGTGAGGGACGTGGCCAGCAGGGGCAGCTTCTCGCGCAGCCGGCGGACGTGCACGTCCACCGTGCGGGTACCGCCGGTGTACTGGTAGCCCCAGACGTCGGTGAGCAGCAGGTCGCGTGACAGCACCCGCCCCCGGTGCTCGAGCAGGTACTTCAGCAGCAGAAACTCTTTGGCAGTCAGCCGCACCTCCTCGTCGCCGACGCGCACGATATGGCGCTCGAGATCGATCGAGATGGCGCCGTAGCGCAGGACCGTGGCCGCAGTCGCGGGTCGCTCGACGCGCCGCAGCAGGGCCGCGACGCGGGCCACGATCTCCTTCGGGCTGAAGGGTTTCACGACGTAGTCGTCCGCCCCCAGTTCCAGGCCGCGGATCCGGTCGGTCTCCTCGCCCCGTGCGGTGAGCATGATGATCGGAATCCCGGCGGTGGCTGGGTCGTGGCGGAGCGCCTGGCAGACCAGGAGGCCGTCCATGCCCGGCAGCATCAGGTCGAGCAGGATCAGCGCGGGCGGCGTGCGCCGCGCATGCGGGCACGACGTCGCGGCCCGATTCGAGGTGATCGACCACGTGGCCGGCGCGTTCGAGGTAGTGGCGGAGCAGTTGGGCGATATCGGTGCTGTCTTCGACGACGAGGATCCGGGCCACGGTGGCATCTTACAGGGTCCGACCGCGCGCGCATTCGACGGCCGTACGCCAAATCCTGCTAGCCTTGTCGGCGTGTGGACGCTCGCCATGTCGGCCGTCGGGCTCGGGTTCCTGCACGGTCTGGGCGCGGACCATCTGATGGCGATCGCCGCGCTGGCGGTGGACGGCCGGGATCGGCGCCGGCAGCGGATTGTCCAGACCGCCGTCGGATTCGCATGCGGTCACACGGCGGTGCTCGCGGTGGGCGCGATCGTGGCGGTGGTCTTCGGGCTGGTCCTGCCGGCCGCCCTGACCACCAGCGCCGAGCGCGGCGGCGGGCTGCTGCTCGTCGTCTTCGGCCTGTGGGGCGTCTGGAGCGTGCTCACGGGCCGGGCGTACTCGCACGTGCATGCCGACGCCCCACGACCGGCCCGTTGGCACATGCACTTGGGTGAGGCGCGCCACGGGCACCGCGCTTCGGCGCTCCCCACCGTGATGGGTGCGGTCTTCGCCGTCAGCAGCCTGCGCGCGGTGATGCTGCTCGAGCCATTCGGCGCCTCGGCGCAGTCGCTCACCCTCTCCGCCGTGCTCGCGCTCATCGTCCTGTTCGGCGCGGGGATCCTGCTGTCGATGTCCATCTTCGGCGTGCTGCTCGCCCGCGTCCTCTCGGCTCGCGCCCTCATCGGCCTCGGCCGCGCCGCCGCCGGCCTGGTCGCCCTGGCGTCCATCGCCCTCGGCATCTACTGGATCGCGCTCGCCGGCACCTGAGCGCGTACCCGGCGTACCCGGCGTACTTGGTGTACCTGGCGTACCCAGGCGTACCTGGCGTACCCGAGCACCCGACGTACCCGAGCACCCGCCGCACCCCCGTACCCGGCGTACCCGCCGTACCTGGCGCACCTGGGCTACGCCCTCGTGAGGCTGAGATTGCGCTTGAAGAGGAGGAGGCCGCTGGCGATGACGGCGAGCAGCACGCCGTTGGTGGCCATCACGCTCGACGCCGAGAACCGATCCGCCAGGGCGCCCGCCACCAGGCCGCCGATCGGGCCGCCGCCCCGCAGCGCCACCATATAGATGCTCACCACACGGCCGCGGAGCGCGTCTGGCACCGAGAGCTGCACGATCGAGAAGCTGATCGAGAAGAGCGCCATGAAGAACACGCCGCTGAAGAACAGCAGCACCAGACTGAGCGGCAACGAGCGCGACAGCGCGAAGCCGGCGATGAGCAGCCCCAGGCCGATCTGCACGGCAAGCAGCACCCGACCCAGCTGGCGCGTCGTGCCGATCCAGCCGACGATGAGGGCGCCAAGGATGGCGCCCAGCCCCTGGGACGCCATCAACAGCGACAGGCGTGTCTCGAGTGATCCGCCGCCAGTGGCGAGCACCTCGCCGGCAAACGCCGGCAGCATGGTGAGGATCGGCATCGCGAGAAACGTGCTGATCGTCACTAGGGCCGTCAGCGTGAGCATCAGCTTGCTGTCGCGGACGTACCGCAGCCCACTTTTGAGCTCCTCGCCGATGGCGCCTCGGTTGGCCGAGGGCGTGTGTGGCGGCAGCTTCAACGCGGCGAGCGCCATGACCACCAGAAAGAACGAGAGGCCGTTGAGCGCGAAGCAGGCCGCGGTGCCGATCGTCGCGACGACGGCGGCGCCCCCGCCGGGACCCAGCACGCGAGAGAGATTGAACTGCGTGGAGTTGAGCGCAATCGCGTTCGGCAGGTCACGGCGCGGCACGAGCGACGGGATCATCGATTGGTACGCCGGCCCGCCGAAGGCCTGGCCGCATCCGGAGATGAACGACAACGCAAAGATGAACGCGACGTTGATGTTGCCCGTGTAGACCAGCGCGGCCAGAGCGAAGGCCGAGAACATCTGCACGTACTGGGACCCGGTGAGCAGACGTCGGCGATCGTGCCGGTCGGCGATCACGCCGCCGATCAACATGAACAGCAGGATCGGCAGCTGGCTCAGGAAGTCGTCGAGGCCCAGGTAGAACTTGGAGGCGGTCAGCTCGTAGACGAGGAGGCCCTGCGCGTACTTCTGCATCCACGTGCCGATCGTGGACCCCAGCGCGGCGAACCACAGGATCCGGTAGTTCCGATGGGTCAGGGCGCCCGCCGCACGTTCGAACCAGGTTCGCGGCGCCTCGACCGATGAGATCGGAGACGAGGTTTCGGGGGACGGGGACTGCGACACGGACAGGGCATCTTATGTCGGAAAGGACCTCTGAAGTGGGTGGAGGGACGGGCGCTCGAGGTGCCGACGTGAGCGTGGGCCGAGCCGTCCGTGTGCCTTATACTCTGCCGCATGACCCAACAGATTCGGCGCGCGGCGGGATGGTCCACGCTTGCTCTGGTCCTGGCCGTGGCCGCGATGGGGCAGAAGCCAGTCGCGGGTGACCAGGCAGCCGCACCACCCCCACCGGCCGTCGGCCAGGGTCGCGCCGCTGGCGCTCCGCGCGGCGGTGGGCCGGCCGTGCCGCAACCCCCTCCAGGCATCCCGCCTCAGGCGGCTCGCGGGGTCTATCCGGCGACGCAACCCGACGACGACGCGGGGTTCGTGTCCATCTTCGACGGCGCGTCACTCGCCGGCTGGGATGGAGACACGACGTTCTGGCGGGTCGAGAACGGCGAGATCGTCGGCGAGACGACGCCGGAGAAGGTCGCCAAGACGAACAGCTTCCTGATCTGGCGCGGCGGCACGCTCAAGGACTTCGAGCTGAAGCTCGACTTCCGGATCAACAGCACGAACAGCGGCATCCAGTACCGCAGCGTGGAACTGCCGGACGTCGGCAAGTGGACGCTGAAGGGCTACCAGGCGGACATCGAGTTCAACGGTGGCTACACGGCCAACGTGCACGAAGAGCGCGGGCGGACCGGGCACGTGGTCCTCTCACGGCGGGGGCAGGTCACCCGCGTGTCCGAGGGCCCGGCGTTCAAGACGCTCGCGGCTATTGCCGATCCCACGCTCCTCAGGGGCGTGGTCACGACGAACGGCTGGAATCAGTTCCACATCATCGCGCGCGGACCGGTGCTCATCCACATCATCAACGGACAGTTGATGAGCGTCGCGATCGACGACGACACGAAGAACGCGGTGACGGAAGGCCTCCTCGGGTTCCAGATGCACACGGGGCCGCCGTTCAAGGTGCAGTTCCGCAACATCAAGTACAAGAAGATGTGACGTGCGCGGCGGTGTCGATGGGGGCACGTTGACGGGCACGTCACCCGCGCCTGATGTCTGGCTGACGACGCCGCGCCTTGGTCTGCGTCGATTCACCTTCGACGATCTGGACTGGCTCGCCCGGCTCTACGCCGATGCCGACGTCACGCGGCACCTGGGGGGCACGAAGGCACGCGCGCAGGTCGAGGGCATGCTGCGCGCGCGGGTGCTCGACTACTACGACGCGCATCCAGGGCTTGGGATGTGGATGACGATCGAGCGGTCCACCGGTGCGGCGGTCGGATTCCATCTGCTGAACCACATCCAGGGCGAATCCCTCATCCAGGTGGGCTTCGGACTCCTGCGATCCGCCTGGGGCAAGGGGTTCGGGACCGAGATGGCTTCCGCGGTGCTGCGCTACGGCTTCGTCGATCTCGGCCTGCCGCGGCTCGTGGCGATCGCCAACCTGCAGAACCACGCGTCGCAGCACGTGCTGCAGAAGATCGGCCTGCGCCGGCAGGGCGAGCGCGCCTTTCCCCACCCGGCGTACGTGGCGCAGGGGCCGATGGCGTGGTTCGAACGCGACGGAGCAGACTGGATCGCCGAGCGCGGTCTTCGATCGGAGTAGCGCAGGACATGGAAAACAGCCGTCGCCACGTGGACACGGCGACGTTTGCCGGGTTCAAGGCGCCGACGAAGGCCGGGGTGCCGGTGTTCGTCACGGTGACGCACACGAAGAAGCGCGATGCGGTGCGCGACTACGTCCTCAATCATCCGTACAAGACGACGACAGTGAGGACCGTCACGACGCCTGCGGGGATGGCGGTGCAGCCGGTGACGGTCGATCGTCCCGCGCCGGGCACGCCGCCTGATGGCTTGTATCGTCATCCGACGGCGCCCACCGACGCGCAGCCCTACGCCTATGCGGTGGCCGACGCGGATTATCCGAAGCCACGGACGGTGCATCGGCCGTTCTTCGACGCGCTGCCGGCGCGCACGATCGTGGCCGGCACGCGCACGTCGTTCACCGTGCGCGCGACCAGCCTGGCCGGCGACGCGCTGCGGTACGCGACCGGCCGGCTGCCCGCCGGGGCGGCGTTCGACGCGGCGACGCGGACGTTCTCGTGGACGCCGACTGCCGCCCAGGCCGGCGCGCACACCGTGCGTTTCATCGCCCATGACGGTGTGCTGCCCGAACACCGCGACCTGGTGATCACGGTCGTGCGGTAGAGGGGGTCAGACCGGCGTACCTGGCGTACCCGGCCGCCTTGCCGTATACTCGCCAAGGCGAACAAAAGGCGAATATGCGATCGGCTGCTGTCACTCGACTCGAGGGTCTCCTGCAGGCCCGCCAGCTGGACCGGACTCTCTGCAGGGAGGGTCTGGATGTTGCCCGCATCCCCATGGCGGCCAGCGGGTTACCTGAGGTCGATACGCGCCTGGGTGGGGGATGGCGACGAGGAGAGATCTCCGAACTGGTCGGGTCGGCTTCCTCGGGACGGACGACGGTGATGGCGGCCAGTCTGGCCGCGTCCACGGCGCGCGGCGAGGTCGCGGCGCTGGTTGACACGGTCGATCGGTTCGATCCGGCGTCGGCGGCCGCACTGGGGCTCGATCTCTCGCGCGTGCTCTGGGTGCGCGGTCCCGCGCTGACGGTGGAGGCCGCTCGGCCGGCCATGGTCGAGCGTGCCGTGCAGCAGGCCGTGCGCGCCTTCGATTTGATCATCCGCGCGGGTGGGTTCGGCCTGGTGGTGCTCGATCTGGGTGACGTCCCGCCGCGCGTCGTGCGCAGTCTGCCGCACACCACGTGGCTGCGTCTGGCCCATGCCAACGAGGGCCGCGACACGGCGGGGCTGATGGTGCTCGACTCGCCGATGGGCCGCAGCGCGCGCGGCGTCACGCTACCCGTGCAGGGTGCGCCGCGCTGGATCGGCTCGAGCGATCAGAGTCGTCGGCTGGTTCGGGTGCTCGGCGCCTGAATGCAGGCGCGCCATGTTCTGCTGCCTCGTTGCGTCCGCGTCGCCGACCGCGTCCGTGCCCGCAGGCGCGCTCGAGACGCTGGCGCGCGCCTGTTCACCGCGCATCGAATCACACGGCGATCGCGCGGTGGTCTTCGATGCGAGCGGTCTGGCCCGTGTCATCGGTCCCCCCGATGAGATCGCGCGCGAAGTCGCGCGCCTCGCGCAGATGCAGCACGTCGATCTGCAGCTGGCGCTCGCGCCGACGATGACCACCGCGTGGTTGATCGCGCATGCGCGGGCGGGCGCGTCCGTGGTCCTGCCGGGCGACGAGCGGCAGGCGCTGGCCGACATGCCGATCCGCTGCCTGCAAGCGCTCGAGGACATGCGCGGCGAGTCGGGCCTCGGCGAGTCGGGACCGGGCCGTCGCCGCCGACGAGTGCGCGGGCGTCATTACCGGCTCGCGCCCGGACCGGGGGCGCAGGCCGGTGAGGCCGACGCCTCGCTCGAGGGGCTGCTCGCGACGTTCGCGCGCTGGGGTTTGCGGACGCTGGGCGATGTCGCGGCCCTGCCGCGCGCCGATCTGCACGCGCGGATGGGCGCGCTCGGCGTGCGTCTGCACGCAGGCCTGCTGCGGTGAGGATGCGACGCGGCTCGTGCCGGCTGGCGAGGCCGTGCGCTTCGTCGAGCATCTCGATCTCGAGTGGCCCATCGCCGGCCTCGAGCCACTCGCTTTCGTGCTCGCCCGGCACTGCGACGCGGCTGTCGGCCGCCCTCGAGCGTGCCGATCGCGGCGCGGTGACGGTGACGACGCGGCTGCGGCTGGTGACGCGCGAGACGTTCGAGCGCGGGCTCAACCTGCCGGCGCCGATGCGCGACCCGCGCGTGCTGCGCACGCTCATCCTGCTCGATCTCGAATCGCACCCGCCCACGGCGGAGATCGATGCCGTCACGCTCGAACTGGGGGTCGTGCCCGGGCGCATCGTGCTCGGTTCGCTCTTCGCCAGTCCGCTGCCGACCGCCGAGGATCTGGCGACGCTGCTCGCGCGGCTGCAGGCGCTGGCTGGAGAAACACGCGTCGGCGCGCCGGCGCTCGTCGATACCTACGACGCGCGCGCGGTCGGCATGACGCCGTTTGCCGTGACGCGACGCGCACGCTCACGCGGAGACACAGGGGCTCGTACCTCGACTTGCCGGCAAGGCAAGGTGCGACCCCCTCGTCGCCCCCTGTCTGCGTCGATTCCGGCTGCCGCTGGCGGCCCGGGTGACCGTGGAGGCCGGCGTCCCCGTCCATCTCGCCGTCTCGGCGCGAGATCTCTCCGGGCCCATCGTTGTCCACGCGGGCCCGTGGCGATCGTCAGGGCAGTGGTGGTCGCTCGGCCAGGCCACCTGGGATCGCGACGAGTGGGACGTGCAGCTGGCGAACGGCCGGGTCCCTCGGATCGCGCGCGATCGCACGACGGGGCAGTGGGTCGTGGAAGGCGTGCTGGACTGATGTATCTCGAACTGCACGCCTCGTCGGCGTTTTCGTTTCTCGAGGGCGCTTCGCTGCCCGAGACGCTCGTCGAGCGCGCCGCCGCGCTCGACTATCCGGCGATCGCACTGCTCGATCGGGACGGCGTCTACGGCGCGCCGCAGTTCTACCGCGCCGCGAAGGCCGCCGGCCTCAAGGCGATGGTCGGCGCCGAGCTGACGATCACGGCATCGGCCTCGCCGGTCCCACGCGGCGGACAGGGCCGATCGCGCCGGCCGGTTGCGGCCGTCGTGCCCGATCACGCGCCGTGGCGGCTGCCCGTGCTGGTGGCCACGGCCGAGGGCTATCGCAATCTCTGTCGGCTCATCACGCGCGCCAAGTTGAGCGCGCCCAAGGGCGAATCCGTGCTCACGCTCGAGGACCTGTCGGGCCACACCGCGGGGCTGGTTGCGCTCGTCGGGCGCGTGGCGCTGCGCAGCCACCGGCATGGCGTGGGCGGCCTGGTCGATCGCCTCGTCGGGACGTTCGGACGCGGCAACGTGTTGATCGAGATCCAGCGCCATCTCCGGCGCGAGGACGGCGCCGACGTCGCCGTCGCTCGTCGATCTGGCCGCGGCGTTTCGCGTGCCGCTGATGGCGTCTGACGGCGTCCGCTTTGCGGCGCCCGAGGCCCGGCCGCTGTTCGACGTGCTCACGTGCATCCGGCAGAAGACGACGCTCGCGCGCGCAGGGCGGCTGCTCACGGCCAACGCCGAGCGCTACCTCAAGCCGCCCGAGCACATGGCGCGGCTGTTCGCCGATCTGCCCGCAGGCGCTCGCGGGCACCGAGGCGCTCGCCGAGCGGCTCGAGTTCACGCTGGCCAATCTCGGCTACAAGTTTCCCGACTATCCGGTGCCGCACGGCGAGACGCAGATCTCGTTCCTGCGCCGGCATCACGCAGGTGGGCGCGCGCGATCGCTACCGGCCGTATCACGACCGCGCCCGTGCCCAGATCGAGCGCGAGCTCGATCTCATCGAGAAGCTCGACCTCGCCGGCTACTTCCTCATCGTCTGGGACCTCGTCAATTTCTGCCGGCAGCAGCGCATCCTCGTGCAGGGGCGCGGGTCGGCGGCCAACAGCGCCGTCTGCTACTCGCTCGGCATCACGGCGGTCGATCCGGTCGGCATGGAGCTGCTCTTCGAGCGATTTCTCTCCGAGGAGCGCGGCGAGTGGCCCGACATCGATCTCGATCTGCCGAGCGGCGATCGGCGCGAGCGCGTCATCCAGTACGTCTACGAGCGCTACGGCGCGCGCGGGCGCGGCGATGACCGCCAACGTCATCACCTATCGCGGCCGGAGCGCGGCGCGCGAAGTGGGCAAGGTGCTGTCGATCGACGAGGCCGAGATCGATCGGCTCGCGCGGCTGATGAGCCAGTTCGAGTTCGTCGATCCGGACGAGACGATCGCGCGGCACCTCAGCGACGCCGGCCTCGACCCCGACGGACGGCCGCTACCGGCAGTTCGCGCGGCTCTGGCGCGAGATCCAGGATCTGCCGCGGCATCTGGGCCAGCACTCCGGCGGCATGGTCGTCTGCCAGGGCCGGCTCGATGAGGTGGTGCCGCTCGAGAACGCGTCGATGCCCGGCCGCGTCGTCGTGCAGTGGGACAAGGACGACTGCGCCGACCTCGGCATCATCAAGGTCGATCTGCTGGGCCTCGGCATGATGGCGGTGCTCGAGGACGCGCTGGCGATCATCAACGGGCCGGGGACGCCGGACCACGCCCGCGTCGACCTGGCGCACCTGCCGCCCGACGACCCGGCGGTCTACCAGATGCTGCAGCGGGCGGACACGATCGGCGTGTTCCAGGTCGAGTCCCGCGCGCAGATGGCGACCCTGCCGCGCATGAAGCCCGAGCACTTCTACGACATCGTCGTCGAGGTCGCGATCATCCGGCCCGGGCCGATCGTCGGGCAAGATGGTGCATCCGTATCTCGCGCGCCGGCGCGGGGAGCAGCCGGTGACCTACGCGCATCCGCTGCTCGAGCCGGTGCTCGAGCGCACGCTCGGCGTGCCGCTGTTCCAGGAGCAGCTGCTGCGGATGGCGATGGTCGTCGCCGGATTTCACCGGCGGGGAAGCCGAGGAACTGCGTCGCGCCATGGGCTTCAAGCGGTCGATGAAGCGCATGCAGCAGATCGAGACGCGGCTGCGCGAGGGCATGGCGCGGAACGGCATCACGGCCTGAGGCGGCCGACCAGATCGTGCTGTCGATCACGTCGTTTGCGCTGTATGGATTTCCCGAGTCCCACGCCGCGAGCTTCGCGCTGATCGTCTATGCCAGCGCGTATCTCAAGGCGCACTACCCGGCGGCGTTCTACACGGCGCTGCTCAACAACCAGCCGATGGGGTTCTACCATCCGGCCACGCTCGTGAAGGACGCGCAACGCCGCGGCGTCCGATTCGCGCCGGTGGATGTGCAGGCGTCGGGGTGGGAGTGCCGCGTGCAGGAGGACGGCGTCGATGCGTCTGGGGTTGCGGTTCGTGCGCGGCCTGCGCGACGACGCCGGCCGACGCATCGAGGCCCGAGGCCGCGGGGAGGACCGTCCCCGGTTCACGTCGATCGACCAGCTCGTGAGCTGGGCGGAGTTGCGACAGGACGAGATCCGGGTGTTGGCCGAGATCGGCGCGCTCGCCGCGTTCGGCGGCGACCGCCGGACGGCGCTGTGGCAGGCGGAGCTGCGGAAGGACCTCGGAGGCATTTCCTACGAAATTTGTAATCCGGCCGGGATTACAAATTTCGTAGGAAATACCTCCGAGGTCCTTCCGCCCATGTCCCTGCTCGAGCGCGTCCGCGCCGACTATGACGGCACGGGCCTGACCATTGGGCCGCATCCGATGGCGCTCGTGCGCGCGACGCTCGCGCCGCGGGGCGTGGCACGGGCCAGCGATCTCCATCACGCGCGCGCCGGGCGCCACGTGCGGGTGGCCGGCGCCGTCATCACGCGACAGCGTCCGGGCACGGCCAAGGGGTTCGTGTTCCTGTCCCTCGAGGACGAGACGGGCATCGCCAATGTCATCTGCACGCCGGACGTCTACGCGCAGTTCACGCGCGTGATCGTGGACGCGCCGTATCTGCTCGTCGAAGGCCACCTGCAGAACCAGGATGGGGCCGTGTCGGTCAAGGCCACCAGGGTGGACGAGCTGCGATACCAGGGCCCGCAGCTCGACTCACACGACTTTCACTGAGGATGACTGCGCCGCGCTCGCCGTGCGCGTCACCGCGTGACGCTGTTGCCCGCGATCCAGACGCTTGCGATCGTCTGCGTGTGGCGGATGTCGTCCAGCGGGTTGCGGTCCAGCACCACGAAGTCGGCCCAACGCCCTGGCGTCAGCGCGCCCAGCGCCTCCGCCCGCATCGCCCGCGCGGCGTCGGCCGTGGCAGACCGCAGCACGGCGGCGGGTGTGAGTCCCGCCTCGACCATCATCGCCATCTCGAGATGCTCGAAGTAGCCCTCGAAGCGTTCCGGGAACGCGCCCGAGTCGGTGCCCATCACCACCAGCAATCCGGCGTCCGACGCCTTCTTCAGGTTTCGCTTTGCCACGTCGAGCGCGACCTTGTACTGCTGCGCGGTCTTCGACGTCCGCATCGCGGCCTGCCGCGCAGGCTGCTGGAGCAGCGCCACCACGCCCGTGTCCGCCTCGCGGACGAAGAACGGATCGGCGAAGAACGCGGGCGTGTCCTCGTACACGAACGCCGAGATCTCGCGCGTCAGCGTGGGGCAGTAGGGCACGTCCCGCGCCCGCATCAGCGTGATGAACTCGTCGTCGATGTCCCGATCCCGCACGCTGTGCGCGATCATGTCCACTCCGGCCCGCAGCAGGTCCTTCGCGTCGTCGAGGTAGAAGATGTGCGCGGCGACGCGGAGACCGCGCCGATGTGCTTCATCGATGACGGCGCGGTAGATCTCGGGCGCCATCTTTCTCCCGGCGCCAAGATTGTCGTCCACGCGGATCTTGATGATGTCGGGCCGCAACGCGGCCACGCGCGCGACGGCCTGCCTCGCCAGGTCCGGCGTCCCGCCGGTGATGACATCGCCCGAGACGAAGAGGCGGGCGCGGGCGAGCGACGATGTCGCCTGGGCGTCGCGTGCCGCGAAGGCCGGCGCCTGCTCGCCGCCCAGGCTCCACACCGACGTGATCCCGTAGCGCGCGAAGACGCCGAGCTGCCGCAGGGTGTTCGCCTCGGTGTAGGCGCGAGGCCGGAGGCCGTCAACATCGGACACGTGCGCGTGGGCGGAGATCCAGCCGGGCACGACCACCTTGCCGGCCAGGTTCGTGACCTGGGCGCCGCGCGGGGCGGTCACGCTGGCCGACGGGCCCGCCGACACAATCCGGCCGTCTCGCACGAGCAATGTGGCATTGGGGATCGCGGCGCCCGTGCCATCGACGAGGCGCGCCCCGACGAACGCGTGGACGTCCGCGGCATTCGGGGGCGCACTCTGGCCGGTCGGAAACGCGATCGCGCCGACCCACAAGCCGGCCAGCGCCAGACGACCCCATCGGCCTGTAACCATCAGCTCCTCCGGCAGGGACGATAGCACTGACGCGCGAGGGTCGAGTGCGGTAGGCTCACATTCTCGATGCGAATCCAACTGTCGTGGCTCTGGCCCGGTCGGGCCTGCCTCACCCTGTGTGCGGTCGCGGGCCTGTGGGTCGGGCTGGCGGGAACCCCGGGATCCTCGTCTGCTCCGCCGCCCCCACAGGCCCTGCCGCCACCGGCGGAGGTCGTTCGCCTTCGTGCCTTCGAGGCCCGACAACAGGCCCGCGCCGGGCGCGAGAGCGTCACCGTCGAGGTGGCCGACGGCCTCGCGCTGTCCCTCTGGGGCAGCGACGCCCTCGTGGCCAATCCCATCGCGCTCGACTTCGACTCGCGCGGCGTGGCCTACGTCGTGGCCTCACCCCGGTCGGGCCAGTTGCTCGACGTCCGGCGCCGTTCAGACTGGGTGCCCGAGGTGCACACCCTGCGGACGACCGAGGCCCTGCGCCTGTTCTTCCGGCGGGTGCTGGCGCCCGACCGCAGCGCACTGAACACGTGGCTGCCCGATTTCAATCAGGATGGATCCCGCGACTGGCGCGACCTCACGGTCATCAAGGATCGCGTCTACCGCCTGGAAGACACCAACGACGACGGCATCGCCGACTACTCGCGGGTGGCCTATGAGGGCTTCAACGAAGACGTCGCGAGCGATATCGCCGGCGGGATCCTCGTCCGTGGCGACGATCTCTACGTCACGGCCGCCCCCGATCTGTGGCGGCTGCGCGACGCGAACCGCGACCACGTCTTCGAGGTCGCCGAGTCACTGAGTACCGGCTACTCCGTGCATCCCGCGCTGTCCGGGCACGATCTGTCCGCGTTGACGACCGGACCCGATGGACGCGTGTACTGGAAGGTCGGCGACATCGGCTTCGACGTCGTGGATCGATCCGGCCGTCGCTGGTCGTATCCGACACAGGGCGCGGTGCTGCGCGCCGAGCCCGACGGCACCGGGTTCGAGGTCTACGCCGCCGGCCTGCGCAACACGCAGGAGATCGCGTTCGACGACCGCGGCAACCTGGTGGCGGTGGACAACGACGGCGACTACGCGGGAGAGTCCGAGCGCGTCGTGTACATCACCTACGGATCGGATGCCGGCTGGCGGTCCACCTGGCAATACGGCAAGTACACCGATCCCCTCAACAACACCTACAACGTCTGGATCGACGAGGGGCTGTTCCGCCCGCGATTCACCGGCCAGGCCGCCTACATCGTGCCGCCTGTCGCCTCCTATCGCAGCGGGCCGTCGGGTTTCGCCTTCAATCCAGGCACCGCCCTCGACGACCGGTGGCGCGGCCACTTCTTCGTCACGACGTTTCCCGGCAATCCCGCGAACGCCCGACTGTATGCGTTCCGCCTCGAGGACCGCGGCGCGGGGTTCACCCTCGCGGGGGACACGCAGGTGCTGCGTGGCATCCTGAGCCCGGGGCTCAAGTTCGGCCCCGACGGTGCGCTCTACTTGACGGATTGGATGACCGGCTTCAACGCGACGGGACGCGGGCGTGTGTGGCGTCTGGATGCGCCGGGAGAAGCCGGCAGCCGCACGCGGCGCGACGTCGCCACGCTGCTGGCGACGGACTTCGCGCGGCCCTCGCTCGGCAATCCGTCGCCGCTGCTGCGCCACGCCGACCAGCGCGTGCGCCTCAAGGCGCAGTTCGAACTCGTCCGCCGCAAGGATGTTGGCCGGCTCAACGACGCCGCGCGGGACACGGGCAGCCTCCATGCGCGGCTGCACGGCGTGTGGGGGCTCGGACAGTTGGCGCGCATCGACGCGGCGGTGATCGATCGCCTGCTCCCACTGCTCGACGAAAGTGAGGCCGAGGTGCGCGCGCAGACGGCCCGCATGCTGGGTGACGTCCGGGCCGTCGCGGCCGTCGATCGGCTGATCGCCAGGCTGACCGATGAGGCGCCGCGCGTGCGCTTCTTCGCTGCCGAGGCGCTCGGGCGCATCGGGGACCGGCGCGCGGGCCCGTCGCTGGTCCGGATGCTGGCGGAGAACGACGACCGCGACGAGTACCTGCGACACGCCGGCAGTCTCGCGCTCGCCGGCCTGCGCGATCCCGTCGCGCTCGAGGCCCTGGCCGGTCACGCCTCGCGCGCCGTCCGGCTGGCTGGCGTCGTGGCCCTGCGCCGTCTGGGGTCGCCCGCGGTCGGGACCTTTCTCGCGGATGCGGACAACCTCGTCGCGACAGAGGCGGCGCGCGCCGTCAACGACGATGGAGGAATCGCCGGCGCGGTGCCGACTCTGGCCGAGTCGCTCGAGCGGGTGACGGGAGGCAACAGCGACGCGTTCGTGCGCCGCGCCCTGAACGCGAACCTGCGGGTCGGCACCGCGGCCGCGCGCACGCGCGTGACGCAGTTTGCCGCGCGCGCCAACCTGGCGGCGGCGATCCGCACCGAAGCGCTGGCCGTCCTTGCGGTCTGGGACGCGACGTCCTCGCTCGACCGCGTGGACGGATCGTACCTGGGTGTGTCCGCGCGCCTCGCCTCGTCGCGCGCGCCAGCGGTTTCGGGAGACCCCGACCCGACGAGCGCGGCGCGGCGACCTCGCTGATCTACTGCGTGCGGTCGTAGACGATGATCATCGGCACGCCGGTACCAGGCCTGGAGGTCGCCTCGGTCCGCACCGTGATCACCAGGCGAGCCCCGTCGTCAGACACGACCCAGGTCCGCGAGATCTTCGAGCGGGCCGGCGACGAGGTCCTGCGTCAGGCCCTCCTCCCGTCCAGCTGGTGGTGACGTCCATGCGCGACTGGCTGATCTCCATCCGCGTCTTGACGCCGTCGGTCGCGAACTTGCGAACCGTGCCGTCCTTGGTGACGAAGGTCACCTCGGTCGGTGACGCCGTGATGAAGAGCGCTTCAGGCGGCGGCTGGATCTCCCGGATCGCGGCGCGGAACTGACGCATCTCCGGCGTCTTCTCGAGGTCGGCCTGGGCCCGGGCCGCTTCCGAGTCCGGCGGGGGACCTCCGCGGGCGGCACGACCGGTCGCCGGTGGGGCGCCGCCAATCGGCTCGGTCGGCATCTTGCTCAGCGCCTTGTTGAACAGCCAGCTGCCCTTGATGGCCGTGGCCGGATCCGGGACCGCTGCGCCCGCTTGTGCGGCGGTCGGTGCCGGAGTCTGGGCTGCGGCCACTGGCAGGCAGCCGAGTGCCAATCCGGCGACGACCAGGCCAGGCGCCCAAAGAGACCGCCGGGGCATCAGTGGGCCGGAGCGCGAGACGAGGGAGAGGCGCATGCGGCTGATCCTACCGCGTCGGCCGCATCGCGGCCACCGGTTCGCGACCGGAACACGTAACGCTGCCGCGATCGCACGCTGAGGTCCTTGACGGTCGGCGGTTCAGCCGGCGCCGTATACGCGCGGTCGGTCGGGCCGGTATGATCGGCCAGTGCCCGACCCGTTGCGCCTGGCCTTTCTCGGCTGTGGTTTCATCACGCGCGTCCACAGCCAGCATCTCAAGGCGCTCGGCGGGGACGTCGTCCCGAGTTATGCCAGCCGGGACCGTGACAAGGCCGACGCGTATTGCCGTCAGTTCCGCGGTGCGGGAACCTACGCCAGCTATGCCGCGGCGATTGCCGACCCCGCGATCGACGCGGTCGTCATCGCCGTGCCCCCGAAGTTCCATCTGGCCCTGGCGCATGAGGCGTTGGCGGCCGGCAAGCATGTGCTCGTGGAGAAGCCGGCGTTTCCCACGCTGGCCGACTTCGAGTCCGTGCGGGTCGCGCGCGATACCGCGCAGCGCGTCGTGCTGGTCGGCGAGAACGACCACTACAAGCCCCTGGCGGTCTACCTGCGGAAGCAGCTGGCCGATGGCGTGATCGGCGAACTGGTGTTCGCCCACTTCACCAGCATCGCGCATCGGCTCAAGCGGGGCGACGACTGGCGGAACGACGAGACGATGGCCGGCGGCGATGCGTTCTTCGAGGAGGGGATTCACTGGCTGCATCTGGCCGGCAGCCTCGGTCCGACCATCACCGAGATCCATGGCTTTCAGCCGGCGTTGTCGCCCGAGCGTGATCCCGGCGTGGACCGGCGTCTGAAGAGCATGATGGTGGCGTTCCGCTATGACACCGGCGCTGTCGGCTCGCTCTACTATTCCCGGGAAGTCCCGTCGTTCCTTCGAGGACTGCGGCTGTCGAAGCTCTTTGGCCGCCAGGGCGTGATCTCCTTCGAGTCGAACGGCCTGGTCGCGCTCGTCCGCGGGGCCGGGCTGCCGCGCCTCGCGTTCCCCGGGTTTCGCGACATCCGCGGCTATCAGGCGATGTACCGTGACTTCGTCGATGCCATTCGTACGGGCCGCCCCCCCGAGATGAGCCTGGAGCGCGCCATGGTGGATCAGCGTCTGATGGAACAGGTCTACACGCCCGCCGGGGGGCAGGCGTCATCGGCGTGAGCGCCCCGGCGTTCGACGTCATCGTCATCGGGACCGGCGCCGGGGGTGGCACCCTGGCTCACGCGCTCGCGGACACCGGTCTGCGGCTCCTCGTCCTGGAGCGCGGCGACGTCGTGCCGCAGGAGCCGGAGAACTGGAGCCCCGAGGCGGTCTGGAAGGACCTGCGCTACCGCACCACCGAGCACTGGGTCGATCAGGACGGCGTGGAGTTCCATCCGTACACGCACTACGGCGTCGGCGGCAACACGAAGTACTGGGGCAGCGTACTCTACCGCCTGCGGCGCGAGGACTTCGACGTCACGGAACATCTGGACGGCATCTCGCCGGCCTGGCCGATCACGTATGACACCCTTGCGCCCTACTACGACCGCGCCGAGCGCCTCTATCAGGTGCACGGGGCGGTCGGGGACGATCCGACCGAGCCCGAGCGCGGGCCGTACCCGTTTGCGGCCGTCCCGCACGCCCCGGGCATGGCGAGAATCGTGGACCAGCTCCGCGGCATGGGGCTGCATCCCTCGCCCCTGCCGCTGGGGCTGATCGAACCCGGGCCTGCCGGGCGGCTGCCAGCTGTGCAACACGTGCAACTCGTTCCCGTGCCGCATCCATCGCAAGAGCGACGCGGAGGTCTGTTGCGTCGAACCCGCCCGGTCGCGGCCGAACGTGACGCTCTGGACCGGTGCGATGGCGCGCCGGCTGCTGACGGATCCGTCGGGCCGCCGCGTCGAGGCGGTCGAGGTCGAGCGCCACGGACAGCGCACCCGCGTCCACGCGCCCCTCGTCGTCGTGTCGTGCGGCGCGGTGAACTCCGCAGCACTCCTCCTCCGGTCGGCCACCGACAAGCACCCACACGGCCTGGCGAACTCCTCCGGCATGGTCGGCACCAACTACATGGCGCACCTGGCGACCATGATGCAGGGGTTCCATCCGCTTCGAGTCAACGACACGGTGTTCCAGAAGACGGTCGCGATCAACGACTTCTATCTGCGGGGGCCGCACACCGACCATCCCCTCGGGCAGATCCAGTCCCAGGGGCGCACGGCGGGCATCATGGCCAAGGTGGTGGGGGACACGATCATCCCGCACATTCCGCTATGGGCCTACAACGCCTGGGTGGCGCGCGGGGTGGACTGGCTGGTGATGTCCGAGGATCTGCCCGACCTCGACAATCGGGTATTGGTCACGCCGGACGGCCGGGTGCAGCTCAACTACAGCGCCAACAACACGGTGGCGCACGATCGCCTCGTGAGCGAGACGACCCGCATCCTGAAGCGCCTGGGGTTCTGGAAGGTGATGGCGCATTCGCACCGCACGAAGAACACCACCCACCAGTGCGGCACACTGCGTTTCGGCGTGGACTCCCGCGAGTCTGTGCTCGACCCGTTCTGCCGCGCGCATGACGTCGAGAACCTGTTCGTCGTTGACGCGTCCTTCTTTCCCTCGTCGGCGGCGGTCAATCCCGGCCTCACGATCATCGCGCAGGCGCTGCGGGTGGCCGACCACATCCGCGACGAGTTCGGCATGTCCGCGGCCGCCTCCGGCCTGGCCGGTCAGGTGGATCAGTCCAGGGAGACACGCTCGTGAAAGCTCGCTCGTTCAGTCACGTCGGGATCACGGTTTCGGACTTCAATCGCGCCGTACGCTTCTACTGGGACGTCTTCGGCTGTCCGCTCGTCGGCGTCGCAGACACGCCGTCAGAGCGGGTCCGCGCGTTCTTCGGCGTTGACGCACCGCAGCCCACCTGCAAGATTGGGTGGATCCGCGTGCCCGGCGGCGCGACCCTCGAGATCTTCGAGTTCAAGCCCCAGCAGCCTCCTGTTGCGGTTCCCTGGAACCGCGTCGGGTTGACGCACATGTCGTTCAACGTGCGCAACACGACGAAGTGGCACGCCTACCTCCTGAGCAAGGGCGTCGAGTGTCTTGGACCGCCCGAGCAGTCGCCGCGCGGGCACACGTTCTTCTTCGCGAAGGACATGGACGGCAACTTGATCGAGATCATGGACCTGAAGCACATGTACCTGGTGCTGAAGTGGCTCGGACCGCTCGGGGGATGGTTGTTCCGCCGCGGGATGTACAAGCAGTACTACCAATGACGCGCCGAGCGCTCACCGCCGCGTCCGTCGTGGTGACGGGCGCGCTGACGATGGCCGGACCGATCGCCGGGCCGCCGGTGGCCACGCAGACGCCCACGGCGATCCGCTTGCCTGTCGAACAGGCCTCCAACGTCTTCTTCGTGCGGGCCACGCTGAACGGCGTCGGTCCTCTCTGGTTCACCGTGGACACCGGCGCGACGCTGACGGTCATCGACCCGGAGACCGCCTCCCGCGTGGGGTTGGTCCCGCGGGCGGCCGGTGCACGCCCCAACGTCGGCACCGCGCCGGGGGAGACGGAACTGGCGACGGTCAGCAACGCCAGGCTGGAGATCACCGGCCTGCCGGTGTTCGCGCCGCCGACCATGTACGTCGTGCCGGTCAAGCAGAACAGCAGCCTGCTGGGGCACCAGGTGGACGGGGTCCTCGGGACGGACCTCCTGCGTCGGTATGTGCTCGAAGTGGCCTACGGCGCAGGCACCGTGACGCTGCGGCCAGCGGCGGCGCCCGAGGCTTCCGGTGCGGGTGCGTCCACGGTGACGACCACGGTCACCGGCAACGTCCTGCTCGCGCCGGCGTCGATCACCTGGCCAGACACGACGACGACCGTCGCGCGCCTGCTGATTGACACGGGCAGCAGCGCCGGTCTGACGCTGACCACGCCCTTCGTCCGTCAGCATCGCCTGACGACGCGGTTCGGGAATCGGGCCGCGCAGGGGCGGGCCAGCGCGGTGGTCGGGATCAACGGCATGTCGGTGATGCCGCAGCTCGTCGTGCCGCGCGTCGCCTTCGCCGAAGCCGCCATGACGTCGGTGGTCGCCGGCCTCTCGCAGTCGGCCTCGGGTCTGCACGCCAGCGGCGACTTCGATGGCATCATCGGCGCGGCACTGCTGCGCCGCTTTCATCTGGTCGTGGACTACCCGGGCCGGCGGATGCACCTGACGCTGAGGTAGGGTTCACGCGGAGATCGCGGAGAAGAGATTGCTCACCGCGGAGGGGCGGAGCGTACAAGGGCTCGCAGACCGCGCAGACCGCGCAGACCGCGCAGGGCGCCGCGGCGCACGCCGGCGAAGCCGGCGTGCCGGCCGGGCCGGCTGCGACGAGGGCCCGACCCGTCGCGACAAGCGGGCGGCCGCACATCCCCGTTTGTCGCCACGGGTCGGGCTCTCGTCGGTTCGCCGCGCGCGTGCCCTCCGCTCCTCCGCGGTGATTAGCTCGTGGTGAACTCTCACGGGCTCGACGGATGCGTGCGGCGCAAGGCTACAATCGAGGCGTGCTGCCGAGACGACGGATCGAACGTCGGCGTTCGCCCATTGCCGGATGGGGCGTCTACGCCGCCGAGCCCATCACCAAGAACACGCGGATCGTGGACTACGCGGGCGAACGCATTTCGCACGCCGAGTCGGTGCGCCGCGAGAAGCGGCACCTGCCGAATGGGCGCATCTGGTGTTTCACGCTCAACCGGCGCTGGGTCATCGACGGGTCGGTCGGCGGCAACATCGCGCGGTTCATCAACCACACATGCAAGCCCAACTGCTACGCCCAGGTGATTGACGGCGTCATCTGGATTCGCGCGTCGAAGAACATCCGCAAGGGCGACGAACTGTCGTTCGACTACAACACCGACGGGGCGGCGGGCATCACGTGCCGCTGCCGGTCCGGCTGCACCACGAAGATCTGACGCCCGGACGGTCGGCGTCTGCGAGGTCCATGCGTCCCATCGCCCACGTCATCTACCTGCACGGCTTCGCGTCGTCGCCCGACTCGTCGAAGGCCCAACGGTTCGGTCGCGAGCTGACCGCGCGTGGGGTGGGCTTCACGTGTCCCGATCTGAACGAGCCGGCGTTCGAGACGCTCACGACCTCGCGCATGCTGGCGCAGACGGCCGACGCGATCGATGCCACCAGCGGCGGGCCCATTGCGCTGGTGGGGTCGAGTCTCGGCGCGTTCGTCGCTGTCCACGCGGCCGCGCGTGACACCACGGGCCGGATTGACCGACTCGTGCTGCTCGCGCCCGCCCTGGATTTCGGCGGCAATCGCCTGCGGCAGCTGGGCGATCATGGCATCGAGGAATGGCGGCGACGCGGCAGCCTGCCCTTCTATCACTACGCCCACCAGAAGACGCGCGAGGTGGGCTATGCGCTCTACGAGGACGCCGCCGGATACGACGCGCAGGGATTGACGTTGTCGCTGCCGATGCTCGTGTTCCAGGGCAGCCGGGACGCGTCGGTCGATCCGGACATGGTGCAGGCCTGGTGCGCTTCCAGGCCGTCCGCGGAGCTGCAGATGCTTGACGACGACCACCAGCTCACCGCGTCGATCGACGCGATCTGGACGAGGAGCGCCCGCTTCTTCGGCCTGTCATCTGGCACACCGTCGCACCCGACGTCGTGAGGGAGCCCATCGAGCATGTCCACGCGCATTGAGGACTACGCCCTGATCGGCGACTGTGAGAGCGCCGCGCTGGTAAGCCGGGACGGATCGATCGACTGGCTGTGCCTGCCGCGCTTCGACTCGGCGGCCTGCTGTGCCGCGCTGCTCGGGACACCCGAACACGGTCGATGGCTGCTGGCCCCCGACGGGGGCGCGGTCCACACGACGCGCCGCTACCGCGAGGGCACGCTGGTGCTCGAGACCGACCATGAGACCGAGGCGGGCGCGGTCACGGTCATCGACTTCATGCCGATGCTCGGCGCGGACCGCACCGACCTCGTGCGTCTGGTCGTGGGTCGGCGCGGCTGCGTCGCGATGCGCACGGAGATCGTGCTGCGCTTCGACTACGGCTGGACGGTGCCGTGGGTGCGCCGCGAGGGTCACGGCATCAAGGCCACCGCGGGCCCGGACACGATTCACATCACGTCGCGACGTGCCGTTGCACGGCAAGGGCCTCCTGACGGAGGCGCACGTTCAACGTCGAAGCCGGGCAGACCGTCGCCTTCGCCCTGACATGGCATCCGTCGCATCACGACCCGCCGGGCGCGCCGATTCCCGACGCGAGGCGCTGCGAGCCGACCGAGCAGTGGTGGCGTGACTGGTCCGGGCGCTGCACGTACACCGGGCGAGTGGCGCGAGGCCGTGGTCCGCTCGCTCATCACGCTGAAGGCGCTGACGTACGCGCCGACCGGCGGCATCGTCGCCGCGCCGACCACGTCGTTGCCCGAGCGACCTCGGCGGCGTCCGCAACTGGGACTACCGGTACTGCTGGCTCCGCGACGCCACGCTTCACGCTCTACGCGTTGATGTCCAGCGGCTACCTGGATGAAGCGCGCGCGTGGCGCGAGTGGCTCCTGCGCGCGGTGGCCGGCAAGCCGTCGCAGCTCCAGATCATGTACGGCATCGCGGGCGAGCGCCGCCTGCCTGAGCTGGAACTGCCGTGGCTGCCGGGCTACGAGGACTCGCGGCCGGTCCGCATCGGCAACGCTGCCAGCGATCAGTTCCAGCTCGACGTCTTCGGTGAGGTCGCTCGACGTCGCTGCACGCGGCACGCCGGTTCGGGCTCGACCTCGACGAGCGCGGCATGGACATTCGAGCGGCGCTCGTCTGACTACCTCGAGGAGGTCTGGGCGGCGCCGGACGAGGGCATCTGGGAGGTGCGCGGGCCCCGCCGCCACTTCACGCACTCGAAGGTGATGGCGTGGGTCGCGCTCGATCGCGCCGTGAAGGACGTCGAGACGCTTCGGGCTGCGACGGCCCGCGTCGATCGCTGGCGGGCCACGCGCGACCAGATGCACGCGGAGGTGTGCGCGCGCGGCGTTCGACGCAGACCTCGATTCGTTCGTCCAGTACTACGGGGCCAAGACCTCGACGCGAGCCTGCTGCTGATGCCGCTCGTGGGGTTCCTGCCGGCGTCCGACCCCCGCATCGCCGGCACCGTGCGACGCGATCGAGCGCACGCTCGTACGCGACGGGTTCGTGCACCGCTACGCGCGCCGACGTCGGCGACGTGGACGGCCTGCCCGCCGGCGAGGGCACGTTCCTGCTCGTGCACGTGCTGGCTCGCGGACGCCTATGCGCTCCAGGGCCGTCGCGCCGAGGCGCGCGCGCATCTTCGAGCGCCTGCTCGTCGATCCGCAACGACCTCGGCCTGCTGGCCGAGGAGTACGACCCGCGCGCGCGGGCGCCTGCTCGGGAATTTCCCGCAGGCGTTCTCGCACATCGGCCTCGTCAACACGGCGCGGAACTTCAAGGCCTGACCCCTCCGGCGGTATAGTTCGCCGATGCCGGACGAACGTTCGACCAGGCGCATGTTTTTGCGGGCGGCGATGGCGGCTGGCGCGGCATGGGCGGCGGCGGACCTGGCGCAGGTGGAAGAGGCGCTCGCGTTTGCCGCACATCAGGCGGCGCGGGCGGCAGCGAATTCCGCGCACTCTCGGCTGGCGACGCCGCGGCCCTCGAGGCCCTGACCGCGCGCATCCTGCCGTCCGTCGAGGGACGCCAGGCGCCCACGAGGCCGGGGTCGTGCACTTCATCGACAAGTGCGCTGGCGACGTTCAACGCCGCACAGAAGAAAGCCGTACGCGGACGGGCTGAAGGACCTCGACCGGCGCGCCTCGCGCAAGTGGAAGGGCACGGCCGGCTTCGCCGCGCTGACGCCGGCGCAGCAGGACGAACTGCTGCGCGACATCGAGAAGACGCCGTTCTTCCAGGCCGTCCGCTTCGACACCATCGTCGGCACCTTCGCCCTGCCGACGTGGGGCGGCAATCGGGACTACGTCGGCTGGCACATGCTCGGGCTTCGAGCATCAGCCGCGGTTCCAGCCGCCGTTCGGCTACTACGACGCCGACGTCAACCGGAGGAGGCTGACGTGGACGCAGGCCGACAGCCAGGCGTCGCGCTTCTCGCCCAGCGAGACCGTCGATTTCGTCATCGTCGGCTCCGGCGCCGCCGGCGGCATCCTCGCCAAGGAGCTCTCGACGGCGGGCTTCTCGGTCGTCGTGCTCGAGCAGGGGCCCCGGCTCACCGAAGTCGCAGTTCGATCACGACGAGTTCGGCACGTTCATGCAGAGCAAGCAACTCCAACAACCCGGCGACGCAGCCGCAGACGTTCCGCGCCACGCCGGCGGACAAGGCGCAGAAGGCGCTGCGCGCTGATCTACGGCCGCCTGGTGGGCGGGAGCAACGCGCACTTCACCGGCAACTTCTGGCGGCTTCGTCCGAGCGACTTCAACGAAGCCAGCGTGCTCGGCGGCGTGCCCGGCACCGGGCTTCGTGGACTGGCCGATCACGTACGACGAGCTCGAGCCCTACTACACGAAGGCCGAATGGGAACTGGGCGTGTCGGGCGAGCCGGGCCCGTTCGATCCGCCGCGGTCGCGGCCCTATCCGATGCCGCCGCTGCCGGTGAAGTCGTCCGGCGTGCTGCTCGAGCGCGGCGCGCGCAGCGCTCGGGCTGCACCCGCAGCCGTCGCCGATGGCGATCAACTCGCAGCCCTACAACGGCCGGCCCGCCTGCCAGCACTGCGGCTTCTGCCTGTTCTTCATGTGCGAGTTCCGCGCGAAGTCGACGTCGATGGCGACGATGCTGCCGCTGGCGGAGGCGACCGGCCGCTGCGAGATCCGGCCGGGCAGCTACGTGGCGCGCGTCGAGACCGATCGCGACGGCCGCGCCACCGGCGTCGCCTACTTCGATGCGCAGAAGCGGCTGCAGCTGCAGCGCGCGAAGGCGGTGGTGCTCTGCGCGAACGGCGCCGAGACGCCGCGGCTGCTGCTCAACTCCGCAATCGTCGCGGTTTCCGCAACGGCCTGGCCAACTCGAGCGGCGTGGTCGGCAAGTACCTGATGTTCAACACGTACTTCGGCGTCAACGCGCAGTTCGAGCACCCGCTCAACGAATACAAGAGCGTGCAGAACACCCGCATCGTGCTCGACTTCTACGACACGGATCCGAAGCGCGGGTTCTACGGCGGCGGCGGCATCGACGCGCGGTTCGGGAAGTATCCGATCACGTTCGCGCTCGGCGGACTGCCGCCGGGGTCGCCGACGTGGGGCGAGGGCTTCGCGCGCGGTCTCGCGGAGCAGTTCACGCGCACGATGTTCTTCGGCACGCACGGCACGTCGCTGCCGCTCGAGACCAACAGCGTCACGCTCGACCCGACGCTGAAGGATGCCTGGGGCCTGCCGTGCATGCGCGTCACCTACAAGGACCATGCGGACGATCTGAAGAACGCCGAGTTCCTCGGCTCGCCGCGCGATGGAGATGGCGCAGGCGGCCGGCGCGCTGCAAGGCCTGGGCCGAGCCGATTCGAGCCGCAGACGCAGTCGGTGCACCTGCTCGGCACGTGCCGGATGGGCAACGACCCGCGCACGTCGGTGATCGACCGGTTCCATCGCACGCACGACGTGCGGAACCTGTTCATCTGCGACGGCAGCAGCATGGTCACGTCCTCGCGCGGACAGCCGACGGAGACCATCTCGGCGCTGGCGTTCCGCGCGGGCGAGCACATCGCGGCGTTCGCGAAGCGCGGCGAGATCTAGGGGGTTACTTCAAGACCTGTCCCCCAGGCGCGCCGAGCTTGAACACGTGCGGCGCCGCGCGCTTGATCGCGTCCCGCGTGTCCACGATCAAGCGCGCGTGCGCCACAATCGCGGCGCAGTCGAACGCGCGGTGGTCCGTGATGATGACCACACAGTCGGCGGCGCGCAGGGCCGCGTGCGTCAACGGGATCGACGCCATGTCGCGCGCGCCCGGCCAGTCCCGCGCCAGGAGCGTCGCCACATACGGGTCGTGATACGACACGCGCGCGCCCTTCAGGTCCAGCGCCGCCATCACGTCGAGCGCGGGCGATTCGCGGAAGTCATCCACGTCGCGCTTGTAGGCCACGCCGAGAATCAGCACCGACGACCCGCGCACCGACTTCTCGTGCGCGTTGAGGGCGTCGGCGATCTTGTCCACCACGTGGTGCGGCATCGCGCCGTTGACGTGCCCGGCCAGCTCGATGAACCGCGCCTCGAACCCGACCTCCTTGACCTTCCACGACAGGTAGAACGGGTCGATCGGGATGCAGTGGCCGCCCAGGCCGGGACCCGGATAGAAGGGCATGAAGCCGAACGGCTTGGTCGCCGCCGCGTTGACGACCTCCCAGACGCTGATGCCCAGCCGGTCGCACATCAGCGCGAGCTCGTTGACCAGGCCGATGTTCACCGCGCGAAAGGTGTTCTCGAGCAGCTTCACCATCTCGGCGACCTTGGGCGAACTGACCTCGACGACCGTGTCGATCGACGCCGAGTAGAGCGCCTTGGCCAGCCTCGTGCACGTCGGCGTCACGCCGCCCACCACCTTCGGCACGTTCTTCGTCGTCCACGTCTCGTTCCCCGGATCGACCCGCTCGGGCGAGAAGGCGAGGTAGAAGTCCCGTCCGGCCCGCAGGCCCCCGCGCTCGAGAATCGGCCGCACGACTTCGTCCGTCGTGCCCGGATAGGTCGTGGACTCGAGGATGACGAGTTGCCCGGGGCGCAGGTGGTCGGCGATGCGCTCGACGGCGGAGACCACATACGACAGGTCAGGGTCCTTCGTCTTGCGAAGCGGCGTCGGCACGCAGATGTTGATCGTGTCGAGCGTGGCGACGATGGCCGGGTCGGTCGTGGCCCTCAGGCGTCCCTGGGCCTGGAACGCGGCGACATCGTCGGTCGGGACGTCCTGGATGTAGGACTCGCCGCGGTTGATCTGTATCGACCTTGCGCGTGTCCAGGTCGATGCCGGTCGCCCGGAAGCCGGCCCGGGCGAACTCCACGGCCAGCGGCAGCCCGACATAGCCCAGACCCACGACACCGACTTCGGCGGTGCGGCGGGTGAGTCTGTCGAGGAGCTGGTCAGCGGCGGTGGGCGAGATCGACGAGGCGTCGGGCATGGTTCCGCTTGATTATGCCACCGTGTCCCCGGCCGAACGGCCCGCGCCGCGTCTGAGGGGGCCCGACCATCCGCGTGCCAATCGGCTGGCCGATCCGCGCCGTAGTAGACCAACGAGGGGCCGAACGCGCCCGTTCGGGCCACGGCTGTCACCAGCCTGCCTCGACCGGCGTAGTAGAGGTGAGTGTCGAGGGCGGCAGCAGCGACGTGGAATAATGGTCCCTCGCACGCGAGGACAGAGACGGAGCCATCATGATTCTCAAGGTCAAGACGTCGTCGGACATCCCCTATTCGGAAGTCACGCCTGAGCACGTCTATCACTCGCGGCGGGACTTCATCCGCACGGCGACGGCCGGGCTGGCCGGCGTGGCGGCCGGGGCCGCGGTGGCCGGCGGGGGCGATGCGTTCCTCAGTGATGCGTTCGGCGAGCGGCTCGCGGCCCAGGCGGCCGACCTCAAGTCCACCCGCAACGCCGCGTTCGTCGCGGCCGACAAGCCCAATACCTTCGAAGAGATCACGACCTACAACAACTATTACGAGTTCGGCACCGACAAGAGCGACCCGGGCCGCTACGCCGACCGGCTGACCACCAGGCCGTGGACGGTCAAGGTGGACGGCCTCTGCGACAAGCCCGGCAACTACGGCGTCGAAGACCTCGTCAACTTCAACCAGCTCGAGGAGCGCGTCTATCGGCATCGCTGCGTCGAGCGCTGGTCGATGGTCATGCCCTGGATTGGCGTGTCGCTCTCGGCCGTGATCAACAAGCTGCAACCGCGTCCATCGGCGAAGTTCATCTCGTTCGAGACCCTGGTGCGCCCCAGCGAGATGCCGGGCCTGTCAACGGCCGGCCTGCAGTGGCCTTATGTCGAGGGGCTGCGGATGGACGAAGCGATGCATCCGCTGACGATGATGGTGGTGGGGCTCTACGGCAAGGTGCTGCCGAAGCCCACGGGCGCGCCGCTGCGCGTGCACATCCCCTGGAAGTACGGCTTCAAGAGCGGCAAGTCCATCGTCCGCATCTCGTTCAGCGAGCGCCAGCCGAACAACACGTGGGCGGTGCAGACGCCGCACGAATACGGGTTCTACGCGAACGTCAATCCCAATGTGGCGCATCCGCGGTGGAGCCAGGCGCGTGAAGTGCGGCTGCCGGGGCTGCTGCGCAACACGCCGACGCAGATGTTCAACGGGTACGGCGACCAGGTAGCCAGCCTCTACGCGGGGATGGACCTGACGAAGTTCTACTGACGCCATGAAGGCGCTCGGCGACCGGATTAACGCCTTTCTCAGGTCCCGTTACTTCTATCCGGTCGTGTTCATCGCCGCGCTGCTGCCGGCGCTCAGCCTGGCGTGGATGACGTACCAGGGGGACCTCGGCGTCAACCCGATCGAGACGCTGCTCCACACGACCGGCGAAGACGCGCTGATGCTGCTGATCGCCTCGTTGGCGATCACGCCAATCCGCCGGCTGACGGGCTGGAATCGCCTCCAGCTCGTGCGGCGCCTCCTCGGCGTCTGGGCGTTCGCCTACGCCCTGGCCCACTTCGGCATCTACGTCGCGCTCGACCAGGTCGGTGACGTGCCGGCTATCTGGGACGACGTCGCGAACCGCCCGTTCATCACCATGGGCATGCTGGGCTTCGCCATCCTCCTGGTGCTGGCGCTCACCTCGACCAACGGCATGATGCGCCTGCTCGGCCGCAACTGGCAGCGACTGCACCGGCTCGTGTACGTCGCGCTGGTCGCCGGCATCATCCACTTCGTGTGGGGGCAGAAGTCCGACATCCGGGAGCCGCTCTGGTGGGCCGCAGCCGCCGTCCTTCTGCTCGGCGCGCGGGTGGCCTTCTGGATGGCCAAGCGACGCAAGGCGGCGGTCGGTCGCGCGGCTGTGGCCCGATAGCCGACACGATTCACGCGACCGGCTCGTTCGCTGCGCCACGCGGCTGGCACACGCGAGGGCGGCCGGCAGAGGCCGTCGCGGCGGTCGCGCTCAGCGGCTGCCCGTGATCTCCGACAGCAAACGGAAGAATCCGCGCTTGCGCGCGCTGCTCAGGCCCCAGTTCACCGGCACCGACTGGTACCCCTCGTCAGGGCCCTCGCCCGACATCCGGAAGTCGAAGTACCCCCACGACGCGCGCGCGGCCACCGCGGTGGTGAAGTGGTTCTCGGCCGCGTCGAAATCGAAGTGGTCGTCTTCGTTGAACAGGATCGGCTTGTCGCCCGCGCCGGGGAGCGCCCGTGTCTGCTGCACCATCTCGCGAATGCGGGTCGTCTGCGAGACGCCGTTGCCGTGGAGCAGGAGGAAATCCGAGACCTGGGCCACGTTGGCGCCCGGCACCGTCCCGCCGCCATAGCTGGTGCTTGCCAGCAGCCGTCGTCCTCCGCGATCGTTCGTGCGCTTCACACGCTCAATCAGTTCGTGCACCCGCGGGCACTTGAGAATCGCGTGGTCGTACGCGGCGACGTTGCACTCGTTGTTCACCTCGACCAGCAGGTTGCGCCAGCCGCCCGCGAGCAGCCAGTTCGTGGCCGCGTCGGTCGCGCGCACGACCGCCGCTTCGTCGGAGAGCCGTTGGTCCTGGCCGAAATAGAAGTAGCCGACGATCGGGACCATGCCGAGCTGGTCCGCGCGGTCCAGGATGCGGCGGAGGCGGGCGGTGTACTCCGGTCGCAAGGTGCCATCGGCGTTGAACGCCGAGTTCTCCCAGGGCTGGGCCTTCGAATAGCCCTCGGGCGAGCCTCCCTGGAGGTTGATCGTGAACGACAGCAGGCCGTGCCGCCGCCACTCCGGCATGGCCGCGATGAACTCGGCCGTGTTGCGGTCCGGGTCCCACTGGCCGGTGTCGGCATACGCCCACCGCGCCACGGTGTCGGGGTTCCGATCGTCGAAGACCCCCTGGACCATGCGGGCGTTCATGAGCAGGCCTTCGATCCGATGCCCGCGCCAGGTCCGACCCGCGTACGTCGGAGCGCCGTTGACGTGGAAGTCGCCGCCGACGATCGACACCGCGGTCCGCCCGGGATCCTGCGCGAGAATGACGACGCTGGCGAGCGTCGCGACGACGAGCCCTGCCGCGCCTGTCGAGGCCCTCATCGGGGCGATCCCTTGATCGGGACACCTTCCCACAGCCATTGGTCGCCGTCTCTGACGAGTACCCGCGAGCGGCTGCCCGCTGCCGGCGGCGCGTCGCTGGATGGCAGCCAGCGGCGATGGTCGGCCAGCACGCGCGCCTGACGCCGGTCGCCGGCCAGGTTCGTCCACTCGTTCGGATCGCGCACCATGTCGTACAGCTCCTCGCTGCCATCGGCGTAGCGGATATAACGCCACTGCCTCGATCGCACGGCGTGATTCCCCTGGTTGTGCGTCGTGATGGCAGGCCACGTGCGCTCGGCGCCGGCGTTGCGCAGCTGCGGCACCAGGCTGTGCCCCTCGAGGCCGTCCACTTGCGGCAGACGCGCGAGGTCACTCAGGGTCGGGAACAGATCGAGCAATTCGGCCGGCGCCCGCACCACGCCGCGGCCGACGCCCGGACCGGCGAAAACGAGCGGCACGCGGGTGGACCGCTCCCAGAGCGAGTTCTTGCCTGTGATGCCCTTCTCGCCGAGGTGATAGCCGTGGTCGGAGGTCAGCACGACGATGGTGCGTGAGGCACGGGGGGAGGCCGCCAGGCCCGCGAGCAGCCGACCGATTTCGCTGTCAACGTAGGTCGTTGACGCCAGATACGCGCGCACGAACGGCCTGAGTTGCCCGGCCGCTTCCATCCAGGCCAGACGCGGCTCCGGCAGCTGCCAGTGGAGGTACCAGCTGAAGGGCGGCACGTCGGCGCGATCGTCGCGCTTGATGGGCGGCAATTGCACCCGCGCCGCGGGGAGCCTGTCGAACCAGCGCGCCGAGGCGAAGTTGGGCACGTGCGGGAGCCGGTAGCCAACGGCGAGGAAGAGCGGTCGGTCCCCGGGCGAGGCCGCGAGCTGCGCCAGCGCCGCGTCGGTCGTCTTGGCGTCGGCCTGATCGGCGTCGCGTTCGGGAAACACGCCCCAGTCCATCAACCGAATCGCGTCGGGCGTCTCGACGAACTTCCTGGGCGGCAGCGGCATGGCCGGCGATGGGCCCCAGACGCCGAACTCGGCGGCGCGCTGCGGTTCGGGGATCGACCCGTCGTGGAAGATCTTGCCGACCGCCGACGTCGCGTAGCCGTGACGGGCGAAGTGCTGCGGTAGCGTCACACGTTGGGCCGTGGCGGGGACCGCCCGGATGCCAGGCTGCAGCCCGTAGATCCCGGTCGTCGATGGCCGCAGACCGGTCAGGAAGCTGGCGCGTGAGGGGTTGCACAGGGGCGCCTGGGCGTGGGCGTTCACGAACAGCGTGCCGCGCCGGGCCAGGGCGTCGATGGTCGGCGTGAGAGCCTGCGGGTGTCCGCGCAGCGCCCCCACCCAGTCGTTCAGGTCGTCGAGGACGATGAACAGGACGTCGGGCTTGTCCGCCGGAGGCGCCTGTCGGGCGGAGGGCGCCGCCGTGATCCCGAACGCCAGGGTGAGCAGTGCGAGGATCCGCGCGAATCGCATGCCTGCATGGTAACGCCGGTCAGCCACGAACGCACCGGCGTGCATCCGAGGACCGAATCGACGCCAAAGCGTTGGCCGAATGGCACTTGCCGCCCAAAATGGGGGTGCCCGTTCACCCGGTCCTGCGGCCCGTTGAACCCCTGTCAGGGCCCGATAACCACAAATCTGTATGGTGGTCCGGCGGGGCGGGCTATTCTGCGCAAGCGAATTTTGCGGCCGCAGGTCCACGTTGGGATCCGGTCGGGCGGGGCCCCCAAACGGGCGCCGCGGAGAACAGTTAGATGCACAAGCCAATCAAGTACGTCGAAAAGGGTCTCACGGTCGTCGCGCGGGGCGCGTGGACGGTGTTCGATGCCCTCAACAGCATCAAGCCGAACCCGTCGTTTACCCCGAAATGGTCCGAGAAGCCGCTGCTCAAGTCCTGGCAGAAGGTGAAGCCACCGCTCGGCTGGCCCCGCGAGACCGACTCGCTCTGCCCGGTCTGTGTGCGCGAGGCGCGCCAGGAAATCCTCGACGGCAAGCGCGACTACAAGGTGCTCCTCACCGAGAAGATCGGCGAGATCAAGGCGACCATCATCGAGCGTGAGGGCAAGATCCTCATGGTCAAGGACTGCCCGATTCACGGCCATTTCGAAGACGTGATGGCGATGGACTCGGCGTTCTTCAAGCACCTCGAAGAGACGTTCCCGGGCTCCGACATCCGCTCGCACGCCGACGAGAAGCTCCACAACCACGGCTCGTCCACCATCAAGTACGGCCGCGGCGCGGTGCTGACCGTGGACCTGACCAACCGCTGCAACATGATGTGCGACCCGTGCTTCATGGACGCGAACCAGGTCGGGTTCGTCCATGAGCTGGGCTGGGACGAGATCAAGACGCTGCTCGACAACGCCGTATCGCTGAAGCCGCGCCGGCAGATGTCCGTGCAGTTCTCGGGCGGCGAGCCGACGCTCTCGCCCTACTTCCTCGACGCCGTGCGCTACGCCCGCAAGGTGGGCTACAACTCGGTGCAGGCGGCGACCAACGGCATCGAGTTCGCCAAGAGCCCGGACTTCGCCAGGGCGGCGGCTGAAGCGGGTCTCCGCTACGCGTACCTGCAGTTCGACGGCATCGGGAATGCGGCCAACTCGCATCGTCTGGTCGGCAACCTGTTCGACGTCAAGCTTCGCGCGATCGAGAACCTCTGGAAGAACGGCGTGGACATCGTCCCGGTCACGACCATCGTCAATGGCGTGAACAACGAGCAGGTCGGCCGGATCATCCAGTTCGCGCTCGACAACCCGCGGAAGATCTCGTTCCTGTCGTTCCAGCCAGTGTCCTTCACCGGCCGCGACGAGGAGATCACCGACGAGCGCCGGCACGCGCAGCGCTACACGCTGTCGCATCTGGCGCATGACGTGAAGAACCAGACCGGCATCGGCGAGCCGATCCGCGACTGGTTCCCGATTTCGTTCACCGCCACGTTCGGCGACTGGGCGGACCTCGTGCACGGCGCCGCCGCCGACTTCGGTCAGCTCTCCTGCGGCTGCCACCCGAACTGCGGCATCGGCATGGCCGTGATGATTGACAAGGAAACGAAGGAAGCCGTGCCCGTCACGGCGTTCCTCAAGGCCGAGCAGATGGCCAAGGACGTCGCCAAGGTCAACGATGCGGCCCGCGGCAAGTTCCTGTCGCTCACCGGCATGGCGTTGGCCCTGATGAAGAACTACGACCCCTTCAAGTCGCCGACGCACTTCAAGATGACCGACTTGATGAAGAAGTTCGACAAGACGTTCGGCGCCAGCGGCAAGGACTACGGCAAGGTCACCGGCGAACGCACGATGGAAGACATCGAGAAGCGCCGCACCGACCGGTGGAACTTCCTGTTCATCGCCGGCATGTGGTTCCAGGACCTGTTCAACTACGACTTCCGCCGCACGGAGCGCTGCATCATTCCGTATGCGACGCAGGAAGGCGAGATCAGCTTCTGCGCCTACAACACGGGCGTCGGCTGGCGGAACATCATCGAGAAGATGCACATGACGGCCACCCTCACCAAGTGGTACGAGGAGCACGGCCGGCACGAGATCTTCGCGGGCGGCAAGAAGGTGGCGCTCGACACCACCGCGCACACGCTGAAGCTCGACGCCGACGCCGTGGCCAAGGGCATTCAGCACGACCTCGACTCGCAGGGCATCGCCAAGAACGCCCGCGAAGAGAAGCTGCGTGCGCGCAAGGCCCAGCAGGAGAACGACAAGATGGCCGAGCTCTACCGGCAGGTCGTCTTGAAGGAAGCGAAGCCTGAAGTCGCCACGGGCCTGCAGATTCAGGGCCTTGGCAAGAAGAAGGCTGAGACGCCGGCACCGACCGACTCGGTGACGCATTAGCCTTCGCGGCGAGAGCCTGCCGCTTCGGCTAACAAGCTAGCCTTCGCGACCAGCTCGTGCGCCGATTCGGCGAGTACGCTCGGACGTCGCGCTCGGAAACCGTCAGCGGAGATCGCCTCTGCCAGGCGGGATGGAACACGGGGGCCGGATGGGGAGACCTGTCCGGCTCTTTGTGTCTTTACGGGCGACAGCAGACGGGCTACCTACGACGGACGACGGGCTACAGCCTACGGGCTACGGGCTACGAACAGAACACGGATGACAGCCGACGGCCTAGGGCGACGGGCTACCGACGACAGCCGTTGTCCGATGGCCGGCCGGTTCGACTGACTAAGGTCAGCTGTGGGCGAGCCGTCGCGGGCGCGACGAGGCGCCGGCTCAGCCTGGGCGTGTATCCCGCGCGGCCGCTGACTTGCAGTGGCGTCGCTCGTCCACGGAGGTGGTATGAGCCGACGCCTGTTGCCAGTCCTGTTCGCCTGTGTCTTCGCGTGCGCTGCGTCTGAATCGTCGGCCAGTCCGATCGCCGACCGCACGACCCTGAATGCCTTGCTGGGGGCCGCGGCGACGACCGAGACGTTCGAGGCGTTCACTGTGGCTGCCGGGACGGGCGCCACTGTGGGGACGCTCGGCCATCGACGCGACCTCGATCGTCGCGGGTCAGGGCCCGGACCTGATCGTGCCGGGGCTGCGTGTCTCGACCTCCTCCGGCAGCCTGGTCTGGCAGGGCAACGGCTTCTACAGCCTGCCCAGCCAGACGATGGGCACCAACCCGGCCTTCGACCTGTTGTTCGACTTCCTCGTGCCGGTCCACGCGTTCGGGATGGACCTCTTGAACTACGGCGGATTCCCGGCGACGAGCCAGGTGACGGTCTTCGGCAGCGACGACGTCACGGTCCTCGCCGTCGTGGGCGGATTGTCGTTTCCCTCGGCCGTGACGCCGCTCTTCTTCGGATACGAGTCTGGCGGCGGCATCGGCAGCGTGCGGGTCAATCAGGTCGTCGGCTTCGGGCCGGTGGTGGACAACGTCACGTTCGGGGCCGTGCCGGAACCGGCGTCGGTGACGCTGCTGTCACTCGGGCTGGCGGGCATTGCACTCCGGACCTGGCGCCGCAAGCGAGCGTAAGAGAGGCGGCCAGGGTTCGAGGAAATGGTGACGGCCGGGCGTCCACTCGATGATGGTATGCTCATGCCATCATGGTGCGCTTGCAGATACAGCTCGAGCCGTCGCAGCACCGGCGGGTGAAACGCCGAGCCAAGGGCTTGGGCGTGTCCGTCGCTGAGGTCATCAGGCGTTGCGTGGATGCCCATCTCGAGGGCGACGACGCGCACAACCCAGCAGAGCGGGCCCGTCGGCTCATGGCCGTGGCCGGCAAATACGTCGAGGCGTCAGGCGCCGACGACGTCTCACGACGCCACGACGAGGTGCTGGCCGAGGCGTTTCGGCGGTGAGCGTGTTCGTGGACTCGTCCGCGTTCTATGCGCTGCTTGTCCGAACGGACGAAGCGCACGAGTCGGTCCGTGGCGCGTTCAAGCGGTTGCTCGATCAGGGGAGGCCGCTCGGGACCACCTCGTTCGTCATTGTCGAGACGATGGCGCTCCTGCAGCACCGCGTGGGTCTGGCGGCGGCACGGGACTTCGATGAAGACGTGCTGCCAGTCGTGCGCGTGGAGTGGGTTGACGAGCGTCTGTACCGGCGCGGTGTGGATCGATTGGGACGCGAGGACCGACGCCATCTCAGCCTGGTCGATTGCGTGAGCTTCGAGTTCATGCGCGAGCAGGGCATGACCACGGCCCTGGCCGTTGACGCGCACTTCGCCGAGGCGGGGTTTCAGACCGTGCCTTGAGGGGCGGCTCGAAGCCGGGCGGTGATCCCCCGGTCTGCCAGATCGCAGCGTTCTCGGCTGTCCCCCGTAGTCCGCAGCCCGTCTACCTCGGCGTGGACACGAACCGGTAGCCGACACCACGGACGGTCAGCAGATACCGCGGACGGGCCGGTTCGTCCTCGATGTACTTGCGGAGGCGCGCGATGAAGTGGTCGATCGCGCGGGTGTCCGTGTCTTCGTGCAGGTTCCACACGTCCTCCAGCATCCGCTTGCGTGACACCGTCTGGCCGTCGTGCTGGACGAGGTAACGGAGCAGGTTGGTCTCCATCAGCGTCAGCGGGTGCACGCGGTCGCCGACGCGCAGTTCGAGCGCGTCGAAGTCCACGGTCTTGTCGGCGAACGTGTAGACCTCGGGCACCGGTGCGGAGGCGCTCCCCAGGCCTGCACCTGCCGGCCGGACGCTGCGGTGCCAGGCGTGCCGGCGGAGCAGGGCGCTGACGCGCGCCACCAGGATCGTCAGGTCGAAGGGCTTTGGCAGGTAGTCGTCCGCGCCGGCCTCGAAGCCGCGCAGGACGTCCTCGGCTCTGGCCCGGGCCGTCAACATGAGGATCGGGGCGAACCACCCCTGGGCCCGCAGGGCCCGCGCCACGCCAAACCCATCGATGCCCGGCAGCATCACATCCAGAATCAGGCAGTCCACGTCGTCCGGGTGGTCGTCGAGCGACGCCAAGGCCTCTTCCCCGGTCCGGGCGATTGCGACCGAATGGCCCGCGGCCTCCAGGTTGAACTGCAGGCCAGACGCGATGTGGGGTTCGTCTTCGACGACGAGGATGGCGGACATGGGTCAGGCCCCGGCCGGCGGCGCGGCTGGCAGGTCGAGGTAGAAGGTGGAGCCGTGGCCCAGACCGTCGCTCTCCGCATAGGCGCGCCCGCCGTGCTGCTTGGCCGTCGTGTGCACGATGAACAGGCCGAGGCCCGTGCCCTTGACGCGCTGCGTGAGCGGCCCGGGAATCCGATAGAACCGCTTGAAGATGCGCTTGACCTCGGGCGGGGGCAGGCCCGCGCCGCGATCCCGAACGCGCAGCCGCGCGCGGTCGCCGTCGCGCGTCACGCCGACGTCAACGTCTACGCGATCGCCTGAGAACTTCACCGCGTTGTCGATCAGGTTGAGGATCGCGCCGGTCAACTGGCCGGCATCGCCGATCACCTCGACCGGCTCACCGGTGGCGATGACGGGCGCCAGGCGCAGGGCCTCGGCCGGCAGTTGGAGCCGCGCGCGCGCCAGCGCGACGCATTCTTCGGCGAGGGCGCCGAGATCGATCCGGGCCCGGTGCAGGGGGAGCCGGCCGGCCTGCCCGGTGTGCAGCACCTGTTCCACCGTGTGCAGCAGCCGCGCGGTGTCCTCGAGCATCACGCCGTAGAATTCACGTCGTTTCTCGGGCGCGATCGTCTCGTCGTGCGCCTGGAGCGTTTCGAGGTGGAGGCGGATCGACGTGATGGGGGTCTTCAGCTCGTGCGTGACGGCGTTGACGAACGCGTCATGCTGTTCGTTGCGCCTGATCTCGCGGACCAGGAACGTCGTGTTCAGGATGAGCCCCGTGATGATCGCGGCGAAGACCGGGACGCCGAGCAGCAGCGGCAACACCTGCCGCCAGGTGAGCACCACCCAGCCGACGTTGAGCGCCACGGCCAGGGCGACCAGGCAGACGCAAAACGTGACGAAGAACGCGATCGCCCCCCGCCGGCCCGGCTTGGCACTCATAAGGGGTCGTACCCTCGATTGTGGAAAACTCCGGGGAGTTCGCGGCCCCATCTCCCCGGAGTTTCCCACAATCGAGGTACCGACCCCCTAGCTCGGCGCCCGCGCGACGCGCGGGACCGAGGGGTCACGGTCGCCTGGGAGCACGGCGAAGCTCCGCGCGTCGCGCGGACGCTGAGCCTCCGGAGGCGCAATGGGGGTGGGGCCCCATTGCGCCGGTCCAAATTTGAAGAAGCCTTCGCCTAGGCCGCCGCGTCGAGGGCTGTGTCCGTGCGCACGCGACGCACGTCCCACGCCAGGCCGAGCGCCTCGAGAGCGCGGATGTGCAGGTAGGTCACGTCGAGTTCGTACCAGGCCAGCCCGTGCGCCGCCGAGGTCGGATGCGCGTGGTGGTTGTTGTGCCAGCCTTCGCCGAACGTGAGCATGGCGACCCACCAGTTGTTGCGCGAGTCGTCGCGGGTCTCGAAGCGGCGCGACCCCCACATGTGTGTGGCCGAATTGACCAGCCACGTCGCGTGCAGGCCCAGCGTCGTCCGCAGGAAGACGCCCCACAGAACCCAGTTCCAGCCGCCGACCAGGAGCAGACCGATGCCGAGCGTGGTGAGCGGCACCCAGTGATACTTGCTCAACCAGACGTGGACCGGGTCCTTGGCCAGGTCGGGCGCGTAGCGCGAGGTCAGCCCGACGCGGTTGTGCTGGATGTCACCGAACATGATCCAGCCCATGTGCGCCCAGAAGCCCCCATGGCGCGGCGTGTGCGGGTCCTGGTCGCTGTCGGAATGCTGGTGGTGTTTCCGGTGCGTCGAGACCCAGAAGAGCGGCCCACCTTCGAGCGCGATGGTCGCGCAGGCGGTGAGGAAGTACTCGATCACCTTGGGCGTCTTGAAGGCGCGGTGCGTCAGCAGGCGGTGGTACGACATGCCGATGCCGAACACGAGCGAGACGTAGTACGTCACGAGCAGGACCGCGACACCCGACCAGGTGAAGTCGAGGAGCGCCCAGACGGCGCCGGCGTGGAACAGGGTCATGAAGAAGCAGGTGACCCAAGCCGTCTTGTGATAGCGATCGGGCTGCGCGCCCTGCCGACTCCCCGTGCCTCCCGACCGTCGCTGGACGCCGGGCCCTGCTGCCACGCTCGCACTCACTCGTTCTGCTCCTTCGGCCCGGCGCGACGCCGGCCCTGACGTCGAGACGACGCCAAGGAAACGATAACAAGCGCTGGCTCAGGTGTTTGTAAGACTTCCGTAAGACCCTGAGGGAGGGTCAGTCGTCGCGGCGCACGTCCACCTTCTGACCCCGCAGGGTGGTCGATTTCAGGGCCTTGATGATGCGGTCCGCCAGGGCGGCGGGCACTTCGACCAGGGACGACTTGAAGCCAATGCGGATGGCGCCAATCTGCCGGGAGGTCAGTTTCGCCTCGCCGGTAATCGCCCCGACGATGTCTCCCGGTCGGACGCCGTCCTGTCGCCCGGCGCCGATGACCAGAATGGCACGCGGCCCGTCCTCGAGCGAGGGACCGGAGTCGTCGGGCGCGGCCCGCTCGTCCTCAGTCCGCGCGGGCCGATCGCGCCGGGCCCCAGACGGCGCCGGCCGCTCGGGGCGCGTGGTGCGCGTCGGCGGGGCGTCAACCACCGGCGGAGGCGCGCCCTCCTCCTGGTTGTCATCCTGGAGCATCGCCACGGCGGCTGCCGCGATGTCCAGTACGTCGAACTCATCGGCCAGCGACTGGACCAGGGCCCGCTGGGCGTCGAGACCTCCAGCGACCAGCCGTTCGCGGAGCGCCGACTTGGCCAGATCGAAGCGGCGCGCCCGCAGCGCGTCGGCGGTCGGCAGCGGCAGCAGCTCGATGCGCTGGCGGGTCAGACCCTCGATGTGGCGCAGCATGCGCTGCTCACGCGGATCGACGAGCGTGATCGCCACGCCCTCGCGGCCGATGCGACCCGTGCGGCCAATCCGATGGACGTACACTTCGGGCGAGCTCGGCAGGTCGTAGTTGATGACGTGCGAGATGTGGTCGATGTCCAGCCCGCGCGCCGCCACGTCGGTGGCGACCAGCACGTCGGCCTTCTCCTGACGGAAGAGCTGCATCACGCGGTCGCGCTGCTTCTGTTCCATGCCGCCGTGCAGCGCCTGCGCGCCGTAGCCGTGTGACTTGAGGATGTCGGTGAGGGCGTCCACTTCGACCCGCGTCCGGCAGAACACGAGCGCCGAGCCCGGCGCCTCGAACTCGAGGACGCGTCCGAGCGCCTGCGCCTTCTGCGACCGCGTCGCCAGGTACGCGACCTGGCGCACCTGCGGGAGTTTGCCGGCCGGCCGCTTCTCGGCCTTGATCGTCACGCGGGTGGGCGAGCGGAGGTGGCGCTCGGCAATGGCCGCGATCCGCGGCGCCATCGTGGCCGTGAAGAGCGCGGTCTGCCGCCCTTCCGGCGTCGCTGTGAGGATCGCCTCCAGGTCGTCAGCGAAGCCCATGTCGAGCATCTCGTCGGCTTCGTCGAGCACCAGGATCTCGAGCGTCTCGAGCGTCAGAGTCTGCCGGCGAAGGTGGTCGAGCGCGCGGCCCGGGGTCGCGACGACAACGTCGGCGCCACGTCGCAGTGCGCGAATCTGCTGGTCCATGGGCGCGCCGCCGTAGAGCGGCACGACGTTCAGCGTCGTGCGCTTGGCGTACTTGTGCACCGCTTCAGCCACCTGCATCGCCAGCTCACGCGTCGGGACGAGGATGAGGCCGCGCGGGCCATCGTGGCGGCCACTGCCGGCCGCCGCAAGACGATCGACCAGCGGCAGGGCGAACGCCGCGGTCTTCCCCGTGCCCGTACCGGCCTGGCCGATAAGGTCGCGTCCGTCGAGCAGGAGCGGGATTGCTTCGCGCTGAATGGGGGTCGGTTCCTCGTAGCCGAGGGCCGCGACGGCCTTCGCCATGTTGGCCGAGAGTCCAAGAGCGCCGAATCCGGTAGCAGAGGGAGCCGCGACGGTCGCCGGGCTCTCAGGGGTGGTCATCCTTGTGATCTTAGCCTGTGCCGGGCCTCCGGGTAGAATTCCCGCATGGTGCGCCGACTGCTCGCCCCGAGTCTCATGGCCGTCCTGGCCCTCGCCGTCGTCAGCGCTCAACGGCCCGTTTCACCCGTTTCGCCTCTGTTTCCGCCGCGCGGCGCCTGGCCGGCGGCTGATCCCGGGACGCTCGGATTCGACAAGGCGCGCCTCGACGAGGCCTGGGTGCGGTGGCTGGGGGGCGGGACGCGGGGGCTCGACCAGGTCCTGGGCAGGGTTCTCGCGGCCCTCGAGCCCTGAGTGCGCTCGTTCGCGCCGACTGCCGATCGGATGCCTGACCGACACGTGCTGACGCGGCGCCTGCTGCTGGCGCTCGCGCTCTCCGGCATCGTCGCTTACGGCGCGCTGCTGCGCGGGGCGGTCCTGAGCGACATGTACGGCCCGTTTGCCGCGCCGGGCTGGCTGGCCGCCTCGGACGCGTCATTGCGGCCGGTCCGCGACGCGCTGGTGCCGGCGGGCTGGTCCTGGAAGAAGGTCGATAAGCCGTACGTCGGTGGCGACCCGGCGAACTACCTCAAGTTCGCGCGCGAGATGACGGCCTTCTACCAGCCGCATGTGCGCGAGCCGCTGTTTCTGGCTGCCACGCGCGGCTGGCTGTGGCTCACCAGCGGCGCCGACGTCTCGGTCAGTCTGGCGTCGATGACCTTCGGCCTGCTAGCCATCGTCGCCGCCTATCTCCTGGGTGCCGCCGTGCGGGGACCGGGCGTCGGACTTCTGGCCGCGGCCGGCATGGCGCTCGATTGCGACCTGCTAGCGTGGGCGCCCGAAGGCTGGCGGGATGAGGCGTTCACGTGCTTCGTCACGTTGACGGCGTGGGCGTGCGTGCGCTGGCGCGAGGCGCCCGGCGTGGGGCGCGCAATCATGCTGGGCCTGGTCGCCGCGGGTGCCTGCTTGACGCGCATCACGGCCCTGTCGTTCATCGTGCCCGCGCTGCTGTGGCTCGCCTGTTCGGGCGGCCGGGCCTCGATCGTCGCGCGCGCGAAGGGCCTGGCGGTGGCGGTCGTCGTCGCGGCCGCGCTCGTCGGGCCATACCTCATCAACTGCGCGATCGCGACTGGCGATCCGCTGTACGCCATCAACTACCACACGGTGTTCTACCGCGCGGCCGAGGGCACGCCGTACGACCAGCCGCAGAGCGCGGCCGCCTACGTGCGGACGAAGTTTGCGACGCGTCCGATTGCCACGACCGACACCGCCATCCGCGGCCTGGTGACCCAGCCGTTCGTCATCAAGTGGCAGGGTTTCGAGCCGTGGCGCCCCGGGCTCGGCGCGCTGTTACGCCTGAGCGCCGCGGCAGGGGTGATCCTCTGGCTGTTCCTGCCGGTGGGGCGATTGCTCCTCGTGCTGCTGGTCGGATCGCTCGTGCCGTACATGGTCACGTGGGCGTCGCCTGGCGGCGACGCCTGGCGCTTCACGATGCACGTCTACCCGATCTACCTGGTGGCGGCCGGTGCGGCGTGGTCGATGCTGGCCCGAGGTCTGCGTCAGATCGTCGCCGAGCCCGCGACACTGCGCGCGGTGGCGTGGAGACGCGAAGCTCTCCGTGCCGGCGGCGTGCTGGCGGTGGTCGGCGCGGGCATGGCCGGCAGGTTCTGGGCGCCATACCTGACCGTGCGCGAGGGCCTGCTGCTCGGGGAGTCCTCGTCGGTCGCCGTCGGTCAGGCCGATGAGGTCTTCTACACCGAGAGTTGGTCGGCGCCCGTCCAGACCGGCGCGGTCACGGCGCGTCTGGCTACTGCCGAGCGCGCTGAGATCCGCGTGCCGCTACCCGAGCGGCGGGCGTATCGCCTGGTCATGCGGCTCGATCCGCTCCCGTTCGCGGATGGCCGACCCCAGCGGGTGCGGGTCTTCCTCGACGGCCGTCAGGTCGGCGCCTTCGAACTGGTGCCGTCGGTGGAGCGCATGGGCAGTTACACGGTGGAACTCTCGGCCGACGTCGTCCAGCCCGGTCGCCGTCGGCTCGAGTTCGTCTCCGAGTTCGCCGCGCCGATCAGCGAGGCCGGCGACGTGTTCCCGGAGATCGACCGTCGCCAGCGCGTCGCCTTCCGTCTCTGGTACGTGCGGCTGACGCCGTTGTGAGCCGCGACCACCTCGGAGGTAATTCCTACGAAAACTGTAAGCGCGGGGAACCGATTGAAGCGCTTACAGTTTTCGTAGGAATTACCTCCGAGGTGGTCGCGGCAAGTACCACGCGAGCAGGCCCAGCGCGGGCAGCCACGCGCACAGGCGATAGACGAGTTCGATGCTCGTGGCGTCGGCCAGCCAGCCCAGCAGCGCGGCGCCGATGCCGCCGACGCCGAACGCAAATCCGAAGAAGAAGCCGGACACGAGCCCGACGCGGCCAGGCGCCAGCTCCTGCGCGAAGACCAGGATCGCCGAGAACGCCGACGACAGGACCAGCCCGATGACGACGCTCAGCACCGTGGTCCAGAAGAGGTTCGCGTACGGCAAGGCCAGGGTGAAGGGCAGTACGCCAAGAATCGATGTCCAGATCACATACTTTCGACCCACGCGATCGCCCACCGGCCCGCCGATGAACGTCCCGGCCGCCACCGCTCCGAGAAACGCGAACAGGTGCAGCTGCGCGCTTTGCACGGACACGCCGAAGCGGTGCATCAGGAAGAACGTGTAGTAGCTGCTCAGGCTCACCAGGTAGATGTACTTCGAGAAGACGAGCACCAGCAGGATGGTCAGCGCCCGCCTTACCTCGCGGGTGAGGGGCCCCGGGGGCAACGGGGCCGCGACGTGGCCTGACGGGACGGCCAGGCCCGTGGACCGGTACCAGAGACCAATCCGGTAGAGCAGCAGCATGGCCACGAGCGCCAGCCCCGAGAACCACGCGACGGAGCCCTGCCCCCGTGGCAAGACGACGAAGGCCGCCATGAGCGGACCAAACGACGACCCGAGATTGCCACCCGTCTGAAACAGCGACTGGGCAAAGCCGTGCCGACCGCCCGAGGCCACCCGCGCGATCCGTGAGGACTCGGGGTGGAAGATGGACGATCCCACGCCCACCAGCGCCGCGGCCGCCAGCAGCGACAGGAACCGCGTGGCCGAGGCGAGCACGAGCAGACCCAGCAGCGTGAACGCCATCCCGACCGCCAGCGAGAACGGCTGCGGGCGCCGGTCGGTGTACCGCCCGACGAACGGCTGCAGCACCGACGCGGTGAGCTGGTTGGCCAGCGTGATGAGCCCGATCTGCCAGAAGTCGAGGCCGTAGGTCGCCTTGAGCATGGGATAGATCGCCGGCAGCAACGCCTGGAGGAGGTCGTTGAGCAGGTGGCAGAGGCTCAGGCCCAGGAGGATGGCGACCGCGGTCCGTGGAGGGGAGGGTGTGGCAGGCACCGGACGTGTGGAGCATATCGCGAGCGATTGACTGGCCGGGTTGCGAAGCTGCGCCGGTTATTCAATGATGGCGCTCACGCCTGACGTCGCGTTCCCATCGGAGACACGTGTTGTGGACTTGAGACAGCTGGAGATTCTGCGGGCCGTGGCTGAGACCGGCTCGTTCACGAGCGCGGGCCATCAACTGCACCTCTCGCAGTCGGCCGTCAGCCGCCAGATTCTGGTGCTCGAGGAGGAACTCGAGGAGCAGCTGTTTCTCCGCGTCGGCGGCAAGATTCGCATCACGCCGACCGGCACGATGCTGCTGGCGCTCAGCCGCCGCCTGCACGAGGACATCGACAAGACGCGTGCGACCCTGCTCGAGAGCCGCAAGACGCTCGGCGGCACGCTGCGGCTCGTCGGCGGCATGACCGTCTGTCTTTACGTCTTTCCGGCTCTGCTGAAGGAGTTTTCCCGCCTGCATCCCGGCGTCGAGGTCAAGATGACGCCAGGCGCCACGCCGCGGCTCGTCCGGCAGCTGCGCAGCGGGCAGGCCGATCTCGGCCTGCTCACGCTGCCGATCGACGATCCGGCGCTGGTCGCCGAACCGGTCATGCGGGAGGAACTGCTGGTGGTCACCTCCCCGCAGCACCCGCTGGCGCGGAAGAAGGAATTGCAGCCGCGCGACCTGGCCAACCAGCCGTTCGTGCTGTTCGAGGCCGGGTCCAACAGCCGCCGGACGATCGAGGAGTTCTTCGTCAAGGAGCAGATCGCGCCGAAGGTCGTCAGCGAGACCGAGAACGTCGAGATCATCAAGGCTCTGGTGCGCGTACGGCTCGGCATCACGATCATTCCGTACTCGTCGGTGGCCCGCGAGGTGCGGAGCGGGCAGCTCTTCTGTGCCCGGATCGCCGGCCATCAGCTCTTCCGCGAGACCGGCTGGGTCCACCTGCGGTCGGAGCACCTGCCGCGCGCGGTCGAAGAGATGAAGCGCGCCCTCGACGTCGTGCGCCCGAAGCTCAAGCTGCATCCCACGGACAAGTAGTCGGAGGCCTGTGCCGGCCGGCGTCCTGCGTACCGCTCGTGGACGCCATGCGCTTCGCGCATGTGAAGGCTAGAACCCACGCGCATGGGCGCGATGCTGTAATTCCGTTCGGTGTACAGACCTGGGCCGTTGCATAAGTGTGCTGTGCAGTACGACGGTACTCCCCGGGCGCATGGCCTCTACGATCCACGCTTCGAGCACGACGCGTGTGGCGTCGGCTTCGTCGCGCATCTGAAGGGGGTGCCCTCGCACGCCATCGTCAAGCATGCCCTGCAGGTGCTCATCAACCTCGAGCACCGCGGCGCGTGCGGCAGCGAGGCGAACACCGGCGACGGCGCCGGCATCCTGCTGCAGATGCCGGACCGCTTCCTCCGGCGCGAGGCGGAGCGGCTGGGCTTCACACTGCCGCCGCCGGGCGCCTACGGCGCCGGCCTGATCTTTCTCCCGCGCGAGCCGGAGGTGCGTGGCCGCATCGAGAACCTGATCGCGCGCGTCATCCGCGAGGAAGGGCAGCAGCTCCTCGGGTGGCGCGATGTCCCCACCGACACCTCGACGCTCGGCGCCAGTGCGGTGGCGGTCGCGCCCTTGTTCCGGCAGGTCTTCATCGGCCGGCCCGCGCCCACCGCCCCCGGCACGTTCCGGCCGGCGCCCCCGGTGCCGGCCCGGCCCGGACGCCCGTCGGCCGACGGCCTCGACTTCGAGCGCAAGTTGTTCGTCATCCGCAAGCGCATCGAACACGCCATCGACGCGCTCTCGGCCGCGGACCGGCGCGCCTTCTACGTCGTGAGCCTGTCGTCGCGCACGCTGACCTACAAGGGCATGCTCACGGCCAGCCAGATCGCGCCGATGTTCGTGGACCTGCAGGATCCCGACGTGGAGTCGGCGCTCGCCCTGGTGCATCAGCGCTTCAGCACCAACACGTTTCCGTCGTGGCCCCTGGCCCACCCGTACCGATTCGTCGCCCACAACGGCGAGATCAACACCCTACGCGGCAACATCAACTGGATGAAGGCCCGGGAGGCGTTATTCGCGTCCAAGGTCTTTGGCGACGACCTCCCCAAGATCCTGCCCGTCATCCGCGAGGGCGGCAGCGACACCGCGACGTTCGACAACGTCCTCGAGTTCCTGGTGATGGCCGGGCGGTCGCTGCCCCATGCGCTGCTCATGATGATTCCCGAGCCGTGGAGCGGCCACGAGAGCATGAGCGCGGAACGGAAGGCGTTCTACGAGTACCACTCGTCGCTGATGGAACCCTGGGACGGCCCGGCGTGCATCGCCTTCACGGACGGGACCCAGGTCGGGGCCGTCCTCGATCGCAACGGCCTGCGCCCGTCACGGTATTGCGTGACGCGCGACGACCTCGTGGTCATGGCCTCGGAGAGCGGCGTCCTCGACCTGCCTGCCTCCGACGTCGTGGCCAGGGGGCGTCTTCAGCCAGGCCGCATGTTCCTGGTGGACACGGCGGCCGGCCGCATTGTGTCGGACGACGAGATCAAGGACACGCTGGCCCGGGCCAAGCCGTACGCCGACTGGCTGCGCGACAACCTGCTCGACATCGAAGACCTGCCGCCCGGTCCGGAGTGGCCGCTCCCGGACTCGGTGGCGCTCCGCCAGCGACAGCGGGTCTTCGGCTACACCGAGGAGGATCTCGAGGCTGCTGATCGGGCCGATGGCCCGTCAGGGGGAGGAGCCGCTCGGGTCGATGGGCAGCGACGCCGCCCTGGCCGTGCTCTCCGATCGCCCGCGGCTGCTGTACGACTACTTCGCGCAGCTGTTCGCGCAGGTCACCAACCCGCCCCTCGATGCCATCCGAGAGAAGCTCGTGACGTCGATGGCCTCGACGGTGGGCCCCGAAGCGAACCTGCTGGAGCCGACGCCGGCCTCGTGCCGGCAGATCAACATCACGTATCCGATCATCGACAACGACCAGCTGGCCAAACTGCGCCACATCCGCCTCGCCGGGTTCCATACGACGTCGCTGCCGATGGTCTTCGAGCCGGAGCTGGGCGGCGTCGGACTGGAGCGGGCGATGACGGCCCTCTGCCGGCGGGCCGAGGAGGCGGTGGCGTCGGGCACGACCATCCTGATCCTGTCCGACCGCGGGCTCAGCCAGGCCGAGGCGCCGATCCCGAGTCTGCTCGCGACCTCGGGCGTGCACCACCACCTGGTCCGCACGGGCCTCCGGACGCGGTGCGCGCTCCTCATCGAGTCGGGCGACGCGCGCGAAGTGCATCACGTGGCGTTGCTCATCGGGTACGGCGCCGGGGCCGTCAATCCCTACCTGGCCTTCGAGACCCTCGAGGACATGATCCGGCAGGGATCGCTCGAGGGCGTGACGCACGCGCAAGCGGTCGGCAACTACATCCGCGCGCTGAACGCCGGCATCCTCAAGGTGATGTCCAAGATGGGCATCTCGACGCTGCAGAGCTACTGCGGCGCGCAGATCTTCGAGGCCATCGGCCTCGAGCAGACGTTCGTCGATCGCTACTTCACCTCCACCTCCTCGCGGATCGGCGGGGTCGGGCTGGCCATGGTGGCCGAGGAGGTCCGTCGCCGGCACGCGCATGCGTATGCCGAGCGCGGCGGCGCGTCCACCGAACTGGACCCGGGCGGCGAGTACCAGTGGCGGCGCGACGGCGAGTTCCACCTCTTCAATCCGGATACGGTCTTCAAGCTCCAGCACGCGACCCGCACCGGGCAGTACGCGATCTACCGCGACTACGCCCGCCGGGTGAACGATCAGAGCCGCCGGCTCGGCACGCTGCGGGGCCTGTTCACGCTCAAGCCGGCCGCGACACCGGTGCCCCTCGACGAGGTCGAGTCGGTCGCGTCCATCGTCCGGCGGTTCGCGACCGGCGCGATGTCCTATGGCTCGATCAGCCAGGAGGCGCACGAGACGCTCGCGATCGCGATGAATCGCCTGGGCGGTCGATCGAACAGCGGCGAAGGCGGCGAGGATCCGGCGCGCAACATCCCGGATGCCAACGGCGATTCGCGCAAGAGCGCGGTGCGGCAGATTGCTTCGGCCCGGTTCGGCGTCACGAGCGACTACCTCGTCAATGCGGATGATCTCCAGATCAAGATGGCGCAGGGCGCCAAGCCGGGCGAAGGCGGCCAGCTGCCGGGCTTCAAGGTGTATCCGTGGATTGCGAAGGTCCGGCACTCGACGCCCGGGGTCACGCTGATCTCGCCGCCGCCGCACCACGACATCTACTCGATCGAGGATCTGGCGCAGCTCATCTACGATCTGAAGAACGCCAACGACCGCGCACGCATCCACGTGAAGCTGGTCGCCGAAGTCGGCGTCGGCACGATCGCGGCCGGCGTCGCCAAGGCCCACGCCGACGTGGTGCTCATCTCCGGTCACGATGGCGGCACGGGCGCCTCCCCGCTGACGTCGCTCAAGCACGCCGGCGCGCCCTGGGAACTCGGGCTGGCCGAGGCCCAGCAGGTCCTCGTCCTCAACCGCCTCCGCGATCGCATCGTGGTGCAGGTGGACGGCCAGATGAAGACGGGCCGCGACGTGGTCATCGCGGCCCTGCTCGGTGCCGAGGAATTCGGGTTCGCCACCGCGCCGCTCGTCGTGTCCGGTTGCGTGATGATGCGCGTCTGCCACCTGAACACCTGCCCGGTCGGCATCGCGACGCAGGATCCGGCGCTGCGGAAGCTGTTCACCGGACGCCCCGAGTTCGTCGAGAACTTCTTCCGGTTCGTCGCCGAGGAGGCCCGGGAGCTGATGGCCGAGCTGGGGTTCCGCACGATGGACGAGATGGTGGGCCGCGTGGATCGCCTGGACGTCCGGCACGCCGTTGACCACTGGAAGGCCAAGGGACTCGACCTCAGCACGATCCTCGCCGAGCCGGACGCGCCAGCGTCCGTGGCGCGCCGACAGACGACGACCCAGGATCATGGCCTGGACCGGGCGATCGATCAGGACCTGATCGTCGAGGCGGCACCGGCGCTCAATCGGGCCGAACCCGTGGAGATTCGTCGCGCGCTGCGCAACGTCCACCGCACCGTCGGCACGCTGCTGGGGTCTGAGGTCACACGGCGGTTCGGGGCGGCGGGCCTGCCCGACGACACCATCCGTCTGCAGTTCACGGGCACGGCGGGCCAGAGCTTCGGTGCGTTCGTCCCGCACGGCCTCACGATGACGCTCGAAGGCGAGGCCAACGACTTCGTGGGCAAGGGCCTGTCGGGGGGGCGCCTCATCGTGCTGCCGCCGTCCGACGCGACCTTTGCCTCCGAGGAGAACGTCATCATCGGCAACGTCGCCCTCTATGGCGCCACGAGCGGCGAGGCGTACGTCGCCGGCCTGGCGGGGGAGCGATTCGCGGTCCGCAACAGCGGCGCCTTCGCGGTGGTCGAGGGCATCGGCGACCACGGGTGCGAGTACATGACCGGCGGCCGCGTCGTGGTCATCGGTCGCACGGGTCGAAATTTCGGCGCCGGCATGAGCGGCGGTGTGGCCTACGTCCTCGATGTGGACGGGCACTTCGCCCGGCGCTGCAACCGCACGCTGGTCGAACTCGAGCCGCTCGACGACGACGATGCCCGCGTCGTCCGGGAACTGGTGGCCAATCACGTGCGCTACACGCGAAGCGCGCATGCCACGCGGCTCCTGGGCGCCTGGGCGACGGTCCGCGACAAGTTCGTCAAGGTCATGCCGCGCGACTACAAGCGGGTCCTGCTGGCCGAACGGCGCGCCCGCGCGGAGCACCGCGAACCCGAATTCGAAGAGCTCATCGGGGTGGTCACTCATGGGTAAGGTCACGGGCTTCATCGAGATTCCCCGCCTGAGCCCACGGCGGCGCCCGGTCGAGGAGCGTCTGCACGACTGGCACGAGGTCTACCTGCCCGTCGTCGTCGAGGAGACACGGCAGCAGGGCGCGCGGTGCATGGACTGCAGCATCCCGTTCTGTCACCAGGGGTGTCCCCTCGGCAACCTGATTCCCGACTGGAACGACCTGGTGTACCGGAATCGCTGGCGGCAGGCGATCGATCGCCTGCACGCGACGAACAATTTCCCCGAGTTCACCGGCCGGCTGTGCCCGGCGCCGTGCGAGTCGTCGTGTGTGCTCGGCATCAACGCCGACCCGGTGACGATCAAGACCATTGAACAGGCGATCGTGGACCGCGCCTTCGACGAAGGGTGGATCGTGCCGCAGCCGCCCACGGTCCGGACGGGGCGCCGCGTCGCCGTGGTCGGATCGGGCCCCGCCGGTCTGGCCGCGGCGCAGCAGTTGACGCACGCCGGTCATGAGGTCACCGTCTTCGAGAAGGCCGACCGCATCGGCGGCCTGCTCCGGTACGGCATCCCCGAGTTCAAGATGGAGAAGCGCGTCCTCGATCGGCGGCTGGCGCTGCTCGAGGCCGAGGGCGTCGTCTTTCGGCCGGGTGTCCACGTCGGCGTGGACCTGACCGTGCGCCAGCTGCGCGACGACTACGACGCCGTGCTGCTGGCGGGCGGCGCGGGGCAACCGCGCGATCTCCCGGTGCCCGGCCGGGCACTGCCCGGCGTGCACTTCGCGATGGAGTACCTGACGCAGCAGAACCGGCTGTGCGCGGGTGACACGCTCGAGGCGGGCACCGCCATTTCCGCCGCCGGCAAACGTGTCGTGATCATCGGCGGCGGCGACACCGGCGCCGACTGCCTCGGCACGGCGCTGCGACAGGGCGCCGCGTCGGTCCACCAGTTCGAGCTGCTGCCGCGGCCGCCGGACGCGCGGGACGCGGCCAACCCCTGGCCTGAGTGGCCGCAGATCTTCCGCGTCTCGTCCGCCCACGAAGAGGGCGGCGAGCGCACGTTCTCCGTGATGACCGAGCGGTTCAGCGACGACGGGCGCGGGCGCCTGGCGGCGCTGCACGGGCGTTCGGTCAGCGTCTCGCGACGCGACGGGCGACTGGACGTCCAGCCGGTGGAGGGCAGCGAGTTCTCGATGCCGGTGGAACTCGTGTTGCTCGCCATGGGCTTCACCGGTCCCGAGCGGGGCGGTCTGCTCCAGGACCTGGGCGTCCGGTTGACCGACCGGGGCACGGTCTGGAGCGACGAGTCCTGGATGACGAGCGTGCCCGGCGTCTTCGCCGCAGGGGACCTGCAGCGCGGCCAGTCCCTGATCGTGTGGGCGATTGCGGAAGGCCGCAGCGCGGCCCGCGGGATCGATGCGTTTCTGATGGGGGCGTCGGAACTGCCGGCGCCCGTGGACCGCGCCGCCCTCGGCGCCTGAGGTGCGGGGGCGTTCCGGCGTGTGCCTCCGATGATGACCGAGCGACTCCCCGCCCGTGACACGGCCGGCGGCAAGCAGATCGTCGCGCTCACCGAGGTCAGCCAGGCGTTGACCGGCACGGCCGGCCTGCGCGGCGCGCTCACGCGGGTGCTCCAGATTCTCGCGCACCACCACGAGGTGGTGCGCGGGGCGGCGGTCCTGGTCATCGACGGCACCCCCACGGTGGTGGCCTCACATGGGTTCGCCAGCGAGCGGGCGGGCCTGCGGTTCGGCCTGGCCGAGGGCGTCACGGGGCGGGTGATCGAGAGCGGGCGGCCGGTCATCGTGCCGCAGGTCAGTCGGGAGCCGATGTTGCGGGGCCGGGCGTGGCCCATCGACGGCGAACGGCGCGAGGTCAGCCTCGTCTGCGTGCCCGTGGTGCTCAATCGCAGTGCCATCGGTGCGCTGGTCTGCGACCTGCCGTTCCGGCCGGACCGGGACTACGAGCAGTCCGCGCGGATCCTGCGGCTGGTCGCGTCGATGATCGCGCAGGCCGTGCGCGTGGATCGGATCGTTGACGCGGAGCGGCGGCGCCTGCGCGAGGAGAACACCCACCTGCGCGAGGAACTGAAGGAGCGCTACGACTTCTCGCGCATCGTCGGGACCAGCGGGCCGATGCGCCAGGTGTACGAGCAGATCGCCCGCGTCGCGCGCACCAACACGACCGTCCTCATTCGCGGCGAATCGGGCACGGGCAAGGAGCTCATCGCGCACGCGTTGCACTACAGCTCGCCCCGCGCCTCGCGGCCGTTCGTGAAGGTCAGCTGCGCGGCGCTGCCGGATTCGCTCATCGAGTCCGAACTGTTCGGATACGAGAAGGGTGCGTTCACCGGCGCCGACGCGCGCAAGAAGGGCCGATTCGAACTGGCCGATCACGGGACGCTGTTTCTCGACGAGATCGGCGACATCAACCTCTCCACGCAGGTGCGCCTGCTGCGCGTCCTGCAGGAGCGGGAGATCGAACGCCTCGGCGGCACCGAGTCCACCAAGGTCAACGTCCGTCTGATTGCCGCGACCAACCAGGACCTCGAGAAGGCGATCGCGGCCGGCGCGTTCAGGGACGACCTGCACTATCGCCTGAACGTGTTCACCATCTGCATTCCGCCGCTGCGGGAACGCAAGCCGGACCTGCTGCTCCTGGCGGACCATTTTCTCGAGAAGTACTCGAACGAACATCGGCAGCACGTCAAGCGGATTTCCACGCCCGCCATCGACATGCTGATGGCCTATCACTGGCCGGGCAACGTCCGCGAACTCGAGAACGCGATCGAACGCGCGGTCCTGGTCTGCGATGGCGGCGTCGTCCACCCGCACCACCTGCCCCCGACGCTCCAGACGGCGGAGACGACGGGCACGGCCACCGCCCTCTCACTGGCCGATGCGGTGGCCGCCTACGAGAAGACGCTGATCCAGGACGCGCTGAAGACGGCGCGCGGCAACTGCTCGAAGGCGGCGAAGCTCCTGCGCTCGACCGAGCGGATCATCAGCTACAAGGTCCGGAAGTTCGCCATCGATCCCGAACGCTTTCGCGCCTGACCCCGCCCCCGCCGGCGACATCCCTGTCGCGTCGTCGTCATAATCAACAAAAATGTCGATTCAGATCTCCAGTCCGACGTCCGTCTGACGGAACCGGCTGCACGCACGGCCGCGGCCGTGGTATTTTCGGCGTGGCGAGACCCTGGCACTGGAGCGTCTTTCCACAAGCCTGTGGGCCAGAAGGTCATTATAGACAAAATTGTTGATTCTGACCCATCAGGCCATTTCGTCTCCCGCGCGCGATCGCCCGGTTTGTCGAACGATTCCGGGCGATCGGCGCCTGCGCCACCGGAGCCCTGTTGGATCCGCTCTTGCTCTTCTCCTGATCGTGGCTCCCGGCGAAGGGAGCCGATGGCCGATAACGGCGGGGAGCGAACTGATATGAGAACGATCGTGCTGGGCGTGGTGATGACGGGACTGATGGCCGGGCCGGCGATGGCCCAGGAGTCGTCGGCAACGCGGAACGAGACCGGGGTCGTCTCGGCGGAGCGCCTGCGGGCCTCCTTCGGCTCGGTGGCGCAGGCGGCGGCGCCCGCGCCGAAGAAGGTCACGGTTCTGGTCGGCTCGGACTTCCCGTCACTCTATGTCTTCCGTGGCATCAGGCAGGAAGGCGACGCCAACTTCACGATGCAGCCCTATGTGGACATCGGCATCGCGGCGGCTGAGAACGTGACCCTGAACTTCGGGTCCTGGAACAGCTTCCACAGCGGCAGCAACAAGACGAACCTCGACGGCGCCTGGTATGAGACGGATTTCTACGCCTCGGTCACGGTGACCAAGGGCAAGTGGAAGCCCGGCGTGCTCTACACCCTCTATGCCAGCCCGGCGGGTGGCTACGAATCACTCGACTCGGTGGGCGTCAATGAAATCGCGGCGTTCCTGACCTACGACGACAGCGCCAACGCGGTGCCGCTCTCGCCCAAGGTGGTCATGGCGTTCGAGCTGACGGACACGCAGGCGGACTTCGGGACCAAGAAGGGGATCTACCTGGAAGGCAGCATCAAGCCCTCCTTCAAGCCCGGCGGCAAGTCCGTCACGGTGGCCGTGCCCGTCAAGCTCGGCATGAGCCTCAAGGACTACTACGAGGGCTTTGCCGGCGACAGCAAGTTCGGGTACTTCGACGTCGGTGTCAACGCCAGCGTGCCGGTGCCGGGGATGACGAAGGGCGCGTGGGAAGTCCACGGCGGCGTCGAATCTCTTCGTGTTCGGCAAGACGCTGAAGTCGTTCAATGCGGACGACCGCGCGAAGGTCGTGGCCAACGTCGGCTTCAGCGTGACGTTCTAGGCTCGCCGGGCTTCGCGATGGGACTCGGATCGATGGTGGGCTCGTTCGGCGGGACGTGCCTGGAGCGACGATGGGCGTGATCCTCACGATGCCGGCTGGGCCGGGCAGGGTGGCGAAACCGGTGGAAGAACTCGAACGCGAACGGCAGGAACTGCGGCGTCGGACGCACGCCGCGCTGGCCGAGGCGCGCGCTGAGCTCACCGGTCTGGCCCGTCAGGGCCGCGGGGGGCGCGCCGCCCAGGCGCGGTATGCCGCCCAGCTCGATGAGATCGTCCGCGAGTTGACGACGCTCGCGGCCAGGCATACCGCCGTGCCCGTCGTGGTGTGCGCCATCGGCGGCTATGGGCGTCGCGTCCTGTGCCTGCACTCCGACATCGATCTGCTGATCGTCTTCGAGCGCCCGATCGGCCCGGCCGAGGAGCGCTTCGCCAAGGCCCTGCTGCAGCCGCTCTGGGACCTCAAGCTGACCGTGGGGCAACACGTCTGCGAGCTGGCCGACCTCGGCGGCGCGGGCGACGACAATCCGGAGTTCCAGCTCGCGCTGTGCGATCTGCGCCTGCTCGTCGGGGATGTCCGGCTGTTCGACGACGTCCTGACCCGGGTGCACGCGGGCGGAGACCTGCAGCAGCAGGCGCTGGCGCGCACGCTGCTGCAGTTGATGCACGAGCGACACGCGGGGTTCAATGACACGTTCTACCAGCTGGAACCCGACCTCAAGAACGCGCCGGGCGCGCTTCGCGACGTCGGCGCGATCCGGCTGCTCCGGTCGCTGCGGCGCGACGCGTTCACCCGCCGGTCCCGCGGGCCGGGTGAGCGGCTGGAAGAGGCGGAGGAGTTTCTGCTGCGTGCCCGCTGCCTGCTGCACGTCGAGGCGGGCCGCGACATGAACGTGCTCTCCCACGACCAGCAGGAGCGGCTGGCTGAGGTGCTGGTCGGCCCCGGCGGCGATCTGCGGCAGCGCGTCGAAGCGCTGATGAGTGAGTACTTCCGGCACGCGCGGGTGGTCATGCGCGCGCTGACCTGGTCGGAACGGCTCGTCGATCCGCCGATGGACGTGGCGGCCACCGGGCTGGTCAGCCGCGACCTGGAACTGGCGCCCGATGGCGTGCGCTTCGTGGACCCGGCCTGGGCGGCCTCGAAGCCGGCGCTCTGGATCGAAGCCTTCCAGGCGGCCATCACACACAACCGGGCCGTGTCCGAGCAGGCCCTCGCCGTCGTCGAGGAACACGCCGGCCGATACACGGCCGACTACTTCGTCGCCGATCAGGCCAGTCGCGATCGTCTGCTGGCGCTGCTGCGGCCGGTCTCTGGGTTGTCGGCGCGTCTCTCGGAGATGCTCGAGTGCGGACTGCTGACGGTCATCTTCCCGGAGTTCGAGAAGATCCATTCACGCGTCGTGCGCGACTTCTACCACAAGTACACGGTGGACGAGCACACCCTGCTGACGATCCGGAACGTCGAGTCGCTGTGGCGGCCGTCGAGTGCCAGTCGCGCGCGGTTCGGATCGATCCTGACCGAGGTGCACACGCCGGCCCTGCTCACCCTCGCCTTGCTCTACCACGACGTCGGCAAGTGGAAGGACGACGAGCACGCGCAGGAAAGCGCGAGGCTGGCGCAGGCGATGCTCATGCGCCTGCAGCTGCCGGCCGAGGACCAGGCGACGGTGGACTTTCTCATCGCCCATCATCTGGACATGTCGCAGGTGGTGTTCCGTCGTGACTTCGGCGATCCCGAGACCGTGGTGGCGTTCGCCAACCTGGTCGCCAGCGAGGAGCGCCTCAAGATGCTCTGTCTCCTCACGGTGTGTGACATCGAGGCCGTGGCACCGGGCACGCTCACGCCGTTCAAGGAAGACCTGCTCTGGCGCCTCTACGTCGAGACCTACAACCACCTCACGATGGGGTATGCCGACGAGCTGATCCGGACCGACGAGCTGGGCCGGGCCGCGGTGCTCGCCGAGCGTCCGGAGGACCTCAGCGAGGCCGAACTGGTCGAGTTCCTCGACGGACTGCCGAAGCGCTACCTGTCCGTGTTCGGGCTGGGGACCATCTACCGGCACGTGCGGCTCGCGCGCGGCCTGATCAACGGCGAGATTCGCATCCTGCTCGAGAAGCGCGACGAGGTCTGGGAACTGACGGTGGCGGGGCGCGACCGGCCCTATCTGTTCTCCAATATCTGCGGTGTCCTCGCGTACTTCGGCATGGACATCCATCGCGGCCAGGCGATGACCACGCCGGACCATCTGGCGCTGGACGTGGTGGTCTTCTCCGATGAGGAGGGCTTCCTCCGCAAGAACGCGGACGCGCGCGAGGAGGTCGAGCGGGTGCTGCAAGCCGCCGTGAAGGGCACGGTGGACGTGCGCCAGCTCCTCCGCGGCCGCGAACGCAGCGTGCTGCACCGGCGGCGCCGCGTCGTGGACACGGTCATCAACATCGACAACGAGCACTCGGCCCGTTACACGGTGGTCGAGATCGTCACCGACGACGCGCCCGGGCTGCTGCACCGCGTCAGCCGGGCCATCTCGGACCAGGCCTGCGACGTGGACCTCGTGCTCATTGCGACCGAGGGTGACAAGGCGATTGACGTGCTGCACGTGACGCGCGACGGGCAGAAGCTCGACGAGGCGGCGCAGGCGTCACTCAGACGGGAACTGGCGATTGTGCTGGAGGGATCACGTGAGACCGCATGAACAGGTAGGAGGCTGCGTATGAAACTCATCAAGACCATCGTTCGGCCGACCAAGGTCGACGAAGTGCGTGAAGCGCTCGAGAAGATCAACATCCCGGGCATGACGGTGACCGAGGTGCGGGGGCACGGCCGGCAGAAAGGCCATACCGCGATCTACCGGGGCAAGGAATACAACGTCAGCCTGCTCCCGAAGGTGGAGATCGAGGTCGTCGTCGAGGACCAGGTGGTCGATGACGTCATCAAGGCCATCATCGGCGCGGCGCGGACGGGGGAGATCGGCGACGGGCGGCTGTTCGTGCTGCCGGTCGAAGCTGGCTACAACATCCGCACCGGCGAACGCGACATCTGACATCACCACGCTTCATCAAAAAATCATCGGCAATCGGCCGGACAACCAGGAGTTTCTCGACATGATGGGCACAGATCATAGAGGTTGGCGAACCACCACCGTTCGGACAGGCGCGATGCTCCTGTGCGCGCTGGCCGCAGTTCCGGCGATGGCGTGGGCTCAGGATGCGGCGGCCCCGCCTCCCATCAACGGGGGCGATACGGCCTGGATGCTGGTATCGACGGCGCTCGTGCTGCTGATGACCCCGGCGCTGGCGTTCTTCTACGGCGGGCTCGTCCGGTCGAAGAACGCGCTCAACACGATGATGATGAGCTTCATCTCGCTCGGATTCGTTGCGGTGCTCTGGGCCGTGGCCGGCTACTCGCTGAGCTTCACCACCGGCAACGACTGGATCGGTGACACGTCGAACCTGTTCCTGCGCGGCGTCGGCACCGAGGCCAAGGGCACGATTCCGCACGTGCTCTTCATGTGTTTCCAGGGCACGTTCTGCATCATCACGGCCGCGCTGATCTCGGGCGCGATCGTCGAGCGGATGCGGTTCTCGGCCTACGTCATCTTCATCTCGCTCTGGGCCATGCTGGTCTATGTGCCGGTCGCCCACTGGGTGTGGGGCGGCGGCTGGCTCGCCAAGATGGGCGCGCTCGACTTCGCCGGAGGCACCGTCGTCCACGTCAACGCCGGCGATCGCGGCGCTGGTGGCCGCCATCTGCGTCGGGCCGCGCCGGGACTACCGCAAGGTGCCGTCCCTGCCGCACAACGTGCCGTTCGTCCTGCTCGGGTCCGGCCTGCTGTGGTTCGGCTGGTTCGGCTTCAATGCCGGCAGCGCGCTCGGCGCCAATGCGTCAGCGGGTCTCGCGTTTGCGACCACGATGCTGGCGCCCGCGGGCACGCTCGTCGTCTGGACGCTCCTTGACGCCATGCGGTCGCAAGAAGCCCACCGCCGTGGGCGCGGCGACGGGCATCGTCGTCGGGTTGGTCGCGATCACGCCGGCGGCTGGCTTCATCTCACCGATGAACGCCATCCTGCTCGGGATGATTGCCGCGGTGCCGAGCTACTTCGGCCTGGTGCTGCGGGCGAAGACGAATCTGGACGACTCGCTCGACGTCGTCGCGGCGCACGGGCTCGGCGGCACGGTGGGTGCACTCCTGACCGGCGTGTTCGCGGACAAGAGCCTCAACGGCCTGGCCGACGGCCTGTTGTTCGGGAACCCCGCCCAGCTGGGGATCCAGGCGACGGCGGTAGCCACGGCCATCGTCTACAGCGGTGTCGGTCAGCTTCATCCTGTTGAAGGTGATCGGCGCCGTCATCCCGCTGCGCGCCACGCCGGACGAGGAGAGCGAAGGCCTCGACACGACGATGCACGGCGAGGAAGCCTACATGCACGCGGGCGGCAGCAACGCGATGTAGGGAGCAGAGGACGACCTCGGAGGTAATTGCTACGAAAACTGTAATCGCGGACAAGCGATTACAGTTTTCGTAGTAATTACCTCCGAGGTCGTCCTCTCACGTCTGCTCCGCCAGCTGATGCAGGAACAGGCCGACATCGGTGACCAGGCCCATCGTCTGGGACGAGCCGCGGTCGGCCAGCTTCGTGACGACGGCGGGGTTGATGTCCACACAAACCACCGGCACCCAGGCGGGCAGCATGTTGCCCACACCGATGCCGTGCAACATCGTGGACAGCACGATGACCAGGCCGACGTCGGCCAGGGCCGCGGTGTAGCGGTCCTGAGCCTCCACCATGTCCGTGATGGTGTCCACCAGCGGGCCGTCGTCGCGGATGCTGCCGGCGAGGAGCAGTTCCACGCCGCCGCGCACACAGTCCACCATCAGGCCGCGCGTGAGCACGCCCGCCTCGACGGCGGCGCGGATGCCGCCGGCACGGTTGATGATGTTGATCGCCCGCATGTGATGGCGGTGGCCGCCCGCCACGGCCGTGCCCATCTCGAGATCGACTCCGAGCGACGTGCCGAACAGCGTGTGCTCCGCGTCGTGCACGGCCAGGGCGTTGCCCGCGAGGATCACGTCCACGTAGCCTTTCCGAATCAGCTCGCCGAAGTAGCCAACGCCGCCTGTGTGCACCACGACGGGGCCGGCCACGAACGCGATGCGCTTCCCCCGCGCGCGTGTGTCCCGCATCATCTGCGCGACCTTGGTGACGCTCGCCTCGACGCGTCGCTCGGACGAGACTTCGTTGCTCATGAAGGTGAAGTCTCCGCGTTCGCGGTCGCGGAATTCCGGCGTGACCCGCAGGCCGTCGAGTCCGCACACGACCCGATCGCCCGCGCCGGAGGTCCCGCAGCTTGCGGCACACCGGTCCCTCGTCGGCTGACGACGATGGCCGCATCCATCCGCTGCCGCGAGACGTCGGCCCACTGCCCCTGGAGCCGCACCTGCGTGCGCAGGTTGGTGGTGGAATAGAAGTCCTCGGGCGCGACCGCCGTCGCGATCGGCGATCCGGACAAGGGCATCCTGCTCGCCGACGCTCCGGCAGCCGAGCGGCACCAGGTCCTCGACGAGCCGCGCGAGCAAGGCGGGCTGAGGCGCGGAGATCTTGAGGGTCAGTTTCGAGAAGTCGTCGTTGGTCCGGCCCAGGACGAAATCCTGAACCTCGAAACTGGCGCCGCGCTCGACGATGCGATCGAATATCGTCTTCAGGACCTGCGAATCGACCAGGTGCCCCTCGGCGGTAACCACGACGGAATGAGAAGCGGTGGCTGACATCACGCGAATCTACAGTGCGGGCGATGACCCCCACAAGCCTGTACGCGAAGATGTGCGGCTTTTGGGCGAATTGCTGGGCGAGACGTTGCGCCGGCAGGAGGGCCGGGACCTCTACGAACGCGTCGAGCGGGTCAGGGCCATTGCCAAGTCCCGACGGACGGCTGCCTCCTCGGAGGCGGCACGCGGCGTCGAGACGCTGGCAGCCGAGTTGCGCGGGATGCCAGCGGACAGCGTGCTGCCCGTCGCCAGGGCTTTCGCGCACTTCCTGAATCTGGCCAACGTCGCGGAGCAGCATCACCGCGTGCGGCGCCGGCGGGCGTATGAGCGCAACCCAGCCGCGCGACCCCAGCCCGCATCGATTGATGAGGCACTGCCGCGACTGCTCGCCGACGGGGCGACGCCCGAGGCGCTCCATGCGGCGGTCTCGGCCCTTCGGATCGAGCTGGTGGTCACCGCGCATCCGACCGAGATCATGCGACGCACCCTCCAGCAGAAGTACAACCGGATCGCGGCGGCCCTGGCCGTGCTCGACCGGCCGGACCTCACGCCCCGCGAGCGCGACCAGCAGATCGAGGGGTTGCGTCGTGAGATCACCGCCGCGTGGGAGAGCGAAGACGTCAGGCGCGAGCGGCCGACGCCGATCGAGGAGGTCCGGTCCGCACTGACCGTCATCGAAGAGACCCTGTGGGACGCGGTGCCCGAGTACCTCCGCACCCTCGACCGCACGCTGGCGCGTGTGACGGCGCGCGGGTTGCCTCTCGACGTCGCGCCCATCCGGTTCGGGTCGTGGATCGGCGGCGATCGCGACGGCAACCCCAACGTCACGCCGGACGTGACCCGTCGGGCGTGTCTGATGTCGCGATGGACCGCGACGACGCTCTACGCGCGCGAGATCGAGGCGCTGGCCGGGGAGCTCTCGATGACCGAGGCCAGTCCCGCGCTGCTCGCGCGTGCTGACGGGGCGCACGAGCCCTACCGGGCGGTCCTGCGCCCGCTGCTGCGCCGCCTCGCGATCACGCGCGCGTGGATCGAACGTGAGCTGGCCGAGCAGACGGCCGCCGGCGGCGTCGTCCATGCCGCCGACCCCGTCGAGGAGCCGTTGACGTCGGCCGAGTCACTCGACGAGCCCCTGCGGCTGTGCCATGCCTCGCTCGTCGAGACGGGGAACGCCGTGATCGCCGCTGGCCGGCTCGAGGACGTGATCCGGCGCGTCGCGGTCTTCGGCCTCACGCTCGTGCGCCTCGACATCCGGCAGGAATCGACGCGCCACACCGAGGCGATCGACGCCGTGACCCGCCATCGCGGAGTGGGTAGCTACGCGGAATGGAGCGAGGAGCAGCGCCTCGACTTCCTGACGGCGGCGCTCGGCGACGAGACGCCGTTCGTGCCGGCCGATTTCGCGGCGGACGATCGGGTGGCCGACGTGTTCGACACCGGCCGCATGCTGGCCGCGATCCCGCCGGAGTCCCTGGGTGCCTATGTGATCACCATGGCCGGCCGGCCATCGGACGTGCTGGCCGTCGCGCTGATTCAGCAGGCGTGCGGCGTGGCCACGCCGCTTCGTATCGTGCCGCTCTTCGAGGTGGCGCGCGACCTGCAGGCCGCCGGCAGTGTCATCGATCGGCTGCTCTCGATTCCGTGGTATCGCGACCGGATCGCGCATCAGGGCGGCCGTCAGGAAGTGATGATCGGGTACTCCGACTCATCGAAGGACGCGGGGCGACTGGCCGCGGGCTGGGAGCTCTACAAAGCGCAGGAGGCCATCGTCGCCGCCGCGCGCGTGCACGGCGTGCCGGTCACGCTGTTCCACGGCCGCGGGGGCAGCGTGGGACGAGGCGGGGGACCGACGTATCTGGCGATCCAGTCGCAGCCTCCGGGTTCGGTCGACGGCACGATTCGCGTCACCGAGCAAGGCGAGATGGTGCAGGCGAAGTTCGGCCTGCCGGGCATCGCCCTGCGCACGCTGGAGGTCTACACCACGGCCACGCTCGACGCGACGCTGGCCAGGCCGAAGCCCGTCTCCGCCGAGTGGCGGCGGACGATGGACCGCATCGCGCACGCGTCGCGGCGGGCATTCCGCAAGGTCGTGTACGAGGACCCGCGGTTCCTGCCGTACTTCGCCGTCGCGACGCCAGAAGCCGAGCTGGATCAGCTGCACATCGGCAGCCGGCCGGCGCGGCGATCCGCGGGCGGCGCGCTGACCACGCTCCGGGCGATTCCGTGGCAGTTCGCCTGGACGCAGACCCGGCTTCTGCTGCCGTCCTGGCTCGGCGCGGAGGAACTGGTGGGTGGCGCGTTACCGGCCACCGACGTGGACCTGTGCCGCGAGATGTACCGGACCTGGCCGTTCTTTCGATCGACGCTGGATCTGACGGCCATGGCCCTGGCCAAGGCCGACCCCGGTATCGCGGCGTACTACGACCGCGAGCTGGTGCCGGCCGATCTGCAGCCGCTGGGGGACGAACTCCGCATCCGACTCGCCCGCGCGGGCGACGCCGTCCGCGCCATCACGGGGCAGGAGGACCTGCTCGCGGACAATGCCGTGCTGCGCCGTTCGATCGACGTCCGCAACCCGTACGTCGATCCGATCAACCTCATTCAGGTCGAGCTGCTGCGTCGCCTGCGCGCGTCAGACGCCCCGCCAGACGTCGAGGCTGCCCTGCGCCGCGCGCTCATGGTGACGATCAACGGCGTGGCGGCAGGGATGCGGAACACCGGCTGAAGGGCGCCCGCGGGGAAGTGCTGGCGCGACGGTGAGGTGCTTACGCTGACGCGTGAGGTGCAGGCGCTGACGGTGAAGTGCAGGGGCTGACGGTGAGGTGCTGGAGGAACAGCGCCAGAGGTGCTGGCACGACCGTGACGTACGGCGCGCATCACGCGTCTTCGCCTGCCGCACCTCAGGCGCCTCTTCCTCCAGCACTTGTCCGTCGGTCTCTGCACCTCGAGGTTTGTCGTAAGCCGCACCTCAAGAGCCTTTCCTCCAGCACTTCTGAGTGCGTCGTTACTTGATCGGCGTCACCACAATCTTCTTGAACGCCACGCCCGTGTGGTCGCCCTGGACCATCAGCGGGCCTGGCTCGAGTTCCTTGTTGTCGAGGGCGCCGCCGGTGATGCCGGTCAGCACCGCGTTGTTGTGAACCCGCTGTCCGTTGAGCGTCACCGTCACGCGGTTGCCGACGACGATGGCTTCCATCGTCTGCCATTCGCCGGAAGGCTTGCTGGCCTTGACGTCGGTCGGCTTGCGGCCGTAGATCGCCATGTGCCGCAGCACGTCCTTCGTGGTCGTGTCCGTGAAGTCGTCGAGGAGCTGCAGTTCGTAGCGGCCGCGCAGGTAGATGCCGCTGTTGCTCTTCTCGGTCAGCTTGTACTCGGCCTCGACCTTGAAGTTGGTGAACTTCTCCTTCGACACCAGGTTGTTGGCGCCGGCCTGGTTGGTGGCGATGCCGTCGGCGATCGTCCAGCCCAGCGGCCGATTGGCAATCTGGACGCCGAAGGCGTCGAGCGACTTACCGTCGAAGAGCGCCACCGGCGCGCCGTAGGTATGTCTGCCGTTGGCGTCGGAGGCGGGGAACACGGCAGGACGCGTCCCGACCCAGCTCACGGCCCGCTCGGTGGGCGGCGGTGGGGGAGGCGCGGCCGGATCGTTGGCGCGGCCTCGCCCGCCACCGACCGTGATCATGTGCTGTCCGATGAGCTGGCCGTTCTGAAGCTTCGCGCGGTAGACAGGGCCGGTCGGCTGGCTCGTTGTCGCGTTCAGACTCTGGAACACCAGCTCGCCGTTCTCGACCCTGACGTAGGCGAGGGGCGCCGGGCTGCCACTGCGGTTGAGGAACATCCCCGAAAGCGCGCCGTTGGCGTCCGCGACCTCGAGCGTGTAGACATTCGCGGCATCCTGACCCGTGCCGGTCAGGTTCCAGAAACCGAGGAACGGGGTGGCCTGCTGGGCGGATCCGCCGATCACGGCGGCCGTGCACAGGACGAGCAAGAGCGAGAGGGTGCGCATCAGAGGACTCCTCAATCGCCGGATTAGAGCGAGTGGCCGGCGCGGTAGGCGCGCGTCAGCATCTCGTTCGGATCGATCCGGCCGTTACCTTTGTTGGTGACGCGCATGTTGGCGCCGTCGTAGTAGAGCTTCGACCCGGCGCGCAGCGACGCGACGCCGAGCAGCATGATCTCGTTCAGGTGCGCGGCGTAGCTGAACGGCGATGAGATCTCGTCGCGCCCGCGGATGGCGTTGATCCAGTTCATCTCGTGCCCGTTCGAGCTGTACGGGATGCGGCGGAGCCGCTCTTTCGGCGCCCCGTACGAGTTGTGCTTCTCCATCGGCAGCAGGCGCGGCCGCGCGCCGTAGGTTTCCTGCACCATCTTGCCCTTGCTGCCGATGTAGAGGACACCGCCGCCCGGATCCACCGTCTCGTCGCCCAGTTCCTCCGGCTTGGGCGGCATCAGGCCGCCGTCATACCAGACCAGCTTCACGGCCGGCTTGCCCTTCCGCGCCGCGAACTCGTAGTAGGTCGTCGTCGCATTCGGGTACGACGACGGCGTCGAGGGATCGCGCGGCCGATCGAACGGCGTGGAGATCGTCTCGATCGAGGTCGGAAGGCCGAGCTCGAGACCCCAGACCGGATGATCAATCAGGTGCGCGCCCATGTCGCCGAGGGCGCCCTGGCCCCACGGTACCCACCCGCGCCAGTTGAACGGGTGATAGATCGGGTGGTACGGCGTCTCCGGGGCGACGCCGAGGAACAGATCCCAGCCGAGCGTGTCCGGCACCGGATAGCTGCCGAACGCCGCGGCGAGCCGCTGCGCCACGGCCGTGTTGTTCCAGCCGGTGGGCGTCGGCGCCCCCGGCGCGGCCGGGCTCGGCACGCCCTGCGGCCAGTAGCCCAGCGGCCGGTTGGTCCAGACGTGCACTTCCTTGATGTCTCCGAGCACGCCCGACGCGAGGTAGTCCAGGCCGCGGCGTGCCTCATCATGCGAGTGGCCCTGGTTGCCCATCTGCGTGACGATCTTCGGGTTGTCGGTGGCGAGCTTGGCGAGGGCCCGGCACTCGTGGACGGACCAGCAGAGCGGCTTTTGCACGTAGACGTGCTTGCCGAGCTTCATGGCGGCGGCGGCGATCACCGCGTGCATGTGGTCGGGGGTGGCGATGATGACCCCGTCGATGTCCTTCTGCTTCTCGAGCATCTGGCGGTAGTCGCGGTACTTCGCGACCTTCGGCATCTGCTCGTCCACGAAGCGCTTGCGGTTGGTCGCCAGGACCTGCGCCGGGAACTTCGCGTTGATCTCCTGCTGAAGCTTCGACGGGCCCCAGTTCTGGAACGTCGCCTGCGGAGGCGCGGCCGCACCACCCGCACGGCCTGCGCCTGCGGCGGCTCCGCCTCCCGCGCCCCCGGCTCGTCCCGCGCCGGCACCGGGTGCGGGCGCTGCCGGATACGTCTGGGTCTGCCACTGCCGCAGCCTGTTCTCGAGCAACGCGTCGTCCACGTCGCAGATGGCGACGATGTTCTGGCTCATGACGGCCTGGGTGTTGCTGCCGCCCATGCCGCCGATGCCGACGACGGCGACGTTGACCAGGTCGCTCGGCGCCTGCATGCCGCGGCCGAGCACATGGCGGGGCACGATCATGAAACCGGCAGCGGCGCCGGTGGCCGCGGTCACGAACTGCCGGCGCGAGACGGCGGGCGTCGTCGGGCTCGGGACATCCGGGTTCTGGTCCTGTTCGCTCATCGCTTCCTCCACGTGAAAGTCCTGTCGTTGGTCATCGGGACGGAGCGGCCGCGCCGCGTCGGCTGCTGGGACCGGTTCCGTCGGGTCGCTGTGATGGCTGACACCGTCGCACTTTTTGCCGGATGGGTCAACCAGGCCGCGCCTACCCCCCGCGGGTGTGCATCTCGAGGTGGGCATCCTTCTTGAGCATGCGCATCGGGATGTAGGCGCCGCGCTCGCGGACGCCGCGGCGCTCCTCCGCCCCGCGATCGGCGCGGCCTGCCCAGACGGCGCGGATCAGTCGCCGCATCGTCTCGTCCGAGGCGCCGGCCCGCAGCGGGCGGCGCAGGTCGGTGCCGTGCTGGGCGTAGAGACAGAGCAGCAGCACGCCGTCGGCCGTGAGGCGCGCGCGATCGCACGTCCGGCAGAAGGGCTCGGTCGTGGACGAGATGATCCCGAAGGTCAGGCCGTCGGGCAGGGCGAAGCGCGCCGCCGGCGCCGGGTCGTCCCGATCGCTGATCGATTGCACCTGCCCGTAGCGCGCCGTAATCCGGTCGAGCATCTCGCGTCGTGACACCACCGCGTCGGGCCGCCAGCGCGTGGCGCCGCCGACGTCCATGTACTCGATGAAGCGAATCTCGGCCTGGACGGATCGCGCGTACTCCAGGAGGTCCACGATCTCGTCGTCGTTCTCGTCGCGCGTGATCACGGTGTCGAGCTTCAGGCCCGTGAAGCCGGCCCGCGCGATGGCATCGATGCCCGCGAGGACGCGCGGGAGGGCATCGACCCGGGCCAACTTCACGAACCGGTCGGCCTTCAGCGTGTCGAGGCTGACGGTGACCCGGCGCAGTCCGGCCTGCCGCAGGTCCGCGGCGGCCTCGGCGAGAAGGACGCCGTTGGTGGTGAGCGCCAGGTCGGTGAGCCATGGCCGCGTGGCCAACTGGCTGACCAGCGTTGGCAGATCGCGGCGGAGCAGCGGCTCCCCGCCGGTGATCCGCAGGCGGGTGACGCCCGCCTCGGCGAACAGGTCCGCCACCCGGCCGATCTCTTCGAACGACAGCAGGTCTTCACGCGGCAGCCAGACGTACTCGTCCTCGGGCATGCAGTAGTGACACCGCAGATTGCAGCGGTCGGTCACCGACAGGCGCAAGCTGCCGAGGGGCCGGCCGAAGGTGTCAACGAGGGGCACAGAGGGCATGGTACGACGGAAGACGCGGACAGCCTACGGGAGACGGCCTACGGCAGACGGCAGACTGGCTACGGCCTACGGCAGACGGAAGACAGGCTACGGAAGACAGGCTACGGCAGAACACGGCTACGGAACACAGACTACGACAGAGGGCCTACAGAGCACCGGCTGCGGACTCGACGGTTACAGCGGGGCTCACTGTGGGCCGTCGCCCGTAGCCCGTAGCCGTCGCCCGTCGGCCGTCTCCTGTAGGCCGTTTCCCGCAGCCCGTCTGCCGTCGCCCGTAAACGGTCTACACGGTAGATAATGGCGCCACTCGGCGCCGGGGCCGGTGGCGCCGCTCTCACCAAGGAGTCTGCATGCGTGTGGTTCGCTTCGTCGTGGTCCTGATGCTGACCGCTGGGACGGCCGTGTTCGCCCAGGGCGGCCGCGGCGGCGGCGCGCCGCAGCCGCCACCCCTCGTGCTGCCACCGGACACCGATCGCATCACGGCGCTCAAGAAGGAAGCGATTGCCGAGGTGGACAAGCTGAAGGATCTGAGCCAGCAGATGGTGGATCAGGTCTTCAGCTACGGCGAACTCGGGTTCCAGGAGTTCGAGACCTCCAAGTATCTGATTGGCATCCTGAAGCAGCACGGCTTCACGGTTGAAGAGGGCGTGGCCGGGATGCCAACGGCTTTCATCGCGTCGTGGGGCAGCGGCAAGCCGGTCATTGCGCTGGGTTCGGACATCGACGGCATCCCCCAGTCGTCGCAGAAGCCGGGTGTCGCTTATCGCGATCCGCTGGTCGAGGGTGCGCCGGGCCACGGCGAGGGGCACAACTCAGGCCAGGCCGTGAACATCACGGCCGCGATCGTGCTCAAGAAGATCATGGAGCGCGAGAAGATCCCCGGCACCATCCGGATCTGGCCGGGTGTCGGTGAGGAACTCGTCGGCGCGAAGGCGTATTTCGTCCGCGCCGGTCTGTTCAAGGACGTGGACGTCGCCCTCTTCACGCACGTCGGCAATAACTTGTCGGTGTCCTGGGGCGACGCCGGCGGCACGGGCCTCGTGTCGGTGCTCTACAGCTTCAAGGGCGAGTCGGCCCATTCGGCCGGTGCGCCCTGGCGCGGCAAGAGCGCGCTCGACGCGGTCGAGCTCATGAATGTCGGCTGGAACTACCGGCGCGAACACCTGCCGCTCTCGCATCGGTCGCACTACGTCATCAAGGATGGCGGCGATCAACCGAACGTCGTGCCCTCGACTGCCTCGGTCTGGTACTACTTCCGTCAGGTCACGGCACAGGGGGTCCGCGACACCTGGGCCATCGGCGACCAGATCGCGAAGGGCGCGGCCATGATGACCGGCACCGAACTCCTGCCGACACGGGTGCTCGGCGCCGCCTGGCCCCGCCACTTCAATCGTGCCGTTGCGCAGGCGACCTTTGCCAACATCCAGATGGTCGGCATGCCCGAATGGAGCGAGGCCGATCAGGCGTTCGCGCGCGCCGTCCAGAAGGAATTGGGTGCAAACGAGAACGGCTTGTCCACACGCGCGGGCACGCTCGGCGGACCGGTCGATCAGGCGACGAACACGGGCGGCGGCTCCGACGATATCGGCGACATCTCGTGGAACGTGCCGACGGTCACGCTGTCGTATCCGTCGAACATCCCCGGGCTACCGGGCCATCACTGGTCGAACGGCATCGCCATGGCGACGCCCGTGGCGCACAAGGGCGTCACGGCCGGCGCCAAGGTACAGGCCGCCACACTCGTGGACCTGCTGCTGAAGCCCGAGGTGGTCGCGCAGGCCTGGACCTACTTCCGCGACGTCCAGACGCGCACCGTGAAGTACGAGTCGTTCCTCCGCGCCGAGGACACCCCCGCCATCGAACTGAACCGCGACATCATGGCCCGCTACCGCGACCAGATGCGCAAGTTCTACTACGACCCGACGAAGTACAAGACGTATCTCGAACAGCTCGGGATCACGTATCCGACCATCAAATGAGGGGTCGTACCTTGCTTGCCGCAAGGCAGGTACGACCCCCTGATCACCCGGCGCGCGAAGCGCGTCGGGGCTCGGCTCGTTGCCGCAGGCGACCCTGATCCCCAGCGCGCCGCGCTCATACCTTGCCGTAAGGCAGGGATGACCCGAACCTCATATAATCGACCGGATGTTACGCCCCTACCGCGGCCGGATGCCGGTCATCGACCCGACCGCATTCATCGACGGCAGCGCGCAGGTCATCGGCGACGTGGTCCTCGGCGCCGAGAGCAGCGTCTGGATGTACGCCGTGATTCGCGGCGACGTGAACATCATCCGGATCGGCGCGCGGACCAACGTCCAGGACGGCGCCATCCTCCACGTCCAGCACGACACCCATCCGACCATCGTTGGCGACGACGTGACGATTGGGCATGCGGCGGTCGTACACGGCTGCACGGTCCACGACCGCGTGCTCGTCGGGATGGGCGCGATCATCCTGAACGGCGCCGTGATCGGCGAGGACAGCATCGTGGCCGCGGGCTCACTGGTGACCGAGGGGATGGTCGTGCCGCCGCGGTCGATGGTCATGGGAAGCCCCGGCAAGGTACGCCGGCCGCTGACCGACCGCGAAGTTGCGTCGATTCTCGTGTTCTCGAGCAACTACGTCCGCTATCGACTCGACTATGCCTGAGGCTGCAGCACGGTGATTCCCGCGATTCGAGGCACGCACGACATCCTGCCCGGGCAGGTCGAGAAGTGGCAGCACGTCGAACGCCTGGCGCGCGCGCTGTGCGACCGCTATGGCTATGTCGAAGTGCGCACGCCGATCATCGAGCGCGAGGAACTCTTCGCCAAAGGCACCGGGGAATCGACCGACATCGTCCAGAAGGAGATGTACAGCTTCACCGACAAGGGCGGCGACCGTGTCACGATGCGGCCGGAGGCGACGCCGAGCATGGTCCGCGCCTACGTCGAGCACAGCCTCGAGCAGTCGATGGCCGCGGCCAAGCTCTATGCGCTGGGGCCGATGTTCCGGTACGAGCGGCCGCAGAAGGGCCGCTATCGTCAGTTCCATCAGTTCGACGTCGAGGTGTTCGGTCTGAATGACCCGGCGGTGGACGCCGAGGTGATCGACCTGGCGTGGAGTCTGGTGGCGGGTCTGCAGATTCCGCAGGCCGAGCTGGTGATCAACTCCGTCGGCTGCGCGACGTGCCGTCCCGCGTTCCAGGCCGCCTTGCTCGGCTGCGCTCGGTGAGGATCTGTCGAGGCTCTGCGGGGACTGCCAGCGCCGCGCGACGATCAATCCGCTGCGCATCTACGACTGCAAGGTGCCGGCCGATCAGCCGATCATCGACCGCCTGCCGCACTCGGTGGACTACCTGTGCGGGGACTGCGCGACGCACTTTTCAGCGGTGCAGGCGCAGCTGACGACCTGGGAGATCCCGTGGCGGCTGTCGCACCGGCTGGTGCGCGGGCTCGACTACTACACGCGGACGACCTTCGAGGTGCTCGGCCAGACCCTCGGTGCGCAGAACGCGCTGCTCGGCGGCGGCCGCTACGACGGGCTCGTGAAGACGCTCGGCGGACCGGACCGGACCGGCATCGGCTTCGCTGCGGGACTCGAGCGGCTGGTGCTGGCGCTGCCCGAGTCGCTGGTCGTGCCGGTCATCGCACCGGCCTTTGTCGTCGCGATCGGCGACGACGGCCGGGCGGAAGGCCTGCGGCTGCTGCGTGAATTGCGGCGCGCGGGCGTGCCGGCCCAGATGGAGTTCGAGGCGCGCGGACTGCGGGCGCAGATGAAGCGGGCAGACCGCGCCGCTGCCAGGGCGACGCTGATCGTGGGCGGGGACGAACTCGCACGCGGCGAAGTCACGCTGCGCGACATGCGCACGGGCGACCAGCGCGGCGTGCCGCGCGCCGACGTCGTGCGCGAGACCGCGGCGCTGCTCGAGGCGTGATCGATTTCCTGAATCCGGAGACATGGTGACTGAGACGTCTGCTTCTTATCGAACCCATACCTGCGGCGTGCTGCGTCCGGGCGATGTCGGGACGCGCGTGACCCTGCTCGGCTGGGTGCACCGCGTCCGCGACCTGGGCGGCGTGATCTTCTTCGATCTGCGCGATCGTCACGGCGTGACACAGGTGGTGGTCCGGACGGGTGCGGCGTGTGCGCCGGTGGCAGCGAAGGTGCGGCCCGAGTTCGTCGTCCGCGTCGTCGGCGCCGTCGAGCGCCGCTCGGCCGAGACGATCAACGCGAAGCTCGACACAGGCGAGGTCGAGGTCGCGGCGGCCGAACTCGAGATCCTGAACGAGGCGAAGACGCCGCCGTTTCCGATCAACGAAGACACTGTTGTCTCCGAAGAGACGCGCCTGCGGTATCGCTATCTGGACCTGCGCCGTCCGGCGCTGCAGAAGAACCTCATTCTCAGGCACAAGGTCGCGCTCGCCGCGCGCCGCTACTTCGACGACGAGGGGTTCCTCGAGATCGAGACGCCGATCCTCACGCGTTCGACGCCCGAGGGTGCGCGCGACTACCTGGTGCCGAGCCGCGTCCACAAGGGCGAGTTCTTCGCGCTGCCGCAGTCGCCACAGATCTTCAAGCAGATCCTGATGATCGCCGGCATGGATCGGTACTTCCAGATCTGCCGTTGTTTCCGCGACGAGGACCTGCGCGCTGATCGACAGCCCGAGTTCACGCAGATCGACGTCGAGGTGTCGTTCGCCAACGAGGAAGTCATCTACGGCGTCGTCGAGGGCGCGGTCAAGGCGATGTTCGGCGTGGCGGGCGTCGAGGTCCAGACGCCGTTCCGGCGCATCGGCTACGACGATGCGATGCTGCGCTACGGGTCGGACAAGCCGGACCTGCGGGCCGGGATGGAGATTTCAGACCTGAGCCAGGTCTTCGCGGCGTCGGGGTTCGGGGTCTTTCGCGAGGCCGTCGCTGCGGGCGGGGCCGTGCGCGGCTTCGTGGTGCCCGGCGCGGCGAAGTCGTCGCGCAAGGAACTGGACGACCTGGTGGACCTGGCCAAGCAACAGGGCGCGAGCGGGCTGATCTGGGTCCGCGTGGCGCAGGGCACCTTGACGAGCGCGGCCCTCAAGGCCATCGGCGAAGAGACGTGCCGTGCGGCGTTCGAGGCGTCCGGCGCTGGCGACGGTGACCTGCTCGTGATGACGGGCGGTGAAACGGCCACGGTCGCCCGCGTGCTCGGCCTGCTGCGGCTCGCGATCGCGAAGCGCGAGGGCCTGCTGCGTGCGGACGACTACCAGTTCGTCTGGGTGACCGAGTTCCCGCTGTTCGAGTGGGACGGCGACGCGCGCCGGTGGAACTCGATGCATCATCCGTTCACCTCGCCGCGGCCCGAAGACGTCCCGCTGCTCGAGTCGTCGCCGGAGCGTGTCCGTGCGCGGGCGTACGATCTGGCGCTGAACGGCTCGGAGATTGCGGGCGGCAGCATCCGGATCCATCGGGCCGAGGTCCAGCGGCACGCGTTCCGCCTGCTCGGGATCTCGGACGAGGAGGCGAAGGCGCGGTTCGGGTTCTTCCTGGACGCGCTCGAGTACGGCACGCCGCCCCACGGCGGCATCGCGTTCGGCCTGGACCGGATCGTCGCGCTGCTCTGCGGCGAGGCGTCGATCCGGGAGGTCATCGCGTTCCCCAAGACGGCGCAGGCCGTGGACCTGATGGCCGGCGCGCCTTCGACGGTGGACGACCGCCAGCTGCGCGAGCTGCACATACGAACGGTGTAGGGGGTCAGATCTGTTTTCCACAGATTCGGCCACTTCGGTGCCAGATCTCCGCCAAGGGGTGGGGTCAGACCCCGAACGACTGGGGTCTGACCCCACCCCGGCGTCGAGATCTGGCACCGAAGTGGCCGAATCTGTGGAAAACAGAATCTGACCCCCTCGGCATCGATCTCGGCGGCACCAAGATCGCGGCCGTCGTGCTGGGGCCCGACGGCCGCGTGGTGTGGGAGCAGCGCGTCCCGACGCCGCGCGAGGACTATCCCGGCACCATCCGCGCCATCGCAACGCTGGTCGCCTCGGCCGAGGCGGCCCGAGGCCGACCGTGCACGGTCGGCCTCGGGACCCCCGGCGCCATCTCGCCCGCCACCGGCCTCATCAAGAACGCCAACTCGACCTGGCTCAACGGCCAGCCCTTCAGGGAAGACCTCGAGGCCGCACTGGGCCGGCCCGTGCGCCTGGCCAACGACGCCAACTGCCTCGCCGTCTCCGAGGCCACCGACGGCGCCGCCTCCGGCGCCGCGGTGGTCTTTGCCGTCATCCTGGGCACCGGCACCGGCGGCGGGCTGGTCGTCCACGGCCGGCTCCTGACCGGGGCCAATGCCATCGCGGGGGAGTGGGGGCACAACCCACTCCCGCGGCTCGATCCGGACGAGACACCCGGACCGGACTGCTACTGCGGCCGCCAGGGCTGCCTCGAGACGTTTCTTTCCGGCCCCGGCATTGCGGCCGACTACCGGCGCCGCGGCGGCGACGCGGCCCCGAGTGAGGTTATCCTCGCCCGGGCGCGCGCCGGCGAGGCGCGCGCCCGGGCCAGTGCGGACGCCTGGCTCCGGCGCCTGGCCAAGTCCCTCGCCACGGTCATCAACCTCGTGGACCCCGACGTGATCGTGGTCGGCGGCGGCCTCTCCCGGGTGCCCGAGGTCTACGACGTCGTGCCCCGGCTCTGGGGGGCATCGGTCTTCTCCGACGAGGTGGTGACGAGGCTCGTGCCGGCCGCCCACGGGGACGCGAGCGGCGTCCGGGGCGCCGCCTGGTTGTGGCGCTGACTTGCCGTCCGGCCGTGCTACTCTCGGACCACTGAATGCCTGCGTTGTCCCTGCGTAAAGTCGCGATGCCCGACGAGGGCATCGAGACCCTGTTCGGCCCCATCGACGAGAACCTCCGCCACCTCGAGTCGGCCCTCAACGTCACGCTCAAGACCAGCGGCCACGACGTCGTTGCCGAAGGCCAGGCCGACGATGTCGTCCGGGCTGAGCGGGTGTTGGGACAACTCGCCTCCCTCCTGCGCGAGGGCTACCGTTTCGAACGCGGGGACGTGCGCACCGCCGCGCAACTCCTGACCGAGCATCCAGGCATCGAACTCCAGGACTACTTCCTCAAAGGGCGTCCACGGACGGCCGGTCGGAAGCAGGTGGTGCCCAAGAGCATCACGCAGCGCCGCTATCTCGAAGCGATCGACCGTCACGACGTCGTGTTCGGTGTGGGCCCGGCCGGTACCGGCAAGACCTATCTCGCGATGGCGCAGGCCGTGTCGTACCTGCTGGCCAAGCGCGTGAGCCGCATCATCCTTGCGCGTCCAGCGGTCGAGGCCGGCGAGAAGCTCGGCTTTCTGCCCGGTGATCTGCAGGAGAAGGTCAATCCGTATCTGCGCCCGCTCTATGACGCGCTCTACGACATGCTCGACGCCGAACGCGTCGAACGCCTGCTCGAGCGCGGCGTCATCGAGGTCGCGCCGATCGCGTTCATGCGCGGCCGCACGCTGAACGACGCGTTCGTCATCCTGGACGAAGCGCAGAACACGACGACCGAGCAGATGAAGATGTTCCTCACGCGGCTGGGCTTCGGCTCCAAGGCCGTGGTGACCGGTGACGTGACCCAAATCGATCTGCCGTCGGGCCGGATGTCCGGCCTGATCGAGGCGCTCAAGATCGTCGCGGGCATCGAGGGCATCGGCACGATCCAGTTCGACGACCGGGATGTGGTCCGTCACGCGCTGGTGCAGCAGATCGTCAAGGCCTACGAGGCCTACACGGCCCAGAACAAGCCGGGCGCATGAGCGCCACCCGCGCTGCGTCATCCCGGCCTGCTGCGCGCCTCCGCCGGCTCGTGGTCAAGGTCACGGACGGACGTGGCCGCCCGATCGCGCCGTCGTTCGGTCTGGCCCGCTGGCTCGAGGCGCACGCGCCCGTCCGCGCGCGTGGCGTGCTCGCGATCGCCCTCGTCGGCGACTCCACGATGCGCCGTCTCAACCGCGACTTCCTCGGGAAGGATTTCGCCACCGACGTCCTGTCCTTTCCCTGCGGCCCAGACAATCGGCCTGATCCGGCGCGAGGCGCCCGCACGGCCCGGTCCGCATCAGCCCGCGTCGGTCGCCTGGGGCCGTCCTCCGCGGTGCTGGGCGACCTGGCCATTGCGACGGGGGTGGCCCGGCGACAGGCCCGGGCCCAGGGGCATCCCCTGGCGACGGAGCTGCGCGTCCTGGCCCTCCACGGCCTCCTGCACCTGCTCGGCTACGATCACGAGGTCGATCGCGGTAGGATGCGGCAGGTCGAAGAGCGCCTGCGGCGTCAGGCCGGTCTGCCCTCCGGTCTCATCGCGCGCGCGCCCGGCCGTCGTCCACGCCGATGATTCCCGTCCTCGTCCTGTTCGCCGCAGGTGGCTTGTTGTTCTTTGCGCTGGTCGAGACGGCGTTCAGCCTCCTCATGCGCCTGCCGCAGCGCCTCGAGGCCGAGCGCGAAAGCGAGAGCAGCGCCCTCTCGGCCTACCTCGAGGACCCACTCAAGTTCTTCGTGCCCGCCAGATTCATGCGCGGCACGCTGCTCGTGGTCGTCGTCGCCCTGCTGGCGCAACTCGTCGAGCCCGGGCTGGCCGGCCTGCTGGTCCTCCTCGCCTCTGGTACCGCCATCTACGTGCTGGTCGGCCAGGTCATGCCGGCCGTCATCGTCCGGCGGACGCCGGAACGGTTTCTCGAGTTGCTGCTCCCACCCTTCACCGTGGTCGCCAATGTGCTGGGCCCGATGACGGCGCTGATCACCGGCGGCCTCGGCGATCCGTCGCAGCGCACCCACGTGTCGAACGGACCCGCGACCCCGCTGGACCCGGACGACACGACGGGGACCGACGCGCCCGCCCCGGGGGAGCAGAGCCGCCTGCTGCGGTCGGTCGTGGACTTTGGTGAGACGCTGGTCCGCGAAGTCATGACGCCGCGCCCCGACATCGTGGCGATCCGGTCGGATGCGACGGTTGACGATCTGCGCCGGCTCGTCCAGGAGCAGGAGTACTCGCGCCTGCCCGTCTACACCGACAACATCGACAACATCGCCGGGTTGATTGTCGTGAAGGATCTCATCCAGATGACCGACGCGCCGGCGGGGCACCGTAAGGTGGCCGAGATCATGCGCCCGGCCTCGTTCGTGCCGGAGACCAAGCGCGTCGCCGACCTGCTGCGCGAGCTGCAGCAGAAGCGCACGCAGCTGGCGATCGTCGTTGACGAATACGGCGGCACCGCCGGGCTCGTCACCGTGGAGGACGTCGTCGAGGAACTGGTCGGCGAGATTCGGGACGAGTACGACAGCGAGGCGGATCCCATCGTGCACGAGGGCGACGAGACGTACGTGTTCAGCGCCAAGGTGGGGATCAGCGCACTGGTCGATCGGCTCGGCGTCGAAGTCGAGGACGGCGCGTTCGAGACCATCGGCGGCTTCGTCCTCGCGCGCCTGGGGCGCGTGCCGGCGGTCGGCGAGCGATTCGATATCGACGATCTCGAGGTCGAGATTCTCGAGGCCGAGCGGAAGCGTATTCACAAGGTTCGGTTCCGTCGCCGCCGGCCTGAACCGGTCGAGGAGGCCGAGTGAAGGCCGGGGTGGTGTCGCTCGTCGGTCGCCCGAATGCGGGCAAATCCACGCTGCTCAACCGGCTGGCGGGCCAGAAGCTCGCCATCGTCTCGGACAAGCCCCAGACGACCCGGCACCGGATTCTCGGCGTCGTCAATCGCCCGGACAGCCAGATGGTGTTCATCGACACGCCCGGCATCCACAAGCCGATGCACCGCATGAATCGGCGGATGGTGGACACCGCGCTCGAGACGCTGCGCGAGGTGGACGTCGCCGTCCTGGTCGTGGACGCCACCGTGCCGCCCGGCGCAGGGGACGACTTCGTCACGTCGCTGATTCACCGGGCCAAGGTCGCGACGGTGCTGGCGCTCAACAAGGTCGATCGGCTCTACAAGCCGAAGCTGCTGCCGCTCATCGCGCGGTACGCTCGGACCGACGTGTTTCGCGCGATTGTGCCGATCTCGGCGCTCGAGGGCAGTGGCCTGGAGCGCCTCGAGAAGGAGATCCTCGAGGCGCTGCCCGAGGGACCGGCGTTGTATCCCGACGACTACCTCACGGACCAGAGCCAGCGGACGCTGGCCTCGGAGCTGATCCGCGAGAAGGTGCTCGTCCACACCCGCGACGAACTGCCGTACACGACCGCCGTGGTGATCGATCAGTATGAGGACGCCGACCGCGAAGGCGGCCTGACCAAGATCTACGCGTCGATCCTGGTGGACAACGAGTCCCAGAAACCGATCGTCGTCGGCAAGGGCGGCGACATGATCAAGCGCATCGGTACCGAGGCCCGGAAGGATCTCGAGGCGATGCTCGAGGGCAAGGTCTACCTCGACCTGCACGTGAAGGTCCGCGCCGACTGGCGCGACGACGAACGGATTTTGGATGAGATCGGGCTGGGGCGGAGGCGGTAGCCACTGCGGAGACACGGAGGGCTGGACAGCTCACCGCGGAGTAGCGGAGAAGGGCTGACTTGACGCTCACCTCAGAGATACGGAGCACGGACGATCGGATAAGCTTTCCGCGGCTCACTGAGCAATCACCCATGGACGATGGCTCCCGCCGGCAGTTCGAACGCTCCTGAAGCGAAGGCGCGGCAGGAGATCGAATCGGCAGCTCGAGGGTGCCGGTTGGACGCTGCAGGACCGGGACGCCATGAACCTGGCGGCGGGCGACGCGATCGCGGTACGAGAGTTCCTGCTGGCGCGCGGGCACGGCTACGTGGACTACATGCTGTTCCTCGATGGCCGCGCCGTGGGAATCTGCGAGGCCAAGCCGGCGGGTTTCCGGTGCTCTCCGTAGAAGTCCAAGCGAGGAAATACGTCGAGGGGCTCCCGCCGGGACTCGACGCGCCGCACAGACCGCTGCCGTTCGCGTACATCTCGACGGGCGAAGAGACCGTCTTTGTCAATCACCTGGACCCACACCCGCGGACGCGGCGCGTGTTCACCTTCCATCGGCCGGATACGTTCCGAGAGTGGCTGACCGCCGACTCGCTCGATGCGTGGCTCAAGCAGTCAGACGGTTTCTACACGGCAGCGAACGATGACAGGCCGTCAACGCTGCGGGCCCGATTCCGAGCCATGCCGCCGGTCCATCTGCCAGGACTCTGGCCCAACAAGGTCCAGGCGGTCGTGAGCATCGAGAAGTCGCTGTTCGACGACCGGCCGCGCGCGCTGATCCAGATGGCCACCGGCACCGGCAAGACGCTGCTGGCGGTGACGACGCTCTATCGGCTGATCAAGTTCGGCGGCGCGCGTCGCGTGCTGTTTCTGGTGGACCGGGCCAACCTGGGCGAGCAGGCCGAGAAGGAGTTCCAGGGTTTTCGCACGCCGGATGACAACCGCAAGTTCACCGAGCTCTACGGCGTGCAGCTCCTGACGTCGAACACCATCGGCTCGTCGAGCAAGGTGGTCATCTCCACGATCCAACGGCTGTATTCGATTCTCAAGGGCGAGCCCGACCTCGATCCAGCGGCCGAAGAGGGCCCGAGCCTCCACGATGACCCGGCGCTGCAGAAGGAGCCGCTGCCCGTGGTCTACAACGCAGCGGTGCCACCCGGAGTTCTTCGACGTCATCTTCATCGACGAGTGTCACCGGTCCATCTACGCGCTCTGGCGGCAGGTGCTCGAGTACTTCGACGCGCATCTGCTTGGCCTCACGGCCACGCCCGCGGCCCACACCTACGGCTTCTTCAACCAGAACGTCGTCATGGAGTACCCGCACGAGCGCGCGGTGGCCGATGGGGTGAACTGCGACTACGAGGTCTACAAGATCCGGACGAAGATCACCGGTCACGGATCGACTGTCGAGGCGGCGCCAGGGACGATGCTGGGGTATCGCGATCGGCAGACGCGGCGGACGCGCTGGGAGGCCCCCGACGAGGACGTCAGCTACTCGGCGACGGACCTCGACCGCAACGTGGTCGCGATCGACCAGATCCGGCTCATCGTCCAGACGTTCCGCGACAAGGTACTGAGGGAGACGTTCCCGGAGCGCACCGAGGTGCCGAAGACGTTGGTCTTCGCGAAGGACGACTCGCACGCCGAGGACATCGTGCGCATCGTGCGCGAGGAGTTCGGGCGCGGCAACGACTTCTGCCAGAAGATCACCTACAAGGTGACGGGCGCCAAGCCCGCGGACCTCATCCAGGCGTTTCGCAACAGCTTCAACCCGCGCGTCGTCGTCACGGTGGACCTGATCGCGACGGGCACGGACATCAAGCCGGTCGAGATCGTGATGTTCATGCGGAGTGTGAAGTCGCGCGTGCTGTTCGAGCAGATGAAGGGGCGGGGCGTGCGCGTCATCAACCCGGACGAGCTGCGGGCCGTGACGCCGGATGCGAAGGCGAAGACGCACTTCCTGATCGTGGACTGCGTCGGGGTGTCCGAGCAGAAGCTCTCGGACACCAAGCCGCTGGACAAGAATCCGACGATCTCACTCCGCGCGCTGCTCGACCACGTGGCGGCCAACGGCGCGCACGACGACTACCTGTCATCGCTGGCGAGCCGGCTCGCGCGCATCGACAAGCAGTGCGGACCGGCGGAGCGGTCGCAGGTGGCGGAGGTCGCTGGCGGTGCGTCGCTGGGCAGTCTGGCGGCTGGACTGGTGCAGGCGCTGGACGCGGACGTGCAGGAGGACGCGGCTCGGGCGATGTTCGGACTTGGGGCCGAAGCGCAGCCGACCGAGGAGCAGGTGAAGAAGGCCGCGGCGCCGCTCAAGCGGGCAGCCGCGCTGCCGTTGATGTCCGCGCCGGCCCTGCGCGGGCTCATCATCGATCTTCGGCAGAAGTTCGAACAGATCGTGGACGAAGTCAGCACGGACGAGCTCGATTCCTGAGGAGACCGGCTACAGCGCCCAGGCGCGCGAACGCGCGGCGGCCCTGGTCCAGTCGTTCGAGGCCTACCTGGCGGAGCACAAGGACGAGATCGACGCGCTGCAGTTCTTCTACTCCGTGCCGCACAAGAAGCGGCTGCGCTTTCGCGACATCAGGGCGCTGGCGGATGCCATCTCGGCGCCGCCCCGGTCGTGGACACCTGAGAAGCTGTGGCACGCCTACCAGACGCTCGAGCAGTCCAAGGTGCGCGGCGCCTCGGCCGAACGCCTGCTCACGGACGTCGTGTCGCTCGTGCGCTTCGCGTTGCATCAGGACGGAGAACTCGTGCCGCACACCGACCGCGTGCGCGCGCGCTTCGACGGCTGGCTGGCGCAGCAGCAGGCGCAGGGACGGGCGTTCACGGCCGACCAGCAGCGCTGGCTCGAGATGATGCGCGACCACATCGGCGCGAGTTGGGAGATCGAGCTGGACGACTTCGACCTGACGCCGTTCGCGAGCGAGGGCGGGCTCGCGAAGGCGGCCAAGCTGTTCGGGAAGGAGCTTGGAGGCATCGTGCGGGAACTCAATGAGGTGTTGGCCGCGTGAGGGAGCATGGCGCTGATTCGAAGCCCGAGAACTGGTTAGAGGTCAGGCTCTCAGAGGTCGCAGACGTGCGATTGGGTCGTCAGCGCTCTCCGGCGAGAGCGACCGGCCCGAATATGGTGCCCTATTTGCGGGCTGCCAACGTGACCTGGCAGGGCATCAGCCTCCACGACGTCAAGGAGATGGATTTCTCGCCGGCAGAGCAAAAGGTCTACGGATTGCGAGCCGGCGACGTTCTGCTTTCCGAGGCCTCTGGAAGCCCATCTGAAGTGGGAAAGCCGGCGGTCTATCGAGGCGAGCTCGGGCTGTGCTGTTTTCAGAACACGCTGATTCGTGTGCGCACCGCCGTGCCGGGCATGTCCCGATTCCTGCACGCGCACTTTGTCAAGGACGCGACCCTTGGACTGTTCGGGCGAGCCTCGAGGGGCGTTGGGATCCATCACCTTGGCGCCGAGGCGACGCAGGATTGGAAGATCGCCCTGCCGCCGCTCCAAGAGCAAGAGCGACTGTGCGATGCGATCGACACCTACCTCTCCAGCCTCGACGACGCACAGGCCAACCTCGAACGTGCGCAAGCTCGGCTGAAGGCGTATCGCGCGTCGGTGCTGAAGGCCGCGATCGAGGCGCGACTGGTGCCGACCGAAGCCGAACTCGCGCGCGCGGAGGGTCGCGCCTACGAGCCCGCGTCGGTGCTGTTGACGCGCATCCGCGCGGAGCGTCGGCAATGCTGGGAGAAGGCGGAACTCGCGAGGTTGACTGCGGCCGGCAAGGCGCCGAGGGACGACAAGTGGAAGAGCAAGTACCAGGAACCCGCCGAGCCCGACACGAGCGCGTTGCCGGACCTGCCGGACGGGTGGTGCTGGACCGCAGTTGACGCGCTGGTCGTCAGTGGTCCCCAAAATGGCCTCTACATGCCACATGGGAAATACGGGAGCGGACAGCCGATCCTGAGGATCGACGACTATCAGGCCGACGCAAGCAGGACGAGCCGTGAACTTCAGCGCGTGCAGGTGAGCCAGGCTGACTTTGAGAGGTACGGTTTGCACGAAGGAGACATGGTCGTCAACCGGGTCAACAGCCCGTCTCATCTTGGCAAGACTTTGGCTGTTGAGGCCAGGCATCTACCCGCCATGTTCGAGTCGAACATGATGAGGTTCGAGGTTGCCACCGGCGTCATGCCACGTTTTCTTCAGGCCTACTTCTCGTCGGTCAGCGGAAAAGCCAAGCTCATCGCGAACGCGAAGTGGGCCGTCAATCAGGCGAGCATCAATCAGAAAGATGTCGAGAGGACGGTGGTCCCTCTGCCGCCGCAACCCGAGCAAGAGCGGATTGTTGGGGAGATCGACCGGCTGCTGTCGGCAGCTGCCACAGTTGCGACGAATGTCAGTGCAGACAAGGCCCGCATCGCCCGTCTCCGCCAGTCCATCCTCAAGTGGGCGTTCGAGGGCAAGCTGGTCGATCAGGATCCGAACGACGAGCCGGCGGAGCAGTTGCTCGCGCGCATTCGGTCACGCGGAGACGCGAAGCGCGCGGAGAGGGCCGTGCGAGAATCGGCACACCGAGACGCACCGCGGGCGGAGTCGAACGACACCATCCGCAGAACCAAGCGAAGGACGTCTGCCTCAGCGAAGCGAGGGTGAGAGCGTCGGCTCTCCTTGTCTCATCGCAGTGGCGTGTCTGTCGGTGGTTCGACGCGGCCGAGGGCTTCGCGGTCGCCAAGTCCAGTTCCGCCAGCTCCTCGACCGTGAGGGCCCGCACCAGCGTTCTTAGGCATTTCTTAGGGATGGCTCGCATCTGAAACGCGAGTGCCACAGAGTCCATGTCGAGGCCGCCGTCAGACGCCGCGATCAAGGCACTACCTGCCAGGCGTGCACGATCAAGGTTGGTGGTGAGCGGAATCACCAGCACGGATTGCAGCAGGCGCGTGAGGGTGTCACTCTGCCACACGATGACCGGACGACGACGGGTCTGTTCCGAAGTCCGGTACGGCCCAAGGTCGGCCCACCAGATCTCGCCGCGTTTCACCCGCGGTCCTCGCGGTCAAGGGCTGCGGCCCAATCATCGAGCCCCGCTTCTGCCAGGGCGGTATCGTCGTCGCCATGGGCGGCCAGTCGGGCGACGTCCCATCGCGCGAGGTCGGCCTTCCGAACCACGATGACAGCCACCCGTTCACCCGGACGCAAGGGCAGCGGCGACACCGGCCGGAGGAGGCCGTTCTCGTACAACGCGTCAACTGGTCCCATGCGCGAAGAATAGCATGCGCGCGTCCGGTTGCGTGTCCGCTTGTCCCTGACACGAAGTGCAATGTTTGCGGCTACTTGCCGTCGAACAAGTAACGACGACCTCAGGAACGACCGCGTCGATGTCCGCATGCCGCGAGGTTGTGGGCCGTCTGCATGCGCAGCCACGCGTCGGCCGTACCACCGAAGGCCTGCTCGATGCGGATCGCCATCTCTGGACTGATCTCCGCCCGCTCGTTGACGACGTGGCTCAGCGCTTGGCGAGAGACGTGGAGCACGCCGGCAGCGGCCTTGACGGTCAAGCCCAGGGGCTTGAGGCAATCCTCGCGCAGAACTCGACCAGGGTGAACGGGGCTCTTCATCGGCATCTCGCAGGCACTCGCTGAGATGTAGCACACTGTGTCCAAAATGATCGCGCGATTCTGGACTCAGCCGTACTTCCCATGAGTGACCTCAGCGACCGCATCGTCAAGAAGCTCTGGAGTTACTGCCAGGTCCTGCGAGACGACGGCCTCAGCTATCAGGACTACCTGGAGCAGTTGACGTTCCTGCTGTTTCTCAAGATGGCGGACGAGCGCGCGGCGCTCAAGAGCGAGGAGCAACCTATCCCCAAGGGGTTTCGCTGGGACGACCTGGCACGGCCGCAGATGGAAGGCGTCAAGCTCGAGCAGCACTACCGGGATACGCTCAAGAAGCTCGGCGAGCAGGGCGGCATGCTCGGCCTGATCTTCCGCAAGTCGCAGAACAAGATTCAGGACCCGGCGAAGCTCCGTCGGCTCGTCGTCGATCTCATCGGCAACGAGTCGTGGCTCGAGATGACCGCGGACGTGAAGGGCGACGCCTACGAGGGGCTGCTCGAGCGCAACGCGCAGGACGTCAAAGGCGGCGCTGGCCAGTACTTCACGCCGCGGCCCCTCATCGACGCCATCGTGGACTGCGTGCGCCCGCGGCCGGGCGAGGTCATCGCGGATCCGGCTTGCGGCACCGGCGGATTCCTCCTTTCGGCGCACCACTACCTCGAAACGCACAACAAGCTCGACCGCACGCAGAAGCAGCATCTGCGATACGACGCGCTCCGTGGCGTCGAGCTTGTGGACGGCGTTGCCCGTCTGTGCGCGATGAACCTGTTTCTGCACGGCGTCGGTCCCGACGACCGGCGCCAGCACGCCGCCGATCCAGGGTGGGGAAGACGCGCTGCGGAACGAGCCGAAGGTCACCGTGGATGTCGTGCTGACCAATCCGCCGTTCGGCAAGAAGTCCAGCATCACGGTCGTCAACGAGGAAGGGGAGACGGACCGCGAGTCCATCACCTACAACCGCCCGGACTTCTGGACGACGACGAGCAACAAGCAGTTGAACTTCGTGCAGCACGTGAAGTCGATGCTGAAGATCCACGGCAGGGCGGCGGTGGTCGTGCCCGACAACGTGCTCTTCGAGGGTGGCGCCGGCGAGAAGATCCGGCGCGGCGCTGCTGCAGGAATGCGACGTCCACACGCTGCTGCGGTTGCCGACCGGCATCTTCTATGCGCAGGGCGTCAAGGCGAACGTCCTGTTCTTCGATCGCAAGCCTGGCGCCAAGGAGCCGTGGACGAAGCAGGTCTGGATCTACGACCTCCGCACGAACAAGGAGTTCACCCTCAAGCAGCGCCGGATGACGCGCACGGATCTCGACGAGTTCGTCGAGTGCTATCACCCTGAGAACCGCAATCAGCGCAAAGGCACCTGGGACGAGAAGAAACACCCTGACGGCCGGTGGCGGGTGTTCACGTTACGACGAGATCATCGCCCGCGACAAGTGCAGCCTCGACATCTTCTGGCTCAAGGACGAATCCCTGGAAGATTCGTCGAAACTGCCGGATCCGCACATCCTTGCGGAGGAGATCGCCGACGACTTGCGGTCGGCGTTGGAGCAGATCGAGAGCGTGCTGGGAGACCTGCAGCAGCGGGCGCTTGTGGTGGGGAAGCGCGGAGACTCGTGACGCTCGCAGGCGTGGGTGGCCGAGAACGGGGTGCCCCGTCCGGCGCGCAGCCGCACTCCCGTCGCACGTGGTGTGGCCGCCGAGCACCGGATGGGGCTGTTCGCGGACTTTCGCCGACAGGCCTTCGGGCTCCGTCCTTCATCGACTGTCTCCGCAGCCTGTCTGCCGTCTGCCGTTTGCCGTAGCCCGTCGTCCGCTCCGTCTCAGGCCAGGGGCAAGTCAGGCTCGCATTGGACCAAAGGCGCGACGGGCAGAGACTTCATCACCGTGCGCGTCGCTTCGGCGACGGCGGTAAATGCGCCGCGATTGGCACGTCCATTGCTAAGTGCGGACGTTGGCCAATCGTGGCGTTACCGAAATCATCGTTCGTCGTGCCCGGACACCGGGTTTCAGGAGCAGCATGCGCACCAGACTAGGGACACTCGCGTTCGGCGTTCTGTCGGCAGCCACGGTCAGTCTGCTCGCCGCGCCCGCCGGAGCGACGACCATCACGTTCCCGGATTTTTCGAATACGAGCGGGCTCACGATCAACGGAAGCGCGACGACCCCAACGACGGCAGACGGCGTCGTCCTGCGACTCACGCCGTCGGCCGGGTTTGTCGGCGGTAGTGCGTTCAGTACCAGCCAGATTCTCCTTGGGCCTGGGGCCACGTTCAGTACATTTCTTCCAGTTCCGCATCACCAATCCTGGCGGCATCTCTCCTGCCGACGGTCTCGCCTTCGTGATTCAAACGCAAGGGAACAATGTGGGTGGCCTGGGCGGGGGGCTCGGGTATGTCGGCATTCCGAACAGCTTGGGCGTCGAGTTCGATACGTTCCCCAACGGCCCAGGCGTCGGCGACCCCAACGGTAACCACGTCGCGATTGACACAGGTGGTGTGCTGAACGGTTCCGGGGTCATCGTCAACGGCCAGTCGAACTGCACCAGCGTCGTCACAGTCGTCGGGATGCCGAACTGCATGGCGAACGGCGGGCTATGGTCGGCCTGGATCGATTATGACGGCACGAACGTCTTCGTCGCGCTCGCGCAGGACTCACTTGTGCGGCCCGCGGACATCATCGTCAGCGCCAGGGACCTGGGCACGATTCTCGGTCAGAACACGGCCTTCGTGGGGTTCACTGCGGCGACCGGTTCCGGCTTCGCGAACCACGACATCGTGAACTGGCAGTTCACCAACACGTTCGCGCCAATTGACGTGGCCGCCGTGCCGGAGCCGATGAGCATGCTGCTCGTCGGAAGCGGACTCGCAGCCCTCGTCGTCCGACGTCTTCGACGCCGACCGTAGCACCACCACTCGCCGGTCCGAGCGTGTTCCGGAATCCTCGACCAGCCGGGGGTTCCGGAACGATTGCCCATCCTAGCGGCGCCGTCCCCATAGCCAGTCTTCTGCGTAGACGTCGCCCGTCTCCCTTCAGCCTTCAGCAGGTTGCCCGCAGACAGCCTACGGCCGACAGCCCACCGGCGACGGAGCACGGCCGACGAAGGACGAAGGTGCTAGTCTTCGGCCATGAAACAGGTCATCGTCGCCGTGTCGCTGCTGCTTGCGACCGGAACGGCCGATCACGCGCGCCCGGACTTCTCCGGGAGTTGGACACCGTCGGCACCCGGGGTGTGGACCGGACGAGGTAATAGCGGCGGCCCCGACAGTCTTCAGCTAGGTCGCTTTCCAATCGCCATGGTGATCTCCGAAGATCCGACGACACTCACCGTCGATGAACGGTACGTCGCCGGAAGCGACCTCACAGGGATTGTCTTCCCCCGCAACACGCTTTCCTACCCACTGGATGGCCGGACGCAATCGAACAGCGTGTCGATCGCCAGTCTTCGTGCCGATCATGTGGTCGCTCCCGCAGAGTTCAGGTGTCGGTGGGAGGCGGAGAAGCTTGTCGTGGCTTACACCGTCTCCGCTCCAGGGGAAACCATGCCTCGGCGGTATGAACGCAAGATGTGGCTGGATTCCGAGGGAACGCTGATGGTGCAGGACCTGCGTGTCGGCACGCCGCACAGCGTGACCATGCCGTTCAAACGGTAGCCTTCGCGCCTGCGGCGCTTCGGCGGGCAAGCCCGTCTGCCGTCTCCGCATTGGTCAGCGTTTGTTCTCCTCGTCGCCTGCCTACTGTCGGCCGTCTGCCGCTGTTCCCGTAGGCCGTGAGCTGTCGTTTGTCTCGTCGGCCCTCTTCAACTCGTCGGCCGTTCCCCGAAGCCCGTCTCCTGTTGGCCGTCTCTCGTCGCCTGTCTCCCGTCTGCCGTCTCCGTCCGTCGTCGGCCGTGACCCGTAGCCGTCTGCCGTCTCCCGTCTGCCGTAGCCCGTCGGCCGTAGGCTGTCCGCCGAGGGCCGTCTACCGCAGTTCCCCGTAGCCTGTCTTCCGTAGGCCGTCGCCCGTCGGCCGTAGCCCGTTTGCCGTCGCCCGTCGGCCGTAGACGGTCTGCCGTAGGCCGTCTGCGGCTGTTCCCCGTAGCCTGTCTCCCGTAGGCCGTCTGCCGTCTGCCGTCCCCGTCCGTGTCTCCCGTCCTCGTCTTTCGTCGGCCGTTCCCCGTAGGCTGTCTCCTGTAGGCCGTCCGCCGTCTGCCGTCGCCCGTCTCCTGTCTGCTGTCCCTGTGGTACAAGAGCACCGTGGCTGTTCCGCGCAAGATTGACGTCATGCTCGAGTCCGTGCGGCGCCTGCTGCGCATGGGCGCGACGCCCAATCTGCTGAATCTGCTCCAGAAGCAGCACCCCGCCGACCTCGCGCAGGTGTTCGCCGAACTGGTAGACAAGGAACGCCACGCGGTCTTCAACATCCTCGTGGACCGCAATCCGAAGCTGGCGATGGAGGCCCTGAGCGAGCTCGGACCCGAGAAGGGCGCCGAGATCCTCGCCTTGCGCTCGGCCGAAGAGATCGCGCGGCTCGCCCAGGAACTCCCGTCCGACGACGCGGCGGCCCTGGTCGGACAACTGCCCGAGGAACTCTCGGCCGTCGTGCTCGAGATGATCCGCCCGAAGCCGGGCGGCGGCCTGACCGAGCTGCTCGAGTACGAAGAGAAGACGGCCGGGCGCCTGATGGACCCGAACGTCTTCGCGCTGTCCGAGGACCTGACCGCGGGCGAAGCCATCACGGCCCTGCAGACCTCGCGCGACGTCGAGATGGTCTTCTACCTCTACGTCGTGGACGCGCGCCGGCATCTGGTCGGGGTCGTGTCCCTGCGGCGTCTGCTGCTCGTCGCCCCGGACACGCCGCTCAAGCGCATCATGACGACCGACGTCTACAGCGCGCGCGTGGACACCGATCAGAGCGAAGTCGCCCGGCAGGTGGCGTCCTACAACCTGCTGGCGATTCCGGTCGTCGACCCCGAGAACAAGCTGGCCGGCATCATCACGGTCGATGACGTCATCGACATCATCAAGGACGAGGCCACCGAGGACGTCTATCGCCTGGCGGGCGTGTCGGCCGACGATGGCGTGCTCTCGCCGCCGGGGGAGTCGATTCGGCGGCGCCTGCCGTGGCTGATGGTCAACCTGGCCACGGCGTTTCTCGCGGCGTCGGTCGTCGGACTCTTCCAGGGCACCATCTCGCAGGTCGTGACCCTCGCCATGTTCATGCCCGTGGTCGCCGGCATGGGTGGCAACGCCGGCACTCAGACGCTGGCCGTCATCGTCCGCGGGCTGGCGCTCGGCGAGCTGACGTGGAGCAACGCCCGGTCGGCGCTGTGGAAAGAAGGACTGGTCGGGCTCGGCAACGGCGTCGTGCTCGGCGCGTTGGCCGCCCTGGCGGCCTGGGCGCTCAAGGGCAACCCGGTCCTGGGTGGCGTCCTCGGGCTGGCGATGATCATCAACATGTTCGTGGCGGCGACGGCCGGGACGGTGATCCCCCTGAGCCTGCGCGCGATGAAGATCGATCCGGCGCTCGCGTCGTCCGTCTTCATCACGACACTGACCGACGTCTTCGGCTTCCTGTCGTTCCTCGGCCTCGCGACGCTGTTTCTCCCGTATCTGCTGTGAGCCCCTGTCGTCCGCCCTGCGGACACCGGGGGAGTTTTCCTATATGCTTGGCAAGATACGGGCCAGCCGGAGACGCTCGACTGTACGCCATCAATGCGCACGTATACGGCTGAGGGACTCATCCTTCGTAGCTATCGGTACGGGGAGGCTGACCGCATCGTGGTCTTCCTCACCGAGGACCGAGGCAAGAAGCGAGGCGTGGCGAAGAACGCGTCGGCCTCGCGCCGTCGATTCGGGGCCTCGCTCGACCCCTTCACGCGTGGGAGCGTGACGTACGTCGAGCGGGAGTCCCGGGAACTGGTGCGGCTCGATCGGATTGACCCGCGGCAGACCCCGATGGGTTCGCTCCGAGATCGGCCGGGAGAGGACGCAGTGGACGTGCTCGGGCACGCCGCGTACTTTGCCGAGCTGCTCGATGAATGGGCGCCGGACGGATCGCCGAACGAGCGGCTCTATCGCCTCGGCGCCGCGGTCGGCGATGGGCTGGCGCAGCCGGGGTCGGTGTCGGCCCTGGCGCGGTATTTCGAGTACTGGCTCCTGCGGCTCGAGGGCGTGTATCCCTCGATTGACCAGTGCGCCAGGTGCGGCCGCGCGGTGCTGGCGGCTGGCGCGGTGCTCGTCCTGGCGGATCGTTCGTACGTCTGCCCGGCGTGCGCGCAGGGAGGCCCGCGGTTGTCGGCTGACGCGATGGCGTTTCTCCGCGCGGCCTCGACCCGCTCGCCGGCCGTCATGGTGGCGGCGTCGGCCTCGGCCGGCGCGCTGAGAGAACTCGAACAGGTACACCACCGCCTGATCGCGTTGCACCTCGAGAAGGAATTGCGATCGGCGCGTGTGGTCAAGGAGCTGAGGCCCGATTTGTGACGTTGCAGGATCTGATCTTCAAACTGTCTGACTACTGGGCGGCCCAGGGGTGCCTCGTGCAGCAGCCCCTCGACATCGAGATGGGCGCCGGCACGATGCATCCCGAGACGTTCCTCCGGGTGCTCGGTCCGCAGGGCTGGAACGTCGCCTACGTCCAGCCGTCGCGCCGGCCGGCCGATGGGCGCTTTGGCGAGAATCCCAACCGCCTCTTCAAGCACCACCAGTTCCAGGTGATCCTCAAGCCGGCGCCCGACGACATCCAGGACCTCTACCTGCAGAGTCTCGAGGCGTGCGGCATCGACCTGCGCGCCCACGACGTGCGGTTCGAGGAGGACAACTGGGAGTCCCCGACGCTGGGCGCCTGGGGCATCGGCTGGCAGGTGCTCTACGACGGCCTCGAGATCACCCAGTTCACGTACTTCCAACAAGCCGGCGGATTGGATCTGTCGCCCGTGGCCGTCGAGCTGACCTACGGGCTCGAGCGCTTCGCCATGGCGCTGCAGGGGGTCGATAACGTGTACGACCTGCAGTGGGCGCCAGGCGTGAAGTATCGCGACGTGCGGCTGCGCGACGAGATCGAGCAGTCCAAGTATGCGTTCGGCCAGGTGGACCTGCCGGCCGGCGCGTTCGCGGAGTTTCACCGGGACATGTTCACGCGCAACTACGACTTCGCGAAGTCGCTCATCGCCTCGGGGCTGGTGCTGCCGGCCCTCGATTACTGCCTGAAGTGCTCGCATCTGTTCAACGTGCTCGACGCCAGTGGCAGCATCGGCGTCACCGAGCGGACGGCCTACATCCTGCGCGTCCGCCAGCTGGCGGTCGCCATTGCCCAGGCCTGGGTCGCCTCGACGCCCGCCGAAGGAGCCAGCCTTGGATCGTGAGCTGCTCCTCGAAATCGGCGTCGAAGAAATGCCGGCCTCGTGGCTGCCCGCCTTGACCGCGCAGCTGGCCGCGCGCCTCCAGGTGCGACTGGCCGACGAGGGGTACCCCGGCAAGCACTCGGTCGAGGCCCAGTCCACGCCGCGACGCCTGACGGCCTGCGTGCCCGAACTGATTGATCGGCAAGAAGACCGCGACGACGCCGTGATGGGCCCGCCGGTGAGTGCGGCCTACGATGCGGAAGGCCACCCGACGAACGCGGGCCTCGGCTTCGCGCGCAAGCTCGGCGCGGACTTCGACGCGCTCACGCAGGTGGACACGCCGCGCGGCAAGTACCTCTCCTATCAGCGTCGCATTCGCGGCAAAGCCACGGTGGACGTCCTGCCGGAGATTCTGGCCAAGGTGCTGCGCGACCTGACGTTCCCGAAGCAGATGCGGTGGGATGCGCTCCTCGAAGACGGCAAGGGTGAGTTCACCTTCGGCCGGCCGATCCGGTGGCTCCTGTTTCTGTACGGCGGCCGCGTGGTGCCCTTCACGATTGCGCGGGCGTCCAACGCATCGAGCCCGCGCGTGCAGGACGTGACGTCCGGCGCGGTCACCTACGGCCACCGCTTCCTGGCGACCAGCGGGCGGGCCGGTCGCGCAATCAAGGTGCGGAGCTTCGACGAGTACCAGCGGAAGCTGACGGAGAACTTCGTCATCCTCTCGCGCATCGATCGGCGCGACCGCATCCTGCGCGACCTCGAGGCGCAGGCCCGCAAGATTGGCGGGCGCGCGATGCTCCAGCACCACGCGCAGGCCGAGACGCTGCTCGAGGAGATTCCGGATTTCGTGGAGTTTCCCGCGGTCGTCGCCGGCGCGTTCAGCGCCGAATTCCTGCAGCTGCCCGACGAGGTGCTGACCACCACGCTCATCCACCATCAGCACTACTTCCCGGTGGTGGGGACGAACGGCAAGCTGATGCCCGCGTTCCTGGCGGTCATCAACACCCAGCCGGTCAATGAACGCGCCATCGCCATCAACGCCGAGCGCGTCGTCACGGCGCGGCTGCGCGACGCGCGCTTTTTCTGGGACGCGGACCGGCAGGCGGGGCTCGATGCGCGCCTGACCCGGCTCGACACCGTGCTGTTCCACAAGCAGCTGGGGTCCTATCGCGCCAAGGTTGACCGGATGGACCGGCTGGCCCAGTGGATCGCCACCGAGGTCTTCGGACGGCCCGACCAGGCCGACGCGGCCTCGCGCGCGGCCCGGTTGTCGAAGGCGGATCTCGCGACGGACATGGTCCGTGAGTTCACCGAGCTGCAGGGCGCCATGGGCGGCGTCTACGCCCGCGACGCCGGCGAGCCCGAAGGGGTCTGGAAGGCCATCTATCACCAGTACCTGCCGGTGGCCGTCGAGACCGACGCCGCGCCGCAGGCGGCTGCGCTCGGGACGGGCGCGGTGACGTGGGCGGCCGTGTCGCTGGCCGACAAGCTCGACACGCTGGTCGGATTGTTCCTGGCCGGGGAGCGGCCCACCGGGTCGCGCGATCCGTTCGGACTGCGGCGGCAGGCGCACGGCATCCTGCGGATCCTGCTCGACCTCGAGCCCCTGACCGGGCGTCGACGGCCGGCCGCCGATCGGCCTGCTGGTCGAGCGGGCCCGCGCCGAGTACGGCGAGGCGGTGCCCGCCCCGGCCGAGGCCTGGCAGGCGCTGGCCGCCTTCCTGGTCGAACGGCTGGAGTACGTGCTGCAGCAGCGGGGCGCCAATGCCCGCAACGTCCGGGCCGTGACGCGTAATCGCGCGCTGGCGGATCTGCGTCCCCGCGACCTCGAGCGCAACCTGCGCGAGCTGGTGGTCTTTGCCGACACCGAGTCGTTTCGCAAGCTGGCCGAGGCCTTCAAGCGGGTGCGCAACATCGCCCGCGACCTGCCGCAGGCGACGCCCGATGACAGCGCCTCGCTGCGGGCCGCGCTGAAGGAGCCGGCGGAGCTGGCCCTCGTCGATGCGATCGACGAGCGGGCCCCGGCCATCGAGGCCGCGGTGCTCGAGGGCGGCGCGTTCCGGGCGGCCTACGCGGCGGCGGCCGGCTTCGAGCCGATCGTGGCGAAGTTCTTCAACGAAGTGTTCGTCATGACCGACGACATGCCGTTGAGGCACGCCCGTCTCGCGCTGATGAAACGATTAGAATCCTTGATCTTGCGGCTGGGCGATATTTCAGAGATTGTTGCACCGGAGTCATGAGGCTGATGAAAACCACGACGAAGCAGAAGACGGTCAAAGGCGGCGCGGCGAAGAAGGCTAGCGTCAAGGCGAAGGCAGTCAAGAAGGCCCCGGTGAAGGCCGCACCTGCGAAGACCGCAGGTAAGGGCAAGGGCCAGAAGTTCGTCTACCACTTCGGCCGCAAGACCGATGGCAACGGGACGATGAAGCCGCTGCTCGGCGGCAAGGGCGCCAACCTGGCCGAGATGTGCCGCATCGGCCTGCCGGTCCCGCCGGGCTTCACGATCACGACCGAGGTCTGCACCTACTACTACGACAACAAGCGCACCTATCCGCCGGCGCTGCGGAGTCAGATGGAAGGCGGCATCGCCGCGCTCGAGCATCAGACGGGCAAGACGTTCGGCGACCTGAAGAACCCGCTGCTCGTGTCCGTGCGCTCCGGCGCCCGCGATTCGATGCCGGGCATGATGGACACGATCCTCAACCTCGGCCTGAACGACCAGACCGTCGATGCGCTGTCCGACCAAGACCGGCAACGCGCGCTTCGCGTGGGATTGCTACCGCCGCTTCGTGCAGATGTACGGCGACGTCGTCCTGGGCGTGCAGAAGCGGCCCGACGAGGATCACGATCCGTTCGAGACGGTCATCCACGGCCTGAAGCACGAGCGCTATCACCATGACATCGAGGACACGAAGCTCACGGTCGACGGACCTGAAGGAGCTGGTGGACCGGTTCAAGGCGCTCGTCAAGGAGCGCGTCGGCAAGCACTTCCCCGATTCCCCGTGGGACCAGCTGATGGGCGCGATCGGCGCCGTGTTCGGGTCGTGGATGAACGACCGCGCGATCGTCTATCGCCGCAAGTACAACATCCCGGCCGAGTGGGGCACCGCCGTCAACGTGCAGGCGATGGTGTACGGCAACACGGGTGACAACTCCGGATCGGGCGTCGCGTTCACGCGCAATCCGGCGAACGGCGTGAAGGAGTTCTACGGCGAGTTCCTGATCAACGCGCAGGGCGAGGACGTCGTCGCCGGTGTGCGGACGCCGGAGCCGGTCGCCGAGCTGAAGAAGGTGATGCCGAAGGCGTACGCCGAGCTCGAGCGCATCCGCCAGACCCTCGAGAAGCACTTCAAGGACGTCCAGGACTTCGAGTTCACCATCGAGGACGGCGTCGTCTACATGCTCCAGACGCGCAACGGCAAGCGCACGGCGATGGCCGCGCTGAAGTTCTCGATCGACATGCAGAAGGAGAAGCTGATCGACTGGAAGACGGCGGTGATGCGCAATCCTGCCGATCAGCTCGAGCAACTGCTGGCGCCCGTGTTCGACCTGACGGAGGTCGCGAAGGCCAGGGTCATCGCGACGGGCCTGCCGGCCGGTCCCGGCGCGGCGTCCGGCCAGGTCTACCTCAATGCCGATCGCGCCGTGACGGCGGCCGACAAGGGGCGAGCAGGTCCTGCTCGTGCGCGATCGAGACGTCCCCTGAGGACCTGCGCGGCATGATCGCGGCCGAGGGCATCCTCACTGCGCGCGGCGGCGTGTCGTCCCACGCGGCGCTCGTCGCCCGGCAGATGGGCAAGGTCTGCGTCTGCGGCGCGGCCGCCGTCGAGGTGGACTATCAGGCGCGCACCGTGCGCGTGGATGGCAAGACGTTCAAGGAAGGCGACTGGATGTCGATCGACGGCACGCTCGGCACCGTCTACGCCGGCAAGGTGAAGACCGCGCCGTCCGAGATCGTCGCGGGCCTGATCGAGGGCGAACGAAGCGGCGCAGAAGACCGAGAAGTTCAAGAGCTTCCAGCAGTTGATGAAGTGGTGTGGGGCGGCGACGCGCATGAGCGTGCGCACCAACGCGGACACGCCGGAGCAGACGGCCAACGCCGTCGCGTTCGGCGCCGTGGGTATCGGTCTCACGCCGCACCGAGCACATGTTCTTCGAGGGGGACCGCATCGACGCGATGCGCGAGATGATCCTCGCCGAGACGCTCGAGGAGCGGAAGGCCGCGCTCGCCAAGCTGCTGCCGTACCAGCGGGATGACTTCGCGGGCATCTTCCGCGCGCTGAAGGGCTACCCGGCGACGATCCGCTTCCTGGATCCGCCCCTGCACGAGTTCCTGCCGCACACCAAGGAGCAGCAGGAGGAACTGGCGAAGAAGATCGGCGTTCCGGCCGCGCGCATCCACCAGCGCGTCGAGGGGCTGCACGAGTTCAATCCGATGCTCGGCTTCCGCGGGTGCCGTCTCGGCATCGGCTACCCCGAGATCTCGGCGATGCAGGCGCGCGCCGTGTTCGAGGCGGCGGCGCATCGTGCAGAAGGAAGGCATCAAGGTCCGGCCGGAGATCATGATCCCGCTGGTCGCGTTCAAGAAGGAGCTCGACCTGCAGATCGAAGTCGTCCACCAGGCGGCCCGCGAGGTGCAGAAGGAGCACAAGGTCAAGCTGAACTACATGGTCGGCACGATGATCGAGATCCCGCGCGGCGCGCTGACGGCCGACGAGATCGCGCAGTCGGCCGAGTTCTTCAGCTTCGGCACGAACGACCTGACGCAGACGGCCCTCGGCATGTCGCCGCGACGACTCGGGCTCGTTCCTGCCCCAGTACGCGGAGCTCGAGATCGTCAAGAAGAACCCGTTCGCGACGATCGACGAGACGGGTGTCGGCCAGCTGGTTCAGATTGCCGTGACGAAGGGCCGCGCCTCGCGTCCCGGGATCAAGCTCGGCATCTGCGGCGAGCATGGCGGCGATCCGGCGTCCATCCAGTTCTTCGACAAGGTCGGCCTCGACTACGTCAGCTGCTCACCCTACCGCGTGCCCGTGGCGCGGCTGGCCGCAGCCCAGGCGGCGATCCGGGCAGGGAGCTGACGCCGCACGCCAGCATCTCGAAAGTGCCTGAGTGACAGGCGCTCGAGGTGCTGGCGTGACAAGCACTTGAGGTTCAGAAGGGCAGCACCCTGAAGTGCGGGAGTGGCAGGTACGGAAGTGCTGGAGGACAAGCACCTGAGGTGCAGAAGGGCAGCACCCTGCAGTGCGGGAGTGACAGGCACGGAAGTGCTGGAGGACAAGTACTTGAGGTGCTGCAGGACAGCATATGAAGTGCCGGAGGGACACCCACGTGAGGTGCAGGGCATGCACGTGAAGTGCTGGAGGAAGGGCACTTGAGGTGCTGCAGGACAGGCACGTGAAGTGCTGCAGGACAAGCGATCGAGGTGCTGAAGTGACAGACGCGCCGCCCCCGCGCGCCGAGCGCGTGCGGGCGTACCCGTTGTACCTGGCGTGCCCGGCGTACCCGAGTACCTGGGTACCTGTTGCACCTGTTGCACCTGTTGACCTGATGTACCTGCCGTACCCGCCGGACCTGAGCGTTTGATGCCCCCCGTCCATCGGCTTCCCTCCGATCTCGCCAACCAGATCGCGGCTGGTGAGGTGGTCGAGCGTCCGGCGTCGGTCGTCAAGGAACTCGTCGAGAATGCCATCGATGCCCGCGCCACGCGCGTGGCCGTCACCATCGATTTCGGCGGCAAGAAGATCATCGTCGTCGAAGACGACGGCGAAGGGATGACCCGGCAGGACGCGGAGCTGGCGGTCGAGCGGCATGCGACGAGCAAGATCCACACGGCCTCGGACCTGGCGGCGATTCTGACGCTCGGTTTTCGGGGAGAGGCGCTCCCGTCGATCGCCTCGGTGTCACGCTTCCGCCTGCGAACCCGGGCCCGCGGCACGATGTCGGGGACCGAGGTTCGGATCGAGGCGGGCAAGACCGCGTCGATCCGCGAGGTCGGGGCGCCCGAGGGGACGCTGGTCGAGGTCGCGGACCTGTTCTTCAACCTGCCGGCCCGGCGCAAGTTCCTCAAGGCCGACACGGCCGAGTCCGCCCAGGTCTCGCGCCTCATCACGCAGATGGCGCTCGGCTATCCCGACGTCGGGTTCGTGCTGCGCAGCGGCCAGCGTCTGCTGCTCGAGGCGCCGCCGGCCGGATCCCTGGAAGAGCGCTTCTACCAGATCTACGGGGAACGGCCCGACCTCGTCACCGTCTACAAAGAGGCGGCGGGCATCACCGTGCGCGGGTTCGTCGCCGCCCTGGCTGACACAGGGCCCGTCCGCGGCGCTCAGCACGTCTTCGTGAATGGCCGCATCGTGCGCGACCGGACGATCTCCCACGCGATTCAGCAGGCCTACAGCGTCGCGACCATCAAGGAGCGCAGCCCCGAGGTGCACCTCTTCATCGAGCTGCCCCCGGATCGCGTGGACGTCAACGTGCACCCCACCAAGGCCGAGGTGCGCTTTCTGGATCAGGGCCTGGTCCACGAGGTCCTCCGGCGGGCCATCGTCGATGCGCTCGGCGACACCGCCGCACCGGAACTCGTGCTGGCGCCGATCATCGCGCCGTCGCAGATGACCGGCGGGCGCCTGCCGCTGGGGTTCGGATCGGCCGGTGCGTCCGTCGCGCCCCCCTGGTCCGCGATCGGCGAAGGCGCCGGCGTCGTCGAGGGCGAGCCGCCGCGCACCGACCCGGCGTGGCCGGCGGGACTCTCGGGTGCGCTGACCGACATGGCCGGGGCCTGGCCCGAGCAACGGATGGACACCGCGGCGGGGCGGGAGTCGGTCGTCGGGCTGGTCCGTCCCCTGACACCGCTCGGGCAGTTTCGCAACACGTTCATCATCGCGATCGACGACGAGGGCGTGGCGATCATCGACCAGCACGTGGCGCACGAACGCATTCTCTTCGAGCAGATCTCCGAGCGACTGACCACACGGACGATCGAGTCGCAGCGGCTGCTCACGCCGGTCGTGCTCGAACTCGGGGCGGGTGAGCACCAGACGCTCCTGCAGCACGGGCCCGCGCTCGAGCGCTTCGGGTTCGAGCTCGAGGACTTCGGCGGCACGAGCGTCCGCGTGCTGGCCGTCCCTGCGCTCCTCGATTGGAACCGGTCGGAGGAGGCGCTCCGTGCGGTGGTGAACGATCTCGACGGCCTCGCGCCCGGCGCGAGCGTGGACGTGGCCCTGCGGGCGATGGCGGCGACGATGGCGTGTCACGCGGCGGTCAAGGCCAACGACCCGCTGACGCGCGAGAAGATGCAGTACCTGCTCGACGAACTGCGGCGCACGTCCCATTCGTCGGTCTGTCCGCACGGCCGGCCCGTGGTGCTGCGGCTCACCCGTCGGGAGATCGAGCGCAACTTCGAACGGATCTGATCACGCGGAGAGCGCGGAGGACTTCTTCGAAGGCTCCAGGACTTCTGCGAAGCGTCCGGGACTTCTGCGCTAGCGCCGGGACTTCCCCCATCGGGGATTCACGCGGAGGCGCGGAGGACGCGGAGAAGGGCCGGGCTTCAGGGGGCTCGCGGGCGGTCGTGCTCTACCTGTTCGCGCTCCTGGTCGCCGGCTCCGCCCGCGGCAACTTGGCCAAGGGAATGTTCGATGCGGTCAGAGGCGCAGCCTTGTTCCTGGGTTTCGGCTGGGTAGTGCTCCTCTGGCCGCTGGCGTTTCTCTCGCACATGTTGTTCTGGCCCACGGATTCAACGGATCGGCGGAGGTAGCGCGCGTTCATTGGTCGGGTGCCACGGCCCGCGAGCCCTTCCGCCCCGATGGCTGCCCACCGACCAGCAGTGGCGACGCGGCATGAGCGAGAAGGGCGCTCGGCACCCGGGTCCGGCAGGTGTCCATTACCGTGGTAATGTGCATCCATGGCGATCGCGACATCAAGGTTGACCAGACAAGGGCAGGTGTCCGTACCGGCCCAGGTCCGCCAGCGGCTGGGCGTGGGGCCGGGCGAGGTCATCGAGTGGGACGAAGCGGGCGGCGATGTCGTCGTCCGAAGGGCTGGCCGTCACTCCTCGGAAGAGGTGCATGCGGTGTTGTTCGCTCGACCGCCTGCGCGTCGGACGGTCGCCGAGATGAAGGCCGGCATCCGACGCGCGGTCGCCAAGCGCCATGCGCGCGGTTGACACCAACGTCCTCGTGCGGCTTCTGACGAGAGACGACGCCAGGCAGGTCGCCGCCGCAGAGGCCTTCGTCTCGTCTGGCGCATGGGTGTCCCATCTCGCCCTGGCCGAGGCCACGTGGGTGCTGTCGTCGGTCTACGATCGGTCTGCCAGTGCCATCGCCGCGGCGATCGAGATGTTGCTCAGCCACCAGACCTTGACGCTGCAGGATGCCGAGACCGTCGCCGCCGCGCTGGAGGACTTCCGCAAACGGCCGTCGCTGGGCTTCTCGGATTGCCTGATGGTGCATGTCGCGAAGCGGGCCGGTCACGGGCCACTCGGCACATTCGACCGTGGCCTCGCCCGGGTCGATGGGGCGGAGCGGTTGGCGTGAAGCCGCAGGCTAGGCGGTCGGCTCGATCGAGCGCAACGTCGAACGGATCTGATCACGCGGAGGCGTGGAGAGCGCGGAGGAGAACTCGGATAGTCACGCGGAGGCGCGGGGAACGCGGAGTGGATGGACATCGACGAAGCCCGTGGGACTTCTGCGAAGCGCCCGGGACCTCGGCGTCAGTGCCGGGACTTCGGCCATGGGGCTTCACGCGGAGAGCGCGGAGCAGGCGGGACTTGTGCGAAGGCGCCGGGACCTGTGCGTCAGGACCCGGGACCTCCGCCATCGGCGTTACACGCGGAGGCACTGACGCCCTACGCGCCGTCGCCGCGAACCAGTTTCAGCAACCGGCCGCGGCGTGTTCCGTCGATCGCCAGCCTAGCATCGTCGATGGCCCGAGCGAACGCGAGTCCATAGCAGAAGCCGGCATCGAACTCCGCCACGCCGGGCCGGGCTGCCGCCTCGGGTTCATCGGCCTCGAGCAGTCCGCTGATGGCGTCGATGAGCAACTGCCGTTCGGTGGCGATCATCATGCCCAGTGTGGCGACCTCGTCCTCCGGCAGGGGGTCGGGCCCTTGACCGGCAGCAACGGTCAGCCTGACGAGTTCTGCCGCGTGGCGCTTGACGTCCTGATCTCGATCGCTCATCCGGGTTCCCCGATGAAATGATGGCAGAGAACTCCCTCGGGCACCACCCGTCGCTCGGGCTCCTGGCGTCGCCGCGTGCGCTGGCGGTCTGTCCGATGTCGGGACCTGAGTGGGAGTGGCGGACGGAGATGGACGTATGCTGGGCCGCGTGGCCCGGAATCGGGCGAGTGCACTGATCATGCGAGGCAGGCGCGACGCCGTCGCCGCCCTCTGCGGAACCCTGTGGGGCCTCGTCGGCTGGGTGTTCGCGCGCGATCTCTACAGCGGACCGGCGGCGCAGTGGGATACGCCTGTCGCGCCGGCACGACGAGCGCCTTCGCCTTCGGTCCGACACTCGACCGCTCGCAGGCCAACATCGCCCGCCTGCCCCAGGTGGCCGGCACGGGCGGGTCGCCGCTGAATCACGGCGAACCGGTCGGCCGCTATGCGCCCAACGCATGGGGTCTGTGCGACATGCACGGCAACCTCTTCGAGTGGTGCCGCGACTGGTATCATGCGCGCGTGCCCGGCGGCACGGACCCGGAAGTGGTCGAGCGGGGCGAGCCCAATCGCGATGGCTCGTACTCGCGTGTCCGTCGTGGCGGGGCGTGGAACGACCCGCCGGTGTACTGCCGCTCGGCGATGCGGTTGCGGTACGAACCTGAGCGCAGGTCGGATCACATCGGCTTCCGAGTTGTCGCGGTCCAGGTGTGATGATTGGCGGCCGCCTTCGCGTGCCGAGGAGACGGGAGTGCGGTTGGCGACGTTTGCGGTAGGGGATATCCATGGCAATCGCGAGGCCCTCGACGACCTGCTGAGGCAATTGGCCGGCGAGGTGTCTGCCGCCGACACCGTCGTGTTCCTCGGCGACTACGTCGATCGCGGACGTGACGTCCCGGGGTGCATCGAGAGCATTCTTCAGTTCCGCCGCGACGTCCCCGCCCAGGTGGTGACGTTGCTCGGCAACCACGAAGAGTGGATGCTCGAGGCCCTGGCCGACCCGCGCCGCCATTCGTGGTGGCTGGCGATGGACGCCATGGACACAATCGAGAGCTACTCGGTGGACGCCGCCCGGACGCTGGCGATCGCGGCCGACGAGGCCGGGGCCGGGCTGTCGAAGAACGAGACGCCGCTGCCCTACGACGTGTTCTTCCAGGCGATGCCGGCCGAACACCTGGCGTTCTTCAGGAGCCTGACGCTCGCGCACCGCACGCCCGAGGCCATCTGTGTCCACGCGGGCCTCGACCCGGACATTCCGACGCTGGACGCCCAACCGCGGGACGCGATCCTGTGGGGCACGCCGACCTTTCCGGAGCACTATGTCGGTCCGGACCTGGTCGTGTATGGTCACTGGGACAACGCCACGTTTGATGGCGGCGCGTGGCCGCGACCGACCATCGGCCTGGCGAGCATCGGGCTCGACACGATTTCGCACGGCGTGCTCACGGCCGTCCGATTGCCTGACCGTCGGATCTTCCAGTCCGCGCGGTACGAGTGACCGGGTCATTGGCGGCGGTCGTCATCCCCGTCCGCAGTCACCCGCGGTCGGTGTTCCGTCGCCCGTAGCCTGTGGGCTGTAGCCCGTGTTTGTAGCCCGTCGCCTGTAGACCGTACGCCGTAGCCCGGTTTCGCCCGCAGAGGTCCCTTCATGTCAAACGCACGTGCCTTGTCAGGTTTCCTCGTCGCCGGGATCATCGGTGTCACCCTTGGTGCCGGCGCGGCTGTCATCGCGCTGGCGGATCAGGCCGCGGCTTCCACGCAGAAGCAGAATCCTGACCTGGGTTTCACCGACACGCCGATGCTGCCCGGCATGCCGTGGCACGTCCACGATCCGGCGCGCCCGAAGCCGCCGGTCGTCACCCCTGGTGCGACGCCTGGGGCGGCTCCATCGGACGCGACAGTGCTCTTCGACGGGAAGGACCTGACGAAATGGGTGCACCACGGGACCGGTGCCAGCGCGGGCCAGGTCACCCCAGCCAAGTGGACGGTGCGCGACGGCTACTTTGAGGTCGCCGCCGGTACGGGGGCCCTCCACTCACGCGAGCGGTTCGGCGACATGCAGCTGCACCTCGAATGGGCGTCGCCGGCCGAGGTGAAGGGCAACAGCCAGGGCCGGGGCAACAGCGGCATCATGGCGATGGGCCTCTACGAGATCCAGATCCTCGACACCTACAACAACGCGACGTATGCGGATGGGCAGGCCGGCGCGATCTATGGCCAGTATCCGCCGCTGGCGAACGTCGCGCGCGCCCCGGGGCAGTGGCAGACGTACGACATCGTGTTCGAGGCGCCGAAGTGGGAAGGCGGGAAACTCGTGAAGCCGGCATTCCAGACCGTGTTCTGGAACGGCGTCATCGTGCACAACCGCAAGGAACTGCTGGGTCCGATGATCTACCGCGACGTCGCGAAGTACACGCCGCACGACGCCGCGCTGCCCATCATGCTGCAGGACCACGGGAACCCGGTGCGGTTCCGGAACATCTGGGTGCGGGGGATCGGAACGTACGACGCGGCCGCAAAGAAATAGACCGCTTGTGGGAGACCGCCTACGGGCGACGGCCTACGCGCGCTACGGAGCGTCGTCGCCGTCGCTCTTCACCCGCAGCCGCCGCGCGCGCTCGAGCGATTCCTTGATGCGCGCCTCGATGCCGCGATCTGTCGGCTCGTAGTACCGACGGCCCTTCAGGTGCTCGGGCAGGCAATCCATCGCCGAGACGCCGTCCTGGTCGTCGTGCGCGTACTTGTAGCCCTCGCCGAACCCCAGACCTTTCATCAGCCGCGTGGGGGCATTGCGCAGGTGCAGGGGCACCGGCGCCGCCACGTCGCGCGTCGCGTCGGCCGCAGCCTTCCCGTATCCGGCATAGACCGCGTTGCTCTTCGGACAGCGCCGAGAGATACGTCACGCACTGGGCGAGGGCCGTGTTGGCCTCGGGCATACCGAGGAAGTGGACGGCCTCCTTGGCGGCCAGCGCCACCTCCAGCGCGCGGGGATCGGCATTGCCGATGTCTTCGGACGCGAACCGCACCAGCCGCCGCACGACGTAGAGCGGATCCTCCCCGGCCTCGACCATGCGCGCCAGCCAGTACATCGCGGCGTCCGCGTCGCTGTTGCGGATGGACTTGTGCAGCGCTGAAATCAGGTTGTAGTGCTCGTCGCCGCTCTTGTCGTAGAGGAGGGCTCTTCGCGCCACCAGATCAGACAACGTCGCGGCATCGAGGCGCCGGCGGCCGGTCTCGTCCGGGACGAGGCTGGCCACCGCCTGGTCGAGCAGGTTCAATGCCACCCGCGCGTCGCCGTTGGCGTAGACGGCGATGGCGATGAGCGCGGCCTCTTCCGCCACGACCTGAAGGGCCCCAAGACCGCGCCCGTCGTCGGCGAGCGCGCGCGTGAGGATGGTCGCGACCTCGTCGGTGGTCAGCGGTTCGAGGACGTAGACCTTCGACCGCGACAAGAGCGCCGAGTTCACCTCGAACGACGGGTTCTCCGTCGTGGCGCCCACCAGCAGGATCGTGCCCCCTTCGACATGGGGGAGGAACGCATCCTGCTGCGCCTTGTTGAAGCGGTGGATCTCGTCGATGAAGAGAATCGTGCGACGTCCTCGCTGGGCGCGCAGGCGTTCGGCGGCGCCGATCATCTCGCGGATTTCCTTGATGCCCGACGTCACCGCGCTGAACGCGACGAACTCCGCGCCGGCGACCGCGGCCAGCAGCCGGGCCAGCGTGGTCTTGCCGGTGCCGGGCGGTCCCCACAGGATCAGCGAGTGCAGCTTCCCGCTGCTGATGGCCTGGCGCAACGGGCGTCCCGGCCCCATGAGGTGCTGCTGCCCGACGTACTCGTCGAGCGTGCGCGGCCGCATGCGCTCGGCCAGGGGTGTGCCCGGCAGCGCCCCCGCCGCGGCACGGGCCTCGTCGTCGTCGCCGAACAGATCGGTCACGGCCGCGCCGCTCCGGACGCGACCCCGCTGACGCCGGGCCTCGTACAGCACCAGGGCCGCGGACGTCGCGACGTTGAGCGACTCGACCGGCGCACACATCGGGATCGACAGGCGCAGGGCAGACGCCGCCATCACGTCGGTCGGCAAGCCCTCGCCCTCGCTGCCGAGGAGGATGAGGATCGGCGGGCGCAGGTCGGCGTACTCGAGGGGCGTGCCGCCGGAGGCGTCGGTGGCGGCGAGCCTGACGTGGCGCGCGGCGGCCGCCGCCAGCGTGGACGCGAGGTCGGCCCGCGCGACGGCGATCCGGAACGTGCTGCCCATCGCGCCGCGGACCGCCTTCCACCCCGCCGGATCGGCGGTGGCGCCGATCGCCACGACCCCGGTCGCCCCAAAGGCTTCGGCGCTGCGGATGACCGCGCCCACGTTGCCGGGATCCTGGACGTCCACCAGGCCCAGGACGAGGGGCGCCGGTGCGGCGAAGATCACCGCGAGGCTCGTGGGGGCCCAGGCCGCGACGCCGACGATGCCGCTGCTGGTGCGGACGGGACTGGCCGCGTCGAGCACGCTGTCCGTCCCGTGGTAGATGGCGACGCCCCGGGCGGCGGCGCGCGCGAGCAACCGCGGCGCGGCGCCACTCGACAGCAGACCTTCGATCGGGACGCCGGCCTCGAGCGCCGCCTCACACACGTGTTCGCCGTCGAGCAGCACAGCGGCGTCCGCCTGCCGGCGCGCGGCGACGTCACGGCAGCGGCGCACGAAGGCGTGCTGGCGACTGGTCACGATCGAGGTGGTGTGCATCGGGCCGATCCCGGTGATTGTACTGAAGAGCTGTGTTAGCCTCACAGAGGCCGGCGAAATGCGCCCAAAAAGACAGCAATGAAAGCACGCCTCATCAAACGATTCGAACTGGAGATCGGGTTGCTCGATCACGAGCTGCAGCACGAGCTGCCCAAGGAAATCCAGCGTGCCCGCGAACTCGGGGACCTGCGCGAGAACGCCGAGTATGCGGCAGCCAAGGAGCGGCAGCGCTTCGTGGAGACGCGCGTCTCGATGCTGCGCACCCGGGTGTCCCAGATCCAGCTGATGAATCTCGAGCGCATCCCGCGCGACAAGGCCGGGTTCGGATCGAAGGTGACGTTGCGCGAGAACGGACGCGAGTTCACCTACGAGCTGGTCATGCCGGAGGATGCCGATCCCGATCTCGGGCTGGTCTCGGTGGCCTCGCCCATCGGGCGCGCGATCGTGGGCAAGGAGGCCGGGGACGAGGTCACCGCGCCCGACGCCCGGGGGCACCCGCGTGTTCGAGATCCTCCAGCTCGTCACCATCCACGCCGACGAAGACGACGCGTAGCTGTGAGCGAGACGGCGTATTCCCCGCGGCTCCGCACGGGCGTCATCCTTTGCGGGACGGGGACCGCGGGCGCCTATCAGGCCGGCGTCCTCCACGCGCTGCTCGACGCCGGCATCAAGGTCGATCTCGTCGCGGGTCATGGTCCCGGCATCGCGACTGCGCTCTGTGCCTCGGTTGATGGCGGCGCGCGCCTGTGGGACCCCAAGGGACCGTGGACCTCGTCATCGCTGCGCCGGGCCTATCGCTGGCGGGCGGCGCTGCGCGTGGCCGGCTGGGGGCTGCTCGCCTCGATGCTCCTGCTCGTGTCGCCGATCCTGGTGCTGGTCTGGGCAGCGCTGATCTACGCGGCCAGTGTCATCGCCGCGCTGGCCAGCGCCACGGACGCCTCCGCGCGGCTGGTCGGCATCTACCAGCGCTCGATCGAGATCCTGTTCAATCCACCAATCCTGCCCACGGTGTTGCCGCGGCTGCTGGTGCTCGCCGTCGCCGTCGTCGTGGGCGTGATGGCGGTCGCAGCCGTCCGTGCCGCTCGTCAGGAACGGTCGCGCCGGCGCGTGCGGGGGGCCTTCTGGTGGCGGCTGATCGGCACGCCGCTCGAGGCCGACGAGCCGGCCGCTACGCTGGTGGACACGCTGTGGCAGCTCGTGCGAGGCGCGTCGAATGCGCCGCGGCCGCCGGCCTCCGAGATTGGCCGCCGCTACGTGGACGTCCTCACTGACAACTTCGGCCAGCCGGGGTTCCGGGAGGTCATCGTCGCCGTCCACGACATCGACGCGCGCCGTGATCTGGTGGGGGCGGTGCTCCCGCCCGGGGCGCGAGGGGCGTTCGAATCGCGGCGCGCGGCGTCCGGGCTGCGCGAAGCCGAGACGGTGGACTTCACCGGCCCGCAGCGGGACCTGGTGGTGGGGTTTCTCCAGGCGGGCCTGCGCCTGCCTGTTGCGACGGCGCCACTCGAGGTCGATTTCCCGATGGACAGCTACTGGCGTGGCGAACGGCACCGCTGGTGCGATCGGCCCGAGCTGGCGACGCGCCTGGTCGAGGAGCTGGCGGCCGTCGGCATCGAGCAGATGATCCTCGTCAGCCCCTCGGCGCCGCCCGCCGCCCCGCACACGATGCGCGTCCGCCCGGGCGATCTGCGCGCGCGGGCAGGTGAGGTCGTGCGGTCGGTCGAGACCGCCGTCATCGAGGACGCCTGGGCCGCGGCCGCCTCGCGCAGCTCCGGAGCCTTTCTCATCCGGCCGGATCACAACCCGATCGGGCCCTTCGATTTTGCCGGCGTGTACGACGAATCCTCGGACCGCCGGCGTTCGGTCCCCGAGCTGATCCAGCTGGGACGCGACGACGCGTACCGCCAGTTCATCGAGCCGATTGCCGCCGCCGGCGATCGGCTGGAAGACATCTGACCGCTGTTCGAGAGGAGTGCCGACCCCATGGCCCGTCATCCAGAAACCGAAGTGCTGCATCTTGGTGAAGGCGCGCGTCACGACGCCTCGCCGCTCACGACGCCGATCTACGCCACCAGCACGTTCCTGTTCGACAGCGCCGAAGAGCTCGAGCAGTATCAGCAGGGGCGCAACGACAAGTACATCTACACGCGCTACGCGAACCCGACGGTCCAGGCCGTCGAAGAGAAGCTCGCCATGCTCGAGCACGGCGACGCGGCGATCGTCACCTCGTCAGGCATGGCGGCCACGGCCACCGCGCTCTTCGGCCTGCTCGCCGCCGGTGACGAGGTCGTCTGCAGCGCGGCCATCTACGGCGGCACCTTGCAGGTGATCACCACGTACCTCGCGCGGTTCGGGGTCACGCCGCGCCTCGTCTCGCTCGACGGTCTCGCCGCGCCCGAACGGATTCTCACGCCCCGGACCAAGGTCGTCTGGTGCGAGTCGCCGATCAATCCCACGCTGCGGTGCGTCGACATCCGCAAGATCGCGGACGCGTGCCGTGCGCACGGTGCGATTTCGATCGTGGACAACACGTTCGCGAGTCCAGTCAATCAGCAGCCGCTGACGATGGGCGTCGACCTGGTGATGCATTCGGCGACGAAATATCTCAACGGCCACAGCGACGTCACCGCCGGGGCGCTGGTCGGCAGCCGCGCGATCATCGACCGTCTGCACCAGGCGCGAAAGCTGTTCGGCGGCGTACTCGAGCCCATGTCCGCCTATGCCCTCGGCCGCGGCATGAAGACGGTGTTCCTCCGCGTCGAGCGCCAGAACGCCAACGCGATGTTCCTGGCCGAGCAGCTGTCCGCCGATCCGCGCGTGGCGTCCGTCCACTATCCGGGCCTGCCGACGCATCCGGATCACGCCATCGCGGTGCGCCAGATGTCGGGATTCGGCGGCATGTTGACGATCGACGTCAAGGGCGGGTACCCGGCCGCCTGCCGCGTGTTCAACCGGCTGCAGGTCGTCAAACGCGCGGCGAGCCTGGGCGGCACCGAGAGCCTGTGCAGCCAGCCGGTGCTGACCTCGCAGTACGGGCTCAGCGACGAGCAGCTCGACGCCGCCGGTGTCACGCGCGGCATGCTGCGCCTGTCGATCGGGATCGAACACCGCGACGACCTGCTCGCGGATCTGGACCAGGCGCTGGGATAGTCGCCAAGAGGACCTCGGAGGTATTTCCTACGAAAAACGTAATCGCCTGAATCGTGGGTCCACGATTACGTTTTTCGTAGGAAATACCTCCGAGGTCCTTCAGCCGATGACGCGATCGGGCTTCTTGTCGATCTTGTCGGTCTTCTCGCCCTTGTCCGATTTGTCGGTCTTGTCTGCCTTCTCGAGCGAGTCGTGCAGGAACTGCTCGGCCAGTTCGCCGATGCGTCGCCGCGATGCCCACGCCCGACAGGTCGCCGAACTTGCCGCGGAACCGGTCGATCGGCATGACCGCCTTGGCCATGGCGCGGTGCCCGCCGGCGCTGCCGATGTCGCCGAAGTTGGTCTTCACGAACTCGCCCGCGTTGCGCGAGTAGCCGAGGTTGCGCACGCTGAGACGATCGAACTGTCCGCCGACGATGCCGGAGACGATCGTCCACTTCACGTCCTCGACCTGCAGCAGGAAGTCGGCGGTGTAGGGGATGAAGTCTTCGCGCGAGGTCTCGCCGAGGAACGCCGAGAAGACCTGATGGCGCAGGCGGCTGGTGGCCAGGGCCCGCGTGACGTGCTCGAGCCGCTCGAGCGTGATTTCGGCGCCCTCCATCTTGCGGATGAGCGCCGGGTCCGACGAGCGGGTAGAGGAACGAGAAGGCTTCGAGGTCCGTGCGATTGGTCTGGCGCGCGAAGAAGAGCGTGTCGGACTTGATCGCGTAGAGCATCGCGGTGGCCGTGCGCTCCGAGATGTTCACGTCGATGGCGCGCAGGTGCTCGGTGAGGATGGTGCAGGTGGACCCGTAGTCCGATCGGATGTCCTTGAAGACGGCCGCGTAGCCGGGCTGTTCCGGGTGGTGGTCGACGACCAGGTCCACGCGGGGCAGCAGCCCGCCGAAGTAGTGGGGCTGCACGTCCACCGTCGCGATGCGATCGAAGCTGGCGAAGTCCTCGGGCTTGATCGTCTCGACCTGGATGTCGAGCAGGTCGGCCATGCGCAGGTTCTCCGGACGGGTCACGCCCTGCAGCGCGCCGATGATGGCCGTGGTGCGCGTGCGGCGCAGCACGTTGCGCAGCGCGAGGCCGGCGGCCAGGGCGTCCGGGTCCGGTTCGTTGTGCAGCAGGATCAGCACGCGGTCGGCATCCGCAAAGTAGCGCTGATACTGCTGGACGCGCGCCCGGGTCAGCGACCGGCCCAGTTCCGTCGTGAGCGTCGGGGCGAGCAGTTCCGCCAGATCGAGGTGCGTGACGTCCGGTCCGCCGCCGCGCAGGTCGTCCTGGCTGCGCCGCGTCGGTGCCGCATCGACGTGCAGGATGTAGAGCAGGCTGCCGCCGGCATCGCGAATCGCGGTGACGATGCGCTTGAGCCCGCGGCGCTGGTTGTCTTCGACGATGACGCAGGTGTTCGGATTGACGTCCGCGCGCAGGTAGGAATCCACGCGCTTCGGGTCGGCGACGGTCGTCGCGATGCCGTCGTCGGCGAGACGTCGAGCCAGCGGGCGGCTCTCGACCATGAACTCGATGTCGAAGGTGCCCGTGAGGACGCGGTGAAGTGTGCGGATGACCAGCTCGTCCTGACAGACGGCCAACGCGCGCATAACCACCGATTATACGGGAGGACCGGCGCGCGGGGACGGGGCGATGATCCGGGCTAGAATACGCCGCACCATGACTCCCGGGAGGGCCAGCCGGCGGGCGGCATCCTTGATTGGCGCGGCCGGCGTGTGGCTGTCCGGCCTGACGATCCTGGCCGGCGCCCCGCAGCAGGCGTTCCGGGCCGGCGTCGAGCTGGTGCAGGTGCCGGTCGTCGTCCGCGACCGCAGCGGCGAGCCGGTGCGAGGCCTCGGCCGGGCGGATTTCCAGATTCTGGAGAATGGGCAGCCGCAGACGATTTCGTATTTCGCGGAGGGCGCGCCCGGAGACGCCGTGCCGTTGCGCCTCGGCCTGATGCTCGACAAGAGCGAGAGCATGGCGCAGGACCTGCGCGCGGCCTCCGATGCGGCGATCAAGTTCGTCAACGCGCTCGAGGAATCCGACGACGTCACGTTCGTGGACTTCGACCGCAACATCCGCGTCGGCCGCTTCACCCCGGCCAGCTACCCGCTCCTGTTCGAGCGCATCCGCGACCGGACCGCCGAGGGCTACACCTCGCTCTACGACGCGATTGGTCTCTATGTGCGCGGCACGCTCGATCGCGACGGGCAACATGTCCTGCTGCTCTACAGCGACGGCGGGGACTCCACCAGCTCGATCACCTTCGGCACGCTCCAGCGGCTGCTCCGCGAAGGCAACGTCCTCATCTACAGCGTCGGCTACCTCGAGAATCAGGGCAGTGCGTCGGCCCGGTCAACCCAGCAGATGCGGCTGACGCAGATTGCCGGCGAGACTGGCGGCGAGGCGTTCTTCCCGACATCGCGTGAGGAGATCGGCAAGGCCTACGATCGCATCCTGCAGGACCTGCAGACGCGGTACACGCTGGGGTATGTCTCCACCAACCGCGCCCTTGACGGGAAGTTTCGAAAGGTGGAGGTCAAGGTGACCCGCCCCGATCTCAAGGGGCTGAAGGTGCGGGCCCGCAGCGGCTATCGGGGCCGGCCGCGGGACGCTGACCGGTTCGCCGGCCCGCCGCGTCCACCCGCGGGCGAGTGGCCGTAGTAGCATGAAAGATTCAGCGCTTTCATGGCCGCCCTCGCCGATCATTTCCAGCTCGAGACCACCTTCGATCTTCGCGGCGATCAGCCGCGGGCGATCGACCAGCTCGTCGAGGGCCTCGAACGCGGGGACAAGGCCCAGGTGCTGCTGGGCGTCACCGGGCTCGGGCAAGACCTTCACGATGGCGCAGGTCCTGTCGCGGGTGAACCGGCCGGCGCTCGTGATGGTCCACAACAAGACGCTGGCCGCGCAGCTCTACCAGGAGTTCCGCCGCTTCTTTCCGCACAACGCCGTCGAGTTCTTCGTCAGCTACTACGACTACTACCAGCCCGAAGCCTACATGCCGGCGAGCGACTCGTACATCGAGAAGGAAGCCATCATCAACGAGGAGATCGACCGCCTGCGGCTGTCGGCCACCCGGTCCCTCTTCGAGCGGCGCGACGTCATCATCGTCGTCCAGCGTGTCGTGCATCTACGGCCTGGGCTCGCCCGAGGCCTACTACGGCCTGCTGGTCTCGCTCGAGCGCGGCCAGCGGATCGATCGGGACGAGCTGCTGCGGAAGCTGGTCGAGATTCAGTACGAGCGCAACGACCACGAGTTCTCCCGCGGCACCTTCCGCGTGCGTGGGGACATCGTCGAGGTCTACCCGTCCTACGACGACGTGGGGCTGCGCGTCGGGTTCTTCGGCGACGAGATCGACGAGCTGGTGTCGTTCGATCCGATCACGGGCAAGGAAGTGCGGCGGCACGAACGGATCTCGGTCTATCCGAAGTCGCACTTCGTCGTGCCGCGCGCGCGGACGATGGCGGCGCTCGACTCGATCAAGGCGGAACTGGCCGATCGGCTGGCCGAACTCGAGTCGGCGGGCCGGGTCCTCGAAGCCCAGCGCCTGCATCAGCGCACGATGTTCGATCTCGAGATGATCAAGGAGATCGGCTACTGCCACGGCATCGAGAACTACTCGCGCCACCTGACCGGCCGCGCTGCCGGGGCAGCCGCCGCCGACCCTGCTCGACTACCTCCCGCCGGACGCCGTGCTCATCGTCGACGAGAGCCACCAGACGGTGCCGCAGATTCGCGGGCATGTTCCACGGGCGACCGCTCGCGCAAGCAGGTGCTCGTGGACTACGGCTTCCGCCTGCCGTCGGCGCATCGACAACCGCCCGCTGAACTTCGAGGAATGGGAGGCGCGCGTCGGCCAGATCGTCCACGTCAGCGCCACGCCGGGGCCGTACGAACTGCAGCAGGCCGGCGGCGTGATCGTCGAGCAGATCATCCGGCCGACGGGCCTGGTCGATCCGATGATCGACGTCCGGCCCAGTGCAGGGACAGGTCGACGACCTGCTGGCCGAGATCCGGGCGGTGGCCGGCAGCGAACGAGCGCGTGCTCGTGACCACGCTGACCAAGCGGATGGCGGAGGACCTCGCGCAGTACTACCAGGAACTCGGCGTGCGCGTGCGCTACCTGCACTCGGACATCGACACGCTCGAGCGGGTGCAGATTCTGCGCGACCTGCGGCTCGGGACGTTCGACGTGCTGATCGGCATCAACCTGCTGCGCGAGGGCCTCGATCTGCCGGAAGTCTCGCTGGTGGCCATCCTCGACGCCGACAAGGAGGGGTTCCTCCGATCGGCCGGGGCGCTCATCCAGACGATCGGCCGGGCGGCCCGCCACGTCAATGGACGCGCGGTGCTCTATGCCGACCGCATGACGCCGTCGATGCGTCAGGCCATGGACGAGACCGAGCGGCGCCGGGCCGTCCAGGAGGCCTACAACGTCGAGCACGGCATCACGCCCGCCTCCATCATCAAGCACATCGACGACGTGCTGTCGAGCGTGTACGAGCGCGACTACGTCACGGTGCCGACTGCGCCCGACGAGCGGGACCAGTTCAAGACGCGCGCCGAGCTCGAGGTCTTCCTGGGCACGCTCGAGCGCGAGATGCGGGAGGCGGCGGCCAATCTCGAGTTCGAGCGCGCGGCCGCGCTGCGCGATCGGCTGCGCCGGCTGCGCAATCCGGACCGCGGCGGTTCGCCGGCCGGACGAGCCGCGGCGTGAGGCGGCAGGCTCACGCGGACGTGGCGTGACCAAGCACGCGCTGCTCGAAGTGCAGGAGTACTTGCGCCTGATCGGCCATGTCGGCCGCGGCCTGGTCAGCCGGCCGTTCTATCGGCGCGACGTGATCGAGCAGTTCGATGCGATCGGCCTCGGGTCGCTCACCGTCGTCCTGCTCACCGGCACGTTCACCGGCATGGTGCTGGCCCTGCAGTCGGGCCTGACGCTCGACCAGTTCGGCGCCCGATCGATGGTCGGCCGGCTGGTGAGCGCGTCGATGATCAAGGAACTCGGTCCCGTGCTGACGGCGCTGATGGTCACCGGGCGGGTGGGGTCCGGGATCGCGGCCGAACTGGGGTCGATGATGGTGACCGATCAGATCGCCGCGCTGCGGGCGCTCGGGACCGACCCGATCCGCAAGCTCGTGGTGCCACGGGTGATCGCGGGCACCTGCATGGTGCCCGTACTCACCGTCATCAGCGACGCCGTCGGCATCTTCGGGGCCGGCATCATCTCCAGCACCCAGCTCAAGGTGGCGTCGAGCATCTACTGGAACAACGTCATCGAAGGCATCTACATGCAGGACATCTGGATGGGCCTCATCAAGCCCGTCGTCCTGGGCTTCGTGCTGGTGACCATCGGCTGCCATGTCGGCCTGCGCGCCCGGGGCGGCACCCAGGGCGTGGGCCGGGCGACCACCAACGCCGTCGTCGCCGGGTCGGTGGCCGTCCTCGTGCGTGGACTTCCTGCTCACCAAGCTCCTCATCTCGCTGGCTGGTGACCTGATGCCGACGGCGACGACTCGCGATCGAGTTCGTCGATCGTCCTTCGAGACTCTCCTGGCGTTCGACGACAAGGTGATCCTGGCGGGCGTGAGCTTCACGCTGCTGCCCGGCCAGATGAAGATCATTCTCGGCGCGAGCGGGGCAGGAAAGTCCACGGTGCTGCGACTCATCCTGGGCCTGCTCAAGCCGGACGCCGGACGCATCCTCATCGAAGGGGAGCGCGTGGACGAGATGTCGGAGCGCGAGCTGATGGACGTCCGGGCGCACCTCGGGATGGTGTTCCAGGAGGGCGCGCTGTTCGACTCGCTCACGGTGCGGGAGAACGTCGGATACCGGCTCTACGAGGAGTCGGACATGCCGCTCAGGGACGTCGATGCCCGCGTGGCGGAGGTCCTGGGCTACGTCGGCCTGGAGGAATTCGCCGAGCGGATGCCGTCGGAGCTCTCGGGCGGGCAGCGGCGGCGCGTGGCCATCGCGCGCGCGCTCACGGCGCGACCGAAGATCCTCCTGTACGACGAGCCGACCACGGGCCTCGACCCGATCACGGCGCTCATCGATCGACGCCGAGATCATCAAGCTGCGCGACATCGAGGGCGACAGCTCGATCATCGTCACCCACCAGTTGCGTGACGCGTTCTATATCGCGACGCACACCGCCATGGAAGGGCCCTCGGGGCTTACCTATACCAAGGTCCCGCCGGGCGGGCCCGACAAGACCGAGTTTCTGATGTTGAAGAACGGGCGCGTGGCCTTCGAAGGCAGCGCAGACGAACTCCACGCCTCGGATGACGAGTATCTGAAAGCCTTTCTGTCCTGAAGGAGCGTCGGCGGACTGCCGGCGGACTACGTATGCCACGCACACGTTCATTGGCCTGGTCGGAACTGAAAATCGGCATCATCGGCATCGTCGCCGTGTCGCTGGCCGTCCTGCTCATCCTCGCCGTCGGCGGGGAAGGGGGGTTCTTCTGGCAGCGCTATCCGCTCAAGACGCGCTTCGACGATGTGCTTGGGCTCAAGCCAGGGGCGGTGGTGCGTCTGGGCGGCAAGGAGATCGGAGCGGTGACGGCTGTCGAGTTCACCGAGACTCAGGTCGAAGTCACGCTCGAGATCGCCAAGGAGTTGCGGTCGCTCGTGACGACCGAGGCGGTGGCGATCATCGGATCGCTCAGCCTGCTGGGGGAGCCGATCCTGGACATCCAGCGCGGCGCGGGCGGCACGCCGTTGCCCGACTGGGCGTACCTCAAGGCCAACCAGTCGAAGGGCGCGCTCGATGAACTGACTTCGACGGCCGAAAGCGGCCTCAAGGACATCTCGACCCTCGTCGCCGACATCCGGGCGGGCAAGGGGACGATCGGCAAGCTGACGACCGACGAGCGCCTGTACACCGAGATGACGGCCTTCGTCGAATCGGCCCGCGACGTCACGCGCTCGATTAACGCCGGCAAGGGCACGATTGGGGCGCTCACCAACGACCCGGCGGCCTACAATTCGCTCAAGGCGTCGCTGCAGAACCTCGAGACGATGACCCAGCGGATCAACAGCGGACAGGGCGCGCTCGGCCGCCTGCTCAACGACGACGCGCTGGGACAGTCGATCTCGTCCACGATGACCAACCTGCAGCAGGCGTCGGGCCGGATGACACGGGGCGACAACACGCTCGGCAAGCTGCTCACCGACCAGGCGCTCTACGACTCGATGAGCCGGATGACGCAGCGGCTGGACGAGCTGGCGGGGAATCTCAACAGCGGGCGAGGGACGGCCGGGCAGCTCCTGCAGGACCGGGCACTTTATGAGAACATGAATCAGGCGGCCTCAGAGTTGCGGAATCTGCTCGCAGACATCCGGAAGGATCCAAAGAAGTTCCTGCGGGTCAGCGTCAGTATCTTTTGAAGGCGCCAAGGAGTCCTGATCATGTCGAACAACGGAAACTCAGCCGGTAGCGTCCTGGTGGCGTTCGCGCTCGGAGCCGTGGCTGGCGCGGCGGTCGCCCTGCTGTATGCCCCCGCGTCGGGCGAAGAGACGCGCCGGAAGCTCTCGGAGAAGGCGCGCGAAGGGCGCGACAAGGCCGAAGCCCTGGCCCGCGAAGGGCGCGAGTTCCTGTCGCGGCAGCGCGAAACGATCACGTCCGCTGTCGAGCGCGGGCGCGAGGCGTTCGACCAGGCGCGGAAGGAGACCCTGTGACCGACTGGGGTGTCGTGTGGCTGGCCGTCATGGCCGTGTCGCTGCTCGTGATGGCCCTCATGCAGGTCGGTCTGGTGCTGATCGCCCTGCAGCTGGCCAAGCAGATGATGGCCACCACCGATGCCCTGCGCCGGGAAATCAAGCCCCTCATCGAGAAGACCAACCGGCTGGTGGACGAGGCCTCGCGGGCCACATCGCTGGCCGCCGCGCAGGTCGAGCGGGTGGAGCGCCTGCTGTCGTCCACCTCGGATCGCGTGGACGAGACGATTGGCGTGCTGCAGGGGGCCATCCTGCAGCCGGTGCGCCAGGGCGCGGCCCTGATGACCGCCGTGCGGGCCGCGATCTCGGTGATTCGCGGCGCCCGGCACGCCCGTGCGCGACAGGCGCGCGACGAGGAAGAGGCGCTGTTTGTCGGCTAGACCGGGGACAGGCGCGTTGACGCGCGCTTCCGGTCGGTGATAGAACCAGCCCATCGCCGCTCGTTCGCGGCCGCCTCCGAAAGGGCACCCTACATGACACGCGCGATGGCGGCAGCAGGTCTCCTGGTCCTCTTTGGTCTTGGAGTGACCCTGGGGACCGAACAGCCGGCGCGCGCCCAGGCTCCGGTCGTCGCGGCCGCCGCCTCGGTGCCCAAAGCCAAGGAACTGGTCGCGGCCCTGCAGGGCCGGAAGCTCGAGGCCTTTGCCGTGCGCGACCCGTCCGGCCCCGGCCGGTACGTCGCGGTGCTCCACATGCCCGGTGTGCAGCTCATGGTGGTCTCGGCCGTGTACGAGAAGGCCTCGGACATGGACTACCGCTTCTACCACAAGGACTACATGAACGTGTACCTGGACCTGCGCACCGGTGTGCTGTCCAAGGACCGCCTGTTCATCGAAGACGCGAAGGGCGACGGGCTTGTCGCCTTGCCGGGCAAGAACCTGCAGCACGACAGCGTGACGGTCGGGGCGACGCAACAGACCTTCGACGGCGACTTCGCGGATCCGCGGCGGAAGAACGTGAAGAAGATCAGCCAGGAGGATTACCTCAAGGCCTTCACGGACGCCGATGCGCAGTACACCCGCCTGATCGGCCTGCTGATGGACGGTCTCAAGCAGGGCTGACCTGCGGCGGTCGTCCCCAGGACTCGCTCGCCGATCCGGCGGCGCTCGTTGGGATTGATCGTTGCCGGGCTGGTCCCGCCTACAGTAAACTCTAACGTCTGCACGCTCGGTTGGGCGCTTGGCTCAGTTGGTAGAGCACCGCCTTCACACGGCGGGGGTCACTGGTTCGAGTCCAGTAGCGCCCACCAACCCTTCCGCAGTTTCTCGTCAGCGAACCGCTCCCGAATACCTCTGCCGGCCCCCAACCAGACTGGCGGCCATCCGTGAGTCTGCCTGAGACGGAACTGAAGTCAATCCTCGCGCAGACTTGCTCGTGCCGAAGGGAGGAATAGTGGGGAAGCTGCCTGGCAGTTGTCTTGCAAAACTGTAATCAATACAGAATTGACGCCGAGCGGTGCCTGCAAGGACCTGAGCCACGCATCACGGCCGGCGAAGCCCAAGGAGAGTCTCGATGCGACGTTCGGCTCACGCCCTTCTGATGTCCGCCAGCCTGCTGGCTCTGCCCGCCACGGCCTCCGCTTCACCGTTTGTCATCGGAGGTGTCACGTATATCGAGTCCGGGGCGACCGAGGTCGTGAACGCGACCTTCCTGGCCCCCGACGGTGGCGTCAGCGTGGGCAGCTACGAGGGCTTGGTCAAGCTGACCGTCTCCGGTGTCGGCCAGTCGCGCGGCACGGACTTCAATGACGCGTTCTACCTCTACGCGAACGGCGCCGGCGCGCCAATCGGCCCGACGAACGATGCCCTGGACTATCAGCTGGCGTTCAACAGCGTGCCGCTCCTGCCGCTCACGCCGTCCCGAGACGCCAAGAACTTCATCGTCTTCGACATCGATGCGAACCTCGCCGTCACGCCGACGTACGTGCCGGCCTACCGCGGTGACCACACCTACTCGTTCATCGTGAACACCGGGCTGCTCGCGGCATCGACCCTGCACTTCGGCACGTCGAACGGGGTCTTCACCGACAACTCGGGCGCCTACCAGATTCAGGTGACTCAGCTCGAGGCGGTCCCCGAGCCGGCCTCCCTGCTGCTGTTCGGCACTGGCCTTGCCATCGTGGCGCGCCGAGTGTGGGGACGTCGCGCGCGGGCCTAGGCGCCTCCGCAGTTCTCGCGCCTACTGCCGGACGAGCACCACCAGCCCGGCGGCCGGGATCACGACGTCCAGACGCCCGCCCGTTGTCGCGAGGACCGCGCTGCGATTGCCGACGTTCTGGCCGCCGTAGCTCGCGCTGTCGCTGTTGAAGACCTCCTTCCAGCCGCCGTCCGGGATGGCGACACGGTCGCGGTCGATCACGTAGCCCCCCGCGAAGGGCGTGTCATTCAGGCTGGCGACCACGATTACCTCCTCGTCGCCGCTCCAGCGCTTGAACGCGGCGACGCGATTGGCGTTCGACTGGTGGAGGATGTCGATGTTCTGGCTGCGGATCGAGGGCAGGCGCCGGGCCAGCGTGATCAGCTCCTGGTAGAACCTGAAGAGCCGCTGTCCGTCTCCGGCCCGCTGCCCGAGGATGTCCTCGCGCGTCGCCATGAAGGTGTCGTAGGTGTAGCGGTTGTGGGCGCCGACTTCCTCGCCCATGAAGAACATCGGCGTTCCGGCCGACAACAGCGAGAGGCCGAAGCAGACGCGTGCGCGTGCTTCGGCCCAGGCCCGCGTCAGCCCCACCAGCGGAGCCTGGTTGACCGCCACGGACAACGTGCGCGCGGTGCCGCCGGCATTGCCAGCTTCGTCATGGGATTCGTGGAAGACCACGCGCCGGTGTCGCGTCCCAGAAAGTGCCCCCGCGAACGAGTCCATCGGGAGCGGATCGGGCGACCCGAAGCCGGCCCGCTTCAGCAGACGCGCCGAGTCGCCCGCCATGTCGGAGTCGCCGACGAGGCTGTGGTAGAACCCGACATCCCACGTCGCGTCGAATCCCAGTCCGCCCTGCGCGGGTGTCTTCGTGACCGCGTCCCACCCCGTGTGGTCTTCGGCGATGAGCATGGCCGTCGGGCGAATCATGTGCAGGGTGCGACTCCACTCACGCAGCAGCTTCTGGCCGAACTGGTTGGCGTGGCCCACGACGCGGCCGTCGGCGTGCAGCCAGTTGTCGCGATGCAGCGCCTGCGTCAGGTCCATCCTGAGGCCGTCCACGTGCATGTCTTCGAGGAGAAACGCCGCGCTGCTGATGAACTGCTGCCGCACGACTTCTTCCCAGAACCGTGGCGACCGGCCGGTGGACCCGTTGTCCAGATAGCCCCCATCCGGTGACGCGTAGTCGGACGGCAGCCCTTCGTACCAGTAGTAGATGTTCTGGTCGGGGGCGGTCGAGTCGGTACTGCCACTGGGCCCGCTCGGCCTCGGGGTCGTAGTGGTTGTAGACGACATCCTGCAGGACGGCAATGCCGCGCTGATGACACGCGCGCACGAAGTGCCGGTACTTGTCGCGGCCGCCGGCGCTCGACTCGATGCAGAGGTGGTGCGTGTCGCCGTAGCCCCATCCGACAGAGCCTGAGAACTCGGCCATCGGCAGCAGTTCGACCGCGTTGACGCCCAGATCGACCAGATGGTCGAGAAACGCGATGGCGTCGGCCAGGTTGCCCGGTGAGGTCTTGCCGAATCCGAGCGATCCGACGTGCAGTTCGTAGATGACCAGATCGGCGACCCGGGTGGGCACCGGCAGCCCCGGCGTGAACTCGTTCGCCCAGAACTCCTCGGCCGGCATGAGTTCCGGCAGGGCGCCAGCCGGTGTGGACGAGAAGGTCCTGCGCACGACGTCAGGATCGATGACCACGCTGCAGCTGACGGTGCCGTCGAGCGCCTCCACGTCGCCTGACCAGTGGTCGCGCGCGGGGTTGACCGTGCCCTTCCCGATCTGGCTCCGCGAGAAGATGTCGGATCGGTAGACCGTCTGCCCCTGTGCGTTGACGAGGCGATACATGTACGGGAGGCTCTTGAACCGCTCGAACGTTCCCGGCGGCTCGCCCTCCCAGATGCCGTCGGCCCTCCGCGCCAGCGCCACCACCGGCTGCGCCGGATCGATCCCCGTCCCGTCGTCGGCGATGTAGCCGCGCGAGGGGTCGCCGAAGACCACCTCGGCCTGGCGTGCGTGGGGCGCCCACACCGCGAAGTGCAGGGCGGCCTCGGCGCTTCCGGCCGCGAATCGCTTGTTGGCGCCGAGTCGGCGAAGGTAGGTCAGGAAGTAGCGCTCGACGTGCGTCGCGTCGGCGGTCAGGCGGAACTGCCGATAGCGTTCCGCGGAATCGGCGCGCGGCAGCTCCGTCGGGATGCCCCAGAAATGGCTGCCCTGCGGGCCGTCAACGACCACGCCCCATGAGAACGTGCGATGCCGATCGGCCACGTCGAACGCGATCGCCGCGCTGAACATCGGACAGCCGTCTTCGCCCGTCACCGCCAGCATCGGCCACTCCGACCACTCGTCGGCATACCGGCCAGCCGAGTCCCAGCTACCCCGCAGGCGGACGTTCCGGAAGAGGGGACGCGTCACGCCGGTCAGGAACTGGAACGTGATGGTCGTCGTGGTCGTCGTGCCCCTCGCCCGTCGTGGCTGTCGCGACGTGACCTTTCCCATGGCGCCCCCATCATCACCCAACCGCGTGACAGATCTGTCGTTACAAATTTGAACTCATACTGCCCCTCTGTTACGATGCGCGCGTCTCACCTCCCGGAGGCTCCTACCGTGTCCGAGTTCGATCCCGTCGAAGGGTCCGTTGGCGGCAAGCGCCAGCTGGACGACCGCTTTCCACCGGAAGCCGCACATCTTCCATCGCTCCCAAACGTTTCGAAGAAGCCTGATCGCGAGGGGTTGCCGTCGGGCTACCGCATGCGGGCCGATGCGCACTATGTGGACCAGCTCACCACGCGTCGCACTGATCGCGCAGGGGACGGACCCCGCGCCGCGAGCGCGGCGGACGTTCGGGAACCTGGGCGAGACACCATGAAGGATCTGGCCGTCGAAGCATATGGGTTTCGCAGCGACCGCCTCCTGCAGCACGTCGCGCAGGACGCCGTGGCGCTGGAGTCGGCGGCCCTGATGCTGGCGGGAGACACCTCGCCACTGGCCCGGCGGGTCAGCGTGGATTTGATTCGGGCCCAGGCCCTCCGGTCCGCCTGGCTGGCGCGGGCCTGCGCGGTGCTGGCCGGTGGCCACCGCAGCCAGATTCGCGTGCATCCGGTCGGCACGATCTTGTCGGATATCCAGGACCGCTTCGCGGCCGAATGCCGGCTGTCCGGCGTGCGGCTCGAGGCCCAGGCGTCCGACTGGGGCAGCGCGTCGTGCGATCGGTCCGCGCTCGTCACGGCGATTGGCGCCGGGATCTTCGCCACGCTGGCTCTGGCTGGCGAGGTCGAAGGGCTGCAGCTCCGCGTGACGCTGGTGGCCGCGGACGGCGAGGTCCAGCAGGTGGACGTGAGCCAGGACGACGTGACCCTGGGCGGCGCCGTGGTCGATCGGTTCTTCGATCCTACGTGGACCGACCGCCCGGGTGGCTGGCTCACCGACGTCGCGGCCGCCACGTTCCGCGCGGTCGCCGAGCGCTTCGGTGGACAGGCGCGCCTGATCACCGGCGAGCGGCGTGGCACGACGATGCGCCTGACCTTCGGCCGCGCCTGACCTGCCATGCACCCATGACGTCGCCGGGCTCGTCCGCCAGCACGCGCAGCCGGATGCTCGTGCTGCTCGTGGCCTATCTGGGTTGGGTCTTCGACCTGATGGACGTGTTCCTGATGGTGCTCGTGAAGGACCGGGCGATGGCGGAACTGCTCGGACCGGGGGCGACTCCTCAGGCGATCGGGCTGTGGGGCGGGTGGGCGCTCGGGATCACGCTCATCGGCTGGTCGGCCGGCGGTCTGCTGTTCGGCATGGTGGCGGACCGGTGGGGCCGGACGCGCACGATGGCGCTGACGATCCTGATCTACTCGGTGTTCACCGGACTGTCCGGCTTTGCCGAGACGCCCATGCAGTTGCTCGTCCTCCGCTTCATCGCGGCCCTGGGTATCGGCGGCGAGTGGGGGGCCGGGGCGTCGATGATCGCCGAGGTGTTTCCGGCGGCCTCGCGCGCCGTCGCGGCCGGCGTCCTCCAATCCGCGTCGGCCACCGGCTTCTTCGCCGCGATCCTGCTGGAGTATCTGGTCGGCGGCAATTGGCGCTACGCCTTTTTCGGTGGCGCCATTCCGGCCTTCCTCGCCCTCGTCGTGCGGCTGGGGCTGAGCGAGCCCGAGGCGTGGGTCGCCTCGCGCGCGGCCGCGACAGGCCTGCGCCACCGGGTCGGCTCGCTGCGGGCCGTGTTTGAAGAGCCCGAGCTGCGACGCCGGCTCGTCCTGGCGACGTCGCTGGCCGTCATCGGCATCTTCGCGTACTGGGCCACGAACTTCTGGGTCAACGCCCGCTTCACGGAACTCCTGCGGGCGCAGGGGCTCGACGCGCCCGCGGTGAGCAGCGGGGTTCGCCGGGCGCTCATCGTGCTCAACCTCGGCAACCTGGCCGGCTTTCTCGCCTTCATCCCGCTGACGATGCGATACGGGCGGCGGCTGGCCTTCGCCGTCTTCCACGCGGGCGCGTTCGTGTCCATGCCCGTGGCGTACCTTTACTCCAGCGACTACGCGACGGGGCTCGTCCTGTTTTTCGTGGCTGGCCTGTTCACCAGTGGTATCTACAGCGGCTACACGATCTACTTCCCCGAGTTGTTCCCCACGCGCGTCCGCGCGACAGGCGCGGGGTTCTGCTACAACGTCGGCCGCGTCGTCGCCGCACCAGGCCCCGTGCTGATGGGCTGGCTGACGGGCGCCCTGGCCGCGTCGGTGCCGGCCGGACAGACTGTCGCCTACGCCGGTGCGTTGATGGGCGGCGTCTACGCGCTGGCCTTCCTCGTGATTCCGTTTCTCCCCGAAACGCAGGATCTCGCCCTGGACCGGGTAGAGAGAGAACCCGGCCACCCGACGGTCACCCGCTGAAGCCTGGCTGGCGATCCAGGCGCACTGGCCGCGGTTTGGGCTGGTGTCTCAAGGCGCTTCTCCCGTAACGTCTGAGCACACGCGTCCGCGCGCGACGCGAAGGCCAGTGGCCGAGGTAAGCAAGGAGCCGCGGGTGACTGATCGTCAGAGAATCGGTACTGGTCGAGCGGGATGCCGGCGTCGGGGCGTGGTGGGAAGCGGCCCTCACCGACGAAGGCTGGGACGTGGCCGTGGTCAGCGACGTCGAGGTGGCCTTCCAGGTGATCCGCAAGAGCCGTCCGGCGGCTGTGGTCATGCGTGGGGGCGGGCCCGGTGGTTTGTCGTTCCAGCTGCTCAAGCGGATGCGGTGCTCGCCACATACCGCGCTGACGCCCGTGGCCATCCTTCAGGACCAGGCCGATACCCAGACCGACGACTTCGAACGGTGGGGCGGTCGTGTGGTTTCAGGCAACCCCGTACTCCCGGCGGCCGTGTCGGAAGCCCTGCGGACCCATCTGGTTCCGCCGACCGAATACAAGCTGGCGCCCGCTGACGTGCTGTGCGATCCGGCCCGGCTCGGCGTGCTCACGTCAACACGCCTGCTCGACTCATCGCCCGAGGCGGTGTTCGATCAGGTGACGCGGCTTGCGGCGCGTCTGCTCGACGTGCCGATCGTGCTCATGTCGCTCGTGGACAAGGATCGGCAGTTCTTCAAGAGCCACGTCGGCGTGCCGCCACCGATCGACGAGACGCGCGAGACGCCCCTCACGCACTCGTTCTGCCAATGGGTGGTGGCCGATCGCGAGGAAGTGATCGTGCCTGACACACGGGACCACCCGTTGTTCAAGCTCAGTCCCGCGACCGCCGCGATGAATGTCGTGGCCTACGCGGGCGTGCCGCTGTGTGCCGGGACCACGCAGACGATCGGGTCGTTCTGCGCGATGGACCACAAGCCGCGGCGGTGGGGCGTCAGCGAGCTGGATGTGCTGCACGACGCCGCGCAGCTGGTGGAGGGGATTACGGCGCTGCGTCACGCCTCGCACGCGGGCCCTCCGGACGCCGGGCAGTTCAGGCTGACGGTTCAGGCCGTGGGCCGTGCGATCGCAGGCGCCACGCGCCTGCTGACCCGTCACGAAAGCCGGATTTCTGAGGCCGAGTACGCGGCGCTGATCCTGATGGTGGGCGAACTGGGCCGCCAGCTCGCGGAGCTAGGACCTCGGAGGTAATTTGATACGAAAACTGTAAGCCTCGTGGCTCGGAGCCACATGGCTTACAGTTTTCGTACAAATTACCTCCGAGGTCTTTCTACTTGCGCCGCTCGGGCAGTCGTCGTGCGCTCGGGCCGTCGTAGACGTACCGCGACGGATCGATCGCGCGCATCGGCGCCTCGCGGCGCTGTTCTTCCATGGCGTGCGCGGCCAGCCCCGGGACGCGCGAGAAGATCAGCAACGCGTCAGCCACCTCAGGCGGCAGGCCGATGTCGCCGCAGATCGCGGCCACCGCGCCGTCGATGTTGATGGGCAGCGTACGCGCCTGCAGGTCCGGATGTTCTGAGAGCGCCAGCTCGAGGGCCCGCAGCATTTGTGTGTACTCGTGGTCGACTTCCAGCTCGTGGGCGATCTGCATCAGTCGCGTCGCGCGCGGGTCGCGCGTGTGGAAGCGGTGGCCGAAGCCCGCGGGCGGCAGTTCGCCGGTCACCACCACGCGGCGGGCCAGCTCGGCGGCCGCCTCGGCCATCGACAGTCCTCCGCGCGCCAGGCTGAGGCCTTCGTCGAGCAACTGGCGGCACGGCTGGGCGTCGCCGCCGTAGTAGCGGCCGAATCCGAGGATCCCCGCGGCCACGCAGCCGCGCATCGACGCCCCGGTGGTCGCGGCATTGCGCGCCGCGAGCGTGGGCGGCGGCGTCGCGCCGTGGTCGATGAACGACACCAGCATCGCGTCCATCAGCCGACCAATCGACGGCGTCGGCAGTTCGCCCGTCAGCAGCAGGTAGATCGCTTCCCCGAAGTGCACGCGACCCATCAGGTCGTCAATCGCGTAACCCCGCACCAGGATGCGGTTCGGTTCGATGAACGTCAGTTCCGTGGCCCACTGGCCGGGCGCGGCGGGTTTAGGTGCCATACAGGCGATCTCCGAAGTCGCCGAGCCCAGGAAGGATGTACTTGTGGTCGTTCAGCTGCCGGTCGATCACCGGCGTGTAGATGTGGACGCCAGGGTGCGCCGCCCCAAACGCGGCCAAGCCCTCGGGGGCGGCGACGATGCACACCAACCGCAGGTCGCGCGCACCGGCCTTCAGAATCTGGTCGGCGACCTGCATCGCACTGCCGCCCGTCGCCAGCATCGGATCGACGAGCAGGACCGTCGTGTCGGTCAGGTCCGGGGGCAGCTTCGACAGGTACTGCGACGCGATCGCCGTCCGTTCGTCGCGCTGCAGTCCGATATGCGCCACGCGGGCGTGGGGCACGAGGTCGAGCACCGCGTCGAGCATCGCCAGGCCCGCGCGCAATACCGGCACGGCGACGATGCGGCCGTCCAGCCGCACCCCGGAGGTGACTTCGAGTGGCGTTTCGACCGTGTCCGGACTCGTGCGCAGATCCCGGGTGGCCTCGGCGACGAGCAGCAGGCTGATCCGGTAGGTGAGCCGGCGAAAGTGGCTCGGCGTGGTGGTGCGGTCGCGCAGCGAACGCAGGGCATCCTGCGCAATCGGATGCGTCACCAGATGAACCGGCACGTGGAGACTATACACGTAAGCGAATAGAATCTGGCCGATGCGGATGTCGCGCTTTCTGCTCATCGCCGTCGCGTTGTTGCTCGCTGTGGGCGCGTTTCTGGTCACGGGTCGCACGCCCGGTACACGTGTGTCGCTGCTCGTCACGCACGGCACGCTTGTCACGATGGACGCGGCCGGCCTGGTGGTGCCCGACGGCGCAGTGGCGATCGACGGCGACCGGATCGTGGCCATCGGGACCAGCGAGGACCTCGCGGCGCGCTATTCCGGCGCGACGACGATCGATGTGCGCGGCCAGGTCGTGATGCCCGGGCTCGTCAACACGCACACGCACGCCCCCATGGTGCTGTTCCGCGGCCTGGCCGACGACCTGGCCCTGATGGATTGGCTCACGCGCTACATCTTTCCCGCCGAGGCGAAGATGGTCTCGCCCGACTTCGTGCGCGTCGGGACGCGGCTGGCCGCGCTCGAGATGATCGCGTCGGGCACGACGACCTTCGCCGACATGTACTACTTCGAAGACGACATCGCGCAGGCCACGCACGAGGCCGGGCTGCGCGCCGTCCTCGGGCAATCCGTGATCCGGTTTCCGGTGGCGGACGCGCCGACGCCGGAACTGGCGCTCAGCCGGGCCGAGGCCTTCATCCTGAAATGGAAGGACGATCCGCTCGTCACGCCCGCCGTGGCGCCCCACGCGCCCTACACCCTCGAGGGCGCCACGCTCCAGGCGGCGCGCGCGCTCGCCGATCGCCACGGCGTCCCGCTGCTCATCCACCTGGCCGAGACCCGCGACGAGGTGAAGATCATCCAGGACGCGCACAAGATGTCCCCGACGCGCTACCTCGAGTCGCTCGGCATCTGGCAGGGGCGCTCGCTGGCCGCGCATGGCGTGTGGCTCGACGAGGCGGACATGACCGTGCTGGCGACGCGCGGTGTCGGCGTGGCGCACAACCCGGAGAGCAACATGAAGCTGGCGAGCGGCATCGCCCGCGTGCCGGAGTGGATCGCCCGGGGCATGCGTGCCGGCCTGGGGACGGACGGCGCCGCCAGCAACAACGACCTCGACATGTTCGAGGCCATGCGCACCGCCGCCTTCCTCCACAAGATCGCCACGCTCGATCCGCAGGCAATGCCCGCGCGACTCGCCCTCGAACTGGCGACGCGCCGGGGCGCCGAGGCCCTGGGCCTTGGCGACCGCATCGGCAGTCTCGAGGTCGGCAAGCAGGCCGATCTGATCACGGTGGCCATGGACGGCGCGCGCCAGACGCCGGTGTTCGACCCCATCTCGCATCTGGTCTATGTCGCGCGCGGCGATGATGTCCGAACGACTATCGTGGCGGGGCGCGTGCTGATGCGGAACGGACAGGTGCAGTCGCTGCGGGCGGTCGAGGTGCTGCGCGATGCCGAGGCCATGGCTTCCCGGGTCCGCCAGGCGGTCAACCAGGCGCCGGCCGCGCCCACCGCCCCACCAGCCGCGGCGCCGCCGACGACATCCAAGGAGGGCCGCTAGCATGGCCATGCACGTACTGTTGGACGAAGCCACGCTGTCGGCGCGCATCGTGACGCTCTCGCGGGAGATCCGCGCGGCCTATCCGTCGGGCGAGAGCATCCATCTGGTGGCGGTGCTCAAAGGGGCGTTCGTCTTTCTCTCTGACGTGATGCGCGCCATCGAGGGGCCGGTGACCTGCGACTTCATCGCCGTGTCGAGCTACGGCGCCGGCAAGACATCGTCCGGGGAGGTCCGGCTCAACAAGGACGTGGACCAGTCGCTGCAGGGCCGCCATGTCATCATCGTCGAGGACATCGTGGATACGGGACTGACGCTCAGCTACCTGCAGGAGATCCTCCGCGCGCGCGACCCGCTCTCGTTGCGCACGGCGTGCCTCCTGAGCAAGCCGTCGCGCCGCAAGATCGACGTGGACGTCGAGTTCATCGGGTTCACCATCGAAGACCGGTTCGTGGTCGGCTACGGCCTCGATTTCGACGAGCAGTACCGCAACCTGCCGTACATCGGCGTCCTGGAAGGGGAGGCCTGACCGTGGCGGTGCTCAAGTTCGGGCTGATCACGGAAGCCGAGGCGCGCACGCTCGAGCCCGGCACGACCGTGGAGTTGGAGAAGGGCGGTCACGTGACGCCGCTGGCTGCCGACACCCTGCGGGCTCGTCGGATCACGGTGGTGCCGGCCGGGACGGTTGACGCCTCGCTGCCGGCCGACCTGTGGCCCGTCGCCTCACCTGGACGCGTCGCGATTGGGTCGGACCACTCCGGCCTCGCACTCAAGACCGCCCTCGTCGCGCACCTGCGCCGGGCCGCGATCGCGGTGACCGACCACGGGACCGCGACGGCCGATCCGGTGGACTACCCCGACATCGCCGCGACCGTCGCGCGCGCGGTGGCGCGCCGGGAGGCCGACGCCGGCATCGTCATCGACGGGGCAGGACTCGGCTCGGCGATCGCGGCCAACAAGGTCCGAGGCATCCGCGCGGCGATGTGCAACTCCCTCACGTTGGCCCGATATGCCCGCGAGCACAACGGGGCGCACGTCATCACGCTCGGCGCGACCCTGGTGAGCGCGTCCGAGGCGTGTGAGATCATTGACACGTTCCTATCCACGCCGATGCGCGAGGCGCGCTACGCGCGGCGGTTGTTGAAGGTGCGCCGGCTCGAGGAGACGTTCTGATGGAGACGCACACGGTCGATCTGGCGCGGCTGATCGCGCTGGTCGCCGAGGAAGTCATGGCGGCGAGCGGCCGGCCGGAGGCGCGGTGTGCGTGCCATCAGGTGGGCGCCGACTGCTGTCCGAGCCGGCTGCAGGGCGTCATCGACGCGGGCGCGAGTCGCCTCGGGCTGCACGCCCAGGCCGGGGTGCCGACCGGCGTGGCCGGTCTCATCGATCACACGCTGCTCAAGCCGGAAGCCACGCGCCACGAGATCGAGCAGCTCTGCCAGGAAGCCGCGGAGTTCAGGTTCGCCACGGTCTGTGTCAATCCCGCGTGGGTGGCGGTCGCCGCGACACGACTGCGAGGCACGGGCGTGGGCGTGTGCTCGGTGGTCGGATTTCCGCTCGGGGCCACGACCCCCGACGTCAAGCGCTTCGAGACGCAACGCGCGATCTTCGACGGGGCGCGCGAGATCGACATGGTCATCAACGTCGGCGCCCTGAAGTCGGGCGACCTGCGGCTCGTCGAGCGTGACATCGAGGCCGTGGCCGGCGCGTGCCGCGAGGCCGGCGTTGTGAGCAAGGTCATCATCGAGGCTGCGCTGCTCACCGATGACGAGAAGATCGCGGCGTGCACGCTGGCGAAGGCCGCCGGGGCCGATTTCGTCAAGACCTCGACGGGCTTCGGACCAGGCGGCGCCACGGTGGCCGACATCGCGTTGATGCGGCGCGTCGTCGGAGACGACATGGGCGTGAAGGCCGCCGGCGGCGTGCGCGATCTGGCGGGCCTGCAGGCGATGGTCGCCGCGGGCGCCACGAGGGTGGGCGCCAGCGCCGGCGTGAAGATCGTCAGGGAATCGCGCGGGGAAGCAGTGGCGGCCAGCGGGGACAAGTACTGACCGCTGATGAAGTACGGCGGGGAAACGCACTGAAGTGTTCGAGTGGAGTGCGTCCGAGGTGCGGGAACACAAGGCGCGTGATGTGCTGACGAGCACCGCGGGCACTCCGCGCGCAGCACTTCAGGTGCTCTTCACTCCAGCACTTCATGTGCCTTTTGCTCCTGCACCTCAGATGCCCTTCTCTCAGATCTTGTGCCGCTCCAGCCGCCGGTAGAGCGCCGAGCGACTCAGGCCCAGGGTGCGGGCGGCGCGGCTGACGTTGCCGCGATGCTGCTCCATCGCGCGACGCACGAGGAAGCCCTCGACTTCGATCAGCCGCATGTTCGCCGCCGGCGGGGCAGGGCCCTGGGGATCCGCGCCGTTGGGCAGCGTGGTGCGGCCGAGCTGCAGTTGCCGTACCTCACGCTCGAGCTCGCCTACGCGCTGCAGAGCCCGGCCGAAATCGATCTGGCTGCGCACGACGGCCACCAGGCGCGACTCCTGCCACGGTTTCTCCACCACGTCACGGGCGCCGCGTCGGAGCGCCTCGCTCGTGACCTCGGCGGTGCCCCACGCGGTCATGACGACGACCGGGATCTGCGGATGCTGCGTGACCAGCCTGGAGAGCAGTTCGAGACCCTGTTCCCCGGACGTTCGGCCCTTGTCGAAGTTCAGGTCGATGAGGGCCGCGTCGATCGGCTGGTGCGCAGCGATGGTCAGCGCGTCGGCCGGCGTCGCAGCGGCGACGACGGCGATGTCGTGCATCGACAGGAGCAGCCGCAACGCGGCGACGATGTCGGACTGGTCTTCGGCCACCAGCACGCGCCAGGTGGCCTGGCTCTTCATGCGGGTGGCCGACGCCAGCGGGGTCGGACGATCGAGCACGGAATCCAGAGACGCCATCACGACTCCTTCGTCAGTTGCCGAGGTGGAAGCCGCTTTCCTCGAGGTCCTTCTGCCCGCTGCGGGCCGCGTCCTCTTCGACGACACGTCCGTCGAACAGGTGGATCGACCGCTCGGCGTTGCGCGCGTAGCGGGGGTCGTGCGTGACCATGCAAATGGTCGCGCCCTCGCGGTGGAGCTCGTGCAGCAGGTTCATCACCGCTTCGCCGTTCTTCGAGTCGAGGTTGCCCGTCGGCTCGTCGGCCAGCAGGATCGACGGCGATCCGCACACGGCGCGGGCGACGGCGACACGCTGTTGCTGACCGCCGGAGAGCTGGCTGGGCAGGTGCTTGGCCCGATGGGACATGCCGACCTTCTCGAGCGCCGCCATGACACGCTCCTTCCGTTCGGCCGACTTCATCCCGCGATACGTCAGCGGGAGTTCGACATTCTCGTACACCGTCAGGTCGCCGATCAGGTTGAAGCTCTGGAAGATGAAGCCGATCTCGCGATTGCGCACCCGGGCCCGCTCTGACAGGGGCAGGTCGGCGACGGACCGGCCGTTGAGCACATAGCTGCCTTCGGTCGGCGTGTCGAGCAGGCCGAGAATCGAGAGCAGCGTGGACTTGCCGCAGCCCGACGGTCCGGCAATCGAGATGTACTCGCCCGCGATGGATGTCGAGATGGATCCCGGCGAGGGCGTGCGTCTCCACTTCGTCCGTGTAGAAGATCTTGGTCACGCCGTCGAGCTGAATCAGCGTCTGGCCTGTCGTGCTCATGGGATCCGTCTCCTTCTCTTCTCTGATCTCTCTTGTCACCGAACCGGCCCGGGCGTGCTCGGCCGGCAGCTGGAACCTACGCATCGGATGCGGTCGTACGAGTCGGTACTGGGACATATCCGACAGCACCACCGTGTCGCCTTCTCGCAGGCCTTCGACGACCTCCACGAACAGCACGGACCGTCGGCCGAGCTTGAGTGGCGCGCGCGTCGCTTCAGCCGCGTCGGCCGACATCCTGAAGAGCGTGATCGTCGCGTTCTCCTGTCCAAACGTCGGGCTCTCGACAAACAGCACATTGGGGAGCCGTTCGAGTTCGATCACGCCGTCCACGCTGAGATCGGGGCGCGCGCCAGGCGGCAAGGCGCCTTCGAGCGTCACGTCCACGCCCACGGTCCCGCCGGCCGAGGCCGGGTCGATGCGCGACACGACGCCCTTCACGTGACCATTACGTGTGTCGATGTCCGCAGGTTGACCGATGGCCAGATCCTTCGTTTGTGTCTCCGAGATCCGGACGACCGCCTTCAGGCGCGTGGGGTCCGAGACGCGCGCCAGGTTCGTGCCCGGGCCCACTTGCTGTCCCTCTTCGACGTTGATCAGCTGCAACTGGCCGGACATGTTCGACTTGACCTGCAGGTCGCCGAGCTGCCGCTGCGCCTGTTCGAACGCGGCCCGGCGCTGGTTGACCGCCGCTTCGTTCGGGGCGAGCTGCGAGGCCTCATTCTCGATCGCGCTGGCCAGCTGCCGCCGCGCCAGCTCCAACGCGTTGGTCGCCCGGTCCACGGTCGCCTGTTTCTGGCGGATCACGAGGTCCGGCACGATGCCCTGTGAGGCCAGTTGCTTGTTGGCCTCGAGGTCGCTCTGCGCGATCTTCAGATCGGACTCGGCGTTCGAGACCGTCATCTGCTGTTGCAGCCGCGTCGTGGCCACCTGCGCGCGCTGGTTGGCCAGGGTGGCCTGTGCGGTCTTCCAGTCGATCTCGGCGTTCTTGACCGCCTGCTGCAAGTCAGGATTGACCAGCTCGAGAATGACCGTGCCGGGTTTCACCTGGGCGCCTGGCCGCAGCACGATGCGCTCGACGCGTCCAGAGGCGGTGGACGTCACCCACTTGATCTCGTCCGGAACCAGCGTGCCCGGACCCCGGACCTCGCGTACCATGGGGCCGCGCTTGACCGTGCCGAACCACAGCGTCTCGCCCGGCACGCTCGGCGCGGCCGGCTGCAGACGGCTCACCGCGATGCTGATGCCGATGACGACCACCGCGCCGAGACCCAGTAGGACGGCTTGACGGATCTTCTTCCGTTTGAGAATGGCCGGATCGCGTTTGACATCCATGGCGCTCATGGTCGGCCAGACATGCAAGACTCGGGGCGCTTCTGCGCAACACGGCCTAAGGCTCTGACTTGGTGAGGGTTAGGGGAGACGGGAGTGCAGTCGCTGATCCTGCCGTCGCCGCGGTTTCGCGAAATCGCGGTCCCGCTCCGGGGACGAGGCGCCGCCCACGCCAATGGCAAACATCCGTCTGACACAATCAGGCTCGTGCCATTGGACGAGGAAAGTTGCCCAGCGGTTTAGCGGGCTCGTTCGTGACGAGAGAGAATTGGGACGCTGATGGCAGGAATTGAGCTCGAGACGCTCGGCTGGTCCCCGACGCTGGCCGCCGCCTTCGCGGCTCACGCGGCGGCGGGCCTGGTCCCCGGCCGCGTGTCCCTCGAGCACAACCATGTCTACCGCGTGATGACGGCCGAGGGCGAACGGCTGGTCGAAGCGGCGGGCCGGATGCGCCATCAGGCCGAGGGCCGGCAGGGCTTGCCGGCCGTCGGGGACTGGGTCGCGTTGCGTCCCGATCCGTCCGGTTCACGCGGGCAGGTCCGGGCGATCCTCCCTCGCTGGGGCTGGTTCTCACGCAAGGCCGCCGGGCGCGATACCCAGGAGCAGGTCGTCGCCGCCAACGTGGACGTGGTCTTTCTGGTCTTCGGTCTCGACACGCCGGTGAAGGCGCGCAGCATCGAGCGCTACCTGGTCGTCGCCCGGCACAGCGGCGCCACGCCCGTGGTCGTGCTCAACAAGGCCGATGTCTCGAACGATGTGGCCGCCGCGGTCGCCGAGGCGACGCTGGCCGCCGGTGACACGCCGGTCCACGCCGTCAGCACGAAGACCGGCGTGGGGCTGACGCATCTGGAGGAATACCTGCGACCAGGGCGCACGCTGGCGCTGCTCGGACCGTCCGGCGTCGGAAAATCCACCCTGGTCAACAGCCTGCTCCGCCAGGAATTGCTGCCCACCGGAGAGGTCCGCGACTGGGACGCGCGCGGACGCCACACCAGCGTGCATCGCCAGCTGGTGGTGCGCAAGGCTGGCGGGCTCATCATCGACACGCCGGGCATGCGCGAACTGCAGCTCTGGGACACCGACGCGGTCGGCGAGACGTTCGACGACATCACCCAGCTGGCCGGCGCGTGTCGCTTTCGCGACTGTCATCACGACCGCGAGCCCGGGTGCGCCGTCAAGGCTGCCGTGGCCTCGGGCCAGCTCGACGAGGGCCGGTACCAGCACTTTCTCAAACTCGAAGCCGAGCAGCTGGCGACAGCGGCCAAGAAGGACGAGAAGGCTCAGCTGGCCTCCAAGCGGCAGTCGAAGGTAATGGGGCGCGCGCTTCGCAGCCTTCAGAAGGAACGCGAGCAGGACGGGCGCTGACCGGTCCGCCGCCGCCGTTCGCCGATTCGGCCGAACGCCCGCCAGCAGACGACGTTGAATGCTGGTGTGACTGCATCGCAGACGCGCCCGCCAGAAGGCCCGTTCTCTCGGCCTGAGTCGAATCCCAAGGGGCCGGTTCTCACGGTCGTCAACGCCAGGAAGTCGTTCGGCGCCACGGCCGCGCTCGACGGCGCCTCTCTCGAACTCGGGCGGGGCGAACTGCTCGGGCTGCTGGGACCCAACGGGGCCGGAAAGACCACCCTCATCCGCGCGATCGCCGGACGCGTCTCGCTCGACGCCGGCACCATCGAGCTCTTCGGCCGCACCCTGGCGCGGACCGACCCGCGGCACGAGGTGGGCGTCGTGCCGCAGGAACTGGCGATCTACCCGCTGCTCTCCGCCACCGAGAACCTCGAGGTCTTCGGCCGTCTCTACGGCGTCTCGCGCGCCGACCTGCCGGCGCGTGTGCGGTGGGCGCTCGGCTGGGCCGACCTGGCCGATCGCGCGCGTGAGCCGACCAAGCTCTTTTCCGGCGGCATGAAACGGCGGCTGAACATCGCCTGTGGCCTGATGCACCGGCCGCGGGTGTTGCTGCTCGACGAACCGACGGTCGGCATCGATCCGCAAAGCCGCGACCGGATCTACGAGATGCTGGCCCGCGTCCGCGAGGACGGCGTGGCCATCGTGTTGACGTCCCACCACCTCGAAGAAGTGGAACAGCGCTGCGGGCGGCTGGTCATCATCGACCGGGGACGCAACGTGGCGGCGGGAACGGTCGCCTCGCTCGTGGAGCAGACGTTCGGCCGATCACGCACCCTGCGCGTCGGCCTCGCCGAACCGCTCGGCGAGGCTGCGCGTCTGCCCGGCCGCGCGACGCTCGCCGACACGCGTCGTGTCATCACGGCGCAGGTGGATCCGGCGTCCACCGACTTGGCCGACACGCTGGGGGCCATCGCGGCGGCAGGCGGGGTCGTCAACGAGGTCGCGCTGGCGGGAGCGACATTGCAGGACGTCTTCATCGCCCTCACGGGACGGGAGCTGCGCGAATGATTGCCACGATGCTGCGGATCGGCTGGATCAATCTGCGACGCGATCGCGTCGTGCAGGCGCTGACGTTCGTGCTCCCGATCCTGTTCTTCTCGATCTTCGCGCTGGTGTTCGGGAACCAGCGCAGCGCCACGAGCCGTATCGCGGTGGCGCTCGTTGACGAGGACAGGTCGGCGTTCTCGACGAAGCTCGGCGCCGCGCTGCGGGCCGAAGGCGGCTTGCGCGTGCGCGAGACGCGCGAGGCCGACGGGCAGGGGCCGCCCCTCGATCGGGCGGCGGCCGAACAGCTCGTCAAGACCGGCGCGCTGCCCGTCGCCGTCGTCTTGCCGGCGGGCCTCGGCGCGGGCCGGCAGATGTGGGGCCCGGCGTCGGCGACCACTCCGAAGGTCGCCGTGCTGGCGGACGTCTCCGACCCCGTGGCGCCACAGGTCGTGCTCGGCCTGCTGCAGAAGGTGAGCTTCACGGCGGCGCCGGAGCTGGCGGCGACCGAAGGCCTGGCGCTCTTCGAGAAGTACGGCGGGCCGCTGACGCCCGCCCAGCTGGCGGCACGCCGCCAGTGGATCGCGCAGCTCTCAGACGGCCAGCCCGCGGCCGGCACCAGCGCGACGGGCGGGGCCGACGCCGCGTTCGGTCTGCCGGTCGAGACCGTGGACGTGATGCGGGCCAGCAACGCGAACGGCTCGATGATCGCCTTCTACGCCGCCGGCATCGGCGTCATGTTCCTGCTGTTCTCGGTCACCGGCGCCAGCGGCACGCTCCTCGACGAGGAGGAGTCGGGCACGCTCGGCCGCCTCATCGGATCGCGCCTGGGCATGGGCGGCGTCCTCGTCGGCAAGTGGCTGTTCGCGTCCCTGATGGGCGTGCTGCAGTTGACCGTGATGTTCGTCTGGGGCGCGCTGGTGTTCGGATTGCCGCTGGTGTCCCACCTGCCAGGTTTTGTCGTCATGACGGTGTTCACGGCCGGGGCCGCCGCCTCGTTTGGACTGGTCCTCGCGACGCTCAGCCGGTCGCGGCAGCAGCTGTCCGGTCTCTCGACGATCGTCATTCTGATGATGTCGGCCGTCGGCGGCAGCATGTTCCCGCGCTTTCTGATGAGCGAGACGATGCAGCGCTTCGGACTGGTGACGTTCAACGCATGGGCGCTGGACGGCTACCTGAAGGTGTTCTGGCGCAACCTGCCGCTCTGGGAGCTCTGGCCGCAGGTGACGGTGCTGGGCGCGCTGACGCTGGTTTTTCTGGGCACAGCCCGGAGGCTCGCGCGACGGTGGGAGGCGGTCTAGGGGGGAGTTCACTGAGGTGCTTGGGGGCTTCGCTGAGGGGCTGCGGGCTTCGCTTGAGGTGCTGGGGCTTCGCCCCGAGGTGCTGGGGGCTGCGCGCGGAGGTGCTGGGGGCTTCGCTGAGGGGCTGGGGGGGTGGACACGCGAGCGGCACCGGCGCAAGTGTGATGTGATCGTGCCAATCATGACGGCTCGTGCCTGGGGTTTCGTGGTCGCGGTGCTCGCGGTGGGCGGGTTGGGCGTTCCGGCGCTCGCTGGCGCGCAGGAGTCGAGTTCATCGGAGCGCAACCTCAGGGCCGAGCGTGTGGCGGTGACGCTGGTGGCGCAGGCCGATGGCAGTGTCGATGTCCGCGAGGAGATCGTCCTGCGGATCGGGCGTGAACGGACGTCGCGATTCGAGCGACAGATCTCAAAGGCCCAATCCGACGGTATCGTCAACGTCGTTGCGGCCGTCGATGGCGTGGTGAGCCCTCCCGGAGGAGCGGCCGGTCAGGTCGAGGTGTCCGAGGGCCGCTCCGTCCGCGTGCGGTGGCGATTCCCGAACGCCTCCAACACCGCCAAGACCTTCACGCTCAGCTATCGCGCGGTCAATGCCGTCGCGCCGCGCGGCGCTCGCGCGATGTTCCGCTGGCCGGCGGTGTCCGGGAACCGGGCGTATCCGGTCGCGCAGGCCAGCGTGTCGTTCGACGCGCCCGCCGGCGCCTTGTTCTTCGACGGCACGGGCGTCGAAGAGGCCGGATGGGTCATCGCGCGACGGGGCGACGGATTCGTCGCGCACAAAGACAACCTGGGGCGGCGTGAGGGCGGGACCTTCGTGGCGGAGTTCTCCGCGGACGGGCTGCGCCTCGTGGAACCCCAGTGGCAGTTCGACCAGCAGCGCGCCGTCACCCTGATGCCGGCCTTTCTGTCGGCGGGCCTGTTCATCCTGGTCGTCGGGGTGGGGATCCTCTGGATCATTCGATTTCAGCACCCCTCGCTGCGCCTGCCCACGGGCGAGGCCGACGCGCCCGTCGTCGATCTCCCGACCGGGCTGGCCCTGGCCGTCGCGGCGCGACGGTACCCGAACCACCAGGACCTGCCGCTCGGCACGCTCGCAGACCTGGTGCGGCGCGGCATCGTGCGGCCGACTTCCAGTGACGCGAAGACCCTCACGTTTGAATCGCAGGGCAGCAGCACACGGCTGCTCGCGCACGAGGCCCTCGTGCTGGCCGAGGTGGGACGTACCGACGAGGGCCCGCTGACCTTCGAGCGGCTGCACAAGCAACTCGTGCGCCTGCTCTCACCCTACCGCAAGGCCTTGATGGACGATCTGGTCGCGGCCGGGTATGCCGATGCGGATCGCATCGACGTTGCCTCGGGCCTGGTGCGCGGCGGCCTGGCGACGTTGCTGCTGGGTCTGGTGACGCTCGGGGCGGTGCTCTTCTGGATGTCGCGCTTCGGTCCGTGGCCGTTGGCCATTCCCGCAGCCATTGTCGTCGTCGGGCTCGGGCTCATCGTTCGCGGCGCGGCGTTTTCGGTCCTCACGCAGGCGGGCGAGCAGGTGTCCGCGGGTTGGCGCCGCCGACTGAAGGCGGTCCTGGCCATGAAGCCGCCCGTAGCCGGTGCGGCCACAGGGGCGATGGGCGAACTGCGCCGCTGGCTGCCGGAGGCTGTCGCGTCGGGCCAGGGGGCGACGTTCGCCAAGAAGGTGGACAAGCACCGGTCGCTTCCCGAGGTGCTCGGGTTGACCAAGCCCGCCTTCGCGCCGCATGAGTAGACGGCCGCTTCGGCGGCCAGGGGGCTAGTAGACGTCGCGCTTGTAGCGCTTCGTCTGTTTGAGCGCGTCGATGGAGGCGTGGGCGTCTTCGGGTGACTTGCCGCCTTCGACCTCGACGATGCGATGTAGTTCGCGATCGACGTCAGAGGCCATTCGTTCCTTGTCGCCGCACACGAAGATCTCGGCGCCGTCTTCGAGCCAGGCCCAGACGTCCCGCGCCTGGTCCCGCAGGCGATGCTGCACCTTCGGGCTCGAGGCCACGGAGTAGAGCCGCGGCAGGGTCTTACGCAGCGTCTCCACCAGTTCATCGGCCGAGAGGCGGGCGTGCGGGTAGTCCTCGAGCACGTCGAGCACATCGTGCGTGTCGTTCCAGCCGCTCACGTAGTGCTTGAGTTGTTCGGCGTTCGCCTTGTCGAGCAGCGGCGCCAGGGTCGTCGCCCCTCGTGCGGCCATGAGTTCCAGCAGGCGGCGGCTCGGCGTCGTCAGGTTGTAGATCGTGGAGAGGGCCTGGCCGACCGGCAAGCTCACGCCATCAGCGGTGGTGACCGGTTCGTTTCCCGTCGCGCCGATCGCGCGAAGGATGCGGTCTACCAGGGCCGGGTCGTTCGACGGGTTGGCCCCGAGTGCGTCACCGGGCAGATACTCGACAGGGGTACCTTCGATGGCGATCTCCTGATGGCGCGTGTCCTTGTTCGAGGTGGGTCCGGTGAGCCGGCGGTTGACGAGATGACGCCCGGTGAAGGCGTGTTTGAGGTCAGCCGCCATAGTGTGGCGCGAGGATAGCCCAGATCGGCCCGATCGCGCGCGGCCGCACGTTGTGGCACAATGCCTGCGTTCATCACTCATCGCGATAGGTCCGGGTGAATCGTCAGATGGGACGGGTGTGCCGAGAGGTGGCCCGCCTCCATCACGCACTGCCGACGCCGGACCGGAGGACTTATGTTGCACGTCGTCCGTTGGATGTCTCCCGTGTTGGCGCTCGTGGCCGCCCTCGTGCTCAGACCGCAAGTGACCGTCGATGCGCAGGCGGGCCAGGCGCCGCCGACGCCGCCGCAGCAGGGCACGCCGCCCGCGGGAGCCCCGCCCCAGGCCGGCGCGCCAGCGCCTGGTGCGCGCGGCGGGGGACGAGGCAACCCGGCCGCGACGCTCTTCACCGAGACGTGCGTCCCGTGCCACGGCGCGGATCTGGCCGGAGGTCGCGCCGCGAGCCTGTTCCACGATCGCCTGCTCTCGACCAACGACGATGACACGCTCTTCCGGAAGATCATGGAGGGCACGCCCAACACGGCGATGGTGCCCTTCAAGGGCACGCTGACCGACACGCAGGTCTGGCAGCTCGTGGCCTACATCCGTACGCAGGCCGCCAACCTCAAGGACAAGCCGGTCTTCGTCCCCGATCCGAACAACCAGATCATCAAGACGCAGAAGCAGACGTTCCGCATCGAGGTCGTCACGCCGGGCATCGAGACGCCGTGGGGCCTTGCGTTTCTGCCCGACGGTCGCGTGCTCGTCACCGAGCGGCCGGGCCGCCTCCGCGTGATCGAGAAGGGCAAGCTCCTACCCGAGGCGGTCAAGGGGCTGCCGGCCGTGCACGTGCAGCAGGACTCCGGCATGCTCGACGTGGCCGTCCATCCGCAGTACGCGCGCAACGGCTTCATCTACCTCTCCTACACGGATATCGTGCCGGGCTACGTCGCGCCGCCACCACCACCCCCGCCGGACCCGGCGGCGCCTCCGCCAACTGGGCGCGGCGGCCGGGGCGGCACGCCGAATCCGCCGTCGATGACGGTCGTCATCCGCGGCAAGCTGAACAAGGCGAACGAGTGGGTCGAGTCGAAGGAGATCTTCCGCGCCGCCAACAATCTCTACACGCCGAGCGGCTCGCACTACGGCCTCCGCTTCACGTTCGATCGCCAGGGGCATCTTTTCTACACGATCGGTGAACGCGGCGCGATGACCAACTCGCAGGATCTGACCAACCCGCTCGGCAAGATCCATCGTGTGAACGACGACGGCACGGTGCCCGCCGACAACCCCTTCGTCAAGACGCCCGGCGCAGTGCCGACGATCTGGTCGTACGGCCATCGCAATCCGCAGGGTCTGGCGTGGCATCCACAGACCGGCGACCTGTGGGAGTCGGAACATGGGCCGACGGGCGGCGACGAGATCAACGTCATCGACAAGGGCAAGAACTACGGCTGGGGCGTGATCTCGATGGGCATGCAGCCCGGGATCACGAAACGCACCGAGCCCGGCATGGAAACGCCGATCGTGTACTACACGCCGACGATCGCACCGAGCGGGCTCGCGTTCTACTCGGGTACGCAATACCCCGGCTGGCGCAACAGTCTGTTCGTGGCGGCGCTCGCAGGGCAGCAGCTGCGGCGGCTGGAGATCGAGGGGCGCAAGGTGATCAGCCAGGAAGTGGTGTTCGAGCAGTTCGGGCGCGTGCGGTCGGTGACGACGGGGCCGGATGGCCTGCTCTACGTCCTACTGCAGAACCCGACCGGCGCCGGCACCGGCTTGGGGCTCGCCGCGTCCACGCCGGGGATGCTGATCCGGCTCGTGCCAGTGAAGTAGGGGGGATCGGTTGGGGTCAGACCGGGGTCAGACCACTGGGATTCGTGGTCTGACCCCGGTCTGACCCCAACCGACCAGGGGCGACCTAGACGACGTTTCAAGAGGAGTAGGGATGACGCGGGCACGTGCAATCAGTGGGTTGGTGGTCGCGGGGCTGGCGGGGCTTGGCGCGCTAGTGGCCGGGCAGGGCAGCCACGTGCCCGGGACCTCGACCGTACCGGGCAATCAGTGGCCGCCGGCCCTCAAGCCGGCGAACGCGCTCGAGGCGCTGTCGCCGGCCGACGCGCTCAAGACGTTCTCCGTGCCGCCAGGCTTCCACGTCGAGCTGGTGGCGTCCGAACCGATGGTCGAGACGCCCATCCTGATGGAGTTCGACCCCGATGGTCGCATGTGGGTGGTCGAACTCATCGGGTTCCTGCCGGATACCTCCGGTCGAGATTCGCGTGAGCCGATCAACCGGATCGTCGTCCTTGAAGACACGAACAACGACGGCGCGATGGACAAGCGCACGGTGTTCGCCGACAACCTGCTGATGCCGCGCGCCCTCCGCATCCTCGATCGCGGCGTGCTGGTGGGGGAGCCACCCAACCTCTGGCTGATGAAGGACACGGACGGCGATCTCAAGGCAGACACGCGCGAGGTCGTCGATAAGACCTTCGGCAACGGCAACGCCAACATCGAGCACAACGCCAACGGCCTGCTGTGGGCGATGGACAACGTGATGTACACGTCCGAGCACTCCTGGAACCTGCGGCTCAAGGCCGGCAAGTTCGAGGTGCTGCCCGCCCTCAGCCGCGGACAGTGGCAGATTTCCCAGGATGATGCCGGCCGAATCTACCGGAACGTCAACGACGCGCCGCTCTACGTGGACTACACGCCGTCGTCGTACTTTCTCCGCAATCCGAACACCGTGCGCACGCGAGGCCTGTACGAACTGCTGATCGAGCAAGCCGACGCGACCGTCTATCCCGTACGCGCCACGCGCGGCGTCAATCGCGGGTACCGCGACCCGCTGTTCCGTCCGGATGGCTCCGCGACCGTGATCCAGGGCGCCGGCACGCCCACCATCTACCGCGGCGACCGCTATCCCAAGGATCTCTACGGCAACGCGTTCATCACCGACTCGCCGACCAACCTCGTGCACCGGTTCACACTGGTGGACGACGGCACGGGGCGACTGTCGGCGAAGAACGGGTACGACCGTGGGGAGTTCCTCGCCTCGTCGGACGAACGCTTCCGGCCCGTCGCCCTCTCCGATGCCCCGGACGGCACCCTCTACGTCGTGGACATGTACCGCGGCGTCGTCCAGGCTGGTGGGCTCTGGAGTGAGTACCTGGCCGAGTACATCAAGGCGAACAAGATGGAGATGCCGGTCGGACGCGGCCGCATCTGGCGCGTCGTTCACGGCACGGCCGCCACGCGCCGCGGTCCGAAACCGGCGCTGTCGAAGGCCACCCCTGCCCAGCTCGTCCAGACGCTGACGCACCCGGTCGGCTGGTGGCGCGACACGGCGCAGCGGCTGCTCGTCGAGCGCGCCGATCTCTCCGCCGTCCCGGCGCTGAAGACGATGGCGACGTCGGCGACCGACTGGCGCGCGCGACTGCATGCGCTCTGGACGCTCGACGGCCTCGACGCCATCGACGAGGCGACCATCCTGAGGGTGCTGACCCACGCCTCGCCCGAGGTGAGGGCGGCGGGCGTCCGGATTTCCGAGCGCTGGCTGGGTAACGCACCGGCGCCGCTCGTCGCGGCCGTCCTGAAGCTGGCCGACGACAAGACCTTCACGGTACGCCGGCAGGTGGCCGCCTCACTCGGCGCGCTCCCAGCCCCGCAGCGGGTCGCGCCGGCCGTGGCCCTGCTGGTTCGGGACGGGAGCGACCCGATGGTCGTGGATGCGACGCTCAGCAGCCTGAAGGGCCTGGAGGCCGAGGTCCTCGGCCGCGTGATGCAGGCCAAGGCGGCCGCGGCCACGCCGCCGGCCGATGCGGTCGCCATGCTGGCGGCTGCCGTGTCCAAGAGCGGGGACGTGCCAGGCGTGGAGCGTCTGATTGGCGTGGCGACCGACGCGGCCCAGCCGGCCTGGCAGCGGCTCGCCCTTCTCCAAGGCCTCGATACCGCGATGCCGGCCGGCGCGGGCGGTGGCGGCGGACGCGGGGGACGCGGGGGCGGCGGCGGGGGCGGCGGCCTGCCGGGGCTGAGTGCCCCTGGCGGCCGAGTGACGATCACGCCAGGCCGAGGCGTCATGCTGCCCGCCGAACCAGCGGCCCTGATGAAGCTCTCCGAAGGCACCGGCGACCTGTCCCTCACCGCACGCATGGTGGCCAATAAGCTGAACTGGCCCGGACGGCCGGCGCCAGTCGTGGTGGTGGTCCCGCTGACAGCCGTCCAGCAGAAACGCTACGAGGCCGGCGCGGAACTCTACAAGAACCTGTGCCTGGGCTGCCATCAGGAAGACGGACGCGGCAAGGAACGCCTCGGCGCAAACCTGGTGGATTCGCCGTACGTGGACGGCGGCGACGTCACGCCCTTGATTCGGGTCCTGCTCGGCGGCAAGGAAGGCCCCATCGGCCTGATGCCGCCGCTCGGTCCCGCGCTGACCGACGAGCAGATCGCCTCGGCGATCACGTACGTGCGGCGTGCCTGGGGCAACACGGGCAGCGCGGTCGATCCGCTGAACGTGATGGAAGTCCGCGGCCTCACCAAGGGCCGCGCGAAACCCTGGACCGATCCCGAACTGCAGCCGGCGGCCGGGCGCGGCGGTCGGGGAGGCGGAGGGCAGTGACAACCACATGAGCATTGAATGTGGTGATGTGGTGATGTGTGATGTGGTGATGTGCGATGTCCGATGTGCGATGAAAGACCCTGGAGACTGAATCCATGAGCGCAAAGAGAGTGGCTGGACTGTTGGCGTGTGGCGCGCTGGGCGTGATGTTGATGGCGCCGGTCGGGGCGCAGCAGGGCCAGGGCGGAGCAGCCGGCGCGCCCGGAGCGCCGACGCCGGCGGGGCGTGGGCAAGGGGGACAGGGACTCGGGCAGGGTCGCGGGGGGCCAGCCGTGGCGCCCGGGGCGCTGGCTCGGCCGCTGCGGGTCTACATCCGCGCGGGTCTCAAGACGCATGCGGTGGGGCAGCACGACTACCCGCAGTTCCTCGCCGATTGGAGCAAGATCCTCACCGATCGCGGCGCGGTCGTTGACGGCTCGCTGCACTTTCCGACCAGTGATGAACTGGCGAACATCGACGTCCTCATCACGTACAAGGGCGATGCCGGCTACATGACGCCCGAGGAGAAGGCGACGCTCGAGGCGTTCCTCAAGCGTGGCGGCGGGCTCGTCGGCATGCACGACGCGATCTGCGGCGACGACACGGGCTACTTCTCCATGGTGACTGGCGGGGCCAAGAAGCACGGCGAGACCAACTTCACGCTCGAAGCCGAGGTGCCCTACACGATCGTGGACAAGGCGCATCCGATCATGGCCGGCATGACGGACTTCAAGCTCACCGACGAGGCGTTCTTCCTGATGACGTGGGCGACCAACGCGCAGAAGCAGCCGGCCATCAACGTGCTGGCGACGGCCAAGATCGCCGACACGCCGAGCGCCAAGGGCTTCGCCGGCACCGACGTACCACAGATCTGGAGCTACGAGCGCACGATCTTCGGCGGCCAGTCCTACCGGTCGTTCGTCTGGATGCAGGGACACAACTACGTGAACTTCGCCGAACCGCAGGTGCAGCCGATGCTGCTCCGCGCGATCGCGTGGGCGGGGAAGTACCCGATTGACGCCTTGGCGACGGTGCGCGCAGGCGGCCGTGGTGGTGGCGGACGCGGGCGCGGCGGGAACTGACCTGGTTCGTCTGATTTGATCGGTCGAGCAAGGGCGTCGGTCGCCTCACCCTCTCGGGCCAGGCGCCGACGCTTCGGTCGCGTCATCCTGCTCGCGCTGGCGCGGGCGTCCTGCGCCCGCGAGCCACCCTCGCCATCGACGCTCCTGGAGCCGACCGCCAGCCTGACGACGGACGTCGTCTGGGATCGCGAACGCAACGGCGACACGATCTTCTGGTATCAGCGTCGCTGACGCGGACGCCTTGACCGGGTCAACGTGCCGCTGATGCGCGCACGCCCCAGATACGCTCGGCGTACTCGAGGATCGTCCGGTCACTCGAGAACTTGCCCATGCCCGCGACGTTGAGAATCGCGCGGCGGTCCCACTCGTCGGGCTGCTGATAGAGGGCGTCCACCCGTTCCTGACAGGCGACGTAGGACGCGTAGTCGGCCAGCAGCATGAAGTGGTCGCCGTGGGTGGTGAGCGCATCGACGAGCGGGCGAAAGCGGTCCGGGGCGTCGGCCGAGAAGTAGCCGCCGCGAGATCATGTCGAGCGCCTGCTTCAGATCCGGGTTGGACCAGTACAGATCCCAGGGGTTGTAGCCGGCGGCCCGGCGGGCGCTGACTTCCTCGGCGGTGAGGCCGAAGATGAAGATGTTCTCCTCGCCGACCTCCTGCCGCATCTCGACGTTCGCGCCGTCGAGGGTGCCGATCGTCAGGGCGCCGTTCAGCGCCAGCTTCATGTTGCCCGTGCCGGACGCCTCGGTGCCGGCCGTCGAAATCTGCTCGGACAGGTCGCACGCCGGGATGATCTTCTCGGCGTTCGACACACTGTAGTCGGGCATGAAGACGACCTTCAGCCAGCTCGCCAACCGCCGGGTCGTGATTCACGACGTCGGCGACGGCGTGCGTCAGCTTGATGATCAGCTTGGCCATCGCGTAGCCCGGCGCCGCCTTGCCGCTGAGGATCACCGTGCGCGGCACGAGGCCGGCCGTCTGGCCCGTGCGGATGCGGTTGTAGCGCGCGACGACGTGCAGGAGGTTCAGCAGCTGCCGCTTGTACTCGTGGATGCGCTTGACCTGCACGTCGAAGAGCGAGTCGGGATCGACCGAGAGACCCAGTCGCTGATGGATGATCGCGGCCAAGTCGCACCTTGTTGGCCTGCTTGACCTTGCGGAACTCCTGCCGGAACGCGGCGTCGTCGGCCAGCGGGGCCAGGCGCCGGACTTCGGAGAGGTCTCGCACCCAGCCGTTGCCGATGCCGCGAGGACAGCAGCGCCGACAGGCGTGGGTTGGCCTGGTGCAGCCAGCGTCGAGGCGTGATGCCGTTGGTGATGTTGATGATCGTCCCGGGGCGCAGATCGTCGAAGTCGGCGAAGATCGTCCGCCGCATCAGATCGGTGTGGATCGCCGACACGCCGTTCACATGGTGGCTGCCCACGATCGCGAGGTGCGCCATCCGCAGCCGTCGATCGCCCGTCTCGTCCACGATCGACATGCGCCGGAGTCGATCGAGGTCGCCGGGATAGCGGTGCCGCACCTCTTCGAGCAGGCGGCTGTTGATCTCGTAGATGATCTGCAGGTGGCGCGGCAGGACCTGCTCGAAGACGCTTCACAGGCCAGGTCTCGAGCGCCTCGGGCATCAGCGTGTGGTTGGTGTAGGAGAACGTCCGGCGCGTGACGTCCCAGGCGCGGCTCCAGTCCAGACCGGTGGACGTCCAGGAGGACGCGCATCAACTCGGGGATCGCGATCGACGGATGCGTGTCGTTGAGCTGGATCGCGACGCGATCGGGGAGGTCCTCGATACGGTCGTGGTACGCGGTGTATCGCCGCAGGATGTCCTGGAGCGAGGCGCAGACGAAGAAGTACTGCTGCTCGCAGCCGAAGCTCGCGTCCGCTCTCGGTCGCGATCGTCCGGATAGAGCACCTTGGACAGGTTCTCCGACTCGTTCTTCTCCTGCACGGCTTGCAGGTAGTTGCCTTCGTTGAACAGCTTCAGGTTGAAGTCGCGTGACGCCTTGGCCGACCACAGCCGCATGTTGTTGACAGTGCCGGTGTCGTAGCCCGGCACCGGCGTGTCGAACGCCATCGCCATCACTTCATCGGTGTCAACCCAGTGGAACCGCGCCTGCCCCAGTTCATCGGTGAACTCGACCACGCGGCCGCCGAACTTGACCGGGAAACACGACCTCGGGCCGTGGAAACTCCCAGGGATTGCCGTAGCGCAGCCAGTTGTCAGGTTGTTCGACCTGGTGGCCCTGTTCGATCTGCTGCGTGAACATGCCGTACTCGTATCGGATGCCGTAGCCGTAGCCCGGCAGCGACAGTGTCGCCATCGAATCGAGGAAGCAGGCCGCCAGCCGGCCCAAGCCCGCCGTTGCCCAGTGCGGCGTCCTGCTCGATCTCCCGGATCTCCTCGACGCTGAGCTCCAGGTCCGAGAGCGCCTCGCTGCACTGCTCGATAGAAGCCCATGTTGAGCAGGCTGTTCGAGAGCAGCCGCCCGGTCAGGAACTCCATCGAGAGGTAGTAGACCCGCTTGGCGTCGGAGCGGTAGTAGCTCCGCATGGTCTCCATCCAGCGCTCGATCAGCCGTTCGCGGACGGCATGGGCGGTGGTGTTGAACCAGTCCCGCGTGGTGGCGGTGATCGGGTCCTTGCCCATGGAGTAGACCAGGCCGTTCGACAGCGACCGCCTGAGGGCATCGCGGTCTCGGCCGAGCGTGTCGCATTCGAATCCGGCGGCTGGGGGCATAGGTGACGAGGGTCCTCTTGTGGAAATCGGCCAGCGCGGCTCAGGCATGACCTGGCCGTCGGGGGGAGGGCCGCAGCGATGCGCTCGGCGGGCCTGCTCAGCCCTGGATCACGGTCTGCTGCTGTTCGCCGAGGCCGTCCACGCCGAGGCGCATGACGTGACCTGGCCGCAGGAAGATCGGCGTCGGCTTCTGTCCGAGTCCCACGCCCGGGGGAGTGCCCGTGGAGATGATGTCGCCCGGCTGCAGGCTCATGAACCGGCTGAGATAGCTCACCAGGAACGGCACGCCGAACACCATCGTCTTCGTGCTGCCGTGCTGGTAGCGTTTGCCGTCCACTTCGAGCCACATTCCGAGATTGCTCCAGTCGGCGACCTCGTCGGCGGTGACCAGCCAGGGGCCGATCGGTCCGAACGTGTCGGCGCTCTTGCCCTTCACCCACTGACCCGTGCCTTCGAGCTGGAAGGCGCGCTCGGACAGGTCGTTGACGACGCAGTAGCCGGCGACGTAGTCGAGCGCCTCGGATTCGTCCACGTACTTGGCCGTCCGGCCGATGACCACGCCCAGCTCGACTTCCCAGTCCGTCTTCTGCGACCCGCGGGGAATCTCGACGTCGTCGTTCGGTCCGATGATGCAGGACGTCGCCTTCATGAAGACGATCGGCTCCTTGGGCACGGGCATGTTCGACTCGGCGGCGTGGTCGGAGTAGTTCAGGCCGATGCAGATGAACTTGCCGACCTGGCCGACGCAGGGACCGATCCGCGGCGTCCCTTCGACCAGCGGCAGCGACTCGAGGTCGAGCCCGCGCAGACGTTCGAGCGACTCCGGCAGCAGTGCCGACCCCGCGATGTCGCCGACTTCCAGGGACAGGTCGCGGATATTGCCGTCCGCATCGAGAATGCCCGGGTGTTCATCGCCGGGCGCGCCGTATCGCAGTAGCTTCACGTCGGGATCCTCCAAGAGAGCCGCACGGCCCACAGTCTACAGGGGACGGCCTACAACGGCCTACGGCCCACAGGGGACGGTCTACGACGGCCCACAGCAGACGGCCTACCGCCTACAAGGACAGCCTACGGTCTACGGCAGACGGGCGACTGTGGCCCGCAGGCCGTCAACCGTCTCCCGTAGGCTGTTTCCCGTAGCCCGTCTAATGCGATTCCCGTGTTACCGCATCCCCGCGCTTGCCGCGCAGGAAGTCCAGGTCGGCGCCCAGATGCGCCTGCTGGACCGTCGTGGTGTACAGGTGCACGTAGCCGCCCGTCGAGTGGGGCGGCGCCGGCTTCCAGGCCGCACGCCGGCGCGCGAGTTCCTCGTCGGTCACGTCCAGGTGCAGGCGCCGCGCCTCGACGTCGAGCTCGATCATGTCGCCATCCTGGACGAGCGCCAGCGGACCGCCGATGGCGGCCTCCGGCGACGAGTGGAGCACCGCCGTGCCGTACGCCGTGCCGCTCATGCGGGCGTCCGAGATGCGCACCATGTCGGTGACGCCGAGCTTCAGGATCTTCGGCGGCAGCCCCATGTTGCCGACCTCGGCCATGCCTGGGTAGCCGACCGGACCGCAGTTCTTCAGCACGAGCACCGAGTCTGGGGTGACGACCAGGTCGGGATCGTTGACCCGTGCCTTGTAGTGTTCGATCGTTTCGAACACGACGGCGGGCCCCCGGTGCTTCATCAGGTGTGGCGAGGCCGCCGACGGCTTCAGCACGGCGCCATCGGGCACCAGGTTGCCGCGCAGCACGGCGATGCCGCCGCTCTTCACGAGCGGCTTGTCGAACTCGCGAATCACCTCGGTGTTGTAGTTGGGCGCGTCCTTCACGTTCTCCCACATCGTCTGGCCGTTGACGGTCAGCACGTCGCGGTGCAGCAGGTGGTGCTCGGCGAGACTGCGCATCACGGCCGGCACGCCGCCGGCGTAGTAAAGGTCTTCCATCAGGAACCGGCCGGACGGCATCAGGTCCACGAGCGTCGGCACGTCCTTGCCCAACTGGTCCCAGTCGTCGAGCGTCAGCGGCACGCCGATGCGGCCGGCCATCGCGAGCAGGTGGATGACGGCGTTGGTCGATCCGCCGACTGCGCCGTTGACGCGGATCGCGTTTTCGAACGCCTCGCGCGTCAGAATCTGCGACAGCCGGACGTCCTCCCGAACCATGTTGACGATGCGTCGGCCGACGACGTGCGCCATGGCGTAGCGGCGGGAATCGACGGCGGGAATGGCCGTGTTGTGCGGGAAGGCGAGGCCCAGGCCCTCGATCATCGAGGCCATCGTGGATGCCGTGCCCATCACCATGCAGGTGCCCGACGAGCGGGACATGCAGGACTCGGCCTCGAAGAACTCCTTCGGTGTCATCTTCCCAGCCCGGACCTCTTCGCTGAAGCGCCAGACGTCCGTGCCTGAGCCGATGGGCTTGCCGCGGTAGTTGCCGTTCAGCATCGGGCCGCCCGACAACGCGATCGTCGGCAGGTCCACGCTGGCCGCACCCATCACCAGGGCGGGGGTGGTCTTGTCGCATCCGCAGAGCAGGACAACGCCGTCCATCGGATTGGCGCGGATCGATTCCTCGACGTCCATGCTGGCGAGATTCCGGAACAGCATCGCCGTGGGCCGCAGGCTCGTCTCACCGAGGGAGGTCACCGGGAACTCGAACGGCAGGCCGCCCGCTTCCCACACGCCGCGCTTGACGTGTTCGGCCAGCTCGCGGAAGTGGGCGTTGCACGGGGTCAGGTCGGACCAGGTGTTGCAGATCCCGATGATCGGCCGACCGTCGAAGACGTCGGGCGGAAACCCCCGGCCCACCCAGCTGCGATGGATGAATCCGTCCTTGTCGAGTTTGCTGAACCAAGCCGCCGACCGAAAAGTCTTCTTTGTCTCCGACACCGCGAGTGCCTCCGATTTCGCCGCGTGACGCCAGGCGGCTTGCGGAAGTATACTCGCGCCCAATCACACCCATGACGAAAACACCGACCAGGGCGCGGTATACCGTTGTCCTCTTCGCCCTCACCCTCGCCGTCATCACCTACATCGACCGGGTGGCGTTCGCGCAGGCCGGGATCTCCATCCGAGCCGACCTCGGGTTGACGCCGATCCAGTTCGGCTGGGCCCTGTCGGCGTTCGGGTTCGCGTACGCCCTGTTCGAGATTCCCGGCGGCTGGCTCGGCGACCGCATCGGTCCGCGCAAGGTCTTGATGCGCATCGTGATCATGTGGTCGTTGTTTACTGCGGCCACTGGGTGGGCGGCGGGGATCACCTCACTCATCGCCATCCGGTTGCTCTTCGGCATCGGCGAAGCCGGAGCCTTCCCGAATATCACGCGCGTGTTCACGACCTGGCTGCCCGTCAAGGAACGCGAACGCGCGCAGGCGTGGCTATGGCTGGCCACGCGGTGGACCGGTGCGTTCACACCCCTGCTCGTCGTCTGGTTGATGGGGCTGATGGGCTGGCGCCGGATGTTCGAGGTCTTTGGCGTCATCGGGGTCATCTGGGCGGTCCTGTTCTATCGATGGTTTCGCGACGAGCCTGCCAAGCACCCGTCGGTCAACGAGGCGGAGCTGGCGCTCTTGCCGCCGTCGAGTCAAACCGCCGTCGCGCACGCGGGCGTCCCCTGGCAGAAGATCTTTTCCAACCGGAATGTCTGGCTCCTGTCGCTGCAGTACATGTGCCTGGCCTACGGGTGGTGGTTCTACATCAACTGGCTGCCCTCGTACCTGCGCGACGCGCGCGGCACCGGCTTTCAGCTAGGCCCGTTTCTCGCCGCGATGCTCGCCGGCCTGCCACTCCTGCTCGGCGGCTTCGGGTGCATGCTGTCGGCCTGGGTGATCCCGCGACTGGCCCGCACGATGGGCAGGATGCTCGCCCGGCGCGTGGTCGCCATCGTCGGCTTCGTCGGCGCGTCCGGTTGCATCTTCCTATTCGCCGGCATGCAGGATCCCGTCAAGGCGATGATCGTGCTGGGCTTTGCCGGCTTCTTCAATGACTTCGTCATGCCCGCCGCGTGGGCCGGCACGATGGACGTCGGTGGGCGCTACGCGGGCACGGTCTCAGGCGCGATGAACATGATGGGCAGCCTCGCCGGGGCGGTGTCCACGACGTTCGTCGGCTATCTGCTGGTCTGGACGAACAACGACTGGACGGTGACCTTCTACGTCTCCGCGACCATCTACCTGGGCGGCGCGATCTGCTGGCTGTTCCTCGATTCGCATACACCGGTGGAACCAGCAGAGGCAGCCGCGCGCTGACGCGCTCAGGACGCTGACGTGCTCAGGACGCTGACGCGGAAGTGCTTGGAGGACAAGCACGGGAGGTGCTGGGGGACAAGCGCTCAAGTGCGGGGCCGACAAGCAGTTGATGTGCTGGAGTGATGAGCACTTGAGGTGTGCAGCACGACAGGCGCTCACGTGCGGGAGTGACTAGCGCGGGAAGTGCGGGCGTGCGAAGGCGGTTGAGGTGCTGACACTGACGCGGGATGTGCCGGCGCCACAGGCACTCGACGTGCGGGAGTGAGAGGCACCTGATGTGCTCGAGTGACGATCGCTTCGTTGAGGTCCCGGACGCCTCGCTCCGCTCGGCACAAGTCCCCGAGCTGACGACGAGGTCCCGCAGCTGGCGATGAGGTCCGGCGGACTTCGATGCGGAGCCGGCGTCCAAGCCGCGGAGCCTCCGGGACCTCAGCGAGCGCAGCGAGTCTCCGGGACTTCTACGAAGCGCAGCTGAGGTCCCGGGACTCCCGAGTGCGGTGCCCTACCGTGCCGTCCACCCGCCATCGACGACCAGCGCGGTGCCGGTGACGTAGGAGGCCGCCTCCGACGCCAGGAACACGGCCGCGCCGGTGAGTTCCTCGAGGTTGCCCCAGCGGCCCATCGGGATGATGCTGACGAACTCCTTGTACTTGACCGGGTCGTCGAGCAGCGACCGGTTCATCTCGGTCGCGAAGGCGCCCGGGCAGATCGCGTTGCAGGTCACGCCTGTGCCCGCCCACTCGAGCGCCAGCACCTTCGACAGGTTGATCACGCCCGCCTTCGACGACGCGTAAGGCGTGCGACCGGGCAGGGCGATGAAGCCGAGCACGGAGGCCATGTTGATGACCCGCCCCCATTTGCGTTCGACCATTCCGGGACCGACCGCGCGCGCGCAGAGCCAGGGTCCCTTGAGGTTGGTGTCGATGACTGTGTCCCAGTCCTGCTCGGTGAGCTGCTGGATCGGCCCGCGGATGTTCACGCCCGCGCTGTTGATGAGGATGTCGATCGGGCCGAGCGCGGCTTCGACCTCTGCGACCAGCCGCGTGACGTCTGCAGCGACCGTCACATCGGCCCCGAAGCCCTTGGCGCGTCGCCCGGTCGCCGCGGCGATCTTCGCGGCCGTCGCGTCGCACGCCGAGGCGGTGCGTCCCGAGAGCGCGATATCCGCACCGGCTTCCGCCAGGGCCATCGCCATCGTCTCGCCCAGTCCCCGCGCACCGCCCGTGATGAGCGCGACTTTGCCGTCCAGCCGGAATCGATCGAGAACAGTCGTGTGTGCCATCAGAATCCGCTCGGTTTCACTGAAAAGGTCTCCTGCCACGTGCCGCCCGCCGGCACGTGCTGGAGATCGTGGTAGAGGCCCCGATGGGCCAGGTTGAAGGCATTGGTGATGGCCGCCATCGGCTCCACGCAGATGAATCCGCGGTCGCCGGCCGCTGGTGGCGGGGAATAGATGACGAGGGCCTTGTAGCGCGGGCCTATCGTCACATCCAGTTGCTGAGCGCGTCCCCGCACCGTGACGCAGGCGACGCCGGCCTCATCGCGATCGAGGTCCGTGAACACGTCGTCGAACCGAGCCCCGGCGAGCGCGATGGACCGTCGATCCGCGAACACCGCGTCGGTAGGCACGGTCTCGCCCGTCGGCAGCATGGCGTCCGAGAGGCGCCACTGTCGCTGCGCCGGCAGCGAGAGCGTCCACGCGTCGCGCGGAGAGTCCGTGAGATGGAAGTACGGATGAAAGCCGATGGCCACCGGCATCGGCTCCGCACTTAGATTCTCGAGTGTGGTCGAGACGCGGAGTGCGCCGTCCGCGACCCGGTGCGTGATCGCGATCGTGTGCGCGAACGGGAACTGCCTCATCCAGTCGGGACGACGGTAGACCTCGAGGCGCGAGGTGACCCACGCGCTGGAGTGGTCGGCGCCAGATGACACCACGGACCACTCGCGTGCGAAGCTGAGGAACCCGTGCAGGTGGTTGGGTCCGCGGATGTGAGCGAGATCGGGGTCGAGCGCGTAGCGCACGCCGTTGGCGTAGAAGGCGGCCTCATCGAGCCGGTTCGCCCAGGGCGCCAGCAAGGGTAGGCCATGCCAGGCGGGACGGCTGTGGAAGTCGTCGATCGACGCGTACGGCCACCGCAGCAGCTCGTGGCCGTGGGCCGACAGGCTGGAGACGACGTTGCCAGCCTCCGGGACGACGACGGCCACGACGCCTGCGTGCGAATCGCTCAGGTGAACGCGGTTCCCGTCGGCAACGGCTCCGTAGCGCGGCTCAGCCTGGTCAATCATGCACACATCGTCTGGGAGGCCAGGCGGTATTCTAATCGCGTGACACAGCGAAAGGCGAAGACAGAACCCGTCGGCCGGCTCCTTGGACAACTCTTCCGTGCGCACCCCTGGCACGGCGTCCCCATCGGCGCCAGGGCGCCCGAGGTCGTGACCTGCTTCATCGAGCTGATTCCGAGCGACCGGCTGAAGTACGAACTCGACAAGCTGACCGGATTCCTCAAGGTGGACCGGCCGCAACTCTACTCGAACATCTGCCCGGCCCCCTATGGCCTGATTCCGCAGACCTACTGCGGCCCGCGCGTGGCCGCGATGTCGAGCGAGCGGACGGGCCGACCGAACATCAAGGGCGACGGCAATCCACTCGACGTCTGCGTCCTGACGCAGACGGTCGTCTCGCACCCCGACATCCTGCTGCAGGCCCGACCCATCGGTGGGCTCCGCATGCTGGACGGGAACGAGGCCGACGACAAGATCATCGCCGTTCTCAACGGTGACGGTCTCTACGGCGCATGGTCGGATATCAGCGACATCCCGAAGCCCGTGGTCACGCGCCTGCTGCACTACTTCGAGACCTACAAGCTGGCCCCCGGCGCGGTCGAGAAGCCGATCGAGATCACCCACGTGTTCGGGCGAGACGAGGCGCACGACGTCATCCGGCGGGCGCAGGAGGACTACCACGAGCTGTTCGGGTATCTGGAGCGCGCGCTGACGGCGGCGCTGGAGGACAGGGCGGAGTTGCGGGGTGAAAGGTCGCGGGAGGTGCGGGAGTGAAGGGCTCACGAGGTGCGGGAGTGGAAGGCGCCTGAGGTGCTGGAGTGGAAAGCACATGAGGTGCTGCACGCGAAAGCACGTGAGGTGCAGGGGCAGACGATCAGGGGCGGGCAGGGCAGACCTCATGAGGTGCTGGGGGACCTCGGACGTGCTCAAGTGAAGGGCACACGAGGTGCGGGAGTGGAAGGCGCCTGAGGTGCTGCGCGCGAAGACACGTCAGGTGCAGGGACTGACGCAGAGGTGCGGCAGGGACACGGCACCGCCTCCGAGGTGCTGGCGTTGACGTAGGCGCCAACTCGGTCTGGCGGACGTGGCAGATTTCGCGATCGCAAGACGGATCCCGGGCGAATTCGGCACCACGTCAGCTGGCTCGCCTCTTGCGAAGTCCAGGGCATGGGGCGCGAAGAGCATCGACGACCTGGTGGCGTATGAGTTCGCGGTCGAGTTTCGTGACGAAGTGCAACGACTGCTTCGCGAGTCGCCGACCGCGGCTCGGGATTTCAAGTTCGCCGCCCAGCTTCGCGACAGCGCGTCAGGAGTCGCGTCGGCGACGAGCGGAGTTCGCGCAGTTCCTGCGATACGCCCTGGCGTCACTGGCCGAGGCCAAGAACTGGATCGGTGACGGCATCGGCCGGGGCCACTGGACGGCCCAGGAGCGAGGTCCGCGCTCGCCTGGCACGACCGGTGTCGCTCCCAAGCCACAGCCGCGCTCAGAGCGAGTCAGGCCCGCCGGGCCGAGCAGCGACGCAAGCAGGGAAGAGCGATGCGCCGCAAGCCTCCAGAGGGCTCTGAGCGGTAGGCAGGTCGCACAGCGGGCGCACTGCTGCATCGTGCGGACGTGTCAGACATGGGCCGAGTTCTTGGACCGACTCCGGATCGCCTTCCCCACGGAATTATGCCTTCCTACTCGCATGCCTCTTTCGGCGCAACCGCCACCGCGCTCTGCTCACCATTAACCGTGCTGATCCAGCAACCGGAGCTCTTGGTGTCCTTAACGAAGTAGACGTCGCCCGCCCGGACGTGTCCCGCGAAGACGGACGTCATCCTCATTGGCTGTGACGGTGACGGCGGCATCGGCATGGAGAAGACCGGGCCGACGACCTTCTGTTCCGGGAGGGCCAGTGCTGTGGCTGAGCACCCGAGGACGACACCGGAAAGCATCCAGAGAATGGGCTTGAGCTTGGTCACGTTGGCTCCTTGTTGGCTAGCTGACGCTACCGACTATACGCCCGTCGTCTCGGTTGAGCAGGCGTGCCATTACTTGGGCAGGACGAGTCTAATGGGCAAAGCCGCGTGTCCGTCCCGCACGTCGGTCTTTGCGCCGAGCACCTCCTGTCTTGTCCCTGCGGCACCTCATGCGTCAGCGCCAGCACTTCCCGCGCGCGTCTCGCCAGCACTTCGACGTCGGGTCGCCCCGCACTTCCCGTGCCTGTCCGTCTGCACTTCGTGTTGTTCAGCAGCACTTCACGCGTTGTCGGCCCCGCACGTCGGTGTGGGTGTCCTGCAAGTCCCGGCGTGGTCCCGCCTGCACCTCATGTGCCCTTCACTCCAGCACTTGAGCGCTTGTCCCTCCCGCACCTGTCCGTCCGTGAGCACCTCCCGGGCTTGTCGGTCCCGCGCGTCCCCGCCCTTCCCGTGGCAAAGAAAAAGGGCGGATGGGGTTGCCCCCACCCGCCCTGCGTGTCCAGCGAACGCGTCCCTGTTCTAGAACAGGAACTTGACCTGCAGCTGCACGGAGCGCAGCGCCATCGCGCTGTTCGCTGCGCCGAAACCGGCCTGATTCGGAAGCCGGCGGTTCGGATCCATCGTGCCGTCCGCGAGGTACTGCGAGTTGCGGACGGTCATGTCGGTGGTGCTGTTGAACTGAATGCCCGTGCTGCGGCCGTCGAAGATCACGGTGTTCAGGGCGTTATACATGTCCGCGCGGATCACGAACTGCCGGCTGCCGCCCAGACGAATCGTGCGCTGGATGGCGAGGTCGAGCCGGTGGTCCTTGCACCCGGTCAACAGGTTGCGACCCGACTCGAGCCCGCGGCTGCCCACCTGGGGACCGCTGGCCGCCGTCGTCGTGAGCGGCGAAACGCCGCTCGTCGCCGGCACCATCACCTGCCCGAGCTGGTTGTACTGGTTGCTCGAGCAACCCGACCCGAAGGCCGAGAGGTCGTTGATGACGATGCGCGAACCGTAGTCCTGCGACCCGGTCAACTGCTGGCCCGTGGGACCGCTGTTGTAGCTGTACCCGATGTCGTACTTCGAGCCAGAGTCGAACCGCGCGATGCCCGAGAACTGCCAGTCGTTCACCACCAGGCCCAGACCACGCAGCACCTTGTTCTGCGACCGGATGTCCGGCAGGTCGTAGACGAAGTTGCTGTTGACGATGTGAGTCGTCGTGCCCTGATCCCCGAACAGCTCTTCGGCCACCGCCTGGTCGGGGCTCACCGAGTAAGACCCGTCAGCCGCGTGGATGAGACGCAGCTGCGGACCCGGCAGGCCCACGTTGCCCTTGTCGTAGAGCGTCCAGGTGTGGTTGATGCCGAACGAAAGGCCGTTGCTGAAGCGGCGGTTGAACGACGTCTGGATGGAGTGGAACGTGCGCGTCCACATGGCCATCTGGACGTTGATGTTCGCGTAGCCGCGGAACGCACGGAGCAGGTTGTTGTTCTGCGCCGTCGGCGTCGCCAGCGTCTGGTCGAGACCGGCCGCCGTGAGCGTGGTGCCCAGGTCGATCGCGTTCAGGTTCACCGGGTTGCCGTTCTGGGTTCCCGCGAGCGCGTCGAACTGATGGTGGCCGACGTACAGACACGTCCAGCGACGACCGCCAGGGGAGCGCCACCTGGGTGCCGAGGTTCCACTGGAAGTCCTTCGGGATGGCCGAGTCGGTACTGGTTGACGACGATCTGCGGCACTGGACCGAACGACAGGGACGAGTTCCCCAGTTCCGACAAGCGGCCCCACTGCTGGGTGATGCCCGTCGCCGTGGGCGGGTTGGCCACCGTGCCGAACGCGGTGTTGCCGTCCGGACGGTCGAAGTAGAGACCCACGGAGCCGCGGACCACGTACTTCTGCTGGCCCGTGATGTCGTAGGCCGCGCCGAAGCGCGGACCGACGACCAGCGTCGGCCAGGTGTAGCCGGCGTTGGCGATGCCGTTGCCGGCCTGGACCATGCCGTTGTCGAACGCACCGGAGCCCGGAATGACGGCGCCGATCAGGGAGACGGTCCCAACGCCGAGCAACGCGCCCGTCCGTGGATCCTTCGCCTGCCGGTTGTTGCCCGAGCAGGGGTTGACGTTGCCGATGCAGCCAGCGACGTAGAGGGACGGCGCATTCGCCGCCGACCACTTCTCCGGGAAGAAGTTGGCCACCTGCTTCAGCTTGTCTTCGTAGGGACCATCGTTGGCGAACCGCAGGCCGTAGTCGAGGGTCAGCTTGCGGTTGACCTTCCAGTTGTCCTGCAGGTACCACTCGATGTTGTTGTAGAAGAAGTTGCCTTCGACGAACTTCGAACCCTGTCCGTAGGTGCTGAAGATGCCGAGGGCGGCGTTCGAGTACGCCATCTGCGAATCGAGCGGGTTGTTGGTATCCACACCGAAGTTGATGGTGCCCTGGAACGTGATCTGGCCGCCCGTGTTCTGCGCCTTGTAGCTGTGCTCCAGGTAGAAGCCCGCCTTCATCGTGTGCGTGCCGGCGACCTTGGTCAAGCTGATCGACGACTGGGTGATCCGGTTGACGTTCATGAAGCCCGGGAAGTTGATGCTCGGCGGCGTGTTCGCGATGCGCGTGCCACCCCAGTTGAGCTGCGGCGGCAGGTTGATGCGGCCGTTCTCGAAGAACGGCGATCCGACCGTTTCGAGGGCCCCGTACTCGTAGTAGCTCGGGTCCATCACACCGGCGTCAGGGAACAGGAACGGGAACGCGCCGCCCGTGCAGTTGGCGACTTGGGCCGCCAACCCCGACGGGCAGGTCAGGTTGTTCCGGTTCGAAAGCGGGCTGATGCTGGGCGTGCCGAGCTTGTTCTGGTTCACCCCGAACATCGCCTCGAGGAACATCGTGGGGCTCACCGTGTAGTTCACGCTGACGGCCGTGTTGAACGACAGCGGGAACTTCTGGACGACGTCGGTGAGGCCAGGCAGATTGCCCGTGTTAGTGCCGCCGCCCGTGCTCGCCATGCTCGACTTGACGGTCAGGCGCGCCGCGTTGGTCATCTGGTAGTCGAACTTCAGGACCGGCGTCTGGTCACGTGTCTTGACGACCGGGCGCGTCACCTGCAGGTTGTAGGCGAAGCCCGTCGTCTGGGTGAAGTTCGGCTGCGGGTAGGAGTTCAGAATCCCCATGGTGGGGCCGTAGAGCTGGCTCACGGGGATCCGGCCGAGGACGCCGCCATCGGCGTAACACGCCGTCTGAATCGTGGCCGAGCAGTTCGCCTTTGGCTGCCCAGACCGCTGATCGTAGATGTAGTTGTACAGGTTGCCGTTGTTGTCGAGCGTCTGCGAGAAGTCGCCGCGGCGCTCGAGTTCGGTCGGCACGCGATAGTTGGTGATGTTGCCGCCGCTCTCACGCGGGCGGAACTCGTGCGAGTAGAAGTAGAACAGCTTGTTGTTGCCGCCCGGCTTGCCGATCGGCCCGCCGACCGTGTAGCCCCAGTCCCGCTGTTTGTTGACGGTCTTGGGCTGGCCGTTCGCCAGGTTCGCCCAGCTGTTCGAGTTCCAGTCCGAGTTGCGACGCGTACTCGTAGACCGATCCGCGGATGCGGTTGGTGCCGCTGCGGGTGACGGCCGAGATCTGCACGCCGCTGGACCGGCCGTATTCGGCCGAGTAGCCAGACGTGAGCACCTGAATTTCCGAGATGGCTTCCGCGGGCAGGTTCATGCCGCTCATCAGGCCGTTGTTGCCCGTGTCGAGGGCCGACAGACCGTCGAGCATGATGTTGTCCTGGCCGCCGCCGCCGACGCGACGCTGCTGCGAACCCGGGGCGGCCGCCGTACCGATGCCCGGCTGCGTCGTGATGAAATCGAGGAAGTTGTGGCTCGCCACCGGCAGCGACTCGAGCTGCTGCCGTTCGAGGTTGGAGGACCGTTCGCCGCTGGCCGCCTTGACGAGCGGGGCGTCAGCCTTGACGTCCACGCGGTCCGTCATGCCGCCCGCGTCGAGCGTCGTGGCGCCGACCGCAATGCGCGCGCCGCCTGTCACGACAACGCCTGCGCGCGTGACCGTCTTGAAGCCGCTCAAGCTGATTTGCAGGGTGTACGTGCCCGCGGTGACGTTCGGGAACACGTAGATGCCTTCGCCGCTGGTCGCCACAGGACCGACCTTGGTGCCCTGTGCTTCGTTGGTCAACGTGACCGTCGCTCCCGGAATGACGCCGCCCGTCGAATCGACGACCGTTCCGGACACATTCCCTGTCGTGATCTGCGCTGAGGCGACCGCCACGGTGCTCGTCACGACGAGCAACGCTCCGGCCAGGACCCTCAGAATTCGAGTACTGGGCATTAGACCCTCCATCACCATCGAACCCCTCTCTTCCGTCCATCCATGTTCCAACTGACCCCCGTGGACCTGGGGACGCAAACGCACCCGCGACACCCCGAACGGGCGGCTCTTCGCAACCCGCATCGCCGCGCGGGCGGGCCGCGATTCACTTCCCCGGAAGCGAATGTCGAACCAAAGTCACGTAGTTCAGTTATGGAACCGGTTCAGAGTGTACCAGGCGCCAGAGGGAGTCAATGAGAAAGAATCATGGAACCCGGGGGCCGGAGGACGGAATTACACAGGTGAAATCGTTGTCATCGAGGCCCGACCCCTCGGGCGGCGGGGCGCGCTACAATCACCCGCCACCCACAATTCTGGTAGCCGATTCACGGAGACCCTGATGTTTGCTTGCGTGATCCGATCTCTCTGCCTGGGGGCCCGCGCCCACCTGATCGCTGCCACGGCGGTCGTCACCGCGGTCGCCGTGCTGCTGACCCCGTCCAACCAGGCCCGCGTGCGCGCGGCCCAGCAGCTGACCCACACCCCGATGCTGGGTCAGACCGTGAAGCTCGATCCGGCCGAGGCCGCCCGCAAGGCCGCCGAGGAACGGAAGGGGACCCCCGTCCAGGCGGGCCCAGGGCTCGAGGCCTCGGTCTGGGCGCCGCTTGGGATGGTCTCCGATCCGCTGGCCATGGATATCGATGCGGCGGGCGTCGCCTACGTGGTGGCCTCCCCCGATCCGGGCAGTTGCTCGACATCCGCCAGCATCCGACCTGGGTCCCGCTCATCCACACGTTCGAGACGACGGAGGATCTCCGGACGTTCTTCAGGCAGCGGATGGCGCCCGAGCTGAGCGCCCAGAACACGTGGCTGCCCGATAGCAACGGCGACGGCTCCAGGGATTGGCGCGATCTGACCGCCATCAAGGAGCGCGTCTATCGGCTGGAAGACACCAACGGCGACGGCGTCGCCGACGTCTCGCGGGTGGTCTTCGAGGGCTTCAACGAGGATGTGGCCAGCGACATCGCGGGCGGCGTCCTGATCAACGGACGGGATCTGTTCGTCACCGCCGCCCCCGACCTCTGGCGCCTGCGCGATCCGAACGGCGACGGCGTCTACGACACGGCCGAGTCGCTCAGCCACGGGTACTCGATTCATCCGGCCTTCTCGGGCCACGACATGTCCGCGCTCGTCATCGGGCCGGATGGGCGTCTCTACTGGAAGATCGGCGACATCGGCATGAACGTCGTGGACAGGACGGGCAAGCGATGGGCGTATCCGAACCAGGGTGCCGTGCTCCGCGCCGACCTGGACGGCAGCAACTTCGAGGTCTTCGCCACGGGCCTGCGCAACACGCAGGAGATCGCGTTCGACGAGCACGGCAACCTCGTCAGCGTGGACAACGACGGCGACCACCCCGGCGAAACCGAACGCGTCGTCTACATCACCCACGGGGCGGACGCCGGCTGGCGATCGACCTGGCAGTTCGGGAAGTACACCGACCCGACCAACAACCGCTACAACGTGTGGATGGACGAGGGCTTGTCGAAGCCGCACTTCGCCGGGCAGGCCGCCTACATCGTGCCGCCCGTCGCGGCCTACCGGGCCGGTCCCTCCGGGTTCGCGTACAACCCCGGGACCGCGCTCACCGAGGACTTGCGACGGCATTTCTTCGTCACCAGCTTTCCCGGCAACGCGGCAGGCGCCCGCGTCTTCGCGTTCCAGCTCACGCCACAGGGCGCGGGCTTCGCACTCGGCCGCGACGTCGAGATCCTGCGAGGCGTGCTGACGCCCGGCATGAAGATCGGGCCGGACGGCGCGATGTACCTGACCGACTGGATGCGCGGATGGGGATCGAGCGGCGAGGGGCGCGTGTGGAAGCTCGACGCGCCGGCCGCGGCGAAGAGCCCGATCCGCCTCGAAGTGAAGGCGCTCCTCGCCGAGAACTTCCAGCCGAAGGCCGTCGGCGATCTGCGTGCGCTGCTCGCCCATATCGATATGCGAGTGCGTCAGAAGGCGCAGTTCGAGCTCGTGCGGCGCCGATCCGCCGAGGTGCTCGTCGCCGTGGCGCGGGAGGACAAGGCCCCGCTCGCGCGCCTGCACGGCATCTGGGGAGTGGGTCAGCTCGTGCGCGCCGGGTCCGCCCAGGCGTCGGCGCTGTTCCCGCTGCTCGCTGACGCCGACGCGGAAGTACGCGCGCAAGCGGCCAAGACGCTCGGCGATGTGCGCGCACGCGACGCGGTGGCGGCGCTGCGGCCGGTGCTGGCCGACGCGGACGCCCGCCCGCGGTTCTTCGCGGCCGAAGCGCTCGGCCGCATCGGTGACAAGGCCGCCCTGTCCGCCCTCGTGCAGATGCTCGCCGCGAACGACGACCGCGACGTCTACCTGCGGCACGCCGGCAGCGCGGCGCTCGCGCAGTTGGGTGACCCTGCGGCGCTGGCCGCGCTCTCGACACATGCCTCGCGCGCCGCACGACTGGGCGCCGTCGTCGCCCTGCGTCGGCTGAAGGATCCCGGCGTGGCCCGGTTCCTCGGCGACCGCGACGAGCTGGTCGTGACGGAGGCCGCCCGCGCCATCAACGACGAGAAGGGCATCCGTGCGGCGCTGCCGTCCCTCGCGGCGGTGCTGGGCCAGACGGCGTTCACGAGCGAGGCGCTGCTGCGACGCGCCATCAGCGCCAACGCGCGTCTGGGCACAGGCGAGGCGGCTGAGCGCCTGGCGGCATTCGCGCTCCGTACCGCGGCGTCCATCGACCTGCGGGAAGAGGCGACGCGCGCGCTCGCCGTGTGGATGACGCCGTCGCGCTTCGACCGCGTGGACGGCGCCGAACTGGGCACGGCGCAGGCCACCGGACGCGACGCGGCGGCCGCGCGGACCGCGCTCGCGACGCTGGTGCCGATGCTCGACAGACCCGACACGGCCACCCCGCTCAAGCTGGCGGTCATCGACGCGGTGGCGCGGCTCGATCTGAAGACGGCCTCACCGGTGCTGCTCGCGCGGCTCAAGACCGACACGGCCTCGCCCGTCCGCGTGGCCGCGCTCGGCGCCCTGCAGGCGATTGCCGCCACGGAGTTGACCGAGGCCGTGCGCGTGGCCCTCGCCGACGCCGACGCCTCGCTCCGGATGGCCGCGATCTCAACGATGGCGACCATGCCGATTCCGGTCGCCGAGAAGGTGGCCCACCTCGAGAGCGTCGTCCGCACCGGATCGGCCGGCGAGAAGCAGTCGGCGATTGACGGGTTGGCCAAGGTGGCAGGACCCGAGGCGCAGGCGGCCCTCGGACGTCTGCTCGACCAGGTGTCGAACGGCGCGCTCGATGCGGGTGTGCAGCTCGAAGTGTTCGACGCGGCCTCGTCCAACGCCGCACCGGCGCTGCTCACGCGACTCGAGCAGATGAAGGTGGGCCGCGCGCTGGAGAACCTGGGGGCTGCGTTTCCGGCGGCGCTCGAGCGGGGCGGGTCAGCCCCGCGCGGCCGCCAGCTCGTGCTCAACCACCCGGCGGCGCAATGCGCGCGGTGCCACACCGTGGGCAACGCCACCGCGACCGTCGGCCCCACGCTCGTGAAGATCGGCGGGCAGTTGTCGCGCACCGAACTGGTGCAGTCGCTGCTCGACCCGAGCCGCCGCATCGCGCCCGGCTACGGCACCGTGCAAGTGACGCTGCGCAACGGCGACAAGGTCACCGGCCTTCTTCGCGAGGAGACCGCGACCACCCTGATCTTCGACGACGGCACGGGGATGAGACAGACTGTGGCCAAAGCCGATATCACCGCGCGTCTGGAGGCGCCGTCCTCGATGCCGCCCATGGGCACGATCCTCACGCCGCGCGAGGTGCGCGACATCATCGAGTTCCTCGCGAGCCAACGCTGATCTTCACCAGCGGAGGAGCGGAGGGGCGCTTCAGGGAAGGGGATTCACCACGGAGGCGCGGAGGAGCGCTTCAGGGTAGGGGATTCACCACGGAGGAGCGGAGGAGCGCTTCAGGGTAGGGGGATTCACCGCCGGAGGGAGCGGAGGAGCGCTTCAGGGAAGGGGATTCACCACGGAGGCGCGGAGGAGCGCTTCACGGTAGGGGATTCACCACGGAGGAGCGGAGGAGCGCTTCAGGGTAGGGGGATTCACCACGGAGGAGCGGAGGAGCGCTTCAGGGTAGGGGGATTCACCACGGAGGAGCGGAGGGGCGCTTCAGGGTAGGGGATTCACCACGGAGGAGCAGAGGAGCGCTTCACGGTAGGGGATTCACCACGGAGGAGCGGAGGAGCGCTTCAGGGTAGGGGGATTCACCACGGAGGAGCGGAGGGGCGCTTCAGGGTAGGGGATTCACCACGGAGGAGCGGAGCAGAGCCGAGCTGTAAGGTCACGCGACGGAGGCACCTCCCGCACACATCACCGCAGGGCGGAGGGCCATTTCAGGGGGCTGCGAGTGGACCCTCGAACGCCAATCTCGGTCGGCGGGTGTTTACGAAGCGGCGCACCCCATCCGTCAAGCGCGAGACGTTGAAGTTGATGAGCAGCCCTTGCTGCAGGCCCAGCAGTCGCAGGTAGGTGATCATCTGAGCCTCCACGATCGGCGGCACATGCTCAACGCTCTTGATCTCGACCAACAGGCGGTCATCGACGACGAAGTCGGCGCGGTAGCGGCAGTCGACATCGACGCCCTTGTATCGCACAGGTATGGGCACCTGATCCCGGAACGGGAGTTCCAGAAGCGCGAACTCGTGAGCGAGGCAGTGCTGGTAGCTCGATTCGAGCAGGCCGGGCCCGGTGTGGCGATGTACCTCGATGGCGGCCCCGATGACACGCCCAGTGAGGTCGGCTGGCAGGATCAACATGCCCGCCGTAGTGCAAGCGCCAGGCCACCGGGCGTTTTCGAAACAGGCCGATAACTCGCTAAGAGCGTTAAGAGAATCGATCAACGTGGCGGCATCAACGGCAACCAGGGTTAGCCGTTGCCTGAGCGGATCCCGCGGATCTGACAACCGCAGTTTCCAGTCAGAACGCGGAGCTTCCCGTTGTGCAGGAATCCTGGGCCTTCCCTGTCTCTCCGCGGTGATGTGTCGAGCCGGTGTCTCTCTCCCGTGGTGAATCCCTTTCCCTGAAGCGCTCCTCCGCCCCGGGGCGAACTCGCTTGTTACGAGGTTCCTCCGCCCCCCCCGGTGCTGTGTGCGGGAGGCGTTTCCGTCGTGTGACCCCCGAGCTTTGCTCCGCTCCTCCGCGGTGAATCCCATTGCCCTGAAGTCCCTCCGCCCCGCGGTAAACCCCTGTCTTGAAGATCCCTCCGTCCGCGGTGATGGTCCGGGAGATGTCTCCGTCGCGTGACCCCAAAGCTCTGCTCCGCTCCTCGCGGTGAATCCCATTGCCCTGAAGTGCCTTTGCCCCGCGGTGAGCCCCTGTCTTGAAGATCCCTCCGTCCGCGGTGATGGTCCGGGAGATGTCTCCGTCGCGTGACCCCAAAGCTCTGCTCCGCTCCTCCGCGGTGAATCCCATTGCCTTGAAGTGCCTCTGCCCCGCGGTGAGCCCCTGTCTTGAAGATCCCTCCGTCCGCGGTGATGGTTCGGGAGATGTCTCCGTCGCGTGACCCCCCAAAGCTCTGCTCCGCTCCTCCGCGGTGAATCCCATTGCCTTGAAGTGCCGCTGCCCCGCGGTGAGCCCCTGTCTCGAGATCCCTCCGTCCGCGGTGATGGTCCGGGAGGCGTTTCCGTCGGGTGCCCCCCGAGTTTTGCTCTGCTCCTCCGCGGTGAACCCCCCTGCCCTGAAGTGCCTCCGCTCTTACGCGGTGAACCCCTGCCTTGAGAATCCCTCCGTCCCTGCGGTGAGCTGTTCGCTGTTTGCCCGTCCTCCGCCCCTCTGCAGTGAACGCATCCGTGGCTCTGTCCCCGCGGTGATCGTCGATGTGCTCCGCCTCTCCGCGTGAAACCCGGGCCGTGATAGCGTGCGACCCGATGACAGAGGCTCGCTCGCTGACCACATCCGTGAGCCAGCGCGTGGACGTATGGCGCCTCGACGCCGATCGCGCCGAGGCTGCGGTCGATCGTGTGGCATGTGAATCGGCCCTCGAGGTCCGGCTGGGGGACGATCCGTTTTCGGTGATCATGCGCACGCCCGGCGACGACGAGGCGCTCGCACTGGGATTCCTGTTCACCGAGGGCGTGATCGCGGACCACGACGACGTGCGGGGAGTGACCACGACGGAGGAGGACGTCGTGCGCGTGGACTTGGCCCCGGCGCGGGCCGCCAGCCTGCCGGCGCTCCTGGCCGGCCGACGTCAGGTCACCACGACCTCGTCGTGCGGCCTGTGCGGACGCCAGTCGCGCGAGTCTCTGGATCTCCAGCTGGCGGCAGTCTCGGTGGCGTGGACCGTGCCGGCGGCCACCGTGCTGGGACTGGCCGCCACGCTTCGGGCCGCGCAGGCCGGCTTCGAGGAGACCGGCGGCCTCCATGCGGCCGGCCTGTTCGATCTCGACGGCCGCCTCGACGACGTGGCCGAGGATGTCGGCCGGCACAACGCCGTGGACAAGCTCATCGGTCGTCGTCTGCGCGCGCGACGGTTACCGGCGCACGATCGGATCCTGTTCGTCAGTGGCCGATCGTCGTTCGAGATCGTGCAGAAGGCCTGGATGGCCGGAGTGCCGATGGTCGGGGCCGTGTCGGCCCCGTCGAGCCTGGCCGTGGCGCTGGCCGAGCGCGCGGGGATCACGCTGCTGGGGTTCGTGCGCGATGGCCGCGCCAACGTTTATGCGCATCCCGCCCGCCTCCTGACCCCCGGCGCGGCGCCGCACGTCGGGCCCGTCGCGCGCGTGGTCTAGCCAACCGGCATGGGCGTCTTCGGCCTCGGACAGCAGAAGCCGCGTCACTATCGCGAGATGGTGCGCATCGCGTGGGAGAACCGCGACCAGTGGCCGTTTGCCTGGCGCATCCTCACGCGGGGCGTGTGCGACGGCTGCGCGCTCGGCACCACGGGCGTGCGCGACTGGACGCTGCCCGGCACACACCTCTGCATGGTGCGGCTCGAACTGCTGCGCCTGAACACCGCTCCCGCGCTCGACCCGTCGCGGCTCGCGGACGTGGGGACGCTGGCCGCTCAGTCCTCAGCCCAGCTCCGCGCGCTCGGCCGATTGGGGCACCCCCTGCTACGTCGGTCCGGCGACCGTGGCTTCCGCCTCATCAGCTGGGACGAGGCGCTCGATCTGGCCGCCTCGCACGTGAGGCAGAGCGACCCTGCGCGCCTCGCGTTCTATCTCACGTCGAGGGGCATCACGAACGAGACCTACTTCGCCGCGCAGAAGGCCGCCCGGTTCCTCGGCACCAATCACGTAGACAACGCCGCGCGCCTCTGCCACGCCGCCTCCACGGTGGCGATGAAGGCCTCGCTGGGCCATGGCGCGTCCACCTGCAGCTATGTGGACTGGCTCGAGTCGGACCTGATCGTGTTCTTCGGCTCGAATGTGGCGAACAACCAGCCGGTCACGATCAAGTACGTCGCCGAGGCCAAGACGCGCGGGGCCCAGGTTGCGGTGGTCAACCCGTACCGCGAGCCGGGCCTCGCAAGGTACTGGATGCCGTCGCAGGTGCGGAGTGCGGTCTCGGGCACCCCCATCGCGGACCACTGGTTCGACGTGCACACCGGTGGCGACCTCGCGTGGCTGACGGGTGTGCTCAAGAGTCTGGTCGAGCATGACGCGTTGGATCACGCGTTCATCACGGCCGAGACCGAAGGGTTCGAGGCCGTGCGGACCTCCGTGGCTGCCGCCTCCTGGGATGAGATCGAGCGACAGAGTGGCTCGTCGCGCACGCGCCTGGAGGCCTTCGCCCGGCTGCTCGTGGACCGGCCCAAGGCCATCTTCGTCTGGTCGATGGGGTTGACGCAGCACACCCGCGGCGCGGACACCGTCCGCATGCTGGTGAACGTCGGGCTGGCGCGCGGCCTGGCCGGACGAACGGGGTGTGGCCTCGTGCCGATCCGGGGGCATTCGGGCGTGCAGGGCGGCGCGGAGGTCGGTTGCGTGCCGAGGGTGGATGCGCACGCCGCCGATCGATGGGCCGAGGCGTGGGGGTTCCCGTGGCCGAGCGTGCCTGGGTGGACCGCAACAGAGATGGTCGTGCGGGCCGCGGCCGGCGACGTGGACGTCTTCTGGATGACTGGCGGGAACTTCCTGGAGACGCTGGCCGATGAGGCTCGTTCGCGCGCGGCCCTCGCGCGCCCGCGTCTTCGCGTCCATCAGGACATCGTGCTCTCGTCGTCCATGCTGGCCGAGAGCGACGGCGACGTGCTGGTCTTGCCGGCGACGACCCGCTACGAGTCACCGGGGGGCGGCACGGAGACTTCGACCGAACGTCGCGTGATCTTCTCGCCGGAGATTCCGGGCCGACGAATCGGCGAGGCGAAGCCCGAGTGGTGGGTCTTCCGCGAGGTGATGCGCCGGACCTGGCCCGCGAGGACGGGTCAGGTGGGCCTGGAGGATGCGGCGTCGATCCGACGCGAAATCGAGCGCACCGTGCCCCTGTACGGCGGGATCGCGGGCCTCTCCGGGCAGGGCGATCAGTTTCAGTGGGGCGGGCGGTCTCTGTATGCCGACGGACGATTTGCGACCGCGTCAGGCAAAGCGCAGTTCGCGCCCGTGACGCTCGTCCCGACGAAGCCGCGCCCCGGCGCGTTTTTCGTCTCCACGCGGCGGGGCAAGCAGTTCAACTCGATGGTGCAACGCGACGTGGACCCGTTGACGGGCGCCCGGCGCGACGACATCCTGATCAGCGCCGAGGATCTGGCGCGCCTTGCGGTCACGGAGGGCACGCCGGTCCGGCTGCGATCGGCCGACGGCGTGTTTGCGGGCCGCCTGCGGCAGGCCATGATCAAACCGGGCAACCTCGAAGTGCACTGGCCCGAGGGCAACGTCCTGCTCGGCGAGGTGATCGATCCCGACTCGATGGAACCGGACTACAACGCGATGGTGGGCGTCGAGATCGACCTCGACGCGGCACCGCAGAAAGAAGGCCGCAGATGAATCCGATCGGCATCAGCACCTGGGTGTGGACCTCGCCGCTCAGCACGGACGAGTTCGCCACGCTCGCGCCCCACATTGCCTCGCTGGGCTTCGACCATGTCGATCTGCCCATCGAGTCCACCACGGACCTGGACTACCTCCGCGTCGGCGCCATCGCCAAGGCGGCGGGCCTGTCGGTCACGACGTGTGGGGCGTTCGGCCCTGATCGCGATCTGATCAGCGACGATCCCGCGGTGCGGGCCAACGCCGCGGCGTACGTCCGGCATGCCGTGGACGCGGCCGTGCAGATGGGATCGACGATCGTGGTCGGGCCGATGTACTGCGCGGTCGGGCGGACCTGGAAGGCCACCGACGACGAACGCCGCGCGTTCGAGACGCTGCTGGTCAGCAGCCTGCAGGACCTCTGCCGCTACGCCGGCGATCGGGGCGTGGTCTTCGGCATCGAGCCGCTCAATCGTTTCGAGACCAGCGTGATCAACCTCGCCGAGCAGGTGATGGCGATCGTCGAGCGAGTGGGCCACCCGTCCTGCGGCGTGATGCTCGACACCTTCCACATGAACATCGAGGAGCGATCGATCGGCGACGCCATTCGCCGTGTCGGCTCGAGCCTGGTGCAGCTGCATGCGTGCGAGAACGACCGCGGAGCCGCCGGCACGGGTCACATGCCGTGGGACGAGGTGGCGACGGCCTGCCGCGATATCGGGTTCACCGGACCGGTCGTCATCGAGTCGTTCACCGACAAGGTGAAGACCATCGCGCGCGCGGCCGCGATCTGGCGGCCGCTGGCGGCGAGTCCCGATGCACTCGCGACCGAGGGGCTGGCGTTTCTCCGGACGAAGTTCAGGTAGCGCGGACTGCGCCTCGGGCTGCGATTGTTTCACCGCGGAGGGGCGGAGCAGTGCTTCAGGGCTGGGGAATTTCACCTCGGAGAACGCAGAGAGACGAACGAGGGCACGGTCACCGCAGAGACGACGGGGTAGCCCAATCCGCAGAGGATCACCTCGCGCGGTCGGACGGGTTGACTCTGCACGCGGGACTGCGGAAATCCGCTGTCAACAGCTCTGGGTCGCTGCACGCTGGAGCGGCGTGCCGCCGACGGCATGAGCGCGCGGCGTCAAGCCGGCATGCCGGCTTGACGGCCTGCGGCCGGAGCGAGGGTGAGGTCGAGCCGCGACGCAAGGGCGGCCAGCGTCATTCCGCCCTTCCGTCGCGGCTCGACCTCACCCTCGCTTCGCCGCGCGCGGCAGTTGGCGCCCCAGCTTACTGTTTCGCCAAGCTCTCCTCCGTGTCTCCGTGGTGAACCCCGCGTGAAGACCTCGGCTACAATCGGCGCGCATTCCATCCACGCTGGCCATAGCCGGCCGACGGCGCCGTTCCGACAGGCGTCGCCCTGGCCTCGGCGCCGTGGCCCGTCGGTGGCCGGCAGGTGCGCGTGGGCCTGACGACGTGGTGTAATGCGAAGCGCGCGCGGGCACGACTCGGGTCGTCGCGCGCCTGGAGGTTCTCACAGTGAGCGATGTTCGTCGAGCGCGGTTGTCCAGGGACGTGTCGGTGCCCCTGGCCACCAACAGCCACCTGCTGCGTTGGGTCGAGAAGATGCGCGAACTCACGCGCCCCGCCGCGGTGCACTGGGTGGATGGGTCGCAGGAAGAGTACGAGTGGCTCTGTGCCGAGATGGTCGCCTCGGGCACGCTCACGAAATTGAACGACAATCTCTGGCCCGGCTGCTACTACGCCCGATCGGACGCCAGCGACGTGGCCCGCGTCGAGGAGCGCACGTTCATCTGCTCGCTCTCGAAGGACAACGCCGGGCCGACCAACAACTGGGTGAACCCCTACGAGATGCGCCGCAAGCTGAAGGAACTCTTCAGCGGCTGCATGGCGGGCCGCACGATGTACGTGCTGCCGTTCAGCATGGGCGCGGTCGGCTCGCCGATGTCGCAGATCGGCGTGCAGCTGACCGACTCGCCCTACGTCGTCGTCAACATGCGGATCATGGCGCGCATCGGGACCGCCGGTGTTCGCCGAGATCGACAAGGACGTCAAGCGCGTCGTGCCGTGCATGCACAGCGTGGGCGCGCCGCTCGCGCGCGGGCAGGCCGACGTGCCCTGGCCCTGCAATCCCGAGAAGTACATCGTGCATTTCCCGGAGACGCGCGAGATCTGGTCCTACGGATCGGGCTACGGCGGCAACGCGCTGCTCGGCAAGAAGTGCTTCGCCCTGCGCATCGCCTCGAACATCGCGCGCGACGAAGGCTGGATGGCCGAACACATGCTGATCCTCGGCGTCGAGGATCCGCAGGGCGAGAAGACCTACGTCGCCGCGGCCTTTCCGAGCGCCTGCGGCAAGACCAATTTCGCGATGCTGATTCCGCCGACGGAGTTCGAAGGGCTGGAAGGTCTGCGACCGTCGGCGACGACATCGCGTGGATCAAGCCGGACGCCGACGGGCCACCTGCGCGCGATCAATCCCGAAGCGGGATTCTTCGGCGTCGCGCCCGGCACGTCGAACAAGACCAATCCGAACGCGATGGCGACGCATCGCCAGGAACACCATCTTCACCAACGTCGCGCTGACGCCGGAAGGCGGCGTGTGGTGGGAAGGCATGACCGACGAGCCGCCCGCCGAGTGCCTCGACTGGCAGGGCAAGCACTGGACGCCCGCGATCGGCCGACGAGACCGGCGCGAAGGCCGCGCATCCCAACGCCCGCTTCACCGCGCCGGCCGTCGCAGTGTCCGACCATCGACTCCGGACTGGGAGATCCCAGACGGCGTGCCGATCAGCGCGCTTCATCTTCGGCGGCCGCCGCGCCACGACGCATGCCGCTGGTCTATCAGGCGTTCAACTGGACGGCGGGCGTCTACATCGGCGCGACGATGGGCTCGGAGACGACCGCCGCGGCGGCCGGCACCGTCGGCAAGGTGCGCCGCGATCCGATGGCGATGCTGCCGTTCTGCGGCTACCACATGGGCGACTACTTCCGGCACTGGATCAAGATGCAGCGCGCCGCTGAACGAGACGCCGCGGATCTTCCACGTGAACTGGTTCCGCAAGGACGCCAACGGCAAGTTCCTCTGGCCCGGCTTCCGCGAGAACATGCGCGTCCTGAAGTGGATCGTCGATCGTGTGCGCGGCCGCGTGGTCGGCCCGCGAGACGCCCATCGGCTGGATGCCGCGCTACGAGGACATCGACTGGCGCGGGTTGCCGTTCAGCGAGGAGCAGTTCGACCTGCTCCAGACGGTCGAGGCGGCCCAGTGGCGGCGCGAGGTGATCGAGCACGAAGAGCTGTTCATCGACCTCCACGACCATCTGCCGCCAGAGATGATCTACGAGCGCGAGCTGCTGATCTGCCGGCTGTAACACGACGACCTCGGAGGTAATGCCCATTACCTCCGAGGTCCTTGCACGAGGAGGATCCATGTACCCATCACCGATCTCGAGACACCGGGTGGCGGGCGCCATCCTGGGGGTCGTCATCGCCGGCGCGGCCATGCTGACCGGTGGGGCCGCCGAACCGCAGACGCCGCGCGCCAAGCGGATCGTCCTGCTGGCGGGACGCCCCAGTCACCCGCCGGGCATGCACGAGTTCAACGCCGGCACCTGGGTGCTGCAGAAGGCCCTCAGCGGCGTTCGCGGGCTGACCGTGGACGTCTATCCCGGCGGCTGGCCGCAGACGATGGTGGACGGGAAGCCCGTTGACAACCACGCCGCGCTCGACGGCGCTGACGCGATTCTCATCTATGCCGACGGTGGGCGCGGCAACCCGGCGGTGCAGGCCGGTCGCCTCGCCGTGCTCGATGCGCTCGCGGCCAAGGGCGTCGGCCTCGGCTTCGCCCACTACGGCGTCGAGGTGCCGGTGGGCGACGGCGCCAACGCGTTCAACCGCTGGATCGGCGGCTACTACGAGACCAACTACTCGGTGAATCCGATGTGGGCGCCTGACTTCAAGACGTTCCCCACGCATCCGGTGACGCGCGGGGTGGGGCCGTTCGCGACGCACGACGAGTGGTACTTCAGCATGCGCTGGACCACCGACGAGGCCGCCAGGAAGCGCATCACGCCGATCCTGACCGCGACGCCGAGTGACGACGTGCGCGACGGGCCCTACGTGAGCCCCCGCGGTCCCTACGACCACATCGTCGCGGCCACCGGGCAGCTGGAGACCATGATGTGGGTGATGGAACGGCCCGACGGCGGTCGGGGATTCGGGTTCACCGGCGGTCACACACATGCCCACTGGGGTGACGTCAATCAACGTCGCGTCGTCCTGAACGCGCTCCTCTGGATTGCGAAGATGGACGTGCCCACCGGAGGCGTCGTGGACACCATCACACCGGCGGATCTCACGATGAACCTGGACAAGAAGGGGCCGCCGCGATGAAGACAGGGCGCACCGGCCGCCTGTCGGACGCTTCACGTCAGACAGCGCGCGCGGTGCTGGTGGCGCTTCTCGCGGTCGGCGCGGGCGTCGCGGCGATGCAGGGACCGGCGAGTCCCACCATGCTCTCTCAGCCGGTGCGTGTGCCGGGCGGCCTCATCAGTGGCGTGCCGGGTCACCGCGCGTCGATCTCGGCGTTCAAGGGCATCCCGTTCGCCGCGCCACCAGTGGGCGAACTGCGCTGGCAGGCGCCGCAGCCACCGACGCCCTGGACCGGCGTCAAGAAGGCCGACGATTTCGGCTCGAGCTGCATCCAGCGGATCGTGACGGAATCGAAGCCATGGACCTACGAGTTCATGACGCACAACGCGGTGAGCGAAGACTGCCTGACGCTCAATGTCTGGACGCCGGCACGGGTGGCGACCGAGCGCAGGCCGGTGCTCGTCTTCATCCACGGCGGCGCCAACACGGAAGGCTCGTCGGCGGTGCCGGTCTACGACGGCGAGGGGCTGGCTTCGCGCGGCCTCGTGGTCGTGACGATCAACTACCGGCTCGGCATCCTCGGGTTCTTCACGCACCCGGCGCTGCGTCAGGAGGCGAGCTACGGCGCCTCGGGGAACTATGGCCTCCTCGATCAGATCGCCGCAGTCCGCTGGGTGCGCGACAACATCGCGTCGTTTGGCGGCGATCCCGGCCGGATTACGGTGTCGGGCCAGTCGGCGGGCGCCAGTGCGGTGCACAACCTGACGGCGTCGCCCCTGGCGCGCGGCACGTTCCACCGAGCGATTGCGCAGAGCGGATCGACCGTGGCGACGGGCCGGGCCGGGCGCTCGATGGCCGATCAGGAGGCCGAGGGCGTGCGGGTGGCCGAGGCCAAAGGCGCGCCGACGCTCGCGGCACTCCGGGCGTTGACCTGGCAGGAGGTGGTGGCGCCCGTCCCGGCGCCGCCAGCGCCCGCCGGGGGCGGACGTGCCGGCGGCCGTGGATTCGGCATCGTCGTGGACGGCTACGCGTTGCCCGTGCCCGTGGCACAGGTTTTTGCGGAAGGACGTCAGAACGACGTCGTCACGCTGACGGGCAGCAACGCGGACGAGAACGGCGCGCAGCCACGGCCGACGATCACGCTCGCGACCTTCCAGACTCAGGCCACGACGCGGTTCGGCGCGCGGGCCGCGGAGTTCCTCGCGCTCTATCCAGCCGGCAGCGATGACCAGGCCCGGCTCGCGCAGAACGAGAGCGCGCGCGATCAGGCGCGCGTCTCCACATACCTCTGGGTGTTGAACCGGGCGAAGACTGGCAAGACGCCGACCTACACCTACTTCTTCACGCACCCGTTGCCGGGACCCGACGTCGAACAGTACGGCGCGTTCCATACCGCCGAAGTGCCGTTCGTGCTCAACACGCTCTATATGTCGGACCGTCCGTTCACCGCTGTGGACCGCCGCGTCGCCGATCTGCTGTCCGCCTATTGGACCAACTTCGTGGTCACTGGCGATCCGAACGGCGGCCTGCTGCCCCGGTGGCCCGCGGTCAGCGTGACGACGCCGCAGACCATGGAAGTCGGGGCGCGGTTCGGCGCGATCCCGCTGACCGCCGACGAGAAGAAGCTGGCGTTCTGGCGGAGCTTCCTGCAGTAGACGGGCTACGGGAGACAGTAGACGGGCTACGGGAGACGGCCAACACCGGCTACGGCCAACGGGCTACGGCCTACGGGAGACGGCCTATCGGAGACGGGCTACGGCCTACGGGCTACGGGAGACGAGCTACCGGGGGACCGCCTGCGTACTACGGCCTACGGCTCTCCAAAGGAAACGGGCCGGCTCAATGAGCCGGCCCGTTGTCGCTGTTGCGTTCCACCGTCGTCCGTTGCCTGTCCGAGGTAGCCCGTGGGCCGTGAGCCCGTAGCCCGTCGCCCGTAGGCCGTAGCCCGTAGCCCGTAGCCCGTAGGCCCGTAGCCCGTGGGCCGTGGGCCGTGGGCCGTAGCCCGTAGGCTGTGAGCCGTCTGCCGTAGTCCGTGGGCTGTAGCCCGTCTGCCCGTCTGCCGCAGGCCGTCCGCTGTAGACCGTCTGCCGTAGCCCGTCTGCCGTAGCCCGTAGGCTGTCTCCCGTAGCCGGTTAAAAGAGGAACTTGACCATCACCTGTGTGCGCCGGGCGTAGTTGGCCTGGGTGGACGGGTTGATGACCCCGAAGGACGCCGACGTCGGGTCGGTGTTCGGTCCCGGGAACAGCGGGTGGTTGCTGGCGTTCAGACTCTCGAATCTGAACTGCAGGGTGCGGCCACTGGTGAGCGTGGTGTTCTTGATCACCGAGAGGTCCATGTTGCTGATGTTGTCGGTCCGCACCTGGTCGTAACGAAGCGGTGCCGTCCGCACGTTGGACCCCAGTTGCTGGGCCGAGACGCGGTTGAAGCCGGCATCGATGTTGAACCAGCGCTGCAGCGTTTGCTCGTCGCCGGAGAGGGTCAGGTCGTTCGGATCGCCCGTGAAGATGACGTTGCCGAACCCGATGGGCACGCCCACCTGGAACGCGTAGATGCCTGACAGCTGCCAGCCGCCCACGACCTTTCCGAGGACGCTGTCCCCGCCCAGGAACCGACGGCCCTCGCCGAACGGCAGCTCGTAGATGCCGCTGATGGTGAAGCGGTGCGGCACGTCCTGGTCGGAGATCACCTTGACCGGCGCGGCGTCGGCGGCGTTCAGGAACTCCGTCGCCTGCGTGTAGCGGGAGTAGGTGTAGTTGGTCGAGACCGTGTACCCGGCCGCGAACCGCCGTTCGAGTCGCAGCTGGAGGCCGCCGTACCAGGTCGTGCCCTCGTTGGTCGTCGAGTTGACGGCGTCGAAGTGTGGATAGGGCCGCAGCAGGCGCTCACGGGCAATGGTCGCCCCGCGGAACGCCGCCCCGGCCGTCACCGGCATCAGACCGACGAACGGATTCGGCACCTGCGCACTGAGGTAGTTGATCCGCGTCGTGTCCCGCGTCGGGCTGGTGCTCAGGTACTCGAGCGGCGTGGCGTTGAGGTTCCGCGTCGTCTCGATCTGTGAGCCGTAGTTGCCGACGTAGGTGACCTCCGTCAGCCAGGCGCCGAAGGTGTGCTGCAGCCCGACCTGCCACCGCTGCATGCGCGGCGACTTCGGGTTCTCGTCGAAGAACGTGACGCTCTGGCCGAGGAAGGTCTCGATCCCGAGTGCCGAGCCCACCGGCGCCACGATGCCACTCCGGAACGGATTGGACAGCGTCTCGATGAACGTCAGCCCGTTGTCCAGGCTCGGGACCAGGTTCGTGTTCTGGCTGAAGCCGGACTGGACGACGTCGCCGCGGCGCTGGCCGAGGAAGCCGTAGAACATGCCGTAGCCGCCGCGCACCACGGTGTCCGCGTCCACCTGATAGGCAAAGCCGACCCGCGGCATGATGTTGCCCTTCGGCGTGTTGTACAGCCCGCTAGGTTGACCGTTGACGCCGGCGAATAGGAGGCCGCCGCGGACGCCAAACTGACTGGCGGGAATCTCGGCCGTGGGGTTGATGGCGTAGGCGGCCCGCGCGGCCGCGTCCATCGCCTGCACGGCGTTGAAGTCGAACCCGCGCACGCTCCGGTCGTTGGCCTCCCGCAGCGCGGTCTCGAACTCGTAGCGCAGGCCCAGGTTCACGGTGAGCTTCGAGTTCAGCCGCCAGTCGTCCTGCATGAAGAAGCCCCAGGTCGCGGAGCGCTCGTCGTAGGACGACGGGCTGGCGATCAGGCCGCTCGAGGGCAGGCCGAGCAGGAACGACGCGAACGACTGTCCGAGTGACCCGGGTGCCGCCGTCGAGTTGTCGAGCGGGCCGCGCGTCCAGGTCGTGTCGAAGTTGAACTGCCCGGTCTGGTTGTTGGCGAAGAAGCTGCTCGTCTCGCGATACCGGCGGAACTCGAGACCCGACCGCGTCGAGTGCTTCCCCATCGTCCGGGTCAGCGTGGCGCTGATCGACTGCGTCTCGATCGGCCGAGACTCACCGCCGATGCCCGTCCCCTGGTAGCCGGCGATGTCCACGCGGGGGAAGCGGCGGATGTCATCGCCGATCAGACCCGCATACGAGGCAGGGAAGCCGAGCGACGTCAGATCGAAGCCGTGGTTGGCCGGATTCGAGTTCGTGCCGCGGAGGAAGCGGTCGTAGCCGTATTTGACGTTCAACACCGTGCTGCCTGAGAGCAGGTACACGTGGTCGAGGGCGACCTGACGCGACGTGAAGGTGAAGACCTCGCCGGTCGAGAGGTTGTCGAAGTAGTTGTTGTAGTCGCTGTTCCGGTCGTACCAGCTGACGCGGCCGTACATCCGCTGCTTCTCGCTGAGGACGTGGTCGATGCGGATGGTGTTCGACGTGTAGTCGGTCCGCTCCTTCAGCGCCGGGTTCTGGAAGTTGCTCGTGCCATCCGCGTTGCCCGGGCTCTTCGGGCGTCCCATGTAGCTCATGATCTCGCGCGCGACCGGATTGATCATGCCCGGCGGGATGATGTTGCCCGGGAACGGATCCTGCTGGAACCGGCCACCGCCGATCGACCGGCGCGTATATGGGTTGTAGATCTGGTACTGCGGTCCGATCGCGAGCAGTTCCGAGAAGTCGCCGTTGCGCATCTTCTCGGTCGGCACGGTCGGCGTGCCGTTGTTGCGTGGCCGCGCCTCGTCGATGCCCTCGATGCCGTACATGAAGAACGTGCGATTGCGGCCGCTGTACCCGGGCAGCAGGACGCGTCCCCCGAGCGTGCCTCCCCAGCGGTTGTAGGAGAAGTCGGGCTTGGCGACGTTGTTGCGGATGGCGAAGAAGTCGTTCTCGAAGAGCCGCTTCGGCATCTTGACGGCGTAGGCCGTGCCCGAGAACCGGTTCGACCCCGACTTCAGGACGAGGTTGGTGACGCCGCCTTCCGTGTTGCCGGTGCCGGCATCGAACGTCGCGGTCTGGACCTTGAACTCCTGCACCAGGTCCTGCGGCGGCACGAACGAGGCGATGACCTGGCCCGCGTTCGCGGTCGCGGTGCTCGGCACGCCGTCGATGGTGACGTCACTGCGGTTGGAGCGAGTGCCGCCCATCGAGTAGCCCACGATGTGCGTGGGTTCGAACGGCCGGTCGAGGCGCGCATCACCACGGAAGGAGACGCCGGCGGCCAGGCCAATCAGGGCGAACGGATCGCCGTGCGGCGTCGGCAGCTCGGCCACGCGGCGCATGTCTACGACCTGCCCAAGCGAGGGATTCGTGGTCTCGAGGAGCGGCGCGGCAGCCGTGACCGTGATCTCTTCGACGGTGCCGCCGACCGTCATCATCAGGTCGAGCGCGATGCGGTCGCCGACGCGCAACTCGATGCCCTCACGCACCAGCTTCTTGAAGCCCGACAGCGTGACGGTCACCGAGTACATGCCGGGAATCAGGAACGGGGCCTGGAAGAAGCCGATCTCGTTGGTGACTGCCGTGGCATTGGTGCCCATGGCCACGTTGGTCACGGTGACGGTGGCGCCAGGGACGATCGCCTTGCTCTGGTCCACGACGACGCCCGTAATCGTGCCGCGGGCTTCCTGGGCGATGCTGGGACGCGGAAGCGCGAGCGCGACAAGCGACAGCAGCAGCGCGACGGCCGCGCCGCGCGACCGCCGGGCGCGCAGGTGACGAGTCCGCACCGATACCGGCACGGTGGCAGCGCACGACGCGCCGCGGGAATCCGCTCTGTCCAAGAACCTCGACCTGCTCATGCGTTCCTCCCCAAAAAGGCCGCGTCCACGCGCGCCACGCCGGCCGCCGCTGACCGCGTGCTCCAGGCGCCAGGGATGACAGTGGCAAAGCCACTCCTGACCAGAAGACGCGAAGGCAGATGACCGGTAGGAAGGAATAGAACGAAATTATCCCGAAATTGTCAAGTCTTGGGCCGGCCGCGTCCGGCGTCAGGCAATGCCACGTCGCCTGGGTTCAGATCGAGTGGTAAGACATGTCGGCCGCTTGCCTGCTACGGCGAAGCCAGCCGCGTGACCACCCAGAACAGGCCCGCCGCGCCGATGCCGGCCGAGGCGGCCCGTGTGACCGGCTGCCGCCAGGAGGCGTTGAGGCCGACCATGATCCGGACTGCGAAGGCGGCGGCCGCGATGACGGTGAGCTGGCCGAGTTCGACGCCGACGTTGAACGACACCAGCGTCACCAGGAGGTCGGCCGGTGAGAGCGCCAGGCGCGCGACGCCCTCGGCGAACCCGAGGCCGTGCAGCAGGCCGAACACGAACACCACCACCACGCGCCACGATCGGAGACGTTCGGTGAGCACGTTTTCGATGCCGACGTACGCGACCGACAACGCGATCAGGGGCTCGACGACCGCAGCGGGGATGGACACCCAGCCGTAGAGGCCAAGGCCGAGCGTGACCGAGTGCGCCAGCGTGAAGGCGGTCACCTGCCAGAACAGCTGTCGTCCGCCGGCGCTGAGCAGGAACAGCCCCACGACGAAGAGGATGTGGTCGAGGCCGTACGGGACGATGTGCGTGAAACCGAGCCAGACACCCGTGCCGAGGGCGCGCGTGGACGAGACTCCACGCAGCTCGAACGGCTCACTCGTCTCAGGGCCTTGCAGCCAGCGCACGACCTCAGGCCTGTGGGCGACGCGAACCACCATGGGATACGCGCCGAGCACCAGCGAGGTCTGCCACGTGAGGACCCGCGCCTCGGCGGCCGGAGCCAACAGGTGCAGGGTGGCCAGGCCCTCGGCATCCACCGAGAGGCGCTGCAGGCGGAGGGCGGCCCGCCGTCCATCGAAGGTCAGCGCGAGTCGATCCAGGAGGGCCACCGACTGGTCGCGCAGCCGCTCCTCGAGCGCGGCCGGAGCGGACGCGGCGTCCAGCTTGGCGAGCAGCGCATCGGCGTCGGCCACGAATCTGACGCGTGCCTCGCGGTCCGCCGTGACCTCGATCGTCACTGCCGTCGTGGACGTCGGGTGGGCCGCTGGACGCGCCGCCAGAATGGTCAGCAGGGCGAGGGCGGTCGCGAGTCCGGGGAGGAGGCACGACAGGCGCGTCATGGGGTGGGCCCGCCGCGCCCCTCAAGTTCGCGTTTGAATCGCCTGGCCGCCGGCCCGGCCACTGGGTCGAAGCGCGGCGACCCCTGTAGCGCCCGGCTGATGAGCGTTCTGGATAGACCAGGCTGGCCGGACCGGTGCGCGATGACTGCCTGGTGATACCGGATCGTCCGATCAGCGGTGCCGGTGCGGACGGCCTCCGCGATCATGGTCTGAGCCAACGGCAGGTCGCCGATCCTGTACGCGGCCCAGGCCAGCGCATCGGCCGTGAAGATGTCCTTGCGCGTCGCCCACGTGGTCCGCGCCAGCTGCAGCGCCTCGTCGAGGCGTCGGCCCCGCTCGGTCAGGAAGCGCGCGAGGCGCGTGGGCTCCGGCACGTCGGCTCGCCAGCTCGTTTCCGCGATCCGGTAGTGACGCTCCGCCTCCGCGGTTCGCCCGAGTGAGGCGAGCAGGTCGCCCGCGAGGGCGAAGTCCGCGGGCATCGGGTTCTGCTCGAGGCGGGCCTGGACGATACGCAAGGCGCCGACCTCGTCGCCCGTGGCGGCCGCGACGCGGGCGAGTCCGTCGCTGGCGAACGGGTGGCCAGGGAAGACGAAGTCGGCGTGCGCATACTCGCGCCGGGCGTCCGTCCATCGACCCATCTCGACGTAGAGATGGCCAAGCTGCGACCGGTGCCACGCCAACGATTCAGGATCGCGTGCCGACGTGGCGGTCGCTGCCATGTCCATGAACCTCAGGGCCGCATCCAGATCGCCCTGCAGTTCACGCGCGTAGGACGCGCGCGCGTACGAGGCCGCGTTGGGCTTGCGCGCGTTCATCCGATCGTAGGCACCGAAGGCCTCGGCGTAGTGACCCATCTCGAGGTGCGCGTCCCCGAGCACGCCCATCGCCCAGACGTCCTGGTTGTTCACCGCCAAGCAGCGCTGCGCCTCACGCAGCGCGTCCTCGAAGCGATGCTGGGACAGGTAGACAGCGGCCAGCAGGCGGCGCGCCTCGTAGGACTCGGCGTCCTTGCTCAGCACCCTGACCAGCGCCTGCTCGGCCGTGGCCGCCAGCCCCGCGTTGCCAGTGACGCGCGTCTGCCGCAGGAGCGCGTCGGCGAGCGCGACCGCGGCGCGGCCGTCGAACGCGTCACGGGCGAGGGCCGCCCGCGCCTCATCGACCGTCCGGCCGAGGTCCTCACGCGACGTGGACGCGGCGCCCGCGGTGCCGAGCAGCGGAGCGGCCGGGCTCGGACGGGGCTCAGGGCGAGGCGAACACGCGGCGACCGTCAGCAGAGCGGCGGCCGCCGTGATGCGGGTCCATCGATCGGAAGCCATGCTTCAGAACCAGAGGACCAGGCCGCCCGCGACGCGCCAGTAGCCGAGTTTCGAGAACTCGACGCCGAACAGGTTCACGTCGTCGTCTGCGTTCCCCAGGTTGCGGGAGTAGCGGAAATCGCCGCGTACGCCGAGCTGATCCCGTAGACGTGCGGTGAGGCCGCCGCCGATGTTGACGGCCGGCTGTGTGCTCTCCACCGCATTCAGTCCGCCCGCTTCGCCGAGCTTGGACCACACGGCGCCGAATCCACCCGTCACGTACGGCTGTACACGGTTCTCGCCCATCGGCAGGGCGACGACGAGGTTCCCGCTCACGCTCCTGACCGATCGGTCGGTCAGAAACGACGTCTGCTCGAAGAAGAAGGGGGTGCCAGCGAGTTCGGCCTCCACACCCCACCATCCGGCGCCCTTCCAACCGACGGACACGCCCGTTGTTGTGCCGGTCGCGGCCGCGTCAGCGCCGCCGGTCGCGCCGATGAAGGGTGAGACGTACCAGCGTGAGGCTGGCGTCGTCACGGTCTGAGACTGTGGGGTCGTGCCGAACTGCGTGGCGGTCTGACCCGTGGCGGGCCCTGGCATCACCAGGACACCCAGCAAGCACACACCCGTGATCACGATCGTCGTTGCGGATCTCATGTCCGTCTCCTCGCGAGAAATGAAAAGGGATGAGCTGGGCCGTCGTGGCCCAGCTCGAGGGTGCCGCTACTTGTTGCCCGCGTGGGGTGCGGCGATATAGGGGAACACCGTGAGGTACGGCTTGTCGTTGCCGGCGACACCGTCGCCAAGCTGGGCATTGATCCCGGTGTTGAAGTTCGGCGTCAGTGGACTTGCGCCCGCGACGACGCGCAGCGCGATATCGACGACGTCGTCACCGAGGCGGCGGCCGTTCGGGAATCCGGCCGTGTCACCGGCGAGCACGCCGAACCGGTTGCCATTCGGGTTGGGTGCGATGCCCGTGTTCAGGCGCAGCATCTCCGAAGGACGGACCCCGGTCGGCTGGTTCAGTCCGGGAATCCCGGTGAGGAAGATGGTCACGAGGTCGTTGCGCGGGGCGGGCGGCGACTGGATGCCGAAGAGCGCGAGCAGCAGCTTGGGCACTTCAGGATCGGTCACGAACGGCAGTGCCGCGGCGTCAGCCGTCGGCTCGATCGCATTGAAGGCGTCCTTGGTGCCGCGCGGAATCACGACTTCGTTGACCAGGGGCTGGCCGAGACGTGAGACCTGGATGAAGTTGCCGCTGTGCCGTTCCTGTGCCGGACCGCGGCTGGTCACCGAAGGCCGGCTGGCCGTGGACCAGCTGCCGATGATGGCGTTGGTGTCGCTCGCGACTGGCCGGCCGCCGTTCGCGGTGAGCATGGCGATCGGCACTTCCAGCGCGATGCTGTGCACGTTGAAGCCGGCCAGCGAGTCGCTGTTGTTGTTGTCGGCCGGCGGGACCGCGAGCAGGTCGAATACGTTGAGATCGACGTAGAACGAGTCGTCGCGCGGGCCCGCGAAGACCTGCATGCCCCCAGGCAACTGACGGATCGCCGCGGTCGCGAGGGCGTCGTAGTTCGGCGTCGAACGGAACCCGACGTTGACAGGCGGCGAGGGCACGTCGGAGGCGAGCACGGTCGGGCGGCCACGTCGGCGAGGGCCATCCACGCGCGTCACCGTGTAGAACTGGCGCACGTTCCAGTTCGCCGAGTCGAGCGAGGTGATGGGGCCGGTGTTGTAGAGGAAGGTGTTCGGGTTGCGCACCTCGGTGCGGAATCTGAACTGGAACGTGATGTCCTCGACCGCATCACCGTTGTTGTCGATCATGATCTCGTAGAGCACGTTGTCGTCGAACTTGTCGAAATTCGGGCCGCCGGACGGGGCTTCGAGCGGAATGAAGTTCGCGATGAACGTCACGCGGTCGGCATTGGCGGGGCTGACGAACGCGTAGAAATCTGTGTTGTCGGCCACCGGATCCTGGCTGATCATCGGTGCCTCGCGATGGCTCGATGCCCTCACTTGCGTCAACCCCACCGCGGCACCCACGCCGAGCAGCGAGAGCAGTACCCATTTTCGTGTCATTGATTCACCTCCGCCTGTTTCCTACGATTCAAATACAGCTTCGGATTGAACACGCGGAGACGCGAAGGGCGCGGAGGAAGAGGTCACACGGTCACGCGGAGGGGTTCGGGCTTCGGCGAGTTCGCAGGCGCGGCGGATGATAGGCTCTGTGCGCCGGTCACTCGAGCGGCGAGCAGGAGTAGCGTGCGCAGGCGACTCGCGATCAGGACAGGCGGTGTGTTCGTCCTGTGGCTGGTCCCGTTCACTCCGGCGACGCAAGTTCCGGTTCCCCCAACATCAGCGGCGCAGGTCGCGGTGGTCCAGCCCGGTGCGTTCCGCCTGGAACCCACCGACGCGCCGTCCCTGACGGTCCGCTACACGCCGGACCAGTTGGGCGTGCTCGAGAAGCTCAACCGGCGCGACCTCGAGCACCTGGTTCGCCTCGAGACGATCGTGGTCCCCGAGGTCTGGGCCGACGAACTGGCCCTGGCGCCGCTGCCGCAGGAGTGGGGCTGGGCCCAGGCCTCTGCGAAGGTCATCGTCGTCCACCAGCGCTCACAGGTCTTCGGCGGCTACGAGTTCGGCCGCCTCGTGCGCTGGGGGCCCGTCAGCACCGGGCGAAGGGACACGCCCACGCCGGCGGGCGTCTTCAACTTGACATGGCGGGCGCGCAGCCGGCGCAGCACCGACAACAACCAGTGGCTCCTCGAGTGGTACTTCAACTTCATCAACGCGCGCGGCATCTCGTTCCATCAGTTCGATCTGCCGGGCGTGGCCGCCAGCCATGCGTGTGTGCGCCTGCTCGAACGCGACGCGATGTGGCTCTACGGGTGGGGTGAGTCCTGGACGATCAGCGCCAATCAGCGCGAGGTGCTGACGAAGGGCACGCCCGTCGTGATTCTAGGCGTGTACGATTTTGCGCAGCCGCCGCCGTGGCTCTCGCTCGACTGGTGGCGGACGCCTGTCGTGCTGCCCAACGTGCCGCCTCAATAGACACCGGCCGCCTTTCCGTGGGCCAGTCGAGCAGGGCACTGGCCGCGGTGAGCCGCCGTCAGCCCGGCGTCCGACCAGCGCCTGCGGACGAGCGCTACGCGGCCTGGCGGACCGACGTTCGTCGCCGCCGCGCAGCTACGATGCCCACGAGGCCCAGGCCAAGCAGGAGCAGGGTGGACGGTTCCGGCACCGTCGATACGGCCGAGATGGTCGGGGCAGCGATGTCGAAGGTCGTCAGGGTCAGATCGCTCCCGAAGCCTTGCGGGACAGCATCGAAGAACTGGAATGACAGGAACTCCACACCAAACGGACCGAGCGTTGGAATCTCGAAGCCCGTGCCAGTGACGTCCAGAATCGCCAAGGTGAAGAGGTCGGGCGCGGCGTCCGGTCCATCGAGCGCAACACCCAGCCTGAACGACAGCATCGTGCCGGCGATGAAGTCCTGCAGGAACTGATTGAAGAAGGCGGTGTCCGCGAGGTTGGCACCCGCGGCCACGTTTCCACTCGCGCCACCCGTCAGCATCGGACTTGCAGGGGCCGAGCCGCCGCCGAACGCGAAGTCCGACAGGGTGACGAGGCTGTTGCCGTTACCTGTGCCCGAGCCATCGGTGAGCTGGAAATCCAGGGCAAACAGGCCGCCAGCAAGCGCCGTCGTGTCGATGTTGACCTGGTAGAACGCGAGCGGCGCGGCGAGTGCGCGTGGCGCCGACACCGCGAGGGACGCCACCGACAGAGCCACGACCAGCCAAGACTTGATCCGCACACCAGCCCCCTTCAACGACAGCCTGCACCCGCCACGACACGCGTGGCGTAGGTGATTCCAGCGTTCGTCGGGTTGACGAACTCCAGCACGATGGCAGCCGACTCGCCGGGCGTCAAGAGGCCGTCAGCACCCACATTGACGTGGACGTAGCCGCTGCCCGCCGGCGCGGCGCAGCTGGTCACGCCCGTGAGGTTGAACAGCGTGGCGTTGGCGCTCAACCCGTCGAGCACCACCGACACCGGCCCGGTGAGGGCGGCAGCCGACGTGTTCCGCACGGTGATCGACTGCTGGAATCGGCCAGTCGCCGCGTTCCGGCGGAATCCACCCCGCGTGACCGCCACCGACCCGCTCACGTTGTTGAACCGGAAGTAGGCCATCGGCGTGTCGTGATCGGAGCTTCGCTCCGGCCGCGTGGCGTCGCCCGCAAAGAGTACCCCTTCAGGGAAGTCGGCGTTGCTGCGTCCAATCGCATACCCGCTCACCGAGCCAGCCGCGACGCCATTGACCAGCACGTGATCGAGCGCCTGCGCATTCCCCTCGAACACGAAGCTATAGCGCTCCGAGACGGGGAGCCGGGTGATCAGATTGACGAAATCTGGGTTGACCAGGTCCGGACTGCCATCGACCACGATCTCGTCGTCGGAGGTCGGCACACCCCTGAGGATCGCCAGCGGATCGGTGAACCCGTCGTTGAACTCGAACGCGTTGAAGTCCCCGATCGCGATGATGGGTGTCGTCGGGTGCGCCGTCTGCAGGTCCTGAAGCAAGCCGGCGAGCGATTCGGCCTGTTTCGTGCGCTTCGCGCGGACGCGCGTGCCTTCGCCCCCGACCAGTTCGACATCGATGAAGGAGCGGGGGTGGTTCACGATGACGATGACCGGACGCGGCGTCATGCCGGGCAGCATGGTCGTCGCGTAGAGCACGAACGGCGGCCGGTCGTGCAGCGTCTCCTCCATGTTGTTCGCCGGGTTGATGTAGGTGGCAGAAGCCAGTTCCTGGCTGACCGAATCAATCTGGACCCGCGAGGTCTTCACCAGGAACCCGACGTTCTGGGTCGCACCCGGGGAGGCCGGCACGAGCCGCGCGTCGTAGTTCGGGAGGGGATCGCCGGCCGCGAGCGCGTCCGAGTTGACCTGCGCGGCCAGCGCCTGCAGCGCGGTCAGGCTGACAATCTCGATGTGCCCAATCACATCGGGATAGCGCAGAACCTGGCGGATCGTGCGCGCGGCCTTCCGGCGCTGGACCTCGTCGTTGGCGAAGTTCTCGATGTTGTAGCCCGCGACGGTGAACTCGTCCGCCGCCGGGGCCGGCACGGCGACGAAGCTGATGTTCGGCGACGCGCCTGGCATCGACTCAGGCAGAATCTTGTAGTCGCCGAACGAGAAGTCGAGCGGTCCGGTGATGTTCGTCAGCACGACGTGGCTGGTGATCGACAGCACGGCGGCACCGACCAGGCCATCGAAATCAATCACGATGCGCTCCGGGTTTTCGTCGAACCTGGGGATGCAGCAGTCCGGAACTCCCGTGGTCGGATCGGGCGGCACCGCGAGCGAGACCTCGATGCCGGGCTCGCGCATCGGGCGGCCCACGCCGGGCAGGACCGCGAAGGTCTCGCCGAAGCCGTTGGTCGGGGCGACCGAGATCAGCGTGGCCGCGTGCAGACGCATCGCCTCGAACCGTTCGAGCTGATCCGGTGGCCCCGCCGGGTCGAGCATCGCCGGCGTGAGCGCGATCGCGGCCGGAATCGGATGCCCGGCCGACTGCACCGCGACATCGCCAGGCAGGCTGCTCTCGAGCTGCGTCAGGTCGAAGAACTCGCCTGCGGTGCCGCGGGCGATCACCTTGTCGCCTACGGCGACCGCCGGGGTCGATCCCGTGAAGACGAACAGCGCGTTGGAGGTCGCCGGATCCGCGTCCACGTCCGGCGTCTGCAGGAAGAAGCCGTTGGTCTTCCGCCCCGTCACGATGCCCGTCGTGCTGACATCCAGGCCCTGAAACGGTGTCGTCGGCGCCGTTCCCCTGGATCTCTGGGATGGTCAGCGGCACGACGTCGCAGCTCCGCGCGGGTGTGGCGCTGTTGCGTGGGTTGGGCGCGTTGGTGGCGAAGTCGATGCTGTTGGCGTTGGAGTCGAAGCACCCACCGCGCTTGCGGATCGCGGCCAGCGTGTTGCTGGGGGCCGGTGCCGGCCCGGCGCCCTCATCGCAATTGGCCGTCACCCCGTAGCCCACCAAATCAGCGACGCTTGGCGACGGGCAGGCGCCAACGATCGGCGGTCGTGGTCGTCAGCAGCGCGACCTTGCCGGCCCCTGCGGCCAGGTTGAGGGTACCAGTGGCGTCAGGGGCGGGGAGCGGCAGGGTGCCCCCTGCCGCCGGCCGGCGCGCCTTGCCGAATCAGGTAGTACTGGCCCGGGCCGATGGAACCGGCGATCGGCGTGACCGTCCAGGTCGTGCCCGCGGCCGCGCCATACTGCACGGACCAGCCCGCCAGGTTGACCGTCGCGGAACCCCGGTTGAACAGCTCGATGAAGTCGTGCGTGAATGGCGCGCCCGCGTTGCCGCCCCCGCCGTATACCTGACTGATCACGACATCCGATGATGACGCCGGCGGCGCATCGTCGTTCGCGATGGTGCCCAGGCCCTGGCCGTCGGCCACGGTCGCACCAGCGACATTGGAGAGGGTCACGGAGAACTGCTCGTCAGGCTCGACGGTCAGGTCGCTCGTGACGACGACGGCGAAGGCGTAGGAGCTGGCCCCAGCCGGAATCGAGACGCCCACATCCGATCGCGAGGCGTAGTCGTTGTCGGCGACGGTGGCCGTGCCGTTGGCGGTCGCGATGTCGAAACTGATGCCCGTATGCGCGCCCGTGACCGTGACGGTGAACGTGGCACTGACGGAGCCGGCATTGCCCTCCGTGACGCTCACGTCATCGATGGCGATGGTCGGGCCGGACGCGCCGATGAACGTCTGGCCGGCATTGACCGCACCGGCCGAGTGCGCGGCTGGTCCACTCCACGTGAAATCGCTGTAGCTAGTGCCCGTGCCGACGAGCTGCAGTGACTGGCCGAGGGGCTCGCTCCCAGCCTCCGTGACGCCGATGCTGGTGCTCAGTTGTCCGTTGGCCGGGCCGCCCACCGCCGTGAAGGGGCCCTCATAGCTCAGGAACTGAATGACGCTCCCGGCGTGCACCAGCGCCACGCCGTCCGGAGACCCGTTCTGGATGCCATTGGCCGGATAGGAGAGGCTGATGGTGCCGAAGCCGTTGCCCTGATTCGGAATCGTGCCGGACAACGCGTCGGTGTCGTACACGGCGCCGTTGGCGCCGTTGTAGAGCACGATGGTGTAGGTCGATAGATCCGTGCCGGCCGGTCCGGCGATCTCGATGAACTCGCCTGCGTCGGTGCCGACGTTGTCGTAGTGGATCTCGTTGATGAAGACGGCCGGAACCCTGGCCTGCGCGCCTCTCCCGGCTGCCACACAGATCAGGCCCAACACCAGCCAGCGACTCAGCGTTCGTGTCATGAAGCCCGATTCTAGACGTCGCAGGTCTCGGGTGGGTCACGCTGGCGTAAATTCGCGCGGTTCGGCTCGGCACGCGTCGCGCTCGGCCCGGACCGCGCGCCCATCGCCGCGATCGCGATACGCTGGTCGCCGTTCGCCAGGCCTGTCGTTGCTCGCGGTCGGAGCCGTCAGCCGGGACCGTCAGGAGCCGCCCGTGGATAGACGAGAGTTTCTCACCGCCGCCGGGACGTTGCCGATGTTGACCGCGGCGGTGCCGGGGACTGTCGAGCGTCAGGTGGCCGCCACCGCGGCAGAGCGCGCGGCCTGGGTCGTGCGGCTGCGCCGGCTCGCCGATCCTGTGCTCACCAACCTCGCGGCCGGCACGCTGGCCGCACGGATGCCGGTGGAGCAGGCGGCCGGGACGAACCGCCGCCCGGTGACGTATCTCGAAGGGTTGGGCCGGCTGGTCGCCGGCCTCGCGCCTTGGATCGACCTCGAGCCCGATGGCACCGCCGAAGCGGCAGTCCGTGCCGAGTACGCCGCTCTCACGCGCCGGGCGATCGCGCGCGCGGTCGATCCGGCATCGCCCGACTTCATGAACTTCACGCGCGAGCGGCAGCCGCTGGTCGATGCGGCATTTCTCGCGCAAGGCCTGCTGCGCGCGCGGCGGGCGCTCGTCAAGGAGTTGGACCCGACGACCCGCCGCCAGCTCGTCGCCGCGCTCGAGTCCACACGGGTGATCGTGCCGCCGTTCAACAACTGGCTGCTGTTTGCCGCGACGGTCGAGGCGGGGCTGGCGGTGCTCGGAGCCCCGTGGGATCGCCTGCGCGTGGACTACGCGTTGCGCCAGCATGAGCAGTGGTACAAGGGCGACGGCATCTACGGCGACGGCCCGTCGTTTCACTGGGACTACTACAACAGCTTCGTCATCCAGCCCATGCTGCTGGACGTGCTGGACGTCTGCCGCGACGAAGTGGCGGCCTGGAAGGCGCTCGACGCGCGGGTGCGCGAGCGCGCCGCTCGCTACGCGGGAATCCTCGAGCGGCTCATCGCGCCGGACGGGTCGTTCCCGCCGAGCGGTCGCTCGCTCGCGTACCGGTGCGGGGCATTCCAGTCGCTCGCGCAGGCGGCGCTTCGCCGGGCGCTGCCGGCCGACGTGACGCCGGCGCAGGTGCGCGGCGCCCTCGGCAGCCTGATCCGCCGCACCCTCGACGCACCGGGCACATTCGATCCGGACGGCTGGCTGCGCATTGGCTTCTGCGGCCACCAGCCTGGGGTCGGGGAGACCTACATCTCGACAGGCAGCCTGTACCTGTGCTCGGTCGCGTTTCTGCCGCTCGGGTTGCGGGAATCGGACGAGTTCTGGGCTGGGCCTGCCAGGCCGTGGACCTCAGTGCTCGCCTGGGGCGGTCAGCCGTTTCCGATTGATCGGGCGTTGGCCACCTGACGCGGGGCGCGGAAGCTACGCCGCAGCATAGCGCTGAACGAAGCCCAGGCGCTCCAGTCGCACGAAGTCCTCATCGAGCGACCACACCAGCCCCCCCAACTCCTGCGCGAGCGCTGCGATCAACAGGTCCGTGACGCTGTAGCGCTCGCCACGGTCAGCAGCCCTGGGAATCCACGATTCAATCAGCTGCCAAGTCTCGTCAGTCGGACGAACGACCGGCAGTCCGCACAACGCCCGCAGGAACGCGCCACGGTCTTTCCGTGCGAGTCCGGCGGTGAGTTCGAGCCGGACGGGCAGCGCCAGCGCGACCTCGTCGGCGTCGATCAGGCTGCGCAGCGCCTGCGCCGTCACGCCGAGAGGCCGGCGATTGGCGTCAATCCAAACGGAGGTGTCGACAACGATCACGTCCGGCCACGTTCATGCGCGCGAAGCGTGCTGGGATCGAACTCGAACGATACCCGGCCCAGGAGGTCCTTCAGCTCATCCGCGCGGCCCCGCCGTACGACCTCGCGCAACGCAAACACCACCGTGTCGGTCTTCGACTTGAACCCAAGGGACTCACGGGCGGCGTCAACGAGTCGGTCCGGCAAATCCAATGTCGTGCGCATATGAATGAGGCTATTTCATATGCTCCTGGACGTCAAGAGTTACCCATGTGCATATGCCTTCGTTCCGCCAGACGCCCCAAGGCTAGCCTGCCGCCAGCACGGTCTGCGCCTTCTCCAGATCCGCGCTGCGGACCAGCACCCTGACCCCGGTCACCCACAGGCTCGAGTACAGACCCCCGGCGTCATCGGCCGAGATGGCGGCGTCGATGCCTTCACCCTGCAAAACGCCCTGCGCCAACTCGGCGGCCATGCGGTTGGGGAACACGGCGACGACGGTCAGGTCTGGTTCGGGATGGGTCAAGGCCACCGCCTGTCTCAGAGGGCTTCGACGTTCTGCCGGAGCGTCTCGGCGACGCGCGCCGCGCGCCGTTTCGCTTCGTTGGCCTTCTCGCCGACGAAGAGGTCGTCCACCGTCGCGTCGAAGAGCGCGAGCCAGCGACCGAACTCGCGCGGGGTGAGCGGCGTCAGCCGGGCGACCGCCTGGTGAATCGCGAGCGGGTTGCCCTTGTACCCAGGCGCGCCGAAGAGGAGCAGCTCCCAGAAGGCGTACATCTTCGGCAGGTGTGCCGACCAGTCCACGTGGACGACCTCGCTGAAGATGGGTGCCAGCAGCGGATCGACTTTGACGCGCTCGTAGAACTTGTCCACGAGCCGCCGGATGTCCTGCGAGCCAGTGATGTCTGCGCGCGGCGACGTCATCCTGATGGCAGCCCCCGCCCCATGCGGGCATCTTACCGCCGTGGTGCCGCAATAGATATCCGCGCGCGGCCACGTGTCGCGCGCGAGGAGAATCTCCGCGGTGGTCGCGAGGTTTCCCGCGCCGCGATCCCGGCGCTCCAGCCGTGGCCCCGCCCGGCCGCGGGCACGCAGCTTGCTTCCTCGGAGGTCATGAACATCCTGATGGCGGTTGACACGTCCGAGTGCGCCGACGCGGTGCTGCAGGCCGTCCTTGCACAGTTCTCCCCGAGCGACCACGACGTGCGTGTGTTTCAGGCCGTGGACTGGGAGGCTCACCTCTCCAACGCGGCGCACTTCGCACAGGGCCGCGAGGCGGCTGGGCACGTGCTCGCCGAGCGCGATCGGATGCTCCGGGAGGCCGGCGATTACGTCGAGGCTCTGGCGGTGCGTCTGCGCGCGTCGGGATTCAGGGTCACCACCGAAACGCCTGCCGAGGGGGCGCCGGCGGCGGCCATTGTCGAGGCCGCCGAGCGATGGCCCGCAGACTTGATTCTCGTCGGGTCCCACGGAAAGACCAGCTTGGACCGACTCCTCCTCGGCAGCGTGTCTTCACACGTCGTCCGCCACGCGACATGCTCGGTCGAGGTGGTGCGACCCCGACGATGAGGGGCGTCGGCCCCGTGCGCGCCTTGGCGGAGCCAGGTGCTACCAGTGCGGCAGGCTCACCGCGATCTGGGCGCCCGCGCTCCAGGTGATGGCCCCGATCTCTGCCGCGCCCCGAAACACGAACTCCGGCTGAAGGCGGACGCCGCCGCGCGTGGTGTGCCGGTAGCCGGCGGCGATCGCCACGGCCGGCGCGAGGGTGATCCCGCTGTCCATCGATTTCGACCAGAAGTTGACTGCGCCGCCCGCCGTGGGCCGCACGTAGACACGGCGCCCGATCTCCAGGCCTATCTGCAGCAGCAGCCGGGTGACGGTCTCGTCGAAGTGCGGGTTGCGAATCGGGCGGGGTTCGAACGCGGTCTCGAACGCGAGGCCCATCCGGTGCGTGGGATGACGGCGGATGCCGACGGAGAAGGTGGGGCCGAACTGCCGGTCGGACCCGCGCGGCGCGTCGTCCCCGAACGTCCCGCCTTGCGCGACGACGCCGGCCGCGACCCGAACGGCGCGTCGATCCTCGTCCGCTGATTGCGCGAGCACCGTCGCAGGGCCGAGCATCAGGGCCGAGCCGATTGCCGCACCTCGCACCACGCTGCCGAGTGACATGATGTCCTCCTATCCTCCTGATGCGACAACCGCACACGAACAAGCTCACCGTGACGAGATGTCTCTTGCAGGGTTCGAGCCAGTGGGCGCGCCCACGACGTGCAGGTCTCGGCCGAGTCCCGGCTTCACCACGAAGCCGCGTCGGCTTCTCTTCGGCAAACTTCCCCGGGGCTACCCGCGCGCGGCGCCACGCTGGCGCGCCAGCGTGGCGGCCACCGGCCTGGCGGGGATGCGGCGCAGCTGGCTCACATGAGCGACTGGCGCTCCTCGCTCATGTGGACCAGTTGCGCCGCATCCCCGCCCGCCGCGCGCCTTCCGGCCTACGTGGCTTCGTGGTGGCGTTGCAGTCCGAATTGCCCACTGTCGGTATTCGTAAGCTGGGCTCGCCGGAGAGTCGGGGCGTGTGACACGCCGCTCAACGCCCCAGGACGACGCCCTGCGCGACGCCAGGCGGGCCGAGCGCCTCGCCGCCCGTCGTCTGGCCTCGGCGCTGCGTGCCGGGCGGCCTGTGGCCGACGACGCGTTCGATCGGTTCCTGCCGCAGGAACTCCGAGATGTCTCGTACTACTACTGGAGCCCGCTATCCGCCGTTCGATGCGCGGCGGCCTGGTTGCGGAAGGCGCGTGTTCGCACGGTCGTGGACATCGGGTCGGGTGCGGGGAAGTTCTGCGTGGCGGGTGCGCTGCTCACGCGCTGCGACTTCATCGGCCTGGAGCAGCGCGCGTCGCTCATTGCCCCGGCGCGCGATCTCGCCGAGATGTTCGGCGTGGCTGACCGCGTCACGTTCGTCCATGGCGATTGCGGCGGCGCGACGACGCCGGTCGGTGACGCGTACTATCTCTTCAATCCTTTTGGCGAATACGCGATCGGCTCGCCACGTTTCGCCGAGCCGGGCGTCGTCTTCAGCCCGGAGACGTATCAGGCAGACCTCGCGGCCGTGACCCACCTGCTGGCACGTGCGCCCACGGGGACGATGGTCATCACCCTGAACGGGTTCGGCGGCAAGCCTCCGGCGGGCTACGTGCAGATCGACATCGGCCTGGGCCTTCGCGGGACACTGCGGCTCTGGCGGAAGCAGGCACGTGGCGCCAGCGCCTGAGGCGGTCAGCCTTCCCGCGCGAGCGGGGGCCGCGCCACCATGCACCAGTAGTTGAACGGGCTGCCCAGGAAGATGGGCGCCAGCGTCGCGGCGGCTCGCTCGTAGTCGGCTCGCCGCTCGCCCGTGATCCCGTAGGCCTGCAGCACGTCGTCCTCATAGAAGATCCGGTCGATCTCGAAATCCTGCGATCGCAAGAGGGCGCCGATGGAGTGCTCAGAGTAGAGGCGGACGTGGGTGATGTCGTCCCAGAGCACGTAGTGCGAGAACAGGCACTTGGGGTTGTTGGTCACGATCAGCAGGGCCCGACATTTCCGGGCCGACGTCCTGATGAACTGGACGACCTGCTCGGGCGTCATGTGCTCGATTACGCAGATGGCGACGACCAGATCGACGGGTTCGACGTCGGTGAAGCGTGTCCCGCCCCCGATGTCATCGACGCCGGTGCACGATTTGCCGAGTTCTTCACACAATTCGGCCAGCCAGCCCGTGCCCGCGCCGTAGTCGCAGATGGTCTGGTACGGCGCCAGGACCTCCGGCAGCCATCGGCGGAACTTCGCCTTGCGCTGTTCCTTGAGGGCGGCTGGATCGAGCACCTGACCGAACTCCGAGATGGCCTTGAACGCGTGATAGCGCTCGTACTCTTGGGGGCTCATCATGGGCGGGTGTCACCGGTGGGGCAGGGCATCGTCATGCGGCGACGATAGCAGAGACGGTCAGCGCGCGACGGTCAGCCGGGCGGCGAGTGCGCCAGCCGCCGTTCGAATCACGATCGGCGCGACGAGGCCCGTCGAGATCCCGGTCAAACGATTCACCACGAAGACGCCGAGCAGGGTCAGGGCGACCGTCGTGCCGGCCAGGATCGCCAGCGTCTTCGGTGTCCGGTATCCGCAGAGCCAGCCAGCCGCGATGGGGGCGACGATCAGGATGATCGGCGCGATGATGGCGTTGTCCTCCGGCACGCGGAGGCGCCCCAGGACCATCAGCGCGATCTCGAGGCCGATGGAGGTCGCCATGTAGACAAGGCCATAGGCCAGGGGCGGACGCTGGCGACTGATGCCCGGCTGGCTCAACGTGACACCCTGTTTCCAGTAGGCCGTGGCCTGAGGGCGACGCCGCGATGTTTGCGGAGCTTGCATGGTGCCGAGGGCCAGAATTGAACTGGCGACACCGCGATTTTCAGTCGCGTGCTCTACCAACTGAGCTACCTCGGCACGGAGGGGGCTAGGACCGTCGGTACAGACTCCCGATCATATCCCACCGTCCGTTTTCAGGTCCAGCCCGTCGCCGTCACGTCCCCCATGACCACCCGCACCTGGTGCGTCTGACCATCGTCGGCCAGCGGAATCGCTGCGGGATTGACCTGCCGCCCGTCGAGGGTCGCGCTCCGGGCGCCCTCGTCCACGTGATCCGGGTTAGTGACTTCGATCTCGTAGCGCGTCTGCCCGTGTCGCCAGCTGATCGAGAACCCGTCCCATGTGGGTGGCACGCAGGGGGAGACCGTGAACGTCCGGCCCGTGCGGCGCAGGCCCAGGATGCTCTCGAGGCCGGCGCGGTACATCCACCCGGCGGATCCCGTGTACCAGCTCCAGCCGCCGCGCCCGCGGTGCTGCGGTGCATCGTAGACGTCGCCCGCCATCACGTACGGCTCAATCTTGTAGCGCCCCGCGTCCTCGGCCGTCCGCGAGTGGTTGATGGGGTTGAGCATGTGGAAGAGGGCGACCGCCTGGTCGCCGCGACCGAGCCGCGCGAGCGCCATCACGACCCAGACAGCCGCGTGCGTGTACTGACCGCCGTTTTCGCGGATGCCGGGCGGGTAGCCCTTGATGTAGCCGGGCTCCTGCGCGGACTTGTCGAAAGGCGGATGGAGGAGCAGCAACACGCCGGACGCACGCATCAGTAGCGAGGCCATCACCGAGTCGATGGCGCGCTCCGCAAAGCGGGGCGGGACCGCGCCCGAGAGCACCGCCCACGACTGGGAGATCGAGTCGATGCGGCACTCATCGTTCTGCGCCGATCCGAGTGGCGTGCCGTCGTCGTAGTAGCCGCGCCGGTACCATTCGCCGTCCCACGCCCGCTCGAGCACGCTCGCCAGCCGCTGGACCTCGCGCCGGTAGCGCTCGCCGCGGGTCCGGTCACCCTGACCCTCGCAGATCGGCGCGAAGGCGGACAGGACCGTGTGGAGGAAGAAGCCGAGCCACGTGCTCTCCCCGCGGCCAGCCTCGCCCACGCGGTTCATGCCGTCGTTCCAGTCTCCGCTGCCCATCAGCGGCAGCCCATGCGCCCCGACGGTGATCCCGCGGTCGATCGCACGGAGGCAGTGCTCGAAGATCGTCCCCGACTGGCCGGACGGCGTCGGCAACGCGTAGACCTCGTGCACGTCCGGCGGCAGCGGCGGTCCCTCGATGAAGGGCACCACCTCATCGAGCACGGTCCCATCGCCCGTCACGCGCAGGTACTCCGAGACGACGTATGGCAGCCAGAGCAGATCGTCGGAGCACCGCGACCGCAGGCCCCGGCCGCTCGGCTCGTGCCACCAGTGCTGCACGTCGCCCTCGACGAACTGGCGCGCGGCCGCGCGCAGGATCTGCGCGCGCGTGAGGTCGGGACGTGACACCGACAGCGGCAGCACGTCCTGCAACTGATCGCGAAAGCCGAACGCGCCGCCGGGCTGGTAGTACCCGCCGCGGGTATACAGCCGGCAGGACACCGCCTGCAGCAGCAGCCAGCGGTTCATCAGCAGATCGAACGAGTCGTCGGGCGTGCGTACCTGCACGGCCTCGAGGATCTCGAGCCACGACCGATCCGAGGCGGCCAGGGCGGCGTCGGCGGCGCCTGTCGTGCGATGACGCGCGAACAGATCCTGGGCATCGGTCTCGTCGCGTCCCTGGCCCAGCAGCAGCACGACCTGCCGCGTCTCTCCGGGGGCGAGCGTGACCACGGCGTGGAGCACCGCGCACGGGTCCAGGCCCGCGCCGAAGCCGCCCGGCAACAAGACGCTCGTGAGTGCGGCCGGACGCGCGAGCAATCCGTTGCGACCGATGAAGATGGTCCGGTCGCCGGTCGCCGACGAGACGGGCACGTCCAGCCCCGCAAACGCGACGCGGGTGCCGAACTCCGCGCTGTACGGATTGCGCGCGAAGATGGCCCCGGTCGCCTCGTCGAACGACGTCACGACGTGGCGAGCCGGGTCGCCCTGCGGCGGGCCGAGCACCCAGTCGTTGTACGCGAACAGGCTGAGTCTCCGCGACGTTTCCCCGACGTTCGTCAGGGTGAGCCGCGAGAACTTCACCGCCTCTGTGGGATGGACGAACACGTGCAGTTCGTGGCGCACCCCCCGTGTCGCACGCGAAAACCGGGTGACGCCGGCCGCGTGTCGCACGAGGATGCGGCCGCTGCTGCCATCGCGTCGCATGGGCCCTGGCGTGGGACACCAGGCGTCGCCGCTGGTGTCGTCGCGAATGAACCACGCCTCGCTCGTCGGGTCGGTCACCGGGTCGTTGGCGAAGGTCGTCAGCCGGTTCTCGCGGCTGTTCTCGGCCCACGTGTGGGCCGCGCCCGAGGCAGTGACCACGGTGCCGAACGACGGGTTCGCGATGACGTTCACCCAGGGCAGCGGCGTCTCCTGATCGCCCTCGAATGCGATCAGGTAGGCCTGGCCGTCCTCCGCGAAGCCGCCGAGGTGGTTGGCCAGCACTCGCAGGGGGATCTCGACCGCCTGGTCGGTCACCGTCGGGGCCGCCACGGCCTCGAGATCCGCACCCGTGAAGGCGGGCGGACCGGATTCGTGCAACGCGGGTGGCACCCGTGTCGGCCGATCGAGGTGCGCGCGGAGATCGCCGCGCTCGCTCACGAGGATCGCCCGGGCGACCGACTGAATCAGCGTGCGTTCGGCGAGAGGCATCACGTCCGCCCGCAGCAGGAACACGCCGCCCGGCCGATGCCGCCAGGCTCGCCACGGGCCGGTGTCGAGCACCGCCGTGAGCTGGGCCTGCATCTCGTCCATGTAGCCGATCGGATGCTCGTTGATCACGACCAGGTCTGCGGCGAGCCCCTTGAGCCGCCAATACTCCTGGGCCTGGAGGGCCTGACGGACCAGCGCCACGCCACTCTCGCTCGAGACCCGCACGAGCAGGATCGGCAGGTCGCCTGAGATGCTGTGCGGCCACAGGCCGCTCTGGCCAAGGGTGTTGGCCGTGAGCACGTCTGGCGTGGCCCGGAGCGCGCCGTCGTCGAACAGGACGCGCGAGGCCAGCCGTTCGAACAGCAGCGCGTCGTCGCTCGAGATGTCCAGGTGGCGGAGGTCGCTCTGTGCGTGGGTGAAGGCCAGCGAGAAGGCGCGGGAGGGGGCACTGGGGTCGCGGTACTTCTGCGCCAGCGCCTCGGCGGTCTCGCGATTGAGGGCGGTGCCCGTCGAGAACGTGAGGCGCGCCGAGGCGCCGGGCACGAGCCGGATCCGCTGTCGCAGGCTCACAATCGGATCGAGTACCATGCCCGTCGTCCCGGACAGGGCGCGCCCGTCGAGCGCCGCCGGGGACGCGAGCGTCCGGCCACGCCCGATGAACTGCAGGCGATCCGTCTCCCACTCGATGGCGCCCTGCGGACGGCCTTCGAGGCTGAGCACGTGGACGGCCCATCCCGGCGGGTCGCGCGGATCCCGGGGACGCCGATGGCAGAGCAGGGCCGAGGCGGCCGGCACGTACTCGGTCTCCACGAAGAGTTTGCCGAAGGCCGGATGGGCGAGATCGGCCGCCGGCGTGGCCAGGACGATCTCGGCGTAGCTCGTGACGTCGATCTCGCGGACGCGCAGGTCGTGGTTGACGAGGGTGAGCCGACGCACTTCGACGTCGTCCTCCGTCGAGACCGCGACGTCCAACTGCGTCGCAGATCCCGTCGTCGCGCCGCTGGAAGATGGCGCGGTCCGGCCTGAACGTGACGAGGTCGTGTTCGGCCGGCACGCAGACCGGGTTGTGCGTCGCGGACCACACGCGGCCGGTACTCGCATCACGCAGGTAGATGTAGGCGCCACCCGGGTCGGTCGTCATGTCCCGCCGCGACCGCGTCACCGCCAGCGATCCCGACGAGAGGTGCCCGCCGCCCGCATTCGTCACGATCGAGACACAGCGTCCGTTGGACAGGAACTGCGCGTGCGGGAACGCGGTGTGCGCCGTGCGATAGCGCCGGACCGGCACCACCGGTGGCGGCGGGAGGGCGCGCATCTCCTGGAGCGGGCGCGGTTCGATCGTGGGTGTGCGGCGCGGCAGGCGTTCCTGGAGCAGCAGTTCCGTCGCCTGCACGCGCGGATCGGCGTGGAACCGCCGCACCATCACGTCGTCGAGCAGCGCGTTGGCGAGCGCGACCAGGATCATGCCCTGGTGGTGCGCGAAGAACGACGGCACGATCCGTCCAGGTATCCCGCCGTGCGTCGCCACGGAGCCCGTGTGGTGGTCGGGCCCGCGGTCGCTGTAGTCGATGGCATCCACGAAACCGTAGTCGCCCTGTGCCCCGGCCTCGACCAGACGTCGCAGGTTCTTCGCGGCCTCCGCGGGTTCGAAGACGGCGGCCAGTGCTGTCGCGTACGGCGCGACGACCAGCTCGTCGCCGAGTCCCCGTTTGAGACCGAGGCCCGGCACGCCGAACGCCTTGTATTGAAACGTCCCGTAGCGATCGACGACGTCGTAGGCAGATTCGGAGATGCCCCAGGGCACGTCGAGGTCATGGGCGTACTCGATCTGCCGCCGCACAGCCATCCGGCTCGACTCGTCCAGCAGCGTGCCCGGATAGGTGCGCATCAGGAGCAGCGGCATCAGGTACTCGAACATCGTCGCGCTCCACGAGAGCAGGACCGGGGCCCGATGGACCGGTGTCACGGAGCGGCCGAGGTGGAACCAGTGCGCCTCGGGGACATCCCCCTTCGCGATGGCGAGGAAGCTGGCCAGCCGCGCCTCTGAGGCGAGCAGGTCGTAGTACGACTTGTCGAGCCGGCCCGGACCGTCCGCATCGGCCAGCCGATAGCCGATCGCGAAGAGGCTGCGGTCGGGCTGGTAGAGGAACGTGAAGTCCATCGCGGCGACCAGTCCGTCCGCGCGGCGAATCAGATCGTCGATTCGGCTGACACGTGCAACCTCGTCGTCATCCGCCCGGCGCGTGTGTGCGAGTTGGCTCAGCCCCGAGGCGAGCGTGACCAGCGCCCCGGCCAGGTTGCCGCTGTCCACGGTGGACACGTAGCGAGGCAGCAGCGGCGCCGACGACGACGTGTCGTACCAGTTGAGCAGGTGGCCGTCGTGCTTCTCGAGGGCCTCGACCGCGGTGAGCGTGTCGTCGAGGCGACCGATCAGGTCATCCAGGGTGATGAAGCCGAAGTCGTGGGCCGCGAGCGTGGACAGCAGGCCCATGCCGATGTTGGTGGGCGAGGTGCGCTGGGCCACCCGCAGTTCGGGTCGCGTCTGCACGTTGTCCGGCGGCAACGCGCGATCACCGGGGCCGACGAACGCCTCGAAGTATTTCCACGTGCGCGCCGCCACGTCGCGCAGGAACGCCCGGTCCGCCTCGTCCAGCGGCACCCGGCGTGACGGCACCGGCCGGCTCAGGACGAGTGCGACGAAGGGCGCCGCGATCCAGAGTGCGGCCATCGGGAGCACCAGGGACCACGATTCCGGCCGTGCGATGGGCACCAGCGCGAGACAGACGCCAGCGACGGCGGGACTCGCGACCATCCGCCGGAGGAACGTGCGGGCATCGAGTGGCGCGCGTCGCGCCACGCTGGCCGCCGTCTCCCATTCGAGCAAGCGATGGCGCGTGAACCACACGCGCACGAGCGTGAGGATGATCGCGTGGATCATGTCGTACGCGTGGCTCACGAGGAAGGTCAACTGCAGGGCGGCCCGGGCCAGCGCGTCGCGCAGATCCTCGAGCGACGCACGACCGAACACGGCCCAGCGCTGGCCGATCGCCGGCCCGGCCAGGGCCATGACCAGCGGTTCGACGGCGGGGAAGGAGAGGAGGAGCAGCGCGAGCAGCGTCCACGCCGCCGGCAGGCCAGGCAGGAAGAACCAGCCGCCGATGAACATCGCCAGAATCGCCGGTGGCACCAGGCTGCGTCGCAGGTTGTCGAGGATCTTCCATCGAGCGATGAGCGGCAGCCTGTTGCGCTGGTGTCCCGTGGGCGTCGGCACGAACGGGAACAGCCACCGCAGGATCTGCCAGTCCCCACGTACCCAGCGGTGTTGCCGCCTGGCGTGTGCCAGCACGCTCGAGGGGTAGTCATCGACGACCTCGACATCGGTGACCAGTGCCGTGCGGGCGTAGAGCCCCTCGAACAGGTCGTGCGACAGCAGCGTGTTCTCCGGCACGCGGTTGTCGAGCGCGGCCATGAACGCGTCCACGTCGAAGAGCCCCTTGCCGGCGTAGATGCCCTCGTTGAAGAGGTCCTGATACACGTCCGAGACAGCCGTGGTATACGGATCGACCCCGGTGTGCCCGGCGTAGATGCGCGCGAAGCGAGACCCGGCCGCGCTGGCGCGCGTGACGCTCACACGCGGTTGCAGGATGCCGTAGCCCTCGGTGACGCGTCCCTCGGCCCGGTCGAACACGGGCCGGTTCAGCGGATGCCCGATGATGCCGATCAGTTCCTTGGCTGCGTCCCGGGGCAGGCGGGTGTCGGTGTCGAGCGTGAGGCAGTAGCGCACGCTCGGCAGCACCTCCAGCTGGCCGATCTTCACCAGGAACGTCGTCTCCGTGTCGCCCCGCAGCAGCCGGGTGAACTCCTCGATCTTGCCGCGCTTGCGTTCCCAGCCCATCCAGACCCGCTCGCGCGCATTCCAGCGCCGCTCGCGGTGAAAGAGGAAGAACCGATCGGCGTGCCCGTCGCCGAAGCGCGCGTTGAGCCGCACGATGCCGTCGCGCGCCGCGTTGATGATCGCGTTGTCGTCAGGCAGGTGCTGCGCGTCGGCGTCGAGGAAGTCGCTGACGATCGCGAAGTGGAGCCGGGCGTCCAGGTTGCCGAGCGCCAGGACCTCGAGGTGCTCGATGAGTGAATGCACCGCCCCGACGCTGCCGAACAGCGTGGGCACGATCACCATTGTGCGCGCGTCCTCCGGCAGCGGGCCGGCGTATCGAGGCGGGGCAGCCGGCGGGGCGGCACCGCCCAGGCGACGACGCGGTTGACGATCGACACCGCCATGTCGCTGGCGGGGATGAGGAGCAGGAGGAACGCGGCGATCGACGAAGGCAGGCCGCCGCCGGCCCAGCGCGCATAGGCCACGCCCACGGCGACGAGCAGCATCGTGAGCAGGACAATGGGCCCCAGGTAGACGGCGGTCGCGTGCGCGAACAGGATGCGCCGCACCCGCTCGAGCACCGGGGGGCGGTAGGCGATGTCGGCTTCGAGGCGCCCGCGTCCCTTGCCGATGAGGTGATACCCGACGTGGGCAGACCGATCGCCAGCGCCGGCGGCCGCAGCGGCTCGCCGCGCGCTCTCGACCGCCTTGAGCGCCACGCGCATCTGTGCGCCGCCCGTCTTCGCGGCCAGCTCCTCCACGGCCTGCCGCTGCCGGTCCCGGCTGAGGAAGTCCATCCGCTCGTAGACACCGGCCGGGTCGCGCTGCAGCACCTGCTCGACGAGGCTGACCTTCTCGAAGAACTGGCGCCAGTCCAGCGTCGCGCAGAGCCGCAGGCTCGTGATGACGTTGGCGACCGAGACGTGCAGCGTCGCCTGCCGATGATGCTCATCACGGACCACTTCCTCGGCGGTCGTCTCGCGGTCGGTCAGATAGAGGTCCACGCTTTCGCGGAGGGACTGCAACCGCAGGCCGTACTCGCGCAGGCGATGCAGGAGCTGGACGACGAACGCGCCCTCGAACATCGTCGGCGACGAGCCGACCTCGGTCCGCGTGGCCTCGCCGATGTGCGCCACATACTCATCGGCCGCGAGTCGGGCCTCGCGGGCCTCGAGGATCTCGTCGGCCAGCCGGCGCAGGTTCTCAATCAGGGCGAGGCGCAGCATGCTCGGCCACGCCCACAACTCGCCGATGCTCAGCGGCGCCACGCGCTGAAACGTCGTCAGGAACGTGATGAGCTGCGGTCGATCGAGCCGGCTGTCGCTGTAGCGCAGCAGATCGACCGCGATGACGTAGGCGCGCGCCTCGCCGGCATGCTCCGTGGCCGCCACGCTCGGGAGGTGCCGGTAGTAGTGCCCCGGCAGGTTGCGCTGGATGTCGGTGATTTCCGACGCGACGAGGTGGTAGTTGTCGAGCAGCCACTCGGACGCGGGCGACACGAACTCCCCGGCGCGCACGTCCTCCGAGAGCGTGCGGTAGGCGCGCTTCAGCGATCGACCGTTGTCGCGAAACCGGGGAAAGATGTTGTTGGTGCGGCGGCGGGGGCCATCCACCGTGAGGTGGGCGGCCAGGGCCAGGGCCCGATCTTCCAGCCTGGCACTGCTCAGCAGCTCGTCCCGGAACGGCTTGTCCGTGGCGCCGCCACGACTGCGGCGCCACGCCTCCACGCGCGCGAGTGTGGCCATTCAGCGGGGTCCGAGCATGTCAGGACCCGCAGGCCACTTGGCTCACGACGTAGACGACGACCAGCAGCGTCAACGGCACACCGAGAAGCCACGCGATGACGTACTTACCCATGATGTCCTCCGGCGAGGGTATTTCAAGCCTCATGCCAGGCGGGCCTGGGTCCCGTCGAGTCCGGCCTCAGGGGAAATGAGAAGCCGGACACCTACAGTGAGCAGTGTACGACTTCGCGCCCCGCTGTGCCGTTGCCTCGTGCGCGTGCGGCGCCTGCGCGGCGGCCGAGCTCAGTCCTCTGCGTCGTCCGAGTCATCAGCCGGAGCGCTGATGCCGCACGACTTCATCTTGTTGAGCAGCGTCTTGTAACTCACCCCGAGCGCCTTCGCGGCCTTCCGGCGATTCCAACGGAATCGCTCGAGCGACGCGGCGATGGCCTCGCGTTCGGCCGCAGTGGCGGCGGCCCGGGCGATGTCCAGCAGCGTGACATCGGCGCCGGCGTTCGCGTCGGACGAGGGCCAGTTCGCCACCGGGCCCGCCGCCACGGCCCCGCTGACCGCCGTGGCCGGGAGCGAGGGCGCGGCCGCAATCGGCGCCTCGGTCACGGGCGAGGGCGCCAGGGCCTCTCCCGCGGCCCTGGCGATGGGCGTCACGAGCGCGAGCCGCCGGACCGGCCGACGCAGTTCCTCGAAGGCCAGCTGTTCGTCCTGAAGAATGACCAGGCGCTTGATCGTGTTCTCCAGCTCCCGGATGTTGCCAGGCCACGCGTAGTGCTGCAGCGCCTCCCTCAGTCGCGCGGAGGGGGCCAGGGCGGGTTTCCCATAACGGGCCGCGTAGCGGCGCAGAAAGAAATCGGTGAGGATCGGGATCTCGTCCGGACGTTCGCGCAGCGGTGGAATGCGCACCTCGATCACCTGGAGCCGGTAGTACAGATCCTCGCGGAACAGCCCGGCGGCGACCATCTGCGGCAGATCCCGGTTGGTGGCCGCGATGACGCGCGCCTCGGCCTGCACGGGACGGTTGCTGCCGACCTTCGTGAACTCGCGATCCTGCAGCACGTGCAGCAGCTTGGCCTGCAGCCCTGGCGGCAGCTCCCCAATCTCGTCGAGCAGGATCGTGCCGTTGCTGGCGAACTCGAACTTGCCCACACGCGTGGCCTGTGCGCCGGTGAAGCTGCCGCGCTCGTGGCCGAACAACTCGCTTTCGAGCAGGTCAGCCGGCAGCGCCGCGCAGTTGACCTTGACGAACGGGCGCGACCGCCTGGGCGAGCGGCGGTGAATCTCCCGCGACACCACCTCCTTGCCCACGCCGCTCTCGCCGGTCAGCAGGACGCCGATGTCGCTGTCGGCTACGCGATCGATCAGCGCGACGACGGGACGCATCGCCGCGCCGACGCCCCAGCTCGGCGTGTCGCCATCCGGGCTGTCCTCGGCAGGTGCCAGGGCCGCGAAGCGCGCCACTTCGGACTCCAGCGCGAGGCGGTCGAGCGCCTTGATGATCGCGTTCTCGATCGCGGCTTCGCCGAGGCCATCGGCGTCGTCAGGCTTGACGACATAGTCCACGGCGCCGCTGCGGACCGCGTCCACGATCGTCGCGGGCACGCGCTCACCGGAGAGCATGACGACCTGCAGGGCCGGGTACGACGACTTCAGCGTGCGCAGGGTCTCGAGGCCGTTCATGGCCGGCATCAGCACGTCGAGCAAGGCCACCTGAGGCAGCGGCGAGACGGCCAGCGCCTGCAGGAAGTCGGCACCGCTCGAGTACGTGGTGACGTTGTAGCCGCGCGAGCGCAGCGTGCTCGCGAGGTACTCCATGAACAACGGGTCGTCGTCAACGATGGCGAGGCGGGCGGCCATGAGGTGAGTCTATGCTCCTGGAAGTCTGAGGCCCACCGCGGCTCGCCGACCCGCGAGCTGCCAGAGGGACCCCTGGTGGGCGTCAACGACGGCGGCCGCGCAGACCAGCGACATGCCGAGGCCGCCGCGATCGAGGGCGAGGGGCGCGGCACCCGGATCGGTCGGGCCCGGCAGGTTCGCCAGTTCGTCACCGCCGACCTCGGCGGACAGGAGGACGTCGTGCGTGCCATCGGCGCGAGCGCCCGTCCAGACCCGCACGACGTCCAATGATTCCCGCGCGACCGCATCGATCAGCGTGGCGCAGGTGCGGACAAGCGCGCGCGTGTCCGACGTGCGCACCGACGCCTCGTGGATTTGCTCGACCTGGACGCGACTCCCGAAGCGCGCCAGCGCGACGGCGTCGTCGATCAGCGCGGAGAGGGCGATGGCACCCGTGGTCTGCGTGGCGTCCGAGGGCAGCCAGCGGAGGAGTTCGTCGAATCTGATCACCCAGGGCGGCGACACGTCCCGTGGCCTCTCGAATCTGTTTGTAGATCTGGGCCTGGTCCGCCTCGGCGACGCGACCATCGCTGAGCATCCGCACGTACCCTTGAATCACGCCGACCGGCGTGCGCAGCTCGTGAGTCAGTACCCGCAATGTAGTCGTCAAGTCGCCAGCCATGTGCCTCCCCGGCGAGCCCGGGCCCTGTTGCCCATCGGACGCGGACATCGTCCGACTCGCTCCGCGGCTCTGCGCGCGATCGATCGACGACTCATCGAATTGTGCAAGGCGTGTGCCGCAAGACGACCCACCCGGCTCCGCTTCTGACCTGGGATTCGGACGGGAATGGTCCGAGACGTGCTCACTATGGGCGCCGGCGTGCCCACCCTCAGGTCACGCCCGGCGGACACCCGCCAGCAGATTTCGGAGCGCATCGAAGTCAACCGGCTTCACGAGGTGCTGATCGAACCCGGCCTCCCGCGACCGACGCCGGTCGTCTTCCTGCCCCCAACCCGTGAGCGCGACGAGCTGGACCGCGGGCCCCCCAGGCAGCTGGCGGATCCGTCGGGCCGCCTCGTAGCCGCTGATGCCCGGAAGCCCGATGTCGAGCAGGACCAGGTCCGGACGGAATGACGCGGTCTGGTCCACGGCGCTGTAGCCGTCCCGCGCCACGGCGACCTCGTGTCCAGACATGCGGAGCAGCATGGCGAGCGTGTCGGCGGAATCTGCGTTGTCATCTACGACGAGGACGCGGAGCGACGGCTCGCGCGGCTCGATCCGGGAGGGGTTCGCCGTGTCCGCAGACGACGGCGCCGGCGGCGGGACGTCGGCAGGCAGCCGCACCACGAACTCGCTGCCCTGGCCGAGGCCCTGGCTGCGGGCTTCCACGCTGCCGCCATGCAACTCGATGATGCGGCGCACCAGCGTCAAGCCGATCCCCAGGCCGCCCTGGGCGTGCTCGCCCGCATTGGCCGCCTGCCGGAACACGTCGAAGACGTGGGGCAGCATGTCCGGGCTGATCCCGATGCCCGTATCGGAGACCGAGATGAGCACCTCGCGGCCCTCGACGCCAGCCGTCAGGGCGATCTGCCCGCCCGGCTCGGTGTACTTGGCGCTGTTGTTGAGCAGGTTCGAGAACACCTGCGCGAGGCGCGTCAGATCGGCGAAGAGCCACACGGGCTCCGGGGGCAGCGTCACGGTCAGCGCGTGCCCCTGCGCCTCCACCAGCGGACGGCTGGTCTCGATGCCGCTCTTGAGGACTTCGGCGAGCGTGACGGGGCCTTTGCGCAGGTCGAGCTTGCCTCGGCTGACCCGCGAGACGTCCAGCAGATCGTCCACGAGGTGCACCAACTGGCGCACCTGGCGTTCGATGACCTCCCGGTTGGTCCGCTGTTCGACGGGGTTGGTCGTCTGTCGCATCACCTGGAGGGCGTGATGGATTGGGGCCAGCGGATTACGCAGCTCGTGCGCCAGCGTCGCCAGGAACTCGTCCTTGCGCAGGTCGGCCTGGCGCATCTCGCCGTAGAGGCGGGCGTTCTCGACGGCGGTCGAGGCCATGTGGGCCAGCTGCGTGAGGATGGCGCGATCGTCGGCGTCAAAGGGGCCGGACGCCTTGTCACGACACCGGATGTAGCCGAGCTGGCGCGTTTCGCGGCCCATGAGCGGCACGATGAGCATGCCGTGGTCTTCGTGGGCGAGCGTGGGCTCGAACACGACGTCGCAGTCGCCTGCGCCGAGAATGCGCCGCGCTTCGGCGCCGATGATGCCGACCACGCTGTCCTGCGTGGTGGCCGCGTGGATGGTGAGCGAGGCGTTGGCGACCTGCTGCAGCCGCGCGGACCAGGCGGTCTGTTTGGCGAGGAGGCCGGCGCGGGCCGCTTCTGCCGCGCGCTCGTCCGAGATGTTCTCGACGGCCACCAGCAGCTGCCCGGTGTCGGTCTTGCCGTGTTTCAGGTGACCGGCATGGAGGCGGAGGACACCGAGGCCCGCGCCCGGCAGTTCGGCCGGGACCTCGAGCGTCCCCACGCTCTGTCGTGAGGCGAAGGCCTGCTCGAGCCAGCGACGCACGGCCGGAGGGCGCCACGCGCCGCCGGCCACCTCGAAGACGCTCCGACCCTCGGTGTCCGCGGGCGTCGTCCGGAACGTGTCGTAGAAGGACCGGCTCGCGGATCGAACGGTGAAGTCGCTGGCCACGACCAGCAACGGCTCGCGCACGGTATCGACGATGGTCCGCGCGTACTCCAGCGCCTCGCTCATCGCGCGTTCGGCCGCGCGCTCATCTTCGACGTCCCTGAAGACGAGGACGGCGCCGAGCGCCGTGCCGTCCGCGTGGCGAATGGGCGCGGCGCTGTCGGCAATCGGCCGCTCGGCTCCGTGGCGCGCGATGAGGACGGTGTGGTTGGCCAGCCCCACGATGACGCCGTGCGCGATGGCGCGATCGACCGGGTTCTCGACCGGCTGTCGCGACGTCTCGTTGAGGATCACGAAGACCTCCGACAAGGGCTTGCCGATCGCCTCCGCGGTGGTCCACCCTGTGAGTGCCTCGGCCACGTGGTTCATCATCGTGACGCGGCCGTCGCGATCGGTGGCGATCACGCCGTCGCCGATACTCGAGAGCGTCACCCGCAGTTCCTCGCGGTCGCGATGGATCGCTTCGGCCGTCTGCGCACGCGCCCGCAGGTTGTGCCGAACCAATCGCGCGAACGTCCACAGCATCAGCAGTGACACCAGCGCCAGGCCGAGTTGGCCGCCCACCGCCACGAGGTACTGCTCGGTCGCCTGGCCCCGGCGCGCCTCCAGGAGGCGGGCTTCGGTGACCGCCATGGCGTCGAGCTCCTCGCGGAGCGCCTTCATGACCGCGAGCCCGCGTCCGGCCGCGACCCCAGCGACCGCCGCCTCGAGGCCACCGTCGCTGCGCAGCGCCAGGTTGCGCGCCAGCTCTTCCAGCCGTGGCCCAATCAACTGCCGGATGCGGGCAACGGACGCCTGCTGCTCCGCGTTGTCCGCGGTCAACGCACCCAGGTGGTCGATCGCGTCCGCGATCCGCCGAACGGCGGTGTCATACGGGGCCCGGTACGTCGGGTCGCCCGTGATGATGAACCCTCGCTGGCCCGTCTCCGCGTTCAGCAGCTCGATGACCAGGTCGCGCAGGGCGTTGCCGACGTCCTGGGAGTGCACGACCCGCGCCGCCTCGTCGCGCAGCGCGCTCGTGCTGCGCAAGGTGATCCATCCGCCGACCAGCAGGACGGCCGCCAGCAGCACGCCAGCGACGAGCACGCCGCGGGCGGAGGGCATTCGCCAGGCCGTGTCAGGCCTCGCGACGGACGTCTGGGGATTGGCTGGAGGAGACAAAGCTTAGGCGCCTAGCGTATCGCCCAGGCGAAGGGGACGCAAAGCGCCGGGCCGGCGACAGGACTCGCGCAGGGACACGACGCCAGCGCCCGCCGCTCGGGGCAGGCGCTGGCGTGAACGGCGTTATTCGGCGCTGGGGGCCGGGAGGCCCATTTCCTTGCGGAGCTTGCTTTCGATGTCGGCCGAGATCGTCGGGTTCGCCTTCAGAAATGCCTTGGAGTTCTCCCGACCTTGCCCGAGGCGCTCACCGCCATACGAGAACCAGGTGCCGCTCTTCTCGATCACGTTGCGGGCGACGCCCTGGTCGAGCAGATCGCCCTCGCGCGAGATGCCCTCGCCGTACATCACGTCGAACTCGGCCTCGCGGAACGGCGGCGCGACCTTGTTCTTCACGATCTTGACACGCGTGCGGCCGCCGACGACGGCCTCACCGTCCTTGATTGCGCCGATGCGCCGGATGTCCACACGCACCGACGAGTAGAACTTGAGGGCGCGTCCTCCGGTGGTCGTTTCCGGATTGCCGAACATCACGCCGATCTTCTCGCGCAGCTGGTTGATGAAGATCAGGCACGTCTTGGACTTGGCCACCACACCCGTGAGCTTGCGCAGGGCCTGCGACATCAGGCGGGCCTGCAGCCCCATCTGGGCTTCGCCCATCTCGCCCTCGATTTCGGCGCGGGGCACGAGCGCGGCCACCGAGTCCACGACGACGACGTCCACGCCGTTGGACCGGATCAGGACCTCGGTGATCTCGAGCGCCTGCTCACCGTTATCGGGCTGCGAGACGAGCAGGTTGTCGAGGTCCACGCCCAGTTTCTGCGCATACGACGCATCGAGCGCATGCTCGGCATCCACGAAGGCGGCCACGCCGCCGAGCTTCTGGGCCTGCGCGATGACCTGCAGGGCCAGGGTCGTCTTGCCGGACGATTCCGGGCCGAAGATCTCGATGACGCGGCCACGGGGAAGGCCGCCGACGCCGAGCGCCCAGTCGATGCTGATCGAGCCGGTCGAGATGGACGGGATCGGCGCGATGCCGTCCTTGCCCCCCAATCGCATGATCGAGCCCTTGCCGAACTGCTTTTCGATCTGGCCAACCGCCAGTTCGACGGCCTTTGCGCGCTCCTTGTCGGTCCGGTCGTCGTCGCGCCGTTCGAACCTTTCCGTACGATCTGTTGCTGCTGCCATGGGACTCCTCGCTGATGCCGCGCCGCCGAATCGGGCGACCGTGGCCGGACCGTAGGCAATTCTAGGATCGTGCCAGGTGGGTGTCAAGCGAAAATGGATCATGAGACGCCTCTATCTAGATTGATTTCAGTAAGTTAGGAAGGCACGACACTTTCGCCCCACCCCCGTGAGGCGGCAGAATCTGCGTACGGCGCCCGCCTCGTTCCGGACATTGTGCGAGGCGGGTGTGACAGGGGGGGACAACGCACAGGTCCGCCGGGTACGCGGGGTACGTCAGGGTACTCGGGTACGCCGGGTACTCGGGTACGCCGGGTACTCGGGTACGTCAGGGTACTCGGGTACGTCAGGTACGTCAGGTACGTCAGGGTCACGCGGGTCCGGCGGGTCCGGGGTTCGGCCTGGACTCGCGGTACGATGTCTGGTGCCTTCGTCAGTGGGACATGCGCTTGCGGCGGTGACCGTCGGGTGGGTCGTCGCCAGGCCCGCGGCGTCGGCGCGGGCGTTGTGGTGGCAGGTCGGGGCGCTGGCGCTCGTGGGGGCGGCGCCAGATCTGGATTTGCTGGTCGGCCGGCATAGCGGCGAGACGCACAGCGTGGGGGCGGCGGCGGTGGTGGCGACGACGGCGGCCCTGATGCGATGGCCGGTCGCCGGAAGCCGCACGCGCACCGGACTCGCCGTCTTCCTCGCCTGGTGCACGCACCCACTGCTCGACGCGCTCTCACCGGACACCAAGGCGCCGATTGGCATCATGGCGTTCTGGCCCGTCACGCGTGAGTACTTTCAGTACCGGGCTCGACATCTTCCTGCCGATCTCGCGGCGTTGCTGCACGATGCGGATGGTGGCCGAGAACAGCTGGGCCATGCTGCGCGAGGTCCTGATTCTGACGCCGATCGCGGCGCTGGTCTGGTGGGGGCGGGCGCGTCGGCCGGCCGCCGCCTCACGGTCGCACCGGGCTATGATCCCGGGCGATTGATGTCGCTCGTCCGGCCCATTCCTGAACTCTGCAGCGCGCTCGATCCGGCCGCGCAGCCTGCGCTCGAACGGCTGCACCAGCGGATGGCACAGTTCTACAACAGCGACGTCATGCGGGCGTACTTCGAGACGGCGGAAACGGTCAATGAGACGTGGGGACCGGAACTCAGGCCGCAGTGGCATCTGCGCGGCCTGCTCGAACCCGGCACGCGCCTGCTCGACCTGGGCTGCGGTTCGGCGCACGTCTGCCGGCATTGGGCCGACCGCGGGCTGGCCTACACCGGCGTGGACTGGTCGCGCGCCCAGGTGGAGAAGAACCGGGCCACCTATCCCGGCGCGTCGTTCGAGTCCTCGTCGCTCTACGACGTGGCTCTGCGCGATCGGCCGTTCGACGCCGTGATGACGCTCTACGTGGTCGAGCACCTCGTGTGGCCCCAGCGCCTGCTCGATCAGATGCTGCGGCTGACGCGTCCTGGCGGGTTGATGGCGATCATGACCCCGCCGTTCCGCGTCGGCGAGTACATGAAGTCGTTCCGCTACGGCCTGCGCGCGATGCCGATCAAGGACAAGCTGCGCACAGGTCGATGGATCGACGCGCTCGTGCATCTCTATCAGCACCGCGTCGCCTACCCGCGCTATCTGCGCGCGCACTTCCCGCAGGGGGCCGCGCACAGCCGTTTCCTCATCCACCTCAACCCGGTATGCCTCGATGGCGTGCCGTTCTTCCCCGACTCGGACGCGGTGTATCTCTCCGACACCTTCGAGATGCGCGACTACCTGGCCGCCCGCGGCGCGACGGACCACACGCACTGGCCTCAGCTGGGGTACCTCTTGATGACGAGAACCTGAGGTGCTGGGGCTGACGGTGAAGTGCTCGAACTGATTGTGAAGTGCTGGTGCTGACGGTGACGTGCTGGCACTGACGGTGACGTGCTGGTGCTGACGGCGACGTGCTCGTCCTGACGATGAAGTGCGGGACTCGATGCCTACAGCGTTTTCGGAATGCGTGTAGCGGCGCGACGCGCGACTTCCGCGCAGCGCTCGCACGGAAGGCGCGCGGGCCTGCGCGGGGAGCGCGGAGCGGCGCTACACGCATTTCGAAAATGCTCTAAGATGCGCCGAGTTGCGCAGAGCCTAGCGATCGCGAGCCCGCAGCAGGTGGGCGGTAACCCGTGGCCTCCCGTAGCCCGTCTGCCGTCCCCCGTAGGCCGTCTGCCGTAGGCGTCTGAATCAGTACCCGATAGAACCCCTGCCCGCTCTTGCGTCCGAAGTGACCGGCAGCGACCAGGCGACGGAGCAGGGGACAGGCCCGGTACTCGGGGTCGCCCAGGCCGGTGTGCAGCACGTCGAGGATGGCCACGCAGACGTCGAGGCCGATGAAGTCGGCGAGCGTGAGCGGGCCCATCGGATGGTTCATGCCGAGCTTCATCACCGTGTCGATGGCCTCGGCCGTACCGACCCCTTCCATCACGGCGAACGCGGCTTCGTTGATCATCGGCATCAGGATGCGGTTGGCGATGAAGCCCGGATAGTCGGCTGCCTCGACCGGGGTCTTGCCGAGCGCCTGGGAGAGCGTCACGGCCGTCTGCATCGACGCGTCCGAGGTGGCCTGACCGCGGACGAGTTCGACCAGCGTCATCAGTGGGACGGGATTCATGAAGTGCATGCCGAGCACGCGATCGGGGCGGCTCGTCGCTGCGCCCAGCGAGGTGATCGAGATCGACGAGGTGTTCGACGTCAGCATGACGTCGGGGCGGGTGAGTCGATCGAGCGTGGCGAAGAGCGCCCGCTTCGCCCCCAGATCCTCGATGATGGCCTCGACGACGTAGTCCACGCGAGCGAGGGCGTCGAGGTCGGCCACCATCGTGATGCGACCGAGGGTGGCGTCGCGGTCGGACGCCGTGAGCTTGCCCTTCTCGACGAACCTGGCCAGGCTCTTCTCGATCGTCGCCCGGGCCCGATCGATCGAGGCCGGGACAGCGTCGTGCAGCACCACGCCGTAGCCGGCCTGCGCGAAGGTCTGCGCGATGCCGTTGCCCATCGTACCCGCGCCGATGACGCCGACGGAGGCGATCACCAGGACCTCCACGGCGAGCGCGACGCCGTTGCCCCCGCCCAGGCAGAGCGTCGCCACCCCGCGACGCTTGCCCAGCCGGCGCAGCGCGTAGACGAGCGTCGTCAGCACGCGCGAGCCGCTCGACCCGATGGCATGCCCGAGCGCGACGGCGCCGCCCTGCACGTTGACGCGGGCCGGGTCCACGCCGAGTTCACGGATGACCGCGACGGCCTGCACGGCAAAGGCCTCGTTCAACTCGAACAGGTCCACGTCCTCGAGGCGCCATCCGACTTTCGCGAGCACCTTGCGCACGGCGTCCACCGGCGTCATGAGCACGAGCTTCGGTTCGAGGCCGGCGGTCGCCTGGCCCACGATGCGGGCCAGCGGCGTCACCCGCAGCCGCGCCGCCGTGTCTGCGCCCATGACCACGAGGGCCGAAGCGCCGTCGTTGACGCCCGGCGCGTTCCCGGCCGTCACCGTGCCGTCCTTCTTGAACGCGGGCTTGAGCCGCGACAGCGCCTCGGCGGTGGTGTCCTGCCGGATCGACTCATCGAGATCGAAGGCGAGGGGATCCCCCTTCTTCTGCGGAAGTGGAATCGGGAGGATCTCGTCACGGAAATGGCCGGCGGCGGTGGCAGCGGCCGCTTTGCGATGGCTTTCCACGGCGTACCGATCCTGGTCGTCACGCGAGACACGATACGTCTCCGACACGTGCTCGCCGGTGATCCCCATGTGGACGTCATGGAAGGAGTCCCACAGCCCGTCGTGAATCATCGAGTCGATGATCGTGCCGTTCCCCATCCGCAGTCCCTCGCGCACGCGGGTGAGCAAGTAGGGGCAGTTGCTCATCGACTCCATCCCACCGACGACCGCGACATCGATGTCACCCGTGGCGATCCCCTGCGACGCCAGCATCACCGCTTTCAACCCCGACCCGCACACTTTGTTGATGGTGAGCGCGGCGACGCCCGCCTCGAGCCCGCCTCTCAGGGCGGCCTGGCGGGCCGGGGCCTGTCCAGCGCCGGCGCTGACGACGTTGCCGAGGATGCACTCGTGGACCTCGCCTGCGTCGATGCCCGCGCGGCGCACCGCTTCGCGCACGACCAGAGCGCCGAGGTCGGTCGCCTTGAAATCCTTCAATGCACCCAGGAACTTCCCCGTGGGCGTGCGCACGGCACTGACAATCACGGTTTCACGCATGTCGTTTCCTCGAGACGCCCGCCGGTTCGCGCGCGTCGGTCTGTACCACGATGGTGCGCACGATGCCGGCGCCGAGCAGCAGCCCCAGCCGCTCGGCGATGACGGGCTTGGCGCGGACGATCGCGCGCCGCCACTCCTCGCTGGCCGCCGTCAGCCGCAAGGCGCCGCTGCCGTCCCACGTCACGCGCGCGTTGCGCGCCAGCGTGGCGCCGGCCGCGATCGTCCACGCGAAGCCGATCTTCTCGGCCGTCACCGGCTGGTTGGCCAGCAGGCTGCGCAGCGCGCGCATGGCGGCCTGGTCGAGTCGCTCCATCAGGTGCATCATAGCGGCTCGCGCCGGCCGGGACTGACGATCCGATCCTGTCGTACGCTGTCAGTCGATGCGCCTGCGTCTCGCCTCCACCTCCCCGCGTCGGAAGGAACTGCTCGAGGCCTCTGGCTTCGTCTTTGAGGTGGTCGCCCCCGCGGTCGATGAAACGCAGCACCGCGGGGAGGCGCCGGCGGCCTATGTCGAGCGCCTTGCGCGCGACAAGGCCCGCGAAGGCGCCGTGGGTCATCCGGACGCGGTCACCCTCGGTGCCGACACGGCGGTCGTCCTCGACGACGCCGTCCTGGGCAAGCCGGTCGATGCCGACGACGCGGCGCGGATGCTGCGCCGGCTGGGTGGGCGTACCCACGAGGTGCTGACCGGCGTCGCGGTCGCGCACCGCGGCATCGTCCAGTCGCTGGTCGAGCGCACCACGGTCTGGATGCACGCCTGGCCCGAGGCCGACCTGGCGCGGGCCGTCGCGTCAGGGGAGGTGCTCGACAAGGCGGGGGCCTATGCCATCCAGGGGTATGCGGCGCGGTTCATCCCGCGGATCGACGGGTCCTACTCGAACGTCGTGGGCCTGCCCGTGGAAGCCGTGGTGCGGCTCCTGGCCCAGGCCGGCGTCGGCCCGGGCCAGCCCTGAGCGAGCGCTCGTTTCTTTCAGCGGCGAGTCGAAGGGTAGTATTCTGGCGAGTGACGGGGTTTCAGATGTCCAAAAAAACTGTCCGCGTGCTGCTGTCGGTCCTGCTCGTCGGCGGAGCGTTCTCGTTGCTGCTCGCCCGCACGGTGTCGGAGGGGGCCTCTTACTACAAGAAGGTCGACGAGGTGATGGTCAGCCCCGCCGACTGGTACGGGAAGCCCATGAACCTGCACGGCTTCGTCGTGCCCGGCTCCATCGAGTGGAAGCCGTCCTCGCTCGACTACAAGTTCGTCGTCCGCAACGGCGACAAGCAGGTGCGGGTGACCTATCAGGGACTCGTGCCCGACACCTTCAAGGATGAAGCCGAGGTGGTGCTCAAGGGGCGCCTGAGTGCCGAGGGCTTTCACGTCGAGAAGGACGGGGTGGTCGCCAAGTGTCCGTCCCGCTACGAGCCCACCACCGCCACGAGTAGCGCCCTGACTGGTCAGGGGAAATAGCGTGTCCGCGTTCGGCACGTTCCTGATCCTCGCGTCCTTCGTCGTCGCGAGCGGCGCGGTCGCCGCATCGGTCGCCGGTGCGCGGCGCCGGAACACTGCACTCGTCCAGGGGGGCATCGGCCTCTTCCACGTGATGACGGCGCTGATGTGCGTCGCCTCGGCCGTGATGATTCACGCGTTCGTCACCGGCGACTACAGCATCAAGTACGTCCAGCACTACTCGAACTCGGCCCAGCCGCTCTTCTACAAGCTCGCATCGTATTGGGGCGGGCTCGACGGCTCGATCATGTTCTGGGTCACCCTGCTCTCGGTCTTCGGCAGCGTGGCGATCCTGCGCAACCGCGAGCGCCAGCGGGTACTGGTGCCCTGGGTCGTTGCGGTCATCGGGACCGTCCAGATGTTCTTCCTGTTCCTCATCGTCGTGCACAACAACCCGTTCGAGTCGTTCCTGACGCAGGTGCCGGCCGACGGAGAGGGCCTCAATCCGCTCCTCCAGAACTTCTACATGGCGATCCACCCGCCGATGCTGTACCTCGGCTTCGTCGGGATGACGATCCCGTTTGCGTTCGGGATCGCGGCCCTCGCCTCGGGCCAGCTGGACGACTCGTGGTTGCGCGCCGTGCGCCGCTGGACGATGGTGGCGTGGTTGTTCCTGACCGTCGGGCTCGCGCTCGGGGCACTCTGGGCGTACGAAGAACTCGGCTGGGGCGGCTATTGGGGCTGGGACCCGGTCGAGAACGCCGGCCTGCTCCCGTGGTTCACAGCCACGGCGTTTCTGCACTCGGTGATGGTGCAGGAGCGGCGCGGCATGCTGAAGATCTGGAACGTGTCGCTGGTCATCATCACGTTCTTCCTGACGATCTTCGGCACGTTCATGACGCGCTCGGGGATCGTGCAGTCGGTCCATGCCTTCGGCGAGGACCGCGAGCTGGCGCTGCTGTTCACCATCTTCATGGTCTTCCTGCTCACCGTGAGCTTCGGGCTGGTGATCTTCCGTCTGCCGCTCCTGCGCGCCAGGAACGAGCTGGATTCCTGGGTGTCGCGCGAGGCCGCGTTCCTCGCCAACAACTGGGTGCTGCTCTTCTCGGCGTTCTTCATCCTGTTCGCGACGATGTTTCCGACCCTCAGCGAGGCGGTCAACGGCGAGCGGCTGACGATGGGGCCCGCGTTCTTCAACAAGTGGATGGTGCCGATTGGCTTCATCCTCCTGTTCCTGACCGGCGTCGGGCCACTGCTCGCGTGGCGCAAGTCGAGCCTGGCGAACCTGCAGCGGCAATTCCTGTGGCCCGTGCTCGCGGCCGTCACCGTGACGACCACCGCGGTTGCCCTCGGGATTCAGTTCTGGGCCTCAGGGCTGTGCTTCGGCCTCTGCGCCATGGTCGCCACGACGATCACCCAGGAGTTCGTGCGGGGCGCGGCCGTCCGCAAGCAGACGACCGGGACGGACCTGTTCACGGCGATGGTCGGGCTCTTCGCCCGGTCGCGTCGCCGCTACGCCGGCTACATCGTGCACGCGGGCATTGTCCTCATCTTCCTCGGCTTCGCCGGCGGCGGCTACGAACAGGAAGAACAGGTCAACCTCACGCCCGGGCAGCAGGTCGCCATTGGCCCGTACGAGGTCCGATACATCTCGCCCTCCGTCACCGAGGACAGCCTCAAGCAGATGATCACGGCCGAAGTCGAGATCTTCCGTGACGGCGCGTCGCTCGGCCGGATGTATCCGGCCCGCTGGCACTTTCACGGACGCGACGAACCGACGACCGAAGTCGCAATGCGGCGTGGCCTGGCGGGCGACCTGTACATCGTGCTGTCGAGCATGAATCCGACGGACCGGTCGAGTTTCTTCCACATCAAGATCAACCCGCTCGTGAACTGGATCTGGTTCGGCATCGGCGTGATGGCCATCGGCACGCTGATTTCGCTGCTGCCGGAACGCGCGCTGGCGTTCGCGACGGCGAGCGTGCCCGAGGGCGCCGTGACGACGACGCTGGTCTTGATGCTGGCCCTGTCGCTCGGCGGCACGCGGGTGCACGCCCAGCACGTGGAGACCGGGCAGACCGTGACAGTGGTTCCACGATCGGCCCTCGAGCGGGAGATGCAGACCGAGATCGTGTGCATGTGCGGCACCTGTGGGCGCAAGCGGGTGGGAGAGTGCACGTGCGCGACCGCTGCCGAAATGCGCGGCGAGATCGCCAAGCAGGTGGCCGCTGGCGCCGACCGCGACCGCATCATCCAGTTCTTCGTGACCAAGTACGGTAGCCAGGAAGTGCTGGCCGCGCCGATCGACAAGGGTTTCAACCGGCTCGCGTGGCTGCTGCCGTACGGTCTCGGCCTGGCCGGAGTGATGATGATCGGCACGCTGGCATTCCGGTGGTCGCGCCGGCCGGTCACGCCCGACGCGCCGCTGGCCGCCACCACCACCGCCACCACCGACCTGCAGAATCGCCTCGACGATGAGCTCCGAGACCTCGACTAGCCCTGCCGTCCCCGGCGCGTTCCGCGCCGGACACTTCTACCTGCTGCTGGCGATGTGCGGCGCAACTGGCGCCGTGCTGATGTCGCGCGACACCCAGCCGGCCGCGCTCCTGCTGATCAGCGGCGCGGTCCTCGCGTCGGGAGCGGCGGCCTACGCGTTGCACCGCTCGCTCATGGGATTCTGGGCACCGGACCGGGAGCGCCCGCCGGTCACCAACGAAACACGGGAGTTCCTCGAACGCGAGAAGGCTCTGGCCCTGCGCTCGATCAAGGAGCTCGAGTTCGATCACGCCATGCGCAAGGTGAGCGAGGTGGACTTCGCCGAAATGGGCGCGCGCCTTCGCCTGCGAGCCCTGACGCTGATGGAACAACTCGATCAGCTGCCGGGCGCCACGCGGGCGGCGGTGGTTGGGCCGCCGGCCGAGGCGCGCGGCGCGACTGCGCCGCCCATTGCGGCCGCCGCGGGCACGTGCCCGGCCTGCAGTACCGTCAACGACGCCGATGCGCGCTTCTGCAAGCAGTGCGGCGGCAAGATCGGAGCGCCATGATGACCGGCCGGACGCGCGCGCTGCGCACCTCGTTCGTCGCGCTCGCGCTGTGTCTGTCGGCGGTCTCGCCCGCGCGTGCGCAGGCGGTGATGCCCGACCCCAAGGAGATCTCGGGCATCCCGCTGCCGGTGGCGGAAGTGCCTGCCGGTACGGTGACCGTGCGCGTCGTCCGCGGGAGCTTTGCGAACAACCTGGCGAGCGTGACGGTGGAGTTCGTCGTCAACGGCGTGACGCGCCAGGTCAAGACGGACGCGGGCGGCCGGGCGCAAGTCAGCGACCTGGTCGCCGGCACCCGGTTGAAAGCCACCGCCGTCGTGGACGGGCAGCGGCTCGAGTCGCAGGACATCACGGTCGGGTCGAGCGGATTGCGCGTCGTCCTGGCCGCCGATGACCCGGCGGCTGCGGCCCGACGGTCCGAGGACGAGAAGCTGGCCACCGCCGCGCCCGAACGCGGCGTGGTGACGTTTGGCGCCGACTCGCGCGTGGTCGCGGAGTTCTCGAACGAGCAGCTCAACATCTTCTACGCGCTCCAGATCATGAACAGCGCGCGGACCCCGGTCGATATCGGCGGCCCGCTCACGCTGGAATTGCCGCGCGAGGCTCGCAGCGCCTCGATCCTCGAGGGGTCCACGCCGCAGGCGACGGCGAACGGGTCACACGTCATCATCACCGGACCGTTCGCGCCCGGCGTGACGCGCGTGGAGGTCGGCTTCCAGTTGCCGATTGCGGGCGGGACCGTTCGACTGGCGCAGCGCTGGCCGGCCGCGCTCGAGCAGGTGCTCGTCCTGGTCCCCAAGGAGGCCGGTCTCGACATGTCGTCGCCGCAGGCGCCCAACAAGCAGGAGATGCAGAGCAACGGCGTCCCCGTGCTGGTGGGGATGGGGCCCGGGCTGGCGGCCGGCGACACGCTCTCGGTCGAGATCACCGGCCTGCCCTATCACCCTCGCTGGCCGCGCAACACGGCGCTGGCCCTGGCCGGCGCCATCCTGGCGATGGGCATCGGCGCGGCCGTGTTTCCCGGACGCCGTTCGGCCGCGGTATGACCGCGGCGCCGGGCCTGTCGCAGGCCGCCTTCGACCGCGTCGAGGTCCGCGACGTCTCCCGGCAGTTCGGACGTCGCCGTGCGCTTCGCCGCGTGTCGCTCACGCTCAGCGCCGGGAAGATCGTCGGGCTGTTCGGTCCCAATGGCGCCGGCAAGTCCACGCTCCTCGGTGTGCTGTCGACGCTGGTTCGACCGTCGAGCGGAGACATCCTCTACGGCGGGCGGGCGGCTGCGGACCTGGGTGACCTCCTTCGTCGGCACATCGGCGTGCTCGGCCACGATCTCTTCCTCTACGGCGACCTCACGGCGCGCGAGAACCTCGAGTTCTTCGGCGCGCTCTATGGCACGCCCGACCTGGCGTCGCGCGTCGAGGCCGCGCTCGCCTCCTCGCGCCTCACCGAGCGGGCCGACGACCGGGTCAGCAGCTTCTCGCGCGGGCTGCGGCAGCGCCTGGCGCTCGAACGGGCGCTGGTGCACGGACCGGCGCTCGTGTTGCTCGACGAGCCGTTCACGGGGCTGGACGATGCCTCGACGGCGGCGCTGGCCGAGCGCCTGGGGAGCCTCCGCGCCTCGGGCGTCATCGTCGTCATCACGACGCACGACTTCGAAAGTGCTGACGGCCTCGTGGACGAGGCCTACTGTCTTGACGAAGGGCGGATCCGGCCCCTCACGGGCGACGGGTCGCTCCGGGCGCGCTATCGACAGGCGCTCGCCGCGGAGATCGCGTGAGCCTGGCGCGCGACGCCTGGCTCATCACGCGCAAGGACCTGCGCGTCGAGTGGCGCAGCCGGGAGCTGATCTACACGACCGTCTTCTTCGCAATGACGTGCGTCCTGGTCTTCGCGTTCGTCTTCGTCCGCAATGGCCGGCCGATTCCGCAGGCGCCCGCCGGCATCCTGTGGGTCACGATGGTGTTCTCCGGCACCCTGGCGCTGGGGCGGACGTTCGAGCGCGAGCGGCAGTCTGAAACACTGCGGGCCCTCCTGCTGTCGCCCGTCGAGCGCCAGGCGGTCTATGTCGGCAAGTTGTGCGGCGTGCTCGTCCTGCTCGTCGCCGTGCAGGTCGCCCTGGTGCCGATCCTGTGGCTGATGTTCCAAGCCCCGATCGGGCGGGCGCCGTGGCTGCTCGGGGGATTGCTCCTGTTCGGCATGGTCGGCTTTGCCGCGGTTGGGACGCTGTTTGCGGCGATGCTCGTGCGGGCGCAGTCGCGGGACGTGCTTCTGCCGATCGTGCTGTACCCGCTGATTGTGCCGTTGCTCATCGCCGGCGTGCAGGGGACCGCCGCCGTGTTCGCCGAGGAGCCGAACCTGGACCTGGCGCGGTTCTGGTTGTCGATACTGGTATCCTTTGACGCCGTCTTCGTGACGCTGGCGTTCTGGACGTTCGGCGCCGTCATGACGGAGTGAAGGCCATGTCCAGACCCGACCGCCTCGTGCCCCCACTGCTGGTCATCGCCATAGCGATGTTCGGTGCCGCGCCGTTCCTGATCGACCGCGCGCCGTACGAGTCCACGATGGGCCTCATCCAGCGCATCTTCTATTTCCATGTGCCCTCGGCCCTCACGGCCATGACGGCCATGACGGTCTGCGGCATCGCGAGCCTGATGTACCTGCGGCGGCGATCGGCCACGGCGGATCACGTCGCGCTCGCGGCGGCGGAGTTGACGGTGGTCTTCGGACTCATCACCCTGGTCACCGGGCCGCTCTGGGCACGCAAGGCGTGGGGCCTCTGGTGGGATTGGGACGCGCGGCTCACCAGTGCGCTCGTGATGTGGATGATCGCAGTGTCGTACATGATGCTGCGCCGGTTTGGCGGCGCCGGATCCGAAGTACTGGCGGCGGCGCTGGGGCTGTTCGGTGCCGTGCTCGTGCCGTTCATCTACAAGTCGGTGGACTACTGGAACACGCTGCACCCGAAGACGACCGTGCTGCGATCGCTGCCGTGGTCGATGTGGCAGCCCATGCTGTTCTGTCTGGCGGGCTTCTTCATTCTGGCCGCCGCGCTGATCATCGTGCGGGTCCGCCTCGAGGCCGCGCGGGCCTCGCTCGACCGGGCGCTGCTCGCGCTGGAGGATTGACATGACGAAGACATCGCGATGGGCGCCCGTGCGCACGGTGGCGACGCTGGTCACGCTGGTCACGCTGGGCGTGCTGGTGCTTGCGGGCGCCGATGCCCTGCACGCCCAGCCTCAGCCTCAATCGCCGCCCTCCAGTTCGCCGGCCCTGCCGGCCTCGTCGCAAACCTCCGACCCGACGGCCGTCACGCGCGGCGGCAGCCCGGTGCCGCCCGCCGCGCAGGACGCGTACGTGCCGTTCCGCCCGGGTGAGGGCGGTTCGGAAGTCCTGCCGGCGGCGCCGTTCGTCTTCATCGCGTACGCCTTCGTGTGGGTGGCCCTGCTCGCCTACGTGCTCTCGCTCGCCATGCGCCTCCGTCGCGTGCAGGACGAGCTCGCCAATGTCAACGCGCGCCTGGAGAAGGACGCGCGGCGATGAACTTCGGCGAGATGCCGGCCACGCACTTCATCTTCATCCCGGCCGTGCTGTTGATCGGCGTCGTGATCGGCTGGATCCTCGGCGCGCGCGCCGCGCGCGATGCCTTCGCGATGGAACTGAAGCGGCGGGAAGAGCGGGGCGCGCGGGGAGTGAAGGGCACGACAGGCACCTGAGGTGCGGGAAGACCACCGAGGTGCAGGTCTGACGAGCACTTGACGTGCTGGGCCTCAGAAGCACCTGAGGTGCTTTCACTGACGCTCAGGTGCTGGTCGCTTGCACCTCTGCGACTGTCCGAGCCCGTCTGCGTGAGCCCAGCACCTCCACCCTCAGCGTCCGCACGTGACCGTCAGTTCTTGCACTTCATGCGCTTGTCACTTCCAGCACCTCGGAGCCTGTGTCCCTCGCACGTCCTGTGCTGTTCCCTCCAGCACGTCCCGCGCTTTCCCGCCCTACTGTCCCCTCTCGAGCCGCACGGCGAGCCACGGCGGCAGGCCCGCGCGCTTGATGCTGCGCTGGGCTGCCGCCACGTCGTAGGCGACCCGCCGCAGCTGGATGGTGTTTGCCGCCAGGTCGAGCAGTCCGTACGCCGCGCGCGGATCACCGTCGCGCGGTTGGCCCACTGAGCCGACGTTGACCAGCACGGGCCCCTTGATCGGCAGCCCGATAGCCTCGTCGCCCGGGCGTTCGGGAGCGCGCGCGGGGTCGCCGGCCGTCGCGAAGATCGCCGGCAGGTGCGTATGGCCGTACAGGCAGATGCGCCCGTGGGCGGCTTCGATGGCCTTGGCCGCGTCGCCGCCTTCGAAAATATAGTGGTCCTCGTCGAAGGGGGAGCCGTGGCAGATCTCCAGGCCGTCCTGCACCAGGTGCGGGCCGGCCGGCAGCGCGGTCAGCGCGTCGAGTTGTGCCGGCGTCAGGACGCGCCGGGTCCATTCGATCGACTGGCGAGCCACGTCGTTGAAGAGCGTGGCGGGTGCCAGCCCCGCACACACCTTGTCGTGGTTGCCGCGAACCAGGCCCACCGGCGCCAGGGCGAGCGTGCGTTCGATCGCCGGGCCCGGGTCGGCGCCGTAGCCCACCAGATCGCCGAGGCAGAGCACGGCGTCATACCCCACGCGGTGGGCATCGGCCAGCACCGCATCGAGCGCCGGCATGTTCGCGTGGATGTCGCTGATGATGAGGAAGCGCACGTCAGGATCCGGGTTGGGCCACCAGCGGCGGCAACTGGCCCACCGCGTCGAGGATCCGGTCAACGATGACGGGGATCGGCACGCGGGCGCCGCTGACGCGGACGTGCGCGAGCCGGTAGGCGTCGGCGCGCGCGTTGTAGAGGCGTTCGAGTTGCGCCCGATCGGCGGCGAGCGGGCGCCGGCCGTCCAGCGGAATCCGCGCGACGAGATCGGCCAGGGGCACGTCGATCCACACCGACGCGCCGTCGAGGTTGATGGCCGCGCGGTTCTCCGGGTCGGCGAACGTGCCGCCGCCGGTCGCCACCACGACGTGGCGCATCGGCTGCAGCAGGCGGAGGATCTCTTTCTCGGCCGCCCGGAAGTACGGCTCGCCCTGCCGCGTGAAGATGTCGGCGATGGTCATCCGTTCGCGGCGCTCGATGAGGTCGTCCACGTCCTCCCACCGCCAGCGCAGTCGGGAGGCCAGGGCGCGCGCCACGGTGCTCTTGCCGCTGGCCATGAAGCCGACCAGATAAATCTTGTCCACCGTCACGCGACGAGTCCGGCCAGGTCCTGCTGGAATGACGGATACGAGATCGCCACGGCGTCGGCGTCGGTCACCGTGGTGGGGCCACTTGCGCCGAGGCCAACCAGCGTGAACGCCATGACGAGTCGGTGATCACTGGCCGCGTCGGCGGTGCCACCGGTCGGCTGGCGTGATCCGTCGATCACGAAGCCGTCGGGCCGCTCCTCCGCGTGGACGCCCAGCCGCCGGAACCCTTCGACCAGCGCCGTGATGCGGTCGCTTTCCTTGACGCGCAGTTCGGACGCGCCGGAGACCTCGAGCCGGCCGCCCAATGCGGCGCGCGCGGCCAGGACCGGCAGCTCGTCGATCAGGCTCGGCACTTCATCCGGCGTGATGACGGCCGCCTGGTGGGTGCCGTGCGCGATGGCGATCGAGCCCACCGGCTCGCCGCCGACTTCCTCGTCCGTCGTGATCGTGATCGCGGCGCCCATGCGTTCGAGGGCGCGGACGAAGCCGAGTCGCAGCGGGTTGAGGCAGACGCCGGACAACACGATCGACGACCCCGGGAGGGCCGCCGCTGCCGCGGCCCAGACCGCGGCCGACGAGGGATCCGACGGCACCCGAAGGGGACCGGCGGGTGCCACAGGCCGCTGGCCGCCCTCGACGGTGCAGGTCGTGCCCTGCACGTGCACGGTCAGGCCGAACGTCGCGAACGCCCGCTCCGTATGATCGCGTGTAGGCATCGGCTCGGTCACGCGCGTGCGTCCCGAGGCGGCCAGTCCGGCGAGCATGATGGCGCTCTTGACCTGGGCGCTGGCGACCGGGGTGGTGTAGGCAATGCCCGTCAGCGCCCCGCCCCGGATCACGAGTGGGGCGTGGCCCTCGGTCGATTCGATGCGGGCCCCCATCAGCGTGAGGGGATCGATCACCCGGCGCATCGGCCGTCGTGAGAGCGAGGCGTCGCCGATGAGCGTGGACTCGAACGGGCATCCGGCCAGAACGCCGGCGAGCAGCCGCATCGAGGTGCCCGAATTGCCCGCGTCCAGGGCCGTCGCCGGCGGTCGCAGCCCCGCCAGTCCACGGCCGTGGATGCGCGCCTCGCCGGTGCCGGTCCGCTCGATGTGGACGCCGAGGCGCTCGAGGCACGCGAGGGTGGACGCCACGTCGGCGCCCGGCGCCAGGTGGCTGACCGCGGTCGTCCCGTGGGCGAGGGCGCCGAACAGGGCGTAGCGATGGGAGATGGATTTGTCCCCCGGGGGGACGAGGGTGCCGCGAATGGCCCGCACGGGGCGGATGTCAAGTCTGGATGTGGTCACGATGATTCACGAAAAAGTGGGCATGCCGCCGTCGCGTTCTTGAACCCCAACAGCTTAGTATGTTACTTACTCCGCGGTTCGTCGGGCGATGTCCTGGCGACGACGAGTGCCCATGAACCTGCCGGACGGCCACCTGATCCGCCTCGAGATGCCGAGCTCGTTCGAGCTGCTGGATCTGGTCCAGCTGCTGAGTGATCGGCTGTGCGCCATGGCCGGCCTCGACGAGGACGCCGTCCACTGGGTGAGCGTCTCAGTGCGCGAATCGGTCATCAACGCCATCAAGCACGGCAATCGTGAGGACCGCCGCAAGCACGTGGTGGTCGAGTTCGTGCTGGCGCCCCGGGCCGACCCCAAGGAGTTCGTGGTCCAGGTGCTCGACGAGGGCGAGGGCTTCGACCCCGAGGAGGTCGCCAATCCGCTCGATCCGGAGAACGTCCTCAAGTCGAGCGGCCGAGGCATCTTCTTCATGCGCAACTTCATGGACGACGTGTCCATCGCGCGGCGGCCCGAAGGCGGCATGGCGATCCGCATGAGCAAGAAGATCGCCTGATTGGCTCTCGACCCGCGCTATCTCGCGCTCGCCATCGAAGCGGCACTCTCGGCCGGCGCCATCCAGCGACGCTACTTCCGGCAGAATCCCGACGTCACCAAGAAAGGCCGCATCGATCTGGTCACGGCCGCCGACCTCGAGGTCGAACGGGCCTTCCGGGCCCTCATTGCCGATCGCTGTCCCGACCACGCCGTGCTCGGCGAAGAGGCCGGGGCCGGCGCGCAGCCACAGCCCTCGCCTTACCGCTGGATCATCGACCCGGTGGACGGCACCACCAACTTCGCGCATGGCCTCGCGCTGTTCTGCGTGTCGATCGCGCTCGAGATCGACGGGCAGTTGGCGATCGGCGTGGTGTACGACCCCATGGCCGACGAGTTGTTCACCGCCGAACGGGGCGGCGGCGCGCGGCTGAACGGCCGGACGATCCGGGTCGCACCGACCGAGGTGCTGGTGGACGCCCTGGTCTGCACCGGGTTCCCGTACGCGGTGCTCGAGGACCAGGCCCGGCAGATCCAGGCGTTCAGCGGATTCCTGGAGCAGGCGCAGGGCCTGCGGCGGCTGGGGTCGGCGGCCCTGGACTTGTGCTACGTCGCGGCCGGGCGCTTCGATGGATTCTGGGAGGAGCGGCTGCATCCGTGGGACATCGCCGCGGGCGTGGTGATCGTCGAGGAGGCGGGGGGGCGCGTCAGTGGCTACGACGGCGGCCCGCTGCAGCTCTTCTCGGGCGAGATCGTCACGTCCAATGGCCGCGTGCACGATCAGATGCTCGCGGTGCTCAGTGACGCCGGCCGGCAGGTCAAGTGAGTCTCGCGGAGGACACCGGCGCGCGCCGGACCGGTCGCCCTGCCATCAATGCGCCCCAATCGGCTTGGCATCGTTCGTGCTCGATTACACGGTAACCAGCACCGCGCCGGGGCACCCGGCCTCGGCGGGTACTCTGTCCCAGAGGGGACGGAGGCGGGGCTGCAGGGGAGAGATATCCATGCGTCGCACAGTCGGTTGGGTGAGTGGAGCAGTGCTCGGGGTGGTGTTGCTGGCCTCGCCGGCCTCGGCCCAGGTCGTCCAGTCGGTGCAGTTCGGCGGCGGGTTGTTCTGGCCCAAGGGTGAGGACGGCCGCGCGACTGGCGATGTGCTCGTGTCCAATCTCACGAACAAGGGAACCATCCCGGGCTACACCGACGCGCTGGTGTTCGAGATCAAGGACTTCAAAGCGGGCAACGTCGTGGGGGAGTGGAACGTGACGTTCGGCGACCGCGTCGAAGTCGGGGCGAGCGTGGGGTTCTACACGCGGTCCGTTCCGAGCGTCTATCGCGACTTCGTCGATCTGGATGGGACTGAGATCGAGCAGGACCTGAAGTTGCGCATCATGCCCGTGATGGCGATTGTCCGGTTCATGCCCTTCGGGCGCGCCGGGACGGTGCAGCCGTACGTCGGCTTCGGCGCGGGCGTGCTGCGGTTCCGCTACAGCGAGATCGGCGAGTTCGTGGACCCGAGCAATTTCGACATCTTCGAGGATCGCTACGTGGCGACAGGATCGGCGCCTGGCGGCGCCTTCCTGGGTGGCCTGAAGCTGCCCCTCGGGGGCGACATCTACGGCCTGAACCTCGAGTACCGCTACCAGTTCGGTACCGGCAACACAGGCGGCGCGTCGAACGGCTTCCTCGACGAGAAGATCGACCTGAGCGGCGGGATGTTCAACGTCCTGTTCCAGGTGAGGTTCTGAAGAGGACCTCGGAGGTCATTGGGATAGGGATGGGGTCAGACCCCTGTAATTCGGGGTCTGACCCCATCCCACCGCCAATGACCTCCGAGGTCCTCTCGGTACAACACCAACCCCCCGCCCTCCGCGACCCGGCTGAATCCGGCGAGCCACTGCGGATCGGCCCGCGCGAGCGCCGCAAGCGCGTCGCCGCCCTCCGCGCGTTCTTCGATCAGGATCCACCGCACGTGTCGCCCCGGGGATGCCAGCGCGGCATGCCACAGGTCGCCGTTGCCCTCGTGCAAGTAGTGCCGCAAGTTCAGGCCAATCGACGCGCTTTCCTGCATGTAGTGACCGAGCGATCCCATGCTCGCCAGGATCGGCGTGCCGTCGTGCCCCGACGCCAGGTAGGCGCTGACGCGCTCGCGTTCGCGCTGGAACGGCCGCTCCCACTGTGCCTCCAGCACCATCGGCGCGTGCCGGTCGAGTGGCGGGACCGCCGCGATCACCACGGCGGCCCAGGCGAGCGTCGCCAGCCAGCGGACGCGGCCTGGCAGTCGTGCGAGCGCCACGCCGGCCAGGACCCCGCACGTCACGACCAGCGGAGCCATGTACCGGACGCGCAGGGGATGGCCGGAATAGAACGCGTACACGGGCAGCGCGGCCGCCGCACCGAGCGCCAGCGGCAGCAGGGCGAGGCGATCGCGCCAGCCCCGTCCCAAGGCGAGCACGGCGCCCGCGAGTCCAGTCATCACCAGCGCTGAGCCACCCAAGGCGGCCGTCGTCTCGACGACCTGCGAGAGCGCGAGTCCTGGCTGCTGGTAGGCCGGGTTGTCCGGCGTAAAGAACCCGCCCGTCACGAACCAGGCGCCGGTCGCGGCCCAGCTGTGCAGGAGAAACAACCCGAACGCGGCCGCCGGATACCCGGCGACGTGTCGCCACTGTCGCCACGCGGGGGTTCTCCACGAGGCGATCGCGGCCACGCTCAGGAGCGCCGCGGTGATGGCCCAGCCTTCGTAGCGCGTCCAGGCGAGCGCGGCCAGCATCCAGCCCGCGCGGCGCGCCAGGCGATCGCTCGGCTGGCGCACCCACTCGTCGACGCGCGTCAGGGCCACCAGGGCGCAGCCGAGCAGCAGCGGCTCGGTCATCGGCGTGCTCTGCAGGTAGAGCACGTTCGGGTTGAGGAGGATCACGAGGGGGACCACGCAGGCCGTGACGAGCGATCGCGTCTCGCGCGCGAGCCAGCCGGCCAGCGCCGCGAGGCCCCAGGCCAGCGCGCCGATCGACAGCCCCACCGCGACCGCACCGGTGCGATAGGCCCAGTCCCACTGCGTCGGGATCGCGTTGAGGAGATGGGGCAGCGGCAGCCAGACCGCGCCGAACTGACGCCAGCCTGGCGTGAGGCTGTCGATGACGCGGCGCGAGACGACCAGGTGCGCGCGCGCATCGTAGTGGCTGAGCGCGAGGTCCTGCGCCGCGTAGATCCACGCCGCGGTCACGCCGATGGCCAGGCTCACCGTGAAGACGAATCGGCGTGCCACGCGCGCGGACGCGCGTCCCGGGGCGTCAGGTATACTCGTAGGATTGTCCGGTGACATGAACGCGCGGCAGCCGGCCTCATTCTAAATGGATCGACTGACTGAGCTGTTCCACCAGGCTCTGGCCTACATCGAACCGCTGGCCGAACGGCTCGGCGGTCCCGGCCTGGCGCTGGTCGCCTTCTTCGACTCGTCGTTCATCTCGCTGCCCGAAGTCAGCGACGCGCTGATCATCTTCCTGGTCCTGCAGCACCCGGGGCGGTGGTTCTACTACGGGCTCCTGACCACCGCCGGCTCGGTGCTCGGCTGCTACATCCTCTACGCGCTGGCGCGCGGCGGCGGGGAAGCCTTTCTCAAGAAGCGGTTCAATCAGCGCCGCCTCGAGCAGGGGCTCGCCCTCTTTCGCCGCTTCGGCCTGCTGGCCGTCGTGGTGCCCGCCATTCTGCCGCCGCCGACGCCGTTCAAGGTGTTCGTCCTCCTGGCCGGCGTCGCCAAGGTGCGTCCTGCGACGTTTCTCCTTGCCATCGCCATCGGTCGAGGGTTCCGCTACGTCGGGACCGCGTGGCTGGCCTATCACTACGGCGCCTACGCCACGCAGTTCATCAAGACGTATCTGCCGCACCTCTCGCTGGCCGCTGCGGGTCTCGTGGTGGTGGGCTTCGTGAGCCTCCTGGTTCTTCGATCACGCCGGCGCCGCCGTGCAGCCGTCACCAATGTCCACTGAGACGCGCCCGGCCGCGCGGCCGGGCGTGCTGCTGGTGACCAGTCACTATCACCCGGTGCTCGGGGGCGTCGAAACCCACGCGCGGGAGCTCGCCGCGGGCTTTCGGCGCCGCCACTGGCCGCTGGTGGTGCTCACGACGCGCGTGACGGATCCTCCGACGCGGCACGTCGAGCGCGTGCAGGGGACACCAGTCGTGCGCACGCCGCCCTCCACCGGGCGACACGGGCTCACCAAATGGCTGTTCGCGCCCGTCGTCTTCCTGGCAGCCGTGCGGCTTCGCCGTCATTACCGCGTGATGTACCTGCCGGACTTGCGCGCGCTGGCGTTCCCTGCGATCGCGGCCGGATGGCTGCTGGGTCGCCCGGTTGTGCTCCAGGGGGCGACGCCGGGGGCGTTTTCGGCCAGCCACTGGGACGGGTCCGCTGCGCGCGGCCCCGTCCGGCTGCTCCGACCCGGGCTGCCGCTGGCCAAGGCGCTGATGCGGGTCATGCTGCGTCGGGCGGCCGCGGTCTGCTGCATCACGCGCGAGCATGCCGACGAGGCGCGTGCTGCCGGCATCGCGGCCGACCGGGTCCACTACGTGCCGCACGGCGTCGATACGACGCGATTCCGCCCGGCCGAGGCCGACGAACGCCGCGCCCAGCGCGCGTCGCTCGGCTGGCCGGCCGACCAGGTCGTCGTCCTCTTCCTGGGGCGGCTGAGTGCTGAGAAGGGCGTGCAGGACCTGCTCGAGGCCTGGCTCTCGATGGTGTCCCCCGGCGAGGCCGAGCCGCCGCCGGCGCATCTGGTGATCGTCGGCCCCGATATGACCGGGCATCCCCTCGATGCGGGGCCCGCGGCCCGCGCCTACGCGCAGGCGCATCTGCCCGGGCAGGTCACCTTCCACGGGCCGACGGCCGACGCACCGGCCATCCTGCGAGCGGCGGACGTGCTCGTCCAACCCTCCCACTACGAGGCATTTCCTTTGACCGTGCTCGAGGCCATGGCCAGCGGTCTGGCGGTCGTGGCCAGCCTGGTCGGGGGCCTGCGCGACTATCTGGTCGATGGCGACAACGCGCTCACCTGTCCGCCGAAAGACGCGACGGCCCTCGGCGCGGCGCTGCGCCGGGTCGTCACCGACCGCGAGCTGCGGGCACGACTCGCGGAGGCAGGGCCGCGAACCGTCGCAGGCCGGTTTGATCTCGAGACCAACACCGAGCAGTATGCCGCCCTCTTCCGGCGAGTGGCGGGACCAGCGGGCTCGAGCGCCGGTCGCGGGTAGAATGTGACGCGTCACGTGACTCCTGAGCTGTCCGTCGTCATTCCGATCCACAACGAGGCGGCAAATCTGGAGCCGCTCTATCAGGAACTGACCGAGACGCTCGGCCGGTGGGGCCGGCCCTACGAACTGCTGCTCGTGGACGATGGCAGCCGCGACGACTCGTTCGAGATTCTCAAACGGCTGCACGCGCGCGACGGCCGCGTGCGCGTGATCCGGTTCCGCCGCAATTTCGGGCAGACGGCGGCGTTCGCGGCCGGGTTCAAGGCGGCGCGGGGCCGGCTGATCGCCACCTCCGATGGCGACCTGCAGAACGATCCCCGCGATATTCCGGCGATGGTCGCCCGGCTGGACGATGGCGGGTTCGACATCGTGTGTGGCTGGCGGAAGGATCGCAAGGACGCCTTCATCAACCGGCGGCTGCCGTCGATCCTGGCCAACAAGCTGATTTCGTGGGCGACGGGCGTGCATCTGAACGACTACGGCTGCTCGCTGAAGATCTTTCGCGCCGAGGTGGTCAAGCCTCTGCGTCTCTACGGCGAACTCCACCGGTTCCTGCCGGCGCTGGCCAGCGAGATGGGCGTCCGGATTGCGGAGCAGCCCGTCAACCATCGTGCGCGGGTGCACGGCACATCGAAGTACGGGATCTCGCGGACGATCCGCGTCGTGCTCGATTTGATCACCGTCAAATTCCTGCTGAGCTACTCGACCCGTCCGCTCCAGATGTTCGGCCTGATCGGCGGCATCATGGGCGGGACGGGCGCGGTCCTCCTGGCGTACCTGGCCTACGTGAAGCTGGCGGGCTACGTGGCGCTCACCGAGCGGCTGCCGCTCGTGCTCTTCGGCATCCTCCTGGTTTTCACTGGAGTCCAGCTCGTCACGGTCGGACTGCTTGCGGAACTCCAGGCGCGCACCTATCATGAATCGCAGGACAAGCCCGTCTACGCCATCCGCGAAATCCTGGATGCGACGTTGACGGAGCCGGCCGACCCTCCCCAGGTTTTCTGAGCCACGAACGGGCTTGTACGCCCGTTCGGCGTCTGCTACGATGTTCGTGCAAATTTGTAATCGTCCTCAAGGGGGACTAATGACGCGTGTGTTCGAGGCTGTACTCGTTGGGGTGATGATCGTGGCGGCCGCGCCAGCGGCCGCGCAGACGCCTGCCGGAGCCGCGGCTCCGATCGTGAACATGGGCTACATCGGCATCAACACCGGTGGCGCCGTCGTGGAGAAGTTCGGGAGCGTGTTCGGCCTCGAGGCCGGCGTGCGCGTCTGGAAGAATCTGGATATCGTCGGCGAAGTGGCGTGGATGACCGACGTCGTCACACGGCGGCAGCTCGATCGCGCCGAGACCATCGCCACCTTCCTCGCGACGACGCAGAACGCTCCGACGTCGGGTTCGCTCAAGGTCCCGGCTTTCTATGGCGGCGGCGGCTTGCGCTGGGTGTTCGAGAGCGGCAGCCGTTTCCGTCCGTACCTGATTGCGACGTTCGGTGCGGCCCAGACCGAGTTGAAGCCGACCTTCCGGCTCAACGGCGCCGACGTGACCTCGTCGATGACGCAGTACGGCATCACGCTGGGCCAGGATGTGCTCGGCAAGTACAGCAACCCGGCGGCGTCCGGGGGTATCGGCATCCTGCTGAAGGTCCGAGACACCTTTTACCTCGACGGGGGCGTCCGCATGATCAGCATTTCAGATGAAGGCCAGCGCGTGAACGTGGCGCGGATCGTGGCCGGCGGCGGATACCGGTTCTAGGACAACGACCATGCAACAGACCACCCGACGTCTTCGCCTTGCCACTCTCGCCGTGCTCGCGGCCGTGCCCTTCACGGCCTGCAACCCGAGCAACCCGGCGCGCCCGACCATGACGTTTGCCGCGCCGCTCACAGCAGGCCCGGCCAACGGCACGACCTACAACTTCACGCAGCAGCCCATCACGCTGACAATCGCCAACTCGGTCCGCACCGGACCGGCCGCGGTGACGTACGCGGTCGAGGTGTCCACCAGCTCGACCTTCGGGAGCACGGCGTTCTCGCGCGATGGGATCGCCGAGGGCAGCAGCGGGGTCACGACGTTCCAGTTGCCGCAGCTCGAGGGCAACACGACCTACTACTGGCGCTGGAAGGCGACCGTTGACGGGATCACCGGTGAACCGTCGTCGTCGCAGAGCTTCTTCGTGCGGCCGAACATCGTGATTCAGACGGCCACGCTCCTCGACCCGGCCAACAACACGCAGATCTTCGGTGCGCGGCCCACCTTCCGCGTGCAGAACGCCGCTCGCACGGGGCCGGCCGGGACGATCTTCTACGAGTTCCAGGTCTCGACGTCGCAGGGCTTCGGGTCGCTGGTGGCGACGGCCACCGTCCAGGAGCAGGCCAACTCGACCTCGTGGACGCCGTCCACGGATCTTCCGGAAGCCGTGCTGTTCTGGCGAGTGCGCGCCTCCAATCCGGCCAACGGCATCTCGGGCGCCTTCAGCAACTCGGTGTCTTTCGAGCGGAAGTTCGGCATCGACCTGGCCACCGTGACCTACGTCGGGTCGTATCCGAACATCTCCACCTGGCAGGAGACGGCGCGCATCACGTCCGCGAGCCACGGCGCCGGCATCCTCTGCATCGAGCACACGCGGCTGAACGTCTGGCCGGGTCTGCCGTTCATCTTCGACCCGTCCACGATCGTCGAGGGCAACCAATTCATGTTCGCCAACATCGGCGGCAAGTGGTTCGGCGGCTCGGGACACTGGTACCGTCCTGGTCAGGCGTGCAAGGGCGAGGTTGACGAGCACTTCTTCATCGACGCGTTCCGCGGCGCGCCGCCCTTCGACAGCCTGGTACTGCGGCCCGGCGACGTCTTCGGCGTCGCGGTCACCACGCCCTCGCGGGTGTGGCCGTACGCGGGGGGCTACAACGAGCGCAGCAACGTCGTGCTCCTCGTCTGGAACTGAGCGACAACAGACCATGGATGGGGTGATGTGGTGATGTGGTGATGTGAGCAACCTCACATCAGCCATCACCACATCTCCCATCACCACATTCGTGAGCCCCTAATGTCCCGTCCACCTGCGGCCGATAGGCCCAAAAGGTGGTCATGGCCCGATCGACGTTCGCCCCCCTTGTCGTGTTGCCGCTCGTGCTCCTCCTGTCCGGGTGTGAGCGGACCAAGAGCGCCAATCCGCTGAGCCCGACCATCGCCGGCCCCATTGCCGGCGTCGAGATCAGCGCCCCACAGCCCGCGCAGCCTGCCAGTGGATCGCAGGTGGCATCGACCTCACAGCCCATCAGTTTTGTTCTGGCCAACGCCTCGACCAGTGGCGTTCGGCCCCTCAGCTACGTGCTCGAGATTGCCTCGGACGCCGGCTTCGCCAACAGGGTGTTCAGCCAGACGGGGATCAGTCCGAGCGCGAGTGGGCAGACCAGCTTCCGGCTCCCGCAGAATCTGGGGGCCGAACGCACCTACTACTGGCGCGCGAAAGCGGAAGACGGCGCCAACGCGAGCGAGTTCTCCGGGGTGGCGAGCTTCCGGGTCTACACCCCGGTCGTCATTGGCCAGCCGACGCTGGTCTCGCCGGCTGACGGCGCCACGGTGTCGTCCGCCCGGCCCGGTCTGCAGGTCACCAACGCGTCGGTGTCTGGACCGGCAGGGGACATCTACTACTTCTTCGAAGTCGCGACCAATCCGACGATGACGGGCACCGTCGCCTCCCTGGAGGTGCCGCAGGGCCCTGGTCTGACGACGTTCCAGCCAGCCGGCGACCTCGCCTTCGCGACGCGCTATTACTGGCGTGTGCGCGCGCTCGACCCCGGCCACCTTGGACCCTGGTCCCCGGTGCGCTCCTTCGTCACCTCGGCGGCTCCGGTCGTGGTACCGCCCCCAAGTTCGGGAGGCGGCGGGGGAGGCTCGGCCTCGCCCAACGACCAGGTGGACCTCAGCGGCGCGACGATCGTTTTGGGTCCGAAGAACATCCTGTCGTGGCCGGTGACCTCCACCGTCACCAGCACCACGGCGCAGACCGGCGCCCTCTGCATCAGCCACACCAAGTTGGGCCAGTGGCCGAAGACCATCTTCTTCGGCGATGCGAACACGCTGCTCGAGGGGAACCAGTGGGTGTTCGCCAACATCGGCGGCAAGTGGTACGGCGGCGCCGCCGACTGGTACCGGCCCGGGCAGGCGTGCAAGGACGTGAACGCCCACAGCATCGCGGGCGATGCGTTCTACCAGGACAACATGGAGCCGCTGCGCTCCTGGGTGCCAAGGACCGGCGAGACCTTCGCGGTCATGTCCACGACCCCGGCCCGCGCCTACCCTGACATGCGGACCGTGGACGAGCGCACCAACGTGGTCCTCATCAAGTGGGGCGGCTAGCCGCCCGGCCAAAGGCGCGCGGCGCCGGCCCGCTTGACAGGGCACGCCTCCCCCGGTAGCTTCAGAGGCTCGCGACGCCGACGGCCCTCTCGCCGAGGCGGACGCGCTTGACGTGCGTCACGTATCCCGAGTCGCGTTCCTCATCGCCGCCAGCGCCGTAAGCCTGGCTCTTTCGGCTTGCGGCGGTTCGCCTCCGCCGAGTACACCCAATCCGCCGCCGCCGCAGCCGGCCGCCCCGGCGATCGCGTGTCCGGCCGACGTGACGCTGGACGCGACCGGTGCCGAGACCCCGATCACCTACACGCCACCCGTCGTGACGGGCGGCGCGGTCCCCGTGACCACCTCGTGCACGATCGCGTCCGGCACGCCCCTGCCGCCGGGCGTGACCGATGTGATTTGCACGACCCGCGACACGCTGAGTCGTTCGGCGTCCTGCACGTTCCGGGCGACCGTCAACGCGGTCTTTCGGCTTCGCGGCACGCGGTTCCTCAGTTTCGGCGACAGCATCACCGACGGCGAAACCGCGCCCGGCGCGATGTTCCAGGACAAGACGACCGCCTACCCGGAGGTCCTCCGGCAGTTGCTCGTGGCGCGCTATCGGTTGCAGACGATCCAGATGGAGGTCGTCGGCGAGTACGGCCAGACGGCCGTCGGCGGGGCCGACGCGTTGCGGAACGTGCTGGCGCGCTCCGTGCCCGACGCCTTGCTGATTCTCGAGGGCGTCAACGACATCAACCAGGAACTGGGAGCCGCCATCCCGCGGGTGAAGGACGCGCTGCGGTCCAACGTCCGCCGCGCCAAGTCGGCCGGTGTGCAGATGGTGTTTCTCTCGACGCTCCTGCCGCAGCTTCCGGGGTTCCGCACGTCTGGCGCCACGCGTGAGCTCATCGCCCCGATGAACGACGAGATTCGCGCGGTCGCCGCCAGCGAGGGGGCCGTGCTCGTGGACAGCTACGCGGCGCTGCTCGGTCAGGCGCGCCTGTACATCGGCGACGACGGCCTCCATCCGACCGTCGAGGGACACCGGAAGATCGCCGAGACGTTCTTCGAGGCCATCAAGACCCACTTCGAGTTGCCCGCGGGCTCGGCGTCCCTCTTCCGGCGACGGTAAACTAGGGGCGTGCGTCGCACGATTCCACAGGCAGCCTTGCTGCTCGCAGCACTGGCCGCCTGCGGCAGCCCGACCGGGCCAGGGGACACGCCGCCCCCTCCTCCCGTCGAGACAGTGGCACTGACGTGCCCAGCCAACCTGAGCGTTGATTCCCCGACGGCCGACCTCGCGGTGACCTTCACGCCGCCGGTGGTATCGGGCGGGACGCCGCCCGTCACGACCGCGTGCACCAAGACCTCCGGCGACGTCTTTGCCGAGGGCACCACGCCGGTGTCGTGCACCGCCCGCGACAACCTGGGCCGGGCCGCGACCTGCTCGTTTACCGTCACCGTGTCGCCGACGTACATGCTGCGAGGCACCCGTTTCACCGCCGTGGGCGACAGCATCACCGAGGGCAAGGTCTCCGATCCCAGAGCGATGAACATTCGGCCCGACGTCGCCTATCCGCGGATCCTCGAGGGGCTGCTGTCGGCGCGCTACAAGAAGCAGGTCATCACCGTGGCGGTGTTCGCCCAGAGCGGGCAGAAGGCCGAGGAAACCTGGCTGGCGCTGCGCGCCTACCTCCAGACGACGGTGCCAGACGCGTTGCTGATCCTGACGGGAACGAACAACGCCACAGGCGGCGCACTGGACGTTCCCGACCTGGTTGCCGAAAGCATGCGGCGCATGCTCGTGGACGCCCGGGCGGCCGGCGTCCAGATGGTGTTCGCCTCGACGCTCCTGCCCATGCTGCCAAGTCCGCAGGTGAGCGATTCGGCGCAAGCGATTATCGGACCGACCAACGACCGCCTGCGCGCGACGATTGCGGCCGAGGGCGGTGTGCTGGTGGACAACTACGCGGCGTTGATCGGTGAGGCGGCGTTGTACATCGGGCAGGACGGGCTGCATCCCACCGAGGCCGGCCACCGGAAGATCGCCGAGACGTTCTTCGACGCGATCGTCAGGCACTTCGAGGTGCCGCTGGCAACCATGGGCGTGAGAAGAAGATAGGGCTCGACAGGCTACGGCCTACCGGCTACCGGTTACCGGCTACGTAAATCACGCGCCTCTCGAAAGCGCTCCATCGTCGTCCGGCTCACGACGACGTTCACCACGAAGCCACGAAGCTGTACGTCAACACCCAGCCCAATCTCACGCGAATACCCAGTCCGCGAGCCTCGCCGCGCGCGGCGGGCCGACGTGGAGGCGAACCGGCGCGACAAGCGGGCCTGCATTCAACGCCCGTTTGTCGCGCTGGTTCGCCTCCCCGTCGCAGCCGGCCTCGGCCGGCACGCTGGCATCGGCCAGCGTGCCGCCGCGCGCGGTGACATCAAAGTCTTCTCCGCGTACTCCGCGGCTCCGCGTGAGCCCTTCGTGGCTTCGTGGTGAGCTTGCCTCGCGGTGCGGCGCTACACTCCCCGGGGACCGAGTTCAGGGTTTCGGGAGTGACTTGCGCTCGGTCCCAAGGACGTCCCGGAGGCCGATGAGCAGCAGGCCCACGGTGATCCCTTCCCCGAGGACTGTCGCCAGCGCGGCGCCGTTCGGGCCGTAGCGCGGGATCAGGAACAGGTTGAGCGTCGCGTTCGCGGCGACGCCGATGAGCGTGGTCCGCAGCAGCAGGCCCTGCCGGAAGACCGAGATCGCCGCCGTGTGCAGGATCCAGATCGAGAAGATGAACGGCAGGCCCGCGGCCAGCAGGCGCAGCGTGGGCGCGGCGCTGTCGAAGTTTTCGGTGGCCGTGCCGGGGAACACCAGCCGCACGACAGGTCCGGCGAGCAGCACGGTCGCACCCGCCGCGACGACCGCGAGCCCTGCCGCGGCGGCCAGACCTCGGCGGGCGAGGTGGCGGTGGGCGTTGCGGTCGCTGACCCACAGCGAAGCGAGCCGGGGGCCGAGCACCGCGGCCACGACCGCCGGCGCGTAGCAGAGCCCCTCGTAGATGCGGTACGCCGCGCCGTAGAGTCCCACCGAGACATCGTCGGTCATCCACTCCAGCATCACGACATCGATGTACGAGTAGAGGCCGAACGCGACCAGGAACAGGCCGACCGGCAGGGCGGTCTGCTGGAGATCGCGCCAGAGCGCCGTGTCGAAGCCCAGCGCCAACGTGCCGACCAGGCCGCGCGCGACCAGCAGGGATGCCACGACGATCACGAGCCGGACGACGACGAACGCCACGGCCAGGCCGACGAGGCCGAAACCCGCGTGGAGCGCCGCCACGCCGACCACGAGCAGGGCGGCCCGGTCCGCGACGACCAGCGCCGTGTCACGACCGAACCGTTCGAGGCCGAGGAGCACGCCGCGCACGGTCGCGAAGTAGGTGCGCGGCACGGAGGACAGCACCATCAACGCGCAGACGAGCCTTGCCTGCGAGTCGGTCTTGGCCAGCCACACGAAGGGCAGGGCGACGGCCAGGACGAGCAGGGTCGGCACGGCCTTGAGCGCCAGCGTGTTGTGCAGCAGCCGCGGCGCGGAGGCACGGTCACGCGCGATGGCCCGAATCGTCACCTGGTGCATGCCAAGGTCGAAGAAGGTCTCGGCGAGGGCCGCGAGCGTCAGGCCGTAGGTGAAGATGCCGAAGTCGGGCTGGGTCAGGTAGTAGCCCGCCGCCGCGTAGAGCAGGAGCAGCAGTCCCGCGCTGGCGGACGAGGCCGTCGAGAGCATGAGGCTCCGCCGAAGGCGAGGCGAACGGGCCGTGCCGGTCATCGCAGGAGCGGCCGCATCAGCCGCCAGTAGCAGGCCAGCCAGCCGTCATAGGCAGCCTTGAGCGTCCGGCCGATCGTGCCGCCGACCATGTCCTGCCGGATCACGAGCGGGGCCGCCGAGAACAACTCCTTGTCGTGGCGGACGCGAATCGCCGCCAGTTGCGCGCGTTCGGCGCGAAGCGTCCGGAGCCACGGCAGCAGCCCGCGCACAGCCTTCACGTATGCCCCGAAGTGGCCCTTCGCACTGAGGACCGCGAACTGGATGGGCTCGTGTACGAGCAGCGCCGGCCCGAGCAGCAGCAGCGTGCGGAGTTCGTAGTTCTTCAGCAGGAAATGCCAGCGGTTCCGGATCTGACACGGGAACAGCCACGCGCTGCGCGGCTTGCTCCGGTGCTCGACGATGGCTGCCGGATCCTCGACGAGTCGATAGCCGGCGATGAGCAGGCGATGGCAGAAGTCGCCGTCTTCCTTGCCGATGAAATAGCGATCGTCGAAATCCCCGATCCGGCGCGAGACCGCCACATCGATGAGATAGGCCACGCCGGGCGCGACGCCAATGTCGCGCGGCGCATCACCACGCTCCACCAGGGGCCGATCGAGCCACGGATTGATGGCTTCGCAGATGACGTGCATCGATCCGCCCGCGTACTGAATGGTCTCAGGCGCGTTCGTATGGACCACCACCGGCACCGTGGTGCCAATGCCTTTCGACGGATCCAGGGCGGCGCGCAGGCGCGCGGGTGCGTCCGGGCGCACGTAGGCATCGGCGTCGAGCAGCAGCAGGTACGGCCGGCGGGCCGAGCGGAGCGCGAGGTTCCGTCCTGGGTCCGGCCCGTTGTTCTCCGGCAGCCGTACGTGATGCACTCCCGGATGCCTCGCGGCCAGCCAGGTCCCCGTGTCATCGGTGCTGGCCATGTCATAGATCGTGATGCGGTCCGGCGGCGCCTGGCTCGCGAGCACGCATTCGAGCAGGCGCGGCAGCGTGTCACGTGCGTTGAACGAGACGACCGCGACATCCACGTCCTCGGGAAACGGCGGCACGGACGCGGCGATCGGCATGACGGGCGACGTCATGCGAGGGTCGTGAAGACGCGTCGGCCGCGCCCCGGCAACGCGAAGACGTGGCGACCGTGCAGGCGTTTGAGGAAGAACGGATCGTCGTGGCGGCGGACCGCCAGGCGTCCGGACAGGCGATTGGCAAACGCGGTGCGAAAGCCGAGGCGCTCCAGCGCCGCGCGGGTGAGGCGACCGGTGACGCCCCAGGGCAAGCAGACGTGGCGCACCGTGATCCCCAGGCTCGACTCGAGCAGGTCGCGCCCGTCGGCCAGCTCCCGCTCGATGGCCGAGGCCTGCGCGGTGTCTGACTGGTACTCGCCCGTTGCGCGGGCGAGGAGGGGCGCCAACTCTCGTTGCCATGTCGGGCGCGCGAAGAACGCGGCGCCACCCTGTTCCGCGACGAATCGCTCCAGCGCCGCGCAGGGAGCCGCGTCGGGACGAAAACGCCGGCCGTCGGACATGCGTGACCGGCACGCGAACAGCGGATGTCCCAGGCGCGCCGGCGACAGGAAGGCCGCGGCCTCGTCGTCGCCGATCTGCGCGCGGTTCATGAAATGCTCGTCCGCGAAGGCCGGCGTCACGACGCCGATCGGCGTGGCGTCCGCAAACATCATCGCGTGGGTCGCCGTGTGCGACTGGACCTCGATGACGCCGCTCGACACCAGCGCGCGGAGTTCGGGCCACGTCGCGAAGGGATTGACCGCGACGTCTGCGGCCGCCGCCTCGACGGGACCGTCATCGAGCGTCGCCCGGACGGCTGGGGCGTCGGCGATCCGGCGCGGGATGGCGTAGGTGACGCCACGCAAGCCGTAGCGGCGCAGCAGCGGGGCGACGACGAGCCAGAGGCTGGCGAGCGCGTCATCGAAGCACAGCATGACCCGGCGTGGACCGGGATGACGCCCGCCGCGCACCCAGGCGTCGAGGTCATCGGACAGGATCGTCTGGTACTGGTTCTCGGCGAGGTAGCGCAGGGCCGGTTCGAGCGAGGCCGCGGTTGACTCGTGGAAATGAAAGACCGGAAGCAGGGACGCACCGACCGGCAGGCCGAACAGGAATCCCGGGTACCGCCCGGCTGCGAGGTCCATCACGCCGACCAGCCGGCTCCCTCGCTCGCTGAGCGGGGCGCCCTTCGGTACGCGTGCCATCACTCCGGGTCAGCATACCACCGCGATCCGGCGGGATGTGCCCCGCGAACCGCGAGCCGCGCGCCCTTCAGCGTGACCCTGCAGCTATAGTGCTTGGGCGGTTCTTCTGATGGTGCTTGCGGCGATCCTGATCGGGGTGGTCCTGTCGTTCGGCCCGGGGTTCTTCGCCGTCCGCCGTTTCGGATGGCCGCCGCTCGAGGCGTTGACCGCGTCGGTCGGGCTGTCACTGATCCTGCTGTTCGTGGCGTCGTTCGCCGCGCACTGGATGGACGCGGGCCTGTGGGCCGACTGGGCGATCGGCGGCGTCGGCATGGCGATGACGGCGCTGGCCTGGAAGGAGGCCTGCGCGTTGTTCCGCGACCCGACCGTCCGCCGCCTCCTCGGCGCCTTCCTCGGTCTGGCCGTGTGGACCGTCCTCGTGCTGAGCCTGATTGGCCAGTACGGCGGCGGGGACTGGTGCTGCGACTGGCTGGAGCACTACCAGCGCACGCAGCACTTCATCACGCCGTGGCCGAGCGACTTCCGCTTCATCGACCTCTATCCGCTCAGCACCAGGCCTCCGTTGATGAACGCGGTCGCGGCACAACTGGCGCGTCCGGCCGGCCTGACGTTCCCGGTCTATCAGGTCGTGTTCTCGCTGCTGAACCTGCTCGTCCTGTTGTCCTGCTGCCTGATCAGCGGCCTCGTCTCTCGCCGGGGCATCGGGCCGGCGGATCCGCGGCTGATGGCCGTGATGCTCGCGCTCAATCCCGTGTTCTTCATGAACACGACGTATGCCTGGACCAAGGGACTGACGGCGTTCTTCGTGCTGCTCGGCGTGTCGCTCTATGTCACAGGCCGTCGGCTCGACGACCCAAGGCGGATGGCGGCGTCATTCCTCGCGATGGCGGCCGCCGTGTTGAGCCATTACTCGGCCGTTCCCGTGGCGGCGATCCTCGCCCTGCACTACGTCGTCGTCGCGGCGCCGTGGCGCGCAGGGCGCCGCCTCGCGGTGGTCCGCATGGCGCTGCCAGGCGCCCTGCTGTTGGGAATCTGGTTCGCGTACGACGCGTCCACGTCCGGTCTGGCCATGCTGCGTAACGCGAGCGTCGAGGGGACGCGCGAGCGCTCCGTCAGCGAGCACGTCGAGACGCGCCTGCTCAACCTCCGTGACACGTTCATCCCGCGACGCTACGAGGGCTACAACGGCTATCCGGAGGATGCGTCGCGCGGGCGCCGGTTCGCGGATCAGGTGTTCACCTGGTACCAGGGCAACCTGCTGCTGTCGATGGGCTCGCTGGCCGGTCTGCTCACCGTGGTCCTGGCCGTTCGCGGCTTTCGGCGAAGCCCAACGTCCGACCGCTGGTTCTGGGCCGTGGGGATCGGGTGGCTCAGCCTGACCGGCGTGCTGGTGCATGGCGACCGCGCCGAGTCCGGGCTCGCGCTGATCGCGCTCCAGCCGATCACCTACGTTGGGCTGGCGTTCCTGGCGACGCGCCTCGTGGACCTGCCGCGCTGGGTCCGGCTGGCCTGGTTCGCGGCGCTGATCGTCGATGGCATGCTGGGCGTCGCGCTGCCGGTACTCTTCGAGCGGGGCAGTGGCGAGTGGGCGCGAACACCCAACTGGGCCCTGAAGGCGGACGCCGGGGTGACCTTCTTCGGCGATCTGGTGACGCGGCCGTGGATGCCGGTCGTCCTGCTCGGCACCCTCGCCCTCGTCGGGGCGGCCTTCTGCTACCGGTACGTGGTCCCGGGGGCCGTTGGTCGTGAGCGCCCTGTGGGGTGATGCTCGCCGCCCTGTCTGGAGACCGGATGCTCCGGGGCAGGGTGCTATACTCCGGTCGTAAATTCGCAGCAATGCGCCGGATTCCGGCGGATCGTATGTCCACGTGACGCTCTCTTCCTCCACACCCACCCAATCGACCGGCCCGGGCACCGGACGCGAATGGGCGACGGCCCTCGTCGCTGGCGCAGCCCTGGTGTTGCTGCTCACGTACCCGACGATCGCGATGTTCGCGACGGGTGGGCGCGTGGAATCGGGTGACGGACAGTTCTCCATCTGGAACGTCGGGTGGGTCGCCCACGCGCTGCTGACGGCGCCAGCCCGCGTGCTCGACGCCAACATCTTCTATCCCCACCAGGGGACGCTTTCGTACTCGGAGCTCAACCTGGTCGCCGGTGTGATGGGCGTCCCGGTGCTGGCGGCGACCGGCAATGCCGTGGCGGCGCACAACGCGGCGCTGATCCTGGCGTTCTACCTCTCCTTCGTCGCCATGTGGGCGTTCGTCCGGCACCTCACCGGGTCTGCGCCGGCCGGACTCGTCTCGGCGACCGCGTTCACCTTCTGTCCGTTCGTGCAGGTCCACCACGCGCACATTCAGCTCGTGATGCTGTTTGCCTTTCCGCTGGTCTTTCTCGCGTTCCATCGTCTGCGCGACACTCCGTCGATCCGCACGTCGGTGGAACTGGGGCTGGCGCTGGCGCTGGCGGGGCTGGCGTGCGCCTACTACGGGATCTTCGCCGGACTCGGAATGGGGCTGCTCGCACTGATCCTCGCGCGGGCGTCGGTGCGCTACTGGACGACCCTGGCCGTCGCGGCCGTCGTAATGGTGGTCACCGTGGCACCGATCTTCGTGCCATATGTCCGGGCCCGTGCGGCTGTCGGGGCGACGTCGCCACGGACGATGGAAGAGGCGCAGGGGTGGTCCGCGACGTGGGCCACCTACACGAGTTCGCCCGCGTGGACGCACAAGGCGTTGCCCGGGATCGAGAACGCCTTCGAGTCCGTCTTCCCGGGCGTGCTCGTCATCCTGCTCGCCGGGTTCGGCGTGTGGACGGTCTGGCGGAGCCGGGCGCGCCACGACTGGATGGTCGTGGCCGCGTATCTGGTGCTGGGCGCCGTGGCGCTTTGGGCCTCGTTCGGACCCGCGGCCGGCCTGTACGCCTGGCTGGCCTCGGTGATTCCGCCGATGGGCTTCCTGCGGACGCCCGTGCGCTTTGGCGTGCTCGTGGTCTTCGCGCTTGCGGTGCTCGCGGGCTACGGGGCGCGACGACTCGCTCAGGTGCATCGGCTTCTGCCGGCGCTCGTCGTGGCCCTGCTGGCGCTCGAACTGTCGGCGGTGCCGTGGCCGCTGCGGGAGACGCCACCCCCACCAAGGGCTTACGAGATCCTCCGGAATCTGCCGTCCGGACCGGTCATCGAGTTCCCGTTCGCGTATGAGCACCGGAACTTCTGGACGACCTCGCAGTACATGTTCAACTCGACGTATCACTGGATGCCGCTGGTCAATGGCTACAGCGACGTGATTCCCGTGGACTACTATGGGCTGGCCAGCGCGATCAACGCGTTTCCCGATGACGCGACTTTCCAGGTGATGAAAGCCAAGAAAGTGCGCTACGTGCTGTGGCACGTGGGCCGGAATGGCTATACGGCCACCGAGCAGCAGGCGCTCCTCGACCGCATGCGCCCGTACTCGCCCTACCTGCGTCGCGTGACGGCTTCCGGGGGCGCGTGGCTCTACGAGATCATCGGCTATCCGGGCGATCAGGCGCAGGGCAGTCCGCAGTGAGCGCGCTTGGAGCGAATCACCTCGGAGGTGATTCGCGCAACGATCGCGCCAGGCGGCAAGGCCTCGCGCGGCGGCTGGTGATCGTCGTCGGGGCGCTGACCGCGTGCGGTTTGCTCGGGCGTGCGATCGACGTCCGCACGCTGGCCGGCACTCACAAGGGCGACGAGGCGACGTACGTCGCCATGGCCACGAGCCTGGTCAGCGATGGTGATCTCAGTTACACGCGTGCCGACTACCTGCGGTTCCGCGCCTTCTACGGGCAGGGCCCCGAGGGCATCTTTCTCAAGCGCGCGTACGACCGCGGCCTCACCGCAAAGACGCCGGTCTCGTCCGCCGAGCGTCTCGCGTACGGCAAAGCCTTCATCTATCCGCTGGTGGCCGCGCCGTTCGTCGCGCTCGGCGGTCTTGGCGGCATGCTCGTCTTCAACTGGCTGCTCGTGGCTCTGTGCGTGTGGTGCGGCATCCTGTTCTGCCAGGCGCGTGCCGGGCGCGTCGCGGGCGTCGTCATGGGCGCCTCGTTCGTGCTCGCGTCGGATGTCACGGTGTTCGCCGCCTGGATGGCGCCCGAGGTCTTCAATTTTGCCGTGGTGGTGGTGGCGTATTTCCTCTGGCTCTACAAGAAGGTCGCTGCGCCCGATCGCCTCGGCGCGCTGGCGGGCCGGTGGACCGATGTCGTGGCGGCCGTGCTCATCGGCATCGTGACCTTCTCGAAGCCGAACCACGCCCTGCTGGTGGTGCCGATCGGTCTGGATGCCCTGCTCGCGTGGCAGTGGCCGCGGTTCGGCGCGCTGGTCATCGCGTTTCTGGTCGGCAGCGGCGGGCTCTACACCGCCAACGAGTTCATCAGCGGCGAGTGGAACTACCAGGGCGCCGCAGTCGAAGACGACCGCCGTTCGTTCTACGGCCGGTTTCCGTTCGACGATGCCAACACCTCGTTCGAGAGGACGGGGCGGGGGATGTCCACCACGGACACCGGGGTCGGGCAGGCCGATGGCCCGGACATGCTGGGTCTGCTGCCCGTCAACTCGTGGTACTTCCTCGTCGGCCGCCACGCCGGGCTCGTCCCGTACTACTTCCCTGGTGTGGTGGTGCTGATCGCCTGGCTGTGGCGCTGGCGCCGTTCGACGATGTGGCAGTGGGCGACGGCTGGGGGATTCGTCGCGTCCGTGCTCACGTTTCTCGTGCTCACGCCCGACAGCTGGAACGGCGCCGGCGGGCCGCCCGGCAACCGCTACATCGTCAGCACCTACGCGGTGCTGCTGTTCCTGGTGCCGGCGGGTTTCGGGCTGACGACCGGCCTCGTCGCGCTCGCGGGTGGCCTGGCGTTCATCGGACACATGGTCTTCCACCCGTTCACCGCGTCGGCGGCGACGTGGCTCAACGTGGAGCGCGCACCGCTGCGATGGATGCCGGTCGAGTTGTCGCTCATCAACGACCTGCCCGTGCGGCTCGAGCCCCGGCGCGGCCCCGTGAAGTTCATCACGGAGCCGATCGCCGTGTACTTCTACTACCTCGACAGCCACACTTATTTCGCCGAGGGCGACGGGTTCTGGATCGCCGGCGATGCGGCGGCCGAGATCATCGTGAAGACGGAGAAGCCGCTTGCGCGGGCGACGCTGCGCTTCTCCAGCCGTGTCGCCAACGACGTGACGGCGGCCATCGACGGCCGGAAGGTCGCGGTGCACGTCGGGGCCGGCGGGGAAGGCCAGGTGTCGATCTCGCCCGGGGACGGCTTCGTCTATGCCGTCGCCAACGACCAGGGCGTCTACGGCGACACCTACGTGTACATCCTGCGGATGACCACCACGGCGGGGTTCGTGCCGGCCGAGACCAATCCGGGCGCGACCGACACGCGCAACCTGGGTGTGTTCGTGCGGCCGACGTTCGTCTTCAAGTAAGGGAACTCACCACGGAGGCGCGGAGGGTTCACGCGGAGCCGCGGGGCACGCGGAGAAGACCTGATTTCACCACGGAGTCACGCTGGTGCCGAACTCGCATGCCAGGTGCGCGCGCGGCGCGCTGGCGAAGCCAGCGTGCCGGCCGAGGCCGGCTGCGACGTGGAAACGAACCGGAGCGACAAGCGGCGGTTGCTGCGAGCCCGCTTGTCGCTCCGGTTCGTTTCCACGTCGCCCCGCCGCGCGCCAGAACGACGTGCCTTCGTGACCTACGTGACCTTCGTGGTGATGCTCTTGATCTTCCGCGGCGACGCGCAACAGCAGCAGCGCTAGCGAGCCGGCTTCGCCGCGCGCGCGCGTGACAGGTAGGCCACGGCGCCCAGTGTCGAGAACAGCATGATCAGCACGGCGCCTACGAACGACAGGGCCAGGGCGGATTCGAGCGGCAGGCCGAGTCGCGCGAAGTAGAAGCCGAACGTGGTCTCCCGCACGCCGAAGCCGTTGACCGACACGGGCAGCATCTGGACGATGAACGACACAGGGATGAGGATCGCCAGGTGCGCGGCGGGAATCGGGATGCGGAGTGCCCAGGCCACGGCCACATAGAACGCCACGATGGTGGACTGCACGACGATCGCGCCGGCGAAGCAGGCGACGAGCGAGGTGGGGGCCGCCCGAAAGCGAGCGAGGGCCGCGGTCAGCGTGGTGATGCGGTCATCGACCCACTCGCGGCGGAACGCGCGCAGCGGGCGCAGGAGCCGAGCGGCGCCATCCGGCACCATCACCACAGGCGCCGAGATCGCGAGTCCCGCGAACAGCGCCAGCCACAGCATCCCGGGGCCGACCGGTCCGAGGGCGTCGCTGCCTCGTGCGACGAGGGTCGCGCCCCCCGCCGCGACCGCGACCAGTCCGAGGACGCCAATCAGGCGATCGATGAGCACGACCATCGTCGCGATGGTCTTCGAGCCGGCATCGCGCGCGGTGTCTGTGATGCGCACGACGTCGCCGCCGATGTTCGACGGCAGGAAGTTGTTGAAGAAGGTCGCGACGAGAAACGAGTTGGCGAGGCGCTGGAACGACACCGGCACCTGCTGCGCAGTGAGCAGGATCCGCCAGCGCCATGTGGCCACCAGCGTCTGCGCCAGATAGAGCGTGAGGGCCACGGCGAGCCACGGCAGCGAGGCCGTGCGGGTGTCGCGCCAGAGCCGCCCGAGGTCCACCTGCGTCAGCAGCGCGGTGAGCAGGACCGTGCTGACGAGCACCTTGATCGCGACCAGCCACGCACGGCGGGCTGTCGAGCGGGCAGGTGGCGTCGAGTCGCGATCGGTCATGCGGAAGGGAACCGGCGTCGGTCCGGTTCGCGCGGCGTAGTGTAGCATGTACGTTCCGTGACCCCTGCCCGCGGCGATCGGGCCGCTGCGCATGCACATTCTGATGATCGCGCCGGAGCCGTTCTTCGAGCCCCGGGGCACACCGTTCTCGGAGTTCCACCGCATCCGCGCGCTCACCACTCTCGGGCACACCGTCGACCTGGCGACGTATCCGTTCGGCCGCGATGTGCAGACTGCCCGGCTTGACGATCCATCGGACGCGCCGGCCGCCCTTTGTCACGCGCGTCGGGATCGGCCCGTCGTGGGCCAAGGTGCCCCTCGATCATGCTCCTGGCCTTCACGGCGCTGCGCCTGGCGCTGACGCGCGAGTACGACGCCGTGCACTCCCACGAGGAGGGCGGCGGCATCGGCGTGGTGCTCGCCTGGTGGCTCGGGCGTGCCGCACCTCTACGACATGCACTCGAGCCTGCCGCAGCAGGTGGCCAACTTCGGGTACCGCGGCGCGCCGGTGGCTCACGCCCGTGCTGCGGCTGGCTCGAGCGCCTGATGATCCGCCGGCTCGCGATGCGGTCATCGTGATCTGCGAGGATCTCGAAACCACGGCCCGACGCATCGACCCGAGCGTCCCGGTCGTCGCTCATCGAGAACGCTCCGGGCTCCGGCGATCGCGCCGACGAGCCGGGACAGGCGCCGCGATCCGCGCGACGCTCGGACTCGCCGCTGACACGCCCGTCGCGCTCTACACGGGGACGTTCGAGCACTACCAGGGGCTGGACCTGCTCTACGCCGCCATGGCCCGCGTCGCTCGCGGTGCGGCCGGATGCGCGGCTCGTGCTGGTCGGCGGGGAGCCGGCCCAGGTCGCGGCCGCGCGACGCGGAGATCGCACGCCGCTGGCATCGCCGAGGCCGTGGTGCTTGACTGGACAGCGGCCCGCCGAGGAGATCCCGGCCTACCTCGACGCGGCGACCGTGCTCGTCTCGCCGCGATCCACCGGGACGAACACGCCGCTGAAGATCTACCAGTACCTCCGCTCGGGCCGGCCGATCGTGGCGACCGATCTGCGGACGCACACCCAGGTGCTGTCGAACGAGATCGCCTTTCTCGGCGCGGCCACGGCGGAAGGCTTCGCCGACGCGATGCTGCGCGCCGCTCGACCGATCCGGCGGAGGCGCAGACGCGTCGGCGATCGCGCCCGCGCGCTGGCCGAGACGAAGTACAGCGACGAGGCCTACATCAGCGAAGACCAGGCAGGCCGTCGGTCTCCTGTTTCGCCGATCGGTCGTCCGACGCAGCGCGGGAGCGCGGCATGACCGGCCCCGCCGGCCCGCGCCGGGCCGACGACCGGCACTACAGCTACGCGCACTACGCCGACCGGCAGGTGGCCGAGGGCTTCGACGCGCTGCGATTCAGTGGCCCAATCGGCCGGCTCCTTCTGGACGTGCAGGAGCGGCTTCTCGTCGAGGCGCTGGAACCCGGCCCCGCGCGACGGGTCGTGGACGTCGGCACCGGTACGGGCCGGGCCGCGATCGGACTGGCCACCGCCGGCGCGATCGGTGATTGGCCTGGACGCGTCGCTCGAGATGCTCCGCGTGGCGCGAGCGGCGCGCGCAGGCCGCGGGCACGTCAGTGCAGTTCGGCGTGGCTGACGCGCATGCATCTGCCGCTCGCCGACCGCAGCGTGGACGGCGCCGTCTGCCTGCGCGTGCTGATGCACGCGATCGACTGGCGGCAGTGCGTCGCGGAACTCTGCCGCGTCGCGCGCTGGCGGGTCGTCGTCGATTTCCCCGCGCTCGGCAGCGTCGCGGCCCTCGAGAGCGGCGTACGCCGCGTCCGCCAGCGGCTCGGACAGCCGGTCGAGGCGTACCGCGTGCTGGCCGAACGCGACGTGCGTGCCGCCTTCGCCGCGCACGGTTTCCGCGTCGTGATCGTGCGCCGGCAGTTCGTCCTGCCCATCAACCTGCACAAGACGACTCGGCTCGACTGGCGGCCACCCGCGCCGTCGAACGCGCGCTGGCGGCTGTCGGGCTGCTGCGCCTGTGCGGCTCGCCCGTGACGATGGTGGCGGAGCGATGAAGGCACTGGTCACTGGGGCGACAGGGTTCACCGGTGGGCACCTCGCACGGTACCTGGCTCGCGCAGGGCGACAGCGTCCGCGTGCTCGTGCGGGACGCCTCGCGCGCCCAGTCGCTGGCCGCCGCCGGCATCGACGTCGTCACCGGCGACCTGACGGACAAGGCCAGTCTGTCCGCGCGCGATGACCGGCATCGACGTCGTCTACAACATCGCGGCGCTCTATCGCGAGGCCGGCCTGGCGACCGCCGCCTATCGTGAGGTGAACGCGGCTGGCGGTGGCGACCATCATCGACCTGGCCGTCGAGCACGGGTGCCAGCGCGTCGTGCACTGCAGCACCGTCGGCGTGCACGGGGACGTCGAGCACCCGCCAGCCGACGAAGACGCGCCGCTCCGACCCGGCGACGTGTACCAGGAGAGCAAGCTGCTCGGCGAAGAGATGGGCCGCCAGGCCGAGGCGCGGACCGGGATGCCGCTGGTCATCGCGCGTCCGACCGGCATCTACGGGCCTGGCGACCGACGCCTGTTCAAGATGTTCGGCGCAGATCGCGCGCGGACGGTTCGTGATGCTGGGCTCGGGCCGCAACTACTATCACCTGACCTACATCGACGACCTCTGCGCGGGATTCCGCCTCTGCGGCACCGTGCCGGCCGCAGCCGGCCGCACCTACATCCTCGGCGGGGTCGAGGTCGCCGACCCTGGCCGAACTGGTCGCGGCAACGGCGCGACGTCGCCGGTGTCGGCGGTCCGCGGCTCCGTCTGCCGGTGTGGCCCGTCTGGCTGGCGGGGGCCGCCTGCGAAGCGGTCTGTGCGCCGTTCGGCATCGCGCCGCCGCTGTACCGGCGCCGCGTAGACTTCTTCCGCAAGAGCCGCGCGTTCGACATCAGCGCGCGCGCGGCAGCGAGCTGGGCTTTGCGCCGGCGGTCGACCATGCGCGACGGGATTGGCCGGACCCTGGAGTGGTACCGTGACGCACGGGATGGATCTGATCGGACGACCGGCCGCGGAGATACCTCGGGCGCGCAGGACCAGTTGTTTCAGGCCGGCGCCAGCGCGCGGCAGAAGTACAGCGCGCTCATCGTCGGGCGCCCCGGCTGGGCGGCGCTGCTGCACTACGAGGCGGTCGTGCTCGTCGCGCAGGCCGTGCCCGGTGCGCTCGGGCTCGCGCTCCGCAAGACGCTTTACCCGCTGGCTGCTCGGCAGCTGCGGACGCAACGTCGTCTTCGGGCAGAACGTGGTGCTGCGGCATCCACACAAGATCCACATCGGCGACAACGTCGTGATCGACGACAACTGCCTGCTCGACGCCAAGGGCGAGGGCAACGACGGCATTCGCATCGGCAGCGGCGTCTTCATCGGCCGCAACACGATTCTCTCGTGCAAGGACGGCGACATCGACCTCGAGGACGGGCGCGAACATCGGCTTCAACTGCGAGATCTTTTCGGCCAGCCGCGTGATCGATCGGGCGCGACACGCTGCTCGCGGCCTACGCCTACCTGATGGCGGGCGATCACGACTTCGGCGATCGCGACAAGGCCGTCCTCGACCAACGCCGCGTTTCGGTCGGCATCAGCGTCGGCAGCGGGGCCTGGATCGGCGCGGGCGCACGCGTGCTCGATGGCGTGACGATCGGGGATCGGGCCGTCATCGGCGCGCAGCGCCGTGGTCCGTGCCGATGTGCCCGCTGGCGCCACCGCCGTCGGGATCCCCGCGCGCATCCTCGAGCCGAAGCTCGAGCCGAGGGCCGCGGTGACCGGCGCGGCAGGAGCCGACTGAGCGGCGTGGCGGTCATCGCGATCGTCACGTCGGCGCCGCCACTCATCGAAGGCGGACATCTGGTGCTCGCGCGCGCGCTCGAGCGCGCGCTGCTCGAGGCCGGCCATCGCGCGGGCATCGTGACCACGCCCTCCAACCGGTTCGGGCGCCAGGGCCCGGCCTACCTCGCGAACTGGCTGACCGATGTCGGCATGACCGGCACCGGCGACCGCGTCGATCAGGTCATCTCCATGCGGTTTCCGAGCTACGCGGTGCGGCACCCCAATCACACCTGCTGGCTCGAGCACACGATGCGCGAGTACTACGACCAGTGGGACCGCTTCTCGTCAGGCCTTTCGCCGCAGGGGCGCGTCAAGGAAACCGTGCGCCGTACGCTCGTGCGCGCCGCCGACTCGTATCTGCTTCAAGCACCGCGTCTCGCGCCTCTTCGCCATTTCGCAGGCGGTGGCCGACCGGCTCAAGACATGGAACCACGTGGCCGGTCAGGTGCTGCATCCGCCGCCTCCGCCACGCTCGTACCGATGTGACGGCTACGGCGACTACCTCTTCTTCGCGTCGCGGCTCTCGCCACTGAAGCGGGCAGACCTGGTCGTGCGCGCGCTCGCCGAGCCAGCGGCGCGAGGCGTCCGCTGCGTGATCGCCGGCGACGGCGAAGAGGCGGGTGCGCTCCGGGATCTGATTCGTCAGCTTGGCCTCGGCTCGCGGGTCACGCTCGCCGGCCGGCTCGACGACGACGCGCTGGTCGCGCAGCTGGCGGGATGCCGGGCCGTCGTCTTTGCGCCGCGGGAGGAGGACTACGGCTTCGTGACCGTCGAGGCCTTCGCGAGCCGCAAGGCGGTCATCACCTGCCACGACAGCGGCGGCCCGCTCGAGTTCGTCCGGGATGGCGTCAACGGCCGCGTCACGGCGCCTGACCCGAAGTCGCTGGCCGCGGCGATGGCCGAGCTCTACGAGGATGCCGCGCTCGCCGACCGGCTCGGCGGGGAAGGGCAGCGCTCCATCGCGCACCTGACCTGGCCGGACACCGTCCGCCGCCTCGTCTCCGTCCCCTGATATCCTGATCCCGTGAGCTATCGCAGCCCGCTCGAGGCCCGCATCGCGAAGAAGACCACGCGGGCGATCGTCGAGCATCGCCTGATCGAAGACGGCGACCGCGTCATGGTCGGCCTGTCCGGCGGCAAGGACAGCTGGGCCCTGATGCAGATGCTCGACGTCCTCCGCAAGCGGGCGCCGATCGACTTCTCGATCGTGGCCGTCAACGTGAACTCCGGCTACGAGGAATTTCGCCACGACCTCGTCACCGACGCCTGCGCGGCGCGCGGCTGGGACTGCGCATCGAGCACACCAACATCGGCGCCGTCATGGACGACGTGCTCGAGGACAGCGAGACGCCCTGTTCGCTCTGCGCGCGACTGCGACGCGGCGTGCTGTATCGCCTCGCGGACGAGGTCGGCGCGACCAAGATTGCCTTGGGCCACCACCTCGACGACTTCGTCGAGACCGTGCTGCTGAATCTCTTCTTCCAGGGCTCGCTCAAGGCGATGCCGGCCCGCCTCGTCTCCGACAACCAGAAGCACATCGTCATCCGCCCGCTGGTCTACGTCACCGAGGCCGAGGCGCGGGCCTACACGCAGGAGGTGGGGCTGCCCGTCATCGGCTGCTGCTGCCCGGCCTGCGGCGATCTGAGCCTGAAGCGCCAGCGCATCAAGCGCCTCATCGCGGATCTCGAGGTCGAGCATCCCGACATCAAGAACTCGATGATCAAGGCGCTGTCGAACGTGAATCCCCGGCACCTGCTCGATCGGCGCCTCCACCCGATCCCCGAATCATCCCTCCCATCGCTGGGCCACGACGACGACGTCGCGGCTGATCCCGTGGCGCCTCCTTCGCTGCGATTTCCCCTGCGGCTCGTACCCGACCGCAGGGATGGTCCCAATCACTGAGAGCCGTCGTCCAGCGCGTGCGCGCCGCGTCGGTCTCCGTGGAGGGGCGTGTGGTGGGCGAGATCGGGCGAGGTCTGCTCGTGCTCGTCGGCGTGGCCGAGGGCGATGGCCCGGCCGATCTCGACTACGTGGCGTCGAAGATTCAGGGTCTGCGGATCTTCGCCGATGAGGCCGGTCGAATGAATCGATCGGTGGTGGACGAAGGCGGCGCGGTGTTGCTCGTGTCGCAGTTCACGTTGTTGGGCGACGTGCGGCGCGGACGCCGGCCGGCCTTCGACGGCGCGGCGCCTCCCGACGCCGCGAGAACGATGTACGAGACCCTCGCCGCCCGCATGGCGGCGTTGGGCGTGCCGGTCGCGACCGGCGTCTTCCAGGCCGACATGCAGGTCAGCCTGGTGAACGATGGTCCCGTGACCATCCTGATCGACAGCCGTCGGCTGTTCTGACATGAAGGAGAAGCCGTGAAGAAGTGGATCGCAGTTGGAGTGACGCTCGCCAGCCTGGCGGGGAGCGCGGTGCCCGTCCTGGCCCAGTCGCGACCGCTCGTCACCGAGGACGCCGAGACCGTGCCTGCCGGCAACATCCTGCTCGAAGCCGGCCTCGACTATCAGCGGGACATCTTCTATCCGGCGTCCGGCGTGCGCGGCAATCTGACACGCATCGCGACGTTCGGCCTGAGCTTCGGCGTCAGTTCCATCGCGGAGATCCAGTTCGACGGCGGGCTGCGCAACCGCCTGGCCATCACGTCGTTCTCGCCCGCGCCGCTCAGCAACATGCTGATCGTGACCGGGACGTCCACGAGCGACATCGAGGATCTGGTCATCGGCGCCAAGGTGCGGCTCGTGGCGGAGACCGAATCACGGCCGTCGCTGGCCATCCGGTTCTCGACGCGTCTGCCCAACGCCGGCAACGAGAGTGGACTCGGCCTCGACACGACGGACTTCCACTTCGGCCTGGCGATGGCCAAGACGGTGCAGTCCCTTCGCATCGTGGGGAACTTCGGGTTCGGGATTCTGCCCGATCCGGTTCGCGGCGATCGTCAGAACGACGTCATCGATTTCGGGGCGTCGGTCGCCCGCGCCGTCGCGCCGGGCGTGGAAGTGGTGGGCGAGTTGAATGGACGCCTCAGCACGCGCAGCGGCACCCCGCCGATCGGCACGGAGAGCCGGTCGTTGATGCGGATCGGCGCGCGGTTGACCCGCGGTCCCGTCCGGATCGACGGTGGCTTCCTCGTGGGCGTCACCGAGCGCGACCCGAGTTGGGGCCTGACCACGGGCGTGACGTGGGTGTTCAAGGGGTTCAACGTACCCTGACAGCCGACGGCCTACCGTAGACGGGCTACGGGGGACGGGCTACGGCCTACGGCCTACGACGGGCTAGCGTCTACGGTCTCGGCGCGCGTGGGAGCTCGAGCGTCCTCGGGACGCGCGTCCGCGGGTACACGGCTTCGACGAGGCGCAGTTCCTCGGCGCGCCGTTCCGCGCTCCAGCCGTGCGTCGCGGCCACCAGCTCAGCCGCCCGCTCGAGAGCGGCGATCCCAGGGTGTCCGGCCGATCCCAGCGCCGTGCGCCGAAGGACGACATCGCTGAGCCGCTCGGCCAGGCCGCGTTCAGCGGCGTAAGTGATCTCGCCCTCGATGACGGAGTGATGCGGTGAGAGGCGATCGAGGCGGCCCGTCGCGGCCGCGTGCACGACCACGTCGGCCGCCTCAACGCCATACCAGCTCGTCAGATGCGACGCGACGTCGGGCGGCAGCGTCGCACGCAGGCTGCGCAGCGTCTCGACCAGTCGCCCTTCCGCATCGCTGACGTCGGCAAAGGGCAATGTCGTGGACGCCGTGCGGCAGCGGACGGCTGCACCGTTCAGGCCGAGCGCCGCGCAGACGGCGTTGACGGCCTGCTCGGCGGCCAGGCGCGCCGTCGTGAACTTCACACCCACCAGCGACAGCAAGCCGGGTGCGCCGCGGCCGGCGTGGTTGATGAGCTTGCACTCGGCGAGCAGATCCGCGCGCCCGTCCTTGACGGCGGCTGGCGTGAGGCCATGGTGCACGAGCAGGACATCGTCGCGCGACGCGGCCAGCGACGGGAACGCGCTGTTCGCGTCGGTGAGGAAGGCGTCCACGACATCCTCGGGCGGGCTGGTCTCTGCCTGGGTCACCTCATCCACCGACTGATGCGTGCCGACGAGCATGCGGTCACGCCACGGCACCGCGGTGAGCATGCGGCCCAGCCGGCCAGCGGCCACCATCGCGATGTCCCGCGCCGGACGATCGAGGAGCAGGTTCATCGCGCGCAGCAGGGGCGGCGCCCCGTCGGTGCCAAACAGTTCCGTGAGCGGCGCCAGGCCGCTGCCTGCGGCCAGCAGCGTGACCGTGGCGTGAATGTCGTGCTCGCGCCCGTTGAGCAGGTCGCGCACGCGCGCGCCCGCGATGCGGCGGCCGTCCCTGAGCGGCGCGACGACCTGCGTGTAGTTGCTGAGGCGGGCGCCGGCCTGCAGGGCGCCGAGCGCCACGGTCCAGTTGAGGCGGTCCGGGTGGCGGACCTGATAGTCGTACCAGATCGCGCCGCCAGAGAGTCCGCGCTCGGCAATGCCCGGGAAGAGGCGTCGCGTCGTGGCCACGGATTCGAGGCGCGTCGCCGGCAGGTGCAACTCGGGCGGCACGTCCCGGTTCCGCTGCCGCCCCACGAGGTCGTAGGCCGCAAAGCCCGCGCGGATGATCGACCGCGACCGCTTGGTGAACCGGTACGTGCCGACCAGGAAGGGCAGCGGGCGGACCAGGTGCGGTGCGATGCGGGCCCACGTGCGCCGCTCGTGGATCTGCTGCCGCGCCTTGCCGAACTGCAGGCGCTCGATCGCGCGCAGGCCGCCATGAATCGTCCGCTGGTGATTGAACGACAAGCCGGATCCGAAGTCGGCGCGATCGACGAGCACGACCGTCAATCCGCGCAGCGCGGCGTCGTAGGCCGCGAAGAGCCCATGAATGCCGCCGCCGACCACGAGCAGGTCGTAGCGGGCAACGGCGAGGTCTGTGGTGTTTCTCGGCATGCGGAGGCGAGTCACCTATAGTAGTCGCGATGACGACCGTTACGAGCGCCGATGTTCGACGCTACTGGGACACACATATTCACGACCTCGACGTCAGCGACCACGCGCCGGGCACGGCCGAGTTCTTCGCGGATCTCGACGCCTACCATTTCGAGAAGCTCCATCACCTGCTGCGGCTCCTCGACTTCGACGACCTGCCGCGGTGGCGTGGACGCGCGGTATTAGACGTGGGATGTGGCGCTGGAGTTGAGGTGGTGCGATTCGCGCGCGCTCAGGCCCTCGTCACTGGGACGGATGTGTCCGCTTCCGCCGTGACGCTGACGAGACGAAATGCTGACCAGCAGGGACAGACGGTCCGCTTGCTGGTGTCAGACGGCCAGGCGTTGCCATTCGCGGACGAATCGTTTGATTTCGTGTACGCGCACGGCGTCATCCAGTACGCGGCCGACGACGCGCGCGTCGTCTCGGAGTGCCATCGCGTGCTGCGCAAGGGCGGCACCGCGATGTTCCAGGTCTACAACCGCATCTCGTGGCTGCACCTGCTCTCGAAGGTGATGAAGACGCCACTCGAGCACGAGGACGCGCCGGTCCTCCGGCGCTACTCGATCGGTGAGTTCCGCGCGGTGCTCCGTCCGTTTGCGGACATCCGCCTGATCCCCGAGCGATTTCCCGTGAAGAGCCGCCTCCACAAGGGATGGAAGGGCGCGGCCTATCAACGGCGTGTTCGTCGGCACGTTCAACGCGCTGCCGCGTGCCTGGGTCCGTCGATTCGGCTGGCACCTGCTCGCCTTCTGCACCAAGTAATCGGAGCCTCATGGACCGCACGCGTCAGCTCATCAAGGCCCACGCCTATGGCAACGACTTCCTGCTCGCGCCGGTCGCGCGCCTGGACGAGGTCGCCGATCCGGCCGCGCTCGCGCGTGCGACCTGCGATCGGCATCGCGGTGTGGGCGCCGACGGCCTGATGCTCGTCGAGGCCACCGACGCGGGCGCGGCGACGAGGCTGCTGAACGCCGACGGGAGCAGGTCGGAGGTCTCTGGCAACGGCGTGCGCTGCGTCGCGGCGTGGCTCGCCGAGACGCGGGGCAGTCGCACAGGTGACGGGCTGTCCATCGAGACGGGGGCGGGCGAGAAGCGGCTCACGCTCCTCGGCCAGGATCGCGGCGGGTGGCGATTTCGCGCGGATATGGGCGCGCCGACCGACCTGCGTGAGGTGACGATCGACCTGGCCGGACAGTCGGTCCGCGCCGTCGTGCTCCGCGTGGGCAACCCGCAATGCGTCGTGCTGGGCCCGGTGACCGAGGCGCGCCTGCATCGATCTGGCCGGGCCGCTCGCGGTCCACCCGTTCTTTCCCGAAGGCACGAACGTGGAACTGGCCACTGTGGACGAGCCGGGTCGGGTTCGCATCCTCATCTGGGAACGCGGGGTCGGACCGACGGAGGCCTCGGGGACCGGCGCGTGTGCGGCGGCGGTGGCCGCGGCCGCCTATGGCGGCGCGGCGCGCAATGTCGAGGTGGTCTCCCCGGGCGGCACGCAGCGGGTCGAGTGGTCGCACGAGACGATCTGGCTGACGGGCGTGGCGTCAGTGATCGCGACGATCCAGTGGCGCGAGTGGTAGCGCGGCGCCCCTGACGCGCTCGGCGCGCTCGTGGCGCGGGCGGCGCCGGGCGGCGCCGCGGGTTGTCGCTAGCGGCCGCGGCCGGCGGGAATGACGCCCTGAGGCGCCGTTTCCAGAGTCAGCCGCTCCACCAGCGGCGTGAGCGCTGCGGTAATGGCAGCAAAGTCCTCGCGTGGCATGGCTGCGCGCGCTTCTTGCAATGCCGTGGTGGCGACCTTCACGTCGGCGCGCAGTCGCTCGGCCGCAGTCGCCGAGAGGCGCGGCGTGGCGCCGGGCGCCAGGCGGGCGTTGGCGCTGCGGACGAGCGCGTCCACCTGGACGACGAGGCTCTGTGCGGCGACCGACGCCCGGGCCTTCTCGCTCGCGGCCACCTTCGATGCCGCGGCTGCGGTCTCACGCGCCTCGAGCGCCGACGACAGGGCCAGGCGATAGTCGCGCGCGGCGACGGCCGCGTCGTACTTCTGCATCAGCGCCTCGGCCGCGGCGAGCTGGGACGAGGCATAGCGCCCCGCGTCGGCGCGCCGCGCGTCGTCGATCGCGGTGATCGCCTGCTGCCGCTCCTTGTCCGGGGGCGCGGAGCAGGCCAGGCCTGCGGCGGAGACCAGGACGATCGACAGCAACAGCGACAGACGCGCGCGCATGGGCGCGCCGAGTATATCGCTCTCTTGCGTGGAGGTCTGTGAGCGTCATGCGTGATTTGGAGGCGCGAGATCGCCCCCGCGAGAAACTGGAGGCGTCGGGTGCCGCCACGCTGGGCGACAACGAACTCATCGCCTTGCTCGTCGGACACGGCCGCGCCGGCGAGAATGCGCTCGCGCTGGCCAACGCGGTCCTCGGCGTGGTCGGCACCGTGCACGGCCTGACGCGCATCGACCGCCGGCAGCTCCTGCGGGTGTCCGGGGTCGGACCCGTGGTCGCGGCCCGGATTCTGGCGGGCGTCGAACTCGGCCGTCGCACGCTCGTGCGGGAAGCGCCGGTGCGCGAGCAGTTCCTCACCGCGGCGCAGGTGGCCGCCTATCTGCTGCCGCGGTACGGTGCCCACCCGGAGGAACGGTTCGGCGTGATGACGCTCGACGTCCGGCGACGGCTGCTGCACTCCGCGATCGTGTCCGTGGGCGCGCTCACCGCGAGCGCCGCCCAGCCGCGCGCGATCTTTCGCGAAGCCGCCCTCGTCAACGCGGCAGCTGTGCTGGTCTTTCACAATCATCCGTCCGGCGATCCGCAGCCGAGCGCGACGGACGTCGTCCTCACACAGCGGCTCGTCGAGGCGGGAGACCTGCTCGACATTCCCGTCGTCGATCACCTCATCCTCGCAGACAATCGCTACTGCTCGATGCGCTCGCGAAAGGACATTCGATGGGACGGCTGATGTACGTGGACGGGTTTTCCGGCGCGGCCGGAGACATGCTGCTCGGGGCGCTGCTCGACGCGGGGCTGCCGGAGGAGGCGCTCCGTCAGGCGCTCGGGAGCCTGGGCGTGGGGCACGAGCTCCGCGTGACGCGCGTGCAACGGGCCGGGGTGTCCGCGCTGCACGTCCAGGTCATCGAGGCCTCGGGCCAGCACGGCCACGCGCAGGCTCACGACCACACGCACCCACATGCCCATCCGCACACGGCAGGGAGCGAGCACCGCTCGCTCCTCGAGATCGCGCAGCTGATCGACTCGAGCGCGTTGTCATCCGCAGGGAAGGACCGGGCCAAGGCGTTGTTCCGTCGTCTGGCCGAGGCTGAAGCCGCGATCCACCAGACGTCACTCGACCAGGTGCACCTGCACGAGGTGGGCGCGACCGACTCGATCATCGACATCCTCGGCGTCGTCTTCGCGATGGAGTGGTTCGGCATCGACGACGTCGTGGCGGCGCCCCTGAACGTGGGCGGCGGCACGGTGCGGATCGCGCATGGGACGTTTCCCGTGCCAGCCCCGGCCACGTTGCGCCTGCTCGTCGGCGCGCCCATCTACAACGGCGGCCCTGACGTGGAGCTGGTCACGCCGACCGGCGCGCTGCTGGTGACGGCCTATGCGCGCGCGTTCGGCCCGGTGCCGCCGATGACGACGACGGCCATCGGCTACGGCGCGGGCACGCGGGACTTGCCGGGCCGCCCCAACGTCCTGCGTGTGCTCGTCGGCGACCGTCGCGACGGGGCGCAGGCGGCCGAGGTGCCGCCGGCCGGACCCGTGGTGCAGATCGAGTGCGAGATCGACGACATGAACCCGCAGTTGGTACCGGTGGTGAGTGAACGGTTGCTCGAGGCCGGCGCGCTGGACGCGTTTGCGACGCCCATCGTGATGAAGAAGGGGCGGCCGGGCCTCCTGCTGACGGTGCTCGCGCCGGCGGCGCTGCGCGACGCCCTCACCACCGTGCTGTTTCGTGAGACGACCACGATTGGCGTGCGCTTCCATGACGTCGCGCGCGAGACGCTGGACCGCCACTGGGTCGAGGTGGCCGTGCCGGGCGGCGTGGTGCGCGTCAAGGTCGCTGGCCGAGGCGGGGAGGTGCTCAACGCCGCACCCGAGTTCGACGACTGCGTGCGCGTCGCCCGCGAGTCCGGGCAGCCAGTCAAGACGGTCCAGGCGGCCGCGCTCCGGGCCTGGCACGAGCTCAGCTCGGGCGGTGACCGGCAAACACGGTAGAATCCAAGGTTTGCGGCTATGGCCGCAGGGACCTTCATGCCGCGCTTCTATCTGACCACCGCCATCGACTACGTCAACAACCGCCCCCACCTCGGTACGGCCTACGAAAAGGTCGCCGCCGATGTGATCGCCCGCTACGCCGGCTGACGGGCTTCGACGTGCGGTTCGTGATGGGCAACGACGAGCACTCCCAGAACGTGTATCGCAAGGCGCGCGAAAGCGGCCTCGACCCGCTCGCGTACTGCGACCGGATGGAAGGGGAGTTCCGTCAGGTCTGGGACCGCCTGCACCTGTCGTACGACGACTTCATTCGCACCACCCAGCCCCGCCACCGCGCGGCCGTGCAAAAGATGGTGCAGCAGTCGTTCGACGCCGGCGACATCTACGAAGGCCACTACGAGGGCTGGTACTGCGTCTCGTGCGAGGCGTTCAAGCAGGAGAAGGATCTCGGTCGACGGCCTCTGCCCGATCCATCGATCGAAGCCCGACTGGATCAAGGAGCGGAACTACTTCTTCCGGCTGTCGAAGTACCGCGACGCGCTGGTCCGTCACTACGAGGAGCACCCGGGCTTCGTCGAGCCGGAGTCCCGCCGGAACGAGATGCGCCGCCTGCTCGACGGAGGGCTCGAGGACATCTCGGTCAGCCGCGCCGGGCAGTCGTGGGGCATTCCGCTGCCGTTCGAGCCGTCGAGCGTCGTGTACGTCTGGTACGACGCGCTCATCAACTACATCGCCGCCGTGGGCTACGGCACCGACGAAGAACTCTTCGCGCACGTGGTGGCCGGCTGGCCTGCACCTGGTCGGCAAGGACATCACGCGCTTCCACTGCGTGGTCTGGCCGGCGATGCTGCTCTCGGCCGGACTGCCGCTGCCGGCGCAGGTGTTCGGCCACGGGTGGGTGCTGACCAAGGGCGAGAAGATGAGCAAGTCGCTCGGCACGGTGCTCGACCCCCTCGAGGCGGCCGAGCGCTTCGGTCCGGATCCGCTACGGCTCTATCTCATCAAAGAGATCGTGTTCGGATCGGACGGCGACTTCACCTGGGATCGCTTCGAGGAGAAGTACAACGTCGACCTGGCCAACAACCTTGGCAACCTCGTGAATCGCGTCGTCGCCATGGCTGACCGCTATCGGGCCGGCACCGTTCGTCCCGGGCGCAGCAATGGCCGGCTGCAGGGCCTCCGCGACGAGGCGGTCGTCCAGGTACACGGCGGCCATGGATCGGCTGGCGCTCGACGCGGGCTGCCGCGAAGTGTTCCGGCTGGTGGACGCCACCAACGAGTTCATCGCGTCGAGTGAACCGTGGGCGCTGGCCAAGCAGGGGAAAGACGACGACCTCGACGGCGTGCTGGCGGACGCGTCGGATGCCCTGCGGACGATCGCCATCCTGCTCGCGCCCGTGATGCCGTCGTCGGCCGAGGAGATCCTCCGCCGCATCGGCGCCCCCGTCGCGGCGCTCGCCGATCTGCGACTGGACGACGCGCGCGCGTCACGAATGGTCGGCGAGCGCCAGATCCAGCGCGGCGGCGTGTTGTGGCCGCGCATCGAAGCTGCCGCGGGTGCTGACGCCCCGGCGAAAACACCCAAGGAGATTCGAGTGAGCGAACAACCCCCGATCCTGCCGACCACCGGAACTGGGCCAGGCAACCCGGCTTCGCCCGTCTCGCCCGACGCGGCCTCGCCCGTCGTGTCCGCGCCTGTGCCGGCCGCGCCTGTGCCGGCCGCTCCGGCCGACACGCGGATTTCGATCGACGACTTCATGAAGATCGACTTGCGTGTCGCACGTGTCCTGACGGCCGAGCGTGTCCCGAACTCGAAGAAGCTCATGAAGATGACCATCGAGGTCGGCGCGGAGACCCGCACCATCGTCGCGGGCATCGCCGAGGCCTACGAGGCCGACGCGCTGGTCGGGCGTCACGTCGCCATCGTCGCCAACCTCAAGCCGGCGAAACTGATGGGCATCGAGTCGAACGGCATGGTGCTGGCCGCGAGCCCTGACGGCGGCAAGCCGATGCTTGTGGCGTTCGATCAGCCGCCCCCGCCGGGCACGCGCGTCCGCTAGTGACTCCGCACACTGGCCCCGTGAGTGGTCGGGCTCGATGATCGATTCGCACTGCCATCTGGCGGACGAGGCGTTTGCCGCTGACCTCGAGGCCGTGGTCGCGCGGGCGCGCGCGGCCGGCGTCGCGCGCGCGCTGTGCATCCTCTCGGCGGACGAGCCCGACGAGATCGCGCGGGCAGCCGTGGTGCGCGCCGCGTGGGACGGGGTGTGTTTTGCCGCCGCCATGCACCCGAACCGCGCCGCCCCGCACGATGGCCCCGGGGCCGCCGCACTGGCGCGCGCGGCGGTGCTGGCCACCGACGCGGTGGCGGTCGGCGAGATCGGGCTCGACTACCACTACACTTCGCCTCCCGCGATCGCCAGCGGGAGGTGTTTGCCGCGCAGATCGAGGTCGCGATGGACCTGGATCGTCCGGTCGTGATCCACACGCGCGAGGCCACCGACGACACGCTGGCGGTGTTGCGTGGTGCGGGGCAATCACGGGTCCGTGGCGTCATGCACTGCTTCAGTGGCACCGCCGACGAGGCGAGGCGGGCGCTCGATCTCGGGTTCTACATTTCGCTCTCGGGCATCGTCACGTTCCCCAAGGCCGGGTCGCTGCGCGACCTCGCCGCGCTGCGTCCCGGAGGATCGGCTCCTCGTCGAAACCGATGCGCCCTACCTGGCTCCGGTGCCCCATCGCGGCAAGCGCAACGAGCCCGCGTGGGTGATCGCGACCCTGACGTGGTGGCCGCCGCGCGCGGCATGGCCGCGTCAGCCCTGGCCGAACGCGTCACGGCGAATTTTGACAGTTTCATTGGCGCGGCAAAGTGAATCGCGCCCCGGGTCTGCGCGTTGACACCCCGCTGAAACCTATGTTCTCATTCGATAACTCTTCGCTGTGAATCCCCCGACCACCTCCGTCCCTGACCTCGCGCAGATCTTCGAGCCGGTTCGTGACCAATTGGCGAGGGTGGAGCACGAGTTCGCCCGCCACCTCGAGTCGCGCGTCGAGCTGATCCCGGAGATGGGCAAGTACGTCCAGATGAGCGGGGGCAAGCGCGTACGGCCGGCCGTCCTGCTCCTGGCCGCGCGCCTGTGCGGCTATACCGGTGACCGGGGTGTGCTGAACGCTGCGGTCGTCGAGTTCATCCACACCGCCACGCTCGTGCACGACGACATCATCGACGGGGCCGAGACCCGGCGGGGCCGCCTGAGCGCGCACTCGCGATGGGGTAGCGACATCACGGTGCTGCTCGGCGACTACCTCTACATCCGGTCGATGGCGATGGCGCTCACGCAGGACACGCTCGAGGTCGTGCGCCTGCTCTGCGACTGCACGCTGAAGATGATCGAGGGCGAGCTCTACCAGCTCACCAAGACTGGCGACGCCAGCGATCACCGAAGAAGAGCACTTCGAGATCATCCGGCGCAAGACGGCCTTCCTGTTCGCGGGTTGCGCCGAGATCGGCGGCCTGCTCGGCACCAGCACGCCCGAGCAGCGCACGGCGCTCCGCGAGTACGGCTTCAATCTCGGCATCGCGTTCCAGATTGTGGACGACGTGCTGGATTACATGGCGGATGAGCCGGCGCTGGGCAAGCCCCTCGGCGGAGACCTGCGCGAGGGCAAGGTGACGCTGCCGGTGATCCTGCTCCTGCAGCGCACGGGCCCGGAGGTCGCCGCGCTGATTCAGGAGATCGTGCACGACGGGGCAGGTGACGCCCGAGGCATGGCGTGGCATCAAGGACCTGCTGGCCCGGCACGGGGCGGTGGACGCCGCGTTCGAACGGGCGGTGTCGCACGGCGCGCGCGCCAAGACGCACCTCCTCGAGGCGTTCGGACCCTCGCCCGAGCGCGACGGCCTGGTCGCGCTCGCCGACTACGTCCTCAACCGAGATCGGTGACCGCCGCCGGCCGCATCGCGGGCCTGCGGCGCGCGCATCCGCCACCACGAAGAGCAGTACTACATCCACGACGCGCCGGAGATTTCCGACGCCGAGTTCGACGCCCTCATGCGCGAGCTCGCCTCGCTCGAAGCCGCGCATCCGGAGCTGGCCGACTCCGCGTCCCCCACGCAGCGGGTGGGCGGGCGGCCGGCGGACGGCTTCGCGACCGTCGCGCATCTGGCGCCGATGCTCAGCCTCGACAACGCGTACATCGGCTGTCGAGCTGCGGGAGTTTCACGAGCGGATTTGTCGCGGGCTGGACCTCGACCCGGAGACGAGGCTCGACTACGTCGCCGAGCTGAAGATCGACGGCCTGAGCATCGCGCTCACCTACGAGCACGGACGCCTGGTGCGCGGCGTCACACGCGGGGACGGCGTGCAGGGCGAGGACGTCACGCCCAACGTCCGCGTCATCCGGGCGATCCCCCTGCAACTGCGCGGTGAAGCGCCGGCGCTGGTGGAGGTGCGCGGCGAGGTGTATTTTCCGCTCGCGGCCTTTGCGCGCATCAACGAGGAGCGCGAGGCGGCTGGACAACCGACGTTCGCCAACCCCCGCAACGCGGCCGCTGGCGCGATGCGCACGCTCGACAGCGCGGCGGTCAGCCGCCGCGGCCTGCGCGCCTTCAGCTACCAGGTCGTCCAGCCGGCCGGCGACCCGCCTCTCGTGGCCACGCAGGCGGACGTGCTCGAGCGCCTCGCGTCGTGGGCCTGTCCGGTCGAGCCGCACTGGACCCGTTGTCACGGCATCGACGAGGTGATCGCGTTCTGCGAGGACTGGCACGAGCGGCGCCGCACCCTGTCGTTCGACACCGACGGCGTCGTCATCAAGCTCGACGACATCGCCAAACGGCGCGACCTCGGGCAGACCGCGAAGTTCCCGCGGTGGGCGACCGCCTTCAAGTTCCCGACCGAGCAGGCGCAGACCCGGCTACTCCGGATTGAGGTCAACATCGGCCGAACGGGCGCGGCCACTCCGTTTGCGGTGCTCGAGCCGGTGCGGCTGAGCGGCACCACCATCTCGATGGCCACGCTCCACAACGAGCAGGAAGTCGCCCGCCGGGACATCCGCGAAGGCGACGTCGTGATCATCGAGAAGGGGGGCGACATCATCCCGAAGGTCGTCGGTCCGGTCCGCGAGCAACGCCCGCCCGAGGGGCTGCCGGCCTGGATGATGCCCACGGCGTGTCCGTTCTGCGAGAGCGCGCTGGTGCGCAGCGAGGACGAGGTCGTCTGGCGTTGCGAGAACGCGTCGTGCCCGGCGCGCATCCGCCGCGGCCTCGAGCACTTCGCGTCGCGCCGGGCGATGAACATCGAGGGGCTCGGCGAGTCGCTCGTCGATCAGCTCGTGACCAAGGGGCTGGTCCATACCTACGCGGATCTCTATCGCCTGACGGGCGACGAGTTGGCCGCGCTCGACCGGATGGGGAAGAAGTCGGCCGCCAACCTCGTGGGCGAGATCGACAAGAGCCGGCAGGCCGAGCTGTGGCGGGTGCTGCATGGCATCGGCATCCGGCATGTGGGCGAGGGCGGCGCGCGTGCGATTGCGCGCGGCGTTCGGGTCGATGGCGGCGTTGCGGGACGCGTCCGTGGAGGCCCTTCAGGCCGTGCCGGACATCGGACCGGTGGTGGCGGAGTCCGTCCGCGCCTTCCTGGACCAGCCGGCCAATGCGGCGATGATCGACACGCTGGCCGCGCGCGGGGTGCGGATGGCCGATGAGGCCGTCCCGGAGGAGCCCGCCGTCGCCCAGACGCTGGCGGGCCAGACGTTCGTCATCACCGGCACGCTCGACGCGCTGAGCCGCGAGCAGGCCGAGGCGGCGATCCTCGAGCGCGGCGGCAAGGTGAGCGGCACGGTCAGCCGCAAGACCCGCGGCGTGATCGTCGGGCGGGATCCCGGCAGCAAACTCGAAAAGGCCCGCGCGGCTGGGCGTTCCCGAACTCGATGAGGCCGCGTTCCTGCGCCTTATAATGGGCGAAGGATGAACCGGCAGGCCGGAGCGCTCGTCGCGTTGACCCTCGCGGTGGGGTTCCTGCTCGGACTGGTCGCCGCCGGGACGCGGCCGGCCCTTCCGACCAGCGTCATGCCGGTCCGGCCCCTGGCCGTCGCCGTCGCGCCGTTGGCGGTCGCCACCGCCGTGCCCGCGCGTGAGGTCCCGGCTCCGGACGTGCCCATTCCGGCGGCGCCTGGTGGCGTCGTGGACTTCGCCGCCGTGGCGGCCCGCATCAACGCGGCGGTCGTCAACGTGGACACCGCCTCGCGCGGCGACGACCGGCCGCGCGCGTCGCGGCGGTACTCGACCGACGACCCGGGCGCGCCCCGCGAAGGGTCGGGGAGCGGATTCGTCATCGATCCGGCGGGCTTCATTCTCACGAACCAGCACGTGATCGCCGACGCCGACCGCGTCACCGTCACGCTCAGCGACGGTCGCGTGTTCAAGGCCGAGGTCGTGGGGACGGATCCGGCGATCGACGTCGCGCTGCTGCGCGTGCAGGCCACCGAGCCGTTGCCGGTCGCCCCGCTCGGCAACTCCGACACGCTGCGCGTCGGCGAGTGGGTGTGCGCGATCGGCAATCCGCTCGGCGTCTACGTCCACTCGGTCACCGTGGGCGTCGTGAGCTTTCTCGGCCGCAAGCTGTTCGACCAGAGCCTCGATTCCTACATCCAGACGGACGCGGCGATCAGCCTGGGCAACAGCGGCGGCCCGCTGATCAACGCGCGCGGCGAAGTGGTGGGCATCACGACGGCGCTGAGCGCGCAGGCGTCGAACATCGGGTTCGCGATTCCGATCAGCCAGGTCATCGCCATCCTGCCGCAGTTGCGGGAGCACGGGGCGGTCGCCCGGGGGTTCATCGGCATCGGCCTCACCAACGTGACGCCCGCCTTGCGCCGCGCGCTCAAGCTCGAGGTGGAGCACGGCGCGCTCGTGCAGGACGTGACGGCCGAGATGCCGGCCGCCCGCGCCGGCATGCGCCCCTACGACGTCATCGTCGGCGCCGATGGGCATGAGATTCGGCTCGGACGAGGCGCTCATCCGCTATATCTCGGCGCGTCAGCCCGGCACCGTGGCCCGCCTGGAAGTGTGGCGCGATGGCCGCCTGCAGGACGTCCCGGTGAAACTCAAGGACCGTCCGCTGCCCGAGTCGAGCCGGCGGACCGGGCCGTCCTCGGATGCCGTGCCCGTCTCGGCGGACCAGGCGCCGCTCGGCATCCGGGTTCGCGACATCGACGAGACGCTGGCGTCTCGGATGCAGCTGCCGGACACGATGATCGGCGTGCTGGTCAGCGACGTGGACCCGGCCGGTCCCGCGCGGCTCGCGCAAGTGCGCACCAATCACGTCATCCTCGAGATCAATCGCCGGCGCATCACCTCGGTCGCCGACTATCGCGCCGTGGTGTCCACCCTGCGGCCGGGCGAGGCCGTGGCGCTGCTGGTCTACGAGCGGCGCGCCAACCAGCGCTTCATCTGCACCATCCTGCCGGACACCTAACCAGTGCGATCCCGGATCCTCGTCGTTGATGACGAACCCGCCATCCGCGACACGATGCGGATGCTGCTCGAGTACGACGGCCACGACGTCCTGGTCGCCGGTTCCGGCCAGGAGGCCCTCGCCATGGTCGAACGCGAGGCGCCAGACCTGGTGTTCCTCGACGTGAAGATGCCGGGGCTCGACGGGCTCGAGACGCTGCAGCGGCTCCGCGCGCTGAACGACGCGGTGCCGGTCGTGATGATCTCGGCGCACGGCAACGCGACCACCGCGCTCGATGCCGGCCGACACGGCGCGTTCCGCTTCATCGAGAAGCCGCTGTCGAAGGACTTCGTGCTCGACGCGGTGCGCGAGGGCCAGGAGATCGGTCTGCTGCGGCGCGAGAACCGCACGCTGCGCTCGGCGCTCGAGTCGAAGCATCAGATGGTGGGCGAGAGCGCCGCGCTCGGACGCATCATGGACCAGGTGCGCCGCGCCGCGCCGACCAATGCCACGGTGCTGATCCTCGGCGAGAGCGGCGTCGGCAAGGAACTGGTCGCCCGGGCCATCCACCGCAACAGCCTGCGCGCCCGCGAGCGCTTCGTGCAGGTCAACTGCGCGGCGATTCCCGAGGAGCTCATCGAGTCCGAGCTGTTCGGCCACGAGCGCGGGGCCTTCACCGGCGCGACCGAGAAGCAGGTGGGCAAGTTCGAGATGGCCGACCGCGGGACGATCTTCCTCGACGAAGTCGGCGACATGAGCCCCAAGACGCAGGCCAAGGTCCTGCGCGTCCTGCAGGAGGGCGAGGTCGAGCGGCTGGGGTCGTCGCGCACGATCAAGGTCGACGTCCGGGTGATTGCCGCGACGAACAAGGACCTCGAGGAAGAGATCGCCGAAGGGCGATTCCGCGAGGACCTCTACTTCCGCTTGAGCGTGATCCCCATCCTCGTGCCGTCGCTGCGCGACCGGCTCGAGGACATCGCACCGCTGGTCCAGCACTTCGTGGCGCAGTTCAGCCGCGACAACAACCGGCGGCCGGCGCGATTCTCGCCAGGGGCCCTGGATGCGCTCCGCCAGGCGCGCTGGCGCGGCAACATCCGCGAACTGCGCAACGTCGTCGAACGCCTGCTGATCATGAGCGACCGGGACGTCATCGAGGCCGAGGACGTCCGGCTGGTCGTTCGGATGGACAGCCGTGGCGAGTCGCGCGCGGAGGCGCGGGTGGGGAATGCCACCTCGGCGGCCGGCCCGGCAGCCGGGGCCGGCACCTCGGCGAGCGGCCCGACGCCCGTCACCTTGCGCGAGTTCAAAGAGTGGTCCGAGCGTGCGTTCCTGGTGGACAAGCTGCGGGAGTTCGGCTGGAACATCTCTCGCACCGCCGAGGTCATCGACACGCCGCGCAGCAACCTCTACAAGAAGCTCGAGCAGTACGGGATCAAGCAGGAGACTGACGGGTAGGGGCACGACGCGGCAGAGCGGGGCGCGGACAGATCAATTATTGAAGACTGACGGATCGGATCATTGCGGAGTGATTGGACGGATTGGGGATTGGCCAATTGACGATTGGCAGCGCTCTCAATTCGGCCATGCGTCAATGCCTCACTCTGTCAATCAGTCCGCCATTGAGGCGATCTGTCGATCGTCAATTCGGCGTCCCAGTATTCGTCTATGATCGAGATTCCGTCGTGGCCGGTCAGACGACCGTCGGCCTTCGCGCTCCGGTGCTCCTGGCGGGCTTGCCCGCCGAAGCGCTGAAGGCGCGAAGGCGGGAGGAAAGTCCGAACTCCACAGGGCAGTGCGCCGGGTAATTCCCGGTCGGGGCAACTCGAAGGACAGTGGCACAGAAAATATACCGCTCCGGTTGGTCCGACTGACGACCTGCGGAGTGGCGCGGCGATGAACAGACCGCGCCACTCCCATTTTCAAGCGCGCCGGGGAAGTCCGGCCGGCGCGCTTGGACGTCAGTCGGGCCAATCGGAGTAAGGGTGAAAAGGTGCGGTAAGAGCGCACCGCGTCTGCTGTAAGGCAGATGGCAGGCAAAACCCCGCACGGAGCAAGACCAAATAGGGAGGCGTTTGAGGACGGCCCGTCCGAAGCCTCCGGGTAGGTTGCTCGAGCCCGCCAGCAATGCCGGGCCTAGAGGAATGGTCGTCAGCCGCCGAAGCGGCGCCGCAAGGCGTCGCCGAGGTGGAAACAGGATTCGGCTTACGACCGCGCCACGACGGAACTTCTCAATCGCTGCCACGCCGACGTCTCGCGTCCAGGGCGAGGGCTTGCCTGCCGTAGCTCGCGAAAGCGAGCCGAACCGGGCCTGTCGCGCCGAAGCTCGCGAAAGCGAGCGCATCGGGCTCGCCCGCCGAAGCTCGTGGGTGAAAGCGAGCGAAGGCGGGCGGTGTACAATCCGCACGATGTCTGCCCCTCGCACGCTTCCGATGCTGCTCGGTGGCCTGAGTCTGGCCGTGGGCCTCGTCACGGCTCAGACGCCGCCCCCACAGACCCCGCCGCCGGCGCCTCCGACAACCCAGGCTCCGCCGACGTTGCCGGTTCCGCCCGGACAGGCGCCGCCCGTCGCTGGCGCTTCTGCTGGACAGGGGGCTCCCGGTGCACCAGGCGGACGCCAGGGCGGGCGCGGGGGGGGCCGCGGCGGTGGCATCACGATTCAGGACGGCCAGGAGTGCCCGCCGGGCACCACCGAGTGGCGCCCGAATTCGTGCCGGCCACCCGAGTTTCCCGCGCCGTCCATCCTGGACTATCGCCCCAAGTCCACGCTGGTCACCGCCGAGCACAAGGTCCCGAAGGCGAAGTTTCCGGCGATCGACATCCACGGGCATGCGGGCGGGGCGCTCAACAGCGCCGAGGCGCTTGCGGCCCACGTCAAGGCCCTCGACAGCATCAACGTCGGCGTCTTCGTGGCCGCTGACAACATGAGTGGTCAGCGCCTGCAGACCGCCCTCGACCTCATCCGCAGCAGCCCCTACAAGGATCGCGTGCGGATCTTCACCGGTGTGAGCTTCAACGGCGTGGGGCCCGGCTGGGCCGAGAAGGCCGTCGCGCAGCTCGAGGCCGACATCAAGGCCGGCGCGCTGGGCATCGGTGAGATCGGCAAGGGCCTCGGCCTGACGACGCGCAAGGCTGACGGCACCCGTCTCGCCGTGGACGACCCGATGCTGGACCCGATCTGGGCCGCGGCCGGGCGGCTGAACATCCCGGTCTTCATCCATACGGCTGAGCCGCAGGAGTTCTTCCAGCCGCTCGACATGAAGAACGAACGCTGGCTCGAGCTGGCGCTCTTCGCGGACCGGCGCAACTACGAACCCGGGCAGGTCACCTTCGAGCAGCTGATGACGGAGCGCGACAACGTGTTTCGCCGCCATCCGAAGACGAAGTTCATCGCGGCGCACTTCGGCTGGCACGCCAACGACCTTGCCCGTGCGGCGAAGCATCTCGACACGTTCCCGAACGTCTCCTACGAGGTCGGCGCCGTGCTCTACGACTTCGGGCGGCAACCGCGCGCCGCGCACGACTTCTTCGTGAAGTACCAGGACCGGATCCTCTTCGGCAAGGACTCGTTCCAGCCTGAGGAGTTTCCGTACTACTGGCGCGTGTTCGAGACCAAGGACGAGTACTTCGACTACTACCGCGACTACCACGCGTTCTGGAAGCTCTACGGCATGGACCTTCCAGATGTCGTGCTGAAGAAGCTCTACTACCAGAACGCGCAGAAGCTCGTTCCCGGGCTGCCGACCGCGGGCTTCCCCCGCTAGGCCGTCGTTCCTTTCGGAGGCATCGTTTCCGTGGCCAAGTATGTCGTGACGGGCGGAGCCGGCTTCATCGGCTCGCACATCGTGGACGCGTTGCTCGCGCGTGGCGAGTCGGTTCGCATTGCGGATGATTTCTCCTCAGGACGCCGGGAGAACGTCCCGGCGCGCAAGGACGTCGAGGTGGTGGAAGGGGACGTCGCGGACCAGGCCGTCGCCCAACGCGCCGTCGCCGGGTGCGACGTCGTCATTCACCAGGCGGCGATTCCGTCCGTCCCGCGATCGGTGGCCGACCCGCTCGCCTCCAATCGCGCCAACGTGGACGCGACGCTGCAGGTGCTCGTCGCCTCTCGCGACGCCGGCGTCCGCCGTGTCGTCTTCGCGGGCTCGTCATCGGTGTATGGCAACTCGCCGACGCTGCCCAAGCGCGAGGACATGCGCCCCGCGCCGCTCTCGCCCTACGCCCTGCAGAAACTGGTGAGTGAGCAGTACTGCCAGATGTTCACGAAGCTCTACGGGCTCGAGACGGTGACGACACGCTACTTCAACGTGTTTGGCCCGCGGCAGCAGCCGGGATCACCTTACTCGGGCGTCATCTCGCTCTTCATCGAGGCCTACGCGACCGGCAAGGCGCCGCACATCCACGGTGACGGCCGCCAGACGCGCGACTTCACGTTCGTCACCGACGTCGCCAGGGGGGTGCTCGCCGCGGCGACCGCGCCCAACGCGGCGGGCGAAGTGATCAACCTCGCCGTAGGCGGACGCATCTCGCTGCTCGAACTCGTGCGCGCGCTGCAGGTGATCTTCAAGTCTGATCTCGAACCCACGTTCGGGCCGGATCGCGAAGGCGATGTGAAGGACTCGCAGGCCGACATCTTCCGCGCGCGTCAGCTCCTCGGCTTCGAGCCCGCGGTGCCGTTCGACGAGGGGCTCAAGCAGACGGTCGAGTGGTATCAGGCGAACGCGAAGGCCGCGGCGCGCGCGTAGACGCCCCCGCCCCCCCTCTCCGAAGGACGTCACCTGCCTCCGCGTGCCGAGACTCCGCTCGGACCGGAGGCGAATTGGTCAGACCACATGCCTGGGCCGGCATTTCCTGCTTGCCAATCTGTGCCCCCGGCTATATAACCTCTCGCCAGCGCCACAATTGGTACGACAACTCTGACCTCCCGGTCGAACGAGGCTTCGCCTTGTTCGACTCCGGGCGCGTCCGGGGCCGGCTGCCGGAGCTGATCGGAGTGGCTTCAGGTGGGGTGGTCACGCGAGGCGTCCGGCTGCCGCGGTGGGCCAGACCCGTTCACGCTCTCGTGGTTGGCAATCGGGGAGGACACGCATGGCAATCAGAGCACTGAGCAAGGTAGTCGCGACGGCAGCCCTATGTCTGTTGGGCGCGTACGCGACCGCGTCGGCGCAGGTCACCACCGGCACCGTCAATGGCACGGTCACTGACCCGCAAGGCGGCGTGATTCCGGGCGCGACGGTGACGCTCGTCAGCGAGGCGCGAGGCACCAAATCCATCTCGGTCGTCACGAATACGACCGGTGACTTTGTCATTGCGAACGTCCCGGCCGACACCTACACGGTGGAGGTCACGATGCCCTCGTTCAAGACCCTGAAGCGGTCGGGCGTTGCCGTCAGCCCTGGATTGCGGGTCTCGACGGGCGCGCTCACCCTTGAAGTGGGCGGGACGAGTGAAGTCGTCAACGTCCGAGGCGAGGCGCCGACCATCCAGACCAGCTCTGGCGAGCGCTCATTCACGATCGACACGGCGTCGGTCCAGAACCTGCCGATTGCCGGTCGGAGCTTCACGTCGCTGGCCGCGTTGGCGCCCGGCGTGACCGGCACCAGCCGCATTGGTGCCCGCGCCTCGACCGGGGGCGGCGACACCAACTTCATGATGGACGGCGTGTCCACCATGGACACGGGCAGCAATCGCGCGATTATCGACTTGAACGTCGAGTCGATTGCCGAAGTGAAGGTCCAGGTGTCCAGCTACCAGGCCGAGTTCGGGCGATCGAGCGGGCTGCAGATCACGGCCGTGACCAAGAGCGGGACCAACCGCTTTCGCGGATCGGTCTACGACGTCGAGCGCAACTCGGACTGGAACGCGAACAGCCAGGTGAACAAGCTCAACGGGGATCCCAAGACCGTCCTTCGACAACGGGAAGTCGGCTACTCGATTGGCGGCCCGATCGGCAAGCCGGGTGGGTCGAACAAGCTGTTCTTCTTCTACAGCCAGGAGTTCCAGCCACGCACCGGCGGCCGGGACGTCCAGCGCTTTCGCATGCCGACCGAACTCGAGCGGCAGGGCGATTTCTCGCAATCGAGAGACAACCTGGGCAACCCGTATCCGTACGTGAAGAACCCGCTCGTGACCGGCGCCTGCACTGCGGCAAGTCAGGTGGCCTGTTTCAATGACGGCGGGGTGCTCGGCAAGATCCCGGCAGACCAGCTGTACACCACGGGCTTGAACATCCTGCGTCTGTACCCGCTGCCCAACCTCACCAATGTCCCGGCGGGGCAGGCGTACAACTACGAGCTCACAAGGCCCACGGAGAGCATTCTGAGCTGGCAGCCGGTCGTGCGCGTAGACTACCAGCCCTCACAGAAGGCGCGTGTCACGTTCAAGTACTCGGGCTTCGCGCAGCGAGCGCAGGTCCAGAACGGGTCGATTCCCGGGTTCAACGACACGAAGATGGTGAGCCCGCATGTCGGCCTGGTGGCCGGGACGTTCACCTACACCCTGTCGCCGACGATGTTCCTCGAAGCCACGGCGGGCCACAGCGAGGCGTATCAGGGGGGATGCTTTGGCGTCGGCGGCGGCGGTGGACCGCAGTTCTGCAACGCGTTCTCCGTGACGCCGTTCTCGAACCGCAACGCGAATGGACTGCAGGACTTGCCGTTCATCTTCCCCGACGCGAATGTGATCGATCAGCGCTATTTCGTGTACGACCTGCTGAACAAGAGCGGGTCGCCGATGTGGGACGGCACGCGGGTGCTGCTGCCCCCGACGTTCGCCTGGGGCAACCGCGTCGCCAACGCGCCACCGAGCTTCGGCTTTCCGAGCCAGAACTTCGCCGCGACCACGGACATCTCGATCAGTGTGACCAAGGTCTGGGGTCGCCACACCCTGAAGTCCGGCTTCTACAATCAACACAGCGACAAGCAGCAGGTGCAGGGCGGCGCCGCGGGCGGACCCGCGTTGAACTTCCAGCAGGACGCCGTCGGGACCAATCCCTGCGACACGTCGTTTGGCTTCGCCAATGCCGCGATCGGCTGCTTCAGTTCCTATTCGCAGGGGTCGAAGGGCGTCGAGGGCCAGTACATCTATGACAACACGGAGGCCTTCATCCAGGACAACTGGAAAGTGACCGGGCGGCTCACGCTCGACTACGGCTTCCGGTTCGTGCACCAGAGCCCTCAGTACGACAAGCGAGGGCAGGCGTCCAACTTCTTCACCGACCAGTGGGCGGCCGGACAGGCCCCGGTGCTGTACGTGGCCGGCTGTGCCAATGGCGTCTACCCCTGCAGCGGCAACAACCGCCAGGCGAGGAATCCGCTGACCGGACAGTTCCTCGGCCCCAACACCACGCTCGCGATTGGGACCATCGTCCCGAATTCGGGGAATCTGACGAATGGTCTCGTTCAGGCCGGCCAGGGGATCCCCATCGAGACGTACAAGCAGCCGGCGTTGGGCGTCGCGCCCCGGTTCGGCATGGCGTATGACGTGACGGGCCGCCAGCGCATCGTGCTCCGCGGCGGCGCCGGCTCCTACTTCGATCGGCCGAGCGGCAATGCCGTCTTCGCGCAGGTGCTGAATCCGCCCGCGCGTCGATCCGTGACCATTCGATACGGCCAGTTGCAGACGCTCGGATCCGGCGGCCTGGCCACGGAAGCGCCGTCGTCGCTCTCGGTCTACGAGTTCGACAGCCCGCTGCCGACGTCCACGCAATGGAACGGGGGCATTCAGGTCGCGCTGCCCTGGGCCACGATGGTTGACGTCGAGTACGTCGGTCAGCACGGCTACAACATCGTCGAGTCGATCGGCCTCAACAACGTGGACTTCGGAACGGCCTATCTCCCGCAGTTCCAGGACCCGACGCTCACGGCGACGACGCTCGGCGCCACCTCGGTCCCGACGGATCAGATGCGGGCCTTCCGTGGCTACAGCGCCATCACCCAGAACGTCAGCCGCGGGTGGGTGACGCACCACTCGCTGCAGGTGTCGTTCCAGCGCCGGTTCACCAACGGCCTGTCGTTCGGATTCAACGACACGATTGGTCTTGCGGCGAAGGGCAGCACGGCCGCGCGCCTGCAGCACAATGCCGATGGCACGGTGACGTACCGCGACGACCAGGCCAAGGCTGACGATCTGTTCCAGACCCCACCGATCCGCCACACGATGAAGGGCAATTTCGTGTGGGACCTGCCGGATCTGAGAGCCGAGGGCCGGGCCATGCGGATCGTGGGACTCCTCGTCAACGACTGGCAATTGTCGGGTGTGTGGACCGCCTCGACGGCGAGCACCTATTCGGTGACCGCCAGCTACCAGAACGGCGGCGGGAACCAGAATCTGACCGGTAGTCCCGACTACGCCGCCCGCGTCAATATCGTGGGCGACGTCGGCGGCGGGTGCAATACCGATGACCTCTACCGCCAGTTCAACACGGACGCGTTCCAGGGACCGGCGCCCGGGAGCGTCGGGCTGGAGTCGGGCAACAGCTATCTCAAGGGCTGCTTCCAGCAGACACTCGACCTCTCGATCGCACGCAACATCCGGCTCGGGGGCGGCCGGAACATTCAGTTGCGTGTCGATATGTTCAACGCGCCGAACATGGCGGCCATCACCGGGCGCCAGACCAACCTGTCACTCGCGAACCCCAACAGTCCGATCACGAACGTCGCGCCCGTGTTCGATCCGGTGACGGGCCTGCTCAACAACGGCGTCAACCTGTTGTCAACGGGCGCGGTCAGCCCCAATCGATCGCAGCCGAGGAACGCGGGGTTTGGCGTGGCCAACAACTATCAGGCCGCGCGCAGCGTGCAGGCCCAGATCAGATTTTCGTTCTGATCGCTGAGATGGCAGGAGCGGGCCGAGTCCATCCGGTCCGCTCCTGCTCCGTTGTCATCGACAGTGGCACGGGCCTGGCGCGCCCGGCAGGAAACCCATGAACCTATCAAGACTGGCCGCGGCTATCTCCGGGATGATCGTCCTGAACCTGGCGGCTGGCGGCGCGTTTCAGACACAGACCTGGCCACCTGGTCTGCAACAGGTCTCCAATGACTCGCCCGTTCTGTCACCCGAGGCAGAGCTGAAGACCTTCGTCCTGCCGCCCGGGTATCGTGCGGAGCTCGTCGCAAGCGAGCCCCTGATCGACCATCCCATCCTCATCGAGTGGGACGCCGATGGTCGCCTGTGGGTCATCGAACTGGTGGGCTACATGGAGAACATGGCGGCCACGACCGAATGGGATCCGACCAGCCGGGTCAGCGTGCTCGAGGACACGAACAAAGACGGGCGGATGGACAAGAAGACCGTGTTCACGGAGGGCCTGATTCTGCCGCGGGCCCTGAAAGTGCTCAGCGACAGCGTGCTCGTCGCCGAGCCGGCCAAGGTGTGGCGCCTCCGCGACACGAACGGGGATCTCAAGGCTGATGTGAAGGAACTGGTGTGCGACAACTGCTACGGCGGTGCGCGCGCCGGCGTCGAACACAATCAGAACGGGTTTCTCTGGGCGATGGACAACTGGATGCATACCTCCGAAGGGACGACGTATTTCCGGTTGAAGAACGGCAAGGTCGAGACCCGGTCCACGCTCTCGCGCGGACAGTGGGGACAGACGCAGGACGACTTCGGTCGCATCTACCGCAATTCAAACAGTTCGGCGCTCGGCATCGACTTCATCCCCACCCCCTACTTCGCCCGCAATCCGAGCCTGGTGCGCAGCCGGGGCAGTTACGAGTTCGCCGGGGACCCGGCGGAGCTCAATCGTACGTTTCCGATTCGATCGAACTACGGCGTCAATCGCGGCTATCAACCCGGTCAGCTGAGAGCCGATGGGACGCTGGCTACTTATACGGGCGTGTGCGCCCCGACGGTGTTCCGCGGTGATCGACTCCCGGCCGAGCTCAGTGGCAACGTCTTCCTGGCCGAGCCCACCGGCAACCTCGTCAGCCGCGTGGTGCTGAGCGACGACGGTTCCCGGCTGCAGGCACGCAAGGCGTACGACAATGCTGAGTTCATGACCTCGACGGACGAGCGGTTCCGGCCCGTCTGGCTGTCATCAGCGCCCGACGGCACGTTGTATGTCGTGGACCTCTACCACGGCATCATCCAGCACAAGATCTTCATCACCGAGTACTCTGAAGGATCAGATCCTCAAGCGGGAACTCGAGTCGCCCGTGCACAAGGGCCGAATCTGGCGAATCGTGCACGAGTCGATGCGGCCTGGACCGACGCCCGCGCTGTCGAAGGAGACGTCGGCCCAGCTCGTGACTCGCCTGTCGCATCCGAACGGCTGGTGGCGTGATACCGCGCAGCAACTGCTCGTGCAGCGAGGCGACGTCTCGGTCGCCAGGGCGCTCACGCAGCTCGTCGCGAGCGCGCCCGACGTCCGGACCCGCATCCACGCGCTGTGGACCCTCGATGGTCTCGACCAGGTCGATCCCGCGACGGTGACGCTCGCGCTCGAGCACTCGTCGCGCGATCTCCGTGCCGCCGCGGTACGGGTCAGCGAGCGGTGGCTGTCTCAGGCCAACCATCCCGTGCATGCGGCGGTCTTGAAGCGCCTCGACGACCCGGATTGGTCGGTCCGCCATCAGCTGGCCGCCTCCCTCGGTGCGCTGCCGGAGGCCGCGCGCGTGCCCGCCATGGCGAGCCTGCTCGAGCGACACGCACAGGACCCGATGGTCATGGATGCGGCCTTGAGTGGGTTGCGGGGCCTCGAGGCCGCGGTGCTCGACCGGCTGCTGCAAGGGGGCACGTCCACAAACCCTCAACCGTCCTCGCGAGAAACCGCCGTCGTCATGCTGACCGCGACGATTGTGCGTGGCGCGCAGGATGACTCGGTGGGCGCCGTGCTGGCGAAGATCGCCGACGAGGCGAGACCCGTGTGGCAGAGAAGCGCGCTGCTCCGTGGAACCGAGAGTGCACTGCTGGGGGCGCCGCTGCCGGGCACTCCGGCCGGTCGGGGAGGCCGCGGCGGTGCCGCGGCGCCTGGGGGAGCCGCCGCGCCACAGGCCGGCGCTGGCCGAGGCAACACCGAACTCGAGCAGACCCTGGGCCGTCGCGCGATTCCGCCATCGGCGGAGGAGACGGCCGCGGCAGGCGCGCGCGTGGCGCGGGTGGCCGTGCTGGCGGTGCGGCGGGACGAGGCGGGGGGCGCGGCGGTGGGGGTGGTGCGGCCCTCCGGCTTGGCCATGAACCGAGCCTGGTGGCGTTCGCCGGGCGTGAAGGCGAGCTGAACAAACGCGCGGCCGCGGTACTCGAGCGCATCGAGTGGCCCGGAAAGCCGGGTGCCGTGGTCGTCACCCCGTTGACGTCCGCGGAGCAACAGCGCTTCGCCGCCGGACGAGAGCTCTATCGCAACATCTGCCTCGGCTGCCATCAGGCAGACGGCCGGGGGCAGGACAACGTCGCGCCGTCTCTGCTGGGGTCTGAGCTGACCCTCGCGCCAGCGCCCGTGACGGCCCGGATCCTGATCAACGGCAAGGAGGGCCGCACGGGCCTCATGCCCCCGCTCGGCGCCGCGCTCAACGATGAGCAGATCGCCGCCGTGCTCACCTACGTGCGGCGCGAGTGGGGACAGATTGGCGCGCCGGTCGAGGCAGCGGCCGCGGGTGAGGCGCGCGCGGCTGGCGCGGGCCGCACGCGACCGTGGACGGATGAGGAACTGCTCGCCCTCATGCGCGTGCGATAGGCGTCGAACGGAGAGACATGGACACGACCGGAAGCAGCAGCCCCGACATCGTTCCCAGTGCAGGCCTGGCGGCTGAGCTGGTGGTGGGCCACGTCCGGCAGCTCATCGTCAAGGGGACGCTCAAGCGTGGCCATCGGCTGCCCCCAGAGCGTGAACTGGTACGTGAGCTCGGCGTCAGTAGAACCAGTGTCCGGGCCGGCTTGCATGCCCTCGCTGGCAAGGGCGTGTTGGTGACGCGGCGGGGCGCCGGCACGTTCGTCGCCGACGGTCCGCTCACCCTCGACAGCGATGCCCTCGGCGTCTTCGCGACGCTCGACGGCTGCCGGCGCGAAGAGATGTTCGAAGCGCGGCGAACGTTGGAAGTCGGTGTCGCGGGCATGGCCGCGGCGCGTGCGACAGACGCCGGGCTCTCGGCCATCGCCGATGCGGTCGCCTCGATGTACGCGTCCCTGGGTGATCCCAGCGCATTCCTGGTGTGCGATATCCGATTCCATCGCGCCGTCGGGGACGCCTCGGGGAACAAGATTCTGGCGTCGCTGGTGGAGATGGTGTCGGCGCTGTTCTACGAGCGCCGGCGACGCACCGCGAACAGGCAGCCAGATTTGCGCGGGACCGCTGACGTGCATTTCCGCATCTACCAGGCGATCCGCGATGGCGATCGGGCGCTTGCCGAGCGGAGGATGTCAGAACACCTGATCGAAGCGGAGCGCGCGCAGGAGGCGGAGGGGCCGGAACCACCGGGCCCGGTAGGCGAGCCTGGAGTGGGTGATCTGCGTCAGCCGATGAACCCATAGAGGAGAAGACGATGGTGTGTCCTGCAAGGACTGCCTGTTGACCTGACGCGCGTGCGGCCAGCCCACGCCGCGAGAGACGTCGGGCCCTCAGACCCGGCGGCTCGCGCGCGGCGCGCGTGTGGACCTCGACGTCCACGGCCGCGAACCGCGTCAGGCCGCGTCGCCCGTGAGCGGCGAAAGCCCCGGCGCTTCGTCCTGCGCGTCCTCGGGAGCGGGCGTGATTGGGAGACGGACCGTGAACACGGACCCGGCACCGGGCTCGCTCCGGACGGCAATCGACCCGCCCATCAATTGACAGAAGCGTTGGCTGATGGCGAGACCAAGGCCAGTGCCGCCGAAGCGCCGCGTCGTTGACGCATCGGCCTGCGTGAACTCCCGGAACAGCCTGTCCATCTCCTCCTCCGACATCCCGATCCCCGTGTCGCTGATTCCGATCACCAGCCAGGGCTCTCCGGCGCCCGGCTCCCGGTGAGCGCGCAGGGTCACCTCACCGGCGCTCGTGAACTTGCAGGCGTTGCCTAGAAGGTTGAGAAGCACCTGCCGAAGCCGCCGCGGGTCGGTGTAGAGGCTGCCGAGCGTGCCGTCGATGTGGACCGACAACCGGTTCCGGTTCTTGTCGGCGGCCACTCGCGCCGTCAAGCCGACGTCGTGAATGAGCGAGGCCACATCGAACGTCTCAGGGTCCAACGCCACCTTGCCGGCCTCGACTTTGGAGAAATCGAGGACGTCGTTGACCAGACTCAACAGGTGCTTCCCGGCCTGCTCGATCCGCGCCAGGTCGGGCAGCTGCGTCTGGGCGTCGGTTCCTTCCGCTTCCTCCTGGAGCAACTGGGTGTAGCCGATGATGGCATTGAGGGGCGTTCGCAGTTCGTGACTCATGTTGGCGACGAAGGCGCTCTTCGCTTTGCTCGCCGCCTCGGCCGCCTGTTTCGCTCGCTCGAGTTCCTCCTGCGCGTGCCGCCGGTTGCGCGCCTCGAGCGCGAGCGAGGCGAGGTCAGCGAGCGAGCCCGCGATGTGTTGTTCTTCGATCGACCATGCGGCATTTGAGCCGAGGCGCGACATGGCCATGTTGCCGACGGTCACAGTGCCGAGTCGGATTGGCGCATGCAGTACCGAGAATTCCCTCGAACCTGCCGGTGCACCCGCCAGCTGCCAGCCCTGCGCGTTCGCAGTCGCCCCGGTCACGGTGATGACACGGTCGGTCGTGAGAGCGGCCGCGAATCCGGGCGCCGTCTGCAGGTCTATCCCGGGCTTCTGCGAGTGCTGTCCTGTCTGCAGGTCGTAGGAGTCGATGCTCACGAGGGCGTCGGCACCGGCCAGGAGCCAAAGGTCCGTTCCGGAGGCCGCCATGATGCGCCCAGCCGCGGCGGTCAGGAGGCGGGCGGCGTCGTCGAAGTTGCCCAGATGCAGGGCCTTCTCACGCGCCAGGTCGGCGAGGGCCGTCTGCTGCCACTGCAGGCGTTCCACGCGCTCGCGTTTCGCCAGTTCCGTGCGTTTGCGTTCGCGGATGTCGAGCGCCACGCAGACCGACCCTTCCGATCCGTGGCGGCCTGCGGCCAGCGGCGAACTCGAGAACAGCACTGGGATTCCTTCTCCTCGCCTGGTCAGCAGCGTCGACTCCACATTGCGCCGGAGCCCGGACGACACGTCGCCGAGCGCGTCGTCGCCGTCGGAGGCGGCAAACAGCTCGCGAATGGGCCGTCCTGCCAGTTCGACATCCTGGTATCCGAGCAGGTCGTGTGCGGCCGCGTTGGTCGTGGTGATCACACCCTCAGGACTCACGACGAACAGCATCTCGTTCATCGAGTGGATGACGCTTTCCGTGTAGTCCCTGGCGACTCGAAGTTGTTCCTGTTCCTCCGCGATGCGCCCGAGGTAAGCCCGGTAGGCCAGGTAGGTGAAGAGCAGGGGGACCCCGAACAGCAGCGCGGCCAGGTACCCGGAGCGTTCAACGGCAATTGCCCCGACACCCACGGCGGCGGCTGAGATGAAGTAGCTTGGTCCACTCCAGAGGAAGTTCTTGTGCCACACCGGCCCGATGGGCTCGCGTGTGGAGAGGGCGATGGCGCCGGCCACGATTCCGGTATTGACGAGGAAGTACACGAGCGCCGCTCCCGCCAGCGGTGCGGCCTGCGAGGGTGACGCTGGGCTTCCTGGCAGTCCGCCCAACGACTCGAAGGTCCATCCGGCGGCGTGGACCGTGATGACGCCACCGGCCATGCTGAACAGGCGGCGCCGAAGATCCATGGGTGTCTTGCGGCCGGGCCGATACGTACACTGCGTCCAGATCCCCGCGCTCACGGCAAGCGCCGTCGGCTGGGCCCCCACGGTGAGCAGGCCGGCGAAGGCCACCGCGTAGCCGAGCGTCATCGTGGCGCCGCCGCCCGACAGCTGGAGGTTCAGCTTGAAAAGCGACGTGGCGACCGCGAGGGCGAGGAGCGTCGTCAACCATACGGCGTCGGCGCGTACGATGGCCGGCGCGGCAATGGCGGCCAAGAGGGCTCCGCCTGCCATCACGGCGTTCGTGTAGGCACTTAGCTCCAGACGCGGACGCGCCATTCGCGCTACGGCCGCGACCGAGGGCTGCTCGACCCCGCCGTACGGCCTCTTTGTCGACATCGCCTGCTCGGTAATCGACATGACAGCCGGACCGCTTGAAATCTGCGCGCGGGCCAGGGGCGAGCTCACACGCCCAATGTCTGCGAAGGTGCTCGATCAGTGGACGCTGGGCCGCCAAGCGCGGCGCCCGGCGGCCCAGGTGTGGCGGGCGAGGGTCCAGAGGGCCTGGTCGAGGCGTTCGCCGTCGCGCTCGAACGACCCGCGGAGGACGGCTTCCTGGACCGCGCCGACTTTGCGCAGCGCGCCCGTGCCGCGGCCGTTCTGAAGCACCGCACGCGCTTCGAGCCGCGCGATGCCCAGCTGCGTGAAGATGAAGTGCAGCATCCGCTGCGCGCCGGCGAGGAAGAGGCCGGTGCCCCAGTAAGCCGAGCCGAGGACGAAGCCCCACTCGGCAGTCGTCGCCGCGGCCTCGTCCAGGCGGACCTGGAACAGGCCAACGGCGGCGGTCTGGCCCGCCGGCACGACCGCGAAGCAGGCGTAGCGGCCCTGGGCGCGCCGCCGGCGGGCCCAGCCGATGAAGTCCTCGAAACCTTCGACACTGGTCGGCGGCGGCGAGATGAAGCGCGCGACGTCGTCGGTCGTCAGGTGCGCGCAGAGCGAGGGCGCATCGGCGAGCGTCAGCTCCCGCAGCGTCCCCAGCGGCGTGGCCAGGGTCGGGAGCCCCCTGCGCCAGTCGCGCCGGGTCTGCGGGCCGAAGGTCGGCAGCGGCCCGGGCGCCGCGCCCCAGGGGCCGAGCGCCGCGGTCGGGTGGTGGGGCATCATTTCCATGCGCGGCCGCCAGTCTGTGGGTTGGTCCAAGTGATGGATGTCATGGTCGCCTCTGGGCGTGAGCCGCCTACGGCTCCTTGTTGACGTCGCCCCAGACGATGTTGTCGCCCCACACGATGTTGTCGCCCCAGACGATGTTGTCCCCCCACACGATGTTGTCGCCCCAGACGATGTTGTCCCCCCACACGATGTTGTTCGCCGTGGTCAGCAGCGTGAAGCTGTCGCCCCAGACGATGTTGTCGCCCCAGACGATGTTGTTCGCCCAAGCGGTCCGGTTCATGCTGAGCGCGTCGCCCCAGACGATGTTGTCGCCCCAGACGATGTTGTCGCCCCAGACGATGTTCTGGCCGTCGACGGTTGTCGCCTTCGTGACGTTGGTGACGAGCCAGCTGCTGTTGACGGGTCGCGTCGGGTCGATCCTCTGCGCCAACGCCAGGGCCCCGGCCGGGTTCAGCGCGCCGGCGCCTTGGGCCAGGGTGAGGTAGGGCTCGTTGGCCGCGGTCGAGAGCGCGAACGCGCTCACCTGGAGCATGGCCTTGAGGGCATGGACCGGAGGCTTGGCGCCGTAGGTGGCCTTGGCTTCTTCGATCAGGAGCGCGATCGAGCCGCTCACGACCGCCGTTGCCATGCTCGTGCCACTCAGGCTCAGATACGGCCGCCCGCCGATCGTCTGGCGCAGCGTGGGCAAGAGGGTATAGAGCGTCTGCGAGGTGGCCGCGGCCGCCAGCAGGCGATGGCCGGGGGCCACGACGTCCGGCTTGGCGAAGCCGTCGTACCACGTGGGGCCGCGCGAGCTGAAGTCGGCGACCAGGTCGTCGGCGCGCGAGGTCGTGTCGAACGTCTTGACCGCGCCGACCGTGATGGCCGAGGGCGCGTTGCCCGGCGAGCTGATGCCGGCGTAGCCGACCTGGCCCGTCAGCGGATTGGCGCCGTAGTTGCCGGCCGAGGTGACGACGACGAGGCCGGCCCGTACGGCGGCTTCGACGGCCTGGACGAGCGGGTCGGTGGCGGCGGGTTCGAAGATCGGATGGCCGAGCGAGAGGTTGATCACGTCGATGCCGTAGGTCGCCTTGTTGGCCACGGCCCACTGAATCGCGTTGATGACGTGGCTCGTGCTGCCGACGCCCAGATTGTTGAGGACGCGGAGGCTGACGTACTTGGCGCCCGGCGCAACGCCCTTCACCTCGGCCTGGTTGCCGGCGATGAGGCCGCCCACATGGGTGCCGTGCCCGTACCCATCGACCGGTGAGATCGACGACGGATTGGCGCTGCCGCCCGTGAAATCGCGGGTGGTCTTGATGCGGTCCGAGCCGCCGCCGTCCTGCAGCAAGCCCGAGTCGATGACGGCCACCGTGACGCCGGCGCCGGTCCGCGTCGTCGCGGCCACCGGCGCCTTGTAGGTCACTGTCAGGAGTGGCCTGTTGGCCGCGGTGCTGCTCTCGCTCGTGCGCACGGTCCAGCCGTCGTCGGCGGGGTGCCAGAGGACCCACCCGTAGTTGGGTTGGCCATTCGCCCACGTCTGGAGCGACGTCGCGACCGCACTCCCGCTGAAGGTGAAGGCCCCGCCGGTGGTCGTGGCGCTGACCGTGGCATCCGCCGTCGTCTTGGCCTCGACGTTGTCGAGCTGGAGGCCCGTGCCGGAGGTCGTCAGGGCATTCCAGGTGGTGCTCCCATTCCAGTCGACCAGCATCTGGTGGAGTCCGGTCGATCCCGAGGTCGACCCGTCCGAGACGGTCGTGACGCGCACACTGGCTGACGTGATGGTTGAGCCGACCGGAATCTGGTTGGCCCCAGTTCCGAACAGGCTGTCAAAGCGCACCAGCATCCCCCGCTTGGTCGAGCCGCTGACTTCGACGGTGATGCTCGTGTTGGTGCCGTAACTCGTCGACCCGGAGTTGCTGTTGACCCCGCCGTCGACTGCCGTGGACCCGTTGGCATCGCCCTGCTGGAAGGTCCTTGTCACGGTTGTGCCGCTGATGGTCTCGAGGCCAAGCGTGCGGCGGAGCGAATAGGGTGTGCCCAGGGCCGTGCCGCTGGCGCCCGCGGTCAGGCTATCGCCGGTGACGTCCGCGTCGACCGACAGGCCCTCGATGTCCGGGTGCTGCTGCAAGGCGCGGACCCAGCCCGCGGGCAGTTCGCCCGCGAACCCTTCGATGACCCCGAACTCGTGACTCACGCGGCCGCCCTGGGCGCGCAGGGCGTTGACCATCGGGCCCTTCGTCGTGCCCCGCTTCATCCGCACGATGACCTTCTGGAGCTCGGCGTCGCCGGCACGGCTCAGCCGGTCGGCGAGTTGGCGGTCGACGTGCGCGCCGCGGCGCGCGGGGCCCTGGCCGGTCCCGCGCCCTTGCGCGCCGGACCCCATCGACCCCACGGTTGCCAGCAACAGGGCGACGACCAGGAGGGTCCGCCACCCGCCGTGCGGCCGGTCCCCGTTCGCGCGCGTCGATTTCGTCTGTGCCACTCTCACGGTGTGCTCCCTGGATGCGTCACGCAGGCGTGACCTGATCGTTGCCCTTCCTAGAGCAAAGCCCGTGCCGGGTGGCTCGCCTCGCTGAAGTCGTTGACCCCGAGCGAGTTAGCGGATGGTAGCCCGCGCAGCTCGCCGCGCGGGACTGGCGGTCCCCCACAAACGCGCGACCGGCCCCCGAAATAGCGGTGCGCGCTTGTGACCCCAGGACTGCACAAGGGCGGAGACTGGCCGATTACGTTTTCGGGGCCCATTGGATGGGGCGCCGTCGGCGACCGCAGGAGGGGCCGTGAAGTACAAGCGAAGCAGGATTCTCGTCGAAGGGTTTCAGGCCCGGTTCGTGGCGACCCAGCTCGCCTGGCTCGCCGTCTGTTTCACCTTGTTTGTCGCCGTGCTGCTCGGCCCGCTCGTCGTGGAGATCAACTCGGGGGCGGTGTCGGTCTACGACCTCACGTGGGCCACCGAGTTCTTCGAACTGCACAACCGGCTGTGGATGCCCTTGTGCGCGTTGTTCCTCGGCGTGACCTGGATGCTGGTGCGGCTGTCCCATCGCGTGGCCGGCCCGCTCTACCGCTTCCGCCAAGTCTTCAGGCGCGTCGCGGCTGGCGACCTGAGTGTGCGCGTGCGCGTGCGCGACGGCGACTACCTCGTCCACGAAGGGAACGAGTTGGACGGCATGATTGAGGTCGTGCGCGATCGCGTGCGGCGGGCCCAGCTGGCCGCCGGCGCCTTGCGACGCGACCTCGCCGCACTGTCTGGATCAACCGATCGCGTGCCGGCCGACCAGGTCATGGCCCTGGTCGCGCGTGCGGCCGAGACCGAGGAGATTCTGGCCGCGTTTGTCACCGACCCCGCCGTCACGCCCGAGCCGGCGGCGGTGACGGTCCGGGCGACCCCGCCGCTGGGGTTGTCCGTCACGCAGCTGCTGCTGATCGGCTTCGTCGTGCTCTACTGGCTCGCGGCGGTGACCGTGCCCACGTACACCGCCGCGCTCGATCGTGCGCACGTCATGCGGACCATCGCTCATTCCCCGATCCGCAAGTAGGCACCGGCCTCAGCTTCGGGCCTCGCCCCGTCGCCCGCGCCAGGCGTGGCCCCCGCGGGTGATCCGTGGCCGCCTGCCGCCAGGCGCGGCGCCCGGCGGCCCAGGTGTGGCGGGCGAGGGTCCAGAGGGCCTGGTCGAGGCGTTCGCCGTCGCGCTCGAACGACCCGCGGAGGACGGTTTCCTGGACCGCGCCGACTTTGCGCAGCGCGCCGGTGCCGCGTCCGTTCTGAAGCACCGCGCGCGCTTCGAGCCGCGCGATGCCCAGCTGCGTGAAGATGAAGTGCAGCACCCGCTGCGCGCCGGCGAGGAAGAGGCCCGTGCCCCAGTATGCCGAGCCGAGGACGAAGCCCCACTCGGCGGTCGTCGCGTCCGCCTCGTCGAGGCGGACCTGGAACAGGCCGACGGCGACGGTCTGCCCCGCCGGCACGATGGCGAAGCAGGCGTAGCGGCCCTGCGCGCGCCGCCGGAGGGCCCAGCGGATGAAGTCCTCGAAGCCTTCGACACTGGCCGGCGGCGGCGAGATGAAGCGCGCGACGTCGTCGGTCGTCAGGTGCGCGCACAGCGCAGGCGCATCGGCGAGGGTCAGCTCGCGCAGCGTGCCCAGCGGTGTGGCCAGGGTCGGGAGCCCCGCGCGCCAGTCGCGCCGGGTCACCGGGCCGAAGGTCGGCAGCGGCCCGGGCGCCGCGCCCCAGGGGGCGACCGCGGCGGTGGGGTGGTGGGGCATCATCTCCATGGGCGCGCTCCGGTCCGCGGTCTGGTCCGCGTGGTGGATGTCATGGTTGCCTCGGGACGGGTGCCGCCTACGGCTGTTTGTAGACGTCGCCCCAGACGATGTTGTCGCCCCAGACGATGTTGTCCCCCCACACGATGTTGTCGCCCCAGACGATGTTGTCCCCCCAGACGATGTTGTCGCCCCACACGATGTTGTTGGCCGCGGTGAGTAGGGTGAAGCTGTCGCCCCAGACGATGTTGTCGCCCCAGACGATGTTGTTCGCCCAGGCGGTCCGGTTGGTGGCGAGGGCATCGCCCCAGACGATGTGGTCGCCCCAGACAATGTTGTCGCCCCACACGATGTTCTGACCATCGACGGTGGTCGCCTTGGTCACGTTCGCGACGAGCCAGCTGCTGTTGACGGGCCGCGTCGGGTCGATCTTCTGGGCCAACGTCAGGGCTCCGGCTGGGTTCAGCGCGCCGGCGCCCTGGGCCAGGGTGAGGTAAGGCTGCCCGCCGGTGTCGGAGAGCGCGAAGGCGCTGACCTGGAGGATTGCCTTGAGCGCATGGACCGGAGGCTTGGCGCCGTAGGTGGCCTTCGCTTCTTCAATCAGGAGCGCGACCGAGCCGCTGACCACGGCGGCGGCCATGCTGGTGCCGCTGAGGGTCAGATACGGCCGCCCGCCGATCGTCTGCCGCAGGGTTGGCAGCAGCTGATACAGGGTCTGGGAGGTTGCCGCCGCCGCCAGCAGGCGATGGCCCGGCGCCACGATGTCGGGCTTGGCGAAGCCGTCGTACCACGTGGGCCCGCGCGAGCTGTAGTCGGCGACCAGGTCGTCGGCGCGCGAGGTGGTGTCGAACGTCTTGACCGCGCCGACCGTGATGGCCGAAGGCGCGTTGCCGGGCGAACTGATGCCCGCGTAGCCCATTTGGCCGGTCACCGGGTTGGTGCCGTAGTTGCCGGCAGTCGTCACCACGACGATCCCACTGCGGACGGCAGCCTCGACCGCCTGGACGAGCGGGTCGGTGGCGGCCGGTTCGTAGATCGGGTGCCCGAGCGAGAGGTTGATGACGTCGATGCCGTAGGTGGTCTTATTGGCCACCGCCCACTGAATCGCCTTGATCACGTGGCTCGTGCTGCCGACTCCCAGGTCATTGAGCACGCGCAGGCTGACGTACTTGGCGCCTGGCGCCACGCCCTTCACCTCGGCCTGGTTGCCGGCGATGAGGCCGCCCACATGCGTGCCGTGCCCGTACCCGTCGACCGGTGAGATCGACGACGGATTGGCGCTACCGCCCGTGAAATCGCGGGTGGTCTTGATGCGGTCCGACCCGCCGCCGTCCTGCAGCAGGCCCGAGTCGATCACGGCCACCGTCACGCCGGCGCCGGTCCGCGTCGTGGCCAGACCGGGCGAGGCGGGCTTGATGGACGCCGCCACCGCCGCCCAGTCGCCTGTGCCGGAACCGGACGTCGACCAATTCATCGTCAGGGACGCGTCGCCGGGGCGGGTGCCGCCCACGCCCCACACATCGCTGCCAGTCGTGCCCGTCTTGCCGGTCCACAACTGCGCCTGCCCCGAGCCGTTGGTGAAGCTCGACACGGCCCGGCTCGCCGCCGCGGCGATGGCGAGTTCGCCGGGGGCTGACGGCAGGGTCACCGCCTTGGAGGCCCCGCTCCCGACGGCCGAGTAATACGAGCCGAGCGGCGTGGTTTGATTCACGCCGTGGAACGTGGTCGCGCCGGCCGCCACCGCCGCTTGCGCACTCAGGGTGACGGCGATCGTCTTCGTGCCGGTCGCCGGCGAAGTCAGGCGCCAGAGTTCCGCGGTCACGCCGTTCTGACTCCGCGCGCCGACTCTCGTGAGGGCCGTGCCGCCGTAGGTCAACGCCGTGACCGTCTGGCCGTCCTTCTCGTAGACGGCGACCTGCACCAGCAGAAGCCGGTTGTTGCCGGCCGCCACCGTGTGCGACCAGGAGAGACTGCTGACTTTCAGCCCCGGGGTGGCGGTGCTCGTCGCGCCGACGTCAATCGACGCCTCGAGGCCGAGCGTGCGGCGAAGGGAGTAAGCCGTGCCGAGCGCCGAGCCGCCGGCGCCGGATGTGAGGCCGTCGCCGGTGACGTCGGCATCGACCGACAGGGCCTCGATGTCCGGGTGCTGCTGCAGCGCGCGGACCCAGCCGGCGGGCAGTTCGCCCGCGAAGGCCTCGAGCAGGTCGAACTCGTGATTGACGCGGCCGCCCTGGGCACGGAGGGCGTTCACCATCGGGCCCTTCTTGGTGCCGGGCTTCATGGTCACGATGACCTTCTGGAGGTCGGCGTCGCCGGCACGGCTCAGCCGGTCGGCGAGTTGGCGGTCGACGTGCGCGCCCCGGCGCGCGGGGCCCTGGCCGGTCCCGCGCCCTTGCGCGCCCGAGCCCATCGACCCGACGGTCGCCAGCAACAGGGCGACGACCAGGAGGGTCCGCCACCCGCCGTGCGGCCGGTCCCCGTTCGCGCGCGTCGATTTCGTCTCTGCCACTCTCACGGTGTGCTCCTTGGGTGCGTCACGCAGGCGTGACCGAATCGTTGCCCTTCCTGTAGCAAAGCCCGTGCCGGGTGGCGCTTGCCTCTGAAGTCGTTCATTCAATGAGAGTTAGCGGACGAGAGCCCGAGCTGCTTGGCCCGCCAGACCGGCGAGGCCCCACAATCGTGCGGGCGCCCCCCGAAATAGCGGTGCAGCAACGCGCGGCGAGGCCGATTGCCTCAGTGATGACGCATCCCCTCCCCTGGCTCACCGACCACGTGCGCCGCGCGGCCGAGAAGTGCGGAGCGGTGGGCGCTTCGGTGTTCGTCCCGACACCGTGGAACACCGCGGCGCCAGGCATCCTGGTGCACGTGGGGCGCGCGAGGCCCTTGCCTGAAGTCGAGACCCTGGACGGCGCGATGGCCTTCGCGAGTCGGGCCGTCGCGGCACTCGGCCCCGCCGAGGACGTGACCAAGCCGGCCACGCTGCTGCCGAGCGCGGTTCCGGAGGGGTGCTTCATTCCGATTCCCCTGCTGGCCACCCTGTGGCACCGCGTCTCGATCACCAGCCCGGGTGATGCAGAGTCGCACGAGCCGTCCCGGCGGCTTTCCGATCGGCCGGGCGCGCCGCAGATTGTCGGATGGCTGGGCCTGCGCTTCGCGGCACCAGCGGATCGCGCGCAGCTCTCCGGCGGGTGGCAGTCCCTGCTGGAACTGGCGAGCGCGCTGGCGTCGACCTACGTGTGCTGCTACAGCATCCTGACCGACCCGGTCACCGGGCTTCCGGGGCGCGCCGAACTCAACGGCACCCTGCGTGCCGAGATCGAGCGCGCCCACTCGAACGGTCGCCCCTTCTCGCTGCTGTTCGTCAAGCTCGAAAACCTCGACGGCGTCAACGAACGCCTGGGGCGTCGGACAGGGGACGCCGTCCTGCGTGAGTTCCTGAAGGTCCTCCACCCGGCGATCCGCAGTTCCGACACGGTGATGCGATACGGCGGAGCGGTCTTTGCCCTCCCGCTTCGCGATGTCCCGTCGAGCGGGGCGGTCGTGGTGGGTGAGAAGATTCGGCGGCGTATCGCAGAGCACGTCTTCGTGGAGGGCACGATCCATTTCCCGTGCGCGGTCGGCGTCGCCTCGTGCGACGGAGCCGCGGAAGCGCCCCTGCAGGCGCTCGACCTCCTTCGTCGAGCGGACCAGGCCCTGTCGGCCTCCGAGCGAGGCGGGTGCCGCCAGGTGGTGTTGTGGCGTCACGACGGCGAGATGGCGACCGCCGAACACCTCGATCCGTTGCTCGGCGTGTTCACGGGTCAGGCGGAGAAGGACTACCGAAACATGCGCCTGCTGTGGGATGTCCTGCAGGCGATGTCGAGCGCGACGGGCGCCGAACTGGCGCACACGGTGGTCGTCCGCATGTTCTCGCTGTTTGCCGCGACGCGCGCGGCGTTCTTTCAGCCCGCCGCAGATGGCGGCCTGCAGTTCACGACGGGGCAGCAGCGTCTCCCGGAATCCGACGTGGTCTCCGCGCTGACCGGTGCCGAAATCCGTTCCGAGGAATGGCGTCTGAACGAGGAGGCGCTCGCCTCACTCGCACCGCAGCACCGAACCCTGGATCTGGCCGGGTTCGGCGACGGCCTTCCGCCGTTGACGGCCTTCGCCGTGCCCCTCGTGATCGGAGGCCGGGCGTTCGGGACGCTCTATCTGCTGGGTGGCTCGGAGGTCCTCCAGATCGACCAGACCGACTTCCCGGTGCTCGACAGCGTCGCCGCTCAGCTCGCGCTCGCGCTCGACCGCGACCAGCTTGCGCAGCAGCAACGTGTGCGCGAGCACCAGGAGCGCCAGCTGCTCAGGGCCGAACTCGACAGATTGAGCAAGGTCCTGAAACACGCCCGCTTCCTCTTCCGCTCCAAGCCGATGGCCGACTTGTTGAACGCGACCAGACGCGTGGCCAGCACGGATGCGACCGTCCTCATCACGGGTGAGAGCGGCACGGGCAAGGAGATGCTGGCCCACACCCTCCACGAACTGAGCGCCCGCCGTGACAAGCCACTGGTCATCGTCGATTGTGGCGCCATCCCCGCGTCGCTGATGGACTCGGAGCTGTTCGGACGGGAAAAGGGTGCCTACACCGGTGCCGAACGACGGGCCGGGGGGCGGCTCGCGCAGGCCGACGGTGGCACCGTGTTCCTCGACGAGATTGGTGAGCTGCCGTTGGAGGTGCAGGCCAAGCTCCTGCGTTTCGTGCAGGAGAAGACCATCACCATGGTGGGCACCACACGTGAGCAGCGCGTGGACGTGCGCATCATCGCGGCCACGAACCGGGCGCTCGAAGACGACGTGCGCGTCGGTCGTTTCCGTCAGGACCTGTTCCACCGGCTCAATGTCGTGCGCTTGCGCATCCCGCCGCTCCGTGAACGGCGGGACGACGTGCTGTTCCTGGCCCGACACTTTCTCGACGCTTTCTCGGGGCAGTACGCGAAAGGGATCGGTGGGTTCGAGCCCGGCGCCGAGCAGCTCCTCGAGGCCTACGACTGGCCGGGGAACGTGCGCGAGCTGCAGAACACGATCCTGCAGGCGGTCGTGCTGGCCGAGAGCGACGTCGTGCGGTCGCACGACCTGCAGTTGCCTGCGATGTCGGCCGCGCCCTCCGACGCTGGGCGCGACCGCGGCGTGATGTCGCCACGGGAGGCGTCGGCCGTCTGGTCGCCAGACCGCACGCCAGCCGCCCGCGCGGGAACCGGGGCGCCGGGCTCCTTTGATGAGGTCCGACGCACGCTCGCCGACCGGTTGGCCGCCGAAATCGGCGCGGCGATCGCCACGGGTGCCCGGCTCGGCCCTCCACTGGGCAAGTGGCTCGCGCGAGACCTGGTGATTGAAGCGCACGAACAGGCCCGGGGGGTTGCCGCCAAGGCCGCGGCGTGTCTCGGGGTTCCAGAGACCACGTTCTCCCGACACTTGCGTCAGGCCCAGGCGGATGAGGTCAGCGCGAGAAAACCCGCGTCGTGGGAGGCGGTCCGGTCCGCGATGTCCGACCTTCTTCGGGCGACCGGGCGCCCCGCAGGCAACCTCGCCGACCACGTGGACGACCTGCTGTTTCGCCTCGTCGTGACTCGTCTGCCTCCCGGCACCGCACAAGCGGCCAGCCTCATGGGGGTGTCCCCGCCCACGATGAAGCGGCGGGTCAGTCAGTTCCTGCAGACCGACGGCTCGTTGGACATCTGCGCCTGACGCGGGCTGACATCCAGAGTTCACCTTCCGCGCCCGGTTCCGCTCGAAGCGGCGCCGGGCGTTGTCATTTCAGGCCGCCCACGCGCGCGCCGGTCCCCGGCGTCTGATCGGCTCACGCCTGGATTTCTCGTCAAGCCAGTCGCTTGCAGACGATGACGCGTGGGCGTTGGCGGGTGGACCGCGCCTTGCCATTCCTTCCGTCGCCCCGACCCGAAGGTGCCGGCCGTCGCGTCTCGTCCGATCCCACGAGATGACGACGAGCCGGCGGGGGCAGCGTCAACCGGCTCCGCAGGGCGGAGCACAGCAACAGGAGGACACCCATGATTCGCACTCTGTGGATGAACAGCGTATTGGCAGTCGTCGTCGCGATGGTCGCGGCGATCACCGTCGGTCCCGTGCGCGCCGAGCAGACACCGTCCGGCGACGCCAAGGTCGTGCCGGTGAATCTCAACGTCGCCAGCGTTGGTGAGATTGAGAAGCTGCCCGGCGTCGGCCCGGCCACGGCCGCGCGGATCGTCGAGTACCGCCAGAAGAACGGGGGCTTCAAGAAGGTCGAAGACCTGATGAACGTCAAGGGGATCGCCGAGAAGACCTTCCTCAAGCTCAAGCCGCTCGTCACCGTCGCACCGGTCAAGACCGCCGAGCGCTGAGGGACCCGAGATGGTTCCGCTGGCCTCTCGTTCATGGTCCGGGTCCGAGGACGGGACCTCGATGGTCGAGGTGCTCATCGTGGCCGGCCTGCTGGCGGCCCTCGCGGCCATCAGCATCCCGATCTCGGCGTCGGCGATCGACGCGACCCGCGCTCGCCATGCGGCTGGGTTGGTGGCCGGCAAGTTCAGGGCCGCGCGCCACCATGCGGTCATGCGCGGCGCCTCCGTCGGCGTCGTCTTCGACGAGGTCGATGGCGCGTGGGTGTTCCGGCTCTGCGCGGATGGCAATCGCAATGGCGTACGGCGCACGGAGATTGCCACGCTCGTCGATCCGTGCTTCGAGGGGCCGATTCGCCTGAGCCACCAGGTCGCCGAGACCGCGATCGCCGTGGACCCGGCGCTGGTCGGGCCCGGCGGGGAACCCGGGTCGCCCGATCCCGTGCGCTTCGGATCGAGCGACCTGGTCAGCTTCTCTCCGACGGGCACGGCGACGGGCGGCACCGTCTTCATCCGGTCGGCGAGAAACGTGCACTACGCCATCAGGGTCGCCGGGGCGACGGCCCGATCGCGCGTGCTGTTTCACGACGCGCCGGCGGGGCTCTGGCGGACGACATGATGCCGCAGCGCGTGCGCGTGGGCCGCGACGTCAGGCTCGTCGCGCGCCATGTGGACGGCGTGGAACTCGAGGGGCGTCCACGCCTGCGCCCCGGCCAACCCATCGACGTCGTGGGCGTGGACGACCCCTGCTCGCTGCGCGCACGGCGAGCCAATGTCTGGACGTGGCTGGTGGTCGATGTGGGTAGCGGCGGACCCGTGTTCCGTGGGTTCTGCCGTTGGGACCTTCCGACGCGGGAATGACCTACCCGCTCGTGGCGCGTCGATCGTCAGCCCACATCGGCCAGCGGCGAGCATCGAGTGGCATCACTGTTGATTGTGCACTGGCTGATCGGAGACCTCATGCTGGTTGGGCAGAGCGCAGGAATCGAAGCGGTACGGTCACGCGTCTTGCGTGTGGCTCCCACGATGTTCACCGTGTTGATCGAAGGGGAGAGCGGCGCGGGCAAGGAGTTGGTGGCCCGCGAGATCCACGCGAGGAGCGGGCGGGAACGCGGGCCGTTCGTGCCCGTCAACTGCGCCGCGTTGGTCGAGACGCTGGTCGAGGCTGAGTTGTTCGGCATCGAGGAGCGCACGGCGACGGGTGTGCGCGGGCGGCGGGGCAAGTTCGAACTGGCCGACGGCGGCACGCTCTTCCTCGATGAGATCGGCGACCTCTCGCTGACGGCGCAAGCCAAGCTGCTTCGCGTGCTGCAGGACATGACGATCGAACGCGTCGGCGGGGCCGCGCCTTGTCGTCTCGATACGCGCGTCGTGGCAGCGACCAACCGGAACCTCGGACAGATGGTTGAGGAGGCGCGGTTTCGGGCGGACCTCTACTACCGGCTGGCGGGCGTGGAGATTGTCGTGCCGCCGCTGCGCGCGCGCCGGGAGGACATCCCCCTGCTGATCGATCACTTCCTCGCTCAGCATCGCGCGCCTGGTCCGGATGCCGTGTCGGAGACAGCGTGGCAGGCGCTGTTGTCCTACGACTGGCCGGGCAACGTGCGCCAGCTCGCCCGCGTGCTCGAACGTGCCGTGGTCCTGGCGCAGGGACCGGTCATCACTGTCGAGGACCTGCCCGTCGAGGTCTCGAAGTCACTTGGAGGAGGAGACCGCCTCGTGCCTGAGGCGGACAGTTCGCTTCGCGCGTGGAGCAGTCGCTACGTCCGGCTCGCGCTGGCGCGCAACCAGGGCAACAAGCGTCGGACGTGCGAGGTGCTCCACATCACGTACCACACGTTGCAGGCGCTCCTGGCCTATGACGGCAGGTCGCGTGCCGGAGCGGAAGGGGGCAAGACGGGTCTGGGGTGACAGGGGATTGCCGACGGCCGGACAGCCGTGGCGTTTGGTGGTTGACCGGGCTTCGGCCCGGGAGCGAGGAAGGCTATGCAAGGCAATCCCTGGAAGATGGTGCTCGCCACGGGTCTCGTGGTGATGACGATGGTGGGACAGGTGGCGTGGGGAGCGGAGGGCGATGGTTCGGACGCGGTCTCGCGGGGCCGCCTCGTCCAGCGGCTGAAGGATCCCGTGGCGGGTGGCGAGGTGCGCGTCTACAGCGCGGGCACCGCGGGGCTCACGCTCGAGGTCGCCGACTCCCACGTCCGCGTGGTCAAGACCATGGGAGCGAAGGGCTCAGAGACGACGATCGTGGCGGGCCAGGAGCAGGTGCGTCTGGTGCAGGACGGGACCGGGCTGGTGGTGACGACCGGCGATGGGGTGACGTGGCGGCCGGGGAGGAACCGGCAGGCGGCGGAGCGGACGCGGGATCGACTCCTGAAGTCGCCGGCGATGAAGCGGGCCTTTACGCTGCTCGACACGATGACCTTGCCGGCCACGACGCCCCTCGCGCCGATGGTCTGGGGGGTCAAGGTCGTGGTGCATGCGGCGATGGGCGATGGCCGCGCACTCACCCGACCGCCGCGAGTCGCCTCGTCGTCTTCGGCGAAGGCGAGGCTGCTGCCGGTGGGGCTCCAGGACCACGGACCCGGGTGGTGCTGGGACGAGTACGCGAAGGAAGCCATCAAGGCGCAGCTGGAGGTCGAAGACTGTCTGGCGAATCTGAAGTGGTACGACTTCTTCGGCGACGACCGCTGCTGGATCATCTTCGAGATGCGGGCGTTTGGCGCCTTCGTCTGGTGGATCAAGTGCGTGGGGCTGGACATCTAGAAGTCGAAGGTGTGATGCCGGCGCCCGCTGGCGGCGCTGCCGCCAGCGGGCAACCGGAGGAGAGGGAGGTCCGTGTGAAGGTCGTCATTGTCGCGGTGCAGGTGCTGGTGGCGCTGGTGGTCGTGGCCTCCGTGATGCCGTTCGTGCTGGTCCGGCTGCCGGCGACCCAGCAGTCGGGTGTGGGGCCCGTGGTGATCGGCGTGGCCGTGCTGGTCTGCTTCCTGGTGATTCGATTCGCCTGGCCGGCGCGCCGCAAACCTTGACCGGGGCTGGATCGCGATAGTACGTTGAGGGGTCTCCTCTGCGCCGGATGTCGGTCCAGCGGCGGGCTCCCCCAGTCCATGTCATCGAATCCGGCTTCCGCGCTCAAGAAGACGCCGCTCAACGCTCGACATCGCGCACTCGGGGCGCGGATGGTCGAGTTTGGCGGCTGGGACATGCCCGTCGAGTACTCGGGCATCACGGACGAGCACCTGGCCGTCCGCACGAAGGCCGGGCTGTTCGACGTCAGCCACATGGGCCAGATCGAGATCGCGGGCGCCGACGCCCTGCGGGCGGTCCAGTGGATGACGTGCAACGACGCCTCGCGACTGGCCGTGGGCCAGATCCAGTACTCGGCGCTCACCACGCCGGCCGGCACCTTCGTGGACGACGTGCTGGTCTACCGGATGGCCGAGTCGCACTATCTGCTGGTGGTCAATGCCGGCAACATCATGGCGGACCACGAGTGGATCAGCCAGCAGGCCAAGGCGGCCGGGGGCGACGTCGCGGTCGTGAACTCCAGTTCGCGGTATGCGCTCATCGCCCTGCAGGGCCCCGAAGCCGAGCGCATCCTGGCGGAACTGACCGGCGTCGACCTGCCGGCGATCAAGTACTACTGGTTCGCGACGGGCGAGGTCGCCGGTGTGCGGGCGATCGTCTCGCGCACGGGCTACACGGGCGAGGACGGCTTCGAGATCTTCGTGCCGCCGGCCCAGGCCGAGCGGGTCTGGGACGCGATCCTCGCCGCGGGGCAGGGAGCCGGCCTGAAGCCGTGCGGTCTCGGCGCGCGCGACACGCTGCGGCTCGAAGCCTGCATGCGGCTGTGCGGCAGCGAGATGGACGACCAGACCACGGTGCTCGAGGCCGGGCTGGGCTGGATTGTCGGCTGGAAGAAGGCCGACTTCCTCGGGGCCGAGCGGCTGCGCGCGCAGAAGGCGGGCGCGCTCGAGCGCAAGCTCGTGGCGTTCGAGATGCGCGACCGCGCGATCGCGCGGCACGGCCACCCGGTCCTCCACGACGGCCAGCCCTGCGGCGTCGTCACCAGCGGCACCCAGACGCCGTTCCTCAAGAAGGCGATCGGGCTGGCCATGGTGCCGGTCGAGCCTGGCGGCCGTGGGCACGGCGTTCGACATCGACATCCGCGGCCGGCACGTGAAGGCCGAAGTGGTGCCGGAACCGTTCTACAAACGTCAGAAGAACGCCGCAGGCGGCGCCTAGGCGCCGGCGGCAGGAGCGGGCATGTATCCGACCGATCTGAAGTACACGCGTGACCACGAATGGGTGCGGACCGAGGGCCACGAGGCCACGGTGGGCATCACCGACTTCGCGCAGCAGCAGCTGGGCGATGTCGTCTTCGTCGACTTGCCGGCGGTCGGCAGACAGGTCGCGCAGGGCGACGTGTTCGGGACGTCGAGTCGGTCAAGGCGGTCTCCGAACTGTTCTCGCCGGTCTCCGGTGAGGTCGTGGCGGTCAATGGGGACCTCGGCACCCACCCCGAGAAGGTCAACGGCGCGCCCCACGAGACCTGGATGATTCGAATCAAGGTCAGCCAGCCGGCCGAGATCGACGCGCTGCTCGATGCGTCGGCCTACACGGCTCTTACCCAGTAGCCCGCCACGACGTGTCAGACACCTTTCTCTCCCGGCATCTCGGTCCCCGTCCCGACGACATCACGGCCATGCTGGAGGCGCTGTCGGCGCCTTCCCTCGACGCGCTCGTCGAGCGATCGTGCCGCCGGCATCCGGCTGACCGCGCCGCTCGGGCTGGCCGCGGCCGAGTCGGAGTCGGCCTATCACCGCGCGTCTGCGCGTCATCGCGGCGAAGAATCAGGTCTTCCGCAGCTACATCGGCCTCGGCTACCACGACACCATCACGCCGCCCGTCATCCTGCGCAACGTCTTCGAGAACCCCGGCTGGTACACGCCGTACACGCCCTACCAGGCCGAGATCGCGCAGGGCCGTCTCGAATCGCTGCTCAATTTCCAGACGATGGTCAGCGACTTGACCGGGATGGACGTGGCCAACGCGTCGCTGCTCGACGAGGCCACGGCGGCCGCCGAGGCCATGACGTTGCTGTTCCGCGTGCACAAGCGTCCGGAGGCCACGACGTTCGTCGTGTCGCCACCGCGTGTTCCCGCAGGTCCGTGACGTGCTGGTCGCGCGTGCCGAGCCCATCGGCATCACGGTGCGTTTCGAGGATCCGGCGACGGCCGAGCTGCCGGCCGACGTCTTCGGCGTCTACGTGCAGTCGCCCGACGACCACGGCGCGCTGCTGGACATCGCGCCGATCGCCGGCCGCGCGCATGCCGCCGGCGTGCTGCTGGCCGTGGGCACCGACCTGCTGTCGCTCGCGCTGTTCGCCCGCCAGGCGAGCACGGCGCCGACGTCGTCGTCGGGAGCGCGCAGCGGTTCGGGGTGCCGCTCGGGTATGGCGGACCGCACGCGGCGTTTTTTGCGACGCGCGAGCGCGTACGTGCGCCAGACGCCCGGGCGCCTCATCGGCGTGTCGGTGGACAGCCGCGGCCGCCGCGCGTATCGCATGGCGCTGCAGACGCGCGAGCAGCACATCCGGCGCGAGAAGGCGACGTCGAACATCTGCACGGCGCAGGCCCTGCTGGCGAACATGGCGGCCTTCTACGGCGTGTACCACGGGCCCGATGGCCTCGGCCGCATCGCGGCGCGCGTCCACGACCAGACGGCGCGGCTGGCGCGGTCACTCGAGGCCGGCGGCTGGCGGCAGGTCAACCCCGTCTACTTCGACACGATGCGGCTCGAAGGGCGACGACCGGCGCGGCCGCGCGAAGTCCGCCGCGCCGCCGAGCGCGCGGACTCAACTTCCGGTACCCGGCCGCGGGCGTGATCCAGATCGCGCTGAACGAGACGGTCATCGAAGAGGACCTGCGGCGACATCGTGGCCGCGTTTGCGGTGGCGAGCGGACCGTCGGTGGCGAAGCTGTCGGCCGACGGGATCGGCGCCGACCCTGCCCGCGTCGATGCAGCGCACCTCGTCGTTCATGACGCATCCGGTCTTCATCGCGCATCACTCCGAGACCGAGATGATGCGCTACATCCGGCACCTCGAGCGCAAGGACCTCGGCCTCGACACGGCGATGATTCCGCTCGGGTCGTGCACGATGAAGCTGAATGCGGCCGCCGAGATGATGCCCGTCAGCTGGCCGGAGTTCTCGCGGATGCACCCGTTCGTGCCCGCGGAGCAGGCCGCCGGATACCACCAGATCTTCAGCGAGCTCGAGGACGCGCTCGGGCGCATCACCGGGTTCCCGGCCGTCTCGCTGCAGCCCAACTCCGGCGCGCAGGGCGAGTTCGCGGGCCTGCTCGTGATTCGCGCGTATCACCACGTCGCGCGGCGATGCGCAGCGCGACGTCGCCCTCATTCCGCAGTCGGCGCACGGCACCAACCCCGCCAGCGCCGCCATGGCGGGCATGCGCGTCGTCATCGTCGCCTGCGACGAGCAGGGCAACATCGACGTGGACGACCTGCGGGCGAAGGCCGAGGCGCATCGCGAACGGCTCGCCTGCCTGATGGTGACGTATCCGAGCACGCACGGCGTGTTCGAGGACCGCATCCGCGAGATCTGCGCAGATCGTGCACGAGCACGGCGGCCAGGTGTACATGGACGGCGCGAACATGAACGCGCAGGTCGGCCTCACCAGCCCGGCCGCGATCGGCGCCGACGTGTGTCATCTCAACCTGCACAAGACGTTCGCGATTCCGCACGGCGGCGGCGGTCCCGGCATGGGCCCGATCGCCGTCGCCGCGCATCTGGCGCCGTTTCTGCCCGGTCATCCGCTGGTCGACGACTGGCGGCGCCCAGGCGATTGCGGCCGGTGTCGGCCGCGCCGTGGGGCAGCGCCAGCATCCTGCTGATCTCGTACGGCTACATCCGGATGCTGGGCGCGGATGGTGTGACCGAGGCCACGCGGGTCGCGATGCTCAACGCCAACTACCTCAAGGCGCGGCTCGAACCGCACTATCCCGTGCTCTACAGCGGGCGCGAATGGCCGCGTGGCGCACGAGCTGATCTTCGACCTGCGCCCGTTCAAGGCGAAGACCGGCATCGATGAGCCGGATGTCGCGAAGCGGCTGATGGACTACGGCTTCCACGCGCCGACCGTCTCGTTCCCCGTGCCGGGCACGCTGATGGTCGAGCCGACCGAGAGCGAGCCGAAGGAGGAACTCGACCGGTTCTGCGACGCGATGATCGCGATTCGCCGCGAGATCGACGCGGTGGGCAACGGCAGCGCGCGATCCGAAGGACAACGTCCTCAAGAACGCGCCCCACACGGCCGAGGACGTCTGCGCGACCGACTGGACGCATCCGTACTCGCGCGAGCAGGCGGCCTATCCCGTGCCGTCACTGCGCCATCACAAGTTCTGGCCCGCCGTGTCGCGCATCGACAACCCCTTCGGCGACCGCAACCTGGTGTGCGCGTGTCCGCCGATTGAGGCGTATCAAGAAACCTGAAGTGCGGGAGTGACGGGCGCGGGAAGTGCCGGTGTGAAGAGCACGTGAGGTGCTGCGCGGACAGGCACACCAGGTGCTGATGGACAGGCGCTCGAGGTGCTCGAACTGACCGTGAGGTGCTGGGCTCACGGGCACGTCAGGTGCTGACGAACAAGACCCTCGAGGTGCTTGGACTCGCGGATGTGCTGGAGTCAGGGGCGCTCGAGGTGCTGGCGGAAGCACCCTGATGTGCTGCGCCAACGGGCACGCGAGGTGCTGGGTTGGCGGGCACATGAGGCGCTGACGGAACCGCTCGAAGTGCTCGAACTGACGCAGACGTGCTGGGCGCTGGGCGCGGCGCGACACGGGGTCGTACCTCGCCTGCCGAAAGGCAGGTACGACCCCCTGACAGCCGCGAGGCCATCGTCGGCAAACGGCTCCTACCGTTGCGCCGTGCCGGTTCGCGCGCGGAAGGCGTCGAGCAGGCGCAGCGTGACCGAACCCGGCGCGCCCGATCCGATGCGCCGCTGATCGACCGCGACGACGGGCGTCACTTCGCGTGTGGTGCCGGTGAGGAAGGCCTCGTCCGCGGTGTCGAGGTCGGCGGGCGTCAGCACCGCCTCGCGCGCGGGCACGCCCAGGTCCGCGCACAATTCCAGGATGAACTCGCGGGTGATCCCGGGCAGCAGCCCGGCTGAGATGGGAGGCGTGAGCACCTCGCCGTCTCGCACCAGAAAGAAGTTCGACTGCGAACATTCCGCCAGTTCGTCCGCCTGATTCAGCATCAGGGCTTCGTCCGCGCCGGAGCGATACGCTTCCTGCATCGCCAGCGCGTTGTTGAGCAGGTTGTTCGACTTCATCGCCGGGTTGAGGGCGTCCGGATGATTGCGTCGGACCTCGACGAGCGCCAGGCGAATCCCGTCCGCGAACGTCCGTGCCGGCGGCGGCGTGTAGGGCTTGACGATGATGACGAGCGTCGGTGTGGGCGTGGCCGACAGGCTGTAGGACAGCTCGCCGACGCCGCGCGTCACCAGGATGCGGATGTACGCCTCGTGCAGATACTCGGTGGCATCGTGGGCCGCCATCGTCTCGTGCACGCGCGCGAGGAGGGCTGCGTCGCTGAACGGAAGTTCGAGGGCCATGAACGCGGCCGACCGTCGCAGCCGCGCTGTGTGCCGGGCGAACAGGAACGGCACGCGGCCGTAGGTCCGCAGGGTCTCGTAGATGCCTTCGCCGTAGAGGAAGCCGTGGTCGAAGACGGGGACCGACGCGCGATCGCCAGGGGCGATCACGCCGTTGACGTACACCACGCTCATCGGGCGCTACACTAACATACGCATACACCGGAACCGGTGCGGACCATGAATTGTGACCAGCCCGAACCCATCGCGACGCCCCGAGCCCCCGTGCGTAGCACGGGCGGTGAGGGTCCGGAGACGCGTTGGGGTGGCTCCATGAACATCGACATGCCCGAACCCCCGTGCGTAGCATGGGCGGTGAGGGTCCGGGGGCGCGTTGGGGGTGGGGCCCCAACGCGCCGATCGAATCGATGCGCATCCTGACCGCCAGCCAGATGCGGGAGGCCGATCGCCTCACGATTCACGAGTGCGGCGTGCCCTCGGCCACGCTGATGGAGCGCGCGGGCCAGGCCGTCGTTGCCGCCATCGGGGCGCGCTGGCCGCCAGACACACTCAGAACCCAGGCGGCCGTCCTCGTGATTTGCGGCGCCGGCAACAACGGCGGCGATGGCTTCGTGATCGCGCGTCTGCTCCACGCGCAGGGCGTGCCGTGTCGGATCCTGTTGATGGGACACTTCGAGCGCCTGACGGGAGACGCCCTGACCATGCACGCACGGGCGACCGCGGCCGGCGTGGCCACCGACGAGATCGAGGACGAGCTGGGCTGGGCGCGCGCCCGGCCGTTTCTGGACCACGCGGAACTGGTGGTGGACGCGCTGTTCGGGACCGGCGTGCGCGTGCCGCTCGCGGGACTGGCGGCGACCATCGTCGCCGACGTCAACACCCGGGCGACGCGCGTCGTGGCGGTGGACCTGCCGAGCGGACTCTCGGCTGACACGGCGGAGGTCGGAGGGCCGGCGGTCAGGGCAGACCTGACGGTCACCTTTGCCGCGCCCAAGTGGCCCCTGGTGCTGCCGCCCGCGCATGGTCTGGCTGGCGAGGTCGTGATTGCCGACATCGGTATTCCCCGAGGGGTGGTGGACAGCCTGCCGGGCCGCCACGTCGAGATGCTCACGATGGCTGAGGCGCGGCAGTTGATGCCGCCACGCGCGCCAGATTCGCACAAGGGCACCTATGGCCGCGTGCTCGTCGTCGCCGGATCGGTCGGCAAGACCGGCGCCGCGTTCTTGAGCGCGATGAGCGCCCTGCGGTCGGGTGCGGGCCTGGTGACTGTCGCCACGCCGGCATCGTGCCTGCCCACGGTGGCGGCCATGGGCGCCGAATACATGACGATGGCTCTCGATGAGGCCGGCGATGGACTCGCCCTTCGCGCGGCCGACCAGATTCTCGGCGAGCAGGCCGACGTCATCGCGCTTGGGCCGGGACTCGGGCGGTCACCGGAGACGGGGGCCGTGGTGCGCGCCGTGATCGCGCAGGCTCGCGTGCCGTTGGTGATTGACGCCGACGGCCTGTGGGCCCTCAGGCCAGGGGCCAGCCCGCTCCGGTGGCCTCAGGGTGTCCCCGTGGTCATCACGCCGCATCCTGGGGAGATGGCGAGCCTCGTCGGCCGGTCCACCGCCGACGTGCAGGCCGACCGGATGGGCGTCGCCACAACCTATGCCGAGGCGCAGCAAGTGTTCGTCGTGCTCAAGGGACACCGGACGTTGGTGGCCGCGCCAGACGCCCGGCTGGCCATCAACACCACGGGCAATCCGGGCATGGCGACCGCCGGTGCCGGTGACGTGCTCACCGGCGTCATCGCCGCGTGGCTGGCACAGAGCGGTGACGCGTTCACGGCCGCGCGGCTGGGGACCTTTCTGCACGGCCTGGCCGGCAATCTGGCTGCCGACCGCGAGGGAGAGGTCGGTCTCGTCGCTGGCGACATCCTGGCCCATCTGGGACGCGCCGCGCTCACGGTCAGCGGGCCGACGGTGCGGCCGGGCATCAGCACGCGATGACGACGCATGTGACCCGATCAGAGGCGGAGACGAGCGGTGTGGGCCGGCGCCTGGCGTCGCAGCTCCGTGCGGGAGACGTCGTGCTGCTGGAAGGGCCGCTGGGAGCCGGGAAGACCGCGTTCGTCCGCGGCCTGGCCGAGGGCCTCGGCGCCGCACCCGAGGATGTCTCGAGTCCGACCTTCACGCTCGTGCAGTTCTATCGCGGGCAGCCGTCGGTCCAGCACGTGGACCTGTACCGGCTCACCCCGGCGGAAGTGGACGACCTCGCGCTCGAGGATCTGGCCGAGGACGCCGTGATGGCCATCGAATGGCCCGACCGCTGGCGCCACGCCCCCGCCGGGTCTCTTCGCGTGGCGATCACCGTCATCGACGACGACACGCGCCGAATCGCCATCTCGAGGGGCGCCTACGTCCCTGAGGACCACTCACCCGCGGGTACCTGACGTACCTGGTGCTACCTGCCGTACCCGCGTACCTGCCGTACCCGTGTACCTGTCGTACCCGTGTACTCCTGGCGCACCCGTGTACCTGGCGTACCTGCCGTACCCGGCGTACCTGGTCTATCTCTCTATCCTGTAGTTCGGCGCTTCCTTCGTGATGATCACGTCGTGCACGTGGCCCTCGCGGACGCCGGCTGACGTCACGCGCATGGAGCTGGGCCTCGCGCTGGAGTGTCGGGATGTCGCGGCAGCCGCAGTAGCCCATGCCGGCGCGGAGGCCGCCGACCAGCTGGTGGATCATCGCGGCCACGCTGCCCTTGTGCGCCACGCGGCCCTCGATGCCCTCGGGCACGAGCTTCTCGGTGCCGTCGCCTGCTCTCGAGGTCGAACTCGTCCTGGAAGTAGCGGTCGCGGCTGCCGCGGCGCATCGCGCCAAGCGAGCCCATGCCGCGGTACTCCTTGAAGCTGCGGCCCTGGATACAGGATGATCTCGCCCGGGCTCTCGTCCGTGCCGGCAAACAGGCTGCCGATCATGATCGCGCTGGCGCCGACGGCCAGCGCCTTGCTGATGTCGCCCGAGTAGCGGATGCCGCCGTCGGCGATGATCGGCACGTCGGCCTTCGCGGCGGCGCGCGCGCAGTCCGCGATCGGCCGTGATCATCGGGACGCCGATGCCGGCCACCACGCGCGTCGTGCAGATCGACCCGGCGCCGATGCCCGACCTTCACCGCGTTGACGCCGCGATCGATCAGCGCCGCGTGGTCGCCTCGGCCGTCGCGACGTTGCCGGCGATGAGGTCCACGTCGGGGTAACGCTCGCGCACGCGTGGCCACCATGTCGAGCACGCCCTGCGAGTGGCCGTGCGCCGTGTCGATCACGAGCACGTCCACGTGGGCGTGCGACCAGCGCCGCGGCGCGGTCGATGGTGTCCTTGGCTGACGCCGACGGCCGCGCCCACGCGCAGCCGGCCGAGCGCGTCCTTGCACGCGTTCGGGTACTTGACCAGCTTCTGGATGTCCTTGACCGTGATCAGGCCCTTGAGGCGGTAGTCGGCGTCGACGACCAGCAGCTTCTCGACCTTGTGGCGGTGGAACATCTCCCGCGCCTGATCGAGCGTCGTGCCGACCGGCACGGTGACCAGGTTCTCCTGCGTCATGATCTCGGAGATCGGCCGATCGATCTGCGTGTCTCGAACCGGAGGTCGCGATTGGTCAGGATGCCGACCAGCCGGCCTTCCTTGCTGCCGTCCTCGGTGATCGGCACGCCGCTGATGCGGTATTTCTTCATCAGATCGAGCGCTTCGTAGATGCGGTGGCGCGGGGAGAGCGTGATCGGATTGACGATCATGCCGCTCTCGGATCGCTTCACGCGATCGACTTCCGAGGCCTGTTCCTCGATGCTGAGGTTCTTGTGGATGATGCCGATGCCGCCCTGCTGGGCCATGGCGATGGCCAGCCGGCTCTCGGTGACCGTGTCCATCGCGGCGCTGATGATCGGGCACGTTGAGGCGGATGCGGCGCGTCAGGCGCGAACCGATGTCCACCTGGCTGGGCAGGACTGGCGAGTGTCGGGGGACGAGCAGGACGTCGTCGAAGGTCAGCGCTTCAGGAAGGCCGGCGGCGACCTGCGCGTGCCCGAGCGGCCAGCATGAACTCTGAGTCATGTCGTACGTCATCGCCCCTGCACTGCTCCGTGGCACTTCTTGTACTTCTTCCCGCTGCCGCACCAGCACGGGTCGTTGCGGCCGATCTTCGGTTCGTCGCGCCGGACCGTGCTTGACCGGCGCGTCGTCGCCGCCGGTGCGAGCCGGCGCGGAGGCCCGGCTGGGCAGGCCGCGCAGCCCGGCCGACGCGGTCGGCCGAGCCGCCGCTGAGCGTGATCTGGGCGCGGCGCGTCGCGGCGGCACGGCCGCTGGGCGGAGCGACGGGCGCGAATCGGCCTCGCCGCTCTCCTCGATGACACGGGCCGCAGCCGCCACAGGTACCGCACCATCTCTTCGTCGATGCGGTCCTTCATGGCCTGGAACAGCGTGAAGCTTTCCTTCTTGTATTCGACGAGCGGATCGCGCTGGCCGTAGCCGCGCAGGCCGATGCCTTCCTTCAGGTGGTCGAGGCTGTAGAGGTGGTCCTTCCACTGCGCGTCCACGATCTGCAGCATGAAGTCGCGCTCGACGCGGCGGAGGATCGCCGGATCCGGCAGCAGCTTTCCTTCTCCTCGTAGGCGGCGACCGCCAGCCGTAGATGGCGTCGATCATCTCGTCGGGCGTACGTCTCCTCGAGGTTCAGCGCCTCGATCGCGGCCGGCTCGACGCCGAACAGCTCGGCCGCGCCGCGCGTCGAGGCCGCCGAGGTCCCACTCGTTCGGCATCCTGGTCCTTGCGGCGCGTGCGTCTCGACGATGATTCTGGACCAGGTCCTCGGCCAGCGTCATCACGTAGGCGCGCGTGTCGACGACTCGTCGTCCTCGTCGTCGAGCTTGAATCGCGCCGTCGAGCAGCTCGCGGCGCAGCGTGTAGACGTTCTCGCGCTGCTTGTTCATCACGTCGTCGTACTCGAGCAGGTGTTTGCGGGTGGCGAAGTTCTGCGCTTCGACCTGCTTCTGCGCGCGCTCGATGGCCTTGGTGACCATGCCGTGCTCGATCGGCACGCCCTCTTCCATGCCCGAGCCGCTGCATCAGGCCGGCGATGCGGTCCGAGCCGAAGATGCGCATCAGGTCGTCTTCGAGCGAGAGGTAGAAGCGCGACGAGCCCGGGTCGCCCTGACGGCCGGCGCGGCCGCGCAGCTGGTTGTCGATGCGCCGCGCCTCGTGCCGCTCGGTGCCGATGATGTGCAGGCCGCCGAGAGCCGACGACCTCTTCGTGCTCGCGTCGGTCTGCTGCTTCAGCGGCGTCGAAGATGCGCTCGTAGTCCGCGCGTGGCACGCGGTAGAAGCTGTCGAGGTGGTGGAAGTAGACGAACTCGTCGTCGTCGACGAACTTCTCCTGCCCCTTGGGCAGCCGCTCGGCCAGCTGATTCGGTGAGCGTCTGCTGACGCGCCATGAACTCGGCGTTGCCGCCGAGCAGGATGTCCGTGCCGCGGCCGGCCATGTTCGTCGCGATGGTGACGGCGCCCTTGCGGCCCGCCTGCGCGACGATCTCGGCTTCCTGCGCGTGGTACTTCGCGTTCAGCACGACGTGCTTGATGCCGCGCCGCTTGAGCATGCTGCTCGAGCTTCTCGGACTTCTCGATCGAGACCGTGCCGACGAGGGTCGGGCGGCCCGGTCTCCTGCTTCGCGACGATGTCGTTGAGGATCGCGTCGTACTTCTCGCGCTCGGTGCGGTAGACGCTGTCGGGCTCTTCCTTGCGCGCCATCGGGCCGGTTGGGCGGCACGACGATGACGTCGAGCTTGTAGATCTTGGCGAACTCTTCGGCCTCGGTCTCGGCCGTGCCGGTCATGCCGGACGAGCTTCCTGTACTTGCGGAAGTAGTTCTGGAAGGTGATGGTCGCGAGCGTCTGGTTCTCGCGCTCGATCTTGACCTTCTCCTTGGCCTCGACCGCCTGGTGCAGGCCGTCGCTCCAGCGGCGGCCCGGCATCAGCCGGCCGGTGAACTCGTCGACGATGACGACCTGGCCGTCCTTGATCATGTAGTCCACGTCGAGCTTGAACAGCGTGTGCGCGCGCAGCCCCTGGTGGATGTGGTGGAGCAGCGGCATGTTGACCGGGTCGTAGAGCCCGTTCGAGTCCGGCACGAGGCGGTGGGCGAGCAGCTTCTCGGCCTTGGCCATGCCGCTCTCGGTGAGCTGCACGGTCTTGTGCTTCTCGTCGACCAGGTAGTCGCCGGTGGTTTCGAGCGCTCGCGGTCTTCGGCCTTGACGTTGCCCTGCGTGACCGCGCCCGGTGACGAGCTTCGGAATGATCCGATCGACTTCGTAGTAGAGGTCCGTCGATTCTTCGGCCGGGCCGGAGATGATGAGCGGCGTGCGGGCTTCGTCGATCAGGATGCTGTCGACCTCGTCCACGATGGCGAAGTGATGCCCGCGCTGGACGAACTGCGCGAGGTCGAACTTCATGTTGTCGCGCAGGTAGTCGAAGCCGAACTCGTTGTTGGTGCCGTAGGTGATGTCCGCAGCCGTAGGCGACCTGGCGTTCTGCGTCGTTCAGGTCGTGCTGGATGACGCCGACCGACATGCCCAGGAACCGGTAGATGCGGCCCATCCACTCCGAGTCGCGGCGGGCCAGGTAGTCGTTGACGGTGACGACGTGCACGCCCTTGCCGTCGAGGGCGTTGAGGTAGGCCGGCAGGGTGGCGACGAGCGTCTTGCCTTCGCCGGTCTTCATCTCGGCGATCCGGCCGCCGTGCAGCACCATGCCGCCGATCAGCTGGACGTCGAAGTGCCGCATGTTGAGCACGCGGCGCCCGGCCTCGCGGACCACCGCGAACGCCTCGGGCAGCACCTCGTCGAGCGGCATCCTTGTCGCCGCCGCCGTCGGTGACGCGGGTGCGCAGCTCCGGCGTCTTCGCCCGCAGCTCGGCGTCGGAGAGGCCGCGGATCGACGACTCGAGTTCGTTGATCCGGGCGACGATCGGACGAAGTCGCTTCAGTTCGCGTTCGTTCTGCGTGCCGATGACTTTGGCGAGGAGCGTATTGATCATGCGAGGCGTCCCGAGCGGTCTGCGGCACCGGAGGACGATCGGATGGGCTCGCAGACGCCAGGAGTATTCCAACGATTCTAGGGAACGGTGGTGACGAGGTCAACTTGCGGCGTGGTGACTCGACACGCGACCCGCCGTGGGGCGGTGCGCGTCAGGGCTTGGCGAGCAACCGCAGCGGGTTGATGGGCTGCCCGTTCAGCAGGATCTCGTAGTGCAGGTGCGCGCTGGTGGCGCGGCCCGTCGCGCCGACGTACCCAGCACGATCGCCCACGCTTGATCGGTCTGGCCGGCCGCGCACCGCGAAGCCGGACAGGTGGCCGAAGCGCGTCGCGATGCCGTAGCCGTGGTCGATCAGCACCGAGTTGCCGTAGTTGCCGTTGTAGGCCGGCCGACTCCACGCGTGCCGTCGGCGGTGGCGCGGACCGGCGTGCCCCGGTCGGCCGCGATGTCGAGCCCGGGGTGGAAGTCGGCGCCGCCGTCGAACGGGTCGCGGCGGTCGCCATACGTCGAGGACAGCCACCCGGCGAGCGGCCAGATGGTGGGCGTGGCCCGGGCGAGCGCCTGCTGGCCCTCGACCTTGGTCTTGACCGAGGCCAGGCGGTTCTCGAGGGCGCCGAGCAGGTTCTTGAGCATCCCGAACGTGCTGTCGGGCGTAGCGGGCACCAGCGACGCCGTGGACATCGTTCCGGGCACGGCGCCGCCGGCGGCGCGGGAGCGGAGGACGGCCGGCAGCTTGTCGAGGGCCTGCCGCGTGGCCGGGTCGAGCTGCGTCTGGTCGCCGAGCTGGGTCAGCGCGGTCTGCAGCGAGGAAATCTGCTCGGCCAGTTCGCCGGTGGCCGCCCGGTAGCTCTCGTTTTCGAGCCGGAGGCTCTCGTTGGCCAGCCGCAGCGCTTCGGTCTCGCCCAGATTGCCGCCACCCGCCCCGAGGCCGATCAGGAGGGGCACGACCATCAAGGCGCCCACAGCCAGACCGGCGGCCCGACGGGTCATCGTCAGGCGTCTGACGGCCCCGGTGTTCCGGTTGGCGAGAAGGACGGTGTATCGCGGCGACCGCATAGGCTCTTGGCAACCCCTTGAAAACCCTGCCAAAAGGCGGGCCAGATTGACGAAAACGTAACACGCGGCCAGGTCGATCGCCAGCGTTTTTTGGCTAAGCGGCCTCTTCGAGGAGGCGGAAGTGCAAGGCCTCTGCCAAGTGTCGTGATTCTACACGATCACTCCCCCCAGGTCTGCAAGGGCGCGGGCGACCCGCAGGACCCGGAAGGTGTCGGCTCAGCCAGAACTTGCTGGCACTCAGTGGCCGCGAGACCTCAAACCCTGGTCGGATCCGACTGTCGGCGAGGCCGAAACGGGAAGTACTCCACGGCACAGGCTTCCGCATCTCGAATGCCTGGGTCTGACGTGATGAGAGTGGCCCGCACGGCGGCGGCCGTGGCGACGATGGTGCGATCGAAGGGGTCGCCGTGAAACGCTTCGGGCAACGCATTGGTCTTCAGCGCGATCGCAGGCGTCAGATCGACCAGTCGCAAGTCTCGCGAGAGGCCGACACGAAAGAGCTCAGCCAGGTCGCCTTCGATGACCAAACGGCCGAGCCGATGGAGGATCGCGGCTTCGAGCAGGCTCACGGTGCACAGGGCCCGTTCGGCCTCCGACTCGAGCAGGGTCCTGATCCGCGACGGCAGCACCTCGGGCATCGTCAGGCCGTTCAACCACACCGCGGTGTCGAGCAGATACATCACCGCGTGCCCTTCCACTCCGACGCCGGAATGGGTTCCGACGTGACCGCGTGCTTCGATTGCAGGTGGCGCCCCGCCCCGAGAAAGGTCGGAGGTTGGGCGGCAGAGACGATGCGGACGTAAGGCTTTCCGAACCGGGTCACGACGATCTCTTCGCCCGCGGCGGCCTCGTCGAGCACAGCGGTGCTCCGAAGGACAGCTCTCAGGTTGACGGTCTTCATGTCAGTCATTATGTCAGTCATCGCAGGCTCCTTGCAACCTCCCACAGCCCCCTCACGCTCCATCGGTCGCCAACCGAAACTGCAGCGCCTCGGCCAGGTGCGGCACGTCGATCCCCTCGCTGCCGCCAAGATCCGCGATCGTGCGGGCGACGCGCAGGACGCGGCTCACGGCCCGCGCGCTCAGTTGCAGCCGCGTGGCGCCGGCGGCGAGCAGGGCGTCAGCCTTCGCGTTGGACGGCCGACCGATCTCGCGCAACGCGCGGCCCGCGAGTCGGCCGTTGAGTACGCCCTGTCGATGCACCTGCCGCTCGCGCGCCGCGAGCACGCGGTCGCGCACCGGCGCGCTCGCCTCGCCAGGCGCCGCGCGCGAGAGGTCGGCCCAGGGCACCGCGGGCAGATCGAGGCTGAGGTCGAAGCGGTCGCGCAGGGGACCCGACAACCGCCGGTGGTACTGGGCCACGGCCCCGGCGGGGCACCGACAGACCCGCTGGCCCGTGCCGTGGTACCCGCACGGACATGGGATTCATGGCGCCCACGAGCATCACCTCCGCAGGGAAGCTGACGGAGCGGCTCGCCCGGGCGATGTGGACGGCCCCCAACTCCAGAGGCTGGCGCAGCGTCTCGAGCGCCCGGCGGCTGAACTCTGGCATCTCGTCGAGGAACAGGACGCCGCGGTGCGCCAGGCTGAGCTCGCCGGGGCGCGGCTGGCTGCCGCCGCCGATGAGTGCGATCTCCAGAGCACGTGTGATGCGGTGCGCGGAAAGGGCGCGTGTCCACCAGCCCGCGACCGAGGTCGAGACAGCCGGCGACGGAGTGGATGGCCGTCACCGTCAACGCTTCATCCAGCGAGAGCGCCGGCAGAAGTCCCGGCATCCGCCGCGCCAGCATCGTCTTGCCCGCGCCGGGCGGACCGCAGAAGAGCAGGTGATGCGCCCCGGCCGCGGCGATCTCGAGGGCGCGTCGGCCCGCCACCTGGCCATGCACGTCGGCCAGGTCATCGGCCGTCGCGCCGGCCACCGTGGACACCGGTGTCGGTGCGGGCGTCGGCGGCGGATCGGGCGACGACAGGACCTGCGCGGCCTCGAACAAGGACCGCACCGGAAACAGGCGCAACGTCTCGACCACCGCGGCTTCTCGCAGATTGGCCGCGGGGAAGATCATCGCACCGGGTGTGCGCCGCGAGGCCACCGCCATCGGCAGGAGGCCACGGATCGGCGGCACACCGCCGTCGAGCGACAGCCCGCCGACGATGACGAACCGCGAGTCCTCGCGGTGGGGCAGCGCGCCCGACGCGGCGAGGATGCCCAACGCGATCGGGAGGTCGAACGCCGCGCCGACCTTGCGCACATCAGCCGGAGCCAGGCTGATCGTGATGCGCTCGCCGGGATACGGAAAGCCTGAGTTGCGAATCGCCGCGCGCACGCGGTCGCGGCTCTCTCGCACGGTCGTGTCCGGCAGCCCGACCATCGTCAGACCCGGCAGTCCGTTCGAGACATCGACCTCCACCGACACCGGCGTGGCCTCGATGCCGTCCACAGCGGCAGCGCGCAGTCGGGCAAGCACTCAGAGGGACAACGCAAACCCGGGACCACACGCGCGAGCCGCACGCGCCGTCGCGCAAGACTGATTCACTCCGGCAAGGGTGGAACTACCGCGATCGGGGACTCGGGCGGATCGCAGCGAATGCCACGCCGAGCCGACGAGGAATGTGGGCGCCTTTCCCGGCGGACCGCTGACGTTCAGTCCACGCTGAGCGGCGCCAGCCCCGCCGCCCGCAACTGCGCGTTCAGCGCCGCGAGGCCCGTCGTCCGGAGCGCGGTCCAGCGCGCCATCACACGCCCGGCGTTCTGCGTGGCCGCAGTCACCGCCGCGACGGTGTTCGCCGTGGGCGCGACGTCCGCGGCTTGCATCGACGTCATCAGTCCGCCGAGCGCGGTGCTCGTCGCCCACAACGTGTCTGTCGCACCGGGCGCCGGTGCGCCGCCGCGAGCGCCTGCAGCGGCCGCCGCCCCGCCGCCTCCGGCGCCACGGCCGCCTCGTCCGCCAGCGGCCGGCGGCGTGCCCTCGAGCGCCGCCGCCTGCCTGTCGAACGCCGCGAGGGCCGCCGCGACCGCGGGCGGCGCCTTCGCCTGCAGCGCGGCCATCTGCTGACGCAACGCGCCCAGACGCACCGCGGCCAGCCGCGCGTCCACCGCGCCGTAGTAGGTCGTCTTCGTGAGCGCGTAGACCTGCAGCATCGCCAGCGCCGGTGTCTTCACGCGCGGATCCTGCTTCACGATGATCGGCTGCGAGTAGCTGACCCCGCTGACCGTCAGCTTCGCGACGTAGGCGCCAGGATTCACCCACGGCGTGGTGGGCGCAGGCACCGTGTTGAAGGGAATCGCCTGGATGGGCAGCTGCGTCGGCACGGCCCCGAGCGCTGTGGCATCTCCGCCCAGTCCGGTCAGCGGCTGATAGTGGACGTCCCACACGAATCGATGCATGCCCCGTGTCGTGGCCAGGCGCTGCGGCTGGCGATACCAGTAGGTAGGCGCGGGTGCGTTCGGCGCATCAGGAATGGGCGCGACGGCGTCCGCGCTCGAGTAGCGCCGGACCAGCCGACCATCCTGCTGCAGGATTTCGAGGACGACGGGACCGGTGGCCGCGCGGCCGAGGTAGTAGTTGATGGGCGCGCCGTCCGGCGGATTCGGCGCGGTGGGCTCCTCTTTGGGCCAGGGCATGTCCACGCTGGTGTTCCAGCGCACGCGCCAGGCCGTGGTCGGCTTGAACAGGATGACGTCCTTGGTGGCCGAGGCCGCTTCGATCTGCCGGAGCGGCGTGATGTCGTCGAGAATCCAGAATCCGCGGCCGTGCGTGGCGGCCACCAGGTCGTCGTCCTTGACGATCAGATCGCGCACGGACGACACCGCCATGTTGAGCCGCAGCGGCTGCCATCGCGCGCCCGCATCGAACGAGACATACACCGCGCGCTCAGTGCCGGCGAAGAGCAGGCCCTGACGTTTCGGATCCTCGCGCACCGCGTTGACCGTCTCTCCGGCCGGGATGCCGGTGACGATCTCCGTCCAGCTCTTGCCGCCGTCGGTCGTGCGGAAGATGTGCGGCCGCAGGTCATCGAGGCGCAGGGTGTTGATCGCGGCGTACGCGGTGAGCGGATTGAACCGGCCCGCATCGATGACCGAGACCTTGGCCCACGGGCCCACGGCCGGCGGGGTGACGTTCGCCCACGTCACCCCGCTGTCCGTCGTCACGTGGATCAGGCCGTCATCGGTGCCGACCCAGATGCGGTTGATGTCCTGGTAGGACGGCGCCACCGTGTAGATGACGCCGCGCTGCGTCGGCTGTGCCGAAGGCTGCGTCGCGTACTTGCCCACACTGCGCGGCGTCTCCCAGGTTGGGCGCGTGAGGTCGGGGCTGATGCGCCTCCAGGTGGTCCCGCCGTCGATCGTCTTCCACAGGTGGTTGTTGGCGAAGAACAGGGCGCGCTTGTCCACCTCGGAGAAGACCACGGGCATCGTGCGGACCTGGCGATAGGTGCCTGCGGCACCGCCCACGCCGCCGCGACCGCCCACCGGACCGACCACGGAGACCTGGCCCGTGCGTCGGTCGAACCGCGTCACGCTGCGCCCGCCATAGACGATGTCCGGATTCAACGGATCGGGCGCGACGAAGCCGTACTCGTCCACGCCCACCGGCAGCCAGTCGCGCTCGGAGAGTGCGCCGTAGTTGCCGCGGCTCGACACGCAGACCGAGCCGTTTTCCTGCTGGCCGCTGCAGACGCGGTACGGAAACGCATTGTCCGCGGCCACGTGGTAGAACTGCCCGGTCGGCTGGTTGTACCAGGAACTCCACGAGGCGCCGCCGTTCAGCGTGACCACGGCGCCCTGGTCGGCCGCGAGCAGCATGATGTCCGGGTTGTCGGGGTTGATCCAGCCGTTCTGGTAGTCCTCGCCGCCAGGTGCGCCCTTGAACGGCGCCCACGTCCGGCCGCCATCAATCGATTTCCAGGAGACGGTGCTGGCCATGAACAGCACGTCCGCGTCCTTCGGATGCAGGATCGGCTGCGCGAGGTCCCCCCCGCCAATCCGGCCCGCCGGTCGCGTGTCCGTCGTGATGCGCGTCCACGTCTCGCCCGCATCGTCACTGCGATAGATGCCGACGCTGCCGCGATCGGTGCCCGTGCCCGCGGTCTCATAGCCGGCGACGCTGGCGAACAGGCGTCGCGGATTGGCCGGCGAGATCTCGAGGTTGGCCTGGACGACCACGGGCAGGCCGGCTGTCAGCGGCTTCCACGTCGTGCCGCCGTCGATGGACTTGAAGATCCCGCCGCCGGTGCCCGCCCACACCGCGTTCTCCCACGGGCCCTGCCGCTCCTCCCACATCGTTGCGTAGACGATGTCGGGATTGGACGGGTCGATGTCCACGTCGTTGCCGCCGGTGTTCTCGTCCTTCGAGAGCACTTTGACGAAGCTCTTGCCGCCGTCGGTGGACCGGTAGATGCCGCGTTCCTCGTTGGGCCCGTACGGATGCCCGAGCGCGGCGACGAACACGCGATCGGGATTGCGGGGATCGACCGCGATGTTGGGGATCTGCTGCGCGTCGCGCAGCCCGAGATGTGTCCACGTCCGCCCCGCGTCGGTGGACTTGTACACGCCGTCGCCGGTAGAGAGGTCGGGCCGGTGCAGGCCCTCGCCGCTGCCGACGTAGATCACGGCCGGGTTGGAGGGCGCGACGACGATGGTGCCGACCGAGCCCGTCGGTTGATCGTCGAAGAGGGGCGCCCAGGTGCGGCCGGCGTCCGTCGTCTTCCAGACGCCGCCGTTCACCGCGGCCATGTAGAACGTGTAGGGGTGGCTGCGATGTCCGGCCGCTGCGCGCGTCCGGCTCGCGCGGTGCGGGCCGATGTTGCGCCACTTCAGCTCGGAGAACAGCGCGGGGTCGATTGGTCCCGGCTGCTGCGCGGGGACGCTGAACGTGGCACCGAGGATTAGCAGGGGGAGCGCAAGGAGGCGTCGCACGGGAGCACCATCCCAGATGCGGGCCGACGCGTCAACTCGTGCGCAGGGACCGGGGGACGGTTCAGCGGTCGGACACGACCACGCGCAGGGTGGCGTTCTGATACTCCCACTGCACGGCCGCCTGCAGAAAGCGCTGAGGAAGCCGCGCCTCGACGGCCGCGTTGACCGTCACGACCTCGCCGTCCATCATCGTGGGGCGCGCGCGTCTCAGGTCGAGAAGGAACGCCCGGTACGTCTCCGCACGGTCTCTGAAGTCGGACACGCCATCGGAGGCGAAGATGGCGAACCGCAACGCCAGCGCCGTGACCAGCGTCGCGACGACGGCCCGTCGCGCGCGCACGCCGCGCCGGCGCAGCCACTCGTCGAGGGTGGCCAGGCCTTCGGCGAGCAAGAGCGCCAGACCCACAGCCGGCAGATAGGCATACCGCGACACGTTCCCGAATGTGAAGGGCAGGAACGGCCCCATCGCCACGACCATCCAGACGACGGCGCAGCGAGCCCGCGGTGTGCCGCGCGTCAGCACGAGCGCCAACACCACGGCGACGACGGCGTGAGCCCAGAGCGTCCGCTCCCCGACGTACAGCGATGCCGTGTATTCGAACATGTTCCGAATCATGTGCGGCCCGAGGCGGTACTGCCCCTCGGCGATCAGGTAGTTGCGCGAGTTCACCGCGACGTCGACGACGAGGTACGCGGCGGCGATGACGACGAGTGGCGCGTACGTCGTGGTGATGTCCCTGACGCGCCAGGAGGACCGTCCGGCCGTCCAGTCGGCGAGCACGACGAGCGCGAGAAAGACGATCGAGCTTTCGTGCGTCAGGAGCGCCAGCGCGAACGCCACGCTAGCCGCCACCAGCCAGATCGGGCGCCCCCCGCGACGAAATGCGAGCACCCCCAGCATCGCCGACAGGCCGAAGCAGGCGCCCAGGGGCTCCCCGATGGCGCCGACCCACGCGACCGCGTCGACGTAGGCCGGCTGGACGACGAACAACAGGGCCGCCACCCAGGCGTACAGACGCGGCATGCCGATCGCCGCAGCCACGAAATAGAGCAGCAGGCCGTTCAGCGCATGGATCGCGATGCTCGACACGTGCAACGCAGGCGCCGACCCGCCCGTGAGCGCGGATCCGATCCAGAAGTACAGCTCGATGACCGGTCGATAGAAATGCGTGCCGCTGGCCAGCGCCAGAAGGTCGGACATCTGGAACGACCAGCGGCTCGCGAGCCACTGAAAGTCGTCCTCGAAGAAGTACGCCGTGACGGCGTTCCAATAGACGAGGGCGACCGCGACAATGAGAGCGAGACCTGCCGTCAGATGCCGACCCATGGCGGCAGCCAGTGTATGCCGCATGGGCGGCGCGCGCGGTCAGCGCCGAACGGTCAGGCGGTCGCCGATGTTGATCTTGTCGGTGCGGAGCTGGTTCAGCCGCTTGAGGTCGTCCACGGTGATGCGGAACTGGCGCGCGATGCTGAAGAGCGTGTCGCCGCGCTGCACCCGGTAGGTCGTCGGGCCGCTCAGAGGCGCGGTGCGCGCGGTCGCGACGCTCGCGGAGCGGGCCGTCGCCGCGGTGGGCAGGCCGGCGGCCGGCCGCTCCGGGATGCGCAGGGTCTGGGCGGCCTTGACGCCGCAGTTCCGGCACAGTTCGTTGGCCTCACGGAGCGCGGCCGTCGTGACGTGGTGCTTGCGCGCGATCGAGGCGATGCTTTCCCCGCGCTTGACTGTGTAGAACTGGAAGCGCACGAACAGCTCGCTCGAGGCGGCCAGCTTCGCGTCGATCGTCGCCGCGGTGCCGACCGGCACCTTCAGGTCGTGGTCGCCCATCGGCGTGGTCGTGCGTCGCAGTTCCGGGTTGAGTTCCCGCAATTCCTCGACGCCGACGCCCGCCCATTCGGCGATATGCCGCAGGTCGAGCGCATTGGGTACCGTCACGGTCTCGTAGGCCAGCGGCGCCAGGCTCGTGATCTCGAATCCGTAGAGGTCCGGGTTCCGCGCGATCAGGATTGCCGCCATGATCATCGGCACGTAGTCGCGCGTCTCGCGCGGCAGATAGCGCGTCGACGAGGTGATCGTCCAGTAGTCCGCTGTCTTGGCCTGGCGCGCGGCGCGCTGGAGGCGGCCGGGCCCCGCGTTGTAGCTGGCGAGGGCCATGCTCCAGTCGCCGTCGAAGAACTTGTGCAGCGACTTGAGGTACTGCGCCGCGGCGCGCGTGGCCTTCTCCGGATCGGACCGCTCGTCGAGGAACCAGGTCTGGTCCAGGCCGTGCTCGCGCCCCGTCGGGGCCATGAACTGCCACATCCCGCGCGCGCTGGCCCGCGAGAGGGCGTTGGTCTTGAACGCGCTCTCGACCAGCGGGATGTAGCTCAGGTCAACCGGGACGCCCTCTTCGCGGAAGACCCGCTGGATCATCGGCAGGTAGCGGGAGCCCCGCTCGAGACCGGCCGTCAGGAAGTCGTGGAGCCGTCCCTGGAACAGCTCGACGAACGACAGCACCTTCTCGTTGGCGGGAATCGGCAGGTCGTGGTCTGTGCGCGCCATCGCCTCGAGCACCGTCTCGCGCGTGGTGGCGGCCGGCTTGGGTCGCTCGAACGTCGTGTCGCCGAGCAGCTCGTCGATGGCGGCCGGCTCGCTGCGGGTCTCGGTGAAGCCGTCGCCCTCACGCAGCGAGAGGAGTTCCAGCGCGCTGATGCGATCGATGAGCAGATCGTAGGCCTGCCCGAGCCGGGCTTCGGCCCGTGCGCCGTTCGGCTGCTGCAGCAGGAGGTCAATCGACGCGTCGAATCGGGCGCGGGCCGCCACCAGGCGTCCCTGTTTCAGTTCGGCTTCGCCGGCCGAGAACTCGCGCTCGGCGCGCTGAATCAACGCCGTGAGCGGATCGACCAGGAGTTCGACCGACGGGGCCAGCGTGGTGACTGGCACGGGCGCGATGGGAAGGGGATGAGCCTGAACCGGCGGCAACGACGCCACCTGCGGACCGCGCGACGCGCACCCGACCATCAGTCCTAGAGAGCACACGAGGAGCAGTCGGGTGGAAAGCGTCATGCGTGGTCTACGGGTGCGTGTGCATGGTCAAGGTGTGTGAAGGCGAAACGTACCACCCGCCGCGGCGACAGGTCAACCGTGGACGTCGGGTTTGCTCACATCTGCAATCACGAACGCGGCCATCCGTCGATCACGAAAACCCGGTGGCTTTCCGCCAGGTCGCGCGCCGACGGCGTCACGATCGTCCGCTCGCCGATGACGATTTTGACATTGGCGGCAATCGCCGCGCGGACGTCCTCTTCGCAGACGAAGCTGACCGGCGCCTGCGTCGCGGACCCCACCGCTTGGACGGCCACTGCCTTGGCGTCGCCCCCGCGCCCGGCCAGATAGGACGTCAGATGGTCCCGCATGGCCGAGGCCTCGAGGCCTTGCGGCCTGGGCGCGACCGGCGCCTTGGGCAGCGGGGCCACCAGCGTCACCGTCGCGGCGCCGCCGACGGCTGCGCCCCCGGGCGCGGCCGCCGACGTGGCTGGCATCGCCGTGCTCCGACCCGAAGACGCCGGGCGGATCTCGTACGCGACGCGTTTGAGATTCAGCAGGTGCCGCGGCGAGATGTTGTCCGACGTGATGTTGCCGCCGTAGCCGCCGCATCCGAGCGTCATCGCCGGGTCGAGTCCCGTCGGTCAGGCCGATCGACCCGTGCGTCGTCGGCGTGTTGACGACGATCCGGAACGCCGGCTTCTTGAGGCCGAACTGCAGAATCACGTCGTCGTTCTGCGAGTGCACGGACATCGTGTGTCCCATGCCGCCGTAGCGGAGAATCTGGATGCAGCGCTCGCAGCCTTCGCGCCAGTCGGCGACGACGTAGTAGGAGAGGACGGGACAGAGCTTCTCGATCGAGAGGGGAAAGTCACGACCGACGCCGCGCAACTCGGCGATGAGGATGCGGGTGGTGTCCGGAACCGTGATGCCGATCTGCGCCGCGATCCACAGAGCCGACTTGCCTACGAACTTCGCGTTGGGCAGCCGTTGCGGCGTGATGAGCACGGCCGCAAGTTTGTCGGCCTCCGCGGGCGACAGGAAGTAGGCGCCCTGTTTGATGAACTCGCGCTTCACTTCCTCGGCCACGGCGCTCTCGACGACCGCCGAGTTGGGCGACGAGCACAGCACGCCGTTGTCGAAGCTCTTGCCGGTGATGATGTCGCCGGCGGCCTTGGCCAGGTCGGCGCTCCGTTCGATGAAGCACGGCGCGTTGCCCGGGCCGACGCCGTACGCCGGCTTGCCGGCACTGTAGGCGGCGCGGACGAGTCCCATGCCCCCCGTCGCCAGGATGACCGCGACGTCGCGGTGCTTCATCAGCTCCTGCGTGCCGGCGAGCGACACCGTCTGCATCCAGTTGATGGCCCCGTCGGGGGCGCCCGCGCGCGCGGCGGCCGCGGCCATCACCTCCGCGACGCGCGTGATGCTGCGCGCCGCCGACGGGTGCGGGCTGATGACGATGGGGCAGCGCGCCTTGAGCGAAATCAGAATCTTGTAGATGGCCGTGGACGTCGGGTTGGTCGAGGGCACGATGCCGGCGACGACGCCGAAGGGCTCCGCAATCTCGATGATGCGGCGGGCCTCGTCGCGGTTGACGACGCCGACCGTCTTCATCGGCCGGATGAACTGGTAGACCCGGTCGGAGGCGAACAGGTTCTTCTGGATCTTGTCGGCGACGACGCCGAAGCCGGTTTCCTCGACGGCGAGGCGGGCGAACTCTTCGGCGCGCGGCCGCGTCGCGTCGGCCATGGCGTCGACGATGCGGTCGATGGCGTTCTGGTTCAGTTCGGCCAGCGCCGGTGCGGCCTGCTTGGCCCGCTGGGCGAGTCGCCGGGCTTCCTGGGCAGACGCCAGGTCCTTCTCGCTCGTCGCGGCCTCGGCCATGGCGGGCTACGGTTTCTTCGGCAGGACCCGCTCCACCTCGGCGTGGGGCCGGGGGATCACGTGGACGGACATCAGCTCGCCGACCCGGCGGGCGGCGGCGGCGCCGGCGTCGGTCGCGGCCTTGATGGCGCCCACATCGCCGCGCGCCAGGACGGTCACGAAGCCGGCGCCGATGTATTCCTTGCCGATGAGCGTGACATTGGCGGTCTTGACCATGGCATCGGCCGCCTCGATGGCGCCGATGAGACCGCGGGTTTCAATCATGCCGAGCGCGTCTGCATTCATGAAGAACCGTGAAGTTGAAAACGCCGCAAGGCTAACATATTGAACAGCATGCGGCAATCAAGTACGATCCCCGGGTCGTGCCACGTTCCGCTCCTGCCGCGCGCCTGACGGCGCCTGTCCTGCTCCTCGCCCTCGTGGCGGCCGCCGGTTGTTCGTCCGGCGACACGGCCACGCCGGTGGCGACCGTCTCGTTCTCGGCTGGCAAGCCGCGCGTGACACAGGGCGGCCCCGTCGAACTGACCTACCGCTTCGACGTGGCGCCAGGCGCGACGTTCGACGGTGACTACCGGGTCTTCGTCCACATCAACAACACCGATGGGGAGCAGCTCTGGAGCGACGACCACGACCCGGTGCCGGCCACCTCCACGTGGAAGCCCGGTCAGAAGATTCAGTACAGCCACACGGTCTTCGTCCCCGTGACGCCCTTCCAGGGCGAAGCCACGTGTCGTCGTGGGCCTCTATCGCGACAGCGTCCGGCTGCCCCTTCAGGGACCCGATGCGGCCGACCGGGAATCGACCAGCCGCGAGTACCGCGTCGGCACGCTCGAACTCGCCCCGAGTCACCGAGAACCTCTTCGTCATCTACAAGAGCGGGTGGCACCCGGCGGAGTTCGCGCCGGAGGATCCCAAGAAGGAATGGCAGTGGACGCAGAAGTCGGCCGTGCTGACGATCCGCAACCCGCGCCGTGACGTCACCTTCTACGTGCAGTACGACGCGCGGCCGGACCTCTTCCCGGGCGGCATCCAGCAGGTCTCCGTCTTCGCGGGGACGACGCTCATCCAGACGTTCGCGGCCGATTCGCCGACGCCGGCGCTCCGCAAGGTGGCCATTCCGGCCGCCGCCCTCGGCACGGCCGAGATGGCCGAGCTGCGCATCGAAGTCGACAAGACCTTCGTGCCGGCCCAGTTGCCGGCCGGCGGGCGCGATCTGCGCGAACTCGGCATCCGGATCTATCACGCCTTCGTCGAACCCCGATAGCCGTGCGCCACGCCTCGCTGTTGCCTGGTCCGCCATCGTCCTCTGCGGAGCCGGCGCGGCCAACGCGGCAGAATCGTGCGCCTGGGCAACGGCCGGACGATGAACGTCGAGATGTGCCGGTTCGAGGGCGACATCGTCGTCCTGGTGATGCGGGGCGGCGGCGAGATCCGCGCACCGAAGTCGATGGTGGCCGAAATGCTGCCCGACGAAGTGCCGTTCGCGCGGACGGTGGCGATCGAGGCGCTGGCCGACTCGCCGAGCGCCACGTTGCGGCTCGAGGCGGCCGCGATCCGGGCGCTGGTGGACCGCATCGCCGCGAAGGTCGGGCTCGATCGGAAGCTGGCGCACGCGGTGGTGCGCATGGAGTCGAACTACGAGCCGCTGGCGATCTCGCCCAAAGGCGCCATGGGTCTGATGCAGATCATGCCGGTGATCGCCCGGCACGTACCGCGTCCAGGACCCGTTCGACCCCGAGCAGAACCTCGAGGCCGGGATGCGGCACCTGCGGCGCCTGCTCGAGCGATTCGACCTGCGTCGGGCCATCGCGGCCTATAACGCCGGCGAGAGCGCCGTCGTCCGCTACGGGGGCACGCCGCCCTACCGCGAGACGCAGAATTACGTCCAGCGCGTGCTGTCGGCGCTGCGGGCGCGCTAGACTCTGGGCGGTCAGACCCCACTTCGGCCAATTGTCGCCCGCGACGGTCTAATGGGCGCGGGAGGCGTCAGGAAGACCGTGGAATTCCGCTGCAGGGTGGCCACCGCCACCGGGCAGGTCTCCGAGGCCACTTACATCGCCGAAAGCGAAGAACGCCTCCGGGCGACCTGGAGGACAAGGGGCTGTTCCTCCTGTCGGTCCACGGCAGCGGCGGGATGCGGCTTGGCGGCGCTGCGACTGGGGACGGCGACGCCGCAAGAAGCGTCCGGACCACCGAGTTCCTGGTCTTCAACCAGGAGCTGGCGACGTTGCTCAAGGCCGGCCTGCCGCTGGTCCAGTCGCTCGACATTCTGCGCAGGCGCGTGCCCAATCCGGCGTTCCGCGCCGCCCTCAACGACATCCACGACAAGGTGCGATCCGGCGTCTGCGCTCTCGGACGCGTTCGAGGCACAGCATCTGTTCTCAGGCGTCTACACGGCGTCGCTGATGGCCGGGGAGAAGAGCGGCAGCCTCGAGCAGGTGATTCGCCGCTACGTCGCAGCACATGAAGGTGCTCGCCCGGCGGCGCGCTCGCACGTCATCTCGGCGCTCATCTATCCGGTGGTGCTCGTCCTGCTCTCGGTGGCCGTCGTCGGCCTCATCGTGTTCAAGGTCGTGCCGGAGTTCGCCGACTTCTACGGGCAGTTCGGCGCGGCGACACCAGCTGCCGATGTCCACGCGGATCGTGGTGCGATCTCGAACAGCCTGGTCGGGAGCGCTCGGCCTGCTGCTGACGGCGTTCGTGGCGATCGCCGCCGGCACGGTGCTCTGGTTCCGGCAGCCCGGGCAGCGCCGGCGACTGCACGCGTCGATCCTGCGCCTGCCGTACTTCGGCCCGCTCGCCCGCGAGTTCGCGACCGCCCAGGTCTCGCGCACGCTGGCGACGCTGCTCTCCGGCGGCATTCCGCTCGTCAACGCGCTCGACATCGCGGCCCGGTCGACGGGCAACCGCGCGATTGCGCGAGCACCTGCTCGCGGTGGCCCGGCAGGTGCGCGAGGGCGGCAGCCTGGCGGACGGCGCTCGCCGAAGCGGCCAGATGTTCCCGCACGTCGCGGTCGAGATGGTCGAGGTGGGCGAGTCCACCGGTGCGCTGGCCGACATGCTCAACAGCGTCGCGGATTTCTACGACGAGGAGAACCAGACCAGCCTGACGCGATTCTCGAACCTGATCCAGCCGCTCCTGCTCATCGTGATGGGCGTTGTCATCGCGGGGCTGCTCCTGTCGCTCTACATGCCGCTGTTCAACATTGTCCGTCGCTGATCGAGCTAACCATGGCCGAGCCGACCGCCACGCCTGAAGACGATCTACGCCGAAACCGAGGCCGCGCCGATCGATCGGGCGGCCGAAGAGCGGCGACGCCCGCCGGCTGGCCGAGCGCTACGAGCTCGAGTTCGTCGATCTCGACCACTTTCAACATCGACCACGCGCTGTTCCGCAGCATCCCGGCCGACCTGATGCTCCGGTACGGCGTTCGTGCCGTACCGGCGCGACGGCCAGACGCTGCTCATCGCGGTGTCGGACCCGAGCGACCTTCAGACGATCGACGAAGTCGGCGTCCAGCTCGGGATGCCGATCCGCGTGTGCGTGGGCACGGCGTCGGCCATCCAGTCCATCCTCAAGAAGAGCGAGAGCTCGCACGCGCGTGCTCGAGGAGGCCACCGAAGGCTTCCAGATGCAGATCCTGCGCGAGGACGACGCGGGCGACGAGAACCTCACCGTCGACAAGCTCACGTCGGACGCCAGCCCGGTCATCCGGCTCGTGGACTCGATGGTGTTCACCGCGCTGCAGCGGCGCGCCTCGGACATCCACATCGAGACGCAGGACGACGCGGTGGTGGTGAAGTACCGCATCGACGGCGTGCTGCAGCCGGCCATGAAGTCCATCGACAAGCGGCACCACAGCACGATCATCTCGCGCATCAAGGTCATGGCCGAGCTGGACATCGCCGAGAAGCGCGTGCCGCAGGACGGCCGCTTCAAGCTGCGCGTGCGCGGCAAGACGATCGACTTCCGCGTCTCGATCATGCCGAGCGTGCACGGCGAGGACGCGGTCATCCGCATCCTCGACAAGGAGTCGATCAGCGAGCAGTTCACCGAGCTGCGCCTCGACATCCTCGGCTGGCCCGAGATCGAGATGCGGCGGTTCCGGAAGTACATCCGCGAGCCGTACGGCATGGTGCTGGTCACCGGCCCGACCGGCAGCGGCAAGACCACGACGCTCTACGCGGCGTTGTCCGAGATCAAGACGGTCGAGGACAAGATCATCACGATCGAAGACCCGGTCGAGTACCAGCTGCGCGGCATCACGCAGATCCCGATCAACGAGAAGAAGGGCCTGACGTTCGCCCGCGGGCTGCGGTCGATCCTGCGGCACGACCCGGACAAGATCATGGTCGGTGAGATCCGCGACCCCGAGACCGCGCAGATCGCGATTCAGTCCGCGCTCACGGGCCACCTGGTCTTCACCACCGTCCACGCCAACAACGTCATCGACGTCCTGGGCCGGTTCCTGAACATGGGCGTCGAGCCCTACCAGTTCGTCGTCGGCGCTCAACTGCGTGCTGGCGCAGCGGCTGGTCCGACGGATCTGCGAGCATTGCAAGCCGCCCGGCTGTTGTCTCGCGAGGAGCTGCTCATCGAATCGGCGCTCGACCCCGCGCTCGCGCGCACCCAGGAGTTCTTCGAGGGCGCCGGCTGCATCGAGTGCGGCGGCACGGGCTTCAAGGGCCGCACGGCGATCTGCGAACTGATGGACCTGACCGATCGGATCCGTGACATGATTCTCGAGCGGCGCCCGACCTCCGAGATCAAGCGGGCCGCGGCGCGAGGATGGGCATGACGTTCCTGCGACGAGTGCGCCGTCGACCTGGTGATGGGCGGCAAGACGACGCTCAAGGAGATCAACAAAGTGACGTTCGTCGAGTGACGCCGACCATGCGAACGCCTGGCTGGCTTGCCCCGACTCCGCCCACCGTGGCGGTCGAACTCGCGAAGCGGTCGCGTGACCGTGGTCGAGCTGTCCCGTGGCGGGATGCCGACCGTGGTCGCCCATGCCTCCGAGCCGCTGCCGGCCGACGCCATCGTGCCCGCGCTGACCGGAACGAATGTCGTCCAGCACGACGTCGTCGCGGACGCGCTCCGACGCGCGCTCGATCGGGCAGGGCTGCGGTCGACGCGTCGGGCCGCGCTGGTCGTGCCCGACGGCGTGGCGCGCGTGACGTCTGCTGCCTTTCGAGCAGCTCCCCGAGCGGGCCAGCGACCTCGAGCAACTGGTGCGGCTGGCAACTGCGGAAGGCGATGCCGTTCCCGCTCGACGAGGCCGTGCTGACGCACTTTCGGGCCGCATACCGAAGGCACCGCGGCCACGCTGGCGGTCGTCGCCGCGCGGCGCGACGTCATCGCCCAGTACGAGGGCGTGTTGTCGGCGGCCGGCATCCATGCGGGCCTGGTGGACCTGTCGAGCCTCAACGTGATGAACGCGCTCATCGGCGCCGGCGCCTCGGCGGCCGGCGACTGGCTGGTCGTGTGCCTGGCGGCCGAGGGCACGACCCTGGCGATCCTGCGCGGCGAGAGCTTGATGTTCTATCGCCATCGGCCCGCCGTGGACGAAGAGCCGCTCGGCACCCTGGTCCACCAGACGGCGATGTATCACGAGGACCGGCTCGGCGGCACGACGTTCACGCGCGTGTGGCTGTGCGGCGGATCCCTGACCGGCGCGCAGGCGGCCGCCACCGCGGCGGATCTGGAGGCGCGACTGGGCCGGCCCGTCGATACCGTGGATGTGCGGCCCGCCGCCGCCCTGGGACCGCAGGTGCCGGCCTCACCGGAGGTGCTCGACGCCGTGGCGGCCTCCGTCGGCATCCTCCTGCGTGAACGGAAGGCGGCCTAGCTGATGTTGCGCGGCAACCTCTCTTCGCGTCCGTTCTACAACGAACGGCTCGTCACGCTGGCCCTGGTCCTCGTGGCCGTGACGGCCCTGGCCCTGACGGCCTTCAACGGGACCCGGCTCTATTCGCTCTCCGCCGAGCGGCGCGATCTCGAAGGCCCGCATCGAGCGGGAGCAGACCGAGACGGCGCGCGTGCGGGCCGCGACGACCGCCGTGAGCCAGTCGATCAACGGCCCGGTGCTCAGCCGGCTGGCCGACTCGACGCGCGAGGCCAACGAGATCATCGACCGGCGCACGTTCTCGTGGACGGTGTTCTTCGATCAGATCGAGGGTGTCATGCCCTTCGACGTGCGCCTCGAGGCCGTGACGCCGCGCGTCGAGAAGGGCATCTTCAAGGTGGCGATGATCATCGTGGCCCGCCGGGCCTCCGAGGTCGATGACTTCATCGACGCGCTGCTCAGCACCGGCGCGTTCAAGAACGCGGTACCCAAGGATCAGAATCTGCGGGAGGATGGCAGCTTCACGGCGCTCATCGACGCGGACTACCTGGCGGTGAAGCCCGCGGCGGCCGTCGAGCCGTCCGCGGCGCCGGCAGCGCCGGGGTCCAAGCCACCGACGTCGGCGCCCGGGCTGGGGACGAGCGCACCGGCCACCGGGCGTGGCCGTGGTCAGGGGGGCCTGTGAGCATCTGGCGCCGCATCTTCGACGAGCGTCGGGCGGTCCTGCTGCCGCTGGTGATTCTGCTGGCGGCTAATGTCGGCGTGCTGCTGCTGGCGGTCTGGCCGTTGCAGGCGTCGGTCACGGGCGCCGAGAGCGAGGCCGCGCAGGCCACGGCCTCGCTCGCCCTCGCGCGCCGGGATGAGAAACAGGCGAAGGACGCGCGCGCCAGCAAGGACCGCGCCGAGCAGGAACTGCAGAAGTTCTACGCGGACATCCTGCCCAAGGAACTCACGAGCGCCAGGAAACTGACGACCGCCTGGCTGGTCCAGGCCGCCTCCGATGCCGGCGTCACGTTCAAAGCGTTCAGCCTCGACTACGATCCGATTCGCGACAGCCGGCTCACACGTGTGGTGGTCAAGTTCACGCTCCAGGGCCGGTACACCAACATCCGACGCTTCCTCTACAACGTCGAAACGGCCGAGGAGTTCGTGGTCGTCGAGAAGGTGGAGCTGGCGCAATCGGGCGCCGAGTCGGCCACCACGAGCGGGCTGCTCGAGGTGGGACTGACGGTTGCGACCTATTACTTCACTCCAGCCGGACCATGAAGCTGCTGCCACCTCCCGGGCCCCAGCGCACTCGCCAGTTCGTGCTCCTCGGAGCGTTCGTCCTTCTCCTCGTGGTGTCGCGGTGGTACAACGCGTCGCCCGAGTCGCCGACGGCCGCCGCGCCATCGACGGCACCCACGGCCCGACCTGGCGCCGTGCCCACGACCTTGCCGAGCCCCATCGCGCTCGGCAAGCTCGATGCCCTGTCCGATGAGCCCACGGCCGTTCGCAATCCCTTCGGCTTTGGGGTGAAGCCGGCCCCCCCGCCGCCTCCGCCTCCCACGCCGCTTCCGGCGCCGCCTCCGCCCCCGCCGGCCCCGCCCCCGCCCCCGCCGGGTCCGCCGCCGATCACCTTGAAACTGGTTGGCATCCTGACGCACCCGACCACAGGGCGCCCGATGGTCACGCTCAAGGATCCCAACGGCAACGCCCTGTTTCAGGCGACGGAAGGCGCGGTGGTGGACGGGAAGTACAAGATCATCAAGATCAACGTCCAGTCGGTGGTCATTTCCTACCTCGACGGCAGCGGCCAGCGCACGATTGCCCTGGGTGGGTAGCAGGCCAAATGTCGCCGCGGCAGTCAAAAGAGTCGGATCGGATGCGCAAGGCCCAGTGCGGAAGCGGTGTGAACCAGTGATGATGCGAATCGACCGATGGGGAAGGGCTGCACTGCTGGGCCTGCTGGTAGTCTCGGTGGCCGGGTGCGCCACGGGTCGGGCCGTGCGCCGGGCCGATGCGGCCGTCAAGGCCGGGGACTGGGACACGGCGGTGGCCTACTACCGCCAGGCGCTCGGCGGAGACCCGGGCCGTATTGACGTCAAGATCGCGCTCGAGCGGGCCACGCGCATGGCGGCCGCCGAGCACGTGAAGCGGGCCCGCGAACTCGAAGCACAGGACCAGTTGCCGGGCGCCATCGCCGAGTATCGACTGGCGTCGGACCTCGATCGCACGAGCACCCTGGCGATGACCAAGGCCGCGGAGCTCGAGCGCCGGCTCCAGGCCCAGGCCGAAGCTGCGCGTCCTCGACCGCGCATGGAAACCCTGCAGGACCAGAACCGGCAGAGCAGTCCCATCCCCCGCCTGGATCCGCGCACGCGCGTGCCGGCGATGCGCTATGTCAATCCGGTCGCGGTGCGCGACCTGCTCAGCACGATCAGTCAGCTCACCGGTATCAACGTCACCTACGACGCGGGTCTCGAGGGCTTCCTGGGCCGCGGCTACTCGCTCGACGTCCAGGACGTCTCGCTCGAAGCGATACTCAACCAGATCCTGTCGGCCAACCAGCTCACCTTCAAGGTCATCGACCAGCGCACGATCTTCGTCTATCAGGACTCGGTGACGAACCGGCAGAAGTTCGAGGACCAGTACGTCCAGACGTTCTATCTGTCCAATGCGGACCCGCAGGAGATCTCGCAGATCCTCAGCCAGATGGTCCAGCAGGGACCGGCCGTGCGGCCCACCTTCTTCGTCAACAAGTCGGCCAACTCCATCGTGGCGCGCGCCACGGCGCCGGTGATGGAGATCGTCGCGCAGATCATCCAGTCGAACGACCGGCCGCGGCCCGAGGTGATGATCGAGGCCGAGATCCTCGAGGTCGATCGCGCGTTCGTGCGCCAGCTCGGACTCGACCTCAGCCAATACGCCATCGGATTCACGTTCTCGCCGGAGGTGGCGCCACCGAACACCTCCAGCACGCCCCTCGCGTTTCCGACGATGCCGCCGCCGTTCAACGCGAACACGATCAGCCGAGGCGTGAGCGCGGCTGACTTCTATGTGACGAGCCCAACGGCGCTCATCCGGCTGCTCGAGTCGAATCAGAACACGAAGGTCCTGGCGCGGCCGCAGATTCGCGGACGCGACAACGAGACGGTCACGCTCAACCTGGGCGACCTCGTGCCGATCCCGCAGACGGTCTTCCAGTCGCAGGCGGCCGGCGGCGCGGCCACCATCCCGACGACCCAGGTGCAGTATCAGTCGGTCGGCGTGAACCTGACGTTCACGCCCCGCGTGACCTACCAGGACGAGATCGTCCTCGACAGCCTGACGCTCGAGAAGAGCGGCCTCGGGGCGTTTCTCGATATCGGCGGGCAGTCGTTCCCGACGATCACGACGCGTCGCGCCACCAGTTCGGTGCGCCTGAGGGACGGCGAACCCAACCTGCTGGCCGGCCTGCTGCGCGAGGAAGATCGCACCACTCTGCGGTCGCTGCCGGGCATTTCCAAGATCCCGCTCTTGCGGTCGTTCTTCGGCAACAGCGATCGAGACGCGAACTCGACCGAAATCGTCATGATCATCACGCCGCGCATTGTGCGATCGCGCGATCTGACGGCGGAAGACCTCAAGCCGTTCTACATCGGGACGCAGCAGAACTTCGGCTCCAGCGCCACACCGCAGCTCATCTCGCCCAACGCGCCGCCGGCCCCGCAGCCGGGCGCGCCTGGGGCGACCGGGACCGGCCTGCCGCCGGGCGCGGCGGCGAACGTGTCGCCCATCGTGCCGGATCCGACCGCGGCGGGCGCCTTCCCGCCCCAGACGCCCACTCTGCCGCCCTCGACGCCCGCGCCGCGGGCGCCTGGCGTGGTGCCGATCCAGCCGGTGGACAGCACGGGCGCCCCGATGCCCGATCCGCAGGCCGGCGTGCAGATCACGCTCACGGTGCCCGCAGGCGCCGACGGCGCGCTCCCTCCGGGCGGCGGTCCCCACATCGTGCCGATCAGCGTCGCGGGTGCAAACCAGGTCGGCACGCTGACCTTGACCATCAACTACGACCCGCGTGTGCTGCGGGCGGTGGGTGTCACGCAGGGCACGTTCATGTCGCAGGGCGGCGTCACCGCGACGTTCGTGCCGCGGATTGATGCGAACACCGGCCGCATCGACATCGCGGTGTCGCGGCCCGCCGGGGCGGCGGGCGCCGCCGGCAGCGGACTGGTGGGGGCCATCACCTTCTCGGTCGTGGGACCCGGCAGCAGCCAGATTTCGACCACGGGCGTGGCGACGACGCCGGGCGGCCAGAGTCTGCCGGTGCGCACCACGCCGGCGTCGGTGGTGGTACGGTGAGATCGATCGTGCGCGACTGGAGCGGCCTGCAAGGGCCCGCGCCAGACGCCAGGAGGGCATCGATGACTGCGCGCTGGTTCCGCGTCGTCATCGGCCGGTTACTCGTTCATCGAGCTGATCGTCGGCACCGCGGTGATGATGATCCTCGCGTCGGCCGCGCTGCCGGTGGCGCGTGTCTCGATTCGGCGTCAGCGCGAAGCCGACCTGCGCTACACGCTCAGACAGGTGCGCGCGGCGATCGATCAGTTCAAGGACCTGGCGGAGTCCGGCCGCATCGCGACGACCGAGCTGTCTCTCGGCAGCGAGAACTACCCGCGCAGCCTCGAGCAGCTCGTTGACGGCGTGACGTACGCGAACGACGTCTCCGGCCGCAAGAAGAAGTTCCTGCGGCGCATTCCCGTCGATCCGATCACGGGCCGCGCCGAGTGGGGCCTGCGCGCCTACACCGATCTGCGCCGACGCCACGGCCTGGGGCGGCTCGAGCGTGTACGACGTCTACTCGAAGGCCGAAGGCCGCGCGCTCGACGGCACGAAGTATCGGGACTGGTAGGGAGTGAGGCCCGCGATGCGCAGCCTGTTCACCTCGTGGATCGATCGGCGTGCCGGTCTGTCGTCGCCGCTCGTCCGCGTCCGTGCGACGGTCCGGGCCCGCATGCGCACGCGCGGCGACGAGGGCTGGACGCTGATCGAGATGCTGGTCGTCATCTCGCTGGTGATGATTCTCGCCTCGATGGCGCTCACCCAGTACCGAAACTCGGTGCAGTACGCCAAGGAAGCCGCCCTGCGCAGCAACCTCTTCATCATGCGTGAGGCGATCGATCAGTATTACGCCGACAAGGCGAAGTACCCGGACTCGCTCGAGACGCTGGTCTCGGAAAAGTACCTCCGCGCCGTTCCCGAAGGATCCGATCACGCAGCAGAGCGACTGGGAAACCGTTCAGGCCGAGCCCGAACCGGGCGGCGTCTGACGACCACGACGGGCATCTACGACGTCAAGAGCACGGCGCAAGGCACCGCGCTCGATGGCAGCCGCTTTGCCGATTGGGAGTAGACGGGCTACGGCGAACGGGCTACGGGAGACGGCGAACGGGCTACCGGGGACGGCGGGCTACGGGAGACGGGCTACGGGAGACGGGCTACGGGAGACGGGCTACGGCGAACGGGCTACGGCCAACGGGCTACGGCCAACGGGCCACAGCCTACGGCCCACAGCCCCCAGAAGACGGCCGACAGAACACGGCCATCCAGCGACCACGGCATTTCGCCACTTACCGATTGTGTGGGTGCCTGGCCACCCGCGCTTGTTGGCGTCGCCACGTCAGATAGAAGCCCAGCACGAACCCGACGATGCCGGCATAGGCCAATTCCGCCACGCCGCCGGACACCGAGCCGAGTCCGCCGGACCCGCTCGCAGCCACGAACGAGAAGGCCGTCAGGATCCGCAGCGTCACCCAAGCGACGGCTGCAACCACCGCGGTGGCGATCCCGACGAGGGCACACTTCAGCCAAGCCATGAGACGGGATGCTACAGCGGTTTCCACGAGCGTGTCGCGTCGCGCCAGCGCGACTTCCGCGCCCCTACACACATTCCGAAAACGCTACCCGTTTCGCGTGGTTTGCCGTAGGCGATTTGCCGTCTGCCGTAGGCCGTTTCCCGTCGCCCGTCTGCCGTTGCTGTCTAGCGTGGCTGGTAGCCCGGCCGCGGCAGGCTGTGGGCCGTTTTTCGTAGCCCGTTTGCGTGTTTGCCGCAGGCGGTAGCCCGTTTGCCGTAGGCGGTTTGCCGTCTGCCGTCGGCCGTTTCCCGTAGCCCGTAGCGAGCCGTAGCCCGTAGCCCGTAGCCCGTTTGCGTGTTTGCCGTAGGCGGTTGCCGTTTGCCGTAGCCCGTCTGCCCGTCTGCCGTAGGCCGTTCGCGGTAGCCCGTTGACCGACGTCAGTTGATCACAACCGGCAACAGCACCGTGGCCGCGGGGCCGACCGTGGGCACGACGCGGAGCGAGACGGTGTATTCGACCGCGCTCGGGAATCGATGTTGCACCTGCGGCGCGGTCGTCTGCGCGGTGGTGCCGTCGCCGAAGTTCCACTCGTAGCGCAGGATCGACGCGTTGGCCGGCACGGTGGCCGTGAACGTCGCCGTGGTCGTCGTGGTGAGCGACCCGGGCGACATGCTCAGGCTGACCGACATCGGCGAGACGACGACCTCGGTGGCGGCCGTGGTCACCACGCCCTCGCTGTCGGTCGCGCGCGCCACGATGCGCTTGACGCCGAAGTCGGCGAACAGGTGGGAGAAGGAGCGACTGCTCGAGACCGAGTCGAGCGAGAGCGACGTGCCGTCGCCGAAGTCCACGACCACGTCCGTGATGATCGTGTTGGCGCCGGGGACGACGGTGAAGGACGCCGGCACGCCGATGGTCGCGCTCGCCGGCGCAGTGAGCTCGATCGTCGTGCGCGGACGCAGCGTGATCGCCACGGTGCCGCTGAGAGCAGCGGTCGCGCCGCCCGCGCTGGCCGTCACGGTCGCGGCCTGCGTCGTTGTCAGCTGAGTCGCGGCGAAGCCCTGATCGTTGCTCAGCACGTTGGTCGCCGCGAGCGACCCGGCCGTGGTGGAGAAACTCACCGGGACGCCGAGCAGCCCGTTGCCCTGCGGATCTTCGACGCGGGCCGAGACCGTGGACGTGCCGCCGGTGGCGGGCAGGCTCTGCGGCGTGGCGGTGACCACGAGCCGTGAGGCGCCGGCTGCGCCGATGTTGACCTCGAGCGTCTGACTCGACGCGCCCGAGTACGCCGTGATGAGCGCGATGCCCGATCGTCCGTCCGCAATCAGCTTGACGACCGCGCGACCCGATAGGGTCTTGGCCTCTGCCGGCTCAATCCGGCCAAGCGTCGTCGAAAAGGTCACGGAGGTGCCGTTGTGGACGGGCGTGCCGGCCCCAGGCGTCACCGTAGTGCCGGTGTTGTCCGTCGAGAGCCCGCCTTCGATGAGCAACGCGGTGATGTCCACCGAGCCGTTCACCGGCAGCGTGTTGGTGGCCGAGATGAGCGTGATCGCGGTGCCCGAGGGCGCGACCAGCGGCATCTTGTCGCACGCGGCCAGGCCGACGAGCGACAGCACCAGCGCGGACCAGAGGCGGGACGAGCGACCCAGGGAAGCAGACGGGAGAAGCTGTGCGGCCATGCGCAACCGTAAGTATACTCGTCTCATGCAGTTAGCCGATGGTGCCAGGCCGGGAAAATGTCGGCGGCACACCGGGTTGGACGACGGCGGCTTCATCATGGTCGTCCTGCTCATCGGAATGGCCGTGGCGGCGGTCTGGATGAGCGCGGCGCTGCCGTCCTGGCGCCAGCGCGCGCAGCGCGAACGCGAGCTGGAATTGGTGTTTCGGGGCGAGCAGTACGCGCGGGCGCTGGCCCTCTACTACTGCAAGACGCAGACGTTCCCCCCCAACATCGAGCTGCTCGTCTCGCAGCGCTACCTGCGGAAGAAGTATCTGGATCCGGTCACCGGCACGGAGTTCGCGCCACTCGGCGGCTTGAACATCAGCACCGCGGCCCGGGGCGGGACGACACCGGCCCCGCAGGCCGGAACGTCGTCGCGCGGCGCGCCGAACACGACCGGCACGTCCGCTCAGCCCGGCATCACCGGCGTGCGCAGCACCAGCCAGGCAACCTCGATTCGGGTGTACAACCAGCAGCAGGTCTACTCGCAGTGGGCGTTCGACGCGGCGGCGATGATGCAGCGGGTCTGTCCGCCCGCACCCGGACGCGGCGGACCGGCTGGCCCGGGAGGCGTCGGTAATCCTCGCGGTGGCCCGGCGGGTCCCGGTGGGGCTCGGGGCGGCGCGGCGCCTGGACGCGGCGGCCCTGTCGGACCGGGCGTGAATCCCGGCGGTCGCGGCCCCGGCGGGCAGGTGCCTGCGCCGCCCGGTCGCGGCGGTCCCGGTGGCGCGGCCCCGAATCGCGGCGCGGGCAGCTAGTGTCCCGGTCAGCCCTGAGTTCCTGGCACGCGCGTTGCTCCCTCCTCACCAAACACGCGGATTCGCCGGCGGATCGGCCGGAATCCAGCGTCGGGCGCCGGTTGGCCGACAGATCCCTGTCGGCCGGGCGACACAGGACGGAGCGCGGTCGGCATGGACATCAGAGACGAATACATCGGGCGGGTCGTCAGCGGCGCGTCGTTCGCCGACGTCGGGGGCCTCTGGGGCGCGGTCAACGAGAAGGTGTCCGTCGCCCACCAGCGGGGGGCTGCCAGTCTGGCGATGATCGACGTCTCGAAGGTGGACAGCCACTGGTGGGCCGCGTTCGCGTCGCGTCGCGACTCACTCGGTCTGCCGGCTGTCGACTGCGTCTCCGGGGACGTCGTCCAGTTGATGGCCACCGAGAGTCTGGGCCAGTACGACGTGGTCCACTGCGCCGGCGTCCTCTACCACCTGCCCGACCAGATGGGGCTGCTCGGGGCCCTGCGCCGCCTGGCGAGGCGCCATGTGATCCTCACCTCGGTCGTGACCCCGACGCGCATCGAGAACGAGTGCGGCGTCTTCGAGATTCCCGAGTGCGGGTCCATCTTCGTGCCTGCGCTGGCCGATCGGGAGCGCGACGTCGTGCGCGCGCATTGGCGGAAGAACCTCGGGGACGTGGCGGCGGTGGGGCTGACCACGGATGTCGCGCAGTGGGAGATTTCAGACTTCGGACCGTGGTGGTGGATTCCGACTGTCGCGACGCTGGTCGCCATGTGCACCGCCGCCGGGTTCCGGGTGCTCGATGCCGGCGGCTCGTGGAACGGCTACGCGGCTACGCTGTTGCTGAGCACGGAACAGGCCGCCCATGGCACCGTCGCGGCCTGAGGCGTTACAGTTCCGCGAAGCGGACCAGGTTTTCGTCTGGCACGCTCGCCCGATCGGCGTAGAACTGCACCAGACCCGCGACGGTCGCGATGAGACGCTGTTGCGCGTCGTCCACGACGGGCGCGTCCAGTTCCTCGGACAACAGCAGGAACAGATCCGCAAGGCTCTCGTCATCGAAGTGCAGATCCCGGCGCAGGTCGGGGTTGGCCGTGGGGCGCACCGGCGAGATGAGTCCCCGACGCTGGGCGACGGGCCGGGTGAGGTCGCGCAGGATGGCTTCCGCGATGCGTTGATGGATGTGGCGCTCGACGAGCGTGTAGCGGTCGTGCATGTCGAAAAGTCTATCGCGTCGATCCCCGGCGCGTCTTCAGGCCGAGGCGGCCACGACGCGGTCGCGACCGCCGTGCTTGCCGGTGTAGAGGCGCCGGTCGGCGAGCCGGACGAGGTCTTCCGGCGAGGCGATCTCCGCATCGGTCGGGTAGGTGGCGATGCCGACGGTGATGGTCACGACGCCTCGCGGCAGCGGCGGCGTCGCCGTGCGGCAGCGCTCGCGCAACTCCGCGCGCACGCGCTCGGCAAACGTCTGCGCCGATTCTCGGTCGGCGTGCGACAGCAGCACCACGAACTCGTCGCCCCCGTAGCGGCAGGGCACGTCATTGGCCCGTGCCTGGCTGCTCAGCGTGGACGCGATCAGGCGGATGGCGCGGTCGCCCTCCATGTGTGAGAACTCGTCGTTGATGGTCTTGAAGTTGTCGATGTCGAGGATGACGAGGCTGAGCAACTCCCGGTGCCGCTGCGCGCGCGCGAACGCCTGCGGCAGGGCCTCGTCGAAGTAGCCGCGGTTGAAGAGGCCGGTCAGGCCGTCGCGGACCATGCGGTCACGCGCCTGCTCGTACTTCTGCCGGTAGGTCAGCGCCTGGAAGACGTCGGCGACGTCCCCCGTGCCGGTCGGCAGTGCCTGCGATTCGGCGAAGCGCAGGTACAGCGCGCAGATCGTCGAGTAGAACAGCGCGGCAACCGACTTGCCCAGGAAGGCGGAGACGACCAGGTCCCACCAGTCGGGCTTGCTCCAATGCACGATTGACGTGAAGCAGATGCTGTCAAACGCGACGATGACGAGCATGCACCCGCAGAAGCGCAGCCACAGGCCGCGGACGAACCGGCTGATGTACTCGTAGACCAGGATGATACCGAGCACGTCGAGGAACAGCAGCGTCGTGCCGACGCCAGACACCCAGGCGCTCGAGAAGAAGTCGCGGCTCGAGGTGGCGCCTGTCACTTCGCTACCCGGAAGATTGATGTGCAGGGCGATCAGCAACGAGATCACGGACACGCCGACGTTGGCGAGCACCAATCCGTACACCAGGCGGCGCGCCTCGAGGGCGTCTTCCTTGATGTAGACCAGCAGCACCGCGACAAGGCTGGCGGTGAAGAGCACGGTCGAGGCCGGGTAGATCGATGCACCTGGTGCGACCTGGACCTTGAGGTTGAGCGTCGCCTCCAGGTACTGGAAGCCGCCGAGCACGATGTAGAGCGGAGTGAGCCCGAGCACCGTGCGCGCACGAAAAAGGCCGAGGATGATGATCGACATCAACACGGCCTCGAGCGCGAGGAACATCACCTGTTGCACGTTCATGGAAGCGAGCCCGGCCCGGTCGCCAGACTACCATGCCGCGCGCGCGACGAGGCCGCGGGCTCGATGTCATTTTCGTCAGTCACCCGTGAGGCAGACTCTGACAAATGTGAAAGCCTCCGTGAGATCATCTTCCGCATGGATCGATTGAAAGTGCTGGTGGCCGGTTGCGGCAACATGGGGTCCAGTCACGCGCGCGCGTATCACCGGATGCGCGAGTTCGAGATCGTGGGGCTCGTGGGTCGAGGCCCCGAGAAGCGGCAGCGGCTCAGCGACGAGCTGGGCGGGATCCCGCAGTTCGACGACTACTACCGGGCACTCGACGCGACGCGGCCTGATGTCGTCAGCATCAACACGTATCCCGACACACACGGCGCGTTCGCTCGCGCCGCGCTCGATCGCGGCGCCCACGTGTTCTGCGAGAAGCCGCTCGCCGACACCGTGGACGAGGCGCAGCGCATCGTGGAGACGGCGCGCCGAACCGGGCGCAAGGTCGTCGTCGGCTACATCCTGCGCGTGCATCCGGCGTGGGCGCGCTTCACGGAGATCGCCCGCACGCTCGGCAAACCCCTGGTGATGCGCATGAACCTGAACCAGCAGAGCCACGGCTCTGCCTGGGCGTCGCACCGGCGCATCATGGACGCGATGAGCCCCATCGTGGACTGCGGCGTGCACTACGTAGATGTGATGTGCCAGATGACCGGCGCCAGGCCCGTGCGCGTGACCGCGATGGGGGCGCGGCTCACCGACGAGATCCGGCCCGACATGTACAACTACGGCCATCTCCAAGTCGTCTTCGACGACGGGTCGGTGGGCTGGTACGAGGCCGGATGGGGACCGATGATGAGCGAAGTGGCCTTCTTCGTGAAGGACGTCATCGGGCCGCGGGGCTGCGTGTCGATCGTCAAGGATCCGAACGACGCCTCAACCGGGGATTCCGACGACGTGAACAGCCACACGAAGACCAACTGCCTGCGCGTGCACTACGCCGACGTGGACGCCAAGGGTGACTTTGCCCGCCCCGACGAGTTCATCAGCACCGAGGACGAACCGGATCACCAGGGGCTCTGTGACCGCGAGCAGGCCTATCTCCTCAAGGCCATCCGCGAGGACCTCGACCTGTCGGCCCACATGAACGACGCCGTCAACAGCCTGCGGATTGTCCTTGCCGCCGACGAGAGCGTGCGGACGGGAGAGGCAGTGCGGCTGTGAAAGGCGCTTGAGGTGCGGCTCGGAAAGGCCCGGGAGGTGCTGGGGGCCACCGCTGACGCGGACGCGAGGGGCTGGGCTGGAAAGGCCCCCGAGGTGCCAGTGCTGACGATGACGTGCTGACCTGAAGAGCCGTTGAGGTGCTGGGGCGCGCGACGAAGTGCGGGCAGTGACGTTGACGTGCTGGGCCGAAGAATCCTCGAGGTGCTGCCCGCTGATGCTGACGTGCTGGCGCGAACAGCTGCTGATGTGCCGACGGGACTCGAGCACCTCGGTGGTCTGCGGTCCCCGCACTTGAAGTGCCTGCCGCGCCCTGCACCTCACGCGCCCTTCCGTCCAGCACCTCAAGGGCATTTCACGCACAGCACTTCTGTGCTTGTTCGCCAGCACCTTGAGTGCTCTTCATACCCCGCACTTCCGCTTGTCCGTGAGCACCTCAGGTGCTCTTCGCTCCCCTGATCGCTTCGTCCAGCAGCTCGATCGGATGCACGACGCGCCAGGATTCGCCGCGGCGCGCGGCGGCGGCGCGGATCTGCAGCGTGCATCCGGGATTGGCGGACGCGACGACGTCGGCCTTGGCGGCGGCGATGTGACCGGCCTTGCGGTCGCCGAGCTGGCGGGCCGGTTCGGGCTGGACCAGGTTGTAGATGCCCGCGCTGCCGCAGCAGATCTCCGGCTCGGCCAGCGGCACAATCGTCACGCCCGGAATCGACAGCAACAGGTCACGCGGCGCCTGGCGGACGCCCTGGGCATGGGCCAGGTGGCAGGCGTCCTGGTAGGCGACCCTGAGCGGCATGGGCGCGCGCGGCGCGCGGGCCGGGCCGAGATCGGCGAGCAGTTCGCTGACGTCCTTGACCTGCGCGGAGAAACGCCGAGCGCGCTCGGCCCACGCCGGGTCGTCCGCCAGCAGGTGGCCGTATTCCTTCATCGACGACCCGCAGCCGGCCGCGTTGACGACGACGCGCTCGACACCAGCGGCCTCGAACGTCTCGATCGTCTTCTTCGCGAACGCCACGGCGTCGTCGCGTCGGCCGGCGTGGAGCGCGAGGGCGCCGCAGCATCCCTGGGACGCTGGTGCGAGCACGTCGCAGCCTTCCGCACTCAGCACATTGATCGTCGCGGTGTTGACGTGGCCGAAGGCCAGCCGCTGGACACAGCCGGTCAGCACGCCCACGGTCAGCCGTCGCTCGCCGCGGGCCGCGGTGCGCTCGGGCTGCTGCGTGAAGAGCCCCGCGAGCGTGACGCGTGGCGCCAGTTCGAGCACGGCCCGCAGGCGCCCGGGCAGCACGGCGAGGGCGCCGGTGGCGCGCAGGAGTGCGGCGATGGGCGGCCAGGCCACCAGCGGCAGCATCAGCAGCCGCATGCGCCCCGGATACGGAATCAGCGAGAAGAGCAGCCCGCGGAACAGCCGATCGCCGGTGGGGCGATCGTAGCGCCGTTCGATCTGTCCCCGCGTCGCCTCGATGAGCGGCGCGTACGGCACGCCCGACGGACAGGCGGTGACACAGGCCATGCAGCCGAGGCAGGCGTCGAAGTGCTTCACGAACGTGTCGTTCATCGGGACCCGCTCGTCCAGCCCCGCCTTCATGAGATAGATGCGGCCCCGAGGCGTGTCCATCTCCTCGTTCCACAGCAGGTAGGTCGGGCACGTCGGGAGACAGAAGCCGCAGTGCACGCACGCGTTGACGCCGGCGCGGGCCGGCGGGTGCTGCGTGTCGAATGCAGACTGTGGATCGGGCATCAGAGCGGTCCCCGGCCGGCGTTCAGGATCCGTTCGGGATCCAGGGCCAGCTTGATGGCGTCGAGGAGCCGCTGCCGATCGGGCGGCAGGCCCCAGAGGTCCGCGCGTGCCCGCACGCCACGATCGGCGTGCACCACGGTGACCTGGCTGAACTGATTCAGACGGCGCAGCAGCTCGAGGGTCTGCGTCTGGACCGCCGCGTCGCCTTCGACATGCAGGAGGCCTGACCCGAGCGACGCCCGGCCGATGAGCCGGCCGGCCGACCAGGTCGCCTCGCGCCCGAGGCTCGCGAGGACGCTGTCCAGCTCAGCGGGGCGCCACGTGACCCTGGCCAAGAGGCCGGTCTGCGCTTCGGTGCCCGCGCGGTGGTCGCGCCAGCAGGCCTGTTCCTGCGCGTCCTCGAGATCGGTCACCGACCACGCCGGCGCGGTCACGAGCGCGCGCGCCTGGCGCACCTGATCGTCCACGCTCGAGGCCGGCGATGTGAACTGCAGGATCAGCGCGGCCGGCCGGGGCGATCGGCTCAAATCCACGTCGATCTCGACTGCGGTCGGATCCAGCTGGCTGCCCATGATCGTGCGGACCGCCGTCGCCAGCAGATGCACGTCGGTGGTCGTCGCCACCACGGTCTTCGATGTGCGCGGCAGCGGCGCCAGCCGGAACGTCGCCGAGACAATCGCGCCCAGGCTGCCCCACGACCCGCAGAGCAGTTTCGGCAGGTCGTAGCCGGCGACGTTCTTGACGACGGCGCCGCCCGACCGGGACAGCTGGCCATCGGTGGTGGCGAACTGCACGCCGAGGATCAGATCGCGCGGGGCCCCGAACCGATGCCGCAGCGGGCCGCTGTCGTTGGTGGCGATGAGACCGCCGATGGTGGCTCGAGCGGCGTGCGGCGGGTCGAGCGGCAGGACCTGGCCGGCCTGGGCCAGGACCTCGTTGACCGACTGCAGTGAAGCCCCCGCCTCGACCGTGGCGATGAGGTCGCCGCTGGCGTGACGGAGGACCGCACCCAGCCTTCGCATGTCGATGGCGATCTGAATCGGGTTCGGGGGGCGGCCCCAGCCGAGCTTCGACCCGGAGCCGCGGATCACGGTCGAGGCCTGCCGCGTGCGTGCCCAGGCCAACGTCGCGGCCAGCGTCTCGGCCGATGCCGGCGTCACGACGACGTCCGGCGTGACGCCGTCGATGGCGTCCTGTTCGGCGTCGCCGCTGCGGGCGGCGTCCGGTCCGGCAATTGCGGCGATCTCACCCAGTGTCGTCGTCACATGCGCTCTGCGAGTCCCGCAGCCTCCGCGGGATGCTGCCGGTACGGGCCCGGGACTTCGCCGCAGAGCCGCGGCGTGGGGAACACCTTGCCAGGATTGCTCAGATGCTGCGGATCGAACGCGTCACGCACCCGGCGCATGAGCGCGAGGTCCGCCTCGGTGAACATCTTGGGCATCGACTCCCGCTTGTCCACGCCGATGCCGTGCTCGCCGGTGAGCGAGCCGCCGGCCTCGACGCAGAACGTGAGGATCTCGCTCGCGACGTGTTCGGCCAGTTGGCCCTGACCCGGAATGCGGTCGTCGTAGCAGATGAGGGGATGCAGGTTGCCGTCGCCGGCATGGAAGACGTTGCCGATGCGCAGGCCGGTGGACGCCGAGAGGGCGCTGATGCGCCGGAGCACCTCGGGCAGACGCGAGCGGGGCACCACGCCGTCCTGGACGTAGTAATTCGGCGAGATGCGTCCCATCGCGGCAAACGCAGCCTTGCGGCCCTTCCAGATCCGCGCCCGGTGGTCGTCGTCCTTCGCCACCTCGAGGTGTGTCGCGCCCCGGCCGCGGCAGATGCTGTCCACCCGCGCGAGGAGCGCGTCCACCTCCGCCCGCGGGCCGTCGAGTTCGACGATGAGGATCACGTCGGCCGGGGGGAACCCCGGATGCACGGCCGCTTCGGCCGCCTGGATGGCCATCGCATCCATCATCTCGACGGCCGCTGGCACGATGCCGGCGCTGATGATGTCGGACACGGCCTCGCCACCCGCCTCGATCGTGTCGAAGGCGGCCAGCAGTGTCTGGACGCACTCGGCGCGCCGCGTGATGCGGACCTCGACGCTGGTGACCACGGCCAGCGTGCCTTCCGAGCCGATGAGGAGTCCGAGCAGGTCTGGGCCCGGCGCGTCGGCGACGCCACCCTCGAGGTGCACCAGCGAACCGTCCGGGAACACCGCGTCCACCGCCATCACATGGTGCGTGGTGAAGCCGTATTTGAGGCAGTGCGCGCCGCCCGAGTTCTCCGCGACGTTGCCGCCGATCGAGCAGATCTGCTGACTGGACGGGTCCGGCGCGTAGTAGAAGCCAAAGGGCGCGACCTGGCGTGTGATCTCGAGATTGGTGACGCCCGGTTCCACGACGACCCGCTGGTTCGCGATGTCCACGTTCAGGACGCGGTTGAGTCGCGTCAGCGCGATGACGATGCCGTCCTTCACCGGGAGCGCGCCGCCGGAGAGCCCGGTGCCATGTCCCCGCGCGACGAACGGCACGGCATCCCGCGCGCACAACTGCACGACCGCCTGCACCTCCTCGGCGGACCCCGGCAGCACGACCGCGGCCGGCGACACGCGCAGATGGGCCAGCGCGTCGCACTCGTACGTCATCACGGGCACCGCTTCGTGCAGCACGTGCGCGGGGCCCACCACGCCGCGCAGATCGTCGAGGAATCGGGGTGTCATGACGAGGCCGCCATCGCGGGCGCCTGCACCGCATAGGCGCGCGCGGCCGGCACTGACACCAGGTCGCGTTCCGGCCACCGGAGTGCGGTCAGCGCGCCTCCGTAGACGCACCCGGTGTCGATGTCGATGGTGCGCCCCTGCCAGATCGCCTCGGGGACCACGGTGTGACCGTAGACCACGGTGGCCTCCCCGCGATACCCGGCCAGCCAGGCGTGGCGTTGCGTCCGATCGTGGGCATCGGGTTCGCCTGACGCGACGCCGTAGGCGGCCAGCCGTCGGACCTCGCGCGACTCGCGGCCGTGCCAGACCTCCGCGAGGCCCGTGTGCGCGACGACGAGGTCCCCCGCGTCGAGCACCACGTGGCTCGGCAGCCCGTCGAGAAACCGCCGTACGTCCTCACGCCATGGCCTGGGTTGATCCTCGAATTCGGCGACCGTCGTCTCCAGGCCGTGGACTAGCGGCGTAGACGGGTCTTCCAGCCACTGCAGCAGCTGCAGGTCGTGATTGCCGGGAACGGCCAGGGCTGCGCCGTGATGCACCAGGCGCATGACGAGCCTGAGGACCCCGACGCTGTCTGGACCCCGGTCCACCAGGTCGCCGACGAACACCGGCACCCGGCCGGCCGGCGATCGCCAGGTCCCATCGTCGGCGACGAGATAGCCCAGCGCGTCGAAGATCGTCTGCAGTTCACCGAGGCAGCCGTGGACGTCGCCGATGACGTCGAACGGGCCGCGGTGATGGGTCTGATCCACCTGAGGCACGACGGGTAAATCTAACATGGCGCCCGGGCTGCTAGGCGCTGGTCCGGCGACGGTGGCGGATGAACTCGATGACCATGGGCAGCACCGAGACGAAGACGATGCCGATGGTGACGAGTGAGAAGTTGTCCTTGATGACGGGGATGTTGCCGAAGAGCACGCCGGCGCCGAAGCACAGACCCACCCAGGCGATGGCACCCGTGACGTTGTAGAACACGAACGTGGCCGGCGTCATGGCCGCGGCCCCCGCGACGAACGGCACGAACGTGCGCACAATCGGGACGAATCGTCCGAGCACGACGGCCTTGCCGCCGTAACGCTCGAAGAAGTCGTGCGCCTTGGCCAGGTGCTGCCGGTTGAGCAGGCGGTGGATCAGGCCGGTGTTGTCCGTGGCGTGAAAGATGCGGGGCCCAATCGATTTGCCGATCGAGTAGTTCACCGCGTCACCCAGGACCGCCGCGGCGAAGAGCAGCCCGGCCGCGAGCCAGGGATTCAGGTGGCCCGCACCCGAGAGCGCGCCTGCGGCGAAGAGCAGCGAATCCCCCGGCAGGAAGGGCGTCACGACCAGCCCGGTTTCCGCAAAGACGATGGCGAACAGCAGGCCGTAGATCCAGGGGCCGTAGTTGCGCACGAACTCCGTGAGGTATTTGTCGCTGTTGAGCAGGAAGTCAACGAATTCAGGCACGCGAAGAGCTTATCGCGAACCGGTCGAGGCGCTGGGACTGGGCACATCCCGGATGATGACGAGGGTCTCATCCGGCTTCAGCAGGTTCAGCCGCTCGCGCGCCGCTTCCTCGAGGGCTGCCGGGTCGTGCTCGAGGCGGCGACTCTCGTCGAGCGTCCGCTGGTTCTCGAGCTTCAGGCGGTTGACCCGAAGGTTGAGCGCCTCGAACTCGCGGCTGGCCCGCAGGGTGGCCAGGTAGCCGTTTTCGCCGATGATGGCGTTGACGAGCAGGACGATCACCCCGGCCGACAGCCCCCACGTCTGCAGGCGACGGCGGCGATCCCGCTGTTCCTGAACGGTGTGAAGCCGGCGAGCCATGGGGGACGGTTGTATCAGGTTTTCTGGGGTCGTACAAGGGAAAATAGACGCATGGCTGAGCTGGTGATGGCACTGACGACCTTTCCGAAGACGTTCGACACAACCACGCTCTCGCATGACCTCGTCGGAGCGGGTCTGGCCGCCTGCGTGAACATCCTGCCGGGCGTGAAGTCGGTCTACGTCTGGAACGGTGTGCCGCAGGTCGAGGACGAGCAGCAGCTCGTGATCAAGACGACGACCTCACAGGTCGATGCGCTGTGGGAAGTGCTGCGCAGCCGGCATCCCTACGAGGTCCCCGAGTTCCTCGTGATTCCCGTCATCGATGGCAGCGAGCAGTACCTGCAGTGGGTGGAGCGGAACGTCGGCCCGCGCGTCGAATCGTAAATCGGGCTACGGCAGACGGTAGACGGCCTACGGAAACCGCCAGCGGATCCCGACGGGCTCGTATGGACACCAGGGGAGCGAACGGCGTCGCTACACGCCGCCGAGCGCGTGCGCGAGGTCGTCCTTGAGGTCGGCGATGTCTTCCAGGCCGGCCGAGATGCGGATCAGGCTGTCGGAGAGCCCGATGGCCGCGCGTCGCTCGGGAGGCACGGAGGCGTGGGTCATCGACGCCGGGTGGCAGACGAGCGTTTCGACGCCGCCGAGGCTCTCGGCCAGCGCCATCAGCCGGAAGCGGTTCAGCACCGTGCGCGCCTGCTCCGGCGTGGCGACCTCGAACGACAACATACCCCCGAAACCGCGCGGCATCTGCCGGCGCGCCAGGTCGTGCTGCGGATGATCCGGCAGGCCCGGATAGAAGACCCGCGTGACGCGCGGGTGCGCCCGCAGGAACTCGGCCAGCGCCAGGCCGTTCTCGCAGTGCTGGCGCATCCGCAACGGCAACGTCTTGGTGCCCCGCAGAACCAGCCACGAGTCGAACGGACTGAGGATCGCCCCCGCCGAATTCTGGATGAACCGCAGCCAGTCGATGTCTTCGTCGCGCACGGCGATGACCGCGCCGCCGATCGAGTCGCTGTGGCCGTTCAGGTACTTGGTGGTGCTGTGCACGACCATGTCGGCACCGAGCGCGATCGGCTGCTGGAGGCATGGACTGGCAAACGTGTTGTCCACCACGACGGCGACGCCGCGCCGATGCGCCAGCTCAGCCACCGCCGCGATGTCTGACAGCCGCATGACCGGGTTGGTGGGCGTCTCGAGGAACACCAGCTTCGTCTGGTCCGTGATGGCCGCCGAGGTGGCCGCCAGATCCGACGTGTCCACGTAGCTGAACCGCAGGCCGTACCGCGTGAGCACCCGCTCGAACAGCCGGTAGGTGCCGCCGTACGTGTTGTCGGTTACGACGACGTGGTCGCCCGAGGCGAGACGCGCGGTGATGGCGCTGATCGCCGCCATGCCCGACGCGAAGGCAAATGCCGCGCGGCCCCCTTCGATCGCCGCCAGGTTGCCCTCGAGCGCCGACCGTGTCGGGTTCTGCGTCCGTGCGTACTCGAAGCCCTTGTGCTCGCCGAGCGCGTCCTGCACGTACGTGGATGTCTGGTAGATCGGCGTGATGATGGCACCGGTCGCCGGGTCCGGCTCCTGGCCGGCGTGGAGACAGATGGTCTGAAAGCGTGCGGAGGCGGGCAGTTTCATGGTCGGGAGCCGAGGCGGATGTTTGCTATCATGCACGTTCCGATTTGCGGATGCCAGACAATCCGCCGCCACCCGCCGTCGTTTCGATCCGCAGCCTTCCCGGCCGTTTGTTCCTGCTGACCTCGGGCCTGCTGTTGCTGATCGTTGTCCTGCAACAGATCGTCACGCTCCCGGAAGTGATCATCGTCTTCCGGCGCATCGTGGCCCTGGCCTTCATCGGGTCCCTCGTCTGGCTCGGCTCGCTCGCGATCGCCCGCAACCGGCGCGCGTTCCTCTGGCGCGTCCGCCGCAAGCTGCTGCTGTCCTACGTCTTCTTCGGCTTCGTGCCGGTCGTGCTCATCCTGAGCTTCGTGCTCGTGAGCAGCGTGCTCCTCTACATCAACATCACGTCCTACGTCTTCCGCGAAGGCTACGCGGACGTCGCCGAGAACCTGCACCAGATCGCCGAGACGTCGGCCACCGAGATCGGCCGCAACCCGACCGTGATCCAGGCGGCGCTCGACCGGAAGTACGCCAACCTCTCGGTCCGCCTGCCGCTGCTCTCGCTGGCCGTGCTCCCGGTCACCGCGCCATCCTCGTCACCGCGCAACGACACCGCCACGGGCCTGCCCATGCACGCGGGCCCCTGGCGACACGGCCCGCCGCCGCTGTCCGTACCGGGCTGGGTGGTGACCGCCAAAGGGTTCACCGGGACCTTGCTCGTGGTCGCCCGCAACAATGGGATGCCCCCGGAGCCTCAACTCGTGATCCGGTCGGTGGCGCCGACCTCGGACGGTCTGTGGATGGTCGTCGCCGACCTGCCCGTTGACGAGGCCCTGACCACTCAGGTCCATGCCCGCACCGGCATCCGCGTGGACAACATCGTCGCGCCCGAGGTCTGCAGCGCGGAGGCGGCCGCGGCCGGCGTGGCCCGTCCGGCCGGGCAGGGCCGCCTCTTCCGTCAGACTGTCGGATTCCTCGACTGTACGAACTGGACGACGGGGACCAGCGGCCTGGCGTCCGTCCGGCTCGATGCGCCCGTGGCGACCCTCTACGATCGGTTGACCGACGAGCAGGATGCCCAGGTCAGTGCCGCGTTCGGCACTGGCGACGAGGGGAACACCTTCCTCGTGGTGCTCTTCGTCCTCGGCGTGCTCCTGCTGCTGGTGCAGGGGGCCGCGGTCGTCGTGGGCGGCCTGATCGCCCGGTCCATCACGTCAGCCGTGCACGAGTTGTTCGAGGGCACCGAGCGGGTTCGCCAGGGAGACTTCGCGCATCGGATCCGCATCGAATCGCACGACCAGCTGGGCGATCTGGCCGAGTCCTTCAACCGCATGAGCGGCAGCATCGAGCACCTGCTGCACGTCCAGCGCGAGAAGCAGCGGCTCGACGACGAACTCCGCATCGCCCGCGAGATTCAGAAGTCGCTGCTGCCCGTCCAGCCCCCGGCCTTCGACGGGCTCCGGCTGGCGGACCTCTGCGAGCCGGCGCGTGAGGTCGGCGGCGACTACTACGACTTCTTCGAGGTTGGCCCGCGTCAGCTCGGCATGCTCATTGCGGACGTGTCGGGCAAGGGCACGTCCGCGGCACTGTACATGGCCGAGCTCAAGGGGCTGATGCTCGCGCTCAGCCACACGGAGACCTCGCCGCGACGCCTGCTCATCGACGTGAACCGGCGCCTGGCCGGACACCTCGACAACCGCAGCTTCATCACCATGACGTACGCGGTGCTGGACCTCGACGCGCGCACGCTGACGTGCGCCCGGGCGGGGCACACGCCGATGGTGGTCGTCTCGGGCGGACAGGCCGAGCTGGTCATCCCCAACGGCATGGTGGTGGGGTTGAAGCTGCCCGGCGGGGAGCACCGGTTCGAGGAGCTGCTCGAGGAACACTCGCAGCCACTCCTTCCCGGGGACGTCATCGTCCTCTACACTGACGGCATCACGGAAGCGATGGACGAGGCCGGCGAACTGTTCGGGGACGCGGCGCTCGCGCGCGTGCTGGCGGCACAGCATCGTCTCGACCCGGCCGGCATCCGCGAGCGCGTGCTGCGCGAGGTGCGTGCGTTCGTCGGCGACGCCGAGCCGCACGACGACATGACCATGATCGTCATCAAAGTGGACGAGGAGGCCGCCTGACACGCATGGACGACGACCCTCGATCCCGGAGAGACTCGTCGAGGTCTTCCGCAGTCATTCCTCCATCGAGGTCGAGGTCGTTCGCGGGCTCCTCGATGCGCACGGCCTCGAGTCGGCGGTCGAATCCGCGCTCTCCCGCTCGCTGTTTCCGATGGCGTTCGGACAGACTGAGTTCAAGGTGAGCGTCGCGGCCGATCAGGCCGGCACGGCTCGCGATCTGATCAACAGCCATGTGGACGAGGCGGCGGCCGCCGAGGTGCGACGGCTCAGCGAGACGCTCGGGCCCCTCGAGGCGCAGATCGACTACGAGTTTCGTGACCTCGGGCTGCTGGAGCACGCGCTGACCCATCGCTCGCGCGCCCATGAAGACGCCTCGGGCGGGGTCATGGACAACGAGTCGATGGAGTTCCTCGGCGACGCCGTGCTCGGCTTCGTGATGGCCGACATGCTGTTCCATCGATTTCCGAAGCACAGCGAGGGCTACAAGTCGAAGGTGAAGGCCGGCATCGTCTCGGCCGCCTCGCTGACACGCCTGGCCGAGGAGATCGAGCTGGGGCGATTCGTGCTGCTCGGTCGCGGCGAGGAAAAGACCGGCGGCCGGCACAAGCACGCGATCCTCGCGGACAGTCTCGAGGCGCTCATCGCCGCCATCTACCTGGATGGCGGCATCGAAGCCGGCGCGGGCGTTCATCGTCGCGCGGTTCGGTCCGCTCGATTGCGTCCGCGGGAGATCGGGCGGCCGAGGCGAGCTTCACGGCGGACTGGAAATCGGCGCTCCAGGAATGGCTGCAGGCCGCCGGGCGGGGCCTGCCGGTCTACCGCGTGGCTGCCGCGGAAGGCCCCGACCATCGCAAACGCTTCGAGGTCGAAGTCCTGGTCGGCGGCCTCGCCGAGGGCCGGGCGATCGGGCGATCCAAGAAGGAGGCCGAACAGCAGGCGGCCTGCGAGGCCCTTGCGCGTCTGCGCGACGGCCCCGCGCCCGCGCCGGCCTTGCCGCGGACCTGAGCGGTCAATCGATCTCGATGATGCCGGAGCCCCGGCCGCCTTCGTCGGTGTCGGCCGAGGCGGGGACCGTCTCGCCGGCCGAGTGCGTCTGTGGCAGGCGTGACTTCGCGAAGGCGCCGACCTCGCGCACGATGGCGTCGTCGGAAGGCGGCACGGGATTGCCATAGAGCCGGACGTAGAGGCGCAGCAGCGGATCGGCGAACGAATACTTCTTGCCCTGCACCTGGACCAGATCAACGTCCTCGAGCCACGACAGGTAGTCCTTCGTCGAGCCCGGCGTGCGGCGCAGCTGCTGCGCGATCTCCGTCAGATTCCGTGGCTCGTCCTCGGACAGGATGCCCAGGATGGCCTTGAGGGCGCCGTAGCCGCGTGCGCGGTGCAGCCGGAACTCGTAGCTCTCGCGGCAGCGGGCGGTCAGCGCACCGTCGGTGCGCGAACAGCGCGGCCAGCGCGGCCACCGGATCGATCGCCGGTCCCATCGAGACGAGGGTGTCGAGGAGAAGGCGCACGGCTGACGCGCGACCATTGGTCAGCGCGGTGACGGCCGGGGCGACGTCGGCGGCCCACCCCTGCCGCTGGCCATCGGCCAGGAGCGCCATGCTGCGCACCTCCGAGACTTCGAGGGCGGGCATGTGGATCACTTCGTAGCGCGGAGGCGCATCGCGCAACAGGCGATGCCCGCGCGTGGTGAACCGCGACGCGAGCACGTAACCGTGCGGGGCTCTGCGCCAGGTGCTCGACCAGGTCGCGTTGGACGTGTCGCAGACCGGGAAAGCTCTCGAAGGTGCGGACGTCGAGGACCTCGTCGATGAGCCAGGTGATGGGGCCGGCGTCCGCGCCGCGCGCCTGATCGAAGTCCGCGAGCAGCGCCTGGAATGCGGCACGAGGGGTGGCCGGTGTGGCGACGTCCCTGGTCGGCGCGAAACGCGACACGCGTCGAATCGCGGCCAGACCACGTTCAGGCGTCGTGGCGGAGGCCGCCAGGTCGAGGTACTGGCTGCGGTCCGTGCCGATCAGCCCTTCGAGCCGACGGAGCAGGGAGGTGCGACCGACGCCGCACCCACCGAGCAGCACCGGCGTGCGGCCGGCCCCGAGGGCCTCGAGCACGCGGCGTTCGAGCGCGGGGCGTTCGGCGATCACGCGCGCGCTCCCGTTCCGTGTTCACGCATCGGCAGCCGGATGCCGTGGACCTCGGCCGTCGCGATGGCCTCCGGATAGCCCGCGTCGGCATGACGGACGACGCCGAGTCCGGGATCGGACGTGAGCACCCGCGCCAGCCGCTCGTCGGCCTCGTCGCGTGCCGTCAGCCACGACGACCATGCCGGCGTGCAGCGAATAGCCGATGCCCACGCCGCCGCCGTGATGGACCGACACCCACGTGGCGCCCGAGGCGGTGTTGAGCAGCGCATTCAGCACGGGCCAGTCGGCGATCGCGTCGCTGCCGTCGCGCATCGCCCTCGGTTTCGCGGTTGGGTGAGGCGACCGAGCCGGCGTCGAGATGATCACGCCCGATGACGATCGGGGCGCTGACCACGCCGCGGCGCACCAGATCGTTCAGCGCGAGTCCGAATCGCGCGCGCGCGCCGTAGCCCAGCCAGAAGATGCGGGCGGGCAGTCCCTGGAAGGCCACGCGCTCGCGAGCCAGGTGAATCCAGCGGCACAGGGCCTCGTCGTCGGCGAACATCTCGAGCGCGAGGGCGTCGGTGGCGGCCAGATCGGCCGGATCACCCGAGAGGACGGCCCATCGGAACGGACCCTTGCCTTCGCAGAACAGCGGCCGCACGTACTCCGGCACGAATCCCGGAATGTCGAAGGCGCGCGCGACGCCGGCCTGCCTGGCCTGCGCGCGGATGTTGTTGCCGTAGTCGAACGTCACGGCGCCCGCGATCGGCCAGCGTCGAGCATGGCCTGCACGTGCACGGCCATCGACGCCATCGATCGCGCGATGTAGGTCTGGGGATCGCGCGCGCGCAACGCGGCGGCGTCGTTCGACCGAGAGGCCGACGGGCACGTAGCCGGTGAGCGCGTCGTGCGCCGACGTCTGGTCGGTCAGGACGTCCGGCACCACACCACGGCGCAGCAGCTCAGGCAGCACGTCGGCGGCGTTGGCCTCGAGGCCAATCGACCGGGCCACGCCGCGCGTGCGGTAGTCGCGCGCGCGGTCGAGCGCCTCGTCGAGCGACGGCGGCGCGCTCGTCGAGATAGCGCGTGGCGAGTCGTCGTTCGATGCGCTGCGCGATCCACTTCGATGACCAGCGCGACGCCGTCATTCATGGTCACGGCCAGCGGCTGGGCGCCGCCCATGCCGCCGAGTCCAGCGGTGACGGTGAGGCGGCCACGCAGCGTGCCGCCGAAATGCTTTCGCGCCACGGCGGCCAGGGTCTCGTACGTGCCTTGCAGGATGCCCTGCGTGCCGATGTAGATCCAGGAGCCGGCGGTCATCTGGCCGTACATCGTCAGACCCCGATCCTCGAGGTCGCGGAAATTCGTCCCAGGTCGCCCAGGCCGGCACGAGGAGCGCATTGGCGATGCAACACGCGCGGCGCCCAGCGATGCGTGCGGAAGACACCGACCGGCTTGCCCGACTGGACGAGGAGCGTCTCGTCGTCGCTCGAGCGCGCGGAGCGTCCTCGACGATCGCGTCGAAGGCCGGCCAGCTGCGCGCGGCCCGGCCCGAGCCGCCGTAGACGATCGAGATCGTCCGGGCGCTCGGCCACCTCCGGATCGAGGTTGTTCATGAGCATCCGCAGGGCGGCTTCCTGTGGCCAGCCCTTGCAGGACAACTCTGTGCCCCGCGGCGCGCGGACGAGACGAGCAGTCGTCGTCATGCCTCAACCTGGTGAATGGGACGGTCCCGACTGCAGCGACGCGCTGGCTTCAGGGAAGTCGCCACTCTAAAGAACGGGTTCGTGAGGTGTCAATCGTTGACAATCACGACAGGCTGAGCGCACAGGCCCGTGCCACTGCGCCGTCATCGATCAAATCGCTGATGGCCATGATGTCCGGTGATGGCGGGCGGTCGACTGGTGAGCGTCGGCACGACGTGCACGCACGGCGCGATGGACGCCGCTCGAGCGCGTCGGAGGAACGCGAGCGGCGCAAGCAGATCGAACGCCTGACAGGCGGCGAGAATCTCGATCGACAGGACCGGCACGGCCAGCTCGAGCACGCGGCGCGGCCTTCAGCGCGGCGCCCATGCTCATGCTGACGTGGTCTTCGCGGTGCGCCGACGTGGGGATCGTGTCCACGCGCGGCCGGGTGGCAAAGCGTCTTGATCTCCGCGGTCAGGGCCGCGGCCGTCACCTGCGCCATCATAGTCCGGAGTTGAGTCCCGAGTCCGCTGATCAGGAATGGCGCGCAGGCCGCTCTCGGCCGGGTTCATGAGGCGATCGAGACGCCGCTCGCTGATCGTGCAGAGCTGGGCCAGGCCGATGGCGAGCGTGTCGGCCGCGAGCGCGACCGGCGCGCCGTGGAAGTTGCCGCCCGAGACGATTTCGTCGGCGTCCGCAAAGACCATCGGGTTGTCGGTGGCCGCGTTGGCTTCGAGGGCACGACCAGACGCGCGCGCGAAGTCGATGGCTTCCCGCGCGGCGCCGTGCACCTGCGGCGCGCAGCGCAGCGCGTAGGCGTCCTGCACCTTGCCGCAGCCTTCGTGCGAGCGATTGATGCCACTGCCGGCGACGAGGCGGCGCAGGTTGTCGGCCGACGCCACCTGGCCGGGCACCGGCCGGGCGGCGTGGATGCGCGCCTCGAACGGGTGGACCGACCCGCGGAGCGCGTCGACCGACATCGCCGCGGCGATGTCGGCGACGCGGGCGAGACGCCAGGCGCCCTGCACGGCCAGCGCGAGCACCGCCGCGCTGGCCTGCGTGCCGTTGATCAGCGCCAGGCCCTCCTTCGGCGCGAGCGCCACCGGACGCAGGCCGGCGCGCGCGAGCGCCTCGGAGGCGGGCACGACGTCGGGCGTGGCGCGCCGCGCGCGCGACGCGCCCGCCGGCACGTCGGCCAGCACGTGCCCTTCGCCGACCAGCACGAGCGCCAGGTGCGCGAGCGGCGCCAGGTCGCCGCTCGCGCCGACCGACCCGCGGGACGGGACGTGGGGATGGACGCCGTGCGTTGAGCAGCGCGAGCAGCGCCTCGAGCGTCTCGCGACGGATGCCCGGAGAAGCCTTTCGCCAGCACGTTCGCCCGAAGCGCCATCAGCGCGCGGACGGCGGGCACGGGCAACGGATCGCCCACGCCGGCCGCATGGCTGCGGATCAGGTTGAGCTGGAGCGCCGCGAGCTGGTCGGGCGCGATGGCGATGTCGGCCAGCGCGCCAAACCCGGTGTTCACGCCGTAGACCGCGCGTGCCGCGCGAGGCGTGGCGGTCCACGACCGCGCGGGCCGCGTCCACGCGCGCCACGGAGGCCGGAGACAACCCGATCGTCGTCTCGCCGCGGGCAATCTCCTCGAGTTGCTCCAGCGTGAGCGAGTCCCCGTCGAGCTGAATCATGTGCGGAAAAGGTATCATGCTAGCCGCATGAATCTGTGTGTGCTCGGCGCCCAGTGGGGTGATGAAGGCAAGGGCAAGATCGTCGATCTGCTCACCCCGCACTTCTCGCTCGTGGCGCGGTATCAGGGCGGACACAACGCCGGCCATACGGTGTACGTCAGCGGCCGGAAGTTCGTGCTCCACCTGATTCCGTCCGGCATCCTGCACCCCGGTGTCACCTGCATCATCGGCAACGGCGTGGTGATCGATCCCGTCGCGCTGTTCGCCGAACTCGACGAGCTGGCGTCGATGGGCATCGACGTGACCGGCCGCCTGCTCGTCAGCGACAAGGCGCACCTGATCCTGCCGTATCACCGCGAGATCGAGCTGCTCGCCGAAGCGCGCCGGGGCGAACGCAAGATCGGGACGACCTCGCGCGGCATCGGACCGGCCTACGAAGACAAGATCGCGCGCCGCGGCATTCGCGTCGGCGACCTGGCGGACGAGTCGAGCACGGGCGCCCTGGCCAACGCCGTGCACGAGAACGTCGCCGCGCGCAACCGCCTGGTCGGCAACACCGACCATGAAGTGGGAAGCCGTGCTCGCCGAGATGCGCGAGTTCTGGGCGCGGCTGCGGCCGCTCGTCGCCGACACGTCACTGCACCTGCACCGCGCGATGCGCGACGGACAGCGCGGTGATGTTCGAGGGCGCGCAGGGCACGCTGCTCGACATCGACCACGGCACCTATCCCTTCGTCACGTCCTCGAACGCGACGGCCGGCGGGGCGCGCGACCGGACTGGGTGTCGGACCGAAGCTCGATCGGATTCGTGCTGGGCGTGGCCAAGGCCTACACGACCCGCGTCGGTGGCGGGCCGTTGCCGACCGAACTCCACGGCGCGATGGGGGAGCGGCTGCGCGAAACCGGGCAGGAGTACGGCGCCTCGACCGGCCGCCCGCGCCGCTGCGGCTGGTACGACGCGGTCGCCGTCCGCTACGCCGTGCGCGTCAACGGGCTCGACGCGCTGGCGCTGACCAAGCTCGACGTCCTCGATGGCATCGAGACGCTGGAGATCTGCACCGCGTACCGGTGCCAGGGCGAGACGCTGACCGAGATGCCGGGCGACAGCGCGAAGCTCGCCGCGTGCGAGCCGGTCTACGAGCAGATGCCCGGATGGACCGAATCGACCGTGGGCGATCACGGACTACGAGAAGCTCCCGCCGAACGCCAAGGCCTACATCCGCGGCTCGAGGAGACGAGCGGCGTGCCCGCGGCGATGGTCTCCACGGGCCACGAGCGCGACCACACGATCATCCGCGATCGATCGATCCTGTCGTAGCGGTTCACCGCGGAGCAGACCGGGGTTCACCGCGGAGTGGCGGAGCAGGTCTCTGGGCCTTTCACCACGGAGAGGCAGAGAAGACCTCGGGGATCTTCACCACGGAGCGGCGGAGCGTGTCGCTCACGCGGAGAGCGCGGTGCCTCTTGGTTTTCTCGCGTTGCGCGAACGGCCCCGCCGCAGCGCGATTGCGCACGGCTGGGCCGCGCCCAGCCGTCTCCGCGTCTCCGCGGTGAAGACCTTCGACTGGCCGCGACCTGCCGTACCCGCTACTGGATCGTCGTCGCTGGCGCGCAGTGCTTGTCGAACGCCATGGTGAGCAGGTCGGCGATCATGTCGGCCGATCGTGACTCGATGTCGCGACGCTCCACCATGTAGACCACCTTCCCGTCACGCAGCAGTGCGATCGAGGGAGACGACGGCGCAAAGCCGGTGAAGTACTCGCGGGCCCGGTTGGTGGCCTCGACGTCGGCGCCGGCGAAGACGGTCGCCAGCGTGTCCGGGCGGTTCGGATGCTGCAGCGCTTGCGCGATGCCGGGACGGGCCTTGCCCGCCGCGCAGCCGCACACGGAGTTGACGACCAGCATCGTGACGCCGGGCTCCTTGACGATCGCATCGACGTCGGCGGCCGTGCGGCACTCCCGCGCGCCGAGCACGGTCAGTTCCTCGCGCATGGGCGCGATCAGGTATTCGGGATAGGGCATGAATCAAACCTCCAAGTGACGCGCCCACGGCGATGGGACGAGCCGCAGCGCTACTATCAGTATATGCGCCCGTCGCGACGCGACTGCCTCCTGCACCTGGCCGTGCTGCCGGGCCTCTGGCTGTCTCGTGCCGCCGAGGCAGGCCAGCGGCCGCCGGCGAATCCCCTCGCCGACTTCATGGTCGCGCTGTCAACCTGCTCGGACCTCACCAAGCTGACACCCGCCGTGTCCCCGGACGGCAGCTACCGAGACGACGCGCCGATGCTGTACGCGCCTGGCCACGGCCGAGGTCGCGACGGGACTGGTCACGGTGACGGGCATCGTGTCGGGGCTCAGGTGCGGGCCGATTCCCGGGGCGCGACTCGACTTCTGGCAGGCGGACGCGACGGGCCGGCTCGACCAGAGCGGGCACGGACTGCGTGGCCGCCAGGTGAGTGACGCGAGCGGCGGCTACCGACTCACCACCGTCCGGCCCGGCGCGCGGCCCGGCCGGGCCCCGCACATCTCGGCGCGCGTCGTCGCGCCCACCGGTCCGTCGGTCTGGACGGAGCTGTTCTTCGCCGGCGACCCGGCCAACGCGCGCGACGGCCGCTGTCGCGAGGAACTGGCCCTGCTCCTGCGTCCGTCGGCGACGGGCCATCAGGCGCGGTTCGACTTCGTGCTCGATCTCCTGATGACCACGCCTGCGCCGGTGCGCGCCGTCCTCGCCGACCTCGACGACACCTTGTTCGACCACGCCCATGCGACGCGGTCCGCGCTCGCGCGACTGCGCGGCACCGAGCCGGCGCTGGCGGTCTGGCCGTTCGAGGAACTCGAGGTGCGTCACGGCGAGGTGCTCGAGCGGCTGCATCGTGAGGTGCTCGAGGGGAAGCGCACGATCGACGAGGCGCGCATCGCGCGATTCGCCCACCTGCTGGCGCACGCGGGCGCCGATCGGGTCACGGAACGCGCGGAGGCTTCCGCGGTGATCTACCGACAGGCCTATCAAACGATGTGGCGTGCGGTCGCCGGCGCAACGTCGCTCCTCCAAGCGCTGGCCGCCGAGGGCGTGCCGGTGGTCATCGTCACCAACAACGGCACCCAGGAACAACGCGGCAAGATGGCCGGCTGTGGATTGACACCCTTCGTGCACGCGCTGGTGACCTCGGAGGAGTTCGGCGTGCCCAAGCCGGACACCCGGATTTTCCAGCACGCCCTGGCCCGGGCCGGCGCCACGGCGGCCGAAGCCGTCATGCTCGGTGATGCCTGGGCGACCGACATCGAGGGCGCACGCGCGGCCGGGATTCGCCCGGTGTGGCTGAACCGCCTCGCGATGCCCAGCCCTGACGGGGACGTGGCCGAGATCGCGTCGCTCGAGCCGACCGCGGCCACGCTGCGGGTGCTGCTCCGCAGGCCGTAGACGGCCTACGGTCCCACGGTCTACCTACTGTCTACGGGGCCGTTTGCCGTCCCCCGTAGGCTGTAGACCGTCTACCGTAGAGGCCGTTTGCCGTTCCCCGTAGGCGGTCTCCTGTTTCCCGTCTGCCGCGGCCCGTCTGGTAGGCCGTTCGCCGTCTTCCCGTAGGCCGTCTTGCCGTAGCCCGTAGACCGTCTCCCGTAGGCCGTCTGCCGTAGCCCGTTTACGGCGCTGTGTGCGATCGCGTGTGGAATCCCGCGGTTTCCAGTTCGTGCCGGAGGGCCTCGAAGATCGCCCGGCTGTCGGGTTGGTCGCCGCCAGCCTTCAGCGCGCGATCCACGCGAAACATCCTGAAGCGGATCGCTTCCATGTGGAACGCGGCTACGGCCCGGCGAAGCGCGTCCACCTCGCTGACGAGGTAGTCGCGCGCCTGGCCGGGCGGCAGGCTCGCCACGACCGGAATCAGCGCGTCGATCTTGGCGAGCGCGGGGGCAGTACGTTCAGACATCGGCTTAGTGTGCGACGGGCGCACGCCGCCGGGCAAGCCCGGGCCGGCACGATGTGCAATCTACGGTCCACGGCCAACGGGGTCCACGGGCTACGGGCTACGGTCGACGGCCCACGGCCCACGGCCCACGGCCCACGGACTGCCGTCTGCCGTCTGCGTTCTGCGTTCTGCGTTCTGCGTTCTGCGTTCTGCCGCCACGCAACACGAAGTACACAAGTTCGTAACCGGACCGTAACCACCGCGACCTTGACGCGAAACACGCTCCTTCTAGCCTAGAACCCAGGTCAGGGCCACGGGCCCCTGAAGGAGCGATTGTGACACGCGTGACAGCAGTATGGCAGCGATGGATGGTGGGCGGGTTGGTGCTGGTCGCCCTGGCGACGGGCGCGACGGCCCAGGCGCAGCAGGCACCCACGGCGACGCCGGTCCCGACCAGCTGGGGGCTTTACTTCAAGGAGATCCGGAAGGACGAGCGGATCTACGTCTTCAATATCCCTGCCGAGGCCGAGCGCTTCGAGGCCTCGGGAGAGACCGGCCGGGCGTTGACACGTCCGGGCGCAGGCCCGAAGGGTGAGACGGTCGTCGGCGACAGCGAGCGGGCGCTGCAGCTCTTCTTCTTCAAGTACGGCCTGTCCGAGGCCGTGCCCGATCCGATTGCGCCGATTCAGCGCATCGAGTGGCGCGACGGCAAGACCCGCATCACTACGGACACGGCCTACCTCGAGATCTCGAACCGCGTGCAGTCGCGATATACGCACGAGTTCCCGGCCGAGACCGTGACGCTGCCTGGGACGGCCGGCCCGGGCGACGCTCGCGGCTCGTTCCGGATGCGTCGCGTGAAGATGAAGCTCGAGGGCTGGCTCTTCCACCCGCCGGGCGTTGCGCCGGCGCCGATCACGCAGCCGAAGATCACCTACGAGGTCCAGCTCAACTGGCCCGCGGTCACCGGCTCGAACGTGGGCGCGATCCTCGAGGACGCCAACATCGGCATCGATCCGACCGGCAGCGGCAAGTTCCGCGTGCTCTTCGGGCAGTTCAAGCCACCGTTCGGTCGCCAGGAGATGACCTCGTCGGGGAGCCAGTCCTTCGTCGACCGGGCGCTGGTGTCCAACGAGTACGCCCGCGGCCGCGACACGGGCGTGGCGGTGCAGGGCGCCCTCCGCAACAACACAATCGAGTACCGCGCCGGCTTCTTCAACGGCAACGGGCTGACGCGCACCACCAACGACAACGCGTCGTTCCAGGTCAATGGCCGCCTCATGTGGCAGCCCAACGGCAGTCAGGTGCTGGCGCAGCGCGCCTGGGTGAGCGGCGCCCTGTATTCGGAGTCCGACTTCGAGTCCACCATCACGCCGATCTACGCCTTCGCTCTCAATTTCGAGCGCAACGACTTCCACCGCACGACCACGGGCAACGACCTGAAATCGGACATCGTCGGGCTGGACGGCATCTACAAGTACAAGGGCGTGTTCGCGACAGGCGAGTACTACGTGCGACGCCGGACTCCGGAGACGGGCGCGAAGTTCCAGTCCAACGGCGGATTCGTGCAACTCGGCGTGATGCTCAACAAGTTCCGCACGTGGGAGGCGGCCTTCCGCTACGGCACGCGCGAAGTCACCGACAAGGTCGGCAACGACGACATCACCGAGATTCGCGGCGGCCTCAACTACTACTACCGCCGGCACGCGCTGAAGTTCCAGATCGACGGCGGTCAGGTCAAGACGGGCCTGGGCGCGGCGGGCGGCTCACGCAAGGACAGCGAACTCCGGATGCAGGCGCAGTTCATCTTCTAGTTCAGGCCGCCCTGTCACATTGCCGTGTCATCACGAGCATAGGCTGGCGGCCACATCGAGATCGAAGCAGTGGAGGAAGAGATCATGAAACGTGCACTTACGTCGTTCTTGCCGCGTCGCTTCTGGCGGTCGCTGGCGTCTCGGCCCGGCAGGTCGCCAAGGTCGATCCGTCGGTAGCCGCCTATCAGAAGGCCAGTGGCGTCTCCGGCAGTCTCAGCAGCATCGGGTCCGACTCGATGAACAACCTGATGACGCTCTGGGCCGAGACGTTCCGGAAGTTCTACCCGAACGTCAAGGTGCAGGTGGAAGGGCAAGGGCTCGTCCACGGCGCCGCCCGCGCTCATCGCCGGCACGGCGCAGTTCGGGCCGATGTCGCGCCAGATGCGCTCGACCGAGATCGACCAGTTCGAGCAGCGCTACGGCTACAAGCCGACCGAGATCCGGTCGAGCTACGACGCGCTGGCCGTCTACGTCCACCGCGACAATCCCATCAAGCAGCTGTCGCTCGCCCAGGTCGAGGCCATCTTCGGCAAGAGCCGGCGCCGCGGCTACAAGCAGAACGTCACGACGTGGGGCCAGCTCGGCCTGACGGGCGACTGGGCCAATCGTCCGATCGGCCTCTACGGCCGCAACTCGGCGAGCGGCACCTACGGCTTCTTCAAGGAGATCGTGCTGAAGAACGGCGACTTCAAGGACACCGTGAAGGAACAGCCGGGCTCGGCGTCGGTCGTGCAGGGCGTGACCGAAGACCGGTTCGCGATCGGCTACAGCGGCGCCGGCTACCGCACGTCGGGTGTGCGCGCCGTGCCACTGGCGGAGACCGAGGCGGGGCCCTACTACGAGGGCACCTACGACGAGGTGACGAGCGGCAAGTATCCGCTCAGCCGCTTCCTGTTCGTCTACGTGAACAAGGCGCCGGGCAAGCCGCTCGATCCGCTGCCGCTCGAGTTCCTGCGCCTGATGCTGAGCCGTGAAGGGCCAGGAAGTGGTGATCAAGGACGGCTACATGCCGCTGCTCGGCAAGCAGGTGCAAGAAGAGCTCGCGAAGATCAAGTAGCCGTCGTCGGACTGATCGCTCCCTCATGAGTCCTCCGCCAAGCGGGCGTCCCCCGTCGCCGCGTCCGACGGCGAATCGAACGTGCGCCGCCAGATGGCGGCGGCGACGGGCCGGATTCGGCGCCTCAAGCGCATCGACCGCGTGGCGGTCGGTGTGATCACGCTCGGCGGACTGGCGGTGGTGGTCAGCGTCATCGGCATCCTGCTCTTCATCGGCGCCGAGGCGTTGCCGCTGTTCAGGGCGCCGACGGCGACGCTTGACGCGGCAGGTCGCGCTGGGCGGCGGACCGTCGGCCACGCCGACATCGCGATGGCGGCCCTCGGCGTGGACGAGACGCGCCGGTACCTGTTCAGCGCGGACGCGTCGGGCGCGGTCCAGTTCTTCGCCGTCGATACCGGGGCGCGGGTCTTCGAGCGTCGCCTCCCGGCGCTCGACTGGCGCCACGGTCACGGCCTCGTCGCGGTCGCTGCTGCAGGACTTCGTCGCGCTGGGCACCAGCGACGGGCGTGTCGCGCTCGCGACAGGTGCGCTTCACGCCGGTCAACCAGGACGGCCGCGTCATCGACGTCACCGTCGATCTCGGCCGAGCGCGGGCTGGTGGCGATCGACGAGGCGCGACGGCCGGTGCGCCGTGTGGCCTATCTCGAAGAGGGCGAGCGGAAGTTCGTCGCCGCGCAGCTGTCGGACGCCGAAGTCGCGCTGTGGTGGACCGACGAGGGCGGGCGAGGACCGCGGCGGCGCTCGTGCAAGCCGCCGGGCGGCGCCGTCGTCACGGCGATGGGCGTCGGGCCGGACCGGCACCGCGTTTGTCGGCACGGACCGGGGCGACCTCTACCTTTGGGAGCTCGGCGAGACCGGCCGTGCTCACCGATACGGTCAGCACCGGCGAGCGCCCCGATCAGCGCGCTCGGGCTACGTCATCGGCAATCACACGCTCATCGCGGGCACGGCGCGAGGGCCACGTCAGCGCCTGGTTCCGCGCCCCGGTCGGCCGAGAACCAGGCGCTGAAGCTGGTGCGGGTCGTCGGAGTTCGAGCCGCAGACGGCCGGCCGTCACGGCCTTCGCCGCCTCGACGCGCGATCGGACGTTCGTCACCGCCGACGCCGACGGCAGCCTCGCGCTGCGCCACCAGACGTCGGGACGCACGCTGCTGCCACTTGCCCGGCACGGGCGTCGTCAGTCACTGGTGATGACGCCGCGCAGCGACGGCCTGCTCGTCGCGCGGCCGGGCGGCATCGATCAGGTCGCGCTCGCCAATCCGCACCCCGAGATCAGCTGGCGGACGCTCTTCGGCAAGGTCTGGTACGAGGACTACGCCGGGCCCGGACTACGTCTGGCAGTCCACGGCGGGCACCGACGACTTCGAGCCGAAGTTCAGCCTCGTGCCGCTGGTGTTTGGCACGATCAAGGGCACGGTGTACGCGCTGCATCTTCGCGATTCCAGTCGCGGTGCTCGGCGCGCTTGTACACGTCGCAGTTCGTCCATCCGACGGTGCGCGCGCGCATCAAGCCCACGGTCGAGATCATGGCGGCGCTGCCGAGTGTCGTCATCGGGTTCATCGCCGGGCTGTACCTGGCGCCGATGGTCGAGCGGAACCTCGTGGGCGTGATGCTGATGCTGGTCGTCCTGCCGGTGTTCGGGACGTCCGGGTTCTTCATCCGGCCATGGCTGCCTGGGGTGCTTCGCAACCGGATCCGCGACCCGGTGCGGAACTGCTGCTCGTCCTGCCGCTGCTCGTGCTCGGGCGTGTGGGTCGCCCTTGACGATCGCGCCGACCGTGGAAGGCGGTGCTCTTCGGCGGCGACGCGCGGCAGTGGCTCTCGACCACGCTCGGCCTGACCTACGACCAGCGCAACAGCCTCGTCGTCGGGCTGGCGATGGGCTTCGCCATCATCCCGATCATCTTCACGATCTCCGAGGACGCGTTCTCGAGCGTGCCAGCGACACTCTCGGCGGCCTCACTGGCCCTCGGCGCCAGCCGGTGGCAAACCGCGGTGCGCGTGGTGATTCCGACGGCGAGCCCTGGCGTGTTCTCCGCCGTCATGATCGGCTTCGGTCGCGCCGTGGGCGAGACGATGATCGTGCTGATGGCGACCGGCAACACCCCGGTGCTCGACTGGTCTCTCTTCAACGGCTTTCGCACGCTCTCGGCCAACATCGCCGTGGAGATTCCCGAGGCCCCGTACGGCGGCACGCTCTACCGCACGCTGTTTCTCGCCGCCTCGCTCCTGTTCTTGATGACCTTCACGGTCAACACGATCGCCGAGATCATCCGCCAGCGTCTGCGCGACCGCTACAAGGCTGTGTGATGTCGTTTCAACAATTGATGCGCCGCGGCGATCCCGCGATCTGGTTCACGGCCACCGGCCTCGGCTTGAGCCTGCTGATGATCGCGGCGATGGTGGGCCTGATTCTCTTCAACGGCCTCGGATTCTTCTGGCCGCGGCCCCTCGTGCGGGTGACGCTCAACGACGGCACCGTGCTGCTCGGCGAGGTGCAAACCCGGGAAGGCATCCCGGCTCCGGGGACCGCCGAGCACCTCACGAAGATGCGTCTGCAGTTGAAGATCGGTAACCGGGATCTCTCCGGTGCCGATTTCCGCTGGGTGGACGAAGCCGAGTGTCCGGGAACAGACCCGGCCGGCCGATGCGGTCTACCTCGAACGCCGCGAGTATGGCCCGTTCATCGGCACGCCTGTCCGCCTGCTCGATGGTGAACGGGAACTGGCCTCGGGGGCTGACGCCGTGTGGACCGCCCTCCAGCCGTTGATCGCCAAGGCCCATGACGACCGCGCTCGGATCACGGAGCTGGAGCGGGACGAGATTGGTACCATCAACGCGCAGATGGAAGCCGAGCGCTTGGCGGTGCGGCGACTGCACACAGGGCGGCGGCGGGGCCTCGGAGGCCGAGCGCGCCGATCGCGAACGCCGGCTCGCGGAGCTCAAGACCCGCTACGATGCCGCCGAAACCGAACTGGGCGCGGCGATGACGCAGGCCTCGGCGACCCGCGTGGTCCTGCAGGCGGCCGACGGCGCGGAGAAGGAACTGCCGACCCTCGACATCTTCCGCGCCTACCGCGCGAACCAGCTGTCGTTTGGTGGTCGCGTCGCGGTCTACGCCAGCCGGCTGTGGGAGTTCCTGGCCGGCGAGCCGCGCGAGTCGAACACCGAAGGCGGCATTTTTCCCGCCATCTTCGGCACGGTGATGATGGTGATGCTGATGAGCATCCTGGCCGTGCCGTTCGGCGTGCTCGCGGCCCTCTACCTGCGCGAGTACGCGCGGCAGGGCGTGCTCGTGCGGATCGTCCGCATCGCGGTGAACAACCTCGCCGGCGTGCCGTCGATCGTCTTCGGCGTCTTCGGTCTGGGCTTCTTCGTCTACTTCGTAGGCGGGTCGATCGACCAGGCGTTCTTCAGCGAGAGCCTGCCGACGCCCACGTTCGGCACCGGCGGAATCCTCTGGGCCTCGCTGACCCTCGGCCTGCTGACCGTGCCCGTCGTGATCGTGGCCGCCGAGGAAGCACTTGGCGCCGTGCCGCGGTCGATGCGCGAGGCGTCGCTGGCCACCGGCGCCACGAAGTTCCAGACGATCATGCGCGTCGTGCTGCCGGCGGCCGCGCCGGGTATCCTGACCGGGCTGATCCTCGCCATGGCCCGCGGGGCCGGCGAAGTCGCGCCGCTGATGATCACCGGCGTCGTCAAGCTCGCTCCAGACCTGCCGCTCGACGGGGTCGCGCCGTTCCTGCATCTGGAGCGCAAGTTCATGCACCTCGGGCTATCACATCTACGACGTGGGGTTTCAAAGTCCGAACGTCGAAGCCGCCAAGCCGATGGTCTATGCGACCGCGATCCTGCTGCTCGTGATTGTGGTGGCGCTCAACCTGACCGCCATCATCGTCCGCAATCAGCTGCGGAAGCGCTACCGGACGTCGGCGTTCTGACCAGGGAACCATGGGAGCTGTCATGAGTGAATCAACACAGGATGCGGCCGTGCCGCGCCAGATGCTCCGAACGGACGTGCCGTTCGTCGCATCAGGCGCCACCGAGGCCGACGCCGTGCCTGCGATCGTGATCCGCGACGCCAATCTGTTCTACGACGCCAAACAGGCGCTGTTCGACATCTCGATGGACATCCACGCCCGTCAGGTCACGGCCTTCATCGGTCCGTCCGGCTGCGGCAAGTCCACGTTGCTGCGGTGCCTCAACCGGATGAACGACTTGATCGACAACGTGCGCATCACCGGCACCTTCAGCGTCCACGGGCAGGATCTCTACGACCGGGCCACGGACGTCATCGAGGTCCGACGGCGTATCGGGATGGTGTTCCAGAAATCCAACCCGCTCCCGAAATCCATCTACGAGAACGTCGTGTACGGACTCCGTATCGCGGGGATCAAGGCGAAGGCGACGCTCGACGAGGCGTGCGAGAAGAGTCTGCAGGGGCGCAGCGCTGTGGGAGGAAGTCAAGGACCGCCTCCACGAGAGCGGGCTGTCGCTGTCAGGCGGGCAGCAACAGCGGCTGTGCATCGCCCGGGCCATTGCCATCGAGCCGGAGATCGTCCTCATGGACGAACCCTGCTCCGCCCTCGACCCGATCGCGACGCTGAAGGTCGAAGAACTGATGGAGCAACTCAAGACACCAGTTCACGATCGTCATCGTCACGCACAACCTGCAGCAGGCGGCGCGCGTGTCGGACAAGACGGCGTTCTTCTGGCTCGGCCGGTTGATCGAATACAACAGCACGGCCGAGATGTTCACCAAGCCGAAGGAGAAGCACACCAACGACTACCTGACAGGGAGGTTCGGCTGATGCAGCGTCATTTCCACGAGGACCTGGGCGTCCTCAACCAGAAGATCGCGACGATGGGCCGGCTGGTCGAGTCGCGCACCCGCGAGGCCGTCCAGGCCCTGCTCGAGCGCAAGGCGGATCTGGCCGAGGCGGTCGCCACCGGCGACCACGACGTCAACACGCTGGAGCTCGACATCGACGACCTGACGCTGCGCCTCCTGGCGCTGCAGCATCCCGTCGCGTCCGACCTCCGGCATGTCCGGTCGGCGATCAAGGTGAACACCGAACTCGAGCGCATCGGCGATCAGGCCGTCAACATCGCGCAGGCCTCGCTCCGGCTGATCGGTCTGCCACCTCTCCGCCCGATCATCGACGTCGGCCGTCTGGCGCAAGTGGCCGAAGGGATGGTGCACGATGCGGTCACGGCGTTCCTCGAGCAGGACGTCGTCGCCGCCCGGTCGGTGCTGGATCGCGATGACGAGGCGGATGCGATTCGCGACACCGTCTTCCGCGTCCTGCTCACCCACATGATGGCCGACCCTGGCACCGTCGAGCGGGCGTTCGGCCTGATTCTGGTGTCGCGTGCGCTCGAACGCATCGCGGACCATGCCACCAACATCGCCGAGGACGTCATCTTCGTCGTCGAGGGCCGCGTCGTGCGCCTCGCAGAAGACGGAGACGCCCAGCCGACGTGAATGGCGCCAGGCAGGACGATCGGCTCGACGCGACGCTGGCCGAGATCACCCGTCTGCTCGAGAAGCACCGCGTGCTCGACACGCTGGCCGGACGCGAAGCCTCGTCCCGTCGCGATCTCCTCCAACAGATCCAGCACCGGCAGAACAGTGGTGAGCTAGAGAAGCGGTGCCGCGCGCTGCACCCGGCGGACCTGGCCGAACTCCTCGAACGTCTGCCGACCGACGACCGCCTCCTCGTGTGGTCCCAGGCACCGTCACCACTGCGGGCTCAGGCCCTCGTCGAGATGTCAGACGCCGGGCGATCGGCGCTCGTCGAGCTGATCGAGCCCGACGCGCTGATCGATGCCCTGCGCCATCTCGAAGCCGACGATCTCGCCTATCTCGAGGGCCGCATTCCCGACGAGACCTGGAGCGTGGCGTCGCGTGGCCTCGAGGTGGCCGAGCAGAGCTTCCTGCGCGAGACGGTCGCCTACCCTGACGAGTCTGTCGGCCACCTGATGAGCCGGCAGGTGACCACCGTCCGCGAGTCGATGCGCGTCGCCGAGGCGATCGCCGACCTCCGGCGGCGGGACGAACTGCCTCGCCTCACCGACCGCCTGTTCGTCGTCGATGCCCGCCACGTCCTGCGAGGCGTGGTGCCGTTGGGCGCGCTCCTGCAGGCCGACCCCGGCCGAGGCGTCGCCGACCTCATGCTCACCGAGACGCCGATCTTCGGCCCGCACGAGCCAGCGTCGGCTGCGATCAAGGCCTTCGAGCGGTACGATCTGGTTTCGGCGCCAGTCGTCGATGACCGAGGCAAGTTGCTCGGGCGCCTGATGATCGACGCGATCATGGATGTGGCGCGCGCCGAGGCCGACCGGTCGGTCCTCAAACAGGCGGGTCTGCAACGCGAGGAGGACTTGTTTGCTCCGGTGCTCGACTCGGCGCGCAACCGCTGGCCCTGGCTGGCCGTGAACCTGCTCACGGCGTTCTTCGCGTCGCGGGTGATTGGCCTGTTCGAGCACACGATCGGGCAGCTGGTCGCGCTCGCGACCCTGATGCCGGTCGTCGCCAGCATTGGCGGCAACACGGGGAACCAGACCGTGGCGCTCGTCACCCGCGCGATCGCGCTGGGTCACGTAAGAGGCGGCATGACTGGCCGCCTGCTCCGGAAGGAGCTGACCGTCTCGGTCGTCAACGGCCTGCTCTGGGGCGCGGTGGTGGGCCTCCTGGCGCTCCTGATCTACCGCAGCGTCCCTCTCGGGCTGGTGTTGCTGGCGGCGGTGGCGCTCAATCTGGTGGTGGCTGCGCTGGTCGGTGTGCTCGTTCCGATCGGACTTCAACGGATGGGGCGTGACCCGGCGCATGGATCGAGTGTGCTCCTGACCTTCCTGACCGACAGCATGGGCTTCCTGCTGTTCCTGGGCCTGGCCGAAGTCCTGCTGTTCTGAGCGGTCCTCAGACGTGGCTCACCACGAAGCCACCTCGGGAGGCCCGCTCGCCCTTGGCCGTCTCGCGCCTTGGCGCGCAAGCTCGTAGGCCGTTTCCCGTGGGCTGTTTCCCGCCTGCCGTAGCCCGTCTACCGTTCCCCGTAGCCTGTCTGGTGCCGCTACCGAGCCGGCCTTTGCGGCCGGCCCGACCACACCGTGAGCCAGACGCCGACACCCACCAGGATTCCAGCCAGCAGCAGGCGCGCCGAGATGACTTCGCCGAGCAGCAGCGCAGCCGCCGCGCCGGTGAGGATCGGCACGAGGAGCTGCACCACGGCGGCCCGCAGCGAGCCGAGCGCCGGGAGCGCGGCGTACCAGAGCGTGTAGGCCACGCCCGAGGCCAGGGCCCCCGACGCGCAGGCGAGGACGATGCCCGCCGCCGTGGCGTGGAGGGTCGTGACGGACGCGGCGACGAAGACGGCGCCGAGGGCCGCGGCGTAGCGGAAGTTCCACGCGGTCTCGGCGAGGGCATGAGTCGCGGATCGCCCGGCGATCGAGTAGGCGCCCCAGCACGCGCCGGCCGCGGCCATCAGCCCCGTGCCGGTCAGATTCGGTGCGCTCGCGCCGGGAATCGTCAAGACGAGCAGGCCGGCCGTGGCACACAGCAGGCCGAGCCAGTCGGTGCGGGTGGGCCGATCCCCACGGGCGAACGCGGCGCCAACCATCGTGACCTGGACGCTGCCGAAGAGCACGAGCGCGCCCACGCTGGCGCCGATGCGGTCGTAGGCCAGCGTGAACAGGATCGCGTATCCCGCCAGGGCGAGTGGGGAGGTCCACCGCCGCGCGAGCCGGGCCGCCGGCGCCTGCCGGTGCGCGAGCAGCGCGAGGGTGACCGCGCCCGCCAGCAGGCGGACGCCGGTGAACGTGGCCGCGTCGATCTCGCCGGCGCCCAGGGCCGCACGAGTCAGCAGGGAGTTGGCAGAGAACCCGATGAGGGCGCCGGCCGTCAGGAGCAGCGTGCGCACGCGGCGAATGATACCCGGGCGGGACTACCCGCGCGCGCGTTCGTAGCGGTCGCGGATGACGATCGCGATCGAGTTCATCGTGAGCAGGAACACCAGCAGCACGATGATGCCGGCGGCCGCGTTCTCGGCAAACGCCGCCTGCGGACGCGACACCCAGTTGTAGATCTGGATCGGCAGCACGGTGAACGGCGACCAGATGCTGTCGGGCGCAAACGGCACATAGGTCAGCGCGCCGATCGTGATCAGCGGCGCGGTCTCTCCGATGGTGCGCGAGAGCGCGAGCATCAGGCCGGTGAGGATGCTGGGGGTCGCCCCGGGCAGTACCTGATGCCAGATCGTCTGCCACTTGGTGGCCCCCAGCGCATAGGACGCCTCGCGGATCGTCTTCGGCACGGCCCGCAACGCCTCGCGTGTGGACAGGATGACCACGGGCAGGGCGAGCAAGGCCAGCGTCGCCGCGCCGGCCAGGACGCTGCGGCCCAGGCCCATGCCGCGGACGAAGAGACCCAGCCCGAGCAGCCCGTAGATGATCGACGGCACGCCCGCGAGATTCGAGATGTTGATCTCGATCAGCCGCGACAGGCGGCTGTCGCCGCCGTACTCCTCCAGATAGACGGCCGCGCCGACACCAATGGGCAGCGCGAGCGCCGCCGTGAGGATCATGACGTAGAGGCTCCCGATGAGCGCCGGGTAGATGCCGGCCTCGGCCGCACGCCGCGACGGAAAGCTGGAGAGGAACTGCCAGCCCAGCCGGCCCCAGCCCTGCGACAGCACGTCGTACAGCAGCGCGCCGAGGCCCGCCAGCGCGAGCCCCAGGACCAGGATCGCGGTGCCCTGCAGCAGGCGATCGCCGAACAGCCGGGACGTCGTGCGGACCAGACCGGCGCTCACGAGTACTCCTCGCGGAAGCGGCGCCGGAGCGCGTTGCTGATCAGGTTCAGGAGGAACGTCATGACGAACAGCAGCATGCCGACGGCGAAGATGGTCTTGTACTCGATCGTCCCGGCCGGTGTGTCGCCCAGGCTGACCTGGACGATGTAGGCCGTCATCGTCTCGATCGGCACGAGCGGGTTGGCGGTGAAGCGCGGCTGCTGCCCCGCCGCAATGGCCACGATCATCGTCTCGCCGATGGCCCGCGACATCGCGAGGATGAACGCGGCCGAGATGCCCGAGAAGGCCGCCGGCACGACCACGCGGAGCGCGGCCTGCATCTTGGTCGCTCCGAGCGCGTACGCGCCTTCGCGCAGGCCGCCTGGGACCGAATGCAGCGCGTCCTCCGAAAGGGAGGATACGAGCGGCAGGATCATCAGGCCCATCACGATGCCGGGCCCGAGCGCGTTGAACCCGGCCATGCCGGGGATGAACCCCTGCAGGAGCGGCGTCACGAACAACAGCGCGAAGTAGCCGTAGACGACCGTGGGGATCCCGGCCAGCACTTCGAGCGCAGGCTTGATGACACGCCGAAGGTTCGGGGGCGCGTACTCGCTGAGGTAGATCGCGATCAGCAACCCGGCTGGCAGGGCCACGACGAGGGCGATGCTCGAGACGAGCAGGGTGCCGCCGACCAGCGGCAGGATCCCGAAGTGCTTCTCGGAGAACAGCGGCGTCCACTCCGTGCCCGTGAGGAACTCGACGATCGACACTTCACGGAAGAAGGCGACCGTCTCGAAGAGGAGCACCCCGATGATCCCCGCGGTCACGAGCACCGACGTCGCGGCGCAGAGGAACAGGCTGCGTTCGATGACGAACTCGACCCAGCCGCGTGTCTTCGACGTCATGGGCAGGGACCCGCGGGCCGGCGACCCACGCCTACTGGCCCTTGAGGCGCGTCTCGAGCGTCGCCGTGTGCGACTCCACGGCGCCGCCGAACATCGTGCCGAGCGTCTTCTTGGTCACGCGGTCCCGCACGAGCGTGGCCTCCGCGTCGGTGAGCGGCACGAATCCGACTTCACGGATCAGGGCGGTGGGCGCGTTCACGTAGAACTCGATGAACTTCGCGACCTCGGGCCGTTCGAGGGCTGCCGTGGTGACGTAGATGAACAGGGGGCGGGACAGCGGCCGATAGGTGCCCGTCCGGACGGACTCGAACGCCGGGGTGATGGGCCCGGCGCCATTCGCCGGGTTCTCGTCATCGACCGCCACGGCCTTGATCTTGGTCTTGTTCTGCTCGTAGTACGCCAGGCCCATGTAGCCGAGCGCGAACTCGTCGCTCGAGACACCCTGGACGAGGATGTTGTCGTCCTCACTCGACGTGTAGTCGCCGCGGCTCGAACGCGCCTTGCCGTTGATGACCTCGGTGAAGTAGTCGAACGTGCCGGAGTCCGATCCGGCCCCGAACAGGTGGACCTCCTTGTCGGGCCAGCTCGAACGAATCTGGTTCCAGCGCATGACCTTGCCCTGCGCCTCGGGCGCCCAGAGACGCTTGAGTTCCGCCACGGTCATCGACGTCGCCCAGGTGTTCTTCGGGTGCACGACCACCGTCAGGCCGTCGTAGGCCACAGGAATCTCGATGTACGACACGCCGGCGGCGCCGCACGCCTCGATCTCGCCCTTGCTGATGGGCCGGGAGGCGTCGGAGATGACCGTTTCCTTGCGGCAGAACTTCTGGAATCCGCCGGTGGTGCCCGACGTCCCGACCGTGATGCGCACGCCCGGATTGGCCTTCTGGAATTCCTCGGCCACGGCCTCGCTGACGGGGAACACGGTGCTCGACCCATCGATGGCGATCAACGAGGGCGCGGGCGCCGAGGTCGTCGGCTGACTCGACCCGCCGCAGGCCACGCTGGCGACCACCGTCGCGCCCGCGACAAGCCGGCCGACCGTCAGACGCCATGCCCCTCGGGCCATTACCTGATGCAACATCTCGTTCTCCTGTGCCGTTCTGTGCGCGTTACGGGTTGGCCCCGTTCATGGCGACATGAACAGGGTAAGGGCGACTGGTTGCACGAACGTCACTGCCATGTTGCAGGCGTGTTAAATGTGTAACGTCCGCATGACGTGCGGAAGGTGACCTGGCTCCGGGAGACTCCGGGGCCTTCAGTCCACGATGTAGCTGTAGACCTTCCAGCGACCGCCGGCCTCGACCAGCGACCCGAACGCCCGGACCCGTTCGGCGCGGGCGCCCGGGGCCAGGAGGGTCACGGTGGACTCGCCGTAGATGCGAAAGGCGCCGTAGTTCACTGGGGCCCTGCCAAACTCCACGGCGAGCACCCGCACGGGCTGGCCTCCGAACCTGGCCAGTCGCTCAGACAGCTCGGCCCGGCTCCGGAGCGAGGTGGTGGACCAGACATAGTCCACCGGCATGCCCATCTCGGGCTGGCTTCCCGGCAGGTGCGGCCAGACCCCCTGCCGGAATTCGTCTTCGGTCACGGCAAGGCTGAGCAGGCGACCGACGTCGCGCACGGCCAGGGCGTCGAAGACCGCGGCCGCCGCGGCCTCCTTGCTCGGAAACGTGTGCGAGAAGGAGGCCGCGCTCAACCGCTGACAGCCGGGCGCGGCCACGAGCACGCCGACGGCCGCCAGACCCGCCAGCCAGACTAGCGAACGGCGTAGTTGGTCCATCCCTTTGTCCAATCGTTCTCGAGTTCAGGGCCGAGCGCCCCGCGGAACAGGCCGATCTCGAAGAAGCCGTCGTTCGGCGGAATCGCGGGCGCCAGCGTCAGGGCCGGCGAGCCCGGGCGAGGCCGCCAGTCGGGCGCGGTCCGGTTGAAAGGCGCCACCAGTTGCGGATCCACCTCGGCGACGAGTGCGCCGACGGCGTTCCGCATCGCCACCGACTGCGCGCTCGTGCCCCAGTTGCGCACGCCACCGACACCGTTGAAGAACGAGATGCCGTGCGTCGTGGCCAGCTCGCCGGAGGCGATGAGGGGCAGCGCCGCGGCGTCGCGCACGTCGATGCCGTCGAGCTTGAAGCCCGTGCAGATGAAATTGCGGATCACGCCGGCCGTGCCGACCCTGAGCCGCATGCAGTTGGTGCTCTCGGGACCGAAGTCCTGGGTCGGATCGCCGACCAGCGTCAGGTTGTAGAGGGTCGGCGACGAACGCGGCAGCAGGTTGTGGTTGTTGCCGTTGTTGTCAGCCTCGATGCCCTGGTCGGTGTCATCGCCGCGCTGCTGGACGACCGCGAACTGCAGCCGGCCGCGCCAGCCGAACGTCCAGTCGATGCTGTCGTCGCCGATGCCCGTCAGCACCACCCGCTTGATGTCCACCGTGCCGCCGAACATCTCGATGCCGTCGTCCTTGTTGTAGTGAACCTGGATGTTCTCGACGATGGTGCCGTTGCCGACGCCCTGGAAGGCGATGCCGTTCAGCTCGTTGTCCGGGCTGAACTCGATGCCGGCGAACTCCACGCGCACGTAGCGCAGGATGCCGGAGTTGTCGTTGACGTTGTCGCCGCCGTAGATGCCCGTGGAGCCCTCGCCGATGCCGACATTGCCCGGCAGGTTCAGCGGCGCGCGGCCGTTGATGATCAGGCCGCCCCAGTCGCCGCGATTGCGAAAGCCGACCGGCTGATCGGACGTCATGACGATCGGCTGGGCGGCCGTGCCGTTGGCGATAATCTGCCCGCCCCGCTCAATGACGAGCGAGCCGCGCGTCGCGGTCTCGCCGATGACGGTCGTGCCCGCCTGAATCGTCAGACGCGCCGGTTCACCGACGAACACGCCGCCCCGGAGCACCCAGAACGTGTCGCTGGTCATCGTGAAGTCGCGCGTGAAGCGGCCGCGAACCACGCGCACCGGCTTGCTGAGACCGGCAACCGTGCGAGGCGCGCTGATCGATCCCTCTTGAGTGAAGACGGGCTGCTGGTCCCAGAGGAGCACCGTCGCGACCATGAGGGCCGGGACGAGAAGGGAGGTGACGAGTTTTCTCATGACTGCTGACTCTCCGTGGGTGCGTGCGGCCTACCGGCCGGTAAAGGAGACCTGGACGGCGAACGTGCGGCCGTAGGTGAACTCGCGGTGGACCTCAGGACCTTGCAGGAAGCGCACCGGGCGGTTGCCGAGGTTCTCGCCGGAGAAGCGGAGCGTCATGCCGCGACCGATCCGGCCCGAGACGACCAGGTCCACCGACGTGCGACCCTGCTCGAGAATGTCGGGCAACCCGAGCGAACCGACATCGACGATCCGGTCGCTGAAGTGGTTGACGAGCAGCCGCGCCGTCACGGGCGAGGCCTGCACCTCGACCATGCCGTTGAAGATGTGCTTCGACGTTCCCGAGAGCGGCCGTTCGAGCGACGTGAGCACGTTGGTCTGGAACGATTCCAGCTCGATGCTCGAGTCCACGAAGGTGTAGTTGGCACCGGCCGTGAGGTACTCGCTGAACCGCCGACGCGTCTCGAGTTCGAGGCCCAGGTTGCTGGCCGACTTCGCGTTGGTGAAGGACGTGCGGAGCTGCGCGGTCGGCTCGACGAACCGCTCGATCGGCTGGGCGAAGCTCTTGAAGAACACGCTCGCGGCGATGACGTCGGCCGGGCCCGGGAACCATTCCCAGCGTGCGTCCACATTGCGGATCAGTGTCCGTTCGAGATCGGGATTGCCGACGACTGCGCGCCCGCCGACGATGTCGGTGAACTCGAACGGCGCGAGCTCGCGGAACTCGGGGCGATTGACCGTCTGGCTGAAGCCGAGGCGGACGTTCTTGTTGCCGCCGATGTCGTAGACGAAGTTCAGCGCCGGGAACAGGTCCGTCTCCGCGATCTCGCCGGTGACGACCTCCGGCTCCTCGTCGATGTCGCGCGAGAAAGGCTCGATGGTGTTCACCGTCTGGCGGAACCGTTCCACACGGACGCCGGCGATGAGGCGCGCGCGCACGCTGAACGGCAGGTCGATCTGGCCGAACCCGGCGGCGACGCGCTGCTCGGCGTCGTAGAAGTCGGTGGACCGCGTCTCCTCGCGCAGCTCGTAGCGCGGGCCGATGTTCTCGGCGGAGAAGAGCTGTTCCGGTGTCTGTGACAGGTCGAAGCGCACCACCACCTGTGGAATGGAGTTGATCGGCAGGAACCGGAACCGCCGCGAGGAGAAGTCGCGCTGGCGGTTGCTCACCGACGGCCCGAACTTGATCATCGCCGGCAGGCCCTTGAGGCCCGTGATCGTGGCGTTCCACGTCGCAGACACATCCCAGGCGTCCTCGTCCAGGTCGTTGAACATGCGCAGGCCGCTCTGCGATTCGTCCGCGATCGTGTAGAGGCCCGAGTTCGGCGTCAGCTCCTGGTAGAGCGTCTCGCGGATGTCCGGCTCGTCGCGGCTGGTGCGCGCGAACGACGCGCGCCAGTCGATACGGTTGTTCGCCGAGGCCGTGAGCAGGTGATCGCCACCGAACTGGAACGATCGCAGACTCTCTTCCTGCCAGAGCAGCCGCGCGTTACGCAGGTTGCGCGCCGCGTCGTCGTTGAAGCCCTGGAACGTGCGGGTCTCGCGCTTGCCCTTGTCGGTCGAGAAGAACTGGAACGTCAGCCGGTTGGCCTGGTTCATCGCGAAGCCGGCGTTGGCCAGGCCCGAGAAGGTGGCGCGTGTCGAGCCGACGTTGTAGTCGTAGGTCGAGAACGGCGCGAGGTTCCCGGAATTGTCGGTGCTGTAATAGACCTGGTCTTCCTGCTGAGAGTCCTGCCGGTACGAATGGCTCAGACTGCCCGAGAGACCGAACTTGCCCCACCGGTTGCCGTATGCCGCGCTGAAGCCCTGCTGTGGCCGGCCCGAGACGGTGCCCGGCGTCCAGCGGTTCTCGAGCGATTCGCCGTACTGTTCGAGGTCGGCCTGGCTCACGCCCAGTTCCGGCGTGAAGATCCCGCCGCGGATCAGGCGCTTGTCGGGCCAGTCCGACGGCATGCGACGGCTGCTGTTGGTCAGGCCCAGCCAGTCGCGGCTGCCCGACGCGTGGTCCAGCAGATCCTTGCCGTAGGCCTCACTGTTCGCGCCGAAGGAATACGAGAAGCTGGCCATCTGCCGGCTCGGCAGGCGCACCGGCACGACCTCGACCAGGCCACCAGCGAACTCGGCCGACCGATCCGCCGAATAGGACTTCACGACCGATACGCTCTCGAGCATGCCCGCGGGGAACATGTCGAGCGAGACGACCTTGCGCTCCGGTTCGGTCGAGGGCAGCGTCGCGCCATTCAGTGTCGTGTTGCTGTAGCGCTCACCGAGACCGCGCACGAAGACGTACTGGTTGTCCACGACCGACAGACCCGTCACGCGCTGGAGCGCGGAGGCTGCGTTCGAGTCCGCATTCGCCTTCATCTCGTCGTTGCCGAGGTTGTCGGTGATGACCGTCGCGCGCCGGCGCTCGAGCAACTGGGCCTCGAGGCCCGTCATCGCGCCGCCGCTGGCCGCGGTGACCGTGACCTGCTCCGAGTACGCGGCCAGGCTGAGGGCGACGTCCACGCTGCGCGCCAGCGTGGAATCGGCGTCCAGGGCCACCACGCGCTCTGCGAAGCCTGACGTGGTGAACTTCAGCTGCT
>CAVTWK010000006.1:0-686247 GCA_963738485.1 uncultured Acidobacteriota bacterium
GGAACAGGCGCGACATCAAGACGGGTATCGACCATGTCGCCCACGACACCGACGATTTCCGACGTTTCGCGATAAGCCGTGATTCGCCTGCCAAGAACTGACAGCGGCAGCTTCTGGCCTGCCGCCTCGACGGCGGGGGACAAGAGATGGGCGAGGCGTTCGTTCACGATGGCGATGTCTCGCCTGCCTGCCAGTTCGGGATCGTCAAACCCGCGACCTGCCACGAGGCGCGCGCCCAGGGCCCGCGCGAAATCCAGACCCGTCGAGTTCGTCTTCGCCATCAGGGCCGGCGCGGACGCTGACCATCCCTCCAAGGTGACTGGGGTTGGGGGTTGATTCTCGTTGGCCAGGTCGAAGGGCGCCGCGAAGAAGTTCGCCGCGCCGACGACTCCAGGCACGGCGGCGAGTCGTTCGACTGCGCGTGCGAGCTTCGGCTTGAAATCTGGAAGATCCGGATCACCCAGATACGGGCGCACCGGCGTGAAGACCAGGATCTCGTTCGCGTCGAAGCCCAGGTCGAAGCGTGTGGCGTGGCGAATGGTTTCAGCCGCCAACCCCGCGACGTACAGAAGCAACGTCGTGAGCGCCACTTGCACAATCAACAGCGTCTGGCGCAGTCGTCCTGCCGAGACCGCGCCCGTGATCTGCCCGCGAAGGAGGTCCAGAACGGTCCGGTCGCGCAGGACGCGGGCCGGCAGCAGCGCCCACGGCAGGACCGTCAGCAGCGCCAGACTCGCGGCCACGGCAAACACTCGTGGGGTGACGTCCACATACTGGCCACGCAGAAGATCGACGGGCAATCCGTCTGCCAGCCACGTCAAGGCGGGACGAACGAGGAGCGCGGCGACGGCGAGCGCGGCCAGCGCGATGGCGATGGCATCAATGAGAAACGGCGCCAGGATCTGCCGGCGCGACGCGCCGAGCGCCTGCTGCACGCTGACATCCGAAGCCCGCGCCAGAGCAGCGGCCAGGAGTAGCGTCGATACTTGCACCGATGCCACGAGCAGGAGCAGTAGCGCGCCTCCGAGAAGCCAGGCAGTGGCGCCTGCCCTCGCCGGACGCACCGACTCGTCCAAGGTCCGGGCCTGCAGATCGGGAAGTGCTGCGTTGAGCGCCGCGACGCTCGCACCGGGGGCCAGTCGCACGTACCTGCGGGGGCCAGCCATTGGAATCCCTCCGGGCGACCCACACATTCGTCTCGCCCGGCAGCTTCACGCCGCGCGCCATCACGCCGATCACCTGGACTTCCAAACCCAGAAGGGTCCGGCGTGAGTCGATCACAGCGGGATCACCGCCAAACGTCCGCAGCCACAGGGCGTGGCCGATGACGATGGGCAGTGGTCCGTTCGACCGGGACGCCGCATCGACGGCTCGTTCGTCATCGCGTCTGAACGTGCGCCCGAGCAGCGGTCTCACCCCGACGAGATCGAAGAAGCCGGCATCGACGCCGTAGACGCTCACTCCTGCCGACTTGGCGTGAGCAATATTGAAGGGGAATGTCGGCCCGGCCTCACTCCAGCCGGCCACGAGGGTGGAGGCCCTCACCCGATCGCGAAGCGCCAGCCGCTCGGGCAACCGATCTGGAAGGAACGCCAGCTCGGGCAGTTGGCCATTGACGCGGCGGAACTCGACTACAGCCAGATTCTCTGGTGAGAGGAATGGGAGCGGGCGCAGGAACAGTCCATCGACGATACCCGCGAGCGCCGCCACCAGGGCGATCGCCGCGCCCATGGTGAGCACGGCTGCGGAAAGCCCGAACGGCTGTCGCCGGAGCCGGCGAAGCGAGGCACGGACGTGACGCATGGCGGCGGAGTCTATCAGCCAGGCCGCGACCTTAGTTCACGCATCCGGGACACGACATCGGCGTCATGGGTGAATCGCGGATACCCGTGGAAACTCACGGCGTGTCCACCGACGACGAGGTACCGCACCTCATGAGCGTTCAAGCACCGTAAGAACCCTCTGAAGTCGTCTGGGAGGATCACTCGCCTGATAGTAGCGCCGCTGCAGTTCGACCGTGAGTGCCACGCGTCCGTTGGGCGTGAGCTCGCGGTAGTGCCGCCGGGACTCGGCCTGTGCGTCGGCCGGAGACGCGAAGACCTTCAAGGTTTGCTGGATTCGACGCGACTCCACAAGCGCACGCTACCACGGAAGGAGCGTCGGCGGAGACGAGGCGGCGGTGGCCCGAGGCGCGGCCGCGTCGACGGACCCGGTGGCGGTGAGCTCGACGGTCAACGGCCTGAGGTTCACGGACCTCAAGGTGGACTACCATCGGCCGGCCCAGCTGCCCATCGGCGCTACTCCAGTCCGCCGATCGAGCTGCCGAACGACTACGACGGGGTGCGGCGAGCGGTGGACGCCGCGACGAGTTGAGGGGTCAGACGGGGGTCAGACCCCCTGCGGGCACTACTTCAACTCGACGATTGCCGATCCCGTCACGCTGTTCGCGTAGTCGTAGGCGACGACTTTCACGTGTCGCACGCGGCCGGTGACGGGCACCGTCACGGCCTGACGGAAGCCATCCGCCAGCGCCTTCTCCAGTGTGCCTTCCGTCAGATTGAGGTCGACAGTCCGCCACTGCTGACCGACCAGCCGGCCACGACTGTCGGAGCAGAACACGGCGATCTCGAGTTTCGCGACGTGGCGGCCCGCCCGGCGCTCGAACTGCACTTTGGCGAAGTCGAGGCCGACCTCCGCAACCAGCGTGCTCTCGGTCGCGGCCTTCGCCACCAGCTTGACGCCGAGTTCGTCAATCCCCTTTGGCACGCCCGCCACGGTGAGCATGTGCTGCCTGGCGCCGAACGCCACCGGCTCATAGGCGGGTGGCGTATCCGTCAAAAAATAGCTGCCGCGCACGAGCACCTTCGCGCCACTCGGGCGTTTGACACGCACTTCCACCTTCCGTCGTCGCTCGTCACGGGACGCCCTCGCGGGCGTGTAGGCGAGCAGGTACCCGCTGCGCGTCACCGCGTCGATCCTGGCCAGTACGTCGTGCGGCCATCGATGGTGAAACACGGTGCCGCCGGTCCAGCCCGCGATGTTCTTCGCGGACATCTCCGCCGCGAGATTGACACCGTTGATCGCGAGCCCGCTCGTCCCGCCGATCAGATGCATCGCCACGCGTGCGTCGTTGGCGATGTCGGCCAGGGCACGATCGTCGGCGACCGAGCGCGGCGCAATCCCAGGGAAGTAGATGAGATGCTTCTCGCCGTCGAGGAATCGGAGGTACTGCAGGCTACCCAGAATGCGCAGCGTATCTGCGTGGAACAGTGTTGCGCCCTGCTTCACCCCCGATGTGACCGTCTCGCCCTGGACGTAGTGCTGACGAAACGCGTCCAGGAGCTTGGCAAACTCTTCCTCAGGTCGCAACGCGACGTGCGCGGCGGACGACGCCGGCGCGAAGGCGGCGTCGAGCATGCGGCGCACCGGAGAGTTCGGCGCCTGGCTCGGCCAGCTGACCATCGCGTTGTAGCCCTTGACGAAACCGTCGCCATCGTCGTCATCAATCCACGTGTGAAGTTCCGCCAACCGTTCGATGACTCGGGCCAGCGCCTCATGGTCGGCGGTCAGATCCGTCGTCCTGCCGAAGCTCGAGACGACGGCGAAGTCCTGCGGAAGCAGGCGCTCTCGCAGGAAGGTCGTCAGCGCCTTGACGAGTCCGAACCGGTCGCGATGGAACATGAGACGACCCAGCTCGATGAAGACGATCCTTCGGCGTGGGCCCTCGACGGACGCGAGTGCTTGCGTGGATCGCTGAGGCGCCGGTCCAGCCTCACCTGGCCGCAATCGGTAGGCGTCGAACAGCGAGAGGACCTGCGGCACGCCGTCCTCGAGGATGCTGAAGTCCTCTCGAGTCAGATCTGCCACAGGTTTCCCATTGCGATCCACGACGCGTACGTCGAGGGGCACGAGGACCGTGCCGGCGCGGAACGTCGGTGCCTGAGCCCGATGTGCGTAGCCGTTCGGGGCCAATAGCGCCAAAGCGCCGACGGCCACGAGCGGCACGCGCGTCAGTGCCGATGCCAACGCGCGTCCGGTACCGGGACTAGTCCCAGCACCATCTCCAATAGTTACAGCTGCAAGATGCATAGGAGTCGTCCATGCCTGCGGCCGTCGAGTACGTCTCCCATCCGGTGTAGCACCAGGCGTTCTCTGGTTCGTTGTTGACGTACGCCACAGCCTCAAGATAGTCCTCTTCGCAGGTCTCAATACAAGGCGACCAGAGAACGTCACCCATGTATACGCCATGACTTATGGGATCATCCGGGTACTCATTGTCCTCGAAGTCACAGTGAAGGTGCTGGTTCCACACATATCCGACCGTGAAGATCTCCTTGTAGCAGGGGTAGTTGGACGTCCAAGTGGTGAGCGCCTCGTTGAACGGGTTGCCCCAAGCCAAGACCCCTCTCGACTGCCCGAAGAACGCGATACCCAGCAAGAGAACGAATGCCAAGTAGCGAAGAGATCTGATGCCGATGTTCATGTCTGCCTCCTTGCTTCCAAACCACCTGCCACCCATCGGACCCGATCGGAGCGGGGCACTGTGCTGATTCCGGTTCTGCTTGAGACGTTTGGTTGTCCGTCGCTTGCGCTGGCTATTGAGACTCCCGCAGCACCTGCTGTGTCAGCGCCTCAAAGGCCCGCGCCGGAATCATCCCGGCTTGCCATCGCACGGCTTTCACCCGCCCATCGGGCTGCAGCCGACCGAAGAGGAAAGCCGGCGTGCCGGAGAGCCCCATCTGTCTGGCCTCGTCCTGGTCGGCTTGAACCCGGGACTTCGCGTCGTTGGCTAGGCATGCATCGAGGCGCTTCGCATCGACATTCAGCCCCTTAGCGATCGCGACGAAGTCGGCAACGCCTCCACGTGGCAGCTCGAAGAACGCATCGTGGACTGGCTTGAATCGGCCCTGCTGTCGCGTGCACTCCGCGACCTGTGCCGCGAGCGGGGCGTCCGGATGGAGGCCCTCCAGAGGAAAGTGCTTGAAGACGAGCTGCAACGTGCCTGCCTGAATCAGCTTCTGGTCGATCAACGGCAGGACCTCCTGCGCGAACCGCGCACAGAACGGACAACGGAAGTCGCTGTACTCGACGACCACGACGGGCGCCGTCACCTGTCCAATCCTGGCGGCGTCGTCGATGCGGACCGGCTCGCTCGGCAGGGTTGGCATCGACCTGTCCTTCGTCGTTGTGTCGCCAGTGCCTCTCGTGTTCGGCGTGGGTTCGTGCGTCACGAGCGCCCAAGTGAGCGCGCCACCCGCGACGATGATCATTAACGTCGCCACGAGGTCGAGCAGGGATCTCAGCGAGCCGCTGATCGTCCTCGAACCCGGCGCCTTCGACATTGATCCTCCTGACGCACGGCATGCCTGCGCGATGATGTTCGTCACGCTAACACGGCGAACCATCTGCGACTTGAGGAGGTCACCCATGCAACCTCCCGTTCTCGCTTCCTTGGGTCACTCCGATATATGCCGGCCACCTCCCGGTTTCAACACGATCGTCACTTTCATCGGTGCTTAAGTTGGTCGCCCCCGAACTTCCGTTTCCAGCGAATCCGCAGCCGCTCCTGCCACCGGTGCGCGGCGCGCCCCTGCTGCACTGGCGACGATCCCGGCTCGGCCAGACGACCCAACTCAATTGCCGACGCGCCGTTGAGCCAAGCCGCGATGAAGGCGCGGTCGGCATGGTTGCGCGCGGTCGCCAAGAGGATGGCACGACGGTCAGTTGCGGTGGCAGGATCCTCTCCTGGGGGTGCGACAACGTCAGGAACAACATCCACGACGATCTCGTGCCGGCTCCGGCGCTGCGCCGACCGCAGGCGCTGGAGGATCCCCCTCCGGGCGCAGGCCCATATGAATGTCGGGAGCCCTGCACGCCCGGGATCAAGCTGGAGGGCGCGGAGAAGTAGGCCAGGACAGCATCCGTGCAGGCGTCGCGAACAGCCTCTGGCGTGACACCGGAGAACTGCCGCCGGCCGATGCGGACCGCGCGCGTCACCAGCGCATCCGCCAGCTCGTCGCGCAGCTCCGTCTCAGCACGCAACAGGGACGCATGGAGCTCCCGCCACTCTCCTGGCCTGACCAGACGTGCCGCCACGATCGCACCTCGCGTGCCGACCGATGTAGGTTGAGGGGGAGCCTCGACCGCGAAGTATACAAGGAAGGCGTGATGGCGATCCTCATTCGCGATACTCATGAAGTCATCGCCTGGTGAGGGCCTCGGCAGGCGGTGCCACGTCGGCAGTTGGAGGGTACTGGCGCCGGTCAGTCGATGGGCGCAACGCTGCCGCGGATCGCGTTGAGGGTGTCGCGCGTGCCGTGGAGAGCCGTCCACTGATCAAGATAGGTCCAATCGAGGACGGACGGCCCGATGAATCTGAGCACATCCCGGACGTCGTCCAGATCCTTCGGTCGCGCCCAGCGGAGCTTGGTGATGATGACGTCCTCCGGCGTGGGAATGCTCGTCGGCTCCCCGTCGAAGCTCGTCGCGCGACGGCGGGCAAATCGCTCTTGATCATGAGCGTCCTGGCTCAGGTGAAAGAGCTCGACGGTGAAGTGCCCTTCGTGATGGGTGATCGTGTCGCGAAGAGTACCGGTGTGGGCCTCGAAACTCGCCTGGCTGTCGAGCGAGAAGTCTGGACCCAGCACGTCGGCCACCGATCGCAGCGATTGTCCCGTGAGCGCCACGACCACATCAGCGTCCTGCGTCGATCGCGGAGGCGCGTACGCGTTGCGGGAGAACGCCCCGACGAGCATGTGTGGAATACCCGCCATATTGAGCGCCCGGATCACCCGGCTGGTGATCGCCGTCGAACTGGTCACGGTGGAGCGACCTCGAGTTCGCGGGCGCGCGTGAGACGCTGCCGCAGGTGCATCTGCAGTTCGGCGCCCGTCGCCCCTGGGAACTGCGTGCGCAAGCCCGCCAGCGAGGCCTCGCACGCATAGTCGAACAACTCCGCGCCCTGCAGGAGCCGCTGCTCCACCGTCATGCGGCGCGCTCGGCGAAAGCGGTCTCGCTCGATGGCGTCAGCCAGTGCCTGGAACTCAGAACTCATCAGACCGTCGGGTATCGTAGCGTGTTTCCACGCGGTGTCGTGCGGCCGGCCCGCCTGGTGGACGGGGTCCGCGGGTGCGTGAGGACACGAGGCGGCGGAGGCCCGAGGCGCGCCCATCGCGGCGGCCGGGACCGCGGCGGCGCCGGGAGGGCCGTCGTGTCAGCGGCGGCCTGTGGCCACAGTCAGGAATCTGGGCCTGGCTCGCGGTCCCATCGGGTATCGTCTGCCCATGCCCGACCAGCCGGCGCCGCACCGCGTCGCCGCGCTCGACGCCTTTCGCGGGTTCGTCATGCTGCTGATGCTGGCGGAGGTGATGCAGCTCTGGACGCTGCACGACGCCTATCCATCGAGCCGCGTCTGGTCGATCGTCGCGTTCAACACCACGCACGTGCCCTGGCAGGGCTGCTCGCTGCACGACCTGATTCAACCGGCCTTTTCCTTCCTGGTCGGCGCGGCGATGACGTTCTCGCTGGCGAATCGGCGCGGCCGCGGCGACACCTTCGGACGCCTGTTCACGCACGCGCTGACGCGCAGCCTGGTGCTGATTCTGCTCGGCATCTTCCTGCGGTCGCTCTCGCGCAGCCGCACCTACTGGACGTTCGAAGACACGCTGACGCAGATCGGGCTGGGATACCCGCTGCTGTTCCTGTTGGCGTTTGCGTCGCTCAGGGTGCAACTCGCCTCGTTCGTCGCGATCCTCGTCGGCTTCTGGGCGGCGTTCGTGCTCTACCCGCTGCCTGCTCCCGACTTCGACTACACCCAGGTCGGCGTCCGAGCCTCCTGGCCGCACCTCGACAGCGGCTTCCTCGCGCACTTCAACAAGAACAGCAACGTGGCGTGGGCCTTCGACGTCTGGTTCCTCAACCTGTTTCCGCGCCAGGCGCCGTTCGCTTTCAACGGCGGCGGCTGGTCCACGCTGAGCTTCGTGCCGACGCTGGCGACGATGCTGATCGGGTTGTGGGCGGGCCGCTGGCTGCAGACTTCTCGCGCGACGCTCGAGAAGCTCGCGGGCCTGATCGGTGCCGGCGTCGTCCTGCGGCCGCCGGCCTGTTGCTGCAATGGCTGCACGTGTGCCCGATCGTCAAGCGCATCTGGACCTCCTCCTACACGCTGTACAGCGGCGGTCTCGTGATCCTGATGCTGGCGGTCTTCTACGCCGCGATCGACTGGCGGGGATGGACACGCTGGACGTTCCCGCTGCTGGTGATTGGCGCCAACTCGATCGCCGTCTACGTCATGAGCTGGACGACGGAGCACTTCATCGCCGGCGCGTTGGTGCGACACCTGGGGCGCGTGCCATTCGCCTGGCTGGGCCGACCCTTCGAACCGGTCCTGTCGGCCTCGGCGTGCTGATCGTGTGGTGGGGCGTTCTCTACTGGATGTACCGGCGCCGCCTCTTCATACGGATCTGAAGATCGGGGTCTGACCCCGGTCTGACCCCCGTCTGACCCCAGCCTCACGCGTGGCGCCATGCGCGCGCGTTCGTCCTCCACGCAGACAGCAGCAGGATCGCCAGCACCGCGAGGGCGCCGGCCATGGCGAAGGGCACCAGGTACATCTGCTCGGCCGGCACGGCCAGGCCCAGGACGAGCGCGCCTGCCGAGATCACGCCGGCCATGATCGCGTAAGCCATCGATTTGTAGTACCAGGCGTACGGAAAGAAGTGGGCGCCCGTGATGATGGCGTAGGTCATGACGAAGAACTGCGGCTCGGTCAGCAGGATGAAGACGAGGAACGGGAAGTAGAACAGCTGCGCGAAATTCAGCCACAGGCCCAGAGGCTCGAGCGGATTGCCCGGGGACTTCCAGCGCGTCTTGAACACCTTGGACAAGGCAAACGCCAGCGGGATCGTGATGCTGCCGGCGATGAACGTCAGGACGCTTCGGTTGTAGGCCGAGTACGGCAGCGTCCAGATGTAGCCGATGAGGAGCCAGACCACGGTGGCCGAGACAATGAAGTCCACGCCATTCTTGGCATTCACCGACAACTCGAGACGGAGGCGGTCGAAGGCGGCCTGGTCCATGGCTGCGCATTATTCCCTGAGACGGCACCGTGCGCCTGCTCAGCGAATGGTGACGGCGTTTCCGCCGGAAACCCGCGCGGCCGCCGGGCCAGGCATGGGGATCACACCCGGACGATCTGTGGCAGCTCGTCGAAGTGCGCGTCGCGGGCGTGGAGCACCAGATTGTGCTGCAGAGTCAGCGCGGCGATCCAGAGATCGTTGGTCGGAATCGGGGTCCCCTGCCGTCGTAGCTGGCGGTACAGCGCCGCGTAGTGATGCGTCGTCTGGTCGTCGGCGTAGAGCACGGTCACTCCGTCCTTGAGCAGAAATCGTCGAAGGACCTGCTCGTTCTCGGCCGGACGCCGGCCGTGGGCGAAGCCCGCCCTGAGCTGGGCGCGCTTCGTGCGTCGCGGCATCGACCAGACCCCTGGAGTATTCTCAGAGCGGTGAATACGCAGGAGAGCGCCGGATTGGGCCGTACGCCGCCATCGCGATCCGCCGATAGATGGAGCGCATGAGTCCGACACGGTCAGGGACGCCACACACCTCCTCTCGAGCCGCCCTCGCACAGACGGGACGCCGGCAGCCACTGCAAGTCTGGAAGTTCGGCGGCGCGTCGCTGGCCGACGCGCCGGCGATCGAGCGCGCCGCGGGCCTGATTGCGGCGCATTCAGGCCCGCTCGTCGTCGTCGCATCCGCCCTGGCCGGCGTCACCGACCTGCTGCTCGAGGGTGCCACGGCGGCCGCCTCCGGCGACCGCCGGGCCGGCGCCCGCGCGGCGGCCGCGTTCCTGCTGCGCCATCGTCAGGTCGCCCGCGCGCTGGTCCCGGCGGGACCCGCGCGCCGGGCGCTGCTTGCGACGATCGACGCGGCCGCCCGCGAGTACCGCGACCTCTGCGGCGCGGTCACGATTCTCGGCCACCTCGCCCCGCGCGCGAGCGACATGCTCGTCGCGCGAGGCGAACGCGTGTCCGCGTCCATGCTGGCGGCGGCGATCTCGCGCCAGGACCTCGGAGGTAATTCCCGGAGGAATTACCTCCGAGGTCATTTCGTAGACGCGACCACTTTCGTCGTCACCGACGGCCAGCATGGCGGCGCCGCGCCGCTCATCGCGCAAAGCACGGCGGGCGCGCGGCGGATTCTGCGGCCGCTCATTGCGGCGGGCCGACGCGTCCCGGTGGTGCCAGGCTTCATCGGCGCTGGCGCCGACGGGTCGGTCACGACCCTCGGCCGCGGCGGCTCGGATCTCACAGCCACGCTGCTCGGTCGCGTCCTCGGCGCAAAGCAGGTCGTCCTCTGGAAAGACGTCCCGGGCATCCTGACCGCCGACCCCAAGCTGGTGCCCGACGCGCGCCTCATCCCGCAGCTGCACCACCGCGAGGCGGCCGAGGCCGCGCACTATGGCGCCAAGGTGCTGCACCCACGCGCGCTCATCCCGATCGCGGGCACGCGCATCGTGCTGCACGTGCGCTCGTTCCTCGAGCCCGACCGCCCCGGCACCGAGGTCTCGGCACGACGCGTCCCGCCGACCCATCCGGTCAAGGCGCTCGCCATCGTCCGCGCGCAGGCCGTGGTCACGGTGGCCGGCAAGGGTCTGGTCGGCGTCCACGGCATCGCCGCGCGCACCTTCGCGGCCATCGATGCCGAGCGTCTGTCAGTCTCGACGATCTTCCAGGCCTCGTCGGAGAGTTCGATCGGCTTCACCGTGCCCGAGGCGGAGGCAGACCGCGCGGTGGCCCGACTGCGTCAGGCCTTCGCAGAGGAGCTGCGCAGCGGCTTCGTGGACCAGATCACCGCGCGCAAGGACATGGCCGTGGTGGCTGTGGTCGGCGACGGCATGGTGGGCACGCCCGGCGTCGCCTCACGCGTGTTCTCGGCCCTCGCCGCCGCGCGCATCAACATCGTCGCCATCGCGCAGGGATCGTCCGAGCTCAACATCTCGTTCGTCGTCCGCACCGCGGACGCGCCTGAAGCCGCGCGCAAGGTGCATGCGGCCTTCCAGCTGTCGAAGATCGGCGGCGGCCGGCCCGAGGAATCGCCCAAGACCGACGTCGTGTTCCTCGGCTTTGGCCGCGTCGGTCGCGCGCTGGCCAATCAGATCATGCAACCCAACGATCGACCGGGTGTGCGTGTGGTCGGACTGCTCGATCGATCGGGCTTCGTCTTCGCGCCCAGGGGCTTCTCGAGACGACGACTGCTGTCGCTCGCGCGCGAGAAGGACGCCGGCCAGCTGCTGGCGTCGCTCGGCGGACGTGCGGTGAATGCCGCCGACGCGCTGACGTTCATGGCCGATCACGCCGTGTCGCGGCCGATCGTCGTCGATGTGACCAGCGAGGAGAATGGCGACCTCCTGCGGGCCGCGCTTGGCCACGGCTTCGATGTCGTGCTCGCCAACAAGAAGCCGCTCGCGGGCCCGTGGCGCAGTTACGAGGCACTCTTCGCGGCAGCCGAAACGGGGCACCGCGAGATCAAGTACGAGGCAACGGTCGGGGCCGGCCTGCCCATCATCGACACCTTCCACAAGCTGGTCGAAACGGGCGACCGCGTGCTGCAGGTGGACGGCGCGGTCAGCGGCACGCTGATGTTCGTCGTGTCGGCTGTCTCTGCGGGCCGGAAGTTCTCCGACGCGGTGAAGGAGGCGGTCGAACGCGGCTACGCCGAGCCGGATGCGCGTGACGACCTGACGGGCCGTGACGCCGCACGCAAGGCACTGATCCTGGCGCGCATGCTGGGCTATCGCGGCGCGGCGCCGACGCCGGACAACCTGGTTCCGCGCGCGCTTCGCAACGTCTCGCGCGAGGACTTCATGCGCCGGTTGCCCGAGGCCGACGCCGACTGGGCGGAGCGCACGGCACGTGAGGCCGCGCGCGGGCACGTCCTGCGATACGTGGTCACCGCCACGCCGAGGAATGTGTCGGCGCGGCTCGTGTCCGTGCCGACGACCAGTCCCATCGGCGCGCTCCAGGGCACGCGCAACCTGGTCGCCTTCACAACGCGCCGGTACCTGACCGAGCCACTCGTCATCAGCGGCCCCGGCGCGGGCGCCGAGGTGACGGCGGCCGGTATCCTGAACGACATCTACTCGCTCGCCGCGCGGTGACATGGTGACCTGGCCCGTCCCGACCGCCGACGAGATGCTGCGGCTCATCCTCACGAGCCGCGTCTACGATGTCGCGATCGAGACGCCCTTCGAGCCCGCGCCGAAACTGTCGCAGCGGCTCGGCAATGACGTCCGGCTGAAGCGCGAAGACCTGCAACCCGTCTTCAGCTTCAAGCTGCGCGGCGCCTACAACCGGATCGCGCATCTCGACGAGGGGGAGCGGGCCCGCGGCGTGATCACGGCCAGCGCCGGCAACCACGCGCAGGGCGTCGCGTTCGCCGCGCGTCACCTGCACCTGCACGCGCTCATCGTGATGCCGCAGACGACGCCGGAGATCAAGATCGACGCGGTGCGCGGGATGGGCGCCGACGTGGTGCTCGCCGGCGACAGCTACACCGACGCCAAGGCACGCTGCGACGAGCTCGTCGTCGAAACCGGCCGGGTCTTCATCCATCCGTTCGACGATCCCCTCGTCATCGCCGGACAAGGCACGATCGGCACCGAGATGCTCCGCCATCGCCTGGGCGAGCTGGACGCGATCTTCGTGCCCGTCGGCGGCGGCGGCCTGATCGCCGGCATCGCCAGCTACGTGAAGGCGCTGCGACCCGAGGTGCGCGTCATCGGCGTCGAGCCGTTCGAGGCCGACGCGATGTTCCGGTCGCTCGAAGCCGGCGCGCGCGTGACGCTCGATCGTGTCGGCATCTTTGCCGACGGCGTCGCGGTGCGGCAGGTCGGCGAGACGACGTTCGCAATCGCCCAGCGCACGGTGGACTCGGTGATTCGCGTCTCGAACGACGAGATCTGCGCCGCCATCAAGGACGTCTTCGACGACACGCGATCGATCCTCGAGCCAGCCGGTGCGCTGGCCGTGGCGGGCATGCGTGCGTGGGTGCGGCAGACCGGCGCAACAGGCGCGCGACTCGCGGCCGTCTTGAGTGGCGCCAACATGAACTTCGATCGGCTGCGCTTCGTGGCCGAACGTGCCGAAGTCGGCGAGGCGCGCGAGGCCCTGTTCGGCGTGACCATCCCCGAACGGCCCGGCGCGTTCGGAGAGTTCTGCGCGACGATCGGCCGCCGCGTGGTCACGGAGTTCAACTACCGGCTGAGCGGGCGCGGCGAAGCCCACATCTTCGTCGGCATCGCCACCGAGTCGCGAGACGACGCGGCGCGCCTCGGTGAGGCCCTCAATCAACGGGGCTATCGGGCGGTGGACCTCACCGAGAACGAGCTGGCGAAGCTCCACGTCCGTCACATGGTCGGCGGGCGCAGCGCGGAAGTCGCCAATGAACAGGTGTGCCGCTTCGAGTTCCCCGAACGGCCCGGCGCGCTCATGACCTTCCTCGACGAGCTGGGCGGCCGCTGGAATATCAGCCTCTTCCACTACCGCAATCACGGCGCCGATTTCGGACGCGTCCTCGCCGGTTTCGAAGTGCCCGACGACGAGATGCCGCGGTTCGAGGCGTTCCTCACCGAACTCGGCTACCGCTACCAGCGCGAGCACGCCAACGCGGCGTACCAGCTGTTCTTGTCCTGACGTTCCGCTCCGCAGAACATGGGTGGCGGGGCGATGAGGCGTCCACCCACCCGCTCAATCGGTGAAATCGGCGTTACTCTGGGAGTATCAGTGAGTTGCGCAGTGGGTCAAGCCGTTTCGTCTTGAGAAACGCGTGGCCCTGGCGCAATGACTGGGGGACTGACCCCAAAGCCGAGCCCACACTGTCAGGGCTTCCGCTCAATCGCATCGGGGTCGTGGGGGACTGAATGTTGAACGCTCGAACTGGAACGCTGGTGATCGCGCTGGCCGTGGCTCTTCCGCTGGCCGTCGCCGCGCGCAGCCAGACGCCCGTGACGGGGCAGGAACTCATCAAGTCGATGTCCCGCGAGGACGTCGCCGCCAAGCTCACGGCTGCCGCGTGGGCGGGCAAGCCCTCCCGCGAGGATGGCGCGGCGCTGTATGAGAAGGCCTGCGCCAACTGTCACTTGTTCGGCGAGATCGGCAAGAGCGTGGGACCGGACCTGAGCACGCTCTCGAGCCGCTTCAAGAAGAGCGACATCATCGACGCGATCCTCTTTCCGTCGAAGACCATCTCGGACCAGTACCAGATGACGATGGTGGAGCTCAATGACGGGACGATCCACAGCGGGCTGGTGTTTCGCGAAGACCGCCAGTACCTCTACCTGAAGAACGCCGACTTCCTCGAGCGGCCGCTGCCCCTCAGGTTGACCGACATCAAGCAGCGCATGGAGTCCACCGCGTCGCTGATGCCCGAAGGGCTCGTCGGCGAGAACACCCTGCAACAGCTCGACAGCCTGGTGGCGTATCTGCTGGCCGGGCCCAAGTAGCAGCCGCCACGCGCGGCAGAAGACAAAGAGGCGACGAGCATGAAGAACCTTCTCAAGAGCGGCATGGGCGTGCTGGCGGCAGCGTGGATGATGCAGACAGTGGGGGTGTTCGCGCAGCAGCCCCCGACTCCGCCGGCACAGGCCGGGCAGGCCGCAGGACAGCCGCCTGCGGCCGGGCAACCGGCGGCGGGCCGCCAAGGCGGCGGACGCGGCGGCGGTGGTGGCCGAACCAACCCACCTGTGCCGCTCGAGGACCGGACGGGCTTTACCCCGATGTTCGACGGCACGTCGCTCAAGGGCTGGGATGGCGACCCCACGTTCTGGCGCGTCGAGAACGGCACGATCGTCGGCGAGAGCACGGCGGAGAAGGCCGTCGCCGAGAACACGTTTCTCATCTACACCGCCGCCGAACCGGCGAACTTCGAACTGAAGTTCGAGTTCAAGATGAACTCGACCAACAGCGGTGTGCAGTACCGCAGCAAGCGGCTGACAGGCGCCGTCAACAAGTGGGCGATGTGCGGCTACCAGGCCGACTTCGACTTCATCAACCAGTACACGGGCATGCTCTACGAGGAACGCGGGCGGCCCGGGCCGTTCCTCGCGCCGCGCGGGACGATCAACTACGCCCCGCCCAATCCCGACAAGATCGTGCACGGCCCCTGCACGGTGAACGCGCCGGTCGTGGCGCGCGCCGGTGGGGCCGGCGGTCGCGGTCAGGGCGGCGCAGCAGGTGCGGCAGGTGGCGGTGGCCGAGCGGCCGGGGCGGCTCCGCCGGCGGCCGGCGCGCCGGTGACTCCGCCGCCGCCTCCACCGCCCGCGCCTCCGGCGCGCCAGCAGATCGGCCAGCTCGAAGATGGCGAGGCGATGAAGCAGTACGTAAAGGTGAACGACTGGAACACCTTCCACGTGATCGCGCGCGGCAACACGCTGATTCACATCCTGAACGGCAAGGTCACGGCGATCTTCATCGACGACGACGAGACCAACCGGTCGCTCAAGGGCTCGATCGGCATCCAGATTCACACGGGCCCGCCGATGAAGCTCGAGCTGCGGAACCTGGGGCTGAAAGTCCTGCCGTAACCAACAGGGACGAGACAGGAAGTCCAGGGTCCGAAGAGCTCGGGAAGTCCGGCGAGACTGTGGAAAGCACGTGAAGTCCCGGCGGGAAGAGACCCGAAGTCCAGGGACTGAAATGCTCGGGAAGTCCCGGTAGGAAAGACACAAGAAGTCCAGGACACGAAGGCCTGAAGCACGAAACGCGGGCGGTCCAGCGAATGGGCCGCCCGCGTTTGTCTTTCAGGCACGTGCGGCGTCCGGACCTCGACGAGCAGCGGCGAGTCTCCGCGACCTGGGCGTCGGCACGCCGAGCTGGGCGTCGATTCGGGGACTTCACGTGCACTTCAGGCCCGGGACTTCCTGTGCCTTCCCGCCCGGGACATCTCATGCCCTTCGCACCGGGACTTCGGGTGCCTTTCACTCCGGGACCTGATGCGCTGTCCCCTATCGGATCCGCAGTTCTTGCGTCCGGCTCTCCCCGTCCCCGAGCCGCAACGAAATCGCCCCACCGAGCAGCTCGGTCAGAAACGCGGGATCGAACTGCCTGCCTGGCTCGACGTCGGCGAGGGCGGCGATCCGGTAGTCACCGGCTGGCAGGCCGCGGAAAGCGTACCGGCCATCTCGACCGGGTTGCGACAGCTGGATGCGGCGCGACTGCGGCAGCCAGAGCCGGTTGTCCGAGGGGAACAGGATGACCGTGTAGTCGGCGACCGGCGCACCTGCAGCACTGGCCACTGAGCCGGTCACTTCAGCGCGTCGAGACGTCACGTGAATCGTGCCGCCGACGACGTCGCGGCTCCCGTCAAGCGGTAGGTGGAGATCCGCGGCGTCCTTCTCCTCGAAGGTGGCGCTGTCGAGCGTCCAGCCGGCCGGCAGTCCCACGACCTGCACGCGGTAGAGGGCCGGCAGCACGTTCGACGCGGTGAACGCGCCTGTCGCATCGGGCGTCATGTTCACCGGTCCCATCTCCCAGTCGGTCGGCGAGTAGATGGGCGAGAGGTTCACGCGCAGGCGCGTGCGATCGAACGCGGGCAGACCCTCGAGCCGCAACTGGCCCGACACCTTCACGCCTCGGTGCATGCGCAGCTGGACGTCGTTCGCGCCCGTGCCCCCCACGGACAACTCCGCCGCGCCCCACATCTCACCGCCGGCCATGCCCGGTTTGCCGCCCGGTGTACCGAAGGCCTTCAGCAGGTACGACCCAGGAACGAGCCCGTGAAACGAGAAGCTGCCATCGGGCCGCATGTCGCGGAACCAGATGCCAACGCCGTTCATCGGCAGGCTGCGGTCCACCAGTTGCAGCCGGCTCTGCGGCACGACGGCCTCGCTGCTGACAATCGCGCCGGTCACGGACGCGGTCTGCACCACCTGCAGCCGGATATCGATGCCCGCGACCTCGAGGCTCGGACCGACGGTGACCGGAGCCGCGCCCGCGCCGGTCGGCGACCCCGGATAGTAGACGGCCACGTAGCCGTTGCTGGGCACCGGGGGCACCTGGAAGGAATCGCCTCGCGCGGCCAATTGCGCCTGCCTGACCCGCAGCTCCTCGGCCATGGCCGCCGCGGCGGCGATGGTGTCGCGCGGCACGGCACTGACCAGGTACTCGCCCGGAAGCAGCCCGGCGATCCGATACTGTCCACGGTCGTCGGTCACCGCGTTTCCGCCGGCCGTCAGCGCCTTGTAGCCGATCTGGTAGATGTACCGAATCGCGCGCACCGGCACGTTGAACGCCGGATCGCCGAACTCGTCGGTGATCATCCCGGCGATCACGCCGCCACGCGGCAGCCGCATCGAGATCTTGTCGAGGCGCTGTCCGTCGAGCAGCGTCAGCACCGTGCCCTGGCTGGTCGATCCCGGCCGGCGCGCGCCGTAGACCATGTCGAGATAGCCCGGCTTGGACGCCGACAGCGTGAACTCGCCAGGCACCACGGCGGTGAACTCGAACCGCCCCTGCTCATCGGTTGTGGCCGTCCGAAACACCCGCGGCGTCCCGACGGAGGTGAGCTGGACGGTGGCCTTTCGCACCGGTTGGTTGGCATCCGCAACGGTCAGGGTGCCGGCGACCACGCCGGAGGCCGCCTGGCCCGCAGGCGTCTGACCCATTGCGCCCGCACGGGGCGGCGGCGACTGCTGCGCGGGAAGCGGGCGGCCGAACGCGACACACAGCAGGACGACAACGCCGATGCACGCTCTACGCATGACTCCTCCTGCGGCAACACCTCACGCGCGTTTCACAGCGGCACTTCAGTGCTCTCCGACCAGCACCTCGAGCGCATGTCACTCCAGCACTTCAGCGCTCTTCCCACCCGCACTTCCCGTGTCTTCCCGCCAGCACCTCGAGTGCGTGTCACTCCAGCACTTCAGCGCCCTTCCCTCCAGCACTTCAGTGCTGTTCCTGCACTTCACGCGCCCGTCACTCCCCCGTCACTCCGAGATCTTCCGTGCCGGATACGACCCGAAGATCTTGAGCGCGCGCGTCAAGCCCGACATCTCGTCGAGCGCGCGTTGGACGTTGGCGTCGGCGACGTTGCCTTCGAAATCCACGTAGAACTGATACTCGAACGGCCGGCCGATGCGCGGGCGCGACTCGAGCTTGGTGAGGTTGAGGCTGTGCCCCGCCAGGACGTTGAGGCACGACAGCAGCCGGCCGCGTTCGTGGTCGGTGACGAACATCACGGAGGTCTTGCACGCCACCCGCGGGTCCCACGGCTCGGCCTCGCGCGCGATGACCAGAAAGCGCGTGTAGTTCTCGCGATGGTTGGCGATGTCGCGCCGCAGCACGTGCAGCCCGTGCAGCGCGGCGGCCTCCGCGCTCGCGATCGAGGCGTGCGTCGGGTCGTTCTCGAGCTTCACCCGTTCGACGCTCATCGCCGTGTCGGTGAACGACTCGACCGTGCACTGCGGCAGCGAGGCCAGGAATGCGGTGCACTGCGAGAGGGCCTGCGGATGGGACGACACCTTCCGCAGCTGTTCGAGCGGGATCTCCGCCAGGCCGACCAGGCACATCTCGATGCGCAGCAGCTCTTCGCCGACGATGGCGAGGTCCGTATGAGACAACGCGTCGTACGCGTCGTGCACCGATCCCGAGGTGGTGTTCTCAATCGGGAGCATCGCGTAGTCGGCCGCGCCGCTCCTCACCTCCTCGAGCAGCACGCGAAAGCTGGGCACGCCGCGGTAGGTCACCGACGACGGGCGTGGCGCGAAGAAACGGCGGCCAGCGATGTGGCTGAACGCACCGTCCGACCCCTGGAACACCACCGTGATGGGCCGGGCAGGCATCTGCCCTGACGTCGCACTCAGGTGCACTTCCTGGGTCCGAACGGAGAAATCGACGATCTCGCGGAAGAGCCGCGTGACGAACAGCTCGTCCACGCCGAGCTGCCGGGCCCGGTCGGCCAGGCGGGCGATCTGGCGGGCCTCGCGGAGGACGTCCCGCAGGGGGACGGTCGTCTGCTGCTTCAACGCCGCCACGCGGCGCACGGCATCCTGCCGTCGGGCCAGCACGTCGATCAGGCTGTCGTCGATGTCGTCGAGCTGTGCGCGAAGCGAGTCGAGAGTGTCTGACACGGGCACAAGGATAGTCCGGGCCGACGGGTTCGGCCCTCCCGGCCGACTGGCCCGTGTCACGGCAAGACCTGGCCGGGGCGTCGCCGCGGCCGGGAGCAGGTTCCGGGGCTGCCCGGGACCGCGACGGCCCAGGCCCATAAACATAAATGATTCAGATTCAAACATTATGCGATTGAGAAATAGGTCTGGACCCGATATAACACTGGGCAGGCTACGGCAGACAGCCCACGGGGGACGGTCCGACGCCGACAGGGAACGGCGGACCGACGGCCCACAGGGGGACAGCGGGCTTGACACGCTCGATGCGGTTTGCGTTCGTCGTCGTCCCCGTAGGCGTCGCCCGTAGCCCGTGACGTAGCCGTCGCCCGTAGCCTGTCGTCGTCGTCCGGAAGCCGTAGCCCGTCGTCTGTAGCCCGTCAGCCGTAGCCTGTCTATGCCCACTCCCCCGTCTCAACGCAGCGCCGGCCTGGTCGATGGCCCCAACCGGGCCCCGGCCCGCGCCATGCTCAAGGCCGTCGGGTACTCCGAGACGGACCTGCGCAAGCCGCTCATCGGCATCGCGAACACGTGGATTGAGATCGGCCCGTGCAACTACCACCTGCGAGACCTGGCGGGGCACGTGCGCCAGGGAATTCGCGAGGCGGGCGGCACGGCCATGGAGTTCAACACCGTCTCCATCTCCGACGGGATCACGATGGGCACGGCCGGCATGCGGATGTCGCTCGTGAGCCGCGAGGTCATCGCGGACTCGATCGAGATGGTCGTGGACGGCAACCAGCTCGACGGCGTCATCGCGCTCGTGGGCTGCGACAAGACCATTCCTGGCGCGTTGATGGCGCTGGCGCGCATCAACGTGCCGGGCCTCGTCCTCTACGGGGGCTCGATTGCCCCCGGCCAGTACGCGAGCCGGAACGTCACCATCCAGGACGTCTTCGAGGCCGTCGGCGCGCATGCGGCGGGCAGGATGACGACGATCGAGCTGACGAAGCTCGAGGACAATGCGTGCCCGGGTGCCGGGGCGTGCGGCGGCCAGTTCACGGCCAACACGATGGCGGGCGTGTGTGAGTTTCTGGGCATGTCGCCGATGGGCAGCAACAACGTGCCAGCCACCGATGCCGGCAAGCCGGCGGTCGCGCGTGCGGCCGGCGCGCTCACGGTGGACCTGGTCCGCCGTGGCCTGACGCCGCGTCAGATCCTGACGCGCGAGGCCTTCGAGAACGCCATCGCCTCGGTCGCGGCCACGGGCGGATCGACCAACGCGGTGCTGCACCTGATGGCCATCGCGCGAGAGGCCGGCGTGACGCTCGAACTCGAGGCCTTCAACCGCATCAGCGACCGCGTGCCCTGGCTGGCCGATCTCAAGCCGGGTGGCCGGTTCGTCGCGACCGATCTGCATCGCGTCGGCGGCAACGGTCTCGTGGCGCGCCGGCTGATTCAGCACGGCTCGCTGCACGGCGACGCGATCACGGTCACGGGCCGGACGCTGGCGGCTGAAGCCGCCGAGGCGGTCGAGGCGCCCGGCCAGGACGTCGTGCGTTCGCTCGATCAGCCGCTGTCCCCCACCGGGGGCCTGGCGATCCTCCATGGCAGCCTCGCTCCGGAAGGTGCGGTCGTGAAGGTCGCGGGCCATACGCCGCATCGGCATACCGGACCGGCGCGCGTCTTCGAGAGCGAAGAGGCGGCATTCGCCGCCGTACAGACCGGCGGGATCCGCGCGGGCGACGTGGTCGTCATTCGACAGGAAGGCCCGAAGGGCGGTCCTGGCATGCGCGAGATGCTGGGCGTCACGGCCGCCATCGTAGGCGCCGGTCTGGGCGACAGCGTCGCGATGGTCACCGACGGACGCTTCTCGGGTGCGACACGCGGCCTGATGGTCGGCCACGTCTCGCCGGAGGCGGTGGCGGGCGGACCGATCGCGGTCGTCCGGGACGGCGACGAGATCACGATCGACGAGGTGGCGCGTCGGATCGACCTGAACGTGCCGGCCGCCGAGGTCGCGGCCCGTCTAGCCGCCTGGACGCTGCCCGCTCCGAAGGCCACGCGCGGAGTCCTGGCGAAGTACGCCCGACTGGTGTCATCGGCGTCCACGGGAGCCGTCACCGGATGAGCTCACATCACCACATCACACATCACCACATCACACATCACCACATCACCACATTCGTCACTGCAATGGGGCTGACATGACTCGACTGACTGGCGCGGAGATTCTGTGGGAGTGTCTGGTGCGGCAAGGGGTGACCGACGTGTTCGGCTATCCCGGCGGCGCGATTCTGCCCGCGTATGACGCGATGCTGAAGTATCCGATCCGCCACGTCCTCGTCCGGCACGAGCAGGGCGCGACGCACATGGCCGACGGCTACGCGCGCGCGAGCGGCAAAGTCGGTGTGGCGATCGCCACCAGCGGTCCGGGCGCGACCAACATGGTCACCGGCATCGCGACCGCGATGCTCGACTCGGTGCCGATCGTCTGCATCACCGGGCAGGTCGGCAGCCGGCTCATCGGGTCGGACGCGTTCCAGGAAACCGACATCACGGGCATCACGCTGCCGGTGACCAAGCACAACTACCTGGTGACGCGGGCCGACGAAGTCGCCTCGACGGTGCGCGAGGCATTTCTCGTCGCGCAGTCGGGTCGTCCCGGACCGGTGCTGATCGACATCACCAAGGACGCGCAGCAGTCCACGGCCGACTTCGATTGGGACGCGGCCGCGCCGGATCCGTCGGTCGTGCGCGAGATTCCGGCGCCGACGACGGTCAGCATGACCGACGCCCTCGACCTGCTGCGCGCCGCCGAGCGCCCGCTGGTGCTCGCGGGCCACGGACTGATGCTGGCCAACGCGACTGAGGAGTTCCGGGCGTTCGTCGATGCGACCGGCATCCCCGTGGCGGTCACGCTGCTCGGCATCGGCTGTCTGCCGGCCTCGCATCCGCAGAACCTCGGCATGATGGGGATGCACGGCGAAGCCTGGGTCAACACCGCGATCCAGGAAGCCGACCTGCTCATCGCGCTCGGCATGCGCTTCGACGACCGCGTGACGGGCAACCTCAAGACCTACGCGCAGAACGCGCGCAAGATCCACGTGGACATCGACCCGGCCGAGATCGGCAAGAACGTGCCCGTGGACATCGGCATCGTGGCGGACGTCAAGGACGTGCTGGGCGCGTGGACGCCGGTGCTCGGCCCACTCCAGGTCGATGCGTGGAGCAAGCACATCCGCGATCTGAAGGGCGATTCGGCCGTCCGCGACATCCAGAATCTGCCGGACGACGGGCATCTGTACGCGGCGCACGTCATCAACGACATCTGGCGCGCGACGCACGGCAAGGCCGTGGTCGTGACCGACGTCGGCCAGCATCAGATGTGGGAGGCGCAGTACTACCATCACGACGAGCCGCGCACGCTCATCACGTCGGGCGGACTCGGCACGATGGGCTTCGCGCTGCCGGCGGCGATTGGCGCCAAGATGGCCTGTCCCGACGCCGAAGTCTGGGTGGTTGTCGGCGACGGCGGCTTCCAGATGACCTTGTGCGAACTGGCGACGGTCGTCCAGGAGAACCTCAAGATCAACATCGCCATCATCAACAACGGCTATCTCGGGATGGTCCGGCAGTGGCAGGAGTTCTTCTACGAGCGCCGCTATGCCGCGACGCCGCTGCTCAGTCCTGACTTCGCCAAACTGGCCGGCGCCTACGGCATCGAGGCGCATACGGTGACGACGCGCAAAGAGGTGGTGCCGGCGGTGAGCGCGGCGCGCGTCGCACCACGGCGCGGTGCTGATTGATTTCAAGGTCGAGCAGGAAGACTCGGTGTTCCCGATGGTGCCGGCCGGCGCCGACCTGCACAAGATGATTCGCCGGCCCTCGCCGCTGGCCGAAACCGGAGCGGACCGCGATTAGCGGTGCGCGCCTGGACCGCTGGTTCGGGCGACACGCGCAGGAGCAGACATGCTAGTCACCTTCAACGTCGAAGTCGCAGACAAACCCGGCGTGCTCAACCGCGTCTCGTCGCTCGTGCGGCGCCGCGGCTACAACATCGAGTCGCTGACCGTCGGACACACCGGCACCCCGGGCCTGTCCCGCATGACGCTGGTCGTCGAGACGCACCCGGACGCGGCCGCGCGCATCGAGGCCAATCTCTACAAGCTCGTCCACGTGCTGCGCGTCGAGAACGTCACGGCACGGCCGACCGTGCACCGGTACCTCGCGCTCATCAAGGTGGGCGCGGCGGCCGAGACTCGCAGCCAGGTCATGCAGCTGGTGGACGTCTTCCGCGCGCGCGTGGTGGACGTCGCGCCGGACTCGCTCATCATCGAGATCACGGGCACCGAGGACAAGATCGACGGGCTGCTCGAGATCCTCAAGCCGTTCGGCGTGAAGGAAGTCGCCCGGACGGGCTGCCTCGCGATGTCCCGCGGCATCGCGGGCCGCACGACCGAGACGCCGGGCCGCGGCCCGTCCGACGCGGTTGACGCCAACGTTTCATATTCGGTGTAGATGACCTCGGAGGTAATTCCTACGAAAACTGTAATCGGGCTGATCCGATTACAGTTTTCGTAGGAATTACCTCCGAGGTCCTTTCTTAGGAGATCACATGGCGAAGATGTATTACGACCGTGATGCGCAGGTCGATCTGATCCGCGCGAAGAAGGTGGCTGTGCTCGGGTATGGATCGCAGGGGCACGCCCACGCGCTGAACCTGCGGGACAGCGGCGTCACGGTGCGGATTGGCCTCCACGACGGCAGCAAGTCGCGCGCGGCCGCTGAGAAGGACGGCTTCCAGGTGATGTCGCCCGGCGAGGCCACGAAGTGGGCCGACGTGATCATGGTGCTCGTCCCCGACACCGCCGCCGCGACGCTCTACCGCGACGCGATCGGTCCGAACCTCAGCGCCGGCAAGATGGTCATGTTCGCGCACGGCTTCAACATCCGCTTCGGCACCATCACGCCCCCGAAGGACATCGACGTCACGATGATTGCGCCCAAGTCTCCGGGCCATCGTGTCCGCGAGCTGTACGTCGAGGGCGGCGGCACGCCCGCGCTCGTCGCCGTCCACCAGGACGCCACCGGCCAGGCCAAGGCCCTCGCGCTGGCCTACGGGTCGGCCATCGGCGTCGGTCGCGCGGGCATCGTCGAAACGACGTTCGCGGAAGAGACCGAAACGGATCTGTTCGGCGAACAGGCGGTCCTCTGCGGCGGCGTCAGCGCGCTCGTCAAGGCCGGCTTCGACACGCTCGTCGAAGCGGGCTACCAGCCGGAGATCGCGTACTTCGAGTGCATGCACGAGCTCAAGCTCATCGTGGACCTGATGTACCGCGGCGGCCTGAACTTCATGCGCTACTCGATCAGCGACACGGCCGAGCACGGCGACTACACCGGCGGTCCTCGCATGGTGACCGACGAGACACGGAAGGTCATGAAGCAGATGCTCAAGGAGATCCAGGAGGGCGAGTACGCCCGCAAGTGGGTCGCCGAGCACGAAGCAGGCCGGCCGTGGTTCAACGCCCAGCGCAAGGCCGCGCGCGGACAGCTGCTCGAGCGCGTGGGCGCCGACCTTCGCAAGATGATGCCTTTCGTCAACCCGGTCGAGGCGCCGGACCAGAGCGCGTAGCCGCCTCGTCGGTCATAATGAAGGGTCGTCACTCTCGCGGAGAAGGGTCCTTTGTCCAAGTTCAAGATTCAGACGCTCAACAACATCGCGCAGGTCGGCCTCTCGCGCCTGCCTGCTGAGGTCTTCGAGGTCGGCAACGACGGGCACGGCGTGGACGCGGTGCTGCTGCGGTCGGCCGACATGCACAAGCTCGAGATTCCGGCGACGCTCAAGGCCGTGGGCCGGGCCGGCGCCGGCGTCAACAACATCCCGGTCGCGAAGATGAGCGAGCGCGGCATTCCGGTGTTCAACGCACCGGGCGCCAACGCCAACGCGGTCAAGGAACTGGTCGTCGCCGGACTGATCCTCGCGTCGCGGCAGATCTGCGAAGCGTGGGACTTCGCTCGCCAGCTCACGGGCACCGACGAGGAACTGCACAAGCTCGTGGAGGCCGGCAAGAAGAACTTCGCCGGCATCGAGCTTCCCGGCCGCACGCTCACCGTCATCGGCCTGGGCGCGATCGGCCGGCTCGTCGCCAATTCGGGCGTCGCCCTCGGCATGCACGTCGTCGGCTTCGATCCGGGTCTCACCGTCGAAGGGGCCTGGCAGCTCTCCGCCTCGGTCAAGAAGGCGCGGTCGCTCGACGAGGCGTTGGCCGCCGCCGACTACGTCACCGTGCACGTGCCACTCATCGAAGCCACCAAGAAGCTCATCAGCGCCGAGCGGCTGAAGACGATGAGGAAGGGCGTTGCGATCCTGAACTTCGCGCGCGAAGGCATCGTCGATGATGCCGCGGTGGTGGCGTCGATCGACGCGGGCCACGTTCGCGCCTACGTCAGCGATTTCCCGATCAACCTCACGAAAAACCACAAGCGCTGCATCACGCTTCCGCATCTGGGCGCTTCGACCGAAGAGGCCGAAGACAACTGCGCGATCATGGTGGCCGACCAGGTGAAAGACTTCCTGCAGAACGGCAACATCCGGAACGCCGTGAACTTCCCCGACGTGAGTTCGCCGCGCCGGACGCCCTTCCGGGTCATCTGCGCCAACGCCAACGTCCCGAACATGCTCGGCCAGATCTCGGAGACATTCGGCCAGGCCGGCCTCAACATCCACGACATGGTCAACTCGTCGAAGGGCGACATCGCCTACACGGTCCTCGACACCGACGCGGCCGTGAGCGACGAGATCCTCGCGCGGCTGGCCGCTATCAAGGGCGTGATCATGGTTCGCCGCATGGACGCGGTAGACGGCAGACAGTAGACGGGCTACGGCAGACGGCAGACGGGAAACGGCCTACAGCCCACGGCGGACGGACCACGGCCTGCGGGAAACGGCAGACGGGCTACCGGCTACCGCCGAGGGCTACGGGCTACGGGCTACGGCGGACGGGATACAGCCAACAGGCTACCGCCGACGGGCGCCGTGTGTCGCCGAAGGGCATCAGCGCGAAGGCGGATCGAGCCGCTGCTGGATGTCGTCCGCGCGCTGGCTGGCCCTGAACTCGATCACCCGAAAGTCGGCCAGGCCGTGCGTGATGAACGGGTCCTCCTTCGCGATGGTTTCGATCTGCTCCCGGCTCTTGCCGACCGCGAGGATAACCCCGCCATCCCGCGGACGTTTGCGACCTGACACCAGGAAATTTCCGGACGCGTAGTACTTCTTCAGGTAGATGACGTGCGCCTTCATGTGCGCGTCAATCTCGGTCAGCGGGGCCTTATAGGTCAGTTCCATGACAAACATGGGCGGTCTCGGATTAGAGCTCTGACGGCAGACGGCAGACGGCAGACGGGCGACGGGCAACGGGCTACGGGCTACGGGCTACGGGCTACGGGCTACGGGCTACGGGCTACGGTTAACACGGAATACGGGCAGCCGCCCACGGCAAACGGCAGACGGCACACGGCCAGCGGCAGACGGGCTACCGGCCACAGCGACGACCGCAGACTGCGGCAGACGGGCCGCGGGAGACGGCCACGGTCCACAGCCAACGGGCTACACAACGGGCTACGGGCTACGGTCAACGGCACGTCGCTTGCCCGCGGCCGACGCCGCGACGTCGAGCGCGTCCCATCCTGACGCACCCAGCCGGCGCATCGTCGCCATGTTCCGCGCGTAGACGTCAACCGCGCCCGGGAACGTCGCGACCGCACGGGTGACGCTCGCCTCGCGCAGCACCTGTAGCATCGGATATGGCGACCGGTTGGTGTTGTTGGTGACGTCGTCCGGCGTGGTGCCGTCGAACTGATACGCAGGGTGAAAGCTCGCAATCTGCAGGACACCGGCGAGCCCGAGGGCCGTGACGGTTGCATCGGCGGCGGCCAGGAAGTCGTTGTAAGCCAGGAATTCCGCCAGGACACGCGGATGGATCAGGAGCGTCGTGTCCGTGGCCGCTGGGTCCACGCGCGACAGGTGGCGCAGCTCTCGCCCAAGGTCTGCAATCAACGTCTCGGCATCGCACGCCTCGCTGACGACGTACCGGACTCGCTCTTTGACGTACACCGCCCTGGCGAACGGGCAGAGATCGAGGCCAATGACGGCCCGTTCGATCCACGAGCGGGTCGCGGCGATGACGTCCTCGGGTGGAAGCGAGTTGCCAGACGGCATTCAGCGGGGTCCGCACTCAAGGGTAGACCAGAAGGGTCCGCACCGCGAGCACTCACCGCCATCCCAACCGCTTCGCGACGATGCGGTCCAACACGCGTTTCGGGAGGACGGTCGTCAGCCACTCGACCATCTTCGTCGGCGTGACGACGTAGCGCGTCTTCGGACGCGCGGTGGTCAGTGCGATGTGCACGACCTCGCCGATCCGCTCGGGCGGCAGGCCCAGCCGGCCCTCCGCAATGCTCTGCCTCGCGATGCGCAGCGCCGACACGTAGGGTGTGTGCGCAAGCGACTCCGGATCGAGGGCATCGGCCTTGTCCCAGATCGGCGTCGCGATTGGGCCTGGAGCGACGATGACGACATCGATGCCGAAGAGCATCAGCTCACGGCGCAGGCTTTCGGAAAACCCTTCGAGCCCGAACTTGGACGTGCAGTACGGCCCCATGAAGGGCGAGGCGTTGCGGCCGGCCACCGACGACATCATCACGATGCGGCCCGGCGTGCCGATGCGCTGAGCACCCGCCCCGAGCAGTGGCGCGAAGGCTTGCGTTACGTGCAACTGACCGACGAGATTGACTTCGAGCTGACGTCGAAACTCGTCTGGCGGCAGATGGAGCAGAGGCCCCAGCACGGCGATGCCGGCGTTGTTGACGAGACCGTGTAGCGTCTCGCCGGCGAGTGCCTGTCCGACGAGCTCAGCGGCCGCGTCCACGGCGGGGCGATCCGTGACGTCGAAGGACAAGGCCACGAACCGCTCGCCCAGCTCTCGACGGAGCCGGTCGCCGTCGGCCGATTGACGGACGCTGCCGAAGACGCGGAATCCGTTCGACGTCAGGACCTTGGCCGTGGCCGCGCCGATGCCCGTGGACGCTCCGGTGACGACAACGCTGCGCATGGGGGGAGTGTACGAGGAAGGCCGGGGGATTGAGGAATCGGATGATCGAACCATTGAAGATTGATTGGACGGATTGAAGGTTGGGAGATTGCCGATCGGACCTCCCGCGAGCCCAGTTGTGTGCTCAAGCGCGAAGGCGGGTCACACTCGCTCTGGGTGAACCCGACCACCGGTGCAGTCGAAGCAATCCCTCGCCATACGGAGATCCCGGACCTACTCGCCCGCAAGATGTGCCGTACCCTGGCGATCCCGCCGCCCTGATCCGAACGTGGCCGCGAGGGCCGAGTCTGGGGCCTCGCGCATCCTGTCAACCATCGCGCGCCGAGCGTTGTATACCTTTTCGACGGCTGGCCAACCGTGTCGCCCCCCAGGCCAGCGGCTGAAACGGAAGGTGCAGCGTGGCTCTTGGTGTTCCCGAACTCATCATTCTCTGTATGGTGCTGCTGGGCCCTCTCCTGGGTGTGGTCATCCTGTATGGAGCGATCTCGGGCCGGCGGGCAAGACGGTTCGGGTATCCGTCCGTGCGCGCGTATCTTCGCGCGGCGCCACGCTCCGATGAAGAGAGGCGGGATGCGGCGGACCTCGCGATGAAGGGACTCGTGCTCTACGTCGCTGGGACTGCTGTTCGCGCCAGCCGTGCTGGTTGGACTCATCCCCCTGTTCTACGGTGGGCGCAAACTCGCGTACGCGTCGCTGGGTCTCCCGCTCGCGATGACAGGGACAGGCGGCGGTAGCGGGCGTCAGACCAGCGACGTCGTCCGCGATTCCGCGCGGCAGCCGCAGGGCCGTCGGGCGCGGGCAGTCCAATCAGGGTCGGCTTTTCGGCCTGGTGCTGATGATGGTGCGGGACCCGGCCGGCGCCGAGGAAGTCACCAGGACGCGTTCCTGCGCGGACACCACCTCGTTCAGACGAGAGCCTGCGCCAGTTCCACCCGTGGTCGCGAAGATCCGTAGTCTGGCGCAGGACTGGCTGCGAAGCACGGACGCACGCTGCGCCGCGAGGGCGCTGCGCTCGACGACGCGCAGGAGCCGGGTGCCGCGCCCGGCGCGCTCAGCGACTGATCGCAGACGAGCGGAGCCGTCGGCTGTGGCAGGCCGTGGCCGCATTGCCCTCGGGCGAACGGACTGCCGTCCATCCTCTACTACCGCGACGGCATGGCCGTGCGCGACATCGCGGAGGGGCTCGGCGTCACCATCGGCACGGTCAAGACGCTGCTCTTCCCGCTCGGCGGCACTGGCGAGCGCCTCCGCCGCTCGGTCCATGACTCGGACAACCGCGGATGACAGTGCGAGACACGCTGGACGTGATCGATGAACGAAATCCTTCGCTTGGCGTCTCGCCCTGCGCACATGGACAAGCTCACGCTCTTCGGCCGTCAGTGCGTGAGCGGGTCAGACTCAAGCGAGTGAGATGTCATCACGCCACTGGCCAGCGGCGTAGCCAGCGCCATCTCGACAGCTTGGGCGTGGGATGGCGCAAACCGGGCGACCCGAGGACGACCGGCGCGGGGGTCGCTGAAACCCTCGCGGATGGCCGCGCAGGTTTTCGCGCGCCGGCGGGCGCAGTTGTTGGCGGCGTCTCCGCAGCCGCGGCGATCGTCCTGCCGTGTCGGCCGGAAACGGTGCGACGCTCGGCGCCCTGCGCTCGGCGCCGGATGCCGGCCGACGTGTTGGCGCTGGCGTACCGGCAGTCCAGGGACGCGGTCCTCGTGAGCCGGCTCGAGCACCGAGTGGGGCTGTTCGCGGACAGGAGGCGCGGTAACGCGCCTGCTGCGCAGGGATGAATGTTGGGACTCGAGGCTGAGAAGGGGGTCGTACCTGCCTTCCGGCAAGCGAGGTACGACCCCTCTGTCTAGCTGCCGAACGTGAACGGTACCGTCGCGCTCGCCGAGCCCCACTCGATGCGGAGCGTCGCGCCGGCGGCCGTGTCGTCGATGTGGATCGTCACCTGCTCGACGGGCGCCTTCGTCTTGCCCGCCGTCATCGGCACGCGGCCGACTTCCAGAGCCTTGTTGTAGGGAATGCCCCACTGCCCAGGCTTCCCAAGGGTGCCGATGACCAGCTCCCACGACGCCCCCGGCACCGTGTTGATGGTGTGCGGCGTGTTGGCCGCCAGCGTCAGCGTCCCAATCCGGATGGGCCTGGTTGCCGTGATGATCGTCGCCTCATCCGACCCCGTGCGCCATTCCTTCCCGGCAGGCATCATGTCCGCCTCGGGCCGCCCCTTGAGGTACGGCCGCCCGTATTCGATGGTGACCGTCGCCCCGTCGATCGACCACTCCGCCTTCACGTGCGGGCTGGTCCTGGTGCGGCCCCCCGCGCCGGGCATGTCCGTGGTCTTCTGCTGCGCCTGGATGACGGAACTCCCCACCATCGCCAGCGCGATCACTGCTACTGCAACCATGCGTCGTGCCATCGTGCGTTGTCTCCCCTGAATCGGACGCGACTCGACGCCCCTCCGCGTACATCCGCGGGGACCCGTGCCGCTGTCTTGAAGGAATCAGCGTATCGTCTGACGCGCCGAAGATCCACCCGCACGCCCGCGGCGGCTCGGGTCGCCTTCAGGCCGTCGCCCGTGGGCTGTGGGCCGTAGCCCGTCTGCCGTAGGCCGTAGGCTGCGGGCCGTCTGCCGTCGGCCGTAGCCCGTAGCCTGTCTACCGTCGACCGTCTACGGTCTGCCGTCGACCGCCTCGAGCGCAGCGAAGAGCGCGGCGAGGTCCGGCTGCTCGGGGATCGCATACTGGCGCGCCCAGCGGATGATGCCCGCCTTGTCCACGACGAACACCGCGCGCTCGGTGATGCCATCCTCCCGCATCACGCCGTAGGCGCGGGCGACGGCACCGTGGGGATGGAAGTCACTGAGCAGGTCGTAGGACACGCCACCGAGCGAGTCGGCCCACGCCTTCTTGGACGGGCCGGCGTCCACGCTGATGGCCAGCACGTGGGCCGAGAGCGCGTCCAGCCGCGGACGCTCGCCTTCGTACGCCTGCACCTGCGCCGCACAGACGGGGGTGAACGCCAGGGGATGAAACGCCACGACGACGTGCCGGTGGCCCCGGAAATCGGACAGGCGCACCTGGCCGCCGGTGTGGCTGGGCAGAAGGAAATCCGGAGCAATCGAACCTATCGACAACACGCATGCACCTCAAGATCCACGCTCATTCTCGCATAGCCCCGGTGGCGGTGATGGCCCCTCGAGGCGCGTGATAAGGTTGACCTGCCCGCCTCCCATGACGTTCCGGAGCCTGCCCAGCCTGCTCGTCGCGATCGTCGCGATCGTGTTCGTGTTGCCGTCCGCGACCGAGTACTACACCGACTGGCTGTGGTTCGGCGAGGTCGGGTACCAGGGCGTGTTCCTGCGGACGATCAACACGCAGGCGCTGGTCTTCACCCTCACCTTCGCCATCGTCTTCCTGTTCGTCTACGGCAACTTCGTCATTGCGCGGCGTCGCACGGCGGGACGGCCGCCGGTCGTGCTCGGATCGACCGTGGACGGCCGGCCGATCACGTTCGAAGGTCGGAGCCTGGCGGGCCTCGCCCTGCCGGTGGCCGCTGGGCTCGCGCTGCTGTCGGGCATCACGGGCGCGGCGAACTGGCTGGCCTGGCTCAACTTCTTCAACGGCGTGCCGTTCGGCCAGACCGATGCGCTGTTCGGTCGGGACATCGGGTTCTACGTCTATCGCCTGCCCATCTACGAGTCGGTGCGGCAGCAGGCGCTGGCCGTCACCTTCCTCACGCTCTTCGGGTCGGCTGGTTACTACGTGTTCTCCGGCAGCTTCGTGCTCGAGGCGCGGCCGGGAGGCCCTGGCTGGCCGAAGATTCGGCTGATCACGGGCGCGCGGAGACACCTGTCGCTGCTCGTCGCGCTGGTGCTGTCGCTGATGGCGTGGGGCGCGTGGATGAACATCCCGAACACGCTGCTCTCGCCGGCGCCGCAGAGCGTCGTGCAGTTCGGCGCGTCGTACACCGACGTCTACGCGTCCATTCCCTTCTTCTGGGCCACGCTCGGCGTGTTGGTCCTGGGCGTGGCGCTGGCGCTCTGGCACGGCTTCGCCCGCCGCGGCTGGCCCCTTCCGGTGGCCATCGCGCTCTACGTGGTCGTCAGTCTCGGCGGCGGCGTCTACGCTGGCTTGCTTCAACGCCTGGTCGTGACGCCGAACGAGCAGGACAAGGAACGGCCCTTCATCACGCACAACATCGCCGCGACGCGCGCGGCGTATGACCTCGGCCGTGTCGAGGAGCGCGAACTGTCCGGCGATGCCGAACTGACGGCCGCCGACATCATCGCCAACGCAGGCACGATCGAGAACGTCCGGCTGTGGGATCACCAGCCGCTGCTGCAGACGTTCACGCAGATCCAGGAAATCCGCACCTACTACGACTTCAACAGCGTTGACAACGACCGGTACGTGATCAACGGCAAGTATCGCCAGGTGATGCTCTCGGCCCGCGAGCTGAACACCGAGAGCATGTCGAACAAGTCGTTCGTCAACGAACGGCTCACGTTCACGCACGGCTACGGCGTCACGCTCGGCCCGGTCAACGAAGTCACGACCGAAGGCCTGCCGGTGCTGTTCATCCGCGACCTGCCTCCCGTCTCGACGCGCGACCTCCGGCTGGACGAGCCCAGCATCTACTACGGCGAGCTCTCGAACGACTACGTCCTGGTGAAGACGCGGCAGCCGGAGTTCCACTATCCGCGCGGCGACGACAACGAGACCACGTTCTACGCGGGCACGGGGGGCGTGACGATTGGCAGCTTCTTCCGGCGCGCAGCGTTTGCGCTGCGCTTCGCGAGCACGGACATCCTCGTCACGAGCCAGCTGACGCCAGAGACACGAGTCATGTTCCATCGGCGCATCGGGGACCGCGTCAAGCTGCTGGCGCCCTTCCTGACCTACGACAGCGACCCATATCCGGTGTTGAGCGGCGGCCGGCTCTACTGGATGCAGGACGCCTACACCACGACGGCCAACTACCCATTCTCCACACCTGTGGTGACGCGGCCTGGCGGCCGGCTCAACTACATCAGGAACTCGGTCAAGATCGTCATCGACGCCTTCAACGGTAGCGTCTCGTTCTATCTGGCCGAGCCCACCGACCCGCTCGCGCAGACGCTCGACCGCATCTTCCCAGGGCTCCTCCATCCGCTATCGGACATGCCGGTGGACCTGCGCCGTCACGTGCGCTATCCCGAAGACATCTTCAAGTACCAGTCCGAGATCTACCGGACGTACCACATGACCAACCCGCAGGTCTTCTACAACAAGGAAGATCAGTGGGCCGTGCCGCCGCAGAGCCAGGCGCAGAACACGTCGCCGATGCAGCCGTACTACACGATCATGCGGCTGCCCGGCGAGAAGGACGCGGAGTTCATCCAGATGCTCCCGTTCACGCCGCGCGCCAAGGACAACCTGGCGGCCTGGATGGTGGCGCGCAGTGACGGCGACCACTACGGCCGCCTGCTGGCGTTCCAGTTCCCGAAGAACAGCACGATCTTCGGTCCGCAGCAGGTGATCGGCCGCATCAATCAGGATCAGATCATCTCGCCCCAGGTCGCCTTGTGGAGCCAGCAGGGGTCCGAGGTCATCTGGGGCACGCTGCTGGTGATCCCCATCAAGGAATCACTCATCTACGTGCGACCGCTCTACCTGCGCTCCCCCGAAGGCAAGATTCCCGAGCTCAAGCAGGTCGTCGTCGCCTACCAGAACCGCATCGTGATGGACGAGACGCTGACGCGGGCACTCGGCCAGATCTTCGGCCGCAGCGTGGTCGAGGCCCTGGCGCCAGATCAGGTCAAGAGCGAGGCGACGCCTGTCGTCGCCACGCCGGTTGACGCGCCGCCAGTCGAGGCCCCCGTCGCCGGCCGGCCGACCGACCCGACGCTCGCGACGCTGACCGCGGAGGCCCTGGTCCACCGCGACAAGATGAACCAGGCGCTGCGCGCCGGTGACCTGGCGGCCTTCGGCGAGGAGTTCAAGCGGCTGAGCGCCGTGCTGGAAAAGATGAACCAGGTCGGCAAGAGCAGACAGTAGTGGCGCAGTCGAACGAGCAGGTCAAGGAACGCGTCCAAGTTCAGAAGAAAGAACCGGCGCAGTACAAGGTCGTCCTTCTGAACGACGACTACACGACGATGGAGTTCGTCGTGCTCGTGCTCGAGACCATCTTCGAGCGCTCGCCGGCCGAGGCGTATCAGATCATGATGCACGTCCACGTGAACGGCCGCGGCATCGCTGGCGTCTATACCTGGGAAGTCGCCGAGACCAAGGCCGAGAAGGTCATTTCCCTCGCGCGCGAATCCGGATTTCCGCTGAAGGCCGTGACCGAAGAGGCCTGACCGACCTCGGCGCTATCATCGAGCCGTCACTGATGAAGATCACGATCGTCGTCCTCCTCGCCGGCCTGCTGCTCGAGCCGACGTCAGCCCTGGCGCAGGAACCGCAGAGCCGTGCCGAGGCCCTGGCCCGGGAACGCGAGGCCAAGCAGCGCACCCTGTCGCCGCATCAGCCGACCGGCCTCGAATCGGCCATGAACATCGCCGAAACCCGTGTTGTACCGATCCTGCAGCGGGACGGGATCTACGCCAAGTTCGGCAGCCTGACGACCGGCAGCGGGTTCGCGTTCGGTGCGGGCTATCGCGACCGCGCACTCGTCGAAGGACAGGGCCACCTGGACGTCTGGGCCGCCGGGTCCCTCAAAGGCTATTGGGCACTCGAAGCCGGCGGCGGCTATCCGCTGCTGCCCGGAGGGGCCCTGACCGCTCGAGCACACGTGCGGCGGTACGACTACCCACGGGAGGCGTTCTTCGGGGTCGGTCCAGACGCCCGTCGCGGCGACGAAGCCGAGTACGGCATCAGCGACACGGCCGTCGGCGGCGGACTTCGAGGCCGGCTCAAGCGCCTCGTTCGCGTCGGCGGCGACGTCGAGTATCTGCGTCCGCGCCTCCGCCCGGCAGGTGATGACGACGACCTCGCCATCGGCGACGTGTTGACACCGGCGCAGCGGCTTGGCCTCGAGACGCGCACGAATCTGCTCAAAGCGACGACCTATGCCGAGGTGGACTACCGGCAACCGCTCAACGCGCGACGCGGCGGGTACTACCGCACCGAGATCAGCCGGTACGCGGACCGGACGGGCGGCCCGTTTTCGTTCACGCGGGTCGAGGTGGACCTCCGGCAGTACACGAGCATCCTGGCCGAGCGGCGCGTGTTCGTGGCGCGGGCGTGGGTGTCAACGTCGTCCACCGGGGACGGCGACCAGGTGCCCTTCTACCTGATGCCGGCGCTCGGCGGCAACACCACCCTGCGCGGCTTCCGGGCTAACCGCTTCAGGGCACCGCACGCCCTGCTGCTGCAAGGCGAGTATCGCTGGGAGATCTGGTCCGGCCTCGAGGCGGCGCTGTTCTACGACACGGGCAAGGTCGCCCTGCGGCGGGCCGACCTGAACCTGCGCGATCTCGAGAAGGACTACGGCTTCGGTTTCAGGTTCAACACGGACAACGGCGTGGTCATGCGCATCGATGCGGCGTTCGGCAGCCGCGATGGAAGGCATCTGCACATTGTCTTCGGTGGCTTCTTCTAAGCGCTGGACGGTCGTCGGCTCGGCGCTGGTCTTCGCCACGCTGGCCGCGGCGTGGGTCTCGACGGCCGGGCCGCGTTTCTACCCCGACGACCCGATCTGGGTGGACGACGACTCGCGGCTCGACGCGTCCAAGGTCGGCAAGGTCGCCGACAGCAACGGCTATGACTTCGTCGCCAACACGGTCCTGAGACCGGGCGAGAAGCGTGATGTCCGCGCCCTGAACGTCAACACGGTGGACGAGGTGCCGGATTCGAGCTGGTTCGTCAACCGCATCGGCCGGCGGCCGATGTCGCGAGACGAGATCGTGCGCGGCCCCGATCGCGAGCCGACGCTGTCCCTCGACGGCTGGGTGATCTCGGGGGGCAAGGCCACCGGGGTGCAGGCCGGCTTCCGCATGACCGCCCCGGGCGGACAGATGTACCAGATCGAGTTCGACCCGATCTCGAATCCGGAGATGGCCACGGGCGCCGAGCTCATCGGCACGGCGTTCTACCACGCGTTCGGCTATCACACGGCTGAGGTCTATCTGGTCGAGATCGATCCGGCGAAGCTCACCATCTCGCCGACCGCCAAGATCTTCGATCCGCTCATCGGCGAACGCCGGCTCCTCCGTCGCCTCGACATCGACCACGTGCTGCGTCGATCGGCGCGTCAACCGAACGGACGGTATCGCGCGTTGGCGAGCAAGTTCGTATCCGGCCAGGACCTGGGCAATTTCCGCTACTACGGCACCCGTCCCGACGACCCGAACGACATCGTGCCGCACGAGCATCGACGCGAGCTCCGCGGGGCGCGGGTGTTCGGGGCGTGGCTGAATCACGACGACTCGCGAGGCGTGAACTCACTCGATTTCCTCACGACCGAGGGCGGCCGCAAGTACGTCAAGCACTACATGTTCGACTTCGGGTCGATCATGGGCAGCGGCACGGCGTTCGCGCAACGCCACCGTGCGGGCAACGAGTACATCTACGAACCGAAGCCAGGATGGCTGACGCTGGTCACGCTCGGGATCTACACGCGGCCGTGGCTCCACATCACCTATCCGGACGTCCCGGCCTCGGTGGGCCGGTTCGAGAGTCGCGCGTTCGACCCGTTGACCTGGATGCCCGAGTACCCGAATCCGGCGTTCGAGGTCATGCGACCGGACGACGCCTTCTGGGCCGCGCGCATCGTCGCCCGGTTCAGCGCCGCCGACATCCGCGCGGTGGTGGAGAAGGCTCGCTACAGCGACCCTCGTGCGACGGACTACATCACCGCGACGCTCGTCGAGCGCCGGGCCAAGGTGCTGCGGGCGTGGCTCACAGGCGTGAATCCGCTGGTGGACTTCGAACTCGGCGAGGACGGCGTGCTGCGGTTCGGCAACGCGGCGGTCGAGGCCGGCGTCGCCACGGCGGCCTCTAGCTATCGCGTGCAGTGGGCCGCCTTCGACAACGCCACGGGCGAGGCCCGGACCGTGGGTGAGGCCATCACCGTGTCCGACGCGCGAGCCACCGCGCCAGCCTCTCCGGGCGAACCGCAGCTCGTTCTCGACGCGCGCCTCGTCGTGCGACAGCTCCTGCAGGCGATCCCAACCGGGGGTACCTCCAGGTCCAGGTGTCGGCCACGCATCCGGAGTTCGCCGCGTGGTCCCGTCCGGTGACCGTCCATTTTCGTCGCGGCAGCAGCGGCTGGACGCTGGTCGGCGTCGCGCGTCCGTGAGCACCACCGCGACGGCGGTCGGAGCGGGTGAACAGACGCCCGCAACGCCGGCCTCGGCAGGCACGGGCACCGCGGGTCTGGCGACGGGCGGACCACACCAGCCGCTGCCGCCGCACTTCATCGACGATGCCGCGGGACGCGTCGCCTGGCTGGCGATGACGGCGCCGGTCGTCATCGTCGTCTCACAGCTGCTGCATCGATACACGCAGCCGGTGCTGGCTGGCATCGTCAACGATCCGGTCAACCGGCTGGCCACGCTCGCCTCCGTGCTGTGCTCGATCGGCATCGTCGCGGCGCATCGCTACCGCGTGGTCACCAACCGGACCATCCTGCTGCTCGGCATGGCGCTGGAGCTGGTGGTCGCCGTGAACATCTCGATGCTCGAGACGACGTTGCCGATCACCGGAGCGCATCCGGTCGCCGGCATCTCGGCTCTGGGCTGCTGGATCGTCATCGCGGGCACGGTCATCCCGAACAGGCCGGTGTGGACGCTGACGACGGCGCTGGCCGCGGCGACGACCTGGCCGGTGGCGTACGCGCTCAACGCGGTGCGCCTCGACTTCGCACCAGCCCCGTGGGGGTCGCTGGTCGTCTGGCCCTTCTTCAACTACATGCTCGCGGCGATCGCGTATCTGTTCGGCCGTCACGCGTACGGCATGGCGGTGGCCGCGCACGAGGCCGAGGCGCTGGGCAGCTATCGGCTGGTGTCCCGCATCGGCGAGGGTGGGATGGGCGAAGTGTGGAAGGCGAGCCACCAGATGCTCGCACGCGCGGCGGCGATCAAGCTCGTCCGTCCCCAGGTCGCACGCGGATCGGGCTACCAGGCCGATGTGCTCGTGCGCCGGTTCAAGCGCGAGGCCAACGTCATCGCCCTGCTGCAGTCGCCGCACACGGTCTATCTCTACGATTTCGGCGTGTCGGCGGACGGCCGCTTCTACTACGTGATGGAACTGCTCGACGGCATCAGCCTGCAGGCGCTGGTGACGCGGTTCGGACCGCAGCCGGCCTCGCGCGTCGTGTCGATCCTGTCGCAGGCTTGCTGCTCACTCGAAGAGGCGCACCGGCAGGGCCTCGTGCATCGCGACCTCAAGCCCTCCAACATCATGTTGTGCAAGGTCGCGCTGATGCATGACTTCGTCAAGGTCGTGGACTTCGGCCTCGCGAAGTGCCTGAACATGGAGGACACCACGCAGCTGACCATCGAGGGCACCACGACGGGGACGCCCGCCTACATGGCGCCTGAAGTGGCGCTCGGCGAGACGCGGGTGGACGGGCGTGCCGACGTCTACGCGCTCGGCTGCGTCGCGTATTTCCTGCTGACCGGCACCATGGTCTTCGAACACCCCAACGCGACGACGCTGGCGCTGCAGCACATCCAGGCCGTCCCGGATCCGCCGTCGCAGCGCACCGAGCTGGCCATCCCAGCCGAGCTCGAACGGATCGTGCTCGCGTGCCTCGCGAAGAAGCCCGCCGACCGGCCCGCCAGCGCGGGTGAGCTGGGACAGATGCTCGCTGCGGTCGGCGGCCCGGCCTGGACGTCCGAACAGGCCGATGCATGGTGGGAGCGCAACCTGCCCCTCACCTCGGAGCTGCGCTCCTTCGCACAGACGCCCATCGCCACGCCGGCGGTGGTCCGCAAGGTCTGAGCCCAACGCCGTGCAGATCGTGCATTCCACACGGATCGCGATGGCCGTGGCCAGCGTCATGCTGGCGCACCAGGTTGCGTCGAAGGCCGTCCGGGACGCCGCGTTTCTCAACGCCTGGCCCGCGACGGCGATTCCGTCCATCGGCATCGCGACGGCCGTGCTGGTCGTGCTGCTGGTCCCGGTCTACTCGCGCCTGCTGGCGCGCTTCGGTCCGCGCGTGGTCGTGACCGCGGGATTCCTGATCAGCGCGGCCCTGCACGCCCTCGAGTGGCAGTTGTTCGGCCTCGGCCGATGGATCCCCGTCCTCATCTACCTGCACGTGGCCGGGTTTGGCGCCCTGCTGCTGTCCGGCTTCTGGTCCCTGACCAGCGAAATCTTCAATCCCCAGTCGGCGAAAGCCAGCTTCGGCCGGATCGCGGCGGCAGGCACGGTCGGCGGCCTCATCGGCGGGCTCGTCACCGCGCGAATCGCCGTGACGATGGCCCCCAACGCGCCGTTGCTGTTGCTCACCGCGCTGCATGCCGTCTGCGCGGTCGGCGTCATGTGGCTCGGACGCGCCCATCGCGATGCCGACGGGACGAGCGTCGCGGAAGCGGATGCGCCGTCGGGCTCGCTCTTCAGCTTCGAGTCGCTGAAGGCCGCGCCGCACCTGAAGACGCTCGCCCTGATGGTCGTCCTGAGCACGGCCGGCGCCTTCGTGGCCGACTACCTGCTGAAATCCGAAGCACGCCGCCCGGAGTACTTCGGGACCGGTCCCGCGCTCCTCGAGTTCTTCGCGTACTTCTACGCCGTCGTCCAGGTCGTGACGGTGGTCGCACAGACCGCCGTCGCCTCGGCCGTGCGGCGCGCGGGCCTGGGACGGACCATCTCCACGCTGCCAGCCGGGCTGGGCATGACGAGTGCCGTCACGCTGCTCTATCCGGTGTTCCCGATGTTTGTGGTGCTACGGGGCGTCGAGGCGGTGCTCCGGGGCTCGATGTTCCGCAGCGCGTACGAACTGCTCTTCGTGCCGATGGACCCGGCCGAGAAGCGACGCGTGAAGACGTTCCTCGACGTCACGTGTGACCGGGCCGGGGACGCCGTCGGCGCGATCCTCATCCAGGCCCTGCTCCTCACGGGCCTGCAGTTCCAGAAGGCCGAACTGCTGGCCCTGATCGTCCTGATCGGCCTCGGCGGCGTGCTGCTGAGCCGCCGGCTCGACGTCATCTACCTGGACTTCGTCCAGCGCCGGCTGGTCAAGCACGGCGAGAACACGCCGATTGTCGTCGGGTCCGAGACGGGGTGGACGATCCTGGAGCTGCCCGTGCGACCGACGACGTCCGTGCCGGCGCCGGCCCCCACGACGAGGCCCCCGTCGATCGTGGCGCGCGACGAAGACCCGCGCCTGCGGAGCCTGGCGGACCTGCGGTCAGGCGATCGTGAACGCGTCACCGCCGCACTCGGCAAGCTGGTGCGGCCAGATCGCCTGCAGGTCGCGCAGGTCGTGCAGTTGCTCGCCTGGGACGAGATGGTCACGGGAGCCCGGCGCGTGCTCGAGCGCGCGGCGCCGAAACATGTGGGTCTGCTCGTGGATGAGCTGCTCGATCCCGACACCGACTTTGCCATTCGTCGTCGGCTCCCTCGCATCCTGGGAACGCTGTCATCCGATCGCGCGATCCACGGCCTGGTGCGGGGATTGGATGATGCCCGGTTCGAGGTGCGGTACCAGTGTGGCCGCGCCATCGACCGCATGCTGACCAGAGGCGTCCCCCTCCAGGAGGACCCGCAACGCATCCTCGACGTGGTGGATCGCGAGCTGTCGGTGCCGCTCGCCGTCTGGCAGGGCTATCAACTGATCGACCGCGTGGACCGCGAGGAAGAGGGTCCGCTGGCAGACCTGATCCCTGGACGCGCGCAGCGCAACCTCGAGCACGTCTTCACGCTGCTGGCCTCGATCCTGCCCCGTGAGCCGCTGCAGGTGAGCTTCCACGGGCTCCGCTCGGAAGATGCCTCCCTGCGCGCCCTGGCCGTGGAGTATCTCGACGGCGTGCTGCCGTCACGCCTTCGGACGAAGTTGTGGGCGGTGGTCGAAGCCCCCGCCGCGCCGACGGCCAGCCATGCCTCACCGGAAGACGCCCTCGCGGCGCTGCGCACGGCCGTGACTAACCGGGATCTCGGGCTCGACTGAGTGCAAGCCTCGTTCGTGGCGATCGTGCGGTCGTGCTGACCGAAGGTCATACCCACCACGAAGGACACGAAGCACACGAAGGGCACGTCGAGCAGGTGCAAACAGTCTGAAGCCTTGAGAGTCCGCGCGCGGCGCAGGAGGCAAGGCAGTCGCGTGACGGATGAGCCCCGCTCGCCTCGTTCGGGGTTCATCCGACACGCGTCTGTCTTGCCTCCCGCCCGGCCAACGGCCGCCACGCCGCCACGCGGCGTGGCGCCGCGCGCGATCGACTGAGCAACCTCCGTCGCTCCGTGGTGACGACTCGACACCAAGCAGAGAGAGCGACTTCCCGCTTCAGACCGTCTTGCGCCGGTGTTCGCGGCTGATCTGGCCGGCGACGAAGAGCCAGATGATCGTGAAGCCGACGTTGAGCCAGGCGAACGCCGACAGGCCGGCGCCGAGGGTGGTGCCGGCGTAGACCAGGCCCGCGTACCCGAGATCGCCGACGCGCGTGAAGAAGGTGTCGATCGCGGTCTTGGCCTTGTACTTGGCTTCGCGGGTGGTCGCAAGGAACAGCGTCGGCCGGATGGTGTTCTGAATCGAGTAGTCCGTGCTGTTCTCGAGGATCTTGCCGATGCGCACCAGGGCCAGGATGGGCGCAACGGCGATGACCGAGTAGTTGACCAGCGCCAGGACAGGCAGGATGAACAGGGCGCCTCGGACACCCATCAGCCGCATGACGCGCGAGGTCACGAAGAGCTGGATGATGAAGCCAACCAGGTTCACCGTGGCGTTGAAGGAGCCGACAAATCCGGTGGTGAAGGCGAGACGCTGCGCCTGCGAGGCCGCCTCGGTACCGAAGCGTGCAGTCGCTTCGGCGATGACCAGTTTGTCGAGCAGGAAGCCGCCGGTGCTGTTGACGATGTTGAGCAGCACGGTGAGCACGGCGATCCAGATCAGGTAGCGGTCCTTCAGGATGAGTTGGAATCCGCCCTCCTTGCCAAGGGGGACCTGCTCGGCCTGCTGTCCCACCGCGTCGGTCCGCTTCGTCTCGCGCCGGTTGGCGGCAATCGTCAGGCCGAGGGCGACGAGAATCGTCCCGGCCCCCAGCAGCATCAGCGTGTACGCGGACAGGCCGGCCCGTTGCACGAGTGGGGACACCGTCGCGGCGCCAACCCACGCGCCGAGCGACGCCCCCACGCCGATCATCGGAAACAGCCGTCGTCCCTGGCCTTCGGTGTAGAGATCGTTGGCGAAGGCCCAGAACTGCGACACCAGGAACATGTTCACGATGCCCAGCCAGATGTAGAACACGACGCCGATGCGGACACCGGCCGCGCCGAGCGCGTTGAAGATCACCAGGTTGACGACGACGAGGATCGTGGACGCGAGGATGAGCCGCATCCTCGGCAGGCGTGAGGCCAGCCATCCGTAGAGAGGCACGAAGCCCAGCAACAGGAGGGCCTGCGCGGCTGCGGAGTACGCCTTCACCTCGGCCCCGCCCTCGGTGAGGATCAGCCCGTCCCGGGCGGGCTTGAGCAGTGAATATCCGGCAAGAAGCAGGAAAACGTTGACAGTGAGGATGACGACGCCCACGCCTTCCCCGGCGCGGACATCGGCAAACAGCGAGAGCGCCCGTTCCAGGAGGTTCTTGGGGGGTTCCCCAATCGACTTGAATGTCGGAAGCGTCTGGCTGGAGCGGAGTTCAGGGTGGCTGACGAGCGTGCGCGGCTCCGAGGTCGAGGGGGCGGAACCGGGACTCATATCTGGACGCCGGCCGCATTCTATAATCAAAGGTGGGAGCGTGTTCGCCGGTGTTCTCCGCCTCTCTCGAAATCGTCCTGACCATTGCCTATCGCGAGGCCGTGTCGCGCCGCCACGCGTACCTGACGCTCGAACACCTGTTGTACGCCCTGGCGCACGACCCGGACGGCGAGCGGATCCTCAAGGCCTGCGGCGCCGATCTGCCCAGGCTCCGCCGCGACCTCAATGAGTATCTCGAGCATTCACTCGAGGCGCTGCGGCGCGGACACGAGCGCGAGCCCGAGCAGACCGCGGCGTTCGGCCGCGTGCTGCAGACGGCGCTGCTGCACGTCCAGAGTGCGCAGAAGCAGGAGGTCACGGCTGGCGACATCCTGGCGGCGATCCTGCAGCAGTCGAAGTCGCAGGCGGCCAAGCTGCTCGAGGGCCAGGGGATCACTCGGCTCGACGTGCTCGAGTTCATCGCCCACGGCATCTCGAAGACGCCTGGCGCCGAGGGACCGACGCAGGCGGGTCCCGAAGCCCCAGCCGGCACGGGTCAGGAGGGTGGCGGCGCGTCACGCGACCCGCTGCAGGCCTACTGCCTCAACCTGACGGACCGGGCACGGCAGGGTCAGCTCGATCCGCTCATCGGCCGCACGCAGGAACTGCAGCGGACGATCGAGGTGCTCTGCCGCCGGCGCAAGAACAACCCGATCTTCGTCGGTGAAGCCGGCGTCGGCAAGACGGCAATGGCCGAGGGCCTCGCGCAGCGGCTGCTGGCCGACGACACGCCGGACCTGCTCAAGGACGCCGAGGTCTTCTCGCTCGACACGAGCGCGCTCCTGGCCGGCACACGCTTCCGCGGGGATTTCGAAGAGCGGTTCAAAGCCGTGATCCGGGCGCTGGGCAACCGCCCGCGCGCGATCCTGTTCATCGATGAGATCCACTCGACCGTGGGCGCCGGCGCCACGAGCGGCGGCACCATGGATCTGGCGACGATGATCAAGCCGATCCTGACCGCGGGCGACCTGCGGGTCATCGGATCGACGACCTTCGAAGAGTACAAGCAGATCGAGAAGGACCGCGCGCTCGCGCGACGCCTGCAGAAGATCGCGATTGAGGAACCGTCCATCGACGAGACGGTCCGCATCCTGACCGGGCTGCGCAGCCGCTACGAGGCGCACCACCAGGTCACGTACACCCAGGCGGCCCTCCAGGCTGCAGCCAAGCTGGCGTCCCGCCATCTGCGCGATCTGAAGCTGCCCGACAGCGCGATCGACGTGATGGACGAAGCGGGCGCGGTGATGCGGCTCCGCCGCGCGAGTCCCGCCCCTGCGCCGACCACCGACGCCCCGGCCGTGGCCGCGCCCACCGACGAAGCTGCGGCCCCCGCGCCGGCGGTCCCGACGGCCACGTCCGCTGAGGCGACGCCGGTCGTCCCGCCGGTCATCGACGCGCCGGACATCGAGGCCGTCATCGCGAAGATGGCGCGCATTCCCGCGCGCCAGGCCTCGTCCTCCGACCGCGAGCGGCTGCGCACGCTCGAGCAGTCGCTCGAGCGCGTGGTGTTCGGACAGAAGGAAGCCGTGCACCTGGTCGCGCAATCGATCAAACGGTCGCGCGCGGGCCTCGGCGTGCCCGATCGGCCGGCTGGCTGCTTCCTGTTCACGGGCCCGACGGGCGTCGGCAAGACCGAGCTGGCCAAGCAGCTCGCGCTGCTCCTCGGCAACGAGTTCACGCGCTTCGACATGAGCGAGTACATGGAGAAGCACGCCGTGGCGCGCCTGATCGGCGCCCCGCCCGGCTACGTCGGCTTCGAGCAGGGCGGGCTCCTGGTGGATGCCGTCCGCACGCATCCGTACAGCGTCGTGCTGCTCGACGAGATCGAGAAGGCGCACCCGGATATCTACAACATCCTGCTGCAGGTGATGGACCACGCGACGCTCACCGACAACACCGGGCGCAAGGCGGACTTCAGGAACGTCGTGCTGATCCTCACGTCCAACGCCGGGTCGCGCGAGATGAGCGCGAAGAACATCGGCTTCGGCGACGGCGCCACGGGCGAGTCCCACGACAACGCGTTGCAGCGCGTGGCCGCCGGCAAGTCGAAGGCCGCCATCGAGCGCGTCTTCAGTCCCGAATTCCGCAACCGGCTCGATGCGATCGTTACCTTCGGCAACCTCACGCCGGACGTGATGGAGACGATCGTCCTGAAGTTCGTCCTCCAGCTCGAGGTGCAGCTGTCAGAACGGCACGTCGCCATCACGCTCACGCCCGAAGCGCGCGCGTGGCTGGCCAAGAAGGGCTACGACCCGGTCTACGGCGCCCGGCCGCTCGCCCGCGTGATCCAGAAGGAAGTGCGCGACCCGCTGACCAACGAGATCCTCTTCGGTCAGCTCGAGAACGGCGGCACGGTCACGATCGATCTCGAAGGCGACGCGCTCACGTTCAGGTACGAAGCGCTCGCTGCGCTCGCAGAAGTCCCAGAGACTCGCTGACGCTCGGGGAAGATCCGGTACTGACGCCCTAGTCCCGGCAACTCGCTGCGCTCGCAGAAGTCCCGGTACTGACGCCCAAGTCCCGGACACTCGCTGCGCTCGCAGAAGTCCAGGAGTCTCGCTTCGCTCGGGGAAGTCCCGGCGCTGACGACCAAGTCCAGGACACTCGCTTCGCTCGTAGAGGTCCCGGCGGCTCGCTGCGCTCGCAGAAGTCCAGGACACTCGCTTCGCTCGGCGAAGTCCCGACACCGACGCCCAGGTCCCGGATCCGCGCTCGGCGAGGTCCAGGGCCAGCGCGCCGACTCTCGGTCCCTGGACTTCCTGTGTCTGCTCACCGGGACTTCAAGCGCATTTCAGACCCGGCACTTCGCGTGCGTTTCGTGCCGGGACTTGGTGTGCTCTTCCCGCCTGGACTTCCCGTGCACTTTCGGCCCTGGACTTCGCGAGCTCTTCACCCCGGGACTGCCCGTGCCCTTCCCTCCGGGACTTCATGAGCTTCTTCTTCCGGGACATCGCAATCCCTTCACTCCCGGACTCCATGTGCTCTCCAGTCCCTGGGACCTGGCGTGCTGTCGCTCCCGGGGGCTCGCGCTACAATGCCCGCTCCACCTGTTCATGTGGAGGAGTGGCAGTCCATGAATCGCACCAAACTCGTGTCCGGCGCGGCCCTGTTCACGCTGTTCTCGGTCGTGGCTTCGAGCCAGGCGCCGACCGGCATCTCGACCGACCTGGTCAAACCCCTGGAGTTCCGCAGCCTGCCGACCAACGTCGTCACCGGCCGGATCCAGGACGTCGAGATCGACCCAAAGAACGCCAACACCTGGTACGTGGCCTCGGCCTTTGGCGGGCTCTGGAAGACGACCAACCGCGGGACCACCTTCGAGCCCATCTTCGATGACGGCGGCGCGCACAACATGTGCTGCGTCGTGGTGGACCCGAAAGACTCGAACATCGTGTGGCTGGGCACCGGCGAGAACAAGAGCCAGCGCAGCGCGCACTTCGGAGACGGCCTGTACAAGTCGCTCGACGCCGGCAAGACGTGGAAGCGCGTCGGCCTCGAGAACTCCGAGCACCTGGGCAAGATCGCGATCGACCCGCGCAACTCGAACACCGTGTGGGTGGCTTCGCAAGGGCCGCTGTTCTCGGCCGGCGGCGACCGCGGCGTCTACAAGACGACCGACGGCGGCGCGACCTGGGCCCGTGTGCTGCACGTGAACGACGACACCGGCTTCACCGATGTCGTTTTCGATCCGAAGACACCGGATGTCGTCTACGCCGGGACCTACCAGCGACGCCGTCACGTCGGCCAGATGATCGGCGGGGGCCCGGACGGCGGCGTGTTCAAGACCACGAACGGCGGACGTACGTGGACCAAGCTGACCAACGGCCTCCCGCCCGGTGAAGTGGGCCGTATCGCGCTGGCGGTCGATCCGAAGAAGCCCGGGCGCGTCTACGCGCTGATTGATGCGAAATCGGCCGGTGGCGGCGGCCGTGGGGGTGGCCGTGCTGGTGCGCCCGCCGCACCGCCTGCCGGCGCCCCGGCAGGAGCCACCACATTGGCGGCCGCCACACCCGCGCCGGCGACGATTCCGGCCAGCCCGCTACCCGCGCCGGCCACGGCCGACGACGGCCTCGGCTTGTATCGCAGCGAGGACGCGGGCGCGACCTGGACGCGCATGAGCATCTATCGCGGCGGTGGTCCCGCGTACTACTCCGAGATCTTCGTCGATCCGCGGACGCCCGACACCGTGTGGTCGATCAACACGTTCCTCGAGAAGAGCACGGATGGCGGCCGCACCTGGGGCCGCGTCGGTCTCGATCCGGCGGGCACGGGCCCCTTCGGCGTGCACGTCGATCACCACGACGTCGTCTTCGACTCGACCGATCCCAACCACATCCTCGTCTCGAACGACGGCGGGCTCTACGACAGCAACGACAACGGCAAGACGTGGCGCTTCTTCTCGAACATCCCGGTGACGCAGTACTACCGCGTCGGCATCGGCAACGAGGAGCCCTTCTACACGGTCTGCGGCGGCACGCAGGACAACTTCTCGCTCTGCGGGCCCTCACGCACCTCGCACATGCTGGGCGTCCGCACGAGCGACTGGTACCTCGTCAACGGCGGTGACGGCTTCCAGGCGCGGCCCGATCCGATGGATCCGAACATCGTCTATGCGACGTCACAGACCGGCGGCCTGAGCCGGTTCGACCGGCGCACGGGCCGAGGCACCGGTATCCGCCCGGCGCAGTCGCGTGGCGGTGGCGCCGGTCCCGGCGGCGATGCGTTCGGCGCCCCGGAAACGCCGCAGGGAGTTCCCCAGGGTGCGCCTCAGGGCGCGGCCGGCCGCGGCGGCGCGGGCGCCGGTGGACGAGGGGGCGGCGGGCGCGGCGGTGGGCAGGCCGAACGCGTCAACTGGGACGCGCCGTACATCATCAGCCCGCACGCGAACACGCGCCTCTACTGGGCGACGCAGTACGTCTACCGGACGGACACGCGCGGCGACTCGTGGACGCGCATCAGCCCGGACCTAACGCGCAGCCTGGACCGCTCGATCATGCCGATCATGGGCAAGGTCTGGCCCGCCGGATCGATCGCGCTGCATGAGTCCACGACCGACCTCAGCACCATCGTCTCGATCGACGAATCGCCGCTCCTTGAGGGCCTGCTCTACGTCGGCACGGACGACGGCTTGCTGCAGGTCACGGAGGATGGCGGCAAGACCTGGCGCAAGGTCGAGGATTTCCCGGGCGTGCCGAAGTGGGCGTACGTGAGCGATGTCTTCGCGTCGCCCCGTGACGCGAACGTGGTCTTCGTCGCGTTCAACAACTGGCAGTTCGGCGACTACAAGCCGTACCTGGTCAAGAGCACGGATCGCGGCCGCACGTTCACGTCGATCGCGGGCAACCTGCCGGCGAAGCACAACGTGTGGTCCGTGATTCAGGATCACCTCGCGCCGGATCTGCTGTTTGCCGGCACCGAGTTCGGCGTGTTCTTTACGGTTGATGGCGGTCAGGCATGGACGCAGCTCAAGGGCGGCTTGCCGACGACGCAGGTGCGCGACATGCAGGTGCAGCGGCGGGAGAGCGACCTGGTGCTGGGGACGTTCGGGCGGGGCTTCTACATCCTCGACGACTACAGCCCCCTGCGTGAGCTGACCACGGCCACGCTCGCCGAGGAGGCGCGCCTGTTCCCGCTGCGCGATCCGTATCAGTTCACGCCGTGGGGCCTGGCGCCCGACGGATCCGCGGGCCTGGCGACGCTCGGCGGCAACGTCGCGTCACCAAACCCTCCGGTCGGCGCGGTCTTCACGTATCACGTGCGTGAGGCGATCGCCGGCGACACGCGGCTCGTGCTGAACATCGCGAATGCGGCCGGGCAACTGGTGCGCCGTCTCGATCTCGACAGGTCCGCTGGCCTTCGGCGCATCGTCTGGAACCTGCGCGGCGACGTCGCGCTCGGCGCGCCGGGCGATCCGGATCCGGCCACGGCCGAGGGCGACGCGCAGCAGCAGACGCCGCCTCCGGCGACGCCGCCCCAGGGCGTGATCACCGGCGTCCCCGGGCCGCAGGGCGGCGGCCCGGCCGGCGGCCGCGGCGCGGGTCCCGGCGGACAGGGCGCCGGACCCGGCGCGGGCCGCGGCGGTCGCGGCGGCGGTGGCCAGGCGGCTTTCGTCGCTCCGGGCCTGTACCGCGCGACGCTCGCGAAGGTCAGCGGCGAGACCACCACGCCCATCGGCCCGGTGCAGACCTTCACGGTCAAGGCGCTGCCGGAAAAGAACTACCAGTTGTATCGGTAAACGGCCTACGGCCTACGGGAGACAGCCTACGGGAGACGGGCTACGGGAGACGGCAGACGGTCGACGGTCGACTGCCCACGGGCTACGGGCTACGGGCTACGGGCTACGGCCGACGGGCTACGGGCTACGGTAGACGGCAGACGGTCCACGGCAGACGGGCGACGGCTTGCCCGCTGAAGCGCCGAAAGCGCGAACGCGGGTCGCAGGCCCTCGGACTTCAGCGTCAGTGCCGACGCCCCAGTTCGCGCACTGTCGCCGGTGGGCCGTCCCCCGTAGGCCGTGTGTTCTGTAGCCCGTCTCCTGTAGACCGTCTCCCGTCGGCCGTCCCCTGTTACGCGGGTCCGCCCCGCGGGTAGAGCCTAGCAATGAACTGCTTGTCTCCTTCGGATAACTCGGCTTGCGGCGCGAACGTCCGGCCGTCCACCGTCCATGAGGCGGCGATCGGCCACATCATCACGGACAACGGATCGAACGGACGATAGTCGGGCGGTCCGTCGAAGCGGTACTTCCTGAACAAGTCGATCACCGCCTCCCTGGTGAAGTTGTTCGGAGGCCCCGTCAGGTCCCGGATGACCTCGTCGGCGTTCCACTCGATCGGGCAGTTCGAACTCTGGTGCTCGTTGGCGAGGCCCAAGGCAGACCCGAACTCGTGCAGCACGGTGTGCCGGGCGTACTCGCCGTCTGGCTGCCTCGGTACCCACTCGAGATTCATCGTCGGCGTGCCGAGGGGATAGCGCGCCCGGTCGAGGGCTTCGGTGCCCACCGCCGACCAGCTTCCCGATCCCGCGAAGGAGATCCGAATCTCGCTGTCCGCCGCGGTCGCGCGCGAGAACTGGATGTTCGCGTGCGTGGCCCACTGCTGCGCCAGGCTGAACACGCGCGCCTGCACGGCCGAGTCGCCGTCCATGAACAGCACCCGGAGGACGGAACCCGCAGGCCACAGCCTCCAGGTCGCCTCGAAGGGTTCGTCGAAGGCACTCGCCGTGCCCAAGAACGGGCGCATGCTGGGAAAGCGATCCCCCGGTGCCTCTGCCCGAACTCGTTCGCGCCCCGCTGGTGGCACAGCCTCTTCCAGCGGGACCTCCGACGTCGGGGTCAGCAACTGCCGCAGGGAGGCCCGCAGCGTCGCGCTCAGTTGATTCAGATTCGCGTCGGCAGGCAGGCTCGAGGCAGCACGCTCGACAATCGCGAGTGCGGACCTGAAATGACCGACGGCCTGCTCGGCGTCGTGCATGGCCAGGGCGGCGTTGCCGAGATCGCGATGCGCGAGCGCCAGTTGATGCTGCAGCAGGACGTTGCCGGTGTCCGTTCCCGCGAGTCTGGCGACGATGTCGAACGCGAGCCGGAACTGGCCGCGCGCGCTCATCGCGTCACGATCGGCGAGGAGCGATGCGCCGACCTTTGCATAGCTGAGTGCGAGGTCTGATTGCGACTGCGGGTTCGCCGGGTCGAGGTCCACGGCCCTCTGCATCACCATCAAGCCCGCCTGGTAGGCGCCCTGGCCCGACCGGACGTCACCGAGCGCCATCCAGACATCGCCGATGGCCTGATGCGTGGCCGCGAGGTCGCGCTGAAGGCGCAAGTCCGACGAAGCCGTGAACGCCAGGGTCGAGAGAATCCGGAGGGCCTGTTGAAAGCCCTCTTGCGCGCTCGCCAGGTTCCCGCGCGACACACGCAGGGACGCCAGCCGGCCGTGACTGATGGCCAGATCGCGCTGCCACTCGGCATTCGAGGGATCGGTCTCCGTCAACTGCTGGATGACAGCGAGGTCCTCCGCGAACGAAGACTCAGCGCCGCTCAGATCGCCGAGCGCCTGCTGCAGCAGGCCCATACCGGAGCAGGCGGTCGCCAGCATCCTCCGAATGGCGGTGACCTCCGGCTGCATCTCGACCACGCGACGGGCCAGGTCGCGGGCCGCCTGGTACGAGGCCAGCGCGCCAGGCCCGTCGCCCTCGGCGCGTTGTTGTTCGGCCCGGTGCTGGTGGGCGGCACAGAGGTCGAGCAGGCGGTCTGGGTTCGACGGGGCCGCGTCGGACAGGCGCTTGGCGATCGCGAACGCCTGTTCGACCGAGGGGCGCGCCTCCGCAAGGCGACCCGCTTCGCGATCGAGCGACCCGAGTTGACCGTAGCACGCCGCCAGATCGCGCTGGTGCTTGGCGTCATCGGGCTCGGCATCCGCGACGCGGCGCGCGAGGACGAGCGCGGCCTGATAGGACGTGCGCGCCTCGTCCAGCCGGCCGTCCACGCGTTGCAGGTTGCCGACCTTCACCAGGCTGACGAAGAGGTTGCGGGGCCGTGCCATGTTCGACGGTTCGAGCGCCGCCAGCCGTTGTCGAATCTCGAGCGCTTCCCGATGGCGACTGACGGCAGATGGTCGATCGCCCTGACTCCACGCGACATCGCCGAGCCGCTCGAGGACCACGCTCAGGTCGTTCTGCACGGACACGTCGGACGGCCACGTCTCTGCGGCCTTCCGTGCGATCTGCAGGGCGCTGCCGTACGCCACACTCGCGCCGGACAACTGGCCTTCGGCGCGCTGCTGGTCGCCGAAGAGGTTGAGCGCCTCGATGAGTTCGCGCTTCGGCCCGACAGCCGCCGGGTCCTGTTCCGCCCGCTGACGTGCGGCCTCGACCGCCGCTTCGAGTGACTGCGCAGGGCCCGGGCTATCGGCCCGCCGCCGGCGCTCTCGGACGACGACGGCCGCGCGCGTGAGGACCTCGTTGGCTGGTGCGTCCCAGGCACTGGCCGACGCCCGTCCAATCGCGGCAGCTGTCGCGCCAGTTGGATCGATGGGCAGGTCGAGCGCCGCCCGTCTCAGCGCGAGGGCGGCCCAGGTACTGGACAAAGGGCTGCTCGCCCGCGAAGCGGTCGGCCAGCCACCCCAGCATCTCCTCGTCCGGCTGCCTTCTCGAGCGCGCACACGAGCACCAGGCGCTCGCCCGCGCTCCGGCTCGATCGGAGGCGCGACTGCAGCACCGGGCTCGGCGGGCCGGCGGCCTGGATGCGCGCGCGCACGCCTTCAAGCCGCTGCGTGCGCTCGTCGTTGAACGGCATGCGCGCGCGGATGTCGTCGTACTCGCGCGCCAGACCGACGAGCGTGTCGTCCTGGCTCTTCTGGCCCGTGCGCCTGACCGTCGCGCGCAGGCCCTCCTCGACCGCCATTGGCGCTTCGTCAACCAGGCGGTCCGGCTCCGCCGGGGCAAGTGCTCGAGCCTCGTGGAAGAACGCCGCGGCCACGGCCGACTCGCCGAGAGCTTCTTGGATGCTGCCTGAGACCTCGAGGGCGTCGATGAGCCTGTCCGTCGCGGTTTGGGTGCCGTCGCCACCGGACCTTCCAGAATCCCGTCTGGCCCCTGGGCCACGATGCTCCAAGCCTTCGACGACGTTGGTCAGGAGCATGTTCCAGGCCGTGCACGGCGCGCGGCGGACGCCAGGTCGAGCACACGGTCGTGCGCCTCTGCCCACCGGAGGAGTTCGTCTACCCGGGCGTTGAGGGTTCCTGGCGCCGTTATGGCATCCAGGCTCACGTCGAAGGCCGTCGAGAGGAGCATGTCGAGTTGCCCTGCCGTTGGGAACGCGCGGATCAGGGCCGGTGCATCTCGCGACGCTGCGACGGAGTTCAGACTCCCGCCGGGTCGCTCTGTTTCGCGGCGAAGATCCTGGCGGGCCGTCCGCACCGCACTCTCGGCCAACGCGCTCGCGTCACTCAGGGCGCCGTGCATCAACGTCGTCCTCGCGGCGACTGCGAGCGTGGCGACCAGGTCGCCGAGATACTGGCCCTTCGCCATTTCTGGCTGCTCGGCCGCGAGCAACGCGTGCGTCTCTGCTCTCGAGCGGCGCGTTCGGATCCGTCGATCGGGCCTCTGCCGCGAGGGTGTCCGGCCGACCGCCCTTCAATCTGTCCTCGCATCGCCACGAACCACGCCTCGTCGAGCTCCTGGCCTCGGGGCCGCGTGGACGGGTCGCCGAGCCAGGTGCGCGCTGCCTCTGGCTCGAGCACAGCCAGGGCCGACAGTCGCTGTGCGCTGTCGAGTTCTGGTCGATCGGCCCAGGGAGTGCCATGCTCGCCGAACTGCAGGAGCAACTCCGCCAGCGCACGCAGACGCCCGTCACCATGCCGTGTCGTCAACCGGCGCAGCAGCTCGTCCCTGACCGGAGGATCGATCTGATAGAGGCCGTCACCGATCGCGTGGCAGAGCGGAGACAACAGCAGCCGGGCCTCGGCCCAAAACGGCACGGGCCGATCGACATCGAGAAAGAAGTTCACGCGGATCGCGTGCAGCAGGTCCGGAGTCAGCGCCACGGGCAGCGCCGCATGACAGGCCAGATCGACCGTCTCGGCGTCGAACTGCCGATCGAGCTGCACGATCTGCCGAGGCATCGTCACAGCGGGCTCTCCAAGAGAGGCGGCCGCCCGCGCAGGACGCCGACTGCGTCGTGCATCCCCGCCCGCGTCATCGGAAACATCGGCACGTGACGCGCCAGCGCGGCCGCGGAGGACTTGGCCCACTCAACCCGTCTGGATGGGATTGAGCCACGCGACCGCCGTCGTGCGCCGACGGAGCGCCTTGACGAAGGCGACCGAGTCGAGCACACGTCCGATGTCGAGGTCCCCGCGCGCGGCGCCCGCATCGCTGATGATCGCGACCGCGGTGGCCGGCGTGAGGGCATTGAGTACCGTGGCCAGCGGCACGGCGTCGAGGCGATCCGGATCTGCGTAGACCTGTCCTCGTTCGAGCGAGCTGATCTCGGAGAGAATCGGGTCGAGCTTCGGAAACAGGCCGGAGAGTTCCGCGAGCACCTGCCGGTTGGCGCCCTCGGCCGGTGTGTCGTGGAAGAAGTAGGTGGCGACCGGCTCGGACCAGCCTGCCGCGGCGATGCCCATTCGCACCTCATCGACGAAGCGGTGAAAGGGCGCCATCGAGCCCTGGCGATCCACCAGCAGCACCACGCGTGCGGTATTGCGGCGTCGAGGAACGAGCACTGGCGGCCCCGCGACGCCTGAGGCGAGTCGCTGCGCGACCGTGGCGGCAACGTCGAGCTCCGTCGCCGGTCCGATGCGTCTCGGTCGCCGCAAGCCGCGCCAGACTTGCGCGACCTCACGACTGGTGACCGGCAGTTGCGGCACGAACACGAACCGCCTGCGCGCACGCGACGCCGGCGCAGGCAGGCCCGCGAGCCCGTACACAGGCTGTGTTTCGAACGCGGATTCGGCCTGGCGCTCAACGCCGAGAGGCCTCGTCACGGTCTCGCTTGGGGTGACGCCCGGACCGATGGGCTGGACCACGGTGCCGCTCGCTGCGGGCAACGCCGGCATCGCCCAGTCGATCTGTCGCTCGTCGCAGACGCGATCGAACAAGAGTCGCACAATCTCCGCGTCGGTCTTCGACTTGGCCCAGAGGGCCACGACCAGTTCCCGCAGATCGTCGCTCGAGCGCCAGCCGAACCCGAGCACGAGGGCGTCGCGCAGCGACTCGTAGTCGCGCACGCCGAGCGGGAACCGCCGCCGCTGCAGCTGACGGAACAGCTCCCAGACGAACGTGGGCGCGACGGGGGTGTCAGCCATTCGGCGTCTTGCCCGCCGCCGCGCGCACACGCTGCTGGTCGGCCGCGTGCTTGACGACGGCGCCCAGATGCTCGACCCGATCGAGGGCGTCGGCGCCACCTTCCTTGTGGGTGTGCTGGACGTAGGCGACCCAGTCGATGAGCTCGCTCAGGCCCGGCTTCTTGGCCAGGTCCATCGCGCGCAGCCGAGCGAGCACCTCGACGCCCTTCTTGCGGAGCGCCTCGCTCCTGATGCCATGCATCTGGAGAATGGCCTCGAGGTCCGCTTGATTCTTCGGGAACTCGAGGAAATGGAAGATGCAGCGGCGAAGGAACGCCGGTGGCAGCGCCTTCTCTTCGTTGTGGGTGACGAAGATGACCGGTCTCAGCCCGGGCTGATCGGCGGGCACCCTGTAGGGCGCGCCCTTCGTCTCGCTGACCTCGAACTCGAGTCGATCCAATTCGCGCAGCAGATCGTTGGGAAAGTCCAGATCGGCCTTGTCGATCTCGTCGATCAGCACGGCGGACCGTCGGCCGTGCTGCGCCCTGACGATCGCCCGGCCCAATGGCCCCAGCCGGACGTAGGCCCCGGCCTCCTTCGGCTCGCCCAACTGCGTGTCGTAGAGCCGCTGGACGGCGTCGTAGGTGTACAGGAGGTCGCGGGCCCGGCTCGTCGACTTGATATAGCACTCCTCGAGCGGCAGGCCCAGCGCGTAGGCGACGGCATGGGCCAGGCGTGTCTTGCCGCACCCCGGATCGCCTTGCAGCAGTAGCGGCCGGCCGAGCGCGATCGCCAGGTTGACGGCCTCGGTCAGCTCGCCGGTCGCAAGATATGACTCACGGTCAACGCGCACGGTCGAGGGGTTGGCTGCGGCGACCTCGGCGAACGGATCCTCGATCTCCCTCGACTCAGGGAGGACGGCCGACGGGTCGAAGCGAAGCGAGTCGTCAATCTTGTGACGCGACATTGGACACCCTCATGTGTAGTTTCCTGACGTATGTGTCATCCGCGATCAGACCGAGCGCGTCGCGCAGCTGATCGTACGTATCCCAGACTTCGAGGGTCGCCGCGGCCGTCCGTTCGATCTGCCCGAGGAGGTCCTCACGAAAAATCGTGCGAACCTCGTCAGGCCAGTGCTGGGCCCGACTGACCTCTGCCACCCAGTCGCTGACATCGGCGGGCTGAAAGGACGGGGCCGGGAGCAGGTGCAGATCGGCCGGGAACACCGACGGGTCGGTTCCGACGAACACGAGGACCAGGCGGTTGGTGGGGAGCTCGCCGATGGCCGCATCAATCTGGGCCCAGAAGTCGGCGACGGCGGCAGGCGGCGCCGTGTCCACCTTGACGCGACCGACGATGCTGCGGGTGGCCAGCTTGCCGCGGTACTTCACCATGCGGGCGACGGCCTTGCTGACGTTGTCCACGCGCGCATCGAGCGACAGCGGATCGACTTCATCGGTCAGCTCGCTCACCAGATGGCGCTTGATGCGCTTGCAGAGGCACTCCAGAAACCGGTCCTCGGTAGAGCAGACGCCGAAGCCCAACACGCGGCGCGCGCGACCGCCGGCGTCCGCTTTGGCGACGCTGTCGAGCCAGGCCTGGTCGATGGGCTTGAGGTCGAAGTGGGAGAGATCCGCGAGCGCCGCCCCAGGCAGCGACCGGCGGATGCCCAGCCGGCTCGCCGCCTCGTGCAGCAGCGCAAGCTCCATGCGGACTGCCAACGCCTTCTCGAGGAGATCGACCAGCCAATCTCCCGCGGCCGCTTTCCTGACGACGATGGGGACGACCTCGTCCAGGCCGGCCGGGGCCGCGAGATCTTCGAGATTGCGTCCGAGCTTCTCCTTGAGAAACCACTCGAAGACGGCAAAGCGGTTGAACGCCGCGCGCAGCGCCTCACTCACGCATTCGGCGTCCTTGCCGCTCAGCACCACGCAGCGCTCCGTGGCCCTAGAGCGTCTTCGAAATGCGTGTAGCGCCGCTCCGCGCTCCCCGCGCAGGCCCGCGCGCCTTCCGTGCGAGCGCTGCGCGGAAGTCGCGCGTCCGCGCCGCTACACGCATTCCGAAAACGCTGCAGCCTCACACGGCCCCCAGGTGCTTGGCGCTGCCACGATCGGTCATCAAGGCCAACAGCGCATCCACGGGAATGCCCTGATTGGATTTGGCCTCGGTCCCCGGCTCGCCCGCGTGGTGCAGGGCAATGAAGTTCCAGTCCACGTCGAAGCAGGGCGATCCAGAGGAACCGGTCAGCGTGTTGGTGCGATAGCGGACGCGCGTCCGCTTGGCGTTGACGCCGATGATGCCCTGCATGTCGATGGCGAGCTTGAGCGGCCGGTGGCTGGGGTGCTGCAGAATCAGCACGCCGCTGTCGGCTTTGAACTCGGGCGCGCCAGCCCGCATCGGAATCCAGCCTCGGTTGGGGTTCGCCATACCGGGCCGGATCACGTCGTGTCCTGGCTCGCTGGCCAGCTTCACGAGGGCATAGTCGAGGTGCTGCCGATCCGGCGTCTCGAACTCGTCATACGCGACGAGGCCTTCACCGCCCTTGCTGCTGTCGAGCAGCCAATCCTTGATGTCAGGGCCCGCCAATCGGAAGACACGCCCTGGACTCGGGTCCTTCTCGCCCGGAATCATCTTGTAGTCGAACCGGCAGACGACGTCGGCGGCTCGCGCCTTGACGCGACTCGCCTCCCCCGACTCGGTGCGGATAACAGGGGCGAGCACGTGGTAATTGGTCAGGATGACGCCGGGGCCGACGAGGAAACCGGTGCCGAATCCGGTGCCCGCATCCGTTTCTACCTCGATGCGGCAGATGCGAGGCCCCATCATCACCAGGTCTTCGACCCAGACGTCCACGTCGAGGAACGGGTTGCCCTTCCGGACCTCCGCCTCGAGCGTCAGGCGCGGACCCTGATCGAGCGCGAGCCAGACGCTGTCATGGAAGGCACGCAGTTCGGCGTTCCCGGGGTTCTGCCGCAGGGCCCCGCTCACCAGCCGGTCGATCCAGCCCTCGGCCACGGCGCGCTTGATCACCAGGGGGACGGCGCTGTCGAGGCCGACCTGGCCGGCGATGTCCTCGAGGTTCTTGTCGCACTTGAACCAGATCAGGTTGCTCAACAGATCGAGCTTGGGGAACGCCCGTTTCAGGGCGTCGCTCAGCCGCTCGGCCTGTGCTCCGGAAAGTGCCATCCTGCCTCTCCCGTCACTCTCGACGAATGGCTCGTATTATCCACCCGTTCCCACGGCCAGAAAGAACGCCTGGTTCGCTTCGTAACAGGACAGCAGCATGACGAGGCTGCTCGCGACGCGCCTGGCTCCGACGATCGGGTACCCTTGCCGCGTGATCCGGTTCCCGGCCACACATCTCTCCGTGCTGGAACGCGTCCGGAGCGCCGAGGCCGACGTCCGGCGGGCGGCCTTCGGTGACGTAGCCGACGCCTACTGGCGGCCGAGCTATCACTACCTCCGCCTTCACTGGCACCTGTCCCCCGAAGAAGCCGAGGACGTCGTCCAGGCGTTCTTCACCACGGCGTTCGAGAAGCACTACGTCGAGCGCTACGACCCCGCGAAGGCGAAGTTCCGCACCTTCCTGCGCACCTGCCTCGACCGCTTCGTCCAGAACCACCGCAAGACCGAGCACGCCGAGAAGCGCGGCGGCAAGGCGACGACCCTGTCGCTGGACTTTCCGGGCGCCGAGGGTGAGCTGTCCGCCAGCCCAGCCCTGCAGGTCAACGACGCCGACCGGTTCTTCCATGACGAGACGATCCGCGCGCTGTTCAGCCGCACGGTCGCGACGCTCGAGGCCGACCTCTCGGCTGAAGGACGGGCCCTGGTCTTCGCGGTCTTCGAACGCCACGACCTGAACCCGACCTCCGACGCGACCTACGCGACCGTCGCCGCCTCGCTCGACCTGACAGCGTCACAAGTCACCAACCACCTGCACCTGGCGCGGCGCCGGTTTCGGGAGGCGGCGCTCGCGTCGCTGCGCTCGATGTCGGCCACCGACGCGGAGTACCGCGCCGAGGCTCGCGAGTTGTTCGGCGTCGAGGTGTCCGAATGACGCGGCTCTCGAACGAGACCGTCCAGCGCCTCCGCGAAGTCGCCACGTTGCCGGCCCTGCCCCCCGGCCGGTACGAGATCACCGGGCCGATCGGCCGCGGCGGCATGGGCGCGGTCTACGCGGCTCGCGACGTGCTGCTCGGCCGCGCCGTCGCCATCAAGGTGTCGAACGCCGTGGTCGCCGAAAGCGATCTCGACGTCCGCCTGCGCCGAGAGGCCCGCGTGCTCGCCACCCTCGAACATCCAGGCATCGTCCCCGTCCACGACGCAGGGCTGCTCGAGGATGGACGGCTGTTCTACGTGATGAAGCTCGTGCACGGCCAGACCCTCGGCGCCCACGCAGCCACGCTCACTACTGAAGCCGCGCGCCTGGCGGTGTTCGAGCGGGTGGTCGATGCGGTCGCCTTCGCGCACGAAGCCGGGGTCGTCCATCGCGACCTCAAGCCGTCGAACATCATGGTCGGCCGGTTCGGCGAAGTGCTCATCCTCGACTGGGGCGCTGCGCTGATCCTCGACGATGCCCGCCTGGCGGTCGTGGCGACGCCCGGCGGGGTGACGCCGGCCCACGGCACCGGACCCGGGCAGGCGAGTCAGGCGGTTTCAACGGCTACGGACACGCGCACGGGCACGATTCTCGGCACGCCCGGCTTCATGGCCCCCGAGCAGGCGCGTGGAGACGTGCACGTGTCACCGTGCGCCGACGTGCATGCGCTCGGCGCGCTGCTCTTCTGGATGTTCACGAACGAGACGCCCGGCCCCGACTCGGAGGCGAACCGCGGACGTCTGCGCGGCGCCGCGGCGCCACCGGCCCGGCGGCTGGACTCGATCCTGTGGCGCTGCCTCTCGCCCGATCCGGCCGACCGGTACGCGCGCGCCGGCGATCTGGCCGCAGACCTGACGCGCTATCGCGCCGACCAGGCGGTGCAGGCGCATGAGGAGCACGCGCTCGAACGACTGGCGCGCGCGCTCAAACCCTATCGGGCGTTCATCGTCCTCGTCATCGCCTATCTGGTGATGCGAACCGTCTTTGCGCTCTGGATGTCACGTGGCTAACAGTCAGGGGGTCGTACCTGCCTGTCGGCAGGCGAGGCACGACCCCCTCCGTCAGTGTTGAGGAGTCCTTCGTGAAGAAACCCATCCTTGGTCTGTTGCTCGGTGGCGTGCTCGGTGCGTTCGATGGGCTCACCGCCCTGGTCTCGGCGCCGGAGACTGCGCCGGACATCGTCGGAATCGTGATTGGATCCACGTTCAAGGGCCTCGTCGTCGGCGCGATCGTCGGCTGGTATGCCACGCGCGTCCAGTCGCTGGCCAAGGGCCTGCTCGTCGGACTCGTCGTCTCGGCGATCTTCGCGTTCATCATCGCCGCGATTCCGCAGCCGGATGGGACGCATTACTGGGTCGAGATCATGATTCCCGGCATGATCGTCGGCCTGCTCGTCGGATACGCGACGCAGAAGTACGGCCGCGCGCCGGCGCCCTAGACGAAGGGGTCACGCGGAGACGCGAAAATCGCGGGAGAAGATCGACCTTCACCACGTAGATACGAAGGCGGGTGCTGAGCGTGCGGGCTGGGCGCGGCGCCAAGCTGGCCGAGCCAGCTTGGCGGCCTGCGGCTGGACACGGGTGCCCGGGGGCTGAGAGGCATGAGCGGCTACGTTCCTATCGCGCTCATGCGTCTCAGCTCCCGGGCACCCGTGTTCGCCGCGCCCAGCCCTGTGGATCCGTTGCCCGCACGGAAGGCTGCGATTGCTGCGTGCTCCCCTCCGTGCCTCCGTGGTGAACCTGACCACTATCGCCCGCGCTACCGGAACGGCGTGATCGCACGGGCATCGATGTCGAGCACGCAGACGTCTGTCAGCTGACTTCGCGCGATCCAGTTCCTTACCTGGTCTGGATAATCGGGCTCATGCGGATAACCGAGGTGCCAACCGTCGGGCTCCCAGGCGCTGTATCCGTTCAGCGTCGGCAACGAGTACTTCAACGCGATGAACCCGGCGTCGAGGGCGTAGAGCGTTCGCAGGTCGCCCGATCGGACCATGTACGCCTCTGAGGCGCCCTTGATGAAGAAGCTCCGACAGGCTGGGTCGATCGAGACCGGCGCGTCCACCCATCGTCGAAATGCCTGCACCGGCCGGTCGTAGCGAAGGGTGCGGGTGTTCCAATCCGTCACCAGGAGCAGGGCGCACATCACGGCGAGGGCGGCCGCGGCCAGCCGGCGACGGCCGAGGCGCGCCACCAGCGCACCCGTCAGGATGACGGCCGCCAGGTCGTACACGTAGATGATGCGACTCGGGTCGCGCAGCACAGAGAGGCCGGGCACCGACGCGAAGACCGAGAGCCAGAGCGAGAAGCCCCCGATCCTGAGCGGAATCAGGAAGACGACGACCGCGACGATGAGGCACCACAGGGCAAGAAACCGCACGCGGCGGCTGGCTCCGAACGCGGGGATCCAGGCGAGCACCGCAGCCCCGAACATGAGCCAGAACGGCCGCAGGCTGTCGTAGCCCGAGAGTGTCGTGAGCCATTCGGTCCATGGTGTCTCGCCTCGCGGGGCGCGCACCTTGAACGAACTCAGCAGCTGCTCTGCAGCGAACGTGCGGCCCTCGAGAAACACACCGAGATAGATCCAGGCGAACACGAGCGTGCCGGTGAGCACGCCGGCCGCCCACGCACCAATGACGTAGGGGCGGTGGTCAGCCGTCGGCTCGTCCGGCCCGACGCGCGCATGCGGCGCGCGCCGCCATACTCTACGGACCCCGCGTGCGAGAGGCACGACCAGAACGAGCCCGACCAACGCGCCGAGAAGAACGACGAAGATGCCCGTGTAGAAGTCCTGCGTCAAGAGCAAGGTCGCCGCGCAGCCTGCCAGGAACGCGAGGATCAGGCCGCGAGGCGTCCCGCCGGCCCGGACCGCGGCCAATCCCAACAGAAGAATCGGCGGAATCAGGAACACCGACGCCCGCTGGGACCAGACGCCCATCGGCTCATTGACGACGTTTGCCGACGTCAGGAAGCACGCGGTCAGGCACCCGGCCTCGGCAAAGCCCAGCGCAAAGGCCCTCCGGAGAAACAGATAGAGACACGTGGCGCCGGAGAGCGCGACCAGTAGCAGCGTCACCGTGTAGGCCTGGAACGGATCCAGGAATGGGCGCACCGCCGCGTAGTAAGGCGCGTAGAGAATCAGGCCGTGCGAGTAGCCTAGCGTCCCTCGCTCCGGAAAGTACATGGGCGGCGACGTCGGATCAGACAGGGTCACGAGCGCGTGGTACCAGTGCTCGAGGAGGTAGTTGATGAAGTACGGGTCCATCCAGTCCCCGAGCCCAGCGCGGGGGATCTGACCGTCGTCGAGTCGGAAGGCGCTCGCGAGGTACCACGCCGAGAGACCCACGATGACCGCTGCGCGCGCCAGTCTCATGGCCAGGAGGCGTTCGCGCTATCGCCCGAAGACCCGCAGCTCGGCGATCGACCACGACAGCACGCTGTCGCCTTGGAGCAGCGTCAGAATGAGTCGATCGCCTGTCGTACCAGCGGGCAGGTCGATCGCCAGTGGCATCGTCCGCCAGTCTCGGAGGCTCGCGAGCAGCGCCAGCCCCGATGTCTCGCCGCGCCAGACGATGCGCGGGGGCGCGTCGCCGGACGCCACCTCCACTTGCAGTCTGCGGGGATAGTCGGTCATCCACTGGCCGAGCCGCAGCTCGAGGCGCGCGAGATCGACCGGCCGATCCATCGCGACCGTCACCGCCGCGTGAGGCCCGTCGGCCGGATCCTCCCAGCGCGTGGAGACGTCGTCGTCCACCATCAGCGCCGTGGTCTCGGGATTCTCTGTCGCGCTCAGGCCCCGGATGGTAAGGGCCGGGCCAGGTGGACCGGCCGCCGCGGGCGGCCGCGCGGGTAGATCGTAGACAACGCGCCCGGCGGCTTCCCTGATACGGCGAGCGCCGGCGAACTGCTCGAGGCGCGAGCGCCAGGCTCCCTCCGGGTCGCGCGTCGCATCCAGCACGACCACCAGCGGCCCGGACTGCTGCAGTGCCTCGAGCGCGGCGGTGTCGAAGTTCTTCAGCAGGTTCCGCAGCATGAAGTAGTGCGGCGGCTCGTAGCCGCTGTAGCCGTTGATGAGCGCGTGGCCGTGGGCCGTCGCGCGCAGGAGCGCCGCCGTGTCGTCGTAGAGGTCGAGCGTCGGCAGTTCGAGCACACGCGCGCGCGGGTCCGCGCCCGGCAGTTGCAGCGCGGCTGGCGCGGCCACCACGGACATCGGCAGCGGCAGTCCGTCGATCGCGAGGAGGGCCGCGAGCAAAGTGGTCAGGGCGAGCGAGGCGCCACGCGGAGTGAGGCGGGCGAACGCGAGCGCGGCCGCCTGCGTCAGGCACAGCATCATCGGCATCGCGAACCGCGCTGGCACCCTCAGGCTGTTGCCGCCCGGCAGTTCCATCAGCCACCAGTACGGCGCCCGAAAGAAGAAACGCTCACCGAACACACGCGCGATCGGTCCCAGCGCAAGCGCAAAGAGCACCGTGCCGGCCACCACGTAGAAGAGCAGCACGGAGCGGCGCTGCCACCCGTGGAACAGGCGTCGGTCGAGCAGCGCGGCAATCGCGAAGGCCCAGACCGCTGTGGTGACGATGCGGAAGGGCCGGGTCATCGAGATGTCGGCGCCAAACAAGGTGAGCCTGATGCCGCCGCTCTGCCAGGACCAGAACGCCACCAGCGCGGTCACGAGGCCGAAGACGAGCAGGCCCAGGCGAACGCGCGGCAGGGTGCGCCGGTCGCCGCTCGGCCACGCAGACCAGACACCGATCATCACGAGGACGAGCACGACGAGGCCGGGGTACAGCTCGCCCTCGACCCTGGGCGCGAGCGTGAAGTACTTCGCCAGCAACCGGTCCGATGACGCCCAGATGGCGCTCAGATCCGCGCTGAACATCTCGATCTCGGCCATCGACCGCGTCATCCCGAGATCCGACTGCACGTGGCGGTACATCGTGACGATCGGCAGAAAGGGCAGCGACGCCACGACCGCGGTCGCGCCGATGGCCGCCAGGTCGCGTATCGATCGGACGAACCAGGCGATCCACAGGCCGACCAGGACCGCGAAGAACACGAGCAGGTAGCCGTTGCTCAGGCCGTTCAGCAGCCAGGCGATCGCAAGGAGCACCAGGGCGCTGACCCGGCGCGTGTCGAGGTATCGATGGAGCGCCAGCAGGCCGAGCGGCATCCAGCAGGTCAGCAGCATCTGCAGGTGCGGCAGCTGCGCCGCGCGGTAGGGGTGAAATCCGAAGGCCAAGCCGGCCAGCAGGGCCGCATCGTGCCTGCCGGTCAGTCGATGAGCCAGCGCGTGGGCCGCCAGTGCCGCCGCCGGGTACGACAACACGAAGACCGCGTTGTAGGCGGCCACCGGCCCGCCTCCGAGCCACTGCACGGGCGTCGCGATCGGCCAGGCCCCGAGCAGCGTCTCGGACAGGGCGAAGGCGCCCGAGAGCGGCGCGAACATCGGCGCGTTCCACCACGCGTCGGTGAGCGGAACCGCACGTGCGTTCCACCACAGAATCCAGCTGTTCAGCGCCGGGTCGCCCAGGTCAGCTGGCAGGTGCGTCGCGAACTGGCCGATCAGGGGCCACGCGTACACGATCGTCAGCGCCGCATAGATCGACGCGCAGATGGTCCAGGCGCGCCACTGACGATCTGCAGTCACGGTCTTCCGTCTCCTATCTCGCGGTCGAGAGCGTCGGCATCCGCATGGGCGGGATGCACGTCGGCGGGTCGTACGTTTCGTTGACGATCCGCACGGCGGCCCCCGACGACCTGGGTGCCCGGAGATCGTAGAACAGCACGCGCGCTGGTCCCTGGTACACGAAGATCGGCGGCGCGTCGAGCACGGCCGCCACCTGCTGGCCCGCGAACCTGGTCCGGACGTCCTCGAGTTCCCAATCCTCGACCGCCAGGAAGCTGCCCATGCCGCGCTCGGACAGCCAGGCGATCGCCCGATCGAACCAGTCCGAGTCGAAGTTGTCGTAGCGCATCGTCATCCGGCCGGCGTAGTGGCGGAGGCTGCCGCTGTGCTGCATGCTGAACACCACGCTGGTCCGGGTCGTGTGCTCGCGCACGAGGCTGGCCACCGCCGTGTAGCGGCGCTCACCTCGCCAGAGCCGGAACGCGTCGTTCTGCTCGCTGGTCCAGAACCCGAAGCTGCCGACCGCGAGCGCGATGACCGTGGCGAGGACGAGGCCGACGCGACCAAGGCGGGCGCCAACCGACAGCAAGACGACCGCAAGGCCGATCAGGATGAACGGCCAGCAGGGCAGCAGGAAGCGAAGGAACCACCACGCGCCGAATGGCGCGTAGAACAGATAGTGCACCCACACCGACAACACGAAGCCGCCGAACAAGAGGACGACCGAACGGTCCTCGAGTGTGGGCCACAGCCACCGGACCGGCAGCAGGATCGCGGCGATGCCGGCAAAGGCCAGCGGCGTCTGCGTGGTCGAGAGCCATGTGGCGTAGTTCCGGGCGTTCTGCCCGACGTTGGCGGGATCGAAGAGGATCGACAGGCTGCCGTAGCCGGATTCGACCGGGGATCCGTACAGCGTCCAGTTCACGGCCGCGACCGTGAGCGCGCCGGGCAGCACACTGCCGCAGTACAGCAGCAACCGTCCGAGCAATGCCTTTCGACGGGCGGGCTCGGCCTTCCACGCGGCCGACAGCAGCCACAGGCCAATCGCGGCGGCGGACGGCGCGAGGTTGGGCCGGATGAGGATCGCCACGGCCGTGGCCAGACCCGCACCGATCGCCGACCCGCGTCCTGTCCCGATCGCCAGCAGCACGGCGGTGGCCCAGGCTGCGGCCGCCGGCACATCCGACATCGGGTTCATCGACATGTAGAGGACGGTCGGGCTCGTGGCCACCAGCCACGCGGCGATGCCACCGGCCGCGGGCGATCCGAGGCGCACCCCCAGCAGGTAGGTGACAACGACGAGTGCGGCAGTGGCGAGCGGCACCACCCAGAACACGGCGCAGTACCCGGCCACCAGTTGCGCCACGGCCATGAGCATCGGCAGTCCCGGCGAGTAGATGGGGACGATCCCCGTCCGATCCTGCGTGGGTCGATACCCGAGCGGCGTCAGCGTGACGTCGGCAAGCGGCCAGGGCACTTCCGCCATCATCGGCGTCGGCTGCGTCAGCGTGCCGCTCGCCCAGAGTGACGCCTCACTGACGTAGCCATACGAGTCGGCGCCGCCGGCGACCCGCGTCCCATACCGCACGCTGGCCACGAGGGTCGCGGCGGCGAGCAGGCCCGCCAGATGACTCCAGCGCAGGCGCCGCGCCAGGCCCACGGCGATCCGAACCGGCGCCTGGTTCGTCACCCAGGGGACGATCCCGTGGAGCGACGGGACACGACCGCCCAGCAGCAGGACGATCGTCAACAGAAACGAGGACACGAGCAGCGGCCGCCGCCAGTCGTGCGTCTCGATGTGGAGGCCGCCGACGGCGATGTCCAGGCCGCCGCTGCGCGCGAGCACCAGCGCCCACGCGGCGCCGGCGAGCGCCAGCACGCAGAGCCCCTGTCGAATCCGTTGACGCGGGTCCGTCGCGCCCCTCATCTCGCCTTCCCGAAGAACGCGAGGCCCGGCGGCGGCACCGGCGGGAGTGACCGCAGCGTCGGCGGAAACGGCTCGATGACGAACCGCCGTTCAATCGCCGGCTCGAGCGACGCGCTCAGACGGTAGAGCACGACCGTCCAGTCGCCAGCGCGATAGTCGAGCCTGGGTCGGCCGTCGAGCGCAGCCAGCGCCTGCTGGCCGGCGAAGCGCGTGCGGAACGCCTCGACCTCCCCGCCCTCGAGCAGCAGATAGACCTCGACGCCCCGTTCATCCAGCCACGAGATGCTCCGGTCGAGCCAGGCTGGTTCGAGGTACTCGTACCGCATGGTCATCCGACCGCCGTAATAGCGCAGCGAGCCGCTGTGGAGGCTGGCCAACACGACGCTGTTGTTCGGCACCAGGTCGGCTACGCGCAGGGCCACGCCTGGGAAGCGTCGCTCCTGCCACATGTCGAACGCGGAGTCGTTGGTGCTCTTGCGCAGTTCAATCGCGCCGAGGGCCAGCACGGTGCCCACCGACGCGAAGACCAGTGCGGGCCGGCCCGTGCGGTAGACCGCGGCGATGACGGCCCCCAGCCCGACGAGGATGAACGGCAGCGACGGCAGCAGAAACCGGAGGTACCACCAGTCGTCGAACGGCAGATAGGCCAGATAGAAGCCCCAGTTCGCCAGGACGAAGAGCGCGAGCGCGATCACGGCCCGGCGATCGGGCGCGTCGGGCCAGAACCGTCGAAGCGGCACGAGGAGTGCGACCACGCCGGCCAACACCACCATCGTGTGGGTCTCGATGAGCCAGCCGGGATAGCGCTGCAGATTCGGCCAGATGTACGCCCACGAGAAGAGCGCATCGAGGGCGCCGTAGCCGGACGCGAGCGGCGACCCGTACAGGCGATCATTCAGCCACGCGATCGTGACCACTCCTGGCAGCATCGCCGCGACGAAGGCGAAAGCGTGGCCCGCCACACGGACACCGCCCTGCGGCAGGCGGAGCAGGTACCACACGCCCATCGCGAGGGCTTGCAGGGGCAGGTTCGGCCGAATCAGCAGCGCGACTCCCGCAGCCAATCCGGCCAGGACCGCGTTGCGCAGGCCGGGACCCAGCAGGAAGTAGCAGGCGACGGCCCACGTCGCGGCGACGGGCACGTCGATCATCGGCACCATGAGCATGAACAGCATCGGCGGGCTGAGCGCCACGAGCGCGGCACCGACCAGGCCTGCGGGTCGGGACCCCAACCGACAGCCGATGCCGTAGGTCGCCCACACCAGCACCATGCCGAAGATCGGCACCACCCAGAACATCGCCTCCTGGCCACCGACCAGCTTGGCGACCGCCATCAGCATCGGCACGCCCGGCGCGTAGGTCGGCACGATCGTCGTGGCGTTCGCGTCTGGCGACGGTCGGTAGCCGAGGGGACTGAACGTCCACCGGGCCTCCGGCCACGGCACCTCGGCTGCCCACGGCTGGTCCACATCCAGCCGACCAGCGAGCCACAGATCAGCCTGGCTGACGTAGCCATACGAATCGGATCCGCCGGCCGTCGTGGACCCGAACACCACGCCCGAGATCGCCACGAAGAGGGCGAGGACCATCACGACCCACCGCTCCTCGACGCGCCAGGCCAGGGCTTCCCATCGGCGAGCGGCCTCATCCAGTCCGCGCGTCCACAGATAGACGCCAAACCCCAGGGCGGCGAGCGCCGCCGGCCGAAGCGGCTCGTTGGAGGTGATGACCGTGCCGAGGACCGTGAACTCGAACCCGCCGTACACGAGCAACACGAGCACCCAGGCGAGGCCAACCGCCATCAGGCCCACGGCCATCATCCGCACCGCGCGGAGACGCGCGACGTGGGCCGGTGCGGTCACGACCCCGTCTTGGCGATCGTCATCACGCCGTCGGGTCCCAGCCACGTGAGCAGATCGACTGTGAGTCGCCCGGCCTTGACGGCCGGATCTTCGTTGACCAGTGCGCGGACCGCCGCGAGGTTGTCGGAGGCGAACACGGCGAGCGCGCGCCGACGGCCGGCGCCCTCGAACGTGCCGGCCAGCACGAGCACGCCAGCCTCACGCAGCTTCCAGAGGTGCGCGAGGTGCGCCGACTGCGCGTCGGCCACCTGCCCGGCCTGGCCCGCCGCCTCCGGACCAGACGAGAGCACCGCGACGATGAACTGCCGCACGGGTGCGTCGCGGACGGCGCGACCCAGGCTGAACCAGTTGCCGGCCACCTGCAGGCTCTCGATCTCGGGACGGAGGCGCTCGGCCTTGACCGCCGGGTCATCGGCCACGAGCGTGGCCGCGGCCGACAGGTCCGCGGCCCTGAGAAGCAGGACGCCGCGGACATCACCGTCTCCTGAGACCGGGCCACTGGCGAGCAGATGGCCGGCGGCTCCCAGGGCGGACAGGTGCGCCGCGTGGGACAGTTGGAGCGCCTGGACTTCGGGGGTGCGATCGGCGGTGAAGCTGCGGCCCTTCAGGAGCAGGACGACCTGCAGCGTCTGCACATCCCGCGGGTCGGGCACCGGTGATTGCGGTGCCAGCGGCGCGAGGATCGCGAGCATCATCAGAACGAGCGTCACTCGTTCACCCCCCTCACCGCGTCAGCGTTCGCTGGGGTCTTCGAGGTAGGTGTAGCCGTGCAGGCCGTCTTCGTAGAACCGCAGCAGGCGGCCCGATTCCTCGAAGTCCATGCGGCCGTCGCGCACAGCGGCTTCCACCGAGTCGCGCATCTTGCGGATGAGCGTGTCGGCCTCGAACTCGACGTAGTCGAGCACCTCGCGAACCGTGTCGCCCTTGATCACCGATCCCAGGACGGGATTCCCCTGCTCGTCCATGCTGACATGCACGGCGTGCGTATCCCCGAACAGGTTGTGCAGGTCGCCCAGGATCTCCTGGTACGCACCGACGAGGAATACGCCCAGGTAGTACGGGTCTCCGGTGAACGGGTGGAGCGACAGCGTCCGCTTCACGTCGCGGCGATCGATGAACTGATCGATCTTGCCGTCCGAATCGCACGTGATGTCCCCGAGCACGGCCTGCCGCGATGGCTGCTCGCCCAGCCGGTGGATCGGCATGACCGGAAACAGCTGCTTGATCGCCCACGAATCGGGGATCGACTGGAACAGCGAGAAGTTGCAGAAGTACGTGTCGGCCAGCGCGTCGTCCAGCGTCTGCAGTTCCTCGGGCGCCTCGTCCATCGCCTGGACGAGCTTGCGCAGCTTGGCGCAGATGGCCCAGTAGAGCGTCTCGGCCAGACAGCGCTGTCCGAGCGGCAGATACCCGCCGTTGAACAGGTTCAGCGCCATGTCGAGCGCCTGCTGCGCGTCGTGATAGCTCTCGAGCGCGTTGCGCGCCGTGAGGTTGGCGTACGTCTCCTTCAGATCGACGAGCGGCTGCTCGAGATCCTCGCCATCGCCGTTCTGCGGAATCTCTTCCTCGCCGAACCCGGCGACCCCGAGCACGTTGAAGACCAGCACGCTGTGGTACGCCACGATCGCGCGGCCGCTCTCGGAGACGATGGTCGGGTGCTTGACGCCGGCGTCGTCGCACACCGTCTGGATGTGGTAGACGACGTCGCTGGCGTACTCCTCGAGCGTGTAGTTGACGCTCGACTCGAAGTTGGTCTGTGAGCCGTCGTAGTCCACGCCCAGGCCACCACCGACGTCGATGTACTCCAGGCCGGCGCCTTCCTTGACCAGTTCGGCGTAGACGCGCGCCGCTTCGTTCAGCGCGCCCTTCACGATGCGGATGTTCGGAATCTGGCTGCCGAGGTGGAAGTGCAGGAGCTTGAAGCAGTCCTGCATGCCGTACGACTTCAGCTCGTCGAGACCCTGCCGCACTTCGGCCACCGTCAAGCCGAACTTTGACCGATAGCCGCCCGACGACTGCCAGCGTCCGCCGCCGCGCGCCGCGAGCTTGACGCGCATCCCGATGTTCGGGCGCACGCCCACCTTCCGCGCGTACTCGAGGATGAGACCGAGTTCGGTGTACTTCTCGACGACCGGGATGATGCGTCGGCCCATCTTGTGGGCGAGCATCGCCGTCTCGATGAACTCGGCGTCCTTGAACCCGTTGCAGATGATCGGCGTGTCGTTGCCGGCCATCGCGACCACGGCGAGCAGTTCCGGCTTGGAGCCCGCTTCGAGGCCGAACCCGTGCGGCCGGCCGAACTCGAGCACTTCCTCGACGACCTGCCGCTGCTGGTTGACCTTGATCGGATAGACGCAGAAGTAGCTGCCGTCGTACTGGTTCTGGGCGATGGCCGCCTGGAAGGCCGTGTGGATATCCGCCAGGCGCTGCTTGAGGATGTCCGGGAAGCGAATCAGGATCGGGAGCCCGATGCCCCGGAGCTGCAGGTGATCGACCAATTGCTTCAGATCAATCGCACGGTCGGGGGCCTTCGTCCCATGGACACGGACGTGACCGTTCGGGCCAATCGAGAAGTAGCCCTTGCCCCACCGATCGATCTCGTAGAGTTCTGATGCGTCGGAGACCGTCCACGGCTCTCCCTGACGCCACACGCGCGTTACACGCCCAGTCGCACTCACAGGGCACTAATCATAAATGGTTGCGCCGCCGTGTCGATGAAAAACCTCGGGCGAGGCCGGCGCGGGCGCTAGCGCGGGCCAAGCGGCCGCAGGATGAGGACGTGCGCGCGCGAGAGCGAGGAGGCGCGGACCTCGAGGCCGAACGCCATCAGGTCCGTGCCTGACGCTTCGCCGAGTGGACCGAAGTCGGCCGACTCGACCGCATACATCGCGTCGGCACGCAGGCCGCGCGGCCGCACGAGGGTGCTCTCCGGTCCATTGCGCGTGTCGAACGCCATCACCACGGCCTGCCCCGTCTTCGGCTCCAGGTGCTGGATCACGTCCCATCCGGCCGGGGCGCCGTGCGAGGCGGGCACCTGGTCGCCGAGCAGCACGGCACTGCCGGCCTGCAGGATCGGCCGAATCAGCTTGAACAGATCCACTTCCCGCCGGAGCGAGGCGCGCACGCCCTCGGACATGTCCCGGTACGCCCAGCTGAACCCGAAGGCGCCGTTCATGCGGCTCCGAATGATGTTGGAGACGTCGTACTCGGGCCCATCCATCACCGGCTCGGCCTCGGTGGACAACGCGAAGGTCAGCAGGTAGGCCGACGGGAAGATGCCCGTCAGGCCCTGAATGTTGTGGCGCACGTGGGTGGACGGATCCGTCCGATCGTCCAGCCACGCCGACTCCGTGTAGCGCAGCATCCCGAGCGACAGACGGTTGCCGCCCGTCGCGCAGTTCTCGATGTCGAGATCCGGGAACCGGTCGCGCAACGCGCCGAACATCGTGTCGAGGGCCAGATGGTGCCGGAAGTTGCCGTCCCCGCTCCCGTGACCGTGACCCGGCCGGTTGCAGTTGACCCAGAAGTTGTTGTCCCACTTCACGTAGTCCGGGCGTGCGGCCTCGATGAACTCGACCAGGCGCTGGAGCACCCACTGGTACGCTTCCGAATCGGCCAGGCAGACCTGCCCCGATCCGGCCACGCTGTTGGCCTGACCTGGATCGTACCGGCCATCCGACGTCGCGAGGAAGCGTTCGCGGGCGAGCCCCGGCTGCCCCACCGTGTCGCGATCGACGCGCTCAGGTTCGACCCAGACGCCGAACCGCATCCCGAGCTCGTGCGCGCGATCCGACAGGACACCGAGCCCGTTCGGAAACCGCTCGGGATCCACCTGCCAGTTGCCCCACGAGGTCTTGTAGTCCCCCTGGTCCTCGCCGTTGATGTGAAACCACCACCCCGCATCCACGACGAACTGCTCGACGCCGGTGGAGGCGGCCGCCTCCATCTCGGCGAGGAGCGAGGCCTCGTCCATGAACGTGCCGTACGAGTACCACGTGTTGTAGGACACGAACGGCTTGAGCGTGCGACCGTGGCGCAAGCCGAGGTCCACGAACGCGCGCAGCGCGATCGCCGTATCCGGCACCTTCGCACTCGTGAGGCCGAAGATCGCGTGGGGGGTCTCGAGCGATCCTCCCGCCGGAATCGTCGTCGAGAACGACGGCAGGCCGATCTGCACCGCCATGTTGTCGCCGCGACGGTCCGTGCGAAAACGCCAGGACCCGCTCCAGAGCAGGGATCCGAAGAACTCGGCCTCGCCCCGCTTGATCGTGAACCAGGGCAGGTCGCGCTCTGAGGCGCGGCCATCGGATCCGAGCTCGAACGTCTGACCGTCTTCGAGCTCCGAGTTGGCGCGGGTAAAGCGGCCGCCGACGTCGTCCGACGCGCTGTGCCCCGTCACCCAGTTCAGCGTGCCGGCCGGGATCGAGAACGCGAAGCCATTGAGGTCCGAGACCGTGGTCGTCCCTGACTCGGCGCGGATCGTGGTCCACGACTCGATCACCGAGCTGCCCGGATAGCACGCATAGGAGCGCGTGAGACGGACCCCGCCGGACGCGAGGCGGTAGTGGACGTCCAGCCGCACGCCCCCCCACCACTCCGTGACGTCCGACCCGTCCGAGGTCATGCCGGTGCCGATCGCCAGCCGCTGCCCGTTGATCGTGACGACGCTGTCGGCCTCGTCGGAGCGGTGCCAGTCGGCGCCACTGGCCGGCTCGACGATCTCGCGAATGCCAGCGGGCCCACCGTTGCCGCCGATGGTGAACCGCACCAGCGGATTGCCGATGGTCCAGGTGCCGTCATCGGCCCGGATGTAGGCGTCCTCGACCTCGATGAGGACCTCGTCGCCGAAGATCCTCACGCCTCCCGGAATCAGGACGGTGACGAGGCAGACGAGGAGCACGACGACTGGACGACTCATGCGGCGGGACACCAATTCTGCAAGATTTAGACCGAGGCAGCCAGGAGGAAGACAAATCTCTCGGCCTCGCAGGCCATGACGTTCATGTAAGCGCATTGTATTTCATTACTTACGTGCCTGGCACTACTGGAGTATCGACCCTGACGGCGACATTCTTCAGCCTCCCGCGGCCTTTGGCCAGGCGTCCGAAAACGGACATCCCAATCGCCTGCCTATGACACTCGTCCCAACCTTGTTGACAGGCGGTGGGACGCCCCCAATAGTGGCCCAATGCTCTCCGCGAAGCGCGTGGTCCCGCTCGTCCTCGTCGGCGCGGGCGTGGCGAGCGCCTTCTCGACCGCCGTGGCCTATCAGGCCGAGCTGGCGCACGGCACCGATCCGCTCATCGTGACACGGCTCGCGTTCTTGAACGGGGTGTTCTGGTACGGGTGGGTCGTCCTGGCGATCCCGCTCGTGTTGCTCTCACGCCGGTTCCGGCTCGACCGGGTCAGCCGGAAGTGGATTCTCGTCCACGTCGCCGCCATCGTGACCGCGGCGTTCCTGCACGTCGCCCTCCAGACCTGGGCCCAGACGGGCGTGTACTGGTACTGGAGGGTTCGACCCGCGACGGATCCTGACCTGCTCCTGGCGTTCAGCTGGACCGCGCATTGGCTCAGAAGCTTCCCGGCGCAGCTCACGATCATCGACTGGGAGTTGATGAGCGGCGCCGCCATCGTCGGCATCGCGCACGCGGGGTTCTACTACCGGGAAACGCAGCAGCGCGCCTTGCACGAGGCGCAGCTCGAGACGCGCCTGGTCGAGTCGCAGCTGCTGATGTTGCAGCACCAGCTGCACCCGCACTTCCTGTTCAACACGCTGCACGCGATCTCGGCCTTGATGCACCGCGACGTGAAGGCCGCCGACCGCGTGCTGGCCGAACTGAGCGACCTGCTGCGCATCACCCTCGACTCGATTGCGCGGCCGGAGATCCGCCTCAGCGAGGAGGTCGAGTTCCTCGAGAAATACCTGCACATTGAACAGGTGCGACTCGGGGATCGTCTTACCGTGGAGTTCGACATCGATGAAGACGTGTTCGACGCGGCCGTGCCGGTGCTGATTCTGCAGCCGCTGGTCGAGAACGCGATCAAGCACGGGATTGCGCCGCACGGCACGGCGGGCAAGGTCAGGATCGCGGCGCGCCGCCAGGGGGACATGCTCATCATGACGGTCGAGGACAGCGGCCCGGGTCCGTCCGAACGGGCGATGGCCGCCCTCTCCACCGGCATCGGCGTCTCCAACACCCGCGCGCGTCTGAGTCACCAGTTCGGATCACGCTACCGTTTCGAGTTCCAGCGCCAGGCTGGTAGCTTCACCGTCGTGGTGGGACTGCCCTTCCGTCAGGATCCCCAGGTGCCGTCGATCGCCGCGTTCGTCGCCTGAGGCATTGCCGAGGTCATCCATGTCCGCCAAACCCATCCGCACCGTGATCGTGGACGACGAGCCGCTGGCGCGCGAGCGCATGCGGTCGCTGCTGGGGTCGGAAACCGACGTCGAGGTGGTGGGTGAAGCCCGCGACGGGGTCGAAGCCGTCGAAGCCATCCTCGGCCAGTCACCCGACCTGGTGTTCCTCGACGTCCAGATGCCGAAGCTCGATGGCTTCGAGGTGATCGAGACGGTCGGGGCCGAACGGATGCCGGCCGTCGTCTTCGTCACCGCCTACGACCAGCACGCGCTCCGCGCCTTTGAAGTCCAGGCGCTGGATTACCTCCTCAAGCCGTTCGACCACGACCGCTTCCAGGGCGCGCTCAAGCGCGTGCGCCGGCAGATGGACAGCCAGGAGACCGGCGACCTCGGCCGCCGCCTGCTCGCGCTGGTCCGCGACCTGAAGACGGACAAACCGCCGGCGCGGTCCGACCGCCTCGTCGTCAAGTCAGGTGGCCGGCTGTTCTTCCTGCGGTCGGACGAGATCGACTGGATCGAAGCCGCCGGCAATTACGTCCGCTTGCACGTCGGCAACGACGGACACCTGCTGCGGGAGACGATGAACTCGATCGAGGCCCGCCTCAACCCGGAGACCTTTTTCCGCATCCACCGTTCACACATCGTGAACATCGAGCGGATCAAGGAGCTGCAGCCCTGGTTCAACGGCGAGTACGTCGTCATCCTGCGCAACGGGTCGCGCCTCACCCTCAGCCGCGGCTACCGCGAGAAGCTGCAGGAACGGCTCGGGAAACCGCTGTAGGCACGCTCGCTGCGCTCGCAGAAGTCCAGGGGTGAAGAGCACGCGAAGTCCCGGTGCTCCGCCTCACTGACGGTCGCTTCGTGGAAGTCCCGGGCGCTCCGCCTCCCTCACCTCGCTTCGCAGAAGTCCCTGGCGCTCGATGGCGCGGCCGAGGACGACTCGCTCGAAGGGGGCGCGGCGGTGGACGATGAGCTCGGGATGCCCATCCGGGAAGATGGGATCGAGGCTTGCGCCGCCGGTGCCGGCGCCTGAGAGCGACCAGAACGCATCGACGTGGCGCGCGAGCGCCGGATGCGGCGCGCGCTGGCGGTACTCCACGACGGTCGGCCAGGGCGACTACTTGCCGAGTCTGAAGATCGCGTCGTCGATCTTCACGTTGAACTCGACCTTCTCGATCGTGAGCATCGACTGCTGGACGCCGTTGGCGACGGTGCGAATCGAAAACGGCACCTTCACCCCTTCGACGTCGCGATAGTCCCCGAGTTCCTGCTCGACCGACCCGCTGTCAGTCGAGATGATGACCTTGGACTCGAGGCCGGTCTCGACGTCGAGGTAGAGATGCTGGACGCGCTTGGCGCGGTCATTGAGTCGCAGGTGGTAGACCCGGCGGCCATCAATCGTCTCTGTGCCGACGTAGTCCACACGATAGCCACGCGCCTTGTAGTCGATGAGCGGGCCATCGAAATCCGACTGCTCGCGAATCGCGTCGGCCTGCGGGCCCATCACCGCGATAGGGGCGGTCGATCCGGCCATCGGGTTGATCATCCAGGGCGTCTTGCCGTCGAACGCGGCAACCACCTTCGCGGGCGCCGCGCCTCGCCCGCGGGCGCCGACCGTGATCTCCTGACGTGTGAGGTTGGGCCGCTTGGTGTAGACCACGAGTGTGGCGTCACCGGTGGGCATGCTGAGGCGGCTGGTCTGCCGCATGGTCTGGACGGCACGCAGCCGCTCCAGGCCACCTTTGGCCTCGATGTTGCGCGCGACGATTTCGTCCACCGTCTGGGCGGCAGCCGACGAGGCGACGAGCAACGACAGGACCACGACGGCGCCGGTGAGTTTCAGGCGAAACATGCGGATCTCCAGGGAGTCGGTCTGACATTAGCCTAGCAAAGCCCGGACCAGCGGCAGGCACCCACGTGCGGCTGGCATCGCCGGGAACGGGGCCGGTCCGTGCCCTGTTTTCTGGTCACGTCCAGACCGTGCACTGCCGGGCAACGCTGCTCAGAACTCGATGCCGGCCCCGAAGTTTACGCGGGTCGTCGCCCCGCGGCCGTGGGCCACCGACAAATCGAGGCGAAAGGCCGCCACCGCAAACCAGACACCGCCCCCGTATCCGGTACGCCAGGTCTGATCGCTCAACCGCGCCCCCGTGTCGTAGGCCGTGCCGGTGTCGGCGAAGAGACTGAGGCCCAGCTTGCCAGCACTGAGTGGCGACGAGATCGGCTGCCTGACCTCGAGGGAGGCCGCCGTCAACGAGTCGCCGGCCCACGACCCCGCCTTGAACCCGCGGAGATTGGACCAGCCCCCCAGCAGCGACTTCAGGTAAGGCGGCAGCGGCTGGCTTGCGTGTTCCCGCAAGCCGCGCACCACGAGCACGGACTGCCCGACCAGCCCGACATACCCGTGCGCATCCACGCGTGTGCGCACGGCGCTCGTCGTCACGACGCCGGATCCCAGCGCCCATCCCGCGTCCCGTGCGACCTCCGCGGTCACGAACACGGCGTCGCGCGGCAGCACCGGGTTGAGGCGGGTGTCGTAGGTGAGACCAGCGCCGATGCTGCGCACCTTGTCGTCACGGGATCCGAAGGCCACGCGCTGCCAGCCCGCCACGGCCGAGGCGCGCAGAGGACCACGGGCCTTCTCGGCGCGGACCCACAGGCGTGTGCGATCGTCCTGCTCATCGAACGCGGGATTGCGCTGACGCTGAAGGCTGGCGCCGACCTCGATGCGGCTCAAGGGACCGCGCGCGATCGCGCGGTCGTATTCGACGCCGGCCTGCTTCAGGCCTCCCCACGTCAACGGAAACGACAGGCGCCCACGCTTCCCGCCGACGCCGACGTAGGCCACGCGCGCCCCGAACGTCAGTCCGTAGCCGTCCTGACCGTCGAGGATGGGCAGCCACATCACGTTGGTCAGCCTGTTTCGCCTCACCGCCCGCGGCACGCCGCCGGCCGCGCCCGGCATCTCGATACGGACCGGGCCTTCATTGACAACGATCACCAGGGCGATCTTCGAGGCGTCGGCAATCGACGCGAATCGCTTCAACACATCCACGTCGTCGAACAACCCTGAGTCGTCGAGCCGGCGCGTCACCTCGGCGACCGTCGTCGCCGTGAACGGCGCGCCGATCGTCACGGCGGCGATCTTGAGGATCTCCTCGTCACTCGAGACGTGATTGCCGTGCACGCGCACTTCGGCAATCACCTCGGCGGCGGCCCCTGACGCCTGGCGGGGCGGCGACGACACGGCGAGGCACGCCAGTGTCATCAGCACGGCGACCGTCATGGGCGGGGGCCATCCCCGCCCATGATCCGGCCACTCGTCTTCGCCTCGCGATAGTCGAGATAGTTGAGGCGGTAGCGAACCTCGACGCTGCCGATCGCGATCATCGCCTCGAACAGCATGTCCACGTCGCGCGGCAGCCAGACACCGGGAAAGGGCTGGCCCATCGTCATCGTCGCCTGGAGATCGTTCATGCGCACGAGCCAGGCGGCCGGCAGGAAGTCGAGGTTCACGTTGCTGAAGGTGTACTTGACGATCTGGTGCGCGGACGGCTCGACCCACAGGGTCACCAGCGCCACCTTGTTCATCATGCGCTCGAACTGCGCCTCGTAGTCCTCGCCGCGATTGCGACGGTTCTCGCGCTTGCGCCGGGCCTCGTCGTCCTGCTCGTGCGTGAAGAGCCGCGCCGGGTAGTACTCGATGCGCAGCACGTCGCGCCCATCGAACTGCTCCCGGCCCACCAGGGCGTACTTGCCCTGCTCGAACTTGAACTTGAGGAAGTAGGCCGAGTCGATGAACTGCGGCTGTCGCGTCTGCGCGAGCACCCCGTCCACGCTGGCGGGCAGTTCCTGCGGCACGCGTTCGGGTTCCTTGGCGGGCGCACCGGCGCCAGCCGACACGATCGGGACCTCACGCTTCTGGTCGCGGGCCTTGGCCTTGGCCAGGAACTCGTCTTCGTACTTGCGCCGGTCGGTCTCGCCGATGGCGACGCCACCGGCCTTGAGCGGACTGCGGACGAAGAACCCGTCACGGATGAACCACGTGTACTCGCGGGCTTCGCCCCAGAGTGGGACGCGTCCCGGCCCAAGGACTTCGACCTTCTCGCGCTCGTCGAGGACGTACTGCTGAAGCTTCTTCCAATTCTCGTCGCGCCGCGCGAGCACGCGGGCCATGAAGTCGTCGAGATCGGACTGCGCACCCCATGCCGCGGTCGTACCCGACGAGATGGCCAGGGCCACGACCGCCAGCGCGGCGGCGGCACACGCACGAAAGCCGTTGCGCACGGAGGCTCCTTCTGACAGGCGTTTCGACTCTATCAGACGCGCGAGGCAGTCGAAGTAGGATCTGCGGGATGCCGGAACTGCCCCTGCTCGTGAATATCGCGGTCGCCCTCGCCTATGCCCTGATCGGCGGCTCGATCGCGCGATGGGTCGGGCTGCCGACGATCGTCGGCTACCTGCTGGCCGGCGTGGCGCTGGGCCCATTCACGCCAGGGTTCAACGGCGACGAGCATGCCATCCATCAGTTGGCCGAGTTCGGGATCATGCTGTTGATGTTCGGTGTCGGCCTGCATTTCTCGTTCAAGGACTTGTGGGAAGTCCGCGACATCGCCATCCCTGGCGCCGCCATCCAGACGGTGCTGTCCTCCGCCCTGGCCTATGCCGTCCTGCGGGCCTTCGGCTATACGCCGACGGCGGCGCTGCGCTTCGCGAAGGTTGGCGCTGAGTCCAGGCACCTCGCTGCGCTCGCAGGAGTGCCGGTGACTTCGCTGCGCTTCGCTGAGGTCCCGGAACTGACGTAGAAGTCCCGGGCCCTCGCTTCGCTCGGCTCAAATCCCGGGGGCTTCGCTGAAGTCCAGGGACTGACTTGCCAGCCGAAGCGGCGACCGAAGCGCTTCGCGAAGGCTGGCGCCGATGTCCCGGGCTGCTACTATCTGCCACCGATGTCCGACACTGCGGCGCCAGCGCCGGTTTCTACTCGGATCCGGCGTGCCGAACGATCTGCTGGCAGAAGGTCACCAGATCCTCCGCATCGTCCGAGGCGACGACGAACATGCGGCGGAAATCGATGACGCCGTACTGATGCGCGATCAGATTGCGCAGTCCCGCCGCGGCGCGGAGTCGCGAGGCCAGGGTCGCGTCGATGACCTCAAGGGCGGCCAACGCGCTGAACACTTCGCCGTACGTTTCGGGCACACGCGAACCCTCATCGGCCAGCCAGTGCGTCGCCAGAGCAAGTGACTCCTGGAGCGCGAGGAAGAGGTTCAGCGTCACAACTTCGCGTGCGGTCCTGTCCGCGACGAACGCGTCGGCAGTCGCGGGAAGGACTTCGTGGATGCGATCGACGGCATCGCGAATGGCCGCGACCTTCCTCGCGAGGATGGCTTTATCGACCACGTACCGCGGCGGCGAGCGCGCCGCGAGTGGCCAGCTCTTCGAGCGGGCGGAAGTCCAGGTAGTCGAGGATGGCCCGCGTCTTACAGTCGGTCAACGCGGCGTGGTCCTTCTCGATGAGTGTGATCCCGTCGCGGAACACGCGGTAAGCCAGCGCGGGCGACGCCTCATGGAGGAGGACCACATCGACAGGGCGCCCGGCCACTTGCTCCAGGTCCGAGATCAACGCGCCGATGTCGTGGGTGCTCAGCTCGACGCCGGGCTGAAGGCCGATCGCCACATCCAGATCACTGCCTGCGTGCGTCGTCCCTCGGGCGGCGGATCCGAAGAGGAGCGCGTACGCGATGCGCGGATCCTGATCGAGGACGCGGCGAAGGGGCTCCACCGGCTCACTATAGCAGCGCCGTCTGTCGTCGGGCCTGCGGACGGAGCCGGGCTGCACCTATCTGCCACCGATGGCCGACACTGCGGCGCCACCACAGGTTCCTGCCGAGGCCGTCGAAGCATTCATCACAACTCCTTCAGCGCCACCACGGGATTCGCGCGGCTGGCGCGGCGCGCGGGGACGTAGCAGGCGACGAAGCCCGCGATGAGCGGCGGGGCCAGCACCGATGCGAGCACCGCCGGATCCAGAATCGCCAGCGGCGCGTCGAGCGGACCGCGATTCGACCGCAACATCAGTTCGCACGCCGTCCCGAGGACCAGCCCGACCACAAGGCCCTCCGCGACGGGGACGAGACCCTGCCGGAGGACCATCGCGCGGATGCGTGAGGGGTCGGCGCCGAGCGCGAGGCGAACGGCCATCTCGCGGCCCCGCTGTGACACCAGGTGCGAGAGCACGCCGTACAGGCCCGCCATCGCGAGCAGGAGCGCGACGCCCGCCAACGTGCTGGCCACGGCGGCCAGGACGCTGAACAGGACGTACTCACCGGCCAGCACCATCGTCGCCGTGCCGACGCCGTCGATGGCCATTTCGGGATCCACCTGGCGCGCCAGCGTGAACAGATGCGGGGCGAGGTCGGCCGGGTCGTCCGCCGTGCGCGCGAAGACGAACAGACGAGGCTCGTAGTGCTGGGTGAACGGCACGTAGGCGATACCGCTCTCGCGGGAGTAGAGACGACCGGTGTCCGTGTCAGACACGACGCCCACAACCGTCCGGGTCTCCACGGGCGCCGAAGGCCCGGGCTCCCAGCCGACGCGCAGGTCCACACGCCGGCCGACCACGTCGATCGTCCCGAACAGACTGCGGGCCATCCGTTCGCTCAGCACGACGACCGGCGCCGCGCCTGACTCGTCGCGCGTATCGAACGGCCGTCCGCGCACGACGTCGATGCCGAAGCAGCGAAAGATGCCGGGCGTCGCTGAGAAGAAGTACGCCGCCTCACCGTCGCGCCCGCGCCGGAATGGCTGGTCCGGCGTGGTGAACCGCGCCGCCGGCGTGCCGGTCGTCCCGAACGGCGCCCCGGAGATCACCGCGACCTCTTCGACGTCGGGTTGCCGGCTCGCCAGGCTGATCAGGTCGTCCACGGCGCGCCGCGCGCGTCCCTCCTCCCAGCCGGGTGCGACGAAGGTCAACCGGCCTGCGGCGAGTCGATCGAGGTCGATGCCGGGATCGTGTCCGGCGTGGGCGGTCACGAGGCGCACGAGGAGCGCGCCGACGATCAGCAGGATGGAGGCGGCGGCGACCTGCCACCCGATGAGGGCACGGCGACCACGCCACCGCCCGGACGATTGGCCGGCACCCTCCCGGGCCAGCATCGAACGGACGTCGCCATCGGTCAGCCGCCAGGCGGGCCCGACGCCCACCACCAGCAGCGAGAGCACCAGCGCGGACGCGGCCATGGCCAGCACCGGAAGGTCGATCTGCGGGTCGAGCTGGATCATGCGTCCGTTGGCCGGAAACTCCATCGTCGCCGCGGTGATGAGCAGCCGGGCCATGATCCAGGCGCCGACCGCCCCACCGGCGCACAGCCACAGCGTCTCGGCGAGCTGTTCGCGAATCACGCGCCAGCGGGAAGCCCCGAGGGCGGTGCGGACCAGAAATTCGTGCCGCCGGGCTGCGCCGCGCGCGAGCACCAGGTTCGCCAGATTGGTGCAGGCGACCACCAGCACGAGGGCGACCAGCCCGACCAGGGACTGCCCGACCGGCGTCACCTGTTCGCGCGTGCGCTGCAACAGGTCCTCGACGCTCTCGGCGGTCCATCGGCGCGGGATGGCGACGGGCTCGGCCTCCGGTTGCAGACGTCCGCGTACCGGATCAGCCTGGTCGAGTTGGCGGCCGATGGCGCCGAACTCGGCGGCGGCCTGGACTGCCGACCGTCCCTCGACGAGCCGACCCATCACGGTGAGCTGTCGCCGCCGACGCTGTCCCTCGACGTCCACTGGTGCGACCGGACGCGAGAGACGCGCGGAGGCCGCCATCGGAATCCAGGCGTCCGTCACGACGGGCACCTGGCTGGCGAGTCCGTCAAAGGACCGCTGAAGGACGCCCACCACCAGGAACGGCTGGCCGCCGAGGCGCACCGTGCGACCGACCACCGCCGGGTCGGACTGGAGGGCGGCTCGCCAGAAACGATGGGAGAGGACGATGACCGGACTGGCCTCGGGGCTGTTGTCGGCCGGCTGCAGGGGCCGGCCGAGCGCTGCGCCGACGCCGAGGGCCTGCAGGAATCCCCCGCTCGTCGCCTCGCCGCGGACGCTCTTCGAGACCTGCGCGTCCACCAGCACCCCGGCAAACGGGATCGACGACTCGACGGAGACGACGCTGGTCTGCGCACGTTGCAGGTAGTCGGCGTCGATGGGCGAGACCACGCCCCGCCAGAGCGCGGTGCTGCTGACCCACGGCGCCTTGAGCACCACCACCCGCTCCGCGTCGCGAATACCGGATGGCGTCCACAACAGCGAATGGAGAATGGCGTAGACGGCCGTGGTCACACCCAGGCCGACCGCCAGGCTGATGACCGCAAAGGCCGTGAACAACGGCGCCTTGGCCAGGCGTCGTCCCGCGACCGCGAGTTCCCGCACGAGCGGCCCTGCCAGGCGCCCCCTCATCCAGCGCAGTATATGTGCGGGCCTGCTGGCGCGCGGGCAGGGAGTTCGAGGATGATCGGCGTGCCCGATGTCGTGGTCTGCCGCCGACCTGGCGATCGTCCTGCTCAGTGTGAAGGTCGCCGCGGTGGCGACGGCTGTCGCGTTGCCTTTGGCCCTCGCTGTGGCCCTCGTGCTCGCACGCACGCGGTTCTGGGGACGCAGCGTGGTCAACGCCATCGTGCACCTGCCGTTGGTCGTGCCGCCGGTCGTCACCGGGTACCTGCTGCTCACGGTGTTCGGACGGCGCGGGCCGATCGGCGCCTTCCTCGAAGACACGCTCGGATTCACGTTCGCCTTCCGCTGGACCGGCGCGGCGCTGGCCGCCGGCCTCATGGGCTTCCCGCTGATGGTGCGGGCCATCCGTCAGGCGATCGAGAGCGTCGATCATCGTTTCGAGGAGGCCGCCTGGACGCTCGGCGCCAGCCGCGCCTGGACCACCGCGACGGTCACGCTGCCGCTGGCGCTCCCCGGCGTGCTCTCGGGACTGGTCCTCGGGTTCGCCAAGGCGCTGGGCGAGTTCGGGGCGACGATCACGTTCGTGTCCAACATCCCGGGTGAGACCCAGACGCTGGCCCTGGCCATCTACAGCCTCACGCAGGTGCCCGGCGGCGAAGTGCACCTCTGGCGGCTCGTCTGGCTGTCGATCGCGATCTCGTTCGTCGCCCTGATCATCTCGGAGCTGCTCGCGCGGCGGATCGATCCGAGGCACCGGTGACCATGCAGGTCCGCATCCGTCATCGCGTGGGTCGGCTGGACCTCGACGTCGATCTGACCCTCGGCGATGGACTCACGGGCATCTCAGGGCCGTCCGGCTCCGGCAAGACGAGCACACTCAACGTCATCGCCGGCCTGCTCAAGCCGACGGTCGGCCGCGTGACGCTGGACGACACCGTGTTCGTGGACACGACACGCGACGCGTGGTGCCCACCGCATGAGCGGCACGTGGGCTACGTGTTTCAGGACGCACGGCTGTTTCCGCACCTGCGCGTGCGGCAGAACCTCTCGTTCAGCCGCTGGTTCCGCGGCGGCGCGGCGTCAGCCGGCGGCACGTTCGACGAGGTCGTCGCGCTGCTCGATCTCGCACCGCTGCTCGGGCGGTATCCCGGGCGCCTCTCGGGCGGCGAGCAACGGCGTGTGGCCCTCGGCCGCGCGCTGCTGGCCAACCCGCGCCTGTTGCTGCTCGACGAGCCCCTCGGCTCGCTCGACATCGCGCGCCGCCAGGAGATCCTGCCCTACCTGGATCGCCTGATCACCGAGCGGCGCCTGCCGATGATCTACGTCACACACGACCCGAGTGAACTGACCGGCCGCGCCGCGCAGGTGATCACCATGGTCGAAGGACGCGCAAGGCAGAGCGTTCACAAGTAGGGCACGTCGGCCACGTCGATGTACGGGACTGACTTGCCCGCCGCGCCAGGGCGGGGCGGCTGACGCGCCCTACAGGCTACTAGTCTAGGCCTGACTCCGCCGCCTGAATGCGGCGGCCAGTCCCACACCGACGAGCAAAAGGATGCCGGTGGCCGGCTCAGGCACCGCAGTGATCTGGAGCGTCCGGTCGAGATCGCTGCTGGCGTGCTGCACGTTCAGGTAAGCCACGTTGGGGTTGAACGGGCTGAAGTACAGGCCCGTCGGTTCTGCCCCGAGGGTCGAGAGGCTCGCCCACCGCCCGATCGACTCGGCCACACCGTCGCGATCGGCATCCAGGGCGAACCAGATATCGGCCGATCCACCCGGCTGATCTTCGATGATGTAGATGTTGCCGTCTGCGTCAATCGCGAGGTTGTCGGGGTTCGAGAACGGACTGCCGACGGCCAGTCCATTGAACTGGTTGATGCTGTTTCGGCTGGCAAAGAGCTGGACATTGGCGGTGCCAGGGCTCGTCAGGCTCACCGAGTAGGTCCGGTGTGAGTCGGTCGCGGCGAAGTAGAGCACCTGCGAACCATCATCCCTGGTCTGGATCTCGAGATTCCTCCGGGCGGTTGTAGCCGGTGCCGCCGATGGCAGCGATGTCTGCCGCCGCCCGACCGTCCACGCTCGTCACGCCGCCGATGGTGACCGTCGGGATGCCCGGGAGCGCTGCGCCGTTCACGTCGGTGATGGCGACCCATGTCGCCGTGCCGGTAATGGCCGCGCCGGTGCCCTCGTTCCCGCCGGTGCCGACCCTCAGCACGAACGTCTGGCCGGCCGCGAAGTAGGTGTCGCCGACGTTCGGCGTGACCGAGGTGTATTTGTAGACGCTGCCGCCGTTGAGCTCGTCAACAAAATACATGTTCTTGGCCGAGTCAAAGGCCAAACCCTCGTGGGCGACTCGCGGGATGACATTGCGGTGGACGAAGTTGGCGGAGGCCGCCGTATCGGTCAACGGATTGGTAAGCTCGAACAGTCGCCCGTTGGTAGCCTCCTCGCCGGTGAGGTAGGTGCCAAACGGGGTCCACCTCGAGGCGTCACCGTTGCTGAAACCGCCATTCACGAGCGTCATCGCCAGACCGGTCTCGAGGTCGAGCCGCATGACGCCTGCGGGGGTGGTCTCGAAGGGCGTGAACAGATACCGTCCAGCCAGGGTGCCCGTCTCGTTCAGCGTGAGCATGTCCCAGTTGTCGCCGTGTCGCGCGGGGCTTCCCACGGGAGCGTTGACGTTGATCGTCTGCTGAAGGAATCCCGACGACGACAGCTGCAGCGGAGTCGCCTCCGGGCGCGAACCGGCCGGCACCGAACTCGCGAGAGGGGTGAACACATCGAAGATCGTGAAGTTCGAGGCGTGGGCAATCGAGGCGACCGAGACGAATCCTGCCGTGAGGCCGGCTACGACCAAGCGTGACATGCGTGGGGCTCCCTTGTGCCCACCCAGGAGGGATGGACGCAAGGCACTCTAGCTGGCCCCTTTGACGGGGGCGCGACGGTGCCATGACATCGCCGTGACATCGCTACGGTGGCATCGCCGCGCGCAAGTTGCCTACGTGCCCTTCGTGTCCTTCGTGTTGATGCTCTGATCCCCGTTCGTCGGCACGATCTGCACGGCCGCATCGGGCACTTCGCGCAGGAAGCGGTCGATGACCGAACCCTTGAGCAGCACTTCCCAGCGTGATCGCAGGCTCTGGCCGAAGACCACATGCGTGATGCCCTCGCGCTGCGCAAACGCGATGAGGCCGTCGGCGGGTCGTGCCGCCTTCACCCGCACGACCGAACCGCCCAACCGTGTGGCCAGGGCGATGTTGGCCGAGAGCGCCGCCTGGTGGGGTGACGAGATGCGCCCCGGCTGTTCGCTCGGCGTCTCGACATAGACGGCGTACCACTTCGCACCGAGCCGCCCGGCGACGCGGGCGCCGGCGCGCAGCACACGGCCCGCATCGCCGCTCGAACTGAGGCACACCATGACCCGCTCGGGCATCTGGGCCGGCTCGAGCCCCTGTGTCTCGCGATAGGACGCCGCCTGGTCGCTGACCTCGTCGGCGACGGCGCGCAACGTGAGTTCGCGCAGGGCCGAGAGGTTGCCCTTACGGAAGAAGTTCCCGAGCGCCTGCTCCACCTTCTCCGGTGCATAGATGCGACCGCTCCGCATCCGCTCCCGCAGTTCGTCCACCGTGACATCGACGTTGACCACCTCGTCGGCCCGTTCGAGGAAGGTATCTGGAACGGTTTCCCGGACACGGACGCCAGTCAGACGATCCACCGCGTCGTTGAGCGTCTCGAGGTGCTGGATGTTCAGCGCCGTCATCACGTCGATCCCGGCGCCGAGCAGATCAAGGACGTCCTGGTAGCGCTTCGCGTGCCGACTTCCCGGCGCGTTCGTGTGCGGCAGTTCGTCCACGACGACGGCGGCCGGATGCCGCGCGAGAATGGCGTCCACGTCCATCTCCTCGACGAAGACGCCGCGGTGCTCCAGGCGCCGGCGCGGCACGATCTCGAGGTCGCCGATTTGAGCCGACGTGTCCGGCCGGCCGTGCGTCTCGACGAAGCCGATGACCACGTCCGTCCCGCGCGCCTTCATCGTGTGGGCGTCGCGCAGCATCTCGTAGGTCTTTCCCACGCCCGGTGCCGCACCGATGTACACGCGCAGCCGCGCCCGGCCCGGCGCCTGAATCTGTGCCAGCAAGGCCTCGGCCTCGGGCTTCACGGGGGGCAGGCCGGTTTGCGAGTCGGTCACCTGGTCACGGCCTCGGCCACCGCGCGTCGAGCGCAAGATTGAGGAGTACGACGTTCACGCGCGGCTCGCCAAGCACACCGAACTGGCGAGGCTCGACCATCGACTCGACCAGCTGGCGAACCTCGGCCGCCTCGGCCCGCCGCTCCCGCGCCACCCGGGGCACCTGGAACAGTGCCGCCGCCGGGGAGAGGTGCGGATCGAGTCCGGAGGCCGACGACGTCACCAAATCGACCGGAACCGGCACCCCGGGATTCTCCGCCTGGGCGGCCTTCACGCGCGCGCCAACCGCGTCGAGGAGCTTGCGGCTGGTCGGGCCCAGATTGGTGCCGCTCGAGTTGGCGGCATCGTAGCCAGCGCCCGCCGCCGACGGCCGGCCGTGGAAGTACGCCGGTGACGAAAAGGCCTGACCGAGGACCCGGGATCCGACGACCCGGCCGTCCCTGCGGATCAGCTGCCCGTTGGCCTGGTCCGGGAATAGCACCTGCGCGAGTCCCGTGACGACGAGCGGATAGCCGAGTCCGAGGATGACGGTCGTGACGATCGTCATCCGGAAGGCCGTGAGGAGATGCTGTGCGAGGTTCATGGGGCGACGCTCCGTCTACGCGAGGCCGATGGCCGTGATGACGACGTCAATGATCTTGATGCCGAGAAACGGGGCGACCAGGCCGCCCACGCCGTAGATCAGCAGGTTGCGGCGCAGCAGCGCCGTCGCGCCCATGGCCCGATACCGCACCCCACGCAACGCCAACGGGATCAGCAGCACGATGACGATCGCGTTGAAAATGACCGCCGACAGGATCGCCGACTGGGGCGTGGCCAGGGACATGACGTTCAGCGCATTGAGCACCGGGAACGCGACGGCGAACATGGCCGGGATGATCGCAAAGTACTTCGCGACGTCGTTGGCCAGCGAAAACGTCGTGAGTGCGCCACGCGTCATCAGCAGCTGCTTGCCGATCTCGACGATGTCGATCAGCTTGGTGGGACTCGAATCCAGATCCACCATGTTGCCGGCTTCCTTGGCCGCCTGCGTCCCGGTGTTCATCGCGACACCGACGTCGGCCTGCGCAAGGGCCGGGGCGTCGTTCGTGCCGTCGCCGGTCATCGCGACCAGCCGGCCATCCTGCTGCTCGCGCCGGATCAGGCGCATCTTGTCCTCGGGCGTGGCCTGCGCCAGGTAGTCGTCCACGCCGGCCTCGGCGGCGATCGACGCGGCCGTCAAGGGGTTGTCACCCGTGATCATGACGGTCCGGATGCCCATCGCCCGGAGCTGCGCGAAGCGCTCCCGGATGCCGCCCTTCACGACGTCCTTCAACTGCACCACGCCGAGCACCCGGTCGCCCTCGGCGACGGCCAGCGGCGTGCCTCCGGACCGCGCGATGGCGTCCACGATCGTCGCGAACGCGGGGGGTAGTGTCCCCCCCTTCTCCTCGACCATCCTGCGGATGGTGTCGGCCGCGCCCTTGCGAATCCGACGACCGTCCAGGTCCACGCCCGACATCCGGGTCTGCGCGGTGAACGGCACGAAGGTGGCGCCGTGGGACGCCAGGTCGCGCCCGCGGAGGCCGTACTCGTCCTTGGCCAGGATGACGATGGATCGGCCCTCGGGAGTCTCGTCGGCGAGCGAGGCCAGCTGTGCGGCATCGGCCAGCGTTTCCGGCGCCACGCCAGGCAGCGGGTGGAACTCCGTCGCCTGCCGGTTGCCGAACGTGATGGTGCCCGTCTTGTCGAGCAGTAGCGTGTGTACGTCACCAGCCGCCTCGACGGCGCGCCCCGACATCGCCAGCACATTGCGCTGCACGAGTCGATCCATGCCGGCGATCCCGATCGCCGACAGCAGTCCGCCGATCGTGGTCGGAATGAGACAGACCAGCAAGGAGACCAGCACGAAGACGGTTTGCGGCGCGTTCGCGTAGATCGCAAAGGGCTGCAGCGTCACGACCGCCAGCACGAAGATGATCGTCAGGCCCGCGAGCAGGATGTTGAGCGCGATCTCGTTCGGCGTCTTCTGTCGCGAGGCGCCCTCGACGAGCGCGATCATCCGATCCAGGAACGTCTGTCCGGGATCCGATGTGACCCGCACGCGGATGCGGTCCGACAGGACCTTGGTGCCGCCGGTCACCGCGCTGCGATCGCCGCCAGACTCGCGGATGACCGGGGCCGACTCGCCCGTGATCGCCGACTCATCGACCGACGCCACCCCTTCGACGATCTCGCCGTCGGCCGGGATGAACTCGCCGGCCACGACGATCACCTCGTCACCCTTCCGCAGGCTCGCGGCGGGCACCTGCTCCGTCCCGCCCCCCTCGATCAGTCGCGTCGCCCTCGTCTCCGTTCGCGCCTTGCGGAGGGTATCGGCCTGGGCGCGACCGCGGCCCTCGGCGATGGCCTCGGCGAAGTTGGCGAACAGCACCGTCAGCCAGAGCCAGGCGACGATCTGCAGCTCGAAGCCGAGGTTCGGCCGGCCGGCCGCTGCGTCGGCTGCCAGTTGCGCGGTCGTGAGCACGCAGCCGATCTCCACGACGAACATGACGGGGTTCTTCGCCATGGTCCTCGGGTGCAGCTTTCGGACCGCAGACCAGATCGCGGGCCGCAGGATCGACGCATTCCAGATGGACAGTTGCGGTGTGTGGGCCATGGCGGAGTATCAGAACGTCTGGCCGGCGCCCATCAGCAGGTGCTCGACGATCGGGCCGAGGCTGAGCACCGGAAAGAACGTGAGCGCGCCGACGATGAGCACCACGCCCACCAACAGCGCGGTGAAGAGTGGCGTCGTCACCGGAAAGGTGCCCGCCGATGCGGGCACGCGGGCCTTGCGACCCAGATTGCCCGCGATCGCGAGCAGCGGGATGATGACCAGGAACCGGCCGGCCAGCATCGCGATCCCGATGGTCGTGTTGTACCAGGGCGTGTTGGCCGACAGGCCCGCAAACGCCGACCCGTTGTTGCCGGCGCCCGAGGTGAAGGCGTACAGAATTTCGGTGAGGCCGTGTGGACCGGCGTTGTTCAGGCTGGCGGTGCCCATCGTCGGCGACACCACCGAAACGGCGGTGAAGGCGAGCACCATCAGCGGAAAGACGAGCACCGCCAGCATGGCCATCTGCACGTCGAAGGCGTGGATCTTCTTGCCAAGATACTCCGGCGTCCTGCCGATCATCAGGCCGGCAATGAACACCGCCAGGACGACGAAGATCAGCATGCCGTAAAGACCGGCGCCGACCCCGCCGAAGATGACTTCGCCCAGCATGATGTTGACGAGCGGCACCATGCCGCCAAGGGGCGTGAACGAGTCGTGCATCGCGTTGACCGCGCCGCAGCTGGCTGCCGTCGTCGTCACCGCGAAGAGCGCGGAGCTGGCGATCCCGAACCGCACCTCCTTGCCCTCCATGTTGCCGCCGGCCATCTGCGAGCTGGCCACCTGATCGACCCCGGAGGCAGCCAGGAGCGGCGTGCCGCCCGCCTCGGCCCAGTACGTCACGGTCAGGCCAGCCAGGAACAGCGTGGCCATTGCGGCCCAGACCGCCCATCCGTGCCGCGGCGAGCCGGTCATCTGGCCGAGCGTGTAGGTGAGGCCGGCGGAGATCGCGAAGATCGCGAACATCGCGACCAGATTGGAGAACGGCGTCGGGTTCTCGAACGGGTGCGCGCTGTTCGCGTTGAAGAACCCGCCGCCGTTGGTGCCCCACTGCTTGATCGCCTCCTGCGAGGCCACCGGTCCCTGAGCAATCAGCTGCGTCTTGATGTCTCCCGACTGGTCGATCGTCGTGGCGACGTCGTACGGCCTGACGTTCTGCACCGCCCCCTGCGACACCAGCACCAGGGCGCCAACCAGGCAGAACGGCAGCAGCACCCACAACGCGGCCCGGGTCAGGTCCACCCAGAAGTTGCCGAGGCTGTCGGTGTTCTGCTGCGCCACACCGCGGACGAACGCGATTGCGAGCGCGATGCCGGCGGCCGCCGACATGAAGTTGTGGTACGCCAGCCCCGCCATCTGCGACAGGTAGCTCATCGTGGTCTCGCCGACGTAGGACTGCCAGTTCGTGTTGGTGGCGAACGAGGCGGCGGTGTTGAACGCCGACGCCGGCCCGAGGTTGCCCAGCTGCTGGGGATTGAACGGCAACCACCGTTGCAGGCGAAGCATGGTGTAGAGGACGACCATCGAGACGAGGCTGAAGAGCAGGAACGCGGCCGCGTACTCGGTCCACCGCATCTCCCTGGTCTCATCGACGCCCGTCACGCGGTAGATCAGCCGCTCGACCGGGCGGAGGACGCCGTCGAACCAGGTCCGATCACGCCGGAACACGCGGGTCATGAAGGCACCGAGGGGTGCCGTGACCGCCAGCACGAGACCGGCGAAGATCGTGATTTGAAGCCAACCGTTGAGTGTCATGGCAGGTCGCCGTCAAAACTTGTGCGGGTGGAGCAGGGCGTAGCCGAGGTACGCGAGCACGGCCAGGGCGACGATCAGCCCGATGAGGTTGTCGGGAGACATGGCGGCCTTACCGCAGCCGGTCGCACCCGGCGACATAGGCCAGGGCGCCGCCGAAGAACGCGAGGGTGACGACGAGATAGGTCAGGTCGAGCATGGACGTGACTCCTCTGTGAGTTCGAGAATAGGTCCGTGCCGCATAACGCGACGCGAAGGAAGTCGTAAGAAGGTCGTAAGGCCGCTACTCGCTGTCGTTGAAGCGGTACCCGACCCAGGGCTCGGTCAGGAGGAACTTCGGGTGGGACGGGTCCACTTCAATCTTCTTCCGCAGCTGACCCATGAGGACGCGAAGCTGCTCAGGCTGATCGACCGCGTGCACGCCCCAGATGGCCTTGAGGATCGTGGCGTGCGTGAGGACGCGTCCGGCGTGCGTGACGAGCAGGGTCAGGAGCTCGAACTCGCGCGGCGTGAGCCGGATCTCCACGTCACCGCGAATCACGCGATGACGGTCGAAGTCCACCACGAGGCCCCCGCGCGCCAGCCGGCCGTGGTACGCCTCCTCTCGCCCGAGCGACCGACGCAGCAGGGCACGGACCCGCGCGAGCATCTCGTCGGGCCCGAACGGCTTGGTGATGAAGTCGTCGGCGCCCTGGTTGAGCGCCAGCACCTTGTCCTTCTCGGACCCGCGCGCAGAAAGCACCAGGATCGGCGTCTCGCCGCGATCGCGGATCCAGCGGCAGACCGCCGTCCCGTCCATGTCGGGCAGCCCGAGGTCCAGGATGACCAGGTCGGGCCGCTCGCGCTCGAACATCTCCATCGCCGCCCGGCCGTCGCCGGCCGGTGTCACGGTGTAGCCACTGGCGCGCAGCAGCGGCGTCATCGCACGCTGAATGGCAACCTCGTCGTCCACGAGCAGGATCTGGACCGGGCGCGTCATCTGGCGTTGTCCTCGCGGGGCGCGTCGGATTCATCGGGTTCGTCGGCGACTGCCACGCGCACGTCGGCCGGCACGAGGATCGTGAAGACCGCGCCGCCTCCGGGATGATTCTCCGCCCACACCCGGCCGCCCTCGGCCGCGATCAGGCCGCGCGTGATGGCGAGCCCCATGCCCGTGCCGAACGCGTGCCTGGAGGCGACGCCCCCGCGATAGAACCGATCGAACAGCCGAGGGAGGTCCTCGGCCGCGATGCCGTCGCCCGCATCACGGACCGACAGCCGCAGCTCGTCGCCTGACGTCGAGGCGGCGACGTGGATCGGCGATCCGGCCGGGGAGTACCTGCGCCGCGTTCTCAATCAGGTGCGCCAGGGCCGTGGACGTCAGCCTTGGATCCACGCGCACCAGCATGCCGTCGTCCACTCCCTGCGTGGTGATCGGATGACCTGCGAGCACCGGCTCGACCTGGCGAGAGGCGGCCTCGATGATCTCGGACACCTGCACCCACTCGAGTTCAGCCGACACGGCGTGCGTCTCGATTCTGGCCATCTCCACGATGTTCTCGAACAGCCGATTGAGCCGGGCCAGTTCTGACGCGACGATCCGCGCCTGATCGCGCCGCTCAGGCTCGTCGAGCCATGACGCCGTCAGGTTGCCCGCCGCCACGGTCGCCGCCGTAAGGGGCGTGCGCAGGTCGTGGCTGAGCGAGGCGAGCAGCGCCGCGCGCAGGTCGGCGCTCCGCCGCACCAGGTCGGCCTCACGCCGGACGCCGAGCAGGCGCGACCGCTCGATGGCGACCGCGGTGACGCCGGCGATGGCGTCCCGCGCGCCCGGTTCGACGTCACCACCCGCGAGCGCCAGCAGCCCGACCGGCTCGGTGCCCGCGCGAAGCGGCACGACCCAGACGCGCGCGCCGTCACCGGCGGTGGCCTGGATGTGACCGGCGTAGGTACGCTGTTGCGCATCGAACTCCAGTCCCGCCCGCGCCCGCGCCATCACCTCGTCGAGCACACGCGTGTCGATCATCAGCCCGGGCTCCTGGGACTGGTGCAGCGTCCAGCCGTTCTGCGGCAGCGCAATCACCGCGCGATCGAGTCGGAATCGGCGCACGATGAACCGCGCGACGAAGGTCAGGGCCTCGTCAGACTCGGGTACCAGCAGGATGTCGCGCGTCAGATCGAACAGCCGCGCCAGCTCGTGGCGCCGGTCGGTCGCCTCGCGCGCCCGTCGGCGCGCCTCGGCCGAGAGCCGGCTGGCCACGATGCTGACGACCAGCAGTGCGGCCAGCGCCACCCAGTTCTGTGGGTCGGCGATGGTCCAGGACCCCACCGGATCGAGGAAGAAGAAGTTGAAGGCCCCCACGGCCACGAGCGACGTGGCGATGGCCACCCGCAGCGTCCCAACAGAGGCCACGACCAGGACCACGAGCAGCAGCGCGAGGGCGACCGTCGTCGGGTCGGTGACGCGGAAGACTCGGACGCAGGCCAGGACGACGAGGGCGATCCCCACGAGGCCGCCGGCGAGCGGCAGCAGGTCCAAGCGGCGCCAGTCGTCGCGGTCGTGGCCGGTGACATCGGTCTTCACGGGCGTCCTCATGGGGTGGGCCCCGGCCGCACTATCTGAAGCGGTCGTAGTTGTACCCGCGCTTGGCCAGCGCGTCGTGAAGGGCACGAAGGCTGGCCTCGCAGGATGCAACCAGCGCGGGCTTCTGCTCGAGCGAGAGCGCCAGCGAGCGCACGTTGGTGTTGCGACGCGACAGGGCGATGATCTCGGCGTTCAGGCCCACGAACGTGTCGAGCGCTGCTGTCGCCGCCGCCACCTGGGGACGCGACGAGGCCGGGACGAGGCCCGCGAGCGCGGCCAGGGAGGTCCGCGCAGCGACCTCGGACGTGGCCATCCGGCCCTCCATCCGTGTCATCGCGGCATCCTCGGCGTCGGCGATGTGGGGCGACTGCAGCACCTGGATCTCCCGCACGGTCAGGACGGCCGTGGCCACGAGCGCCTTGGCCCGCCACTCGTCCCTGGGCGGGACCGCCGACACGATCGGCGCGAGCGCATCCCGGAACGCGTCGGCCGCGTCCTGCGCGGGTCCAAACGCGAGACGCCGCGCCTTGAGGTTCGTGTTCTGGACCGCCAGCTCGAGGATGCGGCCGTCGAGCGCGCGATAGGCGTCGAACCGACCCACGAACTCCTTCAGGAGCCTCTGCTCGTCGGTCGCGTGCAGGCCCTCGAGTACAGGGCCGAGCCTGACGATGTCGGCCTGAACCGCCTGCGTCGCCGTGGCTGCCTCGGCGGCGGCGACGGTGGACGTCTCGTCAGCCTCCGCCATCACCGCGCGGCTGGCCGCGTCGGCCGCCTTCGCGAACTGGACTTGGAGGTCTGACGTCAGCCGGCGGGCTTCGAGCAGATGCTCCAGCGCGGCATTGACGTCACCGCAGGCGACGGTACCGACGAGGAGGCCGAGCACGAGCAGACGCCGGTGCATGCTGCTGAACCTACCATGAGAACCTCAGCCTGCCGGTTCGTCTGGCCCGGATCTCACCGCCTTCTTGCGGCTTCCTTACGGCGTTCTTATGCTCGATTGCTGGCAGGGCGTTCACCGCGTAGCCACGTAGATCACGAAGGCGACCAGAGTCTCGCGCGCGGCGCCAAGCCGGCCAACCGGCTTGGCGGCCGTCGGCCGTGCGGGGATAAAGCCGGGCCACGACGCAAGAGCAGTCAGCGTCGGGTTTGCTCTTGCGTCGTGGCCCGGCTTTATCCCCGCCTCGCCGCGCGCTCGCGGTGGTAACCCACCGCTGCTACGTGTCCTTCGTGTCCTTCGTGGTGGAGGCCCTTCGTGGTCGAAAGCCCTGACTCAGCACACTAGAGCAGCAGCGCCTCGACCCGATGCGCGTGGACAAGTTCGTCGTGCGTGGACCACCGGAAGATCGTAAATCGGCCGTCCTGGGAGGCGACCAGGGCGGAGGCGTCACGCTGGTCGTGCACGAACTGGGCGGCTGAAAGGTGACGCGTGCCTCCCAGGTGCGTCGGTGTGACCTGGGCTCGCGTGCTGCCGACGATCGGCTCGGTCAACATCAGGCGCTCGACAGGCGGGTTGCCGCGCTTGCGCGTGATCTTGGCGCCGAAGGCGAGCAACTCGTACTGGTCGCTCACGAGCGTCGCCCCATCGACGGCTGTCAGACCGGCGATCGCATCGACGGCGCGACGCATCTCTTCCTGCCATTCGTGCGAGTCCCCGTGGTCCGCCTCGGCACGCATGAGATCGGCCAGCCAGGCGAACGGCGGGTGGACGCCGTACAGGATCGGCCCGACGATCGAGTCCATCCAGCCCGACGAGCCGGCCGGGACGACGAGCAGGGCACCGCCGCGCCCGTGCGCGCGCATCGACGCGGCCAGCATCACCAGCACGTTGATCGTCGCGCTGTCGCTGGTCAGCAGTTCGAAACCGAGCAGCGACTGCACGACGCCTGGACACTCCGGAAGCAGGGCGTTGCGCTCGTCGATCACCTTGACCTGGTCACCCTCGAGCACGGCGACGTTCACGAACTTGCCGAACGGCTCGTTGCGATGCTTGACGACCAGCAGGCCCGATGCGACGACCTCGAGCACGAAACAGAACGGCGGCAGGTTGCGGGCCGTGCCCCAGACCCGGAGCCCTTCCGGACCTCGCCACACGCCCAGATGTATGCCGGGCCGCTCGACGGCCGGGGCCAGCTTGGCGAGCGACGCCGGATGCAGGGCCAGCGGCTCGCCAAACATGAGCGGGTGTTCGGCCGACTCGGGAGGCAGGTACGCCAGGGAGATCCGCGGGGTGACGCCTTCTTCGCGCCGCAGGCTCGCCCAGAATCCGGCATCGATGATCGTCTCGATGGCGTCTTCGTCCGGCTCGGGCGCGAGCACCACCCGGCCACGCGCACGCGCCGAGGCATGGTGGCGGCTGAAATGAGTCTGCACGACCGCGGCGACGGCCCGGGCCACGGGATAGGAAGGCGGCACAGAGCATCGTAGCTGACGGAGATGTGCGGGGGCTAACGCAGGGGTGCTGGCGGACGAGCCCAGAGGTGCTGACAGACACGCGCACAGGTGCTGCATCTATGACGTGGACGTGCTGCCTGACGCACATGTGCCGACAGACGGGCCCGGACGTGTTGGCTGACGTCGATGTGCGGACGGATAGCCGCAGGGGTGCCAGAACTGCCCTACACTCGATCGATGACCACCCTGGCTTGCCGAACGGCCGTGTTCGCCACACTGCTGACCATCGCGACGCCGTGCGTCCTCCTGGCCCAGACCTTCACGTTCGAGCGGTCGTTTCGGGCGGACGGGACGGTGGCGCTCGACGTCTCGAACGGGCGCGGGCGCATCACGGTCAGCGCCGGCGAGGACGACGCTGTCGTGGTCTCAGGCACCGTGACCGTGCGCACCGGCCTGAACGTGCCCATGAACGCGCGCCAGTTGGCACAGACCGCCGCCGAGAAGCCTCCGGTCACCGAGACCGGTCGCACCATCCAGGTCCGTGAGCCGACTGATCCGATGGTTCGGGCCGCGGTGACGATTGCCTACGAGATCAAAGTACCCGCCGGCGCGCGTGTCAGCACAACGACGGGTGGCGGCGAGACGCGCATCGAGGGTCTCTCCGGCCAGGTCTCGGTTCGGACCTCGTCGGCGGCCATCGCCCTCGCCGGCCTCTCGGGCGTGACGGCCGTGGACACCGGGTCCGGCGACGTGACGATCGCGGATCAGTCCGGTGCCCTGACGATCACGACGAAGAGCAGCCGCATCACGGCCCGCAGCCTCTCCGCCAACGTCACCGCGCGCACCGGAAGCGGAGAGGTGCGGCTCGTGTACGCCGGGCGTGGGGATGTGGACGTGCAGACGCAGTCCAGCGCGGTGACCATCGAAGGCCTCGACGGTGGCCTGAAGGCCGTGACTGGGAGCGGCCACGTGCGCATCCTCGGCGCACCGCGCTCCGCGTGGACCGTCACGACCGGCTCGGGCGCCGTAGACGTCGTCCTCGGCAGCGACGCCTCGGCCAACCTGGAAGCCACGACGGGCGGAGGGGCGGTGCGCGTGGACAAGGCCTATCTCACAGGCACGATCGGTCCGCGTCGCGCCGCCGGCACCATCAACGGCGGCGGCCCGGTGATCACGCTCACATCGCGAAGCGCGACGATCACGATCGCAGGGCGCTGAGGGAGTGAAGAGCACATCAGGTGCTGGGGGCTGACGCTCAGGTGCAGCACATCGGGTCGCTACCGGGCGCGGAACAGCGAGAGGTCGATCGCGTTCGCCACGGCCTGGTAGCCGGCCGCGTTCAGGTGGAGGTGGTCGCCCGGGTCGTACTGCGCGCGCACCGTCGTCGGCCGGCTCGGATCGCGGACGGCGGCATCGAAATCGAACACCGCGTCGTACGACCCGCTGGTGCGGATCCATGCGTTGAGCGCCTGGCGCTTGGCCTCGCCCTCGGGCGTCCAGTAGTTCGCGCCCTCGAACGGCGTGAGCGTCGCGCCGTAGATCCGGAGCCCTCGAGCGTGGGCGCGCACAATCAACTGCTGGTGCGCGGCGATCAGATCCGCGGCGCTCGGCGTGGCGTTCTGGCGCGCCTGGCCGATGTCGTTGATCCCTTCGAGTACGACGACGTGGGTGACGCCCGGTTGCGCGATGACGTCACGATCGAATCGTGCGAGCGCGCCGGGTCCAACGCCATCGGCCAACACGCGATTGCCCCCGATGCCGGCATTGAGCACCGACATCCGAATACCCGCGGCCGCCAGACGTCGGGCCAGGTGGTTGGGCCAGCGGTTGTTCGTGTCGATCGTCGAGGCCGTGCCATCGGTGATCGAATCACCAATGGCGACGATCGCACCGGCCTCGCGCGGCGCCAGCACTTCGATGCGCGCCAGGAAGAACCAGGTGGATGTCGGCAGCCCGTCTCCACGCCGGTACGCCGTCGTCGTCTGGACGGGCATGCGCACCGCCCCCGAATGATCGCCAGGCGGCGAGACGTAGTTGGTCTGCCAGGCCGCCGCATGCATCGTGACGGGCGACTTCATTGCCGCGGTGTCTTGCGGCAGGTAGAGGTCGATCGCCAGATCGGCGAAGTCCGGCGCCACGAGGTCAACTGGATCGCTCACGAGAATCGCCCCTGCAGGCACGGCCGCTCGCGCCATTCCGCTGAAGGTCAGGACCCGACTCGAGCCGGACACGATCGCCGCGTCCCTGTCACGGAGCGCGATCTGGGCCGCCCCAATCGTCAACGGCGCGACGCCAAACGTGTTTGAGAGCACGACGCGGAACCGTGAGCCGCCGATCGTGATGTGCGCGATCTGTCGAAGCGTCTGGTTGCTGAAGTGCAGAGGAGACTGTGCGCCCACCGGCAGTTCCTGAGCAGGCACGACCGCCAGCACGGCCGGGGGCACCACCAGGGCCGGCCCCGCCTGGCGCGTGGCTGGCGCCAGGCCCGGCGGCGCCGTCTGGTCAACGCGCGCCGTTGGCGACGCAGCCCATGTGCCCAGCCAGTGCCGCGGATCCTGCGCCGCACTGTGACCACGCGCCGCTGGCTGCACGACCAGGAGCACAACGGCCAGCACGACACCAGCCACAGCCGTCCACCCCGCGCGGGTCACCTCGCGCGCACCACCTGCACTCGTCATCTCAGCTCCCACCCTCGTCCCGCGCAGCACTTCTGCCCTGGCGCCAGCACATCACGAGCCGTCTACTCCAGCACATCAGCGTCTGTCCCCGGACCTCGGGTGCTCTTGACTCCAGCACGTCAACGCCCGTCCCTGCGCTTCCTGTGCTCTTCACTGCAGCACATCAACGTCAGTGCCCAGCACCTCTCGCGCAAAATCCAGCACGTGGGTGTTCGTCCGTCCAGCACTTCGGCGTTCGTCTGCCAGCACTTCGCGTTCGTCCACCCCGCCCCTCGCTGTCAGCACCCTACCCGCTGACGATCCGCACCACCGTCCCCCACGGATCCGCGACGTGGGAGCCCAGGCCATCGTGCGTGGCGTCGTGACCGGCCTCGCGTAGGCGGTCCACCGCGTCATGGGCCGCCGCCTCGCCCGGGACGACGAGATCCCAGGACAGCAGGCGGGCCTGATCGCGGGCCGCCGGTCCGCCGCGCGACCATGTGTTCGTGCCGAGGTGATGGTGGTAGCCGCCCGCGGCCAGAAACAGCGCACCGGGATACGTCCACACCGTCGGCGCGAGACCAAGGGCTGCCCCATAGAACGCGCGAGCCTGGGCCAGATCGCCGACGTGCAGATGCACATGGCCCATCGACGTGCCGGACGGCATGCCGGCCCAGGCCCGGTCGTCGCCCGACGCGATGAGGCCGTGCGTGTCGAGTGGCAGCGTGTCCATCTGCAGCTGGCCCTGTGCGTCGCGACGCCAGGCCTCACGCGGTCGATCCGCGTAGACCTCGATGCCGAGCCCGTCGGGATCGGAGAGGTAGATCGCCTCGCTGACCAGATGGTCAGACATGCCGGTGAGTCCAGACGATGAACCGGCCGAGGCCAGGTGTGCGAGAAAGCGCCCCAGGTCGGGTCGCGAGGGCACGAGCATCGCGAAGTGAAAGAGTCCCAGGGCACCGCCGCGCGGCACGGAAGCCGCACCGGGACGCTCATAGAGATGCACGAGCGGCGTCGTGGAGGCCTGCGAACCAAGAGTGGCCTCGGTCGTCCGGCTCGCGATCACAGCAAGGCCGATCACCTGTTCGTAGTAGCGCACCGACCGTGCGAGGTCGCTGACCTGCAGGCGCACTTTGCCGGGGTGGGTGTCGGGCGGCAGGGGCATGCGGAGCATCCTACCGTGAGCGTGGCGCGACACTCCCAGCCAGTGTCGGGGGCCGGCTCGGCCCGAATGATTCAGGATTCGGGCCCAATCGCCGACTTCCTTCGGGAATTGGGCATGTCGTCGCCCTCATCGGAGGTGCGCGGCGAGGCACGGAGGCGCACTCCGAGGTCGAGGATTCGGGACTCGCGAGATGGGGCGGGCACGCCAGGGGCCACGCCTGACGCGTGGCCCCTGACGTGTGTCAGCGTCAGTACTGCAGCCTGAAGGTCAGCATCACAAAGCGAGGATCGTTGTTTTGTGTGCTGGCGACAGTGCCGAAGGTTGAGAAGTTCGTGACGGCGGTTGTCGGACCAGGCCACTGCACGGCGCCGGTGAGGTTGTAGAGGTCCACACGCAGTTGCGTGCGCACCCGATCGGTCAGACGGAACGATCGTGAGAACGTCATGTCGATGATCGGCGGGCTGCTGACGCGCACCTCATTGACACGCGAGCCTGTGGTATCGAGCGCGTTGGCCGGGCGGAGGGCCCATGCCGGCTGGAGTGGCGCCCGGCCGGGGTCGGCCACTCGGTCATCGACACCAGGATCCGCGCAGCCGTTGCGCGATCCGTCGAGGCCGAGCGTGCATGTGTTGAACCACCGGCCCAGCGTCGGGTTGTCGATCTTGATGGGGCCGATCACGTCCACGCTGCCCGGCATGCCGAGCGCGGCGCCGGATCGGATGTTGGCGACGACGCCGGTCTGCCAGCCGCCGGCGAGCGCTCGCAGCCACGTACCGCGGCCCTCGAAGCTCGGCAGCGTCCAGTTGCCGTTGATGCGGAGCGCGTGCGGCCGATCATTGCCGCTCAGCTGTTTGTAGCGTGCCTCACCGGCGTTGAGCGGATCGGTCTCTTCCCAGCTCCGCGAGAACGTGTAGCTGACGAGCATCGACACGCCGCGCGTGAGGCGCTTCTCCCACTGGGTCTGCAGGGCGTGGTACCACAGCTTGCCTTCGGGGATCAGGCCCATCGACACGCCGTCGAACTGCGGGTACGGCCGCAACAGCTGCCGGCGCTGGATGGTGGCGTTGTTGCCACTGACGCCGTTGAAGCTGCTGCCGGGCAGCAGGCCCGCGAACGGGTTGGGCACCAGCGCGGTCAGGAAGGCGTCACCGAGCGCGATCTGCGCAGGCGTCAGGTCGTTGAGCTGCACCGTCAGCGGACGCTTGTTGGTGCGGCTGCCGACGTACCCCACGCTGACCACGCTGCGCCACGGCAGCTGATACTGCGCCTCGGCGGAGTACTGATGGAACTCCTGATTCTCCCGGTCCCGCGTATGGAAGGAGACGCTGGTGCCGACGTTGGTCAGGAGGCCTGTCGTGTTCTTCAGGGGCAGGAGCAGCCCGCCCGGGTAGAGAAGGCCACGGTTCTGGTTCAGGTTGGACGCGGGTGTGAGGTTGTTGTCGTTCGACGGGTTCAACGCCGTCGCCCGCGTGTTACCTGCCTGCGTGCCCCGCTCGGCCAGACCGCTGAGGAACGTCTTCCCGTAGCCGCCACGCAGCACGAGCGAGTTGCTGATCTGGTAGGTCAGACCGACGCGCGGCCCGAGGTTGTTGACGTCCCCGTTGTAGATGGGGCCATCCGCAAACGTCACGCCGCCCGTCAGGTTCGCCAGACCGGCGCCGCTATCGGTCCGGTTGGCGGCGATGTCTGGCCGGGCGGCCGCCGCCACGCACGAGGCGCAGTTGAGCGGGTTGCGGGACGAGAAGTCGAAGCCGTCCACGAGCAGGTTGTCGCGCTCGGACACGGGCCGCTCGTAGTCGTAGCGGAGCCCGAGGTTCAGGGTGAGCCGGCTGCTGATCCGCCAATCGTCCTGCAGGTACGCGCCGTAGTAGGCCGCCTTGTAGCGCAGTTCGGGCACGGCCGCGAGGGTGATCGTCTGGCTCCGCGGATACCCGATCAGGAACGACGCGAAGGCGTTGCCCTGCGCCCCGGCCGTCAGCGTCCCCGTGGTCGCCGGCGTCGTTGACGTGTAGTGACGCGTGAAGTTGAAGGCGCCGATGTTGGCGCCATCGAGCGCCAGCGACTGCGCGAAGAGGTTCAGCCCGTACTCGCCACCGAACTTGATCTGGTGCCGCCCCAGGATCTTCGTCATGGTCTGCGAGATCGTGAAGACCTGGTCTTCGGTGTGGAAGCCGTTGCCGGCCGACCCGATGTTCGCGCCGTTGTAGTCGGTCACGCTGATCGGCTGGAAGAAGTTGCTGCGCGGGATCAGGTCGAGGTACGACCCGGCGAGCCCGAGGCTCGACGAATTGAACTCCTCGGTGATGTTCTTGTCCGTGCGCTCGTGCCGGGTGTAGCCGAACTTCAGGCTCGACACGATCGACGGTCCCATGGTCCAGGTGAAGTCGGCGTTGAGGTTGTCGTTCCAGCGATAGTGGTGGCCGTCATTGGTGACGACGATGTTCTGGCGGCCGTTGTTGGCCCGATCCTCGTGCCGGCCATTGCGGCCCCAGCGACTGAAGAAGCGCAGGTCGCCGAAGTTGTGGTCCACGCGCACCAGGTTCGAGGTGTAGACGTCGGCGCGTGAGTTGGGGCTCGCGATGAAGTTGTTGAGGTTGGCGTCCAGCGCCGCGTTGGGTCGGACCATGTACTTGGTCATCGCCACGGAGACGGGGTCGAGACAGCTGAACGTGATGCCGCAGTTCGGACTGCTGCCGGCAGCCGGGATCCGGTTGCCCGGGAAGGCCTGCCCGGTGAGCGGATCGTAGATGCTGCCGCCGGCGATGCCGTTGACCGACTGGGAGAAGTCGCCGCCGAGTTCGAGGTCCGTGGGCGTCCGCTGCAGGTTGGCGCTGTCGGGGATGGCCGACTTCAGGAACTCGAAGTTGTAGAAGAAGAAGGTCTTGTTCCGGCCGTCGTACTTGCCGAGACGCACCGGCCCGCCGAACGTGAAGACCGGGTTGGCGTGGAACAGCTCCGTCTTGGGGATGTTGTTCTGGATGTTCTGGTAGAGGTTCTGGTTCAGGCTCTTGTCCCGGTGCATGTAGGAGGCCGTGCCCGAATAGCGGTTCGTGCCGCTCTTCACGCTGACGCTGACGGTGCCGCCGCCGGTGCGCCCGAACTGGGCATCGTAGGTGTTGGTGTCCACGCGGACTTCCTGCACCGCGTCAGGCGAGGGCACGAACGCCAGGCTGCCGCTGCCGCCGCCCTCGCTGCTGGTGTTGGGCGCGCCGTCGAGCAGGAACCGGTTGGTGCCGCTCACGCCGCCGTTGACGTTGAAGCTGTCCATGCCGCCGTTGTCGAAGGGTCGGTAGCTGATGCTCGGGCGCGACGAGTCGCCGAGCACGCCCGGCGCCGCGAACACGAACATGTAGGGGTTGCGGCCGTTGAGCGGGGTCCCTTCGACCTTGTCGCTGTCGATGATGGTGGCCCGGCTCGCCGTCGTGGTGTTGAGCAGGGGCGTCTCGGCCACGACCTTGATCTCATCGGTCAGTCCGCCGAGGTCGAGCCGCAGGTCAACGCGCAGGCGTTCACCGGTGCGGACCTCGATCTCGCGAGCCGCCGGACGGAAACCCGACATCGTGTACGTGACCTTGTAGGTCCCCGTGCCCAGGCCGGTCACCAGGTAGACCCCCGATTCGGTGGTCACCGCGGTTCGGCTCACGTTGGTCACGGCGTTGACGGCCACGACCGTGACACCCGGCAGGACGCCGCCCTGCGGGTCGCTGATCGTGCCGGTGATCGATCCCTGCTCTCCGACTTGAGCCTGGGCTGGGAGGGCGAGGCCGGCGCACAAGCTCAGCGCCAGCACGACGGTCGAAACGGATCGCTGCAACACGGTGGTCCTCCTTCGCCGGCAGGATCGGGAATCGGCCACGCCTGCGAGTCCTTCGCAAAATGTGTAGAGGCCGCCAGTATCGTGTTGCCGGCGCCACAGCCCAAGCGGAAAGGCCGCGGTCAGCAGGTTTCGCCATGCAAAACAATCTGTGGACGGCAACTGCAGAATTTCGGCCAAATCACTCATGGCCGATGTGGAAGCGCATCCAGGTGAGTCTCTGAAAGTGTTCCGCTCAACAGAACAGCAGACGCGCATCGGCGCGGACACCGAAGTCATCGGCATGCGCGTGGTGCGCACGAGCGTGCGGAGCCAGAGGTACGCGGAAGAATGCCGGGCGCTGCGCCCCCGGGATCGCCAAGCGTGAGGCGTGAGGCGTGAGAATAGTAGAATGATGCCAACCCTCCCGGAACAATGTCTGGTCTCGTGGCGGTGAAGGAGCAGCTCATGATGGGTGTGAAGCAGGTTGGGCGGGGCCTCGTCGTGGTCGCCCTGTCGCTCGTGGCAACGGGCGCGTACGCACAGGCACAGGGCACGCAGAAGCCCTTTGAGCCTCAGGTTGGTCAGGCCGGCAAGGACGTCGTGTGGGTGCCGACGCCCCAGGCGACCGTGGACAAGATGTTGGAGTTGACCAAGGTCACCGCGAAGGACTTCGTGATGGACCTCGGCTCCGGGAACGGCATCACCGTCATCACCGCCGCGAAGAAGGGCGCGACCGCCCTCGGTATCGAATACAACCCGGACATGGTCGAGCTCTCGAAGCGGCTGGCCGCCGAGGCCGGTGTCTCCGCCAGGGCAACGTTCGTCAAGGCGGATCTGTTCGAAGCGGATCTCTCGAAGGCGACCGTCATCACCATGTTCCTGCTGCCGGACATCAACCTGCGCCTGCGGCCCAAGATTCTCGACCTCAAGCCCGGCACGCGCATCGCCTCCAACACGTTCACCATGGGCGACTGGGAGCCCGATGAGCGTGCGGAAGTGAAGGACTGCACGAGCTGGTGCACGGCGCTGTACTGGATGGTGCCCGCCAAGGTCGCCGGCGCGTGGACGCTCGGACAGCAGACGCTCACGCTGTCACAGGAGTACCAGGTTGTCACGGGCACGCTCGGCTCGACGCCCATCACGGACGGCAAGCTGGCCGGCGAGCAGATCACGTTCACCGCCGGCGGGCAGAAGTACAGCGGTCGGGTCAGCGGGAATACGATCACCGGCTCGGGCTGGACGGCGGCGAAGAAGTAGGCGTCCGGCTGTGATGACCACGCTCGTTCTGGTCTCACTCCTGACACTGTCTGGACAGGCGGCGCCGGCGCAAACGCTGGCCGCCGCCGCGTCCGATCGCGATCAGGTGCTCGCGGCCGTGCAGGGGTTCTTCGACGCGATGGCTACGCGCAATCCCGACCTGGCGCGGCGCGTGATGTTGCCCGAGGGGCAGTTCATCACGACGAGCGAGCCGCCTGGCGCCAACGGCCCTCGCGCGTCGAGCATCAAGGCGTTCATCGACAGCCTGGCCGCCGGCAGCGGCGTCCTGCTCGAGCGGATGTGGAATCCCGACGTCAGGATCGCCGGCTCCATCGCCGTGGTGACCACGCCGTACGACTTCCATCGCGACGGCAAGTTCACGCACTGCGGCACGGACATCTTCACGCTGGTGAAGACGACGGACGGCTGGAAGATCTCGGGCGGGAGCTACTCGATCCAGCGGACCGGCTGCGCGCCGAGTCCGTTGGGACCGGTGAAGTAAGTGAAATGACCTCGGAGGTAATTCCTACGAAAACTGTAAGTCTTGAGCGATCGCCTGCAGACTTACAGTTTTCGTAGGAATTACCTCCGAGGTCATTTATCCCCTCATCTTCCGATAGTTCGCCAGGCACTTCTGGGCGCGGAGCATCTGCTCCTCCACCGGGCCCGCTTCCTGCTCGATGAGATAGGTCTCGACGCCGCCCACCGACTCGGCGGCCTTGAAAATCGCCCGCCACGGCGCGTCGCCCTCACCAAACAGCACGCCGTAGCCGCGGCCCTCGCCCTTGCCCCAGTCCTTGCAGTGCATGCTCTTGATGCGACCGGGGTTGGCCGTGATCCAGGCCACCGGGTCGTGCCCTACTTCGACGCAGGTCCCGACGTCGAACTGCAGGATGAAGTCGCGCGGCGTGTTGGCCGCGAGCACGTCCATCGGCCGCAGCGTCCCCCCCTCGAACGGCCGCCATTCCGTCTGGTGGTTATGGAAGCCGGCCGTCATGCCCAGCGCGCGGAGCTTCTCGGTGGACGCCGTCATCCCCTCGGCGAACTTCTTCCATTCATCCGCAGTCGTCGCCCTCGGGGCGCTCGACTGGATGATCGCCTTGCTGCCGATGATCTGGTTCAGATCGATCGCCTTCTGCATGCCCTCGGGGGTGAACGAGGCCGGGCCGTTGTGCGTCGATGGACACCTGATGCCCAGGTCGTCCATCACCTTCCGCGTCTCCTTCGCCTGGTCCGTCGTCCACTGGTAGTAGGGCGCCCAGAATTCGACGACCTCGTACCCGAGCTTGGCGACCGCGCGCAGGGTGCCAAGCTGGTCGCGCATCCAGTCGTTCCTGACGCTGTAGAGTTCGAGGCCCACCGCGACCTTCGACTGGGCCGCGGCGGACCGCACCAGAAATGGCAGCGTGGCCGAGGCAGCCAGAAACGTCCGCCGAGAGACCGCAGGGGTTGTGCTCATGCGGAAAAATCTAGCACATCACGCCGAAACGCGAGGCGCGCAGCGGATCTCGCCACGGGTACCCGCGACCGTTTTGCTTTTGTCATGGCTGAGGCGTAGGATGCCCGCGTCACCGGTCACCCGGTCCCTCCCCTCCCGGGGGCGCCTTGACGCGTTCGACGCTCGTCGTTCCGAGTCTGCCCGTCCGGCCGATTGCGCCGGGACGCCGACGCGGACCACAGGAGAGGTGCATGCCTACACTCGTTCGTTCGAACCGCCTGTTTCCCACGCACGCCCAGATTGGGTCGTTCACCGAGACGATTCCGGTCGCGGCGGGCACGTCCGTCACGTTTGTCGCAGACCAGTACCTCGTGGTCCCGGACCCGATGAACGCCGGTCAGTACCTGCAGGTACTCCTTCCTCTTCTGGAACGCCATCGGCAACCTCGGCGCCGGCCTCAGCACGACGATGACGATGCCGACGACCGATGCGGTGGCCACGGCGTGGTACCTGCAAATGGGTGGGGGCGGCGGCGGCTTCGGTGTCTCGACGTTTGCCTTCTCCAACGAGCTGGACGTCGTACTGCCAGCCACGCCGATCGCGTCGGTCACGCCGGCGGGGGCATGGGCCGGAGGCAACGCCACGACGGTGGCGACCAACGCGGCGGTCCAGATCATCGCTAAGAACACGGTCGCAGGTACGCCGGCCGGTGCCAACTTCGCTGATTGGTTCGAGTTCGGGAGCGGCACGCCCTCTGGCAACCAGCTCTCGGTGCCCGCGCAGGGGAGCAGCCTGGCGATCGCCACTTACCGCGTGCCAGAGAAGCCCGACGGGAAGTTCAAGGGCATCTTCGAGCTGGTCAACGCCCTCGACAACGTCATCAAGCGGATCGACCCGAGCGACCCGGCGCCCATCGACATGGCCCGTCTGGTCGGCGAGATCCGGACGCAGTTGACGTCGCAGCAGGTGGGCGTCGACGAGCTGACGACGATCGTCTCGCAGATCGACCGCATGGATCAGTCCCAGCTGAAGTCTGCGCTGACGGAGCTGCAGTCGAAGACGCGTCGGCTCGACGCGGCGACCAAGCTGGTGAACGAGGCCATCAAGGCAGGCGGCGGCAAGTAGCCCGGTTCACCGTGGACGCCAGCGTCAACGGCCGCCACGCACGAGCGATCTCCCGGGTTGTCCTGGTCGGGTTCGAGGACCAGGACAACCTCGGGCTTCGCTATCTCTCGAGTCGTCTGAAGGCCGACGGCCACGCCACCCGCATCGTCGCGTTCGGCAAGGGGGCGGCCCCGATTCTGGCCGCCGTCCGCGCGATGGAAGCCGAGGTCGTCGGCTTTTCGCTGATCTTCCAGTACATGGTCCCGCAGTTCCGCGCCGTCATGCGCGAACTCCGGGAGGCGGGCGTGACCGCCCACTTCACGATCGGCGGCCACTACGCGTCATTCGAGCCAGACGCCCTGCTCGCCGCGATTCCAGAACTCGATTCGGTCGTCCGCTTCGAAGGCGAGGACACGCTCGCCAATCTCGTGGGCCACATCGCCGCCGGCTCGTCGTGGCTCGGCGTCCCGGGACTGGTTCACCGGGGCCTCGATGGCCCGGTGCACGGGCCTTCGCGTCAGGGCCGCGAGCGGCTCGACGATCTCCCGTGGCCCGACCGCGACGACATCGACTACCGCGGCCAGCGCACGCCGACCGCCTCGATGCTCGGCAGTCGCGGCTGCCCTTGGGTGTGTGCGTTCTGTTCGATCATCACGTTCTACGAGGGCAACGGCACGAAGGGCCGACGACGACGCGACCCCGTGCGGGTCGTGGATGAACTCGAGTACCTGCACCGCGAACGGGGCGTCGAGGTGGTGCTCTGGCAGGACGACGACTTCGTGGCGGGGGGACCGGTCGCGGTGCGGTGGGCGCACTCGGTGGCCGCCGAAGCGATTCGCCGGAATCTGCACCACACGCTGCGCTGGAAGCTCAGTTGCCGTTCTGACGAGGTGAAGACGGACACCCTGGCGCCCCTCGTCGAGGCCGGCCTCACCCATGTCTACCTCGGCGTCGAGTCGGGCGACGAGGACAGCCTGGTCCACATGAACAAACGGCTGAAACCGGACGTGCATCTCCGCGCACGCGACGTGCTGCGCGGGCTGGGCGTGTCGTTCGATTTCGGGTTCATGCTCATGGAGCCGTGGTCCACGGTCGAGATGGTGCGTAACAACGTCAGGTTTCTGCGCGCCTTCGTCGGCGAGGGCGACTCGCCCGCCACGTTCTGCCGCATGCTGCCGTACGTCGGTACGGCCTCGCAGAGGCGGCTGCTCGATGAAGGCCGGTTCTACGAGACCAACCTGCAGGCCGACTACAGCTTTCTCGATCCCCGGCTCGACGTCTTCTACCAGTGGCTGCTCGCGACGTTCGACTCCCGCAACTTCACGCGCACGGGTACGCTGAACCTCCTCAGAATCGTGCAATTCCAGGCCAACCTGCGGAAGGTCGGACCGGTCCTCGACGCGGCCGTCCGCTCGATCGTCAGCGCCAACAACCTTGCGGTCTTCGACCTGCTCGACGAGGCTCTCACGCACGTGGAAACGACACCGCATGCGCTGGCGAGTGACAACGCCCTGCGGTGGCTCACGGCCGAGCATGCGCGCGTCGATGCCCGCACGCGCCTGGACCTCGGGGCATTCGAGATGGTGTTCGCGGCTCGGCAGCCCGGCCTTGGCGCCATGGCGCCGCTCTCCGACGCGATGCACGGCGCCGAGTGCGTCTGATCACGCGGAGGGCCGGGGTGCTCACGCGGATCGCGGCGCCGACCGGGCCAGCACCTCAGCGCGGTCCCAGCACCTCAGCGTGAGTCCCCCCGCACTTCGAAGCAGCGCCCACCGGCACCTCAACGCGGGTCCCTGCACTTGCTCGTCGGTCGGCCTGCACGCCCGTTACGTCAGTGGCCGTAGTCACTACGCCGAGTGACGTCACGCCTCGTTACCCGGCCAGACGCTCGATGAGCTGGTTCAGCTCGGCTTGTGCGCGCTGTGCGTCGGCCGCCAGGGCCTGCTGCTCGCGGCGAAGGACCTCGATGCGCGTCTCCTGATCGTCGAGTTGCTTGACGTAGCGCTGGACGAGCTGGCGCTCCTCGGCGCTGCCCTTGAGGGCGCGCATGTTCTCGCGCACCCGCTCCTGGTCGCGCCCGATCTGGTCGATCTCACGCTGCCGCGCCGCCGCCTCGCCCGACAGCCGCGCGACCTCGGCCTTCTTCGTCTGAATCTCCCTGAGCGAGGCCTGGAGGGTGGCAGACAGCGCCTGGTCCCGCACCAGCACCGCGATCTGGTTGTCCGTGATCGAGCTGACGGAGATCTGCGCCTGCACCGGCCGCGTTTCCTCGACGACGAACGTGACGGTCGTCTTCGGCGCCACGGGCACCCGGAAACGGTGCACCGCCGCCGTGCTCTCGGCCGGGGCGATCGTGCCGCCGATCGTCCATCCCGTGCGAATCGGGTGCTCGAGCACCAGGACGCGCGCCTCGCTGTCCTCGTTGCGCGCCGTGTAGGTGCGACGCTGACGTTCCTCGGTCAACTGCGTCAGGATGCCCCGCGCCACCGTCGCCTTCGTGATGCGGACCGGCGACGACTCGCTCCGCGCGTCCACGGTGACGGCCAGGTCCACGGCGTAGGAGATCAAGCGCCGCTCGCCCGCCTTGAGCGGGTCGATCAGGCCTTCGCCCGCGAAGGCGTTGCCCTCGACGATCGAGAACGTCCCGCCGTCCAGCGTCAGCGGCGTGCTGTTGGTCAGCCACAACGCGCGGAACGGACGAGCGCCTGACGTCGGCGTCCACAGCGAGACCTTGTCGGCGACGACGGCGCCACTCAGGATGGGCACGAGGGCCGACTGGTTCTTGCGAATGGTGACGGGTGACGTCAGCTTGTACTCGAACAGATCGCCCAGCTGCGAGGCCGCCGCCGTGGCCTGGAAGGCCGACATCGCCGAGTCCACGCGCTCCTGCATCGGGACCGGCGGCGGGGCCGCGGGAATGCCACCCACGACGCCACCCACATTCCCGGCCGACCGGAAGGCGGCGCCGCCACCGCGTCCGCCACCGCCGCCCGCCGTCACGCTCCGCTCGCCGCTGACCGCGCTCACGCCATCCAGGGTGATATTGGATGCCGGAGCGGTGATCGGCGACAGGTGTGTCTGCGGCGTCAGCAGCACGCGATCCGGCAGCGGTACGACCGGACGCTGCACGTAGTAGGGCTGCGAGATCTGCTGGATGAACGACTGCGGCGCGCCGGCCACGAGCGACAACTCGACGTTCTCCCAGTCCTCGCCCACCGTGTTGTCTACGATCGCCCAGCCCTGCAGCAGGGGCTTGGCGCCCGGCGCCGCCCCAGGCCCGGTCGCCGGCAGGACGAGACGATACGTCGCCTTCCACACCGGCACTTCGCTGACGTAGCTGACGAACAGATCGCGCTCGCCTGTACCGGTCGTGGCAATGGCCAGCCGTCGAAGGTCCTGGTCGCGCACGGAGGCGACGAGCGAAAGATAACGCCCGACTTCCTGGTTGAGATCGGGCTCGGCGATCCGCACGACCACGCCGGGATCGAGTGCCACCGTCTGCATCTCGCCCGCGTCGGTGACCAGCGTGAGCGTGTCGATCGGCGAACTGCCGGTCGTCGTCGTGCGCGTCGTCTGTTCGACACTGAGCAGCCGGCCGACGACGCGCGAGGCGCCGGTGCGCACGTCCAGCCGGGCGCCCCGCAGGGCAGACAAGAACTCCGCCCGACTGGCCTCCTGCCCCACCGGCAACCGAAGCGCGCCGATCCGCCGCTCGAGCCCGGCCTGAGAGTTGTAGCTCACGCCCGACACGCGGCCACCATCGAGGTCGAGCGCCGTCAGCGACTTCAGCACGTCATTCAGCTGGCCGCTCGTGAAGTCCACGGTCACGGTCTGATTGCCCCGCACGCGTCCGACGTGCTCGAAGTAGCCGACACCGTTCTTGTAGAGAATCACGCGGCGGACGGGCAGCCGGTTCGGCGCCGCCGGCTGCGGCGTGGCCGTCGGTGCCAGCGGCGCCGGGACCGGCGCTGGCGGCGCGGCCTGCCCGCGGACGGCGGAAAGCGCGGGCACCGGCGGAGGCGCCTGCGCGACGAGCAACGCCGAGGCCAGCCACACCACCAGCAGCGCGCTGGCGAAGGGCCCCCGACGCGACCACGACGAAACACGGCACGAACGGGCTGGGATCATGACTGGACCTCTGGGCAAGTCGGAACTGACGCACACGTCCGGGCACTGACGCCGAGGTCCCGGCAAACTGCACTGCTGCGGAAGTATAGACACCGCAGAGGGGCGAAGAGCCGCTCCCGGCGCGGCCGGGCGGGAATCCGCGGATCCTGGCAGGTTGCCCCACTAGAATAGGGGGCTCAGGTGAGGAGTGTGAATGGCCGCGTTGATTGAAGCGATCGAGATCAAGCGCAAGATGTTCTTCGAGTTCGAGGGCGCCCCCTATCACTGCATCGACGTCGAGGTCTCCAAGCCGACCGCGCGTGGTGGCCAGACGCTCGTCCGCCTGAAGATGCGCAACCTGCTGACCCGGGCCGTGTTCGACAAGACCTTCAAGGCCGGGGAGAAGTTCGCCGAGCCCGATCTGGTCAAGGTCTCCGCGTCGTTCCAGTATGCGGACGCCACGGGCTACCACTTCATGGACCAGGACACGTTCGAGACGCTGACGCTCACGCGTGACCAGATCGGCGACGACCGCCTGCTCCTGGCCGACAACGTGCTCGTGCAGGTCCACAAATACAACGGCAACCCGATCGGCCTGCAGTTCCCGCCGCACGTCGAGCTGCTCGTGACGCACACCGAGCCCGGCGTCCGCGGCGACACGGCCAGCGGCGGCGTGACGAAGGTCGCCACGCTCGAAACGGGCCTCGAGGTGCGGCTGCCCCTGTTCATCAAAGAGGGCGAGCGCGTGAAGGTGCACACCGAGACGCGCGAATTTGCGGGCAGAGCATAGACCAGGTCCACCAGGTACGTCGGGTACGGCAGGTACATGGGTGCGGCAGGTACCCAGGTACGGCAGGTACCCGGGTCCTGCAGGTTCTCCCGTGCGGCGGGAACTCCAAGACCGCGGAGCCGCTCGCGCGAAGTGCGGTGTCGGCGTGCGGCCGACTCGGACTGACGCGCCGGCGTCAGGTCGAACGCGGGCCGTCGGGCGGGAGGCGGGCCCGGGTCACTCCCCGCCCATGCGGGGTGACCCGGCACACGTCAGGTCGCCCGCCGACCAGACAGAGGCCCAGCGTTCGCGCGTCATGGTCCGTGGAGGCCGCACGCCGACACCGCGCTTCGCGCGGGCGCAGGCGGTCGCAGAGCGGCCGACTCGGCCTGACGCGCGGCGTCAGGTCGAACGCGGGCCGTCGGGCGGGAGGCGGGCCCGGGTCACTCCCCGCCCATGCGGGGTGACCCGGCACACGTCAGGTCGCCCGCCGACCAGACAGAGGCCCAGCGTTCGCGCGTCATGGTCCGTGGAGGCCGCACGCCGACACCGCGCTTCGCGCGGACGTGCGCGATCCCACGGCGGCCGACTCGGCCTGACGCGCCGGCGTCAGGTCGATTTGGTCAGCGCTGCAATCCGCGCCCGCAGGCCCTGCAGCGTCGTCTGCACGTCGCTCCACCGGCCCTGCTCGGCCCGGACGAAGCGGGTGTAAGGCCCGATGCCGTCCACGAGCCGTTGGCGACTGAACGCCTGCGCGGACGTGAACTCGCCACGCAGCGCGGTTGCCAGCCGGGCACGCAGGTCGGAGATCGTGCGTCGCATCTCCTCGCGGGCCCGTCGTCGCCGAGCGGGCAGCACCATCATGCCGATGGCGGCCAGGACGCCGGCGGCAATCAATCCGGTCACGTCCGCGGCGGCGGTGGTCGCGGCCACCGTGACGGCGGCGCCCAGGCCCAGGGCACCGGCCCCCAGTGCGGCGGTGGCGGCCACGGCGGTCCGTGCCGCGTCCGCGATGCGCAGCGACTCGCGCCGTCGATCGTAGGTCTCGACGACGCGCTGCGATTCGCGCCCGACCGACTCGAGGAGACGTCCCCGATCGGCATGGAAACTGCCGACATCCGTCGTGCCCATGACGCGGTCACCGTGTTCCCGCTGGCGCGCGGCCAGGCGGCTCGTGATCGCCTGCCAGCGACGGAAATCCTGGTCCACCAGCCAGTCGATGAGCTCCGAGACGCGACGCTCGACCTGCTGCGGCGTGTCGGCCACCACCTGCTCCTCGAACTCGCGCTGCACCCGTGCGCGATTGAGCAGGTCGAACACACGGCCGACGCGGAGCATGTCGTCGAAGTAGCGATGCCCGCGCGATTCGAGTTCGACGAGCGCGTTCTCGACGCCCGTCATCCGCAACTCGAAGCCTCGCGTGAGGTCGTCATCGGCCACGACCAGTTGACGATCGACGTCGCCCAGCGCCGCCACGTCCTCCGCCAGCAGCGCGAGCCGGTCGCCCGCGACCGCGAGGTAGCGCGCTGCCAGGGCGTCCCCGACCCCGAGGGGATTGGCGAGCTTGAGCGCAAAGCGCGTCGGTGCATCGAGGGTGTCGTGCAGGTACTGCTCCAGGGCCCCGAATCGGCTGGCCGCCCAGTGCGCGTCCTCGCCCTGCTTGGCCTTCCACGCCAGCCGTGCGCTCACGGGCAGGACGTCCGGCGTGACGCCGAGCAGGCGCGTCCCGGCGTCACGCACGAACGCCATGACTTCGTCGAGTTCGGAGGCCTGTTCGAAGATATCGATCTTGTTGAGGACGATGACGATCTTCTTGCCCCACGCACGGATCGTCTCGAGGAAGGCCCGCTCGGTCTCGGTGAACGGGCGATCGGCCGACGTGACGAACAGGACGAGATCCGACCGCGGCACGAAGTCCGTGGTGAGTCGCTCGTGTTCCCTGGCGATGGCATTGGTGCCCGGCGTGTCCACGATGTGGATGTCACGCAGGAGGTCGATCGGCGCGGTTACCACCCGCACACCTGTGGGCGACGTCTCATGGGCCACGCGCTCGCCGAACCGCAGCACGTGGATGGCCGACGTCGTCGGGGTGACGCCCTCGAAGAGCAGGCGCTCGCCCAGGAGCGCATTGACGAAGGTACTCTTGCCGGAATTGAACTCGCCGACGACGACGAGCAGGAAGAAATCGTCGAGTTGCTCGACCGACGCCCCGAGCGTCCGCGTATCGGCGTCCCCGGCGGGCACCCGCGCCAGTTCGCGCGCCAGATCGGCAAGTACGCGCCTGGCCTCAACCAGCCGCCGTTCGTCGCGCTCGTCGAGGACGCGGGCCAGCACCGCGTTCGATTCTAGTGTCCCAAGTCAGATTCGCCGAAGAATTCCGGGCGCGGCGCCGGGCGTGCGCGCCCGCGGCCGGGTTCAAGCCGGGGCCCGCCTGGTCGATTTCGTGATCATGCGGGCAGGTGCGACGTTTGCGGAAGTGCTCGACGCCGCGCTTGGCGCGGAACGCGAGACCCCGGCGAGCCACCAGCCAGATGTGCGGTACTCCCCGTCGGGCTACCCGTTCCTCTTCCTGAACGGGCAGACCCCGGCGTCGCGCCCCCCGCTCGCCGCACGCGTGGTTCGCGGCACATTCGACACGCCAGTGGCCGCTCGCGGCCCGCGCGTCTCGCCGGCGCGACCCGTCCCGCGTCAGGCGCCGCACCATCTGTCGCCCCCCGAGCAGCGCGCATTTCTCGATCTTGTGCGGCACGGAGCTGAGCTCTCCGATGACTTCACACTGGCCGAGCTGCAGCGCGCCTTCCGGGCGCTGGCGCGGCGGCATCATCCCGACCGCCATCCGGGCGCGAGCCCCGCCGAGCAGTCCCGCCTCTCTGCGATCTTCATTAGCGTCGCCGCGTCATACCGCCGGCTTCTCGAGAGCGCACGAACATAGACCAGGTCCGCCAGGTACGGCGGGTACATCGGGTCCGCGGGTGCGACAGGTACCCGGGTGCGCCAGGTACTCCAGGTACGCCAGGTACGCCGCGTACATCAGGTACATCAGGTCCTCGGGTCAGCCGGCTACGCCAGGCGTGACCAGATGTAGTACGCGGCGAAACTGAACATCACGAACGTGGACAGGCACAGAAAGATCAGTGTCCAGGCGCCCGGGCGGAGTTCGGCGGGCACGTGGCGGCGGCTCAGGAAGATCGTCGCGCTGCCGATGAGCGGGAGCATCATGGCCTGGGCGATGCCGCCGGCCACCACCATCTGCACGGGGGCCCGGAACCACCAATAGAGGCAGGCCGGGACCACGGCCAGCACCACGACGAACACCCGCTGCCACAGGTGGCGGCGGTCGGCATCCTCTCGTCCGAAGGCGCCGGCGACGCGTGCGAAGTCCGCGAACATCCGCGAGTGAGCCGCCACGGATGCGAAGATCGTCCCGTAGAGCGTGACGATGGCCCCGACGTAGAAGACCCACAGGGCCCAGCCTCCCAGCGTCTCGGTGTAGATCCGCGACAGGACGACGACCGTGTCGCGCTCGGCAGGCAGCAGGCCGAGGCGATTGAGCACGCCGGCGCCGAGGAGGTAGAAGGCAATCGTCGCCAGCGTGTAGATCACCAGGGAACACACGATGTCGAGCCGCATGACGCGCATCCAGCCGTGCGCACGCGAGAGCCAGGCTGCGGATCCATCCCTCGGGCCGACAAATCGTGCGTAGCCCTTCTCGATGCACCAGTACGGATACTGCACGAGCTCGGTCGCCCCGACGCCCGTGATGCCGAACACGGCCATCGCCGTGGCCAGCCCCGCGGCGGGCAGTTCGAAGCTGAGCCCCGTCGCCAGATCGCGCATCGTCACCGCGTCAGGGCGGATCATCAGGACACCAGCCGCGCAGAGCGTGAGGAACGTGAACAGGCTGACCTTCACGATGGCCAGGCGCTCCACGCGCGCGTAGCCGCCGCCGAGCAGGAGCGCGAGGGTCAGCGCGACGCAGACGCCAACCCAGAGGTTGACGGACACTTGCGGGACCACGATGTGGAGGATCTGCGCCGCGCCGCCGTACATCGCCCCAACCTGCAGCAGCGTGAGGGCCACGGTGAGCGCCCAGGCCCAGACGAGCCACCCGGCCCCGGCCCGCGGCCCCGGCACGAGCTGGAATCCCTCGAGCGACGTGCGCCCGGTGGCCATCGTGTACCGCCCCAGCTCGAGCTGGACGACCGGCTTGATGGCGCAGCTGACGAGGATGATCCAGAGCGCCGCGAAACCGACCTGGGCCCCGAGCGTCGTGGTGGCGATCAGTTCGCCCGACCCGACGATCGCGGAGGCCAGGACGAGGCCGGGACCGATTCGCCGGAGCGCCGCGGCGAGCGAGGCCGGTGGCGCCTCGACCGCCTCCGGCGAGAGGACATATGGGTCGGCGGCTGGCGGCATGGGCGGGCCAACGATAGCAGGATGTGGGTCGGCGGGGACGCGCCGGAGATGGCGGCCATCAGCTACGCAAGGTGGTAGTAGTTTGCAGGACCGTCATAATTCCGCGCAGTGATCCGCAGTGACCTCTTCTGGCCTGGTGCCCCAGCCCGCGTGGCGGGGATCGTCCTCATCGGGCTGATCTCCGTCGCCGGACCCGCCTTCGCCCAGAACGGCCGAATTCTGGACAGTCGCTCCAACGCCCCCGTGGCCAACGCCGAGGTCTCCATCCTCGGCCAGGCCGGGTCCACACGCACGGACGCGCAGGGCCGCTTCACCTGGCAGCCGGTACCCGTCCCGCCCTTCGAAGTCCTGGTGGTCCTGCCCGGGGGCCGGGTCCTGAAGCCCGTCCTGGTCACCACCCTGGCCACGGGCGGTCAGTTCACGGTCTCGGTGACGCCCCTCGTGTCCTCGGAGATGACCGTGTCGGCCCCGGCCGCGCCGGACATCCGCACGACCCCCGCCAACGGCGTGACCCTGCTGGGCGGACGCGAGATGACCAGCCGCGCCCCGGCCAATCTGACGCAGGCCCTCGAGAACGTTGCCGGCGTCACTCAGGTGTCCGAGGGCCAGGCGGCCGTCCCGGCGGTGCGAGGGCTTGCGCGCGGACGCACGTTGATTCTGATCGACGGTGGTCGCGTGTCGGCGGAGCGGCGCGTCGGACCGTCGGCCACGTTCCTCGATCCGTTCTCGCTCGAGAGCGTCGAGGTGTCGCGTGGTCCCGGGTCGGTGGCCTACGGGTCGGACGCGTTTGGCGGCGTGATCCTGGCGCGCACGCGGCGCGTCGCGCCGAACACGCCGTGGGCGGGTCGCTTCACGGGCACGATCGGCGCTGGCATTCCCGAGCAGCGCGGCGCCCTCGAGGTCTCGAAAGGCTTCTCGGGCGGCAGCGTCCTCGCGCAGGTGCACATGCGCCAGGCCGACGACTACGACAGTCCCTCGGGCGAGGTCTTCAACTCGGGCTGGCGAGACCAGGGCTTCCTGCTGCGGACTGAACGCACGTTCGGCCGCGGCATCGTCTCCGCAGGCTGGCAGAGCGACTTCGGACGTGATGTCGAACGGCCCCGCAACAACTCTCGGACGACGCGCTTCTACTATCCGACGGAGAACTCGCACCGGTTCACGGCGTCCTACGACCTCTTCGACGTCGCCGGCTTTCGCCGCATGGGCGTCAACGCCTTCCTTGGCAGCAACCACGTCATCACCGACCAAGACCGCTTCCCGACCGCGACCGTACTCCGGCGCATCGAACGCGCGGACGTGGCGGCCAGGGACTTCCACGTGCGCGGTTTCGTCGAGCGTCTGTTCGGCGAGACAAAGGTCGAGGCCGGGCTTGACGTCAACGGGCGGTTCGGGCTCGAAGCGCTCGACGTGATCGTGGACTACAACTCGGCCGGCGCCGTGTCGAACGAGCTGGTCAACGTGTCCGTGGACGCGGCGCACAGAACCGACGTCGGTGCCTATCTGATGGCCGATAGCCGGCTGCTGCCGCGGCTCTCGGTCGCGGCGGGCCTGCGGGCGGACCGCGTCACGACGGTCAACAACGGCGGCTACTTCGGCGATCGGGATTCGTCGCACACGGCCTCGTCGGGCTACGGCTCGGCCACGGTGGACGCCGGCGCCGGCGTCAGCGTGACGGGGCAGATCTCGCGGGGGTTCCGCGATCCTGTGCTCTCCGATCGCTACTTCCGGGGTCCGAGCGGCCGGGGGTTCATCACGGGCAATCCGGATCTCGATCCGGAGACGAGCCTGCAGGCCGACGCCGGCGTGCGGTACACACGCAAGGGACTCCGCGTGGGCGTGTTCCTCTATCAGTACCGCCTGACCGACCTCATCGAGCGCTACTCGACGCAGACGGACTTCTTCTTCTTCCGGAACCGTGGGAAGGCGCGGATTCGCGGTGTGGAGTTCGAAGCTACGGCGACCCTGCCCTCGGCCGTGACCGTCGAGGTCATCGCCCAGTCGGGACGCGGCCGCGCGCTCGATGACAACGCCAACCTCGACGACATCGGCACGGACACGTTCATCGTCCAGGTGCGCAAGGACATCGGCACCCGCACCTTTGCTGCCCTGCGCGTCGCGACGTATGCCAGGGACTCGCGCCCGGGCCCGACAGAGGTGCAGACGACGGGCTACACACTCGTGAACGCCTCAGCCGGTTTCCGCCTGGCGCGCGCGCTCGAACTGCAGCTCCACGCGCGCAATCTCGGCAACAACCTCTACATGGTGAGCCCCGACGCCCGCGCGGTGCCGGCACCGGGACGATCGCTGACGCTCTCGGCCCACGTGACCTTCTGACATGTCTACAAACGTCCTCGTCCGTCGTCTGCACTACTGGGGCAGCGCGCTCATCGCGCTCCCCGTGGCCCTGGTCCTCTGCACCGGACTGCTGCTGCAGCTCAAGAAACACTGGGCGTGGGTGCAACCGGTGGAAGTCCGTGGCACCGGCAAGGTGCCCCAGATCGACTTCCAGGGGCTACTAATCGCGGCGCAGTCCATTCCTGAGCGTCGGGTCTCGTCCTGGGACGACATTCAGCGCATCGACATCAGGGCCGATCGCGGGCTGGCCAAGCTGTGGATCCACGACGGTTGGGAGGTCCAGGTGGACCTGGGCACCGGCAAGGTGCTGCACCAGGCCTATCGACGCTCCGATGTGATCGAGGCGCTGCACGACGGGTCGTTCTTCGGAACCCCGGCCAAGCTCGGTGTCTTCCTGATCTCGGGCCTGGTGCTGTTCGGGCTCTGGTTGACCGGCTGCTGGATGTTCCTGGTCACCTACCTGAACAAGCGACGTGTACGGCGGAGAAAGCGCGTGGCGGCGGCCGCTTGAACTGATGCAGTGGGGCAGCTAGAGTCACCAGGTGCCAGTCTTCCGCTTCCGGTTGTTCGACAAGCGAGGCCCAAGGCCGTTCGTGGACGACGCCCTCGGCGTCCTCGAACGACGGGTCCTGGAACTGCACTGGACGAGGGGCGCACTCAGCGTGCGCGACGCCTGCGAGGCCTTCGCCGAACCCATCGCCTACACGACGATGATGACGACCATGGATCGGCTGTACAAGAAGGGTCTGCTCAGCCGGCAGAAGCAGGGGCGGGCGTTTGTCTACCGAGCCGCATTCAGCCGCGAGGCACTCGACCATCGCGTCGCCGCCGAAGTGATGCAGGGCGCGCTCGATCGCGGTCTGGTCACGGCCCTGCCCGTGCTCTCCTCGCTGGTGGACGCCGTCTCCGAGCGTGACACGCGTCTGCTCGACATGCTGGACGACCTGGTGCAGCAGAAGCGGCGCGAGCTGCAGGGCGAGGACGCCGAATGATCGGCGCGCCCTGGGTCGGACTGAGCGTCGTCGGCACCTGGTTTGTCGTCTCGATGGCCGTGTCGTCGCTGCTCGTGTGGGTCGCAACACCGTGGGTCCTGGCGCGAGCCGCCGGCCTCGCCCCCGCTCGGCGCGCCAACGCGCTGGTCCTCTGGCGCCTTCTCCCGTCGGCAGCCTCGCTGTGGGTCGCCGGCCTGGCTGTGGCGCCCACGTTTCTTCGACACGAAACCGGAGGCTCCACCGAAGCCGTGCCGGGGTGGATGGCGCTGCTGATGGTCGTGGCGTTCCTGACGGTGAGCGTGCGCGGCGCGCGCAGCCTGCGCGCCGTGGGGGCGGTCCGGCGTCATCTCCGACGCGTCGCGCCGGGATGCGACACGACTGGCCCTGCCGAGATCGTGGAGACCGCCGCGGGGACGGCCTTCGTCGCCGGACTGCTCGAGCCGCGCATCGTGGTGTCGCAGACGCTGGCGTCCTCCCTCACGGCACGGGAGTTCGACGCCGTCGTCGCGCACGAGCGTGCCCACATCGGCGCGCGCGACAACCTGAAGCGGCTGGCCATGCTGCTCGCCCCGGACTGGCTGGGGCTGACCACCCGGGGACGCGGGGTCGAGCGGGCCTGGGCGCAGGCCGCGGAATTGGCCGCCGACGACGCGGTGGCGGCCGGTGGCGCTCGAGCCGCGATCGACCTTGCGGCCGCGCTGGTCAAGGCCGCGCGACTCAGTGCTGCGCCCTCTGTGCGGCTCGAACTGTCGTCCGGCATGTTCGACGGCGACGAAATCACCACGCGCGTGACGAGGCTGGCTGCGCCGGGGCCTGGCGTCGCCGACGCGCGGCGCGCATCACCTCTGCGGCCGGCCGTGGCGATCGCCGCCGCGCTCGCGGCGGCGCTCCTCCTGCAGGTCAGCCCCGCGAGTCGCACGCTGCACGAAGTCTCCGAGTGGGCGATCAACCGAAGATAGAGCCCAGGTACACCAGGTACGGCAGGTACACCGGGTACGCGGGTACGACGGGTCCTCGGGTACGGCAGGTACCCGGGTGCAACAGGTACAGGGGTACGACAGGTACGTCAGGTACCTGATTGTGCCCGGAGCGCCCAGCGCAGTTTCGCCGACGAGGCCCTGCGGTTCGCGCGCGTCTCGTCCATCGAGGCACGGATGACCTCGCGCGCGACCTCGCGGTACGTGCCATCGCGCAGACCCGACTGAAACGCCTTCTTGACGCGCCGGTCTTCGCCGGAGTGAAACGTCAGCAGCGCGACGCGCCCGCCCGGCGCGAGGCTGTGGGGCAACGCGCGCAGCAAGGCGTCGAGCACGGCGAACTCGTCGTTCACGGCGATGCGCAGGGCCTGCAGCGTCCGCCGCACGGACATCTTCAGGTCTGGCTTGGTCAGGTTCGGCACGACGGCGGCGATGCCGAATCGGACGAGGCGGTCCACGGCCTGCGTCGTCTGCGGCGCCTGCTGCTTGAGCAGCGGCGCGAGGATGCGGGCGTGTGGCTCGTCCGCGTTCTCGGCGAGAAGCGAGGCGATCTGGTCCTCGGTGAGTCGCGCGATCAACTCGGACGCGGGCAGGCCCCGTGACGGGTTCATCCGCATGTCGAGCGGGCCGTCCTCCTTGTAGGTGAAGCCGCGGTCGGGATTGTCGAGCTGCATCGAGGACACGCCCAGGTCCGCGACGATCACATCGACCGCGACCAGCCCCTCGGCGGCCAGAATCTTCTGCAGTCCCGCGAAGTTGCACTGATGGGTCGAGAACACATCAGGCCCGAAGCCGGCCGCGCGCAGGCGCGCTTCCGTCTTCGGCAACTCGATCGGATCGACGTCGAGCCCGACAAGGCGCCCGCCCGGCCGCACACGTTCGAGAATCGCGCGCGCGTGCCCGCCCCCACCAAGCGTGCAGTCCACCGCCACGTCGCCGGGCCCTGGGCGCAGGCACTCCAGCACTTCCTCGACCATGATCGGCCGATGCGTGCCGGCAGGCGTCTTGCCCGACGCCAGGACCTTCTCCACATCCGCGCCGTAGCGATCCGGGTCGTGTTCCTTGTACTTCTCCTGGAACGCGCGCGGATTCCTGCCTGCATAGCGCGGCCGCCGCGTGTGAGGTGACGAGGGGTCAGCCACAGCGAGCCCTCTTGTCCCCGCGCCTGTCTAGGGGGTCGTACCTGCCTCTCGGCGGCAAGGTACGACCCCGTGTCCCGGTGTACCCGTCGTACCCGGGTACCTGCCCCACCCGGGTACCCGACGCACCCATGTACCTGACGTACCAGCCGTACCCGGCGGACCTGGTTACTTGACTGCTCCCGGAACCGTGAGCGTCAGGTCGTACTTCTTCAGCGTCTGACTCATCACGCTGGCCTTCACCAGGAACGCGTTGGTGTCGGTCACGGCCTTCGGCATCGCCAGCTTCACGTCGTTGTACGCGCGCATCAGCGAGTCGCTCGGCATCTCGGTGAACGCGAGGATCTGCGTCTTGACGGTGCCCAGTCGCGCGAGCACGTTGTTCGGATCGGCCGGCGCTCCCCCGCCGCGTCCTCCGCCCCCGCCACCGCCACCGAAGGCCGCGGCAGCCGCGGCGCCACCCACGCCGAACTTGCCGCGGATGGTCGCGAACTCCTTGTAGAAGGCCTCGAACTGCGCCTTGACGTCCGCCGGCACAGTCGTCATCGCACCAATCTTGGTGTTGATGTCGTTCAGCTGCGTTGACAGCGGCGTCAACGCCGTCGCGGCCTCGGTGCCGCGCCGTTGCATGTCGTGCAGATCCGACACCACGTCGTAGTAGCGGCGACGCTGGAGGTCGCTGAGCTGGCTGTCGGGATCCGCCGACACGCGGATGGGCTTGGTATCGACGACCTTGCCGTCCACGAGCAGCTGCACGTTGTAGGTACCCGGCATCACGAGCGGCCCCTGGTTGGCGCCGCCACCGCCGAACCCACCGCCACCGCCGAAGCCCCCACCACCGCCCCCGCAGGGGTTCTCAGGATCGCTGCCCGAAGGCGGCAGCGGCACGGGCATGCCCGCGAGCGGACCCGTCTGCGCCGCGCCACCACCGGCACGCCCGCCGCCCGGCGCGCCGCCGCCAGCGCGACCGCCTCCCGGTCCACCGCCGGCGGCCGCGGCCGGTGCCGGCAGCGGCTGCACGCGCATGTCCCAGCACACGGTCTGGATGCCAGCCGCGTTGCGGTTGGCCGGCACGGCGAGCTCGCGCACCTCACGGCCCGCCGTGTCAGTAATCTTCAGACCGATCGATCCCACGGTCTTCTTCAAATGGAACTGGATGATCGCGTCGGCCGGCGGGTTCTCGCCCACGAAGAACTGGTGTCCCCAGAACTCGTCGTTCTGCTCGTCCTTGAGGCGCCACTGCATGCCGGGTCCCGGCGTGAACAACTTCGCGTCGGCGGCCTGCGCCGCCGCGAACTCCTGGATGGGCTCGAGGTGATCGAGAATCCAGACCGCCCGGCCGTGCGTGGCGAGGATCATCGCGTTGTCGCGCGGGTGAATCGTGATCTCGTCGATGCGCACCGACGGAAGATTCGCCCGCAGGCGCCGCCAGCTCTTGCCGCGATCGAGCGTCAGGAACAACCCCGTCTCCGTGCCGATGTAGAGCACGTCCGGGTTCTTCGTGTCTTCGGTCAGCGTCTTCACCACGTCGGTCGAGAGGTTCGCGTTGATCGACCGGAACGTCGCCCCCGCGTCCGAACTCGTCCACATGTAGGTCTTGTAGTCGTTCAGCCGGTGCGCGTCCACCGTCACGTACACGGTATTGGCGTCGAATCGCGACGGCACGACCTCGGAGACGTAGGCCCCTGTCGGGAAGCCCGGCAGCCGGGACGTGATGTTCGTCCACGTCTTGCCCCCGTCGCGCGTCATGCTCACCACGCCGTCGTCCGTGCCCGTGAAGTACACCCCTGGCTGCTTCGGCGACTCAGCCAGCGAGACGATCGTCGGCCACTGCGCGATGCCGTCATTGGCGGCGATGCGAATCCGGTTTCCGACGACGCCCATCGTCGTGATCTCGTTCCGATCCGCGTTGGTCGTCAGGTCGCCGCTGATCACGTTCCACGAGTCGCCCTTGTCGTTCGACACGAATACCTTGTTGGCGGCGACGATGAGCTTGCCCGGCTCGTGCGGCGAGAAGACCATGGGCGTGTCCCAGTTGAACCGGAAGCCCGGCGCGCCCTCGACCGGCGGCGGCACCGTGTTCGCGCCCGTCGGCCGGATGTTGCGCGCCTCGCCCGTGACGATGTCTTTGCGCTGGATATTGCCATCCTGCGACTCGCTGTAGACGATGCGCGGGTTGCGCGGGTCGGTGATGGCCACGAAGCCGTCGCCGCCCTGGACCTGGAACCAGTCGGCGTTGCGGATGCCGCGCGTGCTGCGCGTGGCGCTCGGACCGCACCAGTTGTAGTTGTCCTGCAGGCCGCCGCACACGTTGAACGGCGTCGCCATGTCGTAGCCGACGTGGTAGAAGAGCGCCAGCGGGAGATTGGGCAGCTGGATCCACGACCGCGCCGCATCGTACGACTGCGCCACGCCGCCGTCGCCACCGATCACGACGTGGTTGGGGTTCGCCGGATTGACCCAGAGGGCATGGATGTCGTCGTGAATCACGAGCGCCGCATCCGTCTGGAAGGTGCGACCGCCATCGACCGACACGTGCAGGCCGACGCCACCGAGATAGACGCGATCCGGGTTGGTCGGATCGATCTTCACTTTGCTGAAGTACATCGGACGCGGATTGGTCGCGCTCATCTTCCGCCACGTGGCGCCGCCGTCATCGGACCGGTAGAACCCGGTCGGGCCGTCGGCCGCCGCACCTCCGCCCGGGCCCCCACGTCCGCCGCCGGCGCCACGGCCACCCGCGGCACCCGCCTGCGGATCGGCGCCTGGTGCGCCTGCCGCTCCCGCTCGGCCACCACGGCCACCGGCCGGCGCTTCCGGGCTCTCACCCTCGATCAGCGAATAGACGATGTTCGAACTGCCGCGGAAGACATCGATCGCGATGCGGCCCATGGGGCCGGTCGGCAGGCCGCCCTGCAGCCGTGTCCACGTGTCGCCTCCGTCGATCGACTTCCACACGCCGCTGCCCGGCCCACCGCCGTTCATGCAGCACTGCGTGCGCCGACGCTGGTAGGTCGAGGCGAACATGATGTTCGGGTCCGACGGCGACATCACCAGCTCGCTGGCGCCCGTGTCGTCGTCCACCTTGAGTACCTGCTTCCAGGTGGTTCCGCCATCGGTCGACTTGTAGATGCCGCGGTCTCCGCCCGGTCCCCAGAGTGGCCCCACGGCGGCGACGAACACGACGTCGCTGTTCGACGGATGCAGCAACACCCGGTTGATGTGACGCGATTCGGCCAGGCCCATGTGCCGCCACGTCTTGCCGCCGTCGGTGGACTTGTAGACGCCGTCGCCCCAAGACGTGCTCTGCCGATTGTTGGCCTCGCCCGTGCCAATCCAGACCAGGTTCGGGTTCGACTGCGATATCACGACGTCGCCGACCGACATCAGGCCCTGATCCTGGAACTGGGCTTCGAACAGCGCGCCGTTGCTCGTGGTCTTCCACACGCCGCCGTGCGCGGTGGCCACGTAGAAGACGGCGGGGTTGGCGTCGTACACCGCCAGATCCGCGATGCGACCGGACATGCTCGCCGGGCCAATCGAGCGGAAATGGAGCTGGTCGAACTCGGTCGCGATCGGACCCAGCTTGGGATTCGGCGCTGGTTGCGCCGTCTGACCGAACAGCGAGGGACCGGTAATCGCGAGCCCTCCTGCAAGGACGCAGGCGACGGCCAACGAGCTGGTGGATTTCATCAAACGTGCCATGGAGCCTCCAGAAACGTGCAGTGATCGTGCATGAGTATAGCCGGGCCCAATCCGCGCGCCGGACCAGGGCGTAGAGTGAGGGATGCCCCTGCCTGTGGTCGCGGTGACCGGCGCGACCGGCTATATCGGCACCCGGCTCGTGCCGCGGCTCCTTTCGGCGGGTTACCGCGTTCGGTGCCTGGTCCGCTCACCGCGCAAGCTCGCCGACCGGCCGTGGTCCGCCGACCCCCTCGTCGAGATCGTGCAGGCAGACCTCGAGGACGAGGCCGCCCTCGGGCGAGATCTGGCGGGCTGCACGGCGGCGTTCTACCTGGTGCACTCGATGCTGTCCGCCGGTGGCGAATACGCGGCGAAGGACCGCGAGATGGCCAGCCGCTTCGCACGCGCCGCGTCGGCGGCCGGCGTCTCGCGGATGGTGTACCTCGGTGGCCTGGGTGAAACGGGGGCGGACTTGAGCGAGCACCTCGCGTCCCGGCGCGAGGTGGAACGCGCGCTGGCGGAAGGGTCCGTGCCCGTCACCGTGTTCCGCGCCGCGATGATCATCGGATCGGGGTCGGCGTCCTTCGAGATCCTGCGGTATCTGGCGGAGCGGCTGCCCGTCCTGATCACGCCCCGCTGGGTGCGCACCGAGTCCCAGCCGATTGCCGTCCGCAACGTGCTGCACTACCTGGTGCAGAGTCTGGCCGTGCCCGAGACCACCGGGCGGACCCTCGACATCGGCGGGCCGGACATCCTCTCCTACGCCGACCTGCTCCGGGAGATGGCCGCCGCGCGCGGGCTCCCGAAGCGGCTCATCATCCCGGTGCCCGTCCTCACGCCACGACTCAGTTCGTGGTGGATCCATCTCGTGACGCCGGTGAGCGCGCAGATGGCGCGCCCTCTGGCCGAAGGCCTGCGCAACCGGGTCGTCGTGCGCGACGACACCGCGGCCACGCTGATGCCGCAGCGGCTGCTCAGCGTGCGGGAGGCGATTCGCCTCGCCATCGACGAAGAATCCCGATCGGACGTCGAGAGCACCTGGTCCTCGGCCGGTCCGATGCCTGGCGATCCTGACTGGGCCGGCGGCGACGTGTTCGAGGATGCGCGCGAGGCGGTGGTGCGTGCCTCGCCCGAGCGGGTCTTCGACGTCCTGGCGGGTCTGGGCGGCCGTGACGGATGGTTCCGCTACAACCGCCTCTGGATGCTGCGCGGCGTCCTGGATCGGCTGACGGGCGGTCCGGGCTGGAAGCGCGGACGCCGGAACCCGACGCAGATCTCCTGGGGAGAGACGGTGGGGTTCTGGCGCGTCAGCGAGATCCAGCGGGGCCGTCGTCTCACGCTGCGCGCCGAAATGCGCCTGCCGGGCGACGCCATCCTCGATTTCACGCTCACGCCGCTCGACTCGCCGGCTGAGGCGCCACGCACCCGCCTGGTCCAGACGGCGCGCTTCCGGCCGAGAGGACTGGCCGGCCTCGCCTATTGGTATGCCGTGCTGCCGTTCCACGGGCTCGTCTTCAACGGACTGCTGGACGGCATCGTCACCACTGCCGAACGGGGACTGCAGGCAAAATGAGGGATGCGCACGTCCCTGCGATCCTTCACCACGGCGATGCTCCTCGCGGCCAGCAGCCTGAGCTGCGGCGGGCACCTGGCCACCCCGACGTCCGGCACGGCGCCACGTCCTGCCCCGTCAACGGGCCCGGCGCGTCCGCCCGCCACTGACACCGGGGCCCTCGCGCCCGCGGCGACGAGGCGGACGCACGAGAACCTGAACGCCGTGCTCTGGATGCAGACGTCGGTCGAGTATCGGGCGTCTGCGCTCCAGGCTTACGCGTTGGCGCGCCGTCAGCTCGACGCCGCGCTGGCCGATCCGCAGTGGACGGCGGCCCTCGAGCAGACGGGCAGCCTCGCGACGCGGCGGCCTGCGGTTGTCCTCGACCTGGATGAGACCGTGCTCGACAACTCAGGCTTCCAGGCGCGCATGACGGCCGACACGACGTTCTTCACTGACGCGGCGTGGCACGCCTGGTGCGAAGAGCGGAAGGCCACGGCGATCCCGGGCGCGGTCGAGTTCCTCGCCTATGCGGCCGGACGCGGCGTGACGCCGATCTTCATCACCAATCGCGACAGCTCGGTCGAACAGGCGACCCGCGACGTGCTCGCGCGACTCGGCGTGCCGCTCGACGCGACGCGCGACACCGTCTTCACCCGAAACGAGCGGCCCGAGTGGGCCGCGTCGGACAAGACGAGCCGGCGCGCCGCCGTGGCGTCGGAATTCCGCATCCTGCTGCTCGTCGGCGACGATCTCGGCGATTTTCTCGGCAACGCGCGCGGCACGACGGCCGAGCGCGACGCGCGCAGCGCCCCGCACGACGCGTACTGGGGCACGCGCTGGATCATGCTGCCGAACCCCAGCTACGGCTCGTGGGAGACGGCGTTCACGGCCGGGCAGGCGGGCATGACGGATGCGCAGACGCTCGCGGTCAAGTACGGTCGGCTGAGAGTGGCGCGCTGACGGCGGCGATCGTCACCCGTCGGACGCAGAACCAGTGGGTGGCGCGGCCCGCGCCGCGCGGGGCCGGCAGTGACAGCCGAGCGGCATCGCCGAGGACAACCGGCAACGCGTGAACATCCAGGTCACAGATCGACACTCAGCTTCACTCAGTCTTCCCAAGGCGCTCGCTCACGAGCGACGCCGCGACGGCTCCCGCAAGCAGGACGCCGATGATGCTGAGCGACCACTCAATCGGGAATTTGCCGCCGAACGCCTCGTTGAGCCACACCATCTTCAACCCGACGAAGATCAGGATGAACGCCAGCGCGTACTTCAGGAGACGGAACCGCTCAATGGCACCGGCGAGCAGGAAATACATCGCGCGCAGACCCAGGATCGCGAACACGTTGGATGTGAAGACGATCAGCGGCTCCTTGGTCAACGCGAAGATCGCGGGTACAGAATCGACCGCAAAGATTACATCGCTCATCTCCAGGAACAGCAGCGCGACCAGCAACGGTGTCGCGTGCCGGCGCCCGTTCACGAGGACAACGAAACGTTGTCCATGCAGATGTTCGGTAATCGGCATGAGCCTCCGGAACAGCCGGATGAGCAGGTTCTGGTCGGGACGCACCTCCTGCGCTGGCGCCCAGAGCATCTTCACGCCGGTGGCGAGCAGCAACACCCCGAACAAGACGACGACCCACTGGTACTGCATCAGCACCGATCCCAGCGCGATGAAGAACGCGCGGAAGACGAGCGCGCCGAGAATTCCGTAGAACAGTACGCGGTGCTGGTACGCCGGCGGAATGCCGAAGTAGCCGAACACCATCACGAACACGAACACGTTATCGACAGCCAGCGACTTCTCGACGACGTAGCCAGCCAGGAACTCCAGGCCGAGGCGGGCGCCAACCTCGGGACCCACCTCCGTGACGGCATACAGGTAGAACCCGTAGTTGAAGAGCAGCGCCAGCGCGACCCAGATTGCCGACCAGGTGAGGGATTCGCGGAAGGTCACCTCATGGGCGGTCCGGTGGAAGACGCCCAGGTCGAGCGCCAGAAGCGCCAAGATGAACGCGGTGAATCCCGCGTAGAACCACCAGTACTCGACGAATGGAAACACCACGTCCACAACCACCTCGCTGACAATTGTAGGAAGAGGCACCACTCGCAACAATTAGATAGTTTGATCGCATCGCGACTGGAAAACCTATAGTTCGGTGATGGAGTGGCTCAACTACCACCACCTGTTCTACTTCTGGACGGTTGCCCGAGAAGGTGGCGTCTCGAAAGCCGCCGACACCCTGGGTCTGGCGCAACCGACGGTGAGCGCTCAGATCAAGCAGTTCGAGCGCGCCATCGGACACACCCTGCTGGAGCGGCAGGGGCGGCGTCTGGTACTGACGGAAGCCGGACAGGTGGTGCGCCGCTACGCCGACGACATCTTCACCCTCGGACGGGAACTGCAGGAGACGCTGAAGGGACGCCCCGCTGGGCAGACGCTGAGACTCCGCGTCGGCGTGGCCAACGCGGTGCCCAAGCTGATCGTCTACCGGATGCTGCGCCCCGCCACCGAAGCCTCCCTGCCGATTCAACTGACCTGCCACGAGGGGCAACCCGACCAGTTGCTGGCGCAACTGGCCACGCACGCCCTCGATGTCGTGATCAGCGACGCCCCAGCACCGCCGCACCTGCACGTGAAGGTGTTCTCGCATCTGCTGGGCGAATCGGGGACGACCTTCTTCGCCATACCAGCGCTCGCTCGCAAAGTCCGCCGGGGGTTTCCACAGTCACTGCAGAACGTGCCGATGCTGTTGCCCACGCAGGCTACCGTGCTGAGGCGCGCCCTTGAGCAGTGGTTCGATGCCATTCGCATCCGACCGAGGGTCTGGGGCGAGTTTGAAGACTCAGCGCTGATGAAGGCCTTCGGCGAATCAGGAACGGCGGTGTTTCCCGCACCAACGGCGATTGCTCACGAGGTATGCCGACACTACGGCGTTGTCGCGCTCGGACGGACGGATGCCGTTCGCGAGCGCTTCTACGCGCTGTCGGCAGAACGACGAGTCACTCATCCCGGGGTGGTCGCGCTCTCGAGGACAGCCCGCGCCGAGGTGTTCGCACGGGACCCGTTGCCAGCACGATCGAGACCAGCAGGGAAGCCGTGAGCCCACGTGTCGGAGAGAATCGACGACGCGAGTTACACGCGGGACGGCACGTTCCTCAGGAAGGCAGCGCCTGTCGAAATCGCGGCCGTCGCCCGCTGACGAGTGACGTTCGCGTGGTACAAGGACGTGCATGGCGAGCGCCTGCGCCCCAGACCACGACGGCTATCGCATTGTTCCCGGAGTGCTCGGTGCCAGCGAGACGGCCAACCTCCTCGCCCGGCTCAACGGCTCGGTCTCAGCCGCAGCCGGGCGGGCGCGCGTCACCTGATGTCTCATCCAGACGTGGCCGATCTTGCGAGCGATCCGCGGCTGCTCGACATCGCGCACGATTTCCTGGGCCCAGTAGCGGTGCCCTACAGGGCGACGTTGTTTGACAAGTCCTCCACCGCAAACTGGTTGGTCGTCTGGCATCAGGACACCGCCCTCCCGCTCACGACGCGACGCGACGTCGAGGGCTGGGGACCGTGGTCTATCAAGGGCGGCATCGCCTACGCGCATGCGCCGGCGTCGGTGCTCTCACGGGTGATTGCTCTGCGGCTGCACCTGGACGACTCCGATGAGGACAATGGCCCACTACGAGTCATTCCGCGAACGCACGTCCTCGACGTGCTGGCCGAGTCCGAAATCGAACGCCTCGTTCAGGCAGCTCAGCCTGTGGACTGCCTTGTCCCTGCTGGAGGCGTCATCGCCATGCGGCCACTGATCCTCCATGCGTCGTCCAAAGCCGAATCCGATCGCCCGCGCCGGGTCATACACATCGAGTACATCGACTCGCTGAGCCTGGACGATGGTCTCGAGATTGCGATTGCCTGAGGTCCTCGACCGGTAGCCAGTCGGCTGTCGGCGGTCGCCGCTCCTGAGCCACTTCTCCTCGCGTTTGCGCATTGCTCGGTAGTGGCCTCGTCCGGCCGCCACGAGGATGCGCAGATGCAGACACCATGGGTTCCTACAGCACTCTTTGTCGTGATCATGACGGCCGGCGCCGTGCGCGCCGCCAGCGCCCAGACCTGCGTCGCGATTGACGAACCGCGCGACATGCTCGGGCGCGACGAGCGCACCGCCGCGGTGCTTCTCGTCGGCAAGCAGTTCGAACTGGCCGGGCAGCCGGTGGCCGATCGCGACTGCACGGCCAGGTACACGCTGTCGCACATTCGACTTGGCACGACGATCGTCGTGACGCTGTCTGGTCCCAAAGGCTCGCGCGAGGCCACCGCGCTCGGCCTCGACGACCTGCCCGCCGTCTACAGCCAGATGGTCCGATCCCTGATGACCGGCGAGCCGATGGGCAGCCTCGCAATTCTCGATCGCACCAACGTCAGCGCGACGCAGGATCTGCCCCAACGGCGCGTCCATGCCGAAGGCGCCTGGTACGCCCGGGTAGGATACGGCAGCGTCTTTGGCAGCTCAGCGCAGCAGGGCGCCGCGTTCGGCTTCGGCTACCGGGCCGAGTTCGACAGGCTCGGCCTCGATGTCTCGTTTCTCAATTTTCAGTTGAGCGAGACGGGCAGCTACTACGGTGCCAGCCGATCCGCCTCGGCGCTCATCAAGCTGCAAGGGCTGTATTTCACCAATCCCAAGGGCAACCGTTCGGCCTACGTCGGCGGCGGCTTGAGCTACGGCAACACGGAGATTCGACGGGCCAGCCGACTGGCTATTCGACCAACGGCCGCGGTTCAGGTCTGCAGGGGGCGCTCACCGCCGGCTATGAGCTGGCGCGCGTGACGTCTGCGCGCGTGTTCGTCCAGGCCGACGCGACGCTTCCGTTCTACAACGTCACGCTCGAGACGTACTCGTATCCCGAGCGATCGCCAAGCGGACTCTACCTGCCGCCGACGGTGACGACGGACCGTCAGTATGCGCCCTCACTCGCCATCTCGGTCGGGATTGGCTGGCAGCGCCGGCCGCGCTAGACGGGTTTCCACGAGCGGGTAGCCTCGCGCCGCGCTCCCCTCGCTCGCTCGCGTGCGGCTCGAGACGCTCGCGGCTCGGAAGTCGCGCTTGCGCGACGCTACCCGCTCGGTGGAAAAGGCTACGGCACGCATGCCAGTGCGTCGTTGTTGCTGCCGATGCGGCCTTCGGTGAAGGCTTTCAGGAACCGCTGGATCCCGCAGAGCCCTTCGCCGAAGCCGCCGCGAGACCGCAGCGCGTACGGACGAATGAACACGCTGGTGTCCGACAGCGGCAGCGTGGCGACGTTCTCGTAGAACGCGCGCTGCTTGATGTCCTGGAAGAGGTACTGTTCGACGTTCGACAGGTAGAACCCGCTGACCGTGCCGCCGTTCGCTTTCAGGTACGCCCCGATGGCACGCAGCGCCTTCGGTCCGCCGAAATCCCCGCTCACGGGGACGATCAGGTTCTTCTCGTGCAGCGACTTCACGAACTGATAGTCATCGACAGTCGCCAGGAAGCTGCGCGGCGTGCCGGTCGCGTCCGTGGCCCAGCCCGTCAGATCTGCGAACGTCAGCGTGTTGCCGCCGCCGAGTCCGCGCGTCGAAATCGCCGGCCCGAAGGCCACGAACGCCTGGTACACCGCCTCGAGCTGAGACGTTTCCTCAGGCGTGAACACGAACTGGTGCGTCTTGGTGAGGTGCTCGAGGATGCGCGCGCTGTTCTTCGTTCCGGCGGCCGCATCGGTCGGCACGGGCGAGTAGGCAGTCCAGATGTCCTGAATCGTGGCGCTCGCCGGGATTGCGGCAGGGCGCGGCTTGGCGAAGAGCAGCGAGATGAAGTCCGCCCGATCGGCCGACAACTCGAACACGGCCTTGAACATCAGATGCTGCATCACCGCCTGTCGCCGGATGTCGAGGATGAACGCCATGGCGGGACGGATCGCGGCGATGTACGTGAAGTTCTGCTCGGGTCCAACGCCCAGGTACACCCCACCGCGGACGCTCCGTTCGCGGAGCATCCCGACCACCTGCCCGACTTCGCGTTCGTTCGACGTGTAGTTGTCCGTGATGCGGAAGTAGCCGCCTGGCTCGGAGATGTCCGTGGCCAGTTTCCAGTAGGCCGCGTCGGACAAGCGGACGGGCAAGCCGGACGCCTGGGGCGCCGGGGCCTGGGGCGCACCAGCCGGCGCGGTGCGGGCCGGCGCGACGACGACGAGAGAGACAACCAACCCGAGGGTGAGGACCCAAGTGGCCTTGCTCGTGCGCCGTGCTGTCATCGCGGGCTCCGTTGGGATGCGAACGTCATCACGATAGCGCAATTGCGGCTTTGTGTATCCTTGAAGGGTCTCCGCGTATCCGAAAGGGATCGATTCCATGAAGAAGAGCGTCCTGCTCGCCCCGCTCGCGCTGGCCATTGCCGTCGGCGCCGCCTACACCCCCCTGCGGTCGCAGGGCACCACCGTCCAGACGGCCCCTCCGAACGCGCCGCACCTGCAACCGGCCTCTGAGGGCCAGACCCGTGTGGCCGAGCGCAAGGCCAACGTCGCGTTCGATGTCGTGACGGTGGCCGAGGGCCTCGTGAACCCGTGGGGATTCTGCTTCCTGCCGGGCGGACGCGTCCTCGTCACCGAGAAGCCGGGCCGCCTCCGCATCGTCGCGGCGGACGGGACGCTGTCCGAACCGGTCGCCGGGCTGCCGCCGGTCGATGCCCGCGGCCAGGGCGGCTTGCTCGATGTCGCGATCGATCCGGCGTTTCCGTCCAATCAGCTCATCTACTGGAGCTATGCCGAACCGAAGGGCGACGGCACGAACAACACCGCGGTCGCGCGCGGCCGGCTGCTGACTGACGGCGCGCCGCGTGTCGAGAACGTGCAGGTGATCTTTCACCAGGCCCCGTCGCTGAACTCGACGCTGCACTTCGGCAGCCGCCTCGTGTTCGGACGCGACGGCACGCTCTTCGTCACGCTCGGCGAGCGGTCGATCATGGCCGGTCGCGTGCAGGCCCAGGACCTGGCCGGCCTGATCGGCAAGGTCGTGCGCATCAACGCCGACGGCACCATTCCCAAGGACAACCCGTTCGTGGGCAAGGAGGGTGTGCGGCCCGAGATTCTGGTCGTACGGCCACCGCAACGTGCAGGGCGCGACCCTCAACCCGGCGACCGGCGAGCTCTGGACCGTCGAGCATGGGCCGCGCGGCGGCGACGAACTGAACATCCCGCGCAAGGGCAAGGACTACGGCTGGCCGACGATCACGTACGGCATCGAATACAGCGGCCAGCCCATCGGCAAGAGCCTGACGGCCCAAGAGGGCATGGAACAGCCTGTCTACTACTGGGATCCGGTGATTGCGCCCGGCGGGATGACGTTCTACACCGGCTCGCTCTTTCCGGCGTGGCAGGGCAGCCTGTTCATCGGCGCGATGGGCGGCCGGCACCTCGTCCGCCTCACCCTCCAGGGCGACCGCGTCGTCGGCGAGGAGCGGCTGCTCACTGACCTGCCGCCGCAGGCCGAGCGCATCCGTGACGTCCGCCAGGGCCCGGACGGCGCCCTCTACGTCATCACGGACGTCGCCAAAGGAAGACTGCTCAAGCTTGTACCAAAGAAGTAGACAGGTCCGCCGGGTACGGCGGGTACGTCAGGTACAGAGGTGCGCAAAGTACCCGGGTGCCTCAGGTACTCGGGTACGTCAGGTACCCGGGCACCTGGGGTACCCGACATCTCACATCTCACATCACCCGTTCACGCCGCGGTTCACCGTCGCTTCAGCCAGGTAGCAATGTCGGTGACCACCACTTCGGCGACGTTGCCGGCGGCGTTGTACTCGGCGGGCGTGCTCGGGCCTGATCCGGTCACCAGCAGGTGGTTCAAGCCGGGATACGACTTGAGCGTGACGTTCGGGCGCGTCTCGAGGGCGCGGCGCCAGGCCGCGAAGTCGTCGGCCATCGTCACCTGGTAGTCGCGTTCGCCCTGAAGCACCAGCATGGGCTGCACCAGCCGCGCGGCGGCCTGGTCGGGCCGATAGCCACGCAGGTCGAGCCAGTACGACGGTGGGGCGCCGATCAGCATCGGACCGCTGGCGACGTCCGCGTCCGTCAGCTTGGCAATCTGCGCGCCAAGCGCAGCGAGGCCGTCGAGTTGCTGCTGTTCCGCCGGCTGTACGGTCCCATCCAGCATGGCCATATACCGCACCTGGTCGAGCATCGCCTGCTCGACGGGCCGCACCAAGCCAGAGAGAATGACCAGGCCCGCGATACGCGGATCGCGCGCGGCGATGCGGGGCACCATCGTCCCTCCCAGGCTATGGCCCAGCACGAAGATGCGGTCGGCGCGCACGCCCGGCGTGGCGCGCAACAGCGCGACAGCTGCCACCGCGTCATCGATGACCTCGTCGGTCACGGTCATCGTGCGCGTCATCCGCGTGGGATGGACCTTCGTGCGCTTCTCGTAGCGCAGCACGGCGATGCCGCGTCGAGGCGAGCCCCTCAGCCAGATCGCGCAACGGCTTGAGCGGGCCCAGCGTGCTGTCGCGGTCCTGGGGACCGGACCCGTGCACGAGCACGACGGCGGGAAACGGTCCGGCCCCGGCGGGCATCGACAGCGTGCCCGGCAAAGGCCAGCCGCCGGCATCGACGGTCACCGGCTGATCCTTGAAGGCCGTCGCTACGGCGTACGGGGCCGGCACATACGGAGGCGCGGGCGCGGCAGCCGGGCGCATCGAGAGGCCGGCAATCCTGTCGGCCGCGTCGAAGGCGATCACGACCTCGATGGCAGCCCGCTCGTACTGGCATGTCACCGTGACCACACGCAGCGGCCCTTTGGCCTCGAATCTGGCGGTCCCCTGGCTCTGGAAGGCCCCGACCTGCGCCGGAAGGCCCGCCACGCCTTGCTTGATCTGCGCCTCGGACACGGCGGCCTTCACCTGATCGGTGAAGCGCGCCACCAGGGGCGCGGTGTCGCCGGCGAGCAACTGCTGCACGAGCGCGCGCGCCTGGGCAATCGTGGACGCTTCATCAGGGGCTGGCGCCTGGGTGGCAGGCGCCTGAGGTGGAGCCTGAGTGGCTGGAGCCTGCACCGGATGCGACGCCGTGGCGCCCAGTGACGGGCTGAGACCGACGAGGGCGGCGACCGCCAGGGCCGCGCCGAAGCGGACAGGGCGATTGACGCACGATTCGCGACGCAGATGCATGATCAAGCCTCGCCCTTCGTCTGTCGGCCGAGCTTCACGACGACCTCGAACTCGGCCTTGGTGACCGGCTGCACGGACAACCGGCTGCCCTTCTTCGTGACCATCATGTTCTCCAGCCCTTTCGTCGCCTTCAACGTCTCGAGGGAAACCGTGCCGGGGAAGCGCTCGACGAAGGTGATGTCAACGGCGTACCAGAGCGGCGCCTCCCTGGTGCTCGCCTCGTCGTAGTACGTGTGCCCCTTCTTGAACGCGAACGGATCCGGGTAGCCCGCGCGCGCGATGGCGGCCAGGCCGGTCACGCCGGACGGGTCGGCGTTCGAGGCATAGAACAGGACCCCGTCGCCCTCCTTCATGTCGTCGCGCATGAAGTTCCGGGCCTGGTAGTTGCGAACCCCTTCCCAGCTGGTGCGGCCGTCGCGGGCCAGGTCGTCGATCGTGTAGGCAGCCGGTTCACACTTCATCAGCCAGTAGCGCTTCGGCATCGAGCGAGTCCTTTCGGGAAGTCAGGATATGCCACATGGTACGCTCACGCGGAGACGCGGAGGGGGCAGCGCCAGGACTTCACCGTCAGCCCCGCGACTTGGGCGTCAGTGCCGGGACTTCACGGGTAGCTCCGGGACCCGAGTGCTTGTTCACCGGGACATCCCGGGTTTCCTTTTTATTGAGGCGAGCGAGGAGATGGGTCAGTCAGTCGTCGTCACGCGCGAGTATCCCGCGCCGGCCATTGATGTCTACCGGGCCTGGACCGAGCCGGTGATCATGCGGCGCTGGCTGGCCGCGGTCGTCGAGGCGGACGTTCGTGTGGGCGGAAGATACCGGCTCGAGAATCGCGCCGAGGACGGCGTGGTCCACGCGTTCGCCGGCGAGTACCTGGCGATCGAATACGCGCGGCGACTGGTCCTGACGCTTGGTATGGACGGTTCAGCGGTCGGCGACGCACACGTCAGCGCCGCGTCGGGACGCGAGACCGTCGAGCTCTCGTTTGAATCCGTCACACCCACCGTAACCCGCCTGACACTCACCAATCGCTGGGACCACACGCTGCCGGACGACGACCTCGACGGCGTCCGCGAGGGCTGGTCGGCGTGGCTCGAGATGGCGTCGGGCCTGTTCGAGCCTGAAGGCGCACGCCCCGCCTGAGGGGGGGTCGATGGCTCGGCGCCAGGGGACCGGCCCTATGCCGTCGGCACGCCAATGACGAGGCGATTTTTCGGCGTGATCGCCGCAGGGATGGTCTGCGTCCAGACGCGGTAGCCGCGCGCTTCGAGCCGGACGGCGCGAAGCACGTCAACGGCGAGGGACCCATCGAGCCATCCGGTCAGCGGTCCGACGTCGCAGGTGTCGAGGTCGTGGCAGCACGGGAGCACCGCGACGCGCGCGCGTGCGGATGTGGCGCGGTCGAGCACGCGGTCGGTCAGCGCGCCACACGCGTGGCAGGACACCACGACGTCGGCCGGTGTCAGCACCACCGCGTCGAAGTCCGACCCGATGAAGCGCACGCGATCGGCTAGCCGCGGCCAGGCCGCGACGAAGACGGCATGGAGCCGCGACGCCGACGACGGCAGCACATGATCGACGACGACGGCTTCTGGTGACGTGTCGTCGAGCAGCAGGAGCATCTGCGCGAGCACGCCGTGTCCGCCGGCGATATCGACGATACGGCCGCCGCGGATCAGGCGACGGACACGTCGCGCCATCTCCCACGCCTCGTAGAGCTCCTTCCGCGGCAGGCAGCCGGCGTGACAGGTCACCCGGCCGATGCGATCGAAGAGCGTACTCGACGGAAAGCGTCCCAGGTCGTGGGGGGTCAGTCGGGCACGCGACGAGGGCGAGAACGACACGTGACGTGACTCTACATCCTCATGCGTTCGCCAGGGACGTCGGCGTGCGGCACGTCGAAGACGCCGCGCCCCGGACTCGGGCCGATCCGCCGGATTGGTCAAGCCAGTGGCATACTTACGCCCGTGGCCACCGTCTACATCAACGAGGTCCGGCGCTTCTCGCTCCCCACGCCGGCCGTGCTCGAGATCGTGCTTCAGTTCGATCGCGAGAGCGCGGGCAAGGTCTGGCGTCGGCCGATTCTCGACGCCACGGTTACGCTGGACCCCGAACCCGGCCTGCGGGTGACGATGCACTCGCGCGGGTCGGAACCGCCTGAACCGTACACGTTCGAGGCGACGATCATCGCGGCGTCGCTCATCCGCTTCTTCGAGAAGGCCCGGATTCCGCTTTCCCGGAGCAGCAAGAAGAGCATCGAGGTCGTGGACAACGAGCTCGTGATGACACTCGAAACGCGCGTGCCCGTGGTCCTGACCCCGAGCGCGACGGCGAGCTCCCAGAACGAGTAGACGGTCACCAGACAACCGGTCCGGTCTTGGCGACGCGCTAGCGGGCCCGAGGCGCGATGGTGAGGACGACCCGCCGATACGACGTCAGCCGCGGCGTCCCGGCGTCTTCGACTTCGAGGATGACGTGCGCGATCCCCGGAGTCTGCGCCACCACCGTCACCTGGGGGCTGGTGGCATCGCGGAGGATGACGCGCGCCGGTGGCTGTGGCGCGCCGCCCGCCCCGGCCGAGGGAATGCCGCCTTCGTCGCGGGTGCCTCCGCCACCGATCGGCACCGCGGGACCAGTGGCCACGGGGTGCCCAGGGATGCCGGTCCCGGCCTCAGCGTAGAACGTCCACCGGAACGTGAGCGCGTCGCCGTCGGGATCGGCGCTGCGAATCGCGTCGATCGCCAGGGGCGTACCGACTTCGGCATTCAGCATCAGTACCGCGCGGCCGGGCTCGCCGTTCACCACGGCCAGCGGATGATGATTGGCCGACGCGCGCGCTTTGATCGTCCAGTCCATGCGCGCCGCAAAGTCGTGCTGAAACGCGCGGCGCCAGCGCCAGATCGTCGCCTGGTCCGACGTGCGCGGCTGCCCGTCGGCGCCGATCACCGTGTCACGCGAGTTGTCGCGGCCGGGATACGAGTCGCCGCCCTGCGTCCAGAACGGCCTCGACTCGCCGTACGGCTGACGCCAGACGTAGCGGCCGCCCCACCCGCCGTAGGCCGGACTCGTCGCGCTGGCCAGGCCGTTGTTGATCAGCCCGAGGAATGACGGCGTGTCGCCCTCGTGGATGCAGCACGGATAGATGTAGACCTTGCCGAGCGGTCCCTTGCTGCGAATGTTCGCGTCCACCCACGCATCGGTGAACGTCGCGAAATCCGCGCCGTCGGCGTTGCGGTAGAAGCGATCGCCGCTGATGCCCGTCCAGGTGGCGCGATAGTACTCGTCCCCGTCTGGCGTTGACGGATGCGCGACGTAGTGCAGCGTGGGAAACTCCCGCCGGATCCACGGCCCCGCATCGTCCTGATCGGAGATCGTGTAGACGCGCAGCCTTGCCACGAACGCGGCGAGCTGGTCGGGGGTGCGCGTCTCGCGCACGTGCCGCAACGCCTGGGCGAGCGTGTTGGTGCCGCCCCAGCCGAGCACCCACAGCGGGCGCACATCGGCCTTGTCCGCGGCGCTGACGATCAGGGAGGCACCGGCCGACATCCTGTCCGGACCGACGCCCGCCAGGCCGTACGTCGGCTGCCCATCGGCGACGACCGCGCGCAGCGCATCAGCAGGCGGAAACCCGGGTGCATGGAGCGCCAGGTTCGCCTGCACCTGCGCGTACGCGTCGATGACCTGTCGGATGACGTCCGGCCGAATCTTGTTGCGCATCCAGGTGGAAGTCGTCGCGACGAGGCCTTCCACGTCGAATTCGTTGGCGTAGACCAGGAAGCGCACCAGCGACATCTGGTCGTCCGGTTCGTTGGCGATGTCGGTCATCACGACGACGCGGATCTTGTCGGTGAGGGGATCGAGCCGCGCGGCCAGGGCGTCCCGCGCCTCAGGCGACGAGGCCTGGGTCGCGGGCACACCAGGCGCCTCGGCGCGGCGGCAGGCAGAGCCCGCCAGGGCGAGGGCGAACGTCAGGCCGCAGACGAGCAGGCGCACGTCGGCATGGTAGCTGATATGACCTCGGAGGTAATTCCTACGAAAACTGTAAGCCCAGCGGGAATCAAACGAGGGGCTTACAGTTTTCGTAGGAATTACCTCCGAGGTCCTGGGAAGATTGCCGGCAACAGCAGCCGGTCGGTGCCGACGGGCAGTCCCCGCAGGAAGCGGTCGAGGAGCGTGCGGATCGGCGCGGCGCCGAAGAGATCGAACTGGTGTGTCGCGTTCTCGAGCACGACCACCTGCGCACGCGGCAGGGTCGCGGCGATCTCACGCGCGTTGTCCACCGGCGTCCGCGGGTCGAGATCGCCGACGAGGATCAGCGCCGGCACGTCGCTGCGCACAGGACGTCTGAACTCTTCGCCCAGGTCCGCGGCTCCCCACGCTGGCTGCAACCACATACCGGGAAAGTTGATGGCGTTGCCGAGCAGCGACTGTCGACGACTCCCGATCGATGCGCGCGCGCCTCGCCGGCGTCGCCCCCGAGCTGAGGTCCATCATCACTTTCATCGCCGACTGGACCCCGAGCTGACCTCGGCGAATCGCCACCACCTGGGCCATCCGCTGGAAGTCACCCGCCACCATCTCTCCGAGCGCCGCAGGCAAGGTCGCGAGAAGCCGCGGATCGCCGAGCGACTGTGCGCCGAGCGCCTGATCGACACCCGAGTCGCCGGGACCACCAGCGAGGATCACGTGCGCCGATCGCGCCAGCGTCGTCGGCGCGCCTGCGCGTCTGACGCGGGCGACCGCCAGGTCGATGGTGCGGGCGGCGGGACCGGCCGTGACCGTCCGTTGCTCCGGCACGCGGACGAATCCGGTGGTCAGTTCGAAGACGGTACCGTCGGTCGAGGTGATCTGTTGCGTGCGCGCCTCACGAAGTTGGGCGACGGCGCCCTGCGCGGGGACCACGATCGTGGCGAGCGCGACGGTCCAGGCCGCGACCCTCCTGCGCAGCTTGGCGGTGCGACGGGCACGGATCATCGCGGCCTCCGTCCGAGTTCGCGCGCCAGCTCGTCCCGCCGCGCGGTGAGCGCTGTCACGTCGGCGGCCGCGCGCCGCCAGATGAGGACGGACGCCGCCAGCAACGCAGCACTCATCGCCGAGGCGGCCCACGCGGCGGGCTGCGAGGTGACGAGCGCGACGGCCGCGGCGCCGGCCACGCCGAGTCCGCAGAACGCCACGGCCATCCGGCCCGCCACCAGCCGCTGACGCACGAGCAGGACGTGCTTCTGCGTCAGCACCCACACGGCGAATCCCATCCAGCCGAGACCGATGACGGTCATGACCGCAAAGGCCGCGGCCGCACGCGCCGGCAGGGCCGGCTCGGTCAGCCAGAGGGAAACGACCACAGTCGTCATGCCGGCCGAGAGGAGCAGCAGCAGGACGTGTCCCACGCGCGCGGGCCTCGAGAGTTCCGTGCGGGCCAGCCGCTGAAGTTCGGTCGTGAAGGGCTGCGGAGAATCGGTTCTGGTAGCGGTCATATCTCAACCTCGTGGGGAAAGACGGTCGCGGAGCAGCCGGCGGCCGCGGAAGAGCCGCGACTTCACGGTGCCTGCGGGCACATTGAGCGCCTCGGCCACTTCCGCCAGCGAGAGCTCGCGCAGGTAGAAGAGTGTGAGGGTCTCGCGTTCGACGAGCGGCAGTGCGGCCAGGGCGTCGTCCAGGGCGGCCAGGTCCATCTCGCGATCGGGGGCGTCGTCTTCCGCAGGCAGATTCGCAAGTTCGACGTCGTTGGTGGCCGGGGTGGCGTAGCGGCGGCGCAGGCGGTCCATCAACGTGCGACGCGCGATGCCGAACAGCCAGGCGCGCAGGTGCGCCCCGTCGCGGAGGCGCGCGATGCCGCGCACGGCCTTGACCCAGACGTCCTGCAGGACGTCCTTCGCCTCGTCGTCTTGTCCGACCATCCTGCGGACGTAGGTCCACAGGGGGCCGTGCCACCTGGCGATCAGCTCATCGAAGGCGTCGGTCTCGCCGAGCTGGCACCGGACGGCGAGCCACTCATCTTCCTGGCGTGCGCGCGGGTCTGGGATGTCGAGGTCAGTCACGTCGGTCTGTCCGCTCCACTGATGTAGTCGCGGACAGTCGAGTTTGGTTCATGCGCAGCGCAAGGACCTCAGAGGTGGTTTCGCCGCCGATCACAAAAAACGTAGCAACTACCTCCGAGGTCTTTCCAGATCCCGCAGCGCGTCCTTGCCGAGCCACCGGGCGGCGGGATCGTCCGAGGCGGCCAGGCGGCGGGACAGGTCCACGGCGGCCCGACGCAGCGACGGCCCGCGCGTGCCGATGCGGCGCAAGGCCCAGCTGACGCCCTTCTTGACGAAGTGGCGGTCGTCGGTGGCGGCCTCCTCGATGAACCTCAGCCCTTCGAGGAACGGCGCGTCGCCACTCGTCCTGTCATGGCCCGCGAGACTCGCGAGCAGCGCGAACGCCGCCCGCTTGCCGAACTCGTCGCGTTTCGTCCGCCACGCGGCCACACGGCCCCAGGCATGCGGGGACTGATCGAACAGCTTGAAGCAGACGGTGTCCACGATGCCCCAGTTGTCGAAGTCGCGGCACCAGCGATCCATCTGCGCACGCGTCACGAAGGCGGGGTCGTCAACCAGCGCCGCCAGCATTCGCGCCTCGTACCACCCGCTCTCCCACAGCGCGAGCGCCAGGTCGTGACGGCGACCCACCCGCTTCGCCAGCTTCTGAAGGTTGGCCATCGAGACGCCAATGGCCTTCGGCGGGTTGATGCCGAAGCGCACCAGGTTCTCGACGTCCTTCTTCGTGCTCAGGCGTTCGAGCGATGCGACCGCAACGGTCACCTCCTGGGCCAGCGACCGTTCCTCCGATCCGAGTGGACGTCCGACCTTCCGCGTCATCGCGGCGAGTCTCGCAGCGCCTGTTCACTCGCACGCCTGACGCGCCACGCCTGCCAGAGGTGACGACGGTCGTGCGCGGGGACGACGTGAAGGCCGGTCGCCAGGCTGAAGCGAACACCTTTGAAGAACGGGTTGGGAAAGCGAACGCCGGCCAGATCGATATCCGCGAACTCCGCGATGAAGCGACGGATCTCTTCGTGCGAGGTCAGCAACGCGTCCAGCGCGTCACCGAGCACGGGCGTTGGCCTGGGCTTCGAGTGCGCCGCGGTCTTCACCTTGAGCTTCGCGGGCGGCTCCATCGCGCTGACGAACCACCGTCCGACGAAGCCCGGCAGCGCCGGCCGTCGCCGAAGACGACCACGCGTGCGTGCCTGCTCGGCCGCGCCCCGCATTGCCTGGAGGTAGACGCGATTCGAGGCCGCCAGATGATCGAGGCACTCCGACACGCTCCAGCTTCCCGGCGCTTCGCGCCAGGCGGCCTGGGCGCCGCCCAATCCCGACGACACCGCGCGCGCGTCGGCGTCGGCCTTGTCGAGCTCCACGACGACCGCCTGAAGTTCAGGCGGGAGTGACGGTGTGGACATCCCCCTATTCTCTCCGGCGCGGCTCCGGAGAGCCACGCGACAGAGAGGGTCGGGGGTCGCGGCGCCTCGGCCAGGTGACCGCCGCGCAGGTCAGAAGCGCTCGCCGACGACCAACCAGTACTCGCGAGGCACGCAGATCCCCAGTTCGGTGGAGTACCCGGCGTGGAACTTCACGAAGTCCGCGTGGAACGGGGACGCCGGCGCTGGCGTCGGGGGGGTGGGCATGTAGGCCTTCATGACCTGGAACATCTTGAAACCGCTCCGTCGGAGAGCCACGTCGTGATCGCGATGCGCCCACCCTTGCGGACCACGCGGGCCAGCTCGGCGGCGGCCGCCTCAGGGCGGCTGGCGAACATCACGCCGAAGGTCGAGATCACCGCATCGAACTCGCCGTTCCTGAACGGCAGGGCCTCGGCGTCGCCCAACTGGTAGTCGATGTCGAGCTCTTCGGCCTGTGCGCGGGGCCCCGGGCGGCGTCGGCGGCCTTCAGCCGGGCCTTCAAGCGCGAGGTCGGCCAGTCACCCGCGGCCTGGCGAACAGGCGAGGCCTGAGGCCAGGCCCGATCGCGGACCGCACGGTTTGACAACGAACGGCGACGTGGTGTAGTTAACTTAGCGGTTAATTAACCAGACAGTTCATTACCTATGCCCGCCGATCCATTGAGCACCACGTTCGCCGCCCTCGCCGACCCGACGCGGCGCGCCATCCTGGCACGCCTCGCATCCGGCGAATGCTCGGTCACCGAACTGGCGGAGCCCTTCGAGATGAGCCTGCCCGCCGTGTCGAAGCACCTGGGTGTGCTCGAACGCGCCGGCCTGATTGCCCGCGGACGCGAAGCCCAGTGGCGGCCGTGTCGGATCCAGGCCTCACCGCTCAGGGACGTGGCCGAGTGGGCCGAACGCTATCGACACATCTGGGAAGCCCGCCTCGATTGGCTCGAGGGCTACCTGCAGGAACTCAAGCACCAGAAGGACCCCAAGGAGAAGAGACATGGTCGTCGGCAGCGTCGCAAATAGCAGAACCTTCAACGCCACCACACCCTCGGAGCGCGAGATCGTCCTGACCCGCCTCTTCGACGCTCCCAGGGACCTGGTCTGGGAGGCGATGACCAAGCCCGAGCACATCAGACGCTGGTGGGGCTGCCTCGACGAGCGGTACTCGGTGCCGGTCTGCGAGGTGGACCTGCGCGTCGGCGGCGCGTGGCGGTTCGTGGGCCGGGGCCCGGAGGGCGACTACCCCGCGTTCTACGGCGTCTATCGCGAGGTCGACGCGCCCGCGCGCGTCGTCTTCACCGAGATTTTCGAACCGTTCCCCGACGCCGGATCGCTCGTCACATCCGTGCTCAGCGAGGAAGATGGCAAGACGCGCCTCACGGTGACGTGCCTGTATCCGTCGAGCGATATCCGCGACATGGTGCTCCAGACCGGCATGACCCGCGGCGCCGGCCTGAGCTACGACCGGCTCGAGGAAGTCGCCAGCGCACTGGCGCGCTAGCCTAGCCTAGTGTCCCGTGGTGGAGGCCCGATCCAGGCGGTCAGGCGCTTCGGCGTTTGCCCGTATAATCCGCTCCGGCTTCGACCCTGTGACCCGCACACGCGGGCGGGCTCCTCCATGGCCGAAAGAGCGTGCGCGTGCGAACCCTGTTCAACGTCCGGGCAAGAACTCACAACATCGGCAACGACCTCATCGCACTCGGCATGAACGGCGTTCTGCAGCGTGTCTTCGGCGCCAACGTGAATATGGTGACGGTTCCGGCCGCCGGTCAGGGCGGCCTCACAGGGGCCGGCCTGAGCAAGCGCACGATCTACGACATCAACCAGATGGCTGACGGCCTGATCGTGGGGCCGGGCAACCTGTTCGAGAATGGTGGGCTCGAGATCGACACGCACGCGCTGGCGGCCCTGACGGCGCCCGCCATGGTCTTCAGTGTGTCGATGGGTCGCGTCTTCGACCGTCGGGGCAGACTGGTGCCGCGGACCGACTCGATGCCCGCAGACCGGACGCGCGCGCTCTGTGCAGCCGCCCGGACAGTCCTGGTCCGCGACACCGCCACGCACGATCACCTAGAGGCGCTCGGCTCGACGACATCGACGACGGTCGGCTGCCCGGCGCTGTTCCTCGGCGACCTGCTGCCGTCGCTGCCTCCGGACGATCCGGACCTGGCCGACACGGTGCTCATCTCGATTCGTCACCCGCGCCTGATGAGCGTGCCGTACGGCGTGCAGGGCCGGGTGTCCCGGGAGCTCCAACGCCTGATCGACGCATTCCAGGCCGAGGGCCGTGACGTCCGACTGCTGTGTCACGACTACCAGGACCTGTCCTTCGCCCACGCGTTCGATGTGCCCGCGATGTACACGGAGGATCCGCTCCGGTTCCTGTCATGGCTGCGCAGTTGCCGACTGAACATCGCCTTTCGCCTCCACGCGTTTCTCTCCTGCCTCGCACTAGGCACGCTCAGCATCCCGATCAGCTACGACGAACGGACCATGAGCCTCATCGACACCGTGGGCCTCGAGGAGTGGCGCGTCTGCTTCATTCACAGCCCGGATGTGCTCGCCGAGGTGCGGCAGCGTGCGGACGCCTCGGACCACTTCGACGCGCTGAAGCGGCGGGCGGCGCCGACCTGGGAGCGCCTCCGCGAGGCGATGACGGATGGCGTCCGGCAATTCGCTGCCGAGGTCGAGGCCGCCAGCCAGGGCCGGAGGTTCTAGTCGTGCTCGAGTCCGTGCTGCGCGAGGGCGCCTACCTGATCGTGTCACGCGTGGGGACTCAGGAGGCCCTGCTCGCCAAGACGCATCGGCTCATCGAGGCGGGCGTAGAGGCGCTCGAGGGAACGGCCGCACGCACGATCGTCGAGACGCGTGGGCTGGGCGCCCTCCACGAGGCGCTGCCCGCCGCCCGGATCGGCGAGCTGCGGGACTTCGTCATGCCGCAGATCCGGCCGGACCTGCTCACGCTGGCCTGTCACATCGGGCGCTACGTGCTGGGCATCGAGGGCGAGTTCTTCGTCGATGACTACACGATCCTCCGCATCAACTACCCGTACCTCGTGGCGCTCCAAGCGCCTGTCGGCGCCGAGAACCCCGGCATCGGTCGGGTCGCCGAACGCACGAGGCTCGAAACCAAGGCCAGTCGCGTCGTCGATCCCGTCTACGACCCGAAGGGCTACCACGAGAATCAGCCGCCACCGGCCTGGGCGCACGGCGCCCACAAAGACACCTGGACCGGACACTCGCGTTTCGGCGTGAACCTCTGGTGGGCGGTCGATGACGTGCCCGAAGAAAGCTCGATGGTGTTCTACCCCGAGACGTTCGGACGGCCGTTTGCGCCGGACCCGCGATCGCTCTATCTCAAGGCCGGACAGCCACTCCCGAAACCGACCAAGATGTCACTGCGTCGAGGCGAGATGCTGGTCTTCAACCCGGAGATGCTGCATGGCACCCACGTCAACACGACACGCACCACCCGACTCGCGCTGTCCACACGCCTGAACCCACGGGCGCCGTCATTCGACCCGGGCTGCTTCTATGCCAGGGAATTCTGGCACGCGAGCACGGACATCGACGCGGGTCGTTACGACGAGATCACCAGGTTCCGGCGCGAGGATCACCTCGAGCGGGAGACCGACCCGCTGTCGCTGCAGGCTCCGGCCGAGTGTCCGCGCGTGGTCAACCTCCCATCGAGCGAGGAGGAATGGCAGCCCGTCTGTCCGTCCGAGGCGCTCGCGGTCGGCCACAAGGTCGTCGTCGAGCGCGACGGCGTCGAAGACGTGCTGGTGGTGCGGAGCGCGCGTGGTCTGCATGCGATGCAGGCGCAGTGCCCACACCTGCGCATCGGACTCCGCGACGGATGGCATGACAGCGAGACTATCTGGTGCCCGGGCCACGCCGTGGCGTTCTCCCTCACGACGGGCCAATCGTCGTGCGAGGCCTTGACGCTGCGCAGGTACGATGTGCGCGACGAGGACGGATGCCTGTGGCTGCGCCGCGGCTGACCGTCAGCATCCTGACCCGCAACGCGGAGTCCCGCCTGGAGCGGCTGTTCGCCGAGGTGTCGGCGTTTGCCGACGAAGTGGTCGTGGGCGTGGACGCGTCATCGAGCGATCGGACGCTCGATCTCGCCACAGCGCACGCCGATGTCGTGTACCAGTTCGAGCACGGACCGCAGCTCTCGCCGGCGCGCTTGTTGCCCTTGCGGTACGCGACTGGCGACTGGATCCTCTCGATTGACGACGACGAGAGCATCGAGCCGGCGTTCGACGCCTTGATCCCCGAGTTGCTGCAGGATGGCCGGCCGACACACTACTGGTTCCCCCGCAAGTGGATCGCGAGCCTGGACCCGTGCGAGTACGTCCACGCGGCACCCTGGTTTCCCGACTGGCAGCTTCGGCTCTTCAGGAACGATCGGAGCCTGGTCTGGAAGCCCAATCGTCCGCACACCGGCTACCACGTTCTGGGACCTGGCTACTTCGAGAGCCGTGCGGCGATCCTCCATTTCGAGCCCGTGATTTGCGACGAGGCGACCAGACGGGACAAGGTCGAGCGCTACCGGCGCGCCGGCGGGCTCGAAAGCGGACAAGGCGTCTTTGGCCCGATCCCCAACGGGTCGCGCCGGCCCGCCGCTCTTCGCCCACCGTCGTCGGCCCGGCCTCGGTCGCAGCCATGCACGGTCCAGCCAGGGATCCACGCCGCAGACGCGGCGGCACTGGCGCCCTGGCGCGCGGAGGTCATGGCGGTCACGATGCCCTCGACGTGTCGGCCCGGCGACCGTCTCATCGCCGAGGTCTCCGCGCGCAACATCGGCGGGCTCGCCTGGACGCCGCCGGATGGACTCTGGCCGAATCTGCAGCTCGGCGCGCACGTGCTGCACGAGAATGCGGCGGTGCCGGCGGTGGACGCCGCGCGGGCGCCGATGCCGCGGTTCGTGGCGCCGGGCGACAGCGTGACCTTCCTCTGTAGCTTCGACGCGCCACGCGCGTCGGGCCGGTACATCGTCCGGTGGGATCTGGTCAGCGAAGGCGAATGCTGGTTCGCCGATCGCGGAGGCATCGTCAGGAGCGTCGGGCTCGACGTCGCTCCGTGATCAACCATCAGCGCGTCGAGGCCTTGCTGAACAGCCACGATTCGATGACCACGTAGTCCAGGTCCGTGGACCGCAGGAGTTCCAGTGCCTCCGTGACGCGGGTGACCATCGGGCGGCCCTTGCTGTTGAACGAGGTGTTGACCAGGGCTCCAAATCCCGAGCGCGCCTCGAATGCGGTCAGCACGTCGTGCAGCCAGCGATTCTGGGCGGGCGTGACGGTTTGCACGCGCGCCGTCCCGTCCACGTGCACCGCGGCGGCCAGGCGCACGCGCCACTCCGGGCGCACCGTCGGATTGAAGGACATGTACGACAGGTCGTGGCTCGCGTTCGAGAAGTACCGGTGGACGTCCTCCTGCCGGACCACGGGCGCGTACGGCCGGAACCCCTCCCGGAACTTGACGCGCTCATTGAGCCGCGCCTTCATGCCCGGGACGGCAGGATTGCAGAGAATGCTGCGATGGCCGAGCGCGCGAGGGCCGTGCTCGGACCGCCCGCGCATCACGGCCACCACGGCGCCTTCGGCCAGGAGGCCGGCGAGGCCGGACACCGTCACCTCGATGGCGCCATGGCGCGCCACGGCGTCCGGCAGGGTCTCGCGGTCGAGAATGTCGGGCCCGGAGTAGGTGACGTTCACGGGCCGATCGGGCCTCAGGCGCGACAGAATGGCACCCTGCGCCAGTCCGCAGTCGTTGGGGTTCGGAGGAACAAAGACCGGGACGTCGATCAGGTCGGCCAGCCGTTGGTTGACGACGACGTTCAGCGCACAGCCGCCTGTGATGCACACGGGCAGCGCGAGATCGGTGATCACCGGCAGGACGGTCTCGAGCACCAGGTTCTCGAAGACGTACTGGCCGGTGCAGGCCAGGTCGCGACCATCCGCCTCCGTCAGGGCATTCCTCGAGAAGTCCTTCCCGAGGCTCGCCCCAAGGACCTTGAGCCGCGCGACGACCCAGGGGTACATCTCGGTCGGCGCCGCGGTGTTCACGACAGCGCAGTCGCGGAAGTACGTCGCGATCGGCTCGGTCCACTCTGGCCGAATCCGGCCGAAGGCGGCCAGCCCCATCAGCTTCCCGGCGTTCGATCGCTCCCGGCCATCGTCGGGCTTGTGGACCTCCTGGATCGGATGCGCCAGCGCGCGATACGGAATGCCGAGGTTCAAAGGGTGGCCGGCATCGATCGGCCGCAGTCCTTCCCGCCGCGTCGCCTGGAACAGGCGAAACGTGCCGTCGTTGCCGCCGCCGTCATACGACACCACGAGGCTCTCCTCGAACGGCGACGTATAGAACGCACCGGCGGCGTGCGCGGCATGGTGATCCACCTGGTGGATGGACGCGACACCGATCTGCTCGAGGAGCGCCTGGGCGGTCGGCTCCATGTCGCCGACGACGAGCCCGATGTGGAAGGTGGGATGCTCGCGCAACACGAGCGCCGCGAGGTCCTCGACGCGCGCGCCTTCGTGACGGGCGTCGTAGTGGCGCTTCCCGTACAGGCGCTCGAGTTCGATGTTGCGGACCTCGCCGTCAATCTCGAGTGACAGGACGGAATCGTGGGCGAGGTGGACGGCGACCGTGTTCAAGCGTGACTACTTCGGATAGCCGCGCCAGAGCCACTCGAGCGCCGTGGGCAGCGTCTGGGCCTTAAGCGAGCGCTCGGTGTGGCCGGAATTGCGCGCGAAGACGAACTGGTACGAATAGCCCTTGGCCGCCAGCACCTTGGCCATGTTCTGGTTGGCGAGCACCCAGTCGTGCATGTCGTCGCGCATCACGTTCGGGTTGAGCAGGTCGCGATCGCCAACAGCCAGCCAGATCCGGATGGGTTTGCGGGGGCTATTCGGGATGAGACTGCGATGGAACTCCCATGCGCCGCCCGGCGTGGCGGGGTTGTGCGGCCACTGCTGGTTGACGGCCGTCAGCGAGTACGTCAGTACGCGGCGGTATCGCTCGGGGTGATACCACGCCATGATCAGCGCCGCCGATCCGCCCGAACTCCCGCCCATCGTGGCGCGGCCCTCCGGGTCCTTCGTCAGACGCACGTTGTACTGCTTCTCGACGAGCGGCAGCACTTCCGCCTCGACGAAGTCGGAGTAGCGCCCGGACATCGTGTCGTACTCCAGACCGCGCTGGCTGCCCTGCGCGTCACCGCTGCCGTTGCCGATGGAGATGGCGATCATGACAGGGACGCGATTCTGCGCGATGAGGTTGTCGAGGACCGTGAAGAGTAGCGTGTCTGGGCCGTCGGCGCCGACGATGAACGGCGCGGCCGTGCCCGGGACGTACTGCTTCGGCACATAGACGGCCACGCGGCGTGTGTAGGGCGTCGAGTAGCTCGTCGTGACGTCGAGCTTCGCGGGATTGGCCGGATCGGGCGTGCCGAACGTCCCGGGCTGGCGGGCGATACCGGGATAGAAGCGGCTATCGGCCGAGCTCATCGTGAAACTGTGGATGGTGCCTTGCGGGACGCCCTCCTGCACCACCGATTCGGGCGCCGGGTTGTGTGTCGGGCCAATGATGAAGTTGCCGTTGACGTGTGACGGCGGGACTGCGCCATCCGGGAGCTCCGTCGCCTTCACATAGCCGGGCGTCTGGGGATCGCGCGTGGGTGGCGTCGGCCGCGGTGCCGGCGTGGGCGGCGGCGCGGCTGACTGCCCAGCCAGGGCCGGAGCCAGGCCGGAGAGCAGCGCAGTGAACACCAACGCGATCAATCGGGGAGTGGTCATGTGTCCGTCAGCCCTCATGACGCCGATCTGGGCGTCACAGCATTCGTCAACTCCGAGCGCGAAAGGGGTTCGGCGGCCGATCGCGGGAGAAGGAGGTCTTCCAGGAAGAACGCCGACAGGTCCGACCGGTTCCGCAGCCCGGACTTCCGGTAGACCACCAGCGCTTGCTGGCGGACCGTCGGCTCGGTGGTTGCGCGCAGCTGGGCCACCTCGCGGTGGCTGAGCCCTTTGAGCAGCAGCAGGCCCACCTCGCGTTCGGCGGGCGTCAGTCCCCACCGGGCGAACTGGCTGTCGATCGCCTCGCCCAGTCCACGGAGGGCCTCGCTCGCCTCCTCCTTGAAGCGGCTGGCCTCCAGCTTGGCGGCCACGAGGTCCACGTCCAGCCTGGCCGCTCGGGCTTCGGCGGCCTGCAGTCCTCGCCACAAGGCGGCAAGTCCACCAACCGCCAGGATCATGATCAGGCCTTCGATCACCAGGTGCGCCGGATCGGCGCCTGTTTCGCGGTCGCCAAGCAGGTCGATGCCGATGAGGACCGCGATCGCGACGAACGACCCGACGGCGAGTCCCAGCCGACGCGACCCGACATCCGTATGACCCATCTCGATCAACCCGTTCATATGAATCGACTTACGGACATCGAACGTTCGTCCGATGACCCCACCCTCGACTGCCGGCAAGTATAGGCGCAGGCGTCATGAGGGCGCCTGCCACGAAAGAGGGTCCCATGAACTCCTTGCCACTTCATCCCGCTGTCGTTCACCTGCCGCTGGCGCTCGCGATGCTGGTGCCCCTGTTTGCCGCTGGTGCGGCCTGGGCGCTCTGGACCAAGCGGGCGGCGCCCCGAGCCTGGTGGCTCGTGGTCGCGCTGCAGGCGTTGCTGGTCACCTCCGGCATGGTCGCGATGAACACCGGTGGCGCTGAGGAAGACCGGGTCGAGGCCGTCGTGCAGGAGAGCGCGATTCACCAGCACGAGGAACTGGCCGAGCAGTTCGTCTGGGCCGCAGGCCTCACGCTGGTGTTGTCCGGCCTGGTCTTCGGTGTCCGGCGCGCGCCGCTGGTGCGAGGGCTGTCCGCCGCGGTCGTGATCGCGACGATCGGCGTGGCCATCCTGGGCCTGCGCGTGGGCCATGCCGGCGGTCAACTGGTCTACGTGCACGGGGCCGCCGCGGGCGTACACCAGCGGGGCACGGCCCGTGCCTGTGTCGCCCGCGTCGGTCAGCGGCCGGCCGCGGGAAGGCGATGACGGGGACGGGGCCCAGCGGTAGGCCCCGGCGGCATCAGTTCAACACGAACATGTAGAGCGAGCCGCCGCTGCTGAACAGGAGGTGCTGCTTGCCGTCGAGCATGAACGTCTCGGGCGGGCTCTGCAGGCTGCCGATCTGCGAGTACCAGAGGGCCTTGCCGGTCGCGGCATCCCACGCCTCGACGTTCTGCCCGTTGGCCAGGAACAGCACGCCGCCGGCGGTCGAGAGCAGTCCGGCGCTGCCGCCGTTGATCTCCTTCCGCCAGGCGACCTTGCCGGTCTTGTAGTCGATGGCGACGATGTTCGTGCCGTACCCGATGTTGCCGCCGCCGCTGATGCCGCCGAGTCCCATCGATCCGCGCGGATCGGGCTCCATCAGGTAGCTGATCCGGAGTGAGTTCTGCTCGTGCACGTAGAACAACCCGGTGTCCGGCGAGAAGGTCGGCGGCGGGAAGTTCAGCACGTCGCCGTTGACGAGCGAGCCCGCGATCGTCGCGTCCTTGTTCGGATTGCGGACGGGCTGGTTCTTCTCGTCGAGGGCCTTGGCCCAGTTATTGACGATGCCGATCTTGCTCGTGACCAGCGACGCCCCGGTGGTGCGGTCGAGCACGAAAAAGTAGCCGTTCCGGGTCGCCGTCATGATCATCTTGCGCATGCGGCCGTTGAACATCCCGTCATAGAGGATCGGCGTCTGGGTCGAGTCCCAGTCGTGGGTGTCGTGCGGGGAGGTCTGGTAGTACCAGGCCATCTTGCCCGTTTCGACGTTGAGTGCCACGAGCGACGACGTGAACAGGTTGTCGCCCTCACCGCGGCCCGTGGTGTAGGACGGCGTCGGATTGCCGGTGCCGAACATGTAGAGCTTGGTCTCCGGATCGTAGACGCCGGGAATCCAGGTCGCGCCGTTGCCGTGTCGTGCCGCGTCGAGGCTCGCCCAGGTTTCGAGGCCCGGGTCACCCTCCTTCTGCGGCGTGGCGTACCAGAGCCATTTCACGGCGCCCGTGATCGGGTCGAGCGACTTCAGGAACGCGGGCGCATCGAGATCGTTGCCGGTGCCGACGAGCAGGTTGCCGAGGATCGGCATCGGCGCGTTCGACGAGAAGTACTGTTGGTCGAACGGCGCCACTTCATGCCGCCACACCTCTTTGCCGTTCCTGGCGTCGAGGGCCACGACCCAGTCGTCGTGCTGCGAGAAGTAGACCAGGTTGCCCAGCATGCCTGGGCCGCGCGTGCCGGTCGTCGTGCCGCCGCGCGTCTTCCAGTAGTTGTGCCAGAGCACCGTGCCGTCGCGCGCGTCGATCGAGTAGACGTTGTTGGGCGAGGCCGCATAGAGCGTCCCATCGACGGACAGCACGCCGCCGCCGATGCGCGCCGGTCCGCAGGTGTTCGCCCCGCCGTCGCCGAGGCCGCCGACGACGATCGGCGTCGCTGTCCCTCCGCCCCCGCCGCCGCGTCCGCCACCACCGCCGCCGCCACCACCGCCTCGGCCACCCGCGGCCGCGGCGGGAGCGGGGGCAGTGCCGGTCGGGCCGCAGCCCGTGGTGAGCGGCGTAATCCACTTGAGGCTGAGGTTCTTGACCGTGTTCTTGTTGACGAGCTTGAGCGCGCTGTAGCGCTTGCCGGTGAGATCCCCGGAATAGCTCGTCCACTCGTCCGACAACGGCTTCATGATCCGGGCGGGATCGAGGCCGCCAGCCGGCGCCGGTGGCGGACTCACCTGGATGGTCTGGCCCTTCCAGTCGGGGTGGCCCGGGCGGACGATCGTGCTCGTGTCCACGACGGGACGTTGAGCGAGCAACAGCGCCGGTGCGGCGAGCAATGAGGTGAGCAGCAGCAGTCTTTTCATGGTCCCGTCCCGCCTACTTGATCGACCACAGATACGCCGTGATGTCGTACATCTTCTTGTTGTCCGGATCGCTGAACGCCAGATCGAGCGCCATCTTCTTGTGGGCCTCGGCGGGATCCTTGACGTCCACGCGTGGCACGCCGTCATTGCGGGCGAACGACTTGCGCGTCCCGTCCGGCAGTCGGATGACGACGAGGAAGTCGTCCTTGCGCACCAGCGTGCCTTCGAGCTTGGTGCCGTTGGCCAGCGTCACCGTGGCGGGGTTGCCGGCGCCGCCGCCGCCCCGTCCGCCACCGCCGCCGAACGTCCCACCCTGGCCAGAGACCCAGGCATTCTGCAGGGCACGCGGCTCGGAGTATCGCGAGCCGATCGCCTTGAGGTTTCCAGTGACCGAATGGCACGACGCGCACATGGTGCCGAACAGCGCCTCTCCCGACTTCGCATCGCCCACGAGCACGTTCAACGTGACGTTGGTCGGATTGCGTCCAGGCGGGCTGCCCTGGCCGCCCATCGTCGCGTGGATGCTGTGGATGTACTCCGCGACGGCCACCGAATCGGCCGTCACGAGGTTGATGGTCGGCTTGTGTCCGGCGACGGCGATGGCCACGAGCTCGCCCTGCTGGTCGTTCAGCGCCACGCCCGATCGGAGCAGGTTGCTGCCGTTGGCGCCGCCGCGCAGATCGATGGCGTGGCAACTTGCGCAGTTGGTCTCGTAGAGCGCCTTGCCGCGTGCCAGCACGTCGGCCGGCGCCATGGGACGCGTGAACTGGGTGAAGCCGCCGCGGCGAGCGCCGGCGGGGGGAGGAATGTTCTGACGCCCGCCGTCGCCCGCGCCACGTCCGGCGGGAGGCGGCGTCTGGGTCTGGGGCGGGGCGGTCTGCCCCTGGGCGGACGGTGTGGCGCCGCTGTGCGCCAGAGCCAGACTGCCCATGGCGGTACCCGCCAGAATGACGACAGCGAACGCGCGTGCGTGTGGAGTCATAGGATCCGGCGCCTCAGTTGTGGGACGAAGGAACGATAGACCCTTGGTGCGCAGGCCGCAACAGGTATCGCTATTGGAAGGCGACGGCCTGGAGGTGCGCGTCGAGTGTCTTGAGATCGATGCCGGGGACCTTGCGGAGCGCCTCGACGTCGGCGAACGCGCCGTTCGCGGTGCGGTACGCGACGATGGCGTCGGCGTCCTTCCGCGACATCCCCAGGACCTTCATGAACTCGTCCGCGACGGCGTCGTTGACGAAGATCTTGCCGTAGTTGAGCAGCAGATAGCTGAAGACGGTCTCGAACTCGCGGCCCGATCCCGTCGCGCCCCGCTCGATCATCTTGTTGATGATGTCTTCCCACTCCGTCCGTGTTCGCCTCGTGGCGAGGATGCGCGCCGCATCATGGCAGCGGTTGCACATCTGCACCATCAGCGGCACGGCGGGATCCTCAGCGGCGGGTTCCGGCGCGGGCGTTGGCTGGGCCGCCGGTGGAGTGGCCTGTTGCGGAGTGCGCCCGGTCGCGTCGGCCGCGACCAGGATGGATCCCAGCAACACGCCAGCGGCGGCCGTGAGGACGAGACGGGGCACGTTCTTCATACGGATAAGGACTGCCTGCCAAACTAGCAGTACCCGCCGCGATCCGACAAGCCATGCGCCCATCGCCAAATGCGGGCATGATCGCAGGCATGGAGAAGTGCGATGGGTGACCTGAACGGCAAAGTGGCGCTGGTGACCGGCGCATCCCGCGGGATCGGGCGGGCCATCGCGAGCGCCCTGGCGGCGGCAGGCGCGCACGTGGCCGTGAACTACCTCGTCGCCGCGGATGAGGCCGGCACCGTCGTCGAGCAGATTCGTGCCGCGGGCCGCGCCGCCGTGGCGCTGCAAGCCGACGTGTCCGATCCGCACGCGGCCGCCAGACTGGTCGCCGACGCCGAGACGCAACTCGGCCCCCTCGGGATCGTCGTCAACAATGCGGGCGTCCTCACGCGCAAACCGCTGGACCAGCTCGGCCAAACCGAATGGGACGAGGCGATCCGCGTCAACCTCAGTTCGGCCTTCCATGTCACCCAGGCGGCGCTCCCGGGCCTGCGCGCGCGCGGATGGGGCCGAATCATCATGGTGTCGTCGATCGCCGCGCAGACCGGCGGCGTGATTGGACCGCACTACGCCGCGAGCAAGGCGGGACAGCTCGGCCTCATGCGCAGCTATGCGAACCTGCTCGCCAAGGAGGGCATCACCTGCAACGCGATCGCGCCGGCGTTGATCGACACCGACATGATCCGCGGCAACCCTGCCGTCACGCCGAGCCTCCTTCCCGTCGGACGGTTCGGCCTGGTCGAGGAGGTCGCGTCCGTCGCGGTGCTGCTCGCGACCAACGGCTACATCACCGGTCAGACGATCAACGTCAATGGCGGGTGGTACATGAGCTAGAGCGTTTGCGAAATGCGTGTAGCGCCGCTCCGCGCTCCCCGCGCAGGCCCGCGCGCCTTCCGTGCGAGCGCTGCGCGGAAGTCGTGCGTCCGCGCCGCTACACGCATTCCGCAAACGCCGGCCTCACCAGTCGGTCAAGCAGTCTGACGTCCCTCTCAGCGGCTCGCGCGCGGCAGCCGGAACGCCGCCATCTCCTCGCCATTCCGCACGAGCAGGACGTCCCCCACCAGGACCGGGTGATTCCACGTCTTGCCGTCGATCGCCTTGAACCGTGCGAGCTCCGTGAACTTGTCCGGCGTCGCCGAGACCAGTGCCAGCCCGCCCTCCTCCGACAAGACCAGCAGCAGGTCCTGATCGGCCAGCAGGACGAGCTGGCCATCGCCGTAGCGTCCGCCCTTCCACGTGCGCCGGCCGTCCACGAGATCGATGCTCGAGAGGATGCTGCCGTCGAAGCCGTAGGCGTGGCCCTTGTGCACGACGAAGTCATTGAAGTACGGCTTCAAGCCACTGGACGTCCAGCGCTCGGCCGTGCTCCATCCGTCCGGTTTGCGCGCGACGCCGAGCCGGCGGAGGCCGACGCCGCCCGTCATGCCGATCGCGTTGATCAGCAGATCGCCGTCGGCGGCGAGGGCCGGTTGCACGATCGCGCCGCCCGGCCATGCGTGCTCCCAGAGCACGGCGCCGTCGGCCGGCGCGAGGCTGGTGGCACCGGTGCCGCTCAACAGCACCACCTGCGTGACACCGTCGATCGTGACCCGATGCGGAGAGCTGTAGCCGCCGCCTCGGACCGGTCCGATCCACCGCGGTTTGCCGGTGGCGGCATCGTAGCCGGCGAGCGTGCCTGCGGTGGCGACGATGACCAGGTCATCGATGACCAGCGGTGAACTGGAAAAGCCCCAGTCCGGGACCGGCCTGCCGGTGTCGGTCGCCGCGTTCCGCGACCACACCACGCGGCCGGTCGCCTCGTCGAGCGCGTTGAGGATGCCCGTCGCGCCGAACGCGTAGACGCGCCCGTGGCCGAGCGTCGGCGTGCCGCGAGGACCCGCGCCCGCGTTCGACTCCCAGAACCGTGCCGCGTCGCGGTGCATCCACACGGGCGTGCCCGTCGCCAGGTCGTAGCAGCCCACGACCTCGTCGTCGCCGCGCTGCTCCTGCGTGAAGAGGCGGTTGCCGTGCACGGCGAACGACGACCAGCCTGGCCCGATCGGCCGGCGCCAGATTTCGACGGGCGGCGAGGCAGTCCAGTCGGTCGCGATGCGCACGCCGCGCACGATGCCGTCGCGTGCAGGTCCGCGGAACCCGGGCCACTCGACTCGCCCTTCACCGGGCTGCAGCTCGTGGCCAGGCCCGGTCGGTCGGACCACTGCCGATCCCGAGGTCCCAGGCCCGCTCGTCGACACTGATGAAGTGATCCTGGCAGCACCGCTCGTCGCCTGCGCCAGAGCTGGCGTGGCCAGCGCGGCCGCATCGCTGGCCGTCGCGGGTGTCGGCGGAAGCGCAGCCGTCTCGGTGCCGCTCCCGGCCACGGGAGGAACCGCGGGCGTTTGTGTGGTGGCGGGCACCGGCACGCTCGGCCCCAGGGCCAGCAGTCGCTCTTCGGCGGTCGGCGTCCAGCGCCAGGCCAACTGTGCCCCGCCCGCCTGCATGCCATCCGTTCGCAGCAGCGTCCACAGGCCACAGCCCATCAGGACGGCTACGACCAGCCACGCGCGCCGGCGCGCCTCAGGCAGGCGACGGGTGGCCACCGCCCAGACGACCAGGGCCAGGCCCAGACTCTGGATGGCGTAGACCGGGAACATCATCCCCATCATCCCGCCCGCGATCGACACATGGATGACGCGCGAGGTCGCCGCCATCGCCAGGGCGATGAACGCGATGACGCCGAGCCGCTCCGACCATCGCGCGCGGCTGAAGAACAGCCACCACACGATCACCATCAGCGTGCCCACCAGCCCGAAGATCAGCGCGGTGCCCGCGGCCGAGGGAATGACCACCGGAAGCAGGTACCGGACGAGCAGCAGCGCCACCGCGACGACGCCGGGCCAGAGGCGCAGTGAAGGACGAGGAGTTGGCTGGCTGGTCGGGGCACCGGTCATGGTCAGAACATACTCTCGACCGGACACGTTTGTTCCGCCAACCCGGGGGTCGCCGGCGCCTCGCAGCGAGCGGATATCATCCGACCGTGCAGAGCTTGCGAGTGGTCCTGTGCCTTGTGCTGCTGATGTCTGGCCTGCCCCTGGCGCAGGCGCCTTCCCCGCTCACGCCCCGGATGAGCCCCATCGTCACCTGGGACCCCGACCGCGACGGCAGCCGTCCGCCGACCCAGCGTGCACTGACGGCGGCCGAGATGAAGGCGGCACGCGGGCGGGCGAACCAGTTCTTCGACCTGGTGAAGGTGACGCCGACATTCAGCCAACCGACCAGGTATGTGACGTTGGTGACGGCGTGGCCGACCGTCTGGGACGGCGTCGTGCGGGAGAGCTTCATCGCGTACTGGTCTGCGCCCAGAGACACGCTGGTGCGTGCGGACGGATCGATCTGGCCCAAGCTGGGTGGCGCCCACGTGCTCGTCTACTTCGAAGCGAACACGCCGCCGGCCGCCTCCCGCCTGGAGGACTCGGCGACGCGTGGCAACTTCTCGCGCGCTGTCGATCACGGTGGCGTCACTTCCGACGTCTTCGCCCAGCCGCGGACGTTCGGCGACGTCGGTGGCGGCACGTTCTACAACACCATCCTGGTGCTCACTCGGGATGGACGATCGGCGATCGAGCCGGCCCCGGTGGGACCCCTGCTCGAGCATGAGACCGCGCGATACAGGAAGGTCATCGCAGACCTCGACCGCTCTATGAAGACGTCGCTCGAACAGCTCGAAGCCTCGATGACTCCGCAGGTGAAGGCCGACCGGCGCGCGCGGCGGGCCGATCGCTGGAAGACGCAGTTCCGCAACCCCACCGTGCTGGCCAGCGAGCTCGACGCGGCGGACAAGAGTGACGAAGCGGACTACCAGACCCAGAAGGCGCGCCTCATGCCCCCAGCGACGCGCGAACCGAAGAGCGCGTACTGGGGCCCACGGCTGGCGCTCGAGGCGATCGAAGATCGCCTGGCATCACTTGATGCGGCGGATCGGCGGGACGGCGCCTGCGGACGGGTCGATCCGGCATTCACCGCGGAGCATGGCGTGCGATTCGAGCTGGCCACCTCGGGTGTCGCCGGCTGCGTGCCCATGGTGCAGGTCCGGAAGGACCTGGTCGATCGCAAGCGGCCCGGCGAGGTGCAGTTGCTGACGGTGTGGTTTCCGGAGTCGCGGTGCGGAGAGCAGTGGGTGGGCAAGCCGTCGCTGCAGAGCAACCGCTGCGACGTGGGGCTGCCCTTGCTGCGCGAACTCGACTGGGGCGCCTTCCGGACGATGTTGGGGTGGTAGGGCGCTGGCACGCGCAGACCTGAGTGTCAGCGTCGCGCCTGCCCTTTGAAGAACGTCCACATCTCTTCGGTCGCATCGAACGCCGACGTTGGCTTGGCGGCACCCGTGCGCCCGGGCTCGCCGCCCGGCCACGCGTGACCGTTGCCGGCGACGCTGTGGAAGACGACGGGTGCACCGCTCCGGCAGTTGGTCCATTCGGTCTTGCTGGAGGCCGTGCTTTGCGTTCGGGTCGGTTCGCCACATCCGTTGTGGCGGGCCCAGTACGTGGCTTGTGCGAGGGCCGGCGCGACGTCGCGGTCGGCGGCTGAGCCCCGGCCGAGCAACGCGCGCAACTGCAGCGGACCGCCCGCCGGCGGGACTGTCTGGTCCTCGGCGCCGACCACGATGAACGCGGGCATCGGTGACTGCGGCGGGGGCTCGTCGCCGAACACCGCGCCGACGACGGGCGCGATCGCGGCGATCTTCGTGGACAGTTCGCGCCCGAGCCGGTGCGACATCATGCCGCCGTTCGACATGCCGGTGACGTAGACGCGGGTCGCATCAGCACGGCCCGATGAGACCAGTATGTCGATGATCGCCCTGATGAACCCGACGTCATCGATCTTGCCGATCATCGCGGACGCGCAGCAGTGACCCGCGTTCCAGGTCAGGAGTCGGACCCGATCGCGGCCGGCGGTGCCGTCCGGGTACACGGCGATCACGCCCTCGCGGGCGGCGATGCGATCGAAGCCCGTCATTCTGACGGCGTTCTGGGCGTTGCCGCCGCCCCCGTGCAGCACGACCACGACGGGCGCCGGGCGGCCGCGCCCGAAGTCGTGCACCAGATAGGTGCGCTCGCGCCCGCCGTGCACCAGCGTGCGTGCGGTGCGGCCGGCGTCTCGACGCCCCTGAGCGTCGAGCGTGATGAGGGTGGCCCCGACCACCAGCGTGAGCACAGCGAGCACCGCAGTCAGTCTGCGGCCAGTGGCGGAGGACGGGGCAGCGGGGCTCGAACGCGGCATCGTAGCGGCTCGTGATAGTTGGACCGCGGCGCGGCCCTGGGGTTTAGTCCAAGGTGTTGCGCCGGAGGCGTTCGGGCTGGCGGGCCTTGAAAGGATTCAGGACCTTCGCACCAAGCCCCGCCACATGGGCCTCGTTTCGCGTGGCCAGGGTCATCCGATGGATCTTCGCCGTCGCGGCCAGCAGGCCGTCGATGACAGGCAGTGGACGCTGCGACGCCATGCGTCCCCACTCCTCGCCGACGGCGTGATCGATCGGCAGGATGCGCTCGCCGAACGCGGTACGCACCAAGCCAAGCCACGCGTCAAGAACCTGCGCCTTCTCGGGGTCGTGCACACGCGCCAGCTCAACGCCCTTGCGAATCTCTCCGAGGACCAGGACGCTCAGGTAGAGATCCGTGTCGTTGATGGACGCGTACCACGCCGCCACGTGGACATCACATCGGGCGCCCTTGCGCACCTCGGAGATGATGTTGGTATCGATCAGGAACTTCACAGATCGACGGGCCGTCCGAGGTCAGGTGCGCGGTCGAGATCGAGACCGTCGAGCGGGGCGGCGGCCAGCAGTGCCTTGAGCCCGTGAGGCTTGCTCGGGCCAAAGTGCTCGTGCAGCAGCGCGAGGGCGGCGACGCCGTGGTCGGGATCGGCCAGGGCGGTCACGACGCGTCGCACCAGCGCCGCGTCCTGTTTGCGCACCTTGACTTCGAGCCTGACAAGACCGGTGCGTTTCATGCGTCGGCGGTACGCTGACAAGGCCTTCTTCTGGCTGGTCAGGGGGGCCCTGCTCATATGATCGGAAATATATCCGGAAATGGAGTCAGTGGCAAGGCGACTCTTCGTCTTCGCTCCGCGCGATCGCGTTGCGGTAGGCTAAGCGCGCACGAACACATTGCCGCACGCCGGGGCACACGAGGCACGCACGCATGAGCACGCACCAGGACGATGGACCGTCGAAGACGGATCGGCGCGATTGGATGAAACGCACGGCGACGCTGGCGGGAATGTCCGCCGCTGGGGCGGCGCTGGCCGCAGCCGGCTGCGCGCCTGACGCACCCTCGTCTGCGCCCGCAGCGAACACCCGCGCGACGGCGGCCGGTGCGGTTGGCACGCCCGATCAGGCCGTGGTCGCCACCACGGCGGGCCGCGTCCGCGGCTTCACGCGAAACGGTGTGTTCGTGTTCAAGGGCATCCCCTACGGCGACACGACCGCCGGCGAGCACCGCTTCCTGCCGCCGCGGCCCGTCACGCCATGGACCGACATCCGCCCGGCCGTTGCCTGGGGTCCGGTCTCGCCGCACGGCCCGCGCGCCGGCTGGGTCAATCAGGAAGAACAGTTCCTCTACCAGTGGGACGACGGCTTTGCCGGCGAGGACATGCTGCGCGTCAACGTCTGGACACCCGCAGTCGGCGACAACCGCAAGCGACCGGTGCTCGTCTGGATTCACGGCGGCGGCTACGCGTCTGGATCGAGCCAGGAGCTCCGGCCCTACGACGGCGAGCGGCTGGCGCGCGAACACGATTGCGTTCTCGTCTCGATGAACCATCGGCTGAACGTGTTCGGGTTCCTCGACCTGTCGCAGATCGGCGGCGCGAAGTACGCGCAGTCGGGCAACGCCAGCATGCTGGACCTGGTGCAGTCGCTGCAGTGGGTCCGAGACAACATCGCCAACTTCGGCGGCGACGTCGGCAACGTCACGATCTTCGGACAGTCGGGCGGCGGCGGCAAGGTCACCGCGCTGATGGCGATGCCATCGGCCAAGGGCCTGTTCCACAAAGCCGTCGCCATCAGCGGGTCGTTCATCGGGGCGACCTCGCGCGACGACGCAAAGACACTTGCGTTACAGGTGATGAAGGAGCTCGGGCTCGGGCCGTCCCAGGTCGCGCAACTTCACACCGTCAGCACCGACGCGTTGCTCAACGCCGGCATGGCCGCAGCCCAGAAGGTCGCGCCGTTCCGGTTTCCGCCGCCCGGCGTCCTGCCGAGGATCAACCTGGGCTGGCAGCCGGTGGTCGACGGCACGGTCCTGCCCGAGACGCCGTTCGAGACCAGCGCACCGGCGCTGTCAGCGAGCATCCCGTTCATGCTCGGCAACACCTTTCACGAGTTCGTGACGGGCATCGACAAGCCACAGGCGCACCTGATGACGTGGGAGCAGCTGACCGCGGCCCTGACGCCGGGCCTCGCCGCGCGCACCGCGCCGGCGATCGACGTCTATCGCAAGGCCTTTCCGGCCGCCAAACCGTTCGAGATCAACGGTCTCGTCGGCGCGGATCTGTTTCGTCGCGGGGCGGTCCATCAGACCGAACTCAAGGCGAAGCAGGCGGGGGCACCGGTCTACGCCTACTGGTTCGGCTGGAAAACCCCTGTGCTCGACGGTCGTCCGCTGGCCTATCACTGCCAGGATCTGGCGATGTGGTTCGACAACATCGATCTCTGCCTGCAGGCCACCGGTGGCGGCGACGACGCGCGACGGCTCGCGTCGCAGATGAGCCGCGCGCTCGTGGCGTTCGCGCGGACCGGCAACCCGAACCACGACGGCATCCCGACGTGGGCGGCGTTCACCGAGGCCAATCGCGCGATGATGATCTTCGACACCACCTCGGAGGTGAAGATCGACCCCGACCGCGAGGCGCGGCAGGCGCTGGCGCAGGCGTGAGGCGCGCCGAGGATCTCACCCTTCACGGGCGCTTGGCCCCCGCCTCCCACAGCCGTCGCACGGGCACGGCGAACAAGTTCTCCTCGAAGCGGATGACGGCGCCGCCGTCATAGAGGACGACACCGGCGGTGAACCGCGTGCCGGCCGCGGCCCGTAGCTTTCGGAGTCCTCTGAGGTCTGACTCTGTTACCGACGCGGCCGCCTTGACCTCGACACCGGCGATGGCGGCGTGTCCTTGCTCGATGACGATGTCCACCTCGAAATCGTCGCGATCCCTGAAGTGGAAGAACTCGAGTGGCCGTGGTCGCCAACTGGCTTGTCGTCGCAATTCCTGCAGGACGAACGTTTCCAGCATCGCACCGAAGAGCGGACGGTCGATGGCCAGTGCTGCGGCGTCGAGCCCGAGCAAGGCACAGGCGATCCCTGTGTCGCCCATGTGAAGCTTCGGCCGCTTCACGAGACGGCTCAAGCGGTTGGTGTGCCACGACGGCAGCCGTTCCAGCAGGAAGACACGTTCGAGCAGCGACACGTACTCGTGGATCGTTTGCCGCGTCAGCTCGAAAGGTGACGAGAGGTCAGCGACGTTGATCAGCCCGGCCGTGTGCGCTGCGGCCAGCGTCAGCAGTTTCGGCAGTGCGTCGAGTGACCGGACACGGGTCACGTCACGGACGTCGCGCTGGATCTGGGTTTCCACGTAGTCGCGGTACCAGGCGAGGCGCCGCCTGGGAGCGCGGCGCACCAGGGCCGCCGGATACCCCCCGGCCACCACACGCTCGGCCAGATTCGTCCCGAGTCGCTCGGCCACTCCTGAGGTGAAGGCGCCGGCGAACAGTGTGTCGATGAAGCGAGGCCGCGAGCCGGCGAGCTCACACTGGGCAAGCGGATGGAGCCGCAGGATTCCGAGGCGACCGGCAAGCGAGTCGGCCAGGGACGGCAGCAGCAGCACGTTGGCCGAACCCGTCAGAATGAAACGTCCCGCCGTTCGTCGGCGGTCGATGGCGACCTTGAGCGAGGTGAACAGCTGCGGGACTCGCTGCACCTCGTCGAGGATGCACCTCGCCGGCAGGCTGTCCACGAACCCCACAGGGTCGCTGCTGGCCGCCTGCCGCACGGCGTCGTCGTCGAATGACAGGTACTGGTAGCCGCGAGGTTCTCCGAACGCCCGCGCCAACGTGGTCTTTCCGCATTGGCGAGGACCGTGAATCAGTACCAGCGGGCGTGTCGGCGACGGCCTCCCGCAGGCGAGGCGCCAGATACCGGGGAATCGGGTCAGGCACGGGCCATCGTAGGTTGGACGCCGGCTGAATGCAAGTTTGTTGGTCGGCTGAACGCTATTTCAGTGAGTCGGCTGAACGCTAGTTCACAGGTCGGCTGAACGCCAGTGTACGACACGGCACGTGGCGCAGTCGGTCGCGAAGCGGTGCCTGGGCCATGACGGCGACGAAGGGGATGGCACCGTCGGCCTCGATCGCGTCCGCACATCCTGCAACAATGGCGTCGGAGCAACCGATGCGTATCCTCTTCGTCTGTCTCGGCAACATCTGCCGCTCACCCGCGGCCGAGGCGGTGTTCGCGGCGTTGGCCGCCGAGGCTGGTCGTGCCCACGACTTGGCCGTGGACTCAGCCGGAACGGGCAACTGGCACGCCGGTGAACAGGCGGATGCCCGGATGCGCCAGGCCGCACGTGCGCGTGGCGTCGCGATCACCTCGATCGCGCGGCAGGTGACCCATGCCGACTTCGAGCGGTTCGATCTCATCCTGGGCATGGACGCATCGAACGTCTCGGCCCTGCACCGACTCGCCCCGGCCATCCATCGGTCCAAGATCCGGCTGTTTCGCGAACTCGATCCCGAGGCACCAGGCGAGGACGTCCCGGATCCGTACTACGGCGGCGCCGATGGCTTCGAGGAGGTCCTCGACATCGTCACCCGCACCGGGCACGCCTGGTTGATCGAGCTCGAGACGCCGGATGCCTGATCGCTCCGACACGATCGCGGCGACACTCGTCGACGCCCTTGGATCGGAGGTCAGGATCCTCTCGCGACGCGGCCTCGGCGGCGGCGACATCAGCATCGTCGAGCGTGTGGTCACCACCGCTGGCCCGTTTGTCGTCAAGAGCCATCTGCTGGCCCCGGAGGGGTTCTTCCGCGCCGAGGCGGCTGGCTTGGCTGCGCTCCGTCGCAGCGGCACGTCGTTGCGGGTGCCCGCAGTCGTCGCCGTGCGAGACGAGGCACAGCCACTGATCGTGCTCGAGGATCTCGGGCAGGGCGAGAGGCCTCAGGGCTGGGACGATGCGATCGGGCAAGGGGTGGCGCAGCTGCACCGCCACGGCGCATCGAGATACGGGTTCGATATCGACACCTTCTGCGGGTTGACCCGTCAGCCGAACACCTGGGCGAACGGCTGGGTCGCGTTCTTTGGGCAGGCACGGCTCGGTCATCAAGTGGCGCTGGCCTCTCGGGCCGGACTCCTGACCACGCCAGACGCCGCGCAGATCGAGCGGTTGATTGCGCGGCTCGATACCCTCATCGATGAGCCCGCCGAGGGACCTGCGCTGATTCACGGCGACCTGTGGGCCGGAAACCTCCATGTCGCGTCGAACGGCGCTCCCGCCTTGATCGACCCGTCCTGCTACTTTGCGCACCGTGAGGCGGAGCTGGGGATGATGACGTTGTTCGGCGGTTTCGGCGCGCGCGTTTACGAAGTCTATGACGCAGAGTTCGGGCTCGACGCCGGCTGGCGCGAGCGGACCCCGATCTACCAGCTGCTACCACCTGCTCAATCACCTCAACCTCTTCGGTGGCGGCTATCACGCGCAGGTCATGGCGATCACGAACAGGTTCGTGTGAATGGCGGGGCTGCGCCATGATTCGACGGTAACCGTGTCGTGCTTCGCGATCCACGTCGCAACCCGCTGTCGGTGCACGCCTTCGGGGCCAGCTCGTACGTGATAGTGTCTCGAATGGCACAGAGGAGAACCGCGATGGCTGAGGACCAGAAGATTCCAGAGCCTGCTGACGCCCCGCCGACCAAAGCACCGGCCGCTCCGGCCGTCGAGGATGGCGAGCTGTCCGACGAGGAACTCGGGAAGGTCGCCGGCGGGGCCGCGAACATCGGGTCGTCCGGCCGGCCGCGTCTGAGCGACCGACTGCCCTGACACCGCCGGTACTGGACGAGCTCGACGCGCGCACGCGTCGCTGGCTCGACGACGAGCAGACGGTCAACGACCGGCTGCTCAGCGAGATCTATCGGCCGATCGACCACCGCAGCAACACGGTGCGGGCTCGATACCGGCCTGACCACCAGCCCGTGTGGCCGCAGTCCGTGGTGTGGCTGCCGCGAGCATCCACGCGTCTCTACGGCGCGCTCGAGTCAGAGATTCACGACGCGTTCGGCGTGGCGGCGCCAGACGGTCGCGTTCCGCTGCTACTCCATCCACAGGCGCCAGGCGCGCACCGCGAGCTGGGCCGTGTGCACGGCCGTGCGCTGTTGCCGGACGTACGGAGCACACCGACGTCGTCCTATCGCACGGTGCTCGCGTGGCGCCCCGGCCGCGCGCCCGTGATGCTCAAACTGTCGATTGGCGCGATCGTCTCCCGGTTGCGACGACGGCTGCGTGAGAACCAGGTCGCGCGCGGCGTGATCATGTCGGCCCTGTTCGAGACGGTGCCAGAGAAACACCGCGCGGCGCTCGGATTCGACTGGTGTGCCGACTCGGCCGGCATGGTCGAGACGATGAGCGGGCATGGCTGGCTCCTGCGTCACTTTCCGCGGAGGCTCGCGGTCGATGACGGATTGAGCTTCGTGCCGGCGTTCTCGCTGATCTCCATGCGCGGGGAGCAGCCCCCGTATCTGGTTGATCTGATCAAGCGCTCAGGCCTCCGACCCGAGACTTTCGTCATCGAGTCCATGCTCCGGCGATACGTGGAGGCCTCCGCGTATCTGCTGTTCGTGCAGGCGCTCTACGTCGAGGCGCACACGCAGAACGTGCTGTACGAGGTGGATGCCAGCGGCGGCCTCACGGGCCGGTTTGCGATCCGAGACCTGAGCGACACCAGCGTCAGCATCCCGCTCCGACTCGCACGCCGAAAGGCCCTCCCGGTTCTTCCGAATGGATTCTTGCCCGCCGGCGCCCCGTTTCCGCTGGCGAGCGTCGCGACCGACTACGTCTGCAACTTCGATCGCCCGACCCTCTTCCGCGCATTCGACACGGTTGAGGTCTATGGGCTCTGGGGGTTTGTGTGGGCGATCAACACGGTGCTCGTGGGCTGGTTCTCGTCGTACGACGCCGCCTCGGTCGTCAATGCCTATCTGGAGTTGTGGCAGGAGGCGTGTACACGGTACCTGGGTGTGCGGCCCCTGTTCCGCCCCGACCCGCACGGCCTGGCGACCGATGAAGCGATCGCGTACTTCCTTCGGCACACGGACTGGACGTCACTCGGCGCCACGCCGGGCCACGCACTGCCTGACGCCGTCGAGGCGCTGCTCGTGGGCGGGCGGTCGCGTCGGCGCACTGGGCCGGTGTACGGACGCGTTGAGACCGCGTGGGGCGATCTGTTCCTCGACGAGGGGCATCCGGCTTTCTTCCGGCCGGCATTCTGAGCCGCGGCGTCGCCCCGCTCGCGCTGGCGCTTGCGATCACGCCGCCGTTCCAGTCCAATAGCGCACGTTGACCACACCATTCGACGATCCCGCGACGGCTCGACAGCGTCTCGGTCCGCCTCGCGCCGATCGGGCGCAGCACGACTTCACCGCCGCCTTCGGCCGCGGATCCGCGCGAGACGATCGCCGCGATGGATCGGGCTGGCGATGACATCGCGCAGCAGGCGCCGACGCACCGGATCGGCCTGTCGTACGTCGGCGTCACGCGCACAGACATCCCCGTCCAGATCGTCGATCCCTTCGATCCGGATCGCACCATCTCGATGGCGTGCACCGTGGAGGCTGGCGTATCGCTGGCCGCTGACCGCCGGGGCATTCACGTGTCGCGCATCGGCGATCTGCTGGCGGTGCTCGCGTCGCAGGCGTTCCCGTCGCTCCGGGAGTACGCCGCCGAGGCCTGCGGGCGGCTGCGAGCGAACCAGGGCGCAGACGAGGCCGGGATCTCCGTGCGTGGCGTGCTCACCTACCTCGAACGCGTCCCCTCCACCAGCGGGAAGCTGTCGCTGGAGCACGTCGCGATCGGCGCCGCGTGCCGCCAGACTGGCGACGCCGCCGAGCGGGAGGACTTGATCGCGTTCAATCACCTCACCGCCTGCCCGTGTGTGCAGCAGACGTTGAAGCACAGCCTGACGGATGGGACCGGCGACCTGTTCGGCTTACTGACCGAGCAGGGTGTTCCGGCCCTGACGCACACGCAGCGTTCGCGCAGCGAGGTACGGGTCCGAAGCCACGTCGGTGCCCCGCCGCTTCGCCACTGGCTCGCCAGCCTGGACGCGGTCGTGGTGCGGTGCCTGAACACCATGCCAAGGGACGTCGAGTTGCACGCGGTCTACCGGGCGCACGCCAACCCGCAGTTTCTCGAGGACGTGATCCGCGACGAACTGCACGCGACCGCCGCGCTCATGCGCCCGCGTGACCCATCGGCCTGGATCGCGGTGCGTGGCACGAGCATGGAGTCGATCCACGACTTCGACATCACCGCCGAGGCCGCCGCCACGGCGGGCGAGCTCGATCGGCGGTGACGCGAGGGCTCAGGGCTTCTTCGTCGCCGTGCCGCCGATCTGGAAGCCCGAGTTGTTGAAGTCGAACCAGGCGGCCTGGGTGGCTCCCTTGGGCGTCAGCGTCAAGACCATCGACACCGGCCCCGAGAACGCCGTGAGCGGGCCCGAGTAGTCCGTCGAGGCCTTGAGCGTCACGACGTTGCCCGCCTTCGTGATGTCCGTGATCTTGTGCTCAGGGAACTGCGGGGCGCTGACGCCGGCGACCACCTTGCCGCCCTCGGCGCGGAAGACGAGGCTCGCGACCAGCCGGCCGGTTGGTGTCTCGAGCGGAATCTGCCACGTGCCCATCAGCGGCGCGGCATCGGCCGGCGTGAGCGCCGCGGGGGCGGGCTTGGCGGACGCCGCACGACCAGCGGCCGGCGCCGTGGCGCGGCCGCCCGGCGGCGTCGTCGCCCGACCTGCCGCCTGATCCTCGGTCCGCGCCGCCAACAGGGCGCCGCTCGTCACGAGTCCGGCGACCACCAACACCATCGGAATTCTACGAAGCATGAAGACACTCCTGGAACTGCGGAAAAAACGCCTGCGCAGCGATTATACCTACTCGAGTCTCAGCGCCCCGCCGTCGGTGCGCGGCGCGCGGCGACGAACAACGCGACGAGCGCCGTCACCAGGATCACGCCGCCCGTGACGACAAGCGGCATGGGATCAGCCGGCGTGACCGTGAGGTTCGTGAGAAACGACGCGATGACGCCGGCGAGTCGCATCCAGCCGGTCCATCCCGCAGCCGTGCCCATGACGACGGCCGCGACGACGAAGAGGCCGATCGTGAGCACCGATTGACGATGGGCGACACCGTAGGCCGTCAGCGCGTAGACGCTCGCGGCACACGCGACCAGCGCAACCAGCGCGAAGATGCCGAGCAGCGTCTCGCCATACTGCAGCAGCGCGGTCTGCCCGGCATTGAGATACGACTCGACAGTCCGAATCGACGCCACAGGCGTCGTGGCGTCGACCTTGCCGACCTCCGCGCGGACGGCAGTCGGCGAGCGCGAGCGGATCGCCCGTCGTGCGGACCACGAACGACATCACGGTGCGGCGGCCTTCGAGCGAGGCGCGCTGCTCGGTCGCCTGTTGCCGGTGCAGCACGTAGATCAGCGGCGGGACCTCTGACGCGCCGCGGAATGGGATCGTGTCAGCCACCAGGCCGACGACCTCGCGGGCCGGTTCCTCGTCATTCGGAGAGAAGGTCAGCGTCAGCCGCTGCCCAATCGGATCGCCGTTGGGCCACTGCTGCTTGGCCAGCGTCTCGTTCACGAGGACCACCCACGGCGAGTCGGGCTGATCGGCGGCCGAGAAGTCGCGGCCACGAACGAGGCGAATCCCCATCGTGTTGAAGTAGTTCTCGGTGACCGCCAGGTACTGCGCCGCAACCTGGTTGTCCGGCGTGTGCTCCGCATCGCCGACGAAATACTGCACGAACGGCGCGTTGCTGAAGGGCTGCGAGCCCACGCCCGCGGCCTGGACCACGCCAGGCATCGTCTGCAACGCGGCGCGAACGCGATCGTAGAGGGCCGCGCCCGCGGGGTTGAACCCGGCGATCTCGGGGCTGCCGGCCTCGGCCACGTGGCGAATGACGTACGGGTCGCGCGGCAGGAACACGTCGGCGCTCAGCAGGCCCGCCGGGTCGATGCCGACGTCGCGACCTCGGAGATCGCCCACGGCCCGCATCGCCAGGCCGGTTCCGGCGATGAGCACGAATGCCAACGCCACCTGGAGCGCCACGAGCACCATGAGCGCCGACGCGCCGAGCCATCCCCGGGTGGCGGTGTCGGTCCGCGAGGCGCGCAACGCCGGCAGGATCCCGAGCCACAGCCCCGCCGCGACGCTGAGGACGATCGCGAATGCAAGCTCTCCGGCGCCGAACGCGACGTCACTGAGACGCGGCAGCGCGGACGGCGTGATGGCCAGGAGCGAGGGCAGCCCCACCCAGACACCGACGATGGCCATCGCACCACCGCCGAGCGCGAGGATCAGACTTTCGGTGAGGACAACGCCCGGCCGGAGCTGTCTCGAGTCGAGCACCGCGGATCGCTCGCCCAGCACCGTGCGCGCCCGCATCAGCACCGCCACGCTCACACAGACCAGGAGCAGGATCGCGCCCACACCGAGCTGCACCATCGTCAATGGCCGCCGCAATCCGCCGAATCGCGCCTCGCTCCATGGCGCGAGCTCGACGGTCCATCCCTTATCGCGGTTCGGAAACAGCTGTGCGTATTCGTCGAGCGCGACCTTCACCGCGGCCTGGGCCTCCGCCATCGAGGCGCCAGGCTTCAGGCGGCCGATGCCGCGCAGGTTGTGCTGTGTTTCCTGCCCGGGGGCCGGTTCGAAGCTGGACGTGAACCAGGCGTCGGAGGAGTTGTCCAGGAGCCCGAACCCCTCCGGCATGACACCGATAATCAAGGTCGGCTGTCCATCGACGTGCACGGTCTGGCCGACGATGTCCGCCCGGCCGGCGAATCGCCGCTGCCAGAGCGGGTAGCCGAGAACCATGGTCGGTGGGGCGCCGGTCTGCTCATCAGCGGCGCGCGGGAGCCTGCCGAGGAGTGGCGCGGCACCGAACGAGGCGAGACCCGTGGCCGAGATCCGGTGCCCGTTCAGTCGTTCGGCCGGCCCTCCGGCGTCGCCCGCGAGGTTGGCGGTGCGCCCCGTGTCGAAGACGCCGACGGCGTCGAAGGCCGCGCCGGTCCGATCGCGCAGCAGCGCGTACAGCGCCGGCGTCACCGGTCCGCGCGCGTCCGGCTTGCCAGGCGGCGCCATGCTCACGTCCAGGAGCCGATCGACCTCGGGATACGGCAAGGCCTTGACCAGCACGGGACTCGTGAAACTGAAAATCAGGATGTTGAGGCCGATGCCGAACGCCAGCGCGGCCAGGGCGGTGGTCGTGAACCCAGGCGTGTCTCGAAGACGCCGCAGGGCCAACCCGAGTTGATGTCTCATCGATGTGTCCGGATCCTCGTCTGGCGCTAATACGCCTGGAATCGCCTCTGCGCTCCAGCCCGGCGTGCCATAATCGTCTGCTTTCCGCGATGCATTACGTTTCAGAGTTCTTTCAGCAGGCCATGGCGTGGATTCTTCCCCTCGCCGAGCGGCTTGGGGCGCCGGGCCTTGCGATCATCGCGTTCCTCGATTCGACGTTCATCCCGCTGCCTCAGGTCGGTGACGCGTTGATCGTCGCGCTCACGATCCAGCATCCAGAACGGTGGATCCTGTACAGCGGGGCAACCGTCGTCGGGTCCACGGCGGGATGCCTGGTCTTGTACATGATCGCCCGGAAGGGCGGCGAGGCGTTCCTGCGGCGACAGTTCACCCCGGAGCAGATGGAGCGGGGTTTCGGCCTGTTCCGGCAGTATGGACTGCTGGCCGTGATCGTCCCCGCCTTCCTGCCGCCCCCGACGCCGCTCAAGCTGTTCGTCCTCCTGGCTGGGTTCGCGGGGGTGCGACCCTGGGCGTTCATCCTTGGGATCGCGATCGGACGGGCGTTTCGGTACGGCGGCGAAGGCTGGCTGGCCTACATGTACGGTGAGCAAGCAACGCAGTACATCAAGGACAACCTCGGAACCGCGTCCGTGGTCGTCGCCGGCATCATTCTCGTCGTGGGCGTGGTCGTGATCGTGATGCGGTCGCGCAGCAAGCGTTCGGCGTAAAGAACGGTGCCGCCCCGCGCTCGGCGCGAGGCGGCAGTCTTGACTACTCAGAGCGCTTTCGATCGCCGTGCCACCGGATCCCACCCCAGCACCTTGTTGTCCTTCATCGCTTCGAGCGCGAGCAGGGCCGGCAGGGCCGAGTTGTAGCCGACTTCCATGGGCGCGGCCGTCTTCCGGTCCTTCGCCTTCAGCTTGTCGAGGAAGTCGCGCGTGTGCGCGTGCAGCGGGTAGTCCTCTTCGACGGCCCCGCGCGGGTTGATGTACACGTTCAGCGGGACCGCCTGCCCCCCGCCACCACCCCGGCCGCCGCCGGGTGCGCCGCCCGCGCGTCCGCCGCCCGGTGCGCCACCGGGAGCACCGCCCGCACGTCCCCCGCCGGCACCCGCCGCGGCCGCCGCATCAGCCTGGACGCGAATCCGCGTCTGGCCGACATTCGGCCGGAGGGCCCACCCCATGCGGTTGACCTGCAGCGTGCCGTTGGCCCCGGAGAAGTAGACGCCCCAGCCCTCGATGTCCGGGGCCTTCGGATCGGCGAAGTTCGGTCGTGGAAAGACGTTGTTGGCGAACGTCATCATGAAGGTGTCGTACTGCCACGCGATCGAGAACTGGCTGAACACGCACTCCGGATCGGTGTTCGGGTTCGAGTAGAAGCCGATCGCCGAGGTCTTCACCGGCTGCTTCGCGTCGGCGTTCATGAACCAGTTCGCGACGTCGATGTGGTGGGCTCCCCAGTCGCCCACCAGGCCACTGCCGTACTCCCACCAGGCGCGGAACGACGTGTACCCCTGCTTGAACGGCTTCTTCGGCGCGTCCACCTGCCACGCGTCCCAGTCGAGTCCGGCGGGCACGGGTACGACCTCCTGCCGCGTCTGCGCGTAGCCGCCGCCGTGCTGGATGAGCACGTGGGTGACGGGGCCGAGCAGCTCCATCTGCTTCTTCGCCTCGATGAAGTGATCCCAGCTCCGCTGCTGCGTGCCGACCTGCACGACGGGACCCGGATACTTGTTGTAGGCGTCCAGCATCATGTTGATGCGCGCGACGTTGTTCGCGATCGGCTTCTCGACGTAGACGTGCTTGCCGGCAGCCAGCGCGTCAGCCGTGATCCTGGCGTGCGAGAAATCGGGCGTGCCGATGAGCACCGCGTCGATGTCGTTCCGGTCGAGCACACGCCGATAGTCCCCGACCACGTTGAGCGACTGGGCCAGCGGGCGATTGGCGCTTTGGAAGCCCGTCTGCCGGTTCTGCGCGACTTCGCATCCCATCGTGAACTGCACGTCGTCGTAGCGCGTGAGTGAATCGAACACGCGACCGGAGCGGTTGCCCATGCCGATCACGGCCATGCGTACGCGGTTGTTGGCGCCCTGCCAGGCGAACAGGGGCTTGGTGGCGGCCGCGGTCAGCGCGACCGCGCCGTTCTTGAGGAACTCTCGTCGTTGCATTGGCTTTCTCCTTGGCTTCGGCGTCGTCGGCGCAAGGAGCGCACTTCGACCGCGCGGCAAAAATCAGGGATGAATTTGCCCGCAGTGTACCCGATCTCGAGGGTCGGCAGGATCGGCGTCGGCCATCGCTCCGCAGCGCCTGGGACCACTCGCACCGTTGTCGGGCGCTCAGAGCGGCGTGATCGAGGTCCCTGGCTTGCCCGCCCGCGTGACGTACTGGTAACTTATGGAGGTTCGGCTACCATCGACCCGCCTTGCTGGGAGGTCGTTCAACGGTAGGACAGCAGACTCTGACTCTGCTTATCGGGGTTCGAATCCCTGCCTCCCAGCCAACTCGCCTCAACGCACGCCAAGTCATTCTCCCGTCGAGAGCTGAGGGAGTTCGATTCTCGATCCCTCGCACGCTGGAGGGCACCGCATCCTCGAGCCGTCGCCTCAACCCGCGACGCCTCGTCTCCTGAAGGGCGCTCGCTACGTGGCGGCGAGGGGATGGCGCCATCGCAAGCCCGGGAAGCGCGCGAAGTCGCTGTCGGTCGTGACGAGTTCGCACCCATGCTCGATGACCAGGGCCGCGATGTAGGCATCCGTCACCAGCGGGCCCTTGATGTCGCGACAGAGACCGGTGAAGAGCGCCCAGTGCCGGCGACTCGGGGTGACAAGCGACGCGCGCGGCCAATCCACCAGACGCTGGCAGAAGGCGAGTGCCGTGTCCATCGGCGTGGCCGGATCGAAGATGCGCGGATTGGTGACGATGCGCAGGAAGCCCGCGAGGACGACGTCCGACAGGGCGAACGGTGCCTCCGAGGTCGTCAGCGCCTGCAACCACGCCGCGTAACGCTCATGATCGGGCGCGTCCTCGCGGTGCGCGTAGATGAGCACGTTCACGTCGGGCAGCTGCATCAGCTAGCGACCGGACGCGAAGCGTTCGACGTCGTCGGCTTCGAGCAACGCAGACGTCTTGTCGATGTTGTGCCGCGAGAAGCGCCCGCCCTTCCCGAACGTGACCAGCTCGAACGCCTGCGGAGCCGTCGGCGAGCGCGGCGTACGCACGAACAGCCGCACGGCGTGTTCGACGAGCTTGCTCACGGACGTGCCCTGCTCGGCCGCGCGGCGCTTGAGCTGCGCGATCAGGCGCTCGTCCAAGGTGATCGTCGTGCGCATGATGCTGGATCATACTCCAGCTGCATCACTGCATCAAGCTGCCCGAACCAAGGCCACGGTCCGCGCGGTCTACCCCCTCGAGTTATCGTTCGGGCGGCTTTGTCTTCAGGCTGTCTCCAACCGCCCACCGCGTCGTGCGATCGCCGAGTGGTCGCCTCGAGGATCCAAAGGTTGAATGCGACAAGAAACTGGGAGGAAGATGATTCCCAGGCCTCATGCGTCGATTCGCGCTGGTCATCCTTGTCGCCCTCGCCGCCCAGGCCGCGATGCGTCCTCTCGGGGCGCTGGCCCAGACGACGGTTACGCAGATTGCCGCGTCGTGGCACATCCTCGCGCTGCTGTCTGACGGGAGGGTGACGGCGCTGGGCAACAACCGATCAGGACAACTGGGTCGCCCCAAAGTGGTCCGCGGATTCCTGCCCGCCGCCCGTATCGACCTTCCGGGCAAGGCGGTCCAAGTCGCCGCTGGCGACGATGACGCGTCGTACGCGCTGCTCGAGGACGGTACGGTGTGGGCCTGGGGACGAGGCGTCAGCAACAACCTCGGCGTGCCGCTCAAAGGTGCGAGTGAACGGCACACACCGGGACAGGTCCCCGGCCTGGCAGATGTGGTGCGCATCGCGGCCCACGGCGCGGCGGCGATGGCGGTGCTAAGCGACGGCAGCGTTCGGGCCTGGGGTGACGTGCCGCCGTTCCTCTCCGGCGGCCAGCGGATCTTTCCAGGCGTCGCCACACCAATCGCCGTCGAAGGCCTCGCCAACGTCTCCGACATCGCCGGCGGGCCGGCTGGCGGTTACGCCCTGACGCGCGACGGCCGCGTGTTTGCGTGGGGCCCCAACACGAAGGGGCAGCTAGGCACGGGCAGCGCGGCTGTCGAGGTGCGTGCACCGGCGCTCGTGCCGGGCGTCAGTGATGTGGTCTCCATCGCCACCGTGAGCGGCGCTGCCGTGGCGGTGACCAGAGACGGCCGCGTGTGGAGCTGGGGCAGCAACGAGCAGGCCGGACTGGGCCACGGCTCGCACGCCGACGTCGGGGAGCCGGGACAACCGACCCCTGCGGTCGCGACGAGTATCTCGGATGCCGTCGAAGTGAAGGCCGGCACGTTTGGCCGCCAGTTCATCGTGCGCCGCCGCAACGGCACGTTGATCGGCTGGGGCAACAGCGACTGGGGACAACTCGGCGCCGGCCTCTCCGGCGACTTCCAGCCGAAGCCGACGCCGATCAAGCTGCCGGACGTGGATGCCTACTGGCTCGGCGGGAACTTCACCTTCGCGCGCACGAAGGACGGCAGCGTGTGGTTCTGGGGCGAGGAGTCGGCCGCGCCTGGCCTTCTCGGTGTTCGCGGCAACCAGCGCATCCCAGTCAAGGTGCCGCTCGCCAAGTTCGTCCCCTGAGCTGGGTCCCCTACGGCAGCTCCTTCACAGCAATATTGCGCCAGCGCCAGAAGCCCCCGGGTAGCGCGCGAGCGCCTCCGTGAATCTGGATGGCGATCATGCCGTCGGTGGCGCCGCCAGCGGCGTGGTTGGCCGTGTCCCGCCAGTCGCGAATCAGCGCGCCGTTGATCCACACCTGGATGTGGGGCACATCGCCTTCGATCCGCGCGCGGATGGAGTTCCACGACTCACGGCGCCACACCTCGGTCCAGAGGAGCGTGGGCACCGGCCGGCCTTCCGGCGGCGGCGCTGCGCTCAGGCCCTGCAGGCGCTCGCCGTAGATGCCGCCCATCCCGCCGCCAGGCAGGTAATCGAGCGTGACCTGGTACGCCTCACCGGCTTCGCTCGAGCGCAGGAACAACCCGCTGTCGTTGCCCCAGTCCGGCTTGACCTCCATGTAGACCTCGAAGTTCTTGTACCTCTTGTCGGTCAGGAGGATTCCGCCCTGTCCGATCGGGCTCTGGTTGCCGACGATCATCCCGTGCAGGACCCGGTAGTCGGGTGTGGTCCCGTGGTGATTCGTCTTGCTGACGTGCCAGCCCGACAGGTCCTTGCCGTTGAAGATGGGCGTGAATCCTTCGGGGACGCCCCCTTTGTCGTTGAGCAGATCGGCTTCCGTCTGTGGGCGCGGCGGCAGACCGCCCGGCATCGGAGGCGGGGTCGCAGGCGGTTGCTGGGCGGGCGCAGCAGGCTGGCCTCCGCGGCCGACCTGCGGCGGTGTGCCCTGTGCGGGTTGCGGCGCCTGCGGCCGCGCGGCCAGCACCGTGAGACTGACCACGACGCAGCCGGCAACGCCGGCCGCAATCCACGTGCGCGATGGCATGAGTCGCCTCCTTCGAGAAGTTTGAAGGACGGGATTCTATCCCGGATTGGCGCCCGCGCGCCGCGCGACACCTATCGATCCCGGCCCCGCGCTGCGTCCGGAATGGCCGCCACCGGCGGGCGGCGCACGGCCGGGCGGCTTCTTCGCCGCCTACACTTGGTCCGGCGGCCGTGGCGAAGGGGATTCTCACGGCCAGCGAGGTCGCCTCCGCGTCCTCCGCATCGCCGCGTGATCAGACAGGCTTCGGGTTCCGTTCGTACGTCCGCTGATGCCAGTAGGGATAGGCCACCGTCGTCGCGCTGGCCACGTCCAACCGCGCGATCTGCTCCGAGGTCAGCGACCAGCCGAGCGCCCCGAGGTTGTCCTTGAGCTGGGCTTCGTTCCTGGCGCCGATGATGACGTTGGCGACCGTGGGCCGCTGGAGCAGCCAGTTGATGGCAATCTGCGGCACCGACTTCCCCGTCTCGGCGGCGACCGCATCGATGGCGTCCACGACGCGGTAGAGCAGGTCGTCGGCGACTGGCGGAGCGCTCTGCACCGTGCCGGGCAGCCGGCTGACGTCCGGCTTCACCTGACCCCGCCGGAGATTGCCCGTGAGCCTCCCCCACCCCAGCGGGCTCCACACCATCGTCGCCACCTGCTCCTCGAGGGCGAGCGGCATCAGCTCCCACTCGAACTCCCGGCCGACGAGCGAGTAGTACGCCTGGTGGACGACAAAGCGCGAGAGTCCCTCGCGGTCCGCAATCGCCAGGGCCTTCATCAGGTGCCAGCCCGAGTAGTTGGAGCAGCCGACGTAGCGCACCTTGCCGGACTGCACCAGGTGGTCGAGGGCGCGCACCGTCTCCTCGATCGGCGTCTGCGCGTCGAAGCCATGCACGTGGTAGACGTCGATGACATCCGTGCCCAGGCGCCTCAGGCTCGCTTCGCAGGCCTGGATGAGGTGATAGCGCGACGTGCCGATCTCGTTCGCGCCGGGGCCCATCTTGAACCCGCCCTTCGTGGAGAGGAGGAGGCGCTCGCGACGACCCGCAACCGCCTTGCCGACGATCTCCTCGGACAAGCCGAGCGAGTAGACGTCGGCCGTGTCGATCATCGTCACGCCGGCGTCCATCGCGATGTCGATCAGCCGCCGCGCCTCGGCGACATCGGTGGAGCCCCAGTGGCGGAAGAAGTCGGTGCCGCCGCCGAACGTCGCGGCGCCGAAGCTGAGCACGGGGACGTTGAGGCCTGACCTGCCGAGTCGTCGATGTTCCATGTGAACCTGCTCCTACGGGGGTACGGCTGCGTGCACCTGCAGACGGATGCCGATGACGTTGACCGAGCCGTCGGCATCGGCCGGGTGCGCCTCGAGGTGTCGTGCGACCACCTCGTCGATGAAGGCGTCCCGGTCCGCCACCGGCACCTTCGTCGTGTACGGATGCCACGCGGTCCGCAGCCAGCCCGTGAACGCGTCGCGTGAGGCGTGCGGCATGTCCTTCGGGATCAATTCCACCCGCCACGGCACCAGGCCCGCCTCGACCAGCCAGAGGCGGTAGTCGTCCGGGTGATGGAATCCGTAGGTGCTGGCGAACCCCTCGAACGACGGGCGCCAGCGCGGGGCGGCCATCACGTGCTCGAACGCGCGCAGCACCTCAGCGAAGTTGCCGAACCCGCCCATCTGCATCACGCAGCGGCCACCCGGCCGCAGGGCCCGGCTGATGCCCTGGAGGACGGGCCGGTGGTCGCGGACCCAGTGAAGTGCGGCGTTGGAGAACACCAGCGAAAACGCCCCCTCGAACGTCAACTCGCGAGCGTCGCACTCCCCAAACGCGAGGTTGGGATACACGGTCGGCGGATACGTCTCGGTCGCGTGCCGGATCATGTCGGCCGACAGGTCCACCCCGAGGACCCGGCCCAGCGGTACGCGGCGGGCGATCTCTGCGGTAACCTTGCCGTCGCCACAGCCGAGGTCGAGCACGACGTCATCTGCCGCGAGATCGATCTCGTCGAGCAGGTCGAGCGCCCATTTCTGCTGGCCGGCGGAGTGGCGGGCGTAGTCGGCGGCGTTCCAGGCGTAGGACACGTGGGGGGCGTCACGACAGGTGACGCGTCTCATCGTATCGCGGCGAGGTACCGAATGGTCCAGAGGCTCATCGTGCTTGCCGTCGTGACGATCGCGTCGGTGACGATCGCGGGGCGGCAGCCGTCGATCCCGCGATCGGGCCTCGACCTGGCCGGCATGGACCGCTCGGTGCGTCCGCAGGACGACCTCTTCCGCTTCGCCAATGGCCGCTGGCTCGGGACCGCGGACATCCCGCCCGACCGTGTGACGTACGGCACGTTCATCGAGCTGGCGGACCGGGCCGAACTGGCCTTGCGCGAGCTGATCGAGGAGGTCGCGCAACGCCCGCACCGGCGCCCCGGATCCCCCGAACAGCAGATCGCGGATCTCTATACGAGCGCGATGGACGTCGGCCGGATCAACGCGCTCGGCATCGCGCCGATTCGCGACGTGCTGGCCCGCATCGACCGCGTACAGTCGGCGCGCGCCCTGGCGGCCCTCGCGGGCGAGCTGACCGCCAACGCCGCCGGCGGTCCCTTTGCGGTGGCGGTGGTCGTGGACGCTCGTGACCCCGCACGACTGATCGCGCAAGTCTCCCAGGGCGGCACCCTGCTGCCGAGCCGCGACTACTACCTGGGCGACGGCGCCCCGTTCGCCGCCGCACGGCAGGAATACGCCCGCTATCTGGCCGCGCTCTTCCAGCTTGCCGAACGACCCGCGGCGGCCGTCGAGACCGAGGCCCGCCTCGTCGTCGCCTTCGAACAGGCGGTCGCCCGGTTGCAGCTCGACCCGATCTCGAGCCGTGTGGCGGGGCCGCTCAGCCGTTCGCTCGACGGTATTCGTGAGGCCTGCCCCGGCTTTGACTGGGCCGAGTGGGCCCGGCCTCAGGGCGTGCACCTGGTCGCCGAAGTCATGCTGATGCAGCCGGCGTTCTTCACCGGCTTCGCCGCCCTGGCCGCCGACACGCCGCTCGAGACGCTGAAAGCCTGGCTGCGCGGGCGCTATCTGACAGCCATGGCGCCCCTGCTCGGCGAGCCGTTCTGGATGACGCGTTTCGACTTCTTCGGGACTCTGCTCACGGGGCAGACACTGCCGCGCGAGCGGTGGAAGGTCGCGGTGTCGCTCGTGACCGCCTACCTGGGCGACGCCATCGGACGGCTCTATGTCGAGAAGCATCTGCCTGCGAGGACCCGGTCCCGAGCCGACCGACTCGTCCAGGCCGTCACGCGCGCCTACGCGGACACGATCGACGACGCCAGATGGTTGTCACGATCGACGCGATCCGAGGCCCTCACCAAGCTCGCGCGGCTCGAGTCGCGCGTCGGCACGCCGCGCACCTGGCGTGACTACTCACGCCTGGTGATCACGCCGGGTGACTTCTTCGGCAACATCCAGCGCGCTCGGCGATTCGACGGCGACTATCGCTTCTTGCGCGCCTCGGGCGCCCGACCCGCCGAGTGGATCGTCAGCCCGCAGACCGTCAACGCGTTCTACAACCCGGCGCTCAACCAGATCGTGCTGCCGGCCGCCATCCTCCAGCCGCCCCACTTCGACGCCGAGGCCGACGACGCGGTGAACTTCGGGGCCCTGGGAGCGACGGTCGGACACGAGATCACACATGCCTTCGACGAGCGAGGCCGGCCCTACGACGCCGACGGCCTGATCCGGCGATGGTGGACGGCGCCCGAGACGGCTGAGCTGGTGCAGCGCGAGCTGGTCCTGGCGACCCAGTTCGACGCGTACCGGATGCTGGACGCGCCGGTGAACGGGACGCTGACCCGGGCGGAGAACAGCGCCGACCTCGTCGGACTCGCTGTCGCCTGGCGCGCGTATCAGCGCGTGCTCGACGGGCGTCCGGCGCCGGTCCTCGACGGCTTCACGGGCGCCCAGCGGTTCTTCCTGGGCTACGCGCGGATGTGGCGGATGAAGGGGCGGGACGACTACATGCGGCAATGGCTGCTGACGCAACCCCACGCGCCGTACGAGTTCCGCACCAACGGCATCGTCAGCAACCTGGCCCCCTTCAACGACGCGTTCGGGCTCACCGCGGCCGATGCCCTGTTCCGTCCGCCGGGCGGGCGCGTCCGGATCTGGTGAGCCGTACAGGTAAGATCAGCGGGCATGCACGCTGGTCGCCGTTCTTCCCCACGTATTCTCGGTGCGACGGCTCTCGCGCTCGTCCTCGTCGCCGCCGGCTCCTACCTCCTGCCGATTCGCGCCTGGGCGCAGGCGGCGATGGCGGGTCGCGTCACGACCACGGTGTCCGCGCAGTCCCCGACGGCCACGCTGGCGCCGGCGGTCGCCGACGCGAACGTCAAACGCGTGATGGAGGACGCGAGGCTCAAGCGGGCCCTGGCCGTTATCGATCGCGACCACGACCGGCTGGTGAGCGAGATCGTCACGCTCACGGAGATTCCCGCGCCCCCCTTCAAGGAGGACGCGCGAGGCGCGGCGTATCTCCAGATGCTGCGTGCCGCCGGCCTCTCGAACGTCGAGCGGGACGCGGAAGGCAACGTGATGGGGCTGCGCAAGGGCACGGGCGGCGGACCGCTGCTGGCCGTGGCGGCGCACCTCGACACCGTGTTCCCGGAGGGGACCGACGTGACGGTGAAGCGCGACGGCACGCGCCTGTCCGCGCCCGGTATTGGCGACGACACTCGCGCGCTCGCCGTCATCCTGGCGATCGTGCGCGCGCTCGACGAGGCGGCCGTCCAGACGAAGAGCGACATCCTCTTCATCGGCAACGTCGGCGAAGAGGGCCCTGGCGATCTGCGCGGGATGAAGTATCTGTTTCAGAAGGGGCCGTACAAAGACCGCATCGGCACGTTCATCTCGATTGACGGCGCCGGCGGCGGCAGCGACATCACCCACGGCGGCGTGGGCAGCAAACGCTATCGGGTGACGTTCAAGGGACCCGGCGGTCACAGCTACGGTGCGTTCGGCCTGGTCAATCCCGCCTTTGCGATGGCCGGGGCGATGCAGCGATTCGCGCGGCTCGAAGTGCCCTCGTCTCCCAAGACCACCTACAGCGTCGGCGTCGTCGGAGGCGGCACGTCGGTCAACTCGATCCCGTTCGAGAGCTGGATGGAGATCGACATGCGGTCCGAGTCGCGTGAGGAGCTGACGAAGCTCGAGCGCAGCTTCCTGGCCCTGGTGCAGGAGGCGGTGGACGACGAGAACAAGACGCGATCAACGGCGCAGGGTCGCGTGTCGGCGGAGTTGAAGGTGATCGGGGATCGCCCGTCCGGCGAGACGCCGCGCGCCTCACCGCTCGTGCAGACGGCCGCGGCCGTCGTCCGTGCGATGGGCATGCAGCCGACGTTCAGCTACAGCAGCACGGATTCGAACATCCCGATCAGCCTCGGGATCCCGGCGATCACGATCGACTCCGGCGGCCGCGGCGGCCGCGCGCACGCGCTCGATGAGTGGATCGACGTCGAAAAGACCTCCAGCGTCCGCGGCATCCAGATCGCGCTGCTGTTGCTGCTGGCCTTGTGACGACCTCGGAGGTAATTCCTACGAAAACTGTAAGTCTCGACCGATTGACCGCAGACTTACAGTTTTCGTAGGAATTACCTCCGAGGTCATCGCCGACTGAGCTCAGTCTCGAAACCGCCGGGGGCGGGGCGGCGGAAGGTGAGGACGAGGCCGGACTGATCCGCCACTTCGCGCGCCAGCGCGAGGCCCAAGCCGGGCGCGCCGGGTCGTCGATTGTGGGCCTCGTCGCCGCGGAAGCGCCGAACCGCCGTGATGCCCTTGAACTGGTCGTCGGTCAGGCCAGGACCATCGTCGGTCACGCGGAGCGAGAAGGCGCGGGGCCCAGCGTCGGCCTCGAGCGTCACCGTCACGTGACCACCCGGGCGGTTGTAGCGAAGGGCGTTGTCCACCAGGTTGCCCACGGCCCGTTCGAGCAGCGCCGCGTTCGCCGAGAGGGTGACCGGCGTGGACGGCAGACGCGATGTCAGCACGACGTTGAGCATTCGCGCCATTGGCTGATAGCGCTCGAGGACGCGGCCGATCACGGCGCCGAGATTCACGTCCTCTCGCGGAATCTCGCCGCTCATCCGCAACCGCGCCGAGGCCGAAAGGTTCTCGAGCAGCGTCGCTGCCTCCCGGCCCGCGAGCACGGCCGCAACGATCTCCGGGTTCGCGTCACCGCCCGTGTGGCCCGAGGCGAGCGCGGCCAGGTGGCGCTCCACCTCGGCGATCGGCTTCGACACGTCATCGACGGTATGGGTCACGTACCGGCGCAGCGCTTCGTCCTGGTCGGCGATCCGTGCCTTGCGCTGGTGAAGTTCCGTGGCGACGTCGTTGTACACGAACGTCACCGAACTCAACTCGTCCTTCAGCTGGTCAGGGGCGATGGCCGCGTGGCCCTCCTTGACCGACGCCTGCGCGTCGCGCGACAGCCGGAACACGCGCCGCAGCGTCGGCTGCTGCGCCAGCCACACGATGGCGAAGAACAGGACTGAAAGCCCGGACATCATCAGCACACGCGTGGTCAGCTGACCGGCCGGTGGCTTCATCCGTCCGAGGAAGTACATGCAGGGGCCACCGACCCAGCCCGTGGGCATGCCGATCTGCGCGCCCGATCCCGCCGAAGACGCGAAGCGGCTGCCGATCATGGCCGTGCCGCGTTGCAGTTCCTGACGAAACTCCAGCGGGAACCGGGGCGCCGCCATGCTCGTTCCGGCAAACTGCTCGTCGTACGCGAAGAGCTCGAACGCCTGGTCCGTGAGCTTCGGCCGAGGTGCCATCGGATCCGGGTTGACCGGATCCGGCGCGAGGCCCCGCGGCGGGCGCCCGATGAGCGGTCCAGTGAGGAACCAGTTGGAGTCGCTCTCGCACCGCTCCCGCACCTGGTCGTTGATCTGCGAGCGAACCACCCGCTCGAGCGTCTCGGTCAGGTCGCGCGTACGGCGCATCTCCACGGCCGTCGTGACGAGCGCGGCCGCCGGGATCGCGAGCACGACACCCGTCACAATCGCTCGAAGTCGGAGCTTCATAGGCAGTTGGGGATACGACAGACGATACCAGACGGCTTACGACGGTCGGCGAGTGGGCTGGCGTGCCAGCCAGAACCCGATCGCGGCAGCCAGACCCAATCCCGCCAGCATCGCCCAGGATTGGGCAGCATACAGCCGCCGCCCGTCGAGCGTCACGAGAAGCCCGGTCGTGATGTTGTTCACGTAGAAGGCCACCACTGACGCAAACAGGCCCAGTTTGTAGACGATGAGGACGAAGCCGAGCACGATGACGGCCTGAAAGACGAGACCGAAGATCGCGAAGCCGGCTTCCGCTGATCCGCCACGCCGTGAGACCAGCACGAACACGAGGACAGCCACCGCGACCGACGCCAGCATCAGCACCCGGGGGGGCAGGCGGCGGCCCAGGCGCTCGTTGATGCGGCTCGACACGTGTCTCAGCAGCGCGAAAATGAGCGTGCCGATCATGCCGTTCTGCAGCGCCCACATGACGCGGACCAGGAGCGCGTTGAGAAACTGCCGCGGACCCAGGAGCTGGTCCAGGCTGGTGGTGTCCGGCATGGGCTCAGGCCAGCCGACCAGCACCGGCACGACGCTGTAGCCGAGTGCGATCACCGTGACGAACCCGCCAAACGTCACACCGAGCAGCAGGTCGCGACCCACGCGCGGATCGAACACACGGCCCGAGATGACGCGCGACCAGGTGATCAGCATGTCGGGCGCGTGGCGGCGCACGAACGGCTCGAGCGCGAGATAGACGACGCCGAGCAGCGCGCCATTGAAGAGCCCCATGGCGATGCCCAGCCAGAAGCGGCCCGTTTCGACGTCGAGCAGCTCGATGTGCGTCTGCAGCGCCCAGGCCATCATCGAGATCGCGAAGACACCGCCGGTCAGGCGCGAGGCGCCCGCGCGATCGGCGCGGCCCGATCGCACGTTGCGCCGGGCGATCACGGCCGCCGCCAAAGGCAGCAGGACGACGATCAGGGAGCCGCCGATGCGCACGAACTGGCTCTGCGGCGGCGGCGTGAACGGCACCTGCCGCGTCGCCCGCGACCACGGCCCGACCATCTCGAACCCGACCACCCGGCCGCGATACGCCGAGGCCTCGACGCGCACGCGATGGGCGGTCCCTGGCAGCGGCCCTTCCCAGGCCCGTCGCTGGTCGGAGTGGCCTCTGGGTGTGCGTGCGGGCTCGACGAGGCTGAAGCTCGACTCGTCGAGACCGGCCGCGGTGAAGAGCGCCGACCAGTCGGTTTCCCGAGCGTCCGCCGGAGCGGGGCTCTCGATCTCGTCGGGCACGCCGATGAAGCGGAACAGCCGGCCCTCGGCATCGACCTCGACCATCGTCATCCCGCTCAGGAGATTGGGCGGGTCGCCGATGCCGACCGGCGCATGATCGTCGTACGGCACGAGCGTGATCGGACTCGTACGGCGCCAGTACACCAACGCCGGCGGCCGACCCGACTCGACGTCGGTCCAGCGCCGCGTGCCCGCGCCGTTGCGAGACGCCCACTGCAGGTAGTCGGCGTCGTAGCGATAGCCTTCGGCGCTGTCGGCGTAGGGCTCGGTGTAGCCGAGCGCGCGGCGCACCTCGGCGGCCCGATCGGCAAGGACGACCGTCGGCTTGCCGACGGGCACCCGCGCCGCCATCTGCGTCCGGCCGGCCATGGCGCCCGTGGCGAGGAGAAGAAGGATCGCGAGGACGGTCAGCACAGCGCCCGAGAGGAACGAGAGGGCGGCGCCCTCCCCTCCGGCCGCGGCGACCATCTCCGGGGACGGCGTCTCGCCGGCGGCGAGCGCGGCCGCGAGCGGATCGCCGCCGGGCAGCGCGGCGGAGACCGCGAGCGCTGACGAGGGTCGGCGCGCGGGCAGCGGGTCGAGGCACCGCATGAGCGCGCGTTCGATGAGCGGGTCGATCGACGCGACGATCGTCGTCGGCGCGGTGATGGCCATCGCCTCGTGCTGAGCGACGAGCTCGGCGATCGTCGTCGCCTGAAAGGCGCGGCGGCCGGTGAAGAGTTCGTACAGCACGAGGCCGAGCGCGAACAGGTCGCTCTTGACCGTGACCTCCTGTCCCGCCAATTGCTCGGGGGCCATGTAGGCGGGCGTGCCGGCGCGGATGTCCGACACCTCGCCGATGGCGGCGAGACTGAAGTCCATGATGCGGACGCGGCCAGTGCCGTCCAGCATGACGTTGGCCGGCTTGAGATCGCGATGCAGGACGCCGCGATCGTGCGCGGCTGCCAGACCGGCGCAGAGCTGTCGGGCGATGTCGAGGGCCTTGTCCTCGGGAAACCGGCCGATGCGGCGCAGCGAGGTCGCCAGGTCTTCGCCATCGACGTACTCCATCGACAGGTAGAGGAGGCCATCGACCTCGCCGATGTCGTACATGCGGCAGATGTTCGGATGCGAGACGTGGCGCGCGGTGCGGACCTCGTTGTGGAACTGCGCCAGGCGGAGGGGATCGCGCCCGAGTTCCTCGGGCAGGAACTTCAGGGCCACCTGCTGGCCCAGGCGGAGGTCGTCGGCGCGGAAGACCTCGCCCATGCCGCCGCGGCCGAGCAGGCCGATGATGCGATACCGGCCGTCGAGCACGGTCCCGGGGGCGAAGCGGCCGTGGTCGATCGACCCGGACGAGCTCAGCCAGCCGCTGCCTGAGGACGGGGCGACGGCGCGCGCGGGCGTGGCGCCGACCGCCCGCGGCGGGACCGAGCCGCCCGAGGCGAGTCGGGTGACGGCGTCAGCGACCGGAGGGCCGCCGGCGAGGCGCGTGGCGTCGTCCCGCGGCCCCAGGGACGTGACTGCGGCGTCGAACGGACCGGCGGCCGGCTTGGGCGACGCCAGGGCGCGCCCGCACGCCGGACAGAACCGCGCCGCCTCGGGCGCCTCGACTCCACAGAATGCGCAGTACACGGTGACAGCTTAGGGGGTCAGATCTCTTTTCCACAATTCTCGGGGCAGGGTGCCAGATCTCGGTGGGGCGACTGACCGAGCTCGCCCCGGCGAGATCTGGCACCAGGTCCCCCGAATCTGTGGAAAAGAGATCTGACCCCCTAAGCTATATCCGCCAGAGATACCAGGCGGCGACGGAGCGGTAGGGGCGCCAGGCGTCAGCGGCCCGGAGCATGGTGCGCACCGCGGGGCGCCGCTTCATGCCGAGCAGCTTCTGCACGCCCTTGACCATCCCGAGGTCGTCAACCGGAAAGACGTCCGGCCGGTTCAGGCGGAACATCAGGAACATCTCGGCCGACCAGCGACCCAGTCCCTTGACGGACGTGATGGCCGTGATGACGTCCTCGTCCGAACAGGATTCCAGGTCGTGCAAGTCGAGCCGGCCGTCGCGCACGCGCTCCGACAAGTCCCGCAGGTACGAAATCTTCGGGCGGCTCACGCCCGCCCCGCGCAACGCCGCGGTGTCGAGCGCCAGCAGCGCCTCCGGCGACAGCCCCCCAGACGCGCCGGTCAACGCGACGACGCGACCGAAGATCGTGTCGGCCGCGCGAATCGACAACTGCTGCGACATGATCGTGTTGACGAGCGACTCGAACGGCGCCTGCGTGCGCGACTCGGCCAGGCCGCACGCGCCCACGCGCCTGATCAGCGCGCCGAGCACCGGATCGCGGCGCATCAGCACGCGGCGCGCCCGCGTCAGGTCGGCCGCCGACATCGCCGCGCAGACGTTGACGGACGAGCCTCGTGACGTGCGGGGCGTCGGCCGACCGGACCTCGCGGAGGACCTTCGCGTTGCCACGTCACTTCCCTCCGAGGACATCGTCGATCCGCGCGAGCACGCGCGCACGGCCCAGCAGCTCGAGCACCTCGAACAGGCCGGGACTCACCGCCTGGCCGGTCACCGCCACGCGCGTGGCGTGGATCAGCGGCCCCGCCTTGACCGCGCGGCCCTCCGCCAGGCCGCGCAATGCCGCCTCGAGCGTCGGCGCGTCGAAGGGACTCACCGACGCGAGCACGTCGCGCCACGCGACCAGGTGCCCGCCAATCTCGTCACCGGACACGTGCTTCGCCATCGCCGCGGGATCGCGCTCGACGCGCATCTCGACGAACGGCGCCACCTGCCCTGGCACATCCGACAGCTTTTTCAGCCTCGGCTTGACCAGGTCCACCACGCGGTCGATCCACCGCACCCCCGGCCGGCTCTCGACATCGGGAGGCGGACTGACCTCGGTCAGCGAGATCGGGCCCTCCCCGCGGCCGACACGCGCGAGGATCTCGGCCGACGACAGCCGCGCGATGTGCTGCTGGTTGAACCAGTCGAGCTTCTCGGGGTTGAACACCGCATTGCCGCCGCTGATGCCCTCGAGCGCGAACCGCGCCACCAGCTCGTCCTTGCTGAACACCTCTTCGTTGCCCTTCCCGGGCGACCAGCCGAGCAGCGCCAGGAAGTTGACGAACGCCTCGGGCAGATAGCCCTGCTTCTCGTACTCGCCCACGGCCGTGGCGCCGTGACGCTTGCTCAGGCGCTTCTTGTCGGGCCCGAGGATGAGAGGCACGTGCGCAAACGCCGGCACCGGCGCCCGCATCGCCCGATAGAGCAGGATCTGCTTGGGCGTGTTCGAGATGTGATCGTCGCCGCGCACGACGTGCGAGATCTTCATGTCCACGTCATCGGCGACGACCGACAGGTGATACGTCGGATTGCCGTCGGACCGCAAGACGACGAAGTCCTCGATGTTCTCGTGGGCCACGCTGATGCGGCCATGCACCAGATCCTCGAAGGTCGTCGTGCCATCTGGCACCAGGAACCGCACCGCGCGCGGGGTGGCCGCCGACTCCCGTGCGGCGATCTCGCTCGCCGACAACGCACGACAGGCGCGATCGTAGACCCATCCCCCTCCCGCCGCCTCGGCCGCCTCGCGCTTGGCCTTCAGCTCGTCGGGACGGCAATAGCAGTAGTACGCCTGACCGGAGGAGACGAGCATGTCCGCGGCCGCGCGGTGCCGATCGAGCCGCTGAGTCTGGAAGTACGGCGCGTGCGGACCGCCCACACCAGGGCCCTCATCCCAGTCGAGCCCCAGCCACGTGAGGCTGTCGAGAATCCCCGTGACCATATCGGCCGACGATCGCTCGGTATCCGTATCCTCGATGCGGAGGATGAACGTCCCGCCGTGGCGCCGCACGTAGAGCCAGTTGAAGAGCGCGGTCCGGGCGCCGCCGACGTGCAGGTAGCCGGTCGGCGACGGAGCGAAACGAAGGCGAGGCGGCACAGTAGATTCTAACGGGTGCGGCGGTACGTCGGGTACGGGGGTGCGTCGGGTGCATGAGTCACTGCGGCCCGCCGGTGCAGCGCGCGCGCGTCTGGCACCTCGGGTGCCTGTCATCTCAGCACTGGACCCTTGGGGCGCGTTGCAGCACTCCTCGCTGCGGGTCCTGCCGCCAAACAGCCCACGCGATGCTCGTGAAAGGGGGTCGTACCTGCCTTTCGGCGAGCGAGGTACGACCCCGTGCCAGTGGCCGGCTGCGCGTCGCGTGGGGCGCCCCGTTTGGCGTCACCACAGCGAGGAGTGCTGCAACGCGCTGTTGGGTCCAGCACCGCATGTGCCCTTCGCGCCAGCACTTCAGCGCCGTTCGCTCCAGCACGTGAGCGTCAGCCCCTGCACCTCAGGCGCCCTTCACTCCAGCACCTCAAGCGCCCTTGACCCCAGCACTTGAGCGGCGTCCTTATGTGCCTTCCACTTCCTGAAGCCCTGCCGCGGCGCCGACCCAGAGCTGGCCCTTGTTGAAGTCCACGCCCATCATCTTGCCGCGGCCCATGCGCAGCAGGGGCAGCAGGGCGCGATAGCGGTCTCCGTCGCGCACCATCATGATGCGGACCTCGACCTTGGTCATGCCGTGCGGGGTGTCGATCACCGGCGTGAACTCGACCCGTTCCTGCAGCACGTACAAGTGCCGCTCCTCGGCGGGAATCGCGGCGATGTCGTCGTCGGTCGGGGCGAAGAGGATGCCGCCGCCGGCAAACGAGAACAGCGGCTTGAGCAGCCAGCCGTCCCGGTCGGCGGGCAGGTCTGGCGCTTCGCTGAGCAGGTGCGTCCTCGGGACCCATGGGTGGCGCAGCCACGGAATCGAGAACTTGCTGATACGGAAGAACCAGTCGGGGCCACCCGTCCACTCCACGTCGAGGTCGTCGCGGTAGTCGAACGGCGGCGTGATCTGCTTGCGCTCGAGCTCATCCGGGATGACACGGTTGTAGATGCGCGCGATCGGCGTGAGCTTGCCGTCGCGTCGATAGAACAACCGTCGGCCCTCCTTGATGACCTCCCGCAGGTTCACCGCGCGGACGCCCCACAGGCGTTCCGTCACGACAAAGTCGGGCAGCGTCTTCTGATGGAGGGGATCGATCTCCATCAGCACCACCTCGGACGGGTCGTGCGGACCGACCAGGAGGCGCTGCATCAGCGAGAGATAGGCGTCGCGACTGACGCCGCGGAAGAACGGCGACACGCCCTCGAGACCATGGGCCTTGATGCACGCGTCGGCCATCGCCACCTGGAAGCCGTACAGCGACGGAAACGCCTGGAGTTCGACGAGACGCCCCTCGAGACGGTCGCCGACGTCCACGAGGCCGAAATCCACCTGGAGGAACGTCGGGTTGGCCTCGCCGCCGCTCAGCCGGAACTCGGCCGGCACCGCCTCGTCTGCCGCGCGCCGATACGCCGGGTTGTCGAGCAGCTGATGAATCAGCTCCTGGGACGCCGTGATGAGACTGTCCAGCAGGTCGTCGGGCAGGAAGCAGGGCGTCTCCGACAGATGGAACTGCACGGGCACCCCGGCGATCGCCTCGAGCCCCCGCACCATCTCGTCGTGGCGCGCTTGCGAGAACTGCCGGTTGAAGGCTTCGCGTCGCGTTCGGATCATGACTGTCTCAGGCCTCGATGAGGAACTTCCCGGCCCGCATGATCGGCTCGTCGTCCACCCAGATGTCGAACTCGGTGCCGACCACATCGATATGGGTGGACGAATGCCAGTCGGCGCCGGTGTGGGCTCCGTAGGGGTCGCCGAAGGCGATGTGAATGCCAGGAAACTTCTCATCCTGGAGGATCTCGCCGATCACGTGCCGCAACTCGATGTTCGTGCCGATCGCGAACTCGCCCACGCGGTCGCTGTGCTCGTCGGTGTGCGTGTACTTCCAGAAGTCCGCCTCGAGGGCCTTGTTCGCCGACGTGGCCGAGACCAGCCGGTTGCGCTCCACGTGCAAGGTCAGCGGGGCGTCGCGCAGCAGACCGTAGCGGTCGCACAGCCAGTCGCCAACCACGCCGTCAACGACCACCGTGCCGTTGACCTCGCCGGGCGTCGTGAAGACCTCACCGCCCGGCAGGTTGCCCCACTTCTCGGGGCTGATGAGGCCACTCGTCTTGAGCCAGCGATAGGCCGGGTTCAGCTCGGCGGTGAAGTCGCTGCCCGCCGGCGTGGTGGCGCGAATCCGCCTGGCCGTCCGCACCCGATCGATGACCTTCGTGCTGATGCGGTCCACCAGCGCGAAGTCGGCGCGCATGCCCTCGAGCATGATCTGCCGCGTGATGTTCACCATGTGCGCATGGCGCATGCGACGGCGATTGACGATGTCCGTCATCTGCATCCGCGATCGGAGCTCGCCGATCTGGACGCGCGCGGCGAAGATGCTGACCTGCGCCTCCTCCATCGCGTTGACGATGACCGACGGCAGCACCACCAGCGGACGGGAGGACTCTTCCTCGAGGTTGAACTGCCGGCACGGCGCGCCGACCGCGTCGATCTCGGCCCGCAGCGCCGCGGCGATCTCCGCGCAGGCGTTGTCGGCAATCAGCACGACGTTCTCGTGCGGCTGGATGTTCAGGCACACCCGTACAGCGTTGCGCGCGCCGGGCGCCAGTTCTTCATCGAACACGTATCGTCTCGCAGTCATCCGTCTTCATCGTCGTTCGCGGCCCCAGGCCGTAGCCCGTCTCCCGTCTCCCGTAGCCCGTCCCCCGTCGGCCGTCCCCCGTCCCGTAGCCCGTCGTCTGTAGCCCGTAGCCTGTCCTCCGTCTCCCGTCCCCCGTAGCCCGCCGTCATCCCAATCCCATCTTCGTTTCCTGCGCCATGAAGTTGATCACGGCCTTGAGATTCTGTCCCGATGCGTTGTAGACCGCCAGTTGACGATCGGCGCCGGTGCCGTTCTCGAGGATCCAGCGGATGTAATTCACTTCTTCCCGGCTGCCGAGTTCGTCGAGGACGTCATCGACCCACTCGAGGTACTCGAGAATCAGCTCCTTCTCCGGCCGCTCGCGTTCCTGGCCGAAGTCGATCAGCTTGCCCTGGATGCCGTAGCGCGCTGCCCGCCACTTGTTCTCCATCAGCAGCGCGCGGCTGTACTGGCGCCAGCTCTGATTGCGCTCGTGCAGGCGATAGAGCTTCACCACGGTGGCCTGGATCAACGCGGCCAGCGCGAGCGTCTCTTCGACGCGCATCGGGATGTCGCACACGCGCACCTCGAGCGTGTTGAAGAACGGATGCGGCCGCACGTCCCACCAGATCTTCTTCGCGTTGTCGATGCTGTTGGTCTTCACCAGCAGGTTGACGAAGCCCTCGAAGTCGGCCCAGGACGTGAAGGGATCCGGGATGTTCGTGCGCGGAAATCGATCGAAGACCTTGCAGCGATACGACTTCAGGCCGGTGTTCATGCCGATCCAGAACGGTGAGTTCGCCGACAGCGCCAGCAGGTGCGGCAGAAAGTAGCGCACCTGGTTCATGATCTGGATCAGCACTTCGCGGTCGTCCACGCCCACGTGCACGTGCAACCCGAAGATCAGGTTGGCGCGCGCGACCATCTGCAGGTCCTCGACCAGCTGGGTGTAGCGCTCGTCGGGATGGATGTCCTGGGCACGCCAGTCCGCGAGCGGATGCGTCGCCCCGGACACCAGCAGCAGACCGTTCTCGTCGGTCAACTGGATCATCCGCCGCCGGAGATCGCGCAGGTCGTCGCCCGCCTCCTTGATCGAGCGACAGACGCCGGTGCCCACCTCGACGACCGAGGTGTGCATCTCGGCCTTCACGCGTTCCTGCAGCTGGCGCTTGCCCTTGGCCAGAATCTCGGCTTGGATGTGCGACCGCAGATCGTAGGTCTCTGGATCGACCGTCTGGTATTCCTCTTCGATGCCGATCGTGAAAGTGGGTGTCGTCACGGTTGCTCCAGGGTTTCACCACGGAGTGACGGAGAGGTGGTCGAGCGTGGCGTGGCGCTGACGTCAGCCCCGCCCGGGCAAGCGCGATGCACCCAACGATGCGTTTGCCCGCGCGGGGCTGACGCCAGCGCCCGGCGACTGCCGGCCCGCGGCCTCGCCGCGGGCCGCCACGCACGACCCGGTGTCAGCTGCGCTGGCACAGGCCCTCTCCGCGCCTCCGTGGTGAAGCCGATCACGCGCGGCTCACCCGCGCAGGAGCGCGTCCCACCGGTAGACACGCGGCGGCGGTGGTGTCGTGGCCTGGCGCACGGCCAGGTCGGCGACCGCTTCGACCACCCAGGCGAAGTTGGCGTCGCCGACGGATCGACGCTCGGCGTCGGGGGCCGGATTCATGAAGTCGATGGCGTACGGCACGCCATCTTCCACCGCGAACTCCACCGTGTTCAAGTCATAGCCGAGGGCTCGGCAGAGCGTGAGGGCATCGCGCTCGACGCGGGCGATCAGCGCCGGGTCGTAGGTGGGCGGATTCTTGATGTAGCGCTCGTGGTGCGGGGCGCGCGGGTCGTAGGGCATCACGCGGACGCGCTCCTGCCCGATCACGTAGCACCGGAAGTACTCGCGGAAATTCACCGCGCGCTGCAGCGTCATGCAGAGGTCGCGGGACTGGTTGTAGGCCGCGAACAGCTCCTCGGGAGAGTCCACCTTGTAGACGTCCTTCCACCCGCCGCCATCGTGCGGCTTCAGGAAGGCCGGGAATCCGATGTCACTTGAACACGCCCTCCCAATCGAGCGGGAACTGCAGGTTCCGCATCGACTTGTCGGTCGTCCCCTTGGGGTGTTCCTTGTGCGGCAGGATGACGGTCGGCGGCACGGCCACGCCCAGGCGTTCGGCCAGGCTGTAGTTGAAGAACTTGTCGTCCGCGCTCCACCAGAACGGGTTGTTGATGACGCGCGTGCCGGCGAGCGCCGCGTTCTTCAGATACGCCCGGTAGAACGGGATGTCGTGCGAGATGCGATCGACAATGACGCTGTAGCGGGCGGGCTCGTCGAGCCGGATCGCGCCGACGTTGGCGAACTCCGCCGACACGCCGGGCACGCCCAGCGCGTTGATCCGCTCGACCAAGGCGGGCGGAAAGGACTCTTCCATGCCGAAAATCACGCCGATGCGTTTCATGGCCACTGGTATATCACTGGTCGGCGTCAGGGCCGTCCAGAGCGCTTGAATATATCGCCTTCAGGCGACGGGCAACGGCCTTCGAAAATCAGGACTGCGCGTTTCGTGTAGGCCGTCGTCGGTCGCCCGTGGGCACGGGGTTCTCTACGCTCTACGGCAGGTACACCTGCGCCATCCGGCGCCACTCGGGCCAGTCGTGGACCGATCCCATCCCCCACACGTGCAGGCTGTGCGGCAGCCCGCGCGCGGCGAAGATCCCGGCCATCCGCTCGGTGTCCTGCCGGCAGATGTCGTGCTCGCCAGCCACCAGCACGAACTTGTTGCGGGCGATCCGTTCCAGAAACCAGGGATCGCTGAGGCCGGGCAGGAACTGCGTCGGCGAGAGCAGGTACGCGTCCACGTCGTGGTACCCGTCCAGGAACCGGCTGAGATCGTAGGCGCCGCCCATCACGACCGTCCGGTGGAACACGTCCGGGTGGCGCAGCCCCATCGTCATCGCGTGGTAGGCGCCGAAGCTGCAGCCGGTGACGCCGAGCGGTGCGCCGCCCGTCAGGTGCGCCACGAACGGCACGACGTCTTCGAGCAGGTAACGCTCCCAGGCCAGATAGCGGGTGATGCGGTCGCGCGGGTGCGCCCGCGTCGCATAGAAGGACTCGTTGTCCACGGTGCTCACACAGATCAGGCGCAGGTGCCCGGCGTCGATCTTGCCGGTGAGCGCGGCGACCATGCCCTGGTCCTCGTACTCGTGGAAGCTGCCCATGGATGTCGGAAATACGACGGTCGGCAGACCCGCATGACCGAACGTCAGGAGCTCCATGTCGCGGCCGAGCTGGTGCGAGTACCAGCGGTGGTAGTCGCGATGCATGTCCCTCCTCGCGCCCTGGTGACTGGTGGACGACGTGTCCGTGCCCGGGCCGGCAGCGGCCATTGTATGCGCGGCACGCAGGACGGGCGACCACGGCGACGCATCGACATTCGCAGCGTACCGTCGGCGAACGCACGAACCGCGCCGACGCCCGTGCCCGCGGCTCTGCTGCGGTGTCCGCCTACTTCCAGATGAGCGTGATACGCGTGGCCGGCGCGGGCACGGCGCCCGCAGCCACGTCGTCGGTGAGCGCCGTCGGCCACACGAGGCCCGTGCGCCAGCTCAGCGTCACACGTGGCGCCCGCGTGCGGCTGCTGGCCGCGACGGTCGTCCGGTTGGCCGCGGCAGAAGCGCTGAGGGACGCGGGGCTGACGCTCTCGCTCATGCGCCGCATGATACGGTCGGCCACCGTTTCGGGCGGCGCTAGTTCCGGTTTCGCCGTGGGCGCGGCGGCAGTGGCGCTCGGCTTGGCGCCGCCGCTGGCTTTGACGTCATCCGCCTTGTGCGCGGCCGAGGCGGCCGATGCGGCGGCTGCAGGTCCAGAGGCGCCGCTCGCCCCGGTGGGGGCGTGGCTCGCGCCTGCGGGTTTTGCGTCACCCGCCGGCTTTACCGGGACCGCGGGCTTCGTCTCCGCGGCCGGCTTCGCGGCGGGCGCGGCCGCCTTCGGTTCGGGTGGATGCTGAACGGACGCCGCGGCCGGCCTTGGCCCCGCGCAGATCACGAGCGCGAGCGCCAGGCGCGCAGCCACGGCGAGGCTCCGGCGGTTCATCGCTCTTTCGCCGCACCGATCGGCGCCGGTTCGGAGAAGTAGACCCGGCCCGTCGACAGTTCGTAATACGCGCCGACAAAGCCGACCTTGCCGCTCTCGCCCAGATGCCGGAGGATGGCGCTCGAGTCGATCAGCGTGTTCACGCTGTCTTCGACGTTGTGCAGGATGGCGGCGCGCATGCGCCGGGCTTCGGGCAGCGAGGCCGTCGCCAGGACGGCGGGCCGGATGGCCTTGATGAGGAAGTCGAGGTTCGGCCCGAGCGACTTGGACACGGGCGTCTCGACCGCCGCCTTCACCGCGCCACACGATTCGTGGCCCATGACCACCACGAGCGGAATGTGCAGGTGCTCGGCCCCGTACTCGACACTGGCCAGGATCGCTTTGTCCGCGATGTTGCCGGCGGCTCGCACCACGAAGAGGTCGCCGAGGCCGGTGTGAAACACGATCTCCGGTGGCACGCGCGAATCGGCGCACGACAGCACCGTCGCAAACGGCGCCTGGCCCTGTGCGAGCGCCGTGCGGCGCGCCGCGTCCACGGGCAAGGCCGCTTCGGGGTGGCTCACGAACTCGGCGTTGCCGGCCCTGAGCCGGCCGAGCGATTCGGCGGCGCTGCCCGACGCCGCCCACGTGACCCTTGTGGCGCCTGTGGCGCCCGCGAGAATCCCGGCCATCACCACGATGCCTGAAAGTACCCGTCGCTGCACAACCGTCATCTTCATCAAGGGCTCCTGCCTCACCAGGGAAGAATCGGCGGCGCAGCGGTCTTCTATACTTCGCGTGGTGACCGAGTCGCGGCTGGTGCGCCATGAGGCCTTTCATTCGGCATGGCTGGAGCGGGACCGCGATGTCACCGTCTACCTGCCGGCCGGATTCGACGCCTGGACCGACGACGAGGGCCGCGTGCGCCGAGGCGAGGGCCTGCCGTGCCTGATCCTCCACGACGGCCAGAATCTCTTCGATCCGGAGCTGGCGTACTCGCCCGGCCACCATTGGCGGGTCGCGGAAACCGCTGACGCGCTCATCGCGAGCGGCGAGATCCCGCCGATGGCCATCGTGGGCGTGGATCACGCGGGCGAGGATCGCCTGCGGGAGTACACGCCGACGCCGGGCCGTGAGCCAGGGGCGGGCCTGGCGGCGCGCCACGCCCGCTTCCTCGCGGACGAACTGCTGCCGTTCCTGCACACGACGTACGGGATCTCACGGGATCCGTCACGGCTGGGATTGGGGGGCTCGTCGCTCGGCGCTCTCGTGACGTTGTTCGTCGCCTCCGCCGAGCCGCATGTGTTTGGCCGCCTGCTCGTGATGTCGCCGTCGGTCTGGTGGGACCGGCGCGCGATCCTCCGTCAGCTGCAGGACGCGCCGCTCAAGGGTCGTCCCCGCGTGTGGATCGACGCCGGCACCAGCGAAGCGGCGCGCACGGTCAGCGACGCGCGCCGCCTCGCGCAGGCGATCCGGCCGCATGCCCACGTGCATTTCCTCGAAGTGCCCGGCGCCGGACACGACGAGGACAGCTGGGCAGCGCGCCTGGGCGAGGCGTTGGTGTACCTGTTCGGCCCCAGGTAGACTCGGCACGGACCCACAGCCCATGCCCGATCGCCGAGCCTTCGCGTTGGCCGTGCTCGTGCCCGCGTGTCTGCTGGCCGCCGATCCGCAGAACCAGGGGCCGGTGCCCGCGTCTCCACCGATCCAGGTGCCCGCGCCGCAGGGTCAGCCGCAGTTTCGATCCGACGTCACGCTCGTCCCCCTCGACATCCGTGTCGTGGACAAGGAGGGCCGACCGGTGACCGATCTCAAGGCCGACGACTTCACGATCCTCGAGAACCGCAGGCCGCAGAGACTCGGGCATTTCTCGACGCACGCGTACACGTCGGACCCGTCCGCCGCGCAACTGCCGGACAATCGCCCCCGCCGCGCGTCGGATGCGATGGAGCTGACCGGCGCCGAGAACCGTCGTACGTTCCTGCTCGTGCTCGGACGAGGCCGACTGACCGGCCCCGGGAAGGGCATGGACGCGATGCTGCATCTTGTCACCGAGCGGCTCCTGCCGCAGGACCAGGTCGCCATCGTCGCGTGGAATCGCGCGACTGACTTCACAACCGACCACGCGTCGATCGCCACCATCCTCGAGCGCTTCAAGAAGTCGCACATCGGCGTCGAGCTCGCGATCAGGCAGTGGCAAACCTCGCTCGAGCGGATGTACGGCGACGGACGTTGGCCGGCGCGGATTCAGAAGCAGGTGGACACGATCTTCGGCGGCGCCCATGCGGCGCGATCGCTCGACGCGTCGGTCGATGCCACGGCGCGGATCGAGGCGCAAGCGCGTCGGATCAGTGACGGATCGATCGCCCCCTCGCCGGCCAATCGTCTCTCGCCTGTCGATCAGGCTGAGCTGGACCGATCGGGAGGCAGCCTCGACGAGTATCTGGCTCTTTCGTCACAAACGGCCGGCGATCTGGCGGCGCTCTATATGGGCGTCGAGTCCCTGCGACATCTCGCCGGCGAGAAGCACCTCATCTATCTCGCCGAGTACGGTCTATCACCACCATCGATGGACGACGACCGAGGAATCGCACGCCGCGCGGCTGACGCGCGTGTGAGCATGAGCTTCATCCACACCGGCGGCGTGGGCGGCGGCATCACTACCGCCCAGGTCGCGCGCACGGTCACCAGAATGACCGGCGGACAGTTCTTTGGCCGGCAGAAGACAGTGGGCCACGCGTGGCAAACGCTCGTGCTGAACTACAGTGACGCGCGCCTGGCGCAGAGGCGGACGGAGGGCCTGCCACATCAAGTCCGTTTCGCGGTGACCGGCGATGCGCGTGACGTGAAGGACGTGAAGGTCGTCGTCTACAACTACGCGGCGGATCTGGCGGGGACCATCGTCGCCAAGGTCACGCGCTGATCCACGGCACCCAACGTTCAGCCGCTCTTCCGGCGGTCAGGCGATCGAACAATCGCAATCAGATCAGCGCGGATGTGCCGCGTGAGGGAAGGCAGTGTATGGCCAGGCTCGTGTTCGGAATGAACCAGTCGCTGGACGGCTACGTCGACCATACGGAGTTTGCGCCAAGCCCCGCGCTCTTCCGACACTTCATCAAGGAGGCCGAGGCACAGGCGGGCAGCGTCTACGGTCGCCGCATGTACGAGATCATGCGCTACTGGGATGACGACCACGCCGAATGGGAAGCCCCGGAACACGCCTTCGCGGCAGCGTGGCGGAAGCAGCCGAAATGGGTCGTCTCGCGCTCGTTGAAGTCGGTCGGTCCCAACGCGCGGCTGATTCAGGGTGATCTCGCCGGCGCGATCCGCTCGCTGAAGGCCGAGGGCGACGGCGAGATCGAAGTGGCGGGCCCGAACCTGGCGCACAGCCTGACCGCGCTCGGTCTTGTCGATGAGTACCGGATCTACCTGCACCCCGTCGTGCTGGGCCGCGGCACCCCGTATTTCGCCGGGCCCCGGCCGCCGCTCCGGCTGGTCGCCCACGACCGTGTTGACGACGTCGTGATCAGACTGGCTTACGTCCCGGCCTGACCGCAGTCGGTTCGATGCGCAACTCGAGATCGATCTCTGAGCCGAGCCAGCCTCGTCCACTCGGCTGATTGCGCAGGCGGTACCCGTGCCTCGGCGAGGCGTTACCGGACGAGTCGCTCTATGCCAGGGAGTCCATCGAAGTGGTCGTCGAAGCTGAGGATTCTGTCGATGCCGTGCTGCTGCATGACGGCCAGATGGATGGCATCCCGTGCCGAGAGCTGTCCCCGCGCGAGCACCGCCCCCTTGGCACGTTCGAGGGTGGCGAGGTCGACGGCCAGCACCTCGTCGACGACACCGAGCAAGGCGTCGAAGGCGGGCTGAATCGCCGCCCGACGGTCGATGGCCGTATAGCGGTGCAGAATCTCCTGCAGGACCTCGACGTCGGTGACAAGCCGTTCGCGCCCCGCAATCAGCCGCTCGAGAGCACGCTGCGCATCGACCTTGTGCCGGTGGGCAGCGCCGACGAGGTACATCGGCACGTTCGAGTCGACGAGGATCACTGGTCGTAGCCCTGAGCGATCTCCCGCCGCATCTGGTCGAGGTCCGCGGTCGGGAAATCGTGCCGTGCGGCCGACCGAACCGCCTCGAGCTTGCGAGAGGCCCCTTCGATCGGTTCGCGCCGCCTGGCGGCCCGCAGGGTCTGCCGCACCCACTCCGCCACGGTCGTTCCCTGGGATCGCGCGACTCGCCGCACGTCACGCATCTCTGCGTCGTCGAGGATCACCTGGAGCCGTTTAGCCATACAGAGAGGCTATTTGACTCATGGCAATGAGTCAACACCCGCCGGGATCCAGGAGCGCCGCAGACGCTGCGGATCGAGGAGCACGGCGCCATCTACGTGCTGCTCTACGACTGGCACATCGAGGTTGGAGCGTGAGCGGCACGACAGCGGGTCATGCCGACGCAGGAAGGCGCTGACGCGTGCGCGCATGCCCGCGCGGTGGCCCAGCGGCGGGTGGCCGCCGGTCGTGACCGCGGCGAACTCCGCATCCAGGCAATCGCGGTGCACACGGGTCGGCGCAGGCGCGGTCAGCTATAATCGCGCGTCTTCGACCGCCGTGCGGTCACGGCCTCGGAGCCACGGAGAATCCAGTCATGGTGCCGACGTCGGAGTACACCCGCCGGGATTTCGTTCGTCACGTGGCCTCCGGGGTCACCGCAGCGGCGGCGATCGCCGGTCGCGCCGCGCCGGTGACGGCATCGCCACAGGGCTCGGCCCAGACGGCGCCGATCCAGCCATTGAAGATCGGCGTCTTCGGCATCGACTTCACGTTCTGGGGCATCTGGGCTGACCTGCTGAGCCCGCAGGGCCGTTACGCCGGCACCAGCCTGCTCCGGATGCGGCCAACCCACATCTGGGACAAGGACACGCGCAAGGCGCAGGACTTCGCGAAGCGGTGGGGCTGTGAGGTCGTCGATCGCTACGACGGCATGCTGGGAAAGGTCGATGCCGTGCTGAACGGCGACCTGCACAACACGCCGTGGCAGCACCTCTTGATGCGGCCCTATCTCGAAGCCGGTACGCCCTGCTTCCTGATGCGGCATTGGGCCGATACCGTCCGACACCTCGACGAGATGCTCGACCTGGCTGCCAAGCACAACGCTCCCGTGATGGCCACCGTACCGTTCGAGCACTTCGCTGAAACAGACGCGCTCGTGAGCCGGCTGAAGTCCATCGGCGAGATCCAAGGTGTGTTCGGCACCGCCGAGACCGCCGACGAGCCGCATTTCCACCTGCCTTACATGGCGCTCAGGATCCTCGGTTACGACGTCGACTGGGTGAGCATGACGACCGACGACGTCAGGCGGACTGGATACTTGAACATCAACTATGGCTACCCCCGAACGGAGACGCGGCGACCCTTCGTCGCGTCGCTCCACGGCGGCCGGCCCGACGTGTTCAGCCTGTCGATCGTCGGGGCCCAAGGCACGGTGTCGGCGAGCATGCCGTCCACCGCGAGCTACTACACCCGGTTCTTCGACCAGCTCGTCGACATCCAGAAGTTCGTCGAGACGAAGGCGATGTATCAGCCGGCCGACGTCATCAGAAGGAAGTATCTGTGTCTGCGTGCGGCGTATTACTCGCACACCGAGCGCGGCGGCGCGCCCGTCAAGATCGGGTCGGTTCCCGCTGACTGGGTTCTGCCCGCCTGGAGACCCGGCTGGTACGACGGGTCGGAGTTCACACGCGGCGGGCGGTCGAGCACCACGTAGGTGGGTCCCGCTGTGGGGCCGTCGCGGGCGCTGACCGCCGTGTCATGTCAGTCGGAATGGAAAAGCCCCAAGAGGCGCCCTATGCATCGGGTCCCTCTTGGGGCTGTCGTTCGTCTGTGAGTTGGTCCCACCGTGTGCGGGCGATGTGCCAAGCGTGGAGACGAAACCTGCCCAGAGGCAAGGGACTTGAAGTGTCGCGGGATCAGATCCCGGACGTCAGTCCGAGCATCGCTCTTGCTGGCGGTCAGCCGGCATGCGGCGGGCGTTGGTCACCGGTGGACCAGCGCTATCCATTCTTGCAGGACCTCCCTTCTTCGTGCGATGGGGCATCCGTGCGATCCGATTCATCGCCCCCGATGCCGAGCGGCATCTGATGAATCTATCCCCACCCTACGCCTGTCCACGCCCGTCGTCAACGGCACATTTTGTAAGTGATGCGGGAGGTGCTCGAGTGACGAGCGTGGGAGGTGCAGGGCACTGACGCAGACGTGCTGGTGCTCACGGTCGAGGTGCTGGCCGCTTCGCGGATGTGCAGGGAACTTCGCTGACGTACGGATGCGCACGGTCGATGTGCTGGGAACTTCGCGGATGTGCAGGGCACTCCGCTGACGTGCACCTGTGACGAGCGCGGGAAGTGCAGGGCACTGACTCACACGTGCTGGTGCGCACGGTTCAGCGGAGGGGCATCTCGAACACCTGCGCCCGTCCGGTGTTCCGCGCGAACACCAGTGATCCGCCAACCACGTCGAAATAGTCGATGCGGGTGACCATTCGGACCTGCGTCTCGCCACCGCCCGCGTCCGTCCGCCAGATGCCCGCCTCATCGCGTTCACCGATGTACCTGACGAAGAAGAGGCCGCCATCGGCGTCCCACACCGGACCGTACCCATCGGCCACGACGCGGCGGGGTGCCGCGTGGCCCGGCTCGACGACGAACACGCCGTTCGTGGGTGGCGCCGCCCCGACGCGCGATCCGCTCCACGCCAGCATCGTCCCGTCCGATCGCCATCGGAGCGCCTCGAACACCGCGCCCTCGGCCAGCATCGTCTCGCGGCCCGAGTCCAGATCTCGGAGCATGACCCGCTGGTGATCGCTCGTCGTCACGACGAACGCCGCCTCTGCCGCTCCAGGGCGGACGGCGAGCCATGACGCCCGCGTCGCCAGACGCGTCATGACGGCATTCTCGCCGGACGAAAGGTTGACCCGACGGATCTCGGCGGAGCCGTCGCCAGCCGGCGACAGGTACGCCAGCTGATCTTCGGCGATCCAACTCGGATACGCAGCTGGCACGTCGCTGAGGCGGCGACTCGCCCGCGTCGCGACGTCAGTGACATACAGGTAGTCGTCGGCCGTCGATCGTTGAACGACGCTGGCAATCCGGCGTCCTGACGGCGAAAGCCGCGGCCAGCGATGGGACTCGTTGGCCGTGAGGACCTCCACGTCATCGGCGCCAAGCGCCCGTGCGAACGCCAGATCTCGAACAGGCCGAAGGAGGGTGAAGGCCAGTTGTCGGCCGTCTGGAGACACGGCCGGCGACAGGTACTCGCCGACCCCTGTGGTCAGTGGTTCGACCGAGCCGAGGGCCAAGGAGACACGCTGGAGATGAAACGTGTTCCCGATCTTCGCCGCGAAGACGAGCGACCCGCTGTCGGCGGACCAGGCCAGCCCGTACATCTGGTGCGGTTCGTGCGTGAGCCGACGCCGCTCGGCCAGCGAAGGAGACACGATCCAGAGGTCGCCCTCGCCTCCTTCCGGATTGCTCGTCGTGTAGGCCAGCCACCGGCCGTCCGGTGACCACCGGGGCGTGAAGCCCGGCGTATCAACGGGCGTGCGCTCATCAAGCCGACCGACCGGGCTCAGCACGAGCGTCCGGCCCGCGGGCGAATCGAGGGTATACGCCAGCCGCGCGCCATCTGGCGAGAATCCGGCGCCGCTCGCTTCGGGAATGTATCGAACCGGTGTTCCGCCAAATGCGGGGACCTTCCAGAGGTCAGGCACACGGCTGCCGCCCGCGCCCGTGCGATAGCGCGAGAAGACGAGGAACTGGCCGTCGGCGGTGAACACCGGCAGATCGCCCGCCGCGTCCACCCTTTGGGTCAGGCGCCGTGAATCGCCCCCAGCCAGCGGCTGGAGAAAGAGGTCGAGCACGCCCGGTGCTTCAGGGGCGTCCGACACATAGGCGAGGGCCTGACCGTCCGGCGAGAACACCGGCTTGATGGCACTGATGCCGCCAGGTGTGAGCGGGCTGATCCGGGCTGGCGTCTCGTCTCCAGCGAGCGACTGACTCGCGGGCGACTCGCGCCAGGATGACGAGAGGCGCCAGGTGACGAGGAGGAGCGCCACCGCGGCGGCGCCGACGAGGACGTGCCGTCGCGTTCCAGGGCGGCCGGGAGGGGGGGCCGTCACCGGTGGCGCGACGGAGGCGTCGGCGGACTCGGCAACGATCCCGATGAATCGATAGCCCTCTCGCGGCACGGTCTGAATGAAGCTGGGGCTCTCCTTGTCGTCGTCCAGGGCGCGCCGGATCTGGCGCACCGCCTGCACGAGGACACCCTCGGTGACGGCGACGTCCTTCCAGACGCCCGTGAGGATCTCGTCCTTGCTCACGACCCGGCCTCGCCGCTCGACGAGGAATACGAGCGTTTCGAGCGGTTTCGAGGTCAGGTGGATGCGCACCTCGCCGCGGAACAGGGCGCGGCGGCGCAGATCCAGCGTGAACTCCCCGAACGTCAGGCGTTCTTCAGCGTTTTTCACCGGAGTTCTCGGGACATTTCATCGCCCGCTCGGATAGAACGACTTGTCGTGCACGATTCACAGCCAGAGGATCGACGGCTTCCCCAGGGGGTCATCATATGTTCCGACCACGTTCTCTTCTCAACGCCGCGGCCGCGGCCGCGTTCCTGTTCGCCGGGGTACGGGCCAGCGAGGCCACGCCCTTCTCTTTCGACGTCATTGTCGATCTCGCGGCCGTCCCGATTGAGGACGTCGGTGGCGGGGCCGATGCCGGTAAACTGATTCGCTTCAGAGCAGATTTTCCGGACATCGACGACTTCCTGGTCATCGGACACGCTGCACCTGAACGTCTCGTTTGCCAACGGGGCGTTGATCCGCCTCGTCGATAGCGGGGCGCCCTTCCTGGGAGACGACGAACTAGTCATCGGCCGGACTGTCCTGCAATTCCTCTTCCGCCGCTCGGACCGGCACGACGTCTATCAGTTCACCGGCGTGCAGGGAGACCTCCAAGTGAACCCCTTGATCACAGACAGTTTCAGCAACCTCCTGAATCTGACCAACAGCGATGTCGCGATCTCGGGGCTGGTCCTCGATCTCACGTTCAGCAATCCAGTCTTCGATCCTGCCCTGCCAATCTTTGGGCGCCTTCTCGGGTACGAAGTGGAGCTCTGGGCCGACACGATCTCGATCGAGGGCCTGGGCGACGTGGCGGTCCCGGAACCGTCCACGCTCACCCTCGTGGCGTTGGGATTGGCGGCGTGGGCGAGGCGACAGCGCCACCGCCGACGCCCCGCCGACCGATAGCTCGCGACGGTCCTGGCGTGATGACAAGCCCGAGGGCGAGGCCCTCTGTGCACGGTACTTCGTCCGTGCGATCATGGCTGACGTGTGGGCACTGACCCTGGCTGAGTTCTCGCGCCGGCGGCTGGTCCCGTCGCGCGGCCACGGTCAGGGTTGAGGGAGAGCCGTGGGCCTCGGGTATACCCTCTTCGGCAAGCCTCTGGTAGTGCTGGCGTCGGCGCTCGTCACCTTGTCCGGCTTGTATCTGCTACCCGAGTACTGGCCCGATCACGCCTCGGCGACCGAGGCGATTCGTCGGAACGACACCGCGACCCTCGGCCGGTACCTGGCGCGCGGTCTCTCGCCCGACGACCGGACGCAGTGGCGTTCGTATGTTCGCCGAACGATGGGGCGCACGACCTCAGTCGGGGTCGGTCACAGCATGCCCGGTCTGGGCGCGGCGAAGGAGTCGCTGCTGAGCTACGCCCTGGCCAGGTGCGCCTCGCCTGGGTCGGCACGGTTGCTGGTCGAAGCTGGCGCCAGTCTATCTGAGCGCGATCCCGGCGGCTGGACGCTCCTCGGTCGGGCCGCGAGTTGTGGCGACGCGCCCCTGACGGCCGCGATGTTGGCCCGCGGCGCGGATCCCAACGTGGACGAACCGGATGGCGGCACCGTGCTCTGGGAGCCCACGAACCTGGGGTGGCGCCCACGTCCCTTTCCCGACGCCGCGGTTGCCGCGATGCAGGCGAGGGGAGGCACGCGACCGTCACGTGCGCCCGTTCGCCGGTAGCAGGGCGGGCGTGCGCTGAAGGGCTGGGCGACAGACAGACGCAGCGGTGCTGGGCCAAATACACCTGGAGTGCTGAAGGGACTCGAGCTGAGGGGTCCGCGGGGGTGCTCGGGTGACTATGCGACAGCCGTTGCGAATCTGGCGAAGAGATCGCCTGGCAGCGCGTACGTCAGTCGCCACGTGATTGCCATCTTGGTGAGCACTCGCAGTTCGCGGCCACCTTGGCTCAGGTCGTGCGGCTCACCGCGCGAACGCCTGCTTCCAGCGCTTCTTCGGGTCATCGAACTTGACCGCGGCCGGATTGAAGGCCTCCGGGTCGAAGTCTTGCCCTGCCCATTGCACCATGGACTCGTGCTCCTCGTGGGTCGGGTCGGCGTAGGCCACCAGGAACTCGACGTAGCCGTGCGGACCACCACAATCCTCTGGCGGGCAACGGCCTTCGCCTGAGACGCAGCGAGGGTAGATTCGCGATTCGTCGGCGGGTTGGAGCCCCTCGTGGACGACTGCGTGCTCCCAGTCGTCGCCGAAGTCATAGGCGTAAGTGGCCGGCGGCGAGTGCCACTCTCTGCGTTCGAAGAACCGGGAGACCGATACCTCCCAACCGGGCAGGACCGGGCGGTCGGCGAGTTCCTCGCCGGTGGGAATGCCGATGGACACGACCTGCTGCTCGGCCGGGTCCAGCAGCCGGAACTCGTGCAAGTGACAGTCCAGCCAGCCCATGGCGTCCTGGATGGCGACGTGCAGATCCCAGAAGGAGTACTTCTCTGGCACCTCGATGCGGCGCCAGATGACAGGGTCCGTGCCGGCGAGGACGACGAGGAAGCGATGCACGAGACTCGGTCGGGCAATTCGCTTGGTCGTCGATTTGGGCCTCTTCGCGATCGACACCAGTTTCGCCACTCGGCCTCCTCGTCCTAGAGTTCCCGCGTAGGTTATCCGAGGCAAGCCGCTCACGCGAAGACGTCGGCCGAACCACTGCTGTTTGCTCCTCCTTCAGCAGGCCCAGACACACGCAGACGTTACGTACCCGTCGTCGTCGCGTCACGTCATCGTTCGATCGGCCTTCCATAATCGGAAGCTTCTGATGCCCCGTGGCCGGCCTGGTCACGCGGGTCCCACCGGAGGCTCCTGGTATGCAGTCCGTACTCGTCCCCCGCTCGCGCCCGGCGCGTCGTCGATCGACCCTCGCGCTCGGCCTGGCGATCTTCCTGCTCGGCGTCCTGCCCTCGATCGCCCGGGCCCAGATGGACGCGGGTTCCCTGCGCACGCTGGTCTCCGATCAGACAGGCGCGGTGGTCCCCGGCGCCACGGTGACGCTGACCAGCGCGGCCACCGGCGTGGCGCGCGACGTGGTGTCGGACGGCGAAGGCTACGCCACGTTTTCGCCGCTCCAGCGCGGCGCCTACCACCTGCGCGTGGCCCTCAGCGGCTTTCGAACCCGCGAACTGAAAGACGTCACGGTCGATGTCAACGAGCGCAAGTTCCTGCGCGTGGCCCTCGACGCCGCCACGGTGTCCGAGGCGGTCACGGTCACGGCGAGTCAGCGCTCACTGCAGACCGAAGAGGGTTCGCTCGGCCAGGTCATCCAGGGTCGCATCGCCGTCGAGCTGCCGCTCGCCGGTCGCCGCTATACGGAACTGGCGCTGCTCGTGCCCGGCGCCACGCCGAGCACGATGACGCTCGACACGCGAGGCCCCGGCTGGTTCCTCGTCAACGGCAACCAGCAGACGCAGAACAACTTCATGCTCGACGGGTTCGACAACAACCAGGGCACGATGAATGCCCAGTCACTGTCGTCGCAGGTCGTGCAGCCCAATCCGGACGCGATCGACCAGTTCAAGGTGCAGACCAACAGCTTCTCGGCCGAGTTCGGCCGCTCGGCCGGAGCCGTCGTCAACGTCTCGATCAAGTCGGGTTCCAACGCGGTTCGGGGCTCGTCGTGGTACTTCAACCGCGATGCCTCGCTGGCGTCCATCGCGTGGAATGCGAAGCAGAACAACCTGCCCAAGGACGACCTCGGCTGGCATCAGGGCGGGCTGACCGCCGGCGGCCCGGTCAAGGCGAACCGGCTCTTCTACTTCACGTCCTACGAGGGATTCAATCGGACGTTCTCGCAGTCGGGCATCACCTCGGTGCCGGATGACACGATTCGCCAGGGCATCTTCCCGGTGCGTATCGTCGATCCGCAGAATGGCGGCGCGCAGTTCGAGAACAACGTCATCCCGAGCGCGCGCTGGGATCCGCTCGCCGCCAAGATCCTCTCGGCCTGGTCGCGGCCGAACCGGACCGGCCGCATCTCGAACGGCGTGGTCGTGGACAACTACGCCTGGCAGGCGCCGGCCGAGGAGAAGACACACAAGTTCGACTTCCGCAGCGACTTCACGCCGGACAGCACGAACCGCCTCTTCGTGCGCTACAGCCTGCTGCAGCAGCGCATCTTCCGTGAGCAGATCCTCGAAGGCATCGTCGAGCAGGCCGGCAATCAGGGCGAGCAGTACAACCGCAATCACAGCCTCGGCCTGAGCTGGAATCGTCTGATGGGTCGCTGGGTCAACGAACTCCGGTTCGGCTACACGGACACGAACGCACGCTTCGCGCAGCCGACGGCCACGGGGATGAAGGCCGACGAGTTCGGCTTCACCGGTTTGCCCGCCGACCAGCTCACCACGGGCGGCATTCCGGCGCTGAGTCTGTCCAACTACTCCCAGGTGGGCATTCGCAACTTCCGGCCGCAGTTCCAGCAGCCGAAGACGGTGCAGATGCTCGACACGCTGTCGGCGCTGTTCGGCCGTCACGCCGTCCGGATCGGCGTCGAGATGCGACGGAAGCGCAGCCTGCTGATCGATACCGAACGCGTGGCACCCGCCTACTCGTTCAACGGGACCTTCACGGGAAACTCGGTCGCGGACTTCCTGCTCGGCTACGCGAACACCTACGTCGCCTCTACGGTGCCGACAGTGGACTACCGCCAGGAAGGCTACGCGGCGTTCTTCCAGGATGACTTCAAGGTCACCCCGAACCTGACGCTGAACCTCGGTCTGCGCTACGAGTACACGACGCCGTACTACGGCAACGGACGGTACAGGAACATCAACTTCGACCCGGCCACCGGCAGCCTCGTCGCCGCTACTGACGACGACAAGTACACGGTCGATCCGGACCGCAACAACGTCGCACCACGCCTCGGCGTGGCCTGGCAGGCCGTGCCCAGCCGACTGGTCCTGCGGGCTGGCTACGGTCTCTTCTACGGCGGCGAAGAGATGTTCGGCTCGGACAACATGCTCGTCTTCAACCCGCCGACGACGATCCGGGCGCAATTGAACGCGAGCGGCACCGGTCCGCTGGCCACGCCCGCCATCCGCCTGTCGGATCCGTTTCCTGCGACGCTGCTCAGCCGGTACGAGCCGAGCACCGTCAGCGTCCGAGCCCGATCGCGCAATCACGACGCGGCGCAGATCCAGCAGTGGAACGTCGCCGCCGAGATGTTCCTGCCCGGGCAGTCCACGGTCGAGGTCGCCTACGTCGGCAACCGCGGTGACAACCTGCTCGCCAGCCTGCCGCTCAACGTCGTGCAGTGGGGCCAGAACGGGGCGGTGGCCGCCAATCGGCCCTTCCCGCAGTGGCAGCAAATCAACATGTTCTTCACGGCGGGCCAGTCGTCGTTCGACTCGCTGCAGCTGAAGTTCGAGAAGCGTCAGTCACACGGCCTCTACCTGCTGGCCAGCTACACGTTCGCCAACGCCCTGGAAGAGGTCGGCGGGTGGGGCGCCGGCGGTCACAGCATCCAGGACACGCTGAAGCGCGACTTCTCGAATCTCGACGAGCTGCTGCGCGCCGATCGCGGTCGCAACACCCAGACCGCCCGGCATCGGCTGACGCTGACGCAGGTCTGGGAGCTGCCGATCGGCCGCGGCCGGGCGCTCGGCACGGAGATGTCGCCGGTGCTCGACGCGATCGTCGGCGGCTGGCAAGTTTCGAGCATCACGTCGATCCGCACGGGTCTGCCCGTGCACGTGACGCTGGCGGGGAGCGGGACCGATCCCGCCACGGGTCTCGCCTACTCGTTCTTCAACCGCAACGGCGGCAGTCTGCGGCCGAACAGCACGGGCATCGACCCCAACGGCAAGTCCAGCACGTCCGACCTTGCGCACTGGCTGGATCCGCTGGCGTATGCCGTCCAGGCCGTCAACACGCCCGGCAACTCCAAGCCCGCCGACGCGGTCGGTCCCGGTGCGTGGACGACGGACCTGAGCCTGGTGAAGCGGTTCCGGCTCAGCCGCTATACGGCCGACGTCCGTGCCGAGGCGTTCAACCTGTTCAACGCGGTGAACTACGGCAACCCGAACACGTCGTATCCCACCGCGTCGTTCGGGGCCATCACCAGTGCCGGCGATCCGCGCATCGTGCAGCTCGCCGTGCGCTTTGGGTTCTGAGCGCGCGCTTCAGGCTCCTCGCTGTGGGTCCTGCCGCCAAACAGCCCCACGCGATGCTCGCCGGCCAAGCCACTGGGACGAGGGGGCGGCTGCGCGTCGCGTGGGGCGCCCCGTTTGGCGTCACCCACAGCGAGGAGTTCTGAAACGCGCTCTCAGGCGTTCACGGTCCGACGCGTGCGACTGATCGCCGCGATTCTGACGGGGCTCGCCAGGCGTGCGGTGCTGGGAGCACCCTTGACGCGCTGAGGGCACGTGAGGAGCTTGGGCCAACGTTGAAGTGCGGGCGTCGGCGAAGCGGTGGCGCTTCGCCGGGGCGCTGGGGGCCCTGGTGCGTCAGTCCCGAGGCTCGCCGGTGGCCATCACGGCGCGAGCGACCGCCCGTTTGATGCACCGTTCTGAGTTGAACCAAGTCACCGCCGCCGCGGGCCCTGCGACTGCCGAGACGAGGAGGGCCGAGAGTTCCAGCGAGTCGCCGACGCCGTCGCCGTCCCAGAGAGCCCCGACGGCCATTCCTGCGACGAGCAGGGCCGCCGCCAGGAGGACGACGTTGACTATGCTGACGGTGATCGTCAGTGTTGGAGCGGCCGGCGTGGATTCCGCGAGAAGCGTGCCCGAGAGGGACGCGCCATCGCCCAAGCCGCTGAACTCCACTAGCGAGTGGCGTCGTGCTCGCCCCCCGGAAATGGTCGGATCGTAGCGCTCTTCCATCGCGGCACCTCACACGGGCCACAGGCGCACGGAGGGCGTTTCGGAGAAACGCCAAAGTGCGCCTGTGGCCTATCTCCGCGGTAGGATTCCTCGCGCTGCCCGTCGGCACCCGCCCCCCAGGCGGCGGACCACCCGAGGTTGGGCTGCGTTGGTCGTCTTCGACGCGGTCTTCCAGGCTGAGTTGGGCGGCTCCAGGTCGAACACGACTCGGTCATGGGGGCGCGCGAGATGCGCATCGAGCCAACGGGTGCACCGCGCTTCCGCAAAGTCATCGAAGCCGCTGGCACGCAGCAGCTGATTGAGGCGCGTAGAACGGATGGCTCAAGCAGTCACCTCGCGACGTCGGGGCGCCTGAGGGCCTCTCTGATTGGACGGCTCCGTGTGATACTTGAGGCACGATGAAGGCCATTGAAGCGGTCGGCACCATCGACCAGGACCGTCGCGTCGTGCTCGATGAGGCGCTGCCGCCGGGCGTGACAGGACGCGTGCGGGTCATCATCCTGCTCGGGGAAGACGAGCCGAGCGAGCCGGAATGGCTGAAGGCGGTTGCGCAAGGCGGCGTGTTCGACTTCTTGAATGCCCCGGAGGAGGACATCTACTCGCTCAGCGACGGCAAGCCCTTCGATGACGCGCGGTAAGATCGTCCTCGTTCCGTTCCCGTTCGACGACCTGACGGCACAGAAGGCTCGCCCGGCGGTCTGTCTCACGGATCCGATCGGCCCACATCGCCATATCGTGCTCGCGTTCATCACCAGTCGGCAGCCAGAGGAACCGCTCGCGAGCGATGTCACTCTCCAACCGCAAGATCCCGGTTTCGGCGACACCGGCCTCCAAGTCCGCTCGACACTGAGAGTGCACCGCCTCGTTACCGTGGCTTCGAACGTCATCAGGCGTGAACTGGGACGTTTGTCGCCGACGATGCAGGAGCGCGTGACGGACGCCGTGCGTCAGTTGTTTGGCTGTTGAAGCAGCAGCCGCCTTGCGAAGAACCTAAACGCTAAGATCGTGGCACGCTGGCCGGCGCTTGAGGACAACCCTGTCAAGCGGAAAGCGGTTCGTTGAGCCCTGCGCCAGCGGGCTTCACCGAATTCCAGCCACGTGCACGGCCTGGGTGCGGCGACGGTCATCACAAGAGCAGGGCGTACCGATGATCACAGAGCGGGATCAATCGACGCTGACTGCGCGAGTGCAAGGCTTCGAGCAGAACGGAGTTCAACCTCCATGGGACCATGTGTCGGCAAGGTCAGCGCTGCTTCCTGGCACAAGCCCACGCAAGGGAGCGACACGCTGGCGATCTCCACCGCGCCACCGGAACTGTTGACTGTGGTCGAAGTCGCGTCGGTGCTTCGAACTAGCCGAAAGGCGGTTTACGCGATGATTGAGCGCCGGCAACTCCCAGGCGTCGTGCGCATCGGTCGACGCGTTCTGGTGCGCTCAGACGAACTGCTAGACTGGCTGCGCCAGAAATCCGAATGCCATCGCTGAAAGGACTTGGCGATGAGCGTCAGACTCGTGAAGGACAGCAGCGGCAACTGGGAGGTGGACATCCGCCTTCGGCTGCCAGACGGGCGGCGATATCGAGACCGGAAGATTGTCACCGGGCTCTCGAAATCGGCGGCTCAACGATGGGCCGAAGAGCGGCAGCGCCACGTGCTGCAGCAAGGTCCACCCAAACACGAAAGGGAGGTGCCGACACTCGAACAATTCGCGACGCGTTTTATCGACGGTTACGCGCGAGCCAACAAGCAGAAGCCGAGCGGGACTCCCGGACCTTGGCGTTCACGCGTTGCGCCACACGTTCTGCTCGCACCTGTCGATGCTCGGGGCGCCGGTCAATTCGATCCGCGAATTGGCTGGGCACAGCGAGCTCAGCGTCACGCAGCGCTACATGCACTTGGGTCCTTCGGCACTCGACAGTGCCATCGGGCTTCTGGAATTCGGGGGAGAGATTGGGGAGGCGGCGTCGAGCGGAATTGCTAAGCGCTAGAGCCGCAAGAACTTAATTGGCGGTGAGGCAGGGATTCGAACCCTGGGTAGGGGTTTAAGCCCCTACAACGGTTTAGCAAACCGCCGCTTTCGGCCACTCAGCCACCTCACCGCGGACAGAATCCTGAGTATACGCCAGGCGTCGCCTGGTGCGACGAGAGGTAGGCGCGGGCAATGGCGCAGCCCGATCCGCGCGGCCACCGCCCTCACCGCACTACTGAACGTCGTCAGGCTTCGGGACCTTCAGGTGCCTGATGGTGTTCCTGGCGTCCTCCAGGAACTGCATCTGCGCGAGATTCGTGCTCAGCGCCTCCGCAGTGGCGGCCAGGGCAGCGACCGTGGCCTGACGGGCTTCCTCGGCCGCGTGTCGCGCCTCCTCGGCGGCATGCCGAAGCGCCTCCCGCTCCTGACGGATCGCCTCGAGGTCGGCACGAGACTGCTCGTGCAGCACTCTGGCCTCCTCGGCCAGGACCCTGAAGCGTTCCGCTTCCTGGCGGGCTGACTCGGCCTGCGCACGATGCTCTTCGGCGCTGCCGCGTGACAGATCCGCCACCTCGCGCCGGTCCTCGGCGTGCTCACGCCCCACTTCGGCCTTGGCGCGGTTCGACTCCGACGGGATCTTGTCTTCAGACATGTAGCCTCGTTCGCTCAGGCAGACCGATCGACTGGGAGAGCGGGAGTGACTACATCGTGACGGGTTTCGTCAGCCGACGGTGTGCCCGTCGAGGCATCGGGGTCAGGTACCCGCGCCGTCACACAGCCGCGCGTAGCGCGCGATCGCCGCCAGCGCCTCCGCCTTCCGCGCCGACTCCGCCGCCGTCACCGCGGCACGGAGCGGATCGAGCGACGCCCTCAGCTCGCCGCACCGCGTGGCCGGCGTGAACTCGGCGAGCACCTTCGGGAAACTCTCGACGTTCGTCAGGTAGCCGCTGAGCCCGGACGCAATGCGCGCGTGCGCCGCCTCGACGTGCGCGCCTCGCGGCTGCAGCCGCAGATACTCACCCTCGAGCGTGTTGCGCCAGGACACCGCGCACGGCAGGTCGCCCTCGCACTCGCCGGCCAGGCCATTCGTGGCGCGGAACCAGGCGATGTCGTCGGCGGCCGCCGTGCCGCGATGCTGGTCGTGGACGCGACGCACATGGTCGGACGAGACCATCCACATGCCGCCGGGCTCGTTGTAGACGATCGACGCGGCGCGCGCGCCCAGCCAGGCACCGTACGGCGGCTGGCGCCCTCGTCGAAACGGTACCGCGCCCAGCGCGTACGACAGCGCGCGCAGCTGATAGAGCGCGAATCGCGCCGCCGTCTCGCGGTCGCCGGCTTCGACGGACGCCTCATCGATGAGGCGCGCGATCTGGATGCGGGACGCGAAGCTCTCCCCGCCGCCGCGCGCATCGGCGGCCCGCTGCGCGGACGAGGGCAGCCGCGCGCGGACGATGGCCTCGATGACCGGCAGCGGGCGCGCCGGGTCGATCGCCCTGATCAAGTCGGCGGCGACCCAACCGTCCGCACCGTCGAGGGTGCGGACGCGCGTCCAGCCGTCGCTGACGACGCGGTCGGTCGCGCCGGCCTTCCCGCTCGGCGTCATGGCCTCGAGCCTGGTCCCGAGCGGCAACTCGTCCACGATGCGGGCCGACGCCACCGGCGCCTCGCGCAGCCGGACGTTCGCCGCCGACGTGATGAGCGACGGGCCCTGCAGGAAGCCGACGAACCAGAGAGCGATGATCAGCATGAGACCAGGACCAGACTATGCCACCGCGCCTGCGCTGGACCGACGAACCGGGACCCCGCCGGCCCTTCGCCAGGCCTCGCGCGCAGACAGACGTGGCGGACCGTTCAAGACCTGACCCGAACCGTCAACTCAAGACCTGACCCCGGAATACTCCGCGGCCGCTCGGAAAGAGTCCACGACGAGGCGGGGGACGTCTGCCGTGCCGCGCCCGCCGACGCGCGGACCGCTGGCGCAGATCCGCCCGCCGGGACTGGCGCGAAGGTTGCTCACTCCTTGGATTGAGAGGTGTGTATGCGCTCCGTCCAGATATTCGTGCGGCCGCTGGTCATCGGCCTGGCGCTGGTGTCTGTGGCATCAGCCGCGTCGGGCCAGGACAAGCCGGCTCGGTCTGGCGCCGAGGTCTACAAGGCGATCTGTATCACCTGCCACGGCCCGGACGGGAAGGGCGGCGTCAACGCCGCGATCGAGCGCCTCGTCCCCCCTCCTGATTTCAGTGACTGCGCCTTCGCCAACCGCGAGCCTGATCGCGGCTTCCTCGCCGTCGCCCACAACGGGGGTCCGGCACGTGGGTTCTCGCCGCTGATGGCGCCGTGGGGCACGACGTACTCCGAGCAGGAATTGCAGAACGCCGTCACCCACATCCGGGATTTCTGCACCGACAAGCGCTGGCCGCGTGGTGAGCTGAATCTGCCGCTGGCGCTGGTGACAGGCAAGGCGTTCCCCGAGGATGAGGCCGTCGTGCGCGTGACGTCCCAATCGGGCAACGTGACGACGAAGGTCGTCTACGAACGCCGGTTCGGCCCGCTCAACCAGTGGGAAATCGCCGTGCCAGTGGCGTCGATCGAGAATGCCGCGGGCGGCCGGTCCACGGGGATTGGCGACATCGCGCTGGGCTACAAGCGTGTGCTCACGCACAGCTACGACAAAGGACGCATTGTCAGCGCCTCGGCGGAGGTGAAGCTGCCGAGCGGCCGCGAGAGCAAGGGACTCGGTGACGGGGTGGCCGTGTTCGAGCCGTTCGTGACCTACGGGCAGATGCTGCGCGGCGATGGGTTCATCCAGGCGCAGGCCGGCGTCGGCATCCCGCTCGAGAGCGGCCATGACAGCGAGTCGTTCTGGCGCGTCGCCGTCGGCAAGAGCTTCACGCAGGGCCGATTCGGACGGTACTGGTCACCGATGGTCGAACTCCTCGCCGCACGCCCACTGGTGAGTGGGAGCAAGATCGAGTGGGACGTGCTCCCCGGCATGCAGATCACGCTGAACGCGCGGCAGCATGTGCGCATCGCGGGCGGGGTGCGCGTGCCCGTCACCGACACGGACCACCGCAAGAAGAGCGTGCTCGTCTACCTGCTCTGGGATTGGTACAAAGGCGGCTTCTTTCAGGGCTGGTAGACTCGGCCCGTCGCGTCTACACGCACAGCGGAGGACATCATGGCGAACTTCATGAAGATCAACGAACACCCGATCGAACGCATCCTGCGCGCGGGCGCCGGCGTGGCGCTCATCGCAATGGCGGCAACCGGGACCATCGGCGCCTGGGGCTACCTCGGGCTGGTGCCGCTCGCCACAGGTCTCATCGGGAACTGCCCGCTTTACTCGATCCTGGGCATCTCGACGTGCCCGGTGTCGAAGAAGACGGCCTGAGGCACGGCCCGCCGGAGACACGTCTCACGCCCCCTGGGCCACGCGCTCCTCGAACGTCAGGCCCCGGTCGCGTGACGACGCTTGTTGGTCCGCGTCGGCCCAGACCTGCTTCAGCGTCGGCGCCAGACGAACGAACACCTCCACGATGGCGGGATCGAACCGCACGCCGGTGTCCGCCGTGATCATCACGACGACGCGCTCGTGCGGCACGCCTCGCCGGTAGGGTCGTTCCGATCGCAACGCGTCGTACACGTCAGCCACGCTCAGGACACGGGCGGTCCGACTGATGGACTCGCCGGCCAGGCCGGCCGGATAGCCCGCCCCGTCCCACCGCTCGTGGTGTTGACCGACGATGGGCAGCAGGGGCGCGAAGGCGCGGATGGGCTCCAGGATGTGCACGCCTTGTGTCGGGTGCAAGCGCATGATCCGCGCCTCTTCGGCGGTCAGGCGGCCGAGCTTGTCCAGGATGTGCGGCGGCGTGGCGAGCTTGCCGATGTCGTGAACCAGTCCGCCGCGGCGCAGTTCGTCCACCTCGCGCGTCGTGAGTCCCACCTCCAGACCAAGCGCCACGGCCACCGCGGTCACACGCTCCGAGTGGCCGGCCGTCCAGGAGGATTTCGCGTCGATCGCGCGCGCGAGCGCGGACAACGTGCCCAGGTTGAACGCCTCGAGTTCGGCGAACTGCCGCTGGAGTTCGGTCGAGAGATCGTTGAAGGCATTCCCCAGCGTCCTGAACTCGTCGTTCGAGTGCACCTCGACCCGCGTGTCGAATCGTCCTTCAGCCAGCTGCGACGTCGCGACCGTCAGGGCCTCGAGCGGCCGAAGCTGACGCCGCACCTGTGTCACGCTCAGCCACGCGGCAATCAGTCCGGCGAAGAGGACGACGAGCCAGAAGTCGCGCTCGAAGCCGGCGATCGGCGCCCGGACGATCGCCTGCGGCCGGATGAGGACGACCGTCCACGGCGCGGCGTCATACTGGGCCTTGAGCGTCATCGGCCAGGTCCGCACGAAGAACGGTTCGTCGCCGGACGCGAGAGTCAGGTCGGCCTGGTCCCCCTGAGCAAGCGCCTGCTCGGCGACGCCCTCGGGTGCGCCTGTCGAGCATCGCACGCGTCCGGAACCGGCCGCCACGCAGACCGACGAATCGGGCGGCAGGCCATCTTCGTCCGAAAGACCGAAGAGCTGCGCTTCATCAAGGCTCGCCACGGCCAGACCGCGGCCGGTGCGGGAGGGCACGCGAACAACCAGATAGAGAAGACTCGGCTGGGTCGGGCTGGCGACAATCAACCGGCCCCAGTCTTCGAGGTGCCGGTCCTGGGCCGGCGTGATCGTGGGCCGCGCGATCTCCCCGGTGAGGGGCACGACCGTGCCGGACTCGCTGACGACGGCCATCGCGCGAGGCGGCGCGGCGAAGAGGGCGTCAACCAGGCGGCGTCGATTGGCGTCGCTGGCTGCGGGCTCGTCGAGCGCGCGTCCAGCCAGTTCCAGGCTCCGGGCGAGCAGGTCGAGTTTGCCGAGCGCCTCCTGCGCGACCATGCGCGCTTCGTAGCGCAGCCGCTGACGTGCGCGCTCCTCGAGCACCTTCGTCATCTCGGTGACCGTCAAGACCGCGAGACCGGCGAGAGGCACGCCGGCACAGAGCGCAAACAGCAAGGCCATCCGGGCGGCCACGCGACTGCGGAGGCCATGGGTCAGCAGGGCGCGCATGACTAGTAGGTCGACGCCCGCCCGATGAAGCCGCCGTCGCGCGCGCGGATGATGTCGTCCTGGCTCCCCTTTGCCGTGAGAGGTGCCGAGGTCGCGCCATCCTTGCCCGCGCTGTAGAGGTCGAAGTCGCTGTTGATGGGGACAAGGTTCTTGTCCTTGCGGGCCGCGCCTGGGGGCACACACGCCGATCCGCAGGCCTGGCAGGATCCGCCACCGCCGCCACCGCCTCGACCACCGCCGCCAGGACTTCGCGCCACGGCGTAGGCGTACGGGCGCTTCCAGGGATCCCTGGTCGCGGTATGCCCGATATCGGCGAGGCTGCCCGGCAGGCAGCCGCGCGCGAGCTGAAACATCATCACGTCCTTGCCGATCGCGCTGATGTCGCCGATGGCGCGCGCCACCCGGGCGCGGTCCAGTGCCGATTGGTAGGCGGGCACCGCCATGGCCGAGATCACCGACATCACGCAGGTGACGATGAGGAGTTCGATGAGCGAGAAGCCCGCGTCTGACTCCCGGCGCGGCGCAGTGGGCAGGGCTGGCGCAGGGGACACCTCAGGCGGATCGGTGACCCATTCCGAGAGGGCAGTCTCGAGGTTACGCGCGTGCGCGGCCAACCGTGGCCAGGCGTCACCCGGGATGGCCACGCGCCCCGCGAGGTCATCAAGACTCGTGCGCAGGGCCAGCGATGCGGCCTTCGCCCGGCAGGCGCGGTCCCTGATGGCGGCGACCATGTCCTCGAGTTCCGCCGCCTCGCGCTGCAAGTAGTCACCCGCGCGCACACGCACCGGAGTGGTCAGGTCGCCACCGGCGACGCGGCCGAAGATCTGCCTGAAACGATAGAGCGGCCCGGCGACCCGATGTGACACACGGATGAACGTCACGAGCAGCCCCAGGAACATCACGCCCGCCGGCAGCCAGAGCCGACTGTGAAGCGTCAGCAGGGCGGCCGCCGACTCGTCGAGGCGCCGGGGCGCGCTTCGGGTGAGGTCCCAGACCAGGGGACCGATGAGCAGTGCCGCCAGCACGAGCAGCCAGAACGCGAGCCACACCAGCAGCGTCAGCACGAACTGCAGCTGGAATCCCTCGACGATCTTGGTGCGGCGCTGGGCGCTCATCGGCGCGGCCGGGCACACCTGTGGCGAAAGGGCGACATCAGAAGCGTAATCGGCGCGGACTGAGCCCATCTCGATTCGGCATCGGTCGCGCCACGCTCCGTCACGGCAATCGCACGCATTCGCGTGAGTCTTTGGATCGCGCCGGGTGGCCCACATGCTCCCCGGTAGCTCAGCGTGCGTTCGGTGACGCCGGGCCGGGGATCGCCGCTCAGTGTCACCGACCGACGGTGCGCCTGACGAACGCGACAGCCTGATCCAGGTTCGCGCCCGTGTAGAACGCCTGACCCCCGTGGGCGCTGCCGTGGACCACGCGGAACGCGACGTCGAGACCGAGCTGCTCGTAGGCGCCGACCAGTTCGTGGGACTGGTTGATCGGCATCTGCGGGTCCTGGTCGCCGTGGAAGATCAAGAGCGGTGGATCCGTCGCGTCGACGTGCACGACGGGGCTTGCCAGTCTCGCCAGATCGGGCACCGCCACAGGCTGGCCGCCGAGGAGCAGGTCGAGGGCCGGCTGGCGGACGCCCAGGCCGAAGGGCGTGGACTGCGCCAGGATTGTCGTGAGGTTGGTCGCCCCGTAGTAGTCCACGATCGCCTGCACCGACGATGACTCGCGCGGATGATCCCCGACCGTCCCTTCGAGGTCGCGCAGGCCGTTGGTCACGCCGACGAGTGTGGCCAGGTGCCCGCCGGATGAATCGCCTCCGATCACGATCCGATCCGTGCGATAGCCGTACGCCGGTCCGCGCGCGCGAAGGAACCGGATGGCGGCCTTGATGTCGTGCACCATCGCCGGAAACCTCGCCTCGGTGGATGACCGGAAGTCGAGGCTCGCGATCGCGATGCCGTTCCGCAGGTACCCGAGCGGCGGATTCGCCTTGCTGCCCTGCCGCCACGCCCCGCCGTGCACCCAGACCAGGAGCGCCGGTTTCGCGACACCAGGCGGCAGATAGATGTCGAGCGCGAGCGCCTTGCCCTCGACCGTCGCGTAGACGACGTCACGATGATCGGGCGCGACGGCTTGCGCGGCCAGCGGGCGGCCGGCCGCACCGGGCCCGCTGCCAAGACCGAGGCATGCGATGAGGGTCGCGACCCCAGCGAACCCAGGCGCCGCGCGTCTTCGAGTACAGACCATGTCGCGTCCCTCCGCGTGTCGGACCAGCGCACTCGCCGGCCCGCGAGGTTATAGCACGCGTCGCCGCTTCCGCGATGAGCGTTCTGTGGCGGCGGCTGCACTACCGCGACGCAGGCACGGCCAGGTCGCGCAGCACGTCGACCAGCGGCTCCGGTCGATGCAGGCCCATCCCCTGGGCGTAGCCCACGCCGATCTGCCGAAGCACGGGCAGCAGCAGGACGTCCTCCACGTACTCCGCGACCGTGCGCACCCCGAGTACCTCGGCAATCCGTTGAATCGACTCGACCACGGCGCGGTCGACCGGGTCGGTGTGGATCGTCCGCACGAACGACCCGTCGATCTTCAGGTAGTCGACGGGCAGCGCGCGCAGATACCCGAACGAGCTGAATCCCGTCCCGACATCATCCAGCGCGATGCGGCAGCCGATCGCCCGCAGGTCGGCGATGGCCCGCGATGCGCCTTCCAGGTTGCCGACGGCGGCCGTCTCGGTCAGCTCGAAGCAGAGGTTCTCGGCCGGGATCCGTGCCTCGTGAACCGCGTCGAGGATCTCGCGGACGATGGCCGGGCTGGTGAGGCTGGTCGCCGAGAGGTTGATCGACAGCATCGGCCAGCCCTGCCAGTGCGCCCCGTGGCTGCGCCGCATCGAGACCACGGTGTCGAGTGCCGCCCGCACCACCCATCGATCGATCGCGTTCATCACCGCGAAGCGCTCGGCGGCCGGGAGAAACGAGACGGGCGAGAGCAAGCGTCCGTCTTCGGCTCGCATCCGCAGCAGGATCTCGAGGTAGGGCTGCGGCGACAGCCCCGGCTGGATGGGCACGATGCGCTGCGCGAAGAGCACGAACTGCCCGAACTCGAGGGCGTGATTGAGCCGCGACACCCAGTCCATCTGCTCGCGTCGCTGCCGGACGTCCTCGTCGCGTTCCTCGTACACCTGGATCCGATTGCGCCCCAGATCCTTGGCGAGGTAGCAGGCCCCGTCGGCGCGTGCGATCGCCGCGTCCCGGCCGTACGGCGGCACGCCGAGCGAAGCCACGCCGGCGCTGGCGCCCACCATGAACAAGCGACCATTCCACGTGAAGCGGACATCGCCAATGACGGCAATCAGATCTGCGACCACCGTCGCCGCCTCGACGGCCGTGACATCGGCGAGGATGAGACCGAACTCGTCGCCGCCCAGTCGCGCGATGACGTCCCCGTGCCGCACGCGGGCCCTCACCCGTCCGGCCAGCAGCCGGAGAAACTGGTCGCCGGCCACGTGGCCGCAGACGTCGTTGACCACCTTGAACTGATCGAGATCGATCACCGCGACACAGTGCACGCGTTGGTGGATCCCGGCGGCCTCGATGAAGCGATCCATCTCGGTCTGGAACGCCGCCCGATTGAGGAAGCCGGTCAGCGCGTCGTGGGTCGCGTCGTGCGCGAGCTGCGCGACCAGACGCGTCCGCTCCGTCACGTCACGGAAGACGAGCACCGCGGCCTCCTCGTCTGGGGTGTCCTGGCCGAAGCGCGAGAGCGTGAACTCGATCTCAATCGTCCTCTCAGGGCGGGTGACGACCTCCCCACGACCCGACAGGAACTCGCCGGGCGCCATGGCGGCGGCCCGTCGCTGCAGGTCCGGCCAGGAGATCGGTTCCTTGTCGCGGCGTGCCGGCAGCACGCGATCGGCCTCGTGCCCGACCGCCGCAGACGCCTTCTGTCCTGTCAACTGCTCGGCCAGCGCATTCATGTAGAGCACTCGACCCGTGGCATCCAGGGTCAGGACGCCCTCGCCCATGCGCTCGAGGGCGATCTGCGCCAACCGCCGCTCGAGGCGCGTCCGTCGACGGAAGTCATTGACCGTGCCGCCGACGATCGACAGCGTGACCAGCATCAAGGCAAGCCCGGCGATGTGCAGCGCGTCGGCCCCCACCGTGACCGTTGATCCCAGCTCCCAGACCCGCACGCTCGCCTCCGCGGCGGCGGCCAGGATCGTGAGCGCGGAGAGCACGAGCAGGTCACGCAGGCCGAGCTTGAAGATCGCGAAGGCGAACGCGATGGGAATCAGCAGGAGGAAGAACCCGCGATCGGCCCTGGCACCGTGCGCGACCCACAGCGTGACGATCGTGGCCGAGACGACCTGGGCGCGCGTCATGCTGGGGTCGGCGAGACGCCGATTCACACGCCGCCAGAGGATGACGAACACGGAGGCGATCAGCCCGGCGATGACGGCCGAGGCGACACCCAGCGTCCACATGTCGATGAGGTCGAGCCGCCACGCGCCGGCCAGAACACCGACAAAGCCGGCCGAGCAAGCCGTGGCCAGCCAGAACCGCTCGCGATAGACCGCTGTGGACCGCGCTCGGCGCGCGTCAGGATCGTGCAGGCGCCCTGCGAACGGCCGCGCACGAACTCGACCACTCGCGCCAACGGGGAGGGACGGCTCGGACATTTGTAATGCGACGACCTGCCAGCCGGCGCGTGGCGGAATTATAGCTGCGCGCTCGAACGGCGCGTGGGACCGGTCGGACGCGCGCGCCTGCTTCCTTCCGCTCACGACGATGTTGGTCGACGGCGTACCGCGTTTGTCATCGATAATGTGGCTGCATGCGACACCTGCCGTCCGGCTCGTTGGGCCGGCGTGCGTTTCTGGCGGGCCTCGGCGCCACCGCGCTCGGCGCGGGCTGCCGCCGCCGTGGGCGCGGGCCGCTGGTGCTCCGGCTGTCGCACTCGATGACCGCCGGGCCCACGTCGCTGCACACCTTCGCCAACACCTTCCGGCAGCTCGCCGAAGCGGCCACCGGCGGCGACGTGACCGTCCGCATCTTCGCGAGCAGCACGCTGGGTCAGGAACGCGAGATCGTCCAGCAGATGCAGGAAGGGCTCGTGGACTTCATGGTGTCCGGGTCCGCGATCTGGGGCAGCGTGGCCCCTCGGCTGCAGGTGCTCGACTTCCCGTTTCTCTGGCGCGACTGGGATCACGTCCACCGCGTGATCGATGGTCCGCTCGGCGCCGAGATCGCCGAGTACCTGGTCGGCGCGGCGCGCATCCGGCCGTTCGCCTGGGGCGATTCGTTCGGGTTCCGCCAGGTGGTCACCCGGACGCGCGAGATCCGCGCGCCCGCCGATCTGGCAGGGCTCAAGATTCGGACGATCCAATCGGCCATCTACGTGAAGGCCGTGGAGTTGATGGGCGCCAGTCCGACGCCGATGGCGTTCGGCGAGGTCTACACGTCGCTGCAGACCGGCGTGATCGACGGCTTCGAGCACGATGCGAGCACCACGCTTCAGCAGCGGTTCTACGAAGTCGCGCGGGTGATGACGCGCACGCGCCACATCGCCGGCATCCTCGGCCTCTGGGCGTCAACGGTCACGCTCGATTCGCTGCCGCCAGACCTGCGCGTGGTTCTCGAGCAGGCCGCGCGCGAGGCGTCACTGGCCCAACGCCGCACCGGCCCTCAGGAAGAGACCTCGGCTGCCGCCGAGCTGGTGCGCCAGGGCATGACGATCAACGAATTCGACAACAGCCCCTTCCGCCAGAAGGCCGAAGCGCTCTGGGCCACGGAAGGCCGCGCCCTCGGCGTCGAGCCCTGGCTCGCGGCCATCCGCGCATGAGCCTGAATCACCTCGAAGGTGATTGGCGCGAGAGTCATGCCGGCGCGGCTGGCGGACGGTGGCTGCACGGGGCCACGGCGTTCCTCGTCTTCGCGCTCGTCGCGGTCGTCGGCCTTCAGGTGGTCGGGCGGCACCTCGTCCATCGTCCCCTGCCATGGACCGAGGAGATCGCGCGCCTGCTGCTGGCCTGGCTGATGTGCGCCGGCGGCATCGGCGCCCTCGCCCGCAACGAGCATCCGCGCGTGACGGCCTTCACACGCCGGCTGTCCGACGCGCATCGACGCGCGATCGACCGCGGCCTGCGCCTCGTCCTCATCGGACTCTTCCTCTCCCTGCTCGCGCCAGCGATCCGGCTGACGCTGGCCAGTGCGTCCGAGACGCTACCGGCCAGTGGCCTGCCAGGCGCGACGATGACGGGCGTGCTGCCCGTGGCGCTGCTGCTGATGACCGGTGTGCTCGTGCGGCAGCTGCTGGCCGAGGGCCTGAGCGTGTGGCGCGATCGCGCGTCGGCGGTCTGGTCCCTGGGCGCCGCGATCGTCACGATCGGTTCGGTCGCCGTACCGATCCTGGCCGAGGCGCCGCCGCTCGCCGTCCTCGTGCTGGGCTTCCTCACGACGGCCGCGCTCGGGCTGCCGCTCGCCTTCACGCTCATCCTCACGTCCTTCACCTACCTGCTCGGCATCGGCGGCATCGGCCTGATCATCCTGCCGATCAAGATCCTGGGCGGTGTGGACTCGTTCGTGCTGCTCGCGATCCCGCTGTTCATCCTGGGCGGGGCGCTGATGGAGTCGGCGGGCATCTCCGAGCGCATCGTCGATCTCGCGATGGCGATCGTGGGCAAGATCCGCGGCGGCCTGGCGATGGTGGCCGTCGTGGCCGAGATCATCTTCTCGGGCATCTCCGGATCGACGGCCGCGGACGTCTCCGCGATCAGCTCGATGCTCGTGCCCTCGATGCGCAAGGCCGGCTACTCCGGTCCCGAATCGGTCAGCATCGTCTCCGCGGCGTCGGCGATGGGCATCCTGGTGCCGCCGTGTCTGACCATGGTGGTGCTGGGGTCGCTCGTAAACCTTTCGATCGTGACGTTGTTCCTGGCCGGGTTCATTCCCGCGTTCATCCTCGCCGCGGTGCTGCTCATCCTGATTGGCATTCGCGCGCGACGGCAACAGTGGCCCGTCACCGACCAGGCCGCGGAGCGGCATCTCGGCCGCGCCCTGCGCCGCGCGATCGTGCCGCTCGGCCTGCCTGTCCTGCTGTTTGGCGGCATCTTCTCCGGCGCCGTGACGGTCACCGAAGCCGCCCTGCTGGCCGTCGTCTACGCGATGGTCGTGGAGTGGTGGATGGGCGAGCTCAAGCCGGCCGCGGCTGTCGAGCGTTTCGCCCAGAGTGGCGTCGTCACGGCGACGACGTTGTGGGTGTTGGCCGCCGCATCCGCGTTCGCGTGGATCCTGGTGCGGGAATGGGTGCCGCAGGCGCTCGGCGAATGGATTGCGACGTCCGGCACCGGACCCGTCGGCTTCATGGCGCTGACGATTCTGGTCTTCGTGCTGATCGGCGCGCTGCTCGAGGGCCTGCCGGCCCTGCTGATCTTCGGCCCGATTCTTTTTCCGATCAGCCGCACGGTGGGCATCGACCCCGTGCACTACGGCATCGTGATCGTTGCGGCCATGGGCATCGCGTTCTTTCTGCCGCCGGTGGGCGTGGGCCTGACGATTGCGGCGGGCATCGGGCGCGTGGACATCGACGAGGTCAGCCGCGCGTACGTGCCGTACCTCATCGCGCTGCTCGTCGGGCTTGCGCTGATTGCCGCGTTCCCGATCCTGACGCTGCTCCTGCCCCAATTGCTGCTGGGCTACGGCCGCTGAGCGACAACGGCGCCTTCACGCGCACGTTCTACCTCCCGAACGAACTGGGGCGCGCGCAGGCACAGGCGAGCAACGGTCTCCCGTAGGGCCCGTTAGGTCTCGGTGCGGTCGCCGGCGACCTCGCGCTCGGCGCGCAGCCAGTCGGCCAGGGGATCCTCGGCGCGTCCATGCCGCTCGAGCGAGAGGTAGTACGCGCGCTCGCGGATCAGTTCCAACGCCGTCATCGTCGTCGGCTCCGGCGCCGTGGTGTTCGGGGCCTTCTTCCGCGTCGCGAGGGTTCGCGGACGCGCTTCCGGCTTGGACGCGGGGGTCCTCGAGGCAGAGGTCGCACGCCGCGCCGGTGATGTCGTGGGTTTGGTGGATTTCGTCTCTCTTGTCGCCATTTTCGTTTCCATCGTTTCGCGATTCCCGACGCGTGTCATCCAGCGCCGGCGCCAGCAATTGTACGTCCTGGTCCGCTGTCTCAGCAGTCGATTTGCGCATGCCCACCATGCGCGCGCCGGCACTGGACGCGGCGGCCGCAGCCAGGCCCCGATTCCCCCACTGCCGCGCTGACGCCCGGTGCCCGGCGTGGGCGCCGGCTACCGAATGATGGACGACCCGCCCGCCGCCGGCAGGGTGAGGTCGATATCGGTGACCGTCGCCGGACCAACGGGGAGCACGACGGTTGTCGAGACGGTCCGGCCGCCACCCGTCGCGATCACGGGGTGGTCACCCGGGGCCAGGTCACGAAACACGTACCGCCCCAGGGCATCAGTGACCACCTGTTCTCCCGTGGAGCCAAGCTCGACGACGACGGAGGCAGCAGGGACGTAGGTCGCCAACTTTGTATCGAATAACCTAATGTAGCCGGCAATACTGCGTGCCGCTCGAACCAGGATGGTCACCAGGCCTGGCAGGGTGGGAGAGATGGTGACGCGCTGTGCCCCCACTGGCGCGAAGTGTCCGACCGGAAGCGACGCGGCCTCGAGCTGGACGTCGTAGGTCCCGGGATCCAGACCGTCGAACGGGGCCACGCCGTCTGCGCCCGACGCCAGGGTGTACTCCTTGATGCCGTCGCTGGCTCGCAGCACGACCCCGCCGAGCGGCGTCGCGGCGTCACTGGTGACGACAACCCGGAGGCGGGACCGGGCGACGGCGATCCCGAAGTCGGCGGACCGTCCCGACTCGACGTCCACCGGCGATGGCGTGGTAAGGGACAGCGACCCGTCGTCGGGCAGCCGCACTTCGACCGAGTGGCGCCCGGCGCGCACCCGTCGAAACCGGTAGGCCCCGTCAGCGTCGGTCGTCGTCCGCGCCAAGCCATCGAGGATGACTTCGTATCCCTGCAAAGTCGGCATGCCCTTCCCGTAGCGCCCCAGCCGCTCGTCATCTCGGAAGACGACACCCGTGATATCGCCGGTCTTTCCGGGGGCGAGCAGCCCCGAGGCCCGGCCGATCTGCTGGCGAAGCGAGGCCATCAGCGCGGGTTGACAGGGCCGGCCGACCTCCGAACGATCGTGACAGACCAGCGACCAGGTGAGCGCCGCTTCTGTGCCCTGACGGATGTGGGCAGACGACGAGGCGGCGTGGAGGGAACTGACGCCCGTCCAGGTCAGGCCGGCGTCGCGGCTCACCATGGAGGTGAGCTCGAATCTGGGCTGAAACCGTCCAGAACCCGTCCAGGCGATGCGCCCCATCACGCGATCGCGGGTCGGCGTGAGGTCGATCTTGACCGTGCTGGCGTAGCCCAGGGCCGCCAGGGAGGCGTTGGTGCGAAGCACATCGGCGAGCTGTTCGGGGGTATTGGCGGCTATGCCGAGCCGGTCGAGTTCGCGCTGCAGGGCGGGCTCCTCCGAGAAGGCGGCCTCCACCGTCGGGGTCTGCGTCTGGCGTTCGGCGCTGAGGGCGAGTGAGAATCCCCGGGCCGAGGCGCTGAGATTGCCGCGCAGCAGATGACCCGACCGGTCCGCGCTGACCTCCTTGGACCACTGGTAGTCCACGCCGGCGCCGATGTGGCCCGTGGCCACGCTCAGGCCGACAGGCACCGCGAGGCTCTGGACCTTCGGCCGATCTGACCCTCCGGCACCAAACGCCGAGAAGAAGGAGCCCACTTGGAGCTGAATCCCCGGGGCGAACAGCCGCGTCAGGCTCAGCCGGACGACATGGCTGGACTGGCTGGCGCCGCTCACATCGAACCGCTGTGAATTCGCGGCGGCGTCAATACGCCAGTCCCCGGCTTCTTTGACCAGGCCACCTTCGATCTGATGCCCGGCGGGCTGGTCATTCGAAAGGCTCGGCAGCGCATCGGGCGCGAATCGGGCCGTCGTCCAGACGCTGAAATTGGGTCTGGAGACCTTCACATCGATAGCGGCAGCCCCAGTGCCGCCGCCGACTCCCACCTCGGCCAGGGCCTCGACCCCCTGGAAAGGGGTCGTTTCGAGCACGACAGTGCCGGCGAGGCCGTCAGCCTTCGTGGGTGACGGGGAGCGGTAGAAGTAGAGGTTGGGAGTCAGCGAGGTCAAGGTGTTGAGGCGCCGCCGATAGCTGAGGCCGGCCACCTGCTCTCGCTCGGAGGCCAGCAGGAGGTGCTCGAAGGTGCCAAAGAAGCTGTAGCCGGCGTGGGCCTGCCACGGCCCTTCCTGCCAGTGCAGCCCGCGCAGGTTCGAGTGCAGCACGGTCAGCGGAGAGTTGGCCACAGGGCTGTCCATCAGGGTGACCGTGCGCCGAGTGTCGCTAATGGTGTATGAGACCAATGGTAGAGCAAAAGACCTATTGATGCGCTTGACAAGGGCTGTGGCCGAACTGAGCCCAAGTTCCACCACCCGGCTGCCCTCTCGACGCATGAGTCGGAGGGTGCTCTGGAGCAGGCCCGCGTCGGATCCGTAGCGAAGGTCCAAGGCGCCGCTCTGCGCCAAGAGGGCGCCCGACACGGTGAAACCGGGCAGTGTCGTGACCGGCGCCTCACCGACCGTGATGCGGAGGAACTGGACGCCTGCGGCAGTTGTGACGACCACGTGGGTCGTGCCAGGCGCCCGCCCCACCAGGGTGACCACTCCATTGCTGGCCGCCGCCCGGGTGATCAAGGCGTCAAGGGAGTAGGCCGCCGTGGCCCCTTCGACTCTGACGCGGGTCGTCTGCCCAAAACCGAGAGCGACGATAGCGCCAGCGTGAGTGGTCGCCTGCCAGGACGGCTGCGGGGTCAGGCCAATTGAGACGGGGATGACCTCCCGAACGTGCGAGGACGGGTCTCCGAGCAGGCGGGGCGGCGAGTCGGCACCCGTCGTGTCCCGGGGCAGGCTCGCCAGCAGGGACGGGCCGACCACCCATTGTGGCTGATCGGCACGAGTACGGGCCGGCAGGTCCGGAGTCGCCTCCGTATCGGTTTCCTCGGCCGGCAGCGACCAGGTGTTCGACCACGTCAGGGCACCCGTCTGGTCGATGAGGACGGCGACGCTGGGTGGGCCAAGGGCGAATGGGCTCGCGACGTCGGGTCGTCCCGGTGCGGGTCGCACGGAACGCCCCGACGGGGTGACCGCCGGACCGCCCCGTCCTTGCGCGCAGGCCAAACCTCCTGCCAGTGGCCCAAACGAGTCTCCCACCCGGCTGCCAATCAAGCCAACAATCTGTTGAAAAACAGAAAGATCGCATGCGCCAGTGATCCTGGCGGACGTCACCGGCGTGGCCAACCCGCTTGAGGGCTGGGGGACGTCGACCGACGGCCCACGGCCGAGACCAAGCATTCCGGTCCCGCCGACCAGCGCGAGGCTAGTGACGAGCAGGCGCCGCGACGCTGAAGAGGACCGCGGTAGAGCGGACACTTTCGGCGAACTCCAGAGAGAACAGGGCCCGGTAGTCGCCCGGGGCGAGCCATGTCGGATAGTCGGCGTGAAATCCGAGCCGTTCCCCTGGGAGGAGGCGCTGGGGCTCGACAGGGACTCGGGCCACCATGGCACCACGAGCGTCCAGGATGGCGACGGCGCCCCCGAAAAACAGGGGTTCGGTACCGACGTTCCTGGCAACCTGCGCGAAGCGGAGGTTGGTGGAGGTCGTCTGCTCGCTGACCGTGACAGGCGACGTCTCGATGCGGGCATCGGTCGACAGGGTGAATGTCAGCAGGGCGCCGAGCGAGGCGGTGATCCCGACGCCAGGCTGGACAGTGACGGGCGGGCGGCTCCGGAAGATCGCCGCAATCGCCCGCACGGCGGTCTCGCGGGGCACGGTCACGGTCAGCTGCACGCTTCCGGTCGACCCGGCGGGAATCACGAGCGTCCGCGGGACGAACACGACGGTGGCCGCGATGCTGTGGGCCCGCACCCCGGCCGGCACGAACTGCCGGGCGCCATCGGCCACGATGTCTTCGGCAATCAAGTCGAAAGTCAGGTCGTGATTCGTTGAGTTGGTCAGGCTCAGCATCTGTCGGTGCGCCTGCCCGCTGCTGCCCTTGAGCATCACGACGGAGGGCGAGAGGGCGATGCCGGCGGCGGTCTCGGCCGCCGCACTGGAATCTGAGGGAAACTCAAGGAACACGACGCCGTTGACGATTGCGACTGGGAGTACCCAGCACAGGAGGAACCGGGCGACCAGGGGACGACCTACGAAGAAGAACCTCATGGGGATGGTCTCGTCAGTTGGCGATGGCCAGGAAGTTGATGGTCTGCGACACCGAGAGGCCCGTCGTCTGGGCGTTCGTGATGACCATTTCGAGTGTGTGCGTTCGATTGGACGCGTAGGGCTCGGCGACCACGAGGTTGGCGTACGTGGTGCTCAGCGTGACGCTGTGCACTTTCCACGTGTGGACGCTGGCGGTACCGAGACGGGCCTGGAGGGTGTAGGACGTGCTCGACTCGGTGGACTTCGTGACCCGCACGGCCATGGGCGTTGAGAGGGTGTAGTCCGAGGCGCCAAGGGTGCGGGTAAGGTTGGCGGTCCCGATTGTCTTGTACCGTGACACCGTCCCGAAGTTGAGCCCCCCGGTGTTCGTGGTTGCGCCCGTCATCGTCACGCCGCCAGCCACGGTCCGGAACGTGAACGCGATGCTCGCGTGCATCATGGCCGGCGCAGTCATCAAGGCGAAGACCAGCGCCGGCACGGTCGGCCGAAAGCGAGGCTGAGCGCTCGCGTGGTCCGAGGTCGTCATGTCCAGTCCCCGCCTGACTCCCGTTGCCCTGGCGCAGCCGCCCGGTTCTGACTCTCAGTTGGCCGTCGCCGTAAAGTTCAAGACCTTGTTGATCGCGCCGGCTGCGGCCGCAAACGGCACGGTCAGGTAGACCGTGTGCGCGACCGCGCTTCCGTAGCCGTACGCGCTTCCGAGCGACTGGTTCGACGTCGTGAGGACCGTCGCGTTGACCGTCCAGGTATTGGTCGCGTCCGCCGAAGCCAAGGCGACCGTGAGGGTGTAGTTGGCGCTCGTGCTGTTGGCCTTCTCCACCTTGGCGCCGAACGGCGAACTCACCGTGAACGCCGACGCGCCGAGCGTCCGGGTCACGCCTACGGTGGCAATGGTGTTGTAGGCGGACACCGTGCCGAACGCCAGCGTCGCGGCGTTCGTCCCGGCGCCCGTCAGCGCCACGCCTGAGACGTCATTCTCGAACGTGAGGCTGATCGAACTCTCCACGGTCGCGGTGACCGTCAGCGTGCCGGTCGAGGTGGACTGAGCACTCGCCGGGACGGAGATCAGCCCCAATGCGAACGCCACGGCCACCGGGGTCCAGTGGGCCTGCCCGATACAACCACTCCGAAAGCTCCTGTGGAAACTCATGTCAGCCTCAATTGCCTACCTCAGCGAGAGGCAGAAGTCGTGCCATGCGGGGTGAGACCAAGCCGGGCCGTGTCGTCAGCGCTGCGCCGTCGAGGGTCATCCTGGGACGAATGCCTCAGATTCCCGGGCAAACGTCGGTGATTCGAACCCGCCCCGCCCGCCAGCTGGCGGGGCGCACAAATCCGTCACCAGGATCTCAATCGGCCACGTCAGCCGACTCATCAGTCCGCGAGGGGCCGGTCTGCCGACACGGCAGCGTTGGCGGACCGACATGTCCGCGTCATTCCGGGGTGGATTCGGGTAGGACAAGAGCAGGCCAAGCGCTGGTGCGCCGCCGCGCTTTAGCTCGCCAACCCACGTTCGGCGCCCGGCCGGGGCCGCCTGGTGTTGAAAAGATGCCTTGTTTCGGCTATCGCACCAACACATGGCGCAACGCAGCGTATTTACAGGATATAAGGTGCCCGCTGCGGCCGCGACAGCATCCCATTCGCCGCATCGTCATTCCTGAAGCGCTCCTTGATCGGATCCCAGTGCAGGCGGCGCTTCGCCGTCATGGCCATGTGGTGCAGGAGGCACGCCGTGCACGACCGGTGGGCAATCTCGGCCGGGGCAATCGGGGGCAGCCGGGAGCGGATGCTCTGCAGCCAGTCGCCGTGATGCTCCTGGCTCACCGGCAGGTGCAGCTCGTTGGGACCAATGACGGACTTGATGATCCGCGGATCGCTGGCGGCCAGGGCCGTCGCGTCGTTCAGCTTGGCCACCGGGTCGCTGCTCGTGACGGTCTCGTTGCCGCGGGACACGAAGACCCAGCCGTCGCTGCCGATGAACTTGATGCCGTTCGGGAAGTCGCCGCTGATGACCATCGTGACGCCGTTGGCGTAGAGACCGTAGGTCCGGAAGCTGCCGTGCACATCCCAGAGGCCAGACGTGGGGAACTCGGCCGATCCCCAGATCTCGATCGGCCCCGTGTACTCGGTGCCCATGCCCCAGTGCGCGGAGTCCACGTGGTGTGCGCCCCAGCCCGTGATCATGCCCGCGCCGAATTGCTCGCACCGCAACCAGCCGGGCCGGCCGTAGCCAGCTTGCGGGTGGACGCGGTTCTCCGTGTAGTAGGCGTACGGCGTTGAGCCGAGCCACTTGTCATAGTTGAGCGTCTTCGGGATCGGCATCTCGACTTCGACCGGGCCCGAGGGATCGCCGGGAAGGCCGACCTCGACCGTCTTCAGCTGCCCGATGCGGCCGTTGCGGACCAGCTCGGCCGCGTAGCGGAACTGCGGCGACGAACGCTGCTGGCTGCCAATCTGGAAGATCCGCCCAGACCGGTTGACGGCGTCCGACACCGCGCGCCCTTCGGCGACCGTCAGGGACGCCGGTTTCTGCAGGTAGACGTCCTTGCCGGCTTCGACGGCCCTGATGGCAATCAGCGCGTGCCAGTGGTCCGGCGTGCTGATGACGACCGCGTCGATGTCCCGCCTGGCGAGCAGGTCCTCGTAGTCGGCGTGGCCGGTGACGCCGCTGTGCGGCTTGCCCGTCTTCTTCGTGTAGAAGTCGTTGACCAGTTTCTGGCCGTCGGTCACGCGCCTGGCGTCCACGTCGCACACGGCGACGACCTGCGCCTCGTCGTATTGCAGGATGCCGGGCAGGTCGTGCCCGCGCGAGATGCGGCCGACGCCGATCGCCCCCACCGTGATGCGGTTGCTCGGGGCCTGCGCCCCGAACACGGTGGCCGGAACAATCGCGGGAAACCCGGCCAGCGCCGCACCCGCCAGGGCCGCCTTCGGCGCCACGCTCAGGAACTCGCGGCGTGACGTGTGCCGGCCGGCACGCTTGCGTCGTTCAGCAGCCATCTCGACCTCGTGTCTGGGTGTGGGCCGCGCGGGACCCTACTTCGGGAAGGTCACCGGGGTGGCCTGCTTCTGGGCCTGCAGCATCAGCTCGGTGGCGCGGAAGCAGTGATCCTGTGACATGGCGGTCTCGGTCCGGTGGATCACGTCCTGGACGAGCAGCTCGCCGTACGGCAGGGCAACCCCGCTGCAATCGATGTGCGTCGTCTGCTTCTGATCGACCAGGAACAGGTGGCTCTCTCCGGGCCGTCCCGCGATGTCGACGTTCTTGCGGATCTCGATGAAGCCGTCGGTGCCGAGGATCGTCAGGCGGCCGTCGCCCCAGGTCGAGAGCCCGTTCGGCGTGAACCAGTCCACGCGGATGTAGCCCGTGCCGCCGCTGCCGCGCAGCAGCACGTCGCCGAAATCCTCGAAGGCGGGCCACTGCGGGTGATGCACGTTGCCGACCTGGGATGCCACGACCTGGGCGCTGGTCGATCCGGTGAAGTGCAGGAACTGGTCGGCCTGATGCGAGGCGATGTCGCACAGGATGCCGCCAAACTTCGTCTTGTCGAAGAACCACGCGGGTCGCGACGGCGCGTTGATGCGATGCGGCCCCAGGCCGATGGTCTGGACGACCTTGCCAATCGCGCCGGCCTTGACCAGCTCAGTGGCCTTCACCGTCGCGCGGTTCTCGAACCGCTCGCTGTACATGATCGAGTAGATCCGCCGGGTCGCCGCCTGGACCTTGCGCACCTGGGCCAGCTGCTCGAGCGTCGTGATGCCCGGCTTGTCGGCCATGTAGTCCTTGCCGTGCTGCATCACGCGGAGGCCCAGCGGCGCGCGTTCATTCGGGATGATCGAGCTCAGGACGAGCTGAATGGTCGTGTCTTCCAGAATCTCGCGCTCGTCCTTGACGACACGCGCCTGCGGCAGCTGCTTGGTGAAGGCGGCCAGCAACTCCGGCTCGCGGGCGTGCACCGCCACGAGTTCGCCGCCGCCACGGATGACGGCGCCCACCTGGCCGTAGATATGGCTGTGATTGATGCCGATGACCGAGAACCGGATCTTCGGCGTCGCGCGTCCGGTCGCGGCCTGGGGCTCTGCCATGTGACGGGCCTCCGGGCCCAGGCGGTCCGGGAGAAAGACCTCCGGCGGCATGGCGGAGGCGGCCGCCGTGCTGGCGATGCCCTTCAGGAATTCGCGCCGGCCGAGAGTCGGAAGTCGGATGCGGGCATCGTAACCGATTCTTGACGGCAACGAACGTGTGCTACAATGTGCTACATCATGATGACCAACGCGATGACGCTGGAGATGCACGCGGCGGTTGGCGTGCGCGAGCTCAGACAGAACCTGAGCGTGTATCTCGCGCACGTGGCCACCGGCACGACATTCCGCGTCACGGACCGGGGCCGTGACGTGGCGCTGCTCGTACCGCTGCCAGACCACGCGACAACGGTCGAGCGGCTGGTGGCCAGTGGCCGGGCCAGGCCCGCCGTGGCCGACCTGCTGTCGCTCGGGGCCCCGACCTCGCGCACGAAGCGGCCGCTGTCGGAGGTGCTCCGCGACGTCAGGGAAGACCGGGTGTGAGCTTCCTGCCCGCCTATCTCGACACCTCGGCCATCGTGAAGCTCGTCACGGCCGAGGCCGAGACGAACGCGCTGCTCGAGGCGCTGCGGCAGTGGCCCGATCGGGTGACATCCACGCTGGCGACCGTCGAGGTGCATCGTGCGCTGCATCGCGTGGGCGGATCTCGCACGGACCGCGCGCGCGCCGACGCCGTCCTCGCCAGCCTCGTGCTGCTCAAGATGGACGACTCGGTGCTGCGCCGCGCCTCGGCGTTCGACGATCCCCTGCTGCGTGCGCTCGACGGCATCCATCTGGCCACGGCGCTGTCGATGGGCGACGATCCGGAGGTGTTCGTCACCTACGACGCGCGCCTGGCCAGGGCGGCCTCTGCCCTGCGCCTCCGCGTGGCGCATCCAGGCGTCGAGACGCTCGATCTCGATGATGTCGCGCCGCGACGACCGGTGAGCCGGCGCGAAGCGCTGAGGCGACTCAGGGTTTGCGGCGTAGATCCGCCAGACCGCGAATCAGGGGGTCGGCGTCGATCAAAAACCCGCCGTACGGCACCCATTCCGCCGGGATCTGTCTGGCCTTCTCACCCGTCAGGTTCGGGCCGAAGGCCCGCTCGTCGAACCCGGCGGGGAACAGCGCCAGACCGGCCCGGAACTTCACCATGGCCAGCGCGGCGTGCCCCTTGAACTTGAAGAGATCCTCCGGAACGTGAACCGTGAGCTTGAAGGGCTCGAAAATCGCGCCCGAGAACGACCGAAATCCGCCCGGCAGCTGGTCTGCGCTGTTGGTCCCCGATGACATCCAGTAGCCACCTGCGCCGGCGCCAACCGTGAGGAAGTCAGCGCGTGGGCGCCGCGCGAAGACCCGCCAGGAGATCGACGGCACCAGGGTCACGAGCCGGATCTCGTTGCCGCCGGCCCACCGCTCGCCTGGACCCTGGTCACGCGCCTTCATCCAACGCAGGCCCAGGTCGATGGCCACCGACCGCGCGCCGCGGTCCTGGGGCCCGCAGGCGCTGAACATGAAACCGCCCAAACCAGAACCGACGACACGTTGGACCGGTCGCACCGGGTCGCTGGCATTGGCCAGGATCGTCAGCGCCTGCGCCAGCCCTCTCAGCTGATCGTTCGAGCAGGTGGGACACAGATCGGGCAAATCGATGGCGATCTGTCGCACCCGAGAGGCCAGCAGCCGGCGCCGCTCGAACGTACCGCCCGTCCCCAGTGTCGAGAGGGCGCGCATCAGGTCAGGAGCCACAGGTCGCTCCACCCTCGGAGGCAGGTCGAGGGATCGTCGCTGGTCGTTCTTGAGCAGGTCGATCCGTTCGCGGCCCGACGGCGAGAGACCATGGAGCGCCGTCGCTTTGTCGAGCACCGCCTTCACGGCGTCGTCGATCGCGCCCTGGTCCGTCTCCCGGCGGACGAGTTCGCCGAGACAGAAGAGCCGGGCTTCGGCAAGCAGGCCCTTGAATGGCCCTGGCCCGCTGAGTTCGTCGAGCCAGTCCCACCACGGCTTCCACCCGGCGGCATTCGCCGGAAGGGGCATGAGCAGGCCGACGAGAACCGCAAGGATGATCAAGCGCGTGCGTTTCATCTGTCACTCCTCGACGAGGTCGCGTTCACCCTACATACGCGCAAGGCGCCGGCCGACTGGCTCAGCGGCTTGTCACATTGAAGATGGAGACCGGCTCGGCGTCGATCGTGCCGGCCGCCGGATGCCCCATGGGGATGCGCTGAATCCGGCCATCGGTCCGCTCGCTGCAAAACAGGAGGACCTGTTCCTGGGTTCGACCGACGACGCCACACCGCTGCCCCTCGAACTGGAGATGCGGAAACTCGTCGCGCGACAGCAACCGATAAGGGAACTGCATCAGCAGGAGCGCGAACGCCGAGATCACGACGATGGGGGCGACCGCTCGGGCGAGGCCAGACCGATCGTTCGCATACAGGCGGCGCACGTGCACCCAGGCCCACCCACCCCCGAGCAGCACCAGGCTCAGCAGGGCGCGGTACAGCGTGCCCAGGTGGCCGTCGCCGAGCGCGGCCACGGTGGCGGCCGGCGCCGTCGAGAGGCCGGTCGTGCATGCCGCCAGCAGATCACGAAAGGTCCAGATGATGACGAGGATGGCCACGAGCCCGACCGAGGCGGCAGCCCGGGCACAAACCCGCGGATCGCGCAACCGGCAGGCATCGAGCAGCGCGGCGCGTGTCGCGCGTGCGTGGTTCATCCATCGGCCGAACGGCGGGACCAGTCCGAACAGGCCGATGGCGAACTGGCCCACCCACCACACCACGAGGGCGGCACCGATGGTCAGCCCCGGGAGCAGGAACGAGCGTGCGCCGATCTCGAGCCACTCGGCGACCGGCTCGGCGTCGAACGGAGGCTCGCGGCCGACCGACTGGTTGAACACCGCGGCCTGCAGCAGGCTCGTCGCCACGAGCACCGCCGCGGCCGTCAGACTGATCGCGCCCACTTGCCGCGCCCGACGCGCCGCTGAGCCCTCGGGCGTGGGCCGGGCGTCAATCCGCTCGATGGCCTCCGCCAGGGCCACCGCGGTACCGAAGCGGCGATCCGGGTCGATCTGCACGGCTTTCTCGATGATGTCAGCCAGTGCCTCCGGCACGTCTGGCGCGATGTGGTCCGCGCGCGGCAGCGGCCGCACCGCCGCTGACAGCAGCGCCTGGGTCTCGCGCTCCGGATACGCGCGCGTGCCGGTGGCCATCTCGAACAGCAGGATCCCCAGGCTGAAGATGTCCGTGCGCTCGTCGAACTGCGCCGACGTCACCTGCTCCGGCGCCATGTAGCCCGGCGTGCCGGGCTGCCCGGCCTGCGCGACCTCGGCCGCTCGTCCCCGTGTCATCGTCGTCACCGCCGCGATGACGCCGGCGATGCCGAAATCGAGCACCTTGATCGATCCGTCGGGCAGCACTTGCACGTTGGCGGGCTTCAGATCACGGTGCACCACGCCCTTGCTGTGCGCCGCCGCCACCGCGCCCGCCAGCTGCCGTCCGATCGCATAGACGGACACGAGCGGCAATCTTCCCCGACGAAGCACCTTGGCCAGACTCTCGCCTTCGACGAACTCCATCACGATGTACGCGCGCGAGTTGTGCTCGAGCACATGGTGAATGGTCGCCACATTCGGATGCGTCACCTGAGCCGCGGCTCGCGCTTCGCGCAACGCCGCGGAGCGGACGTCGGCGGCCGCGCCCGACGGCAGCAGGCTTTTCAGGGCGACCTTGCGGTGCAGGTCCGTGTCGCGACCGAGGTAGACCTCGCCCTGTCCCCCCGCATCCAGTCGATCGACGATGCGGTAGTGACCGACCTGGGTGCCGACGAGCTCGTCACCACCGCCCAGGTCATCCAGACCGACGGGCGAGATGAGGTCGGTCCCTTGGGCGAGCAGCTCCAGCACCTCGCGCACAATCACTGCGTCATCGGACTGCGCGCGCACGAACGCCTCGCGCTCGTGGGGTGGCAGCGTGAGCGCGTCCGCCAGCAGGTTCTTGACGCGCGCGTGCGTGTCGGCGCCCATCTCAGCGTGGCCTCAGGCGACGATTGAGCCAGCGCTGCGCGGTCAGTAAGTCGCGCTTGACGGTGGCGGGCGAGAGATCCATCGCCTCGGCGATCTCATCGATCGTCATGTCCGCGAAGTAGCGTTTCTCCACCGCGTCGGCCTGGCGTGGGTCGAGGGCCTTGAGTTCGGTCAGCGCCTCGTCCAGATCGAGCACGTCAATCGGGTCCGCGCCTCCCGGCCGTGCGGGCACGCGGCTGATGGACACTGGACTGGCGGCGAGGCCATCCCGCTTCGCCGCGCGTCGGCGTCGTGCGGTATCCACGAGCACGCGGCGCATCATCTGCGCGGCGATGCCGTAGAAGTGCGACCGGTTCTCCCACTTGATCTCGCGTTGCGGGAGCAGGCGGAGGTAAGCCTCGTGGACGAGCGCCGTCGGTTGGAGCGTCACGCCGGCCCGCTCGCGCCGCATGTAGCTGGCCGCAATCTTCCGCAGCTCCCGGTGTACACGCTGAAGGAGCTCGGCCTCAGCGGCCGACGAGCCCTCGCGCCAATGCGCAAGCAGCTCAGTGACGTCGTCACCGGGCGTCGTGGGGCACACGTTGGGGGGCAGCTCCCGGCAAGAGATTACACCGATCGCCGCTGATCGCCTCCGACCCGTAGCCTGGCCGAGCGCAGCCGATGAGCCGATCTGCCCGCCTGGTGCGCGTGTCTGGGTAAGGAGACACGCCATGAAGACCTACACCCTGACCGTCGCTTCCACCGTCCTCGCCGTCCTCGCCACCACCGGTTGCGGCCGGGCGCCCATCACCCCCACTCCCGTGCCCAGCCCCCAGTCACTCAGCGCCCCCCTGGGCGACCTCACCATCAGCGGCCGGGTGCTCGACGCCGGCGCCTCGGACATCGGGCTCGGCGGCGTCGTCGTCACGGCCAGCCAGTTCGCCGTCAGCCGGACGACGACGACGAATGAGGACGGCACCTTCGCGCTCGAGGGCCTGTCGCCCGGCGAGTGGATGGTGTTCTTCCAGGGCGCCGGCTACGTCGAGGAATCCATGTTGGTCCAGCTCGACGAGAGCCTGTTCCTCACCGAATCCCTCGAACGGGACGACACGTCCTTGAACGACCCGATTCCCCTCCGCAAGCCCGCCAAACGCGGTTCGAAGTAAGTCGCCGGACGTCGCCCGCCCCCACGCCCCTTCCCTCAGGCCGGACGCCTGGCGCATGCCGCGCCGTGCGCCCGGCCCCCGCCTTTTCCGATCCCGCTCGACACCGCGATCCGACGTTCGCGCGCCTGCGCTCTGGCCTCGGACACCTGCGCGCAGGACGTCACTGCGTCGGCATGAGGACGCCTCCCAGCGCATGAGCCGTTCGGCTCTGCCCGTGCGCGTGAGCAGCAGGAGGCACTCATGGGAACGACCTCACGGCCCCACGCGATTGCTCGGACTCGACCCGCGACCCTGGCGCTGCTGCTGACGTCGGTGATGCTGCTGGCCTTCGCCGCGCCTGCGTCGGCGGACGATCCGAAGCCGCGAGTGCCGCTGTCCTTGGTGCTGCTCGACTACGCCGACGCGCCGTCCCCCGTGCTGCGTGAGGCGATGGACACAGCCGCGCGCATCTTCCGCGCGACAGGCGTGGAGATCACGTGGACTCGCTACAGCGAGGCCGACCTGGAGCGGGCGGCTGACAATCCCTGGGCCGAGCGCACGCCCTCGGAAGGTTCCCTCTTCGTGCAGTTGCTGTCGAACGCCATGACCAAGAAGCGCAAGGCTGCGGTCGGCGTGCTGGGGCAGGCGACGCCAGGCACGCAGATCGCCTGGGTGCTCACACCACGCGTGAAGGACGTCGCCCGCGAGGAGCGGCAGCGGTTCGGCGAGCTGCTCGGACACGTGATCGCGCACGAGATCGGCCACCTGCTGCTGCCGTCCGGTTCGCACACGGCGGCGGGATTGATGGCGGCGTCGATGAACCTGGACTTGATCGCGCGCACGGGCCTCAACTTCAGCAAGGAACACGGCGACCTGATTCGCGCACGGCTCACCGCGGGCATCGCCCTGACGCGCGTGGCGGTGCGGTGACGAGGGGGTCAGATCTCTTTTCCACAGATTCGGCTGGTCGGGTGCCAGGTGTCCCGGGGGCCCAGCGACACCTGGCACCAAGGCGGCCGAATCTGTGGAAAAGAGATCTGACCCCGTCTATCGCAGACTGAACCCCACATTGATCCGGGTCAGCACGGCCACGCGTTCGCCGTTGAGCGTGCCGGCCTGAAATGACCACTGACGGGCGGCGTCCAGCGCCGCTTGATCGAGACCGAACTGGGTATCGAGCGAGCGGACAATCCGCGCGGCACCCACGCGACCATCGGCCAGCACCACGATCTCGACCTCGACCTCTCCCTGAATCTTCGCGCGCATGGCGTCCGAGGTGTACTGGGGCGCGCGACCACTCAGCTTGACGGGATTGATCAGGCCCGCCGCGCCCTCGCGGTGCGCCGAGTCGAACAGCTTCTGCTCTTCGGACGGCCGCGTGCGGAACTCGAGGATGATGGTGACCAGCACTGGCACGGACTGCCCGTCGCGCGCCCCGGGCCTGAACCTCCACTGACGGGCCGCGTCCACCGCCGCGTCATCGAATGCCGCGCCGGCCGACTTCACCACGCGCAGGTCGGTGGCCTCACCGGTGACCGCGACGACGGCCTCGACGTGCACCTCCGCGGCCCGGCCCGCCGCCAGCTCCGCTTCCGGATAGCGCGGGTCGACCATCGAGAGGAGCGTCGGCGACGTGACGCCGTTGCCCGGGCGGACGGCCGTCTGGGCGGCGGGCGGAACGGCCTGGGCCAGGGCGGGCGCGGCGGTCGCCGAACCCACGAGGAGCCAGGCGACGACAAGCGCAGGGTGAGGTTGGGACATGGGGGCCTCCGGCCGGTTCAGACGCGGACCGCCGATACGTGGCCGGGACCAGGCCCCAGAGACATGTCGCTTCCCAACACCTCCGAGGTGGATTGGCCCCGCGTGACAATTTTCGTGGCAATTACCTCCGAGGTGATCGCCCCGGCCAATGTCCGCGCGAACGCGTCCAAATCGCCAACTCCTCGGGAGGGGGTCGTATGGTCCGCCTCATCTCTACCGTCATCGTTACTGCCACGTCATTCGTCCTCGTCGCCAGCCCCGCCGCCGCGCAGGCCGGGCCCGGCGCGTCCTCGCTCTTCCAGGCGCCGACCGGCGCCGTGCCTCAGAAGCCTGCGGCCCCCTCCAACATCTGGATCGGCATCATCAGCTTCGACGCCGTGGCGCAGAAATCACAGATCGGCCAGTCGGCGCTCAAGCAACTGCAGGCGCTGCAGACCAGGAAGGCGACGGAACTGCAGGGCATTCAGACGAAGATCCAGGGCTTGCGCACGCAGCAGCAGTCCCAGACGGCCGTGCTCAGCGACGCGGCGATGGCGGCCATGGAGCGCGACATCAACAAGCTCTCGCGCGACCTGCAGTTCGCCCAGCAGGAGGCGGAGGTCGAGGTCCAGGATCTTCGGGACGTCCTCATGCAGGACCTCCAGCGGCGGGTCGCGGCGATGGTCGCGCAGGTGGCCAAGGAGAAGGGCCTGCTGCTGGTCGTCCAGGCCGACAGTGCCGTCTTCGTGGACCCAACCGTGGATCTCTCGGATGAGGTGGCGAAGCGTCTGGACGCCCAGCCCAAGGGCTGAGTTCACATCACCACATCACCACATCACCACATCTCACATCACCACATTCACCGACGTAAGCCCGATCCGGTCGCCGCCCGCAACAGCTTCAGGAACACGTCCGTGTTCTCGTAGACGCCGGTGAACTGCCACGCGCCGGGGCCCGTGGCCGACAGAGGCACGTCACTGGCCGTGTGCCCGGCGGTGGTGTGACCATCGGCGGCCGTGTCGCCCGGACAGCCATCAGGCGCGGTACAGGGCGTGGCGCCATTCTCAATCGTGCCGGACACCAGAAACCCCGCGATGGCCTCGTCGCGATCGCGCGCCGGGTTGGCGACCGCGACCGTCAGGCCAGGCTCGCGTTTCTCCTCGACCGCCGCCTCCAACATCAACCGGTTCGCGAGCCAGTTCTCGTACCGGTCCGGCCCGGCGGCCCACCCGAACAGCAGCTTGCGGGACGGATCCGGGTCGATCGGAAAACCGCGCGCATCCAGCTGGTAGTTCGGGAAGAAGTTCAGCACCTGCGCCGCGTCGAAGCGGTACACGGCCGCATAGTCCCGGACCGGACGGCCGAGGGCCGCGGGCTGATAGCGCTCGTTGCCCACGCCGATGATCGCCAGCCCGCCACATTCATGATCAGCGGTGACGACGACGAGCGTGTCGTTGTCGGGGTCGCGGTCGGTATTGGTCCGTCGGGCGAAGTCGAGAGCGACCTGCACCGCGCGGTCGAACTCGATCGTGTCCCACACGGCACGCTCCGCGTCAGCGGCGTGCGCGCGCTTGTCGATCGACGCGCCCTCCACCATCAGGTAGAAGCCGGACGGGGAATGGGCCTCGAGCGACCGTAGCGCGAGGCGCGTCAGGTCTTCGAGCATCGGTGTGTCGCGGTAGGCGGCGTTCTTCTCGAGCGCCAGCTCGTCGCTGTAACGTCCGGCCCCCACCTTGTCGAACGCCACGGGCAGGTGCCCTGGGTGGAACAGGCCGAGCAGCGCCCGCGGCGGCGCCTTGGCCTCCAGCAGGGCACGGACGCCAGTCGCACTGCTGACCGACGCATAGCCCGCATCGGTGAACGAACGGAGGAGGTTGCGATCGTCCTTACGCGCGCCCTCGTCCTTCTCCGGCAGAAAGTGGCGCGAGCCGCCGCCGAGGAGCACGGTCACCGCGTTGGTCTGGCGTTCGTCGAAGAACTGCGCGGCGATGCCCGCGCCCGCATAGCGGTCTGACGTGTGGACCGCGTTGGCCGCGGGTGTCGAGTCGGTGAGGTCGGATGTGGTCACGATCCCGACGTTGAACCCGGGCCCACGCGTGCGCCGCAGCAGCGCGCCGAGGTACTCGACGCGAGGATTGTCGAAGGCATCCGACGTGTTGTCGGGGAACACGCCTTCCTGGTTGTTGTTGCTCTTCTGGCCCGTGACGTAGGCCGACATGCCCGGCGACGAGTCGGTGATCACCGAGTTGAGCGATGCCGTCATCACGATGCCGGTGACGTCGAGCGTGTCCATCGCCAGCCGCCCTCGTGCGCGGCCGTGCTCGACACCCCGCGAGACGAGCCTCGCCGCGGTGCGATGCGCCATCCCCATGCCGTCGCCGAGGAGCAGGATGATGTTCCGGGCGCGCGGCGCACCAGGCTGGGGCGTGTTCCACGCCTCGACGGTCAGCCGCGACTCGGCGCGGACACCGTCAGCCGTCTCGGCGCGTACAATCACGGTCCCGGGCTTCGGGACGCTGAACGCCCGTCTCAGGAACACAGCCGCGTTGGCGGGCGCGCCGTCGCGTGCGCGCGGGTCGTTGGTCGCCGTGACCTCACGGCCGTCGATCCACACGCGCAGACCGGCCGGGGGCGTCGGCGAATCAGAGGTGGCCTCGACGCGAAGGTCGAACCGCTGGCCGGCGGCCAGGACCACGCCGGCGGGCGGCATGATGCGGAGGGTCGTGGCGGCCCAGGCCGGAGTGGCCATCAGGCCGCACAGGGCGAGTGCGGACCACGACAGCGGGACGCGCGGACGGCGAAGCCGCCGGTGAGAGACAGTCTGCATCCTCCGATCCTACGGTCTCGCCCGCCGGTTGGTGGATTGTTGCAGCGAGTTTACCCGCGGCCCGGATGGGAGGCTCTGCGGCCAGTCTGCCCGAAGCTGTCCCCACGACCGGTGGACAATCCCGCACCGTGACGACAAACTGCTGCTATCCGGCCGCATCGGGCTGTTGGCACTGGCATTGCAGCCGCGGCTTGCTGGAGTTGCATGCTCATGTCCCCGCGTTTCCTGCGCGTCTCACCCATCCTGCTCATCGCGGCCCTCTTGCTCGTCGCCGCGCCATCCGCACCGGCCGAAGCCCAGTACTTCGGCCGCAACAAGGTCCAGTACGACAAGTTCGACTTCAAGGTGCTGGCCACCGAGCACTTCGAGATCTACTACTACCCGGCTGAGGCGACGGCGGCGGCCGAAGCGGGCCGGATGGCCGAGCGCTGGTATGGCCGGCTGTCCCGGCTGCTCGGACACACGCTCAGCAGCAAGCAGAAGGTGGTGCTCTACGCCAGCCATCCGGACTTCGAGCAGACCAACGTCATCGAAGGCGAGCTCGACGAGGGCACCGGCGGCGTGACCGAAGGCGCGCGCCGACGCATCGTTATGCCGCTGGCCGCGACGCTGGCCGATTCGGACCATGTGCTCGGGCATGAACTGGTGCACGCGTTCCAGTACGACATGCTCGGCCTGAACATCGGCCAGCTGCCCCTCTGGTTCGTCGAAGGCATGGCCGAGTACCTCTCGCTCGGCCCGCGCTCCTCGCAGACGGCCATGTGGCTGCGCGACGCGGCCATCGAAGATCGCCTGCCGACGCTCGACAAGCTCGACGACCCTCGCTTCTTCCCGTACCGCTTTGGCCACGCCTGGTGGGCCTACGTCGGCGGTCAGCACGGCGACACGGTGATCGGCGAGATCATGCGGGCGCTCGCGCCGCAGAGCGGGCCCGTCCGTGGCCTCTGGCGGAGACGCGGTGGCGATTTTCGAATCGGTGTTCAAGCAGAAGCGCGATGAGATTTCAGCGACGTGGCATGCGTCGATTCGTGACGCCTACGGGGTCATCGTGGCACGGACACCCGAGACCCCGCCCACCGACTACGTCGCGCTCGGCTTCCGCACGGGCAGCGGCTCGCTCAACGTCGGCCCGTCACTCAGCCCGGACGGCAAGAAGCTGGCGTTCCTCTCGGCGAGAGACCTGCTGTCGATCGATCTCTATCTGGCCGATGCCGACACGGGGCAAGATCCTCCGACGGCTGATTCGCACGGCCGGCGATCCGCACTACGAGAGCCTGCAGTTCCTCGCTTCGGCCGGCACGTGGGCACCGGACAACCGGCGGCTCGCGATCGCGGTCGTGCGGCAGGGCCGACCGGCGCTAGCCATCATCGACACGGACAACGGCAACACGCTCGAGGAGATCCGGCTTCCCGACTACGGCGAGATCTTCCAGCCCAGCTGGTCACCTGACGGCAAGTCGATCGCGTTCTCGGCGCAGACCGGCGGCGTGACGGACCTGCACCTGTACGACCTGACCACCAAGCAGGCTCGGCGGCTGACCAACGACGCCTTCGCGGACCTGCAGCCCACCTGGTCGCCGGATGGGCGACAGCTCGCGTTCGTCACCGAGCGGTTCCGAGGCACCCTCACGACGCTCGACTTCAAGGGTGTGAGCCTCGCGACCGTGGACGTGGCGACTGGCACGGTTCAACCCATCGACACCGGACTGGCGCCAGGGCGCGAGATCAATCCCAAGTGGTCGGCCGACGGCCGCACGCTCTTCTTCATCTCCGACGAACGTGGCAAGCCGAACATCTACCGCCTGACGCTCGGCAGCGGGCGCGCCGCGCAGGTTACGGACTTCCGCACGGGCGTCGCCGGGATCACGCCGACCAGTCCGGCCCTCTCGATGGCGGCCGGCGGCTCGAAGGTCGCCTTCAGCATCTTCGTGAACGGCGGGTTCGAGATTCAGTTCGCAGACCCGTCGCGCCTCACGCCCATGCCGCTCGAACCGCAGGTGCGTGACAACGCCGCCCTGCCGCCGATGCGCAAAGAGAGCGTGGTGGCTACGGAGTTGGCGTCGGTCGAACGCGACCTGCCGCCGAACACCTCGACATTCACCGAGGAAGAAGCCAAGGCCGGATTCGGACTCGTCGGCGTGGGGTCGCAGGTGGGCGCCGCGACGTCGGGCACGTTCGGCACGTATGTGAGCGGCGGTATCGCATTCCAGTTCAGCGACGTGCTCGGCAATCACCTGCTGGGCCTCAGTTTCGATGTCAACGGCCGCGTGAAGGACATCGGCGCGGCCGTGACGTACATCAATCGCAAGTCGCGCTGGAACTGGGGTCTGTTCGGCGAGCACGTACCGCTGACGAGCGGACAGGTCGCCGCGGGCGTGGATGTCCTCAACGGGCAGCTCGTCTACGTCGAACAGGCGCAGATCTACCGGCAGATCTACACCCAGGCCGGTGCGCTCATCGCGTATCCCCTCAGCCGCACGTCGCGCGTGGAACTCAGCTCGTCGGTGACCCGCATCGGCTTCAGCGGCGAGGTGCAGACGGCGTACTACGATTACGCGAGCGGCAGCTTCCTGGGAGACACGGAGGAGGATCTCCCGTCCGAACCGGCCATCCGGATGTACGACGTCAAGGCGGCGTTCATCCGCGACACCGCGACGTTTGGCGCGGTCAGCCCGGTGATCGGCCAGCGCTTCCGCGCGGAGATCGCGCCCACGGGCGGCGACCTGCGGATGAACAACGTCACGCTCGATCTGCGCCAGTACATGATGCCGTTCCGGCCCGTGACGTTCGCCGTGCGGGCGATGCACATCGGCCGCTACGGCCAGGGCGGCGAGGACACGCGGCTGCTGCCGCTGTTCCTCGGCTACTCGACGTTCGTGCGAGGCTACGACCCGGGGTCGTTCACGGTCGCCGAGTGCACGTTCACGGCGACGGGCTCCTGCGAGGAGTTCGACCGCCTGACGGGCAGCCGGTTGATCGTGATCAACTCCGAAGCACGCATCCCGGCGTTCGGCATCGTCAATCGCAAGATGGACTATGGCCCGATCCCGCTCGAGATCTTCGGCTTCTTCGACGCCGGCGTCGCGTGGAATCGCGGCGAGAAGCCGTCGTTCGCCGGGGGCACCCGCGACTGGGTGACCAGCGCCGGGATCGGCGCCCGCGTCAACGCCCTCGGCTTCGCCATCGTCGAGCTGAACCTCGCGCGCCCGCTGCAGCGCCAGGGTGCCGGCTGGCAGTTCGTCTTCAATCTGCGGCCGGGGTACTAGGCGCGGGCGTGAGGTGCGGGGCGCTTCGTCGAAGTGCAGACGCCGACGGTGAAGTGCAGGGCGCCTCGCTGAAGTGCTGACGCAAACGGTGAGGTGCGGGCGGCTTCGCGGACGTGCTGACGGAGACAGTTGAGGTGCAGCGCACCTCGCCCCACGTGCTGACGTAGACGGTGAAGTGCTGGGGGCTTCGTTGAAGTGCAGACACCGACGGGTGAAGTGCTGGCGGCTTCGCTGAGGTGCAGGCACCGACAGCGATGTGCTGCGCACTTCGCCGAAGTGCTGCGCTGGCGGCTTGTCTATACAAACACGAAGATACTGTGATACAAGGTCTCCCTGAATGAAGGGCGACCGAATCGGCGAGTTCGAGGAGATGCTCCTCCTGGCGCTGCAGGCGTTGGGCGAGGAGACCTACGGCGTGCCCGTCCAGCTGTATCTGGAGCGAACGACGGGTTACACGGTGTCGATGGGGTCCGTGTACGCCGCGCTCGATCGGCTCGAGTCGAAGGGCTACGTCCGCTCCGCCCTCGGCGATGCCACGGCCGAGCGTGGCGGCAAGCGCAAGCGGTTGTTCGTCGTCACGCCCGCGGGCCGACGCGTGACGATGGAGGCGCGCCGGATGCGTGAGCGGCTCTGGCGGGCGATCGAAGAGGGGCGATGAAGCCCGCGGCCGCCCGGCCGCCGCGCATCGGCCGCTGGCTCGTGCGTCTCAAGCGCCTCGGCGATCGGCGCGGAGCCCTACTTCAGCGGCGCGATGCCCATCTTGAGGTTGGTGGTCACGTTCATGCGCTGCTGCTGGCCGTTCATCGACACCACCATCACGGACGTCGAGGACCCCGTGACCTCGCTGGTCGGCACGAGCGAATCGAGACGCACGGTCATCGTGGCCGAGGACGTCCCGGTCAGGCTCTCGATCTGCATCGTCGCCCCTGCCGGCAGCGCCGGATTGGAGACCGCCTGCGCCGGGGCCGTCTGTTCGACAGTGCCCTTCAGGCGCACCGTGTCGCCCTCGATGCCGATGATCTCGAACACGGTCTTCTGAAACAGCACGCTCCCGCCAGAGTCGATCCCCTGGCGCGCCTCCCACCGGGCACCGACGCCGACAGCCTCCGTCGGGAACGGCAGCGACATGGTCTCGAACGAACTCGCCGACGATGCGAGGAGTTGGCGGATCTGTGGGTCTACCTTGTCGAGATCGATGCGCCCGTTGCTGACGACGCCTCGGGGGCTGGTCGTCGCCGACGCCTTGAGGCCGACGATGGCGGCCGACGCCTGCTGGAGCATGGCGGCGGCGTTCGCCTCGCCCGGTCCCTCGAGCCCGAGGCCGGTGAACGTCATCTCGTAATTCATGTCGCCGGCCGCCGAGACCGCGGTGATGGCCATGTCCGCGGTCATCTTCATCGTCGGCACTGTCTGCGGAGGCATCTCCATGCCTTCCATCGCCATGCTCATGGTGAGCGCCGTGGTAATCGCGAGGCGCTCGCGCGTGTTGACCGGCACTTTGTAGCGGAGCGCGGTGCGAGGCGCCGCGCCCGGTGTGAGCAACGTGATGGTGGCGGGCGCGCCGACGGCCGGATACCCGGCCATGGCTGGCCTGACGGTCTGCGCGATGGGTCGTGCGGGCGACAGCATGAGCGCACCCGCCAGGGCGAGTGCTGACAGACGGGTCAGGATGATTCGCATCAGGGGATGGTAGCTTGAACGGCGGCGGAGGGCTACCGCACTGCGCTGGCCGTGACTGACGGGAGACGGACTACGGCCAGCGGGCGACAGACGACGGGGGACAGCGGCTCGATGTCGTAGACGCAGCGGGCCGTCGCCGGCCGAGTTGCGATGATTGACATGGCCATATGGTCATGGCTAGATTGATCGCATGAAGACGATGGCGGCGGGCAAGTTCAAGGACGTCTGCCTGCAGGCGCTCGACGAGGTGGCTCGGACGAAGTCCGTGGTCACGATCACGAAGCGGGGGCGCCCCGTCGCGCGCCTGGTGCCGTGCCCGCCGGAGCCGTCGCGAGGCCTGGCCGGCAGCGTCCTCGAGGAGACCGGAGACGTGTTCAGCACGAGCGCCCGCTGGGATGCTGACCCTTCTTGATACGCACGCCTGGATCTGGTGGGTCAGCCAGAATCGACGCCTCTCGCCGGCCGCCAGGCGCGGGATCGATCGGGCCGCGAAGGCTGGCGCGCTCGCGCTGTCGATGATCTCGGTCTGGGAAGTCGCGAAGAAGGCCGAGAAGGGTGCGCTCGTCCTGGACCGACCTGTCGCGGACTGGATCGATCAGGCGCTCTCCCAGCCAGGGCTGCAGGTCATCGAACTGTCACGACCCATCCTGCTCGAAAGTTGCCGCCTGCCCCAGCCGTTTCACGGCGACCCGGCGGACCAGTTGATCGTGGCTACGGCCCGGGTCCGGGATGCCGTCATCGTGACGAAGGACGCGCGCATTCACGACTACGCGCACGTCCGATCGCTGTGGTGATGCGCGCGAGGCCGGCCTACCGCGCCGGCACCAGCACCGGCTGCGCCCAGGCCATCTGCCCATTGCTCTCGAGGACACGCGCGCGGACGTAGCCCTCGTCGCCGCGGATGTCGTAGGACGCGGGGCTATCCAGCACTTCCTTGAGCACGCGGCCCCCGCGTCCGATGAACTGCACCCGGTACTTCGAGAACGTCGTCTTGTTGGCGGTGATGGTCAGGCGCGACGAGGTCACCTGGATGTCGGACAGCACGACGCCGGTGGACGCGTAGAAATCGCCGCGCTCCATGGCCTCCAGCAAGGCTCTCGCCTCGAGCCGCGGCGCGCGCACCATCACCCACCCGCGTCCCGGCCCGGCCACGTTCGGGTTGCCTGGCTGCTTGAAGGTGTGGGCGTCATCGACGGCAATGCCGTAAAGGAGGACGCCATTGCTGAGGATGGCGTCCCAGACTTCCTCGAGCCCCGGCACGCCGCCACCACCCACGTTGTTCACCTGCGGATGGCCGTTGTAGACCTCGAACAACTTGTTGTTCTTCACCTGGCGAAGTTGGTCGGCGGTGATTGACCAGCGGAAGTTCGGGTGATTGATGTGCGGCACGCCACCCGCGCTCCGGATCTCGTTCACGTTCCGCTGGAGCACATCGGTCACCGACGTCCCGCCCTGCGGCGTCACTTCACGCGAGACATCGAGGCCGTTGATGTGCAGTTGTGCGTCGCCGAATCTGTCCGTTAGCTCCTCGCCCTTGATCACCAGGAACTTCTCGCGCGCAGCGTGCACGGCGTTGACGCCGTCCACATTGGTCAGGAAGTTGTGATCGGTGAGCACCAGGAACTGGTAGCCGTGATCGCGGTACCAGCGGACGACCTCATCCGGCGTGCTGTCGCCGTCGCTGTTCAACGTGTGCGTGTGGGTGTTGCCCTTGTACCAGCGCACGGCGCCGTCTGTCGTCTGCGACGAGGTCGGCTGGGCCATCGTCACGCGCAAGCCCGCCAGCAGCAGCGCGAGACCCATCGCCCAGGCGGTGATCTTGGATGCGGACGTCATGGTCTCCTTCGAATGCACGTCAACCACTTGTCCCGGGCGCAACGGCAGCAGGGGGGCCGTGCGATCCAACGCCTGCATCTGGCTCTTTTCATCGACGCAGAGCACCAGCGCGCGCGCCGGCGGGTGCAGATACAGACCGACAATATCGCGGACTTTCTCAATGAAGAGCGGATCCTTGGAGAGCTTGAAGGTCTCCGCGCGATGGGGTTGCAGCGCAAAGGCCTTCCAGATGCGCGCGACCGCCGTCTGACTCAGGCCACACGCCTTCGCCAGACTGCGCGTCGACCAGTGCGTGGCATCGCGCGGCGTCGATTCCAACGTCTGAGTGAGGGCGTGTTCAATCGCCGCATCGCTGATCGTCCGGGGCGCGCCGGGACGCGGCTCATCGAGCAGACCGTCGAGGCGGCGCTCCACGAAGCGCTGGCGCCACTTGATCACCGTCGGCCGCGTGAGGGCGAGCTGGGCCGCGACCGCCGTGTTGGTCAAGCCCGACGCCGCCCGCAGGACGATCTGCGCACGTTGGGCCAGCCCCTGTGCCGTGCTGGGGCGCCGGCTCCAGCGCTCCAACGTCTGCCGCTCGTCGTCGTTCAGCCGGACGATCGCAAGCTGTGGACCTCGTACCATCGGCGTCCTCCTTTGTACTCCTCCGCGGGAGGACCAGTGACACCGACTAACTGTTTACGAACTTCTAACTCGGGACACTAGAAGCACGTCGATGTCGGCAAGGTCCTGGAGGCGGCCAGCCGCCCGCTTATTCGCGACGAACTCGTCCTTGCCCAGGAACATCGTCGAAACCGAGCCGAACATGCCGCGCACGCCGCCCTTCCAGGCCTCGTCGAAGGACACGCCGTCGATAGATGTCAGCAAGTCGATCCGATTCGGCGCAAACCCCAGTTGCACGACTTTCCCCGTCACCGAAAAGTCGCCTTCGCTGAGTCCAACGTCCCCGAAGCCGAAGTCGGTCAGCGCGCCGATCAGTCGCGCCGCGTTCTCGGGTGTTGGTTCGACGAGCACGTCGAGATCCTTGGTGTAGCGAGGGCGCCCATGAAACGCGAGCGCGTGGCCGCCCACGACTAGCGCCCTAACGTGATGGGCGTTCAAGTATGCGAGCAGTTCTTCGAAGTCGCTCGATGGGGTGTCCACTCGTCCTCGCCCACTCCTGCCGAATGACCTCGACCAGCGCAACCCGCGCCTCTGGACTCATCGCGGCCCAGTACTCACGGTCGGCGATCGCTTCGGCCTCGAAGGAGTCGAACTTCCGTACCGTCATCCGCGCGCGTCGTTCCTTGGCGGCATCCACGGCGTGATTATGCCCGATTGCTGCGACTCGTGCCCCTGTCTGGACGGCCTGGTGCGCGTGGCCAAGCGAACCTCTCCGATCGGCGGTGGCTTCTTACAGTTCTAGTAGCAAATACCTCCGAGGTCGTCTTGCTACAGGCCACTCACACGCAGCCGCCGCGCGGTGAGCGCGAACAGACCCCAAAGGATCACTGCACCCGCCAGCAACAGCACCGCCGCACCCGGGGCGTCGCGCAGCATGAAGAAGCGGATCCCGTCGCTCCCACCCGCGACGGTGAACGGCAGGCCCGAGCAGAAGATCGCCGCGGCCATCAGCCAGGTCCGACGCCGGAGCAGACGCTTGGTCGCCCCGAGCGCCGCGAGGCCGGCCTCGCGCCCAACCCCGTGGCCCACCGCATCGCGGGAGGCGCCGGCGCCGAGGGCCGCTCCAACCTCGCCGAGCGCTGCGACCTGCGCGGCCACCTCCGGATCCACGCGGATGTAGGCCTCGACAATGGCCCGCGTATCCGCGCTGGCCTCGCCGGCCACATACAACGGCAGCAGATCGGTGACGACGTCTCGGGTGATGGTCATACGGGTCCTCGCTCGCGAATGGCGCGTGCGGCCGCCAGGCGGACACGCGCACGGTGCACTTTGACTTTGGCCGCGCCCGGGGAGATCCCGAGGGCCGCCCCGATATCCTCGTAAGGCATCGCGTCGCTCGCCCGCATCAGCAGCGCCGCGCGATCGATCTCCGGCAGGGCCTGCAGGTCGGCCAGCACGGACTCCAGGTCGGCGCGGGCGCTCACGACGTCATCCGCGCCCGGTCGGCCATCAGCCGGATCGACATCGAGAGGCTCCCCGCGCCGCTCGCGTGAGACGCCCTGCAGGTAAAGCCGCCGCGCGATCGTCAGCAGGTACCCAACCACGGTCGTAAGGTCCAGACGCTCCCGCGCCGTCCAGACCCGCACGAACGTCTCGGATGTGATGTCTTCGGCCACCGCGCGGTTTCCCGACAGCGAGAGCGCGAAACGCAGGACGGCGGGAGCGTGCTGGCGGTAGAGCGCCTCGAAGTCGGTCACGCGGGTCTGCAGGGGATATCAGCGAAGGCCGGAGAAGTTACAGGACATCCCGTCGATCGTGATTACACTTTTGGTAGGAAATACCTCCGAGGTGTTCACCCTACCCCGCAAACGGCGGCGGACTGAACACCGAGAGGATCTCGTCCACCATCGCTTCGCGCGAGGGGAACCGCGCTTCTTCGTAGCAGCCGAGTGGGTTGGCCACGACGTTGATCAGGCATTTGTTGCAGTAGGTGCAGGGTCGCTCGGGCCGGTCCAGACCCCGCGCAAACTGCAGGGCCAGGTCGCGGTTGGCGATCAGCGGCCGCGCGATCGTCACCGCATCGCACCGGCCATCCGCGATGGCCTGGCGGATCACCGACGCCGTCTGGAAACCCCCGGTGCACAACACAGGAATGCCGACGGCCTTCTTCACCGCCGCGGCATCGTCCAGGTTGACGCCTTCGGGGTGCGCGACCCCGGACCGCAGCCACGACCAGAGGAAGACACGACGCAGGAGCGGGATCCGCGCCGTGAGGTAGTTGGCGAGCGTGCGGCTGCCGCTCGACAACATCACGGGATAGGCCGCGACGAACGTCGCGAGCGGCAGGTCACCGGCCGGATTCCGTGGGTGAGGAAACGAGCTGCCCGTCGAGATGTGAATCGCGTCCACGCCGGCCTGCTCCAGCCACTGGCACACCTGCACCGAGTCGGCCTGCGTGTTGCCCCGATGCTCCCAGAACCGCACGGCGTTGTTGTATTCGGTGATGCTGATCTTCACCTGCAAATGGAATGACGTGCCGACGCGCGCGCGGATCGCGCGCACGACCTCGAGCACGAACCGCGCGCGGTTCTCGAGCGATCCGCCGTACTCGTCCGTGCGGTCGTTGATCGCGGCGCTGAGGAACTGCGTGATGAGGTAGCCGTTGCTCCCATGCAGCTCGACCCCGTCGAGACCCGCTTCCTGCGCACGCCGGGCCCCCTCGGCAAAGGCCGCCACGGTCTCGTGGATCTCGGCGACCGTCATGCGCTGCGCCGGCAGACCATGGATGGGCTCCCGCGTCGCGGTGGCGCTCAGGCCCGTCGTGAACTCGATCCCCGCCACGTCGCGCTGACGCCCCGCGTGGCTGAGCTGCATGATGAACTTGCAGTCGTGCTCGTGCACGCGGCGGCCCAGCTCGCGCCAGAACGGAATGCGGTCGTCGCGATCGATCGTCGCGTAGTTCGGCACGATCCGGCCGCGCATCTGGACCGGTACGAACGACGAGATGATCGCGCCGACGCCGCCCTCGGCGAACCGCGTCTCCCAGTTGATGCGCGCCTGGTTGCCCGATCCGTCGTAGTTGTCGAACCGCCCGGACATGTTCGACCGCCAGAGGCGGTTCTTCACCTCCAGCGACCGGAACCGAAGCGGCTCGAAGAGGACGTCGCTCACGGAGGTCAGAAGGTCTTCAGGAACTCGATGAGCGCGCGCTTGTCCTCGTCGGACAGCGTGGCCCCGAAGGTGTGACCCCGGTCCTCGATGAAATCGGGCGCGAGGTTCTCCGCCAGCAGCTGGTTCAACATGAAGCGGATGCCGAGCCAACGCGTGATGAGGTTGATCCAGCGCTGCCCCAGCTTCGGCAGCTCGCGTGGATCGACGCGCGCGATCACGTTGATCGCGGTGTTCACCGGCACTTCCATCGACGGTCCGCTCGACAGCCGGACCCAGCTCGGCGTCGTCGTCACGGGAATCGACTGCAGACCCGGGCGCCGTTCGGGCCAGAGCAGCTTCTCCATCCCGTCGAGGAACGCGACCATGCGGCCGTGTACCGTCGGGTCTTTCGTGAAGACGCCGACCGAGTTGTTGTGCAGGAAGGGCGCGGTCGCCCAGATGCTCGACAGCGGGGGCGTGCGGTAGTAGCCTCGGCCGCCACCCGGCAGCGTGAAGTCGATGGGGCTGCCGGGATTGAGCGGGTTGTAGAGCCCGGTCAGCGTGCCGACCGCCGGCAGCGACTTGTAGGTCTCCGAGGAGAACGCCTCCCAGATGTGACCCTTCGTCGCGTTCGACGCCACCGCCCTCGCGATGTTGGTGCCGATCACCGTGACCGGATGCCTCGCGTCGTCGGAAAGAAAGTTGCCGTCGAGAAAGTCCGCGCTCGCCACCGACTGGCGGAACCACTCGGTCCGCGCCTGGCGATCAACCGAGGCGGGCGGGCGCTTGCTCGAGTGGCAGGACGCGCACTCGTCCGCGAACACGACCTTGCCGCGCGCAAGCACCGCCGGGTCGGCGTCGAGGTACTGCGTCCCGCCCGGGGCATCCTTCAAGAGCATGGGCTTGAGGGTTGACAGGAACGCCGCCGCGGCCGGCATGCGCGCCTCGGTCTCGCGCCAGTCCGCGCAGTCCTTGCGCGCGGCCTCCATCGAGAACGGCTGCTGGGGCACCATGCCGTAGATCGCGTCATGGCGCGTCAGCCAGTACTCCGAGCACATGCCGATGTTGACGTAGACGCGGAGTGACGCCCCGGCGATGCCGATCGAGTCCGCGCCGTCCTTCAGGATGTGGTGGACGGCCTGCTTCGAGCCGTCCTTCATCTGCTCCTCGGCCGTGGGGCGGAACGGCAGGTTGAAGACGGTGTTGATCGCGTTCGGATTGCTGATGTGATCGGTGGCGAACCGCGAGGTATCCACCGTGCCGGCCGCCTGCTTGTTGGCCACGTGCCACCGGAAATCGTCCGGCGTCATCGTCATGCTGAAGAGCTTGGCGTCTTCGAGGTACTGGTTGCCGATCGTCGGCGCCAGATTGCGCCACGTCGGCCGCTCCGGATCGGCGGGCGGATGCGCCGGATCGAGGCCGATGTGGCAGAAGCCGCACGCCATCCCCACCAGGTAGGGCGGCTCGACGTTCCGCGGATGCTGCATGTACTGCTCGAGCGACCAGGCCGCACGGTCGAACTTCGGGTTGTCGAAGATGCGCAGGCCCACGACCCCGGACGGCCGACCCGGGATGTCTGGCAGATTGTCAGGCGCGCACTGGTCCAGCCATAGCCCGTACGCGTCGGGCGCTGTGGCCGGCACGCAGCCCGGATCGGTCATCAGGCCCAACGTCTGGAACCGTTGCCCGTTGCGCCGCGAGTCCACGATCTTGAGCAGGTCGAAATGCCCGGCGCTGATGATCGCCACCTGGCGGTAGAACCGCTGGTTCCCGGCGGTCCAGAAGTACCAGGTATTCCGGCCGGCGACTTCGAGCGGTGAGAGCGCGTAGCCCGACGCGTCGAGCGACCCGCCCGCCTCGGTCGTGGCGGCCGCGATGGTCCTCGGCAGACGCTGTGGCGGGCCGGGCATCGGGATGGCCACCTCCGGGCCGGGCGCCTCCGTTCCGGTCGTCGCGACCAGGATGAACGCCAGCGTCAGGACGACACCGGCCACGACCAGCAGCCAGCTCATCAACGTGCGTCGGCGGCGCACCGCGGGAACGGTCATGGCTTCCCCTCCTTGAGTACTGCCTCGAATGCCGCGCGGGCCGCGGCCGCCTCGTCGAGTGGCAGCCCCTTGAATCGTCCAGCCTCGCCACGCGCGGCCAGGTCCGCCATCCATTTGGTCAGTGAGGCGTGCGCGGCCTGGTACCCGGCCTCGACGAGTTCCGCGCCGCGCTGAAAGTCGTTGCGCTTGAACCGGATGACATCGGGTGAGATGTAGAGATCCGCGTGCTCGGAGACGCGCTCCCGATACGAGATGCCGCCGAATTCAATCAGGCGCATCAGGATCAGCAGGATGCTGGGCCGATACGATCGCTTCTCACGGGTCGGGTTGAAGCGGTGCCAGATCGCCTGCCAGCCCGAGATGTCGTCGCCGTAGTCGGTGACGCGCTTGAGCGCGTGCGGCGGCGAGACATCGACCCCGATGACGGGGCCCTGGTTCGCGATCCGCAGCATCACGTCCACCGGGACGTTGTTGATGAGCCCGCCGTCCACGTGCAATTCACCGTCGATCACCACCGGGGGAAACACGCCGGGAGCCCGTGTGGTCGCGAGCACCGAGGGGAACAACGGCCCCGTGGTGTGGATCTTCAGGTCGGCCCGGTTCAGGTTGGAGGACGTGCAGAAGTACGTGAGCCACAGATCCTCGATGCAGATGTCGCCGAAGAACTCCTTGAGGACTCGGCTGGACTTGCCGCCTCGCTTGAACGAGAGGAAGGGAATGGTCATGTCGTCGAACGACTTCGCAAATCCCTTCGTCGTGTCGTTCACGATGCGGTCGGCGTCCCATCCGAGCAGATGCTGCGCCCCGACCATCGCGCCCATGCTCGACCCGCCGATGACATCGATCGGGATCTTCAGCTCCTGGAACGCGCGCAGCACGCCCACGTGCGCGAGACCTCGGGCGAACCCGCCGCCAAGCGTCAACCCGATTCCGTGTCCGGTGAGCAGACGCGCGACCCGCTCGAAGTCGGCGGGCTCGTCGAGGCGCACGTGCAGATGACGGTCGAGCGTCCGGCCGGTCAGCCACCGTGCCGTGTTCGACGGCGACTCGCCCGCCTTGTAGAGCAGGACCAGCGTGCGGCCGAGGCGAGTGGCCGCCTGCCGGCACAGGATCTGACTCTCCACCTCGGCTGGTGCCGGATTCCCCTTGGCGCCCGCGACGAGCACCACGTGGTCGGCCTGGCGAATCGCGCGCTCGGTCCAGGGTGTGCAGCCCGCGTCGGCCTCGTACACCACGAAGCGATGGTTGAGCTCCAGTTTCGCCAGCCACTCGATGAGCGGTGTGCTCTCGCCGTGTTCGACCGTCTGCGCCGCCTCGGGCCGGCCGAAGTGATCGTCCACCGCCTGGCTCGTGACCGTGGCGGTCGTGCCGAGCCGCGACAGCCCCTGGCGGAACCCGTCGGTGAACGCGCGCACGTCCGCGCCCGGGTCGGCTGACACCACGGCAAACGTCGCGGCCGGTGCGACCTGCGAGCGGCCGCTGTTCGCCCTGCGCACGCGCCCGACAGGCCCCCTGGCCAGCATCACCAGGGTCGGGGTTGGATGCCGCATCAGCAGGCGTTCGGCTGCCGGCTTGGTGAGCTTGGCGAGCTGCGTGTCCCGGATCGCGTAGACGTCGGCCGATCGGGGCTCGCCGGTGATGAGCGCCATCTCGCCGATCGTCTCGCCCGCGCCGAGCTCGGCATGCACGCGCTCCTTCGCGGTGAACAGATCGCTCACCACGCGCAGACGGCCGCTGATCACGACGTAGACGGCATCGCTCGATTCACCCGCGCGCATCAGGACATCACCGCTCGTGAGCGTGATCGGCTCGAGCTCGGATTCGAGGTCGGCGAGCAATCCGGGATCCAGGTCGCGCAGCTTCTCGTTCTGACGAACGGCCACGCGCATCGAGTGTCGATGGATCTGCGGACGCAGCGCGTCGATGAGCAAATGGGCCGCGTCAGGATTGCCTCGCGCCAATCGATCGAATCCCTCGCGCGGCAGCACGGCGATCACCGCGGCGCCGCGGGCCTCGACGGTGACGAGCGCCGGCGTATCGGCGACGAGGTTCCCGGCGCCCAGGACGCCTGACGCCGGAACGTCGGGCCGTTCGCGCCGCACACCGGTCCGGTCCTGCCACCCCACGGCGAGCGCACCGCTCACGACGACACAGAGCGTCCCGCCGAGGTCGCCCTGGCGGATGAGCACCTCGCCGTCCGCGAACGTCAGGCACCGCATCTCGGCGGCGAGGTCCCGCAGCGCAGGCTCCGGCAGAGCCCCGATCTCCGCCGCGGATCTGAGGACGGTCACCAGCTCATCGACGGCGATCAAGGCGTCACCATGGTGTCGGCAGGACGGTCAGAAGCTATACCTGGCCCGGGTCGTGGTCAATGAGTTGCGCCGGGTCCTGTCCGAGGAAGTCCGTGTCGCGGCCGCCGAGCGCCAGCAACTGAAACGTGACGCGCCACCGCGCCTTGAAGGACGCCGAGTACTCGGCCTTCACATAGACGCCGTCGCCATCACGCCGGACCAGCGCCTCGGCCAGCACATTCCGGCCGTCGTCGAACGTGCGCGAGACGCGCCCAATCACGCTGCGGGCCAGGCCGCGGTCGGGGGCGAATCGGATCGCGCCGCGCGCCTCGGTCACCCAGTCGCCGACGTAGCCGCCGAGCAGCAGCCACGGACCGAATTGCCGCTCGCCCTGGATCACCCACAGCGCGTAGTCATCGGCGTCCTTCGACCGTGCCTGCATCCAGGCGCCCTCGGCCCGAATCGTCACCGCGCCGGCCGTCGTGACGACGTCGCCGCCGAACGCCCGGATGTCGGGATAGCGGCGGCCGATCAGGAGCGACGCGTCCTCCCGCCGCACGGTCGCGTCGAGCAGCGGCAGGTGATGCGGGCCCTGGAAGAACGTGGCGGAATATTCCACGCGGCCCGTGCGGTGATACCGCAGTCCGTACTCGGACCCGTCGGGAAATCGGGTGTCCCCGTCGCGGAGGGTGAGATTCGGAACCAGCGGCCTGCGACCCGATCCACCGCTGGTCGAGCAAGGGCATGCGGCTCGGCGTCATGCGCGGCGCGTAGACGACCTCGACGGCATGGTCGCCGCGCGCCAGCGTGACGCGGGCAGCCGTGATCCCCAGCACCTCGCTGGCGGCCGTGATGACGTAGTCGCGCGCCGTGAAGTGGTCGGTTGGGCTCACGATGTCGGACTGCCCCCACCGGACGAACTGCTTCCCGACTTCGACGCTCACGGGCCCCTTGGCCAGCGTGGCGGCGAGGGTCCGCACGACGAACCCCGGGCGTCGCAGCGTCCGGTCCCAATAGGTGAGTCCGACTTCGCCCTGGTGCGAGTCCGCATGCACGTCGAACGAGCCGGTCATGGAGATGCCGGGACGCAGCGTGACGGACGGATCGAACCGCACGGTCGCATCCGCCACGACCCGCGTCGCGTCATTGGGCGCGGTACGCGGGTAGAGGGTCAGTCCCGCGTCGGCGAACCCCCGGTAGCTGAACTCCTGCGCCGAGACCGATGCGGAGGTGGCGAGGAGCGCCACGGCGACACCAGCCACCGCCCACGGCCGCAGCCGCAGCCGCGCTCGGCGCGACGGACCGGACGAGGGCCAAGCCGCGGGGGCTGTCGTCATCGTGCGGGCCTGGTGCGACGTCCCACTCAGGATGCGCGCCGCAGCGCCTGGACGGTGAAGAGGTCGGCGGGCAGCGGCGCGTTGTACTTGATGGAGCGCAGGGTCAGCGACGTCCGGCTCTTGCGCGTCACGTCCTCGACCTCGAGCGTGCCCGCAGTCCAGATGCCCTGGACGTTCTGCATCTGGCTGTACTTGAGGCGCCGGACCAGGCCCTTGGCATTGCTGTTCTCGATCTGCGCGTAGCTGTGGTTGCTCTTCCTCACCCAGTACGTGGACGTCGTGTACTGCGACCGCATGCCCGGCCGTGGCGTGGCGACGATCTTCCAACACGCGTCGGCGTCGATCGTCTGAGTGCCCTGGAGCGCGTAGGTGAACTGCGCGACGTCTCGTTCCTCGAGGTCCTCGAAGCTGAAGTCGGTGCCGAAGAAGCGCGAACTGCGGTCCTGGGCCGCGATGCGCCGCTCCCGGTTGATGGCGGGCGTCCACATCCACTGATCCGCCGATCGGTCGGGATAGTTGACGACGAGCAGCGCGATGCCCTTCACTTCGGCCGGCAGCGTGAACCTGATCAGGACTTTGCTGGCGCCGTTCGAGCCGGTCCGCTGGTAGGTCCAGCCCTTCTCCGACGTCTTGCCAGCCCCGTCAGTGACCTTCAGCACGCCCTCATATTGTTGCGACTGGGCGCGCGACCGCTTCTGCACCTCGCCCATGATGACGTTCGGGTCGTCGGCCGCGCCAAGCGGGAGTGCGGCCCCGGTGAGCGCGACGAGCATCGCGACGTGCAGGAGACGGTTACTCATACTCGAGCGCCTCAATGAGCGAGCCCCGCACCGCGGCCTCGGCCGGCGCGAGGGCTCCGAGAATGGCCGTCACCAGGATGGTCGGCACGAGGGCGGCGGCGACGGCGTAAGGATACATGTAGTCGAAGCGCAGGCCCGGAAAGTCGCGCGCGGTCATCTCGAGCACCCCGTAGAGGTGCACGGCCCCAAGAGCCAGGCCGAGCACGAGGCTCACCAGTCCCACGCCGATCGCCTCCATCCAGATCGCCAGGCGCACCTGGTTCCTGAGCCCGCCCACCGCGCGCAGGATGCCCAACTCGCGCTTGCGGTCGGTCACCGACACGGTCAGCGAGTTCACGATGCCGAGGATGGCCACGACGATGGCCACCGCCAGCTGCGCCCACGACATGGCAAACCACTGGCCGGTGAGGTCGCTGACGTACTGGCGCACCTCCTCGTTCTCGAGGACGAAGATGCGCCGGTTGGCCGCGAACGCCGAGAGGATCGCCGCCTTGACCTGCGGCGGCTCGGTGCCTGGCCGCACGTACACGCGGAAGAAGTCCACCGAGTCGTCCTGCCACCGCGCGGTCAGCAGCGTCTGGTCGATGAAGATCGCGCCCTGCTGGTCGCCATACTCGCGGATCACGCCGACGACGGGCACGACGACGTCACCGGTCGGCGAGGCCAGCGTGATGGTGGTGCCGAGATGTGCGCCGTGCAGCGAGGCGAAGTTCTCGGAGGCGATGACCCCGCGTCCGGCCGAGGCCTCGCGGAACATCTCGTCCAGGTTGCCCTCGAGCGCTTCGCGGGGCGAGCGGCGGATCGTCTTCTCGAGGTCCATGCCGGTGAGCACGACCGGGCTGCCGCGGTACTGGATGCGGGCCAGCCGCACGCGGTGCACCTCGTCCACCCCCGCCACGGCCTGCAGCTCGGCCGTCATGCTGTTCGGGAAGCGGTAGTTGCGATCGACGAGATTGGGCGACGCGGCGACGAACAGATCGGGGTTGAGCGCGGTGTTCACCCACTGGGTGATGCCGGCATAGCTGGTCTCTGCGACGCCAGCCAGGCCGATCGCGAGCGCCAGCGACAGCATCAGCGCCACGACCGTGCCGGCCGTCCGGCGCGACGCCGAGATGAGGCTGTCGGCGGCCAGCGCGCCCTCGACGGGCCGCAGCCAGAACATCAACGGCCGAATCGCCTTGGTGAGCGCCAGCGTCGAGGCCGGCGTGAGCAGGAGCGCCCCGCCCATCATCCCCGCGTAGCCCACGTAGAATCCTGCGAGCGACCGGCTCACCTGCAGCGTCACGAACCCGACCGCCATCAGCACGCCGCCCGCGATGGCGCTCGTGCGGAGGCGACTCGCTTCGAAGGCCTGACCGCGGCCCTTCTGCAGGGCGATGACCGGATCGACGCGCGAAGCGGCACGGGCCGGCAACGCGACAGCGACCACGCTGGTCAGGACGCCGACGACCAGAGCCAGGAGCATCACCTCCGGCGTGAGCCCGATCTCGATCTCGAGGCCGCCGACGCCGTAGACGCCCTGCACGATGCCGGCCGCGCCCGAGGCCACCAAGCCGGCCGCGGCCTGCCCGATCACGATGCCGATCGCCGATCCCACCAGGCCGAAGACAAGGCTCTCGCTGACGAAGAGGCGCCAGATCTGTCCGCGGGTCGCGCCCAGTGCGCGCAACAGCCCAATCTCACCGCGTCGCTGGGCGACGGCGATTCCGAACGCGTTGTAGATGATGAACATGCCGACGAGCAGGGCGAACGCGCTCGAGAACACGAGCAGGAATCGGTAGATGCGCAGCAGCGACTCGAAGCTCTGGCCGCGCGCCGACGGCGCCTGCACTTCGAAGCCGGGGCCGAGTGTCTGCTGAAGTGCGGCCTGCACGGCGTTGACATCCGCCCCTTCGGTGACCGCCAGGTCGATGCGCGAGAACGTCCGGCCCCGGCCGAAGACGTGCTGCGCGGCATACACGTCCATGATCGCCAGGTTGCCGCCGAAGGCACTCGTGAGGCCGCTCGCCTTCAGGATGCCGCGCACGGCGAAGTCCTTCGACCCATCCATCGTCTGAAGCGGGACGCGACTCTCGATCTTCAGGCCGTTGCGCGAGGCAAACGCCTCGCTCACGATGATCGAATCGGGCTGCGCCAGGAAGATCAGCGGATCGTCGAGCAGCGGCGACTCGCCCGCCGCCAGGTCGTACTCGCGCAGACTGCGGTCACCCGTCATGTCCACGCCCAGCACGAGCAGGTTCCCTTGCCCGGGCAGCCCTGTGCCGACCACCGCCTCGATCACGGGCGCGGCCACGCGCACCTGCAGGTTGGCCTGCACGCGCTCGAGCACCTCCTCGTTCACGCCGACTTCGCCGGCCGTCACCTGCAGTTCCGTGGCGCCAGCGACCCGGTTGATCGTCTCGCGGAACGACGCCAGGACGGCCGCATTGGCGCTCCGCATCGCCACGAACACGGCGACGCCGATCACGATCGCCAGCAGGGTGAGGACGGATCGGACGGCGTGCTTGCGGACGTACTGCCAGCTGACGAGCCACAGCATCATCGGCGTACGTCCTCGACGATCCGTCCGTCGCGCACCCTCACCATGCGCGGACAGCTCTCGGCCACCGACATGTCGTGCGTGACCATCACGACGGTGGTGCCGAGCTTGGCCTGCAGGTCCCGGATGAGCGCCAGGATCTCCGCACCCGTCTTCGTGTCCAGATTGCCGGTGGGTTCGTCGCCGAGCACGATCGGCGGGTAGGCCGACAGCGCACGCGCCATCGCCACGCGCTGCCGTTCGCCGCCCGATAGCTCATCGGGCAGGTGCTCGGCGCGCTCGCCGAGCCCGACCAGGCCGAGCAGTTCACGTGCGCGCGCGTCGGCCTTGGCGCGGGACCAGTGGCGCAGGTGCAGCGGCAGGGCCACGTTCTGCGCGGCCGACAGGCTGGGCAGCAGGTTGAAGAATTGGAAGATGAACCCGATCGAGTCGCGACGGATGCGCGTCCGCCCGTCGTCGTCGAGCGACGAGAGCGTGTGGCCGTCGATGACGACTTCCCCGGATGTGGGCTGGTCGAGCGCCCCCATCATGTTGAGCATCGTGGACTTGCCCGACCCGGATGGCCCGACGATCGCCACCATCTCGCCCTTGGCGATCTCCAGATCGATCGAATGCAGGACGGTGACCTCGCGGCGGCCCCGGTAGTGCTTGCTCACACCCTTCAGCTGAATCATCGCGTCTCGTCCTTCGCGTCGCGTTCGGTGAACTGCAGCGTAAAGGGGCGGCGCACGACGACGAGCGATCCCTCGGCGGTCTGCGGCGAACGCCCGGACGGGTTCGACACCACGCGCTTCGTCAGCACCACGCGCAGGTAGAGCTCGAGCAGCCGCGTGGCAAAGGCGGCGCCCACGCAACTGCGGGCGCCCATGCCGAAGGGGAGGTAAAGCCGGTACTCGGGATCGGCCGCGTCCTTCCAGCCAGGGAGCCAGCGATCGATCACGAAGTCGTCGGGCTGGGTCCATCCCCGGGGATGCCTGAGGATCCCCATCGGGTTCATGTACAACTGCCCGTTCGGGCTGGCCATCGGCTCGAGCACCGCACTGTCCGATTCGACGTGCTCTTTCACGACCCGCGCAATCGTCGTGACGGCGGGATAGAGGCGCAGCGTTTCCTTGAGCGCCGCGCCATACAGCTCTTCGGTCACGATCCGCTGCTGCAGGTCGGGCTTGTCGGCCAGGACGGAGAGGCACATGACCATCGGATACGGCACGATGCCGTTGCCGGCGCTCAGGAACAGCAGGGCGTGCCACGCGAAGTCCGGGGCGCCCATCTCGAGTCCCTGCCGGTGGAGCCGACCGACGAACGACTCTGGCTGCTCACGGTACCGCTTCAGGTACCTGGCCATGACGACGCGGAACGTCGCGGCGCGCGCGTGCTGTCTCAGCGCGTACGGCGTGGGAAGCCGGTCGAGTGCCGGCCAGAGCAGATGCGCCAGCCGCCGCTTGGGATCGAGGACCAGCGGGTCAGGGTTCTGATAGACGAGGCTGAACAGACGGTTCGTCGGCAGCTCGCCGAACGCGACCAGGTGGGTGAGGTCGGCGTTGAGATGGCGCGTGGCGCGGCTGATCTCGACCGACCCGCGCGCCACCGTATCGACCCAGCGCCCGATGTGCGCGACGATCTGGTCCTCGTGGCGATCGAAGGCCTCCGACAGGCCGGAGATATACGCCTTGCGCAGCGTCGTGACCATCGGATCGTCGGCCTTCGAGAAGCGCAGCAGGTCGAGTGGCGTGCGGTAGTCGGACAGGCGGTGATGAAAGCGATACCAGCCGTGTGTCTTGGGGTGGGCCTTGTTCTGCAGCACCTTCCGCGTGAGGACGGGGTCCTTGGTATAGACCGCGTCGGGCGTCGAACCGCGCATGATGCCGTGGTCGAGGCGGACGGTGTCGGGCACCTCGCGCCTCGCCAGAAACCTGAAGGGACACTGCGCCTTGTTGGTGGCGATGTGCGTGCCGAAGAGGCTCGACCGCCCCTCGGGAGGACTGGCGGGCGGAATGCGCCGCAGCCAGACCATGTCCTGCTCGGCCTCCACGTGCGGAGCACCCATGAGACGCGTGAGGACGTCATGGAACCACATCGGGGCTGGACTGGGACTGAGCTGCCGCAGGGTATCACGGCGCCCTCGAGGTGATAGCGTGAGCCGTCGGAGGCACCGATGAGCTCTCGCGCACGCGTGCACCTGCTCGTTGCACTTGGAACCCTCGCCCTGACGACGACCGCGGCGACGGCGACGGCGCGGGCGCAGACCCAGGCCAAACTGCCCGCCATCGTCGTGGACGTTACCCTGGAGGTCGCGGGCGTCGCCTACACCGCGAAGGGACCGGGCGAATGCGTCCACTCGACCGACGCCAGCCTCTTCAGCGTCCCGGGTGCGATGTGGGGCGCCCGCACCCGCGACCGGGAGCGCCACGTGAATTTCGCGCTGTGGCGGCTCACCAAGGGCGGCGACATGCTCACGATCTCAGTGACCGTGGCGGGCAAGACGCATCGGGTCAATACGGTGCAGGTGGGCCCTCCCGAGAACCGGCACGGCTCGGGCAAGGCCACGTTCGAGAAGCGCGGCACGGGCGGCGTCTTCACGCTCGACCTGGTCGCCGACACCGGCGCCAAGGTGACGGGGCAGTTGAGCTGCTCGGCATTCGTGGCACCCGAGGGGAATGGGAACTGGCCCTGAGCAGGCATTGGTCATCCACGAGGGAGCCTTCTGGATCGAGACCCTTGCGGTTCGCTTCAATTTCACGTCGTTGCGCATTGGCGCGTGATTTGTAGGCTCCGCGGGCAACCCGCCAATCTGGGCCGGATTCTCCCAAAGGTGTTCATGACTCTCCCCAACCACATCAAGCGCGGCCTCGGCGCCGTCGTCGTCATCGCAGCTACGGCACTCCCGTCCCAGGCGGCTCCAATCTCTGTGCACGACCTCTTGGGATCGGGAGGAACCAGTCTCGCGGTCACCACGGTGGCGCCGGGGTTCACGGTGACCCCGATGACGGCCGTCGGCGCAATTGCGCCCGCCGCGGGTTTGAACAACCACTTCTACTTCACCGGGTGGGACACGACGCTCGCGACCAACAAGTACCTGACGGTCTCCGTCCAGGGTGGCTCGTACGTGATCGACCACGTCACGTTCTCGGTGGAATCGACCTCGACGGTCGCAAGCACCGTGTCCGTCCGGACCAGCCGCGACGGGTTCATCAACACCGTGGACTCGTTCACGTGGGGCGATCCGGACACGTCGGTGACCAACGGCACGCTCAATCTCGGTCTGACAGGTCTGACTGGATGGACCGAACTGCGGTTCTACTTCACGGCCCCGAACACCGGCACGTTCGTCGGGTTTGCGAACCACCAGCCTCCGGGTGCCGGGGCGGGATTTCCGGACGTCGGGCAGGACTTCACGATCAATGCCGATCCGACGGCCGTGCCCGAGCCCGCGTCGATGCTGCTCATCGGCACGGGTCTGCTTGGTCTCGCCGTGCGCCGGTTCCGGCGCAAGTAGCCGATTCGACCTCGATCTGTCTCACGGGCGGCCAGCGTGGCCGCCCGTTTTCTTTTCTGCGCCTGCGCCCAAGCCCTGCCGCTGGCTGCAGAGGCGTGCAGAACGCGGCGCCGCGATCACGCGGACCCAGCCCATTGGCGCGACCCCGACCGCCCTCGAGCCACGGCGATTTCGTATGATGGCGCGGGCCCTGTTCAGGCCCACCCAAGGATCCTCGATGACCACAGTCTCTCGCGCGTTGCTTCTGGCTTCGGCCTCCCTCCTGCTGGTCGGGCTTCGTGTGTCCGGCACGGCGGCCCAGGCCACGCCGCCGACGTCCGTCCAGCAGCGCTACACGGCGCCGATCGAGATCTTCAAGACCGGCCTCGGCACGTTCACCAAGCCGATCTCGACGGCGAGCAAGGAGGCCCAGGCGTTCTTCGACCAGGGCTTCCAGATGATGTATTCGTTTGCGAAACCCGAAGCCGTCCGCTCGTTCCGCGAGTCCTGGAAGCGCGATGCCAACTGCGCGATCTGCTACTGGGGTGAGGCCTGGGCGTTGGGGTCGTATCTGAACGCCCCGATGACGTCGGACGAATCGCCGCTCGCGTTCGCGGCGGCGCAGAAGGCCGTGAGCCTCCGCGACCGCGCGACGCCCAAGGAACGCGCGCTCATCGACGCGATCGCGATCCGCTATGTCGAGAAGTTCACCGCGGCCGGCCGCGTCGAACAGGACCGCGCCTACGCCGACGCCATGAAGAAGGTCGCCGAGCAGTTTCCCGACGACCTCGAGATCGTCACGCTCTACGCCGACGCACTGTTCCTGCTCGAGCCGCGGCGCGGCACCCGCGACATCGGCAGTCCGAACGTCCGTCGCCTGCACGAGGTGCTCGAGAGCGTGCTCAAGCGCGCGACGTACGGCATCCGGGCGCGTGTCACCTGTACGTGCACGCGACGGAATCGACCGTCGAGCCCGGCCGCGCCGAGACCTGCGCGGAGTTCCTGGGCCGCTCCATTCCCGGGGCGAGTCACATGAATCACATGCCGTCCCACACGTGGAACGAGATCGGACGCTGGGGCGATTCGGTCCGCGCCAACCTCGACGCGTGGCACTCGGATCTCGAAGGCCGCCGTCGGCGAGGGCTTCGCGATCTATCCCGAACACAACCTGCACATGTTGCTCTACGCCGCCTCGTACGACGGCCAGGGCGCCGTGGCGATGCGCGCCGGCAAGGACTACGCCAAGCTCTCGAACACGTCGTTCTACCAGGTGCTCACGATGGTGCGGTTCGGCCGGTTCGACGAGATCCTCGAGGTGACGGCGCGCCCGGCCAACGAGGTCCAGGGCGGCCTGTGGGATTTCGCCCGCGGCTACGCCTATCTCAAGCAGGGCCAGGCCGACTTCGCGCAGCTCTATCTGGGGCGCGTGAAGAAGCTCGCTGAGACGTCCACCGGCGCGTTTCGCATGCACAGTGGCAAGAACCTGCTCGGCATCGCGGCCGGCATCCTCGAAGGTGAGATCCAGCGCATGGCCGGCGATGTCGGCGGCTCGATCGCGGCCTTCACGCGCGCCGTGGACTTCGAGGTCGCCCTGGCGTACGACGAGCCCGAGCCGCTGCCCTTTTCGCCGCGCCACTGGCTCGGCGCCGCGCTCGTCGAACTCAAGCGCTTCGACGAGGCCGAGCGCGTCTATCGCGCGGACCTGAAGGAACACCCGAAGAACGGCTGGTCGCTCCTCGGTCTCAAGCAGGCCCTCGCGGGCAAGGGCGCGAACACCGCCGAGGTGGACACCGCCCTCGCCTCCGCCTGGGCACGGTCGGATACCTGGATCCGGTCGAGCCGGTTCTGACGCAGACACTACGAGGTGCGGCTAGGACAAGCACTCGAGGTGCTGGCCGCTGAAGGGCGCGGGACGTGCTGGTGCCCAGAGCACCTGAGGTGCTGATGGCGAGAGCAGCTGACGTGCTGTCGCGGCGGGCGCTCGAGGTGCACGGCGCTGATACAATCGCGGAGCCCCCTCCCGTTACCGCAAGGACGTGCACGTGAAGATACCGACCACCCGGCCGTTTCTGTCTGCCGTCGCGCTGGTCTCCCTGCTGGCCATCGGCGCGTGCGAGTCGAGCACCACGCGGCCCTCGATGAGCTTTGCCGCACCCCGGGCGCCCAGCCAGCCAGCGGCACCGCCTACAACTTCGCGCAGCAGCCGATCACGCTCACGATCAGCAACGCCGCGCGGACGGGCACGGCCGCCGTGACGTACCAGCTCGAGGTCGCCACTACGCAGTCCTTTGCGACGCCGGTCGTCGCGCTCGACGGGATCGGCGAAGGCAGCGGCGGGTTCACGACCGTGCCGTTGCCGGTGCTGGCCGGCAACACCACCTACTTCTGGCGGACGCGCGCCGTGGTTGACGGGATCGCGGGTGAACCTGGCGCGACCCAGAGCTTCTTCGTCCGCCCCAACATCGTGATCGGCACGCCGCAACTGCAGTCGCCGGACCGGCCAGCGAGGTGTTCCTCGCGCGTCCGGTCTTCACCGTCGGCAATGCCTCGCGGACCGGCCCGGCCGGCACACTCTTCTACGAGTTCCAAGTCGCCTCGTCGGCCGCCTTCGGCAGCGGCAGCATCGTCGCCTCCGCCACCGTCCAGGAACAGGCGAACCAGACGTCGTGGACGCCGACGAGCGATCTGCCAGAAGGCGCGCTGTTCTGGCGCGCGCGGGCCACCGATCCGGCCAATGCGATCGCCGGCACGTTCGCCAACGCGGTGGGATTCGAGCGCAAGGGGTTCGGATCGTCGGGCGATCAGCTCGACCTGAACAACGTCACGGTGGTGCTCGGCCTGACGACCATCGGGCGATGGCCGGTGACGTCCACCATCACCGGCACGTCAACGACCGGCGGCAGCTTCTGCATCACGCACACCAAGCTGGGGCAGTGGCCGGGGGCCACGTTCTTCGGTGATCCCGGCACCCTGGCGGAAGGCAACCACTGGATCTTCGCGAACATCGGCGGCCGCTGGTACGGCGGCGCGGGGCATTGGTACCGGCCGGGGCAGGCCTGCAAGGGGGCGACGGCCGACGACCTGGCCTCGACGTTCTATCAGGACACGAGCGAGCCGTTGCGGTCGTGGAAGCCACGCGCCGGCGAAACGTTCGCGGTCATGGTCGCCACACCAGCGCGCTTCTACCCCGACATGAAGACCGTCGATGAGCGCAGCAACGTCGTGCTGGTGCGGTGGGAGAACTAGGGGACTTTGCAGACGGCGAAAAGTCAGCCTCATGGATGAACAATGTCCAGGCTAGACATTGACTACTGACTGTGACAGGTTGACTCCGCCTGGGGCGCGATCTGGCGCCCTTCCTCATCCTAGGAGCCTGCACATGCGCCTGTCGAAAGCCCTTCTTGGAGCCTTTGCGCTCACGTTCGTCGCTGCCACGGCCTCGGCCGCGCCCATTCAGTTGCTCACCAACGGCAACTTCGAGGCCGGCGCGTCGCTGGCTGGACCGTCACCGATCTGGCTGGCGGATCGGGCAGCTTCTTCTTCGATGTGCCGGGCTCCACGGTGCCCCTGAGCGGTCAACACAACTCTCAGCACGGCCGGCGAACGGCGCTTTGTATGCCGTGTCCGCCCAGACGGGAGCAGGCACCCACGCGCTCAGTCAAGCGTTCAGCGTCGCGGCCGGCGCGACCTCGGCGATCTTGTCGTTCGACATGTTCGTGAACGACTACAGGTGCAGGCCCGGTGACCGTCAACCCCGCAGGGACTCACGCACCTGCGCCGTGCCCAACCAGCATGGCCGTGTGGACATTCTGTCGGCCGGCGTCCGGTGCGTTTGACACGGGCGCGACGGTCCTCGGCAACTTCTACCTCGGCGCGGACGCTGGCGCGAATCCGCACGCGTTCACCAGCTACCTGTTCGACATCACGGCGCTGGTGGGTGGCGGCGGCTCCTTCGTGCTGCGATTCGCTGAGTCGGACAACCAGGGCTTTTTCTGAACATGGGCGTAGACAACGTCAGCATCCTGGCGGAAGCCGTGCCAGAGCCTGCGACGCTGGCGCTGCTGGGTACCGGCCTGCTCGCCATCGGCTTCCGGCGCTACCGCACCCGTCGCTAGATCGCCTGGCGCCCGACGGGCGCTCGCACGCCTACGACCAACGATGGCGGCCTTCGGGCCGCCATCGTCTTTTGTGCCCTCGCCTACCGCTTGCCGGGTCCGTAGAGCACGACGCCTGGCCGGGCGGCCGTCATGGCCTTGCCGTCGAACACAATCTGCCCGTTCACCACGACCAACGAGACACCTTCGGCGTACTGGTGCGGCTGCTCGAACGTCGCGCGGTCGCGCACGGTGGTCGGATCGAACACGGTCAGGTCGGCCTTCAGGCCCACGCGAATCAGGCCGCGGTCGCTGAGCCCAATCCGCGCGGCGGGAAACGCGGTCATCTTGCGCACCGCGTCCTCGAGCGTGATGACCTGCTTCTCACGCACGTATCGGCCCAGGACCCGCGCGAACGTCCCGTAGCTGCGCGGATGCGGGTTCGCGCGCCCGAAGACCGGCACCTCGCCATCGGACGCGACCATCGTCGCCGGGTGCGCAGGATCCGCACGAGGTCGTCCTCGCTCATCGCGTGGAAGATGCCCTGGCAGCCGCCTTGACCGTGGATCCACATCACCATCTCGGCGGCGTTCTCGAGCGTCGGCGCCAGCTTGCGACGAGCCACCAGATCGGCCAGCGTCTTGCCGGTCAGCGTCGCGTCGAAGCCGCAGTTGGCGAACTGCACGTTCTTCGCGTCGCCGCCGCCGCGCTCGTCGCGGATCATCGCGACGCTCTCTGCCTTCATCTTCGTGCGGGCCGCGGGATCGTCGAGCCGCTGGAGTTGCGCCTGACGATTGCCTTCGAGGGCCCAGGCCGGCAGCAGCGCGGCCGACACGCTCGTGCTCGACGCGGTGTACGGGTACTGATCGATCGTCACGTCCACGCCGCGCGCACGAGCCTCGTCGATGAGGCGCAGCGCGTCCACGCTCTTGCCCCAGTTGGCCTGCCCCACCGTCTTCATGTGGGTCACCTGCGTGGCCAGGCCACCGCCTTCGCCAATGGCGATCGTCTCGCGCACGCTCTCGAGCACCTTCGAGGCGTCGTCACGCTGATGCGACTGGTGGATGCCGCCGTACCTTCCCGCGACCTTTGCCAGTTCGATGACCTCGGAGGTCGGCGTGAACGAGCCCGGCACATAGAAGAGACCGGTGCTCAGGCCAAGCGCGCCGTCCTTCATGCCCTGGTCGGCGAGGGCCACCATGCGGGCCAGCTCCTCCGACGTCGCCGCACGATTCACGCTGCCGATGACCGCGGCTCGAATCGATCCCTGACCGATGAAGCTGCCGATGTTCACGGACTTCTGAAGCTGCGCCATCGTCTCGAGGAACGGGCCGAGCGGCACGGCCGACGATCCGTCAGGGCCCTCGATGACGGTCGTCACGCCCTGGCGGACGTAGTTGTCCGCGGTGGGCGTCTGCGCCAGGCCGCGCCGCGCGTGCGTGTGGATGTCGATGAACCCGGGCGCGACCATCTGGCCGGCCAGATCGACGATGCGGCCCGCAGGCGCGTCGATCGACCGGGCGACGGCGACGATGGTGTCGCCGCGCACGCCGACATCCGCCCGGAACCACGGGCTGCCCGCCCCGTCCACGACGCGGCCGTTGCGAAGCACGAGGTCGAAGGCCGGTTGTCGGGCGTCAACGAGTGCGAGGGCGGCGAGCACGAACGCGCCGATCAGCGAGACTGGGCGTGCCGTCATGGGCGCATTGTAGCCGCCGTCCGCGGGGGAATTGTCTCGGTATTGTCGGTCGGCGTGCACCGCAGGTGAGTCGTTGCTAGCCTCGATGTGCCATGCGTACCCTCCTGCTGCGTGCTGCCGTGTTCTCGCTCTTGTCCTTGATGGCCGTCCCGGCACTGGCCGGTGACCTCCAGGGGCGCATCACCGACCGGAGTGGCGGCGCGCTCCCCGGCGCGCGCGTGGTGCTGCTCAATGTCGCCACGGGACAGGAGCGGTCCCTCGTCGCTGACGCCACAGGGCAGTTCGCGTTCGCGGACCTCTCCGCTGGTACCTACCGGGTCGCTGTCTCGCGCACGGGCTTTTCCGACCTGTCCCGCACGATTCTCGTCGCCGCCGATGGCGCGGTCGTGACGGCCGACTTCGCGCTCGAGGTCGGGGCCCTCCGCAGTGAAGTCACGGTGACCGTGGACCGCGGCGCGCGCGCGGCAGAGCTGGCGCCGGTCCGCGTGGACGTGCTCTCGGGGGACACCATCCGGACGCTGGCGCCGACGAGCACGGGCGACGCGCTGCTGGCCGCCCCCGGCGTGACGCCGGTGGGCTCGGGTCCCTTCCAGGTGCGGCCGCGCCTGCGCGGTCTCGACTCGACGCGCGTCCTGGTGCTCGTGGACGGCGAACGCCTGAACAACGCGCGCACGGCCACCGATCGCGCCGGCGTGGAAGTCGGTCTCGTGGACCTCGATACGGTTGAAGGCATCGAGGTGCTGGGCGGCGCCGGGTCGGTGCTCTACGGCACCGATGCACTGTCGGGCACCATCAATTTCCTGACCAATCGCGCCCGCTTCAGCGAGGCGCGGCGCTTCACGGCAGGCTTCGACGGCTTCTACAGCTCGAACGAGCACGGCCGTCGCGGTAGCGTGACGCTGGGCGTGTCGGACCGGCGGTGGGCGGTGAACTTCACGGGCGGCACCGAGTCGTTCGACGACTATCGGGCCGGCCGGGATTTCACCGAGACCTCCACGCCCTACTTCGCGAACGCGACGCTGGTGCAGGCCGACACCATCGACACGAACTTCGGGTTCAACTTCCGCCGCTTCCCCGACCCCTTCAACGCGCCTTTCACACGCACGAGCGCGGTGGTGGGCAGCTCAGGCTCGGAGGCGACATCCGCGAACCTCACGGGCCTGGTGCGGCTCGGAGCCGCGCAGACCCTCGAGGTCAAGTACCTGCGGCGCCACGCGGCGAACGTCGGGTTCCCCGACTTCGTGTCGCCATACTTCTTCCAGTCGATCACGCTGCCGTGGAGTCGCCTCGACAAGATCTCGGCCACGTACACCGCCAGCAACCTGACGCCCTGGATGCGGCGGCTCACCATCAAGCCGTACTTCCAGCAGCAGGATCGGCTGCTGCGCAATCAGCTGCCCGTGCAGTTTCCGGCGCCGACGGCGAACTCGTTCTTTCCGATCAGCGTGTTCCGGCTCGACATCGTGAGCGATACACGCCAGCAGGTCTGGACACCCGGCGTGGATGTCCAGGCGACGTTCCAGGCCCGTCCGAACAACCTGCTCACGGCCGGCATCAGCCTCTTCCGCGACCGGAGTGAAGACGAGCGGACGACGAGCACGACGACGTCGAGAATCGGCGCGGTGACGCTCGGGCAGTTCGGTCCAGCCGCCACCGTCTTCGCGTCGCCGATCGTGCTGGGCCCGCCGTCACTCGATCGGCCGGTGCGCGTGCCCGACGCGTCGTTCCGCAACGTCGGCCTGTTCGTTCACGACGAATGGGACGCGACCGCCGACGTCCGCATCACGACGGGCCTGCGGCTGGACGGCTACCGCGTGGCCACCGACGCGACACCGGGCTATGAGGTGGCCTCGCTCGCCGCAGGCGCCAGACCGGCGATCGATCCGGCCACGCTGCCTTCCATCGACGGCGATCGCACCAGTCGGACCGCGGTGACGGGCGAGGCAGGTGTCGTCCTCTGGAGCGGCCGCGCGGTCAGCCCGTTCGCGCACTACGTGCACAGCTACCGGCATCCGAACCTCGAAGAGTTGCTGTTCTCGGGTCCCGCCACGGCGGGCAACATCCTGCCGAACGTGCAGGTCAAGCCGGAGACGGGCAACAACGTGGACGTCGGCGCCCGCGTGCGGCTCCCGTTCCTGTCGGGCTCGGTCGCGTACTTCCACAACACGTACGACAACTTCATCTCGACGGAGTTCGTGGCCACGGCGGCCGATGGCGATTCGATCTACCAGGCCATCAACCTGGCCAAGGTGCGCATCCAGGGGCTTGAAGCGCAGGCCGACGTGCCGTTCACGCTCGGCGGGCTGGTGTGGGCACCGTTTGCCAGCCTCGCCTACACGCGCGGCACGGTGCTCGACGGCACCAACCCGTCCACCGGGACATCCCTCGCCGGCGCGCCCCAGGACAACATCACGCCGTCCAAGGTGATGACCGGGTTGCGGGTCGCCGATCGCGGAGCGCGGTGGTGGGGTTCGTACAGCCTGCGCGCCCAGGGCGAGGTGTCGAGAATCTCACCCCTCCTGAGTGACTCACCGTTTCTCATCGCGCAGGATTTGCTCGCCCTCGGCGGCTTCACCCTCCATCGCGTCGCGGCGGGCTACGACTGGCGGCGGGGCGGACAGGTGGTGGGGCTGACGCTCGCCGTGGACAACCTCACCGACGTGTTCTACCGCGAGCAGTTCCAGTTCGCGCCAGCCCGAGGCCGGACGTTCACCGTGGCATTGCGGATCCGCGGAGGGAACTAGACCGGTTTCCACGAGCGTGTAGCCTCGCGCCGCGCTCCCCTCGCACGCTCGCGCATGGGGCGAGACGCTCGCGGCTCGGAAGTCGCGCTTGCGCGACGCTACACGCGCGTGGAAACCGCTGTAGGCGGGGCAAACGGGGTCAGACGGGGGTCAGACCACTCGCGCCAGACCGGCCGCAAAGGAGAACGAGGCAGCAGGACCCGGGGGTCTGACCCCGGCCTGACCCCAGCCGACTGCCAGTAGACTAAGGCCTCGATGTCGGCTGCGGTCTGGCTTGTCCTGACCATCCTTATCCTGGCGAATGCCATCTACGTCGCCGGAGAGTTCGGTGCGGTAGGGGTACGCCGGAGCCGGGTCCGGCGGATGAGCGACGACGGCCACTGGCTGGCCAGGCGGCTCCTGCCGTTCGTTGACGACGCGGCCCAGCTCGACACCTATGTGGCTGTCTCGCAGGTCGGCATCACCCTCTCCAGCCTGATTCTCGGCGCGTTCGCCCAGGCGACGGTCGCCACGGCGCTGGCACCGCACCTCGTGGCCCGGCTGGGGTTCGAGGCCAACTCCGCCGCCTCGACGGCCGCCGTGATCGTGCTCGTGATGCTCACGGCGGTCCAGGTGGTGCTCTCCGAGCTGATCCCCAAGTCGCTCGCCCTGCAGTTTCCGACGCAGGTGGCGCTGGCCACGGTGCTGCCGATGCAGTGGTCGCTGGCGGTGTTCCGTCCGTTCATCGCGGTCATCAACGGCTCGGCCGCGGCCGTCCTCCGCCTCGTCGGGATCACCGCGAGCGCCCATCGGCATATCCACTCGCCGGCCGAAATCGAGTTGCTCATCGCCGAAAGCCGTGATGGCGGCCTCCTCGAACCCGACGAGCAGCAACGACTGCACAGGGCGCTGCAGCTGAGCCTGCGCACCGCCCGCAACCTGATGGTGCCCCGCGAGCGCCTGACGTTGGTCCGCATCGATCAGCCGTGGAGCGAAGTCGTGAACACGGTCACGTCGAGTCCCTTCAGCCGGCTGCCGGTCTTCCGCGGCACGCCCGAGAACATCGTCGGCGCGCTGCGGGTGAAGGACCTCGTGCATCGCTATGCGGCAGACGGACCGTCCGCGACCATCGACGCGCTCGTGCGACCGCTGGTCCGTATCGATCAGGACATGCCGGCCGATCAGATCATCACTGTCCTGCGCGATCACCGGGTCCATCAGGCCGCGGTGACGGACGAGGCCGGTCGGGTGGTTGGACTGATCACGATCCAGGACGTGCTGAGCGAGTTTCTCGGCGGTGACGCCGCGCGGGCCGGCGCCGTGGGGACGCCGTCATGATCATCGCGGTCGTCATCTGCGCGCTGCTGCTGCTGGCCAACGCGCTGTTCGTGGCCGCCGAATTCGCCGTGGTGGCCGCGCCGAGAACCGCGGTCGAACACAAAGCCAACGAGGGCGATCCGCTGGCCAAGCGCCTGCTGGTCATCCTCACCTCGCCGCTCGAGCAGGATCGCTATATCGCGACGGCGCAGCTCGGCATCACGCTGGCGAGCCTCGGACTCGGAATGTACGGCGAGCACACGCTGGCCACCTGGTTCGAGGTGCGGCTCGAGACGCTCGGCACCAGTGCCTGGATCGCGTCGCACCTGCTGGCCAGCATTCTGGCCATCTCCATCCTCACGTACTTCCACATCTTCATCGGCGAGATGATCCCGAAGGCCATCGCGCTCGGCGCCCCCGAGCGGACGGCCCGGGCCGTGTACGGATCGATGCGAGTCGTGCTGATGGTGCTGTATCCGTTCGTGTATGTGCTGAACGCCATCGGCAATCGGTCGCTGGCCCTGTTCGGCGTCCACCGGAAGGACAACGCCCACGAGCAGCTGTACACGCCCAGGAGCTGCAGATCATCGTCGAGGAGAGCCAGCGCGGCGGGGCACTCCGGGCCGAGGCGGGCAAGATTCTGCGCGAGTTGTTCGAGTTCGGTGACCGCACGGTGGCCGAGGTCATGGTGCCGCGCGTGCGGATCGCGGGCATTCCCGTCGGGGCCTCGGTGGAGGAACTCCGGCGCATCGTGCTCGCGAACCGGCGGACGCGGTATGCGGTCTACGAGGGCGACTTCGATCACATCGTCGGCATGCTGCACGTCAAGGACGTGTTGCGACGCCTGATCCGCGAGGAGGCTGTCAACGCCGGCGACGTGCGGCGGATCCCGGTGGTGCCGGACAGCGCGGCCCTTGACGACGTGCTGGCGACGATGCAGAAGGCCCACGCGCACATGGCGGTGGTCATCGACGAGCATGGCGGGACGGCGGGTCTGGTCAATCTCGAGGACCTGTTCGAGGAGGTGGTCGGCGAGATCGATGAGGGCGTGCCCGACGCCCCGCCGCTGGTGCGCGCCTCGGACGGCACGGTGCTGGCGGCCGGCACGGTGCGGATCGACGAGCTGGGCCAGTGTTTCGATCTGGACCTGGAGCACGACGACGTGGACAGCGTCAGCGGCCTGGTGCTGGCCCGCCTGGGTCGCCCCCCGGTTGTGGGCGACGTGGTCGAATACGACCGCCTGCGCCTCGAAGTCACCGCCGTGACCGGGCTGGGGGTGAAGCAAGTCAGGGGGTCAAGCAGGTGAGGGGGTCAGATCTCTTTTCCACAGATTCCGCGGATTAGGGGACAGATCTTCACCTGAGAAGTGGGGCGTCCGACCTCCCTGAGAGTGACGCCGAGCGGGCTTCTGGGGGCCTGGGACGAATGTCTGGCGATCCGTCCCACGACACCTGTCCCCGACTGGCCAGAATCTGTGGAAAAGAGATCTGACCCCCTACAATGTTTTCATGCGTCGTTACATTGTCATTGCAGGGGTGATTGCGGCGGTTGCGGCGGGGAGTGCGCAGCAGCCGGCGCTGAAATCGGGGCTCGATCCGGCGGCGTTCGACAAGTCGGTCCGGCCACAGGACGACCTGTTCCGCTACGTCAACGGCACCTGGCTCGCCAAGACCGAGTTGCCCGCCGACAAGGCCACTTACGGCACGTTCGTGCAGCTGGCGGACAAGGCCGAGGCAGACCTCTACGCGTTGATCGAAGAGCTGGCCGGCGATCGCAACAAGAAGGCCGGCAGCACGGCCCAGCAGGTCGGCGACCTCTACGCCAGCTTCACCAACGAGAGCCGCGTCAACGGCCTGGGCGCCGCGCCGCTCGCGCCGCGACTGGCCGCGGTGGACGCCATCACCAACACGACCGACCTGGCCGCCGCCCTCGGGAAGATGTCGATGGCTGGCCTGCCCGGTCCCGTGGGCGGCTACATCGAAGCGGACGCCGGTGACCCAACCAAGGTCGCGCTCTACCTCAATCAGGCCGGCACGGCGCTGCCCGATCGGGATTACTACCTGGTCGATAACCCCCGCTTCGTTGAGGTACGGGCAAGGTACGTCGAGTACCTCGAGAAGATCTTCACGCTGGCCAGCCGGCCCAACGCGGCCGCCGACGCCCGCGCGGTGATGGCGCTCGAGACCGAGCTCGCGCGGATCCAGTGGACGCAGGTCGAGTCGCGGGACGCGGTCAAGACCTACAACAAGATGCCGGTCGCGAAGATCGTCGCCGACTTCCCGGGCTTCGATTGGCTGTCGTGGGCCCGACCGCAGAAGATCGACGCCGCGCCCGAATGGGTCATCGGCCAGCCCTCGTTCTTCAAGGCGTTCGCCGCGATGGTCCCCACCGCGCCCCTCGCGACATGGAAGGCCTGGATGGCCGCGCAGGTCATCACGCTGAACGCGCCGTACCTGAGCCAGCCGTTCATCGACGCGTCCTTCGACATGTTCGCGCGCACCCTCAGCGGCCAGCAGGCGCAGCGCCAGCGCTGGAAGCGCGGCGTGCAGCTGGTCAACGGCTCGCTCGGTGAGGCTCTCGGCGAGCTGTACGTGAAGAAGCACTTCACCGCCGCCGCCAAGGTCCGGATGGAGGCGATGATCGCCAACCTCATCGAGGCCTACCGCCAGTCGATCACCGAACTCGAGTGGATGACGCCCGCGACCAAGAAGGAGGCGCTCTCCAAACTCGCGAAGTTCTCGCCGAAGATCGGCTATCCGGACAAGTGGCGCGACTACAGCGCGGTCGTGATCGACGCCAACGACCTGGTCGGCAACGTCGAACGCGCGCTCACGGCCGAGTCCGATTACCAGGTCCGCAAGCTCGGACGTCCCGTCGATCGCGGCGAATGGCTGATGACGCCGCAAACGGTCAACGCGTACTACAACCCGGTCAAGAACGAGATCGTCTTCCCGAGCGCGATCCTGCAGGCCCCGTTCTTCAACGTCGAGGCCGACGACGCGGTCAACTACGGCGCGATCGGGGCGGTCATCGGGCACGAGATCGGACACGGCTTCGACGATCAGGGCCGCCGCTTCGACGGCGACGGCAAGCTGCGCGACTGGTGGCAGCCAGCGGACGAGACCGAGTTCGGCAAGCGGGCGAAGCTGCTCGTCGAGCAGTTCAACGCCTTCAAGCCCCTGCCGGACATCAGCGTCAACGGCGAACTCACGCTCGGCGAGAACATCGGCGATCTGGGCGGACTCTCCATCGCCCACCGTGCATGGAGGATCTCGCTGCGAGGTCGGCCGTCACCGGCGATTGACGGCCTCTCCGGCGAACAGCGCTTCTTCATGGGCTGGGCGCAGGCCTGGCGCATGAAGGCTCGCGAGGAGTACCTGCGGCGTCAGGTGCTGGCCGATCCGCACGCGTGGGCGGAGTTCCGGGCCAACGGCCCGGTGGCCAACATCCCCGAGTTCTACGAGGCGTTCGGCGTCAAGCCGGGTGACAAGCTCTACCGCGAGCCTGCGTTGCGCGTGAAGATCTGGTAGGACGCCGGCGGCCGCGCGGCCTCCCGGCTCAACCCGCCTTCGGCGATCGCTCACGGCTCGGCTGTCGAAGCCGCCAGGATCTCGCGGTGCCGGCGACCGCATAGGGCCCGAGCACCATGGCGAGGTCCTGGCGGATCCACCGCGCCATCGACCCGCGCCGATGGATCGCCCAGTCCAGGATCGACCCATTGAGCGTGGCCTGAATGGCACGCGCCAGACGGTTGTCGTCGCAGGGGCGCAGTTCGCCTGCCGCCACGGCGTCCCGGACGAGCGCGCGGATCCCCGCGTGAAAGCCGAGCGATCCGTTGCGCGCGTGCTGCAGGAATTCGGGGTCCACGAGGTCGATTTGCAGGAACGCGAGCGAATGCGCGATCTGCTCCGGCGTCTCCCCCAGCATCGTCATGCACTCGGCCAGGCCGAGCAGCGCGCGGCGGGGCAATCGATGCTTCGCCCGGAGGCTGTGCAAGATGTAGACGTGGCCGCCCGCGGCGTCTGCGGCGGCGGCGAGCAGGAGCGCCCGCTTCGAGCCGAAGCGCTGGACGAGTGACGCGGGCGACACGCCGGCCTCGCCCGCGACGTCGGCCAAGGTCAGCTTCGCCGGTCCCAGGCGCGCGATGGCGCGGAAGGCGGCCTGGAGAATCTGGACGTCGGAGTTCACGCGAGGACGGGGACTCACGGGGGGATCATAAACCGCCATTCAGGTATGGCTTGATACTGAACGGCCATTTACATATGATGCCTCCACCGAGGAGGCCGGCCCCATGGCAGCACGTCGCGACAGACCGCGAACCCGGATCACGCGCTCGGCCCGGGCGAAGTCCCCCACACCGGCGAGGGCGTCGGACCGACCGTCAGCCCGGCGCCGCCCGCGCTCGGAACAGGCGAGCGGTCCCGGATCCGCGACCGGCGATCGGCGCGTCCGCTATCAGGTGGCCGCCAGCCTCGACGGCTACATCGCCGGTCCGAACGGCGAGGCCGACTGGATCCCGATGGACCCGGATATCGACTTCGGCGCGCTGTTCGCGCAGTTCGACACGCTGCTGATGGGTCGCCGGACGTTCGCAGGCCTCGCCGCTCAGGGCCACGCGGACAACGGCAAGGCGTTCGGCATGACGACGATGGTGGTCTCGGGCACGCTCGACCCGTCCGCCCATCCCGGCGTGCAGATCATCGCGGGCGATCTGCCGGCCGCGATCGAGGCGCTCAAGGCCAGGCCCGGCAAGGACATCTGGCTCTTCGGCGGCGGCCAGCTCTTTCGCAGTCTGCTCGACCTCGGCCTGGTGGACCGTGTCGAGGTCGCGGTCGTACCGGTCCTCCTCGGCGGCGGCCTGCCCCTGCTGCCAACACCGGCGTCGATGGCGAAGCTGCGCCTCACGGGACATCGGGTCTACGAGCGGTCGGGCATCGTTCTGCTCGAGTACGACGTCGTGGCGCGCGGCTGACGGCACATCGAGCGGGCCGTCGAGCCTCGTCGGCGACAGGTCCCAGGGCGGCCGCGGTCTCTAATCCTGCGCGGCCTCGACTACCGCCGTTCCACGAGCTCGTGCACGTACCGGAGCTTGTCGATCGCCGTCGGCGAGAGCACGAACGGGTAGGCGTCCGGCAGGCCGAGCCCGCGGTTGAGGTTGTTCAGCACATACGTCAACGGAAACCAGCTCTCCAGCAGGCGATCGAAGGAGACCCGCTGCGACGAGGCCGGGTCCGGCACGCGCGACACCGAGGGCTCGTCGCGTCGCCGCGGGCGGAGCGACACGCCTGTGGCCGCGGCCGTCTCGATTGTGTCGAACATGTGCAGGTAGTGGGCCCAGGTCTCGGCCCAGTCCTCCCACGGATGCGCGCTGGCATAGGCGCTCACGAAGCGTGACTGCCAGTCAGCCGGCGCGCCCTGCGCGTAGTGCGCGCGGAGCGCCTGCGCGTAGTCCCGCTGCTCGTCGCCAAAGACCGACCGGAACGCGGCGATCTCGCTGGTCCCGCGAATCAGCCGGTTCCAGTAGTAGTGCCCGCTCTCGTGACGCATATGTCCCACCAGCGTCCGGTACGGCTCCCCCATCGACGTCCGCCGCCGCTCCCGTTCCGCATCGTCCGCTTCGGCGATGTTGATGGTGATGACGCCCTCGTTGTGGCCTGTGAGCACCGGCGGCCCCTCGTCCGGCGACGCCGGGTCGGCCTTGAAGTGGAACGCGAGACCGCTCGTCTCGTCCGCGGTGCGGTGATCGATCGGAAGCTTCAGCGCGAGCAGCGTGAAGACCAGGCGCCGCTTGGCCACCTCGAGCCGGTACCAGGCGTCACGGGCGCCAGGCTGCGAGATGTCCGGGATCATCGCCGTCAGTCGGCACGACGAGCACAGTTCGTGCGCGTCGCCCTCGGGTACCGCCCAGTTGCAGACTTGCGCGTCCACGTAGTTGCGGCAGAGCCGATAGGGACGTCCACCGGCCTCGGGCAGCGGCGAGTGGAACAGGCCGTTGTCCGCCGCGTCGAGCGACCCGACCGTGCCGACGTCCGGCAGATAGGCGAGCTGACGGCCGCAGCTGACGCACGTGGTGTTCTCGAAGAAGACGAGCTGGTCACAGTGATCGCAGTGGAAGATCTTCATCGGGCGTGCGGGGATGTCGCCGGACCGCCAGTGACAGACAATTTCGTCTCTTTTCCAGTTGAGGCCTGACGCGCACGCCATAATGACGCCTCGTCTTCCCGGAGTCCCCTCTTGAGTATTCACGTCGCCCTGTCTCACGTCACGCACTACCGCTACGACCGGCCGGTCCGGCTGACGCCGCAGGTCGTGCGTCTGCGTCCCGCGCCGCACTGCCGGACGAAGATCCTGTCGTATTCGCAGCGTGTGACGCCTGCCGGGCACTTCCTCAACTGGCAGCAGGACCCCCAGAGCAACTACCTCGCACGACTCGTCTTCCCGGACCCGGCGCGCGAGCTGCGAGTCGAGATCGACCTGGTCGCCGAGATGGCGATCCTCAACCCGTTCGACTTCTTCCTCGAGCCTGACGCCGAGAAGCTGCCGTTTGCCTACTCCGCGGAGCAGCGCCACGAGCTGCAGCCGTTTCTCGTGGCCGATCCGGCGACCCCGGGGTTCGCCGAATACCTCGCCACGATCCCGCGCGAGCACGGGCGGACGACGGACTTCCTGGTCGAGTTGAATCGGCGCCTGAACCAGGACATCGGGTACGTGATCCGTCTCGATCCCGGCGTGCAGACACCCGAGGAGACGCTGACGCTGGCCAGCGGCTCGTGCCGCGACACGACGTGGCTGCTCGTGCAGTTGCTGCGACACCTCGGCCTCGCCGCGCGGTTCGTCTCGGGCTACCTCATCCAACTCACGGCGGACATCAAGGCTATCGACGGTCCCGTGGGCGCCGCGCAGGACTTCACCGACCTTCACGCCTGGTGCGAGGTCTACCTGCCGGGCGCCGGATGGATCGGCCTCGATCCGACGTCTGGGCTGCTGGCCGGCGAAGGGCACATCCCGCTCGCGTGCACGCCCGAGCCGTCGAGCGCCGCGCCGCTGTCGGGCGGCGTGGAGGACTGCGAGGTCGAGTTCGAGCACACGATGTCGGTGCGACGCATCCACGAATCGCCGCGCGTGACTCTGCCGCACTCGGATGCGCAGTGGTCGGCGATCGTCGCCCTCGGCGACACCGTGGACGCGCATCTGTCGGCCGGGGACGTCCGCCTCACCATGGGCGGCGAGCCGACGTTCGTCTCGGCGACCGGTCACGACGAAGCAGAGTGGAACACCGACGCGCTCGGCCCCACCAAGCGAGGCCGCGCCGCCGACCTGCTGTGGCGACTCCGGCGCCACTTCGGCCCCAACGGATTCGTGCATTTCGGACAGGGCAAGTGGTATCCGGGCGAGCAACTGCCGCGGTGGGCGCTTGGATGCTACTGGCGGGCCGATGGCGAGCCGGCGTGGACCAACCCCGCGCTCGTGGCGGATGAATCCGCACCTGATGGCCGCACGGCGGACGACGCGCGACGGTTCCTGGCGGCGCTGGCCGGCCGGCTCGGCGTCACCGACCAGTACGTTCAGCCTGGCTTCGAAGACGTCTTGTACTACCTCTGGCGCGAGCGGAAGCTGCCGACCAACGTGGACCCCTTCGATGCGCGGCTGGACGACGAGCTCGAGCGCGATCGGCTGAGGCGCGTCTTCTCGCAGGGGCTCGACGCGGTCATTGGCTATGCGCTGCCGCTCGCGCAAGGCGAGGACGACAACCAGAGTTGGCAGACGGGTCCGTGGTTTCTCCGCGGCGAGCGAATGTACCTCATCCCCGGTGACTCGCCGATGGGCTGGCGACTGCCCCTCGACTCCCTACCCTGGGCCGCGCCTGGCGACGTGCGGCTTGATGTGCCGCGCGATCCGATGGCCGCCCGGGAGCCGCTCCCGCCGCGCGCCTCCTGGCTCGGCGCCGTGACACCGCAACTGCAGGTGCCTGGCGACAACTCTGGTAGCAATCACCTCGGAGGTGATTCCTCGCTAGATGACAGTTTTGGTAGCAATTACCTCCGAGGTGTTTCAGACGCCTCGGTCATCCGCACGGCGATGTGCGCGGAGGCGAGAAACGGCACGCTCTATCTGTTCATGCCGCCGATCGGACGGCTCGAGCGCTATCTGGAACTCGTCACGGCGATTGAAGCGACGGCCGAGGCGCTCGGCGTCCGCGTGCTGCTCGAGGGCTATCCCCCGCCGTCCGATCCGCGCCTGCCTCACCTGCTGATCACACCCGACCCCGGCGTCATCGAAGTGAACATCCAGCCGGGCTTCAACTGGCGCGAACTGGTCGATCACACGACCATCCTCTACGAGGAAGCCCGGCTCGCGGGGTTGACGAGCGAGAAGTTCATGCTCGACGGGCGCCACACGGGCACCGGCGGAGGCAATCATCTGGTGCTCGGCGGACCCACGGCGGCCGACAGCCCCTTCTTGCGCCGGCCCGATCTGCTCCGCAGCCTCGTGTCGTACTGGCACAACCACCCGTCGCTGTCCTATCTCTTCTCGGGCCTCTTCATCGGGCCGACCAGCCAGGCCCCGCGCGTGGACGAGGCCCGCCACGACAGCCTGTACGAGATGAACATCGCGTTCAGCCACCTGCCGCCCGCACACGCCGACGTGCCGCCGTGGCTGGTCGATCGCGCGCTGCGGCACCTGCTCGTGGACCTCACCGGCAACACGCACCGCGCCGAGTTCTGCATCGACAAGCTCTATTCGCCCGATTCGTCGAGCGGGCGTCGCGGCCTGCTCGAGCTCCGCGCCTTCGAGATGCCGCCGCACGCGCGCATGAGCCTGGCGCAGCAACTGCTGCTGCGCGCGCTCGTCGCGCGGTTCTGGCGCGACCCGTACACGACGCCGCTCGTCCGCTGGGGCACCGAGCTGCACGATCGCTTCATGCTGCCCTACTTCGTCGAACTCGACTTCGACGACGTGATCGACGAGCTCGCGCGGAGCGGCTACCCGTTCAAGTCCGACTGGTTCGCGCCGCACTTTGCCTTCCGGTTCCCCGAGGCCGGCGCGGTGACCTCGCGCGCGATCCACCTCACGCTGCGCCAGGCCCTCGAGCCGTGGCACGTCCTCGGCGAAGAGGCCACCGCCGGCGGGACCGCGCGGTATGTGGACTCGTCGGTCGAGCGCCTGGAGGCCCGCGTCACGGGCCTCACGGGCGATCGCTTCGTCATCACCTGCAACGGACGCGCGCTGCCCCTGCAGCCCACCGGCAGGAACGGCGAGTTCGTCGCCGGTGTCCGCTTCCGCGCCTGGCAGCCGCCCTCGTGCCTCCACCCGATGATTCCCGTGCACGCGCCGTTGACCTTCGATGTCATCGACACCTGGCTGGAACAGTCGGTCGCGGGCGGCCAGTATCACGTGAGCCATCCCGGCGGCCGCCACTACGATCAGCTCCCGGTGAACAGCTACGAGGCCGAGAGCCGGCGCCGCGCGCGATTCACGCCGCTGGCCCGCACGCCCGGCCGCATCATCGTCACACCTGCCGCGCGGACGCGCGAGTTCCCGTATACGCTTGACCTCCGCACGTGATGAGGACGCGACAGGCGCCCGACGCGCACACGCCCGCGGGCACGACGCCGCTCGATCCGCTGCTCTCGAGCTACCGCGTGCCGGCGGCTCACTTCGACGAGCTGCGCGAGGGCTCGGGCGCGTTGCGGCCCGCCTGGCGGCAGTTCGCTGAGGCCGGCGGGGATTCTGTCCGCAGACGCGCTCGCCGTTGCGGCCAGACACGTGGCCCACCAGGTTCACGAGAACGGCGTGACCTACAACGTCTATGACGAGGCCACGGCGTCGCGCCCCTGGAGCGTGGACGTGCTGCCGGCCCTCATCAGCGACACGGACTGGGCCGCGCTCGAACCCGGACTGCGACAGCGCGCGAGGCTGCTGAACGCGATGGCGGCCGACCTCTACGGGGCGCGCCAGCTCGTCCACCGCCGCGTGATTCCCCCACGGCTCGTCCTCGACCACCCGGGCTTCCTCCGGTCCTGCGACGGGATTCGGCCGCCGGGCGGTATCTTTCTCCACTTCGTGGCGTTCGATCTCGCGCACGAGTCCGACGGCACCTGGCGCATCGCAGCCACCCGCGTGCAGGCACCCTCAGGGCTCGGGTACGCGCTCGAGAACCGCGCAGTGATCTCGCGGCTGTTTCCCGACGCCGCGCGCGCACTCGGCGCACGTCCCCTCGCGCCGTTCTTCGACGCCATCCAGGACGCACTGCTCGCCCACGCGCCGACCGACGGCGAGACGCCCTCCGCCGTGCTGCTCACCCCAGGGCGCTTCAACGAAACCTTCTTCGAACACGTCTACCTCGCGCGCGAGCTCGGGATCCCGCTCGTCGAGGGCGGCGACCTGACGGTGCGGCACGATCGCGTCCTGCTGAAGACCGTGTCCGGCCTGCGTCCGGTCCACGCGATCTGGCGACGCGTGGACGACGACTACTGCGACCCGCTGGAGCTGCGCGCCGACTCGACCCTCGGCGTGCCCGGGCTGGTGCAGGCCTGGCGGAGTGGACGCGTGCTGGTGGCCAACGCCTTCGGACTGAGCGTGCTCGAGTCGCCGTGGCTCGTGCCCTGCCTGCACGACGTGGCACAGCACCTCCTGGGCGAACCTCTGTCGCTCGCCGGCACGCCCGCGCGTGGCGCCACGCTGTCGCACGCGCCGGTCTGGCAGGACGACGCGCTGGTCAGCCGCGCGGTGGACGTCCGCGTGTTCCTGCTCGCCGACGGGCGCGGCGACTACCTGGTCATGCCGGGAGGCCTTTGTCGAGTGGCCGGGGGCGATGGCGATCGCGTCGCGAGCCGGCACGGCGGCAGCAGCAAGGACACCTGGATTCTCTCGTCGGCCCCGTCCGAGTCGGGCGACGCCGAGAAGCCGCGAGCGCTGTCGCACGCCTCGCCGCATGAACGCACGACGTCGAGCCGCGCGGCCGAGGCGCTGTTCTGGCTCGGGCGGTATGCCGAACGCAGCGAGAACACGGCCCGGCTGCTTCGCGCGGTGCTCGGTCGGTTCGCTGGCGCGACGGCCCGATCGGCAGGGTGGGAGAACCTGGTGGTCCGCGCCTGCGTCAGCCAGAGCCTGCTACTCGCCACCGACCTGCCGGACGACATGACCGGCGATCGCGATAGCCGCGAGGCGGCGATGTCCCGCCTCGAGCGGGCGCTCGTCGCGGGGGCCTACGACCGCGACAAGCGACGCAGCCTCCGCTTCAATGTCGAGGAGACGGTGCGGGTCGCCGAGTCCGTGCGCGACCGCCTCTCGTCGGACAACTGGCGCGTCCTCGCGCGGCTCGGCGCGCGCGTCGGTGGCGGCCAGGCGGCTGAGCCCGATCTCAACGACACGCTCGAGCTGCTCGACGACGTGATCCTGGCGCTCGTGGCGGCCGCCGGGCTCGAGATGGCGCACATGACGCGCGACGACGGCTGGCGCTTCCTGAGCCTGGGCCGTCACCTGGAGCGGCTCTCGTTCGTCGGTGCGACGCTCGATGCGGTCGAGACCGAGCGCGTCACGGACGATGCGGCCGCGCTCGAATGGCTCCTCGATCTGTCTGACAGCCTGATCACGTACCGCTCGCGGCACCTGCGCCGTCCTGAGTGGACGGCCGTGCTCGATCTGCTGCTGCTCGACGGACGCAACCCTCGTGCCGCGATGTTCCAGGTAGCCAAGCTCGGCAAACACGTCCGCCTCCTGCCCGACGCCAACCTCAGTGATGTCGCGACCGAGATCGCGCGCATGGAACGGGTGGCCGCCGGCATCCACGATCAGCAGGGGCGGTTGTTCGGATCCGGCGTCGCGACCGAGTCCCTGGCTCGGGCTTGCGAACAGCTGGCCCTCGACCTGTCCGATGCGTTGACGCTGCGGTACTTCAGCCACGTCTACGACCGTCCGCACGCCGTGGCGGCGCGCTGACCATGCGCGAGTACATCTACGAGATCGAGCACCGGACGCACTACGCCCATGCGGGCCGGGTGGCGACCTCGCAGCACATCGCGTGCCTCGAACCGCGCGTGCTCCCGCATCAGCGGCTGCTGTCGCACGAGCTGGTGACCGCGCCGGCGGCCGCCTCGGTCGGCCGGCGCATCGACTACTTCGGGAACACGCTGCACCAGGTCACAATCCTCACGCCGTACACCGACCTGACGGTGGTGAGCCGCGGACGTGTGGGGGTGAAGCGGCGGCACACGCCGAAGGACGCCGACGGCCTCGCGACCTGGGAAGACGTCCGCGATCGACTGGTGAGCGACGACACGACGCTGGACGCGTCGGTCGTCGAATGCTGCTATGCCTCGCCGTATGTCTCGGTCTCGAGTGAGCTCGCGGACTACGCCCGCCCCTCGTTCACGTCAGGCCGTGGCGTCATTCCCGGCGCCATCGACCTGATGGGCCGGATTCATCGCGGGTTCACGTTCCTGCCGAATGCCACGACGATCACGACCCCGGTCACGCGCGTGCTCGCCGAGCGCCACGGCGTCTGCCAGGACTTCGCGCACCTCCAGATCGCGTGCCTGCGATCGCTCGGGCTTGCGGCGCGATACGTCAGCGGCTACCTGCTGACGGATCCGCCGCCGGGACAGCCGCGGCTGGTCGGTGCGGACGCGTCCCACGCGTGGCTCTCGGTGTTCTGTCCCGTGCTCGGCTGGGTCGATCTCGATCCGACCAATGACGTCCTGCCCGACGTCCGCCACATCACCATCGGTTGGGGTCGCGATTACGGCGACGTGAGTCCACTCCGCGGCGTCGTCCTCGGGGGGGACGACCACACGCTCGAAGTGGGAGTGACAGTGCGGCCCTCCACTGATCCGTGAATGTGGTGATGTGAGATGTCGTGATGTGGCGATGTTCGGGCGCCGCTAGTACGGCACGCGCACGCCCGGGTCGTCGGCGGGAAAGTCCTTCGTATTCCTGGTGACTAGCAATGCACGCTCCGATCTCGCTGAAGCCCAGATCAGCGCATCGGGCAGGCGGATCCGACGTGACTTTCTCAGCGCCACGGCATCGCGGGCGATCGGCCGCGTGACGGGCAGCAGCTCGAAATCGCGAAGGAACATCTCGATGACATCCTCTTCCTCGTCGTTGTGCGCGCCGACGAGGGTTTCCATCCAGGTGACGATGCTCACCGCGCGGTCCGAGTACCGCGCGATCTCGGTGCGAGCCGATTCGACGCCGGCGAGGTAGTCGATGAGGATGTTCGTGTCGAACACGGCCTTCATCGGCGCTTCTTTCTCGCTGGCTTCGCGGGCATCGCCGGGGTGTCCCACTCACGCCTGAGTCCCTGCTCATACGCCAGCCCGTCCTGTCCACGCGCGCGCCACAGCCCGAAAGCCTGGTCGGGCTGGCCAGCCCGATGGTTCAGGATGTGGGCGGCCACAGCCCGACGGATGGCCTCAGCCCGAGAAATGCCGTCCCGCCGACACAGGACATCGAGCATGTCCAGTTGCTGATTCGCGATCGCGACGATGGTCCGCATGACGTCATCATACATCGTCATCAGATGCGCGGCAAGGGACCAACGGGCGTCCGGGTTTGTGCCGGAGGCCCTTCACGCGAGTCCATAGAGACCGCGACTCCCACAAGGAACGACCGCCCCGCCGGGAGGGCGACGAGCCTCATCCGCCGACGAGGACGGCGCCACCGCACAGAGCGGCGGCCCGCGCGCGGCCTTCGGGCGTGGCGGTGTCCCCCCGCGGCAGCACACGACTCGCACCCGCCTCGGCGATGAACCGGTCCGCGTCCTCGCGTAGCAGGAAACGCTCGCGCACCGCCTGGTCGGCCGCGCGGCGCACCACGCAAACGTAGCCCTCCAGCGTGCCGTAGCGCTCTTCGACAGACAGTCTCGGATCGCCGGCCTGCTCGCGCGCGACCTTCGTCGCGGCGAACGGAACATAGCCGCCCTGGAATCCGCAGATCTGCCCCCTGAACACGCCTGACGCCGCGACGTTCCAGCCGAGATAGCTGCCGAGCGGTGCCTGCAGCAGGACGGACGGCACACCGGCCGTCTCGTTGCCATCGGCATTCACGGTGGGCACGAGCGTCGGTAGTACCTGGACGATGCGTGGCGGCCAACGGGCGATGATGCCCGAGACGTCGTTGGCCCTGAACGCAGGTCCGAAGTCGTAGTCGAGCACAGGCTTGACGAGGCCCTCGATGCCCGGCACGCCGGGCAAGGGCGGCCACCGCACGGCGCTGTTCGACGCTGCAACGAGCTCGCCGCGCGACAAGAGCGGATATCGGCTCTCCGGCGGCAATGTCCCCGACGTCACCCACGCGATGAGGGCCGACGTCAGCGCGCGCAGCTGTTCGTTCATCGGATTGGGATTGGCGGGCAGCGCGCAGCCTCCCGCGGCGCCCGTCGGCGCCAGCTGAAACCCACCCCGGCCGCCGCCGTGGGTCGTCCCCGGCAGATAGTAGCGACGCACGTCAGCCGGCAGCGGGATGTCGCGGCGTGCGTCGGTGCCGACCAGGCCCGGCGACATGCGCAATCCCCAGAACTCCGCGGATCCGAACGCCTCGATGATCTTCGGACACGTGCGCGTCGTTTCACAGCGGTCGAGGAGGCTCGACGCGCCCTGTCGGCCGCGCGTCGTGTCCTCATAGCGACCCCACCACATCACGCCTTCGCTGCCGGGCTCGTAGAGATCGACAGCCCCGCCCGGCAATGCGAAGCGGAAGTTCATCGGGGTCTGGCGGGCCGCGATTCGCGGAAAAGCGCCATCCCAGACGATCCGCCCGGCGAGATCCTCGTTGAAGCCCAGATGGATGAACGTCTTGATGAAGTTGCCCGACTGCGAGTTGCCGGTCGCGACGACGTGCCTCACCAATCCGGCTACCGGGTTGGCCGCCCCGGTCTGGTCCTGCGTCGCATACCGGAGGAACGCGACGAGGTCGCGCGTGGCCGCGAGACCCAGGCCGAGCACCAGCGGATCGCGCGCGGTGTAGACCAGCTCGTAGACCCTGTCCGTGGCGAAGCCGCCCCGCAGGCACAGGCGCGTGGAATCCGGTGTGCCTGGAAAGGGCACGGTTCGACAGTCGGCGAACACCCAGGCGTCACGCGGCACCGTGGCGGTGCCCTGCTTCACGCCAGCCACGGATTCGCCGGTCGAAACGGTCAGCGCGGCCGCGGCCTGATCGGCGTCGGCGAGCGGATACCCCGTGCCTGCGCGCAGTGGCATGGTGGACGTACCCGCCGGGACGTTGACGAACCGCTGCAACACCGCGCCGGTGATCGACGAACCATCCCGATTGCGCGCGACCGGCACGGCAATCGTCTGATTCCGCGCGGTCGGCACGACGTCTCCCTGCCAGCCGCTCACGACGGAGATATGGCCCTCCGTGGACATCTCGACGTCGCCGTTGCCGCGATTGACGACGGAGTACACGAGCACACCGGACGGCTTCACGCTGCCGGTGGGCTTCGCCAGCGCGAAGGTCGCCACGTATTCGACGCGCCCGCGCGCGTTGCGCGGGGCCAGGTCGATGTCCTGGATGATCCGGTTGCGCCGATCCGCAGGGTCGATCTCACCGTGGACACGGCCGCGCAGAATCTCGAACTCTGCTGCCGCGCCGCTGGCCGGCTCTCGCGAGGTGATCTCGAGGCGACGGACCTGGGCATCGACGGGGCTCGCGAACAGGACGACCGCCATGGCCATCGCCAGACCGGATGCCAGCCTGAGCATCGTCAACGGTGGCCTTCGTGGAACCGACATGGTCAACCCTCCTGGTGCGGTCGATCGGGTATGGGCATCTCGAGCAGCGCCGAGCTCAGGGACTTGCCGTGTGGGTCGAGCGCCAGGGTTCGCGTGACGCTGTGTCCAGGCGGCCGCGAGAAGACGAAATTCATCGCACTGAGGCTCGGCACCAGATATCGCTGGACTTCGCCGTGGACGAGGCCACCGAGGTGTTGCCGAACACGCTCCGCGGTCACGACCTCAACCAGCCACACGAAATCGCGTGCGTCGTAGGCCACGAGCGAGCAGTTCACGATCGTCCCCTTGTCGCCGGCACGCGCGTGGGCGCAATCGCGAAGGATCATCCACGCACCTCCTCGACCGCGACCTCGCAGGCGACCTCGTCGCGTGCCACGAAGGTGGTGGCGACGGCGAGGACCTCGCGGACCGATCGCGTCGCACCGCCACCACCAGCGGGACCATTCGTGTAGAGCGCCTCCACCTCACGTCCGATCTGCTCGGCCCGCGCCGCCGTTCTCGCGCGTGCCGCCACCCGCAGCCGAACTTCGTAGGGATCGGCGCGCCGGGCGATCGCTCCGAGCGCCTCACCATGAAGCGCGCTCACGCCGATCAGGTCACCCTGGATGTCACCCGCCGGGATGCCGCTCTCGATCAAGCGCGTGCGGATGATGTCGAGTGCCAGCCGGCCGCGCGCGACGGCCCCAGCGCCGGCGTAGGAGATCTGCCCTTCGCCAATGAACGCGTCGCGATATCCGAGCGCAACCTTCAGCCGGTCGGGGCGTGCACGTCCGCGCGCGCCGCCGACCCGGACCCTGTCGTCACCCGCGTCCTCGAGCGTCGCCCTGGAGAAGTCGGCGACGACGTCCGGGGTCACGTAGGCGGCCGGATCGTGAATCTCATAGAGCAATTGCTCCGTGCAGGTCGCGTGCGTCACGCGTCCGCCCGAGCCAGGCACCTTGGTGATCACGGCGCCGCCATCCTCGCCAACCTCGGCGATCGGGAATCCGAGGTGCGCCAGGTTCTCGACTTCCTTGAGGCCGGGATCCGCGAAGTACCCGCCGGTCACCTGGCCGGCACACTCGAGCAGGTGCCCGGCCAGCGTGCCGGCGCCGCGGCGGTCCCAGTCGTCGGCGGCCCACCCGAACGCGTGCACCTGGGGCGCGAGGAAGAGCGACGGGTCGGCCGCGCGGCCGGTGATGATGACATCGGCGCCCAGGTCGAGGGCCCGGACGATGGGTTCGATGCCGATGTAGGCGTTCGCGGAGATGAGCCGATCGCCCATGGCCGAGATCGGGCTCCCGGTCTCCGCGATAACGCTGGCGTCGCGCTTCACGACCTCGAGCACGTCGTCGCCGGTGATGCCGGCCACGCGAAGTCCGTGGAGCCCCATGGCGTGCGCGAGCGAGACCACTGCGCGGACAGCTCCAGTCGGGTTGGCGGCTCCCATATTCGTGATCACCGTGACGCCCTGCGCGCGGCACGCCGGCAGCACCGCGCGCATGCGCTCGAGCAGCAGCGGATCGAAGCCCCCCTCGGGGTCGCGCGCGCGTTCGAGCTGGGCCAGCGCGATCGTCCGCTCGGCCAGACACTCGAAGATCAGATAGTCGAGCCGGCCTCGTTCGGCCAGTTCGATGGCTGGTTCGATGCGATCCCCCGCGTACCCGGCGCCGCAACCGAGGCGCAGGCTCTTCATGCGCCAAAGACCCCGAACGCCAGGCAGGCGATGGTCATCACGATGGAGGCGCCGAACAAGTAGGCGAAACTGAACCGCTGGTGCTCGGCCAGGTCCACGCCGACCAGGCCCACGAGCAGAAACGTGGCCGGCGTCAGAGGGCTCACCGGAAACCCCGTCGTCATCTGCCCGACGAGCGCGGCCTGGCCAACCTGCAAGGGCGGCACGCCGAAGGCCCCCGCAACCTCTGCGACCACCGGCAACACGCCGAAGTAGAACGAGTCGGGATCGAAGAGCAGGCTGAGCGGCATCGCGAGGAGCGCGAGCACCAGCGGAATGTGGGGGCCGAGTGCCTGCGGGACGAGCCCGACGCCCGACGACGCCATGGCACCGAGCATCCCGGTGCCCTTCATCACCCCGGTGAAGACGCCGGCGGCCAGCAGGATTGCGGCCATCATCAGGGCCGCCTTGGCGTGCGCGTCCACCCTTGCGCGTTGCGCGGAGCCATCGGGGTAGTTGATGAGCAGGGCGAGGGCCGTGCCGCCCATGAACGCCAGCGCGGACGGCACGACGCCCGCGACCATGGCGACGAGCACCGTGGCCGCGAGCGCGGCATTGACCCAGAGCAGGCGTGGCCGACGCAGCGCGAGTTCGTCATCGGACAGGCGGGGCGCGCTTGACGCGACACCAATCGCCGAAGCCGAGGATCCCTCCTCGCGCGGTGCGTTGGCGCCTCGCGCCGCCGACGCGAGCCGGCGCGTTTCACGACGACCGAGCAGATACGCCACGGCCAGCGTCCAGGTCAGGCCGACGGCGAGGACCGGCACCATGGGCAGGAACAGGTCGTTGATCGGCACGCGCAGGGATGCGGCTGCGCGCACCCCTGGCCCTCCCCACGGCACCATGTTCATCACGCCCGCCCCCATCGCCACGACACAGGCCAGCACGCGCCGGTCCATCTGCAGGCGGTCGAAGAGGGGCAGCATCGCGGGAATAGTGACGAGGAACGTCACGGCGCCCGAACCATCCAGGTGAACCACCATGGCCAGCACAGCGGCGCCTACGACGACGGCCGTCGGGCGCCCACCGACCCTGCGGACGATGGTGTCCACCACCGGGTCGAGCAGGCCCGCGTCGGTCATCACGCCGAAGAAGATGATGGCGAAGACGAAGGTCGCCACGACAGGTGCGGTCTGCTGAATGCCCTGGGTGACGAAGGTGCCGACCTGGCCCGCGTGCCCGGACACGAGTGCTGCCAGCACCGGCACGAGGACCAGGGCCACGAGCGCGCTGGTGCGCCGGCTCAGGATGAGCGCCAGAACGATCAGAATTGTCGCCAGGCCGAGCCACGCGAGCATGTGGGGTGCCTGGATCATCGCCATCGACGATGGCCCTGTAAATTGAATCGTTCTGATGGCAATATTCTGATTCTGTTATGGCATCGGACCTTCGGCACTTCGAGGCGTTCCTGGCCGTCGCGCGGGCCGGTCGCTTCACGGCCGCGGCCGAAGTCCTGCACGTCTCCCAGCCAGCGCTCACTGTGCAGATCCGCCAACTCGAGCAGTCGCTCGGGGTGCGGTTGTTCGACCGCACGAACAGGCGCGTCTCCATCACCGACGCCGGACGCGCCCTGTTGCCACAAGTGGAGCGCCTGCTGTTCGACGTCGATGCCGTCCGGCGCCATGCGCAAGAGATGACGACGCACCGCCGCGGCGAGGTCGCGGTGGCCGCGCTGCCGAGCGTCGCGGCCTCACTGCTGCCCGTGGTCATCCGCCGCCTGGTCGATCGGCACGTCGGGCTCGTGGTGTCCGTTCGCGATCTGGTCGGCCAGCGCATCGTTGACGCGGTCAAATCGGGTGAGGTGGACATCGGGATCGGGAGCCTGACGCAGCCTGACACGGAGCTGCAGGCCGAATGGCTCTTCGATGACCGGCTGTGCGCCTTCGCGTGCCGGTCGCACGCGCTGGCGGCGGCGTCCAGCGTGACCCTTCGCGAGCTGTCTCAGCACCGCCTCATCCTGACGACGCGCGACAGCACGGTTCGACAGATCGTGGACCGGGCGTTCGATGCCGCGAACCTGGCGCCGATCGTGGCCCAGGAAGCGACCTACCTCAGCACGGCGATCGCGATGGCCCGGGCGGGTCTGGGCGTTGCGGTCCTTCCGGAATCAACGGCGGCTCCAGGGGCGATGTGCGTCATGCCCATTCAACGGCCGGCACTGCGGCGTCAGGTCGCGATCCTCTCGCGCCGCGGCCGATCGCTCTCGCCCGCGGCCGAGGCGCTGGTCGCGCTCCTCCGCGCGCAGGCGACGGCGCCGGCTCGACGACGGCCGGGTCCCTCACGCCGCGCGTGACGGACTCGACCGGGACGGCCCGTCACCGTACCCTCACCGCACGACGACGCACGGCGGGCCGCCGGCGCGCGTGAGCGTGAGGTTCTTGACGGCAATCGTCAACGGCCGTGGATCCGCGGCCTGACTCGCGGCCGCGGCCTGGCCATCCAGCTGGACCACCACGTCCTCGCCGGCCTTGACGGGAATCGTCAACGGAGCGAACGGATGAAATGTCCACGCAGGATCCGAGATGGTCCACTTCGCGGCCGCTTGCCCGTTGATCAAGACATCCACGACGTTCGGCCGCGCGAGCGACAGCACGTCGCCGCGCAGCACGAGATCGCCCGATTCGCGCGCACGAATACGGAGGCGCCCCGAACCACTGGACCACCGCAGCCAGTCCTCCGCGCCGCCCTCGAAGCCGTGCCAGCCGCTCCGGAAAGTGAGATCGCAAGGGCCTGAGATGTCTACAGCGGCCTCCCCCACCAGTCCCGAAAGCTCTCGCGTGAACACCCGGGCGGCCTCGGGTGACACGTGCGTGAAGTCGCGGTAGTCCGACTCGACGAACGTGTAGGCTTCGCCGACGTGGACGACGCGTACGTTCGGATAGAGCAAGGCGAGCTCAGCGAAGCGCGAACGTACCATGCGGCCGAGCGCGTCGAGCTTCTCACCCTTGACCAGCGGGCTGACCTGGCCCTCGACGATCACGACGTCGATGCCCCGCTCCCGGCAGAAGGCGACAAACGCCCGCAGGAAGCGGTAGTTGTAGTCGAGCCACTCGGGCATGTAGTAGCTGAGGAATTGCCGGGTCCGTTCCTCGAGCGACGGGTCGGCTTGAAGGACCGCGGATTCGGCAGCGGCGGCCGCATGCAGCGTTGGCATCCACCAGTCGAGGGCCGTCCGCATTGCGCCGCGTTCGGTCCACTGCTTCAAGAACGCGCGGAAGATGAACGCGTAGCGGTACTCGGGCAGGAGCTGGCTGGCGATGAAGTTGTGCGACGCCTCGGCGACGCGATCTGGGGGCGCGCCGCCGCGCGTCACCCGGGAGACGGTGTCCCAGATGGCCATGGGATGCGAGGGCGCCAGCGGCCACGAAAAGAGCTCAGGCCCCGCCGTCAGGTCGAAGGCCGACACATACAGGATCACGCGTTCCGGATTCCGCGCCGCGATCTCCTCACGGTAGAGCAGGTAGTCGAGCGTCTTCATGCCGGCGAGGCTGAACACGGCGAGGCCCTGCGGGGTCTCGGGCGCCCAGTGACTGAAGATGGCGCCCACCTGACTCGACCCTACGGCCAGGTTCGCGATCGACGGCTGCGTGATGCGGCGAGCGTACTTCCGGATATCGAGTTCGACGGCGTCCCACTGGCGGGCGCCCAGGACGGCCGGCGTGAGATGGTTCAGGTAGAACCGCAGGGCGATCGGGTTGTCGAGGGCTACCAGTCGGATGCAGACGATCACCATCGCGCAAAGGACGACGGACTTGACCGCCTTCGGCAGCCGATGGCGGACGCGCCACGTCACCCCACCCGCGACGAGCAGGACCACCGCGTAGAGGGCGTAGATGCGCAGGTAGTAGCTGCCGATCCCCAGGGTCTCGAACCACGCGGTCATGACCGCCTCCACTGGCACCGGGCGCCGCTGGCCGTCGCGCTGGGCCGCACCTCGGCCGACATCTTCTTAGAGCGCGTTTCAGAACTCCTCGCGGCGGGTGACGCCGAACGGGGCGCCCCACGCGACGCGGAGCCGCCGCCCCGTCCCAGTGGCCTGGCCGGCGAGCATCGCGTGGGGCTGTTCGGCGGCAGGACCCGCCGGGAGACTTCCTGAAACGCGCTCTGCATGTGCTGAGTCCGAGATCCGCCATCAAGTTCCGGGCGCCGCGCCCGGAATTCTTCCGCGAATCTCGGACTCAGCACACTAGAACCGGAAGTAGATGAACTGCGCGCCACCGAACTCTCCGAAGAAAACCGTCAGGTAGAAGAGCGAGAAGCAAAGCGCATAACGCACGGGCGCCGACAGCTTCGGCAGCGCCATCACGTCATCACGCCACGCCTCGTAGCCGTGCAGCACGAGCAGTGGCAGACCGAAGAAGAGGAGCCGCTCCAGTTGGCCGACCGGAATGGGTGGCCCACTCGACGCGTCGACCAGGCTCATGGTCATCTGGCCGATCTGCTCGACCGAGTTCGCCCGGAAGATCAGCCATCCGTAGCACGTCAGATGGAACATCAGGATGGTCCCGACGACCCGCGCGACGGGCGATCCGAGCCATTGTTGCGGCCGCCGGACCAGCCATTCGTCGCCCGTGCGAAAGAGCATCAACAGGGCGCCCTGGTAGGCCCCCCAGAGTACGTAGGTCCATGCCGCTCCGTGCCATAGCCCGCCCAGCACCATCGTCACCGCCAGGTTGATCTTGGTGCGTGACGGGCCGCCACGGTTCCCGCCGAGCGGAATGTAGAGGTAGTCGCGCAGCCAGGTCGAGAGGCTGATGTGCCAGTGCCGCCAGAACTCAGGGGATGAACGGACGAAGTACGGGAACCTGAAGTTCAGGTTCAGCTCGATGCCCATCAGGAGCGACGTACCCCGCGCGATGTCCGAGTAGCCCGAGAAGTCCCCATAGATCTGGAAGGCGAACGCGTAGGTCCCGACCAGCACCTGCCCGGCGCCGAGCGGTCCCGGCGCGTTGAACGCCGCGTCGGCCAGGTGCGCCAGGTTGTCGGCGACGAAGATCTTCTTGAAGCAGCCGAACAGGATGAGCCACAGGCCCTCGCGGATCCGGGACGCCGGGATGCGGCGAGGCTGCTGAATCTGCGGGAGCAGCGCGTCGGCGCGCAGGATCGGCCCGGCAACCAGGTGCGGGAAGTAGGAGACGAAGAGCGCGAAGTCACGCAGCGACCGACACGGCTCGATGTCGCGCCGGTACACGTCGATCACGTAGCTCATCGTGATGAACGTGTAGAACGAGATGCCGACCGGCAGCAGGATGTTGAGGGTGACGTAGTCGGCCTCGACGCCGATCCCCCGCAGCATCACCTGAAGGCTGTCGGCGAAGAAGTTGAAGTACTTGAAGAAGCCCAGCATCGAGAGGCTGAACGTCAGGCTCGCGATGAGCGCTGCCTTGCGGCGCGCGCCGTCCTCCTGGCGCGCGATGTAGCGCGCGACGAAGTAGTCCACCAGTGTCGAGGCACCGAGCAGGCCGAGGAAGCGCCAGTCCCACGATCCGTAGAAGTAGTAGCTGGCGACGAGCAGCAGCCAGTTCTGCTGCCGGTGGGGCACGCTGCGGTAGAGCGCGTAGACGACGACGAAGAAGACGACGAAGTGAAACGAGTTGAAGACCATGCAGGGACTTTGGCGCCCGGTCAGGGAGTGTAGCAGGCGATGAGCCACCGCGCTCCCCTTCTGCGCGTGTGTCCACAGCGGCGACATCCGCCGTGACTCGCCAAAGGAGCGCCCATGTGTTCGTCCCTCTCTCATCCGGTCCGAGCGGCACGCCCGCTCACCCAGGCCCTGCTGCTCGTCCTCGTGCTGGCGGCGCCTGTCTTCGCGCAGAACTGGAGCACCGACGCCCGCAGCGTCGCGCTCGGCAGCGGCGGCACCGAGATCGCCGCGTTCAAGATGACCCAGGAGGAGCGCCCGTATCGCACGATCGTGATTCCCCTGGGCCTGATCCAGCTCGTGCCCCGGTGGTCCGTCTTCAATCCCTCTGGGGAGGACTTCGATCCGGCCCGCGCCATCGCGTTTGCCGCCAGTCCCCTGCACTACAAGCTCGGCGCGACAACCAGTGGCGACTCGCCTCAGGGGCTGTTCATCAAGAACATCGTGAATGCCGAGTTCAGCCGGGACCTGAACACCTATCGTGGCTTCCGGCCGCCGTCGTCGTTCAACGCCGAGGGCCTGGCGTCGCCCAACTGGGGCAAGACGTTTGTCGTGGCCGGGAAGCGCGACGGTGCCTTCCAGGGTGTGTACGTCGGCGGTGGGCCGTACTTCACGGTCAAGACCGCCGGCCGCTTCGACGCGCGCCTCATCGAATTCCTCGGGAGCGACACGGAGGTGTTCATGCCCCACACGTCGTTCGCGATTGACGATGTGACGACGGCGCAACTGGCGCTGGCCGTGACGGGCGGTTATCGTGCGCGCTTCGCCCTGCCACGCGGGGCGGCGGCCCCCCGCGACGGTCTCTACGTCGCGGCGGACTACCACTACCTGCGCGGCTTCCGCTATGAGGACGTCGGAATGGACCTGCGGTTCGATACGGACGGAGCCGGGCTACTGGACGTTGCGCCGACGACGCAGCCCATCGCGGTGAACCGGCTGACGTCAGGCCGCGGTACTGGGATGGCGGTCGATGTCAGTGTCGCGATGGTCACGGGCGGCTGGGAGTTCGGGTTCGGCGCCAACGGGCTGGGCAACCAGATCACCTGGCAGGAGATCGAACGCCAGGGTTTCGTCCTCACGAGCCTGTTCGATGGCGGCGACTTCATCGAACTCACCTTCCCCGGCGTCGAGCCGTCGCGCCGCGTCGAGCAGCCCGTGGAGTACTCCGGCAACGCCGCGTACTCGTCGGGGCCCTGGTCGGTGCAGTCGCAGTTCTCGCAGGGCTATCGCGGCCGCAAGTTCCGCGGCGGGGCCGAAGTCCGGCTGGGGGCCATCGACCTGCGCGGGGGCCTGCGGCTGTCAGAGGATCACTGGCATCCGACGGCGGGCGTCGGCTGGAACCTGACGCCGACGTTCGGGGTGGACGTCGCGGTCTTTGCGACGAGCGCGAACCTCGAGAAGCGCCGCGATGCAGCGGTCGCCGTGTCGCTGAGGTTGACACGGTAAGTGCGGATCGCGAACGCGCTGCCGGCCGGACGAGTGGCTGGCAGCGCGCGGACACTGGTGGCGGGAGGCTAACGACGCCACAGGCACGTACTCCGTCGTCATCGACGGAGTACAAATCCAAAAGCCCTCCTGACCCAACCGGTTAGGTTAGGTCCCCTGTTCGCGAGTCTCAATCACCGGCCCGGACCCAATCGGAAATACGAGGCCAGGCGTGATCGTCTGGTAGAACACCGAGACGTTGTCGATCACGAAATCGTCGATGTCACCGCTGGTCCCGCCGGACGAATTGCGTGACTCGATTCTCAGGATGTTGTTCACCGGCTTCAGGACGCCGGAGCGAATGAGCATCACCTGGCCCGCCCACGCCTCGTCGCCGGCCGTCCGAGGAAGGTCGCCCGCAACGGCGACGCCGTTGACGGTCAGCACGTTCCGGTCGTTCGACACATGGCTGGCCTGAAACAGGAGAATGCCGGGCTGCGTGCCATCGACTCGTGGGCACCCGAAGGAGAACTCCTTGCTCGGCCCCACGTACTCTCCTGGCAGGGAATTCCCGTCGTCACCAAAATGCTGGCGCACTTCGAAGACGATGGTCGAGGCCAGATGGCCTGGTGCGGGCCCGTAGAGGGCGTTGAGGGCTGCGATGTCGTCGGTGTGGAGCACACGGCGCTCGGTCCGCGCGTATTCCGGCCACATGACCGACTCCCGCACGCTGGAGTGGTCGAGGCCGAGAAGGTGGCCGATCTCGTGGAGCGCGACGGTCTCGATGTCGATGGTGAACGGCGAGTAGTCGAAGAGGTTCCAGTTGATTTGATGGTCGTTGAAGTGGACATGCAAGAAGGACTGATTGGGGGCGTTCGGGAGCGCTGGGGCTGAGCACGGCGTGTCCGCGTGTGCCAAGGTCCCGGGCCCGAGATCGTATGCGGGATCATCCTGCGCCACCCAGCCGAGTGTGAGGTTCGCGTTTGCGCCGGCCGACAGCTCATGAAACCGGAAATGCCCCATCGCCGCCCAGGTGGCAAACGCCCGTCTCACCGCATCGAACGCCGCGATGTCGGGGATATCCGGTGTGCCTTTGGAGAACCGAAACGTCAGATTGAGGCTCTTGCTCGGGCACTTGAGTTGAAAACGGAGTCCGTGATCCAGGTCGGCGTTGCCGCATCGCGGCTGGCTCATCCAGTCGCGAGTGATGGCGTCGAGCTCGCCGGTCTGGTCCAGCCCGCGGAAACCCTGATAAGACCGAATCCCGTCCGCCGTCGGACCGTCGAGCACGCCTGACTGGGCGGCGCCGTCCGGCAGGTAGCCGTGCCGTTGCAGAAAGAGCTGCACGGCAACCAGTGCCTGGTGCCGCTGTCCTGCCTTCAAGGCGGGCGCCTCGGCAATTGCAGCGTTGAGCGCGTGACGGGGTTTCGACATCTTGCCCTCCCTGATGTGCTCACGTGAGCTTCTGCCGTCGCGTCTATCCGGCGGCTCCTAGACAATATGGAATGACCGGCCCGCTATCGTAGCGTCGTAGTGCTGTGGCACTCGACAAGGTGCTGTGTGGCCACCGATCTCGCGGGTTGGCGCCTCTCGGGGTCAGAGCCGCACCGATAGGAGCCAGTCATGAACGAGGGTACTACGTACGTCGGAATCGATGCGCACAGGAAGGATCTCTTCGTCGCGATGCTGATCGGGACCGCCACGACCCCGGTGGCGTGGCAACGGGCCAACGAGCCCGGAGCGGTCCGGGCGGATGGTGCGCAAGCTCGAGCGCGAGGCCTTATGGCTCGACAGGGTGGGGCTCAATTAAACGTCGGCGCTGACGTCGGAAATTCCAGTGGCCTGGTTCGCAGTGTGACCGGGCTGCTGGCGTACAGCCGCGCCCTCGCCACTTCAGTCGTTCGATTCCTGCCTGTATGCTTGCACCATGACCCCGCTCGACGAGCTCACCCGAGGTGACGCGCCCGACCCTACACCGGCGCCGCCGGAGGCGGTGTCGTTAGCCGAAGCCTTCGTCAGGCAGCATCCGGAGTGCTTCTGGTTCTGGCGAACCGACGCACGGATCGGCTCGCTCGACGATGTCCGCCTGGTTGTGCGCCACCTGCGAGACTACGGCGGCCACGACGCCTGGCAAGCCGCGCAGGAGCTGGTCCGATGCCTCTCACCGCATTCCAGAAGGACGTCTTAGCCGTCCTCTCGGCCAACCGCTCGGAAGAGAGCCACTTCGCCGGCGGCGCCCTCCTGAATGCGGCCGACGACTCGGCGCGCTACTCGCGCGATTTCGACATCTTCCATGACGTGGCCGCCGAGGTGACCCGCGCCAGCGATCGCGACGTGGCCAGCCTGCGGACCGCCGGGTTCACCGTTGAGACCTCGTCGCGTTACGACGAGTGGGCACGTGAAGCGACGTTTCGACGTGCCATCGTACGCGGCGTGGCCCCGGACATCGTCGAAGTCGACTGGGCCGCCGACTCCGCGTTCAGGTTCTTTCCCATCGAGCGCGACCCACAGCTGGGCTGGCGCCTTCACTTGTTCGACGCGGCCACGAACAAGGCGCTCACCTTGGCCGCTCGGACCGAAACGCGTGACTACGTGGACATCGTCGAGCTGGCCGGTCGGTTTCCGCTCGAGGCCATCTGCTGGGCGGCCTGCGGCAAGGATCCCGGTTTCACGCCCCTGTCGCTGCTCGCCATGATGCGGCGCTTCGCGAAGGTCGATCCGGTCGATCTCGACAAGATGCGTGCGCGTCCGATCGACCCGGCGACGCTCAAGGCCGCCTGGGTCGTCATGAGCGAACAGGCGCGGACCCGAATGACGGCGGTTGCCGACCAACGCCCCGACCTGCCAATCGGCGTGGCGTTCGTCGATGCGTCTGGCACGCCAGCCTGGCCGCCCGATCGGCCCGACCTCTGCATCCACGCGCCATCGGTACGAGGCTGCTGGCCGTCGGTTCGCCGCCTTGACTGACCGGCCAGAACCATCCGCATCTTCGAGGTCGGGCCGTTCCCGCGTGGCAGGCGTCGGCCAACTCCGCGCTTGGACCAAGCCTGCGAGGCGAGTGGGCGCTCTCTGGGCCCACGAGGGCACAAAGGACACCACTGCTTCTTGCGGCCCTTGCCGACTGGGGAGATCCTCAGTAGGTAATACGGCCGTCGATCCCGTATCCGCCCTCGAGCGTGGCAAGATTCACGAGTCCGTTGAGGATGTCAGTTTGTCCCGTCGCGCCCGAGAACCGTCCGGTACCGCCCGTGAACAACTGGCTGCCGGCGAAGAGCAGAATACCCGGAGCGGTTGACGGTTCGAAGTGCACCAACCCGCGAGCGTCGAGCACGTCACCGTTGGCGGCCGTCATCCTCGTCTGCGCGACGCCCTCAGCGGATCCGTCCGGATTGAAGGTCACTATCTCCTCGATATGCACGTCCGTCCGGCCAAGGTGCGACACCTGGCAGACGCCATCGACGACGACACGGATCTGCCCGGGCCCCACTGGCTCGGGCGGGGCGAACCGGACCGTGCAGAAGCCCTTGATCGGGCGATCGAGGCTCGAAGCGGCACCCTGGCCCGACGCGCTCAGGAACGGACTGGGAACCCTCCCCGGGCCGTGGGAACGGCACCGACGCCGCGCGCAGCGCCGAGCAGGGCGAACGCCAACGTGAGATTGCGGAAACGCACGAGATTGGGCGCACGCATGTGACCTCCTGGACTGGACTCAGGCGGGCCCAGGGACATCCTGGCCCTCTACCTACTAGAGGCGGAAGAACCGGCAACGAGAGACCACCCTCGGGAACAGAGCACCGTATGATGAGCCGGGACAGGTGGGATGACGACTCAAGCAGGCCAGCCTGGAGTCACGCTGGTGGTCGGCGCGACAGGACTGGTCGGCGGCGCGGCGGTGCGGCCGGGCGATAGCCTGCACACCGGTTCCGAACCGTGAGCGACATCACGCAACTCTTGGAGCGGTGGAGCCGAGGCGACAGAGACGCGTTCCAAGCGCTCCTACCCTTGGTCTACGAGGAGTTGCGGCGGCTCGCTGCCCGGCATTTTCGCCTCGAACGACCCGGTCACCTGCTCCAACCGACGGCCCTTGTTCACGAGGCCTACCTGCGGCTCGCCGGCCTGCGCGAAGCGCGGCTGACCAGTCGCGCGCATTTCTATGGGGCGGCGGCCCAGGTGATGCGGCGCGTGCTCGTCGATCACGCCCGCGAACGCAGGGCCGTCAAACGTGGCGGCCCCGAGGCCGTTTGGGTGACGCTCGACGACACGCTGGCGACGCCGGACGGGGAGGACGCCCACATCGACCTTATCGCGCTCGATACCGCGTTGTTGGCGTTGGCGGCGCGTTTCCCCGACCGCGCCAAGGTCGTCGAGCTGCGGTACTTCGGTGGGCTCTCGGTCGAAGAGACGGCGTCCTTCCTGAAACGTGGCGCCAACGACGGTCAAGCGACACTGGCAGTTCGCGCGCGCGTGGCTGTTCCGGCACATGGCCGGCGCCACGACGGCTGAATGAGAGCGTCCCGGCATGACGCCCGACGAAGACGAGATTGAGACGGTGTTCATGGCGGCCCTGGAGGCGAGCGATGCCGGACGCGCGGAGCTGCTCGGTCGCTTGTGCGCCGCACGGCCGGCGCTGCGCGCCCAAGTGGACTCGCTGCTCGCCGCGCATGGGCGCGCCGAGGAGGCGATGCCCACCGGCACCGGTCTTGGGCTGGCGCGGGCCGCCGATCGGGCGTTTCGTGACCTCGATGGCCGCGCACCAGTGCAGCCGGGCGCGCGCATCGCGCACTATCGGATCGAGGCGCGGATCGGATCTGGCGGCATGGGTGAGGTCTTTCGCGCGCGGGATCTCGCGCTCGATCGGCCCGCAGCGATCAAGCGTCGTCCGCCGCGACTTCGATCGCGAGTTCACGAAACGGCTCCTCCAGGAGGTCGAGGCGTCCGCTCGCCTGCAGCACCCGGCCATCGCGACGTTTTTCGAAGACGGCGAAGACGACGGCCGGGCCTATTTTGCGATGGAGCTGGTTGAGGGTGAGACGCTGCGTCACCGGCTCGGTCAGGGCCCCATGGCGACCGCCGACGCGATCCGCGTCACCGCGGACCTGCTCGAAGCCCTTGCGCACGCACATGCCGCGGGCATCCTCCACCGCGACATCGAAGCCCGAGAACATCATGATCGAATCCACGGGCAGCACGAAGCTGCTCGACTTCGGACTCGCGCGCGCCGTGGCGGCGGCCGAGTCTGGCGAACCTGGACGCACGTTTCGGAGCCTCGGCGACGCGACCGCGCTCGGGACGATTCTCGGCACCCCGGGTACATGTCGCCCGAGCAACTGCGCGCCGAATCCGTGGGCCCGCGTTCTGATTCTGTTCGAAACCGGCTGCGTCCTGTACGAGATGCTGACCGGCCGTCGCGCGTTCGGCGACGGGCCGCCGGCCGAACGAATCGCGGCGACCTTGACTGGACCGCCCGACGCGGCGCTGCTGCACGCCATCGCACGTGCGGGTCTGGCCGATCTGGTACTCCGTGCCCTCGCCCACCGGCCTGCTGACCGCTTTGGGTCGGCGGGGGCGTGCCTGCTGGCGCTCGACCACCTCCAGGAATCCGAGTCCCGCACGGCGCTCCCGCCGTCGGTAGCCATCCTCGATTTCGTGAACACGACTGGCGATCCCGAACATGCCTGGCTCAGCGTCGGACTGGCCGAGCAACTCCGAAAGGATCTCGCATGCGTCCCCGGTCTCGCCGTTGCCCTTCGCGCCGCGACAAGCGGTGCACGCGGCGAACACGGACAGGGCGGCGGCGCGTCGAGCGCCGAGGCCGTGGCGCTCGCGCTCGGCTTGAGATGGGCGATCACGGGTTGCTGCGAACGGAGGGGCGACGCACTCGTCGTGACACTCCGCGTTATCGAAGCGTCCACCGGCCGGCTCGCACATGCGATGACGCACGAGGGAGCGGTGCCGGATCTCTTCGACCTGCAGGCGCGACTCGCCGACGCGTGCACCACCGCGCTCGATGCGGAACGGCGCCTCGTCTGCGTCCCCAGTAGCGGTTCGGCGCGCGCCTTTGAGCTGCACGCCAGAGCTCGGCAGATCCTGGACGCGGGGAAGGCGGATCCGCGAGCGATCGCCCTGCTCGAAGAGGCTGTGGCCGAGGCTCCTGACTATGTGCCGGCCCTCTCCGCCCTCGTGAGCGCGTTCGCGACGCGTTTCATCGCCACCGCCGACGTGGCGGACCTCGAGCGGGCGCTCGCGTGGAGTGAACGGACGATCGCGCTTGACCCCGGCAACAGCGAAGCCTGGGCGTGGCGTGGATACGCGCTCGCCCGGATGGATCGCGCGGACGAGGCGCTTGTCGCCGTCTCCCGCGCTGTCGAGGTCGATCCGCGGGACGCCAAGGCCCACTACGCCTACGGCGCGCATCTCCTGTCGATCGGCCGCACCGACGAGGCCCTCAGCCCCTTGCGACAGGCGGTGAAGCTCGAGCCTCGACTCGGCATCGGCTGGCTGGCGCTTGGCTGGGCCTTCCACACGCTGGCCCAATACCCCGAAGCGCGCTTCGCGTTCGTGCGCGCGAAGGCGCTCGAAGGTCTGCCCGGGCCCACATTCATCCAGGGCGTCGGCGGCTACCTGGCTGAGTCGTTCCGCTGTGAGGGGCGGTTCGCCGAGGCGCGCACCGAGGCGTTGGCCGGCCTGCAATCGATCGAGCGGTCGGACCACCTGTACCGGGACATGATTCGCGCCTTCTGCCTGGGCGCCCTCGGTCGCGTCGCCTTGCTGCAAGGCGATCGCCCGGCCGCTGAAGCGGCGTTCTCACAAGCGATCGCGCAGATGCGCGGGCGGACGCGCACCCAGGGCGGCGGGCACGTCCTGGTCCACGCGTTGGCCGGACTCGCTCGAACCAGTGGTCACGCGTCGGCACTCGACGAAGCGCTGACGCTCTTCGACACGCGGTCAGGCTACAGCTTCAAGTTGTTCTACGGTTGCTACGATTGGTTCACGCTGCTCGAATTGGCGCGGTCGGCCCGGGCGGTGGCCCGGCTGGACGTCGCCGACGCCCTGTACCAACGTGCCGTCGCCGCTCGGTGCCGCGAGGCGATGTGACCGCGCAGATGCGGCACGGCGTCGATGAGAGTCACATACTCGAACTCGGCTCAGGTCAGCGCTGGACTCTCAGCATCCAGATGCCGCCGGTCGGACGAATCGTGGGGATCACCAGCCGCCCGCGCGTGACGCTGATTTCAATTTGCCCGATCGGAGAGACAATCTGCTCGCCGGGACCGTCGAAACGCGTGACCTGCATCGGTGGTCCGTTTGGCCCCGTCGCCGAATCGAATGCGACGGCCCACACATTCCACGACCCGCCGCGCTCCGACACAAAGTAGATCAGCCGGCCGTCGTCGGACCATCGAGGCTTGTCCACGGACTGGTCGGTGTCGATGTACTTCCAGTCACGTTCAGGCGTGGGTGTTGCCCACGTGAAATCTGGCCCCACCACCGCGATTCGGTTTCTCCCCTCGGGGTTCTGGACGAGGAACGTCACCCACCGGCCGTCTGGAGACATCGATGCCTGAAAAAGCCGCGTCTGTTCGTCACCTGCAGTGATGACGCTCAACTGCTTGTCCGCCGTTGGCGCCGCTGAGACGGGAAACAGACCAATCGCCATCCCATCCTGTCCCGGTTGGTAGCGCTTTCGCTCGAATGTCGCGACGACGAAGCGTGAATCAGGCGACCAGCCGAACGGAACCTCGGCTCCATCGGCCAGGGACGTCAACAGCGATTCTTCTTTCTTACCGTTCAGGTCGAGGAGCCTCATCTGTTGGGAACCCCACGTCCCGCCACCGCGTCCTCGACCCGCGCTCTCGGGCGGAGTGTAACGGAACACGACGCGCTTCCCATCGGGAGAGACGAAGGGCTGGTTTCGCTCCTCGCCACTGGCTGTCTTGCTTACCCGCAGCGTCTCGATGGCACCGTCTGACATCGTGCGTTTCTGCAGCTCGACGCCACCGGTGCCGCCGGGACGCCGGACGGAATAGACGAGCGTTGTCCCGTCTCGTGCCAGCGAGGGATTGACGACCGCCACCTCTGCTGGCGTGAGCGGTTCAGGGCCAGGGGTGGTTATTCGACCCGCCGCGTTTGAGCGGAAACGACCAGACCTGCGCGTTGCCGCTGGCGGCGCCAAACGCCAGGTCGCCCGTCCGCGAGATCGTCAACCCGCTGTTTTGCTCGCCCATCGTTGTCATGCGATGAGGCCCGCCTGAAACGACTCGGATCTCAGGCTTGACGTCTACCATCCAGGTGGCAGCGACTCCGCTGGAGACTCCGATGAAGTAGAACCCGCTCGCATCCGCTTTCCACCTGACCGGTTCTCCTGGAACTACCGCGACTCGCTGTTCTCGAAATGACGCGTCCACTTCCGGGCTGACGTCCCATACATCCGTCGTTGCCGGGTCGAGATCGACGGTCAGGAGATGCGGCCGGACCTGCGGCGCTGCCTCAGTCGAGAACAGTGTCAGGCGCAGACCGGCGGGATACCAGCCGAACGCTGCCGGCGCGCCACATTGCGCACATTCTGTTGGTGCGACGCCATCCAGGCCAACGACATACAGCCGACGGCCATAACTCCGTTGGCTACTTAGGAACACTATGCGGGACCCGTCCGGAGACCACTGTGGCCGATGCCCGAAGCTCGCGACTTGCTGTTCGTGCCCGCCGGTTTGCGGCACGACATACAGCCCGCCGCCGTCCCGTTCCGAACGGAAGACGATCTGATCCTTCGCCGACCAGTCCGGTTGCCAGTCATGCGCGGAGTTTCTGGTCACGGGGACCGCATTGCCGCCGTCGACCGGCTGCACGTAGATGTCGAAGTTCCCTCCGACATTCGACGAATACGCAATGAGGCGCCCCCCTGACTGCAAGGCCGGGTCCGTCTGAAGGCCCGCATCGAACGTGAGTTTTGTCACGTGCGACGGACGAGTCGCCACCCCTTCCCGCCCGCCTGGACGGGGCCAGAGCAGCGCAACGGCGACGATGACCAGGGCAGCCGAGATGAGCGCGAGGTCACGCGCCCGGAGCCTTCGCTTCGTGCCAGCAGGTGACACGGGCGGAACCGCTGGAGTGGCCATCGCGTCCTCGAGTTCGAGGCGCGCGTCGCCGATGTCGCGCAGGCGCCGCGCCGAATCCTTCTCGAGGCATCGATGCAGCAGCGTCCGAATACTGGCGGGCGTGCTGGCCGGCAACGAGCCCCACTCCGACGTGGCGCTCGATCACCGCGGCGAGCGTATCTGAAAGGGTCTCGCCCGCGAACGCGGGCCGGCCCGTGAGCATTTCGTACAGCACGCATCCAAACGCCCAGATGTCCGTGCGCTTGTCGACCGGCTTGCCCGCGCGCCTGCTCCGGGCTCATGTAGGCCGCCGTGCCGAGGATGAGCCCGTCCTGCGTGCTGCCCATCGCCACCGTCGGCGCATCTGCGCGAGTCGGTCGGCACGCCTCGCCGTGCGCTCCTTCGCGAGGCCGAAGTCCAGCACCTTCACGACGCCGTCGGAGCGTGACCTTGATGTTGGCGGGCTTCGAGATCCCGATGGACGATGCCCTTTTCGTGTGCGGCTTCGAGCGCCGCGTGCGATCTGACGCGCGATCGAAAGCGCCTCGACGACGGGAAGACCGCGTGTCGGATGCCCGTGCGGCCGGAGCCGATCGGCGAATGTCTCGTCCTTCGACCAACTCGAGCACAAGCGCCGGGCACGTCGGCAGTGCCGGTCGAGGCCGTAGATGGCGCCGATGTTCGGATGATTCAGCGACGCGAGCAGGCGGGCCTCCCGCTCGAAGCGGCAGCCGGTGGGTCCGCATCGTCCAGCCAGCCAGAGCGGAAGATCTTGATGGCCACGTCGCGGCCGAGCGTCGTGTCTCGAGCCCGGTACACTTCGCCCATGCCGCCGCGGCCGATCAGCGCCTCGACGCGATAGATCCCCATGCTGGTGCCGGGGGTGAGCACCCCCGACCCTGTCCACGTCCCATCCGACGGCGTGTGGCCCGGCGGCGTATCCAGATGCGCCGTGAGCATCGCGTCCACTTCGGCGCGAAGTTCTGGCTCGTTCAGGCAGGCCTCGTTGAGAAACGCCTCGCGGGCGGCGGGCTCGCGCGAGACGGCGGCCTGAAAGATCACCACCGCCTGGCGGCGGCGCTCGGGAATCACGGCTCCCTCGGGCGCGGCACTGTCGTCACAATGAACGGTCCATGGCGATCTTGAGGTGAGAGCATCCTGACTTACCCGGGGGTTCCGTCAAGCCACACCCGCGCAGCCTGTCACCCGCGCAACACCTCTTACCGCGCATGGGCCAGCCCCACGCGGCACAGCAGTTCGTGGAACGCTGGTTCGTGGCGAGCGGCGTCCCACAGAAATTCGCCATTGAGCGACAGCGCGAAAGGATCGCGTTCGTCCATCCCCCGGTGCATCCAGCGATAGAACGCGGTGTGATCGCCGAGGTGGAGGTGCAGCGTGGCCACCGCGGGCGCAGAGATCAGCGGGTCGCTCGCGGCTCGCTGCTCCAGTTCATCGAGCAGCGTGCGGGCCTCGGCCGTCCGGCCAAGGCCCACCAGCGAACACCCCAGCTTGGCAACCGGCCAGGAGGCGCGGTGGCTCAGTTCCACTCCCCGTCGCAGGAGCGACGCCGCGCGGTCGTATTCGTGGCGTCCCAGAAGTACGTATCCCGCGATGTGATACCCCTCCGGAAACTGCGGATCGAGCTCGATCGGGCCCAGCGCCAGGGGAAGCGCGGTGTCGAAGTCGCGGGCGTAGGCCAGCATGATGCCCTCGGTGAGCGACAACGTCACGTTCAGCGGGTCGAGGGCGCGGCCCATCTGCGCTGTGCGGAGCGCCCCCGCCTTGTCGTTGATGAACGCCTGGTAGAAGGCGTAGAGCACGTGGTCAAAGCCGGGGCCGGGTTCCAGCTCGCGTGCGCGTTCGTAGAGCCGCTTGGCCTCCGCCCAATTCCAGTCGCGGTAGGTGGTGACAGCCGCGAGCAGCTCGTGCGCCGGTCCCGAGCGAGGGTTCGCCGACAACGCCTGGTCGGCCAGGGCCTGGATTCTGGTCCACGCGGCCTTGGGCTGGATATAGCCAAACAACGCACAGAAGACGAGCGGTGTCCCGAGCGCGCAGTACGCCGGCGCGAAGGCCGGATCGCGCCGCATCACCTCTTCGAGCAGCGGCGTCGCCTCCGGCATGCGCAGCAGCGATTGTCCGAGCATGTGTTTGGCGCGCAGATAGAGCTCATAGGTGTCGGCGTCGGTCACCGGTGCGGCCCGGTCGGTCGTCTCCTGCGGGGTGAGCCGCGTACCGGAGCTCATCGACGATGCTCCTGGAGATGCGCTCCTGCATCTCGAACACCTCGTCAATGGTGCCGCTGTACCTCTCAGACCAGAGGTGCGCGTCGGTGGTGCCGTCGATCAACTGTGCCGTGATACGCAGCTGCGTGCCGGCACGGCGGACGCTGCCTTCCAGGAGGTAGCGGACGTCAAGCAGGCGGGCGATCTCCTTGAGATCCATGGTGCGCTGGTGCGCCGCCGACGCCGAGTTGCGCGCGATCACCCGGAGGCCCTTGATGCGGCCGAGATCAGCCGTCAGCTCTTCGGTGAGCCCGCCGGCCAGGTACGCGTCGTTCGGATCGGGCGAGAGATTGTCGAACGGGAGCACCACGATGGAGCGCGCGCCAGCGACATCGCGCGCGATCGCCTCGTGCACGCCGCTCCCACGCGTCAGTTCATCTGCAAAGGCGCGGGCCGACGGACAGCGGCGGACGGGGTCGCGCTCGAGCGCCCGCGCGATGGCGTCATCGCATGCCGCCGGAATCTCCGATCGCACCGAGCGGACGCGTGGGGCGTCGGCGGTGAGGCGCTGAACGAGGATCGACTGGTAGCTATCTCCCGTGAACGGTGGCGAGCCCGTCAACAGTTCAAAGAGGATTGCCCCGAGCGCATAGACATCGGACGCGGGACCAACGTCATGGGCTCCGGACGCCAGCTCGGGAGACATGTAGGTCGGCGTCCCGAGGATCGTGCCGAACTGGGTCAGTGCGGGGCCTGCCTGTGTGACCTCCGTGTTGTCAGATCCGCGCGCCACTCGGGCGATCCCGAAGTCGGCGAGCAGCGCATGGCCGCGCGACATCAGGATGTTCTCGGGCTTCAGATCGCGGTGGACCACACCTTCACCGTGGGCGTATTCCAGGGCATCGGCGACCTCACGCACGATCCGGATTGCTTCATCGACCGGAAGTGACCGCTGCCGGTCGAGGAGAGCCCGGAGCGATTCCCCCTCGATCATCGGCATGACAAAGAACAGTTGCCCGCCGGCGTTGCCGGAATCGAACACGGGCACGATATGCGGGTGCTGAAGTCGTGCCGCGGTCTCGATCTCGCGGAGAAATCGGTCGGCGCCGACCGATTCGGCAATGCCAGGAAGCATCACCTTGACGGCCACATCGCGCCCGTGGCGCCTGTCGCGGCCGCGATGGACGACGGCCATGCCGCCGCGGCCGAGTTCGGCGGTGAGCGTGTAGCGCTCGCTGTCGAAGCTCACCTGCGAAGTATAGGGTCGAAACGCGGCGCACCGCGTGGCCGGGGAATCTCAAGCGGAACTTGACGACCGCCGCGGCGATCGTGGGCTGGGTGGCCCGAACCTGGCCAACTTTGCCGGACGACGCCCAGCCACGAACCAGATCAGTTGCCGCGTCCCACGATCTGAGGTCGAGTGATCGGGGATGTACAGGTCCAATTGTTTCAGCAATTCAAGCTGGCGGAGAGAGAGGGATTCGAACCCCCGGTGCGGTTTCCCGCACAGCGGTTTTCAAGACCGCCTGTTTCAACCACTCACACATCTCTCCTGATAGATCGGCGGGGACCCCTACACCCCGCCTAGCGCGCTTCACTCGCTCATCGCTCCGTTCCGCGCGCACTCCGATCGGCGGCCTAAGCCCTACACCCCGCCTGGCGCGTGCTCCGCCGATTATCGCCGGTTCACGTTCACTTCGTCGAATGCGGCGATGCGGGCCAGGTGGGTGAAATCACGGTCGGCGTGGAGGACGCTGAGGCCGTGGCGGATGGCGCAGGCGGCAATCAGGCAGTCCACGCCGGAGCGGACGGTCACCCCGGCCCGCCGGGCCCGTCGAAAGAGATCGACGGCGCCCTCGACGACTTCCCGCGACAGCGGGGACTCGACGATCGGAAACGCCCACATCGCGTCGCGCGCGATCCGGAAGTGGGCTTCCTGGTCGAACCCCTGAAGCACCTCCTGAACCACAGGCAAGCAGGTCACCACGTCATCGAGGTCCACGTGGTCCTCCAGCCGGAGTGGCTTGGCCTTTCGGAAAACGTCGATCCAGACCGAGGTGTCAACGAGGACCACGGCGCCGGGTCCGATAGACGGGCGCGTCCTCGCGCACTTCGGCCAGGCTGCCCTGCCAGCCTCCTGAACCCGACAGGTCGAGGATTCGCTGCGCCTTGGCTCGACGCACCAGGTCGGACAACGCGCGCTCGACCGTCCGTGACAACGTCGGCTCGCCGGTCAGCCGCTTGGCTTCCTCCAGCAAGGCACCGTCAATCACAAGATTTGTGCGTTTCATGTGATCAGCGTGCCACGACGGGCGCTGGGTGTCAACGCGCGCGCGTGGCAAGCCTCCGACCAAGGACGGGCTCCGACCCGTGCCGGGCACGAGAGCTGCGAGGCCGTCCCTGACGTTCGACGCGCCTTCGAGGTCCTGCGCTAGCCGGTGATGCGATCGGCGCCGACGTAGCTTCGCAGCGCTTCGGGCACCACGACGGTGCCGTCCTCCTGCTGGTAGTTCTCGAGGATCGCGATCAGCGTGCGCCCGACGGCGAGGCCCGACCCGTTCAGCGTATGGGCGAACTGAGGCTTGCCGGTGCCGTCGGGACGGAACTTGATCTGCGCCCGACGAGCCTGGAAGGCCTCGCAGTTGCTGCACGACGAAATCTCACGGTACGTCAGCTGGCTGGGCAACCAGACCTCGATGTCGAACGTCTTGGCCGACGCAAACCCCATGTCGCCCGTGCAGAGCAGCATGCGGCGGTACGGCAGCTCGAGACGCTCGAGCACGGTCTCAGCGTTGCGGGTGAGCTGCTCGAGTTCGTCATGCGACTGCTCCGGCGTCGTGAACTTGACCAGCTCGACCTTGTCGAACTGGTGTTGCCGGATCAGGCCGCGCACGTCCGCGCCATAGGAACCGGCCTCGCTCCTGAAGCACGGTGTGTAGGCCGTGTACTTGATGGGCAACAGGCGGCCGTCGAGGATCTCCTCGCGGTGCAGATTGGTGAGGGGCACCTCGGCCGTCGGGATGAGGAACAGATCCCAGGGCCCGGCGATCTTGAACAGGTCCTGCTCGAACTTCGGCAGGTTGCCCGTGCCGGTCAGCGCGGCCGCGTTGACCAGGAACGGCGGCTCGACCTCACGATACCCGTGCTCGCGTGTGTGCAACTCGAGCATGAAGTTGATGACCGCGCGGGCCAGCCGCGCGCCGCCGCCCGACAACACCGAGAAGCGCGCGCCCGACATCCGGGCGGCGCGTTCGAAGTCCAGGATGCCGAGCGCTGCGCCCAGATCCCAGTGCGGCTTCGGCGTGAAGGTGAACGACCGCGGGGTGCCCCATCGGCGCACCTCGACGTTGTCGTCAGCGGACTTCCCCACCGGCACGCTTTCGTGCGGCAGGTTCGGAAGTGTCAGCAGCCGGGCGTCCCGCTGCTGCTCGACCAAGGCCAGCGCGACCTCGTGCTCCTTGATCGTCGCGCCCCGCGCCTTGTTGGCGGCGAAGATCGCACTGGGATCCTCCCCCGCCTTCTTCGCGCGCGCCACCTCGTCAGCCGACGCGTTCTGCTCCCGCTTCAGATTCTCGACCAGGGGAATCAGCCGCCGACGCTCAGCTTCGATCGAGCCCAGCGCCTCGAGATCGGCCGAGGGATCGAGACCGCGGGCGCGCAGGCGCGCCTCGACGAACGAGAGCTGATCCCTGAGCAGGGATGGGTCAAACATGGCACTTCATGCTATAACGCGCGCCGCCTCGACTGCGATACGATGCCGGGGATCATGACGCAACGCGTTCGCAAGGCGGTGTTTCCGGCGGCAGGTTTGGGCACGCGATTCCTGCCGGCCACCAAGGCGCAGCCCAAGGAGATGCTGCCCCTCGTCGACAAGCCGATCATCCAGTACGGCGTCGAGGAGGCGGCCGCCGCCGGCATCGAGGACATCATCGTCGTCACGGGCAGCGGCAAGAACGCGATCGAGGATCACTTCGACGTCGCCGTCGGGCTCGAGGCGTTTCTAGAAGCGCGCGGCAAGCACGAGCTCGCGCGGGAACTGCGGCAGATCTCCAACCTCGTCCGGAGCGTCGCCTACGTCCGCCAGGGCGAACCACTCGGCCTGGGTCACGCGGTGCTCTGCGCCCAGCCCCTGGTCGGTGACGAGCCCTTCGCGGTCATCCTCGCCGACGACGTGATCGACGCGGCGCCGTCAGCCCTCGCGCAGATGATCGAGATCTACAAGGAAGTGGATGGGCCGGTCATCCTGGTCGAGCGCATCCCGAAGAGCCAGATTTCCGGCTACGGCGTCATCGACGCCGACGTCATCCGGCCCGGCGTCTACAAGATCAACGATCTGGTCGAGAAACCGCCGGCCGAGAAGGCCCCCTCGGATCTGGCGATCATCGGTCGCTACATCCTCACGCCCGACATCTTCGCGAAGCTCACCGAAGAGGCGGCCAGCGTGAAGACCGGCGAGATTCAGCTGACCAACGGCATGAAGCGGCTGCTCGCGAGCCGGCCGCTGTACGCCTGCGAGGTGACGGGCGTGCGTCACGACACCGGGAACAAGCTCGGGTTCCTGAAAGCGGTCGTGTATTTCGCGTTGAAGCGGCCGGATCTGGCCGACGCGTTCCGGAAATACCTCGATACGGTCTGAGGGCGCGCTCAGGTCTTGGGCGTCGTGCTCGACGTGTCACTCGACGCGGCCGGCTTGGCGTCCGCCGAGCTGCTGCTTTCGCTGCTGCCCTTGGAGTCCTTGGAGTTGGAGTCTTTCGAGTCCTTGGAGTCGCCTGTGCCCTTCGACTCCTTCGAGTCGCCTGACGAGGCCTTCGAGGCCGGCGCGTCGCCCTTGCGGGCGTAGTCGGTGATGTAGAAGCCCGACCCCTTGAACTGGATCGCCGGCGACGACAGCAGCTTCTGGACGGTGCCGCCGCAGGTCGGACAGACCGTCTCCAGGGGATCAGAGAATTTCTGGATCCGCTCGAACCGGACGCCGCACGAGTCGCACTGATATTCGTAAAGGGGCATTGGACTCTGTCATTCTAGCGCCTCCCCCATGGCCGGCACCCTCTTCGTCGTGGCCACGCCGATCGGCAACCTGGAGGACCTGACGTTCCGCGCCCTCCGGGTGCTCCGGGAAGTGGCGCTCATCGCGGCAGAGGACACCCGCCGGACGGCCAAGTTGCTGGCGCACTACGAGATCCGCTGCCCGATGGTCAGCCTCCACGAACACAACGAGTTCCGCGAAGCCCCGGGCCTGGTCGCGCGACTCGTCGCCGGCACCTCGGTCGCGCTCGTCAGCGACGCCGGAACCCCAGGTATCGCGGACCCCGGCGCTCGGCTTGTCCGGCTCGCCCGCGAGGCAGGAGTAACCGTCGTGCCCATCCCCGGCGCCAGTGCCGTGGCGACCGCCCTGTCGGCCACGGGACTCGAAGGCACGGAGTTTGTGTTCATGGGCTTCGTGCCGCCCAAGGGCCGCGAACGGGAGGACTGGCTCGACCGTCTGGCGGCCGAACCGCGAATCGTGGTGTTCTTCGAGTCGCCCCACCGCATTCGTCGGACCCTGTCAGACCTCGCTAGCGCGGTGGTCAAAAGACCTATTTTTGTGTTTCGTGAGTTGACCAAGATCAACGAGATATTGGTGATAAGGGATAGATCAGACCATGTCGCTGCCGCTGGCAGGTCTGACCAGCCGGATGTTCCCGAGCTTGGTGAGTTCACACTCGTCCTAGCGGGCGATTCCGGCGTGGAGCAGGTTGACCAAACCAAGATTGACCCCAATAGACTGCTTGACACATTTGGTCGTTTAACAGATTTGGCCCATCTCACTCCGGAAGACGCTGAAACGATGTGCGCGGCGAAGTTCGGCGTCACGGGCCCCCAGGTCGCAAAGCTGCTGAAGAAGGCTCGGATTTCCCGAAAGCAAGGCCGGCTTCCTGCGTGACGGGTCCCGCGCACGCGAGGACCGTCCCGAGCGATAATCAGCGGGTCTGTCGCGGGCTTTGCTGGCCTGCGACGCCCGTCACGCCGATTCTTTGCCTATATGAGTGAGCTGCACGTCGTGGTCCTGGCGGCCGGCAAGGGGACTCGCATGAAGTCCGCCCTGCCCAAGGTCCTGCATCCGTTGGCCGGGCGGCCGATCATCGGGCACGTGTTGCGCACGGCGCGGTCGCTCGACGCAGCCACGACCACCCTGGTGGTCGGCCACGGCGCCGACGAGGTCCGCGCGGCGCTCCGCGACTGGGCGGACCTGCAGTTCGTCGTGCAATCGCCTCAGCTCGGCACTGGCCACGCCCTGCTCCAGACGGAAACGGTGCTGAAGGACCGTCGCGGCACGGTGGTGCTCCTCTACGGCGACGTGCCGCTGCTTCAGGGCGCCACCATCGAACGCCTGCTGGAGCGGCATCGGGCAAGCCGGGCCTCCGCCACGGTCCTCACCGCGGACCTGCCCGACCCCTACGGCTACGGGCGCATCGTCCGAGACGCGGACGGACAGATCGCGCGGATCGTCGAGGAGCGTGACGCGTCGGCCGAGGAACGGGCGCTCACGGAGATCAACAGCGGCATCTACGCCTTCGAGCTCGGGCCACTCTTCGGCTCACTTCATGCCCTGGCCACTGACAACGCGCAGGGCGAGTACTACCTGACCGACCTCGTGGCGCAGTATCGGCGGCGCGCCCTGGTGGTCGAGACGCTCTGCCTGGCGGACGGCGCGGAACTGCGCGGCGTCAACAGTCGGATCGACCTGGCGGATCTGACCGCCGTCGTCCGCGCACGGAAGGCCCGCGCGCTCATGTTGGACGGCGTCACCCTCGAAGACGCCGCATCGACGTTCGTGGACGACGACGTCGTGGTGGGCGCCGACACGACACTCGGTGCGGGGGTCACCCTCAGCGGGGCGACGACCATCGGGCAGCACTGCCACGTTCATCGCGGCGTCCGGTTGACGGACGCCACGATCGGCGACCGCGTCACGGTGCTGGATCACTCGATCATCGTCGAATCGAGCGTCGCCGCGGGCGCGTCCGTGGGGCCGTTCGCTCATATTCGGCCGGGGTCGGTGGTCGGTGAGGATGCCCGCGTGGGCAACTTCGTCGAGCTGAAGAAGACGACGCTCGGCCGCGGGTCGAAGGCCAATCACCTCGCCTACCTCGGCGATGCGACGATTGGTGAGCACTCGAATATCGGCGCCGGTGCTATCACCTGCAACTACGACGGCGTCCAGAAGCATCCGACCACGATCGGCGACGACGTGTTCATCGGCAGCGATTCGCAACTGGTCGCACCAGTCACCGTCGGTCGAGGCGCGTACGTCGCGGCCGGATCGACAATCACCCACGACGTGCCGGAGGACGCGCTGGCGATTGCCCGCGCGCGGCAGGACACCAAGCCGGGATGGGCTGCCGCGAAGCGCGCGCGCCGCACCGGGGAAAAACACTGACTCATGTGCGGCATCGTCGGGTACGTCGGCAACAAACCCCTGCTCCCGGTTCTCATCGAAGGCCTGCGGCGACTCGAGTATCGCGGCTACGACTCGGCGGGCGTGGCCGTGATCCGCGACGGGCAGCTGCATCTGCGCCGAAGCGCGGGCAAGCTTTCGAAACTCGAGGATGTGCTCCTCGCGCAGCCGCTCGAGGGCGGCCAGTTCGGCATCGGTCACACACGCTGGGCGACGCACGGACGGCCGACCGAGGAAAATGCGCATCCGCACCGTGACTGCAAGTCACGCATCGTGGTGGTGCACAACGGCATCATCGAGAACTACCTCGAGCTGAAGCAGGAGCTCTCAGCCGAAGGGCACGCGTTCATCACCGAGACCGATACCGAGGTGGTCGCGCACCTGGTCGAGAAGGAGAGTCGCGGCGACGGCCTCGAGGCGGCGGTCCGTCGCGCCCTGACGCGGCTGCGGGGCCTCTTCGCGCTCGTGCTGATCTCGGCGGACGACCCGGACACGATCGTGGCCGTCCGCAATGGTCCACCCGTGGTGGTGGGGCTTGGCGACGGCGAGTACTTCGTCGCGTCCGACATCCCCGCGATCCTGAGTCACACGCGCGAGGTCGTCTTCCTCGACGATCGGGAGATCGCGGTCGTCACGCGTGGTGGCGTGCGCTTCTCAGGCTTCGACGGCGTCGAGCGCGTGAAGAAGCCGCAGCACGTCACGTGGGATCCCGTGATGGCCGAGAAGGCCGGCTATCGGCACTTCATGCTGAAGGAGATCCACGAGCAGCCCTGGGCCGTGCGAGAGACGGTGCTCGGGCGCATCTCCCCGGACACGGGGCACGTGTTCCTCGAGGAGATGCAACTCGACGACGCCACGCTGCGCGGCATCGAACGGGTGGTCATTCTCGCGTGTGGCACCTCGTGGCATGCGGGTCTGGTCGGGAAGTTCCTCATCGAGGAGCTGACGCGGCTGCCCGTCGAAGTGGATTACAGCTCCGAGTTCCGCTATCGGAAGCCGATCATCACCGATCGCACGCTCGCCATCGTCATCACACAGTCGGGCGAAACAGCCGACACGCTGGGGGCCCTGCGCGAGGCCAGGCGACTGGGCGCGCGCAGCATCGCCATCTGCAACGTCGTCGGCAGCATGGCGACGCGTGAAGCCGACGGCACGGTCTACACGCACGCGGGTCCGGAGATTGGCGTCGCCTCGACCAAGGCCTTCACGTCCCAGCTCGTCGCGCTGCACCTGCTGGCGCTCGCGCTCGGTCAGGCGCGCGGCACCGTCACCGAGGCGGCTTCACTTGCGCTCGTGCGCGAGCTCGATCAGCTGCCACTGCGCATCGAGGAAGCCGTCAAGCTGAACGACGCGATCGAGGCACTGGCTGCGACGGTGCACCAGAAGCGCGACTTCCTGTATCTCGGTCGTGGGATCAACTACCCGATTGCGCTCGAGGGCGCGCTGAAGCTGAAGGAGATCTCGTACATCCACGCCGAGGGCTATCCGGCGGGAGAGATGAAGCACGGGCCGATCGCGCTCATCGACGAGGACCTGCCGGTCGTGACGCTGGCCGCCGACGACGCCATCTTCGAAAAGGTGGTTGGGAACATCCAGGAGGCGAAGGCCCGTGGGGCGCGCATCATCGTGGTCACGAGCACCTCGAAGGCCGCCGCGTTCGACCCCATTCTCGATCGGGCTCGCGACGTCGGTGCTCGCCGTGCCGGATGCGCATCCGCTGCTGATGCCCGTGCTGCTGGTGGTGCCGCTGCAGTTGCTGGCCTACCACGTCGCCGTGCGGCGCGGCTGCGACGTCGATCAGCCGCGCAATCTCGCGAAGAGCGTGACGGTCGAGTAGGGCCCGTCAGGACCTACAGCGCCGCGACCACAGCGGCCGCAAACGCGCGCGTGCCGACAGGCGTCGTGCCCGTGCTTGCGAGGTCCTTCGTGCGCAGTCCTGTCGCGAGCACACGCTCGATGGCGGCGGTGACCGCCGCGCCCTCGTCGCGGAGACCGAGGCCGTCACCCAGCAGCATCGCGGCCGACGCCATGGCGCCAATCGGATTGGCGATGTCCTTGCCGGCGATGTCCGGCGCGGATCCGTGCACGGGCTCGAAGAGCCCGGCGCTCGGGCCGAGGCTCGCCGACGGCAGCAGACCGAGCGATCCACAGACCGCGCCGGCTTCGTCGGAGAGGATGTCGCCGAACATGTTCTCGGTGAGCAGCACATCGAAGCTGGCCGGCGCGAGCGCCAGCTTCATGGCCGCTGAGTCCACGTACTCGTGCGTGAGGGTGACATCAGGAAACTCCGCGGCGATCTCGGTGACCACCTTGCGCCAGAGCTGAGAGACCTCGAGCACGTTGGCCTTGTCCACGGAGACGAGCTTGCCGCGACGCGAGGCGGCCAACGCGAAGGCGACGCGCGCGACGCGCTCGATCTCGGGCCGCGAGTAGCGCAGGGTGTTGACGGCGGATTGGCCGTCCTCGGCCCGGCCTCGCGGTTCGCCGTAGTACAGGCCGCCAAGCAGCTCGCGAACCACCACCAGGTCCGTGCCGGCGAGGACCTCGGGCTTGAGCGGCCCCGCTGATTCGAGTCCCGTCCAGGCGCGTGCGGGCCGGAGGTTCGCGAAGACGCCCAGCTCGCGGCGAATGCCGAGCAGCGCGGCCTCGGGACGTTCCTTCGGCGGGTGCGCGTCGAAGGCGGGATCGCCGACAGCGCCGAGAAACACGGCCGCCACGTCCTTCGCGGCCGCGAGCGTGTCCGGCGGCAATGGGGGCAATGCCTGCCGCAGCGCCACGCCGCCGATCAGCTTCGTCTTGAACGAAAACGTGTGGCCGAACTTGTCGCCGACGCGCTGGAGCAGGTCAACCGCGGCGCCGAGAACTTCAGGTCCGATCCCGTCGCCGGGCAGAAGGAGGATGTCAGCTTTCACACGCCAAACCCGTAACCCGCTTCGTGGTGGTGGACCGGCCGCGACTTCGGCACGCCGAGCACATCGGCCGCAATGGCCTGCAACTCTTCGTCGGACACATGTTTCTGCTTGTCGGCCAGCGTGACCATGCGGCGATAGATCTCGTCGAGTTCGCGCCGATCGACCTTCAAGCCGTACTGCTCGCAGCGCTTCTGCACCGCGTGCCGGCCCGAATGCTTGCCCAGCACCAGCGTCGTCTGCGGCACGCCGACGTCCTCGGGGCGCATGATCTCGTAGGTGCGCCGGTCCTTCAGCATGCCGTCCTGGTGAATCCCGGCTTCGTGCGCGAAGGCGTTGCGCCCCACGATCGCCTTGTTCGCCTGGACGCGCTCACCGGTCAGTTCCGACAGCAACTGGCTCGCGGCGTAGAGATGCGTGCTGTCCACGCCGGTCTCGAGCGGATAGCGATCCGGGCGCACGCGCGTCACCATCACGATCTCTTCGAGCGAGGCATTCCCCGCGCGTTCGCCGATGCCGTTGATCGTGCACTCGACCTGCCTGACGCCGGCGCTGATGGCAGCCAGGGTGTTGGCCACTGCCAGTCCGAGATCGTCATGACAGTGCGCGCTGAAGATCGCGCGATCGGAGTTGGGCACACGGCCGATGATCGACCGGAAGAAGTCGCCGATCTCGTCAGGCGTGGAGTACCCGACCGTGTCCGGCAGGTTGATGGTCGTGGCGCCCGCCTCGATGACCGCCTCGACGATCCGGCACAGGAAGTCGGAGTCGCTCCTCGTCGCATCCTCAGCCGAGAACTCGACATCGTCCGTGAACGTGCGAGCGCGGGTGACGGCGGCGACGGCTGCCTCGAGGCAGGCCTCGCGCGTCATCCGCAGCTTGACGGCCAGATGCAGGTCCGAGGTCGCGATGAAGGTGTGAATCCGGCGGCGTCGAGCCGTGACCAGCGAGGCGCCGGCGCGGTCGATGTCCGCTGGAGCGCAGCGCGCCAGCGCGGCGACCACCGGTCGCTCGACCGCCTCGCCGACGCGGCGCACGGCTTCGGCGTCGGCGTCCGAGGCAATCGGGAAGCCGGCCTCGATGATGTCCACGCCCAGCGCGTCGAGGGCCCGGGCCAGGCGCACCTTCTCCTCGACGTCCATGGAGAACCCTGGCGCCTGCTCTCCGTCACGGAGGGTCGTGTCGAAAATGACCAGACGGTCGGCCATAGGGCTTCAGTGTCCGTCTGGGTCAGGCCAAAAGTCAAGGTTATGATTGTTAGGTTAGTAGTGGTTATGCTTATCGTCAGAAGGTGCCCGCAATGACGTTCGAAGATCTGCGTGTCTTCGTCACCGTTGCCGCCGAACGCAGCTTTTCGCGGGCGGCACGCAAGCTTCGCCGCACCCAGCCCGCCGTCAGCCAGGCCATCCGCCGGCTGGAGGACGACGCGGGGGAACGGCTGATCGACCGGTCCTCCAGGGACGGCACGTTGACGGACGCCGGCGAGCTCCTCCTGGACTACGCGACGCGGCTCCTGCGGCTGGCCGAAGAGGCGACCGGGGCGGTGGCCGACCTGCGCGACGTGCGCAAGGGCCGGGTGCTGATTGGCGCGAACGAGGGCGGCGTGCACGCGCTCCTGCCGCTCATCCAGGCGTTCCAGCAGCAGTTCCCGTCCGTGCTGGTGGACGTGCGCCGCATCCATTCGCGGCAGATGGCCCAGGAGGTCCTGCTGCGCACGGTGGACTTTGGCCTGATCACGTTCAACCCCCCTGAGCGGGAGCTGCTCTCGATGGTGATCGGCAGCGACGAACTGGTGCTCCTGGTGCGGCCGGACCATCCGCTCGCCAGCCGCAAGCAGATCACCATGGAGGAAGTGGGGCAGCAGCCGATCATCGCGCACAACGATCCGTCGCCGGCCCGCGAACGCGTGCTGCGGCTGTACGAAACCCGCAACGCGCCGCTGAACATCCGGATGTCGCTGCCAAGCCTGGACGGCATCAAGCGCGCCGTCGAGATGGGGCTCGGCGTGGCGCTTCTGCCACGGCGCTGTGCCAACGGCGAGATCACGCGTGGGCAGCTCGTCGAGATCAAGGTGCCTGATCTGCGGTCCCCGCGTCAGGTGCGATTCATCTACCGGCGGGACGGCGACCTGTCGCACGCCGCGCAGGCCTTCCTCGAGGTCACCAAGACCGCGACGGGCGCGACGACACCGGCCGCACCGGTGCCAGGCAAACGATCCCAGGCCTGAGCCGACCGCAGGCTGTGACGGGCGCGGGTCCTGTCCGCAAACAGCCCCAGTCGGTCTGCCGCAAGGCTCACGTCACGGAGAGCGGCTGCGCGCCGACCGGGCGCCGTTTGCGGCACCCGCGCCTAAGCGGCTCGCAGGCGAAGGCTACGCCGGAAACCCGGTGATGTAGGGCAGCCTCGCCGCCGCCTGTTCGACCACCGCGTAGTCGTCCAGCAGCAGGCCCGTGGCATCCCAGCTGCCCGTGATCAACGCTTCGCGCGATGAGGCGGGCATCGTCGCGGGCACGCGAAGATCGCCGACGCGGACCTCGCTCTTTGCCACATCCACCACGAACTCGGCGGCTGGATCGGCGTCAGCGGCGGCCATCAAGGTCGCCATGGCCTCACGCGTGACGGCCAGGCAGGGGAGTCCGATCATCAGCGAGTTGCCGATGAAGATCTCGGCGAACGACTCGCCGACGATCCCCTTGATGCCCCACCGGGCGATGGCCTGCGGCGCGTGTTCGCGCGACGAGCCGCAGCCGAAATTCGCGTTGACCAGGAGCACGCTCGAGCCGTGGCGGACCGGATCATCGACGGGATGGACGACGCCGTGCGCGGTGGCTTCCTTGCGCTCGTCTTCGAAGAGATGGCCCTCGAGGCCGGCGAACGAGATCGCCTTCAGGAACCGGGCCGGGATGATCCGGTCCGTGTCGATGTCATCGCCACGGACGACGACCGCGCGACCCGAGACCTGTGTGATGCGGACGACGGCAGCACTCATGCGCGCACCTGATCGCGGACGTCCACGACTTCGCCGGCGACCGCGGCCGCGGCGACCATCGCGGGGCTCATCAGCAGGGTGCGGCCCGTCGGGCTCCCCTGGCGGCCCTTGAAGTTGCGGTTCGATGACGAGGCGCAGACCTCGCGCCCTTCGAGACGATCCGGGTTCATCGCGAGACACATCGAACAGCCAGCGGCGCGCCACTCGAAGCCGGCCGCGCGGAAGATGTCGTCGAGCCCCTCGCTCTCCGCCGCGCGCGCCACTGCCTGCGAGCCAGGCACCACCAGCGCCCGCACGTGCGGGGCGACGTGCTGCCCGCCGACGATCCGGGCAGCCTCGCGCAGGTCGGAGAGTCGCGCGTTCGTGCACGACCCGATGAACGCGACGTCCACCTTCGTGCCGGCCATCGGCTGACCCGGCGCGAAGCCCATGAATTCGAGCGCCTCGGTGATGCCCGCGCGGTCGGCAGCCGCGACCTTGTCGGGATGGGGCAGGCGGTCAGTGACCGAGACGGATTGGCCGGGATTGATGCCCCACGTCACCGTCGGGGCGATCATCCCCGCGTCGATGTGCACCACATCGTCCCACTTGGCATCGGGATCGGAGGCCAGCGTCCGCCACCAGGCGCAGGCGCGGTCGAAGGCCTCGCTCTCTGGCGCGAACCGGCGTCCGCGGAGGTACTCGAACGTGGTGTCGTCGGGATTGACGTAGCCGGCGCGCGCGCCGCCCTCGATCGACATGTTGCAGATCGTCATGCGCTCGTCCATCGACATCCGCGCGATCGTGTCGCCGGCGTACTCGTACGCGAAGCCCGTGCCGCCCTGGACGCCGAGGCGGCCGATGATCGTCAGGATCACGTCCTTGGCGTAGACACCCGGTCCGAGGTCCCCGTTGACCTCGATGCGGCGCACCTTCATCGGCAGCATGGCCAGTGTCTGTGAGGCCAGGACGTCACGCACCTGCGAGGTGCCGATGCCGAACGCGAGCGCGCCGAACGCGCCGTGCGTGGACGTGTGACTGTCGCCGCAAGTGATGGTCATGCCCGGCTGCGTCAGCCCGAGTTCGGGCCCGATCACGTGGACGATGCCCTGCGACCCGCTCTTGAGGTCGAAGAGGGGAATGCCGTGCGCCCGGCAGTTGCGCTCGAGCACGTCGGTCATGCTCTCGGCCATCAGGTCCACGAACGGCCGCGTCTGCTGCCGCGTGGGCACGATGTGGTCGACGGTCGCGAACGTCCGGTGCGGCGCGCGCACCTTCCAGCCGCGACGGTCGAGTTCCTCGAAGGCCTGCGGGCTGGTGACTTCGTGAACCAGGTGCAAGCCGACATAGAGCTGCGTCTGCCCGTTCGCCAGGCGGCGCACAGCGTGAAGATTCCAGACTTTCTCGAACAGGGTCGCGGCCACGGTGGCTTCATCCTATCAAGGACGGCTCACGGTCAACGGCAGACGGCAGACGGACGACGGGAAACGGCCTACGGGAGACGGCAGACGGCTCACAGGCTACGGGAGACGGGCTACGGCCTACCGGGCTACAGCACACGGCCCACGGGCTACGGCACATCGGCCACGGGAGACGGCAGACGACTCACAGGCTACGGGAGACGGGCTACGGCCTACCGGGCTACAGCACGCGGCCCACGGGCTACGGCACATCGGCCACGGCAGACAGCAGACGGCTCACAGGCTACGGGAGACGGGCTACGGCCTACCGGGCTACAGCACACGGCCCACGGGCTACGGCACATCGGCCACGGCAGACGGTCTACGTCAGCAGACGGCCCAGAGCCCACGACGACGGACGACAGACGACGGGGCTATGGGAATTCTTGCCACGCGGGGGACGCGTGGTACGCACTTTCTGCGATCGTCGCACCAGCTCGTGAAGATTCTCGTGGTCATCGGCTGAACCACAGCACGGAACACCTTGGCGGCTATGGAACAATGACTCGATCGTGTCCGAGTCTCCTGACTTCATCTCAAGCCTGAACCCCGCGCAGCAGGAAGCCGTGCTCCACACCTCGGGGCCGCTGCTCATCCTTGCCGGCGCCGGCTCCGGCAAGACGCGCGTGATCACGGTGCGCATGGCCCACATCATCGCGAGCGGCCTGGCGGCGCCCGATGAAGTCCTGGCCGTGACCTTCACGAACAAGGCTGCCGAAGAGATGCGGCACCGCGTCGAGCACACGCTTGGTGCGGATTGCCGGCAGATCTGGATGTCCACGTTCCATTCGCTGTGCGCCCGCCTGCTGCGCCGCGAGGCGCCGCAGATCAACCTCACACGCGACTTCGTCATCTACGACTCGTCCGACCAGCTCTCCGTCGTCAAACAGGCGCTGAAGGAGCTGAACATCGACGACAAGATGATCCAGCCTCGGCAGGCGCTGTCGCGGATCAGCCAGGCGAAGAACCGGATGGAGTCGCCCGAGACGATGCGGTCGTCGGGCTGGAGCCTGCGGGACCAGCAGATCAGCAAGATCTACGAGATCTACCGGCGCACCCTGACCGAGGCCGGCGCGCTCGACTTCGACGACCTGCTGCTCAAGACCGTTGATCTGATGGAGTCGAGCGAGCGCACGCGCGACTTCTACGCGCGGAAGTTCAAGTACGTGCTGGTGGACGAATACCAGGACACGAATCGTCCGCAGTACATGCTGATCACCCGCCTCGCCGGCTACCATCGCAACCTGTGCGTGGTGGGCGACCCTGATCAGTCGATCTACAAGTGGCGCGGCGCAGACCTGCGCAACATCCTCGACTTCGAGCACGACTTTCCCGACGCGGCGATCGTCAAGCTCGAGCAGAACTACCGGTCCACGCAGGTGATTCTGGACGCCGCGTCCGCGGTCATCAGCCGCAACAAGAACCGCAAGGACAAGAAGCTCTGGACCGACCAGAAGGGCGGCGAGCAGATCCTCTACGTCCGGTCGAGTGACGAGATCGAGGAGGCCGACTTCATCACGCGCACGATCCGTGACGTCCAGCGCGGCCGGCGCGATCGCATGGTGGCGGTGCTCTACCGCACCAACGCGCAGTCGCGTGCGATTGAAGACTCGCTGATGCGCGACGGCGTGCCCTACCGCATCATCGGCGGCGTCCGGTTCTACGAGCGCAAGGAGGTCAAGGACGCGCTGGCGTACCTGCGCCTCGTGATGAACCCGCACGATGACGTCAGTTTCCGCCGCGTCGTGAATGTGCCGGCCCGGGGCGTCGGCAAGAGCGTGCTCGAGGCGCTCGACGGGGTGGATCCGTCCGCTGAGGACCTCGACACGCCGCTGCTGCTGGCGGGCCTCGAACCGACCATCTCGTCCCGCTCGCTCTGGACGCGCACGGTGTACGCGATCGAGCGACGGGCCGTCGCACCTCGGGCAGCCACGGCGCTCAAGGGCTTCCGCGATCTCATCGCCGGGCTCGCGAAGGACGCCATGGGCGCCAGTGTGGCGGACTTGATGGCCACCATGCTCGACCGTTCCGGCTACCTCCAGGACCTGCGCGAGGAGCGCAGTGAGGAGGCGGAGGCGCGGATCGAGAACCTGCAGGAACTGGTTTCGGCGGCGCGGGAATACGAACTGCGCGAGGTGGATGCCACGCTCGGGGGCTTCGTCGATCGCCTGTCGCTGCTCTCGGAGGCGGACGAGGCCGACGGCGCCAAGGAAGCGTCCGTCTGGCTGATGTCCATGCACGCCGCCAAAGGCCTCGAGTTCCCGGTCGTGATCATCGCGGGACTCGAGGAGGGCCTGTTCCCGCACGCCCGCTCTGTCGAGGACGAGGACGACGTCGAGGAGGAACGGCGGCTGTTCTATGTGGGATTGACGCGCGCCCGGGAGCGGCTGGTGCTGACCGGCGCGGCGCGGCGGCGGGTGTTCGGTGAATACCAGGCGACGGAGGTCTCGCGTTTCATGGACGAGATCCCCGCGACCCTGATGCAGCGGATCGAGCCGGTCGCCCAGACGCAGCGCTGGTCGCAGACGCCGTACGAGTTGCGCAACCCGTACGGCCGTCGGGGGGGCGGCGGCCAGGGCGGCTATCCGGCGCGGGGCGGATCGTCGCGGGGCGGCGTCCGGGAGGAATCGCCGGCCTACGCCTACGAGAGCGAGGACCAGTCGCGATCGGGCCTTCGCAGCGGCATGCGCGTCCGGCACAAGCAGTTCGGGCTCGGCACGGTGACGGACGTCGAGGACCAGGGTGACGACATCAAGGTCACCGTCCGCTTCGGCGGCGTCGGTGTGAAAAAGCTGATGGCGCGCTTCGCGGGGCTCGAGCCCGCGTAGAGGGTCGAAGAGAGAAGGCTAGCCGTCTTGGACGGCGTACTGCGTTGAGTCAGTGGCTATGCGCGGCGACGACGGGCAAACAGCACCGGCGGCCAGACCGGAGCACGGATCAGACCCTTCTCTGTCGGACTTGCAGGGGGGATCGTTGATACTCCTATTCGTCATATGATATACTCCGTATCAGGAGTCAGTCCCATGGTCAATCCTCAGGGATATCCCGTCACCAGATTCGCGCCCCAGGGTGCGCCAGACCTCTCGGCGCGCGACCAGCGTGAGCGTTTGTCGGAGCCGGCCCTCAAGGGGTTCTTCAACATCATGACGCGCTGGCACGTGCGCGACGAGGACGCCCGCGCGCTCTTGGGCGGCGTCAGCAACGGGCCGTTTTACGAGTGGAAGCGCGATCACAACCGTGTCCTGGAGACCGATCGGCTCACGCGGATCTCCTATCTCATCGGCATCTACAAGGCCCTGCAGATCCTGCACGGCCAGGCGTTGGCCGACGAGTGGATGCAGCTGCCCAATCAGAATCCGATCTTCGGCGGTCAGACGCCGCTGGCGTTCATCATGCGCGGTGGCCTCCCGGGCATGCAGACGGTCCGGCGGCTGCTCGACGCCCGTCGCGCGGGTTGATGACCCTTCCAAGACTGACGCTGCTCCGGCAGCTCGATACGCACCGCTTGATCCCATCGCGTCACCTGCCGCACGGCGACAGCGTACTGACCACCATCGCGGACGACGACCGGCACCTGCAGGCACTCTTCGAACTGGATGCAGCGACCAACGACCGCGTGGTGGCCGGGCAACAGGCGTTACCGGGCATCGGGCTCGAAGAACTGCTCTTCGGCGTCCCGAATGCGACGATCGTGAACGCCTCGTTCTGTCACGCCCATCCCCTGGGCAGCCGGTTCAACGGACCCGATCGGGGCGCCTGGTACGCGGGCTTCGCGCTCGAGACTTCCGGAGCCGAAGTGGCGTTTCACAAAGGCGTGCAACTCGGTGAGATTGGTCGATTCGAGGACAGCGTCACCTACGACGACTACCTTTCGGATTTCAGCGCCAGTTTCCACGACCTGCGGTCGGCGCGCGCCTTTCGCCACTGCCTCGATCCAGGCAGCTACGTGGAGTCGCAGGCGCTCGCCGAGGAGCTGCTCGCAGCCGGATCGCTGGGCGTCGTCTATCCGAGCGTGCGTCACAGAGGCGGCACCTGTCTCGCGTGCTTCCGTCCGGCTCTGGTCGGCAACGTGCGACGCGGCCACACCTGGCGCTTCACGTGGAGCGGCTCGCCGAATCCTGTCGTCACCTCGGAGCCAGTCCCGGTGATGGATTCGACGACGCCCCCCCGACGCTGACCCGATCGCGGACAGGTTGGGTCGACTGGCGCGGTCCCTACTCGCCTGGCTCGGTGGTGCCCGGCGCGTCACCAGCCTCTGGCTCGTCGACGGACGGCAGAGGTGACTCTGGGTCGGTCTCAGCGGGCGGCACCGATCCCGACGGTTCCGGCCCCTCGTCCTCAGGTTCGCTGAGCGCCGCGATCGACACGATCCGATCGCCCTCGGCCAGGTCCATCAGCCGCACGCCCTGCGTATCCCGGCCGATCGGGCGGAGGTCGCCGGTGCGCATCCGGATGATCTGGCCCTGCTCGGTGACCAGCAGCAACTGGTCGCCGTCGCTGACACCGGCGATGCCGACGACGGGACCGTTGCGGTCGCTGACCTGGACGTTCTTGAGCCCGATGCCGCCGCGCGTCTGGCTGCGGTACTCGCTGACGTCCGTGCGCTTGCCGTAGCCCTTCTCGCACACCGTCAGCAGCGAGCCGTCCTCGCTCACCACCTGCATGCCGACGACGAGGTCGCCCTCACGCAGCTGCATCCCGCGGACGCCATACGCCGTGCGGCCCATCGGCCGCGCATCAGCCTCGGAGAACCGAATCGCCATCCCGTTGCGCGAGCCGATGACCAGGTCCTTGGTGCCGTCGGTTTCAGCGACGGCGATGACGCGATCGCCCTCGTCCACCTGCATCGCGATGATGCCTGCCGCACGGGGATTGGAGAAGAGCGAAAGGTCCGTCTTCTTGATGGTGCCGTTCTCGGTGCCCATCACGATGAAGCGCTTGTCCTCGTCCTCGGGGAACGCCTGCACCCGGAGCAGGGCGGCGATCTTCTCGCCCTCGGCCATGTTCACCAGGTTGGCAATCGACTTGCCCTTGCTGCTCCGGCTCACGTCCGGCACGTCGTAGACGCGCAGCCAGTAGCACTTGCCGCGGTCCGTGAAGATGAGGATGTAGGCGTGCGTGTTGGCCACGAAGAGATGCCGCACGACGTCTTCGTCGCGCGTCTGCATGCCGATGAGGCCCTTACCGCCGCGCCGCTGCTGGCGATACTCGTCGAGCGGCGTGCGCTTGATGTAGCCGGTGTCGGTCGCGGTGATGACCACGTCCTCGTCGGCGATCAGATCCTCGGTGCGGAACTCGCCGCTCTCCTCGATGATGTCCGTTCGGCGGGCGTCGCCATATTTCGCCCTCACCGCCTGCAGCTCGTCCACGATGATCTTCGTCAGCAGCTCATCGCTCGAGAGAATGCCCCGCAGCCGCGCGATCGTCTCAGCCAGCTCGGCCAGTTCATCGAGAATCTTCTGTCGCTCGAGGCCGGTCAGCCGCTGGAGTTGCATGTCCAGGATGGCCTGCGCCTGGATCTGCGTAAGGCCGAACCCGGCCATCAGCCCGCCGCGCGCCTCGACCGGGTTCTTCGACTCCCGGATCAGCGTGATGACCGCATCGAGCTGGTCGAGGGCGATCTTCAGTCCCTCGAGGATGTGCGCGCGCGCTTCGGCCTTGCGCAGTTCGAACTCGATGCGGCGGCGGACGACCTCGCGACGGAAATCGATGAACTGCTCGATGATCTCGAGCAGCCCGAGCACCCGCGGCCGTCCCGCCACGATCGCCAGCAGCGTGATGCCGTAGCTCATCTGCAGGCGGGTCTGCTTGTAGAGGTTGTTCAGGACGACATCGGGCAATTCGCCGCGCTTGAGCTCGATGACGATCCGCATGCCCTCGCGGCTCGACTCGTCGCGCAGATCCGAGATCCCCTCGATGCGCTTGTCGCGCACGAGCTGGGCAATCTCCTCGACCAGGTTCTTCTTGTTGACCTGGTAGGGAATCTCCGTGATGACGATTGAGACGCGATCGGTCTTCTTGTGCTCCTCGAAGCTGGCCTTGCCGCGCACGACCACGTTGCCGCGGCCATCCCTGTAGGCGCGATAGATGCCCTCGCGCCCGACGATGGTGCCGCCGGTGGGGAAGTCCGGCCCGGGGATGATCTGCAGCAGGGCGCGGAAGCGCTCGTCGGCGGGTGCCGAGCGCAGCGTGATCGCCGCGATCACGCCGTCGATGACCTCGCGCATGTTGTGCGGCGGGATGCTCGTCGCCATGCCGACGGCGATGCCGGTCGAGCCGTTCACGAGCAGGCTCGGAAACGGCGTCGGCAGCACGGTGGGCTCTTCGGACGTCTCGTCGAACGTCGGCTTGAACTCGACCGTGTCCTTCTCGAGGTCGAGCATCATCACTTCGGCCAGCGACTCGAGACGCGCCTCGGTGTAGCGGTAGGCCGCTGGCATGTCGCCGTCCACCGAGCCGAAGTTGCCCTGGCCGTCAACGAGCGGGTACCGCATGCTGAAGTCCTGCGTCAGCCGTACGAGCGTGTCGTAGGCCGGCGCATCGCCGTGCGGGTGGTAGTTGCCGATGACTTCGCCGACGATCTTCGCGCACTTGCGGTACGGCCGGTTTGACGCGAGCCCCATGTGCCGCATCGCGTAGAGCACGCGGCGATTGGCAGGCTTGAGGCCGTCGCGGACGTCAGGCAGGGCTCGGCCAATGATCACGCTCATGGCGTAATCCATGTACGAGCGCTTCATCTCGTCTTCGATATTGACCGGTTGCTTGGCGGGGGAGTTGGGGTCCATAGTCCAGAAATGGCGAAATAGGGGGGGATCAGGCAGAGACTATTGAAGGTTGACGGATCGGGTCATTGAAGATTGATTGATGATTGGACGAATTGACGGATTGACGAATTGGGGAAATTGAGGGATTGAAGCCCGAAGGGGCTGCCGGTCTGACACTCGCGAACCAGGCTGTGCCGTCGTAAATCGGCAATGTTGTCAATTGTCCGCAATCGTCAACCTCCCGTTTTTCAATCCACCAATCAATCCTCAATGATCCGATCCGTCATTCTTCAATCCGTTTCATTTCGTCTCATTGCCGCCCTCTTTCAGATATCCAGATTCTTCACGTCGAGCGCGTTCTCTTCGATGAACTTGCGCCGCGGTTCGACCTGGTCGCCCATCAGCGTCGTGAACATGAGATCGGCTTCCGTGTGGTCCTCGGCGCGCACTTCGAGCAGCGTGCGCTGGGCCGGATCCATCGTGGTCTCCCACAGCGTCTCCGGATTCATCTCGCCGAGACCCTTGTAGCGGTTGATCGCCAGGCCGCGGCGGCCGACGGCGATGAAGAATTCCACCAGGTCGTCGAGCGTCTCGACGCGGTGATCGCTGTTCTTGCCGGGTACGGGCTTCGGCGCCACGTCGGAGCCGATCGGCGCGGCCACGATGCCCGTCTCGATGAGCACGTCGCGGCCATCCGGGCCGGCCGTGGCGGTCTCCTCGACTTCGTTGCCGGCCTCGTCGATTTCGATCTCCTTCGCCGCGGCCGCCGAGGCTTCCGTATGAATGGTGACCGGGCCGACGAGGAACTCGCGGATGGCCTGATACGACGACGAGAGCGTGCGGAACTCGCCCGTGGTCACGAAGTCCAGGTCGAGGCGGTGCTTCCGTCCGTACCCGGCCGCGCGATCCTCGAGCAGGACGGCGAACGCCTCGTGTTCGGAATCCGGCACGACGGACGACAGCATGTCCTTCGTGCGCAGGTGCGTGGCCAGCCCCTCGACCGCAGCGCGATCGGCCCAGAACGTCTTGTCGCGCGCCTCGCCCTCGAGCAGGGCGAACATGGCCTGGCGCGTCGGTCCGCGCCGCTCGACGACCTGCATCAGCTTGCGGAACGCCATCAGCTTCTCGAGGCCGGTCTCGAGCGCCTCGCCCGAGATCACCTTCCCGGTGGCGAGCACCACGCTGCGCGATTCGGCCGCCCGGCGGATCAGGAACGCCTCGAGTTCGCGCTCGTCCTTGATGAACGTCTCCTGCCGGCCCCGCTTGGCGCGGAAGAGCGGCGGCTGCGCGATGAAGATGTGCCCGCGGTCCACGAGGTCGCGCATCTGCCGGTAGAAGAACGTCAGGAGCAGCGTCCGGATGTGCGATCCATCGACGTCGGCGTCCGTCATGATGATGACGCGGTGATACCGCAGCTTCGTCGCGTCGAATTCGTCGGCGCCGATACCGCAGCCGAGCGCCGCAATGAGCGTGCGGATCTCCTCGTGGCCCAGCATCTTGTCGAAGCGGGCCTTCTCGACGTTGAGGATCTTGCCCTTGATGGGGAGCACCGCCTGGAACTTCCGGTCGCGGCCCTGCTTGGCCGACCCGCCTGCGGACTCACCTTCGACGATGTAGATCTCGCTCCGGGACGGGTCGCGCTCCTGGCAGTCGGCCAGCTTGCCTGGCAGCGCCATGTTGTCGAGCGCGCCCTTGCGGCGCACGAGGTCGCGGGCCTTGCGCGCGGCTTCGCGGGCCAGCGCCGCTTCAACCGCCTTGGCGATGATCTTCTTGGACTGGCCGGGATTCTCCTCGAGGAAGGCCCCCAGCCGATCGTTGACGATCGCCTCGACGATGCCCTTGACCTCGGTGTTGCCGAGCTTGGTCTTGGTCTGGCCCTCGAACTGCGGCTGCGGGATCTTCACCGAGATGACGGCCGCCATGCCTTCACGGATGTCGTCGCCGGACACGCTGTCCGACAGCTTGTCCGTCATGTTGTGCTTCGTCGCGTAGTTGTTGATCGTGCGCGTCAGCGCTGCGCGGAACCCCGAGAGGTGCGTGCCGCCCTCAATCGTGTTGATGTTGTTCGCGAAGGAGTACGTGGACTCGATGTACGTGTCGTTCCACTGGAGCGCGATCTCGACTTCGATCCCCTCGCGCGTGCCCTTCATGTAGATGGGCTTGTCGGTGACCACCGTCTTGTTCGTGTTCAGGAACTCGACGAACTCGCGGATGCCGCCCTCGTAGACGAACGTATGCGTCTTGCCGTCGCGCTCGTCCGTGATGATGATCGTCACGCCGGCATTGAGGAACGCGAGTTCGCGCAGCCGCTGCGACAGCGTCTCGAAGACGTAGTCCGTGACCTCGAAGATGCGGAAATCCGGCTTGAAGGTGACCTTCGTGCCGCGCTTCTCCGTGGTGCCCGTGACCTTCAGATGCCCGATCGGCGTGCCGCGCTCGAACCGCTGCTGGTGCACGTGCTCGTTGCGCCAGATCTCCAGTTCGAGCCACTCGGACAGCGCGTTGACGACGGAGATGCCGACGCCGTGCAGACCGCCGGACACCTTGTAGGCCGAGTTCTCGAACTTGCCGCCGGCGTGGAGGACGGTGAGCACGACTTCGGCGGCCGATCGACCGCTCTCGTGCATGTCCACCGGAATCCCGCGGCCATCGTCGACCACGGTCACCGATCCGTCGATGTGCAGCGTGACATCGATGTTGCGGCAGAAGCCGGCGAGGGCCTCGTCGATCGAGTTGTCCACGACTTCGTACACGAGATGGTGGAGGCCCTGCGGGCCCGTGGACCCGATATACATCGCGGGCCGCTTACGGACCGCCTCGAGGCCCTCGAGAACCTTGATCTTGTCGGCGCCGTAGTCGTCGGGCGTCACAGGCACGCCTGTGGCCGTGCCGGACGGATTCCGGTGCTCGGGTTGCAGCTCTGTGTTTGACATCAACGGACCAGGTGACCAGGACGAACACGACGAAGACAGTCGGCGTCCAACGGTCAAATCCTCATCGGCATGATCACGTAGGTGTAGGCGTAGCCCTCAGCCCCGATCGGCTTGACCACGGCCTGGCTCATCTCGTCCTTGAACTCGAGCTGGATCGACTCGGTCTCGACGACGCTCAGGAAGTTGTCCACGTAATCGGCGTTGAAACAGATCTGCATCGTCGGGCCGCCGTAATCCACCGGCAGCACTTCGTGCGCCTCGCCCAGTTCGGGCGTGCTCGACGTGATCTCGACCTGGTCCTTGCCGATGACGAACTTCACGGCCTTCGATCGCTCGTTCGACATCAGTCGCACGCGGCGCAGGGCCGCGGCGAGCCGATCCCGGTCGAAGTCGATACGCTTGTCGTTGGTCTTCGGGATCACGCGCTCGTAGGCGGGGAAGTTCGCGTCGATCTTCCGCGAGATCAACAGGCGGCTGCCTGCACGGAAGAACAGATGGTTCTCGCCCTGCGAGAACTCGATCGTGTCAGCCCCGTCGATGAGCCGCGCGACTTCGTTCAGCGTCTTGCGTGGCAGCAGCACTTCGTATTTCGCACCTGGGCCCGGTGACTGCTCGATGCGGATGAACGCGAGCCGGTGCCCGTCGGTGGCCACCATGCTCATCGAATCGGGTGCGAGGACGAGTTGGGCGCCGTTGAGGAAGTAGCGCGTGTCCTCGCTGGTGATCGCAAACCGGGTGTGCGAGATCATGCGCTTGAGCGCTGGACCAGGAAGCGAGGCTGTGGCCGTGCCCGACTCGGACGGCGGCGTCGGAAACTCGCTGGCCGGCAGCGTCTGCATGCGCGACTCGAAGCGGTCGGCCGCCACGGTCACGGACTTGCCGCCTTTGTCCTCTTCGATCCGGATTTCGGTGTCCGGCAGCGCGTTGACGATCTCGAACAGCTTCTTCGCCGGCAGCGTCAGCGTCCCCGGCTTGGTCACCGTGGCTGCGCACGTGCTGCGCAGACCGACGTCGAGATCGGTCGCCAGCAGCGACATGCCATCGGCCGTCGCTTCGATCAGCACATTGGCGAGAATCGGAATGGTGTTCTTCCGCTCGACGATGCCTTGCAGCAGGGAGAGCTCTTTCAGCAGATCGCTCTTGCGGACAACCAGTTCCATGGGCAGGGCGACCTCACAGCGATCCCTCGGCGCGGCGGGGATCCTTCACGTAAACGATACGAGATCAAAAAGACAGAGAATTATAACAGGAATAAGGGGCTGTTTATACAGCAAAGTTCCAGCATAACGCCTTGAACATCAACGGTTTAGGTTGTGGACGTTTCTGTGGAGAAGCTCGCGCGCATCCGGCGCCAATCCGCGGAAAACGGCGGCTCGTCCTGGCGTCCACAGGCGTCCACAGGGACCCCTTGTGGAAATCCCGTCAACGCCGGCCGATTCGATGCGAAATCCTCAGCGAAATGACTCGATCAGGGTGTGGATATTCGTGTTGAAGGCCGAGTCCCGCTGTCGCATCTCTTCGATTTTCTTGATCGAGTGGATCACCGTCGAGTGATGCTTGCCGCCAAAGCTCTTGCCGATTTCGGGCAGCGAGGCGTTCGTCAGCGACTTGCAGAGATACATCGCCACCTGACGGGGCAGCGCGATCGACTTGGAGTTGTTGCTCGACTTCAGCTCCGTCAGCCGCAGGTGGTAGTACTCGGCCACGAACTTCTGAATCGCGTCGATGGTGACGACGCGTTCCTCGTGGCGCAGGACGTCGCGCAGGACTTCCTGGGCCAAGTTCATCGACAGGTCGCGGCCTGTGAGCGAGGCATACGCCAGCAGCCGGATGAGCGATCCTTCGAGTTCGCGGATATTCGACTTGCATCCGACCGGCGATGTACAGCGACACGTCATCGGGCAGGTGCACACCCTCGGCTTCGGCCCTTCGGCGTCAGAATCGCGATCTTCGTCTCGAGATCGGGGGGTTGGATGATCGGCGATGAGTCCCCATTCGAAGCGGCTGCGCAGCCGCTCCTCCAACTCGCTGATCTGATGCGGCGGGCAATCGCTGCTGAGCACGATCTGCTTCTGCGCGTCGTGCAGCGCGTTGAACGTGTGGAAGAACTCCGTCTGCGTCCGTTCCTTGCCGACGATGAACTGGATGTCATCGACGAGCAGCACGTCCACGCTGCGGTACCGCTCGCGGAACTCGAGAATGCGGTCGTAGCGAATCGCGTTGACGACCTCGTTCATGAACCGTTCTGCCGAGATGTACGTGAGCTTCAAGCCCACACTGTGCCGGAGCACGTAGTGCCCGATCGCATGCATCAGGTGGGTCTTGCCCAGGCCCACCCCGCCGTAGAGAAACAGCGGGTTGTAGGACCGTGACGGTGCTTCGGCCACCGCCCGGCACGCCGCGTGGGCGAACTGGTTCGACCCGCCGACGATGAACGTATCGAAGGAATAGCGCGGGCTCAGGCCCGACAGGTCCACGGGATCGTCGGAGCGGTCGGGACCCGGGTCGTGCGGAGGGCCGTCAGCGCCGGGCCGCGCGTCGCCGCCCGACGCCCCAGCCTCGTCAGGCGTGGCGGGCCCGCCGTCGGGTTGCAGGCGCAGCCGCGTGCCCTCGCGGCCGACCTCGGCCAGGGCCTCCTGGATGATGCCGGAATAGTGCTTGGCGAGCCAGTCCACGGCCGAAGGGTCGGCCACGCGGACCGTAATCGTACGGCCGTCGTCGCTCGCCAGCGAGGTTTGCTGAAACCAGGTGTAGTAGCTGAACCGGTTGACCTTGGTCTCGATCCGCCCCAGTACTTCGTCCCAAACCGTACCGGCCATGCCAGAAAACCCTAGAAGACTCGCGGCGTGGATCGTGGAAGTCTAGGTTTCATAGGGGTTTAGGCGAGCTACCACCAGAAACCCCGGGATTTCCACAGTTTTTTCCACAGTTGTGGAAAACTTCTCGACTCTCCGAGCCAGTTTTCCGAAAGGGTGCCGAATCTACCACATTGACAGCCTTTTTGCCCCTTGGGTAGGATGGTGGTTTCGTCCGGGTGCTTGCCACCCCACCGGGAGTCCAATGAAGCGCACGTATCAGCCAAATCGCCGTCGTCGTCGGCGGGTCCACGGGTTTCTGGTCCGCATGCACACCAAGAACGGTCGTTTGGTGCTCAAGCGTCGCCGGGCCAAGGGCCGTAAGCGCCTGACGGTCTCCTCGAGCTAGCACGGCACGTCCGGGGCCGCCCTCCGTGGCCGGCCCCTGGTCGAGCTTATGTCGTTCCGGCTCGGTCCGACCGTCCGACTGCGCTCGAGCGCAGAGTTCTCGGTCGTCCAGAAAACGGGCCGCCGGGTGAACGGCCGCTTCCTCACTCTGATCGGCAAACCGAACATGTTGACAGGCGATCGCCTCGGCATCATCGCGTCCCGCCGGCTCGGCAATAGCGTGATCCGGAGCCGGGCCAAGCGTCGCGTACGCGAGGTGTTTCGCCATCAGGAGCCCGACCGGTCGGCCGAACTCGGCCACCGGCCGCTCGACGTCGTGGTCATCCCGCGGCGCGAGCTGCTCGACGCGCCGTTCTCGGCGCTCGAGGTGGACTTCAAGACCGCACTCAGCAAGATGCGGGGATTCCGGGCATGACGTGGACGTCACACGTCGGCGTCGCCCTTGTACGGGCGTATCAGCTGGTGCTGGGACCCCTGGTCGGCGGCGCCTGCCGCTTTCATCCCACCTGTTCGGCCTACGCTATTGAAGCGCTCGAAACACACGGAGGCGTCCGTGGGACGTGGCTGGCGCTCCGTCGCGTCTCGAGATGCCACCCGCTCGGGTCGTCGGGGTACGACCCGGTGCCGCCGGCGACGGCAGATCCGTTCTGACGGTCATCGTGGTCCACCCCGGGCGTTGAAGGCGCTCGTCACCTGAGTCATGGAAAAGCGCGTTTTTCTCGCGATCTTGCTCTCATTCGCTGTGCTGGCCGGCTACCAGGCCCTGATGCCGCCTCCGCCGCCTCCGCCCGTCGCGGCCCAGGCGCCAGCGGCCTCAGCGCCTACCCCGAGTGGCGTCCCGGCCGGCGTGACCGTGCCGGGTGCCGTGCCAGTTGAGTCGGCCAATCCGGCTGTTCCCACGGCGCCGCAGGCGGCGCCCCTGGTGGCCGATGCAGGCGCGCGCGACATCGTGGTCGAAACCGACTCGGTGCGCGCCGTATTCTCAACGGCCGGTGCGACGCTGCGCAGCTGGCAACTGAAGAAGTACCTCGAGAACGGCACTCCGCTCGAACTGGTGCCGACGGACCTCCCGGCCGACTTGCCACGGCCCTTCACGGTGTCCACCAACGACGCGTCGATCTCGCGCGTGCTGGCGACCGCGTTCTACCGGCCCACTGTGACCTCGCTCTCGCTGGGGGCGGCCCCGGGGACGCTCACCTTCGAGTATCGCGATCAGTCCGGCCTGAACGCGCGCAAGACCTTCTACTTCCAGCCCGAAGGCAAGGCCTACGTGTTGAAGGTCGATGCGGCGATCGACGTCAGCGGCGCGTCGCGCCCGGTGACGATTGCCGGCGGCGCAGCCATCGGTCTCGGCTACGCGCCGGATGGATCGACCGTCATGCCTCCCCGCGCGATTCAGTTCGCCGGCACGAGCGTCGAGCGCCTGAACGAGAGTGCGCTCACCGAGCGCTCACGCTACGACGGCGAGCTGACGGTGGCGGGCGTTGAAGACCACTACTTCCTGAACGCGGCGCTGCCCACCGGCAAGGTGCAGGTGGATTACCTGCCGCTCACGCTGCCGGCCCCCGGCGCGGCTGCCGGCGTCAATCGCCACTTCGTCGCGTACAGCGTAGCGGTGCCCGGAGCGGCCTCGATGGCGTTCTTCCTTGGCCCGAAGGACTTCGACGTCCTCCGCGGCGTGGATCCGAAGCTGCAGCTGGTCCGTGCGATCGACTTCGGCATCTTCGCCTCGCTCGTCGTGCCGCTGCTGCAGGCGCTCAAGTGGATCAACGGCTTCGTCGGCAACTACGGCTGGTCGATCATCGTCCTCACGGTCCTCATCAACCTGCTCATCTTCCCGCTCCGTCACCGCAGCATGGTGTCGATGCGGAAGATGCAGTCGCTGCAGCCCGAGGTCAAGGCGATCCAGGATCGCTACGCGAAGTACAAAGTCACCGACCCCGAGCGCCAGAAGATGAACCAGGAGATGATGGCGCTCTACAAGCAGAAGGGCGTCAACCCGGTGAGCGGCTGCCTGCCGATGCTGCTCACGCTGCCGGTCCTGTTCGCCTTCTACGCGATGCTCTCGGTGGCCATTGAACTGCGCGGCGCACCGTTCCTCGGCTGGATCACGGACCTGGCCCGCCACGACCCGTGGTACGTCACGCCCATCCTGATGGCCGGCACGATGTTCGCGCAGCAGCGCATGATGCCGGCGACGGCCGATCCGATCCAGCAGAAGGTGTTCCTGCTGATGCCGCTCATTTTCCTGTTCTCGTTCCTCTGGGCGCCGAGTGGCCTGGTGATCTACTGGACGATGAGCAACATCCTTGCGATTGGCCAGCAGTACCTGACCAATCGGATGATCGGTGCGCCGCCGCCCATGCCGGCACGCACGCCCACCAAGCCGATGAAATCGGTCGGCAGCGGCACGACGAAGAAATCCTGAGCAGGACGCCATGAGCCACGATCTCGATACCCAGGTCACCGCGTTCGTCCGCGAAGTCACACAGGCCATGGGCCTCGATGTGACCGCAGAGATTGAAGAGACGCCCGACAACATCCGCCTCAACCTGAGCGGTGCCGGCGCGGAACTGCTGGTGCAACGCAAGGGCGAAGCCCTCGACGCGCTCCAGGTGATCGTCAACACGGTCTTCCGGCGCGATGCGCGCGGCGACCGGCACTACCTGATTGACGCGTTGGGCTTCCGCAAGGACAAGGACGCCGAACTGCGGCAGATGGCGAAGTTCCTCGTCGAGAAGGCGAAGACGACCGGCATCCCGCAGGAGATGGGGCCCCTCAACCCGTATGCGCGCCGGATGGTGCACCTGACCGTGTCGGAGGATCCGATGGTCACGTCAGAGAGCCTTGGCGACGCGTTTCTGAAGACCGTGATCATCACGGCGAAGGACTAGGCCCGGACAGGCCGCGGCCCGCGAACGGCGCGCTCCCGCGGGTACCCGCATGGCGGACTTCTCTACCGACGACACGATCGTCGCCGTCGCCACGCCGCCCGGCCGCGGGGGCCTCGGCGTCGTCCGGCTCGCGGGGCCCGCCGCGCACGACATCGCGTGCGCCCTGATGCATCGCCCACAGCCGTTGGTCCCGCGCCATGCGACGTTTGCGCGCATCAGGGATCTCGAGCCCGATCACACCAGGCGCGCCGCTGGTCCCTCCGCGCGTCTCCCGGACGGGCTGGAGCCGGGGGATCGCGTGATCGATCAAGTTGTGATCACCTGGTTCGCAGCCCCGCACTCCTACACCGGAGACGATGTCGTCGAGATCAGTGGACACGGCAGTCCCGTGCTGCTCGGCCGCATCGTCGAGTTGGCGATGGCGTGTGGGGCACGCCTGGCCGAGCCCGGCGAGTTCACGTTGCGCGCGCATCTGAATGGCCGGCTGGATCTGGTGCAGGCCGAAGCGGTGGCGGACCTGGTCAACGCGGTCACGCCCGTCCAGGCGCGCACGGCGATGGACCAGCTCGAAGGGACGCTGACCGCGGTCCTTTCGCGTATCGACGCCGGACTCTTCGATTTGAGCGCGCGGCTCGAGGCCTCGCTCGACTTCCCCGACGAAGGCTTCCACTTCATCACGCGCGACGATGCGATCGGCGGCCTGACAGGCATCGCAGAGGAACTGGCGGTGCTGTGCCGAAGCGGGCGCGCCGGGCGGGTCGTGCGGGAGGGTCGCCTGGTCGTGATTACAGGGCGCCCCAATGCCGGGAAGTCCAGCGTGTTCAATACGCTCGTCGGATCCGGCCGCGCCATCGTCACCGAGATCGCCGGCACGACGCGCGACATGGTGACCGAACTGGTGGACATCGGCGGCGTGCCGGTCACGCTGGTGGACACTGCCGGGCTGCGTGAAGCCACCGATGCGATCGAGGCGGAGGGCGTGGCCCGGGCCCGCGAGGCGTCGCGTGTGGCGGCACTGAATATCGTCGTGATTGACGGCGCGGCGCCGCTCGCCGACGAGGACCACCGGCTCGTGCAATCGGCCGGACCGCTGCTCGTGCTCGTCAACAAGGGCGATCTGCGCCCCGCCTGGCCGATCGAGGCGCTCGCGATTCCGGCGGGCGTCGCGTGGCATGTCGTGTCGGCCGTTGACGGACGAGGATTCGACGATGCGCGCGCGGCCATCGTCACGAGCCTGACCGGCCGCGAGGCGCTGCGCGACGTGCCGGCCATCTCGAACGTCCGGCATCTGGCGCTGGCCGAACGGGCGCACGACGTGGTGATCGGCGTGCGCGACGCGCTGGCCGAAGGCGCCACCGAAGAGTTGGCGCTGGCCGACCTCCGCGACGCCAGACACGCCCTCGAGGAGATCACGGGGCGCCGCACGGCCGAGGATCTGCTGCACCATATCTTCGGGACGTTCTGCATTGGCAAGTAACACGCGCGACTTCGATGTCGTCGTCATCGGCGCCGGGCATGCCGGGTGCGAGGCGGCGTGGGCGGCCGCGCAACTCGGTTGCCGTGTCGGGCTGTGCACGCTGTCGCCGGACACCGTGGCGCTGATGCCGTGCAATCCGGCGATTGGCGGCACGGCGAAGGGACACCTCGTACGCGAGATCGACGCGCTCGGCGGGTTGATGGGGCGCGCGATCGACGCGACCGCCATTCAGTTCAAGCTGCTCAATCGCAGCCGTGGTCCTGCGGTGTGGTCGCCGCGCGCGCAGGCGGACAAGCGACGCTACGGCCAGTGGATGCACGCGGCACTCTCGGCGCACCCGGGTATCACGTGGCTCTATCGCCGCGCGGGGCGCGTGCTGGTGGACGACGGTCAGGTCAGTGGCCTGGCGTTCGAGGAAGGCGATGCGGTGACGTGCGCCTCGCTCGTCGTCACGACGGGCACGTTCCTGAACGGACTCGTGCACATCGGTGACGAGCAGCGGCCGTCGGGGCGCGCGGGCGAGCCGCCGACACGGGAGCTGGCGGAGTCGTTGCGCGCGTTCGGTTTCACCATGGGGCGGCTCAAGACGGGCACGCCGCCGCGACTGGATCGGCGCAGCATCGACTTCACGCGCTTCGAGGCTGAGGCGGGCGACGATCCTGTGGTGCCTTTCTCTTTTCTCTCGACCGATGTGCGACGCACGCAGGTGCCCTGCCACATCGTGCACACCACCGCCGCGGTGCACGACCTGGTGCGCGGCAATATCGCGAGGTCGCCGCTCTACAACGGCCAGATCGCCGGCATCGGGCCGCGGTACTGCCCCTCGCTCGAAGACAAGGTGATGCGGTTCGCCGAGAAGGAACGGCATCAGATCTTCCTCGAACCGGAAGGCCTCGACGTGGACGAGATCTACGTGAACGGCCTGTCGATGAGCCTGCCGCGCGACGTCCAGGACGCGATCGTGCACGCGTTGCCCGGCCTCGAGCACGCACGGGTGCTGCGCCACGCGTACGCCGTCGAGTACGACTTCGTGCAGCCCACGGAGCTGGATCGCACGCTGCAGGCCAAGCGCGTGCCCGGGTTGTTTCTGGCTGGTCAGACCAACGGGACCTCAGGCTACGAAGAGGCCGGTGCGCAGGGGATCGTCGCAGGGCTGAATGCCGCGCGTCGTGAGCGGCGCGAGGACGCGATCATCTTTGGCCGCGACGAGGCGTACATCGGCGTGCTGGTGGATGACCTCGTCACCCAGGGCTGTCTCGAGCCGTACCGGATGTTCACCTCGCGTGCAGAGCATCGGCTGCAGTTGCGCATCGACAACGCGGACCTTCGGCTGACGCCGATCGGTCGCGCGGCGGGACTGGTGGACGACGAGCGGTGGGCGGTGTTCGAGGCGCGGCGTGCGCGGCTCGAGCGGAACCGGGCGCGCGCGCATGCGACGCGCGTGCGGATGCCGGGTGAGACGACCACGGCCGCGATGGCGCTCGCCCGTCCGCTGGTGGATCTCGCGACGTTGCGGCCCTTCGGGTTCGAGATCGAGGTGGACGCCTCGCGCGCGCACGTGGACGCGGGCACGGTCGAAGCGGAGTTCCGCTATCAGGGGTACCTTCGGCAGCACGCGTCGCAGGCCGCGCGGGTGCGCGCGCAGGAGCATCGCGAGATTCCAATCGACTTCTGCTACGACGGCGTGCCGGGCCTCTCGCGTGAGGTGGTGGAGCGCCTGACGATGGTGCGGCCCGCGACGATCGGTCAGGCCGCGCGGGTGCCCGGGGTGACGCCGGCGGCGGTGGCGATCGTGGCAGCGCGCGTGTCGCGCCGCGGCGCTGCACCCTCGACCGCGACGGGCTGATTCAACGGGTTGGCTTGATGGCCGGACCACGACGGCCTCGGCCGCGCGGCGCGGACCGTCGCAGACCATGACATCCGATCCCACCGCTTCGGGGCCCAGGGACGAGTGTCGCGGGTCGGGACCCAGTTCGTGGAGAATGTCAGGTGTGGCTCCCCGCGATCTGGCCTCACGCGTCGCTCGGCGGGCAGAACGCGCCGGCCTGGCTCCCTCGCCAGAGCTGGTGGCGTCGCTGACGGAGTACCTCGCGCTCCTTGGGCGCTGGAATCAAAAGATCAACCTGACGGCGCTTTCGGTCAATCCACCCAATGACGAGGCGGTCGATCGGCTCATCGTCGAGCCTCTCGTTGCGGCCCGGAAGGTTATGTCAAATGACAGATTGTGTATTGACATCGGTTCTGGCGGCGGCTCGCCGGCGTTTCCGATCCTCCTGGCCTCGCCTGCGCTCCGGATGGTGATGGTGGAGAGCAAGGTCCGGAAGGCTGCCTTTCTACGGGAGGCTGCGCGGGTCCTGTCACTCGACAACGCGGAGGTGGCGAATTGCCGCCTCGAGGAACTGCTCTCGCGGGTGGACCTGGCCGAGGCGGCGGATCTGCAGACGGTGCGGGCGGTCCGGCTCGACTCGAAACTGGCCAAGACCATGGCGGCGTTGCTGAGGCCCGGAGGCAGGGTCTTGCGGCTGGTGTCTGGCAGCCAGACCGAGACGCCGCCCCTGCCCTTCGTCGAAATCTCCGCGGAACGTCTGTCTGGCGCGCACGACTCGCGGTTGATCGTCTTGCAGCGTCCGACGGCCGGGTAGGGGGCCGCTCGCGGGCCAGGGGGGCTAGCGACGGCGTTGGCGGCCTCTGATGAGCAGGATGATGGCACCCACGCCCACGGCCATAAGCGCAGGCTCACCGGCTGCCCGCAGTGGGCGCAGGACACGAACAGGGTCGCGGAATATGGCATGTCGTCACTGATTCCGTCGTCAGACAAATAGCCGGCCGCAGTCCCGACACTGCTTCGTGTGGTCGCCCCCGAGGATGAACCAGGACCGGCTGTGGCAGAACGGGCACTCCGCAGGCGGCGTCACGCGACGCCAGAACCAGACGATCCCGAACAGCGCGCCCGCAACGACGACGACGCCAACGAGATCGAGCGCGATGGCCATGGCGACCATCCTACGCCTTCACTGGGTCCGTTCTTCTCCGTGTCTCTTCGTCATCCAGACCAACCGCCCGAGCGTCGTCGCTGAGTTCGCGCGCTGGCAGTAGGGGCACTCCCACTCCGGGCCGTACCCGACCGCGTCGGCGAAGGCGGCCGGGAGGGGCGACGGGTCCGGCCAGTCCTCTAGTTGGAGCGTCACCGGGCCGCCGCAGTGGGCGCAGCTCATAAGGAGGAGCGCACTACCCGCGTTCCACGTGGAACACTACATCCGTCATGTCTACAGTTGACGCATCGCGGGCATGGGCACACAATACTGGTGCCAGTAGGTATTAGTAATAGTTCAAATGACCAAATCAGCCGTCGTGATCGCCATCGCCAACCAGAAGGGCGGCGTGGCCAAGACCACCACCGCCATCAACCTGGCCGCCTCGCTGGCCCTGGCCAACCAACGCATTCTCCTCGTGGACATGGACCCGCAGGCCAATTTGACGAGCGGGATTGGGGCCAAAGGCCAGGCCGCGGCCGGCGGCACCATCTATGAAGCTCTGACCAGTGACGGCGACCCGGAGTCGTTCGTGCTGAAGACCGGCATCGACCACCTGTCGATCGTTCCCGCCTCGCGCGAGCTGACCGGGGCCGAAATCGAACTCGTCGGCATGGATCGCCGTGAGTCCCGCCTGCGCCAGCTGCTCAATGCGCTGCGCCCGTCCTACGACTTCATCTTCATCGACTCGCCGCCATCGCTCGGCCTGCTCACACTGAACGCGCTGGTCGCCGCCGATCGCGTCCTCATCCCGCTCAACTGCGAGTACTTCGCCCTCGAAGGCATCGCCGAGCTCGTCTCCACGATCGATCGCGTGCGCGCGGCGTTCAATCCGACGCTCGGCATCGAAGGCGTGCTGCTCACGATGTACGACGACCGCACGAACCTGGGGCAACAGGTCAGCCGCAATATCCGCGAGTACTTCGGCGCGCAGGTCTATCAGACCGTCATCCCGAGGAACGTCCGCCTCGGCGAAGCGCCCAGCCACGGCCTGCCGGTCATCCTGTATGACGCGCGCTCGCGCGGCGCCGACGCCTACGTCGCCCTCGCGCACGAGTTCCTGACACGCGCGCATCCCGGTGCCGCTCGCACGTCCGATACGGCCGTCGCTCCCGAGCCCCACGACACCACGACGCGCCCGACGGCCGCCAGCACCGATCGTCCCGCTCGCCAGACAGACGAGGAGTAACCGATGGCAGACAAACGCCCCGCTCTCGGACGCGGTCTCAGCGCGCTCATTCCGGCCGCCGCCGCCCCGCACGTGCCCGCGGTGCTGCCGGCGGATCCGCCCACGACGGCCGGCACTCGGGACACGCCGCGCCCGCAGGAACTCGACATCGATCGGCTCGTGCCCAACCCCCGTCAGCCGCGCACCCACATCGACGAGCCGCGCCTCGAAGAGCTCGCGCAGTCGATCCGCAGCCACGGCGTGATTCAGCCGATCCTCGTGCGCCGGCACGGCGAGACGTTCGAGATCGTCGCCGGCGAGCGCCGATGGCGTGCCGCCCAACGCGCCGGCCTGCTGAAGGTGCCCGTGATCGTGCGCGACGTGGCCGACGATGACCTGCTGCAGGTGGCGCTCATCGAGAACATCCAGCGCGACGACCTGAACGCCATCGAAGAAGCGCAGGCGTACCGACGGCTGACCGACGAACTGCACCTGTCGCAGGAACAGATCGCCACCGAGGTCGGGAAGGACCGCGCGACGATCGCCAACTACCTGCGCCTCCTCAAGCTGCCGGCCGAGATCCGCAATGACGTCTCAGCCGGCACCGTCAGCATGGGACACGCCCGGGCGATCCTCGGGCTGCCCGATGAAACCGCCCAGCGACGCGTGGCCCGCGAGGTCGTCGCGCGTCAGCTGTCGGTCCGCGACACCGAGGCGCTGATCCGTCGCGAGACGACGGGTCATGCTGCGCCCCGCAGCGAGACGAAGGTCGATCCCAACACCCGCGCCGCCGAGGAACAGCTGCGCCTGACCCTCGGCACCCGGGTCCGCATCGCCCGGCGAACCAAGGGCGGTCGCATCGAGATCGACTTCAACAACGAAGACGAACTGCAGCGCCTCTACGAACTGCTGACGCAGCCGTAGACGGTCTACGGGTAACGGCCTACGGGAGACGGAGCACGGCCGACGGGCGACAGCGTCCGGCCCACGAACCACGCCGACGGCCTCGGGCAGACAGCCCGCGGACCACGGCTGACGGGCGATCGCTACTGGAAGCCGGCCCACCGGAGACAGCTCACGGGCCAGGGTTGACCGGCGACGGCCTGCGGCCTCCGGCGAACGCGACACGGCCGACGGCCGACGGGCTCGCGGCCGACAGCCCACGGTCGCGATAGGCAACGACGATCCGCCGATCGCGACCGACCAGGGCCCGCGGCCGATCAGCGCCCAGCCCTGCGCGCGCATAATCGGTCATTCGCCCAATCACCGTGCCAATTTGAGCACCTCGGCAGCTTGTCCGTTCGCCAGGACCCCGTCATCCGTAGCCCGTTAGCCGTTCCCGTCTCTCTCCCGTTTCCCGTACGCCCGTAGCCCGTCGGCTGTCGGCTCTCGTCCGTCGCCCGTCTGCTGTTGCCAGTAGCCCGTAGCCCGTAGGCCGTAGGCTGTCTCCTGTCTTAGCCGTCGGCTGTCGTCCGTTTCCCATTTCCTGTGGCCCGTAGCCCGTCGGCAGTCCCCTGTCTTAGGCTGGTGTCCGTCGTCCGTCACCCGCCTGCTGTTGCCAGTGGCCCGTAGCCTTAGCCCGTGGCCTGTAGGCCGTCGGCTGTCTCCTGCTCTTAGCCCGTCGGCTGTCGTCCGTTTCCCATTTCCTGTGGCCCGTAGCCCGTCGGCAGTCCCCTGTCTTAGGCTGGTGTCCGTCGTCCGTCGCCCGTCTGCTGTTGCCGTAGCCCGTAGCCCGTAGCCCGTGGCCCGTGGGCCGTCGGCTGTCTCCTGCTCTTAGCCCGTCGGCTGTCGTCCGTTTCCCTTCATTTCCTGTGGCCCGTAGCCCGTCGGCAGTCCCCTGTCTTAGGCTGGTGTCCGTCGTCCGTCGCCCGTCTGCTGTTGCCCGTAGCCCGTAGCCCGTAGCCCGTAGGCCGCCCGTCAGGCTGCCTCCTGTCTCAGGCTGGCGTCCGTCTCCCGTAGCCCGTAGCCCGTAGGCTGTGAGCTGTGAGCCGTCCGCCGTCTGTTGCCGGTTCAGCTCAGCGAATGGTATAAATGGTCGTTTGGCTAGGGGTAGTCAGGCGGGCCATGGAGGCCTGCTCCGCACGGGAGACCCGTGTGGAACGCGCGCCAGGGTCCGTTGCCATCGCGACGGCCTTCCCCAGATCTGCGCGGTCGTCGCCCCATTCGGACTTCATTGCCTGTGACCGTCGTCCCCATGCCCCTGTCCCGCTGGACGCGCGCGCGAGTCGCGCGCCGACGCCCATGACGCACCAGGCCATCGCCCGCCGCTACGCCACGGCACTGTTCGACGTCGCCTCCGCCAAGGGGACGCTGGATCGCGCCGAGCGCGACCTGGCCGGCGTGCGCGATCTGCTCAACGCCCACCCGGCCCTCCAGCAGGTCTTCGCCGCGCCGACCATCCCGACCACGAAGAAGCGCGAAGTGCTCGAGGCCGTCCTGGCCCAGGCCGGCGATCTCGGGGACGAGGTGCGTCGGACGTTGCTGCTCCTGGCCGACCGGGATCGGCTGATGTTCGTGGATCAGGTTGCCGCGGCGTTCGTCGAGCGGCTGAACGTGATGCGGCGGCATGTTTCGGCTGACGTGGTGACCGCGGTGCCGATGACCGACGAACGGCGGGCCGCGCTCGAAGCCGCGCTGGGCAAGGCGACGGGTGGCTCGGTGACGATCACGGGGCGCGTCGATCCGGCCATCATCGGCGGATTGGTCGCGAAGGTGGGCAGCGTGGTGTACGACGGCAGCGTGACCCGCCAGCTCGAACGGATGCGAGAGAAATTGCTGGCCGACGCCTGAGGCGACAGCCCGAAGACAAGGATTGCGGCAGCCGACCTGCCGCCCCGCCGCTCGACGTGCGCGAGCGGCCTCGAACGAGGAACTGATGCAGATCAAGGCCGAAGAGATTTCCAAAATCATCCGCGACCACATTGGCAACTACGCCGTCGATGTGGACGTGGCCGAAGTGGGCACCGTGATCTCGGTGGGTGACGGCATCGCGCGCATCCACGGCGATCGAGCGCGCCATGGCCGGCGAGATGCTCGAGTTCGCCCACGGGCTGTTCGGCATCGCGCTCAACCTCGAAGAGGAAAGCGTCGGCGCCGTGCTCCTGGGCCACTCGACGGACCTCAAGGAAGGCGACACGGTCAAGCGCACCGGGCGCATCATCTCGGTGCCCGTCGGCGACGAGATGATCGGCCGCGTCGTCAACGCGCTCGGCCAGCCCATCGACGGCAAGGGGCCGATTGCGACCAAGCAGTCGATGCCCATCGAGCGCATCGCGCCGGGCGTCGTCGATCGCTCGCCGGTCAAGGAGCCGCTGCAGACCGGCATCAAGGCCATCGACGGGATGGTGCCGATCGGCCGCGGCCAGCGCGAGTTGATCATCGGCGACCGCCAGACGGGCAAGACGGCCGTCGCGATCGACGCGATCATCAACCAGAAGGGCCTGGGCGTCATCTGCATCTACAACGCCATCGGCCAGAAGCAGTCCACCGTCGCCCAGGTCGTGAAGACGCTCGAAGAGGCCGGCGCGATGGAGTACACCATCGTGGTGTCCGCGGCGCGTCGGATCCGGCCCCGCTGCTCTACATCAGCCCGTATTCGGCGTGCACGATCGGCGAGTACTTCCGCGACACGGGCCGTCACGCCCTGTGCGTCTACGACGACCTCTCGAAGCACGCGCAGTCGTACCGCGAGATCTCGCTGCTGCTTCGGCGTCCCCCGGGCCGCGAGGCGTACCCGGGCGACGTCTTCTACCTGCACTCGCGTCTGCTGGAGCGTGCGGCGAAGCTCAAGAGTGAGCTGGGCGGCGGCTCGCTCACCGCGCTGCCGATCATCGAGACGCAGGCCGGCGACCTCTCGGCCTACATCCCGACCAACGTCATCTCGATCACCGACGGCCAGATCTTCCTCGAGGCCGACCTGTTCAACCAGGGCATCCGCCCGGCGATCAACGTCGGCAACTCGGTGTCGCGCGTCGGCGGGTCGGCGCAGATCAAGGCGATGCGGCAGGTCGCCGGATCGCTGCGCCTCGATCTGGCGCAGTATCGCGAGCTGGCGGCGTTCGCGCAATTCGGCAGCGACCTGGACGCCGGCACGCAGCGGCAGCTCAACCGCGGCAAGCGGCTGACGGAGATCCTCAAGCAGCCGCAGTACCGGCCGCAGCCGGTCGAGAAGCAGGTGGCGCTGATCTTCGCGGCCATCAACGGCTATCTCGACGCGGTGCCGGTGGAGAAGCTGAACCAGTACGAGGAGGGCATGTATCGCTTCCTCGAGACGCGGGGCGGCGTGCTCAGCGCGATCGCGGAGAAGAAGACGCTGGACGACGAGATCAAGAAGGCGCTGAACGGCGCACTCGACGAGTACGGCAAGACGTTCGCGGCGGCCTAGGCGGGCAGGAGCGAACGACACGATGCCTTCACTCATTGACATGCGCCGGCGCATTCGCGCCGTGAAGTCCACGCAGCAGATCACCAAGGCCATGAAGATGGTCGCGGCCTCGAAGCTGCGCCGGGCGCAGGAGCGCGTCGTCGCCACCCGGCCGTTCGCCAGGCAGGCGCGGCGCGTGCTGGCGAGCATCGCCGCGCGCGTGGACCAGTCGAAGCATCCGCTGCTCGTGCGGCGGCCTGGTGCGGACACGGGCTCGACGCTGGTCATCGTGATCACGTCGGACCGCGGGCTCTGCGGCAGCTTCAACACGAACATCCTGAAAGCGGTCGGCGTGTTCCTGCGCGAGAACACCGGGCGTCCGATCTCGCTCGGGCTGGTGGGCCGCAAGGGGCGCGATTTTCTCGGCAAGCGCGGGCTGCCCGTACGGTTCGAGCACGTGAACCTGCCGAAGGTGATTCACTTCGCGGAAGCCGAGGCGATCGCCGGGCCGGCCGTGCAGGACTTCATCGAGGGCAAGGTGGACAGCGTCTACCTGATCTACAACGAGTTCAAGTCCGTCATCCAGCAGAAGCTGGTGGTCGAGCAGCTGCTGCCGCTCGCCCCGGCGACGTCAGACGAACAGGCGGCGCAGACGACGGATTACCTGTATGAGCCGTCGCCGGAGCGCATCCTCGAGGTGCTGCTCCAGCGGCTTGTCGAGGCGCAGGTGCTGCGGGCGCTGCTCGAGTCGAACGCGGCGTTCTATGCCGCGCAGATGACGGCGATGGACTCGGCGACGCGAAATTCGTCGGAGATGATCGAGGGCCTGACGCTCTCGATGAACAAGATTCGCCAGGCGGCCATCACACGCGAGATCATCGAAGTGGTCTCCGGGGCCCAGGCACTGTAACGGGGTCGTACCTTGCTTGCCGAAAGGCAGGTACGACCCCTTAGACAGCGTTAGTGAGAGTTGGGGTCGATTGGCGTAAGCCAGGTACGACCCCCTAGACAGCGAAGGAACCAGATCCATGGCAGTTGCGGAAGCAGTCAAGGTTGGCAGGGTGGTCCAGGTCATCGGACCGGTCGTCGACATCGAATTCGCTGGCGGGCATCTGCCGGCGATCTACAACGCCGTCCGGGTGACCGGGCAGGCCGGCGCCGACCAGGTCGATATCGTGGTCGAGGTCGAGCAGCACCTCGGCGAGAACCGCGTGCGCACGGTCGCGATGAAGGCGACCGACGGCTTGCAGCGCGGGATGACCGCCGAGGACCTGGGGGGCCCGATCTCGATGCCGGTCGGACCGCAGACGCTCGGCCGCGTGCTGAACGTGCTCGGCGAGCCGGTGGACTTCCCGGATCGCCCGGTGGTGACCGAACAACGCTGGCCGATCCACCGCCCCGCGCCGACGCTCGAAGAGCAGTCCACCGATCTCAAGATGTTCGAGACGGGCATCAAGGTCATCGACCTGCTCGAGCCGTATCTGACAGGGCGGCAAGATTGGCCTGTTCGGCGGCGCCGGCGTCGGCAAGACGGTCATCATCATGGAGCTCATCAACAACATCGCCATGAAGCACGGCGGCGTGTCGGTGTTCGGCGGCGTCGGCGAACGGACGCGTGAGGGCAACGACCTCTGGCTCGAGTTCCAGGAGAGCGGCGTCATCGACCCGCAACGATCCGGCCAAGTCGCGCGCCGCGCTGGTCTACGGCCAGATGACGGAACCGCCGGGCGCGCGTCTGCGCGTGGCGCTCTCGGCGCTGACGGTCGCCGAGTACTTCCGCGACGCCGAGAACAAGGACGTGCTCCTGTTCATCGACAACATCTTCCGCTTCACGCAGGCCGGCTCGGAAGTCTCGGCGCTGCTCGGCCGCATGCCGTCGGCCGTCGGGTACCAGCCGACGCTGCTCAGCGAGATGGGCCAGCTCCAGGAGCGCATCACGTCCACGCGCAAGGGGTCGATCACGTCGGTCCAGGCCATCTACGTGCCGGCCGACGACTACACGGACCCGGCGCCGGCGACCACGTTCGCCCATCTCGACGCGACGACGAACCTGTCGCGCGCGATTGCCGAGCTGGGCATCTACCCGGCCGTCGATCCGCTCGCGTCCACGTCGCGCATCCTCGACCCGCGCATCATCGGCAACGAGCACTACAACGTCGCGCGGTCGGTGAAGCAGATCCTGCAGCGCTACAAGGACCTGCAGGACATCATCGCGATTCTCGGCATCGACGAGCTCTCGGAAGACGACAAGCTCACGGTCACGCGCGCCCGGAAGATCCAGAAGTTCCTGTCGCAGCCGTTCTTCGTCGCCGAACAGTTCACCGGCGCCAAGGGCAAGTACGTGCCGATTGCCGACACCGTGCGCGGCTTCAAGGAGATCGTCGAAGGCAAGCACGACGAGATCCCGGAGCAGGCGTTCTACCTGGCCGGCTCGATCGACGAAGTCATCGAGCGCGCGCAGGCGCAGAAGTAGGCCATGGCGCATGCCGAACAGCCTGAAGCTCGAGTTCGTGACGCCGGAGCGCTCCATCGCCCACGAGGAAGTGGACGAGGTCGGACTGCCCGGCGAGGATGGCTACTTCGGCGTGCTGCCTGGTCACGCGCCGCTGCTGGCGGCGCTGCGTACCGGAGAGATGTGGTACCGTCGCGGCACGGAGCGGAAGTATGCGTTCATCGCTGGCGGGTTCGCCGAGGTGCTGCCTGACACCGTCTCGATTCTTGCCCAGGTTGCGGAGCGTGCCGAGGACATCGACGAGGCGCGCGCCGAGGCGGCCAAGCGCCGCGCTGAGGACCTCCTCGCGCAGACACGCACCGTCAGTGACTTCGATGCTGAGCGCGCCCGCATCGCGCTGTTGCGCGCGCTCACGCGCCTGAACGTCACGCGCTATATCCGGCCGCGGCATTAACCATGCGACGCATCTCCTCGGCGGTGGCTTCCCATCCAGGTCTGCGCCGGGAGGACAACGAGGATGCGTACGCCGTGCGGCCCGAACTCGGCCTGTATGTCGTCGCCGACGGCATGGGCGGCCATGCGGCGGGCGAGGTCGCGTCACGGATGGCCGTCGAGGCCATCGACGGCTTCGTCGCTCGACACCAAGGACGCCGACATCCATCGCACGTGGCCCTTCCCGTACGACCCGGCCCTGTCACTCGACGGAAACCGCCTGAAGGCGGCGTTCCGCCTGGCCAACCGCCGGATTGCGGCGGCCATGGAAGGCAACGACGCGCTGCGCGGCATGGCGACGACGGCCGCGGCGCTGCTCGTGGGCGAATCGCCGGTCGTCGCGCACGTCGGCGACAGCCGGATCTATCTCTGGCGTGACGGGGAGTTGCAGCAGGTCACGCAGGATCACTCCTGGGTGAGCGAACAGGTGCGGGCCGGCGTGATGTCCGAGACCGACGCGCGGCGGCATCCCTGGCGCAACGTCGTGACGCGCGCGCTGGCCGGCGGCGACGACCCCGAGGTCGAGGTCTCGGAGATCGACCTGCAGCGCGGCGACTGTCTGCTCCTCTGCTCGGATGGCTTGTCCGGCGTGGTTCCGCCCGACGGGCTTGCCGCCATCCTCGCACGCGGCGAATCGCTCGAGCGACACCTGCCAGGCCCTGATCGACGCGGCCAACGACGCGGGCGGTCCGGACAACATCACGGTCGCGATGCTGAAGGTCGATGTGGCATAACCTCGGCGAGCTGCTGCGCTACCGCGGCCTCATCCAGAGTCTGGTCGTTCGCGATCTGAAAGCCCGCTACCGCGGATCGGTGCTCGGGTTCTTCTGGTCGTTCGTCAACCCCCTGATGCTGCTGAGCATCTACACGTTCGTCTTCACCTACATCCTTCAGAACAGCGAGGAGAAGACCAAGCCGTACGGGGTGTTCATGTTCTGCGGCCTGCTGCCGTGGACCTGGTTCTCGAGCTCGCTGCTCGAAGCGTCAGGGTCGCTCATCTCCGGCGGCAACCTGATCAAGAAGGTGCTGTTCCCAGCCGAAGTGCTCCCGGTCGTGAGCGTGCTGACGAACATGGTGCACTTCTTCCTCGGTCTGCTGATCCTCGCCGGGTTCATGGTCTATACCGGCCACTACCCGAATCCCGTGAACCTGCCGTGGTTCCCGCTGGTCGTGCTGATCCAGTTGATCTTCACGCTTGGGCTGGCGCTGATCCTGGCGGCCCTGACCGTACACTTCCGGGACATCCGCGACCTGCTCTCGAACCTGCTCACGTTCTGGTTCTTCGCGACGCCGATCATCTACTTCTACCAGATGGAAAGCGTCCAGCACTTCAAGTGGCTGTTCAACCTGAACCCGTTCTTCCACCTGTCGGTGTCGTACCAGGAGATCCTCTTCTTCCACGGCGACGCGATCGCCCCGGCGGGGGCCCCAGGCGCGACCGCGCCCGCCTTGGCCACGTTCGTCGATGGCCATCTGGCCTGGCTATTGGTGATGGGTCTGGCCTCGTGCGCGCTGTTCCTGTTCGGCTACTGGCTCTTCGATCGGCTGCGTGACTCGTTCGCGGAGGTCGTGTGAGCACCCATCCACACGGCAGCGGCCCGCCGGCGATCGAGCTCGTCGATGTGACCAAGGTCTACCGCCGCTACGGCGGCCGCCAGTTCGCGACGCTCAAGAGCGCGCTGCTGCAGCGCAGTCTGCTGCGCGAGCTGCGTCCGGAGGAGACGTTCCAGGCGCTGCGGAACGTGTCCTTCGCGGTGACGCCCGGGCAGACCTACGGCGTCATCGGCCGCAACGGGTCGGGCAAGAGCACGGCGCTGAAACTGGTCGCGGGCATCACCAAGCCGACCAGCGGCACGGTCAAAGTCCGCGGCCGCATCTCGGCGCTGATCGAGCTGGGCGCCGGCTTCCACCCGGAGATCTCCGGCCGGGAGAACGTCTTCATCAACGGCATCATGCTCGGGTTGACGAGACGCGAGATCCAGAAGCGCTTCGACGAGATCGTCGAGTTCGCCGAGCTGAAGGACTTCATCGACGCGCCGGTGAAGTCCTACTCGTCGGGCATGTACATGCGGCTCGGGTTCGCCGTGGCGATCCACGTGGACCCGGACGTGCTGCTCGTGGACGAAGTCCTGGCGGTCGGCGATGAGGGCTTCACGCACAAGTGTCTCGACAAGTTCGCCGAGTTCAAGCGCCGCAACAAGACGATTCTGCTGGTGACGCACTCGCTCGGGCTCGTCGACCGCTTCTGCGACCAGGCGGTATGGCTGGACGCCGGCCAGAAGAAGGGCGAGGGCGACCCCACGCGGGTCATCGGCGCCTACATGACCGACGTCGAGCGCCAGGAAGAGCAACAACTGGCGGCCGCCGACGCCAAGGCCCGGCACGATGTGGACGCGCCGGACGTGCCGACGGCGGCGGGCCCGCTCGACGCCGGTGAACAGGCCGCCGACATGTCGCGCGCGACCGAAGGGCGCTGGGGCGCCGGCCTGGTCGAGATCACGGACGTGATCCTCGAGGACGACCAGGGTCAGGGCACCCACATCTACCACTCCGGCGAGGCCATCGTGCTCCGGCTCAAGGTGCGCGCCGCGCGGACCGTCGAGGACTTCGTGTTCGGCGTGGGCCTCTACAACGCCGAAGGCGTGTGCATCTACGGCACCAACACCGACATCGAAGACTACGAAGGGCAGTCGCTCAGCGGCGAGGCGGAAGTGCGCCTGAAGATCGACGCCATCGACCTCGTCGAAGGCACCTATAAGCTCGATGTCGCCGTGCACAAACGCGACGGCGCGCCGTACGACTATCACCGGCTGCTCTACACCTTCCGCGTGAAGTCACGGCTCAAGGACGTCGGCATCTACCGGCCACGCCACCGCTGGGAGTTCACCGGCGGCGTCGCGATGCGCCTCAAGGCCTGACGAACGCCCGCGCGTGACGTCGAGACGCGACATGCCTGTGCTATCCATAGACGAAGCCGCCGCCCTCGCCGCCAGCCTCCGGCGCGCAGGCCGACGCGTCGTGTTCACCAACGGCGTGTTCGACCTGCTGCATCCCGGGCATGTGCGCTATCTGCAGGCGGCACGCGCGGCCGGCGACGCGCTGGTCATCGGCGTGAACTCGGACCGCTCGGTGCGCGGGAACAAGGGCCCGGCCAGGCCGATCACGCCGGAGGCCGAGCGCGCCGAGGTGCTGGCGGCCCTCTCGTGCGTGGACGCCGTGGCGATCTTCGACGACCCGACGCCGGCCGACATCATCTGCCGCATCCAGCCGGACGTCCTGGTGAAGGGCGCCGACTGGGCCGCCGACGCCATCGTCGGCCGCGATACCGTGGAAGCGCGTGGCGGGCGGGTGCTGCGCATCCCGATCGAGCCCGGCTGGTCCACCACCGCCATCATCGAGAAGATTCAGTCTGGCCGTTGAAGGGCGCAGGCTGAGTCAGGAATCGCGATCGGTGAGAAGTGCGGCCACGTCCCTCGATGCGTGGAAGACCGCGATCACGCGAAGCGGCTCCGTCCCTGGTCGATAGACGATCAGGTACCGGCCGCTCGACCAGAACAAGACAGGTCGAGGGGTCAGGTCTTGCCTCGTATGACCGATCAGCGGTTGTTCCGCGAGAAGCGCACAGGCGTCAAGAATTGCGTCACTGACGCGAGTCGCGGCGGCGATATTGTCGTCCGCGATGTACGCCCACAACTCGTCGATGTCTGCGAGGGCTGACCGAGTGAGCTCGTAGCGGCTCATGCGCGCGTGCGACGCTCCGTGGTCCGGCGCCGGAAATGCTCTCGCGCTTCGGTATCAGAGACCACCTCTCCTCCCTCGCTCTCCTGCCAGCCCTTCTCGATTCTTGCCCGGACGCGCTCGACCTGCTTCTGCTGCAGGTCGTCACGATGACGGAGCATCCGCAGACCCTCACGAACCACCTCGCTCGCGCTCTCGTAGAGGCCGCTCTCGACATGTGAGTCGATGAACTGATTGAGCTCTGGCGTGAGGGAGATGTTCTTTGTGACTGCCTTCATAGAGTGCTCCGTCGGTGGAAACTCACTGGAGTGGTGACCGTAGCATGCAGGCCCTTCGTTGTCAAAGCTTGCCAATGTTGAGTCGCAACCGACGACCCGGACCCGAAGGACATCAGCACGTCCGACGTGGAGCGGCCGAACCTGTCGGCGTAGGCTCAGCTTGAGCGTAGAATCCCGACATGCGCCCGTCCTGCCTCTTCCTACTGGCGCTCGGCCTGGCTTCCCAAACCAGACCGGTGCCAGAAGCACCAGTCCTTGCACCACTCACGATTAGAGTCTTGAGGGACGTCCCAATTCAGTGGCGGCCGGCAGATCTGCAGGAGCGTAGAGGCGTGCTGTATATGGGGCGAACAGATCAGGGCACAGGAGCGTTGATCCGCAAAGGGCAGACCTTTGAAATGACCAAGGTTGGTCTCGAAGGAGGCTGCCAGATCGTCTTCGAGAAGAGGCCTGTACGACCTACCCTCTTGCCCATGGCTCGACGGCTATCGCGATCACCAAACAGATGTGTTCAACGTGTTGCCGAAGAGATGAAGATCCACAGCCTTGGTGGATTGGATTGACCCATTTCAAACTGAGGCACTACCCAATGGCGGCTCCCCCACAGGGGACCCCTGTCGTCCACGAAAGCTGAATCCAGCTGGTCGGGGCGGCGGGCTCGGTGGGCCTCCGGCCGGTACACTCCCGTAGCCCGGCGGAATGCCCCGTCGGGCGTCCCTGACCGCGAGTTCGATGCATCCCGCGGCGCGCTGATTCGGTCTACCATTGCAAGGTTGTCCTGCCTGACGCGACCGCGCCCGGCTGGACCTGATTTGCCGTGATTGGCTCCTCCTCCTCCCTCGCCTTCCGATCGCTCGTCAAGACCGCGGCCTCGAACGCCGGTCTCGACCGGCGACCGTCGCGCCTGACCGGTCTGACGCCGGCGGCGACCGCTCTGCATGCGGCCGTGGCCGCGCAGGAAACGCCGGTCCTCCTCGTCGTCCCCACGGATGCGGACGTCGAGCAGATGGCCGCCGACGCCCGGCTGTTCCTGGCCGTGCTGAAGGGCTGGTCCGACACGACGGTGCAGCAGCACGTGCTGACGCTGCCGTCCCAGGAGGTGGATCCGTACCGCGGCCTGTCACCGCATCTGGATGTGGCGTCTGCGCGGGCCCGCGCCCTCTTCGGCCTGGCCAACGGATCGGCGCGTCTGGTGGTGGCCTCGGCGCGCGCGCTCGTGCCGCGCCTGAGCGATCCGACGCGATTTGCCGACGCAGGCCTCGTCATCAGCCCCGGCCTCGAGATCTCGCCGCAGGATCTGGGCGAGCGCCTGGCGCTGGCCGGCTTCCTGCCCGAGGACCCCGTTGACGAGCATGGCGAGTTCTGCGTCCGCGGCGGCGTGCTCGATTTCTATCCCGCGCGGGAGCTCGAGCCCATCCGTCTGGAGTTCATCGGCGACATCGTCGAGTCGGTGCGCCGCTACGATGCGGCGACGCAGCGGTCGCTGAGCGCGCTCGATCAGATCACGATCACACCGCAGCGGGAATCGCTCGCCGATCAGGCCGCCCCGGACGACCCGCTGCGTGTCGATCGGTCGGCCACGATCATCGACTACGCGCGGCGCGCCGGCGCGGCGCTCTTCGTGTTCGAGATCGACGACGTGGACGAGCGCGGGCGCACGCTCGAAGTGCAGTGGCGCAACTCCGCGGCCGACATGGCCGCTCGCGGTCGTGCCAGGTCCGCCTTACGAGCAGATCGCCGAGCCGTGGGAGCCGGTCGCCGCCTGGCTGCAGACCGGTCACCGCCTGAGCCAGCTCGCGATTGACGACGCAGGCGTCATCGGCCGTGCACGTCGCGTGCGTCCCGACCCTGGAGTACCACGGCCGCATCGGCGACTGGGTCGAGGAAATCAAGCGCGCGCGAGGGCGAGGCGACACGGTGGTCTTCGTCGCCGCCTCGCCTGGACGGGCCGAACGCACGATCGAAATCGTCGCCGATTACGACCTGCGCGCCAGGTCCGTGGCCGACAGCGACGACCTCACGCGCGCGGAACTGCTGGTCGCCACGGGCGTGCTCTCGCGCGGCTTTCATCTGCCGGCCGCGCACCTGGTGGTCTTCACCGAGACGGACCTCTTCGAGGAGGAACGGCGCGTGCACGAGCGGCGACGCTCGACCGCGCGGACGTTCCTGTCCGATTTCCGCGATTTGAAAGTCGGCGACCTCGTCGTCCACGTGGACAACGGCATCGGCCGGTTCGTCGGGCTCAAGAAGTTCGGCGTGGCCGCGGGGCAACAGCCGCAGGAGTTCATGGAGCTCCGCTATGCGGGTGAGGACAAGCTCTTCGTCCCGCTCGAGCGCCTCGACCTGGTCCAGAAGTACACGGGCGGCGCGGCGCCCGGGCTCGACAAGCTCGGCGGGACCACCTGGGAGAAGGCGAAGACGCGCGTCAAGAAGGCCATGCGCGACATGGCCGAGGAGCTGCTCAAGCTCTACGCGGCGCGCAAGGCCGTGGTCGGCCACGCGTTCAGCGCCGATTCACACTGGCAGGAGGAGTTCGGGGCGGCGTTCGAGTACGACCTGACGACCGACCAGCAGGCAGCCATCGCCGACATCACGCGCGACATGGAATCGCCCACGCCGATGGATCGGCTGCTCTGCGGCGACGTCGGCTACGGCAAGACCGAGGTGGCGATGCGCGCGGCGTTCAAGGCCGTCATCGAAGGCAAGCAGGTCGCGTTCCTGGCGCCCACCACGGTCCTGGCGTTCCAGCACGTGCGCACGCTGCGCGAGCGCTTCGCCGGATTCCCGGTGTCGATCGATCTGATCAGCCGATTCCGTTCGAAGCAGGAACAGAAGGATCTGCTCGTCAAGCTCGCCGCCGGCCAGGTAGACGTCATCGTCGGCACCCACCGGCTGCTGTCGAAGGACGTCATCTTCCGGGACCTGGGCCTCCTGGTGGTGGACGAGGAACAGCGCTTCGGCGTCGCGCACAAGGAACGCATCAAGCAGCTCCGCAAGAAGGTGGACGTGCTGACGATGACGGCGACGCCGATCCCGCGCACGCTCAACATGTCGCTCGTCGGCATCCGCGACATGTCCGTGATCGAGACGCCGCCCCGCGATCGCCTCGCCATCCAGACGCACGTGGTGAAGTTCGACTCGGACGTCATCGCCCGCGCGATCCGCGCTGAGATGGAACGCGGCGGCCAGGTGTACTTCGTCCACAACCGCGTGGAGTCGATCCACTCGATGGGCAACCTCGTGGCGAAGCTCGTGCCCGAGGCGAAGATCGCGATCGGCCACGGAAAGATGGGCGAGGACGCGCTCGAGAAGGTGATGCTCGACTTCGTCGGCCACAAGTTCGACGTCCTGCTCTCGACGACGATCGTCGAGAACGGGCTCGACATCCCGAACGCCAACACGATCATCATCAACCGGGCAGACCGATACGGCCTGGCGCAGCTCTACCAGCTGCGCGGCCGGGTCGGGCGCTCGGACCGTCACGCCTACGCCTATCTGATGATTCCCGCGGAGCAGACGTTGTCACCGGTGGCGCGCAAGCGCCTGGCGGCCATTCGGGAGTTCAGCGATCTGGGCAGCGGCTTCCGGATCGCGGCCCTCGACCTCGAGATCCGCGGCGCCGGCAATCTGCTGGGCGGCGAGCAGAGCGGGCAGATCGAAGCCGTCGGCTTCGACATGTACATGAAGCTGCTCGAGCAGACGATCCGGGAGCTCAAGGGCGAGGATCTGGAGGACGAACGGCGCGCGGCCGTGAACCTGCGCCTCGACCTGCGCATCGACGAGACGTACGTGCCCGACATGAACCAGCGGCTGACGGTCTACCGCCGGCTCGCGAGCGCGCGCGACGTGGCCGAGGTGGACCGCCTGCTCGACGAGATGCGGGACCGGTATGGACCGCCGCCGGTGTCGGTGCAGCACCTGGCGGTATATGCGCGCATCCGGCTCATGGCGGACCGCCTGGGTCTCGAGAGTCTCGACCGGGAAGGCCAGGTCGTCGTCCTAAAGTTCAGGCCGGACGCCCGGATCGACCCCGGCCCCCTGATGAAGCTCGTCGAGTCACGGGGCGACCTGATATTGCTGCCGCCCGCAGTCCTTCGTCTGGACCTGGGTCGCAGCCCGACGGCTCCGAAGCCCCCGACCCGGCCCTCCGGACCGGTGCTCCGGCGGCCCGCCGGACCCCAGTTTCATCCGGAGACGGGCCGAAAGCTGGCCGCGGCGCCCGATCCGCACGAAGGGGAGGGGTCCTGGTGGACGCAGCGGGCCACCGCCGAGGTGGCTCCCGGGTTCACGCGGTCGGACATCCTGGCCGAGGTTCCGCCCGACCCGGCGGCGCCCGGCGGCCTGTTCGAGCGGACCAGCGCCTTGCTCGGCCAGTTGAGCCAGTCGCTTGTCGCAAGCTAAGATATTGATTCTGCGTAAGTTGCGGCCGAGTGGCCGCGGAGAGTCCGCATGAGACGCCTGAAAGTTGTTGTGACGGCCCTGGTCGCGTCGTTGGTCGTCGTCCCCGTGGCCGCGCAAGTGGCGGCGCCGCCAGTTCCGCCACAGGCGCCATCCGCCGCGCCTGCCGCCACGCCGATGACCCCGGGCAAGAGCGCGATCATCGAGCGCGTGCTCGTGCGGGTGAACGGCGAGATCTTCACGCAGACCGAGTTGGAGCGCCGGCAGATCGATGCCCTCCGCGACCAGAAGCGCGAGGTCACCGATCCCCGCGCGCTCGAGAACGACGCGACGCTTCGGACGATTCTGGCGGACCTGACGCCGGACATCCTGGTGTCGGCGGTCGAGGAACTGCTGCTCATGCAGCGCGGGCGCGAACTGGGCATGACGTTCGGCGATGCGCAGCTGACCTCGATGCTCGACAACATCAAGAAGCAGAACAACCTCGACGACAAGGGGCTCGCGCAGGCGATGAGCGAGGCGGGTCTGACGATGCCGTTGCTCCGTCAGCAGCTCGAGCGGACCTGGATGATCCGTGGCGTGCAGCAGGAGGAGATCAAGCTCAACCTGACCGAGGAAGAGGCCCGCCAGTACTACGCCGCGCACCCCGAGGAGTTCATGAAGCCGGCCACGGTCACGCTCCGCGAGATCTCCGTGACGGTGCCGACCCAGGGCAAGGGCGCGCAGGCGCTCATCAGCGTCGGCACGGACAACGACGCGAAGGCCAAGATCGACGCCGCGCGGGCGCGTGTGCTGAAGGGCGACGATTTCGCCGTCGTGGCGGGCGAGGTCTCCGAGTCCGGATCGAAGGCGAATGGCGGCCTGATCGGGCAGGTGCAGCTCGAGCAGCTCAACCCCACGCTGCGAGAGGTCCTGGACAAGCTCAAGCCCGGTGAGGTGTCCGAACCCCTGCGGACTCAGACGGGCTATCAGATGTTCAAGGTCGATGCGCGAACCGCGCCCGAACGCGAGCCCTTTACCGCCGTGCGCGACGACATCGGTGCGCGGATCTACGAAGACCGCGTCGAAGGCGAGACCAAGAAGCTGTTGAACCGGCTCCGCATGCAGGCCCTGATCGAGTGGAAGGATCCAACCTACAAGCAGATGTACGAGAAGAAGGTCGCCGAAAAGACCGCCGAAAAGAATCAGGACTGATGACGGTGAAGATCGGCGCGATCTCGCTCGGCTCGCCCGTCGCGCTCGCGCCGATGGCGGGCATGACCGACACCGCCTTCCGCCGCCTCGTCAAGCGGAAGGGCGGGTGCGGGCTGGTCGTGACCGAGATGGTCAGTTCAGAAGGGCTCGTCCGCGGCATCGATCGCACGCTCGAGTACGCGGAGTACACCGAAGAAGAGCGGCCCGTGTCGATCCAGATCTTCGGCGGCGACCCACAGGTGATGGCCGACGCGGCCCAGGTCGTCGAGGGCATGGGCGCCGACATCGTGGACATCAACATGGGCTGCCCGGTGAACAAGATCGCGAAGCACCACGCCGGTTGCAGCCTCATGCGCGAGCCGGAGCACGCAGCCGATGTCATTCGCGCCATGGCCCGGGCGGTGAAGATCCCGGTGACCGTCAAGATGCGCGCCGGCTGGAACGAGCACCAGATCAACGCGCCGACCCTGGCGAAGATGGCGGAAGACGCCGGTGCCGCGGCGCTCGCCGTGCACGGGCGGACGGCGGCGCAGTCCTACACCGGTGAGTCGGACTGGGAGTTGATCGGACGGGTCGCGGCCGGTGTGAGCATTCCCGTCTTTGGCTCCGGCGACTGTGTGGAGCCGTCGCAGGTCGTGGGGCGGCTGCGCAATGCGGGTGTCAGCGGCGTCCTGATCGGCCGCGGGGCGCTTCGCAACCCGTGGATCTTCCAGCAGGCGGTCCAGGCCGCCGACGGCCTCGATCCGACGACGGTGCCCTTGGCCGAGCGAGGTCAGTTTCTGCTCGACTACATCGACCTGCTGCTCGCTGAGCGCGTGGGCGAGCAAGAGGGCTTCCGCCACCTCGCGCCGGGTCAGCCGGTGGGCGAGGCCCCGATGGCCCGCGGCCGGGAACGGTGGGTCATCAACAAGCTGCGGGCGTTGAATTCCTGGTACACCAAGGGCTTGGACGGCGGCTCGCAGCTCAGGGTGGCCATCAACGCGGCTCAGTCGATTCCGCACCTCCGACACATCATCGGGGAGTTCTTTGGCAACGACTCAGGTCGCCATGGAACCGGCCTCGCCGCACATCAGCCTGCCGTCGTCTGATCATCGGTCTTTTGACAGAAACTCGACGGCCTCTTCTCCGAGTCCAACAGATTCGACCTCACTGACCACGGCCGACTCGCAATACTGCCAGAAGAGCCGTCCGAGTTCTTCATGCATCGGGCTGGTCAGATACGTGACAAGCCTGGATTCGTCCTCGAACTCCAAGACAGCCGCAAATTCGTAGGTCTTATCACCCATATTACGCTGATACCCAGCGTCAATTGCCTTGGCCCTGCCAACGAAGCACCGCTGAACACCTTGCACTGCGCCAATGATACCGATCACTGATCTGGCGAACAACCTAGCTTCTGCGCCCCTTAGTGATTCCTTGGGCGTGAACAGGACGATATGGGCGATCACTTCTTCGGTGGTCGTTTCGGAAACGGCTTGGAGCCGAACTTCCCGCGCGGCCGTGCCGCCTCGGGCCGGAACGGTCGCGGCGGCCGGTCGCCTCCCGGTTTGAAGGCGCGTGGCGGCTTGGCACCGGCGGGCCGGAAGTCCTTGCGGGGTGCGTCGGTCTCGCGTGGTCGGAAGTCCCCGCGTGGCGGGCGCGGGCCGCGGTCGTCGCCGCGCGGTGGCACGGACCCGCGCGGTCAATCGCCGTCCGGCCGGCGGAAGTCGCGGGCAGGGCGGTCGCTCGGCGGCCTGAAGTCCCCTCGGGGCTTGAAGTCCCCGCGCGGCTTGAAGTCTCCACGGGGCTTGAAGTCGGGCCGAGCCTTGAAGTCTCCACGGGGTCGGTCGCCGTCCGGCCGGCGGAAGTCTTTTCGCGGCGCATCCGAGTCGCGGGGCCGAAAATCGCCGCGCGGCGCGCGAGGCCCGCGGTCGTCGCCGCGGGGCTTGACGTCACCACGGGGTTTGAAGTCACCCCGCGGCTTGAAGTCCGCGCGCGGTTTGAAATCCCCACGGGGTTTGAAATCGCCGCGCGGCCGGTCGCCCTCGGGGCGTCGATAGTCACGCGGCGGGGCATCGCCTCTCGGCTTGAAATCCCCGCGAGGCTTGAAGTCGCCTCTCGGCTTGAAGTCACCCCGGGGCCGATCGGCGTCGGGCCGGCGGACGTCACGCGCGGTGCCGGTGGGCAAAGGCCTGTGGTCCGGGCGCGGCCGGTCGCCCTCGGGCCGTCGATAGTCCCGCGGCGGCGCGTCGCTGCGCGGCTTGAAATCGCCGCGTGGCTTGAAGTCTCCTCGCGGCTTGAAGTCGCCGCGCGGACGATCGCCTGCCGGTTTGTCACGCCATGGCGCGCGGGCGCCGGGTTCGGGCAGGGGCCGGTGATCCTCGCGTGGGCGGTCGCCCTCGGGCCACGGTGGGCGCGCGCCGGCTTCGTCGCGCCGGGGCGGCGGCGCCGGCCTCTGATCGTCGCGCGCCGGACGGGCGCGCGACGGGGCGTCCGAGTCGCGCGAGAACTCGCGGCGCAGGCGATCCTTGAAGCGCGCGCGCTTCTGGTCGCGCGAGATCTCGTACTTGGCCCGCGGGTCCGCGTGGTCGCCGCCCGGGCGCCAGTCGCGCCCGCGCCGGGGGCGGTCGTCCTGCGGCGCCTTCTTCGACGCCTCCGCGTGCTCGGGCGACAGCCACAGTTTCCCGTGCTCGAACCAGCGGATCACGGTGTCCGGCTGCTTGCGCTGCAATTGCCGCAGCGTCGGCATCAGCGTCTCGCGCTCACGCGCGCGGAACGCCGTTGGCTCCGTGCCCGAGACAATCACCCAGAAGGTGCCACGACCCGCCATCACGCACGCTCCAGACGCTTCAGCTTCTCGATCAACGTCGTCCGCTTCACATGAAGCAGATCGGCGGCGTGGCGCTTGTTGCCACCCGTCCGGTCGAGCGCACGCCGAATCAGCGTGTGTTCGAAGTCTGCGACCAGGCGCTCGAGGTCAATGCCTTCTTCAGGAATCGACACGTCGGCGGGCGGTACGGGCGGCGCAGCCTCCCGGACTTCATCCGGCAGATCGGCGACCGTAATCTGCGATCGGCCAGGCGAGAGGGCGAACGCCCGTTCCATCACGTTCTCGAGCTGCCGCACGTTGCCGGGCCAGTTGAACGCCATCAGCGCCTGCTGGCCGTCCTGCGCCAAGGTGACGCGTCCGCGGCTTGGCGTCGCCTCGCGCGCAAAGCGATCGAGGAAATGCTGCGCGAGAATCGGGATGTCGCCGCGCCGTTCACGCAGCGCCGGCACCCGCACCGGGATCACGTTCAGCCGGTAGAACAGGTCCTCACGGAACGTGCCCTCTTCGACCATGCGCCGCAGATCGGAATTGGTCGCGGCGATCACGCGCACGTCCACCTTCACCGTCTGCGAGTCTCCGACGCGTTCGAATTCACGTGACTGGAGGACGCGCAACAGCTTGGACTGCAGCGCCGGGCTCATCGTGCCCACTTCATCGAGGAACAGCGTGCCGCGGTTGGCCTGCTCGAGCCGGCCTGGCCGGTTCGCGACCGCTCCGGTGAACGCGCCGCGCACGTGGCCAAAGAGTTCGGCTTCGAGCAGCGTCTCGGGAATGGCGCTGCAGTTGAGGGCGACGAACCGCTGGCTGCGCCGCGGACTCGCATCGTGGATGCCGCGTGCCGCCAGTTCCTTGCCGGTGCCCGTCTCGCCGGTGATGAGCACCGTGCTCGATGTCACCGCGACGGTGCGCAGCAGATCGAACAGCCGCAGCATGATTGGCGTCTGCCCGATGATGCCGTCGATCCGGAACCGGTCGTGGAGCTGGGCTCGGAGGTAGGCGTTCTCGGCCTTGAGGCGGCGCTTCTCGACGGCGGCGTTCAGCTCGTGGAGCAGCTCCTCGAACTGGAACGGCTTGGTGATGAAACCTTCGGCGCCGAGCCGGGTCACCTCGACCGCCTCCCGGACCGTGCCGAAGCCGGTGATCACGACGGCCAGGATGTCCGGATAGCGCGCGAACGCCTCGTCCAGGACCTGGCGGCCATCGACGCCCGGCAGGCGCAGGTCCGTAATCAGGATGTCAAAGGCGAATTCGTTGAGTTGCTCGAGGGCCCCCTCCCCCGTGCTGGCCTGGGCCACCCGGAACCCGTGCTCGGTCAGCCGTTCGGCCATGACCTCGCGCAGCCCCGCCTCGTCGTCCACGAGCAAGAGATGCTGAACGCTGGGGTCTGCCATTGCGGTGGGGTGCCGACATTTTGACACACTTACAGATTCGCCGACGGTGGTCGATTGTTCCCTCAACAACACACTGGGGCTAAGGTCGCAAACAAGGCGGACCGATAGTTCCGGACGTGCAAGTCATGAGAGCCACGGCGGCGAAGTCTCTGGAGGCGAGCCGCGAGGGACAAATGATGCTACTCGACCGGAAAACCGTATCCATTCCACGCGCATGCGAGCTCGTGGGCGTCAGCCGCAGAACCATCTACAACTGGATTGCCGGAGGCAAGGTGCAGTACGTGCGCACGGCCGGCGGTTCGGTCCGCATCTTCGCCGATACGCTCTGGCGCGAACCGGAAGCCCCGGCCGAGCCGGACACGGCGTGGGCCGATCGGCTCAGCCGTGGCGCTTGATCTGACCGAGACTCCGGTCGCCCGTCAGGCCGTGACCGATCCCGAGTCCGACCTTCCGCGGTTGTTCCATCGGTTGAACAACCAGCTGGGGATCATCCTGGCCAATGCGGAATTGCTCGAGGTGCGCCTCGTCGACGAGTCCCAGAAAGCCCGTGCCGGGCACATCGTCGCCGGGGCGCTCGAGGCCATGTCGGCCATTCATGACCTGCGCCGGGCCGTCGGCGTCGGTAACGGCAGCGACCGGTAGGTGGACCGACACCGGGTGTCGGTCCACTGACGGTCCTGACGGGGGCGTCAAGATTCTGAGCGTTTTGACGCGCCCCCGCACGGTCCTGCGCACCCCTTCACAGTACGGCAGTCCACGCTAAACATCTCAAACTAAATAGGTTATTGGCATTCGCGCCCGCGCTGCCCACCGCGCGGCGATCTTCGCCAGACCTGGCATCGCTGTTGCCCTACAAGAAGTTCCCGGCACATCCGGGCTCGAGGAGGGACAGGAAATGCAGCGGGCGCCTTTGGCGGAAACTCAGCAGGAACGGGTCGTCGCAAGCTTGCCATTCGTGGAGTCGTTGGCACGACGCATGGCCTCGACGATGCCGCATTCGATCGACCTGGGCGACCTGGTCCAGGACGGCGTGCTCGGGCTGATGGATGCCGCGCACCGCTACGACGAGTCGCGGGGGATCAAGTTCGAGACGTTCGCCGAGCGGAGAGTGCGAGGCGCCATGATCGACGCCTTACGGCGGGACGCCTGGCCGCGTGGTGTGCGGCGGGTGCGTCGCGAACTCGAAGCGGCTCGCGAGCAGTTGCGGCGCGAGCTTGGCGCCGAGCCCACGCTGGCCGATCTGGCCCGACGGGTCGGCACCGACGAGGCGCGTCTCGAGCGGACGATTCTCCGGATCAACACGATCGAGTCCACCTCGCCGTTGGCGAACTTCGACTCCATCGACAGCGCCTCGCTGCCGGCCGTACTGGTGCCGAGCGAACCGCTGTCGCCGGAGCGACTGTTCGAACAGACCGAGGTGCGCGACCGGGTCCGCACCGCGCTGGCGCAGTTGCCGGCGCGCGAGCGCAAGATCATCGGCATGTACTATTTTGCCGAGTCAACGATGAAGCAGATTGGCGAGGCGATTGGCGTCAACGAGTCACGCGTCTCGCAGCTGCACGCACGCGCGATGCAGCGTCTGCGCAAGGTGATGACGACCAGGACGGACGCACCCGCGCCGCGTATCGTGGCCCGGACGTCGAAGCCGAAGGCCAGACCGAAGGTCATCCGCGCGCGTATGGTGCGGCCGGTGCCCGTCGCAGCGTAACGACCTCGGAGGTAATTCCTACGAAAACTGTAAGTCGCAAATGGGCTTACAGTTTTCGTAGGAATTACCTCCGAGGTCTTCTCACTAGCCCAGCGTCTCGCGCGCGAGCTTGACGAGGTCGCGGAGGCGGAACGGCTTGGGGACCCAGCGGCAGCCGCTTTCCTCGAGGAACCGCTCCGCTTCCGTGCCGGCCACGTCGCCCGTCACGAAGATGAGGCGGCGGCCGATGTGCGGCATCTTGGCCGAGGCTTCCCGAAAGAACTCGATGCCGTCCACCTTCGGCATCTTCAAGTCACAGATGATCACGTCGTAGTGGCGCTCGCGCACCCGCGCGAGCGCCTCTTCGCCATCCGCGGCCCGGTCGGCGCGGAACCCTTCGTCCGAGAGCGCGGCCGCGACCGCGTCGCCCAGGGCCTGTTCGTCCTCGATGACCAGCACGCGCGTGCCCTTGGGCACGTCGGGGAGCGCTGACGCCGGGACCGGTTCCTGCAGCCGCACGTGCGCGCCGCTGACCGGCAACTCCAGGAAGAACGACGCGCCCCGGCCCTCCGCCGACCGCACAGAGATCCGGCCCCCGTGCTCGTGCGCGATCGCGTACGCGACCGTGAGACCGAGGCCCGTCCCTTTGCCCACCGCCTTGGTCGTGAAGAACGGATCGAAAATCTTCAGCTGGACGTCGGCCGGCACTCCGGGGCCGTCATCACACACCTCCATGACGACGGCGTCGCGGGAGGGGTCCTGCCAGGATCGCAGGATGAGCGTGCCGCGTCCGTGGGCGTCGAGCATGGCCTGCTCGGCGTTGACCATCAGGTTGAGGATGATCTGCTGGATCTGATGGGGGTCGGCGAACACGGGCGGCAGGCCCGCAGCCAGCGCCTCCATCATCATGACGTTGGCCGCCCGCTGCTCGTAGATGCGCAGCGCCAGTGTCTCGCGCACCACCTGGTTCACGTCCACGGTGGTCCGCGTGGTGTGGCGCTTGCGGGCGAACGTCTGCAGGTTGCGGACGATGCGCGCGGCCCGTTCGGCCGCGTTGTGGATCGCGTCGAGGTCCTTGCGCGTCGGCTCGTCGAGGCGGCGTCCGGCGAGCCGCTCCGCACAGGCGAGGATCGTCGCCAGCGGGTTGTTCAACTCGTGGGCCACGCCTGACATCGTCTGTCCGAGCGAGGCCATCTTCTCGGCCTGGGACAGCTGCACATACAGGTCGCGCGCCTGATCCTGCAGCTTCTTGCGCTCGGTCACGTCGCGCATCACGGCCTCGATGCGCAGCGTGCCCGACTCGGCGACCACCTCGGCCCGGGCGGTGACCTCGACCCACATCGCCGAACCATCGGCGCGCCGCAATCGCAGCAGGTAGTCGTGCGCGACGCCGTCGCGCGCCAGTTGCTGGAGGAAGTCGTGGCGGGCCTGGTCGTCAACGAACCGATCGCGATCGAAGGGCCGCACGTCGGCGGCCGGGGCGTCGTCGGCCACGCCGAACATCAGGCGCAGGTAAGGGTTGGCGGCGACGGTGCCGGTCTCGGTGTCGTTGACCAGGCCGATGTACACGCCCTCGCGGATGCCCTCGAACAGCCGGGCAAAGACGTCGGTGCTGGCCGCGGCGGGCGCCTTCCTGCCCGGCCCCCGGTCGTCCACGTCAGTCGTGGGTGCCGGACTTCCGCGGCGGCTGAGGCGTGGGGGTGTGCCCGTCGCCGTGCGACCCGGCGAAGTTCTTCTCGACGGTGTCACGGATGGCGGTGAGCGACGCGCCGGCGTTGAACATCTGCATGGCCATCTGGCCGACGTCGATGCAGACCTCACACACCAGGCCGTGTGGCTCCCACTCGCGGACCTTGCCGGCCGCATCGCGGCTGGACACGAAACAGTCGTCGTTGCCGACGTGGCCCGCCTGCTCGCACCCACAGAAGCAGGGCACGTACTTCAGGACTTCCGGACGGCGCGCGGCGAACTCGTACACGGCGCGGACGGTCTCGGCCGGCCGGACCGCTCGTGCCAGACCGGGCGCGGGCAGCAGCGGCATGTCTTTCGCGATGAACTGCGCAGCGGGGGGATTGCCGGGCGCGCCTGCCGGGGCCAAGGCGGGCGCCGGCGGCGGAGGCGCCGCCTCGGCGCGTGGTGCGGGCGTCGTCGGCTCGGGGGTGCCGGACGAACACCCGGCCGCAGCGCACAGCATGGCGACAAGCGCGAGAAACCCCGACGATCGCAGTGCGCGCATGCCCGAATCTTACCATCTCGCAGTACACTTGCCGGATCGTGGCTCGCCTTCCTCCCGTCTCAAAGATTGATGCGTCGGCTAGCGGCAGCGGCTTCTTTCTCTGCGCCCGCAAGGACAAGCGCACGGGCCGGTCCGGGCCGTTTCTCGTGTTGTTGTTGCAGGACGTGACCGGCGAGATCGACGCCAAGGTGTTCCAGGATGTGGACATCGCCGACGCGCAGTTCGAGGCCGGCGAGTTCGTCGCCGTCCAGGGCAAGGGCAACTTCTTCAATCAGCGGCTCGAGCTGGTCATCGACAAGATCCGCCGCGTGATTCCAGACGATGCGAAGAACGGATTCCGGCAGGAGGACTGCATCCCGAGTTCGCCGCGCGCGATCGACGAGATGTGGGCGGAGCTCACCGCCCGCCTCGCGAGCGTGCAGGACGAGTGGGTGCGCCAGCTCCTGACCCGCGTCATCGACCGCCACGGCGAGCGCCTCCGGATCTGGCCCGCCGCCCGGCAGGTGCACCACGCCTACCGCAGTGGCCTGCTCGAGCACCTCCTGAAGATCATGGAGGTGGCCGTGTTTCTGGCGGAGGCCTACGGCGCGCGCCGCGATCTGCTGATCGCCGGCGCCCTGCTCCATGACATCGGCAAGCTGCAGGAATTGACCTACGACGTCGCGACCGACTACTCGGTCGAGGGCAACCTCGTCGGGCACATCGTCATCGGCGTCGGGATCGTGCGTGACGAAGCGCGCGAGATTGCGGGTTTCCCGCCCGACCTGCTGCTCGAGATCGAGCACCTGATCCTGTCGCACCACGGCGCCAAGGAACTGGGCTCGCCGGTCGAGCCGATGACGATCGAGGCCTTCATCCTGGCGGCGGCCGACGATCTGGATGCCACGCTGCATCAGGTGCGGAAGCACATCGCCGCCGACGACTCCACGCGACCCTTTACGGCGTACAACAAGCGGCTCGAGCGGTCGCTCTACAAGCCGACCTCGTCGTGAGTCACGGCCAGGCGCCTCCGGCTGTGATGCGGCGGGCGTGGATCGCCTGGGTCGCCGTGTGCGTGATCTGGGGCACGACGTACTTCGGCATCAAGATCGCGCTCGAGTCGATTCCCCCGTTCCTGATGGGCGGGCTTCGCTACGTCGCCGCGGGTCTCATCCTTGCGCTGGTCCTTCGGGCGCAGGGCCGGCCGCTCCCCGGCCGCGCGATGTGGGGCACCTTGTTCGTGCTCGGCTTCTTCATGCTCGTCCTCGGCAACGGCGGCGTCGTTTACGGCGAGCAGTTCGTGCCGAGCGGACTCACGGCCGTGCTCATCGCGACGAACCCGTTCTGGATGCTCGCGGCCGAAGCCGTGTTTACCCCCGGCAGGCAGATCCACGTGCGCCAGTGGATCGGATTGCTCGTCGGCTTTGGCGGCATTGTTCTGCTGGTCTGGCCGGACATCCTGGCCGGCGGGATGGCGGGCCGTGGCTTCCTCGGCGGCGTGCTGGCCCTGCAGATCGCGTGTGTCGGCTGGGCGATCGGTTCGATGTACACGCGCCGCCACGTGGTGCCAAGCGACGTGCTGGGCGCCGCGGCGCTGCAGATGTTGTTCGGCGGCATCCTGATGCTGGTGGTCGGTACCGCGCTCGGCGAGTGGCCCCGGCTCCATTTCACGGGCCGCACGACGCTTGCGCTGACCTATCTCACGCTCGTCGGATCGGTCGTCGCGTTCGCGGCCTACTCGTATGCGCTGCGGTATCTGGATGTGGCGATCGTCTCGCTCTACACGTATGTGAATCCGGTCATCGCCGTGGCGCTCGGCACGCTGCTCCTCGACGAGCCCTTCCACATGCGTATGCTGTTCTCGGCCGCGATCATCGTCGTCGGCATCCTCATCGTGGGGCCGAAGAAGTGAAGGCCGCCCGTGGATGGCGCGTCGGGGCGGTGCCTCAGGCGACGGCCGTGGCGCTGCTCATCGCGCTGTTCGCGCCAGGTCGGGCGGGTGCCCAGGCAGCCCAGGGGTCAGACCAGGGTCAGACCTCGACTCCGTCCGCCCGGCCAGCAGGGCAGACGAGTCGAGGCCAGGTGGGTCGTACGGTGCGGTTTCTTGCCGGAGCGGCCGCGGGACTCGCGATCCACGAGGTGGGCCACGTCACGTTCGGCGCCGCGCTGGACGCCCATCCGCGGGTCAAGTCCATCTCGTACGGCCCGCTCCCGTTCTTCTCGATCGACCACGACCCGGTGGGGCGCCGCGGGGAGTTCGCGATTTCGTCGGCGGGGCTCTGGTTCCAGCAGGCCAGCGCTGAGTGGCTGCTCACACGCCATCCACGGCTCGCCGACGAGGCCGCGCCGGCGCTCAAGGGCGCATTCGCGTTTCACCTGGTCACATCCGCGGTGTACGGCGTCGCCGCCTTCGGGCGCCTCGGGCCGCCCGAGCGGGACACGCGAGGCATGGCGGAGTCACTGGGTCGGCGTGGCGTCGCTGAGCCTGCGATCGGGTGGCTGGTGCTGGCGCCTGCGGCGCTCGACGGCTACCGCTACCTGCGCCCGAACTCGGTGTGGGCCACGTGGGCGTCGCGGAGCGCGAAGATCGCGGGTGTGGCGCTGACCTTGGCGGCCGGCCGCTAGGCGCGTCGCCGCGGTCCTAGCGGTCTTCGGTCGCTCCGCCCGTCTTCGGCCCGAGCGCGAACGTCATCGTGCCGTCGCAGACCACCTCGCCGTTGACGCGGGCCGCGCCGCTCAGCACGCCCATCCGGCTGCGCAGGCGCTTGACGACGGCCTCGATCTCGACGGTGTCGCCCGGGATGCACGGCCTTCCGATACCGCACCCGCTCAATGCCCATGAAGAAGATCAGCTTCTCGCGGTTTTCTGGCTTGGCGAGAATCAGGATGGCGCCGACCTGCGCAATCGCCTCGGTCAGGATGGTCGGCGGCAGCACCGGCCGCTCCCCGCCGCCATGCCAGAGGTAGCGCTCGTTGAGCGAGACGTTCTTGATGCCGACGATGCGCTTGTCGGGCTCGAAGTCGGTCACGCGGTCCACGAGCAGGAACGGGTAGCGATGCGGAAGAATCCGTTCGATGGCGGCGTAGTCGAGGGGGAGTGTCAGGGACATGAGACTGGATGGCCAGACGCCAGTATAATTCTTCGGTTCCCTGCTCGTTCGTCGATGAATCCCCCCACACCCCCAACCGTCGTGCCGGCCCTGCCGGGCAATGAGCGCGAGATCCTGCTGACGCTCTTCGATTTGGGCCGCCAGGTGGCGTCTGTGATCGACATCGAGGAGCTGCTGCCCAAGATCCCGGAGCTCATCGGCCGGCTCATCCAGTTCGACGCCCTGGCGGTCTACCTGCTGAATGCGAAGCGCGGCGAAGTGCGCATCGCCTACGCGGTGGGCTATCCCGAAAGCGCACGGGATTTCCCATGCGCGTCAGACGAAGGCGTCGTCGGGCAGGTCATCACCACGCAGCAGCCGGCGCTGATCGGCGACGTACGCTCGACCCGCACTACATCGGCGTCGTGCCGGGCATGGTCTCGACGCTCGCGGTCCCACTACTGCACAAGTCACGACCGATTGGCGTGCTCAACGTCCTCAGTCGCGACCAGCGACCGCTACACCGACGGCCACCTGGCCATCCTGCGCCAGTTCGCGGCCCACGTCGCGACGGCGATCGTCAACGCGCGCCTGTTCGAGCAGCAGCGTCAGGACGCCGAGGCCTTCGAGACCCTGGCGGAGATCGGCCGCGAAGTTGCCGCCGTGCTCGATCTCGATCAGTTGCTCTCGAATATCGCGCAGCTGGCACGCCGCGTCGTGGACTACCGGACGTTCGGCATCCTGCTGCTCAACGAGCAGACCAACGAACTCGAGATGTCGGTCGGCGTCCAGTACGGCGAGCAAGGTCGAGCTGCCCAAAGTCCCGCTCGGCGAGGGCATCGTCGGCTACGCGGCGCTCCACCGCGAGGCCGTGCTCGTGCCCGATGTGTCGAAGGACCCGCGCTACATCAAGGTGCTCGACGACGTGCGGTCTGAGCTGGCCGTGCCGATGCTGGTCAAGGATCGGTGCGTCGGTGTGTTCGACCTCGAGAGTCCCGAGCTCGATGCCTTCACCAAGCGCGAAGTCGAGATCCTGTCACTGCTGGCCAGTCAGGCGGCCGTGGCGATCGAGAACGCGCGGCTCTACGAGGAGCTGTCGCAGAACGAGGCGCGTGTCGAGAAGGAGCTGCGGTTCGCCAAGCGTGTGCAGGCCGCGCTCCTGCCGACGCAGATGCCAAAGCGGCTCAAGGGCGTGGACCTGGCGGCGTCGTTCGCGCCGGCGCGCGAACTGGGCGGCGACTTCCACGATTTCCTGACGCCCGAGTCGCACACGCTGATCGTCGCGCTCGGCGACGTGTCGGGGAAGGGCGTGCCGGCGGCGCTCTACAGCGTGTTTGCCGGCGAACTCGTGCGCGGCCGCACGTTTCGGCGGCGGTATCTGCCGGAGCGGTCCACGCCGGCCAACGTGCTGCTGTCGATCAACACGATCCTGCACGAACGCCAGCTCGAGGAGTACTACTGCACGCTCTGCTACGCGCTCTTCGATCTGAAGCGCCGCACGGTGACCCTCGCCAACTCGGGCGTGCCGTATCCCGTGCACGTGTCCGGTGGTGTGGCCCGACTGATCGAGTTGCCGGGCGTGCCACTCGGATCCTTCTTCGGGGTGACGTACGACGAGGTGACGTTCCCGCTCTCGGCCGGGGACGTGTTCGTCTTCTGTTCTGACGGCGTCTCCGAAGCGATGAACAGCAAGGGCGAGGAGTTCACCTCCACGCGGCTGCTCGAAGTCGTGGCTGAGGCTCAGGCGCAGCCGGCCACCGAACTGGTGCAGACGATCTTCCGCGCGGTGGACGCGCATCGCGCCGGCTTCCCTCCGAACGACGACACCACGGTCGTGGTGTTGAAGATTACGACCTGAGGAACGTCGGGGCCTACGAGCCGAGCACGAGACCGAGGACGCTCTCGATGGTCTTGAGCAGTGAACCGAGGAGCCGGCCCGCCGGTTCTTCACGGGCTACGGCTCACGGCATACAGCTGACCCGGCGCTTGAGGTGAGTCACCCGTTGTCGGCCAGACGGTCGCGCTCAGCCGCGGCGGCGCTTCGCGCTTCCCGCCGTCGGCTGCAGCGCGAGACTAGATAGCGTGGCCAACGCCGCGTCGTACAGGGTCTCCGGTGCGATGTCGGCGCCGTTTGGCCAGGCGACCGTCCCGCCATCCACGAAGAACTTGCGGAAGTACGCCGGACGCTTGAGGGGCTCAAACACGGCGCCGGAGAGCCAGGGTGCGAAATCGACGCTGGCTTCAGTGCCGTCGTTGAAGGTCAAGTGAATTCGAAAAGACGACTCGTGCGTCGCACGGACCACGTGTGGCAGAAACGGCATGGGACGGGTCCTCATTCCAGCGGCGGAATCCGATCGAGCGGCTGGCCCGTCACGATCTTAAGCCAGTTCGCGTCGAGCGCCGAACGGTTGGCCCGCGCCCACTGCCGGATCAATTCGAGGGCATTCTTCGACGTGATGTTGCCTACGATCTGGTCCCCGTCGAAGTCGAACTTCCCGTGCTGGGACTGATGTTCGGCATGGAAATGCCTCGGCTCGTGCTCCTTGTAGTACATCCGGATGACGATGCCGAAGAAGATCGCGATCACGGGCATGCGGCGAGTATACCGTCGTCGGTATGCTCTTTCGGTCTATGCACGCCGAGCCGCGGCGCACGCCGCGCTCTTCGGCGAGTGCGCTGCCAGCTCAGCTCGCAGATTCCTCGAAGGCAAAAAAGGCGTCGTCAACTTCATTCAGGTACAAAGGACGTTTGGTTACGCCGATTCCGCGCTCAAGCATTAGCTCAGCGACCGCGGCGCCATCAAGCAGCAGAATGCTGATGGCGCCCTTCTTGTACGAGGCCTCGGTTGCATCCTTGGTGAAACGGCTCGTCGTGATGAACACGCCGTGGTCGAACTCTCCTTGGAGCGCTCCGCGAAGCCGGTCGATTTCAGGTCGCCTCACAGGAGTGTCGGCATAGCGCTTCGCCTGAAAAGCGGACTTGATGCTGACAACGCCCTGTTGAAAGTTCCCGTGACCGTCGATGCCGCCATCATTGGAACGCCTGGTCACGGCTACATCGCGGTAGCCCAGTTGCTGCAACAGCTCCTTGCAGAAGTGCTCGAATGCCGTCGGCGACAGCGACTTGAGCTCCGTCAGCACCCTCTCCTTGGCCTCGTCGCGAGATCGGTTCACGAGGTCGCGAAGGGACAATCCGCGGATCGGCACAGAGTGTTCTGTGGAGCGTTGGGGCGCGCCAGAGAGCCGCTCCTTCCCCTTGGGTGTGATCTTCCAGACGCCGCGCGTGGCCCCGTCAATCTCTCCAGCTGAAACCAGGGATTGCCGGACCCACTGGACCTGCGCGACGGTCTTGAGGGACCCGTCGGCCTGGCGCTCGACCACGGCGAGGACGTATCCACTCGGCGCGGTGATGCCACCGGTGAAACGACTGACCGAGTACGCCAGGTCGCCGCTCGCACCCCACTTCTCGACCGCGAGCGTGAGGTTCTTGCTGGCGCCCCCCTTGACCGCCGCGGCCCAGAACGCCTCGATGCCCGCGGATGTCTCGACTTTGCCACGAGCGCTGATGAGCACGCCATCGGCCTTGTAGCCGGCGCCGACTTTGGCGGTGTCACCGGCGACGAGTGCGCCCGTCAATTCCTGGACGCCCCTTTCGACGTCGGCACGCGTGATCGCAGGCGGTGCAGGCGGCGGCGCCGGCGCGGGCGCGGGTGGCGGAGCCTGTGCGGCGCATGCCGCAGACAAGACCAGACCAACGATTGGAGCACTGCGCCGGAACCGAGCCGTCATGGCAGCACGGAGCCTACTGCGAAGCCCCCGGCCCCCGGTTCCAGTCCACGCGATCCAACGGGCACTTCGGTGGGAACAGGGAGTCCACTCCCTGTGACACGATCTGGGTGCGACAAGAAGAGAACAGGGCCGGCTCGAAAGCCGGCCCTGTGCCCGGAGTGGTGGAGGATTCAGAGAAGAGAGCCGCCGAGTCATCGTGATGAAGCGACGGGATGCGGCGATGCCAGCGCCTGCCTGTCGGTGATACGCACCCCGTTGACGACTGACGGCTCCGCACCCTGACACTTCAAGACGCATGCCGTACGGCGTCGCGGAGAAACCCGTGGAAACCCCGTCGTTCCCTCTCGAACTGGCCGAGCGTGTCCACCGATGAGGCCGCTGCCCTGACCTGCGGGCTCAGGCCCGGGGACAGTTCAACTTTTTGCCGCGGACCGTCGTCAGATCTCACAGCCTACGGCGGACGGGCCACGGCCGACGGCTCACGGGCCACAGCCTACGGGCCACGGTCGAGACAGGACACGGGGTCGTACCTTGCTTGCCGAAGGCAGGCACGAGCGCGGCGGGTTGACAGGCAGTGGGGTCGTACCTTGCTTGCCGAAAGGCAGGTACGACCCCCTAGACACGTTTTTGTACAGGAGACACAGTCATGGCAAGGCGCGCGTTGAAGGTAGCCGGGACGTCCGTCCTGGTCGTGGGGGCAGCGGCCCTCGTCGTCAGTCTGGCCCCAACCGTACGGGGGCAGGGGATTCGGCAGCAGGGCCCTCAACCCGAGATTCGATCCCAGTTCTCTGGCGGCTCCGAGATTGGTGTGCGCATCCGGGACGTCGCGCCGGCCGACGTCACCCGCGAGAAGCTCACCTCGACCAGCGGCGCGGTGATCGAGAGCGTGCAAGCCGGCAGTCCCGCGGCCAGGGCCGGTCTGCGCGCCAGCGATGTCATCCTGTCGTTTGACGGCGAGACGATCCGGAGCGCGCGCCAGTTGTCGCGCCTGATCGAGGAAACGCCGGACGGACGGGAGGTGACGGTGAAGGTCTCCCGCAGCGGCGCGGTCACCGAGCTCAAGGTGACCCCCGAGGCGGCTGACCAGTCATCGGCTCTCGGCGGCTTCGACTCGCCGTTTTTCAATCTGCCGGAGCTGCGGCAGTTCGGCAACCCGCAGGAGTTCCGCTTCTTCAGGGGGCCGAACGGGTCGGTCTTCGGTGGCTCACCCAACCTCGAAGCCGAACCCTCGACGCCTGTGCTCGGCGTTGAGGTGATGGAGCTGAACGACCAGCTCGGCGACTTCTTCGGCACCCGCATGGGCGTGCTCGTCACCCAGGTGACCGACGCCACTCCGGCCAAGGCCGCGGGCGTGAGGGCCGGCGATGTGATCCTCCGTGTGAACGGTCAGCTCGTCAACGACACGGACGAACTGCGCCGCCGGCTCGCATCGTCGAGCGAAGACGTGACGCTGACGGTGATGCGCGACAAGAAGGAACTCTCGCTCAAGGCGACGATCGAGAAGCCGAAGACGTCAGAAGCGGCGCCGTCGAAACGGATCATCAAGTAGGACATTCACCCGGAGCGACGGTCGTCGCCGCGCGAGTGCTAGAGCATTTTCGGAATGCGTGTAGCGCCGCTCCGCGCTCCCCGCGCAGGCCCGCGCGCCTTCCGTGCGAGCGCTGCGCGGAAGTCGCGCGTCGCGCCGCTACACGCATTCCGAAAACGCTGTAAGGTGTGCACGGAGGCGGCGAATGGAAACGCACGCGAAGGTCCTTGGCATTCTCAACATCGTGTCAGGCCTGCTGGGCCTGTGTGCGGCGGTGCTCTTCACGGTGGTGTTCGGCGGCGTCGTCGGCTTGATTGGTGCCGACGCCGATCCCGAGGCCGCGATGGCCGTCCCCATCGTCGGCGCGGCGGGCGCGGCGCTGGTGCTGTTCACGCTCGTGCTGTCGTTGCCGGCCGTCATCATTGGGTACGGGCTGTTCCAGCTCCGGCCATGGAGCCGCATCGCGGGCATCGTGATTTCGATTCTTTCGCTGATAGCGATTCCGTTCGGCACCCTCCTGGGTGCGTACGGCCTGTGGGTGCTCTTCTCCGCCGAAGGCCAGCGCCTGTTCGCACCAGGTCGCACCTCGCCGCAGTAAGTCCGCGCCCTTGCTCAGCGACGCCGCCTGTCGTCGGTAGCCCGTCTGCCGTCGCCCATCTGCTGGAGGCCTTGAGCCGTTGGCCGTAGGCCGTCTGCGGTAGCCCGTGGTCCGTCCGTCGTAGCCTCCGTAGCCCGTAGCCCGTCTGCCGTCGCCCATCTGCTGGAGGCCGTGAGCCGTTGCCGTAGGCCGTCTGCGGTAGCCCGTCGGCCGTCCGCCGTAGCCCGTTTGCCGTGGCCCGTCCGTCGTAGCCCGTCGTCCGTGGACCGTCAGCCGTTGGCTGTGTGCGGCGCAGACGCGTCCGTGCCTGTCGCCGACGCGGCCTCAGCCGGGGCGACCAGCGCCGCGAACTGGGCGGCGATGATGCGGGCGACGGCGACGACCTCCGCCGACGGCTTGCACAGTCGCGTCTCGGCGGAGAGGACGCCGATGCAGCCGGATCCCGTAACCAGCGGCACGGCCACGGCGCCAGCCGCGTTCGGAGTCGCACCGTTCATGGTCTGGGGCCGCATGGACCTGAAGGCTTGCGACGTCACGTTGTCGGAGTCCACGGGCAGCTGGCCCAGCCGCTGGATGACCTTGTCGGTGTAGCCGAACGACAGCGACGGCTTGAGCGACGAGGCGTCGAGGTTGGCGACCCAGAGAATCACGCCCTTGGCGTCGAGGACCGTCGCGGCCCGTTCGAGCAGGCCCTGGACGTCGCGCGAGTCGATGACCCGGGCCAGGTCCACGCACAGTTCCGCGGCCCCCGGCAGATTCACCGCTGGAGGCGGCGTCACCGGTGCCGTCACGCGCGTCGCCGTGCCCGGGGATGAACTGGCCACGGGCGCCTTCACCGGTGGCGGCAGGTCGCGAATCATCTGGGCGGTGGACGACGGGTCGTTGGCGGGCGCCTCGGGAATCGTCCGCGCGGTCCGGAATGCCACCAGCAGAACGAATCCCAACGCCACGGCCGTCATCCCGAAGCCGAGCCGCGCGTCGCGGATGAGCCGGGCCTCGGACGCGGCGACCTCCACGTGGCGGGCTGCCAGCAGATCCGATTGCAGCCGCTGGGTGGCGGCCAGTCCTTCGACGAAGACGATGTCGGACGCGAGCAGCGGTTGTCCTGCGGTGACGAACTCGCGCGCCCGGCGATCGACGTTCGCCAAGTCAGCGAGCGCGGTGCGCGCCCCGTCGTAGCGACTACGTGCGTCTGACGAAGTCGTGGCCGACGACAACCGCGTCAACCCGTCGGTAATCTGTGTGGTCAGGTCCGTCGCGCGCGAGATCCAGAACCGATGGTCCTGTCCGACGGCCAGGTACGCCGCCTGAGCCGCCCGGAGATCGGCCAGCGCCACTTCGACCGATCCCAGCTCCTGTTGGAGCGAGAGCGCGGAGGAACGCTCGAGATCGGCGGAGGTATCGAAGCGGTAGGTCTGGACGATAGTACCGAGCGTGAGAATGAGGGTGAGGATCAGAAGCAGGCTAAAACCTTTCCTCATCGATCGCGCTCCATGGGTCGCTACTATAGCATCCGTACAGATCTGAAATCGGCAGAATCCACCACCGAAATTCAGACTGCGAACGACCTGGGAGGCGATCGGCGCGCGCCTGCCGCGCGCGTCGTGATGAGACTACTTCACTTCGCGAAGGGGAATGACTTCCGCGCGCGGCAGCGGACCGAAGTCGTCGCCGAACTTGATGGGCGGCAGGTCCTGGAACATGAAGTCCCACTTCCACCGCTCCGACGGGTTCGACGCCTGCAGCCAATGCCGCGCCGACACGGGCCGCGCGAACGTGATGGACCTGAGCGCGCCGTAGCCGGGCAGCCCGTCAAGTTCGCTGGCGATGGCGTCGCGCACTGCGGCTGACGAGGCGTAGGTGACGTTGACGCCGAACACCAGGCCGAGCTTCATGAGGATCTGCCAGTCCTCGACGGCATCTCCGGGAGGCGTGATGGCGCGAGAGGACGGCTGCACGTGCCCCGTCATGTTCGTGTAGGTCGCGTCCTTCTCGACGAACGCCGAGCCGGGCAGGACGATGTCGGCCGCGTCAGCCAGGGCGGTGTGCAGCGTGCCTTGCACGATGAGGGTCCGGATCCGGCCGGCCTGACGCGCCGCCACGATCCAGTCCGTGTCGCCGATCGAGCCGTCCGGGCCCGGATCGTAGACGTAGAGCACCTGGGCCCGGCCCGCGTCCACGTCGGCCTGCAAGGCCGACACGTCCGCCGGCCCGCTGCCTTCTCCGACCGCGAACCCGAGGTCGCGGGCGCCGCGGACGTTCGGGGCATCGACGACAGGAATCCTGAACTTGGTGCCAGCCGGCTGCGGCTTCTCGCGGACGCGCCAGCTGAGCGTGACCTGGCCGGATGCGCCGGCAGCACTGAGCACCTGGCGCAGCACGAACAACTCTTCGAGTGACGCGTGCGCCGACACGAGAAACCGGGTCGCGCCGGCACCGCCCGCCGCGTCGATCGCCTCCTTGACGGCGACCAGCGCATCGGCCCAGGGCAGCGCGTCGAGCGATCCGGACCGGCGCAGGTGCGGCTGGCGCAGCCGCCGGTTGCCTTCGACCCAGTGGTAGTCGAAGCGGCCGATGTCGCACATCCAGTACTGGTTGACCTCGGGGTTGAGCCGCGGCGTCATCCGGATGAGCTGCGCGCCCTTGGCCCACTCGGGCTTGGCCTTGATCCAGGCCGTCGTGTTGCAGCCTTTCTCGCACAGGGTGCAGATCGTGTCCACGGCGTGGGGGTTGTCCCAGGGGCGTGACTTGAAGCGGTAGTCGCGCGTCGTGATGGCCCCGACCGGGCAGACGTCCATCAGGTTGCCCGACAGCAGCGACATGACGCCGGCTTCATCGAACGTCGCGATCTCGCTGCCGTTGCCGCGGTTGGCGATGCCGATTTGCGCGTCACCGTCCACTTCGCGCATGAACCGGACGCACCGGGTGCAGAGGATGCACCGGTTGCGGTTGAGCATGAGCGTCGGCCCGAAGTCGATGTCGGCCTTCACGCCCTCGCCGTCAAAGACCCGGCGGGGAAACTCCATCCGGCTGCGGTCCGGCCCGAAGGCGTAGGAGAAGTCCTGCAGTGGACACTCGCCGCCCTTGTCGCACACGGGGCAGTCGAGGGGGTGGTTGAGGAGCAGGAACTCGAACACGCTCGCCCGGGCGGCTTCGACCTCGGGTGAATTGGTCACCACCACCATGCCGTCGGTGCAGGTGGTCGAGCAGGCCGTCTGGAGCTTGGCCATCTTCTCGATCTTGACGATGCAGACGCGGCAGGACCCGTCGATGCCCAGACCAGGGTGATAGCAGTAGTACGGTACGTGGCCGCCGGACTGGACCACCGCCTCGAGGACGGTCTTGCCCTTGTCAACGGTGACCTGATTGCCATCAATAGTGAGCGTGACGGTTTCCATAGGACAGGAAATTGTATACCGGGGGTCAGGTTCGCCGGGTACGGCAGGTACGCCAGGTACAGGGGTGCGGCGGGTACCCGGGTGCGTCGCGTACTCAGGTACCCCAGGTACCGGGTGCGCCGGGTTCTCGGGTGCCTGGCACCTAGGTACCTGCCGCACCTGGGTACCTGGTGCACCTGGGTACCTGGTGTACCTGGGTACCTGGTGGACCTGCCGTACCCCTGTACCTGGCGTACCCGCCGTACCCGGCGGACCCGTTACTCAACCTTTCCGAAAAACAGGCTGTCTCGCGTCTCGATGCGCCGCACGGGGCCGGCGAGGGGCACGCGGTGCTCGGAGACCGCCTCCCCGATTCGCAGCGTCACGGACTCGGATCGGCCGTCGGCGTAGAGCACCGTGACCTCGTAGGGAAAGTCGAACGTGCCGCCCAGTTGCTCGACACGAACCGTGGCCGTCGCGCCTTCCACCCTTGCGGAGACGCGCACCCGCGGCAGTGCCGACTTGATCACCCACTGCTCGAGAAAGCGGCCCAGATCGACCGACGTCTCGGCCTGAAAGGCGGCCCGGAAGTCGTCGGTGCCGACCTTGCGGAAGCGTGACGAGACGTAGAACCGTCGCACCGCCCGGAAGAACGGCTCGTCGCCCATCAGCCGCCGCAGCATCTGCAGGACGACCGCAGATTTGTTGTAGACCACCGCGCGGAACGCCCGGGGGTTGTCCTGCAGGTGTCCCAGCCGGTAGCCGAGCCAGATCGGCCCCTGGTCCGCGAAGTCGAGGGCCGACTCTCGCATCTGCTGCATCAGGCTGCGCGCCGTAGCCGGGCCCCGGTCCGACTCGGCGTAGAGCCAGGCAAAGTAGTGCGCGAGGCCCTCGCTGATCCACTGCTCGTGGTAGTTCTTCCACCCGACGGCCTGACCCCACCACTGGTGCGCGACCTCGTGCGCCAGGAAGAAGTTCGGATAGTTCTCGAAGGAGACCGGGTCGCTCGTCCACGAGAACGGCGTGGTCGGCAGCGGCTGGTGCAGGACGGCGAAGTACGGCGGGCTGTGCCCGCCGGGGAGGTTGTCGTCGAGCGTGGCCAGCGTGAAATCCGGATACGGCGCCTCGCCCACCGTCGTCGCGTAGAAGGCCAGCATCTCTGCCACGTGTGGCGGCAGGTTGCGAGCCCGCCCGGTCTGGCGGGGCGTGGCGAGCACCTCCAGGTTGATGCCCGGCGGGAGGCCGGCCGCGGCGTCCCCGGGAACGGGTGGGCCCAGGCCAGCGCCGGCCGCAGCCGCCGCGACCGCCGGCACGGGGACCCGCAGCCGCCCGACCGGCACGAACCGGCTGATCACGCAGGCGAGATAGCGGACCGGTCGATCGGCCCGGTACTCGACCGTGCGTTCGTAGCGCGGCCCGGTTCGGCCCGGCCCGGGTGGCACGGCCGTGAGCGACGCCCCCACGAACGTCCCGCTGCCGACCAACTGAAACTCGGACGGCACCGTCAGCCGCATGGTGGCGGTCGCGTAGTCACCGGCCGGCGACTGCGGATGCCAGTACACGCTGTTGCTGTACATGAACCGCGGTTCCGGCACGAGCAGGATGTCGATGGGCGGCGGGTTCTGTCCGGCCTGCGCCTCGACACCGATGGCTTCGCGATTGAGGCCCTGAGGCTCGAGCCGGCCGCTGTATTCCACCTGGAGCGTGATGACGCGTCCCGCCTGTAGCGCCTCAGGCAGGCTGACGATGACGCTGTGCTGGCCCACCACGCGGAGCGTGAGCAGGTACCCGAACTCCGGCGACCGCACGGCGACGGCGGCGAACGCGTCCGCCAGCTTGAGGGTCAACGATCCAACCGAGTACCTGGCCCGCACCCGCAGATTGGCGCGCCCCGAGATCCACGCGCGCAGGGGTTCGAATCGCAGATCGAGCGCCTGGTGTTCGACGACGTACGGCGCCTGGTCGGCCTCGCTGTAGAAAAGTCCGCGCTGGGCCAGCTTGTCGGCCGAGGCATAGATGGACACGTTGCGCCGCGCCGCGCGGTCGAACAGCGAGATGTCCTCCGCATCGCCGGGCGAGCGCGTGTAGGTGAGCCAGCCGTGCCGGCGCGACCGGAACTCCACCACGAGGCTGCCGAAGGAGGGCTCGAGCGACCAGCGCTCGCGCGAGAGGTCGCGCAGATCGAGGTTGTACGTTCGGGGCGACTGGCTCGCGAACAGCTCACGCGCGCGTGCCAGATCCTGAGCGCGGACGTCGGTCGGCTGCAGGGACTTGGCCGTGAAGTGCTGACCGAACTCGCCCGGGTTGAAGCGCAGGAACGCACCGTCCGTGCTGACGTTGAGGCTGGGACGGCCGGCGAACTGGCGGAGCTGACCCTGCTCGGCCTCGCTCGGCGGGGAGAACTCCACGGTGCCGTCGCCCCGGAGCACCACCGCGGTCACGCCGTTGTCCGACTCGGCGACGAAGGCCGCGCCCGCCTTCATGCGGAGCGTGAAATCCGGCGCGGCGAAGACGAGGTCGTGCACGGCGAACTGGCGTGTGGCGTCGAGTTCGAGCCGAAGCAGGCTGCCGATGGTGCCGAGTTCCGTGAGCCCGGTCAGCTCGACGCGATCGACGGCGCCGGCGCGCGGACGCACGCGCAGCTGCCAGGTCGCGAGCCGGCCCTGCTTCCCCTGGCTGACCAGCACCTCTGTCAGGACCTCGAAGCCCTGGTCCACGGGTCGTCGCGCCCGCTCGCGAATCGCCACCGTCGGCGACGGAACCCGCGCCGAGAGGTCGCGGAGCTGCGCGAGATCGCGATCGGGCAGTTCCGGCGCGACGATCGCCGCCAGTTCCTCCGGCCTCCCCGACTGCAGCGCGGTCTCGAGGTCGGCGATGAGGCGCACGACGGGATCGGCCTGCAGCGGGGCACGGCTCGTCACGGGTCCCTGAGCCAACGGGACCCCGTGCAGGGCGAGCAGAAGCCCGACCCCGGCGACAACCAGGCGGCGCATGCGTTCAGATTACCGGGGTCTGCCGTCGGAGGACCAGCACCGTGAGATCGTCGGCCAGCCGGGCATCGCCCGCGTGCGCCTCGACGCCCGCCAGGATCGATCGACCCAGCGCCTCGGGCGTCTGCTCGTGATTCAGGTCGATGAGCACCTGCAGGCCGGTTTCCTCGAACGCCACGCCCGAGGGCGTCTCGGCCTCTGTGATGCCGTCGCTGTAGAGCACCAGCAGGTCGCCCGGCGCCATCGTCATCGACTGCGTCTGGTAGGTCGCCGAGGCAAACATGCCGAGGGCGAGCCCGCCGGCGACGTTGTCCACACGCTCGTAGCGTCCGTCGGCCCGCCGCACGAGCGGCGGCAGGTGCCCGGCGTTCACGTACTCGAGCCCTCCCGTCACTGGGTCGTAGATGCCGAAGAACAACGTGATGAACCGCGACGACGGACTGTGACGGGCGACCTGGACGTTGAGACGCTCCACGAGCCGCGATGTCTCGAGGCCTTCGTCCACCAGCGTGCGCAGGATGGCGAGGAGCAGCGCCATGAGCAGCGCGGCCGGGCTCCCCTTGCCGGCCACATCCCCGACCGCGAGGACGATGCGGCCGTCGGCCAGGGTGAGGATGTCGTAGAAGTCGCCGCCGACGGTGTTGGCCGGTCTGGTCAGGCCACAGATGTCGGCGTCACCGGCCTGTCGCAGTCCGCTCGGCAGCATCGCCAGTTGGATGTCGCGCGCGATCTCCAGTTCGCCCTTGAGCGACAGCCGATCGGCGACCTCCATCAGGATCAGGAGGTTGACCGCCGCAAACGCCGCGACGAGCCAGAGCGTGCCCTCCACCCACTGCGGGATCGGCAGGTAGAGGCGGAACGGGAAGATGAACAGACCGACCGATGCGAACCCGCGGAACAGCATCAGCACGCCGACGACGGCCGCGATGACGGCGCAGCCGTACAGCACGCGCCGGGCGGGCGAGAGGCGCATGGTGAAGCCGGTGAAGACCAGCTTGGTGTGCAGCCACCACCGCCGGTACCACGGACCGGTGACGAGCCGCTCGACGTCGATGCCGCGAACGAAATAGCGGTAGGCCTCGGCCGTGTCCCGCGTGAACAGCCGCTGGACATCCGCGCCCGTCACGTCACGGGTGTATTCGTCGAGGAACGAACGTGCGCGGCGAACCGGCATGGCAATAGTACTGATACGTCGTCAGATCAAGCCGAGTTCGTGTCCGACCTTCTTGAACGCGTCGAGGGCCACCTGCAGCTCCTCGCGGGAGTGGGCGGCCGTCACGATGGTCCGGACCCGGGCCTTGTCGCGGGCCACGGTCGGGAACGCGATGCCCTGCGCGAAGACGCCCTCGGCGAACAGCCGGTCCGACAGTCGCATCGCGAGCGCGCCGTCGCCGGTCATCACGGGCGTGATCGGACTTTCGCTGACGCCCGTCTTGAAGCCGAGTGCCGCCAGGCCGGCCTTGAAGAAGCGGGTGTTGTCCCAGAGCCGGTCGATGATCGCCGGTTCTTCCTCGAGGATGTCGAGCACGCCGAGGCAGGTGGCGACCACCGAGGGCGGATGCGACGTCGAGAAGAGAAACGGCCGCGCCCGGTGATACAGAAAGTCGATGAGCGCGCGCGATCCGGCGACGTAGCCGCCGAGCGCGCCGAAGGCCTTCGACAGCGTGCCGACCTGGATGTCCACGCGTCCGTGCACGTCGAAGTGATCGACCGTGCCGCGGCCGTTCCGGCCGAACACGCCGCTCGCATGCGCGTCGTCCACCATCATGATGGCGCCGTATTCCTCAGCGACCGCGCAGAGTGCGGGCAGGTCCCCGAGGTCGCCATCCATGCTGAAGACGCCGTCGGTGATGAGCAGCTTGCGCTGACTGGCCGGCAGGTCCCTGAGGATCTTGCGGGCCGCGTCCACGTCCTTGTGCGGGAAGACCTTGATCGTCGCGCGGCTCAAGCGGCAACCGTCGATGATGCTCGCGTGATTCAGATCGTCCGAGATGACGACGTCCTCCTTGGTGAGGACCGACGACACGGTGCCGGCGTTCGCCGTGAAGCCGCTCTGGAAGACGACCACGGCTTCGGTCTTCTTGAACGTGGCCAGCCGCCGTTCGAGTTCGAGGTGGATCGCCATCGTGCCGGCGATGCTCCTGACCGAGGCCGAGCCGACGCCGAAATCCTCGATCGCCTTGATGGCCCGCGCGATGAGCTTCGGATGCGTCGTCAATCCCAGGTAGTTGTTCGAGGACAAGTTGACGACGGTGCGCCCGTCCACCTGGCTCGTGGATTGCTGTCGGCCTTCAAGGACGCGGAGCGAGCGGAAGAGTCCCTGCTGTCGCAGTGCGTCGAGTTCCGTCGAGAGGTAGGCGAGAGGGTCGGGGCGCATGGGGGACAGCGTATATGAAGATGAATGTGGTGATGTGGTGATGTGGTGATGTGGTGATGTCAGATGTGGAGACGCGGAGACGGGGCGACGCGGAGGTGCCTGCTAGGGACGACGGCGCGGCGGGAGAGTGAGCAGCTTGTCCGAGCCGAACGTGCCTGTGACCGTGGCGCCGGTCGAGACGAGCCAGTTGGTGACTTCGTGGCCGCGGCCGTCCTGGAAGGCGCCTTCGTGCACGAGGGCGTGGGTGGCGCCTGAGGATTGGACGGCTCGGGTGGCGGCGTCCAGGTCGAAGGGGATGTGCGAGAGAAACGTTGCGCGGCGCAGGTAGTCTTCGGGGAAGAAGCCGGAGTAGCCGTTGACGAGCGGGCGGCGATGGAAGCCGGCGTAGTAGGTGGCGAGAATCTCGTACGCGGGCTCGGCGAATGGAAACTCGATGAGGGCTACCGTGCCGGGCAGGTCGCGTACGGTGCGATAGAGCGGGCTCATCGTGTCGGCGCGGTCGAGTCGCCGCGGCGTGAACTCGTAGCCGCGGGCGTCGAGACGCACGTTGGTGGGCATCGGGCCGACCCAACTCTCTGCGAGCACGAGCGCCGACCCGAGGGCGACGACGACCAGTCCGGTCCGTCTCGTGCGCGCGAGGAGCCAGGCGGCTCCCAGGCCTGCGAGAACCGCCAGGAACAGCGCCGTCACCATGAAGAAACGCGCGGGCACCCGCACGCCGTCGAAGCCGGGCACGAACGCGTAGAGCAGATAGTACGGACCGAAGCCGAGCAACTGGCCGGCCGACTGCACGCGCGGACCGAGCGCGAGGAGCGCCGTCACGACGGCGCCGACGGCATAGAAGGCCAGGACGGAGCCGGGCGCCCCGCGCAGCGCGCGGCGCGCGGGCGTGGCGAGTGCCGCCAGCAGGCCGCCGACGACCAGGACCGCGACGAAGAGTGCCGTCGAATCCCGCCAGGGCCGTCCCTCCACAAGGATCGGTAGGCTGCCGGCGAGCAGCATCCAGCCGAGCGCGCACGTCACGAGTGCCAGCACGGTGGCGCCAAGGGCGAAGCCCCACCGCCGCACTGGAGGGTCGTCCGCGAGGCGGAGCCGGCCGATCGCGTGGGCGCCGCCAGCCAGGAGGGCGATCATCGCGAACGCCAGGACGGTGAGGCCGGCGAAGAGCTCCCCCTCGCCGCGCGGAAATGCCCGGATGACACCGCCCCACAGTGCCGACGCGTCGGCCGCCGTGCCGAACGCATAGACGTCCGCGGAGAACTGCAACGCCTCGTCGTACGAGCGCACGCCGACGTCGCCGTACCGGCGCAACGCCAGGTACGGGGACAGAAATGGCCACGTGACCAGACCCACGCCGGAGGCCGCCAGGATGAGCGCGCGCCACATGCGCAGACTCCGCAGCAGGCCGCGCTGGGCCATCTCGAAGAGGCAGTAGAGGGCGGCGAAGGGCGAGAAGAACAGCAGGTAGTAGCCGCACGAGAGGTTCTGCGCGATGAGCGCCACGCTCGCCCCGACGAGCGGCCGCGTTCGGCCGGACGTGAAGTAGCGATGGAACCCGTAGAGCGCGAACGGCATCCACTGCGCGGACAACACCTGCAGGTGCGAGTACTGCGAGATGCGGTACGGCGCGAACGCGAAGGCGAGTCCCGCGAGGAATGCCGCTGCGGGACGCTTCGTAACCTCGCGCACGAGCAGATACGTGCCGAGGCCTGAGAGCACGAACGTTGACAGAAACAGCAGGTTGTAGACGAGCACGACGTTGCCCGTCGCGGCCAGGATCGGCAGGCCTTGCAGCATCTGCGGCGTGAGGTGCTCCGAGTACGCCAGGGTCAGGCGCGACGGATGGAAGATGTTGCCCTGCCAGGTACTGCTGGAGTGCGCCCACGTCACCGCGGAGCGCCGCCAGGACCTGGCCGCTGGTCCAGAGCAGCACCCAGCTGTTGAACACGGGATCGCCGAGGTCCCACGCGATGGACGTCCCGATCTCGGCGGCCAGCGGCCACGTCATGCCGAGCGTGATCACCGTGTACGCCGCGGTGACCGCGCCTGCGCGCGTCCACCAAGGGCGGGCGTCAGCGGACGTCACGCCCGGAACCCGGTGAATTCAGAACTCCACCACGAAGACACGAAGCTGAGCTGCGCGCGGCGGAACGGCCGGGGGTGCGCGCACGAGACGTGAGCGGCCGCACGTTCCAGCCGCTCACGTCTCGCGCGCGTACCCCCGGCCGCAACGGCCCGAGGCCGGCACGCTGGCGATGCCAGCGTGCCGCCGCGCGCGGCAGATCACGACGGACTGACCACCGACAGCGTGCACCTCCGTGCCTCCGTGGTGAATCCACCAGGCCGATCAAGCGTTCAGGAAATCCGCCGTGAACGACGCCACGTCGTCGTAGATCGATCCGAGCTCGTCGGGTGAGGCCAGGAAGACCACGCGGAAGAATCCCTGGTCGGCCGGCGCGCCGAAGCCCGAGCCGTACACGCACAGGACGCCCTTGGCGCGGAGCAGACCGAGCACGAAGTCTTCGTCGGTCTTGCCCGCCGGCAGCGTCACCTGCGGCATCGCGTAGAAGGCCGCGCGCGGCGCGACGCAGGTCATGCCGGGAATCGCCGATAGCCGGCTCGTCGTGAGGGCGGCGCGCACCTTCAGCTCGTTGATGAACGTCGCCTGGTGCGACCGATCGCCCGTGAGGGCTGCGTGGATGCCGAACTGCATCGGTCCGGGACTGCAGAGTCGCCCATCGGCCAGCTTGCGGATGGCCCCGAGCACGTCATCGAGCCGCGGCGAGCGGCCCACCGCCAGCCAGCCGGCGCGCCAGCCCGGGGCCAGATAGGCCTTTGACAGCGACGAGTAGGTGATGACCGGCGCGTCCGGTGCGAGCGACGCCATCAGGGGACCCGGTCCCCCGAAGGCCAAATCCGCGTACACCTCGTCGGCCATGAGCACGATGCCGGCGCCCTCGGCGATCTGGAGCAGCCCACGACGGATCTCGTCCGGGTAGACGGCGCCCGTCGGGTTGTTGGGATCGATCACGACGAGGGCCTTGGTCCGCGACGTGATGAGCCGGCCGATCTCCTGCAGGTCGGGCAGCCAGTGGTTGGCCGGGTCGGCGCGGTAGTAGACCGGCTTCGCGCCGAGCTTCGCGAGCACCGCCGTGTACAGGGGATAGGTGGGCGTCGGCACGAGCACTTCGTCGCCCGTGTCGGCCACGGCCCCCAACGTGAGTTCGATGCCTTCTGAGGTGCCCGACGTCAGGATGACCCGGTCGGCGGTCATCGCCATGCCCCGCGACGAGCACTCGTCAGCCACGGCCTCACGGGCGTTGGCCACGCCGGCCGACGCCGTGTACCCGTTGTGGCCGTCGCGCATGGCCTTCGACACGGCCTCGATGAGGTGCGGCGGCGTCTTGAACCCGAACGAGATCGGGTCCCCGATGTTCAGGTACCGGACGCGGCGCCCGCTCGCCTCCACCTTCTTTGCCTCGACCACGATGTTGCGGATCGCGTAGGAGAAGTTGGCGATACGGGCCGACGGGTGGATGGCGGTGGTCGGCATGCGCCGATTCTAGCAGCCGGCCGCGCCCGTGGGCCGCCGCCGTGCCATGAGGCGGCCTCCGCGGGGGGGGGCGCCCCCCTAACGGCGGGGCGCCGTCGCGCCGAAACCTCCGACATGGAGGTGTGCATGCGCGCGCGACGTGTGACCGGCCTTGCCGGCCTCGGGTTCCTCGCGGCCGTGACCCTGATGACGGCCGCGCCAGCCTCGGCCCAGTCGTTCGGGATCGGCCCGCGGTTCAGCTTCGTGCGGGGCGACATCCCGTCGGGCACGCCGTCAACCCGGTTCCTGGGCGGGACCCTGCGTCTGGCCTCCTCACGCAAGGTGTCGTTCGAGGTCAGCTTCGAGCAGCGATCCGAGACGAGCGAGGATTCTGACGACCCGCTTCCGGGAGCGCCCGCTTCAGTTCTCGATGCTGGTCTTTCCGGCCCGTGGCGTCTTCTCGCCGTACCTGCTCGGTGGCTACGGCCTGTATCAGCAGATTACCGACCAACTGGACAACGTCGGCGCCGTGGTGGACTCGGTGTCCACCCGGACGACCGGCTGGCACGCCGGCATCGGGGCCGAGATCTTCGTCGGACGGCACGTGGCCCTCTATGGGGACTACCGCCTGCGCTTCGTCAGGTTCGGGGCGCCGGAGGTGGACGAGCAGGAGTTCAACGTGCCGTTCACCGACAGCGTCCGCGTGTCCCACAAGGGCTCGATGTGGACCGGCGGCGTGGCGTTCTACTTCTGACCGGCGGCGGACTGTCGGCGACTTGTCCTGACATCTGGTCTCCCCGCGCGCGGCCGGGTATTCTCAGAGTGTGCTGCAAACGTCCGGCCTGCTCGTGCTGCGGCTGACCCTGTCGGTCATCCTCGTCGCGCACGGGGCGCATCAGGTCTTCGGCCTGTTCGCCTCGCCCGGCAGCGGGGCCGGCGGCCTCACGAACACGGCGGCGTACTACGCGCGGCTGGGACTGGAGCCTGGGTACACCCTGGCGGTGCTCGGCGGTCTGATCCAGCTGGTCGGCGGCCTCCTGGTGGGCCTCGGCCTGCTCACCCGCTGGGCCGCGCTCACGGTGGTGGCGTTCCTGGCGATGGCGCTGTGGAAGGACCACGCGCGCTGGGGGTTTTTCCTCAATTGGGTCAACGACCCGACTCGCGGCCAGGGCATGGAATTCTCGTTGCTGCTGATCGGCGGGCTCGCCGCCCTGGCGCTGGCCGGTGCCGGCGACTGGTCGCTCGACGGCCGCCGCGCCTCCACGGCCGCCACGCGCGCCGCCGGCCGCGCCCGCCTCCGCCGCGGCTGACGCGCCCTCACATCTCACATCGCCACATCACCACATCACCACATCACCACATCTCACATGCACGTATCAGTTGAGGTGTCTGCCGCCATCCACCCGGATCGTCTCGCCGGTGATGAAATCCGAGTCGATGAGCGCGAGCACGGCCTTGACGATCTCGTCCGGACCGCCCCAGCGGCCGAGTGGCGTGGCGCGGACCACGGCCTCTGATTCTTCGGCGGTGGTGTCAGGCGGCGCGAGAATCGGACCCGGTGCAATGGCGTTGACGAGAATCTGGTCCTCGGCCAGTTCGAGCGCCAGGGCCTCGGTCAGCGCCTTCACGCCCGCCTTGGCCACGTAGTACGCGACGTAGTCCTTGTAGCGGGGTCGGCCGCTCGCGGCCACCCAGTCGGTGAAGTTGACGATGCGTCCGCCGGCGCCGCTGCGACGCAGCAGCGGCACAGCCGCGCGGGCGCAGAGGAACGAGCCGCGCAGGTCTACGCCCATCTGCCGATCCCAGACCGTGACGTCCGTGTCGTCGAACGGCACGGCCCGATAGAGCGACGCCATGTTGACGAGGACATCGAGGCGACCGAAGGCGCGATCGACGGCGGCCAGGAGCGCGGTCACCGCGCCCTCATCGGCGACGTCGGTCTGGACGACCAGGGCCCGTCGTCCCGACGCACGGACATCGTCTGCCGCCGCGTGGGCTTCGGCCTCCGAGCCGCGATAGGCGAGCACGACGTCGGCCCCGCGCTCAGCGACCGCCTTGGCGAGGACGGCGCCGATCCGCTTGGCGCCAGTGATGAGAACGACTTTGGAGTCTAAGAGCATAACGGGCTGCGGGCTACTTGTCTCGCCGAAGCGCACCGGCGCGAAGGCGGACGGGAGACGGGCTACGGACGTCAGGAGACAGCCTACGGCAAACGGGCTACAGCAAACGGGCCACGGGCGACCGAAGACAGCCTACGCATTCGGGCCCTTTCGGCAGGGCTGACACGGCCACCTGCTCCGCTGTCCACTCCAGCACGTCGGCGGGTGAGAGTCCAGCACCGGGCTTCGGTTCTCCCGCAGCACGTCAGACGTTCTTCACCCAGCACCTCGCGTGAACGTCACCGAGGCACCTCATGTGTTTGTCACTTCCGCACGTCGGGGCGTGTCACTCGTGCACCTCACGTGCATGTCCCTCCCGCACCTCAAGTGTTCGTCACTGAAGCACCTCATGTGCATGTCCCTCGCGTACTTCGAGGCGTGTCCCTCCAGCACCTCATGTGCCTGTCGCTGGTGCACGTCGAGGGCCTGTCGCTGAAGTACCTCATGAGCTCCTCCCTCCCGCACCTCGGGTCTCGTGCCCGAACAGTCCCTGCATCTGATCGAGCGCGCCGGTGAGTTCCGTCCGGTCACGCGCGAAGCAGAAGCGGATGTAGCCCTCGCCCTGCTGGCCGAAGTCCACGCCTGGCACGCAGCCGATGCGGCCTGCCTTGATGAGGTACTCGGACATGGCCCACGACTGGGACGCGGGCGCATCGGCGAGAGGCGACCGCCAGGCGGGATCGATCTTGAGGAAAGCGTAGAAGGCGCCGGGCGGGGGCGTCCCGCTGAGCACGCCGGGCGCGACGTCGGCGATGCCACGGTAGAAGAGGTCGCGCCGCGCCTCCAGTTCCTGTCGGAAGTCCTCGACCACCTGTTGCGACCCGGCGAGCGCGCCGATGCCACCGTACTGGATCAGCGACGAGGTGTTCGACACCGTGAAGAAGAGCAGCTTGCGGACGCGGTCCCGAATCGTCGCGTTCCGGACACAGATGTAGCCGAGGCGCAGGCCGGTGATCGCGTAGGTCTTGCTCATCGTGTAGATCGGAATCGTCCGCTCGTACATGCCGGGCAGCGAGGCGAGGCTCAGGTGCGTGTGGCCGTCGTAGAGGACGTCTTCGTAGGCTTCGTCTGAGAGCACCCACAGGTCGTGCTCACGCGCGATCGCGGCGAGGCCCTCGAGGTCCGCCCGCGTCAAGACGCCTCCCGTCGGGTTGTGAGGTGTATTGACGTAGATCGCCCGTGTTCGCGGCGTGATCAGGCTGCGGATTTCGTCCAGGTCGGGCCGCCACCCGCGTGAGGCATGAAGCGGGTAGGGCACGGGCACACCCCGGGCCGCGGCGATGTTGCCCGCGGCAGGCGGCCATCGCGGGTCTGGCAGCAGGACTTCATCGACTGGCTCGAGCAGGCCCTGGCACACCGCGAACAGGCCATGGACGCCGCCGGTCGTGACCATGACTTCGTCATCGCTGCCGACGGGAATGCCGTTCTTCGTGCGGAGTTTCCCGGCGAGGAGGGAGACCAGCGCAGGGACGCCGGTGGTTTGCACGTAGTGCGAGCGGTTGTCCTCGATGCCCTTGGCCAACGCGGCCTTGACCGTGTCAGGCGCGTCGAAGCTGACGTCGCCCTGATCGAGCCGGAACGGGCGATCGACCGTGTACATCATGTCGCGGATGCGTATGATGCCCGAGAGCGGCACGGAATCGAGGAACGAGGCCATTCCCTGCATGATAGGGGAGAACGCCATGACGCATCCCAAGCACGCGCAGACCGAGCACGACATCCTGGACCTCATCAAGAAGCGGTGGAGTCCGCGCGCCTTCGACCTGTCGAAAGAGGTGACCTCGTCTGACCTCATCCGCCTGTTCGAGGCCGCGCGCTGGGCACCCTCCTCTGGCAACGAGCAGCCGTGGCGGTTTCTCGTCGCCAGGCGCGGCCGGCAGTCCGAGGCGTTCGCGGGGATGGTCTCGTCGATGACCGAGCGCAATCAGGCGTGGGCGGCCGCGGCGCCGGTGCTCGTGCTCGTCGCGGTGCGGTCCACGCTCGAGCGCAACGACGCGGTCAACGCGCATGCGTGGTACGACACGGGCCAGGCGGTCGGGTTTCTCACGCTGCAGGCCACCGACATGGGACTCGGCCTGCGTCAACTCGCCGGCTTCGACGCTGAGCGCGCGCGCACGGGGTGCCTGGTGCCCGCGCCGTTCGATCCCGCGGTGCTCATCGCCATCGGCTACCCGGGCGACCCGGAGTCGCTGACGATTCCGTTCCACCGCGAGACCGAGACACAGCCGCGACAGCGCCGAGCGATCGCGGACTTCGTCTACGAGGACACTTGGGGCGGTCCGCTGGGGTCGTGAGCGCTGATCACCGGCCCGTGTTTCAAAGGGCCTTCACCACGAAGACGCGTAGGACGCGAAGCGATCGGGGGCTAGTGCCACGCTGCGGCGATTGCGCGCGGCGGCTGGATGGCGGGGCTACCGGCGCGCACAAGTGCGGCATAGGAGCCATCACTGCACTTGTGCACGCCGGTGGCCCCGCCATCCCGACGGCCATTGGCCGTCACGCGGGTGGAGCCCGCGTGACGCCGCGCGCGTGACTGCTACGTGATCTTCGTGACCTACGTGGTGATGCTCTTCTCGACATCGACCAGCGCCAGGACCTTCGCCATCGTCTGTCTGGCTCGGCCCAGCGGCAGGTTCGACACGTAGTAGTGCTGCACGCCAGCGGCGCGCAGCGCGCGGATCGTGCGCGCGCACACCTCGTCCGGTGAGACGCCCTCAGCGAACTCCTGCGTCAGGCCCTTGACCGGCACTGGCAGGAACTGCTCGAGCACCTTCAGGGTCTTCGGGTTCGCACTGCGGTAGTAGAAGACCCCGAAGATGCCGGGCAGCGCCACGCCACGACGCGTCGTCTCGTTCAGGAAGGCATCGATCTTCGGCATGTCGTGGTGCGAGACGATCTGCGTCAGGAAGAACTCGCCCGTGAAGCGCGCCTCCTCGAGGTAGCCCGCCTGCGTCACGGCTGATGCGTGCGGGTTCGCCCAGCCGCCGAGCGTCATGTCGGGCACGTGTGCGCGGATCTGCTCGCGCAGCTCCCACGCGTGATCCACGCAGCGCGGGGGGCCGACCGACTTGTCGCCGCCGAGGACCACGAGCGAATGGAAGCCCTCATGCCAGGCCCGTTCCGCGTAGGACAGGCAGAAATCGAGCGTGTGCTTCGTGGTGAGAAACGGCACTACACGGTCACGGGGCACGTCCGTGCCGAGGTTTGCCACCAGGTGCCGCAGGTTGTGTTCCTCGCGCGTGCCCACGGCGCTGTCGGTCAGGAAGACGAACGTCCCGCTCCGCACGAAACCGCGAACGGCGTGGTACGTGTCGATCCAGGCGTCACGCCCGGCGGCGGCGTCGAGCTCCGCGCGCGGAGGACGCAGTTCGACCGACGACAACGGCCTGCCGCTCTGCAGGGCCGAGACGAGCATGGACATCGGGGAAGTATGCCATTCCTGCCGGGGGGCCGGCCGCGGCCTGCCCGGCACCATCCGCCACGAGCGGAGCTGGCCTCAGCCGGCCCGCCCATTTCGACGTGCGGCGCGAACGCCGGAGGGACCAATGCCGTCATGGGATGCCTTGACATCAGATACAAGGCATCAGAGCATCAAGCTATGCGCACCACGCTGACCCTCGAGAAGGACGTTGCCGCGAGACTCGAGCAGGTCGCGCGACGCCGACGACTGTCGATCAAGGCGGTCGTCAACGAAGCGCTTCGCTCCGGCCTTGCATCGATGGATGCACCGGCGATGCCGCGAGCCCGGTTTCGGACGACCGGGTTCGATCTGGGTCCGAGCCTCGTCGGAAGTCTGGACAATGTGGAAGAGGTGCTGGCGCGTGTCGAGGGGGACGACCACCGATGATTCTGGTCGATGCCAACGTGCTGCTCTACGCCGCCAACCGGTCGGCGCCCGAGCACGTGACCGCCCGAGCGTGGCTCGACCAACAGCTGACTGGTCCTGTGCGGGTGGGGCTGCCGTGGCCCTCGCTCCTCGCATTCGTGCGCCTGGCGACCAATCCCCTGGTGATGCGCAACGCCGTGACGGCCCAGGTCGCGTGGGGTCAGGTGCGCGAGTGGCTCAACGTGGACGTGGCCTGGGTACCGCAGCCCACCGAGCGTCACGCCGCGCTGCTTGGAGAGTTCTGCACGGCGTCATGGATGACATCGCGTCTCGTACCCGACGCGCATCTGGCGGCACTCGCGATCGAGCACGGACTGACGTTGTGCTCGACTGACGGGGACTTCGCGAGATTCACTGGGCTCGACTGGAAGAATCCCCTGGCCGCAGGCTGAGTCGTCTCGCCGATGCGAAGGGCCCGTCTGACAGGCCCTTACCGTTCGCGCACGGCGATTGCTCGATACTCGACCACGCCCGTCTCGCCTTGAATGCCGATGAAGCCGCGGGCGTTGACGAGGCCAGCCGCACGCAGGACGGGCACGCCATTCAGGCTGGCGGTGAGTCGATCATCCACGGCCTCGATCTCGACGACCTGCCATTCACCCGTGGCCTTGACCGCACGCATCGCCGCGTCGGCATCGAAGGTCGTCTCGCCCGTCGCGACGCGGTGCCGATAGAGATTGCCGATCCAGATCGGATTGGTCGTCTTGTTGCGGGACATGTCGCGCAGCTGCACTTGATACGCGTTGGCCGGCCACCCGCGCATGAAGATGTTCGACGCTGGTCCCGGCGCACGCACGAACACGCCGCTGTCGGCGTCATCAGTCACGAAGCGCATCTCGACCCGCAGCACGAAGGTCCCGTACTCTTTCGCCGATCGCAGCCAGCCCTGCGGGCCGGTGACGCGCAGGACGCCGCCCGTGACGGTGAAGTTCGCGCCGTCGCTGTTCTCGACCACCCAGCCGTTCAGACTTCGACCATCGAAGAGCGGTGTGAACCCCTGAGGACTCTGCGCCGCGAGCACACCGCCGGCCAGCGCGCCGCAAAGCACCCCGGTCACCGCAAGACGTCGCATCATCGTCACCTCTCGTCAGTCGTCCGACTGCCAGTCACTGTGATTTCGTAGACTGTAGCCCGTCCAGCTTCGCGCCGATGCGCTTCGGCGGACAAGTCGCGTTCCTCTGACCCGTCCGGGGCAAGTCGCGGTCTACCGTAGGCCGTTGTCGTCTCCCGTAGCCCGTCCCGTAGGCCGTCTCCCGTCCGCCTTCGCGCTGGTGCGCTTCGGCGAGACAAGTAGCCCGTAGCCTGTCCGAGTTTCCCGTAGGCCGTCTCCCGTAGGCCGTCCCCTGTAGCCTGTAGGCTGTAGGCACAGTCCCCCATGGCCACTGCCCTTGCCACGCTCATGTCGCTGCCGATCGTCCCGCTGGCCGCGCACGCCAGTCCCGTCCACGCGCTCGACCGGCTCGCAGACGCCCTCGGTCCTGACAGCCCGCGTCTGCTGATCAAGCGCGACGACCTGCTGTCGTTCGGCTGGGGCGGCAACAAGGTGCGGAAGCTGCAGGCCGTGCTCGCCGAGGCGCGAGCCGCGGGCGCCGACACGCTCATCACTTGCGGGGGGCTGCAGTCCAATCACGCGCGCGCGACGGCCGCGGCCGGGGCCGTGATGGGACTCAAGGTCATCCTCGTCCTGAACGGCCAGGCTCCGCCCGCCCCGACGGGCAACCTGAAACTGGACGCCCTCTTCGGCGCAGACGTCCGCATCGTGCCGTCACGCGAGGCGCGGGCGACGACGATGGACGAGGTGGCGACGGAGGTTCGGGCGGCAGGCGGGATTCCCTTTGTGATTCCGCTGGGAGCCTCGACCGCGACCGGCGCGATGGGCTTCGCTCGCTCCGTCGCCGAGTTGTCGGCAGCCGGCATCCGCCCCGATGTGATCGTCCACGCGTCGTCGTCGGGCGGCACGCAGGCGGGCCTCGTCGCCGGTTGCGCGCTGCTGGGTCTGCCTGCCCGGATCGTGGGCGTCAGTGCGGACGAGCGTGCGGACGACCTGGCGGCGATCGTCGCGCGCCTCCTCGACGGCATGGCCGAACGACTCGGTGGCCGCCCGGCGTCGCTGGGCGCAGACCGTCCGATCGTCGTGGACGACACCCAGGTCGGGGAGGGTTATGGCGTGCCGACGGCGGCCTCGATCGAGGCCGCGTCGCTGCTGGCCCGTCGCGAGGGCGTGGTGGTCGATCCGGTCTACACGTCCAAGGCGCTGGCTGGGCTCATCGCGCACGTGCGCGCAGGCGCGCTTCGGCGCGACCAGACCGTGCTCTTCTGGCACACCGGCGGCCAACCGCTCGCGTAGCCGCCCGGCGGTCACCGGGACCTCCCGGCTCTTCCCTCCGGGACGTCTGAGTGTCTCTTGACCGGGACTTCTCCGAGCGCAGCGAGCCACCGGGGACTTCCCATGTCTTCCCTCCGGGACCTCTGCGAGCGGCAGCGAAGCCCCCGGGACTTCCCGTCTCTTTCCACCGGGACTTCTGAGTTTCTTTTGACCGGGACTTCTGCGGAGCGCAGCGACGTGCCCGGGACTTCCCGTGTTGCTGAGCCCAGCCGTTAGAATGGTCCCACTGTGACAATTACATTCATGGGCGCAGCCCGTACGGTGACCGGCTCGAAGCACCTGCTCGACACCGGCGCCCACAAGATTCTCGTGGACTGCGGCCTCTTTCAGGGATCGGTCCGTGACCGCAACTGGCAGGCCCTGCCGGTGCGCGCCAGCGACATCGCGGCCGTCGTGCTCACGCACGCGCACCTGGACCATTGCGGCTACCTGCCGCGGCTGGTCGCGCAAGGCTTCAAGGGCCGCATCTTCTGCACCCCGCCGACGGCCGAGCTGGCGAGCATCGTCCTGGCCGACGCGGCCCACATCCAGGAAGAAGACGCCGAACGGGCCAACCGCAAGCACTACAGCAAGCACTCGCCGGCCTTGCCCCTGTTCACCGAAGCAGATGCGGCACGGGCGATGGAGCGATTCCAGCCGGTCGGCTACGAACGCCGGGTGCCGGTGGCGCCAGGCGTCACCGTCGAGTTCCTCAATGCGGGCCACCTGCTGGGCTCGAGCTATGCGCGGATTCACGACGACGCGTCCGGCAAGACGATCCTCTTCGGCGGAGACCTCGGCCGTTTCGGGCGTCCGGTCCTGCCGGATCCGGCCCCGGTCGCCGAAGCCGACGTGCTGCTGATCGAGTCCACCTACGGCGATCGGGTGCACGAGGAGGATGACAACGGGTCGCACCTGGCGTCGGTCGTCACGGCCACGGCGGCGCGTGGCGGCAAGGTGATCATCCCGTCGTTCGCGCTCGGCCGCGTGGAAGAGCTCCTGTACTGGATTGATCGCCTGGAAGAGGAAAAACGCATCCCGGTGCTGCCGGTCTATGTGGACAGCCCGATGGCGGCCGAGGTCCTGCTCGAGTATCGCAAGCGCATCAACGAGCTGGATCCTGAGATCAGGGATCACGCCGATGGCCCGAAGGGGCATCCGAAGGCCGAGCGCCGGCTCTGTTACTTCTGCACATCCAAGCTCCGCGTGATCTCGTCGATCCCCGAGTCTCGAGCCGTCCAGGAATCGACCCACCCGTCCATCGTCATCTCTGCCAGCGGCATGGCCACGGGCGGCCGCGTCCTGCACCACCTGGCGCGTGCCCTGCCGGACCCACGCAACACCGTGCTGTTCGTGGGCTATCAGTCGGCCGGGACGCGTGGTCGCACGCTGCGCGACGGGGCGAGGGTCACGCGCATTCACGGCGAGGAGATCACGGTCAACGCGCAGATCGAGGCGCTCGACTCGATGTCGGCGCACGCCGACAGCAACGAGATCATGCGGTGGCTCGGTGGATTCACGAAGAAGCCGGCGGTGACCTTCCTGGTGCATGGCGAGCCGGACCCGATGGACACGCTCAAGGCACGCATCGAGCGCGAGCTGGGCTGGACCGTGAAGACGCCCGGCCATCTCGAGAAGATCGAGATCTGAGACGGCGCCCATGACACGCCGGTACCTCCTCGAACAGATCGACGATGCGGCGGTGGTCCAGGACTACGCGGACGGCTTCAACGCGCTGCCGGTGGATCAGAAGATCCTGACGTGGCATCTCTATCAGGCCGCGCTCGCCGGCCGCGATATCTACTACGACCAGCGCTACAGCCCCTCGCTCGCGATGCGCGAGATCCTCGAGGAGATCCTGACGCACAGCACGCCGTGGCCGGACGCGCTCACCGGTGTGCTCGCCGAGATTCGCCGCTACACCAAGCTCTTCTGGATCAACTCCGGACCGCACAACAACATGACGTCGCGGAAGTTCGTCCTGAAGTGCCGGCCAGACGAGCTGCGCGCCTCGGCCGAGGCCGCCCTGGCCAACGGCGCGTCGTTTCCCTGTGCCGAGGGAGAGACGCTCGCGATGCTCCTCGATCGGCTCCACGGACCCTTCTTCGAGCCGTCCGTGGACACGATGGTGACGAGCAAGACCCCTGGCGAGGGTCGCGACATCCTGGAGGCGAGCGCGAACAACCTTTACTCGGGCGTCACCATGGCTGACCTCGACGGCTTCGCGGAGCAGTACGGCCTCAACTCGCGACTCGTCAAGGAAGACGGCCAGCTCGTCGAGGAGATTCTATCGCGCGAACGGGCGGTACGGGGCACAGATCCGCAACATCGTCTTCCACCTGCGGTCGGCGCACGCCTACGCACCGGCACGGATGCAGGTGGCGCTCGATCACCTCATCCGTTTCTACGAGTCCGGTGACGACAGCGATCGGGTGGCCTACGACATCGCGTGGGTGGCGGACAAAGAGTCGCCCGTGGATACGATCAATGGCTTCGTCGAGAACTACCTCGACGCGCGCGGCGTCAAGGGCGCCTGGGAAGCGCTCGTGTACTACGTGAACCTCGAGAAGACCGAGAGCCTGCATCAACTCGCCCAGGCCGCCCCCTGGTTCGAAGCCCGGATGCCGTGGGATCCGCAGTGGCGCCGTACGGACGTGGTCGGTGTCACCGCCCGTGCGATCGACGTGGTCGTCGAGACCGGCGAGGCGGGTCCGACGACGGCGATCGGCATCAACCTGCCGAACGACCAGCGGATTCGGGAGGAGTACGGCAGCAAGTCCGTCTCGCTCGCGAACATCAACGAGGCCTACGACAAGTCGCAGTCGGCCTCGTATCGTCGCGAGTTCTGCTGGACGGAGGACGAGGTCGCGCGCGCCGAGCAGTGGGGCGCCGTGGCGAGCGAAGTGACCACGGCGATCCATGAAGTGCTCGGGCATGGCTCCGGCCGCGTGGCGGATCGGCTCGAGGGACAGCCGCAACTCGCGCTGAAGGAGCAGTACTCGGCGGTCGAAGAGGCGCGCGCGGATCTCGTGGCGCTCTACTGGGTGCCAGATCCGAAGATCGCCGAGGTCGGCCTGCTGCCGGCCGCGCACCAGGACGCGATCGTCCGGACCGAATACGAGGCGTACGCGCGCAATGCGCTCGTGCAGCTCCGGCGCGTGCGTGAGGGCACGACGATCGAGGAAGACCACATGCGCAATCGCCAGATGATCGTGCACTGGCTGATGGCGCACACCCGTGCCATCGACGTCGTGCGCCGCGACGACAAGACCTACTACGTGCTGGTGGACGTCGAGGAGTTCCGGGGCGGCGCCGGTCGGCTGCTCGCCGAGGTGCAGCGCATCAAGTCGGAAGGGGACTACGACGCCGCGCGCGCGCTGTTCGAGGAATACGGCATCCACTTTCATCCGGACCTGCGCGACGAAGTCGTGGCGCGCGTGGATCGGTTGAGCCTGCCGTCGTACACGGGCTTCGTCCAGCCGCGCCTCCAGCCGGTAATCGACGCGAACGGCGCGATCGTGGACGTCGTGATCTCCTATCCCATGGACCTGGAGCAGCAGATGCTCGAGTATTCCGGCAAGTGGTCTCCCGCCGAGGCTGTCCGGTGACGCGCCTCGCCGCCAGCGCGTGTGCGGTCGCGGCGTTCACAGCGGTCGTGGCCTCGACCGCCACGCTCGGCGGGCGGCAGGCGGGAGACGCGCGCGTGGCCCCCGTGCTCACCTGCGGGTCGGACGCGACCCTGGCCTCGCCGATCGCCGTGACTGCGGCCAACGTCATCCTGGCCGGGGATGGCCGGCTGTACGCACCGTGCCCCCAGACTCCCGCACCGCCCGCGCCGCATCCCGTGAATCACCGCGAGATTCGCGAGCGCGCCCTGCTCGACGCGGCCGTCTCGTCGGCGGATCCGGACGTGCGCCGGCTGGCCGCGCAGGCCAACGGCCGGCTGGGCCGCACGGTCGTGACGGAGGTTCCCGCAACCGAGCCGGTCGTCGTGCGCCGCGAGATGGCCTACGCCCTCGGATCGAGTCCCGCCGTGGCCGACGCCGCGCGCCTGATCGAGACGTGGCTGGGTGCCGAGCGCGAGGACACTGTCGCGCAGGTGCTGCTCGAGTCGCTTGGGCGCCTCAGGTATCCGGACGCGCCGGCGCGTGACCGCGTCGAGCCCATCCTTGTGGCGGCGACCCGTACGAGCGCGGACCGCCGCCTGGGCGCCGTGAAGGGTCTCGAGGTGTTGGTGCGTCTCGACCCGCGGCGCGAGATTCAGCCCGCCACGCGCACGCGCCTCCGTGAGATCGCGGTTGACGCGTCGGCCGACGCCCGCGTGCGGCGCCTGGCGATGCTCGCGCTCGCTACTGCACGAGACGACGATGCGCCGACCCTGTCGCGGGCGGCCGCCGACGGCGACTGGCAGGTGCGGCGGTTGGCCGCGCTCAGGCTGGATCTGGGTCGCGCGGATCATGCCGCCGCCGGCGCCCGCCTCGATCAGGACGCCGTCTGGCAGGTGCGCTACGACTATCTGGCCGCCGAAGGCCGCCGCGCGGGCCAGCTCAAGTCCTGTGCGGCGCTTCGCGGCCGCCTGGCTGATGCCGAACCGGCGGTCGTCCTGCGCGCCATCGACCTGCTGGCGACGTCGTGTGCGTCGGCGGCGGATCTCGACCAGGTCGCCGCGGACCTCCTGGGCCGGGCGCGCGCGCTCTCGCCGGTTCCGGGGGGCGACGACTGGCATGTGCCGGCACGCGCCCTGACGGCGCTTGCACGCGTCAGGGCCGGAGACGCCCGTCCGCTCATCGCATCCGCGGCCGCGCACGCGGTCTGGCAGGTGCGTGTGGCCGCCGCGACGGCGGCCGGGTCTGTGGGTGACGACGCGACGCTCGAGCTGCTGGCCGGCGATGCCCACCCGAACGTGCGAACGACCGCGCTCGAGGCGCTCGGGCGCCGCTCGAGTCCGCGCGTGTTTGCCCTGGCGACGCGCGCGCTCACCAGTCCCGACCATCAGCTCGTCCGCGCCGCGGCAGGCGTGCTGCGTGCCGCGCCCGCCGATCAGCGCGACACCGTGGTGGGGGCGCTGCTCGCCTCGCTCACGCGCCTGACCGATGAAGCGACGGACACCTCCCGCGATCCGCGCGTGGCGATTGTGACCCGGCTTGAGGAGCTGTTGCCCGCCGCGCGTGTGCGCGAACTGCAGCGGTACCTGGGCGACTACGATCCAGCGGTTCGCGCCGCCGCGGTCAGCGCGTGGACGAAGGTCGCGCCGTCCGTGCCGCCGCCCGCCGTGGCCAGCCGCTTCCGCTATCCGCAGCAGCCGTCGGCCGACGCGCTGGCCGCGATCCCACGCCGCGCCGTCATCACGATGGTGGGAGGCGGGCGCATGGAGATGGAGTTGTACCCGGAGCAAGCCGCCGTCACGGTGGCGCGATTCGCCGAACTGGCGCAGACCGGCCACTACAACGGCCTGACGTTTCACCGCGTCGTGCCGAACTTCGTGATCCAGGGCGGCAGCCCTGGCGCCAACGAGTACGTGGGCGACGTGCGCTACATGCGCGATGAAACCGGTCCAGGCGCCGCGCACGTCCGGGGCGCCGTGGGCATCTCCACGCGCGGACGCGACACCGGCGACGCGCAGATCTTCATCGACCTGGTCGATCTGCCGCGCCTCGATCACGACTACACCGTCTTCGGCAAGATCGTCTCGGGCCTCGACGTCCTCGATCGGGTGCTCGAAGGCGCACGCATCGAGCGGATCACGATACAGAGATAGACCGGGTACGCCGGGTGCGCCGGGTACCTCAGGTACGGGGGTACGGCAGGGTACTCGGGTACGCCGGGTACTCGGGTGCGCCAGGTACTCGGGTACGGCAGGTACACCAGGTACACCGGGTACGGCCTTGGTGGCTCTGGTATCGTCTGCGTCATGGCGTTTCGATCGCTGCGGGCGCGGTTGCTGGTGGTGCAGAGCGCCCTGGTGGTTGGCCTGACCGCGGCGACACTGGCGTATGTCAGTGCTCGCGCGAACGCGATTGTCGGCGACCGGATTGCGGCGGACCTGTCGCGGAGTGCGCAGACGATTCGCACCGCGGAGGTCGCCCGCTACCAGTCCCTCCAGCAGGTGGCCAGCCTGGTGGCGTCCTTCCCGCGTCTGAACGCGGTGTTCATGACCAACGACGCGGCGACCATCCGCGACCATCTCAGCGAGTACCGCCAGAGCAGCGCCAGGCCAGAACTGCTCGTGGCCGTCAACGTGGCCGGCGAGGTCATCGCGCGGACCGACAGCTTCGCACCCCTGCAGATCCCAGGATTCCTCGACCGGTGGATCGAGCCGACCCGCAACGGTCAGTCCGTGTTCGCCGAGATCGACGTGGACGGCGTCGCGCATCACGCGACGATGGAGGCCGCACAGGCTGGGGGGACGTTCTTCGGATTCATCCTCGTGGCCGCGCCGCTCGATGCCGCGTGGGCCGCCTCGCTGCGCGAGGCCAGCGGTCAGGAGATCGTGCTGCTGGGTCCGCGTGGCGTGGCTGGCAGCACGATCAGCGCGCAGCGGGTGCCTTGGCGGTCGCCGTCGGATCTGCCGGCGACACCAGCCACCTGGGATGCCAACCTCGGCGGCGAGCGCTTTCAGGCGCTGGCCGTGCCTCAGGCGCCGGCATCGCTGGTCCGCGTCGTGAGCCTGCAGTCGCGCGACGTCGCCCTGGCGCCGTATCAGCGCATTCAGGCGGGCCTGTTGCTGCTCGGCCTGGTGACAGCCGGCCTCGGCATCGCCGGCAGCGCGTTCTTTGCCCGGACGTTGACGAAGCCGATCGATCAGCTCGTGAACGCGACCCGTCACGTGGCCGAGGGACGATACGACGTGCCCGTGCAGCTGGCGCGCGAGGACGAACTCGGCACGCTCGCGCGCTCATTCAACGAGATGACGACGGGACTGCGCGAACGCGCGGACATGCAGAAGTTCGTGTCGCAGTCCACGATCGAAATGATTCATCGCCAGGTCGCCCCGGCGCCGCTGGCCGGAGAGCGGCGCGTGGTCACGCTGCTGTTCAGCGACGTGCGCGGATTCACGGCGTTCGCCGACACCCACGCCCCCGAAGCCGCGGTGGCCGCGCTGAACCACTACCTTCGGCTGCAGGCCGAATTGGTCGCGCGTTTCTCCGGCGACGTGGACAAGTTCATCGGCGACGCGGTTTTCGCGCAGTTCGCCGGACCGGACATGGCGTTCAACGCCATCCGGTGCGCCGTGGAGATCCAACGCGCCGTCGCTGGCGCGCCGGCGACGGACCCGACGCTGCCGGCGCTCTCAGTGGGCATCGGCATCGCCACGGGACCGGTGATCGTCGGCAACATCGGCAGCGAGGCCCGGCTGGACTACACCGCGATCGGGCCGGCCGTGAACCTCAGCTCGCGCCTCTGCTCGGCCGCCGAGCCGGGTCAGATCCTGATCGGCGACGAGACGTTCTCCCGCGTCCGCGACCTCATCGCCGCCGAGCCCATCCCCCCTCTGGCCGTCAAAGGCTTCGCCGCCCCCGTCGTGGCCTATCGGATGGCGATCAAGACCGCGTGAAACACAGGGCCCGGCACCGACTCAGAAATCCTGGACAACGGCGCTGGGAAGAAGTCCCGGAGGCTGGGCCTGAAGTCCCCGGCGCTGACGTTGAAGTCGCGGAGCCTCGGAGAAGTCCGGAGATTGACCGGATAATGGTCCACGAATGACCTTGCGCCTGCTGTGCGTCGTTTCACTGCTTGGCGCGGCGGCGCTGGCGCCGCTCGCGCAGCCGGCATCGCTGGCCGGGCGCGTCCAGACCACGGTCCGGCCGAAGACCCAGCCAGCCTCCGCGGTGGTCTATGCGGAGCCGATCGGCGCGACCGCGCCCCGGCGGCCCGTCCAGGCGACCATGGCGCAGCAGAACAAGTCGTTCTCACCGCGAGTGCTCGGCGTACCGGCCGGCTCGAGCATCGATTTCCCGAATCGCGACTCGATCTTTCACAACGTGTTTTCGCTGTCGGCGCCCGAACCGTTCGACCTGGCTCTGTATCGGGCCGGCGCTTCGAAGACCCGCACCTTCGCCGAGCCCGCCACCTACCAGGTCTTCTGCGACATCCACCCCCAGATGGTCGCCTTCATCGTCGTCGCCCCGACACCGTATGTCACGACCGTCGGACCGGACGGCGCATGGCGGCTGACTGTGCCGACGGGACGCTACCGCGTCACGGCGCTCTCGGAGCGTGCGTCACCCGTCACCATCGACACGGCGACCTCGGCTGCCACGCCCACGGTGTTGACCCTCGATGAATCTTCAGCCTCGCAGGCCCCGCACCTGAACAAGTTCGGCCGGCCCTATTCGCCGGCGAGCTACAAGGACAAGTAGCGCGGAGTTCCCTGGACTTCTGCGAAGCGTCCGGGACTTCTGCGTCAGAGCCGGGACCTGAGGCGAAGCCTCCGTGACCTCTGCGAAAGCGCCGGGACCTGAGGCGAAGCCTCCCGGACTTCTGCGTCAGTTCCGGGACTTGAGGCGAAGCTCCCGGGACTTCTGCGAAGCGCAGCGAAGGACCCAGGACTTGCACCCGGTCCTCTGCGTCAGAACCGTATGGCAAACGCCGCGTTGAGGTGGTGGTTGGCGCCCGACTGCGAGTCGCCGAACGTCGTCCGCAGCCAGCGGTATTCCACCGTCGCGCCGACCTCAGGTGTGATGTCCACGATCACGTTGCCGAAGAGGCTGCGGTTCTCGCGGCGGCTGAGCGTCGCACTTCCCTGGTGCGGCCGGTCGATGCCGAAGCCCCCCGCGGCCCGCGTTCGGGGCGACATCGTCACGCGCACCTCCGCCCAGCCGCCTGAGGCGAGGCCGGGCTGAGAGACCGCGCCTCCGAACGCCTGGAGGTGCTCTGCCCTGAAGATCTCGCCCGCGGCGCCCACGCGGCCGACCTGCGCGTTGACGTCAACCGCCACGGCCCACGACCGATCGCGAGCGTCGCCGGCGCCACGCCAGCCCACGTGTCCCGAGACGCCTGCCTCGAACACGCGTCCGCTGTCGGCCGACCCTCGCAGCACCTGCGCGCGCCCCTCGAAGGCCGGCCGCCGCGCGCGCTCACCCGCTCCGGCCTTCGGCGCGAACTCGTAGGCCTGATCGTGGTCACCCGCCAGCGGCGAGATCACGCCGCCCTGAATGGAGAACGTGTCCGTGAGCGCATGCTCCACACGGACCTGGGGGGCGCGCAGGTAGAGATTGCCTGAACGGAAGAACAGAGGAAAGGAGAGCGCTGCCAGAGACGTCGGCTCGCGCGGGGCCAGCATGGCGTGGTCCTGGCCGATCTGGAACGCCGTGTCTGCGCGCTCGAGGCGCGCGAAGCCGTAGACCAGGCGCGGCAGGCCCATCACGGTGCCGGTCGCGAAATTCGGCACACCGCCGAAGAAGTCGGCCACGATCGTGCCGCTCGCCTGCCAGTCGCCGATCGAGATGCCGGTGGCCTCGAGGCCGAGGCGGCTCTGGCGCAACGTGCCGCTCATCGAGCCGGTGGGGCTGCCCTCGCCCACACGCGAGACCAGATTCGGATTCTCGAGCCAGTTGGCCTCCCCGGAATTCGAGAACCAGTTGGTGAGAATCGTGCCCGAGAGCGCGACCGGCAAGCGCGTCGAGGACTCGACCTTCGTCTGATCGAGCTGGCCGACCTGCGTTCTGAGCATCTCGACAGCAGCGGGAGAGACGGCTTGTGGACCCGCCGGCTGCGCCGCTGGATGGTCGGCCCGCGCGCCAGTGATCTCCGCTCGCAGGTCCGCCAGCGCGGCGCGAAGTTCCGCGACCTCCTCGCGGAGTCGCGCGATCTCGTCGCGCACGCCTTCGCCAGTGGCAGTCGGGGCGCCTGTCGCGCGGACGGTCCGGACGGTGGTCTGCGCCAGGGCCGGCACCGCGGCCGACGTGAGCGCGAGCGCAACGAGGCTGAGCCGAACGGCGGGAAGGAGTCGTGGCACGAAAGTGTTCATGGGCATAAGACGTCCTGACGCGTGGGCCTGACCAGGACCGGCGTCGGGAGCGCCGCGCCCAGGTCAGGTGGTGACAGCCGGCTCGACGAGGCGCAGCGTCGCGGTATCGGCGTCGATCTCGACGTCGGCGCCGACCGGCAGCGTCCACTGCGTCATGCCGTGTCCGATCATCGCGCCAGACCAGGCGGGAATGCCGAGCGGCGCGATGTGATCGGCGAAGATCTCTTCCAATGTGAGCGACGCGTAGCCATCCCCCGGCGTGCATTCGCTGCACGTGCCGAACACGAAGCCTCGAATCCGCGCCAACGCGCCGCTGATGCGCAGCTGCGTCATCATTCGATCGATCCGGTAGTACTGCTCGCCGACATCTTCGAGGAACAGAATCGCGTCATCGAGCGGCGGGACGTAGGCCGATCCGAACAGCGTCACGAACACAGTGAGGTTGCCACCCACGAGGCGACCCCGGGCGCGCCCGCCCTTCGTGCCGATGCGCTGCGTCCGGTTGTCGATCTGCGTGAGCACGTTGCGATCGTTGCTCGTCTTCGGATTCGCGTAGGTCACGGCTTCGCCGGTGAACAGCACACGCTTCATCCAGTCGAGTGACTGCTGATCCCACCGGCCGCCGCCGTTCGGGCCATGAAAGGTGACCAGTCCCGTCCTGGCGTGGATGGCGCTGAGCAGGGCGGTGATGTCGCTGTAGCCGAGGATGATCTTCGGCTGTCTGGCGATGGCCGCGTAGTCGAGCAGCGGCAGCAGTCGCGCGCTGCCCCAGCCGCCGCGGGTCGGGATGATCGCGCGCACGTCGTCATCGGCGAAGAACCGGTTGATGTCGTCGGCCCGGTCGCGATCGGTTCCGCCGAGCGAACCACGGCGGTCCATCACGTGACGGCCGATCTTCACCTTGAGGCCGAGGCCTTCGAGCGACTCGCGCACGATGTCGAGCTCCACCTGCTGATAGGTGGCGGTCGCCGGCGTGATGACGCCGACCGTGTCCCCGGGGCGGAGCGCGCGCGGGCGAATGCGTGGCCGCAACCCGGTCGCTGGCACCGTGGCTTGCGCCCGCAGGGCCAGGTCCGCAGCCCCAAGGCCGGTCACGGCCCCCACCATCGCGGCTCGTCCCAGGAACGCTCGGCGCTTCATGACGTGAAAGAATAGACCAATCGATGAGACTCGGCGCCCGACTTGCACGCGTCGTGGTCCTGGTCGCGCTCGCGGGATGTGCGGCATCGCGGCCGGAAACCGGGCTCGGCGTCGCAGAACCGGTGGCTCCCGGAGTCGAGCTGTTTCGCCTCAACGACCCGTCCCTGGTCGAGGATGCCGGTCCGATCGCGGTCTTTCTGTTGAAGCTGGATCCCAGCCGCGTGTTCGTTGATAGCGTGCTCTCGAACGACCAGGTCGTGGATGCCGAGCCGGTCAGCGGCATCGCCAGCCGGCATCGGGCGGTTGCCGCTGTCAACGGCGGGTTCTTCAACGTGCGCAACGGCGAGCCGGTCTCGCTCCTCAAGGTGCGCGGCGAGCTGGTGAGCGACAGTCCCGGGGTCAAGGGCGCGGTCGTCATTCACAACCCGCCAGCCGGCCCGACCTCACTCGCGTTCGACCAGCTGTCGGCGCGCGTGTCGGCGCTGATGACGACGGGTGCGGGACCGCTCACGCTCCCCATCGACGGCGTGGACACGACGCGCGAGCGAGGCAAGCTGATGCTGTACACGCCGGCGTATCACAAGGACACGGATACGGCGCCCGCAGGCACGGAGTGGGTGCTCGACGGATCGCCGCTGCAGGTGGTCGAGGTCCGATCGGGTCTCGGACGCGCGCCGATTCCGCGAAGCGGGGCGGTGCTGTCATATGGCGGGACTGATCCGCCGGCGCCCCTCAAGGCCCTGGTCATCGGCAGTGCGGTGACGTTCAAGACGACGTGGAAGAGCCTGCGCGGCCTGCCGGTAGACGTCCTCGACAGGGCGGACCACATCGTCAACGGCGCAGGCCTGCTGCGGCGCGACGGCAGGCCGATCACCGACTGGGAGGCCGAGAGCCTCAATGCGCCGAACTTCATCAACGCCCGGCATCCCCGCACGATCATCGGCGTGGACGGCAAAGGCCAGATCTGGCTCGCGGCGATCGACGGCCGGCAGCCGGACAGCATCGGCATGACGTTCGCCGACCTGCAGCGCCTATGCGACCGTCTCGGCCTGCGCGACGCGCTCAACCTCGATGGCGGCGGGTCCACGACGATGGTGGTGAAGGATCAGGTCGTCAACCGGCCGTCCGACGCGGCCGGCCCGCGGCCTGTGAGCGACGCGATTGTCGTGCGACCGAGATGACCTCGGAGGTATTTGCTACGAAAACTGTAAGCGCGTCTGCGTAGCCCGTTTACTCTCGCCCGTAGCCCGTAGACCCGTAGCCCGTAGCCCGTAGCCCGTAGCCCGTGGGCCGTCTCCCGTCCTACGGCGTGGGCCGCAGCAGGTCGGCCACGGGACCGGACAGCTTCGAAGGATCCACGGGGACGCCGCGTCCTGGCATCGACAGGAAGTACTCGATCACCGGCCGGTCGTCGCGCAGCATGGGACCTTCGCCGACGTAGGCCATGACCTGATCTCGGCCGCCGACGTACATGCCAAGCAGGTCGTCGAACCGCCTGAGACCGATCCCCTCGAACAACTGACCGACCTGCGCTTGGGCGCTGATGCGTGCGAACGCCTCGGGACTGACGCGGATGGGGGTGGCGGATCCGAAGACGATGCCTCCGGAGTGCCAGACCGTCATGTGCGGAAACGCGGACGCGAAGCTGCGGAGCATCATCTTGTAGCGATACTCGTTGTCCGTGGGCAGCCATTGCAGCATCATGCCGCCCGGTGCGAGGGCGCGGCGCGCGATCGCGAAGTAGTCGGCCGAGTACAGATTCGCGGCGCCCGCCATCTCCGGCAGAATCGGATCGGCGGTGATCAGGTCGAACCTGCGCTCGGTGGTCAGCAGGAAGTTGCGTCCGTCATCGACCTGGAACCCGACCCGCGGGTTCTTGAGCACGCTGTGATTGGTGCGGTCGAACCATCGACCGGCGGCGATGACCGATGGCGAGAGCTCAACCACCTGCGTCAGCGCGGACCGCGTCAGCCCCACGCTCCCGGCCGTGGCGCCGCCGCCCAGGCCCACGATGAGGATCTGCCTGGGATCAGGATGGACGGCCAGCGCCATCGCGCCGATCACTTCGTGGTTCCTGACCATGCCCTCGCCGTCGCTGGCGTGATGCATGCCGTCGATGAGCAGCGTCCGAATGCCATCGCGTGAGACGACCGAGACGGCCGTCTGGGCGTCCTCCTGGTGCCAGAGCACTTCGTGGTTGGTGTAGCGCCTGACGATCACGTCGTGAAAGACGTCTGGCAGGGCGAAGACGGCGACCGCAAAGGCGGCGGCGCTGCCGACGAGGATCGGCGTTCGCCGGGCAGCTCCGGACATCCACAGCAGCACCGCTCCACCAATGATCGGCACGGTCGCGATCAGGATCAGGCTGACCTGCGACCCGACTGATGGGATCAACAGGAAGCCCGCCAGAATCGACCCGGCGATCGCACCGGTGACGTTCAGCGCGTAGAGGACCCCCACGCGGCGGCCGACCTGCGATGCGTCAGCCGAGGTGACCGGCTCGGTCCAGATGAGGAGGCCCAGCGGAAACGCCGCGCCCAGCAGGATCGAGGTCGGCACGATCGCGATGGCCGCCGACGCGATCAATGGCAGGACGAAGTCGTAGGGGGCCGGCAGCCACGTCCAGGTCCACATCCACTCCATGACGTCATAGCTGCGCACCATCATGAACGCGGAGACGATTCCGGTGAGGCCGATGAGGACTTCGACGACGGCCAGGACGGCCAGCCAGTTGGCGCGTCGCTTGAGCAGCGGCGTCGCGACGAGGCTGCCAACCGCGATGCCGAGCAGGACGGTGGCCAGCATGCTCGCGAACGCGTACGTCGTCGGCCTCAGAAAGAACACGAGCACGCGGAACCAGATGATCTCAAAGGCCAGCGACACGGCGCCTGACAGGGCGATGACGATGAGCACCGCTGTCCGCGCAGCCGGTGTCAGCGGGACGCTCATGGCCGACCCGCCTGACTCGGCGATGGCGGGCGTCGTCGTGATGGCCGCGCCGGCCGGCGGCGCCATCGATCCGCGGCTAAGCCAGAACGCGAGCAGACCGACCAGGACGTTGAGTCCCGCGGCCACAAGGAAGGAGCGCTGAATGCCCAGAGTCGGCACCATCCAGAGGCTGCCAGTCAGGACGCCGACGATGGCTCCTGCGGTGTTGATGCCGTAGAGGAGCGAGGCGCTCTTGCGCATGCCCGCATGGGCCATGGTCACCGCGCGGAGCACCAGGGGATAGGTCGCGCCCATGAGCGCGGCCGGCACGATCAGCACCAGGGCTGAGAGCGCGATTCGGACGATCGTCTTCAGGGCAGCGTTGTCCGCCAGATAGGGCGCGAGTGCGAGGAAGACGGACTCGACGCCCGCCAGCGCGGGCAGGGTCAACAGCGCGCAGGCCCCGATGAGGAGTTCGACCCAGGCGAAGACGCGGAGCGGGTTCGTCAGTTGGTCAGACCGGCGCCCCGCGATGTAGCTGCCAATCGCCAGCCCGGCCATGAACGAGGCGAGCACGGTGCTCGCGGCCTGGATCGTGACGCCGAAGACCAGGCCGAGGCGACGCGTCCACAATGATTGATAGATCAGCGCCACGCCCCCGGACAGGAAGAACGCGGCGAGCAGAGCGACCGGAATGCGGGAGACGACGTTCTTCGGCGCGGCTGGTGCGGGCACTGGGGAGGGCTCCGGCCACGGAGTTTATCAGTAGCTCCGGGCTCCCGCAGGTCCGAGCCTGCGGGTTCATCGGGAACGCTTTCGATTGGGATCGACCGGCGTGCTTGCACGTTGCCCGTCCGCGAAGATGTGACTATTCTGACTGGGCGCACCCATGACCAAAGACGAGGAGCGGGCGTACGTGCGCCAGTGGGTGGAAACCGGAGCCCTGCTGGCCGACCGCCGTTGGCTCGAGCTTCGGCAGCTCGACGACGCCGAAGCGCTGCGGATCTCCGATCACCTGATAGCCGCCGCGCTCCTCGTTCCTCTTCCTGAACCCCGTCGTCAGTGGTCCGGTCTCGCCATCTGGCAGGACCTGGTCCACGCCGTCCCGCGCACGTGAACGCGCTCTTTGCAGCGGCCGCCGACATCGAGGCGTTCTGTACCTCTCGCGGCTGGCAGTGCTGCGTGATCGGCGGTCTTGCGGTGCAACGGTGGGGCGAGCCAAGGCAGACCCGCGACGTTGACCTGACGTTGCTCACGGGCCTCGGAGGCGAGGCGGCATTCGTCGATGCGCTCCTGCAGCACTACGCCGCCCGCTTCCCTGATGCACGCCGATTCGCGCTCGAACGTCGAGTCGTCCTCGTCGAGACCGCCGACAGGATTCCGTTGGATATCTCGCTCGGCGGACTGCCCTACGAAGGCCGCGTGGTCGAGCGAGCCAGTGCCTTCGACTTCGCCGAAGGCGCTCGCGTCACGACCTGCGCTGCCGAAGACCTGCTGGTCCTGAAGGCGTTTGCCGGTCGGCCGCAGGACTGGCTGGACGTGGAGGGCGTGATCGTGCGCCAGGGCGCTCGCCTGCAGCGCGGCCTCGTGCTCGACGAACTTCGGCCGCTTCTCGACCTGAAGGAAGACGACGAAGCGGAGGCGCACCTCGCCGGTCTGTTCGCGAAGCATCCGGCGCCGTGAGCGAAGCCGTGTGGTCATGGAACCGTCCTCCTGCGCGAATGTGTGGGGTCGCAGTCGTCGCGATTCTGGGCGCGTCGTGTGGCCTACTCGATGCCGCGCGAAGTGACGGTCACACTGAGACCCGCGGCTGCGCACCGCCTTTCCGACCAGCACCTCAGGGTTCTCGCTCCTGCCCCCCATGACGCTTGATGCAGCACTTCGCGCGCTCGTCCCCGTCAGCACCTCAGGGCTCCTGGCGCCCGCACCTCCCCTGCTCTTCCCTCCCGCACTTCATGTGCTTCCCTCCAGCACCTCCCGTGCCTGTCCGCCCCGCACTTCACGGGTGTGCCGTTCACCCCTTGATCCCCCAGCACAGACGACTGATGTCCGCGATCAACGCCGAGCTCATCTTCTGATCCGCCAGGCCTCGCGTGAGCACGACGAGAACATACGGGCGCGGTCCGTAGACGATGCCCGCGTCGTGATGGATGCGCGTGATCGTGCCCGTCTTGTGAGCCACGTCGGTGCCTGGCGGCAAGCCCGCGGGGATGCCGGTGTTGTGCTTCTGCCGCTTGAGGATCGCGATCATGTCCGCGCTGGCCGCCGGCGACACGACCTCGCCACGGCCGAGCCTGGCGAAGAGCGTCGCCAGCGCGGCCGCGTCCGTGGTGTTGTTCATCCCGAGATCGAACGCCTTCTGATCCTCGACGCCCCGCAGCACCTCCATGCCGGAGGCGCCCAGCCGCGCGAGCGTCGCCTTGATGTTCGTCACCCCCAGCCGCTCGATGAGCAGGTTCGCCGAGAGATTGCCCGACGCCGTGATCGTCGTCTCTGCCAGCGTCCGCAGCGACAGCCGACGGCCGATCGCCTTGTAGGTCTCGCCGTCCGAGTCCTCGGTGGCCGACAGCGTGTATGGACTCCCGTCCGCCAGGCTCTTGAACTGATTGGTGACCACCATCTCGTCGTCCAGCCCGAGTCGGAGATCGTGGGCTTGCTGGAACAGCTCGATGAGGACGGGCACTTTCATGGTCGATGCGGCGTGGAACCGCATCGTCGGATTGATGACGATCTCCTCGCCTGGCCGGCCGTCGAGGGGCCGCCAGACCACGGCGACCTCTGCGCCACTGGCGGTGATGCGGGCCGCGATGGCCTCGCGGGCGCCCTCGAGCGACGCCTGGACGCCGGCAGCAGGGATCGCTGGCCGCGCCAGGGCAGCGGCGACCGACAGAGCCACCGTCATCGACAGGAGCCTCGTCATCCGCAGAGCCTACCGCAATCACCTCGAAGGTGATTGGCGCGAACCCATGCCAGCCTCGGTCGCCGCCCGGCGGGCGGTCGCCTACAATAGGCGCGATGATTCTGTCGGCTCACGTGCAGCGTTATTCGGCCGCGGATTGGTGGCGCGCGGTCGATACCCTCGGCGGCGAGATCCACGAGATCGATCGCGCCGCTACCCGCATCTGGTTTTCGTTCTACCCGCTCGACCTCTGCCTGGCCCTCGAGGCGGCCCCCGACGAGGAGTCGCGTGCCGTGGCCGTCCGCAAGCTCGGTCTGATGGGTGAGTGGCGGCTGTCGAAGCAGGTCGATGCCTCGCATCGCTTCCTTTACGCCCATCGCTACTGGCCGCAGGTCAAGGCGGCCATCGAGAAGGTGGAGAGCTCCCTCCCCGACGACCTGGCCACGCTCATCGTGATGGTGGCCGATGCGGCGACGCGCACGGCGCGATGTGACCGCGAGTTCCTGCTGGGCATCTCGGCCGTGGGCCTGATGACGCTGCGGCAGGCGGGTGAGGCGGCGTTCCTGGCCGCGCCGGGCACCATCCATCTGTCCGAGGTCGTGCGCGCGCGGTCTCCGCATCAGGTGCTGCGCGCCCGAGCCAAGGACGACTCGCAGGGCCTGTTCGGATTCACGCGCGGCATCGCGAAGCGGTGGACCGTCACGTTCGACGAGAACGATCCGGCGGCGACGTTCACGGTGATCAATGGCCAGGAGATTGCCACGGCCGCCCAGAACGACAAGCGTGACTATCGATCGCGGGACCTTCGCTGCACGCCGAACGAGGGGCCGATCCCCGTCGAGTGCCGGGCCGCGTCCTGTGGCACGTGCTGGGTGGGGGTGATTGGCGGCGCCGAGAAGCTGTCGCCCGTGGTGCCGCGCGATGAGGCGCGGCGCATGCGCGTGTTCGGCTATCTCGACACCGACGAGCCGCGCCCGCTCATCCGCCTGGCCTGCCAGGCGCAGGCGTTTGGCGCCGTCTCGCTGGTGATTCCGCCCTGGAACGGCGTGTTCGGCAAGCTGAACGCGTGAGCGCCTGCGGAGGCCTCGCCTCCGGGCCTGCGGATCACGTCAGCCGCCGCCGCGCAACGCGGCCAGCTCGCGGTCGATGCGGGTGCGAATCTCCCGCAGTTCGCGCTCGGTGCGGGCCTTCGTGATGTCGTTGAGCGCCTTCTTGATCAGCGCCTGACCCAGCCAGTTGGTGAGCGAGAACTGCAGCAGGTCGGTCGGCGTGATGCCGGCCGAGCTGTACATCTCCTTCGGCGTCACCATGTTCACGAACTCCTGGTGCGTCATCGGGTTGCCGCCCCGGGTGGCGCCGTTCTTCCAGTCGTAGCCCTTGGTGAACTGCGAGAACGTCTGCTGCTTGGCGAGAATCTGGACGTAGTAGCGCAGCTGCCGATCGTCGAGCTTGAACGTGACGTCGGCCGAGAGCCCCTTGCGGATGCGCGCCAGCGCCGCGTCCGAGATCGCCAACTCGTCGCTCGACGGGTCCTGCGCCTTCGAGGGTGCTGTGGGGCTCTGGCCCGGCTTGCCCCCCGTCGTGGACTGATCGGGTGCGGCAGCCGGAGTGGTCGGCGTCGAGGCTTGCCCCGCCGCAGGCGGCCTCGCGGGCTGGACGAGAGGCATGGGCTGAATCTGGTCCAGCAGACTCGGCCCGGCCTGCGCGGCCACGGGACCGGCGCCGACAGCCAGGGCCATTGCCATCACGAGAGCCCGAGGGGGACGCGGCACGCCAGTCATCGTCACTCAGTTAGGACGCCCGAGCCGGCGCTCAGGACTTGATCGCGCCAGCGACCTGCGCCCCGATGACAAGCTGCAAGTCGGGTACCACGACGCGTCAGCTCGCGGTCGTGGTCAAGCCCGCGAGACCAGCCCAGGTCTCGCTGTCGAGGGCAGCAAGTGTCCTCAGGTAGAGGTCGATTTCTCCCGCCTCGAACGACTCGCGGACCTTGGTCACCGCGGCGGCGAGGGCCTCGACTGAGGGCGGCGCGACCTGCTCTTCAGTGATGAGGCCGTTGTCGTGGGCAATGCCCAGGGCGTCGAGGAACGCCGCCATCAGCGGCCGCTTGGCGGCGAAGTGGTAGGCGATGAGGGCGCGTGTCGCGACCTGGTCGGACACCTCGGGCATCTGGGCCATGTGACGCGCGCGCTTCTCGACGCCGAGCGCCTGGACGCTCTTCGTGCGGAACTTCAGCCGGCGCGCCAGCGCCACGATGACCTCGACCTTCTGCACGCCGATGTCCTGCGACTCCTCGTCGCGCCAGAAGGCAAGGGCGGCAGCCACCCGCGACTCCACGGGCATCTCTCTCCAAAGTTGTGACGGACGGTCGGGCATCCCGCCGATCTTAGCAAGGATTCGGGCGCCGCTATACTGAATGATTCATGCCCGAGCGGCTGTTCACGCCTCGCTTCTTCATCATGTTCGGCTACAGCTTCACGGTGTTCGTGTCGCTGTTCCAGCTGCTCCCCGCTGCGCCCTACCGCATCCTGGACCTGGGCGGCTCGACCGCCGTCGCGGGCCTGTTCCTGGGCCTCCTGACCTTCTCGTCGGCCGTGTCCGCGCCGTTCACGGGCCCGTTGTCCGACCGGCTCGGGCATCGGCGCGTCCTGATCGTCGTCAGCCTGATCCTGACCTGCTTCACCGCCAGCTACGCGGTCATCTCGGACTACCGGGTGATGCTCGCCGTGGTCGTCGCCCACGGGCTCGTCTGGTCGGCGCTGCTCTCGGCGTCAGGGGCGTACATGACGGCCACGATCCCGGCAAGCCGCCGGGCAGAGGGGATCAGCTACTGGGGCCTGGCCTCGGTGATGTCGATCGGCGCGGCCCCGGCTCTGGGCTTCTGGGTGTACAAGCACGGCTGGACGGCGCTCTGCCTCGAGCTCTCCGTCCTCAATCTGACGATGGCGATCATCGCGGTCTATCTGCCGGACGATCGGGCGGGCACGGCACGCGAGGCCAGGGCCATCGCCGAGGCCGCCGCACGGCGCAGCCTTGAGGCACAGACCACGCACTCCGCCCAGCCTGCCACGAGCGCAGTCGAGTGGCCTGCCACGACCGGGGTCGAGGGGCAGGCCACGAACGGGATCGAGTGGCGCGTGATCTTCCTGTCGGTCGCGATGGCGATGATGGCCTTCGGGTACGGCGCGATCACGAGTTTCTCGGCGCTCTACGCGGACTTCCTGAGCGTGACGCCCCGGAGCCTGTTCCTGATGGCGATGGCCGCGATGACCATGGTCGGGCGGCTCACGATCGGACGACGAATCGATCGGCTCGGGCACCGGAAGGTCCTGCTCCGATGCTTCCTGGCGCCGCCCGTCGGTCTTGCGCTGTTGGCCATGGCCACCGGACAGGTCTCGTTCCTCGTGGCGGCGCTGGTGTTCGGCGCGGGATTCGGTCTGGCGCATCCGGCCTATGCCGCCTACGTGATGCAGCACGTCTCGCCCTTGCGCAGGGGCGCGGCGTTTGGCGCCATGCTGGCGGCCTTCGACACCGGCGTGGGCCTGGGGTCGTCCACGACGGGCTGGCTCGTGCAGCATTTCGGCTACCGGGCCTCGTTTGGCGCGGCGGCCGCCATCGCGGCCCTGTCCGTGCCGTACTTCATCACGGCCGAACGCCGGCTGGGCTTCAAGTAAACTGCGGCGAGTCCAGTCCATGATCATCGACGCGCACTGCCATTTCTTCTCCGCGGGATTCTTCCGCGCGCTCGGTCGCGAGCTCGGCATCCACGAGAACGCCGAGGTCGAACTGCCCGCGCGTCTCGGCTGGGATCCACCCGGCACCGACGAAGCGCTCGCCGATCGCTGGGTGGCCGAGCTCGATACGCACGGCGTGGCGCGCGCGACAATCATCGCGAGCGTCCCCGGGGACGAAGGGTCGGTCGCGGCGGCCTGCGCCCGGCATCCCGCCCGGCTGACCGGTGCGTTCATGTTCCATCCCGGCGCGCCTGACGCCGGCGAGCGGCTCGAGCGGGCGTTCAGCGATCCCCATCTGCGCCTGGTCTGCCTGTTTCCGGCGATGCACCACGTGAGCCTGGACGATGCCCGCACCGAGGCCGTCTTTGCCGCCGCCTCGCGGCACAAGCGTGAGGTCTTCGTGCACTGCGGGCTGTTGTCCGTGGGCGCGCGCAGAAAGCTCGGCCTGCCGAGCCGGTTCGATCTGCGGCTGGGCGACCCGCTCGCGGTCGCGGCGCTCGCCGTGCGCTACCCGGACGTGCCGGTGACGATCCCGCACTTCGGCGCCGGCATGTTCCGTGAGGCACTGATGGCGGCCACCGTGGCGCCGAACATCCGGTTCGACACGTCGAGTTCGAACAGCTGGTTGAAGTTCCATCCGGGCCTGACGATGCACGACGTGTTCACGCGGGCGATCGACTGCGTCGGCCGCGAGCGCCTGCTCTTCGGCACCGACTCCTCGTTCTTCCCACGCGGCTGGCAGCGTTCGGTGTACCAGGAGCAGGGCTCGTATCTCTTTCCCACAGACGCGGGCAGCGCCGGGCCGAGCCTCGCGTCAGCCTCGGGCACGCCATCCGGCCACAGGTGAGACGCCTATGACGCACACAGCGCGGATTCGCAGCCATGTCCGGTCCCTGATGACCGTCGGCCCTGTCCTCCTCGGGGTCGTCAGCCTCGTCCTGGTGACCTCGGGTTCGAGGCCCTCGGCGCAGCAGACCCCAGTGCCACCCGCCAATCTCGTGCTCCGCGGCGGGCGCATCGTGACCCTCGACGAGCGCACGCCCGAGGTCGAGGCGCTGGCCGCACGCGGCGGCCGGATTGTCGCGCTCGGGTCGGCGGCCGACCTCGCGCGCTACATCGGGCCGTCCACGGAGGTCGTCAATCTCAAGGGCCAGTTCGCGATGCCCGGCTTCATCGAGGGCCACGGGCATTTCAGCGGCATCGGCGAGGGCAAGCTCAACCTCGAGCTGATGAACACCAGGAGCTGGGATGAGATCGTCCACCTCGTGGCGGAAGCCGTCGAGCGCGCCAAGCCCGGGCAGTGGATCATCGGTCGCGGGTGGCATCAGGAGAAGTGGACCTCGGTACCCACGCCGAACGTCGAGGGCTTTCCCCTCCACACGTCCCTCGACAAGGTGGCGCCGAACAACCCGGTGATCCTCACGCACGCGAGTGGCCACGCGTCCTTCGCCAACGCGAAGGCGATGGAGTTGTCGAACATCACGGCCGCGACGCCCAATCCCAATGGCGGCGAGATTCTGAAGGACGCGAAGGGGCAGCCGACCGGGCTCCTGCGCGAGACGGCCTCGGGACTCATCCGGCGCGGCGCCGGTGAACCCCGGCCCACGCCCGAGGAGACGGAAGCGCGTCTGCGCCGCGTGCTGGAGCTCGCGGATCAGGAAGTCGTGTCGAAGGGCATCACGTCGTTTCAGGACGCGGGCACGGGGTTCGAGACCGTCACCCGCATGAAGCGCATGGTGGACGAAGGCCGCCTCCGCACGCGTCTGTGGATCATGGTCAACGGCGGCACGGTCGAGACGCTCAAGGCCAACCGTCTCGTGGGCTACGGCGACCAGATGCTGACGGTCCGCGCCGTGAAGCTGCGCGCCGACGGCGCGCTCGGGTCGCGCGGCGCCTGGTTGCTCGAACCGTACGCGGACAAAGCGGACAGCACCGGGCTGGCCACCACGCCCGTCGAGCAGTTGCGGCGCGCGGCGCAGGCGGCACTCGAGGCGGGCTATCAGGTCGGGACGCACGCGATCGGCGACCGGGCCAATCGCGAGACGCTGAACGTCTACGAGGAGACGTTCAAGGCCAACGGCCGCAACGGCCGCGATCTCCGCTGGCGCGTCGAGCACGCGCAGCACATCTCCGCGGCCGACATCCCGCGCTTCGGCGCGCTCGGCGTGATTGCGGCGATGCAGGGCGTGCACTGCACGTCCGATGCCCCCTGGGTCGAGCCGCGCCTGGGCGCGAAGCGCGCAGAAGAAGGCGCCTACGTCTGGCAGAAGCTGATGAAGGCTGGCGCGGTCGTGACCAACGGCACCGACGCCCCGGTCGAGGACGTGGACCCGATCGCCAGCTACTACGCGACCGTCACGCGCAAAGCCAAGGACGGCTCGGTCTTCTACGGTGACCAGAAGATGAGCCGGCTCGAAGCCCTGCGGTCCTACACCCTCAGCAACGCCTTTGCCGCGTTCGAGGAGGACATCAAAGGCTCACTCGCCATCGGCAAGCTGGCCGACATCACGGTCCTCACGCGCGACATCACGACGATCCCCGAGCAGGACATCCTCACCACCAAGGTCGCCCTCACGATCATCGGGGGGAAGGTGGCCCATAGAGGGCAGTGAATGTGCGATAGGAACCTGAATGTGGTGATGTGGTGATGTGGTGATGTAAAGACCCTTGGCCCACTGTCCGAACTGGTCGGAGTTGGCGGCCGCTCTTACATCACCACATCACCACATCACGACATCACCACATTCATGTTCCGATCACTTCACTCCGACGACCATGATCTCCACCAGGCCCGTCCCAACCACCAGGCCCGTGCCGATCGTGGCGCGCGCGGGCGGGGCCGTGGGGAAGGATTCGCGGTAGACGGCGTTCATCGCGGCGAAGTTCGTCAGGTCGGTCAGGAACACCGTGCTGTCAACAACGTCGGCGAACGTCATCTCGGCGCCAGCCAGCGTCTTGGCGATCCGCTCCAGCGTCTCGCGCGTCTGCGCCGCGACGTCCGTGGCGTTTTCCGCGGTGTTGCCGAGCATCCCCGACACGAAGACCTGACGGCCCACGCGAATGGCGGGTGAGAGCACGCGGCCGGTGACGTCGCCGCCGATCATCTGCTTGGTGCCCGTGGTGGCGGTGAGCGAGATCGTCAGCGCCGCACGTGACTCTGGCGAGGCGGCGACAGCTGTCGCGCGGACCGGCGGATTGGTCGGAAAGAAGGGCCCGTACGCCGCGTTCATGCCCGAGAACGTCGCGACGTCCTTGATGTAGACGCGCGAGGCGACCGCCTTCGTCAGGTCGAGGCCCGCAGCCTTCAGCACGGCCTGGGCGTCGTCCAGGATGCTTCTGACCTCGCCTCCGATACCGGCCTCTGCTGGCGCCGCCTTGCCCGGACGGAAGGCGTGCAACGCCGACAGGAACACCTGATTGCCCGCGACAATGCCGTACGAGAACGGACCGGCCGGGGCAGGCCAGCCAGCGGGCAGCAGGACCTGACGCGACGTGCCCTTCGGCACGGCGATCGCCGACACTTCCACGAGCGCCTCGTTGGGCACACCGGTGACGACCACCGTGCGCGCCGGCGGTGCGGTGGCGAACGCTGTGCGGTACACCTCGTCGAACGCCGCGGCGTCTTCGGCGCGCTTCAAGTACACCTGCACGTTGACGACCTGCGCGAGGGACGACCCGGCCGCCTCGAGTGTCTGGCGAAGCTGATCGACGATGCGGCGCGTCTGCGCACGGACGTCGGTGGCCTCTGCCGATGCGCCGAGCTGACCCGACACGTACACGAAGCCATCAGCCACGATCGCCGGACTGTACGGCCCGACAGGCGGCGGACCGACCGTGATGACGCGCCGATTCTGCGCCGCAAGTCCCACGGCGACGATGCTCATGCATACCAAAAAGAGAACCAATCGAGATGCTAAATGCATAGTGATCTTTCCCGTGTTGACATTCGGTGAAGTGCGACTATATTCGCATTATCACCGTGCCTCACAGCGCTTCTGTCTTCGAGCTCGTGCAGTTTCGACAGCGACAGCGCCAGCCGCGACAGCGGCTGCAGTAGCTCTTCATCCCTGGCCGGCTCCACCTGCTGGAGCACTCCCGCAAGCAACCGAAGGGCACACCGCGAGACTCGCGGATCGGACGGACGTTTTTCATGGCGACGCGACGCGACTTCATCACCCGAGTGGCACAGGCTGGCCGCTTCGGCGCCGCCTTCACCACGATGCGCGCGATGGGACTCGTCGCCGCAGAGGCCGGCATCGGGCCGGTGCAGCTGCCACCGCGCTCAGGCACCGGCACACACGTCGTCGTCCTCGGCGCAGGCAAGGTGCCCTGGAATGCTGGATCGTGGGTCTCGCTCTCGTCGAAACCCGACGTGCCGCCGTACTACAGCGGACTCTACCGCCAGCTTCTCGATCCCGATGGCCGGATCTTCTTCGCCGGCGATCACATGACTCGTCTCGTGGCGTGGCAGGAAGGCGCTGCCCTCTCTGCCCACCGCGCGATCGCGCAGCTCGTCGATCACCGCCGAGCCGCTCCCACGGTTTCCCGCCCGCAACCCCCGCTCGACCAGCACGATTCCCCGTCGTTGTCTTACCTGATGTCCTGATGTCCAGTCGGAGGGGCCGGCAGTTGCTGCCGGCCCTCCCCGCCCGTGTCCTCGCGTGCGGCCGCGTGCTGGCGCGCGCCAGGCCGGTACAAGAAAACGCCGGCCCCTGAAGGGCCGGCGCGAGAGATCGTCCGGGCGATGGCAGGTTCCAGCCGACCGTCTACGCCATCACTGGCGTCTGCTTGTCCGGCCTCTGGCCCCGCGGCGCCGACGAGGAGGGCCCACCGCCGTGGCCGCCGTGGCCACCCGGTCCGCGCTGCCCGCCCTGGCCGCTGGGCCCACTGTGACCGCTCTGGCCACCGTGGTTGACGTGCCCGCGCGCCTGATCGTTCACGCGGCGGCAAGCGTCACGGAAACGCTGCTCGAGTGCGCGCGCCTCGGCGTCGTGGATCGGTGCCAGTCGCTGCCAGGCCGCCTGCGCGTCCTTGACCGCGTCGAGCATCGTGCGCCACTTCGCGTCGTCGTTGACGCGTCCGCCCATGGCGTTCGAGGCGAGGGCCGACCGGAGCTTGGCCGCCATCTGTTCCGTGGCCGAGAGCCCGGGCTTCGACTCGCGGACTTCGCCGATGAAGCCCTCGATGCGCGCGACCAGCTTCTGCATCTTCTGATGGACGGCCGCCGGATCCAGGTCCGTGCCCTTGAACGCGTCGGGCTGTCGGTTGACGATGGTCCGCAGCGCCTCCTGCCAGCGCTCGGTGAGCGGCTTCATGCCAGCGGCCGGAATCGGCACGGCACGGTTCCACGTCGTCCGCAGCTGCTGCACCATCTCGGCGGGTGGCTCGCCCTCGGCGGCGGCCAGCGTCTCGAGTTCGACGACCATGGCCTCGCGCTCGGCCAGCTTGGTGGCCAGCGTGATGTCGTGGCGGTTGTGGTACCGCTCGAAGAACTTGTCGGCCGCCGCACGGAAGCGCGCCCAGATCACCTCGGACTTGTTGCGCCGGACCGGACCGATGGTCTTCCAGTCGGCCTGCAGCTTCTTCATTTCAGCCGACGCGGCTTCCCACTCGGTGGACTCGGTCAGAGCCTCGGCGCGGGCGCAGAGGGCCTCCTTGGCGGCGAGGTTCTCGGTCCACGTCTTCTTGCGTTCGGCCAGGTCTTCCCGGCGCTTCGCGAAGAACGTGTTGCAGGCGGCGCGGAAGCGCTGGGCCAGCTCGCGGCCCGATTCCCGCCCCGCGGGTCCGAGATCCTGCCACTCCTTCTGCAGTTCCTGGAAACGCGCCGCGGCCTTGCCCCAGTCGATCGATTCGGCGAGGGCTTCGGCTTCCGTCACCAGCGCCAGGCGCTTCTCGCCGCTGGCGGCCCGTTCCTGTCGCAGCTTCGCGAAGTAGGTCTCGCAGCGGCTGCGAATCAGGTCGGTGGCGGTCCGGAATCGATCCCAGAGCCGCTGGGCGGTGTTGCGCGGCGCTTCGGCGACTTCCTGCCACTTGGCGTGCAGCTCGCGCAACGCGCGGGCCGTGGCCGCCAGATCCGAGGTCTTGCCCTGTTCCTCGTCGCTCTTGAGCGAGGTCACGATGGCCTCGGCCATGGCGATGAGCTGTTCCTGCCGCTGGGCGTTGGCGAACCGCCGCCACTCGTCCATCTCGCGCAGTTCGCGGACACGCGGCGCGACCTTCTCCTGCAGCTCGCGCAGGCGGGCCATGGCCTCGTCCACGTCGGTGCCCTGCGTGACCTTGCCGGCCTGCTCGAGGGCCGCCGTCACGTCGCGCAAAAGGCGCTCGCCCTCGCGCAGGGTGATGGTGTCGGCCTCGGACGTGCGCTTGGCCCGTTCGGCCAGGCGCTGCAGCTGCTGGACCAGGTCCTGCCGCGACTTGGCGGCCGCGTCGGCCACCGCGGCGTCGCGGGATGCGAAGACGCCGGCCACGGCGGCCAGCCGCGCGGTCAGGTCGTCGGCGGGCCGGGCTGCCCCGGCAAGAACGGAGGCGGCGCCGCGTGCCTCACGGCTGAGCGCCTGCCAGCGGGCCGCCGCCGCGTCGCCATCTGCCTGTGATGGCAACGTTTCGGCTTCCTCGACGCGCGCGGTCAGGGTCGCGCGTGTCTCGGCCAGCAGGGCGCCCATCTCGTGCCGCTTCCGGCACGCGGCGACCGCCTTGGCGAATCGCTCCGCCAGTCGGTCGGCCTCCGGGCCATTACCGACGAGCGGCAGGAGCGAACGCCACTCTTCTTCGATCGGAACCAGTTGCTCGAGGACGTCGTCGCCATCGAGCGTCTCGACGCGCACACACAGGGCGTCGCGGGTGGCGATGGCCTCGGCGCGCAGGCGCGCCCGTTCGTTCGCCTCTTCGGCCTCGCGCACGCGGCGCGCCATCGCCAGATCGACCGTCCCGGTCGCCTGGGCGAAGCGCTCGAGCGCGGCCGGTGCGGTGACGCCCAGGCTCTGCCAGGATTCGGTCAGCCGCGCCAGTTCGGCCCGCATCACCGGCACGTCGGCGACGGTCGCCAGATGCTCGATGGCCTCGGTGATGGCGGTCTCACGGCGGCGACGTTCGTCTTCGGCCGCTTTCGCGGCGACTTCGGCAGCTTCGATCTCTTGAATCATGGTGCGGGCTCGACGGCTGACGACTTTCTGTTGGGCGCGGGACTCGATGGTTTGGAGCACGTCGATCGGCGCCTGACCGGCGGCGACGAGCCGGTCGAACGCCTGGAGGGCCACATCGCGATGCTCGGCCGTCAACGTGACCTCGAGCAGGGCGTCGGGATCGCTGAGTCGCGTCAGGGCGGCGACCGCGATGGCCTCGCGCTTGGCGTGCCTGGCGATGCTGCTGAGTGCCCGCGTTTCGGTCACCCGACTGAGCGCGTCCGCGGCGACGGCTTCGAGGGCCGATCCCTTGGCGATTGCCGAGAGCCGGCGCGGGTCGCCGATGAGCCGGACGGCGGCCAGGGCCCCGTCGTCGCTGGCGTCGGTCCGCTGGGCCATCGCGAGCAGGCGGTCGGCGGCCAGGTCGCGGGCCTGGGCGTCGGTGTCCTGACTGGCGACCCGGCCGAGGACGGCGGGCTCATCGACCCGCACGACGGCGGCGCGGCGCACCCGGGGATCCGCGTCGGTCTCGGCGAGGTTCGCCAGCTCGAGCGGGTCGTCCAGATCACGGACAGCTTCGAGACGGACCGCTGGGTCGGCGTGCTTCCAGCGGGGCTGCGGCTTGAGCCTATCTAGGAAACTCATAGCTAGGGACACTACGCGCGTAAGAAAAACGCGTGCCGTTGTCCGGCGCGACGAGCCTTCCCTGGAAAGCGACCGCGCGATCGTTGCGGGTCAACGAATTACAGGGATTGACACACTTTCGTCATTCCCGGGGAAAGTGTCCCGATACGGGACACTGAAGCAGCTGATCCAAACTTCGGGTGTCCGGACGGGCAGACTTCGGTCCGGTCAGACCAGCTCTTCGAGCCGGCTGACGAGCGAGTCGAGCTGGCCGACCATGGCATCGACCGTCGCGGGCTCGGCCAGATCGACGCCCGCGTTCCGGAGCAGGGTCATGGGATGGTCGCTGCCGCCGGCGGCCAGCAGCTCGAGGTAGCGGTGCCGGGCCGCCTCGCGCGCCGGGGCCGGGCCCGAGGTGATCTCGCTGGCGATCTTCGCCGCCGACGCGAAGCACGTGGCGTACTGGTAGACGTAGTAGGGCGAGTTGAAGAAGTGCGGGATCCGCGCCCACGTGATGGGCGTCAGCAGCTCGAGGTCGACCGAGTCGCCGTAGTAGAGGTCGAAGCGCTCCTTGTAGAGCGCGTTGAGCATGTCGGCCGTGATCGGCTCGTCCTGCTCGACCTTGACGTGCGCGGCCAGCTCGAAGTCGGCGAACAGCACCTGCGTGTAGAACGTGCTCGTGATGTTGTCGATCGCGTGCTGCAGGAGCACCATGCGTTCGGCGCGATCGGTGGCCCGCTCGAGCAGGTGCTCGAGCAGCAGCACCTCGCTCAGGGTCGAGGGCACCTCCGCCACGAAGATCGTGTAGTCCGAGTAGACGAACGGCTGCCGCTCGTGCGAGAGCATCGTGTGCATCGAGTGGCCCATCTCATGGGCCAGCGTGAACACGTCGTCGAGCGTCTCGTTCCAGTTCATCAGCATGTACGGGTGCACGCCGTACACCGGCGCCGAGTAGGCGCCGCTGCGCTTGCCTTCGTTCTCGTAGACGTCGATCCAGCGGCCGCGGAAGCCCGCGCCACATGCGCGCCTGGTAGTCCCGGCCGAGCGGGGCGACGGCGTCCACGATGGACGTCAGCACCTCGTCGTAGGCATAGCGGCGATTCCATTCGACGAGCGGGATCGAGAAGTCGTAGGGGTGGTAGCGGTCGAGCTTGAGCGCCTTGCGACGGACGCGATGGTAGCGCCGCAGGGGCTCGACCCCGGCGCGGGTCGCGGCGATGAGATTGTCGACCACGGACCGGGGGATGGCGTTGCCATGAAGCGCGGCGTCGAGCGTCGTCTCGTAGCCGCGTGAGCGGGCGTGGAACCAGTCGCGCTGGCAGATGCCGTGGTACAGCGTCGCGTAGGTGTTGAGGTTGTTCTGATAGGTGCCGTAGTGGGCCAGGAACGCGGCGCGCCGATCGTCCTGGTTGCGGTTGGTGGCCATCACGGCGCGGTACTGGCCGTAGGACATCGTGACCGTCTCGCCCGTGCTGAGCGTGACGTCCGGAAACTTCGCGTCCGCGGTCGAGAGGGCCAGGTAGGCTTCGCCGGGTGCGCCAGACAGCCGCGAGGACAGCGAGAGCAGGCGCTCGCCCTCCTCGTCGAGGACGTGTTCCTGCTGCCGGAAGATTTCGGAGATGGCGAAGCGGTAGACCGCCAGGTCGGGTGAGCCGTCCAGCCAGGCCGAGACCGTCTCGAAGGGGATGGTCAGCAATTCGGGGCTGAACCAGGAGGTGGCCTGCTGCCACCGGGCGAGGAGCGCCTGGATCTGCTGGCGCCGGGAGTTCACTTCGTTGTCGCGCTGGTCCTCGTCGTACTTGAGCGACGGATAGAAGTAGACCTTGTAGGCGAGGGGCCCGAGCCGGTCGTTGAGGCGCATCGCCGCGAGGAGCCGATCGGGCCCCTGCGCGATCGTGCCCTTGAGCGCCGCGTACTCGCTGATCGCCCCGTCCAGCTCCGCACGCGCCGCATCCCAGGCCGCCCAGTCGGGGTAGATGTCCTCGAGGTTCCACTTGTGGGCCGTGCTGATCTCGGAGCGGTTGCGCGAACGGACCGGAGCTGGGGCTGGGGTGGCCATGTGACGAAATCATATCGTTTCGTCCCTGAAATCACCTCGGAGGTAATTGCTACGAAATTTGTCATCGTCGTGCCGAACACCTCCGAGGTGGGGAGCGGCCACAATGAGAAACGCCCGCCTCCTGCCGACGCAGAAGGCGGGCGCATGTCGATTCGACTCGACGGGTCAGCGTCGGCCGAACTTGTAGCCGACGAGGCCGAGGAACGCGCCGCCGGCCGTACCCTGGACGCGACCCTCGATCTGCAGATTGCCTTTGGCGATGCCGCCCTGGACCTGCAGCCCGACGCTGGTCACCGAGCAGTCGAACCCGGTGATGTCGCAGGCGTCGAAGCCGTTGTCGTCAAGCGAATAGGAGTAGCGGGTGACCACGGGCCCACCGCCCGCGAACGGCTGCCAGCCATTGGCGGCCTCCTTGAACTTGTAGATGAACGCCCCGGCGAACGCGAGCTGCTTGGCCGAGAAGTCGTTGCCGAACGCGTCACAGCCGTTGCAGCCGCTGATCAACGAGAACAACGCATCGATCTGCAGACCGAACTCCTCGCGGCCACCGACGTTGGCCATCTGGATGCCCGCGCCGAAGCCCACACCGGGTCCGGATGCCGCGTTGAACCCCGCCAGAACGATGGGATTCCACGGCATGTCGCCGGCCTGCCGAGGCGCTGGCGCGATCGAGGTCTTGAACGAGATGGGCGAAACAGCCGAGGCCGTGGTCGTCGGCGCGAACGAGATGCCGGCGAACGCGCGGCGGGTCTCGGTGGCCGACTGGGCGCTGGCCGACATGGCCGCGCCGGTCACCATGAGACCGCTCAGGATGACGGTAGAGACAGAATGAAGTCGCACGTTTCCTCCAGAAAGGACCGTTCGTTGCGAACGGTCGTTGAGAGTCAGGACGGGTAGCTGTCCTGACGGTCAGCCCTTGAGTCTAACAGCATCCACTTGGCGGCCACGTCCAGCGCCTGCTCCATTAGGGTGCCTGCCCGATCACTGGCCTTCGTCAGCGAGTGGTCACCGCCGGAGATGATCTCGAGCGTGGCTCCAGGCAAGCTTGCCGCCAGCCCCGTCATTTCATCCGGCGTGCCAAACGGATCGCGCGTGCCGTGCAGGAACAGCATCGGACACCTCACGTCAGGCAGGTGCCGGTCGCGACGCTGCGAAGGCTTCCCTGGTGGATGAAGTGGGTAGCCGAAGAACACCAGCCCAGCCGGTGCCGGGACGCACAGGCCCCGCGCCGCCGCCTGGGATGCCATCCGGCCGCCCATCGATTTGCCGCCGCCGAAGAGCCTGACGCCCGGCCCGACGGCCTGGACAGCCTCGGCCGCGACCGTCGCCCAGACGTCCGCAAAAGCCGCCTCCAGCACGGGGCCCTTGTCCGGCAGCTTGCGACCCGCGCCCATGTATGGGAAGTCGAAGGTGACGACATTGAGGCCCCGGGCGGCCAGGCCGCTGGCCGTCCGGCGCATCCAGGGGTGGTCGTGGCCGGCCCCGGCGCCGTGGGCCAGCACCAGCCACGGTCCGCCGGGGCGGGACGCGGGATAGTGGCGCATGGACGTATCCTATCAACTAATATAGATACGTCGATATGGCTGACTCCGCAGGCCTCTTGCGCCTCCTGGGCGACGACGCGCGACTGCGCCTGCTGCGGCTGCTGTCGCGGGAGGCGCTGAACGTGTCGGAGCTGACGGCCATCCTCGGCCTCGCCCAATCGGGCGTGTCACGGCATCTCGGTCTGTTGAAGGACGCCGGCATGGTCGTCGAGCAGCGCGCGGGCACGTTCACGTGGTACCGGCTCGCGCCCGAGATCGCCGACCCGTCCGGCGATCGCGCGTCGCTCTGGGCGTGGCTGCGCCAGGAACAGGCGCTGGTGACGCCGACGACCAGGGCCGACGACGCCCGGCTCGCGGAAGTGCGCCGCGTGCGACAGGAAAGCTTCGCGTCGCACGGCGGGGGCGACGAACGACGGCAGCTGGTGCCGGGCCGGAGCTGGGCCGCTTGGTCTCGGGCGCTCGGCCTGCTCCTGCCTCCGCTGGACGTGGCGGATCTCGGCTGCGGTGAGGGACACCTGACGATCGAGACGGCGCGCTGGGCCCGGAAGGTGATCGCCGTCGATCGATCGACGGAGGTGCTGGCGCGGGCCCGCGCTCTGGCACGCCGCCGCGGCGTGCGCAACATCGTCTGGAAGCGCAGCGATTTCACACGAGTGCCCATTGCCGATGCCTCAGTCGATCTGGTGCTGCTGTCGCAGGCCCTCCACCATGCCGACGACCCGGCGGCGCTGGTGCGCGAAGCGCGACGCGTGCTGCGCCCGGGCGGACGGGTGCTCGTGCTCGAGCTGCGGCCGCACGAAGAGTCGTGGGTGCGCACGACGCTCGGCGACCGCTGGCTGGGGTTCAGCGATGCCGACCTGGCGCACCTGCTGACTTCTGCCGGGTTCACGACGCCCACCCTGCGTCTGGGTGCGCGGCGCAGTGGCGATCCCTTCACCGTGTTCGTCGCGCGCGCCGAGGTGGCGCCAGCCGCGGACTCGGCCGCACGACCCCGAATTCGCGAGCGTAGCGAGCGCGTTGAGGGAAGAGCGCGTGGGGGTGGGGCCGTTGTCGCCCGCGCGACGACCCCGAAACCGCGAGCGTAGCGAGCGCGTTGAGGGAAAGAGCGCGTGGGGGTGGGGCCCCACGCGCGACTGAATAGTAGAAGAGATCACACTATGACTACACAGACTCCCGCCACGCCACGCCAGGTCCTCGACCGGCTGCTCGCTTCGCGCATTCTTGTGATCGACGGCGCGATGGGCACGATGATCCAGCGGTACGCGCTCAACGAGGCCGACTTTCACGGCACGCGCTTCGCCGATCACCGTGCCGAGCTGAAGGGGAACAACGACCTGCTCGTCCTGACGCGCCCGGACGTCGTGGGCGCGATCCACCGGGAGTATCTCGCGGCCGGCGCCGACATCATCGAGACCAACACGTTCAGCCTCAACGAGATCTCCCAGGCCGACTACGGCCTCGAGGCCGCCGTCTACGAGTTGAACGTGGCCGGCGCGCGCGTGGCGCGCGAGGCGGCTGACGAATTCACGGCGAAGACGCCCGACCGGCCCCGGTTCGTCGCCGGCTCGATGGGACCGACCAACCGGACGCTGTCGATCTCGCCCGACGTCAACAACCCGGCGTTCCGTGCGGTCACCTTCGACCAGATGAAGGCGGCGTATGTCGCACAGGTGCGCGGACTCATCGACGGCGGCGTGGACCTGCTGCTGCTCGAGACGATCATCGACGCGCTCAACACCAAGGCCGCGATCGTGGCCATCGAGGAAGTGCAGGCCGAGAAGGGCACGCACTTGCCGTTGATGATCTCGGTGACCATCACCGACCGCAGCGGCCGCACGCTGGCCGGCCAGACGCTGGACGCCTTCTATCTGTCGATCGCGCACGCCCAGCCCTGGTCGGTCGGCATCAACTGCGCGCTCGGCGCGAGTGACATGCGTCCGTACGTCGCCGAGCTGGCGCGCATCGCGGAGTGCTGGGTCAGCGTGTATCCGAACGCGGGCCTGCCCAACGCCTTCGGCCAGTACGACGAACAGCCGCACGAGACCGCGAAGGTCATCCGCGAGTTCGCCGAGAACGGCTTCGTCAACATCGTCGGCGGCTGCTGCGGCACGACGCCAGACCATATTCGGGCGATGGTGGAAGGGGTCAGTGGTCTAAGGGGTCGTACCTCGTTTGTGGGAAACTCCGGCACCTCGAGGAACGCCCGGGTGGCGGAGTTTTCCACAAACGAGGTACGACCCCCTGACAGCTTCGCCACCCGGCTCGCTGGCCTCGAACCCCTCTACATCCGCGAGGACAGCAACTTCCAGCTCATCGGCGAGCGGACCAACGTCACCGGGTCGAAGCGGTTCGCGCGCCTGATCAAGGACGACAGGTTCACCGAAGCGGTGGACGTCGCGCTCGAGCAGGTCCGCGGCGGCGCCAACATCATCGACGTCAACATGGACGAAGGCATGCTCGACTCCGAGCAGGCGATGACGACGTTCCTGAACTACATCGCGACGGAACCCGAGATCGCGCGTGTGCCGATCATGATCGACAGCTCCAAGTGGTCGGTGCTCGAGGCGGGACTCAAGTGCGTCCAGGGCAAGGGCGTCGTCAACTCCATCTCGCTGAAGGAAGGGGAGGCCGACTTCCTCCACAAGGCACGCCTCGTGCACCGGTACGGCGCGGCCGTCGTCGTCATGGCGTTCGACGAACAGGGCCAGGCGGACACGATCGCACGGAAGGTCGCGATCTGTCAGCGTGCGTACCGCCTGCTCGTCGAGGACGCCGGTTTCGATCCGACGGACATCATCTTCGACCCGAACGTCCTGGCCATCGCCACCGGGCTCGAGGAACACAACGAGTACGCCATCAACTTCATCGAGGCGGCGCGCCAGATCAAGGCGACGTGTTCGGGCGTCAAGATCAGCGGCGGCATCAGCAACCTGTCGTTCTCGTTCCGCGGCAACGAGATCGTGCGCGAGGCGATTCACGCGGCGTTCCTGTATCACGCGATCAAGGCCGGCCTCGACATGGGCATCGTCAACGCCGGCCAGCTCGCGGTGTATGAGGACATCCCGAAAGAGCTGCTCGAGCACGTCGAGGACGTAATCTTCAATCGCCGGCCCGACGCGACCGAGCGCCTGGTGGCCTTCGCCGATCGCGTCAAGGGTGACGGTACCAAGCGCGAGGTCGATCTCAGCTGGCGCGACCGACCGGTCGAGGCGCGCATCAGTTTCGCCCTTGTCCATGGCGTGGTGGACTTCATCGAGGTGGACGCTGAGGAAGCGCGTGTGAAGCTCGGTCGTCCGCTGGACGTGATCGAGGGGCCGCTGATGGACGGCATGAAGACGGTCGGCGATCTGTTCGGCGCCGGCAAGATGTTCCTGCCGCAGGTCGTCAAGAGCGCACGCGCGATGAAGCGAGCGGTGGCCTACCTCGAGCCGTTCATGCAGGCGGAGCGCGACGCGGCCCTGGCCGCCGGCAACGCGATCGCCGGACGCGAGACGAATGGCCGGGTGCTGCTCGCCACCGTCAAGGGCGACGTCCACGACATCGGCAAGAACATCGTCGGCGTCGTGCTCGGGTGCAACAACTACGAGATCGTGGACCTGGGCGTGATGGTCTCGTGCGACCGCATCCTGGCCGAAGCGGCCGAACGCAAGGCGGACATCATTGGCCTGAGCGGCCTGATCACGCCGTCGCTCGACGAGATGGTCTACGTGGCGAAGGAGATGGAACGCCGGCACATCAAGACGCCCCTGCTCATCGGCGGCGCGACCACCAGCCGCCAGCACACCGCGGTGAAGATCGCGCCGGAGTTCAGCGGGCGCGACGGTGCACGTGCTCGATGCCTCACGCGCCGTCGACGTGGTGCAGAGCCTGCTGAGCGACCGGCAGCGCGACGCGTTCATGACGGGTGTCCGCGCCGAGCAGGACGAGCTGCGCCAGCGCCACAGTGCACGCAAGGAGCGCGCGCTGCTGTCGCTCGAGGCCGCCCGGGCCAATCATCTGGTCACCGACTGGGACACGCTCGAGATCCCCGTCCCCTGGTTCGTCGGGCGCCGCGTCATCGAACCGCCGATCGAGGAACTGATTCCCTACATCGACTGGACCTTCTTCTTCTCCGCGTGGGAGCTGAAGGGGCGGTATCCGGACATCCTGGATCATCCGGACTACGGCGGGCCCGCACGTGAGCTCTACGACCACGCACAGACGGTGCTGGCCCGCATCGTCAAGGAACGGCGGCTGACGGCGCGAGGCGTCTACGGCTTCTGGCCGGCCAACGCCGACGGCGACGACATCGTCGTCTACAAGGACGACGCACGCCGCGAGGTGGTGGGACGGTTCCATATGCTCCGTCAGCAGGAACCGATCGCCGACAAGCGCCCGAACCGGTCGCTCGCCGATTTCGTGGCCCCGAAGACGTCGATGGCGCCGGACTACCTCGGCGCGTTCGCGGTCACGGCCGGCATCGGCGCCGACGATCTGGCGCGCGAGTACGAGCAGCAGCACGATGACTACAACGCGATCATCGTCAAGGCGCTGGCGGACCGGCTGGCGGAGGCGTTCGCGGAGTACCTGCACGCGCAAGCGCGGAAGGACTGGGGCTACGGCGCGAACGAAGCGCTGTCGAACGAGCAGCTCATCGAGGAGAACTACCGCGGCATTCGTCCCGCGTTCGGCTACCCGGCCTGCCCGGACCACAGCGAAAAGACGACGCTGTTCCAGTTGCTCGATGCGCCGGCCGTGGGCATCGCGCTGACCGAGTCGTTCGCGATGATGCCGGGTGCGTCGGTGAGTGGCATTTACTTCAGCCATCCGCAGGCGAAGTACTTCAACATCACGCGCATCGGTCGTGACCAGCTCGAGGACTACGCGAAGCGCAAGGGGATCACGATCGAGGAAGCCGAGCGGCATCTGGCGCCGGTTCTCTGATCGGGATCGATCCCCTCATCGCTCTGCGGCGGTAACGCGCGTCCCGCCGCCGCTGCCGCCTGTCCTGGTTGCTCAGTGTGACGCCGACGAGGCGACTATGGCGGGGATGATGACCGCCATCAGGACCGCGGCCTGTACCGCCTCGATCGCCTGGCGCGTGGCGTCACCCACGGCCTCGCCCTTGGCGATCATGGCGATCCGTGCCTTGCGCGCCTTGAGCTGCGCGCGGTCGAAGTTGGTCTTGAGCAACCCCGAGTGCTGCGCGATCGCGATGAGCACCGACGTGCGCGGGTCGACCGTGGCCGTCTCGGCGAGGATGGCCCCTTCGATGCGCATGCGGATCGCCTGTTCGGCCCTCGGATCGAGCTCCGGATAGGTCCGCCGAGTGAAGAGGAAGAGGATGCGCCCTTCGTCTTCGCGCAGAATGCCCTTCTCGATCAGGCTCCTGGCCACACGGTGATGCAGGGCCTTGACCCCGCCAAACCGTTGGACCCACGCGGTCAACGTGGCCCGTCGCTTGGATTGCGCGACCTTGTCGAGGCACTCGTCCAGCACGTCGCTGCCGGTACGCGCCGGGCGCGCCGCGACCGCGAAGACTTTCTTGCCGACGGTTTCGCTCGTGAGGTGCCCGGACAGCAGCAGTTCGGCCAGGATCGCGCCGCCGGCCGCCTGCGCGTACATCACGCCGCCGGCGACCGTGCCGCGGTCGTTCTTCAGCGCAAGCAGCGCAACTTCTTCGTGCAGCGGCAGGACGTCAGCGCGCTTCGCCATGAGCGGATTCTACGTTGCGGCCGCCACGACGTTCTGTCGAAGCCAGCTCGTGAAGTCAGCCTCGTCGAGGGTACGAGCCGCCAGACCGACGATTGCCTGCGTGGCGTCCTCCTCAGTGGCAGTGAGACGATGACCGTTCATCTCCAGGAAAAGTGCCCCGACGATGAAGCCGGTCCGCTTGTTCCCATCGACAAACGGATGGTTGCCGACGATGCCCGAGATGTACGTCGCAGCCATGGCGATGACATCGACGTGCTCGCCGTAGGCGAGGAGCTGCTTCGGTCGAGCCAACGCTGACTGCAGCAGGCCCGGGTCACGCAGGCCGGTGGCGCCGCCGAAGAGGCCGAGCAGGCGGTCGTGAAGAGCCAGCACGTCCCGTTCGTCGATCCAGACGGGCTCGGTCACTTCGCCAGCGCGCGCAGAGTATTGCGGTAGCGGCCGATGATCTCCCCGGCCTTGTCCATCTTCTTCGCGAACCCCGGATCGTAGGGCGTGAGCTGGTAGCTGCCGTCGGGCCCTTCAACAAGGAACAGACGGTCACCCTCGGCCGCCTGCAGGCGGTTGACGACATCCTTGGGCAGAACGACCCCAAGGGAATTACCGATCTTCCGCACCTTGAGCTCGGACATACCAATGGCCTCTCCAGTGTTATAACACTTGTGGCCACGCGATTGACGCCCGTGGACTTGCTCCAGACGTGTGAAACGGGTTCCTCCGACCCGCTACCGCCTGATCGGGATGCACCACAGCAGGTTGGTCTTCGAGTGCGGTTCGGCGATCGTGGTGTCACCCACGTCGAGCACCGCCGTTCTGCAGACCTCCTCACTGCGGTCAGGGACGACGAACGTGGTGGATAGCAGGAAGAAGTCCCCACCTCTGGCGACCGTCAGCGGCGCGGTCGTGGTGATGGTGCCGGTCTGGTCGGTGATCCTCAGGCTCAGCCGGCCCGTTGCCGCAGACGCCACGGAGTAGTAGCCCTGCAACCACAGGGTCACCGTGCTGCCTGGCGTGAACGCGCCCTGCTGGCCCTGACCCGAGGCGATGCGCAGCGCATCCTCTTCCGTGACCACGCTTATCGCGGTCGCCTGCCGCCCCTGGTAGGTCGCCGTGATCACGGCCTCTCCACCGGACTTGCCCGTAATGACCCCAGTGCTGTCGACCGCCACCACGTCAGGGCGTGAGGACGACCAGGTCGACTCGAACGATCACCAGCGGCTGTCGGCCAGAGCCGTAGCGCGCCACCGCGATACAGGGCGCCCGCTCGCCCATGATCAACGCGGGCTGGCACGAGAGGTCGAACGCCACCAGGGGATCACCCGCGCCGGGCGTCGGACTCGGTGTGGTGAGCCCGCCTGGTCCGTTGCCGCCGCACGCGGCAAGACACAGGATCGCGATGCTCCACACAAAACGGGAGGTCCGTGTCCGCCAATAGGCCCGAGCGAACGGCCTCGACAGGGTCGCACGATGCTCGCATGTGGACGCGATCAGCTGAGATACAGCGGTTTCCACGGGCGTGTCGCGTCGCGCTGGCGCGACTTCCGAGCCGCGAGCGCCCGGCCCACGCGCGAGCGAGCGAGGGGAGCGCGGCGCGAGGCGACACGCTCGTGGAAGCTGCCGCGGGCCCGCCGCGTCTACCTTCCCCCGAACCGATACGACATGTTGACGGCCAGCATGGGCAGCAGCCCGCCCCCAATCAGGATGCCCAGGCCGAGATCGGTGGCAAACGTGTCGCCTCCCAGGCGGACGCCCGCCATGGCCATCGCCCCGTCGCCGGGGATGGCGAACACCTCGGTCACGACGGACACCCTCCCGCTCACGCGCCCGATCGCGTTCAGCGTCACGAGCGGCGCGCACGATCGACCGTCGCGGTAGCTGGCATAGAGACAGCCCCCACCGACCGAGACGGTGCCGCCCTCGACGCGCCGCGTGCCCACCAGATACAGGTACCCCGCGCCGCCTTCGCCGGTGTGTCCCAGGTGGGCGACGCCGGCCGAGACCGTGGTTCGCGGCGTCGCGGAACAGGCGCGCCTTCGCTGTCACCAGATAGGGCAGGCCGCTCGCCGAAATCGCCAACTACCAGCAGGGGCAGACGGAGAACCGACGCCGATCATCAGTCGATCGGTGACGCCCACCTGGACGAACGGCAGGACGAGGCCGTAGACGCCGAGATAGCCCTCGCCGCGCGGGCAGCGTCTCGGCCGTCGGGCCGTAGAACGCCCGCGAGATCCCGTGCGGTTGTCCCAGGGCCGGTCCGGGCAGGCAGGGGACCACCAACGCCAACCCCAGGGCGATTCGCGCGCCATGTCTCCCCATCTGAGCCACCTCCCATGTGGAGGATCCACCGGCCGGCGGGCGGGAGTCGTGAGCGGAGCGCTGAAGAAAGGCTGAAACCTACGGCATCGCCACGTGCTCGACGAAGACGATGCGCCGGCCCTTCGTCGTCGGGACCGGGTCGTAGGGCCGGGCGTCATCGGTCAGATACTCCTCGTACTCGACGATGACCAGGCGGTAGCGGGCGCCGATCTCGATCACGGGCAACACCACGTCCCCTTCCCAGATCGGCGCGATCGAGAACGCCCCGTCCACCAGGTCTTCCTTGAGCACGAGGTCGAACCGGCGCTCCGCGACCAGTTGCCGCGCCCGGGCGCGCTCGGTCGCCGTGAAGCGGCGCGCGGCGCCGAGCCGCGACGCGGTGACCGACACGCCCTGCTCGACGCGGTGCCAGCCGAAGTCCTCGCCTCGTGACTCGTCGAGCTTCTCGAGCCACACATCGAAGACCGGCACGCCAGACGGGTCGGCTGGCTCGAGCGTCTGGACGGTGCCGGTCTGCACGTCAACGATGCTCATCGAGAGAGACGACGAGGCCTCGCGCCGGCTGCTCGTGTCCGTGTACCGCGTGCCGTAGACCGACACGTGGCGCCGCCGCGGATCCTCCGCGCGCGTGATGTTGAGCCAGCGGTCGGCGGCGAGCGGCATGATGTCGGCGAGCACGACGTTCGAGAGGTGCGCGCCATGCAGCGACGTCGGCTGATAGCGCGCGAGCGCGAGCCGGATGAACGGAGAGTAGGCGTTCGTGTGGACCTCGATGTCGCAGTACCAGAGGCGCCGCGCCTCGTCGTAGTGCACATCGTGCGGCGCCACTTCGACCAGCGGCGCGTTCAGGCCCTGGCTCGCGCCGGGCGGCAACAGGCCGGTCACGACGAAGGCGCCCAATCGCTGGTCGCTCTCGGTCGGCGGCGCGTCCTTCGGCAGCCACGCGCCTGTGGGATCCGGACCCGTCCGCGCCAGCGGGAAATCCCCGCGCTTGGGCGCGATCCCGGAGACGAAGGGCGAGAGCCAGATCGGGTCGTTGCCCCACTGGGTGATGTAGTTCTTGTAGGGCTGTCCCGCGGGACTGTTCTCGGGGTTGGCCGAGAGGCTCGGCGGCGGCAGGACCACGGCCAGCATCTCACCGTAGCCGGTGACATTCCACGGCCGATCGAGGTAGACGCGCAGGCCACCGCCGCGGCGCCAGCTCGACGGTTCGCCGAAGGCATTCTCGCCGCGCACCCAACCGAACGTCGGCACCACGTAGAGCACTTCGGGGGCGGGCGGTGGCGCCGAACTCGGCACCCAGAGAACGGCTCTCGGTCCGGTCACCTTGGTGTGCCGATCGACCGGCACCGCCAGGCCGCCGATGTTGTCGGCCAGGAGCGCGGGCGGCATGAACTCGCGGAACCGGGTCGTCGCCTCGAGCCAGTACACGATGCGCCGATAGCGCGTGTCGTGGAACTCGTGCTGTTTGCTGATCACCAGGTCGTGCTTGAGGCCGACGCTGATCTGATCCTCGCCCTCGATGCCGTGCTCCGCGTACCCGCCGCGCACGGCGCCGTCCGCCTTCAACGCATACGTCCCGGGCTCCGTGATCTTGATCTGGAACGCGGTCTCGGCACGCCTGCGATCGACCTGGATCTCCTCGGCATCCGGCTCTGCGGGTCGGTCCTCCGGTTCGTGCCACTCCGCGCGGAGGTCCAGGCGGTCCGTGCTCTTGAGGCTGCAGGAGGCGCCGAAGCGCGGCGTGACCGCCGTGTCGTTCGGGCCTCGAGACAGATGGGGCTTCATCAGCTCGGGCACGATGAGCGGCCGCTGCACCGCGTGGACCACCTCGACGGCACGCCAGGGCGTCAGCATCCAGTGCATCCCGCGCCGTGACATCGCGTCGAGGTTGCTTTGCTGCGCTGGCGTCAGCCAATGCCACACACCCAGCAGATCGCGGTCCCTGGCCGCCAGCCGCATCGACAGCCGCAGGCGGGCGCGGACGCCGCGCGGCAACGGCACCAGCAGCGTGTGCGTCGCGGGGTCATACGAGGGCTTCGCGCTCTCGTCGCCGAACACCCGCACCAGGAATGGGCGAGCGTCTGGCCAGGTCGCGCCATCCGGATAGAGCGGCACGTCCAGGATCTCCGACGGCGCGATGTGCGGATGACCGGCGAAGCGGACCGAGACGCGCCGCGCCAGCGGGTCGGGCAGGTAGGTCAGCGCCTCGCCCTCGCTGTAGACGGCGAACGTCGTCTCGACCGGCACGAGATCCAGCGGACCCTTCATCGGGATCTTCACGGCGCGCATGGCCGCGGCCGGGTCGGTGCCGTCACGGTCCTTCTGCGTCGCGAGCATCACGAAGGTGGACGAATCGACGAGGCCGCCAGCGTCGAGCATGCCGTGCAGCTCCGCATCGCGGACGCTGACCTGTGGCGGCACCGCCATGCGCCGCGAGTCCTTCTCGGGCGCCACCTCGTTGACGACGTCGTTGAACGTCCGCACGGCGATGCGATCCATCGACTCGCCTTCAATCGGCGCCGGCGCGGCGCCCCCGCCCGGCTTCGCCAGCGCCAGCACCGGCGACATGACCGGCTCGTAACGCAGGAACGGCCGCGCAAACGCCTCGGGCTTCTCGATGCCGTAACTGGTGGGTGATGGCGGCAGCGAGTTGCCGGCCAGATCCACGACGCGGGCGCGAATCCAGTAGTTGCGGCCGAACCGCAACCGGGGCAGCGATCCCGGCCGGGGCGTGAACCGCGTCTCGAGCTTCAGGCCATCCGGCACCGCCGCATCCGTGGACGTGGTCGTCTTGTCCACGGTGTCGTCAGGCAGAATCGCCCGGCCGGGCATGGCCGCGGCGAGGCTCCACCCCGTCCACGACACGAGCGACTCGTGCAGGTACACGAGATCCTGGTTGGTCGTTGGATCCGACGACGTGGTCGCGCCCAGACGGACGGTCGTCTCCTCAGGCTGCGTGGGTGTGATGACGACGGCACCGTCGTCGAGCCGGTAGGTCGCTTCGCGTTCGCAGAGCGATCGCCAGACGCCGGTGCTGCGATCCCAGATGTCAATCCGATACCCGCGCACCAGATCCTCCGCCCACAGTTCTGGCGCCTTGGCGCCAGGCTGGCCCTGGAAGACCTTCTGCGCAGCGATGTTCCTGGTCGCGTTGGTCGCGAAGCGATCCTTCAGCATCTCGGATCGCTCGCGCTGCACGAGCATGAGGCCGGCGGTGCGCAGGGCAGGCGCGCCGAGATCACGATCGAGCCTGGTCACAGGGTCCACCCGCTGTGTGTCGGCCTTGGATCGCCCGATGGTGCGCACGAAGTTCATCAGCTTGAGTCCGCCGCCGTCCACGTCGGTCTGCAGCAGTTCGAAGCGTCCCGGCGCCAGATCCACGAGGCCGTCCACGACGGGCGGGCTGGTGGACGGCAGGCCGGGGTTGCTGACCGGCTGGAACCGGTTGGCCGTCAAGCGCGTGTGCGTCACCGGCGACACGTCGGGCGTGCGCGCGACCGAGAGCACTCCGCCCTTGAAGGTGGCGGAGGCGGAGAGCAGCACATTGGCGCCCTTGGTGAACGGCGTCGGATCCAGGATCAGATCGACGACGAAGCCCAGTCGTCGCAGCAGTGTCGGATAGGCGTTGAGCGCCGACACGATCTGATGGAAGTCGATCGACTTCGCCAGTTCCGCTTCCGTCGGCATCGGCGACCGGGCGTACTCGAGCCACTGCGCGGAGATGCGTCCGTCGTCGGTCCGCTTCTTCTTGACCGGCGTGGGCTTGTGCGCGGGCGTGTGGAAGAGCTGGAATCGGGCGAGTCCGCCGGACGCCTTGTCTTCCGTCCCGAGGCCCGAGTCCTTGAAGCGCGCGAACTGCTTCGTCGGGTTGCGCACGCCCGTGCGTCCGTCGGTGGTGGCCCGATCGAGCGACTGCACGGCCCCGACCAGGTCCTGCCAGCCATCATCGTCCACGAGGTCGGAGACCGTGGGCATCCGCCCGCTCGCGGCGAGCCGGCTGTACGCGGCCTTGATCAGGTCGGCGACGGCGACGGTGTCGTACGACAGGATCTGGTGCGACGACATGTCCTGAAACGCGAAGGGCCGGACGAACAGCGTGCTCGTGAAGAGCGCCGCCCAGGCGAGTGAGTCCGGTCCGCCGTAGGTCACCGTGTCCACGCGGTTCGGTCCCGCGGTCTGCGTGATCGGTACCGAGACACTGGCGTTGCCGATGGTGATCGTGAGCGAGGCCGCGCTCAGGGTCGCGGGCCAGTCCTCCCAGTCAGGGAAGAAGCTCGCGAGGACTTTGGGCTGGGTCTGCGGTTCCAGGCGCGGCGAGAGCAACACGGAGACGCGCAGGTCGCCGTCGGCCGTGTACCCGTTGGGCAGGGCCGTCCACATGAAGGATTGGCGAGCCATCAGGCCACCTCCGCCGCGAACGCGGCGCAATACTCGTCCCACGTCGACTGGTCGGGGACGAGGTCGATGAACTTCGGGTCAGAGGGCGAGCCGCCGAACTCCTTGCGGCAGCGCACCTCGACCGAAGCGCTGAAGAAGAGCACCTCCACTTCGATGACCAGCGTGGCCTCGCCCCAGACCATCGAGCCCTGCCCGTCGGTCTTGTGGTACGCCAGCTGCAGGTTGAACGTCAGCGATGCGGAAATCAGACCGAGGATGCACAACTCGCCGTGCAGGCGGACGTAGCCGGCCAGATCCACCGATCCGGTCCCCGACACCTCGAGCCAGTGGAAGTAGACGCCGGCCTTGATCTCGACGCTGCCAGAGGCCACGCCGAGGTCGATCGACAGGGCCGCGCCGAACTCGAGCGCCGCCTCGATCTCGTTGACGCCCTCCGATGAGATGCCGATGGCGAAGAAGCCGCCGCCACCGAGCAGGGACACGGTGAGGCTGAACGTGTTCTCTCGCTCGGAGAAGTGGAAGCGGACCTGCGCCGGTGTCGAGTCGAACGGGAGGGTGAACCCGGCGCCCAGCGACACGCCCGACAGCGTGAAGATCCCGACACCCACGGTCGGCAGGTTCAGCGAATAGCTGGCCTCGATGCCGCTCGGCGTGACCGTGATGCCCGGTGGATCGGAGAAGCCGTTCGAGGGGATGAAGCTTCGCAGCTCGTTGACGAACTCGAGCGGGCCGCCGAACTGCACCGCGTCGTCGCCATCGCGCAGCTGGACGATCACGTCGGGCTTCTGGCCCTGCTCGGCCGAAAACTTCAGCAGCTCGAACCAGATGATGACGAACCCGAAGAGGTTGATCTTGAAGTTGTTCATCTCGGCCCGCGCCTCGAACTGCGCGTCGGCCGGGTTGATGAGCGGCGTCGAGGTGAGCGCGTGCATCTTCAGGCGCGTCGCGGGCTTGCCGCCGTCGGCGTTCGGAATCAGCAGCGGCACGTTGCCGTTGACGCCGGTGTCCCACGTGAAGCTCGCCTCGACCCGGTCGGGCAGGTCGCGCGAGAGCAGCTTGGGGGCGTCGCCGCCGACGAGCGTCGGCAGCACATCGAGGATCGACGCCAGGTCGATGCCGCCCAGGATGCTCGCGCCCTTGAAGAAATCGCTCGGTTCGAACTTGTCGTTGATGATGTGGCCGAGTGCCGCCTCGATCGCGGCCGCGCTGCCCGGGTTGGTGGGCGGCTTGGCCGAGACGGGGCCCATGGTCTTCGACAGACCGAGGATGGCCATCTGCGGAGAGGCCAGGGCGCCAAGGCCGTCGCTCTTGACCGCCGTCGGGCTGGCGCCGAACTGCAGGTCATAGACCTGTCCAAGCAGTTGCAGGAAGAGCTTGCCCTTGTTCTTCGAGGGGTCGCCTTCGCCGAAGCCGTGTTGCTTGTAGACGACCGGATACGTGACCGGCACGATCGCGTGGGGCTGGTTGAGCAGCTTCTGCACCGCGCGGATCCCGACCTCGGCCTGCTGGACCTCTGGGTAGAAGTTCGGGGCGAACGGGAAGTGCACTCCCTGGCGCAGGCTGCCGGCGGCGAACGTCATGCTGCCGGTGGGCAGTCGCGGGTCGCCCTTGTCGCCGTCGATGAACGGCGCGAAGCAGACGCTCGCGCTGCCCAGGTCCGCGCGGCGGCGGGGCGCGGTGCCCGGTGCGTTGTACGCGAGCCGTACGGGGCCGGGCTTGTCCTTGTTGGCGACTTCGCCGACGAACAGCAGCGGCATCGAGAACGTCACGCGCTTGCCCGAGATGTCCGTCGCGGCGATGTCAAACCGGAAGTCGAGTGCCGTTCCACCCCCGGCGGCCGGCAGCATCGGCCAGAAGACCATGCGCTGGACGACGGTGCCCCCGTAGATGCCCGTGCCCTGCAACCGGCAGGTCTGTGACGCCGGATCGAGCAGGTCCGGCGTGACGCGCGTCAGGATCTCGACCTTTGTGAATGGGAAGTTGTGGCCGGCGAACTCGTGGTTCGTGCCGGTGTACTCCTTCACCCGCTCGCGCGGGACGATGAAGAATCGCTGGCGCAACACGGCGACGCGCTGCTGGCGGATGTCGTCTCCGAGCGACTCGAACTTCCGCTCCGTGACCTTGATGAGCGACGCGGCGTGGCCGAAGCATTCCAGGAAGCCGGAGTAGACCACGCGCACGTACTGGTCGCGACCGAGCGAGGCGATGTGCCGCCACTGCTCCAGGTCCACGCCATCGGGGCGATGCGCCCAGTTCCCCTCCACCGCGAGCGAGCCACCCAGGGCGCTCAGTTGCAAGGCGGCGGCTCGACTGGCGCGCGGATGATACGGCTGGCCGTCGCGCGTATCGGTGAACCCCGCCATCAGCCGCACGAGCATCGCGCGGTCGAGCGGATCCAGGCTCATGCGAAACGGCTTGGGCGGCGGTTCCAGCAGGGGGACGAAGGCGTCCACCGAGAAGGTCTCGCCCCACAGCGGGTAGTCCGGCGACCAGATGCTGCGCACCTTCGATGAGGCGTCCGGACCGAAGTCGTGCCGCGCCGTCGTCAACCGCGTGTGCCACAGCTCGGTGCGCTGCTGCGGCGACGCGAACGGCTCGTCACGATGCAGCCACCGCGCTGGCGCCAGCGGCGAAAGGATCACGCGATAGGGCAGTTCGAGGGCGGTGGCCAGGGGCGCGGGTGGATGCGGCGCCAGCAGAATCGGCAGGAACGGCAGGGCGGGGACGGCGACGAGGTCGAACTCGAACGCCGTCTCGCTCACCGCCAGCGCGGACGTGGCGGCGATCGACACGGCGGCGGTCACCACGTCCCGTTCGCCTGCGCGTCCGAGGCGCGGTTGATTGGCGATGATCGCGTCCACTTCCTGCGTGAGCAGCCGCGTCAGCGGCGCCGTCAGATCGCCAGGCTTGCCTGTGCGGAGCCCGCGCGCGGCGCGCACCGCAATGCGGCCGGCGGCGGCGTCGATCGCCGCGCCCAGGCCACGACCGCCGGTCGCGGCCAGCGCCGAGGACACCAGCTCCGTCATGCCGCGCCAGCTCGGTGAGCTGGTGACCGTCGCGAGCCAGGCGCGATTGAACTGCAGGCCGTCGATGATGTCGACGCCGGGTCGGACGAACCGATCGGGCTCAGGCGCGGCGGCCACGTCGAGCCGCATCGGCCACGTGCGCATCGCGCGCAGGACGTCGGCGAGCGTGTAGCCCAGCCCCGTCTCCGAGGCCGGCATCAGGAACGCTACGCGGCTCCGGCCGGACATCCGGATCTTCGCCGAGGGCAGCGGGGGGATGGTCTCGCCGGGCTTGGCCACGTTCTTCGGTGGCGTGCCGCTGGCCGTTTCCTTCTCGGGGGGATCGCCAGGCTTGGGATCGGCCTCCGAGACGGCGAGGAACGCCTGCTCACCAAAACTCTGCGGCTGGAAGTGGATGACGAGTGTCGAGGCCTTCGACGCGTCCGACTTCACGAGCCGCGGCGTCGCGCCTGGCACGACGCGCAGGTTGTCGTACGACAGGTCGAAGACCAGCAGGTCGTCAGGCCGTCGCACCTGCAGGCGGATCTCGGGAGGCAGCCGCGGCGCGATCGTGTCCCACACACGCCCGAGGTCGGCCATCGCGCGGACGGGCGCCCGTTTCGGGCGCGGCTGTCGCTTCCCCGTGGCAGCGGCCTTCGCGGACGTTCGGGCCTTCGCGCCTGTCCGGGGCGTTGCCTTCCGGGTGACTTTCGCCTGGCCCTTGGCGTTCGGCTTGGCCTTGGCCTGGGTCTTGGTGTTCGCCTTGGTTCGCGCGTGCACCTTCGTCGTCGTCCTGATCTTCTTCCGCGCGACCACGGTGGAACGCCGACGCGAGGGGGGACGGGCAGGGGCGCGCTTGGCCATGGATCGCTCCTCGATCTGCGCCAGCGCGATGGACGGTCAGCGCACGTTCAGGAGGCCGCCGGAAGGCGCGTGGCCCGAGCGCGAGGTGGTCGCCAACGCACGACGTGGCGGGTCGATATTCGTGTTCGACGAAATGGTCCGAACGCGAGGAGCATGGCCCAGCCGACGACGACGGTCAAGACAACTCGGCGTCCTTCCCAAGGTCTGACGCCGCGGGCGAGTCACGCGACCAGGCGCAGCCAGAGGGATGTCGAGGCGCTAGAATGCAGAAGCCGGACACGCCATGCGCCACGTGCGTGGAAAATGAGCCCGGAGACAACAAGGCGGACATGCGTATCCCACTTCGACCTGCGTTTTCCGTGCTGCTGCTGGGGCTCGTGGCCTGTGGGGCCGACGCGCCGCCGCCCGCGCCCGCTCAGGCCCCCGCCGCCGAGGCGCCCCGCAAGTACCTGCTCGAGCGCGTCGGCGACGCGGCCGTCGTCCAGCTCTACGCCGACGGCTTCAGCGCGCTGCCCCTCGATCAGAAGACGCTGATCTGGCACCTGTCCGAGGCGGCGATCGCGGGCCGTGACATCTACGTCGATCAGAAGTCGGCCTACGGTCTGGCGATGCGCGCCGTCATCGAGGCGGTCGTGGCCAGGCCGGCCGGCGTCGATCCGAAGACGCTCGCGGCCGTCGAGGAGTACGCGAAGCTCTTCTGGATCAACAACGGGCCCTACAACAACCTGACCGGCCAGAAGGTCCTGCTCGGCTCCACGCCCGAGGCGCTGGCGGCCGCGGTCAAGGTTGCCGACCCAACCGGCGCGGCGCTCGAGCTTCGCGAAGGCGAGACGGTGGACGCGCGGCTGGCGTCATTGCGACCGATGTTCTTCGACGCCGCGTATGCGCCGCAGGTCACGGCCAAGACCCCGAAGCCAGGCCAGGACATCCTGACCGCCAGCGCCAACAACCTCTACGTCGGCGTCTCGATGAAGGACGTCGCCGGGTTCAAGGAGGCGTTCGCTCTCAACTCGAGGCTGGTCAAGAAGGACGGGAAGCTCATCGAAGAGCCGTACCGCGTCGGCGGGATGTACGACGCGCCGCTCCGCGCCGTCGTCGGTCACCTCGAAGCGGCGAAGCCGTTTGCCACGCCGCCGATGGTCAAGGCGCTCGACGCCCTCGTCCAGTGGTATCGGACCGGCACCGTGGCCGATCGCCGCACCTATGACATCGCCTGGGTCGAGGACAAGGCCTCACCCGTGGACACGATCAACGGCTTCACCGAGGTCTATCTCGACGCGCGCGGTGTCAAGGGCGCGTGGGAAGCGCTGGTCTTCTACGTGAATCGCGAGAAGACGGCGGGCATCCAGCGCCTCGCGGCCGACGCGCAGTGGTTCGAGGACCGCATGCCGTGGGATCCGAAGTACCGCAAGGCGGGCGTGAAGGGCATCACCGCCAACGCCATCGACGTGGTGATCGAAACGGGCGAATCGGGCCCCATCACGCCTGTCGGCATCAACCTGCCCAACGACCAGGACGTCCGCGAACAGCACGGCAGCAAGTCCGTATCGCTGGCCAACGTCATCGAGGCGTACGACAAGTCGTCGCCGACGGGCTTCCGCAGCGAGTTCACGTGGACGCCCGAGGAGGCCGCGCGCGCCGCGAAGTGGGGAAGCCTGGCCAGCGAGCTGACGACGAACATGCACGAGGTGATCGGCCACGCCTCGGGCCGGATCGACGAGAAGCTGAAGGGCAAGCCCGAAACCGCCATCAAGGAGTACTACTCGGCCCTCGAAGAGGGGCGCGCCGATCTGGTCGGGCTCTACTTCATCGCGGATCCGAAGACCGTCGAACTCGGGTTCATCCCGCAGGCCGACCACAAGGATCTCATCCTGGCCGAGTACGAGGCCTACTCCCGCAACGCGCTGGTCCAGCTGCGACGCATCCGGGAAGGGACGCAGATCGAGGAAGACCACATGCGCAATCGCCAGCTGATCGTTCGCTGGCTGATGGCCAACACCAAGGCCATCGAGACCCGGACGCGCGAGGGCAAGACGTTCTACGTCATGGTTGACGCCGCGGCGTTCAGAACGGGCGTCGGGCAGTTGCTCGCCGAGGTCCAGCGCATCAAGAGCGAGGGTGATTTCGCGGCGGCGAAGAAGCTCTTCGATACGTACGGCATCCACTTCGACGCGAAGCTCCGCGACGAGGTCGTCGCCCGTGTGGACGCCCTGAAGCTGCCGTCCTACTCAGGCTTCGTGATGCCAAAGCTCACGGCCGTGCGCGACGCGGCGGGCGCCATCACGGACGTGACGATCGCGTACCCGCAGGATCTCAAGACGCAGATGCTGGAGTGGTCGGCCAGGACGAGGGCGACGCGCCGGCCCTGAGGGGATGGCGGGCGCTGGCACTCGCTGGTAGCTCGTAACCCCGCGGCCGCGGGTCCTGCCGCCGAAGGCCGCCGAACAGCCCCGCGCGGTGCTCGCCGGCAAGAACACTGGGACGGCGGAGCGGCTGCGCGCCGCGCGGGGCGCCCCGTTCGGCGTCACCCGCGGTCGCGCTTGCCACGCGCCAGGTCGTGCCCGTAGCCCGTCTGCGGTCTGCCGCAGGCCGTTTCCCGGCCGCCTTCGCGCCCCTTTTGGCGCTTGGGCGGCCAAGTAGCCCGTCGACTGTCGCCAGTGTGCCGTGGGCCGTTTCCCGTTGCCCGTCTCCCGTAAGCCGTCGCCCGTGTTCCGCCTACCGCCTACGGTCTACCGCCCTGAAGCAGCCGGCCACGTGGTCGTCCACCATGCCGACGGCCTGCATGAACGCGTAGCAGATCGTCGAGCCCACGAAGGTGAAACCGCGCTTCTTGAGGTCCCGGCTCATCGCGTCCGACTCTGGCGTCGTCGGGCGGACGTCCGTCATGGTCTTCGGCCGGTTCACCATCGGCTGGCCACCGACGAAGCGCCAGATGTAGGCGTCGAACGAGCCGAACTCCTTCTGCACCTCGATGAACGCGCGCGCGTTCTTCACCGTGCCGGCCACTTTCAGGCGGTTGCGTACGATACCGGGATTGGTCAGCAGTTCCTCGACACGGGCGTCGGTGTAGCGCACGACCTTCCGCACGTCGAAGTGGTCGAACGCCAGGCGATAGGCCTCGCGCTTCCTGAGGACGGTAATCCAGCTCAAGCCAGCCTGCGCACCCTCGAGGATGAGCATCTCGAACAGCCGTTGATCGTCATGGACCGGCACGCCCCATTCTTCGTCGTGGTACGCGACGTAGAGCGGGTCCTCGCCAGGCCACGGACAGCGGGTGATTGACGTCAGGCGGTCTACCGTAGCCCGTCTCCGGTAGGCCGTCGTCCGTCCACGGTCTACTTCGCCAGCGCCTTGTCGCGGATCGCCTTGAACTCGTTGCCGGCCGTCCAGGCGGGGAACGTCGCAGCGTTGGCGACGCGATAACCGATCGCGAAGAAGATCTTGCCGTCTTCGGCGGCGCCGCTCAGATCCCAGTCCGGCTTCATCTGATCGGACGGCGCGTGGTAGTCCGTGCTCGTGTACTCGTCACGCTTCTGCTTGCCGTAGCCTTCGGGCTTGCCGATGAAGTCGATCCCCGCGTCGGGATCGAACGCCGGGACGCCCTTCTTGGCGAAGTTGAAGTGGTCGGACCGGTAGTAGAAGCCCTTCTCCGGCTCGGCGTCCGGGCGCAGCACGCGGCCCTGCTCGGTGGCCGCGTCGCGCGCGTAGTTGTCGAGCTCTGAGGCGCCGAGGCCAATCACCGTGAGGTCCTTGGTCTTGCCCCACTGGTTGATGCCGTCGATGTTGATGTTGGCGACGGTCTTCGCGAGTGGATAGAGCGGGAACTGGCCGTAGTACGCCGACCCGAGCAGGCCCTGCTCTTCGGCGGTGACGAACAGGAACAGCACACTCCGCTTCGGCGCCGGCTGCACCTTCCTGAATGCGCGAGCGATCTCGAGCGTGAGCGCCGTGCCGCTCGCGTTGTCGAGCGCGCCGTTGTAGATGTTGTCCCCCTTGACCGGTTCGCCAAGGCCGAAGTGGTCCCAGTGCGCGGTGTAGACGACGAACTCGTCCTTCAGTGTCGCGTCGCTCCCCGTGATCTTGCCGATGACGTTCTTGGAGTTCACCGTCCGCATCGTCTGCGTGAACGACATCGACGCCGTGGCGCCGAGCGGGACCGGTTTGAACTCGCGCGTCGCGGCCTGGGCCTTGAGGGTCTGGTAGTCCTGGCCCGAGGCCTTCAGCAGGGCAGTCGCCGCCTCGAGCGAGAGCCAGCCCTGCACGGCGGCGCGCCCGAGGTTCCTGTCCGGCGTGACGAGGTCGAAGCGCTCGCCGCCAAAACCCTGGACGACGGTGAACGGATACCCGGCGGGGGCCGTCTCGTGCACGATGAACACGCCGGCCGCGCCCAACTCGGCGGCCTTCTCGTACTTGTAGGTCCAACGGCCGTAGTAGGTCATCGCCGGCCCGCCGAACGTCTTCGCGTCGAGCGCCTTCGGCGTCGCGCCGCTGGCCGCATCCGTCACGGGCGGGTCGTTGACCAGGACGATCAGCGTCTTGCCCTTGACGTCGAGCCCTTTGAAGTCGTCCCAGTTGAACTCAGGGGCCTGGACGCCGTAGCCGACGAACACCAGTTCAGAGTTCTTGATCGCGGCCCCATCGGCGACGTGCTGGCTGAACGCCACGACCTCGTCATGGTGCTTGTAGGTGAGGGTCTTGCCGGCGCGCGTGACGCTGAGCGGCGTGAAGTTGCCCGGCGTGATGCCCACGAGCGGGACATTCTGGATGTAGGTGCCGTCGGGATTGCCCGGCTCGACCTTCGCGGCCTTGAGCTGCTCGGTCAGGTACGCGACCGTCAGGTCCTCTCCCTTCGATCCAGGCTCACGGCCTTCGAACGCATCGGAGGACAGCTGTTTGATGTCGGCCAGCACCGCGTCCACGCCGATGCTGGGCATCTGGGCCAGCGTCAGCGGTGCGGGTGGGGCTGACGAGCACGCGGCGGCCAGAAACAGGACGGCGGTCACGAAATGGCGCATGGGACAAGGATACTGGAGATGGGGAATTGAAGATTGATGGATCGCGTCATTGAGGATTGATTGGACGGATTGAAGGATTGGGGAATTGACAATTGGGTATTGACGATCAGTCCGCACTAGCACAATCACTCTTCAATGATCCGATCTGTCAATCCGCAATTCTCTGAGTCCAGAATGGGCCATGCGACTTCTTCTCGTCCTGCTCCTCCTCGCTCAGCGGCCGCCGGTCTACTTTCAGTCTCCGTATCCGATGGCCGAGGTGCGCGGGAAGCAGGCGGTCGTCGAGACCACCGCCGGCACGTTCGTCATCCAGCTTCTGCCAGACGCGGCGCCGAACCATGTGGGACTCTTCGTCAAGCTCGCGCGTGACGGCGCCTTCACCGGCACCATCTTCCACCGCGTGCTGCGCTACGGTCTGATCCAGGGCGGCGACCCGCTGTCCCGCGATCCGGCCCGCGTCGCGCAATACGGCCAGGGCGGACTCAACCAGCTGCGCTTCGAACCCAACAGCGAGAAGCACACCGCCGGCGCCGTGTCCGCGGTCCTGCAGCCCGGCCAACGCGACAGCGCTGGCGCGCAGTTCTTCGTTTGCATCAGCGACCAGCCCACACTCGATGGCCAGTACACCGTCTTCGGTCGGGTCGTCGAAGGCCTCGAGGTCGCCCAGGCGATCTCGGCGGTGGCGGCCAACACGGCGGGACTGCCGAACGCGCGGGTCGAGATCAAGAGCGTCACCATTCGCGACACGCCGCCCGAGCCCTTCGTCAACGAGTCGGTGGCCGAGCTGGCGACCCATCGCGTGACGCTCGAGACGACGATGGGGGAGATCGAGCTGGAGATGCTGCCGGACAAGGCGCCTGAGACCGTGCGGCGGTTTCTGCGATTGGCGCGCGCGGGCGTCTACGACGGGACGGCCGTCCATCGGGTGGTGCCGAACTTCGTGATCCAGACAGGCGCGCTCGCCTACCGTGCGACGCCGATCTCCGCCACGCAGCAGAAGCTGGTCGTGAACATGCCGCCGGAGTTCACGGACACGCCGAACGTGCCCGGCATCGTCTCGATCGCGCGCGGTGACGATCCGAACAGCGGGTCTACGTCGTTCTTCGTGTGCGTCGGGGAGTGCCGCTCGCTCGACGGCAAGTTCGCCGTCTTCGCCCGCGTGTCGAAGGGCATGGACGTCGTCACCGCGATCGCGGCCGTGCCCGTTGACGGCGAGACGCCGCGCACGCCGGTGACGGTGACACGCGTGACAATTAGGGGGTCGTATCTCTTTTCCACAGTTTCGGCCCCTGGGGTGCCAGATCTCGGCCGTCGGCCTGGGGGCTGATGGCCGAGATCTGACACCGGACGGCCCGAAACTGTGGAAAAGAGATACGACCCCTTATATCGATCGCGAATACGTCGGCGACGCTGCCGCGTCGCGCGACAGGTACTGGTCGAACGCACTGGCCGCGTTGCGGAGGAAGGGGCGTCCGGCAGCCGGGACCGACAGGATCTGCCCGTCGATCTCCACCAGGCCGTCGGCGAGCAGGTCCGACAGCAGGCGCCGCACCGGGTCCACGTCGTCCGGATCGAGGCGCACCGTGAACCGCGTCATCAGCTGCGCGATCCTGTCCCGGCGGCGCTGGTCCTCCTCTGACAGCACATGCCCGCGAAGGGTCGGGAGCTCGCCGGCCGCGACGCGTCGTTCGTAGACCGGAAGCACCTTCTCGTTCTGGTGGTAGCACTCGGGCGTCTCGGCGATCGCACTCACGCCCAGACCCAGCACGACCGACGAGCGCACGTCGGTGTAGCCCATGAAGTTGCGATGCAGCCCGCCGTCTGCCGCCGCCCGCGCCAAGGCGTCGCCGGGTGCGGCGAAATGGTCCAGGCCGATCTCCACGTACCCCGCCCGGAGCAGCGGATCGCGCACGCGTTCGTAGAGCGTGCGCTTCTCGGCGCCGAGCGGAACCTGATCGTCGCGAAAGCGGCGCTGCGCCGGCTTGATCCATGGCACGCGGGCAAAACTGTAGACGGCCAGCCGATCAGGTGCGAGGCCGATCACCGTCTCGGCGAGCCGATCCATGGACGCGGGTGTCTGGCCCGGCAGCCCGTAGATCAAATCGAAGTTGATCGACCCATAGCCGAGCCGGCGCGCCGACTCGCAGAGGGCCGCCGTGACCGCCACGGGCTGCTGCCGATTGACGAGATGCTGCACCTCGGGATCGACATCCTGGACGCCCATCGACAGGCGCGTGAGGCCCCGCGTCCGCATCAGTGCGAGCTGCGCTGGCGTCGTCACCCGCGGATCGACCTCGACCGAGCCTTCGAACGGCGCCGCGCGCACCGGCAGTCGGGCACGCAGGCCGTCGATCAACGCCGCGAGCGAGTCGAGCGAGAGGAACGTGGGCGTCCCGCCCCCGAGATGCAGTTGTCGCACGGGCCGGCCGGCCAGCCCGGGCACGGCGCGGAGATAGAGGTCGAGTTCGGCGAGCACGGTCTGCACGTACTGCGCCTCGCGGCCGTGATCGCGCGTGATCACCGTGTTGCAGGCGCAGAAGGTGCACAGCGACTCGCAGAAAGGGACGTGGACGTACACCGCGAGCGCGCCGTCGTCGTCCAGGGCCGAGCCGAGTGAGTCGAGCCACTGCTCGCGTGAGGGCGTCCTGTGCCACTGCGGCGCCGTGGGGTAGCTCGTGTAGCGAGGGACGGCGACGTCGTACTTCGCCAAGAGCGCCGCCGATGTCACGCAAGCACCCGCCGAATCGTTCGGACCAGCATGCGCACGCTGTCTTCCGGCGTTCCCGGCAGCACGCCATGACCCAGACCGCAGATCCATCCCCGGCGCTCGTCCTGGGACAGGCCCTCGATTGGGGCGAGGAATTCGCCGATGGCGCGTCGCAGCCCGGGCCCGGACAGGTGCAGCGACGTCGGATCGAAGTTGCCCTGCACGAAGCCCGTACGCCCGGGCATCCTGAGGACGTCCGCGAGGTTCCAGCGCCAGTCGATGCCGGCACCGGCCCACGGCCCCGGCGGGTGCGGGATGCCGCCGCAGAAATGCGCGGGATGCATCGACCGTCCGTAGTAGCCCAGCCGGCCGGGAAACTGCTCCGCAAGTGCGGCGAGGTCCGACGCGACATGCTGGTGGTAGGCGCCTGGCGCCAGCTCGCCGGCCGCCGTGTCGAACACCATCACCATGTCGGCGCCCGCCTCGAGCTGCTGGCCGATCATCGATGTCAGCAGGGGGCGCATGATGCGCGTGAACGCGCGATACAGGGGCATCTGCGTCTTCGCCTGCACGAGTGAGCCGCCGTGCGATCCCTCTACCGCGTAGACGAACAGCGTCCAGGGGCCGCCGACGAACCCGATGAGCCCCCGATCCGCCGGCAGGTGCTGTCGTGTCGCCAGCACGGCCTCGGCCTGAAACGCGAGCGCGCGCAGGGCCTTGTCCACGCCGGTGAGGCGGGGCAGGAGCGCAGGCGTCAGTTGACGCGCCAGGTGTGGACCCTGGTCGTCATACGTGAGACCGAGTCCCAACGCGTCGAGCGGGAAGAGCAGGTCGCTGAAGAGAATGGCCGCGTCGAAATCGAACTCGTCGAGCGCGTTCATCGCCACGCGCGAGGCTACGTCCGCGTCGCGACACATGGTCTCGAAGCTGAAGCGCCGCCGGAGCGCCTGGTACGACTGCTGATATCGTCCGGCCTGGCGCATGAGCCAGATCGGCGGGACCGCCTGTGCCTCGCCCGCCAGTGCGCGATGGAAGCGCGGGCTCACGATCCGTCCCCGTCAACCGCCCACTGATAGCCCACGCCGCGGACGGACCGGATCATGTCACCCTCGTCATCGGCCAGCGCTTGTCGAAGCCTGACGATGCTGTTATCGACCGCGCGGGGTGTCGGGAACTGCGACCGTCCCCAGACGTGGTCGAGAATCTTCGATCGATCGACGACGCTCGGGGCCGAGTCCAGGAGCAGCTTCAGCACGTGCGCGTCGCGGACCTGCAGGAACGTGCGCGTGCCATCGGCCAGCGCGACCGTCAGGGCCGCCAAATCGATCTCGCGCCCGCGGGCGCGCACGACCTCGGTCGTCACCTGTGTGGCCAGCACGTGCCGCACCCTCAGGATGAACTCCTTCAGGTGAAACGGCTTCGGTAGGTACTCGTCGGCGCCGATCTCGAAGCCCTCGAGCCGGTTCTCGGCGGAGTTCAAGGCCGTCATGAACATGAGGGGCGTCATCGAGCTGCGTTTGATCTGGCGGGCCAGTCCAAAGCCGGATCCATCCGGCAGCTTCACGTCCACGATGGCGAGGTCCCAGCGACCTGTGGGTAGCGCGGCTTCGGCCGCGGCGATCGTCTGCGCCCAGGTGACGTCGAGCCGCTCCCTCTCGAGCCGTTCGGTCAGCGTGCGCCCCAGCGACAGGTCGTCTTCCACGAGGAGGACGCGGGGCATCAGCGCGCTCCCGGCAGATCGAGTTCGACCGTCAGTCCGCGCGCAGCAGGCGACGGCGGCAGGAAGCGGAGCGCACCATGCATCCGTTCGACAATCTGCCCGCAGACGAACAGTCCTACGCCCGTGCCGCTCGTCTCGTCGGGACGGATGAACGGCTGCCCGAGCTGCGGGATCACATCCTCACGCACACCGCGGCCATCGTCGGCGATCGTCAGCCGGACCGGGCCCGCCTGCTGCGTGGCCACCGTGACCGTGACCGCCCGGGCACCGCCATGCACGACCGCGTTCTGGAACAGGTTCCGCATGACCGCGTCGAAGCCGCGCCCGTCCACGAGCATCGCCGCGTCGCCCTCGATGCGGATATCGAGTCCCGGCCAGTCGTCCGCAAGCCGGTTCACGGCGCGGGCCACGTCCACGCGCTCCCGCAGCAGGCGGCCACGCGGTTGGGCGACGAAGAGCGAGTTCTCGAGCTGGATCTGCAGGCGCACCATGTCGTGCAGCAGTCGGTCGAGCGGCGCCCGCGCCGTGTCGGCGGGCCAGTCCTCACGGAGGCCCTCGGCCTGCAACTGGACGCTCGCCAGGGCCGTCTTCAGATCGTGCGTGAACGACATAAAGAAGGTCTCGAGCACCAGGTGCCGTTGATGCTCGCGGCGAATGGCGAGGACGATGGCCGCGCCGCCCGCCACGAGCAGGCCGATGAACGCGGCGCCCTCCCAGATGAACATGCGGCGCAGGTCGGCCGACGAGATCGTGTCGCGCTCCAGGCTTCCGCCCGTGAGCCGCAGGCCCACGACCATCCACCAGGACGCCAGTGACACCGTCAGCGTGAGCCAGACGAGCGCGATCAGGTAGTGCAGCCGGCTCTGCGACGCGGGAAGCGAGGAACTCATGTTCGCTCCGCCTCTCCCGCCGCGGCGGTGAGCGCGTCGGCCGCGTCGGCCAGCACGTCTTCATCGTGCGCGAGCGACAGGAAACCGACCTCGAAGGCAGCCGGGGGCAGGTAGATGCCCCTGGCCACGGCCGCGTGGAAGAAGCGCGCGTACCAGGCCGTCTGATCGGCCGGAATCAGATCCGGCCGCCGGATCGGTCCCGCGCCGCGACGATGAATCCAGAACACTGACGCGTGGCGGACGATGGCGAGGCTGGGCGCGACACGGGAGAACCGATCGCGTAGTTCAGCCACGAACGCGTCGGTGCGTGCCTCGAGCGCGCGCCAGCCATCGCGTGCGGCCATTGCTTCGAGCGAGGCGAGCCCCGCGCGCATGCCGACGGGATTGGCGCTCAGCGTCCCGGCTTGATAAACAGGCCCGCTGGGCGCCACGCGGTCCATCAGGTCAGCGCGTCCGCCGTACGCCGCGACGGGGAAGCCGCCGCCGATCACCTTGCCGTAGCACGTCAGATCGGGTCGCAATCCGAAGGCCCCGGAGGCCCCTTCGAGCCCCGTGCGGAATCCGGTGATCACCTCGTCGGCCACCAGCAGCGTGCCTGCGTCGCGGCACCGCGCGGCCAGGTGATCGAGCCAGGCCTGCCGCGGCGGCAGCAGGCCGTAGTTGGCGGGCACGGGCTCGATGATCACTGCGGCCAGGTCGTCGCCCTGGCGCGCGAACACCGCGTCGATCGCCGCCTCGTCATCGAGCGGCGCGACGAGTGTATGGGCCAGCGTCCCTTCCGGCAGGCCCGCGCTCGTCGCCGCGACGCGCCCGGCCAGGCCGCTGCCGGCGCGCACGAGCAGGCCGTCGGCGTGCCCGTGGTAGCAGCCCTCGAACTTGAGGATGTGCGATCGGCCGGTCGCGGCCCGCGCCACGCGCAGCGCCGACATCACGGCCTCGGTGCCAGACGAGACGAAGCGCAGTCGATCCACCCACGGAATCCGCGCGAGGATCCATTCGGCCAGCGCCAGTGAATACGGCTCACACGCCCCGTACGACCAGCCATCGTCGATCGCCGCGTGGGCGGCGCGCGCGACATCGGGGTCCGCGTGGCCCAGGATCAGCGGCCCGAAGCTCTGGCAGAAGTCGATGTAGGTGCGGCCGTCCACGTCTTCAAGACGGGCACCCTTCGCGGCCTTGAAGAAGATGGGCGTGCCGCCGACGCCGTGGAAGGCGCGCACTGGACTGTGCACGCCGCCGGGTGCGGCCGCCAGGGCCCGTGCGAACAGCCGTTCGTGCGATGTCATGCGAACCCGAGTGCCCGCGCGCGTCGAGCCCCGTACGTGATGATGAACGCCGCGCCACCGCGCCGCAGCACGTGCCACGTCTCTGCCAGGGCCAGATCGAAGTCGGTCAGCCCACGCTCAGCCAGCAGCACGAGGCTGGCGTACTCGCCGCTCACCTGGTAGGCGCCGACCGGCAGGTTCGTGGCCTCCGTGATTGGCCCAATCAGGTCGAGCGATGTCGTCGCGGGCTTGACCATCAACAGGTCGGCGCCTTCGTCGGCGCAGCGCAGGCTCGAGTTCAGCGCGTCGCGCCGCGACCGCACGTCGATCTGATAGTGGCGCCGATTGCCGAACTGCGGCGCCGACGCGGCGGCGTTCCTGAATGGTCCATAGAACTGGCTCGCGAACTTCGTGCTGTAGCTCATGATCGGCACGCGGCCCAGGCCGTCGCCGTCGAGCGCCGCGCGGATGTGGCCGGTGCGGCCGTCCATCATGTCGCTGGGACTGATGCCGTCGGCGCCCGCGCGAGCGGCCTGCAGCGCCGACTGCGCGAGGGCGTCGAGCGTCGGGCCGAGGTCGATGAGGCCGCGGGTATCGAGCAACGCGCAGTGTCCGTGTGTCGTGAAGGCACACAGACACAGGTCCACCCACAGGTGGAGCGCGTCGCCGAACCGATCCTTGATCGCGCCCACCGTGCTGGACAGATGACGGAAGTCGAGGGCGCGATCGCCCTTGGCGCGAGGCACGGGGAAGAGCAGGAAGTGCCGGACGCCAGCCTCCAGGTCGCGGGCGATTGAGTCGAGCGCGGCGGCGCGGCCATGGCGCGCGTTGTCGCCGAGGCCGTCGATCGGCTCGCTGCCCTCGAGGTCCTCGACGACGAAGACGGGCTGGATGAACTGCGCGACGGAGAACGTCGTCTCCGCCACCAGATCGCGCAGATGGGCAGTCTGCCGGAGCCGCAGCCGCGACCAGGAAGGGCCGGTCGTCGTCACAGCGTCACCGCGCGATGCCATTGCTCGTACTCCAGCCAGACGCTGGCGCGGGGTCCATCCCCCAGCGTCTCATGAATGACGCGAGCCGTGCGGCCGGGCCCGCTCGCGTGGCCCGCGGCCAGAATCTGCGGATGGCGCGCGACGGCGCGCAGGAACTGGCTGCCGCTGGACCAGAAGAACTGCTGTCGCGACCCCAGGTCCTCTGGCACAAAGGGTTCGACGTCGTAGGTCGCAATTGCCGTCGCGTCACCCGAGCCGGCATGCGACAGCCGCCGCCAGTCGATGGACCGGTCCGCCAGCAGGTCCACGTCCGCAGGTTCGAGGTCGCCCAGGCCTTCGGCCAATCCGTGGACCCACACGCCACGAGCGGCGAGCCGCGCCCACGTCCGGCTGCCGGCCGTCCAGATCAGTTGATCCGGTGGGATCTTCCAGGCAGTCGGCAACGCGTCGGCGCGCGACACCCAGAGCGGTGGCTGATTGGGCGGCGCGGCGACCTCCAGCCGCTGGCGCGTCGCCCGGTCTCGCTCGTCCGGGCGCGGCCAGACCGCGTGCGACGGGACACGCGTGACCACGGCCGCCGGATCGATCGACCACGTTTCGATGGGCAGCGCATCGTCTGTGCGCGCGAGGACGCTCACGACGTGGCCGTAGGCCCGCGGAAGCACCGTCACGCCGACCGCGGCATGACATCCGCCGCCGAATAATTGAAGAATCGCCCGCTCGCGCCTCACAGCGTCCCACGTCGGCCCGTGTGTGACAGCGCGAAGACGGTCGCGCAGATCCGGGCGCGAGACGGCGACCTCGATCGCCAGCGCGCCCTGCGCGGCGGCCGTGGGGAACGCCCGCAACGGCAGCACCATCCAGTGACAGCGCTCGAGCGAGGCGCGCACGGCGGCCCGCGCGGCCTCGGTCGCGGTCTCGGCGAGCAGACGATCGAGCGCGGCCTTCGCGACGACGAGCGCGTCGCCGTCGCCTGCGACGAGCTTCGCGAGGCGCGTCGGCACATTGCCGCGCACCGGTGCGACGCGCACGGTGTCCACGGGCCACGGCAGCAGACCGGCGAGCGACGACTCGAGCTGCCAGGCGCGGCGCGGCGACGACGACAGGACGGTGATGACATCCGGACGCGTGGCGACCACATCCCGGCGCACGAGCAGCACGTCGCGCGGATCCGCGCGCTCGAGCGTGGCGGCGACCACGGTGGCCGACGACGGCTCGATCGGCAGGTCCTTCCACGAGTGCACCACGAGGTCGGCGTCGCCATCCACGAGCGCCTGCGACAGATCGGCGGTGAAGAGACCTTTGTCCGGCAGCGCCCACAGTGCAGCGTCCGTCTCCCGGTCGCCCTGGGCGGATCGGGTATGCGTCGTGACCGCCACGTCGGGCCAGGCCGTCCGGAGGGTGCGCGCCACCATCTCGGCCTGCAGCACCGCCAGGTCGCTGGCGCGACTCAGGATCCTCAGGCGCATGCGTCGTCCCACCCGAACGGACGCAGCTCGAGGCGACGGTCGGTACTCGCGGCCGAGCTGGCGGATGTCCGCGCGTGCGCGATCGACGTGACCGGCAGCGAGCGTGCCGGTCTGACGCGCCTCGGCGAACAAGTCCTCGAGTGTGACGACGTGAGCGTCGAGCGCGAGCGGCGTCCGCTCGTCGCTGGACCGGAGATCGACCACCGAGACGATGCGTGGGTAGCAGCCGAGAACGGCGTCCAGCGCCGCCGCGCTGACGGGTGCGGCGATGACGATGGCGACAGACATGTCAGAGGGGGTGGGCGCGGGGGCGCGCGCGGGCTTCAGGCGCCGCACCGAGGATCGGTCCGCGCCACGGCCCCACTGCGCGGCGACCCGCCGCTCGTCGATCAGGCCGCGGACGTCCCGGGCGAGTGCGCCGGTGCCGACGAGCACGACGTGGGCCTCGGCCGGGATGTGCCGCAGCGTGAGGCGGCCGTACGAGTGGGCGCCAAAGCCCTGCAGGTGCCGCTGCCGGATCGCCTTCGCCGCGCCCAGGACACGCTGACCGAGCGTGAGCACGGACGCGCTGCGCGCCGGATCCAGCGACGCGAGGAACGCCTTGAACTGGGCCTGCACCTCGGTCTCGCCAATCAGGGGGGACCTGAGGCCCGTGACGATCTCGATGAGCAGGGCATAGGCGTTGCCGTCAGTCAGCCACTCCGGGCCCGGTGCGGCGTCGCGCGGGAACTCGTCCACGAACGCGACTTCCCGCAGGCAGGTGCGCCAAACGGTCGCGTCCTCTGGCAGAGGGCGCGACCGGGGAGGCTGATGGATGAGCGCGAGCCGCACGACCCCACGATTCTAGTCACGCTTGGTGCCGGGATTGTCACTGGATTGTCGGTGCAGGCGGGCCGGGTCGGCTCCCGGTTGGCTGCGGGTCCTGCCGCCGAAGCCGCCGAACAGCCCCATCCGGTGCTCGCCGGCAAGAGCGCTTGTCACGGGGGAGCGGCTCCGCGCCGGACGGGGCGCCCCGTTCGGCGTCACCCGCAGCGGGTGTCCGGCCACTCCCAGCGTCCAGAGCGATCTTGGACCGACTGCCTCACGACTATCGCGGTGAAAGCCGCTGGTTGCACGGTGCCAACCAAGCCGAACCAACACGCTCGGAAACGGCGAGTCGGCTCGGCTGTTCTGCCCCTGCGCTACCCATGCGCCGCGAGACAACCTCGCGGGGGGCGCCCCCGCCCGAATTGGGACATCCTTCCTCGGCGCCGCTCCAGTGGATCGGCTACGCAGACGAGTCCACATCTGTCGCAGAGGCACGGTGTCGCGGCAGGGCCGACTAGGACTGATGCGCCGGGCGACAGGTCGCACAGCGACCGGCGGGAGAGAGCCGGGCCCGGGTCACTCCCCGCACATGCGGGGTGACCCGGCTGCGTCAGTTCGCCCGGCGACCGCACAGAGGTCGCTGTGCGCGCATCACGTCCCTGGAGGCCCTGCTGCGACACCGTGCCTCTGCGACAGTGCATTGGCCGGTGGCGCAGCAGATCGTTTGGTCCCAGCGCCCGTCCAGGGGGTCGTGAGTCCCCTTAAGCGACCAAGGTACGACCCGCAGCGGTCACTCGAACGGCAGCTTCACCCGCCCGTCGCCGGGGCCCGCGTCGCCGCCGAAGTTGTGGACGCCAGCGCCGAGCAGGCGCACGGGCCGACGTCCGGCATCTGTCTTTTCGAGCAGGCGCAGCGCCCGCCGGACGAGCTCCTCCTCGTCGTCGGTGGCCGCCGCCGAGTGGCTGCGCGTGATCGTGGTGAAGTCCTCGTACCGCACCTTGATGGTCACCGTCCGCGCGACCTGGCCCGTGTTCCTGCAGCCACGCGGCGTTCTCGCGGGCCATCTCGTCGAGCTCCTCGCGGATGCGGACGATGTCGGTGAGGTCCTCGGTGTAGGTGCACTCGCTCGACGACGACTTGGAGGGGCGATTGGGCTCGACGGGGCGATCGTCGCGGCCGTGGGCGAGTTCGACGAGCCAGTCGGCGAGACTCCCGACCGCGGCATGGAGATCGGCGAGCGGGCGATCCCGTACGTGGACGACATGCGTGATGCCGTGTTCGTGGAGGCGGCTGGCGGTCACGGGCCCGACGCCCCAGAGAGCGTCCACGGGCAGCTCCCGGAGAAACGACTCGACCCGCTCGGGCGCGATGACGGTCAGCCCATTCGGCTTGCGCCAGGCGGAGGCGACCTTGGCGAGGAACTTGTTCGGCGCGACGCCGGCCGAGGCCGTCAGGCCGGTCGCCTCGACGATGAGCTGCTTGATGCGACGGGCCACGGTGACGCCGAGGGGTTCACCCCACGCGTTCTCGGTGACGTCGAGGTAGGCCTCGTCGAGCGACAACGGCTCGACGAGCGGCGTCACCGACCGGTAGATCGCGAAGACCTGCTGGGAGACGGCGCGGTATTTCTGGAAGTCGGGGCGGACGATCTCGAGGTCGGGGCAGAGCCGGATGGCGCGCGCCATCGGGATCGCGGACCGCACGCCGAACTTGCGCGCTTCGTAGCTGGCGGCCGCGACGACACCGCGCCCGGTCGGGGATCCCCCGACGGCGACGGGACGTCCGCGCAGCTCTGGACGGTCCCGCTGCTCGACCGACGCGTAGAACGCGTCCATGTCGACGTGGAGGATTCGGCGCATGGCCTCTGGGCGTACCGGTGGCATGGTCCTCGCGCCAATCACCTCCGAGGTCATCGGCGGCCAGCGAACAAAAAGCAAAGCCCCGAGCCATTATGATGCAGAACATGAATCGCGTGCAGTCTCTCCTTCTCGGGTCGTCCCTGGTCCTTGCGGGCGCTGTGTTGGCCCTGTCGCCGGCCCTCCGCGCCGCCAGCCCCGCGCCGTCCGCGCAGGGCACAGGTCAGAAGCCGGTGCTCCTACCTGAAGAGCAGCGGCACCTGCGCAACGTGAAGCAACTCACGTTCGGCGGCGAGAACGCCGAGGCCTATTTTTCGTTCGACGGCAAGCGCCTGAGCTTCCAGTCCACGAAGGATCACGGCTGCGACCGGATCTTCTCGATGAACATCGACGGGTCCGACGTGAAGCTGGTCAGCACGGGCACCGGCCGCACGACGTGCGCGTTCTACATGCCGGATGGGAAGTCGATCGTCTACGCGTCCACGCACCTGGGATCGCGCGAGTGTCCGCCAGTGCCGGGTCGCGAGAGCGGCTATGTCTGGCCGATCTACGACAGCTACGACATCTTCAAGGTCAACGTGGACGGCACGGGCCTGACGCGCCTGACGACCACGCCCGGCTATGACGCCGAGGCCACCGTCGCCAGGGACGGACGCATCGTCTTCACCAGCGTGCGGGACGGCGACATGGAGATCTACTCGATGGCGGCCAACGGGTCGGACGTCCGTCGCCTGACCAACGCGCCAGGGCCCGATGGCGGCCCGTTCTTCTCGGCAGACGGATCGAAGATTGTGTTCCGCGGCCGGCACCTCTCGCCCGGGCAGGAGCTGACGGACTACTTCGCGCTGCTCAAGAAGGCGATCTGGCGGCCGACGTCGCTCGATCTGTTCGTCATGGACCGCGACGGACGCAACCTGACACAGGTCACCAAGGGCCCGGCGGGCGCGAACTGGGCGCCGTTCTTCTCGCCCGACGGCAAGAAGATCATCTACGCGTCGAACGCGAAGAACCCGCGCGGCAACAACTTCGACATCTTCCTGATCAACATCGATGGCAGCGGCCTCGAGCAGGTCACCTTCAGTGAGGTGTTCGACGGCTTTCCGATGTTCTCGCCCGACGGCACGAAGCTCGTCTTCGCCTCGAACCGCAACTCAGCGACCGAAGGGGAGACCAACCTCTTCATCGCGGACTGGGTTTGGTAGCGGGTCCGCTAGGTACGACGGGTACGACAGGTACAGAGGTACGACAGGTACCCGGGTACGACAGGTACGCGGGTACGGCAGGTTCTCGGGCCGGCCACGCGCCTGGGAGTTGCTGGGACGAACGTCAAACGAACGCCACGGTCCTATGTAATAGATAGACGGGGTCGTACCTCGATTGCCGAAAGGCAGGTACGACCCCTTAGACGTCAGATCCTGGCTGCCCACAGGCAGCACAACCTCGATGCACCGGCTGCTCATCCACCGGCTCTGAGACAACGACCGCAAATTCTGGAGACTCATCATGGCGAACCCGTTCTGTCACGTAGAACTGAGCACGACCGATATCGACGCGGCCAAGGCGTTCTACGGCAAGCTGTTCAGCTGGCATCTCGAGGACGTGGACATGGGCGGCGGCTGGATGTACACGATGATTGCGCCAGGCGAGGGCACGGGCGGCGGGATGATGGCGCAGATGGCGCCGGGCCAGCCGTCGTCGTGGCTGTCCTACGTCCTGGTCGATGACGTCAAGACCTCGACCGCGAAGGCGCAGTCACTCGGCGCGCACGTGGTCAAGGACGTGACCGAGGTGCAGGGCATGGGCTGGTTCAGCATCATCGTGGACCCGACTGGCGCTGCGCTCGGCCTGTGGCAGGCCGCCCCGATGGCGAAGTAGCCCGCTGAGGGCGTGAACCCGGACAATCCTTCCCAGGACTGAGACGTCTGCCGCCTCCCTCATCCGAGGGACGCGGCGGACGTCCGACCGTTGCCCCGGAACCGGGTGGCCACACGCGCGCCGGCCGTGGCACTTGTAGAATGGCGTCACTCCGAAGCGATGCGACGTGACGCCTGAGGACATCGGACAGCGAACCGCGGCGCTCGTGATCGGTCACCCGGGGCACGAGCTGCGCGTGCATCGTTGGCTCGAGCTGGCGAGACCGGTCGTTCACGTCATCACCGACGGCTCGGGTCGCACGGGTCACTCCCGCCTGCCCTCGACTCGTCGTGTGCTGGCACGCGCCGGCGCGCGCCCGGGCACCGCCGACGTATTCGGCTGTTGTTCGGACGCGGACGTCTACGCCGCGATGCTGGCCGGTGACCTGACGCGGCCGGTGCGGATCGTCCGCGCCATGGCTGAGGCGCTGGCCAGCGTCGATTATGTCGTCGCGGACGCGATCGAAGGGTTCAATCCAAGCCACGACCTGTGCCGCTTCCTCGTCAACGCGGCCGTCTCCCTGGTGGCGAAGGAGTCAGGCCGCACCATCGGCAACTACGATTTCCTCCTCGACGGGCATCCGCAGAGCACGCTCGATTCACCGCGCCCTGGGATCGTGGTGCTGAGGCTCGACGACGCCGATCTCGCTCGCAAGGTCGATGCGGCGATGGGATACCCGGAGCTGAGGCTGGAAACGGAGCAGGCGCTTCAACGGTTCGGCGTCGAGGCCTTTCGCGACGAGGTGCTCCGCCCGGTCGTCGATCGACGCGAGGGGCTCGACCTTCTCGACGTCGAGCCCCCGTTCTATGAACGTTACGGACGAGGACAGGTGGCCGGGGGCCACTACCGCGACGTCGTCGGGTATCGGACGCACGTCCGCCCACTCGTACACGCGATCTGGCGCGACGTCGGGCTCGAGCCTGACGTCACCGTACCGTGATCGCCACCTGGGCCGCGACCGGCCGATCGATCGCGTCGAACCAGAGGACCCGTTCCTGCACGAGCGTCAGGCGCAGTTCGAACGTTCCTGGTGTGTCAGGCGAGACCACACCGACCTCGTAGGTGCCGCTCGCACCCGGCTCAAGCGACGGCCTCAGATCGGTGCGCGGTTGGTCGCCGCCGATTGGAGTGCCGATCCCGGCGTCGAACCAGCGCGACGACAACAGGACCGGAAATGGCAGGTGGCTGGCCAGCGTGAGCTTGCCGCAGTTCTGCAGCGTCACGTGGACCTTGAAAGGCCGGCCTCGCGGGACTTCCGCCGGCGAGGCCGAGATGTGGAGCGTCGCCTGTGAGGCTGACGCCTCTGACAAGGCTTCCATGCGGTACGGCTTCCGCCACGCCGCCAGTTCGGCAAACAGTCCATCGACGCGGGCGACCGAGTTCCGCAGGTAGTCGTCAAGGTCGCGCTCGAGCGACACGACGGGAGGCGACGGTGCCTGCACGAGTTCGTCATAGAGTTTGACGTAGGCGTCGGTGCCGACCGAGAGGTTCGCGTGCTGCCTGATGTCACGGCTGACGGCGAGCGCGTCGGCGGCGTCGTACTTCTCGATCTCGAGGACGATCGCCCCTGGGTCGAGCGCGTGGCGCAGCGTTCGATGGCCGAAGTTCCAGGGGCGGACGCGCGGCAGGGTGTGGCTCGTGACCATCCCGCCCAGACCTTGGGCATCGCACAGCACGACGGCGGCGCCAACGGCCATCGCTTCGAGCGCGCACCGGGCTTTGGCAAAGACGATGTCGTACGCGCCGAGGACGTCTTCCGGAGCCGAAGACGGATTGCCGGATTTGTCGCCAATGACATCGAGGGACAGGCCCGCCTGATCGCAGGCCGCGCGCACCGGCTCCAGATGCGTGCCTCGTCCGGCGTAGTGGCTGAAGACGGCGGCTCGCCTCGGGCGGGGTGGCAGGGGTGGCCGCTCCGGGAATCGCGCCGTGTCCACGGTGTTGTGAATCACGCGGGTCAACTCCACCGGGATGCCGTAGTCCTCGGTGAGCCGGGACAGACAATACAGGTCCACGGCGACATAGGTGAGTACCCGAGACATCCGCGGCGGCGCTGACCAGTAGGCCGTGCGATCGTGGCACACGAAGAGTCCGCGGGCGCGAGGGAATTTCAGCAGCGCCGAGACGAGCTCCACGTGATGGTTGCCGTGAACGATGTCTGGCTCGGCGGGAACGTCGTTGAGATCCGCACAGACGGGGATCCCCGCCCGCGCGATCTCTGTTGCGATCTCGCCGAGGCGCGGCGAGTAGACCATCGGCTCGTGGCCGATACGCCGCAGCCCAAGTGCCAGGTCCCGCACCACGGTTTCCGTGCCGGTCCGTCCCGCCAGGGTGACGTTGGCAATGAGGACGCGGAGGGGTGTCACGAGAAGCGGCTCATGGCGGAAGTACGCGCATTATCATCCACACTTGCGCGTAATTACTCTGTGTGCATAATTGGATCGAGGAGCATTTACACGTGAGCCCTCTCGACTACCACGTCCTGCTCGCCCTGTCGGCCGGCCCGCTCTACGGCTACGCCATCACCGAAGCCGTCGCGGCCGATTCGGGCGGCGTACAGACGCCTCGTGCCGGCACGCTCTATCGCGTCATCGCCCGTCTGATCACCGAGGGCTGGGTCCGGGAGACGCGTCCGGAATCGGCCGCCGAGCCGCACCCCGGCCTGGCGCGCCGCTACTACGCGCTGACTCCCAGCGGCCGGCAGACGCTCGCCGCCGAGGCCCGGCGCCTCAAGGGCGCCGCGGCGCTGGCGCAGCGCCGGCTCGGCTCGCTCCGCTGATCGCCGTGGTGAACGGCCTCCTGCACGTCTGTCTCGCGCTGTTCCCCGCCTCGTTTCGCGCCGAGTTCGGGGCGTCGATGCGAGCCACGGTCCACGACGCGCTGGCCCGCGCCCGCGCGCGCGGCCGGCTCGCACTCGCCTGGGTCCTGGTCTGCGAGGTGACGGACCTCATCGCCAGCGCCGCGGCGGAGCGCTGGCACCCGACGTGGGCCGCAGCCCCTCAATCACGCGCCGACTGGAAGGACCGACTGATGCGTGCCGTCGAACAGTGGCTTCGCGATCTGCGACTGGCCGGGCGTAGCGTGTCCCGCGCGCCGAGCTTCGCCCTGGCCGCGACGGGCACGCTGGCCCTGGCGCTCGCAGCGAGCGGCGCGATCTTCGCCGTCGTCGATGCCGTCCTGCTGGACTCGCCGCCGTTCGCCCACCGCGACCGCCTCACATTCGTCGTCGCCGAGGCGCCCGGATCCGAGATCTCCGGGGAGTTCGGCGTGTTCGACGAGGCTTTCCTGCATGTCCGAGGACGGTCAGCGCTCATCGAGGACTTCGCCTTCTTCGGATCGTTCACCGGCACCGTCCGCATCGGCGATCGCGTCGAACGTCTGAGGATGGGCGACGTCACCTATAACCTCTTCGCCACGCTGGGCGTCACGCCGCTCATCGGCCGCCTGCCACGCGTGGATGCCGCCGCGTCTGATCCGGACCGAAGCGGGCGCATCGCCGTTCTCAGCCACGCGCTCTGGCGCGACTGGCTTGGAAGCGACCCCAACGTCATCGGACGCAGCTACGTGATCGACGGCGGCATGCGCGAGATCGTGGCCGTCATGCGCCCCGACTTCGTCCTCGCCAACGACGCCGTCGTCGCGTGGATCCCGCGCGACGTCCGGCTCGACGGCCTGACGCTCGCCGTTCCTGGCTTCGCGGCCGTGGCGCGGCTGGCGCCCGGGGTCACCGCCGACGCGGCCGCGCGTGAGCTGACCTCGATGATGCGCGAGCTGCCGGAGCGCTTCGGCCGTAACCCCACCTACGACCGCGTGCTGCCGCGCCTGCAGGTACACGTGCGGCCGCTCGAGGCCGAGCTCGTCGGCCCCGTGCGGCGGCCGCTGTTCGTGCTCTTCGGCGCCGCGCTGATCGTCCTGCTGATCGCCTGCGCCAACGTCGGCCACCTCGTGGCCATGCGGGCCGAGGGCCGACGCCACGAACTCGCGATCCGCCAGGCGGTCGGCGCCGGTCGCGGGCAGCTCGTCCGGTCGCAGTTCGCCGAGATCCTCGTCATTGCCGCACTGGCCGGCGTGGTCGCCACCGTCCTCGCGCGGGTGGCCCTACCCGCCTTCCTCGCCCTGGCGCCGGTCAACGTGCCGAACCTCGGGACCGCGAGCGTCGGGCTGCGCGCGACGGCCTTCATCGGCGCGCTGGCCGCGTGTGCGGCGGCCTTCTGCGGCCTGTTGCCGGCTCTGCGCGCGTCCCGTGTGGGGATGACGGACATGCGTCGCGCGTCACGCAGTGTCGCCGGCGGACGCCGTTGGGCGCGCGACCTGCTGCTCGTCGCGCAGACGGCGATGGCGCTCGTGCTCACGGTCGGCGCCGGCCTGCTCCTGCGGAGCTACGCGCAGATGAGTCGCGTGGACCCCGGCTATCGCACCGACGACATCTACACGTTCCAGATCGCGCCGAGCCAGCCGCAGCTCACCGATGGCCCGTCCTATGCCCGCTTCAGCCTTGATCTCATGGACCGGCTCGCGGCGCTGCGTGACGTCCAGTCGGTGGGGCTCATCGAGAACCTGCCGCTCGACGAAGGCACCGCCGCCACGATGTTCCTGGTGGAAGGCGCGACTGCCGATGCGGGCGTGCGGCTGTTCTACACGTTCGCCGGGCCCGGCTACTTCGACACGATGGGCATCGACGTGCTCGCCGGCCAGGCGTTCGATCGGGACGACGCTATCGGCATGCGCGGGCGCGCGGTCGTCAGCCGTGCGGCCGCGCGGATGCTTTTCCCGGATGGCGACGCCGTCGGCCGCCGGATTCGCGGCGAGCGCTCCGAGACGTGGGAAACCGTTGCTGGTGTCGTCGAGGACGTGATTCAGGAGAACTGGCGGCAGGCGCTTCGGCCGACGGTCTACCTTCCGATGACCGGCCATACGCCAGGGCAATGGCGCCTTCCCTCGCCGGCGTACGTCGTGAAGACGACGCGAGCGGAGACAATCGGGCCTGAGATCCGGGCGCTCGTACGCGAGGTCGCGCCCGAGGCGCCGATGTATCGGGACTACACGATGGCGTTCCTCGCCGGGCGGCAGATGCGCGATCTGTCGTTCACCACGCTGACGCTCGGTTTCGTCTCAGTCCTCGCCCTGGTGCTGGGAGCGGTCGGGCTGTATGGCTCGCTGGCCTATGCCGTCACGCAGCGCACGCGTGAGATTGGCGTCCGCCTGGCGCTCGGTGCGCAGCCGTCCACGGTCCAGCGGATGGTGGTGCGGCAGGGCATCCAGGTAGTGGCGGTGGGGATCGCCGTCGGCCTGGCGATGGCGTGGCTGGCCGCGCCCGCCCTCGGCCGGTTGCTCTTCGGCGTCGCGCCGCTGGACCTGACGACGTTCCTCGTTGTCCCGGTGTCGATGGTCGTCGTCGGCCTGCTGGCCAGCTTCGTGCCCGCGCGCCGTGCGTCGCTGGTCGATCCGCTGGTCTCGCTGCGCGGGGAATAGGCTGGTCGCGCCACCCGCTACACCGTCTGTCGTCTCGCGCCGCGCCAGACCACACGCGAGATCGCCTCGGCCAGTGCCCACGAGAGGCCCGCGCCCGCGAACACGACGAGCCACAGCGCACCGGGAAGCGCCGCATTGCCCAGGAGCTGCGAGGTGACGGGCAACCAGGCGGCGACGAGCTGGATCACGATGCCTCCCAGCACCGCCGCGTGCAGATACCGATTGGGCAGCGGATGTGCCCAGGTGTGGCGCGACGGATAGGTGAGGAAGAGCTGGCCTACCGCCATGAAGTGAAACGCGGTCGCCCGGGCGGCATCCGTGCCGTACCCAAGCCACGGGACGAGGCCAAGAATGCCCAGCGCGAGCAGGGCCTTCATCGTGCCGGCGCCGACGATGAACCGGACCGAGGGCCGATCGAGCAGCGGCGACGCCGGCGGACGAGGCGGCTGTTTCATGACGCCGGGCGTCCGATCGAACGCGAGGGCGAGCGCAGGCAAGCCATCGGTGACGAGGTTGATCCAGAGGATCTGCGCCGCCGTCAGCGGCAGCAGCAGCGACCCGGTCCCATCCCGCAGGTTGAGCGCGAAGGCCAGCACGGCTCCGCCCGCAATCAGGAGGACTTCCGAGAGGTTCGTCGAGAACAGGAAGCGCAGGAACTTCTGGATGTTCTCGTAGATGCTGCGCCCTTCCTCGACCGCGCCCACGATGGTGGCGAAGTTGTCGTCGAGCAGCACCAGGTCCGAGACTTCGCGGCTCACATCCGATCCGCGCTGGCCCATCGCCACGCCGACATCCGATCGCTTGAGCGCCGGCGCGTCGTTGACGCCGTCGCCCGTCATCGCCACGATGTCGCCGCGTGCCCGCAGCGCCTCGACGAGGCGCAGCTTCTGCTCGGGCCGCACGCGCGCGAACACATTCACCTCGCGCAGGGCCTCGGCCAGGGCCTGAGGCTGGTAGTCCTCGAGGTCCTCCCCGGTGAGCACGCGCACACCCGGAATGCCGATCATGTGGGCGACGGCCAGCGCCGTAGCCGGATGGTCACCGGTGATCATGACGACGCGGATGCCCGCCGATTGCGCGCGCTGCACCGCACCAGGCACCTCCGCGCGCGGCGGATCCCACAGCAGCACGAGCCCGAGCAGCGTGAGCGCGTCCTCCGCGTCGCCCTCGGCCCACGCCAGCCCCAGGACGCGGAATCCCTCGCTCGCGTAGGCCTCCGCCTTGCCGACCCACGAGTCGCGCTCGGCCGCCGGGAGGACCGAGCGGGCGATCAGCACTTCGGGCGCGCCCTTGAGATAGCTGACGACCCGTCCGTCCTCGCGCACCGTCGTTCGCGCGAACTTCCACGCGCTGTCGAACGGCTTGTCCGACACGACCTCGTGTGCGGCGCGGAGCGCAGCCGGATCGACGCCCTGCGAGGCCGCGTAGCGGAGCAGCCCCAGCTCGAGCGGATCCCCCGCGCCCGTCGCGAGGTCCGCGTCGTTGGCCAGGACCAACGCCTTGATCGCCCTGGCTTCGTCCACCGCCTCGATCGAACGGACGTCCATCCGATTTTCCGTCAGCGTGCCTGTCTTGTCGGTGGCGATGACGGTGACCGAGCCGAGCGCCTCGACCGCCGACAGACGCCGCACGACCGCGCGATGACGGGCCATGCGCTCGACCCCGAGCGCCAGGGCCACCGTCAAGACGGCGGGCAGGCCTTCCGGCACGGCGGCGACGGCGAGCGCGACCGCAAAGATGATCATCTCTGGCGCGCGCGCCAGGCCCTCGGCCAGCACGCCGCCCACGCCGAGCGCCGCCGCCAGCGCGAGCACCCACGTGGCGATGCGGCGGCCGAGTTCGTCCACGCGCCGTTCGAGGGGCGTCTGGGTGACGGCAATCCCGCCGAGCATGACGGCCAGCTTCCCCATCGCGCTCGTGGACCCGGTGCGCACGACTTCCAGAAACGTCTTGCCGCGCACCAGCAGCGTGCCGCTGAACGCCTCGCCGCCCGTCGCCTTGTCCACGGGTACGGACTCACCCGTGAGAATCGACTCGTCAAGGAGGGCACCGTGGGCATCGGCCAGCGTGCCGTCGGCGGGGATGCGGTCCCCGGCTTCGAGCCGCACGAGGTCACCAGGCACCAGTTCCGTGCTGGGCACGCGCACGAGGTGTCCATCACGCAGCACCCAGGCCTGCGCGGCCGCGAGTGCCTTGAGCCGGGCCAGGGCCGCCTCCGAGCGGCGCTCCTGATACAGGCCCAGGGCGGCATTGAGCAGCAGGATGACGCCGATGGCCGAGGCCTCGATCGGCCAGCCGCGTGCGCCTTCGTAGATCCAGAGCCCCAGGTCGAACAGGAGGGCGAAGAGCAGGATGTAGATCAGCGGGCTCTCGAACTGACGGACGAAACGACGCCACAGCGGATCGGGCGCACGTTCCGGCAGCGCATTCGGGCCAACCTTCGCGAGCCGCGCCGCCGCCTCGGCGGTTGTCAGTCCGCTCATGGCCGATCCGACGGTCACGCCCGATTCTTGATGAGCATGACGTCGATGACTTGCCGCGCCTCGACGCGGTCGAGCCCCAGGTCTTCAGCCAGCGTGTCCAGGAAGCGGCCCTCCGCCCGTTCGATCGTGCCGTCGGCGAGCAGCAGGTCGGTGGCAAGCGCGAAGGCCGGCAGGCGCAGCCGCGCCGGAATGGCGCGCGCGGCGGCCGCGATCACGGTGCCGTGCCCGTGCGTGGCGACCAGCTCCCGCATCCGCTCGATCTCGCGCCCGACCGTCTCGCCAGACTTGCGCCGGAATCGCTTCATCGACCAGATCAGGTGATGCGCGCGCGCGCCCTCGGCGGCCGATACGTTGTCGTTGGCGCTCATCGCCGCAATGAACAGCGCGATGAACGCATCGTCAATCTTCAGTTTCGCGACCTTCACGATTTCCTCCAGCCACCCTACTGAGCCGTGTAGCCGCCGTCGATGACGAGCTCGGAACCCGTCACGAACTTGGCCTCGCGCGAGGCGAGGTAGACGATGCCCCACGCGATGTCGTCCGGCTCGCCCACATGCCCCAGCGGGTGCTTGGCGCCCAGCGCCTTGCGTACGTCATCCACGTCGCCCTGGCACTGCGCAAACGCTTCCACCATCGGCGTCCAGATGAACCCCGGGTGAATGGAGTTCACGCGGATCGCGTCCCGCGCGTAGACCAGGGCATCGTTCTTCGTCATCAACCGCACGGCGCCCTTGGATGCATGGTACGGCGGCACGTCGCCGGCCCCGACGAGCCCGTAGATCGACGACAAGTTGATGATGCTGCCGCCCCCGGCCTGCCGCAGCGCGGGGATCACGTGCTTCGTGCAAAAGAACACGCCCTTGACGTTGACGGCCATGAGCGCGTCCCACTCGCCTTCGGTGATCTCGTGCGTGGGCTTGTTCACACCGGAGATCCCGGCGTTGTTGACGAGTACCGTGACGCGTCCAAAGTGGGCGGCAATCTCGGCGAACACGCGCGCGACCTCGGCCTCTCTGCTGACGTCGAGGTGCCAGAAGGCGGCCGCGCCCCCTGCGGCCACGATCTCGGCGGCCAGCGCCTGGCCATCCTCGTCGCGCACGTCGGTGACGGCCACCGCGGCCCCCTCCTGCGCGAGCCGCAAGCACGCCGCACGGCCGATACCGACCGCGCCCCCTGTGACGATCGCGACTGCACCGGTGAGCCGATTCATGGCGAGCCCCCTCGTCACAGTATGGCTCCGGTTCGCTCGCGCCTGCAGCAGTGCTAGGATCCCCGGTCCATGGAGGCCGTGGCGGTTCGCCTCGAGCGCAGCCATCTGGCGTCACCCGATGCCGTCCGGCTGATCGCGGCGCTGAACGCAGAGCTCGAGGCGCTGTTTCCGGAACCCGGCGCGAACCACTTCTCGCTCTCCGGAGCCCAGGTCGGTGACGGCGAAGGCGCGTTCCTGATCGCGCGCGTCGACGGGACGGCGGTCGGCTGCGGCGCGATTCGACGAGTGGACGGGACGACCGGCGAGCTCAAGCGGATGTACGTAGATCCCGCGGTGCGAGGCCGGCGGATCGGCCGCGCGCTGGTCGCGGCCCTCGAGGCTGAGGCGCGCCGCCTCGGCCTGACGCGCGTGGTCCTCGAGACCGGCACGCGCCTCCCGGCGGCCAGAAGGCTCTATGAGTCCATGGGCTACGTGCCGATCCCGCTGTTCGGTGAGTATCTCGCGTCACCGGCGACGAGCCTGTGCTTCGGGAAGAACCTAGCAGGCAGGGGCGACTGAACCAGCGAGGCTGATCAGGGGGTCGTACCTGCCTTTGGGCGAGCGAGGTACGACCCCTACTTGACGTTGCCGCACGCAGCGCCGACGAACTTGCCGGTCGTCGTCATCGTCATGTTCACCGCGCGTCCCCCTTGCGAGCTCGCCATCGTCATCGTGGCGGTGAACGCCTCGCTCGACGTGGCCGAGACACTCAGCTTCCCCTTCACTTCACGCGGACCCGTGCAGGCGATGTCGGCGGCGAAGGTCGTCCGGGTGTTCGCCGTGATCGTCCGCTTGCACTTCATGTCGCCCTGGTCCTGCATCATGAAGCTGTCGTTCGAGAGGTCCTCTTTCGTGAGGCAGGTCCGTTCCGTCATCGGCTGCGCGCCCATGCCGGCCGGCATGCCTTCCATCTTCATGATGGTGGTCTGCTCCCACAGGCCGAGCTTGAGATCCAGGGCGGGCGTTTGAGCCGCGAGCACGGCCGTGAGGCCGGCGAGGGCGAGCGTCGATGAGACCGTGCGGGTAACCGACATGAGACCTCCAAACCGGGGAATTCGCCGCCAAGTCTAGCAGGGCGCGGGCGCGGCCGATCCGACCGCCGATCGGCCAGTGTTCGGTCGGGCGCGCGATCACGAGGCCATCGTGGGCCGGCACACCAGGCGCGACGCGCGCCCTACTGCACGAAGTTGACCGTCACCGTGACGACCACTTCGACCGCGACCCCATTGAGCAACGTAGGCGTATAGCGCCACTCGCGAACGGCGGCCAGCGCAGCCTCGTCGAGGCCGGGCACACTGCGCAGGACCTGGGCGTTCTGCACCGTGCCGTCCTGTGCGACGACAGCCTCGATGATCACCACACCGCCTCCGCTGGCACCGGCAGGATAGGTCGGCTTGACGTCGCGAATCTTGCGCGGGGCGCGGATGTCGCCGCCGACGCGAACGGGGGTGGCGGGTCCCGTGCCGCCTCCCACGATCTGGCCTGATGGGCTCATCATCGTGGCGACGACGACCGGCGGCGGCCCTCCCGAAGCAGATCGCCGCAGGGCGGCCCCCACCTCCGCAACCTGGGTGGCGTCGGCAACCACGACCGCGGGAATGGGCTGCGGCGACCCCTCGCGCCGCACGGTGACCGTCTCACTGAGCGCGCCGATCTCGAGGACGACGCCCAGGTCTGCCGTCGAGTCCGCGGCCAGGTCGAGCCGCACACGCGCGCGTTTGAACCCCGTCAGGCTGACCGCGACGTCGTAGGCGCCGGGCTCGAGGTCCGTGAACTGGAAGCGTCCCGCCGCGGTGGTCACGGCCTGCCGGCTTGGCGCGCCCGGTGTCGAGGGCACGATGACAATGTCGGCCCCCGGGATGACGCCGCCCGTCGCGTCCCGAACCACACCGGTAATGCGCGCCGGTCCGGCCTGTTGGACGGCCGGGGTGACCGTCGGCAGCGCCCGACCTCCGTCGGCACCCACTCGCCACCCGGCGATTGGCAGACCGGAGGGCGCGCCGACGACGGGTCTAGGCGCCGGCTTCGCGGACATTGGTGCCTGACGCGCCGGTGTGTCTGGTGACGAGGTCGCTGGCGTCGGGCCTGCGGGCGCGTCGGGGCTCGCCGTGGCCACCTGCGCGGGCACCTCCACGGTGACGGCCGCCACCGGCCCACTGGCTGGCTGAAGCGAGCCCTCGATTCGGTCGCCAACGGTGAACAGCAACAGCGTGAGCACAACGGACATCGTGATACCTCCAGAAGAAACGGACCCGGCCGCGACCGGTGGCTCGACGAGACGACGAATGCGCGTGAGGAGGTGACCGCCGCTGGCGGCCATGGCCGGCGAGGCGCGTCGCGCGCGGCGCACTTCGAGGGCGGTGAGCGCCCGCGCGTACTCCAGGCGGTTCTCGCACCACGCCGCCGCGAGATCGTCGCAGCAGTGCTCTCGCTCGATGCGAATCTGCCGCGAGATCCACCAGACCGCCGGGTGATAGAAGAGCAGGATCTCGACGACGCGGTGCAGGACGTTGGCGAGGTAGTCGCGGCGAACGACGTGCGCCAGCTCGTGCGCCAGGAGGGCCTGCAGCTGCGCGGGCGGCATCTGACCGGCCAGGCCGATCGGCACGACGATCAGCGGCGCGACCGCCCCGATGACCGACGGGACGTCCACCAGCGCCGATTCGACCACGCGGAAGCGCGCGCCGATCTGCAGGCGTGCGACCAGTTGCTCGAAGAGCGCCGCGCCGCCATCCGACCAGGGTCTGGCGTCGCGTCGGATGCGCGCGACAAGCAGGTGTCCGCGCAGCACGTGTGCCGACACGACGATCACGCCGGCGACCCAGAGCAGGACGATCGCGGGCAGCGCGGCCGTCATCGCACCGAGCACCGTGGCAAGGACGCCCGGCTCCGCCGGGCCGGTGGCGACGTCGAGCAGGCCCGGCAGGTCGGCCGCTCGCCCCGGCGACGCGGCGATGACGCCGCGCCGCGTCGAGCCTGGTGGCGCTGCGCCAACTCCAGGCGGCTGTCGCGATCGGCAGCGCGAGCATGGCGACCAGGCCGACCCATGCGGCGAGATAGCGGGTGCCGGCCGAGGCGCCGCGCATGGCGCGGAGCACGATGCCAGCCATCAGGCCGACGAGCGCGAGCTGCCACACCGAATGCAGCAGGGCAACGCCGATCGCGTGGATCACCGGGCTCGAGGCGAGGGGCTCAATCACGGTCGTCCTCCTGGTCACGGGTGTCGGGGGCGCCGACCAGCCGCCGAATCTCGTCGAGTTCCTCGGGCGTGGCGCGCTGGCTCGCCAGCGCCTGGATCACCAGCTTCGACGTCGACCCCCCGAACGCACGATCCAGCAGATCGGCGAGCAGGCCGCGCAGCGTCTCGTCCTCCGCGTCGCGCGGCTGGTAGATGTGCTGGCCGCGAACGTCCGCGCGCACGGTGAGGCCCTTGTCCGTCATCACCTGCAGCGTCTTCAGCGTCGTCGTGTACGCGACCGACCGGGAGCCCGCCATCGCGTCATGGACCTCGCGGACCGTGCTCGGACCGCTGGTCCAGAGCACACGCAGGATGGCCAGTTCTGCGTCGGTCGGTCTGGGGCGTTTCAGCATGGGCCACGTTACCTACGACAGACGTCGTATGTCAACGACGATCTTCGTAGGCCAGGGAGAATCGTATACTCCGCCGCATGACTTCATACGCGCGCTGGGTCGGACTCGGAGTGGTCGTGGCGCTGTCGGCGGGCTCGCTGGGCGCGCAGTCGGACAAGACCTGGGCGCGGTTCCGCGGCCCCAACGGCTCGGGCCTCTCGACGGCGGCCAACGTGCCGACCGAGTTTGGTCCGGCGAAGAACCTGGCCTGGAAGCTGCCGCTGCCGGCGGGGCACTCGTCGCCGATTCTCCTCGGGAACCGCATCTACCTGACGGGCTTTCGCGGCGACCAGCTCTCCACGATCGCGATCGATCGCACGAAGGGCACGATCGTGTGGGAACGGGAAGCGCCGCAGGTCAAGACGCGCGTGATCGACAAGCGCAACAACGCGGCCTCGCCCAGTGTGGCCGTTGAGTCGGGTGCGGTCTACGCGTTCTTCCCGGACTATGGCCTCCTGGCCTACGACGAGAACGGCAAGGAGCGCTGGAAGCTGCCGCTCGGCCCCTTCAACAACATCTATGGCATGGGCGCCTCGCCCGTCATCGTCGGCGACCTGCTGCTGCTGGCGCTGGACCAGAGCACGAACTCCCACCTCCTGGCGCTCGACAAGCGCACGGGCAAGGAACGCTGGCGCGTGGCGCGACCGGAGGCCAGGAGCGGCCACGCCACGCCGATCGTCTGGCGTGCGCCGAACGGTCAGGATCAGATTCTGCTGCCTGGGTCATTCCTGCTGACCGCGTACGAGCCGGCGACGGGCAGGAAGATCTGGTGGGTGCGCGGGCTGTCGTTCGAGATCAAGTCCACGCCCGTCATTGCGGGCGACACCATCTTCATCAATGGCTACGGCTCGCCGGAGAACGACCCCGGCCGGAAGATCAACGTGCCCCCGGCTGACGAGGTGTGGAAGACGGCGGACGCCAACGCCGACGGCGTGCTCGTCAAGGGCGAGTTTCCCAAGTTCTCCGCGGCGTACTGGTTTGGCATTGCGGACCTCGACACCGACGGCAAGATGACGAAGGACGAGTGGGAGTACTACCGCGCCGCGCTCGACTCGGAGAACGGGATGATCGCCATCCGCCTCGGCGGCACCGGCGACATGACCGAGAAGTCCGTGAAGTGGAAGTATCAGCGTTCCGTGCCGCAGCTGCCGTCGCCGATCGTGTTCAGCGACGTGCTCTACATGGTCAATGACAACTGCATCGTGACGACGCTTCGGCCTGAGACCGGGGAGATGATCAAGCAGGGGCGTCCCACGGGCGCCGCCGGGTTCGGGGGGTGCTACGCCTCGCCCGTGGCAGCCGGCGGACATCTGTTCATGGCCAGCGAGCGCGGCGTCATGGCGGTGATGGCACCGGGCGGCGACCTGACGCCGGTGGTGACCAACGACCTCGGCGAGAACATCTACGCGACCCCGGCGTTTGCCGACGGGCGGATCTACATCCGAACGACTGAGGCGCTCTACGCGTTCGGAACGTAGCGGACCGGGGCCGCGGGCTGGAGCGAAGTGGCTCGCCGGGGACCCGCGACGCTACGTCCAGATCATCGGCGCACCGTACGGCGCGAGCGCGCGGTCGTGACTCACGATAGTCGCCCGCTCGGTGAGCGCCTGGGCGACGAGCATGCGATCGAACGGGTCGCCGTGATGGGGTTCGAGATCCTGCAGGCGCGCCGTGTGAGCCAGGGTCATCGGCAACTCGGTGAAGTCATCAGCGGCCAGCAGGATGTGGAACGGCTCGTCGAGTCGCAGGCGGCCCAGGGCGCTCTTGATGGAGGCCTCCCAACCCGACACCGCACTCACCCAGACGATGTCCGCCTGCGCGATGGCTCGCCGGGCGTCGGCGCCCAGGCGGCGGTCGTCACGCTGCCACCAGAGGATGACGTGCGTGTCGAGCAGGAGTGTCACTTGCCCTTGCCACCGAATGCGTCGAGCAGCGCATCCGGCAGCGGCGCGTCGAAGTCTGCGCCGATCCAGATCTTGCCCTTGGCGCTCCCAGGGGTGCGTTGGCCAGCCTGCCGGAGGGCCACGAGTTTGGCTCGCGGCTTGCCTGCCTTTGCGATGATGATCTCCGCCCCCGCAGCCGCTTCTTCGACCAGCGAGGACAGCCGGGTCTTGGCGTCGTAGAGGTTCAGGACGGTGCTCATGAGGACGACGCTAACGTGGAGGGGGCGAGTTAGTCAAGTTGGTCAAGGACGGGGTGGCGCACCATGAAATTGGGGATTCGGCCGATCGCCGTCGCGGCTCTTGTCTGTCTGATCCTGTCGACGTCGTCTGCCGCGATGCAGTCGCCGCAGGACCTGGCGGAACGCGCGACGGTGGACCTCGAGCAGGGCCGCTTGATCGAGGCCGTGGCCGGGTTCGATCGGCTCGCTGCGCTCGTGCCCGGGGTGGCGCCGCTCCTGTGGCAGCGCGGCGTCGCGCTCTACGAACTCGGCCGGTTCGACGAGTGCGCCGCCCAGTTCGCGTCGTACCACAAGGAGAATCCGGACGATGCCGAAAACGTGACGTGGCATTTCCTCTGCGTGGCGCGGCGGGCGTCGGTGGCGCGCGCCCGCGAGGCGATGCTGCCGGCCGGTTCAGACCCCCGCGTACTGCGAGCGCAGATCGTCGAGATGCTGAGAGGACAGCGCACGCCGGAAAACCTGGTGGCGCTCGGTCGGACGAGCGTGACGGTCGTGCGCTTCTATGCGTTCTTCTACGCCGGTCTCTACGAGGAGGCGGCCGGCAACCGCGGGCGCGCCGTGGAGTACCTGACGGCCGCTGCCGCCGATGACCTGCGTGAAGAAGGTGGGCTCATGAACGCGATCGGGCGGCAGCACCTCGCGCGACTGATCGCGAAGTAGGCGTGGCCTACCTGGACGCGCGCCCGCGCGGCTGCCAGTGCCCCGCCGTGTGCGCCACCACCCGCTCCCGGCTCTCGAAGATCTTGACCAGCACGACGCCGGCCACGAAGCCGCCCAGGTGCGCCCAGAACGCCACGCCCCCTTCCTGCTTCCCGGCGATGCTCGTGAAGCCGCCAGCCAGCTGCAGGAATGCCCAGTAGATCAACATGACCCATGCCGGCAGGGCCACGGTCTGGATCAGAAAGCCTAGCGGAATCACCGTGAACACGCGGACGCGCGGGAAGAGCACGAGGTAGGCACCCATGACGCCGCTGATCGCGCCGGACGCCCCGACCATCGGGACGACCGACGAGGGATCGGCGGCGACCTGTGCGAGCGCCGCCGCCAGACCCGAGAGCAGGTAGAAGGCCAGGAACCGGGGCCGGGTCATCGAGTCTTCGATGTTGTTGCCGAAGAGCCAGAGGAACCACATGTTGCCGAGCAGGTGCATCCAGGAGCCGTGCAGGAACATCGAGGACAGCACGTTCGAGGTCTGTCGGCCGGCATCGGTGGCGCAGACCAGACCCTCGCCCATGGGGAAGCCGGTGCCTGGGGCGACCGACGCGGTCAGCTCACCGGGAATCAGCCCGAGCTCGCAGACCGAGCGGGCCAGTGGCAACTCGGCGCCGCCGCCCTGCACCAGCAGCCACACGAGCACGTTGGCCGCGATCAGCAGGGGCGCCACCACGGGGGTGCGCTGCGTCTGGTTCTCGTCGTGGTAGGGAAACATCAGCGACGACTGACCACAGTCTACCGAACCCCCCATGGGGCGTACTCGTATTTTCAAACATGACCGACACGCAGAACGCCATTGCCCCGGACGACCGCGCGCTCGCGGCGCTCACGCATCTGTCTGGCCTGGCGGGCTACGTCATTCCGCTCGGCGGAATCCTGGTGCCGATCATCATCTGGATGGTCAAGAGCGAGTCGCGCACGATCGCGACGATCGCCAAACAGGCCATCTTCCTCAACGTCGTCGTCTTCGTGCTCGTCGTGACGACGGCCGTGCTGTGGCTGACGCTGATCCTGATCCCGGCGGTGATCCTGTTCTGGATGTTCCTGGGCCTCGCCGCCGTGGCGCTGCCGATCGTCGGGGCCATCAAGGCCAGCGACGGCACGTACTACCGCTACCCGGGCGTCGGGCTTGGACTGAACTAGACGCGCAGGATCGCGCGTGGACGTGAGGCACGAGCGGGGTCGTCGAGCCGGCCTCCGGGAGCTGACCCTCGACCGCGCGCCTCCGTCCGGTCGCGGTTCGTGCTTCGCCCATCGCCCGAGGCCTACGCGGCTGCGAAACCAAAGCAAACTACGGCCTCGCGCTCGAACCGCTCCCTCCCTGCGGCGCGCGGTCAGACTGACGCCTATCGGGTCACTCCCAGTCGGCCGACCCGCCAACCCCGCCCGCGCCTGCCGGGACGCGCGTGCTCTCCGCATGATTGTCGTGTCCGGCCTCCGCTCCCTCGGCGTCTCCGCGTGATCTCGCGTCCGGCTCCGTGTTCCCCGCGTCTCCGCGTGATCGTCCTGTCTGCCGCTCCGTGTCCTCCACGCCTCCGCGTGACCGCCTGGCGGTACACTTGTGGCCGCCGTGGCCAAACGTCCGACTGAGCCGTCCCTGTTCGACCAACCCGAAGACCAGCCGACCGAGGCGCCGACGCGCGCGAGCGTCGTGCGCAGGCGCGGCGGCGACGACGGCGGGGCTGAGCCGCCTGGCTCGGGCGACGAAGCCGTCGCGCTGCACGACGCCGCGCAGACGCGGTACCTCAACTACGCGCTGTCTGTCATCACGTCACGCGCCCTGCCCGATGTCCGTGACGGACTCAAGCCGGTGCAGCGCCGCATCCTGTACACGATGTGGCAGCAGAACCTGACCGCCGACGCCAAGCACCGCAAGTGCGCCAAGGTGGTCGGCGACGTGATGGGCAACTATCACCCGCACGGCGACTCGGCCCTCTACGAGACGCTGGTCCGGATGGCGCAGCCCTTCTCGCTGCGGTATCCGTTGGTCGAAGGATCGGGCAACTTCGGGTCGCTCGACGGCGACAACGCCGCGGCCATGCGCTACACCGAATGCCGGCTGGCGCGCATCAGCGACGAGATGCTCACCGAGATCGAACAGGACACCGTCGTCTTCCGGCCGAACTACGACGGCACGCGTGAAGAACCGGTGGTCCTGCCGGCGCGCATCCCGAACCTGCTCGTCAACGGTGCGACGGGCATCGCGGTCGGCATGGCCACCAACATCCCGCCCCACAACCTGGGCGAGGTCTGCACCGCGCTCATCAAGATGATCGACAAGGACATGGACCTGTCGAGCGCCGAGCTCTGCCGCTACGTCAAGGGGCCTGACTTTCCGACCGGCGGCCAGATCGTGAACACGGTCCAGGAGATTCGGGATATCTACCTGACCGGCTCCGGCAGCATACGGTTGCGGGCCACGTGGGCGGAAGGGCCCGTGACACGAGGCGCCAAGACCGTCTACATCACCAGCGTGCCCTACACCGTGAACAAGGCCACCCTGGTCGAACGGATCGCCGATGTGGCGCTGTCGCGCAAGCTGCCGCACCTGCTCGACGTCAGGGACCTGTCAACCGACGACGTGCGCATTGCGTTGGAGTTGAAGGGAGACGCCGACACGAAGATGGTGATGGCGTACCTCTACAAACACACGCCGCTGCAGACCAACTTCCCGGTCAATCTGACGTGCCTCGTGCCGACCGAGAACCCCGCGGTCTGCAAGCCGGAGCGGCTGGAACTGCATCAGATCCTGTGGCAGTTCCTGCATTTCCGTCTGGAGGTCGTCCGCGCGCGCCTCAAGTACGAGCTGGGGGCGCTCGAGAAGCGCATCCACATCCTCGAAGGCTTCGAGACCGTCTTCGATGCGCTCGACGAGATCCTGAAGATCGTGCGCAAGTCTGACGGCAAGGCGGACGCGGCCGCGAAGATCATGGATCGCTTCACGCTGGACGCCCTGCAGACGGACGCCATCCTCGAACTCAAGATCTACCGCCTGGCCAGGCTGGAGATCCTCGTCATTCAGCAGGAGCTGGCCGAGAAGCGCCGGCGCGCGAAGGAGATCGGCGGCCTGCTGCGGCGGGATGCCGACCTGTGGAAGCTCGTGCGCGACGAGATCGAGCTGGTGCAGAAGACCTACGGCGACAAGCGCCGGACCGAGATCACCGGCGAGGCCCCCGAGGAGGAATACACCGCGGAGGACTTCATCATCGACGAAGACAACGTCGTCATCGTGACGCGCGATGGGTGGGTGAAGCGGCAGAAGGAAGTGAAAGATGTCTCGACCACGCGGCTGCGCGAAGGCGACACGGTGGTCGCGGCGTTGCCGGGCAGCACGCGCGCCGGTGTGGTGTTCTTCACGAACCTTGGCGGCGCGTACACCACGAAGATCGCGGAGGTCCCAGCCTCGACCGGCTACGGCGAGCCGATTCAGAGCCTGTTCAAGTTCAAGGACGGCGAGAAGGTGGTCGGCGCGCTGAGTCTGGATGGCCGCGTGATCGGCGACATCACCTCGAAGTCACCGGAAGACCCCGCGCCGGTGCACGCGCTCGCCGTGACCAGCGACGGCTACAGCCTCCGCTTCTCGCTCGAGCCTCTCGTCGAGCCGAGCACCCGATCCGGTCGGCGGTACGCGCGCGTCGGCGAGGGCGCCGAAGTGGTCGGCGTCGTCCGCGTGACGGGCGGGGAGACGATCATCGCCGCCACGCGACAGGCGCGCGCCATGCTGTGCCAGGTGGACGAAGTGAACTTCCTCGCCGGGCCGGGTCGCGGCGTCATCCTCATCAAGCTGCAGGAGGAGGACGACCGCCTGCTCGGGTTCATCGCCTCGACCGGCGATCGGGACCTGATGACCGTGGAAACCAGCCGGGGCGCCGAGCAGACGATCAGCACGACGAAGTACACCGTGACGGGCCGAGGCGGCCGCGGGCGCGAGATCATGACGCGCGGCCAGTTCGTACGGGTGGTGCCCGTGGCGCCGGGCGCGCCGGCAGCCTTGGAGTGAGGAAGCACCCGGGGTGCTGGAGTCAAGGGCACGTGAAGTGCTGGAGTGAAGGGCACGTGAGGTGCTGGGCGTGAGAGTGCACTCGAGGTGCTCGGCGTGAAGGAAGCATCCACTGACGTGCTGGATATAATCGTGGCGGCCCTCGCGGCGTCGGGCCGGCTGGTGGATCGGAGTGCTCGTTGTCTGTGATGCGCAAGACCCTGCTGTGGGCGTCGACCAATCCCTGGATCCGCGAGAACGCCGTGCGCACGGCCTTCGTGCGGCGGTCGGTCGTCAAGTTCATGCCAGGCGAGACGATCGAGGACGCGGTCGCCGCGGCCAGCAAGCTCAAGCCGTCGGGCCTGAACACCATCCTCACGCGGCTAGGCGAGAACCTCACGCGCGTGGAGGAGGCCGCCGAGGTGCGTGATCACTACCTCCGCGTGCTGCAGCTCATCAAGACCGCCGGCCTCGACGCGCAGATCTCGATCAAGCCGACGCAGCTTGGCTACGACCAGGATCCAGAACTGTGCTTCCGCTACTGTTCCGAGCTGCTGACGAGGAGTGAGGCCGACGGCACGCTGTTTTGGCTCGACATGGAGGGCTCTCCCTACGTCGAAGGCACGATCGCCCTCTTCAAACGCCTGCGCCAGCAGTCGCCGAAGGTGGGCATCGCCATCCAGGCCTACCTGTTCCGGACTGAGAAGGACATCGAAGACCTGGTTCCGCTCGGGTGTGCGATTCGGCTGGTGAAGGGCGCCTACCTCGAGCCGGCGTCGGTGGCGTATCCGCAGAAGTCCGACGTGGATGCCAACTACTTCAAGCTCGCGGCGCGGCTGCTGCAGGACGACAACACGCGTCCCGGCGCGCTCGTCCACATCGCGACGCACGACATTCCCCTGCAGGAACGCCTCCAGCAGGTGATCGCCGAGCGAAAAGTGTCGAAGGACCGCTACGAGTTCGCGATGCTGTTCGGGATCCAGGGGTCACGGCAGGAGACGCTCGGTCGCGCGGGCATCCGCACGCGGTGCCTGATCAGCTACGGCGAGCACTGGTTCCCGTGGTACATGCGCCGCCTCGCCGAACGGCCTGCCAACGTCTGGTTCGTCGCGAAGAACATGTTCAAGAGATAGATCGGGTCGCCACGGGCAGAGAACTGGGCACGACCGCACGCAACCCCAGTTGCCGAAGAACAGGAGCACGCCGCGTTTCTGGCCTCGGGCCGACGTCTCGCCCGGCCTGGTGACGCACACGACCGACGGCGAGAGGCTCCGACAAGTGCTGCTGAATGTGAGCAGCAACGCCTGGCACATTTCACAAGAGCCGGTCAGGTGCGACTTGCGGCGCGCCTACGAACCACGCACGACGGCGACGCGGTGGAATTTGAGGTGGCCGACACCGGGATCGGCATGCCCCCCGAGTTTCCCGATCGGTTGACGGCCGGCGGCGGGCACTCAGAACTACGCGGGGGATACGGCTGCCGGTTCGCGGTCGGCCGGAGCTGCCACGACGCGGGCGGGAACGCGCGCCACGAAGGTGGACCCTTTCCCCGGCACGCTCTCAACCGTGATGTCGCCGCCCATGAGGCGACACAACTGGCGGCTGATGGCGAGGCCAAGGCCGGTTCCGCCGGTACTGCCTGGAGGTGCTGGCGTCCACCTGCGAGAACTGGTCGAAGATAAGGTCGAGGTGACTGCGGTCGATGCCGATGCCCGTGTCCTGGACCTCGAAGTCGATGGTGTGGGCGTTGGGTGACACACGCAACCGCACCGTCCCATCCTTGGTGAATTTCCCCGCGTTGGCCAGGAGGTTCACGAGCACCTGCGTGAGCCGCGCCCGATCGGCCTCCACCATCAGCCGAGCCGGCGGTTCGACCTGCAATTGGTTACCGTTCTTCTCAATGCCTGGCGCCGCCAGCGCGGCCACGTCGCGCACCAGATCACCGATGTCAACCGGCTCGATGTCGAGGGTGATCCGGTTCGCCTCGATCGTCGCCAGTTCGAGCACCTGGTTCACCAGCTGCAGCAGATGTTTGGCCGCCGTCCGGATGTGACCGAGGTCCGCTGCGTCGCCGCTCTGCCGGCGAGCGTCGGCGTTTTCGAGCAGGAGCTCGGTGTAGCCGAAGATGGCGCTGAGCGGAGTCCGCAGCTCATGGCTCATGTTGGCGACAAACGCGCTCTTGGCCTCGCTCGCCCTGACGGCCGCGTCACGCGCATCCTCCAGATGGCGCTGCGCCGCGACGCGCGCCGTGGCGTCGCGAATGACCACCGTCAGGCCCGTGCCCTCCTCTGAGTGCCACGGCGCCACGGACATCTCGATGGAGAGCTGGCGGCCGTCTCTGGCCACCCCTCTGAGGTCGCAGGTCTCACCGAGTCCCGTCGGACGGGTCCCGTCCTTCACGCGCCCGACGCACGCGTCGAACCTCGTCCAGTCTCCGGGCTCGATCATCTGGCGAAGCGCCAGGCCGTTCACGGCGGCCTCGGTGAGACCGAACATCCGTGCGGCTCCCGGATTCCAGAAGGTGATCAGCCCGCGTTCGTCGACGGAGATGATCGCGTCGCTCGCCGACTCGGTCACCGCGCTGAAGCGTTCGTAGGCCAGCCGCAAGCGCGTCAGGCGCTCTTCGGCCTCGTGATGCCAGTGGATCAGCGACGCGGTCATGTCGTTGAAGGCGTCCGCCAGGAGCAGGCCTTCGGCGCTGCCGGCGCGCGGCACGCGACGTTCCCACGCGCCGGCCGCGATGTCGCGAGCCGCCTGAGCGATCACTTTCATGGGCCTCGATACCCGCCGGCTGAAGACGACGAGCCCCGCGATCGCCAGGCCGAACGTGAGCGCCGAGACCCAGAGCATCGAGCGCCGGACGTCGGCCAGCATCCGCTCCACAGGGCTCCAGTCGGCCATCAGGATCAGATCCGCCCGGCCGGAGCGATCCGCAAGCGCCAAGGGGTACCGCCGGGCGTGGTACCGCACCTGATTGGACGACACGAGGCTCTCGCCCAGCGCCCCGCCGAGGTCGGAACGTGACGCCGGGGGGAGGCTGCTGCTGATGACGCGGCCGTCGACCAGGAAACTCACCTCGGTGTGCGTCAGGCTCGAGAGTTCGCCCGCGAGTTCATCGCTCAAGCGATAGATCGCCGTCAATGCGCCCAGTTCCTCGGTGACGAACAGGGCGCGCTCGGACACCTCGAAATACAGGTCGTCCCCGATCCGCACGATCGACGAGGCCTGCGGGCGGCCTGCCGCCGCAGGGGCGCCTGGGCGTGGGGTGAGCGGGCCGACCGATCCCAGGCCGGCCCTGGCAAGTGTCCGGCCGTCGATGCCGGTAATCACGCACCCATCGGCGCTCAACTGCTTCCGGTAGTGCTCGGCCATCTCGTTCATGGTGGCGTCGTCGGACCGCGCGTCGGGGTTGGCCAGGTGCGCGCGGAAGACCGGCAGTTCAGCGATCAGGCGCAGTTGGGCGACGGCAAATCGAGCACGGTTTGCGAGCAACTGGTCGAAGGCGGTCTTGGCGGCGGCGAGTTGTTCGCTGGCTTTGCGGCGTTCGTGGCTCGACACCACGAACTCGCCGGCCAGCGAAACAGCGATGAGGGAGAGCCCGCAGACGGCCACGCCCGTGACGAGGACGCGCGCCTCGAGCCGGCGGTACCAGGGGACGCGAACGGCGTCGGCTCGCACCGCCGCCTACCGAGGTACGCGCACCGTGAAGGTGATCCCGGCGTCGAGCGACGTGTGCCCCGGGTGGCCTGTGCCATCGAGCGGCTGATGGACGACATTGATCTGCGCGACGACAAGACGCGGTCCGCGGATCTTCAGGCCAGCGGTATAGCGGCGCGGGAAGCTCGAGAACGGGCCGGCGAAGTAGTCGAGCCGTTCAATGCGGGCCACGGCCGTGACCGGACCCATCGACGGGCGGTGCACGAACGCGTCGATGTACCCGCCGCGGGTCGAGACACGGTCGAACGGACGGCCGGCCAGCCACTCGCCCCGCAGTTGAACGCCGGCGCTCATCCAGCGTACGTCGACGCCCGTGAACTCCTGCCGACCCGAGGCCCAGGGGCGCTCGACGGTCGAGGGTTGCGTGCGAATGTGGCTGGCGCCGACGATGAAGTTCCCCGCCGTCGCCTGCACACGGACCACGCCGTTCACGCCTCCGCTACGGAAGTACTCGTCCTCATCGCTCGATACGCCGACGCTGGCCTCGGCCGACAGCCACGTGGCGCCGGCCACGAGGCTGGCACCGGTTTCCATGTAGTTGTTCGAGAGCGTCCAGTAGTCGCTGTACCGGATGATCGGGGCACGGAGAAACCCGGTGTACCCGTGATCGCCGCGGCCGTACAAGCCAAACGGTGTCCGATAGCGCCCGATGCGGAGGCCGACAACGCGCTGGCCCTTGACCACGGTCTTCTCCACGTAAAGCTCCATGGGCCGGAACTCCGGCTCGTAGGGGTACGCGGCACCAAAGACATCCGACTCGGGCCCCCGTCGGGTGGCCCAGGTCGCATCCCCATAGAAGCGCCAACCTCGAGCCAACTCGCCGTACACGCGAAGCTGCGTGGCCGCCGCCTGGATCCGCTCGGTGGTCGCGCCGACCGTGACGTCGGCCTCCGTCTGGACGGTCTGGGCCAAGGCCGGCGCCGCGCCGGCGCCGAACCCGAGGAGGCTGGGCAGGAGGCACAGGGCAAGCGGCATCAGCGGGCGGGCCATCGAACCTCCAATCGCGAGCCTGGGCCAATCGTGATCGCGTCGGAGATCTTCGGGCTGCCCGCGCGCCAGCCGTGGTACCTGAACTGGCCTTGCGGAACCGCCCGCATGACAAACGTGCCGTCCGATTCCGCCAAGGCGAAGTAGGGGCTGTCGACCACGATGATGTAGGCCGCCATCGACGGGTGGATGTTGCAGAAAAGGCGGTTCACGCCTGGCGTGTCGAACGTGACGCGGCGGACTCGGCCCACGGGGTAGGTGCCCAGGTCGAAAGGCGTGCCTTCGTGAAATGAGAACACGTTGTGGAGCACACGGTCGTTGTTCGGGAAGACGACCGTTGACCCCGTCGAAATGACGAGAATGCCTGGGTCGAACGCGAGATGGCGCTGGTCGAGCACCACCGTTTGCGGCGTCCGCGGAGCGCCGGGGACGTCGAGCCACACAACGGCGTTTCTGGCGCCCGTGTCGCCCACGAGGGCCCGGCCCGCCAGATCGACAGTGGCCGGCCCCGTGACAGCCGTGGCCGGCAAGAGCACCAGGAGCGCCCCGCCAACGAGCCGGCCGACCTGCCGCAGGTGACGCTCCACGTGTCGGTAATCGGCACCTGCGAGGGGGCCTTGAGTGGCCTTCAACCCGGGTCAGGCCCCGGTCTGACCCCAACGCGGCTACTGACGCAACGCGCGGACGGGATCGATGCGGGAGGCCTGCAACGCCGGGACCGTCGCCGCAGCCAGACCCACCGCCACGACGGCGAGGCCGGCCACGGCGTAGGTGGCCGGATCGAATGCCGACACGCCGAAGAGCACCAGCGACGGCTACAGCCTCCGCTTCTCGCTCGAGCCTCTCGTCGAGCCGAGCACCCGATCCGGTCGGCGGTACGCGCGCGTCGGCGAGGACGCCGAAGTGGTCGGCGTCGTCCGCGTGACGGGCGGGGAGACGATCATCGCCGCCACGCGACAGGCGCGCGCCATGCTGTGCCAGGTGGACGAAGTGAACCTCCTCGCCGGGCCGGGTCGCGGCGTCATCCTCATCAAGCTGCAGGAGGAGGACGACCGCCTGCTCGGGTTCATCGCCTCGACCGGCGATCGGGACCTGATGACCGTGGAAACCAGCCGGGGCGCCGAGCAGACGATCAGCACGACGAAGTACACCGTGACGGGCCGAGGCGGCCGCGGGCACGAGATCATGACGCGCGGCCAGTTCGTACGGGTGGTGCCCGTGGCGCCGGGCGCGCCGGCAGCCTTGGAGTGAGGAAGCACCCGGGGTGCTGGAGTCAAGGGCACGTGAAGTGCTGGAGTGAAGGGCACTGAGGTGCTGGCGTGAGGTGCACTCGAGGTGCTCGGCGTGAAAAGCATCCGACGTGCTGGATACAATCGGGCGGCCCTCGCGGCGTCGGGCCGGCTGGTGGATCGGAGCGCTCGTTGTCGGTGATGCGCAAGACCCTGCTGTGGGCGTCGACCAATCCCTGAATCCGCGAGAAGGCCGTGCGCACGGCTTTCGTGCGTCGGTCGGTCGTCAAGTTCATGCCAGGCGAGACGATCGAGGACGCGGTCGCCGCGGCCAGCAAGCTCAAGCCGTCGGGCCTGAACACGATCCTCAGGCGGCTGGGCGAGAACCTCACGCGCGTCGAAGAAGCGGCCGAGGTGCGCGACCATTACCTCCGCGTGCTCCAGCTCATCAAGACCGCCGGCCTCGACGCGCAGATCTCGATCAAGCCGACGCAGCTTGGCTACGACCAGGATCCAGAACTGTGCTTCCGCTACTGTTCCGAGCTGCTGACGAGGAGTGAGGCCGACGGCACGCTGTTCTGGCTCGACATGGAGGGCTCTCCCTACGTCGAAGGCACGCTCGCGCTCTTCAAACGCCTGCGCCAGCAGTCACCGAAAGTGGGCATCGCCATCCAGGCCTACCTGTTCCGCACCGAGAAGGACATCGAAGATCTGATCCCACTCGGGTGCGCGATTCGGCTGGTGAAGGGCGCCTACCTCGAGCCGGCGTCGGTGGCGTATCCGCAGAAGGCCGACGTCGACGCCAACTACTTCAAGCTGGCCGCACGGCTGCTGCAGGACGACAACACGCGTCCCGGCGCGCTCGTCCACATCGCGACGCACAACATTCCCCTGCAGGAACGCCTCCAGCAGGTGACGCACACGACCAACGGCGAGAGGCTCCGATCGGATCCTGCGCCAACTTGAGGAGCCCCTCGAGATTCCCCGAACCCGGCCGGCCAGAGCCCCGAACTGCCAGCCACCGCCACCGCCGCCGGTCGCCCACGCGCCGACGCCGAGCGGCGTCACATCCATGTCGCTATTGCCCACTCGCTTGGTCTGCACGCAAAGAGCCTACACCGGTGCGGGCCTGCCCGCCGGTTGCCCCCTCATGGCCGGGCGCGGCGGGCCGATTCGATCTCCATGGACACGTTCCTCGCAGCACTCCTGTCCGCGGTGGCGTTGGTTCAGCCGAGGCCGAACTTCTCCGGCACCTGGGACCAGCTCCATTTGACCAAGTGCTGGGGAGTCGATTACACCGTCGTTGAGCAGACCGCATCCCGCCTGCTCACGCGGTCGTGGAGATCGGCGGAACTGCGTTCGTCCTATCGTCTGGACGGGACCCCGGAGACAACTACCCGCGGCGGGCACTCGGAGACCACCACGGCGACGTGGCAGGGCGCGCGCCTCAAGGTGGTTACCGAGACGCGCGAGGCCAACCGTAACCCCCGCGTCCGGACCGAGGTGTGGCAGATCGGTGCAGGCGGGCGCCTGATGATCGACATGCCGGCGACGCCAGTAGTAGCCAACGGCGTCATCAGGTCGGTCGACCACACTTCCGTATACGTGCGCGTCAATCCGACCAGGCCGTAGCCGCGGCGGCTTCGCCACCGTCAAGACGGCTCCCGATCGGCCAGCCCGCCGCCGGATAGCCCTTCGAAGGCGAAGTGTCGCGTGCGCGGCTCAGTCGCGTTCGTGCCGTCGGGCAACGCCACTACGCGGGCGATCCGCGCCTGGGGACCGAACTCGCCGATGGTCACGAACGGCGCCCATGAGTGCCGCGTGTGATGCGACCGATACCGGGCGCGGAGCGAGTAGATGCCACGGACGCCGCGGCTGCCGCCCGCGTCGAAGGGCAGGGTGGCGTCGACGGACGCGCCCACGTAGACGACGCCGCGGACCTGCAGCTCGGGCAGGATGCGTCCTTTACCAGGCACCCTCTCCGCACGCAACGGACAGGCTACAGCGTTTTCGGAATGCGTGTAGCGGCGCGACGCGCGACTTCCGCGCAGCGCTCGCACGGAAGGCGCGCGGGCCTGCGCGGGGAGCGCGGAGCGGCGCTACACGCATTTCGAAAATGCTCTAGTCCTGGGCCGCGCTCATGTTGGTGCGATTGAGCACCGCGAGGCTGCCCATCGGTTGACCAGCCAGAAAGCCGAACAGTTTCGCGAGCTGGACCGCGACTGTCCCCACTCCGCCGCCAGCCCCGTTGACCAACACGCGCTGTCGCTCCCAGGTCATTGCACCAACTCCAGCGACCTTCGCTCGGTCGACTTCGGTTCGGTGAGCGCAGCGATGCCTTCATCCAAGGTGGCCAGCATACCGCCCCGATGGACAGCCAGACCGAGCAGGTAGGCGTCAGTCACCTGCTGATGGCCCAGTAGCCGTACTCCCGCGAAGACGGCCGCGGCGGCAAAGGGCAGTTCATCAGGCCAGAACGTGTGGCCCTTGGTGGCAGTATTGGCGGCGAGAACCTGAATCGCCTCGCGGGGCTGAACGGCGTCGCGGGAGAACGCGGGGTTCGACACGATGCGAACGAATCCGGCCTGTGTGACCGGGCAAGTTGCCCAGCCTTTGGTGCGCTGGCGCGTGAACCACTTGAGCGCCAGATCATGTCGGTCGTGGCTCGGCCAAAGCAGCGCAATCAAGAGGTTCGTGTCGAGGAGATAGCCCTTCATCGGCCTTCGGTGTCGATCCGGCGCACCTCCGCCGTGGTCACCCGTGGCGAGTCGGCTGGAAGCTGAAACATGACGAGACCGTCTCTGTCCTGAGAAGGCGTGGGGGCGTTCAAGCCCCGCCGGACGAGGTCGGACACCGTCTTCCCGATCGACAGGTTCCGCAGCTTCGCCTGGCGGACCGCCAATTCAAACACGTCATCGTCGATCGTTAATGTCGTTCTCACGCTAACATGATGTCCATGTGAGCACAGTGATGTCAACTGAGACAATTGTCATCAACACATAGAGTCCATGTTCCTGAACTGCTTGGCCATGGACGCGCCCTCGACGGCGCGGCGCAGATGAGCGCGACCGCCCGGGACTCATCAAACCGCCGAAATGGGTCGCCCGACTCCCAATGCGACCAGGACCCAGCGCGGCACGGCGAATCACCTCGCAACGTCTGCTGCGGTCGTAGGTCCGGAGCAGGAATTCCCGAGCGGCCCGGGCTGCGTCTGGGCACCAGGGCCCAGCGTCGTACGCGTCGATTGCAGCTGACCAGGCTACCGTTCCATTCCGCGCCTCAAGCGACACGGAAATCGGAATCCCTGCGAGAAGGCCGTGCGCACGGCTTTCGTGCGTCGGTCGGTCGTGAAATTCATGCCGGGGGAGACGATCGAGGACGCGATCGCGGCGGCCGCCAGGCTCGAAGCCGTCGGGCCTGAACACGATCCTCACGCGGCTGGGCGAGAACCTCACGCGCGTCGAAGAAGCGGCCGAGGTGCGCGACCATTACCTCCGCGTGCTCCAGCTGATCAAGGATCGTCGCGAAGAACATGTTCAAGAGATAGATCGGGTCCGCCGGGTACGGCAGGTGCCTGGCAGCGCGCTCATCCCCCAAGCCATTTCCGCCACCACTTCTCCTCCGGATCGCGCGGTGGAGGTGGTGTGGGCTTGGGCGGGGGCAGGTCTACCGGCTCGCCCAGGACCGACGCGGCCGCCTCGTCGAGCGTGAGGATGACATCGGCCGCGTCGTCCATCAGCTGTGCGCCGATGCCTTCGGCCGCCTTGCCCCAGCGTTCCATCAGCTGGTCGTAGGCGCGGTCGCGTTCGCGGGTGTCGTAGAAGGCGGCGGCCTCCAGCCAGTCGTGCAGGATCTCCCGCCGGGGGACCCTTGCGCCACCGAGGCCGACGACGCTGTCGAGTTCCTGCTGGAGGTGATCCCAGGCCTCCCGGATGCGCCGGAGCTGTTCCCGATCGCAGGCCGGCGCGACGGCCAGCGCCTCGAGCGATTGCGCGAACGACGCCTTGTCGGTCGGATTCAGCGCGCGACGCACCGGAATGGACAGGCGCTTGTAGCGATCCACCAGTCCGGCATCCTGGAGGTGGCCGCCGTCAACCTGCAGCCGCCCGGCGTCCCGTTCGAGCAGGGCGCGCGCCTGCCGGACGTGCACGGCGTTGCGACGGAAGGCGCGGAGCAGTTCGGTGGACACGGCGTTTCCTGTAGGCGCGGGGCGTCTGGTCTAATGTAGGTCGTCCTCGCAGGCGAGCCAACTGTTCAATGGCGGGCAGCGGTGCGGGCGAGGATTCCCAAGGGAGCCGAAGTGTCAGCCAAGCCGCGCGTGGAAACCGACAGCATGGGTCCGATCGACGTCGCCGCCGATCGCTATTGGGGCGCGCAGACCGAGCGGTCCCTGCACCACTTCAGCATCGGGACTGAGCACTTCACGCGGCCCATGGTGCGCGCCCTCGGGATCCTGAAGAAGGCCGCGGCGCTGACCAACGGCGAGCTGGGCACGCTCAGCGCGGACCAGGTCGATCTGATCGTGAAGGCCGCCGATGAGGTCATCCTGGGCACGCTCGACGCCCACTTTCCGCTCTTCGTCTGGCAGACCGGCAGCGGCACGCAGACCAACATGAACGCGAACGAGGTCATCTCGAATCGCGCCATCGAGCTGGCCGGCGGCCTCGTCGGCAGCAAGAAGCCGATTCACCCGAACGACCACGTCAATCGCGGTCAGTCCTCGAACGACACGTTCCCGACTGCCATGCACATCGCCGCGGCCGAGCAGGTGGTGCACCACCTGCTGCCCAACGTCGCGCGACTCCGCGCGACGCTCGACGCGAAGGCCCGGGCCTTTGCCGACATCGTCAAGGTCGGCCGGACGCACCTGCAGGACGCGACCCCGCTGACGCTCGGCCAGGAGATGTCGGGCTGGGTCGCGCAGCTCGACCTGGCGACCAGTGCGATCGAGGCGACGCTTCCGGCCGTCTACCAGCTCGCGCTGGGCGGCACGGCGGTGGGCACGGGCCTCAATACGCACGCGGAGTACGCCGAACGCAGCGCGAAGCAGATCGCGTTTCTGACCGGCCTGCCGTTCACCTCGGCGCCGAACAAGTTCGCCGCGCTCGGTGGCCACGAGGCGCTGGTGTCGCTGCACGGCGCGGTGAAGACGCTCGCGACGTCGCTCATGAAGATCGCGAATGACGTCCGCTGGCTGTCGTCGGGGCCGCGTTCTGGACTGGGCGAGATCACGATCCCGGAGAACGAGCCGGGCAGCTCGATCATGCCGGGGAAGGTCAACCCGACGCAGTCCGAAGCGCTCACGATGGTGTGCGCGCAGGTGATGGGCAACGACGTGGCGGTGGGCATCGGCGGGGCGTCCGGCAACTTCGAGCTGAACGTCTTCAAGCCGCTCATCATCCACAACGTGCTGCAGAGCCTCAGGCTGCTGGGCGATGCGAGCGAAAACTTCGATCGATTCTGCGCCCAGGGCATCGAGCCCAACACGGCGCGGATCAAGAGCAACCTGGACCAGAGCCTGATGCTCGTGACGGCGCTCAACCCGCACATCGGCTACGACAACGCGGCCAAGATCGCCAAGAAGGCACACAAGGACGGCACGACGCTGAAAGAGGCGGCGGTCGCGCTGGGGCTGGTCACGGCCGCGCAGTTCGACGCCTGGGTCGATCCGCGCAAGATGACCCAGCCGGGGGACTGAGTCGCCTCACGCGGAGCGGCGGACCTGCTCACCGCGTAGGCACGTAGGCCTCTCTGCGCCAGGGTTCTCCGCAGTCCCCGCGCGTGGCGCCACGCTGGCGCGCCAGCGTGGCGGCCAGGGGCCTGGCGGGGATGCGGCGACCTGGGCTCACATGAGCGACTGGCTCTCCTCGCTCATGTGGACCCGCGTCGCCGCATCCCCGCCCGCCGCGCGCGGGCAGCTTCGTGGTGAAACCCCTGGCTCAACCCGGAGAGCTGGACCACCCACGCAGATTCACGCAAGGCCCGGCCCCTGATGCACGGCACCGTTCCGGCCGATGATAAGATTCGGTGTTCGCGCCAGGGCGCGGCCAGGACCTCGTATGTCGTTGGATTGGCAAGACTTTCAGGGTGTCAACGCGGGGCTCGTGCTCGAGCTCTATGAGCGGTACCAGCGCGACCCGCAGTCGGTCGATGCGTCCACGCGGGCGTTCTTCGCGTCGTGGACGCCGCCGATCGAGGAACCCGTCGTGCCGGCCGCCGCGGTCCCGGCGCCGGTTGCCGTGTCCGCTGGCGCCGACGGCGAGGCGCTGGCCCGGTTCTCGGTGGACGCGATCGTCGGCGCCCGCGACCTCGCGCAAGCCATCCGTCGCTACGGCCACCTCGCCGCCGGGATCGATCCCCTCGGCAGCCGCCCGTCTGGCGACCCGGCCCTCGATCTCGAGACGCACGGCGTCACCGACGCCGACCTCCGCGCCTTGCCGGCCACGCTCATCAAGGGCGCCGTGGCCGAGGGTGCCTCGTCGATGTGGGACGTCATCGAGCGTCTCCGCGGCTTCTACTGTTCGACGACCGGCTATGATTTCGCGCACATCTTCGTACCCGAGGAGCGCCACTGGCTGCGCGACGCAGTCGAGTCGAACCGGTTTCGCGCACCGGCCAGCCCCATCGACCCGTTCGTTCTGCTCGACCGGTTGACCGACGTCGAGGTCTTCGAGCGGTTCCTGCACCGCACGTTCCCGGGCAAGACGCGCTTCTCGATCGAGGGGCTCGACATGCTCGTGCCGATCCTCGACGAGGTGATCTCTGAGGCCGCCGAAGCCGGGATACGGCAGGCCTTCGTCGGCATGGCGCACCGTGGCCGGCTCAACGTGATGGCGCACGTGCTTGGCAAGCCGTACCGAGCAGATCCTCGCGGAGTTCAAGGATCCGGTCCGCGACGGCCTGGCGGTCGAGGGGATGGAGTGGGCCGGCGATGTGAAGTACCACCTCGGCGCCTCGCGGGCCGTGAGCGGCGGCGAGGAAGTCGATCTCGTCGTCTCGATGCCGCCCAACCCGAGCCACCTCGAGTCGATCGACCCGGTGCTCGAAGGCATGGCGCGCGCGGCCGGCACCGCGGCCGGCGACCGCGGTGCCCCGCTCTTCGATCCCGACGCGGTGCTGCCGATTCTCATTCACGGCGACCTCGCCTTCCCGGGCCAGGGCATCGTGGCCGAGACGCTGAACCTGCATCGCCTCGACGGCTACACGACCGGCGGCACGATCCACATCATCGCGAACAACCAGATCGGCTTCACCACCGAGCCCGGCGACTCGTACAGCACGCTCTACGCGAGCGGCCTGGCGCGCGGGTTCAAGATTCCGATCATCCACGTCAACGCGGACGACCCGGAAGCCTGCGTGGCGGCCGCCCGTATGGCGTTCGGCTACCGCGAGACCTTTCGACGGGACGTCCTGATCGACCTGGTGGGCTACCGGCGGTTCGGGCACAACGAGGGCGACGAGCCCGCGTTCACCCAGCCGGTGATGTATCGCAAGATCACGGCGCAGCCCACCGTCCGCCAGATCTGGGCGACGACGCTGACCGCGCGGGGCACGATCGACGCCGGCAAGGCCGACGCGATGGTGGCCGCGCGGCTCGACGCGCTGCAGAAGAAGTACGACGCCCTCGATCTCGAGAAGAACCTGATCGAGCCGACGCCCGAGATCGCGGCGCCCGGCACGGCGGCCAACACCAAGACGGCGGTGCCGCTCGAGCGGCTGAAGGCGCTCAACGAGGCGTTGCTGCAGACGCCGCCGACGTTCAGCGTGCACAAGAAGCTCGAGCGCGTGCGCGACAAACGACGGATCGCGTTCGCCTCCTCTGACGAGCGGACGATTGACTGGGCGACCGCCGAGGAACTGGCGTACGCGTCGATCCTCGAGGACGGGACGCCCATTCGCCTGACCGGCGAGGACGTCGAGCGCGGCACGTTCAGCCACCGCCACGCCGTGATCTACGACGCGAACGACGGCCGCCGGTTCTCAGCACTCGAGGCCCTGCCCCAGGCGCGGGCCTCGTTCGAGATTCACAACAGCCCGCTGAGCGAGGCCGCCGCGGTCGGCTTCGAGTACGGCTACAACATCCAGGCGCCCGACCGGCTGGTGATCTGGGAAGCGCAGTACGGGGACTTCATCAACGGCGCGCAGTTGATTCTCGACGAGTTCGTGCTGTCGGCGCGGGCGAAGTGGGGCCAGGAACCATCGATGGTGATGCTCCTGCCGCACGGCTATGAGGGACAGGGCCCGGACCACGCGAGCGCGCGGCCCGAGCGGTTCCTGCAACTGGCTGCGGACATCAACATGCGCGTCGCCAACTGCACGACGGCCGCCAACTACTTCCATCTCCTGCGGCGGCAGGCGGCGCTGCTCGTGGCCGACCCGCTGCCGCTCGTCGTCCTGTCGCCCAAGAGCCTGCTCCGCCATCCGATGGTGGCCTCGTCCCCGCGCGACCTCGCGCTCGGCCGCTGGATGAAGGTGATCGACGATCGCGACGCCCTGGCGCGCGCGGCCGACGTGCGGCGGCTTGTCCTCTGCACCGGCAAGATCGCCATCGACCTGCTGACCAGTCCGCACCGCGAGAAGACGCCGTCGGTCGCCGTCTGTCGCGTCGAACAGCTGTATCCGCTGCCCATCAGCGAGATCGTGTCGGTGATCGAGGGCTACCCCAAGGTCGAAGAGGTCGTCTGGGTCCAGGAAGAACCCGAGAACATGGGGGCGTGGGACTACGTGCGGCCGTCACTCGAGAATCTGGTGGGCAGCAAGCGACTCTCGGTGCTCGCGCGGCCGCGCAGCTCGAGCCCGGCCGAGGGCTCGGCGGCGCGCCACGCACAGAATCAGGCGCGTCTCGTCGCGCAGACGTTCGAAACCCAACTGCGATCCAAAGTCATGTCGGCGCGCTAGACGCCGGCCGAAGGTTCCCGAGACATGTCCACCAACATCGTAGTGCCCGAGATGGGCGAGTCCATCGTCGATGCGCGCATCGCGCGCTGGCTGAAGCGCGAGGGCGACACGGTCAGCGCCGGGGAGCCGCTGGTGGAGCTCGAGACCGACAAGGTGGACGTCGAGGTCGCCTCGCCCAAGGACGGCATCCTCGAGCGCATCGCGCACAAGGACGGCGCGGACGTGAAGATCGGCGAAGTGCTGGGAACGGTCGCCGCAGGCAAGCAGGGGACACCAGGCACGCCAGGTACGTCAGGTACGCCGGGTACGTCAGGTACAACAGGTACATCCGCGGCGGCGACGCCGTCGGCGCGGCAGCTGGCGCGCGAACTGGAGGTGCCGCTCGACAAGGTCAAGGCCGAGGGGCCGCGTGTCACGAAGGCCGACGTGGCCCGCGCGGCGGCGCCGGCGCCTGCCGCGCCCTCGCCGCTCCCGCCGTCGGCCCGAGCGGCTTCGGCGCCGCAGGCCGCAGTCGCGCCGACGCCCCGGCCACAGGCCGGCGCGAAGGCGGGCCGGACCGAAGAGCGCGTGCGCATGTCGAAGCGCCGCGCGACGATCGCCAAGCGCCTGGTCGAGGCCCAGCAGACGGCCGCGATGCTCACGACCTTCAACGAAGTGGACATGAGCGCCGTCATGGCGCTCCGCGAGCGTCAGAAGGAGACGTTCAAGACGCGGCACGGCGTGAACCTCGGCTTCTCGTCCTTCTTCGTCAAGGCGACCATCGCCGCCCTGCGTGAGTTTCCACGGCTGAACGCCGAGATCCAGGGCGATGAGATGGTGCTCAAGCAGTACTACGACATCGGCATTGCCGTGAGCGCCGCCGAAGGGCTCGTCGTGCCGGTGGTCCGCGATGCGGATCAGTTGTCGTTCGCCGACATCGAGCTGACCATCCGTGATTTCGCCAAGCGGGCGGGCGAGGGCACGCTCACGCTCGACGATCTGCGCGGCGGCTCGTTCAGCATCACGAACGGCGGCGTCTTCGGCTCGCTCATGAGCACGCCGATCCTCAATCCGCCGCAGGTGGGCATTCTCGGTCTGCACGCGATCAAGGAACGGCCCACGGCCGCCCATGGCCAGGTCGTGCTCCGTCCGATGATGTACACCGCGCTGACCTACGACCACCGGATCGTCGATGGGGCCGAGGCCGTCAGGTTCCTTGTGCGCATCAAGGAACTGGTGGAAGATCCAGGCGTGCTGCTGGTGCAGTCGTAGCGCGGGGTCGTCGTACCACGCCAGCGCCGGGCCCGGACGCCTCGGGCAGTCTTCACGAGGGGGCTCGCATGGGTTCGTGTCGTCTTTCCCGGATCGCCCGTGCGTCGGCACCGGCGCTGGGGCTCGCACTGGTGCTCTCCTCGGCGTGCGCGGATCGACTGCCCGAGCAGGACCTGCGCATTCTCACGGCCGCGCCGTCAGCCAAACTCCCGGTGTCGCTGCTCTGGCAGGAGTACGCCGGCAACGCGGGTACGGCGGCCTCGCGCTATCGCGGCCTCGCGGTCGAGATGACGGGCGACGCCAAGGACTTCGACCTCGGGGTGACGCCGAACGGCCCCGACCCGACCGTGAAGTTTCCCCAAGGCGAGGCGGGTCAGGTGACGGCCCATCTGCTGATCGAACAGGCGGCGCGCGTCGAGGCGGCCATGCAGGCCGGCCCGCGTATCACGCTGCGCTGCTTCGTCGAGGGCCTCGATCCCGGCGGCAAGAACCTGACGGTTCGAAGCTGCGTGACGCCATGAGCGATCCCGTCGCGCGATCCCTCCCGGGCGTGTTCGGGACCCTGCTGCTGACCGCCGGCCTCGCGGCCTGCGATGGGCCGGCGACGCCGTCCATCCTCCTCCCACCGGGCCAGGCAGACACGGGCTCGCTGGCGGGCACACTGGTCAGGTACACCGACAGCACGCCGATTGCCAGTGCGACGCTGATTGGCGGCGGCCGCATCGGATCGACCGATGCGCAGGGGCGCTTCTCGCTGACCGGGCTGCCGACGACGGGCGTGGCGGCGGTGACCGTGGACCTGCCGGGCTTCCTGTTCCGCAGCGTGCCGTTCACGCTGTCGGGCGCCCGAACAGGCCTGACAATCGACCTGCTGCAGGAGGCGCTGCCGTTCTCGCTGCCGTACTACCGCGCGCTGGCACGGAATGGGTACGAGTCGTCGCAGTTGCAGGCGCTCAACCCCTGGACGGTCAATCCCAGCTTCTACGTGAACATGCAGGTGGCCGGCGCCTCGGGCCTGCGGATGACCGAGGCGGTGGTCGATGAGATGCAACGCGTGATCACGGCGAGCATCCCTGAACTGACCGGCGGCCGGCGTCGCGTCGCCGCGTTCGAACGCGGTGACGTGGTGCGCGAGCGGGTGGCCGGATGGGTCAACATCACGTTCTTCGAGCAGGGTGATGTGTTCGGCCGATCGTCGGTGGGTGGCAACTCGGGCACGATCGAGCTCCGCTCGTTCCAGCTCTCGGGATCGAATCCCAACACCAACCCCAACAGCTGCTTCTCGCCCGAGGTGCAGGTGCTCGATCACGAGATCACACACACGATGGGCTTCTGGCACACGCCGGACACGCTCGGCGATTCGCTGACCGGCCTGGGGTGCCCGGGCAGCGGGCGTCCGGAACACGTCCGATACCACGCCGCGGTGATGTACTCCCGGCCGCCAGGCAATCGCGACCCTGACGTCGATCCGTCGGAGGCCGCACGTTCGACAGCGCCGACCAGCGCGCTGCCACCGATGGTGTCGTGTCCGGTGACGCTGTTCACACGCGCGTCGCGCTGATAGACCGGTTTCCACGAGCGTGTAGCCTCGCGCCGCGCTCCCCTCGCTCGCTCGCGTGTGGCCCGAGACGCTCGCGGCTCGGCAGTCGCGCTTGCGCGACGCCACACGCTCGCGGAAACCGCTGTAGGCAAAGCCGCCCGCACTTCGAGCGAAACCGTCCGTACATCGACAAAGCCGCCCGCACGTCAGAGAAGCCACAGCACTTCAGGCGCAGCCCCCCGCACCTCGGCGCAGCGCCCCGCACGTCGCTGGCTGTCGGCACATCAGCGCAGCCCCCAGCCCCTCGCCGCCTTTGGTACTATCGCTCTCAGTGTCCACGTATACCGCGAAAGACATCACCGTCCTTGAAGGCCTCGAGCCGGTTCGGCGCCGGCCGGGCATGTACATCGGGGGCGTCGGATCCGCCGGGCTGCACCACCTGGTGTGGGAGATCCTCGACAACGCCATCGACGAAGCGATGAACGGCCATGCGTCCAACATCGCCGTGATGCTGCACGAGGACGGCGCGTCGATCACGATCCAGGATGACGGCCGCGGCATTCCGGTGGACAAGCATCCGCACACCAAGACCAGCGCGCTCGAGGTCATCTTCACCACCCTCCATGCGGGCGGCAAGTTCGAGGGGCAGAACTACAAGACGGCCGGGGGGCTCCACGGCGTCGGTGCGAGCGTCGTCAATGCCCTGTCCAGGGAACTGGTCGCGACCGTGCGGCGCGACGGGGCCACGTGGGAGCAGCGCTACAAGCAGGGCGCGCCGCAAGGCGGCGTCAGGAAGATTGGGCCGGCGCGCGGCACAGGGACGACCGTCTTCTTCAGGCCGGATTCCACGATCTTCCCGAAGACGGAGTTCGACGCCGCGATCATCCGAGATCGGCTCGAGATCGCCAGCTACCTGCACAAGGGCGTCAAGATCGTGTTCGAGAACGAGGCGGCCGAGGGAGATCAGCCGAAGCGCGAGACGTTCCAGCACGAAGAGGGGCTGCCCGACTACCTCAAGAAGATCCTGGCGGAACGGCGTGCCAATCCCGTCCACGAATCTCCGTACGCGCTCACGCGTGAGCACGAGGAATCTGGCCTGAAGCTCGACATGGTGCTGCGCTGGACCGAGGCGACCGACGAGCACCTGCGCAGCTACGTGAACGGCATCCCGACGTCCTCCGGCGGCACACACGAGAACGGCCTGCGCGCCGGCATCGGCAAGGCCGTCCGCAACTTCATCGACACGCACAGCCTCTCACCCAAGGGCGTGACGCTCACGGCGGACGACATCCGAGAGGGCCTGGTCGGCGTCCTCAGCATCTTCATCAAGGAGCCGCAGTTCCAGGGGCAAACCAAGGACCGCCTGAACAACCCGGAGACGACAGCGATCGTGGACTCGATGGTGCGGCCCGCGCTCGAGCACTGGCTCAACCAGAACACGACCATGGCGCAGGCCATCGTGGCGCGCATCATCCTGTCGGCGCGGGCGCGCGAGGCCAGCCGCGCCGCGCAGGCCGAAGTCACCCGTAAGAGCGCAACGTCGTCTCGGCTCACGCTGCCGGGCAAGCTCAGCGACTGCTCGATGCCGGGCAAGGACGGCAGCGAGATCTTCATCGTCGAGGGCGACTCGGCTGGCGGATCGGCGAAGCAGGGCCGCGATCGCGCGCGCCAGGCGATCCTGCCGCTGCGGGGCAAGGTGCTCAACGCCGAAAGCGCGACGCTCGCGAAGGTGCTCGAGAACAAGGAGCTGGCCGATCTGGTCACGGCGCTCGGGTGCGGCATCGGCAAGAACTTCGACATCTCGCGCCTGCGGTACGGCCGGGTGATCATCCTGGCCGACGCCGACTCGGACGGACACCACATCGCGACGTTGCTGATGACGTTCGTCTACCGGCACATGCCCGGACTCATCGCCGCGGGTCGCCTGTATCTGGCCCAGCCACCGCTCTACCGCATCGACATCGGCAAGGAGACGTCCTGGGCGCTCGACGAAGCGCACAAGGCGGACATCCTGAAGCGCGCCACCGGCAAGGGCAAGGTGGACATCACCCGGTTCAAGGGCCTCGGCGAGATGATGCCGAAGGTCCTGTGGGAGACCACGCTCAATCCCCGGACGCGCCGGCTGCTTCGCGTCGAGATCGCCGACCAGCTCGTCACCGATCGCGTCATCAATGAGTTGATGGGCAAGGACCCGTCGGCGCGCTTCCGGTTCATCATGGAACGGGCGGAAGAAGCCGAAGAGCTCGACGTCTAGTCGGGCTACGGGCTACGGGAGACGGTCTACGGCTCACGGCCTACGGCCTGCGGCCGGCCGGTCAACGGGAGGGGCGAATGTCCGAGCAGAACAAGGCGCTGATGCGGCGATGGTTCGAGGAGGTGTGGAACAAGCGTCGGGCGGCGGTCATCGACGAGATTGCCGCGCCGAATGCCGTGATCCGCGGCATGCAGGGTCAGCCGATGACCCCTGCCGAGTTCAAGCATCTCCACGCGAACTACCTGAAGGCGATTCCGGACTTCACGTTCCGGCTGCACGACGTCATTGCCGAGGGCGACCTCGTCAGCGTCCGCTGGACCGCCACCGGCACGCATACGGGTGAAGGACTCGGGTTCGCCGCCACCCAGCGTCCCGTCTCCATGACGGGGATGTCGTTCGCACGGATCACGAACGGCCGGTGCGTGGAGGCCTGGAACAACGTGGACGAACTCGGGATGCTGGAACAGGTCGGCCTGTTCAAGCTCCAGTGACCGGCGCGGTCCGCCGCGCGGAAGCCGAGAGGTCCGCGCGCGCGTTCTCCTGGTACGACTTCCTGCCGATCGCGGCGATCTCCGGCGGCTGGCTTGGTCCGATCGTCCTGTTCTGGCTCAGTGCCTTCGGACCACTGCGTTCATTCGAGGATGCGGCTGACCCGACGCCCCATGTTGGATGGTTCCTGGCCGGAGTGGCGATCTGCGTGCTGCCGCGTTGGACGCCTGGCGCATCCGCCTGGTCGATCCTCCGCTCCTCCGCGGTGAATCCGTCCGAGTCGGCCCTCCGTCCCTCCGCGGTGAGGCCCGCCTGGTCGATCCTCCGTTCCTCCGCAGTGAACGCCTACTTCGTCTCGCGCTTGACCTGATTCAGACGGATCGGCTGGTCCACGATGTTTTCGAGCACGATCCCCTTGGTGAACCGGTCCATGCCGATCCGGGCGGCCAGCGTGATCGTCCCCTCGCCTCGGCCCGCCGAGTTCAGCTTGAGTTCGACGAGCGTGAAGGGGTAGTCCATCGATCGCGACTGGTTCGCGGCTTCGGCCGCGCCAATCGGTCGATCGGTCAGGAGCAGCACGTGCTCGGCGCCGGACGTCCCGGCCGTGCGCCGCGCGAACCGGATCTCCAGGCCGAGGCTGCCGGGTGCGCTGACGCCGCCCACGCGGGGTGCCTTGCGCAGGTACTCCAGCAACTTGCCGGGCCCCTGCTCGCCGAGGATGGTCATCACCTGCGTGTTCTCGGCGTCGGTGGCCCACCGCGTGATCACGATGTCGAGGGGGGTCGTCGTGGCGCCCATGAGGCCGGTCAGGTCCACGGCAAACGCCGAGTACCGTGTCGTCTCCTTCTGTGCCTGCAGCGGCGCCAGCGCCAGCAACGCCATGACGCCGACGACAGTCAGCCGCGTGAGTGAGCGAGTCGCGTTCATGAGCGGGGTCTCCTGGTCAGCCGAGTGTCCGTCTAGCTTGCGTCCCTGCCGCTGAGACTGCAAGCCGCGGGCCACGGCTGATCCCGGATGGGGCAGGCCCCGCCCGGTCCTAGCCAGGCCTCGAGCGTGACCGTCAGAGGACAGGCACCGGCCGGCGAGGCCAGTCGAAGTGCAGCGCCCTGCCGTGACATCATCAGGCGCGGCCAAGCCGGCGGGGTCAGCGCGAAGGGCTAGCGGGCCGGCCGCCCGCCGAGCGCGCGGGCGGGCAGCAGGATCAAGGCGCGGAGGAATTCGAACACGCCCGTCACCACGATGCCGAGAAGACGGAACGGCAGCAGGACGAGCCAGACGATCGGGTACAGGACGAGCGCCAGGAGTGCGATCGGCCAGGCGACGATCAGCAGCAGCACCCAAAGCAGAAACGTCAGCACAATGCATAAATACGAAGGTCGGGCAGCCAGGGTTCCGTGATTGGCGAGAGGGATGGGCGCTGTTGCGCTCGTGGTGCTGGGGCTTGGCGGGGTCGACCGGGCTGGGCGCCCAGGCGACCCCGGCGGCGCCGAGGCCTGCCACCCAGGCCGGGGCGCTGGTCGCCAATCCGGACCCGGCGCGATTCGCCACGGAGATCCGCGCCTTTCGCGCGTGGGACGAGAAGAACGCGGTGCCGAAGGACGGCGTCCTCTTCCTTGGCAGCTCGAGCATTCGGCTGTGGGGTACAGGCACGGCCTTTCCCGGCGTCCCTGTGATCAACCGCGGGTTCGGCGGCGCGCACATCTCGGACGTGAACTACTACCTGAGCGACATCGCCCAGATGTACGGACCCGCCGTGGTCGTGTTCTATGGCGGCGACAACGACATCGGCGCCGGCAAGACCAGAGACCAGGTGCTCTCCGACTACAACGCGTTCGTGAGCCGCATGCTGACATCGCGGCGCAACACACAGGTCGTCCTCATCGCGATCAAGCCCAGCCTGCAGCGCTGGGCGCAGTGGCCGCTGATGCGTGAGGTCAACGAGGCGCTCAGGAAGTTCTCCGCCACGGACGACCGTCTGCACTTCGCCGATATCGCCACGCCCATGCTCGGCCCCGACGGCAAGCCGCGACCCGAGATGTTCGTCGCCGACGGCCTGCACATGACGCCAGCTGGGTACGCGGCTTGGAACAAGGTGATAGGGCCGTTGCTCGAGAAGATCCGGGCGCAGAAGTAGCCGGGGAGAGACGGGAAAGAGCTCGGATTGAAGATTGACGGATCGGATCATTGACGATTGATTGAAGGAATGAAGAATTGAACAGATCGACGATTGAGGGTCACGAATGACTCGACTTCAGCAATCGTCAATCCTTATTCCTCAATCCGTTCAATCAATCTCCAATGATCCGATTCGTCAATCTTCAGTTCGCACTGACCTGATCGAGCGAGCGTCGCCGCGGTAAGCTTGACCGTCATGGGCACTAGCAATCCGGCCGCGCCTGAGGTGACCGACGCGCAGGTCGTCGCGCGCCTCGAGGAGGCCATCGAGACGCTCGAACAGGTCGGGGCCGACCGTGGCCTGCTCGCGCGGCTTGACAAGGAACAACGCAAGCGGTTCATCCAGGCCGTCGCGCTCGTCTTCAACCCGGACATCCGCGCGCGGCGACAGATGATCAAGACCGTCTCGCGCCTGCGCAAGCAGGAGCGCGCCAACCGCGACGACCGCGTGATGGCCGACGCGGGCATCCGGTCGTTGCGCCGGCAGCCCGTGTTCACCACGCCGAACGTGTACCCGCCCAGGCACATCGGTTCGGGTGATACGTCGGCCGACGCGGCCGCGGTCGCACCGGAGACGCCGCCGCCCACGGGCGAGACGGCCGACACGCAGCACTGCTACATCTGCAAGCAGCACTATTCGACGATCCACCACTTCTACGATCGCCTGTGCCCCGCCTGCGCGGCCTTCAACTTCACGAAGCGCACCGAACTGGCGGACCTGCGCGGCCGCGTGGCGTTGCTCACGGGAGGGCGCGTCAAAATCGGCTATCAGGCCGGCCTGAAGCTGCTGCGCGCCGGCGCGACGCTGATCGTCACCACGCGGTTTCCGCGTGACTCCGCCGCCCGCTACGCCGCGGAACCCGACTTCGGCGAGTGGGGCCATCGGCTCGAGATATTCGGTCTCGACCTGCGACACACGCCGAGCGTCGAGGCCTTCTGTCGCCAGCTCCTCGGCACGCGCGACCGGCTGGACTTCATCATCAACAACGCGTGCCAGACCGTCCGGCGTCCGCCCGACTTCTATGCCCACATGATGGCCGGCGAGACGGCGGCCCTGGGCACGATGCCCGACCACGTGCGGAAGCTCGTCGGCGCCTATGAAGGCCTGCGGGGCTATCAACTGCTCGGTTCTGAGCCGGGCGAGGGCCTCGGCCCCGAGCCTGTCGAAGGGCTGCCAGCGAATCTGGCGCTGGCCGAAGGGCTGTCGAGCGTCGCCGGCTTGACGCACGCCGCCGTGCTGTCGCAGACGCCGCTCCTGCCCGAGGAGCAGCGCGCGCAGAAGGACCTGTTCCCGGAGGGCCGCCTCGATCAGGACCTGCAGCAGATCGATCTGCGCGGCCGCAACTCCTGGCGCCTGCTGATGGCCGAGGTCTCGGCCGTCGAGCTGCTCGAAGTGCAGCTCGTCAACGCCGTGGCGCCCTTCATCATCAACGCGCGGCTGAAACCCCTGATGACCCGCACGCCCGAGCGCGACAAGCACATCGTCAACGTGTCCGCCGTCGAGGGGCAGTTCTACCGCAATTTCAAGACGACCAGGCACCCGCACACGAACATGGCGAAGGCTGCGCTGAACATGATGACGCGCACGTCGGCGACCGACTACTTCAACGACGGCATCCACATGAACAGCGTGGACACCGGCTGGGTGACCGACGAGGACCCCGCCGAGATCGCCGCGCGCAAGACCGCCGAGCACCGCTTCCACCCGCCCCTCGACATCGTCGATGGCGCCGCGCGCATCGTGGACCCGATCATCAACGGGTTCAACTCCGGCACCCACATCTGGGGCAAGTTCCTCAAGGACTACGAACCGACGGACTGGTAACGGGTACGCCGGGTACGACGGGTACGACGGGTACGGGGGTACGCCAGGTACCCGGGTACGTCAGGTACCCGGGTGCGCCAGGTACGCACAGGCGACGGCGTCTCGGAATCGCGGTGTCGAGGCCGGGCCGACTGGGACTGAGGCGCCGTTCGACAGGTGGTACGGCGACCGCGCGGAGGGAGGTCGGCCACCCCTCCACCCGCAGGCTGGCGCGATCGGCGACTTGCCTGTGGGTGACGCCGAACGGGGCGCCCCGCGCGGCGCGCCTGCAAGGGGGTCGTACCTGCCTCACGGCGAGCGAGGTACGACCCCGTGTCGGCGCACCGCGTGGGGCTGTTCGGCGGCAGGACCCGCAGGCCAGCGCGATCAGCGAAGAGTCTGCGTCGGCCAGGCACGACGGCCGTCGGGAGGAAGGCGAAGGCTCGCCGAAGCGCCGGGTAGTGTCTCAGTTTGAATATCCTACCTCCAAGCAATTGAATCTGTAGTGGCGTGAGCCGGTCTGGCGTGTTTCTGCGCATTGCCCGTGCGGGGGACACCATGCGCGCGATTCTTGGAATCTTTCTACTGATTGGGTTAGCTCGGCCTGCGCTGGGCCAGGAACTCACCGTAGGCCCGGCGGGCTACCGCCAATACGTCACGGACGACCTGAGCAACTTTGGGCGACCGCTGATGACCGAGGTACGCTTCTCCTATCCGCGATCAGATCGATTCTCGGTCGAGGTGTTCGTCGACGTGCCATCGGCCATGGTCGGGGTACAGCTACGCCAGCGGCTCGTCCGGTTGACTACGGACAAAGGCAGCTACGCGTTCGTCGATTACGGGGTGGCCACGATCATCATCGGGCACGTGGGCTTCGGCTGGCATCAACGTCTGTCGGATCGGCTGGCATTCAGATCGGAGGCCCGGCTAGTCACGTTTCACGTCGTACCTGTCGGAGTCTTGCTGACTGGAGGACTGTCGGTTCGGCTAGGCAAGGCCCCCGGCACTAGCCCCTCAGTCCGCTAGCGTCACGATCTCTTCAATGCTCCATACGTGCGAGGCGATCCCGGCCGCGATCGCGGGCGTAACGCGGAGTGTCTTGTGGACCCGCGCGAAGTTGTAGTGCATGAAGTGGAGGGCAACCGCCGCGATGTGGTTCTCGATCTTCTTTGAAAAACCGTTGGTCAGCCGCGTGAACCGACGCATCGACATCCGCATCGTGAGGTTTTGCCGTTCCACGTAGCTGGTCGAGATGTGCTTCGGGTCAGGGTCGCCCGTGACGACCTTGGACACGCAGCCGATGCACTGCGCGGGCGAGTAGGGCTTCTCGTCGTTCGGATTCTCGCCGTAGAGCTTCGTCAGTGTCGCGTAGTCGACGTGCGCGCCAAAGGCATCCTCGACTGCTGAGAGATACGCCTTGTGACCGTCCGTGGTCAGTTGCACGCGGCTCTTGAGGCGTGACGCCACGTCCTGCATGAAGTGGAATGCCGAGCTCGCGCTGCGGTCGCCGACGAACACGGACGGCACCAACTTGGTGTCGGCGCAGATCGCGACCCACGTCCACACGTCGCCAGCGGCGGGATTCTTCGCCTTGATCTCGGTCGTCAGGTTCTTCTTTTTCGCGTAAACGAATTGCCAGATTTCGTCGGCCTGGACGCGCTTGCAGGGCAGGTTCCGGAGCGTCTCGTCTTGGTAGGTGGCGCACGCCGCCGCGACGTCCAGCAGGAGCTTGGTCACGGTGTTGATTGACACGTCCACCATGCGGCTGGTCGCCCGGAGGCTGGTCCCCTCGACGAGGGCGCTGATGATGGCGACGCGCTTGGCGAGGGGCAACCGATTCATGAGCCCATTCTGAGCCAGACGCGCCATGTTGTCAAGCACATAGTTCAGTTTGCGAATCTGCGCAGACTATGCGATGCTACACACGTGCCCGACGAATACGCAACTCCCGGCCAGCTAATCCGGGCGCTAATCGACGAACGTGGATGGTCTCAGCGGGTCCTTGCCGTGGTGCTTGGGGTCGAGGAGACCATTGTCACAAGATGACATCTGACACGCGCCCAGTGGATGCGCCAATGGCTGTCCTACTGGGCGAGGTGTTTGATCAACCGGCCGAACGGTTCATCGAACTTCAACGGTCGTTCGATCTGGCGAGAGCGCGACTAGTGAGTCGCCCGGACCCCGGCCGAAGCATCCGAGCCCAGCTTTACGGTTCGCTTCCGATTCCCGAGATGATCAAACGCGGCTGGCTCAACGCGGACGTGCGGGACGTCCCGGCCGTTGAGAAGGCGCTGACTCAATTCTTTGGAGTTGAGGCGGTCACTGACATTGAAATCTTCCCGCACGCGGCAAAGAAGACTGAGGTGTTCACGCCCGTGAACGCAGCACAGTTGGCATGGATCTACAGACTCAAGAAGATCGCATCTGACATGCTGGTCGCGAAGGTACTCCCCGGACTCCGTGCGTTCAGCGGTTGAGCGTCTGGCTCTGCTCCGAGCGACCGTTGACGAGGCGAGGAAGGTACGAAGAATCCTTGCCGAGTGCGGCATTCGGTTTGCGGTCGTCGAGACATTGCCTTCTGCGAAGATCGATGGCGTCTGTTTTTGGCTCAACGACTTCGCGCCAGTCATCGGCATGTCCATGAGGCACGACCGCATTGACAACTTCTGGTTTGTCTTGCGGCACGAACTGGAGCATGTGATTCAGCGTCACGGACGGACGGCAATGATGGTGGACGTCGACCTCGACGCAGATGACGTTGATGTGGCGGATGAGGAGCGCATCGCCAACCAGGCGGCGGCAGCGTTCTGCGTCCCTCCTGAACAGCTCAAGAAGTTCATGGCGCGGAAAGCCCCGTTCTTTGCGGAGCGGGACATCCTCGGATTCGCAGCGACCCTAAGAGTTCTATCCGGGCTTAGTGGCCGGTCAATTGCGTCGGGCACTGAGGCGATACGACCGATTCCATGGCCATCTCGCCAAAATCCGGTCAACGGTGACGGCAAACGCGATGGTTGATGGATGGGGCGATGTTGCCCCGGTCGATTGAAAGCAACAGGAGGTCAGATGTCGACGAAGCACGAGCAATTAAGGCGAGTCAGGCGGGAATATCGCGCACGCACGGGCAAGACTGTGACCGGATCATAACGAGGTCGCGGAGTTCGCGATCAAGATGGGGTGGCCGCCTCCCAAGCCCAAGAGTCCCGTCGAAATCTTAGCGCGCGAGATTTCAGAAGCCGCTCGGCTGGAGGAACGAACGGATAAGGTCACGGGCATTCCCTACAGGGCGAACCTGTCGTACTCCGTGGCCCAGGGGAACGGCCAGATGACCCAGTGGGTTGACGTCGAGGAGGCTACGAAGCCGCAACTAGCCAAGTCGATGACGAACGGCAGGGAGCAGCTCGTCGGCGAAATGTTTCGGATGGCGATGACGGCCGAACACTGGAGCCGAATCAATCCTGATGAGGAGCCGTACGAGTTGGAGATGGATCTGGGGCCTGATGTCGAATGGCGCCGTCACGCGCCTGGCGGACACAAGAAGGCCAGCTAGCGCGACTTCTTCCAACGCGCCTGGGCAGCCAGACGCGCGATGTCTCGACGCTCAGCGGGATTCTAGTACTCCAGCCCGCTTTGCTCCCCCCTTGAGACCACCGGCCCGACGCTTGCTCGGGCCGGCCTTCTTCGCCGCGCTCAAGGTATCCTCAACTTCGCCGGAAATGATGTCGATCAGCTGCTTCGCGGCTTGGTTCGGATGCGGGGTCGCTTGGGTCCAAGGGCCATCGGGATTCAGTGTCGCACGGGACTCTTCGGGCGCGGCAATCCAAGATTTTGAAACTGAGACACTACCAAGCGCCGAGGTGCGACGGCGCGAAGGCGGGGAGTATGCTAGCGGCGCCACCTCGATGCCAGCTGAGGACCAATGCGTGTGATGCGGCGCACCGGAGTCACGTTCGTCGTTGCTGTGGCGGTCCTCGCCTCGACCCTGCTGATCGGCGCGCAGGACGGTGCGTCTTGGCAGGTCCCGGCGACGTCGCCCTCGGCCAGCACGCAGGGCGCGGCGCCCGCGGCCCGAGGCGCGCAACCGCCCGCCCAGTTTCCCCCGCGCGGCACGGGCGTCTCGCCCGAGGAGCACGCGTCCCTCCAGGCGGCGGTGGACCGGCTCGCGGCCCGCGTGGCCGCGTTGAAGAAGCAGCATCGCACTGGAGTCCTCGCCGATCGCGTCGCGGACGTCGAGATCTATCTGGACGCTGTCCGGCGTCCGCTCAAGTACGACGAGCGCTTGTGGAGCGGGCCGGCCGGGCGCGGCGGCACCGCGCTCAGCCACGCCGAGCAGACGCTCGCCACGGGCACCGCGCGCGCCGACGCACTCAGGCGCGGTGAGACGCCCTGGATGGGTGAGAGCGGTGTGCGCGGGTTCTATTCCCGACTCGACGGGTCCGCGCAGCCCTACATCCTGACCATGCCCGACGGGTATGACCCTGGCGCGAAGCGCGAGTACCGCCTGGACATCTTCATGCACGGACGCGACGACACCGTGCTCGAGCAGCAGTTCATGGCCAAGTCCACGACGGGCTATGCCTCCAAGCCCTTCGGTGCCGGGCCCGATCGCTTCATGCTGCAGCCGTACGGCCGCTATACGAACGCCAGCCGCATCGCCGGTGAGGTGGACGGCCTCGAGGCCCTCGCGTCAGTGGGCAAGGCGTACCCGATCGACCAAAACCGGATCGTGATGGCTGGCTTCTCGATGGGTGGCGCGTCCGCCTGGTCGTACATCGTTCACCACGCCGACAAATGGGCGGCCGGCGCGCCGGGCGCTGGCTTTACGGAGACCGAGGTCTTCCTGCGTGGCGCGTTGCGCGGACAGCCGCAGAACGCGGTGCAGCAGACGTTGTGGAAGCTCCACGACTCGACCGCCTACTCCGCGAACGTGTTCAACCTCCCGGTCGTGGCCTACTCCGGCGAGATCGACGGGCAGAAGCAGGCGGCTGACGCCATGGCCTCGGCGATGCAGGAAGAGGGACTCACCCTGGAGCACATCATCGGGCCGAAGACCGGTCACGCCTATGAGGCAGGCGCGCGCCAGCAGATCCAGGACCGGCTCGACGCGATCGCGGCAAAGGGGCGCAATCCGGTGCCTCGTGAGGTGCGGCTCACCACTTGGACGCTGCGCTACAACAGGATGTTCTGGCTGGCGATCGAGGCCATGGGCGAGCACTGGGTCCGCGCGCGCGCGGACGCGAAGATCGACGGCGAGACGATCGCGGTGACGACGACCAATGTGGATGCACTCAGGGTCGAGTTCGCCGTGGGGGAATCGCCGTTCGCCGTGGGCTCGCGCCCGCGGCTCGTCGTGGACGGAACGGCGCTGACGCTGCCCGCCGTCGCGCGCGACCGATCTCTACGCGCGTCAGTCAGCAAGGCGTCCGGCACCTGGAAGGTCGGCGTCGCCGCAGAGGCGCTGCGCAAGGCGCCAGGCTTGCAAGGGCCGATCGACGACGCGTTCATGGAGCCGTTCGTGTTCGTGCGGCCGACCGGCACGCCGCTGTCGCAGGCGCTGGGTGCGTGGGCGGAGGCGCAAGCCGATTATGCGGCGAGTGAGTGGGTGCATTTCTTTCGCGGTGAACCACGGGTGAAGCACGACCGCGACGTCACAGCCGCGGACATCGCGAACAGCAACCTCGTGCTGTTCGGCGACCCGTCGAGCAACGCCGTCTACCGGCGCATCGCCGCGCGGCTGCCCATCACCTGGACGTCAGCGGGCGTCAAGGTCGGCGACCAGATCTACCCGGCTGATCACGCGCCGGTGTTCGTGTTTCCGAACCCCCTGAACCCGCGCCGTTACGTCGTCATCAACAGCGGCTTCACGTTCCACGACCAGTCGAACAACGCGATGCAGTCGCCGAAGCTGCCCGACTGGGCCGTGGTGGACATCACCAAGCCCGGCAACAACTATCGCTATTTGCCCCTGCACGTCGTCTCGCAAGGATTCTTCGACGAGGCCTGGCAGCTGAAGCCGCCATCAAGGCCATGAGGACCGTAGCCGTGCGCACATTCGGAAGGTCGATCCTCGTCTCCCTCGGTCTCCTCGTCCTGTGGCCAGGCCAGGAGGCCGCGACCAGTCAGGCGGCACGCCCGAGCTACGTGGACATCACGTGGCTGTCGATCGCGAACATCTACTACGAACTCGGTCCGCTCCGGATCCTGACCGATGGCTACATCTCGAGGGTGCCCCAGTCGGCGTTCTTCGGCGGGGGCGGAGGCTTGGCGAGTACTCGCGGGCCCGCCAAGCCAGACGTGGCTGCGGTCACACGCGTGGCCAACGCACTTGGTGGTGCGTCGAGCGTGAACCTGCTCCTGACCGGCCACAGCCACTTCGACCACTCGTTCGACACCGCCACCTGGTCACGGCTGACCGGCGCGCCCGTCATGGGATCACCCACGACGTGTTTTCAGGTCGCGGCCGAGGGGATCCCCGCCGACCGGTGCCGGCCGATTCTCGGTGGTGAGGCGATCGCCCTTGGCGACGGCGTCAGGATGCGCGTCATCCGGTGGAACCACAGCGGTGACCCGGCGACGAATCCCGAGCAGCACGACGCCGTCGAGCTGCAGGCGCCGCTGCGCCCTGCATCGGAAACAGGCGGTCTCCGCGCAGGTGTCGCCGAGGACTTCCCGAATGGCGGCGGCAATCGTGCCTTTCTGTTCGTCGTGGACGGTCCCGAGGGCCGCTTCAGCTGGTTCTACCAGAACTCCGCGAGCGCCGTGGATCTGCACGTGCCCATCGTGGTGGCCGGCGTGAACTACGGCGCGCCGCTCGACAATCTGAAGGCGGCCATCGCGGCCGAACGCATCGACGGCGTCGATCTCTGGATTGGCACGGGTGGCAGCGCCATCGCGCGCCTCGTCCTCCCGGTGATCAAGCCCAAGGCGTACCTGCCCGTGCACTGGGACGGCCTGTGGGGTCCGTTCGACGCCGGCGTCCCTCGGCCGTTCTCCGACCGGATGCTCGAAGAGACGCTGCAGGGCGCCAAGGTGACGCTGCTGAAGCCGCTGCAGTACATGGACAAGTGGCGGCTCGATCGCGCGGGCATCCGTTCGATCCCCAATGAGGCCATTCAGCGTGCCCTCGGGTTTGCACCGTCGCGCCGATAAGGCGCGCAGGTGAACGCCGGGCTAGGAACGAAAAGGTAGTCGGCCTCGTCCGGGAGGGTAGCGAGGTGCCTGCATGGGACTGAGCGTGACCGCCGCCGCAGGGTTCGTCGCACTGCTGTTACTTGGAGCGCTGATCGCCGTCGCCGCCAATCGTCAAGCCAGCCAGCCCGTCACCCGATTCACGGACACACGCCGCCGGCGAACCACGGCGGCGGACCGACAAGACCACACGACGAGCGACAATGGCGCGGCCAGCAGCCACTTGCTGTACGGCGGCAGCGGCGGCCCCGACTGCGCGGCTGACGCGTCGGCTGGTGCGGATTGCGGTGGCGGCGACGGGGGAGGAGGGGGCGACGGTGGTGGGGGTGACGGGGGCGGAGGCGACTGAACGGATGCTTGAATGTGGTGATGTGGTGATGTGAAAGCCCGCCCGCATGCTCTAACATCACCACATCAAACGTCGCCACATCACCACATTCATCAGATGTCCCTCATCGTCTACCGCACGGACGCGCCCATCACCGTTGACCAGTTCATCGACGTCCTCCAGCGCTCCACGCTGGCGGAGCGACGGCCGATCGACGACCTGGCCTGCATGGAGGCGATGGTCACCAACGCGAACCTGACCGCGACGGCCTGGGACGGCGCACGTCTGGTGGGCGTGGCGCGGTCGGTGACGGACTTCGTCTACGCCTGTTACTGCTCGGATCTCGCCGTAGACGTCGCGTATCAACGTGCGGGTATCGGCAAGGCGCTGATCGACGCGACGCTCGGCCGTCTAGGTCCCCGTTGCACACTTCGGCTCGTGGCTGCACCGGCAGCGGCCGAGTACTACGCGAAGATCGGCTTCACGCCGAACCATCGCTCGTGGGAGATCTCCCGCGGACACCGGTGATGAGCCGTCCTCCGCGGTGTGTTGCCAGAAACATCGCGGCGTGTTTTGCTCATGGCATGACAATCGCTCAATCGCCCTGGCGCGCGTGGACCGGGTGCGCGTTCGCCGCGGGCGCTGGCCTCCTGACGGCGGTGCTCTCCGCGGCGCCCGCCCTGCCGCCGCAGGCCACCCCGGCCGCCCAGGGACGCGGGGGCGCGGCACCGCCGCAGGCGCCGCGCGAGCGACGCGGCAGGACATCCTGCGCGGCGAGTACGGTCCGCTCCGCGCGAACAACGATCTGCTCGTCGTACGCGCTCGACGTGCGGGTCGATCCCGAGAAGAAGTTCGTCTCCGGTCAGGAACACGCATCGCTTCCGCATGCTGCAGGACGCGCACGCAGATCCAGCTCGACCTCTACGCGAACCTCGCCGTGGACAAGATCGACCTCGGCGGCAAGCCGCTCGCGTATGCGCGTGAGTTGAACGCGGTCATCGTCACCTTCCCCGAGACACTGCGCCGGGGGCGCGAGTACGCGGTGGACTTCCACTACTCGGGAACACCGCTCGAGACAGGCCGCTTCGGTGGCATCGCCTTCCGCAAGGACCCGGCCGGCCGCCACTGGATCAACACGGCGTGTGAGGGCGAGGGCGCGGCCATCTGGTTTCCCAACAAGGACCAGTGGCGGGACGAGGTCGAGAAGATGACGCTCCGCGTGGCCATCCCGAACGGTCTCGTGGATGTGTCCAACGGCCGCTTCCGCGGCAAGACCGACCTCGGCGACGGTTATACGCGTTGGGATTGGGAGATCCACTACCCGATCAACTCGTACAACGTCTCGCTGAACATCGGCACCTATGTCCAGTTCTCCGAGACGCTCGGCGACCTGACGATGGACTACTTCGTGCTGCCCGAGAACCTGGAGAAGGCGAGGGCGCAGTTCGCCCAGGCCAGGCCGATGATGCAGGCCTTCTACAAGTACTTCGGCGAGTATCCCTTCGAGAAGGACGGCTTCAAGCTGATCGAGGTGCCCTATACGGGCATGGAGCACCAGAGCGCGGTGACCTACGGCAACGGCTTCCGCAACGGCTACGGCGGCCGCGACTGGACGGGCGTTGGCGTGAGCCCGAAGTTCGACTTCATCATCATCCACGAGAGCGCGCACGAGTGGTTCGGCAACGCGGTCTCGGCCGCCGACGTGTCGGACATGTGGATCCAGGAAGGGTGGGGCACCTACCTCGAGGCCATGTACGTCGAGGAGCTGTTCGGCGCCGCTGATGCGCTGAAGTACGTGAACGGCTACAAGACCAAAGTACAGAACCGGACGCCGATCATCACGCCGCGCGGCATCCATCGCACGCCACCGCAGGACATGTACTTCAAGGGCGCCCTGTTCCTGCACACCCTGCGCAACGTCGTGGACGACGACGCGAAGTGGTGGACGCTGGTGCGCGGCGTCTACGACACGTTCAAGTACAAGAACATCATGACGGAGGACATGGTCGCGTTCTTCAACAGGGAGACGGGCCGTAACCTCACGCCGGTGTTCGACCAGTACTTGCGGCACACGGCGTTGCCCGTACTCGAGCTCAAGGCCGGCACGACACCCGGCACGATCGACTATCGCTGGCAGGCCGATGTGGCCGCGTTCAACATGCCGGTGAAGGTGGGCGCGCCAGAGCAGTGGATGACCATCCGTCCGACGACGGCCTGGGCCACGATGAAGAGCACGCAGTCGCTGGATGCGCTGCAGGTGGCGACGGACTTGTTCTACGTGATCGTCTCGAGGACCCGTAGGTATGCCCACGCCGCGCCCGTTGACTCGCTTCCGCAAGCTGGCCCTGACGCTGCCCGGCGCCACGGAGGTCGAGGCGTGGGGCGAGCCGACGTTTCGTGCGGGGAAGATGTTCGCGATGTATGCCGACGCGAAGAATCATCATGGCGGCGGCCGCCACGCGGTGTGGGTGAAGGCCGCACCGGGACGCCAGGCGCGCATGGTGAAGACCGCGCCGGATCGATTCTTCGTGCCGCCCTACATGGGGCCCGCCGGCTGGCTCGGCGTCTGGCTCGACGACGTGTGCGACTGGAACGAACTGGCGGACATCGTAAGGACGGGTGGCGTCAGGTCGCGCCTCGGAAGCTGCAGGAGACACCATGACCATTCAGCGGACGCTCGCGGTGCTGTTCGTGGGGTTGCTGGCTGCGTGCGTCGGCCCTCCGCGAACCTCGTCATCCCCCGCGGCGGGACCGCCGCAACGGACGTCCGCGCCCGCGTCGGCGCGACCCAACATCTTCCTCATCCATGCCGACGACCTGGGCTACGGCGATCTGAGCGTGTACGGCCAGACGAACTTCCAGACGCCGTCGCTGGACCGTCTGGCGAAGGAGGGCACGCGCTTCACCCACTACTACTCGGGCAGCACCGTGTGCGCGCCCTCGCGCGCCTCGCTGATGACCGGGCAGCACACCGGCCATGTCTGGGTGCGCGGCAACGGCGAGATTCCCCTTCGCGATGAGGACCGGACCGTCGCCATGGCCCTGCGCGACGCCGGCTACCGCACCGCCGTCGTCGGCAAGTGGGGCCTCGGACAGCCAGGCACGACGGGCGCGCCAGATCGGAAGGGCTTCGACTACAGCTTCGGCGTTCTCGACCATCGCCACGCCCATCGGCAGTTCACCGACCATCTGTTCCGCAACATGGCGCGCGTGGCGGTGGATCTGGAGAAGGACTACGTGAACGACCTGTTCACGCGCGAGGCCGAGGCGTTCATCGGCGCCAGCGATCCCCGCCCGTTCTTCCTCTATCTCAACTACACGGTGCCGCATGCGGAGTTGCGGGTGCCCGAAGACTCCCTCGCGCCGATGCGCGGGCGCTTTCCGGAGAAGCCCTTCGTCAACGCCGCGGCGGATGGGCGCCCCACCGGCCCCGACGGTCCGTCGCTGGGCTACCGGTCGCAACCGACGCCAAAGGCCGCGTTTGCCGCGATGATCACCCGCATGGACCGCGACATCGGCCGGCTCGTCGATCTGCTCCGCGCGCGCGGCCTGGCCGCGAACACCCTCGTGCTCTTCACGAGCGACAACGGCCCGCATCAGGAGGGCGGCGCCGACCCCACGTTCTTCAAGAGCTCGGGCGGCCTCCGCGGGATCAAGCGCGACCTGTACGAGGGCGGGATCCGCGTGCCGATGATCGCCTGGCGTCCAGGCATCGTGCCGGCCGGCCGCGTCAGCGCGCACCCGTGGGCGCACTACGACATGTTCCCGACGCTGGCCGACCTGGGCGGCGCCGCGACGCCGGTCGGCGTGGACGGCCTGTCGATGGCGGCGGCCCTCCGTGGCCAATCCGCACCCACCCACGAGTTCCTCTACTGGGAGTTCCACGAGCGAGGGTTCCAGCAGGCCGTCCGAATGGGACAATGGAAGGCGGTGCGCCTCAAGAAGGACGCGCCGCTCCAGCTCTACGATCTGACGAGCGATCCGGTCGAGCAACGGGACGTGGCCGCCTCGCAGCCGGAGATCGTGGCGCGCATCGAGACATTCCTGCGGACGGCCCGGACCGAGAGCGCGCAGTGGCCGGTCAAATGAGTGGATTGGCCCAGAGGGACATCGACATGCACGACATCAACGGTAAGTGGCTGGCCCTGCTCCTGGTGACCCAGCGAGCCGCGTCCGGCGGAGACGACGACTGCATCGTCTTTGCGGGCATGGCCCGGACCAAGCCCGAGGGCGGCTACCTGCTCGACCGCGGGCCGGACTACAAGAAGATCGATCTGCGCGACGAGTGGCTCGGGCGCGTCCAGGCCGTCCCCGAGGCCAGGCGGCGCGCGGTGCACAACGCCGACTTCGTCCTGCCGTTGATCGTGGATACGCTGCCCGGCAGCGAGGACCTCGAGCAGTACATCCAGGAGCGGTTCGGCACCGAAACCCAGGGCTGCCACTAGGGACCCGCTACTTCTCCGGCAGCAGCGTGACCCGCACGTAATTCTTCGTGTCGAGATACTGGTTGGCGGCGGCCTGAATCGTCGCGGCATCCACCGCCTGCAGCACCTTCGGCGCGTCGAACAACCCGGCCGGATCCTCGCCATACTGGTACCGCGACGACAACTGCGACAACAGATAGGCGTTCTGCTTGGTGTTGTTCTCGAACTCCCGGGCCAGCAGGTCGCGGATCTGGACGATGGCGGCGTCCTGGATTCGTCGCGTCTTCAGCGCCCCGATAATCTGGAACACCCGGCCCACGAGTTCCTCGGTGCGCTGCGGATCGCTCGTGAAATCGATGGAGATCGAGTAGCTGGCCTCGGGCACCCGCATCACGCCCATGGCGGTCGTCACGCTGTACGTGCCGCCCAGCAGCTCGCGCAGCGTCCCCCGCAACTGCCCCTCGAGCACGAGGGCCATTGCGCGCATCGAGGCCGAGTTGGCCAGCGAGTAGGCCATCGGTCCACTGAAGATGAGGCGGACGCGCGCCTTTGGCTCGAGACCCTTCTTCACCTGGCGTTCGACCACGCCACGCGGGGTGCGGATGCCGACGTCGCGCCACGTGTCGCGACGGCCACCGGCCGGCAGCGAGCCGAGATAGCGTTCGGCCAGCGGTCGCAACTGGTTGGGATCGATGTTGCCGACGAACACGAACGTGAAGCCGCTCGCGTCCGCAAACCGCTCCTTGTAGAACGCGAGGGCCTTGTCGAGATCCCACCGGTCGATGACCGCCGGGGTGACCGGCTGGGCGCGCGGATGGTTCTGGGCCAGGATGGACGTCAGCGTGGCCTGGAACACGCCCTCCGGGGTCGCGCCCTGGGTGCCGGCCAGCGTGCGGGCCTGCGAGGCCAGCACGTTGAAGGCGGTGCGGTCGGCACGCGGCTGGGTGAAGCGCATGTAGATCAGTTGAAAGAGCGTCTCGAGGTCCTTGGGTGACGCCGTGCCGGCCAGGCCCTGTTCGTAGAGCGAAATGAACGGCAGCACATTGGCGACCTTGCCCGTGAGCAGGCGTCGGAGGTCGGCGTCGCTATGTGCGCCGGCGCCGCCGACCCCCACCACCTGGGCGGCCACGCTGGCGGGGATGAAGCTGTCATCGGGGGCCAGCGACGAGCCGCCGTAGCTGGTTGCCCGAAACAACACCTCGTCGGCCTTCAGCGTGGTGGGCTTGATGACCACGCGGACGCCATTCGACAGCTGATACTCGGTCACCCCGGCGGCGGCGATCGGTGTGGTCTTGACGATGCGCCCGCCCGGAGGCGCGGAGGCGAGCAACGCCCCTGTCGTGGTCCGGGGCACGTACGCGGTCACCGCGCGCGTGGAGGCGGCCGTCACGGCTGTGGCAAGGGCCGCCTCGGTCGGCACGGCCAGTCCGGGCTTGTCCGGCAGCGTAACGGTGACCACGCGGCCCTCGCTGGCGAACCAGTCGGGCGCCAGCCGGTTGACCTCGGCCAGGGTGACTTCGGGCAGGAAGCGCTGGTGCAGCGCGTACTCGAGGTCCACGCCTGGCAGCGCCTCGTTGACGAAGAAGTGGCGGAGGTACTCGTTGGCCAGCGAGGCCGACTCGCTCGCGCGCTGTGCGACCAGTCGCTCGTAGCCGCGGAGCAACGCCTGCTTCTGTCGGTCCAGTTCCGGCGCGGTGAAGCCGAACCGCGAGACGCGACGGGCCTCGGTCAGCAGCAGGTCCACGCCGCGCATGATGCCGTCGTCCCGCACCACCGCGCTGAGCGCGGCGGCGTCGATGGCACGGGCCAGGAACGGCCGTCGCGTAGCCGCGGCGGCCAGCATGGGCGATTCAGGGTCCTCGGCCCGCTCGGTCAGCCGCGCGGACAGCATGGCCCCGAACAGGCGGTCGACGGCCATCTGGCGGTAGGTGCCCACCAGCCGCGGGTCGCGTGACGGCAACAGCGTCGCGATCTCGACGCGGGCGGTGGGGACCTCCTTGTCGGTCACGACCATGTAGCGGGTGCCGGGCTGACTGGGCACGCCATAGTCCGGGCGCGGGCGCGCGCTGGGCCGCGCGGGAATGGCGGCAAACCGCGTGCGAATCATCCCTTCGACCACGGCCGCGTCGAAGTCACCCACGGCCACGACCGCCATCAGATCTGGACGGTACCAGTCGGCATAGAACTGCCGGACTCGATCGTGAGGCACGCCCTGGATCGACTCGGGCGAACCGATCGGCGGCCGCTCGGCATACCGAGAGCCCTTGAGCAGCGTCGGCAGCACCGCATCGGACACGCGGGCCGCCGCTCCGCGCCGCAGGCGCCATTCCTCGACGATCACGCCGCGCTCACGGTCGATCTCGACGTCCTCGAAGGTCACCTGATGTGCCCAGTCTTCGAGCACCTGGAGCGCCCGCGTCATGATCGCGGGATTTTCGGTTGGGAGTCGAAGCGAGTAGACCGTCTGATCGAAGGACGTGGACGCGTTGGCGTCTGCTCCCAGGCTCATGCCAATCGACTGGAAGAATCGCACCAGCTCGTTGCCGGGGAAGTTCTTCGTGCCGTTGAACGCCATGTGCTCGACGAAATGCGCGACACCGCGCTGGTCGTCGTCCTCGACGAGCGACCCCACGTTGACGCCGAGGCGCAGCTCCGCGCGCTTCTCGGGTCGCGTGTTGGCGCGCACGTAGTAGCGCAGCCCGTTCGGCAGGGTCCCGGTCCGGATCTGCGGATCGAGCGGCATCGCGTCCGTCGGGGCGAGACGCTGGGCCAGGGCCGTCGCGGGCGCCTGGGGAGCGCCCGACAGGCCGGTGACGGCAGCGACCACGCTCGCGACGAGCAGCAGGGCCAGGGAGCGAACAGGAGCGGAAAGCCGGGTCAGGGTGATCATGCTTGTGGTGCTCGGGACTTCTGTACTCTACGATCATCGGCTCCAGGCTGCTGCGCTCCGGGGACCGGATGCGCACGGCCTGTGGCAGGGAGGCAGTCATGGCCATGAACCGGCGTGAATTTATGGGTACTGCGGCGGCGGTAGGCGCTGGCTGCCTGGTGCATTCGAGCGGGGTGGGCGCGGAAGCGGCCGCCCTGGGCAACATCGGCGTCCAGCTCTACACGGTGCGGACCGAGATGGAGAAGAGCGTCGAGGCGACGCTGGCCCGGGTGGCCGCCATCGGCTACAAGGAGGTCGAGTTCGCCGGCTACTTCAATCGGTCGCCGGCCGCCCTGCGCGACGCCTTGAAGCAGAACGGCCTGACGGCGCCGGCCGCGCACATCGACTACAACAGCCTGAGCGACGCGAATCTGCCGAAGGCCATCGAGGCCGCGGTGACGATGGGTCATACCTTCCTGGTCAATCCCTGGATTGACGAGACGATGCGGAAGGAGCCGGACATCTGGGCGCGTGTGGCTCAAACGTTCAACCGCGCCGGTGAGCAGTGCCGCAAGGCGGGCATCCAGTTCGCGTACCACAACCACAACTTCGAGTTCGCCGCCGTCAGCGGACGGATGCCGTTCGACATCCTCCTCGAGCAGTGCGACGCGGCTCTCGTGAAGATGGAACTGGATCTGTTCTGGGTGCAGGGATCAGGCCTCGACCCGGTGGACTACTTCAAGAAATATCCGGGCCGATTCCCGCTGGTGCACGTGAAGGATCTGACGAAGGTGCCCGCTCGCGCCTCCGCGGCGAAGGTGGCCTTGCCGATCGACGATCTCAAGCGCGACATGACGGAAGTCGGCAAGGGCGCGATCGACTGGAAGCGCCTGCTCGCCGCCGCCGGTCCGGCCGGGGTCCGTCACTACTTCGTCGAGCACGACGCACCGGCCGCGCCCTTCGACAGCATCAGCGAGAGCTATCGGTATCCTGAGGGGACTCACCTTCTGAGGCTGAATGTGGTGATGTGGTGATGTGGTGATGTGGTGATGTGGTGATGTCTGTCGGGGTCACCGCTGACCTGGAAGCGCACGCGAGAGCGCGCCGTTCTCGTGGCGCATCAGCGCGTCCCACAAGCGGTCCGGTAAGAGTCTACGCAAGGTGATGAGGAGTGAGGCGCTCGGCGTCACGCGGTAGCGCGTGCGGGGGCGGACGGCTGTGAGGCTGCGTTCGATCACGCGCGCGACGTCATCGGGCTCGCCGCCCAGGCGATAGAGCAGGCCGCGTTCGTAGGCGCCCGTCGTCGCGTCATTCACTGCGGCGTTGTACGCGCCGTAGGGGTCGTCGCCGATCGCGCCGGTGGCACGGTCTGCGGGGCCGCCGGTGGGCGGCTGGTCACCGTGGATCCGGCGCCCTGGCATGTGATGCGCCACGGCCTTGGCGAAACCCGTTCTGATGGCCCCAGGCTCGATGATCACCACGCGGACCCCGGACGGGGCGACCTCCCAGCGCAGCACGTCCGACCAGGCCTCGAGCGCGAACTTCGACGCGTGATACGCGCCGCTGCCGGGGAACGTCAGCCGGCCGCCCATCGAGCTGATGTTGACGATGCGGCCGCCTCCGGCCTCGCGCATCGCCGGCAGCACGAGCTGCGCGAGCCGAAGGGGCCCGACGACGTTGGTCTCGAACTGGCGCCGCACCTTCTCGATCGGCAGCGTCTCGAGCGCGCCGGATTGGCTGTAGCCGGCGTTGTTGACCAGGCCGTAGAGCGCGCCGCATTCCGCCGTGACCGTGGCCACCGCGGTCCGCATCGACGCGTCGTCGGTGACGTCGAGCGCGAGCACGCGGCAGCCGACGGTCTGGAGGGGTTCGAGCGTTCTGACGTCGCGCGCTGTGGCGTAGACGCGGAAGCCGGATCGCACGAGCCGCAGCGCTGTGGCCCGACCGATGCCGCTCGAGCACCCCGTGACAAGAACCGGACGCGCCGAGGCGTTTCCCATCCTCGTATCTTTGCACTACGCTGAAACACATGCACCGTCGCGCCCGAACCGCGCTCGGCCTGCTGGTCTTCACGCTGGTGGCGTGCGCCGGTGTGTGGCCCGGCAGCGTCGATTCCGCCGCCCAGGGCGTCGCACGACCCGCGCCCCGATTCAGTTACAAGGTCATCGCCACCTATCCGCACGATCCGTCCGCCTACACTCAGGGGCTGGTCTATCGAGACGGCGTGCTGTACGAGAGCACGGGTCTCCAGGGACAGTCGTCCTTGAGGCGCGTGCGATTGGAGACGGGCGAGGTGCTGCAGAAGATCGCCCTCGACCCGCAGTACTTCGGCGAGGGACTCGCCGGGGTGGGCAACACGCTGGTGCAGCTGACGTGGCAGTCGGGTGTGGGCTTCGTCTATGACCTCAAGTCGTTCAAACCGGTTCGCAGCTTCAAGTACGCCGGCGAGGGGTGGGGACTGGTCTACGACGGCACCAGGCTCATCATGAGCGACGGGTCGTCGTCCCTGCGGTTTCTCGACGCGGCGACGTTTCGCGAGACCGGCCGCGTGACGGTGACCGACGCCGGTGTCCCGGTGACGCAGCTCAATGAACTCGAGATGGTGAAGGGCGAGATCCTGGCCAACATCTACCAGACCGACGACATCGTCACCATCGCGCCTGCCACGGGCCGCGTGACGGGGCGGATCAGTCTGCGTGGCCTGCTGTCCTCGTCCGACCGGATGCGTCAGGTCGACGTGCTCAACGGCATCGCCTACGACCCGGCGCGCGATCGGCTCTTCGTGACCGGGAAACTGTGGCCGAAGCTGTTCGAGATCCAGATCGTCCGGTAGGCCCGGTAGAACCGTGAGGGACGACCCGATGCGACGGAGTGCGGCGGTTCTCGCGGTTGGACTGGTGGTCCTCGTCAGCGTGTACGCAGCGTCGGTGGCGGGCGACGCGGCTCCGACGGTCCTGCGCCCGATCGACCAGGCGGCCGACTGTGGCTTTACCGCGTTCCGTGAGCCACTCCGGACGTCGATCGCAGACAGGGACGCGTCGGCGTTGCTCGCCGCGGTGGACCTCAACATCCGCATCTCGTTCGGCGATGTCAACGGGCGCGAGGCCTTCGAGCGGCACTGGAAGCCGGCCGACGCCAGCAGCGAGGTGTGGAAGGAACTCGACCGCATCCTGGCCCTCGGCGGGACGTGCCAGGGCGACGACAACTTCGTCGCGCCGTACGTCTACGCCGCCTGGCCGGAGGATGTGGACAGCTTCACGCATGCGGCCATCACCGGACGCGGCGTGCGGCTGCGCGCCGAAGCCGATGCGCGTGGCCGACTCATCACGTCGCTCGACTACGCGATCGTCCGCATTGCGGATCCCGCCTCGCGTCGCACGCCCTGGACCGCCGTCACCACGCCGCGCGGTCGCGGTTTCGTGGCCAGCGAGTTCGTCAGGAGCCCGATCGACTACCGCGCCTTCTTTCACCGCCGCGGCGCCACCTGGACACTGACCGCCCTGCTGGCCGGAGACTAGCGAGCCGATCACCTCGGAGGTAATTGCTACGAAAATTGTAACTCCTCGGTCGCGGAGACGGGTCCGCGTTGCTGCGGATCGTGAAGCAGACTAATGCCTGCGAGCCCAGGGCCTTCTCCACACGATCGTTCGTCAGCACAACAGCAGACTGCACGGCAGTGCGTGGAACGGCGTTTGCAACCTGCACCGCAGACGCTCTCATCCCCAGGAGACTGACGTGCGAAACCTACTCAAGAGTCTTGGTCCGGCCATCGTTTTTGCAGCAGTCTTCACCGGGTCGGCCGCTGCTGCGCCCGTCACCCTTCCTGGCACGGTGGTCAATCCGGGGGATCCGAGCTTCGCCGCACTGCAGGCCGCGCTCGGCGGATCGAGTGGGTCGATCGTCGCATTCGACCTCTCGTCGCTCACCTTCGACCCCATCGCGGTGCTGCTCACCGACGACGGCGTGCCGCTCGGGCCCGATGCGTCGGGGCTGGCCGGGACGGGGCTCGACATCGACTTCGCCGGCGGCTTCGCCAGCGGCGGCGGGCTCTCATACGCGACGAGCGTCTTCGGCTACGCGCCGGGGCAGCGCATCGCCGGGTTGGGCGGCGGCACGGCCGAGACGCTCGACGCGTTCGTGCTCACGCTGCCGGCGGCGCAGCGGACGGTGGCGCAGTCGGGGGGCACCGGCGGCAACGGCTTCCTGATGGGCACGGGCGCTGATGCCTTGGGCGCACCCAACGGGTTTCTCGGCGGGGCGCCGTTCTCCGCCTCTGGCTTCGTGTCGATCGGCAGCGGCGGTCAGCTGAGCCTGCTGTTTGCCGGCGGCATCAACCGTAACGGCAACATCGGCGGCACCATCTACGACTTCGTCTATTTCGACATGGGCGGCGCGGGCGACAACGGCTCGGTGACGTTCGACGACACCGCGATCGCCACGGTGCCTGAGCCCGGCACGTCCGCGCTGATCGCCACGGGCCTCGCGGCGTTGCTCGTGCGGGCGCGTCGTCGTCGCGCCTGAAGACGTCTGCTGCGGCGTCTCGTCTGGCGTCGCGCCCCTCCCGGCGCGACGGCCAGAGAGGCGACCGACGCTGGCATGCACACCGCGGGAGCACATCCCGCGGTGTGTCATGTACGCCCGCCGCTCGGCTGCGCGCTACCGGTGGTCCGTGAGGCCCACCAGCCTGGCGCCCCACGGGCAGTAGCGCTTGACCACCTCCACGTACTCGGTGAGATTCGCATCCACGTAGGCCAGCGAGCCGTCGCAGAGTTCGATCGTCGCGTCCGCGATGTCGATGTCGACCGGGTCCAGATGCCACGCACGAGGCGCGTTGTGGGCGCCCGCGCCAGACCCGCGCAGGATGCGTCCGTTGGGAATCGATCCGCCGGGTGCGCCGCGCTGCAGGGCGAGCAGTCGATCGATCGCTGACGGGTTCCTGACGAACACCTTGAACTGGTCCTGACCCACCTGAAACGTTGCCACCACGCCCCCGCGGAGTTCGGGCGATGGGGAGGTGGGAGACGAGCAGGCGGCGGCGACGAAGAGGAGCGTCAGGACGACGAAGACGACGAATCTGGACACGAGCGAAACCCTCTCCAGCCTTGACGGTCCGGAGCCCGGGCCGGTTCGCCTCATCCGGGGCAAATAGCGCGATTTCACCGACTTCCAACCGAATCGACACGGGTTCTGCTGGGGCATCTGCCCTGGCTCCGCCCGTGTCAGCCGCAGTTCGCCTCGGGGCGCACCGCCTATCCCGACGCGTCACGCCATCGCCCAGGAAAAGGCGTATGCTAGGCGCCCTCCACCACTGATCCACTGGCCGGCGCGCGGCCTCCCCCGTGCGAACCGGTGCTCGCGCTCGGATGATTCGACGTTCCACAGGGAGGCGACCATGGCGAAGAGGAAGAAGACGCGCGACAGCGGCGGCTCCGGCAGCAGTCAGGTTCACGGCGAGCAGCGATCAGGTCCGGTCGCTGGCACGGCCATCGTCACCGGAGTGACCTTCGCGACCAAGGGCCTGCAGTACGCGGCGGTCGATGGCGAGGCGATCTTCGAAGGCGACATTGTCCTCGGTCCGCTCGACGCGTTCCGCGACGCCGAAGCGGCAAGCATGCCGCAGCAGTCGATCGGCGTGACGGCGGGCGCCAACAACGCGCGGCGCTGGCCGAATGCGACTGTACCCTTCGAGATCGATGCCGCACTGCCCAATCAGCAGCGCGTGCACGACGCGATCGCGCATTGGCATGCCAACACACGGATCCGGCTGCGCGCCCGCACCGCTCAGGACGCTGACTTCGTGCGGTTCGTGCCCGGTGGCGGCTGTTCGTCGATGGTGGGCCGGCAGGGCGGCGCACAGAACATCACGCTCGGCCCGAGCTGTACCCTCGGCAACACGATTCACGAGATCGGTCATGCCGTCGGGCTCTGGCACGAACAGAGCCGCGAGGACCGAGACACGTTCGTGCGGATCGTGTGGGCCAACATCGACGCGGCGATGCAGCACAACTTCAACCAGCACATCGCGGACGGCGATGACCTTGGCGCGTACGACTTCGGCTCGATCATGCACTACCCGGCCACCGCGTTCTCGATCAACGGGCAGGCCACGATCGTGCCGCGGCAGAACCCGCCGCCGGGCGTCACGATGGGACAGCGTGCCGGACTCTCAGCGGGTGATATCGCGGGCGTGCACGCGATGTACCCCGGGCCGACGATCAAGGAAGTGTCGAAGGATCCCGTCACCGATCCCGTCACCGTCAAGGAGGTCGCGAAGGATCCGACGCGCGACCCCGCCACGTTGAAGGAAGTCCGCAAGGACCCGGTGACCGATCCCACCGTCAAGGAGGTCGCGAAGGACATCGCCAAGGACCCGACACGCGATCCGGCGACACTGAAGGAGGTCCGCAAGGATCCAGTGACAGATCCGACGATCAAGGAGGTCGCCCGCGATCCGCTCGTGCCCGGCGGACCCCTCGGTCCGGGTGGCGGCTTTGCGTCGCCGTTCGTGCTGGCCTCGCCCAGTCGCTTTGGACACGCGGGGCAGGCGATGGCCGATGCCGAGGCGCAGGTGCAGCAGCTCGCCGAGGCCATCGCGATGACCGAACAGCAGCATGCCGAGCTCGTCGTCGCCTACGACGCCGCCGTGCAGGCACTGGCGGGACTGCAGGGGCAATGACGTGATCCTCGCCGTCTCCTATCCGGGAGAGGAACACACCGCGGATGTGGTCGGCCGCCTGGAGCGGCGTGGCCGGGAGGTCGTCCAGATCGATCTGGCCGACTTCCCGGTGCGCGGGCTCACGCTGACGTGGCCCGAGGACGACGCGTCGGCGTACTGGATCGAGACGACGCGTGGGCGCGTGGATCTGTCACGCACGCGCGTGGGATGGTGGCGGCGCGTACAGCCGTTTCGGATTGACGGGGCGATCCGATCCGAGCACGACCGCGCGTTCGTGCAGAGCGAGACGTCACAGGCGGTGCTCGGCATGCTCGATGCGCTGCCGTGCCCGTGGGTCAATCCGCGCGAAGCCGATGCGTCCGCGCATCACAAGCCGTATCAGTGGGCCGTCGCCCGCACGCTCGGTCTCCTGGTACCACGCACGCTGGTGACCAACCAGCCCGACGAGGCCCGCGCATTCATCGCCGCGATGGGGCCCGGCCGCACAGTCTTCAAGGCGTTTCTCGCGTCGGTGACGGCCTGGCGTGAGACGAGGCTCGTCGAGCCGTCGGACATCGAGCAGCTCGACCTCGTGCGGTTCGCGCCCGTGATCTTCCAGGAGTTCATCGAGGGCGTGGACCTGCGCGTCACGGTCATTGGCGAACAGGTGTTCGCGGCCGAGATCGACGCCAGGAAGACGGCCTATCCCGTGGACATGCGCATGGTCGTGGGCGACTCGCTCGTCCAGGCCGTCGAGCTGCCCGCCCAGGTGCGCGATCGGCTCCTCGCGCTTCAGCGCAGGCTGCAGCTCGTCTACGGCGCCATCGACCTGCGCCGGACGACCGAGGGCGACTACTACTTTCTCGAGGTGAATCCCGCCGGGCAATGGCATTTCGTGGAGCAGCGCACCGGTCTGCCCATCGCGCAGGCGGTCGCTGACCATCTGGCGGCGCTCGACGAGACCGACTCGTCACGGAGGTGACTCATGAGCATGACCCGTCGTCGTTTCATCGCCGGAGGCGTCGTCGTCAGCGGAAGCGTGATCCTCGTTGGCGTCGGCGGCGCAGCGCCCTTGCGGCAACCGATGCCGCCCGTGCTGCCTCGCCGTCGATCGCTGCTCGGCATGGCGCTGAACGACCCCATCCTCGCCGCCTGGCGAGAGGGCGTCGGCAAGTTGATCGCCTTGCCGGTCTCCGACACTTTCAACTGGACGAAGCTCAGCACGATTCACGGGACGTCGGCCGGATTCAACAAGTGCCCGCACGGCAACTGGTACTTCCTGCCGTGGCATCGGGCCTACATCACGATGTACGAGCGGAAGGTGCGTGAGGTCACCAAGTTTCCCGGCTTCGCCCTGCCGTACTGGGACTGGACGCTGCAGCCGACCCTGCCGCCGGCCTTCGCGGCCACGACGTTTCAGGGCAAGCCCAATCCGCTGTTCGTGGCTGGCCGAACCATCACCGGCGCGATCCCCACGAACATCACAGGGTCGGCGGTGATCACGCAGGCGCTTGGCGAGAGTCCATTCGAGAAGTTCGGCACCAGCCGGCCGCAGGGCCAGAATTCGCTGGCGCAGACTTGGATCACCACTCGAAGCGGTGTGCAGGGGACGCTCGAGGCGACGCCGCACAACCTCGTGCACAACCGCGTCGGCGGCCTGATGCCCACGACGCGCTCGCCGATCGACCCGATTTTCATGATGCATCACGGCAACATCGATCGGTTGTGGGCCGTGTGGAACGCATCGGGCTTCACCAACTCGAGTGACCCGCTCTGGACCGGCATGCCGTTCACGGCGAACTTCTTCAACAACGACGGATCGGTGTGGTCGCCCAAGGTCTCCGAACTGCAGAGTCCGGAGTCGCTCGGCTGCACGTACGGGCTCGTCTCGGATGTCGTGCAGCCGGCGTCGCCGCAGGCCACGCGCCTCGAGCGGTTGTTCTCGCAGCCTGCCGCGATCGCCGGGCCTGGTTTGAGCCTCGTCCGTGCATCGAACACGGCGGTCGCGACGGCCAGCCGCCCGTTGTCGATTCCCGTCCGACTCGCGCCCGAGCCGCTTCGGAGCCTCGCAGGCCGCGGTGTGCGGAGCGCCGGAGAGGATCGGCTGACAGCCACGCGTCAGCGGGACGCCGAGGCCGCCGTACCGCGCGTCGTGGCCGTGATCAGGGGCGTGGAAGTCACGCGTCAGCAGACGACGGAGGTCCGCGTCTTTCTCAACGCCGTGGATCTGTCGCAATCGACCCCTACCACCAGTCAGAGCTACGTCGGCACGTTTGGCTTCTTCGGCGGGAACATCCACGCGGGGCACACAGCGGAGCGCCCGTCGGTCATGTTCGATCTGACGGCGGCCATCGGCCGTCTCGTCGCCGAGGGCGGGACGATGCCCGAGCAGTGGACCGTGCAGATTCTGCCGGCGCCCGCGGCCGGGGCCACCCTGGCCACGACCGGCACTGCCCGGCCCGATGCGGTCGAGGTCGTGGTGGTCTCCCCTGATCACGCCGGGGTGTATCCTCGGATCAGGGACGCCTCGAGGATCTGGTGACGACGTTCACGCGGTGGGGAAGCGGAGTGCTGGTGGCCAGCGCGGTGGTCGCCGCCGTCGTGCTCGTGCGCTCGCAGACGCCGGTGGATGTCCTGGTGGCGACGCCAGGATCGCCGGCAGAGATGGGACTGGAATCCGTCCGAACCGCCGCGCTGCGCTCACCGTCTGCGCTCGTGCTGCGTCTGACGGCGTATCAGCCTCCGCGGGTGGGCACGGTCGCCGTCGTGGCGCGACTGAAGAACCCCAGGACCGGCCAGACACGGGAGATAGGCCGCTTCGGCATCTTCCCTGATGCGCCGTTCACCGCGACGACCGCCAACGACGCTCAACGCTTCGGACTGACGCTGGGGGCCGTGGACCTCGAGTGGCTGGGGCGTGCCGACACGCGAGTGACCGTGTCGATCGAGCCGTCCGGTGGCACCGGGGCCGGCGCGCGGCTCGTGGTGGGCGGGCTCGAGTTCAAGGAGCCGAGATGAGGCCCGTGCGCGGCGAGGTGGTGCTGCCGGCCGATGCGCCGCGTGTGGGCGCCAAGGCCGTCCACGTCGAAGTGCGTGATGTGGCGGTCGCGGATGCGCCGTCCACCGTCGTGGCGTCCACGACGCTGCGCGATCGCAAGATCGGTCCTGGCGGCCGGCTGAAGTTCTCGCTGCAGGCGCCCGACGCCGGGCCGCACCAGCGTCTCGAGCTTCGCGTGCACGTGGATGTGGCCGGCGGCGGACACGTCGCCGCCGGGGACCTGCTCACCACGCAGTCGATCGCGGTGCCCGCCAGCGGCGCGTGTGAGTTGACCGCGCCGGTGTCGGTGGTCTGATGCTTCCTCTGGGTTGACGCCAGAACGAAACTCACCACGGAGGGACGGAGGCAGGCAGTTCACTCCGTGCCCCCCGGAACGCGTGCGTTGGCAAGGGAGCGGCTCGACCGCGGACGCGAGAGCGTCGGGCAGCTGGATCCGCTCTCGCGTCCGCGGTCGAGGCGCTCCCTTGCGGGCCTCCGGCCCGCCACGCGGCCTCGGCCGCGTGGCGCCGCACGCGGTGGGTATCTCCGCATCTCCGTGGTGAAAACTGTTCTTGATCTTCGAGATCTTCGAACTCGTCACGGTGGGGAGGCGCGGGCCACCGGGCGACGATACAATTGTCAGAGTCGCCTGGACCCGTGACTCTCGACCAGTTCTCACTCCAACCTGCTGCGCTCGAGCCGAGTCGCGCGCGTCTTGCCCAGCTCGATTTGCAGCTTGCGGACCGGGAGCGCGATCTGGCGCATCACAAGAGCGAGCTGCACGCACTGCAGGCACGGTACCTGCGGGAGATCGGCGGACTCTACGAGCATCTGGCCAGGCTGCAGGCCGCCGTCGAGGAGGCGGAGATTCGCCTGGGTATCCGGGCGCCTGCCGCCGAGGCCGACGAACTGTCGGGTGAGGAGGCCGCGGCGGACGAGGCAGCCGGGGGCATGAGCGCGGGGTGTTCGAATCCGACATCCGCCTCAGACGACCTCAAGCGGATGTTCCGCGACATCGCGAAGGCGATCCATCCCGACCGCGCGCATGGCGACGCGGCGAACTTCCGGCGGCATTCGCTGATGGCCGAGGCCAATCGCGCCTACGCGGAACGCGACGAAGATCGGCTGCGCCTGATCCTGCACACCTGGCATCGGAGCCCCGATTCAGTCATCGGCGACGACCCGGAATCCGAGCGCCTGCGCGTCGAGCGGCGCGTGGCCGAGACGGAAGCGAGACTGCTCGAAGTCGAGGTCGAGTTCGCGGATTTGCGTGCGTCCGCGATCTGGCGTCTGCGCGCCAAGCTCGACGAGACGCGGGCGCAGGGCTGGGACCTGTTCGCCGAGATGGTGGCGCAGGTCAAGACCGAGGTGGCGCGTGCGACGGCGAGACTGATTCGGTTGGGGTGAGGCCCCTCACGCGCTCAGCTTTGCCAGGAGCCTATCGACCTTGCTGTCCACCTGGTCGATCTTCGCATCGACCTCGCCGAGCTTCGTATCGACCTCGCCAACCTTCGCGTCGAGTTGTCTGATCGCGGTCTCCATCTGATCCAGTCGGCTCTCGACACGCTCGATCCGCGCCTCGACGCCGCCGAGGCGGACCTCGACGCGCTCGAGCTGCTGCTCCACGCGGTCGAGCCGGGCCTCGACGCGCTCGAGCTGCTCCTCCACATGGTCGAGGCGGGCTTCGACCCGCCCAAGTCGCTCCTCCACGCGGTCGAGGCGGACCTCGACCCGTTCGAGTCGCGCCTCCATCTGCGCAAACCGAGCATCGATATCGGCGAACCGCGCATCGACTTCGGAGAAGCGCTCATCGATCTGGAGAAGATGCTCATCGATCCGCAGCAAGTGCGCGTCCATCTGCAGAAAGTGCTCGTCGATCTGCGAGAAGCGCCCGTCAAGCTGCGTTTCCAACGAATCGACGCGCGCGCCGATGGCCGCCGCGAAGTCCGCGACGCGAACCGTGAACTCGCCAAACGCTCCACCGGTCATGCCAGTCTCCCGTGCGGCCCGCAGCGCTGGGGCGCGGACCAGAAGCCCGACGACGATAGCATCGTCGGACACCTCGAGACAGAGCAAAGGGCGTGCCCGGATCGACATGCAGCCACAGGTTCGCAGGACTGGACATTCTCTGGCGGAAGGCGAGCCCTGCTTGCGTCGGTGACGCCTAGCGTTGTCAGGATCGCGGACCGCGCCTCCGATACGACACCCTAGGTTGCCAGGCCGAGAAAGCGACATGCTTGACGCCGATATTCGGGACTGGTATGCGCGCGGCAGACGACGATTCGAACCGCGCCGCAGCAGACAGCGACGCACGACAATCTGCGCCATGGTTTCGTCTACGAGCGCGTGCCGCACATCACGCTCAAGTCGATTGCCAACAACACGGAGATCGACGTCATCTGGGACCGCTATCAGGAGTCGCACGCTACTCAGACACTGAGTCCCCGCGAGACGGAGCGCGTAGCGCGATGTCGAGCGACATGAATGCAGCGGGATCCACGAGCGGGGGTGGGGCCCCGCGAGCTAGGGAAAAGGCGACGATGACCGCGACGGTCATGAGCGACGGCCGCCCCTGAACCTGCGACCCTCGCCCTGATGACGCTGGGGCTCGCCGCAGCAAGCCTGCTCCTCCGGTCTTCCGGGCGCCGCGCCTGACTTGGTTCCCATCGGCCAGGATTCATAGCCCGATGAACTCACCGCCGTGACTCACACCAGCCGCGCCGCCAGCGGCCGCCGCCACGCGTTCGCGAGCGCAGGGCAGGCCGCGAGCCTCTGCGATTCGTCCAGATCCGTGCCGCGATAGAACACGTCGTTGACCTTCATCACCGTCCACTCAGGGTAGGGACGCTCGATTAGATCGATCGATTGTCCCGCCTCGACGACGCCCTCGTGGTGGACCCGAAAGTACCAACCCGACCGCCCCGACTGCGTCACGAGCTTCGGCAGATCGTGCCGATTCCACCGACGCCCCAGCTTCCAGCACGGCATCCGCGGCTGTGAGACCTCGACGATGGCAGTGCCGACCCGCAGCCGATCGCCGATGCAGACGTCTGTCTCCGTGACGCCGCCGATCGTGAAGTTCTCGCCGAACGCGCCGTCAGAGAAGTCGTCGCGGCCCAGCACCCGCTGCCAGCCGGGGAAGTTGTCCGCACTGTAGACACAGACCGCCTTGTCGGGTCCGCCGTGCACGCGCGGATCCCCGACCTCGTCGCCCTCGAGATGCGTGAGTCGCAGCCGCGCGGCGCCCTCGTGGACCGGCCGGTAGAAGGACGTCCGCCACGGCTGCTCGTCGTCGATGACTTGTGGTCGGCCGATCCGAATGACAAGCAGGCGCGCGGTCATCGGACCAGTCTGCCATCGTCTGGGCTCCGTGTCGGGGCGTCGCCGACTCGGACTGTCGCGCCAGCGTCAGGTCGCCGACCCGCGGGAGGATTCCACCTCCGATGTCTTTTGATATCGTGCCGGTGAAGTGCGGATCGGCGCGTGTGCAGTTGCAGTCGTGTGGGCGTGCCTCGCCGCCTGGCCAACCGAGCTGCGCGCGCTGGGGCTGACGTCCGCGCAAGCCCCGACCACCCCGCAGGCCGCGCAGTCCGGCACGCTCGTCGTCACCGTCGTGGACCAGAGCGGCGCCGTGCTCCCCGGCGCCATCGTCACCGTGATCGGCCTGGAGGACGCGACGCGCGACGTCCAGCGCGCGCCGATCCCGGCCGACAAGAAGGGCCTCGCGTCGATCGACGGCCTGCCGGCGGGACGCTACAGCGTCGAAGCGACGTTCCCCGGACTCGAGCGCGCACGCGCCGCGGACGTCCGCGTCCGGCGCGGCGCCAACCGACAGCGGCTGGTCCTGCCCATCCGGCGGCTGCAGGACACAGTGGCCGTCGAGACGGATCCTCTTGAGGCCGCCATCGAGCGCCTGGCCGTCCTCGGCTCCGGACTCACCCGCGACACCATCGACGCGCTGTTCGACGACCCCGAGCTGATGCTGCAGCAACTGCGCGCGTGGGGCGGACCTGACACCGTGGTCACCGTGGACGGCTTCGAAGGGCAGCCCCTGCCGCCGAAGTCGCAGATCAAGTCGGTGCGCGTCCTGCGCGATCAGTTCGCGGCGGAGCGCCACGCCGCCGAAGGCACGACGGTCGAGGTCATCACTCAGCCGGGGACCGGCGCCCTGCGTGGCACCGCGCGCGCCGGATTCCAGGACAGCGCCATGGACGGGGCCAACCCCCTGGTCGCCAAACGCGGACCGGCGCAGTCCCGAACCTTCGGCGGATCGGTCGGCGGCACGGCCGTGCGCGACCGCGTGTCCTTCTCGACGGCGATCGACGGCGCCAGTTCCTACACGACACCAGTCGGCTACGCCGCCACCAGCGGCGGCATCGTCACCGGCAACCTCGCGGTGCGCAGCCCGTACGACTTCGTGTCCTCCTCCAGCCTGGTGGACACGACGCTGCCGCGCAATCAACTGCTGCGCCTGGCCGTGACGTACAACACGACTCGCCGGGATAATCTCGGCGTCGGCGGCTACGACGACCTCGAGCGCGCGTATTCCAGCAATCAGGACGCGACGGGCGTGCGCGCCCACATGTCCGGTCCGATCGGACGTCGGCTGTTTCTCACCACGCGCGGCGCGTTCAACTGGTCCACCCTCGAGGAGACGCTCGACGACGGAGGCACCGGCGATCGTCGTGAGCGGGTACTTCACGCGCGGGGGCGCCCAACGCACGGGTGGCACGACGACGCGTGGGTTCTCGGTCGCGTCGGATGTGGACTACGTGCGCGGCCGACACCTCATCCGCATGGGCGTGCTCGTGGATGGCACGCGCTACCGGAGCGACCTCGTCACCAACTACGCCGGCACGTACAACTTCGCGAATCTGGCCCGCTATGACGAGGGCCGGCCTCGCAGCTACACGCGCCGCATCGGCGATCCCAACCTCGCGTACTGGAACGTGCAAGGTGCCGTCTATGTGCAGGACGACGTGCGCCTACGACGGAACCTGACGATCTCGCCTGGCGTGCGCTACGAAGTGCAGATGCACGTGGGCGCCGCCGTCAACCTGGCTCCACGGTTCGGCGTGACGTGGGCGCCATCGGCGAGTGGGCGGACGACGATCCGCGGCAGCGTGGGCGTGTTCTACGACTGGCTGGCGCCAGGCGTGTACGAGCAGGCGTTGCGGGTGGACGGCTTCCGCCAGCGCGAGATCAACATCATCAACCCCAGCTATCCGGATCCGGGGACAGTGGGCAGCGCGTCGCCGACCAACCGGTTCGTGTTCGCTGACGAACTGGCCATGGCGCGTCTCGTCCGCTACAGCGCGGGCATCTCCCACCGCTTCAACGCGCGCCTCACCGCCGGCACGACCCTGAGCGACACGCGCGGCCGGCATCTGCTCGTGGGCCGCAACCTCAACGCCCCGGTCGCGGGTCGTCGCCCCGATCCCGCATTCTCCAACGTCGTCGAGGCGCGGTCCGAGGGGCGGTCCACCACGGTGACGCTGACCTCGATCGCGACCGTGAACCTCGCGCCCGCCCGCACGGCAGCGGGAGATCGCGCACCGCTGCTGTGGCGCCGTGGGCTCACGGCGGTCGCGTCCTACACGCTCGGATCGGCGTCGAACGACACGGACGGCGCCTTCGTGATTCCCGCAGTGACCGATCTGGCAGGCGAGTGGGGACCGGCGTCCGTCGATGTCCGCCACCGGTTCAGCGTGTCGGTCAACTCGGGGGCCGTCCGCAACATGACCGCGACGATCAACTTCTCCGGCAACAGCGCGACGCCGCTGACCATCCGCACGGGCCGCGACGACAACGGCGACCTCGTGTTCAACGACCGGCCGGAGGACGTGGGCCGTAACTCCGCACGCACATCGCCGCAGTGGAACTCCTACGCCGTGCTGACCTACACCCTCGGAATCGGACCGCGCACGGCCACGGCCGCGCCGCGCGCGCGCCTCGCGCTCGGCGCCCGGATCGACAACGTGCTGAACCGTCCCAACTACGGGGGCTACGTCGGCGTGATGACGTCGCCGCTGTTCCTCAAGCCGACCTCGACATCAGGGGTCAGGCGGATCACGTTCACGGGGCAGGTTAGCTTCTAGGTCCGCCAGATACCTCGGGTTCGGCAGGTACGGGGGGGCGGCGGGTTCTCGGGTACGGTGGGTTGTCGGGTCCGGCAGGCACCTCGGGTGCGCCGGGTTCTCGGGTACGACAGGTGCGTCGGGGGCGGCGCCGGAGCCTATGATGCTGGCATGCGCGTCCGGGTGCTGTCTCTCGGCATTGCCGTCATGGCGGGCGCCTGTGGTGGCAAGGCGCCGGCGGCGCCGAGCGCGCCGGCCAGCCTCAGCGTGCCGGCGGGTGAGTATGCCGTGACGATGTCTGCCGCAGGGGCGGGCGGGGTGTGCTTCGGGGTCAGCAGCGACGGACAGCGGCCCGATACTGTGACATTCACCGGCAGGGTCACGGCCGACGCCGGGACCTTTACGCTGCGTCCGTCCGGTGCGGCCGATCGCGGCCTAGTGGTCATGCTGCGTGCCGTCACCGCCGGATCGATCGCCGGGCCCGCGGCAGGTGAGGTCGGCGATGAGTCGTCAGATGTCGTCGCATCCGTCAGGCGTGGGCCGACAAACCTGAACACCGGCGAGCCGGGCGCCGACGCCGTGTTCGTGGGGTCGAATGTCGGCACCGCGGACCCGCGGCTCTTCGTCGGGACCGTGACCGGTTCGATCTCCTGGTCCGGACCAGGCGGAAGCACCACCTGCATGGCAGCAACCTGGGCGATGCGACCGAAGTAGCGAAATTCGGGTCCTCCGGGTACATCGGGTGCACCAGGTACAGGGGTGCGCCAGGTACCCGGGTACGGCAGGTGCGCTACCCGCGACCGGTTCGCGGCGTGCCTGGCGTTCGCGCGCGGGAGGCCTTCCGCTTCTGTTCGAGCCGCTCGGCGAACTCTTCGAACTTGGCCAGCGCACCTTTGCCGATGCTCCATCGCCTGATCGTGGCGATGCGAACTCTGGACTTGTCTGCCGACTCCCCGAGTTAACGTCGTCTCAGTTCACGTGCGCGGATGGGAAACTGCGGTGGTCACCTCGCGCGATTGGCGACCGACCACCTGTCTGCGCCGCCGGAAATGACTGGCAAATCGCGCGCCTCCGCGGATGGCATGCAACTAGCAAATCGTCGTCGTCGAAAGCTCGTGACGACGATGCTAAGATGCGGCGCATGGCGGGTGAGGAGAGCGTGAGATCGACGTCCTCCGTGAAGCTCACGTACGACGACTTCGTGAACTTTCCCGACGATGGGCAGCGGCATGAGCTCATTGACGGGGAGCACTGCGTGACGCCCGCGCCCAACCTTCCACATCAGCGTCTGATCGGGCGCGTGTTCACGGCCCTTCAGGCCTACTTCGCGACAGGCGCGCTTGGCGAAGCCTTTCTCTCGCCGCTCGATGTCGTCCTCTCGCCCCACGACGTTGTCGAACCGGACGTGCTCGTGCTGCTCAGTGACCAGGCCGACATCCTGACGCACCAGAACGTGCGCGGCGCGCCAGCGCTCGTCATCGAAGTGCTGTCACCAGGGACCAAGCGAAGGGATCAGACGATCAAGCATCAGTTGTACGATCGCGCGGGCGTCCGAGAATATTGGCTGGTCGATCCCGACGTGATGTCGGTCACGGTCTGCCGTCGCCAGGACGGGACCGACCTCAAGCCCGTGGCCGAGGTCACCGCTGCCTCTGGCGATGTGCTCGCGTCGCCGCTGCTGCCGGGGTTCTCGTTGTCAGCGACTGACCTGTTCGCGAGACTCAACGTTCCACCAGGCTTCGGCTGACCGCGCTCAGACCGGCGCGGTGCCCAGGTCCCGGCCGGTCGTCGCCCCAGGACTTCCGCGCTCTTCCTGCAGCACTTCGGTGCTCTTCACTCCAGCACTTCTGCGCTTTTCGTCCAGCACCTCAAGGGCCCTTCACTCCAGTACCTCTGGGCTTTTCGCTCCTGCACTTCGGCGCCTTTCGTCCCGCACCTCTGGGGCCTACTTTTCGATCAGGATTCTCCCCCGAAGCAGTGAGTCGAGCGTCTCGCCGAGGGCGACGCCTGAGGCGGCACCGAGGACCAGACCGCCCGCGTTCTTGACGCCGTTGAAGCGGTTGGCGTCGATGTCGAACGCCACGAAGTAGAGCGAGGGCCGTTCGGCCTCCGGCCGCTTGCTGATTGCCGCCGCGACGACTTCGGGCTTGCTGCCATCCGTGTTCTCGCCGTCGGTGACGACCAGGAGGTGACGTCGGGTGAAGCCGGTGGCATCGAGCGCCTTCTTGCCGGCGATCATCGCGTCGCCGATGGGCGTGCCGCCTTCCGCTTTCATCCGGGCGACCGCGGCCTCGGCCGTGGCCCGATTGGGCGGGCCCATCGGAATCACCTCGCGCGTGTCCGGCTGGTTTCGGCGTGTGCTGAACTCGTAGATGCCGAGCACCACCGGCTCGCCCGGGTTGTCGGCGGCGTACTTGCGCGAACTGATCGACCAGATCGAGCGCCGCCTTGCGCGCGACGACGATCTTCTCGGTCCTGTCGCCGTCACCCGCGCGCTGGTCCATGCTGCCCGAGACGTCGATCAGGATCGCGGCCGCGACGCCTTCCTTGGGCGCCGGCAGTGTGCCTTCCGGGGCCAGCGCTTCGGACGCGCGTGTTTCGGCGCGAGAAGCTCGTGGCAGCTTCCTGCTCCTGCTCGTCCGGCGCGCAGACGACGATCAGCCGCGCACACGGCCACGACGATCGCGGCGCGCACGAGCGGTGAGGCAATGGCCTTCACGCCGCGCCTGCCTTGGCCACGCCGTCACGCGAGCGCGATGCGCCGGGCTGCGGCCGCGCCGGACTCGAGCGCGCCTTCCATGTAGCCCATGAACGCGTAGCTGGTGTACTCGCCGGCAAACTGCAGCCGGCCGAGGCCGCTGCCGCAGCGTCGGTCCCTGGGCGACGACCTGGCCCGGCGCCGGGAACGAGTACGACGCCCTTCGACCACGGATCGCCGGGCCAGTCCATGAACCGCGCCTTGACGAAGCTCGGCCGGATGCCGCGATAGACCTTCTCGAGCGCCGCCATGTAGTTCTCGATACGCGTGGCCGGCGTCCATTCGCGGCAGGCGTCGGCGGCGTTGCCGCCGGAGAAGGCCACCATCGCCGCGCCGGGGCCCGCCTGGCCGTCTGTCGCGTCCCAGGTGAGGTGCACGGGCCCATCCGTCAGCATGTCAGGCGCAAGTTCCGCCTGGCGCCAGAACGATCCCTTGAGCGCGATCAGGCACTTCACGTTGGTGCCCATCTGCGGCGCCAGCGTCAGCGGCAGCGGCCGGCTCGAACGTGATGCGGTTCCACACCGACGGCGGCGCGGTCAGAATGACGTGATCGGCCTCGAGCACGCGCCCGGTCGCGAGCGTGACCCGCGCGCCCGTGGCCGACGTCACGACGGAGCCGCACGGGCGTGCGCAGCAGCACCTTCTCGGTCCCGACCGCCGCCGCGAGTCGTCGGGCCAGCAGCTGGTTGCCGCCCCTGCAACGGAAGACCTCGCTGTCGGTCCAGTACTTCTCGAGGCCGCCGCCCTTGATCATCGCGAGATTGCCCAGGTAGCTCTGCCAGCCGCTCTCGACGCCGTTGTCGGCCGTCATCGCGGCGTGCAGCGCGCTCTTGACCAGGGGCGAGGCGTCGGTCGCGTCGATCCAGGCGCCGATCGAGCGCTTGTCGAGCGCCTCGGCGCCGGCTGCGGTCCACGGCTCGAACGCGTCCACCTTGGCCGCGTCCGCGAGCATGCGGTTGAACGTCTTCTCGAGGTCCTCCCAGAGCGCGTCCGACTCGTCCGACGAAAGCCGCTTGCCGTTCATGACGATCGGCGCCTCGAGGTCCTCTTCGGTGACGTCCAGGAACGACAGCTTGAACTGCTTCGCGTAGGCCAGCCACGTCGGGTGGTTCGACCCGATGAGTTCGCCGCCACCCTCGACGTTCTTGCCCGTCACCATGTCGGAGAAGCTGATGATGCGTCCACCCACACGGTTGCGCGCCTCGACCACGGTGACGTCGTAGCCGACCTTGCCGAGCTCGTACGCCGCGGCCAGGCCGCTGAAGCCGCCACCGATCACCACGACGCGCCCGGCCCGCCCCTGCGCAAATGGACGGGTCGCGAACCGTTCGCTGAGCAGCACACCCGCGGCGGCCAGCAGCGACCGTTGCATCATGTCGCGCCGGCTGATGCCATCAGGACGCGCGTGCTTGCGGACGAGACGGGAGATGACAGACATAGACAGGCTCCAGGCTACGGACGACGGGCTACGGCCAACGGGCTACGGCTAACGGGCTACGGCTAACGGGCTACGGCCAACGGGCTACGGTCAACAGCCAACAGCCAACAGCCAGACAGCCAACGGACGACGGCTAACGGGCTAAGACCTACAGCTCACGGGCGACAGGCAGTCAGTAGCCTGTTGACCGTCCCCCGTAGGCTGCAAGCGCCTCCGTAGGCCGTAGACCGTCCGCCGTAGGCTGCCAAGCGTCCTTCGCAGGCCGTCTCCCGTCGCCCGTAGGCTGTCGTTACTATTCAATCGTGAACCACTGCACTTCGACGCGGCGGTTCGCGACCGAGTCGGTGCTGCTCGGTTCTTCCCAGCCGCGCCCGACGACGTCGAGGCGCTTGGGATCGACCTTGTACCGCTCGATGAGCAGGCGCTTGATCTCTTCCGCCCGCTTCTTGCTGAGCTCCATCGCGCGCAGCGCCTGGGTGCGCACGTAGGCGTCGCCGCCCTTCTTGCGGAACTCCTCGACCATCGCGTTGTCCACATGACCGCGGAGCAACAGAGTCGAGCCGGGGCTCACCTGGAGGAGCTTGTTGATGTCTTCCAGGTTCTTGAGATTGCCCGCGATGGCCATGTCGAGCGTGTCCTTGTTGGGCTCGAACAGGAAGCGGATGTCCTTGCTCAAGAGCGGATTGTTCTCGAGCGAGGTGCCGCCCGCCATGCGGATCGGCGCGATCGCGACCTTCTGGTCCTTGAACAACCCGGTCGCCTCGGCCGCCTTGAGATACTTGAGATCCGCAAAGCGCTCGGCGCTGGGCGGGTCCTTGATGAGGTCGCTGCCGTAAGCGAGCACGGCCGATTGATAGATTCCCTCGAAGCTGCCGGCCTCATCGATCGCGCCCGAGAAGAACGCCAGGTTTTCTGGAAGATTCGAGAAGTGAACCCGCGCGAGTTCCTCGCGCGTCTCTTCGCGCGACCACTTGAACGCGCGCCCGATCGTGTCGAGATACGCCTCTTGCCGGTCGCGGACCATACGGTTGCCTTCGAGCAGGCCCTGGACCAGGCCCTCGACCATCTTCGGGTTCTGCTCGGCAAAGCCACGGTGCACGATCAGCATGTCGGCGACGATGAGCAGGTTGCGGTTGGTGATGAGCACGTGCGCCTGCCCGCCGCTCCCGGAGACGACCTCCGAGACCTTCGGTTCCCACGTCACCGCGCCGGCCAGCCGGTTCTTGCCCGACTTGATGTCACTCAGGAAAAGATCGCCAGCCGAGAAGCCGTCCTCCGTGTAGATCAGGTTCACGCGATCCGGATGCGGCGTGGCATCCAGGCTGCCGATCGCATTGACCGCCAGCCCGGCCTCCTGGGCCAGGTAGCGGATGAAGAAGTCCACCTCGGTGAACTGCGCCGTTGCGATCGTCTTGCCCTTGAGCGCGTTGATGCGCTTGATGTCGGTGCGCACGACGAGCCCGTCGGCACCGCGCGAGAAGCCAATCTGCGCCGGGGCAATCGCGTGGAGCTGCCGCCCATACGCCGCGAGCACGTCGGCGGTCGTGACCGAGGCCGCGATCTTGCCCTGATTGAGGTCGCACCAGCTCTCGTCCTCGCTGATCGTCAGCTTCACCTTGAAGCCGAAGTTCTTGAAGAACACCGAGTTCTCGGTCGGGTCGAGCCCGCCGTTGGCGGCGATGAGGCCTGCGTAGCCGGCGTACTCGCTGATCTCGATCGGGATGATGTTGTCCTTGATCTGGACCGGCGCCGGCGCGGCCAGCGTCGGCACGGCGATCTGGACCTCGGCGACCTCCGGGGCGTCGCCCTCGGCGGCCGCCTCCTCGGAGGTCGAGGACGATCCGCCCGGGCGCAGGAGCATCCAGGCGCCGAGGCCGATGAGGCCGCAGACCAGGATGAACGAGACGAACTTCCCGAGTGGCGTGAACCGCTGCGTGTCGCTCACTGCTCAGGCCCCATCTGTTTCGCCGCCGGGGTGGACACGGACGTGCTGGTTGGCGCCGCCTGCACGCCCTGGCTCGCGAGGAACTCGGCGAGCGCGTTCTGTTCGAGGGCCTTGCGCTCGGATTCCTTCTCCTGCACGGCGTGCACGTCCACCATGTCCTTGGCCACGCGCGCCTTGCCGGCCGACACCTCGTAGCGCTTCTGCAGGATGTCCTCGACGGTCTTCACCGTGTCGCCCATGTCGCCGACCTTGAACGCGACACTCGAGAGTGCCGTCGCGGCCTCGGCCTGTGCTTCCTTGATCTGCACCTGCGACAGCTGCTTCTCGAGCTTGCGAATCTTGTCGCTGAAGTCCTGCTGCGTCACCTTGGCCTGGCGCAGGTTGAGCTGGTAGGCCTCTTCGGTCTCCGCGAGCTCGGCGGTGTCCGCCGTCAGGTCGGCCTTCAGCTCCTGCAACTCGCGCGCGAGCGATCCGGCCAGCTCCATGTTGCCCGCCGCGTGGTTGGCCAGGATGCGGCGTTCGAGATCCTGTGCGCGCGTCGCCTTGCCCTTCACCTGCACCTTGAGGCGCTCGGCGACGCCCGCCATCTTGGCCAGGGCCAGGTTGTACTGCACCATCTTCGAACGGAAATCCTGGCGCGCCGCTTCCATCAGCGCCTCCGGGTTCGCTTCCTCAAGACCGCTGATGAACAGGCTCAGAAAGCCGCGAACAAGACGGCCGATGCGCGAGAACATGGGTGACTACTCCTGTGCAAGCTACGGGCGACGGACGACAGGCTACGGGCGACGGACGACAGGCTCCGCGAATCCTTGTAGACCTGCACGACACCACGGACCACAGACGACGGGCCTCGAACGGCGCCCGAACTCTGAGTAATACTACGCGCGCGCCCGCGGCCGGTGCCGCCGAAATCGGCGAACCGCTCAGACGAATCGGCGAAGGGCGTCGATCCGCGTTTCCAGCTCCTCGGGCGCCAGGTCGCGAAACCGCTCCGGGAGAAACCGGGCATCGGTGCACTCCTTGACCGCTACCAGGTCCATGTATTCCAGCTTGCGCGTGTGCGGGCTCGGCCGGACGTCGCGCAGCACTTGCGCCAGCACGTCCTTGAGGGCCTGTTTCGGCTCCGGCGACAGCTCGTGGATCCGCAGCGCGCGCACCAGCACGCCTTCCAGTTCATGCCCGCCCAGCTCCCGCACGTCGTCGAGCGCCGGCAGATCGGCCTCGGTCAGCGGGAACTTGAGCTTGCGCGCGATGGCGAGCAGCAGGGCCGTTCGTTCGGCGGCCGTTTCAGGGGGAAACAGCGGGATGTGGACGTCGAGCCGGCCCTGGCGCTTGAGATCGACCTCGAGCAGGTCTGGCCGTGACGTGGCGAAGACCCAGATGATCCGCCCGCGGTTGCGCGTGTCGGACATCTCCTTGGCCAGCATCGAGTAGACGCGTCCCGAGAGGCCACTGTCGCCGTCACCGCCCTCGCGTCGGCCGGCCGCCTGGTCGGCCTCGTCCACGAAGACGACGACCTGGCCCAGGGCGCGCAGCACGGCAAAGATCTTCTCGAGGTTGGACTCGGTGGCCCCGACCCAGCGGTCGCGGAAGTTCTTGAAGACCACGCAGGGGATGCCGAGCTCACCGGCCCAGCACGTCACCAGGAACGTCTTGCCCGTGCCGATGCGGCCCGCGATGAGATAGCCCATCGGCAGCGTGTGCAACGCACCGCGACGGAGCAGTGTCGTGTCCTCCCGAAGCCAGCTCTTGACCGCCTCGAGACCGGCGACGTGATCGAGCGTGAAGGGCGACTCGATGAACTCGAGCAGCCCCTGACACTCGCGCTCGATGATGTCCTTCTTGATCCGCCCCAGCCAGGCCGAGGTGATCTTCTTGTCGTTGCGCAGCGCCAGGGCGATGGCCGTGCGTGCGCCGACGCGGCTGAGGCCCGTGAGGCGCGTGCCGACGGTGTTCACGGGCACGTCGGATTGGGCCGCCAGCGTCGGGAACTCACCCGTCGCCAGCATGTTCACGTACGTCGTCATCGCCGCCTGATCGGGCAGCGGCACGTGCAGCGACGCGGCGTGCGGGTTCTCGACGACGAGCGAGTTCAGATCGTGCAGCCCTTCGCTGACCAGCACCGTGACGATGTGCGCCTGGGTGATGGCTGGATCGTTGGCCCAGCCGAGGACCTTGACCACGTTGGCGGCGAACGGGCCGCCGAGCTGCAGCGCATCGCCGCGCGGCACGACGAACTCGGCGAACTCGATGATCACGGCGATGCGTGACGGGGCCCGCCCGGCATCACCAATCGCCTGCAGGTTGAGGGTGCGCAGCAGGTAGCGGTCGATCAGCTCGAGTGCGGAGCCCGGTTCGCGCAGGAGCATCGCGGCCTTGTCGCGACCGAGGGCGTCCTCGATCCAGGCGCTCCAGTCGGCCGACCCGCGTGTGGCGCGCACACCGCGGCTGCGGTCGTAGCGCAGCACGACGTCGTAGCTGGCGAACATCACCTCGTCGAGGAACGCCGGCACCGAAAGCAGCTTGCCGTTCGACGGCACGATGTCGAACACGTTGCCGTGCAGCAGGAACTGCGACGCGGACCCCGACCGAAACAGGTCGCGCATGTCGCGCGCCCACACTGGCAATTCGTCGCTCATTCGTGCTCCCGGACTCGCGGGGCCATCCGCGGTGGCGTGACGTCGGTCAGCAGGTCGTCCATCGCGCCGAGGACCTGCCGCTGATCGCGGATCCACTGCGAGGTGCCGCCGAGCGTGGCGGCGATCTCGTCGATGCGCTGCGACAGCAGCTCCGGATCGGTCGAGAGCGCGGCCTGCTCGCGGATCAGCTCGACCTGCTGTTCGATGCGCGCCAGCTCCGCGTCGATGAAGGTCATCTGCGTGCCAGCTTCGCCGCGGCGCTCGATGCGCTGCTTCAGAATGTCCACCTGACCCTCGAGACTTCGACGCAGTTCGTCCTTGAGCGGTTCAGCAGCCAGCCGCCGCTCGAGCCCGGCCAGCGACTCCGTGAGGCTCTCCGAGCGCATCTCGCCGCCCGCGCCGAGCACGTGTTCGATCGTCTGGCGCGCCAGCAGCAGCCGCAGGTACGTCCACGACAGACGCCCGAGGCCCTCGTGCTGGGCCTCGAGGCCCGCCGGGGCGTGCGGCGAGGAGGCGACCTGCAGGTCGATGATCGACTGGCAGCGATTGGCGAGCGCCTGGTAGCGACGCCGCTCGCGCTCGGCGAGTGGCGCCAGGGCCTTGCTCAGACGCTCGTCCCATTCGCTGGTGGCGCCGGAGTCTTCGGTGGCATTGACCAGCCGTTGGAACCGTTGGTTGGTCGCCATGTACATCAGGTAGCCGAGCTCGAGCCCCGCGCCGAGGACCCAGAAGCCGGGCTCCTGGATGCCGAGCATGCCAAAGGCTGCGAGGCCCAACCAGTTCGGCGCGATAGGCATGCCGAACGGCCGCGCGCTGAACGCCGCTTTGACGTAGGAGAAGAACCCCGGTTTGGCGGCCATCCGTATCGGCGCCATTGTGGCTCAAATCGGGCGACGGCCGACGGCAGACAGACGACGGCAATCGGCGAATGGCGGACGACAGCCGACGGGTGACGGCAAACGGCCTACGGTAGACGGGCTACCGCCAACGGCCAACGACCGACAGGCGCCGGCGGCATCGGTTTGGCGGGGTTCTGGTTCCTCGATAGACTCCAGGCATCATGACCAAGCTGCTCGGCGTCCTCGCGGTGTTCCTGGTGGTCGGTCTGGCGATTGGATGCCGGACGGTCCAGCCCGACGCGGGCCACGAGGCCGTGCTCGTCCGCAAGCCCCTGATCTTCGGCAGTGGTGGCGTGGACCCCACACCCGTCAAGACGGGCCTGAAGTACGTGGCCTTCACGACCACCGGGATTGACGTCAACATGCAGCCCATGCGCATCGACGTGGAGTTCAGCGACCTGATGACCATGGACGGTGTGCCGATCGACTTCCACGCCGTGCTCACGGTGCAGGTCACCGACAGCGTCAAGTTGGTGCGGGACTTCGGACAGGACTTTTCCGGTGACAAGCCAGGTTTCTGGGTTCGCAATCTCGATCAGCCGTATCGGACGGCCGTCCGCGACGCCGTCAAGGCGCACGGCATGAACGAGATGGCGATCCAGGCGACGGCGGCCGAGGCCGTGGACAAGGTCGTCACCGAGCATCTGCTGACGATCATCAAGGAGACCGGCGTACCTGTTCGCGTCCTGGACATGTCGCTCGGGCGTGCCAATCCGCCCGATGCCATCCTGCACCAGCGAGTCGAGACCGCGGCGCAGGAGCAGCGCATCAATACCGAGAAGCAGAAGAAGCTTGCCGAGGATCAACGCAAGATGGCCGAGGAGAGCCGCGCCGCGGCCGACCAGGCCTACAACCAGAAGATGGGGTTGAACGCGGAACAGTATGTGGCGCTGCAGGCGATTCAGATGCAACGCGAAGTCTGTGGCAAGGGGACGTGTACGTTCCTCTACGGCGGCAACGCGGTGCCGCTGATCAACATCAAGTAGGGGCGACTACAACCCTCCACCGATCTTCAGATTGAGTTCCTTCCGCTCGCCTTCGCCGAGGGTCACCCGGGCCGACGGGAGGATCAGCGATTCGAGGAACGCTGGATCGCCGAGCTGCGCGGGATCGAAGTCGGTAATCGCGGTCAGGTAGTAGTCGCCGGGCGGAAGGCCGACGATGCGATAGCGTCCGTCGGACGACAGGCGCATCGCGCCGCTGACGCGCCTGGGAACGGCCCACAGCGAGCGGTCGGCCGAGAAGGCGAGGATCGAGAAATCCGCTGTCGGCCGGCCGGTCGCATCGGACAGGGTGCCGGAGAGTTCTGTCGGGCGATTGGTCAGCGTCAGCGTGAGATCCGAGACCGGTTGCCCCGAGGTCACCTCGAGCGGCGCGTCGAGCGTGTCTCGTCCGTTCACGATCGCCGAGCGGAGACTCCAGCCGGCCGGCAACACGCCAGTCACACGCCACGTGCCAGGGCCGATGCCGTCGAATCGGAACGTGCCTCCCGCCTGAATCACCGCGGCCGGTGGCGCGGGGGCGAGCGACGCCCGCGTGTCAGCCGCCTTCATCGCGAGCCGAACCCGCGCGAGTTCGCCGGGTGTCGCGCCGGCCGGTGGCACGATGCGTCCCGAGACGCTGACGCCCCGTTCGAACTGCAACACGATCCCGGACAGGTCCTGGTCGCCCAGGAAGAACTCGACTTCACCCGAATACAGCATGCCGCTCCGGAGGGTCTCGACTTCTCCCGCGCCGTTCTCGCCGGCGCGGCCGATGAGCGCGTAGTGTCCCGGCGTGAGCGGCGGCAGGACGAACCGTCCGTCCGCGCCGGGGCGAACCAGCCCGGGGCTGCTCCAGAGCGTGCCGTCGCCGGCGTTCACGACAGCGACGCTGACGTTCTGCATGGGCGCGCCACCCGGTCCGATTGAGATCCCTTCCACCCGGATCGACCGCACGAGCCGCGTGACGATGTCTGCGCCGGTGCGCTCCTCACCGGCCGCGAGCGTGACGAACTGCGCGCTGGCCGCATCGGGGACTCCTGGGAGGTACCCGGCGTGCATCGAGACCTGCCGCGGCTCCGGCTGCGGCGTGCTTGCCGGTGGCCTCACGCCGAGGCCCCGCATGTCGCGCAGCGCGGCGTCGACGTCGACGCTGTTGGTCTCGCGAACGCCGCTGTAGCTCGCGCTGCCGCCCCCGCAATACACCGTGTACTCGCCCGGCGGCAATCCGTAGATGCGATAGCGCCCCCGGTCGTCGGTGGTCGCGTTCGGCACCAGCAGGTTGGGCACGTCGATCATCCGCCGCTGCCCGTTGATGACGATCGCCTGTTTGACAGTCACCTGCGAGCTGGCGACCGGCGCGCCGAACGGATCGCGCACCGTGCCGGCAATGACCGCACCGCGGTAGACGCGAATGACGACGCTCGGCGCGGGCTGACCGGCGAGCGTGGCCACGGGTGTGCCCGGCGGCCGGCCGGGACGTGTGCTGCCGTAGTACGTCTTCACGTATCCGGCCTTCTCGGCGACGAGTGAGTACCGGCCTGGAGGCAGATCACGAAACGCGAATCGCCCCTGATCGTCGGTGACCACCTGCCGCGCGCCGATGATCTCGGCCCCGGTCGCGGTGACGATCGCGTGGCGCAGCGGACGCACCGGTGTCTCGTCGGTCGTGACGAGGCCGGACAGCACGTGGGCGGCAGGCGCGACCTGTGCGGCCTGCGCGAGGGACGCGTCAGGCGCGTTGGGGACGAAGGGACCGTGCCAGGCCGGCTCGACCGCGACCGGGGCGTGAGCGTCTTCCGCAGGCGCCGGGGACCTTGCCGGAGCGACCTCCGAGGTCGTCAGCATGATGGCCGGCTTCTCGCCGGGTGCGATGCGAACCGTTCTGGCCTGCGCGGCAAGCACAGTCAGGAACTTCTCGTCAGGGAAATCGGCCGAGGCCTCGTCAGGAACGGCGACGATGAAGTACTCGCCGGGCAGCACCGCCGGCAGGCTGAAGGCAGCCGGCCTTCGACACACGCGCAGCGCGGAACGTGCGTGTGGCGGAGCGCGCGTCACGCCAGCGTGTCCGATCCGTCGAGAAGATCAGCACGCTGGCGTCGGGATCCGGGGCGCCGGTGCGGTTGCGAACGGTGCCCGTGATCTCGGCCGGTTGATTGGTGAGTTCGACCACAACCTCCGTCACGTCTTCGCGTTCGACCGTGAACGCACGCTCGGTCACCGGCCGGCCATCGATCGTCACTGCCAGCAGCGACCAGCCGGGAACGTCGGTCGCGTATGTGAAGTAGCGTCCTGGAGGGGTGCTCTGAATCACGAACTCGCCATCAGCCCCCACCCGTGCGGATCGCGTCGCGTTGAAGTACATCCGGGACGGCGGCTGCGCCAGCCCGATGAAGACCGAGAACTGCCGGAGCTGATCGGCGGACGGACGACTGCCGGTGCCGCGGAACTCGACGCGGCCCGATACCTGGACGCCGAGCCTGAGCTGCAGTGCGATGACCGTCAGGTCGCGATCCCCGACGGCAATCTCCTGCTGTGCGGAGGTGCCGGCGCGGTCGGCGACCCGTGAGGGTTGGACAGCGGCCTCTGGACCGTCTGTGAAAAGAGTCGTGGCGAGCCGCTGCGCGACCACGCGGTACGACCCGGGCGGCACGAGCGGAAAGGTGAAGCGGCCGCGCGCGTCCGTCGAGGTGGAGGCGACGTCGATGACGCCCGATCCGTTCTCGGCCTCGGGCGGCATCAACCGGACACCGAATTGCGGCACGGGTCCGACGTCGTCGCTGAGCGTTCCAGACACGGCGACCGCACGCACCGGCTGCATCGAGATGTCCACGCCCATGCGTTCTTCGCCTGCGCGGAGGGTCACGCCCGAGGCATTCTCGAGCGACGTCGCTGCGGGCGCAAACGTCGTTTGATAGACGTAGTGCGCATCGCCGCGGGGACTCGGCACGATCGTGCTGGTGTTGAGGCCGGTGGTCGTCGAGATGGCCGAGCCGCCGACCCTGACCCCTCCGCTGAAGCCTGCGGCCCCAGTGTTGGCGAGTCTCGAGCCCATCAGTCGATCCGGCGGCGCGGCGAGGGTCTCGTTCGTAGCCGTCGGCATCGCGGCCTGCACCTGTGGGACGACGACGACGTAGTGGCCGGGAACAAGGGTGCCGAGGTGATACGCACCACGATCGTCGGTCCGGGTCGAGGGCCCCGTGAGCAATCGGCCGTCGGTGCTCCGCCTCGCCGCAGCGACGACCACATTGACGAGTGGCTCACCCGCTTCGTCGACCACGGTGCCGTCGATCGATCCGCCCTTCCACAGCTTGATGACCACATCGCCGAGCCGGGAGCCGTCGTCGATGTCGATCGTCTGGAGCAGGCCGCCTGGCCGCCGCTGTCCGAAACCACCGCTGAGATACGGTCCGATCTGTTGGCCCGCGCCCGCGACCATGAATCCGCTCGGTCCGTAGCCGTTGCCGCCGATCGTGGCGCGCAGGGTGAATGTGCCCTTCGGAACGCTGCGGAAGAGGAAACGGCCCTGCCCATCGGTCAGCACGCTCACGGCGCGAGGGAGCGGCGCGCCCGAGAGGGCGACGATCACGTTGGCAATCGGTGTGTCGGCCGTCGCGTCCAGAACGCGGCCGACGATGCCGCCCGTCGAGGCAGCTGGGGCCGTGCCGCGCGCCGGCGTCACCGGATTCTGCGCACCGAGACTGACGACAAAACAGGTGCCGACGAGAGAGGCTGCCAGGCGCCGCATGCGGGGCTCCGTGCCCGGCATGATACATCGCGGGTGGCCACGGCCTGACCGCCCGAGGCCGCCTCTCGAGGATGGCACTCGCCAGGCTGCTATCGCCCCGCGAGGAAGGGATTCGTGGCCCTGACCTTGCCGTACAGGCGCCCGTGCTGGAAGTCCTCGGAGTAGATCTCGGCCAGATCGAAGCACTCGGCGTACGCCCAGAGATGGGCATCGAACCACGACAAGCGGTAGACGGCGGCACCGCGAATGGCCGCACGAACGACGGCTTCGGTGGGGTAGAGCACGGGCATGACGTCCAGAATGCGTTCGGCTTCTCGCCACGCGTCCGCATCACTCAGGAGCGGAGGGCCGTCCTTCCGCGGCCTCGTCACCGCGGCGACGAACTCGACGACCGCCTGGTGCGGCACACGCACCGTCTCGCGTTCGACGCCGTCGCGCAGCAGTCGCGTGGCCGCGTCCTGCTTGGCCGGGAATCGGGGATCGACCCTGTAGACGAGGATGTTCGTGTCAACGAGGGCGGCCACGCGTGTACAACTCTCCGCGGGTCCAGCCTCGGTCGTGCGTCGCCGCCGTGCCCTGGCGGCGCCGCCATACCCGGTTTCGCTGCTGCTGTTCGCGCGTCGCCTCGTCGAAGAGGGCCAGACGCTCGACGGTGTCGAGAGGGCGGCGTTCGTCAACGCGCCGGACGCGGATCGCATCGCCCTCGATCGCCCACTCGATCTGGTCACCGGGCCGAATGCCGAACCGATCCGCAACCGTCTTGGGGACGGTCACTTGAAGCTTGCTGGTCACCTTGGCCACGTCCTTACTCTAGCAAGGGCCACGGCATTGCTCAACCCGCGGCTTCAGCCTCGGAGTCGTCGCCACCAACAGTCAGTCCTTCATGGATCTCGCTGGACGCACATCCTGCCGCCTACCGCGGCGCCCGTTCGAGCAGGACTTCCATCCGCAGCCGATAGCGGTAGCCGGGCCCGACCGTCGCCCAGACCGCGCGGTAGCCCTCGGCGCCGCGGGCGTTGAGTTCAACGCACGCCGCGCAGCGCGACTCCACTTCCGGGACCGTGAAGCCGGCGAAATCCACGCCGCCGAGCTGACCCGTGTCGTCTTTCGATCGAGGGAAGACGCCCGAGGCGAAGCTGTAGCGGAAGCCGGGACGCACGCGGTCCTGGACGAAATAGCGTGTGTTCTTGCTGCCCTCGTCACGATAGGCCGCGCCGACGAGGCGGCCCTCCCCGAAGAGGCTGGCTGACTGATCGCGGGTTTCCCGCGCGACGTCATGGACGGGCGCGGGCGATCGCGGTCCGCCGATGGGCCGCGTGAACAGCACCTCGACCCGGTCGGTCGTGGACCACATCGACTCGACCCGGTAGCCGCCCTTCGCCTCCTTCTCGATCACGTCCGCAATCAGCGACGTCGGCGAGGTCGTCGGGATCGACCACTCGTGCGGCGCGGCCGGATCGCGGCGCTGCAGCAGGAAGAGGACGTGCTCTGGGGCGTTGAGATCGGCGCGCGGAGCGAGCCAGACGGACTCGGTGACCTTGAAACCGTCGCGCTGCGCCTCGGTCAGAGCCGTCCAGCCGCCCCGACGCGTCCACGTCTCGATGATGCGCGTCTCGACGTCGACCGCGCCGGGCGCGCGTTCCAGAATGGCGACGTAGTGCAGGGTGTGCTTCGACGAGTCGAGAAACGTCATCGCATCGCCGGCGCGCGTGGTGGGTACCTGCTGCGCCTGAACCACGGTGACCGCGCGCACGATGAAGCCGTCGGCGCGCTTCGCCGCCGCCTGCCCTTGCAGCGCCGCGGCCGTGCTGGCGGCCAGGACGTCGAATTGCGCCGCGGCCGGTGTCTGCTCGCCGCCGGGCCGCACCAGGATGACCGTCAGTTCTTCGGCCAGCAGCGGCGGCCTCGGCTGGACCACGGTCGCCACGCGGAAGCCCTGCGCGCCCAGCGCGTTCATCCGTGCGACCAGGTCGAATCCGTACTTGCGATCAACAGGCACGTAGCCGCTGACGATGCGGTGGCGCCAGGCGTCCTGCAACGCGGCGGTGCTGACGCCCGGCCGCTCGTCGGCTGAGGTCGCCAGCACCGCGGCCATCAGCAGGGTGAGCAGCACCGCAGAGGTTCGTGCCATGCATTCTCCGGGTCCACGGGCGCCGCACGGTGCGGCGCGATCAGAGCGAAACGCGGCGAATCGTAGCACGTCGGCCATCGTCTTCTGATCAGTCCGCCGCCTCGATGACCGCCAGTGAGTGCGCCTTGGCGCCAACCACCGCGGCGCGGGGGATCGTTCGATCAAAGGTCGCCAGACGCCCCTTCATTCTGACGGCCACGCCCAGCAGGTAGATGTCAGTCAGCTGCCGATGACCGCCGATCTGGGTCACCGCGAAGGCGGCCGGATCTCGCAATGAGACCGCGTCCGGCCAGAAGCGATGGTGGCCGTCTTCGCAGAACTTCCGCAACCTCGTGAGGATGGCACTCGGCCGCGTCGTACTCACATCGCCGCCGAGCGACGACAACACGCGGACGCAGCCATTCTCAGTGATGGGACATGTCGCCCAGCCGTATCGTCGGTTGTCGGCGAACCAGTCGTGGGCGGCATCGTGATGCAGATGCTCGGGCAGGAACAGCGCCACCAGCACGTTCACGTCGAGCAGCGCGGGCACGTCCATCAGGCATCCCGCAAGTCGTTCACCTGCTGCAGGGTGACCTTGGCCGCGCCGGCGCGCCGCGGTAGCACCGGCACACCGTTCCGGGTGCGCGTTGCCGGGCCGGAAGGCATCAGGGCCCGACGGACCAGGTCCGAGACCACCTGACCCATCGTCGCGCGCTGGGCTCTTGCCAGCTCGCGCGCCGCCTGGAGGATGTCCATGTCGAGGTCGAGCGTGGTCCGCATGCATCAAACATCACGCATCACGCATCAGATGTCAAATCACGGCTCTGACCGCGGCCTATCGGCCGCCCCGCCCCCACTCATCGGCGTGCACTGGGGCGGGATGGTCCCGGCGTGGAAGGGGGAGTGCGCGGTTGGCGACCGGACGTTGCGATGGTCGTTGACAGCGGCCGCGCCACATTCGTAACGTGGCGCGCGGAGGCCCCTGCTGCCGCGAGTCCGCCGGACCCACGCGTCCTCGGCGGCTGCGGCGTGCTCTCCGCGGGGGAATGCGATTGACTCGACGAGTTGCTGTGGTGACGTCCGTGGTCGCCGCCGTTGGACTGTCCGCTGCGTGCGGCGTGACGGATGCCGCATCGACCGAGCTGTGCGCGGCGATCGCCGCCCGCGACGTCCCGCGCGCGGAGAAGGTGCTGGCGGCCGGGCCGGTGGACTGGCTGCGGCAGCAAGGCGCGTGTCTGCCGGCGCGCGACGCGTTCCTGGCGGCCGATCGCCCCGAGGGGCTGCGCATCGCGATCGCGATGCTCGACCGCGGGCTCGACCCCAATGCCATAGTCACCACGCACGGCGGCAGTCGGATCGGCAGTCGCTCGACGATGACATCGACTCAGTCGTTGGCCGAGATCGCGGCCACTCTCGAGGATCCGGCCCTCGTCAACGCGCTGCTGGCGAAGGGTCTCGACGTGAAGCGACCCGGGACGGGCCAGGCCGTCGCGGTCGCTGCCGCGAGCGGCAACCTCCGGGCAGTCGAGGTGCTCGCTCGGTCCGGCGTGGACCTGAATCAGCCGGATGACGGGTCCACGGCGCTCGGCGTCGCCATCCAATACCGGCACCACGCCGTCATCGCTTTCCTCGACGGGAAAGGCGCGAAGGAAGCCGTCGTCGACGCGCCTCCCGTGTTTCGAGCCGCGCGTCTTGGCGACGTCGAGGCCCTGCGACGCGCGCTGGCGACTGGCGCGGACGTCAGCGCGACGAACACGGAGGGACAGACCGCGCTCCACCGCGCGGCGGGCTTCGGTCACCTCGCGGCGGTCGAAGCCCTCGTGGCGGCCAAGGCGGCCCTGAACATCTACGCGGAAGCGGAAACCCCCCTCCACGCCGCGGCGCAGGAGGGCCACGCCGCCGTCGTGCGCGCGCTCAGCCGCGCAGGTGCCGACGTCAACGCGCGGCGCGACGACCACGCGCCCACGCCGCTCATCGTCGCCGTCCATGCGCGCCGGGACGAGGCCGTCGCGGCGCTCGTCGAGGCCGGTGCCGATCCCAATCGCCCTGATGGCGGAGGCGATACGCCGCTGCGCCTGGCCGTGCAGCAGCGAAGCCTGCCGATGGTCACGGCGCTGCTCCGTGCCAAGGCGAATGTGAACTTCACCCCCGCGGGTCACTGGCCGGTGATGCACGTGGCCGTGACCGGGTGCGAGGCGCGCGACTACGACGTGCCGCTGCTCACGGCGCTTGCCAAGGCCGGCGCGGACCTGGCGGCCAAGGACGGCGAGGGCCGCACACCGCGGCAGAAGGTGCAGGCGGCCGCCGCCGAGGAACCCCGGCCGTTCTACAAGGCCTGCCATGACGCGCGGGCCGCGGCACTGGCCGGACTCGGCGGATAGAATGACGGGACGTCGACCAGGGACTGAGCATGCGAGCGGTGGCCGGACATCCGGCTTCGTTCGCCTGGACTTCAGGCGAAGCCTCCGGGACTTCGCCGGGCCTGTCTCCGGGACTTCCCGTTCGTTATCCGTTTTTCGTAGCCCGTAGCCCGTAGCCCGTCCGCCGTGGGCCGTCCCCGGTGTCTTGTGAGTGCCATCGATGAATGACTTCCGAGCTTTCGTCGTCGCGTGGGTCGTCGGGCTTTCCGCTCTCGCCGTGGGCGCCGCGAGCCATGCCCTGCTCGCCTCGTCGCCGGCGCCCGACCAGGCGGGCGCGCCTCGCGGCGCCACTCCGGCGCCGGGTGGCACGACGCAGGGGCCAGGCGCCGCGCAGAGCGCCACGGGTCTGATCCTCGGACAGGTCGTCGATGGTGAGACCGGCCAGCCGATCGCAGACGCGATCGTCACGGTCGGGGTGCGCCAGGTCGCGATCCAGCAGGGAGCGCCGCTGGCGCAGGGCGGGGCCATGGCGCCTCCTCCTCCGCCGCCCCCACCCCCGCCAGGCGCGCGCGGCGCGGCAGGGCCCGCGCCGATTCGCCTGCTGACCGGCAGTGATGGGCGTTTCGCGATTCGCGACCTGCCGGCTGGCCCCGTCTCGCTCCAAGCCTCGGCGCCGGGCTATCTCGCTGGCAACATCGGGCAGTCTCGCCCCCGCGGGCCCGCGCGTCCACTGCGTCTCACTCCCGGCCAGCAGGTCAGCGATGCCGTCGTGCGGCTGTGGAAGGTCGGCGTGATCACGGGCACGGTGATCGATGAAGCCGGCGAGCCGGTCATCGGGGTCAACGTGCTCGCGTACCGCCGTGGCGATCTCGGCGCCGCGTCCGTCGCCTTCGTGGCCGCCGGCTCGGGCAGGACCGACGACCGCGGCGTCTACCGGCTGTCGGCACTCGCGCCCGGCGACTACATCGTCATGGCCAGGCAAACGCATTCGACCGTGCCCACGGCGGCGACCGATTCGATGATGCAGAGCCTGCTGGGCGGCGCACCGGCCGGCGCCGGCTCGATCCTCGAGATGATGAGCGGCCCTGGCCTCGAGGCGTTGTCGGGGTCGGGCGTGCGTGTCGGGAACCTCACCTATTCCTCGGCGATCGCCGGTCCGATGCCCGCAACCGACAAGCCGTCGCAGGCCTATCAGACGTCCTTCCACCCTGGCGTTTCCGCCGGATCGCAGGCGCGCCTGGTGACGGTACAGTCCGGTCAGGAGCGATCGGGCGTCGACCTGCCTCTGCGGCTCGCGCCGGCTGTGCGCGTCTCCGGACTGGTGACCGGACCTTCTGGTCCCGTCCCGGGCACGACCGTGCGGCTGATGCCCGCCTCGCCCGACGTGATCACCGGTCTCGATGACGCGGAAGTGGCCAACGCGGTAACGGGCTCGGATGGCACCTTCACGGTGCTGGGCGTGACGCCAGGCTCATATGTCGCACGCGTCGAACGACAGGGCCGTTCCGGCATGGCCTCGTCGAGCCCACTCCTGCAGATGTTTGGTGGTGGCGGCGCGCCCGGGACACCGCAGACGCCGCTCTATGGACAGACCGCGCTGTCGGTGGGCGTCACGGACGTCTCGGGGCTCTCGGTCGTGCTCAACGAAGGCGCGCGCGTCTCTGGTCGCGTGCAGTTCGACGGCGACAGTCCACCGGCGCCGACCCAGATGCCGTCGTGGTTCGTGCAGGCGACAGCCCTGGGCAACGCGCAGGCGGGCGTCGGGCCGCAGCGGGCGGCGCTCGATGAACGGGCGGAGTTCAAGTCGCCAGGCTTCCCGGGTGGTCGCTACTGGCTGTCGATGCTCACACAGGTGCCAGCCGGCGGCGGCCAGTGGCTGCCGCGATCGATCACCGCCAGCGGTCGCGATGTGCTCAACACGCCGCTCGACCTCGGCGCGGGAGACGTGAGCGACGTCGTCATCACGCTGACGAACAAGCTCGCACAGGTGGCCGGCACCGTGCGCATCGATGGCGGCACCGTCTCGAAGACGGCGACCGTCGTGCTCATCCCTGCGACCTATCGCGTCGGACGTGAGACCGCGCCGGCGCGCCGTCCGCGGCAGGTGCAGGCCTCGGACCTTGGCGCCTATTCGTTCGCCTCGCTGGTGCCCGGGGACTACCTGATCGCGGCCGTGGACGACCAGGAGGCCAGTGATATGAGCGACGACACCTACCTGTCGGGGCTCCTGCGCGTGGCGACACGGGTGACGCTGGCGGATCTCGACAGGCGCACGCTCGATGTGACGATCGTCAAGGTGCCGCGATGAGGGTGATCACGAGGACGCGCGTGCAGACCGCCGGCGTTGTGATGATCATCGCGGTGCTCGGCACGCAGATGTCCGGCGTGCCGGTGCTGCGCGCCCAGGCGCAGACGCGCGACGGGGCCGCCGCGCCTGTCGGCGCGGCGACCATCACCGGCGTTGTCCGAACAGACGAGGTCGCGCCGCGGCCTCTTCGACGCGTCAAGATCACCGTTGCGAGTGGCTTGATCGCCACGCCGCGTTCGGTGCTCACCGATGACAACGGCGCGTATGTGCTGGGCGGGCTCGCGGCCGGCAACTACACGGTGGTGGCGGCTCGGCCGGGGTACATCGCCTCTGCCTACGGATCGCGGAGTGTGGGATCGACGCAAGGCGTGCCTGTCACGGTCGCGGATGGACAGGTCGTGACCGGCATCGACATCCGCCTGGCGCGCGGCGCCGTCGTCACGGGAACAGTGCGGTCGCAGGCGGGCCAGCCCGTGCCGGATTTTCAGGTGCAGGTCGTGCCCACCAGCGGTCTGTCGATCGAGCAGTTGGCCCGGCAGGCGTCGGCGACGACCGACGATCGCGGCGTCTATCGCGTGTACGGGCTGATGCCTGGCGACTACCTCGTCGCTGCCCGGCCTTCGAATCTGGCGACGCAGGAACTGCGCCGCGTCACGGCCGATGAACTGCGTTGGGCGCAGGGTGCGATGTCCTCGTCGGTCTCGGCCACGGCACCGGGATTGGCCGGGGCGCCGGCCTCGCGGCCGGCACCCCCCGCACCCGGCCCCGCCACGACCTATGCGACGGTGTTCCACCCTGGCACGGCCGATCCGGCCGGCGCCGCCCCGGTGAAGCTGGCAGCGGGCGAAGAGCGTTCGGGTGTGGATCTGACGACGGTGCTGGTGCCCACCGCACGGATTGCGGGCACGCTCATCGACGCGGCCGGTCAGCCGCTCGCCGCCACAGCCGTGAACATTCAACGTCTCGACGCGGCGCAGGTGCTGGGGCCTGTCGCGATGGTGCGCCTCTCGGCGCGCACGAACGCGGCCGGCGAGTTTTCAACGTCGAATGTGGTGCCGGGTCGCTATCGTGTCATGGCACGCAGCGCGCCTCGTCCCACCGGTCGCGCGGCCGCTCCTCCCGCCAACGTGTCGATGATGGAGGCGGTGATGACGATGATGAGCGAGCAGATGGGTGGGGCCGGTGCCTTCTGGGCGCAGGAGGACATCGTCGTCGAAGGGCGCGATGTGCAGGGCATCACGCTGCGCCTGCAACCCGGAATGAAGGTCGCGGGTCGTCTGGTCTTCGAAGGTGGCCCCGCGCCACCCGCGGCCGAGATCGTGCGATCGCGCGTGCTGGTGGCGAATCTGCCCGATCGGGCCGGCATCGCCGATCTGGCGAACATGATGTCGGCCCTCGCGATGGTGGTGGTCAAAGAGGACGGTTCGTTCGAAGCGGAGGGACTGGCGCCCAATCAGTACCGTGTGCAGATGATGGCGCCGGGTCTGATGATTCCGGGACTGATGCCGGCCACGCCCGGTGCCAGCACGGCTGCGGCCGTGCCGGCCTGGACGATGAAGTCGGTGATGCTCGCCGGTCGCGACGTGGCGGATGTGTCGTTCGAGGTCCGGCCGGGTGAGGACATCAGCGGCGTCGTCATCACGATGACGAATCGTCCGACCGAGATCGCGGGCCGTGTGATCGACGCTGCCGGTCGTCCCGCGCCCGGCTATCCGATCGTGGTGTTTTCGACGGACCGTCGGTACTGGACGTTCGGATCGCGCCGGATCCAGCAGGCGCGGCCGGCGACTGATGGACGCTACCGCATCAACGGCCTGCCGGCGGGCGAGTACTACGTCTGCGCGGCGACCGAAGTCAACGCGCTCGAGCTCTACTCGCCCGAGTTCCTCGAGCAGCTCGTCGCCGGCTCGTTCAAGATCACCCTCGGTGACGGCGAGCGCAAGACGCAGGACATGAAGATCGGGTCCATCGGGTACTAAAGGGACGTCGGGTACGCAGGTGCGACGGGTCCTCGGGTACGCCAGGTACGCAGGTCCGGCGGCCACAGCCGGCGATACAAGCAGGCTGCCGCGCGCCTGGCAACGGGCTCCATTGCGAGACTGTCGGCCCGGCGAGACTGTCCGTTCGTTCATCGACTGGTGTGCCGCACGTCAGGTGCCTGTTGTGGCTGGTACTTGTCGCACTCGGGGACCTGTCGTACCTGAGGACCCGTCGCACCCGGGGACCCGTCGTACCCGGGGACCCGTCGTACCTGAGGACCCGTCGTACCCGAGGACCCGTCGTACCTGAGGACCCGTCGTACCCGAGGACCCGTCGTACCTGAGGACCCGTCGTACCCGAGGACCCGTCGTACCTGAGGACCCGTCGTACCTGAGGACCCGTCGTACCCGAGGACCCGTCGTACCCGAGGACCCGTCGTACCTGCGGACCCGTCGTACCCAAGGACCCGTCGTACCCGGGGACCCGTCGTACCTGCGGACCCGTCGTACCCAAGGACCCGTCGTACCCGAGTACCCGTCGCACCTCTGTACCTGATGTACCCGCCGTACCCGACGGACCCGATCGTTATACTGCTGTGTCGTGCTGATCAGTTGTGTGGCCTATCAGGCGGGTCGTCGCGTGGGGGACATTCCTGTGTCGCAGATCCGCGCGACGCTCGCGCATCCGGACTACTTCGTCTGGGTTGCGCTGAAGGACCCCGATCCGGACGAGCTCGAAGCCGTCCAGGTCGAGTTCGGCCTGCACGAGCTGGCCGTCGAGGACGCCCGGAAGGGCAACCAGCGTCCGAAGGTCGAAGAGTACGGGCAGTCGCTCTTCGTGGTCCTGCACGTCTTCGAGATCGCCGATGGCGAGTTCTCGCAGGGCGAAGTCGCCATGTTCGTCGGGCCGCAGTACATCGTCTCGGTGCGTCGCCACGTGTCGCAGGGCTTTGCGGATGTCCGTCGCCGCAGCGAGGAAGAGCCCGAGCTGCTGAAGCACGGATCGGCGTACGTGCTCTATGCCCTCATGGACGCCGTGGTCGATCGCTACTTTCCCGTCATCGATCGGTTGACCGACGAGATCGCGGACGTCGAAGAGCGCATCTTCGCTGGCCACACGTCTCGGACGAGTGTCGAGGCGCTCTACGGCCTCAAAGGCAAGCTCTTGGCCATCCGGCATGCGACGGGCCAGTTGCTCGAAGCCACCGGCAAACTGTACGGCGGACGCGTTCCGCCGATCTGCATGGGACTGCAGGATTACTTCCGCGACGTCTCTGACCACCTGCTGCGCCTCGGCCAGCAGGTGGACAGCCTGCAGGACATGGTGACCACCGCGATCTCGGTGAACCTGTCGCTGCTCACGATTCAGGAGAGCGAAGTCACCAAGCGCCTGGCGGCGTATGCGGCGCTGGTGGCCGTGCCGACGCTCATCGCCGGCGTCTACGGCATGAACTTCGAACACATGCCCGAACTGGGCTGGGTGTGGGGATACCCATTCGCGGTGGGGAGTATGGTCGCGATTGATAGCTATCTGTTTTATCGATTCAGGAAGACCGGCTGGCTGTAAGCGGCCCACAGCCACAGCCACAGCCCACGGCAGACGGGCAACGGACACGGCCTACTGACGACGGCCTACGACGGGGCACGAGGACGGTCTATCGCCTGTCGCCGGTCTACCGTCTGTGTTCTGTAGCCTGTCTGCCGTAGCCCGTAGCCCGTAGCCCGTAGCCCGTAGCCCGTAGCCCGTAGCCCGTGGCCCGTAGCCCGTAGCCCGTGGCCCGTAGCCCGTGGGCCGTCTCCCGTCTGCCGTCTCCCGTAGCCTGTCTGCCGTAGCCCGTCCCCTGTCGCCCGTCTATAATCCCTTCGTCTCGCGTTCCCCTGAACGTTCCCCGGAGGATCCATGAAGTCCGAATACGCACAGCGCCTCGTCCTGGTGTCGGCCGTCGCGCTCCTGCCGTTGACGCTGCTGGCGCAGGCGCCGGCCCCCGCCACGACGACCGCACGGGTCGCACAGGCCCCGGCTCCGACGTGGGCTGATGAAATCCTGGCCAAGGAAGGCTACGTTCAGCCGCCGAAGGAGCTGGCCGACGCGGTCCTCGCGCCACGCCACCTGAACGTGACGCTGACCAACCTGAGCCCGGACAAGAAGTGGTTCATCGACGAGATCGAGGACGGCCCGGTGCCGATGAAGGTCTTCGGCAAGCCGTTCGACGAACTCGGTGGCGTGTTCATCGACTACAAGGCGAACCGGACGCGGGCGATCACCAACAGCTCGCGCGTCGGCCTTCAGGTGATTTCGGCCGCCGACGGCGCGCGCAAGCAGATTGCGCTGCCGGCCGGTGCTCGCATTTCGGGTGCGTCCTGGACGCCGGATGGCGCGGCCGTGGCCTATCTCGTTCATGGCGAGGAGGCCTCGCACCTCTGGATGACGGACATCACGACGAACAAACCGCGCCAGGTGTCGAAGACGCCGCTCCTCCTGACGCTCACCAACGGCTTCGAGTTCACCGGCAACGGCAAGCAGATCGCCGCCGTCGTGATTCCTGATGGACGCGGTCCTCGGCCCTCGCCGCCCGCTGAGCCCTCGGGGCCCTCCATCAAGCTGGCCGACGGCGACAAGAACCGCCTGCGTACGTTCGCCAGCCTGATGGCCACGCCGTACGATTTCCAGTTGCTCGAGTATCACGCCACCGGGCAGGTCGCGCTCATCGACATCGCCACCGGCACCATCAAGAAGGTGGGCGCGCCGACCATGGTGCGGTCGATCGACTTCGCGCCCGGCGGCGACCACGTGCGCGTCGTCCGCATGACGAAGCCGTTCTCGTACATCGTGCCCGTCAGCAGCTTCGGGCAGGCCGAGGAAGTGTGGGACGCGACGGGCAAGGTGTTGACCAAGCTGAGCGAGCGCGCGATCAATCTCGGCGCGCAGCCTGACGATGTGCCGGCGCCCGATCCGGCGCAGGCCCCGGCGGCCGGCGGCGGACGAGGCGGCGGCGCCAACCAGACAGGCAAGCGTGAGATCACGTGGCGCACCGATGGCCCCGGGTTCACCTATCTCGAGCAGGAGCCGGCCCCGGCCGGTGCCGGCAATGGCGCCAACGCGGCCGCGGGTGCCGGGCGCGCGGGCCGCGCGGGCGGTGCCGCAGGTGACGGCGCGCCGGCGGGCCGCGGTGGTCAGCAGGGGCCACCGCGCAAGGACCGCCTGATGGCCTGGCTGCCGCCGTTCGACGCGACGAGCACGTCGCTCATCTACGAGAACAACACGCGGATGACCGGCGCGCGGTTTTCGCCCGACGGCAAGGTCGTCTTCTTCCGCGAGACCGCAGGACAGAACAGCGTGGACTACGCGGTGTATCTCGCGGAGCCGGCCACCAAGCACGCCGTCATGCGGACGGGCAGCGACTTCTACGCCAACCCCGGCACGATGATGGGCGTGCGCGGTGGGGGCGCTGGAGCGGCCGGCGGGCGCGGCGGCGGTGCGGGCGGCGGCGGCGCCGTGCTCGTCTCGGCCGACGGGTCGAGCGTTTTCTATCAGGGCACGATCTACGACAAGAATCCGCAGCAGAACGGCCCGAAGACGTTCATCGATCAGGTGGCGATCAAGACGGGCGAGAAGAAGCGGATCTACGAGAGCCCGAACACCGACGTCTTCGAGCGCGTGTCGAACGTGCTCGACATCGACACGGGCAAGTTCATCGTCACGCGCGAAGGTCCGCGCCTCGTGCCGCAGCAGTTCCTGGTCGATGCCGCCGGGCGCAAGCAGCTCACCAACAACGAGGACATGACGCCAGATCTGACGGCGATGATCATCGAGCGCTTCACGGTCGAACGGCCGGACGGCTTCAAGTTCCGCGTCACCGTCAACCTGCCGCCAAACTACGTGAAGGGCACCAAGCTGCCGGCGCTCTTCTGGTTCTACCCGCGGGAGTACGCGACGCAGGAGGCCTACGACCAGCCCGATCGCACGTTCAACAAGAACGCGTTCGCGACCTTCGGCACCCGGTCGATGGAGTTCTTCACCCGGCTCGGCTATGCCGTGGTCGAGAACGACGCGCCGATCGTCGGCCCGCAGGGGCAGATGAACAACAACTACGTCAACGACCTGCGGAACAACCTGTCGGTGACGATCGACGAACTCGACCGTCGTCAACTGGTGGACCGCACGCGGCTGGCCATCGGCGGCCACAGCTACGGCGCGTTCTCGACGGTCAACGCCATGGTGCACACGCCGTTCTTCAAGGCCGGCATCGCCGGCGACGGCGCCTACAACCGCACGCTGACGCCGCTCGGCTTCCAGAGCGAACGCCGCGACCTGTGGGAGGCGCCCAACGTGTACCTCGACATGTCGCCGTTCATGAAGGCGAACCAGCTCACGGGTGCGCTGCTGATGTATCACGGCATGTTCGATCAGAACGTCGGCACCGACCCGATCAACTCCGTGCGCCTCTTCCATGCGCTCAACGGTCTCGGCAAGACGACGGCCCTCTACATGTATCCGCTGGAGGATCACGGGCCCGCGTCGAAGGAGACGCTGCTCGACCTGTGGGCACGCTGGGCCGCCTGGCTCGACAAGTACGTCAAGAACCCGCAGCCCGCCGCGGCAACCAAGCCGGCCGTTCCGGCAGGGGGACAGTAGGCAGGGGCACCACAGAGGTGCGACGGTGGCTCGTGGCACCTCGGAGGTGCTGGGGTGACGGGCACCTGAGGTGCGGACGTGACCAGCACCGACGTGCCGACTACCACGAACAACTGAGGGCGGGTCGCATCGCGGCCCGCCTTCAGCTGTCTCAGCCTCGCGCGGCGGAGCGGGCGCGGTGCAGGATGACGATGAGGATCGACGCGACCAGCCAGTAGGTCCAGACCGTTGGCCATCGCAGGCTTGGGAAGGTGTTACCCGGCGCGAGCCCGGCACCCAACTCGAGCGCCCAGAGGCCAGCGGAGAGGACCAGCGCCGCGATGCCCAGGGACGCTCCCGGCGGCCGGCGCTCGAGCAGCATCAGGCCGGCGGCAAACTCGATCACGCTCACCAGTCCTCGCGCGACGACCACCGCCAGTCCCACCGCATCAGCCGCCGCCCACGGCAGCCTGACGCCCTGAAGCGCATCGAGCCCCAGCAGAAACCCTTCGGCGACGAGCAACAGGCCGATGAACCGCTTCATCTCTACAGGCTACAGGCGACGGTCCACAACCTACCGCGGCCGTGCAAGAAACACTCGTCACGGCCCAGCCGGCCTACGGGCCACGGTCTACAGACTACCAGTGCGTTGCGTCAGCCGTCGCCCGCCCGTCGCCGCTGGACGTGTTCGGAATGCGTGTGGCGCCGCGCCGCCCCGACCGGCATTCGCCGCTGAGTGCGCAACGCCATCGTGGCTGTCGCGTCCGCTTGCTGTCGTACCCGTCGTACCTGGTGCACCCGGCGTACCTGGCGTACCCGGTGCACCTGTCGGACCCGGGCACCTGGTGCACCCCCGTACCTGTTGTACCCGTGGTACCCGGCGGACCCGATTGTTGTTCTACACTCCCGCCATGTCTGCGCGGGTTGTCTCTGTCTTGCTGGGGGTCGCGTGCGCGTTCGCGGCGTCGCGGCCGGGCGTGGGGGCGTTGGCGTCGCAGGCCGCGCCCGTCCTGCGTCAGGCGGTCATCGACGGGTCCGGCCCCGGCTGGCGCGCGCTCGGTCCAGGCGACTTCGCGGCGGTCAACGGCACAGCGAGCACCTGGACGTGGAGCGCAGACGTGCTGGTGGGGTCGGGAGAGCCCATTGGCGTGATGCGCACGCGAGAGGAGCTCACCAACTTCGAGCTGGTCATCGAGTGGCGGCATCTGACGTCGGGCGGCAACTCCGGCGTCTTTGTGTGGGTACCTCCCCACGCCCTTGCGGCGCTCAAGCCAGGCGAGCTGCCGCAGTACGGGATCGAGGTGCAGATGCTCGACCAGGGCTACACCGCGTTGTACGAGGCGCGCACGATGCGCCCGGCCGACTGGTTCACGACGCACGGCGACGTCTTCGCCGTGGGCCAGTCGAAGCTCGTGCCGTTCGCGCCCGCCTCGCCAAACGGCGCCCGCAGCTTCCCGCGCAAACAGCTCAGTCGGCCGTCGCCCGAGTGGAATCACTACTACGTCCGCGCGATCAACGGCGAGCTCCGCCTCTGGGTGAACGGCGAGGAGGTGTCCGGTGGCGCCAACGCGGATCCCCGCACCGGCTACCTCTGCGTCGAAGCCGAAGGCGCGCCCATCGAATTCAGGAACTTTCGCATCCGCGACCTGCCCTGAACCCGTCGTACTGGAGAACCTGCCGTACCAGAGTACCTGCCGTACCCGGGCACCCGTCGTACCTGGCGTACCCGGCGCACCTGCCGTACCCGGGTACCTGACGCACCCCCGTACCCGACGTCCCTGGCGTCCCCGGCGGACCTGTCTGCTACTTGAGCCCCGACGGAAGTCTGGGTGAGGAGATCAGCTTGCCGAACTCGCGCCAGCGCACGGCGGGTTGATCGGGCGTCCCGCCGGCCCGCTCGATGTACGCGGCCACGAGGTCCCGGCCCAGGTTGTAGTTGATGACGTAGCTCCGGTAGTCGTCGAAGAACTTCACGCGCTGCGCCGCGCGGTCCGCTGGCATCATGGCCCACTGCCGGAGGAACGCCGCGGTCTGGGTGCGATCGGCCTGGCCGTTGAGGTAACGGCGCGCCGCTTCGTTGCCCGCATAGGTGAGAGCATCCACGGCCCTCTGCACCGCGGCATAGCGCTCGGCGGTCTCCGGATTCAATCCGGCGAGCGGATAGAGCGTCTCGCGTTCGAACGTCGTGCGCGCCTGGCCCGGGAACGCGACGTCGATGCCGTAATTGGCCGTGCCCTCCGCGATGAGCGACTGCGGCGAGAACAGCGGATAGACCGAGAACTCGACCCAGCCGCGTTCGCGCACGAGGTGCTGTTCGAGCAGCACGTTGTACACGTGATGTCCGGGATAGCCCTCGTGGCACGCCAGGTCGAGCGCCCGGTCGATCGTGATCGGCAGGTCCGTATTGACCTGGATCAGGCTGGTGAAGTTGCCCTTGTACCAGTTGTAGGCGCTCCACGACTTGCCCGTGACGTACTCGATCGTGAAGGTCTCGCCGGGGGGCAGCGTCAGGTGCGCCAGCGTGCGATTGCGGCAGCCGTCGATCGCCGCGCGGAACACGCGGTCGAGCCGGTCCTTTGGAATGACGAAGCCGTTGCGGAACCGCGCGTAGCGATCCTCGAGGGCGTCTGACCCCGGCAGCAGAGCACTGGCCGCTTCGAGCCGGTGCTTGAACTCGTCCTCGGACGTGCGCGGCGATTCCGCGTCGTAGAGCCGCACGGATTCCTCGTCGAATGTCAGGCGCTGGCCTCGCAGCATCGCGATCCGCGTGGCCACGGCCGTCAACTGGCCGGTGAGGTAGCGATGCCGCAGCACGACGATCTCGTCGGCGCCGGCCGATGGCGCCATCGCCACCAGTTGCTGCTGTAGGGCGGTGGTGTAGCCCGCGAGGTCGGTCAGCGGCCTCGGGGCGCCCGACGGCTTCCACGTCTCGTCGCCGTAGTACGCGTCAACGAAGGCGGCGTCGTGCTGGCCGACCTGCAGCACGAGCTTCACGTAGCGAGTGGCAATGTCATCCATCGCGGGAGGGGCCGGCGCAGGCGCGGCGCAGGACGCAGACACGAGCGCCGCAAGAACAAGACCTCGGAGGTAAAACACCCGAAAATTGTAATCCTCTTTCGGGATTACAATTTTCAGGTGTTTTACCTCCGAGGTCCTGACACGTGCCGCACTTGATCGCTGCTCCCACCATCATCCAGTCGGCCGGCAACAAGCCGAAGCGCATCGAGGAGTTCGCCGGACGCGTCAATTCCGGCCACGCGAGCGTGAGCGTCGCGAAGATGACGTCACCGGACGGTTGGGTCGAACCCGGCCAACGTCCCGACTTCGAGGAAATCACCGTCGTTCTGTGCGGCATGCTCCGTGTCGAACATGAGGGCGGCACCATGGATGTCCGTGCCGGACAAGCCGTCGTCACGCGCCCCGGGGAGTGGATCCGATACAGCACGCCCGAGCCGGGCGGTGCCGAGTACGTCGCCATCTGCCTGCCGGCCTTCTCGATGGACACGGTGCACCGAGACGACGATGGGGCGTAGGCGCGGCGGAGGCAGCCGATGAGCACCGACACGCCGGGAGCGGCCGCGTCGGCGACCGGCTGGAGGGACCTCGCGCTCGAGACGCATGGCCTCCGGCGCGTGTTCGGGGATCTGGTGGCCGTCGATGGCATCGACCTCAGCGTGCCGCGTGGCAGCTTCTACGGCTTTCTCGGCCCGAACGGCGCCGGGAAGTCCACCACCATCAAGTGCCTCACCGGCCTGCTCCGACCGACCAGTGGCACGTGCCGCATCCTGGGGATCGATCCGCTGACGGACCCGGTGGCGGTCAAGCGCAAAGTCGGCGTGGTGCCTGAGGACCTCGCGCTGTTCGACCGGCTCAGCGGCGCCGAAACGCTGCAGTTCGTGGGACGCGTCCATGGCCTTGACGCCGCCGCGATCGCGGCCCGGTCTGATGAGCTGCTGACGATCATGGAACTTGGCCGCGCCCGCAACGACATGGTCGCCGACTACTCGCACGGGATGCGGAAGAAGATCGCACTCGCCGCGGCGCTGCTGCCCGCACCGCGCATGCTCTTTCTCGACGAGCCGTTCGAGGGCATCGACGCCCTGGCCTCGCGGCAGATCAAGGACCTGCTGAGTGCCTTCGTGCGCGGGGGGGGCACGGTCTTCCTGACCTCGCACGTGCTGGAGATCGTCGAGCGCCTCTGCAACCGCATCGGGATCATTCGCGCGGGCCGGCTCGTGACGGAGGGCCCACTCGACGCGTTGCGCGGTTCCGCTGGGCTGACGCTCGAAGAGCGCTTCATCGAGTTGCTCGGCGCAGAGCGCGTCGCCACGCCTGCCCTCGACTGGCTGTCCTGATGCTCCGCAACCTCGGCGCGTTCGCGTGGCTGCGCTGGCGGCTGCTGCGCAACCAGATTCGCGGTGCGAAGCGTCGCGACACTGTCGAGCAGATCTCCCGCGCCCTGGCTCTGCTCGTGCCGGCGATGCTCGTGGCCCTCGCGCTCGGGTCCATTGTCGGCATCGGCGTCATCGGCCTGCTGGCGGGTCGTGCCGCCGCACTCGGCACGGTCGATGCCGCGCTCGTCACGTTCATCACGCGCGTGCTCCTGTTCATCGCGTTCGGGCTCGTCGTCGCGATGGCCGTCGTGGCTCCGATCCAGAGCGCGCTGACCCGCTACACGCGGCTCCTGCTCCTGCCGATTCGGCGGCAGTCCCTCCACCTGGTCGAGGTCGCCTCGACGCTGGCCGATCCCTGGCTCGCCGCGTTCGTGGTCGGGTTGGTGACGCTGCCGTTCGGCCTCTTTCTCGGCGGCGCCTGGTCGGCTGGCGTCGTCGTCCTGCTGGCCGCCGTGCCCCTGATCGCACTGCTGGCACTGGCCGGTGCCCTCACCGGGTTTCTCGCGGCGTGGCTGCTTCGCAGTCGGCGGCGGGGTGAGGCGTTCACGCTCGTGTTCGTCCTCGGACTGTCGCTGGTGTCCTACCTGCCGATGATCCTGGCGACCCGAACTCACGTCGCCACCGGTCCTCGCCAGAGGGAGCCGTTCTCGATCGAGGTCTTCGATCGATCGCTGCCGCGGTGGACGCAGGCCCTGCCGTCAGAGATCTTCGCGCGCGTCCTGGGCGCCGCGATGGAAGGCCGCCGCGGCGACGCCAGCGCAGCCACCAGCGCCCTCTTCGCCGAGGTCGTTGCGCTCGCCTTGATCTCGTCGTGGGCGCACCGCAAGCTCCTGGACTCGGTCGAAGGCTCGGGTAGCGCGCGCCGGGGTGGCGAACGGATCCGTGCGCAGCGGTGGTCGCTGCCATTGCTGGGCTCGACTCTTTCGGCCGTGGCGTTCGCGCAGGTGCGAACCGCCCTGCGCTCGGTGCGCGGACGCCTGAGCATCCTCCTGCCCGGCCCCATGATGGCGCTCTTGAGCGTCGTCCTGGCGCGGGACGACGACATCGCGTGGGCGGGGTACGTGGCCGCACACGGCGACATGATCCTGGGGCTCAGCCTCGTGTTCGCGCTCTACGCCATGCAGGCCTTCACGATGAATCTCTTCGGGTCCGATCGCAGCGGCCTGACGCTGCAGTTCCTGTCGCCGATCGACGACGCGACACTGGCGCGCGGCAAGTTCGTCGGCTGCCTGCTGATCTTCAGCGCGGCGACCGCGATCTGCGTGGCCGTGGCGCTTGTGGTCGCGCCGGAGATACAACCCGCGTTGTGGCTGGCGGCCGTCGCGGGAGGGTTTGCGACGCTGGCCCTGATGTTCCCCGGGAGCGTCTGGCTGTCCGCCGTGTTTCCGGTCGCGTCTGACCTCAGCAAGACGGGGTCTGGTGGCAACCCGCACCCGCTGCCAATGCTGGTCGGGACGTTTGGCGTCCTCATCGCCGCGCTGCCCGTCGCGGTCCTGCTCGTGCTCGCACGCGCCTGGCCAGGGGCCGCCTGGCTCATCGCGCTCGGCCTGCTCGTCTGGCTCGCCGTCGTCATCGTGCTGGCCTGGTCGCTGGTCGGCGTCGCCGCGAGGACAATCACCGCGCGCCGCGAGAACCTCGCCATGGTCGCCCAGGCAAGGTAGGGAGCTGACGCAGGAGGTCCCAGGCCCTCGCTGCGCTCGGGGAAGTCCCCGATGCTCACGGCCAGGTCCCGGGGGCTGACGCAGAAGTCCCGGCGGCTCGCTTTGCTCGGGGAAGTCCCGGTGCTCACGGCCAGGTCCCGGGGACTGACGCAGAAGTCCCGGCGGCTCGCTGCGCTCGGGGAAGTGCCGGTGCTTACGCCCAGGTCCCGGGGACTGACGCAGAAGTCCCGGCGGCTCGCTGCGCTCGGGGAAGTCCCGGTGCTCACGGCCAGGTCCCGGGGGCTGACGCAGAGGTCCCGGCGGCTCGCTGCGCTCGGGGAAGTGCCGGTGCTTACGCCCAGGTCCCGGGGACTGACGCAGAGGTCCCGGCGGCTCGCTGCGCTCGGGGAAGTCCCGGTGCTCACGGCCAGGTCCCGGGGGCTGACGCAGAAGTCCCGGCGGCTCGCTGTGCTCGGGGAAGTCCCCGGTGCTCACGGCCAGGTCCCGGGGACTGACGCAGAAGTCCCGGCGGCTCGCTGCGCTCGGGGAAGCCGGTGCTCACGGCCAGGTCCCGGGGACTGACGCGGGGCAGTCCCGGCGGCTCGCTGCCTCGGGGAAGTGTCTGCGAAGCGGGCTCAGTGAGGCGCAGGCCCCCGGGACTTCTGCGAAGCGGGCGCAGTGAGGCGCAGGCCCCCGGGACTTCTGCGTCGGGGAAGTCCCGGTGCTCACGGCCAGGTCCCGGGGGCTGACGCAGACGTCCCGGCGGCTCGCTGGGCTCGGGAAGGCCGGTGCTCAGTGAGGCGCGCAGCGTCCCGGGGCTCTGCGAAGCGGGCGTCAGTCGAGGCGGCAGGCCCCGCGGGGCTTCTCGGGCGAAGTGCCGCTGCTTACGCCCAGGTCCCGGGGACTGACGCAGCGGGTCGCCAGGGGTGAGGCACAGCCCCGGGACTTCTGCGAAGCGGGCGCAGTGAGGCGCAGGCCCCCGGGACTTCTGCGAAGCGGGCGCAGTGAGGCGCGGCCCCCGGGACTTCTGCGAAGCGGGCGTCAGTGAGGCGAGCCCCCGGGACTTCTGCGAAGCGGGCGTCAGTGAGGCGCAGCCCCCGGGACTTCTGCGAAGCGGGCGCAGTGAGGCGAGGCCCCCGGGACTTCTGCGAAGCGGGCGCAGTGAGGCGAGCCCCCGGGACTTCTGCGAAGCGGGCGTCAGTGAGGCGCAGCCCCCGGGACTTCTGCGAAGCGGGCGTCAGTGAGGCGCAGGCCCCCGGGACTTCTGCGAAGCGGGCGCAGTGAGGCGCGGCCCCCGGGACTTCTGCGAAGCGGGCGCAGTGAGGCGCAGGCCCCCGGGACTTCTGCGAAGCGGGCGTCAGTGAGGCGCAGCCCCCGGGACTTCTGCGAAGCGGGCGCAGTGAGGCGGAGCCCCCGGGACTTCTGCGAAGCGGGCGTCAGTGAGGCGCAGCCCCCGGGACTTCTGCGAAGCGGGCGTCAGTGAGGCGCAGCCCCCGGGACTTCTGCGAAGCGGGCGCAGTGAGGCGCAGCCCCCGGGACTTCTGCGGAGCGGGCGCAGTGAGGCGCAGTCCCCGGGACCTCTGCGAAGCGGGCGTCAGTGAGGCGAGGCCCCCTCGTCACCCTGCGAACTTGTATCCCAGCCCGTGCACCGTCAGCACGTACCTGGGGGTGCCGCGGGTTGGTCTCGATCTTCTGGCGCAGCCACGCGACGTGGACGTCCACGGTGCGTGTGGACGGCATCGACTGGTAGCCCCACACCTCGTTCAGCAGTTCGTCACGCGTGAGGGTGGCGCCGCGGTGTTCGATGAAGTACTTGAGGAGCAGGAACTCCCGGGCCGAGAGTTCCACGGCGGCGCCCGCGCGTGTCACCTCGGCCTTGCGGAAGTCCACGGACACGTCGCCGAACTGGTAGGTCGTGGTGCCCGTGGCCGCAGCCGCGCGGCGGCGGAGCTGCACCTCAATCCGTGCGAGAAGCTCCATCAGATCGAACGGCTTGGTGACGTAGTCATCGGCGCCGAGCTTCAAGCCGAGCACCTTGTCCACCACCTGGCCCCGGGCCGTCAGCATGATGATGGGCACAGAGACGCCCCGCTGGCGAAGGTCTCGGCACACGTCGAAGCCGTTGGCGCCTGGCAACATGACATCAAGGAGGACGACATCCCAGGGCTCGCGCGTGGCCCGCTCGAGTCCGGAGGGGCCGTCGGACGAGGTTCCGACCTCGTAGCCCTCGCTCTTGAGGCGATCGGTCAGCGTCAGGACGAGACCGGGCTCGTCTTCGATGAGCAGCACGCGCTTGCCGGTCGCAGAGGGCGTCACGCCAACCGGCCGCCGGCTGCAGGCGCGCCCACGACGTCAGCGACCGGGTCGCCTGGCATGGCCGGCAGTTGCAGCGTGAACGTCGTGCCCTCGCCGATCGTGCTCGTGACCGACACGCGGCCTCCGTGCGTTTCCGCGATCCGCTTGACCAGGCTGAGTCCAAGGCCATTGCCGTGAATCTGCTGCTCGATCGCGTGCCGGCCACGGTAGAACGCTTCGAACACGTGGGCAAGGTCAGCCGGTTCGATGCCCCGCCCCTTGTCGCTGACACGGATCTGCACGAACGGTTGTCCGCGCTCCACGGCGGATTCGACGACGATGCCGAGCCAGCGGCCATCGGCGCCGTACTTGATCGCGTTGTTCACCAGATTGCTCACGGCCCGGCGGAGGGCGTCTTCGTCGGCCATCACGAGCGGCACGTGGCCCTCGATCTCCACGGCGACGCAGAAACCCTCGGTGTCGAAGAGCGGCGTGCAGGAGGCCAGCACATCGCGCACGAGGCCGCCGATCTCGACGGGACGCGCCGCAATCGGGCGTCGATCGTCGCTGAGTCCGGCGTACACCAGCACCTGCTCGACCATGTCCGTCAGCCGGCGTCCCTCGGTTTCGATCAGGTCGCCATACTTGCGCGCCTGCTGCGGATCGGGGACGACCCCGGCGGAGAGATTCTGCGCCGCCGATCGGATGACGGCGAGCGGGGTGCGCAGTTCGTGCGAGACCGTGGCGACGAAATCCATCTGCTGCTGAGCCAGCCGTTCGGACCGCCGGGCATTGACCATGATCAGCCCCACGCCCGCGACGAGCACGGACAGGATGCCGAAGCTGAGCCACAGATTGCGGCGTCGTGCCTGTGTCACGGCCACGTCGAGCGACCCGGCGGCGTGTTGAAGCCGTACCTGCCACGGTGCGGGCAACCGCACACCCGCGGTGCTGCGCGTGGCCACCGTGGTGCGCTGGTCGATCACGAACGAGAATCGGTCTCCCACCGTCGCAGGCACGGGCGCCACGCCACCGGCGCCGGCGCGGCCCATGACTCCGCCCGGCGCAGGCGTCCGCGCGATCGACATCCGGGCCGCCTCGGCATCGGCGCGCACGGTGAGCAGGGGCGCAGACACATCCGCCTCGTTCGGCTCGATCGTACTGCCGGACGGGAGGCCCCGCGTGAGGAGGGGCGCCGCGAAGTTGTCTACGATCGCGACGCGAAACCGATCGGACGCGAAGTGCCGGTCAGCCAGGGCAGGCAGCATCACATCCATGATGACGGCTCGATCGAACTCGATCACCAGATGGTTCCGCAGGAATCCGATCGACGCCATCGTCGTGACCACCGTGATCCCCGGCGCGTGTCCGGCTGGAGGGGGCATCGCCGTACGGCTCACGACCGGAGCCAGCGAGACGAGGAGCGCAGGCACCTCCGGCACCACCGGAGTGGTGGCAAAGGCGAAGATCTGTTCAGCCGCGCGCCGGCCCGCGTCGGAGGGCGTCAGCGTCGCGAAGTCTGGCATCAGACGCGCACGGACGGGATCGAGCGACGCCGGCCACTCAGTGGGGGTCAACTGGCGCGTGTCGGCCTGGTACTCGAGGAGCGTCCAACTGCCGCGGTCGTCTCTGGCGAAGTAGATCCTCCGCACCAGATCGGGAAAGGGCGCGGAGGCGCGCCAGGCCTCGTACGCGGTGGTGATCGCTTCGGGCTCTGCCGGCGTGACGGCGGCGTCGATCGCGCGGAACGTATTGAACGTGCGTGTGATCTCGCGGTCGAACTCCTCCGCGAAGTCGCTGACGCGCCGCGTGAGCGACGCGCGCATCTCCTGTCGTTCGGCCTCGCCGACCTGCCCGAGCCAGCGATACTGCAGCGTGGCCAGCGTGCCGACGAGCACGACGAGCGCCGCGGGGACGAGCATCCCGATCGGCAGTCGCCTGCGCTTCATGGATGCGAGTCTAGCATGTGATTTCAACGGAGATATGGCTGCAAATCGTTGATCTGAGAGGTTTTACGTTCTTAACAATCTCTTAGCTCCCACTTAACCACCTTCCCCGTCGCGCCACGTCTAATGCCTGCAGAGCGTTGCTCACAGGAGGCAGTTGTCATGCGCAAGGCATTCCATCTCGCGGTCGTGTTCACCCTCGCCGTTCCCGTCCTCGTGCTCGGCCAGGGGGGCGACGTCGCGAAGATTCTCGCCGACGTCCGCAAGGCCCTCGGAGGGGAACAGAAGCTGGCGGCCGTGAAGAACCTCGCCGTCACCGGACGCAGCGCCCGCACGCGCGCGGACGGCACGGCAACCGAGTCCGAATTCGAACTGCTTGTCGAACTGCCCGACAAGTACATGCGCCGGGATGTGCTGATGGCCATGGGGCCGACGAGCATCTATCGCAACACCGGCTTCAATGCCGACGGCTTGATCAACCTCACCGATGCGCCCCCCTCGTTGTCGTCGGGCGGCAACATCCGCGTGGTCATGGCCGGGCCGGGCTCCGCGCCTGGACAGCAGCTCTCGCCCGCCCAGATGGCCGAGGCGAACAAGCGCCTGATCAACGGCTACAAGCAGGACTTCGCTCGCCTGACACTCGGCATGTTCGCCGCCTCGTTCGCCGGCTACCCGGTGGAGTTCAAGCATGTGGGCATTGCGGAATCGGCCGACGGCAAGGCGGACGTGCTCGAGGTCAGCGGCACGGACGGGTTCGTCGCGAAGTTCTTCGTTGACCAGACCTCGCACCTGCCGCTGATGCTCAGCTGGCTGGACAAGGAGCCGCTGGTGATGACGATGGGGCCAGGTGGTGCGCGAGTCGGGGGCGGTGGCGGCAGTGGACCCGGCGTCATCACCATGGGCGGTGGCGGCGGAAGCGTCCAGTCGTTCACGCGGGGCAGCGGCGGCGCGCCACCCTCACCGCAGGAGATCGAGAAGATGCAGCAGGAGGCGGCGGCCCGCATGAAGGAGGCCGAGGCCAATCGCAAGATCGTGGAGTACCGCCTCTTCTATTCGGACTATCGCAACTACGACGGCGTGCGGCTGCCGACTCGGATCCAGCAGATGATCGACGGCGAGCCGACGCAGGAACTCACGTTCGACAAGGTGCGGGTCAACGGCAAGATTGACCCGAAGAAGTTCGAACCGACCAAGTCGGGGTCGTAGTTGTGGCCCGCCGAGGTCTCGCTCTCGCAGTCGCGTTCGCAATCCTGACGCTGGTCCTGCCACCCAAGAAGGTGGCGGCCCAGCAGCCCTCCCTACGCGGCAAGCTCCTCGTGGTGGTCAACGACCAGACCGGCGCCATCCTGCCCACGGCGCGTGTGACCGTGTCGGGGCAGGACGAGGCGACGCGGGCGGCCATCGTGCCGGCCGTGTTGGCGTCGGCCGATGGTGTGGCCACGATCGAGGACCTGGTCCCCGGTCGGTACACAATTCAGGCCGAGTTCCCGGGCTTCGAGGTGGTGCAGGTGCGCGACTACCGGGTTCGCGCAGGCGAGAACCGCCGGTCGGTGGTGCTGCCCATCAAGAAGGTGTCCGAAGAGGTGGTCGTCGGGCGAGACAAGCAGAGCGCGTCGCTCGATCCACGCGGCAGCGCCTTCTCGACCGTGCTCACGCGCGATCAGATCGCGATGTTGCCGGACGACCCGGACGAGATGGAGGCCGTGCTCAAGGCCATGTCGCCCCCGGGCGCCAACATCCGCGTGGACGGTTTCACGGGCGGCCGGCTTCCCCCGAAGTCGCAGATTCGATTCGATCCGTCTCCCGCGCATGGACCAGTACGCGGCGCAGAACCATGGTGGGGTGGCCGGGATGATGTTCATCGACATCATGACGCAGCCGGGCAACGGACCCCTGCGAGGGTCCGCCGACTTCACGTTTCGAGACGACGGCCTGAATGCGAGGAATCCGTTCACGCCGGTCAAGGGCGTCGAGCAGCTGAAGCAGGGAGGCCTGTCGATGTCCGGCACCATCGTGCCGAACAAGTCGTCGTTCTCGTTCACGGCGCAGCAGGCCAGGCAGTACGACTCGGGCGCCGTCGTGGCCGCGCTGCCGGGCACGTACGGAGTCACGTGCGATTCTGCAGCCCACCGACCGGAGCAACTACTCCGTGAGGTACGACCAGGCGACGACCAGGGACCGCATGCTGCGATTCTCGTTCATGCGCAATGAATTCGAGCGTCGCAACCTCGGCGTCGGCGCGTACGACCTCTCGGAGCGCGCGTACAGTTCCACCTCGGCGGACAACGTCTTCCGTGTATCCGAGAACGGCCCGGTCGGACGCCGCTTCTTCAGTGAGTCGCGCCTGCAGCTGCGCTGGACGGACTCGGTGTCGCGATCGACGACCGAGGCGCCGACGATCCGCGTCAACGAGGCCTTCACGATGGGTGGGGCCCAGCAATCCGGCGGGCGCGAGGCCTTCGAGATGGAGGCCGCCTCAGATCTCGATTTCGTGCGCGGGGCGCATTCGTATCGGGCGGGCATCCTGGTCGAAGCGGGCCGGTATCGTTCCAACGACCTCGCGAACTACCTCGGCACGTTCACGTTCGCGAGCCTGGCCGACTACGAGGCGGGGCGACCGGCCAACTACACGCGCCGCATTGGTGACCCGAACCTTCGCTATGCCAATCTGCAGGTCGGTGCCTACGTGCAGGACGACTACCGCATCGCGCGCAGTCTGCTGCTCAGCTACGGCCTCCGCTACGAGGCGCAGACGCTGATTCCCGATCAGCACAACTGGTCGCCGCGGTTCACGGCCACCTGGTCGCCGTTCCGGAGCGGAAAGACGACGCTGCGCACGGGGTACGGATTCTTCACCGATTGGATCGGCACGGGTGTCTACGAACAGACGTTACGGCTCGATGGACTGCGGCAGCGCGAGATCAACATCTTCAATCCGTCCTTCCCCGATCCGGGGGATGTGGGTAGCACGGCGCCGACGAACCGCTATCTGCTCGGTGGTGGGTTGATCCTGCCCGAGAGCACGGCAGTCAATGCCGGCATCGACCAGACGATCTCCCAGGCCCTCCGTGTCAGCGCCACCTACACCCATCGTCGTGGCTCGCGGGTGTTGCGCGGACGGAATCTGAACCAGCCGATCGGCGGCGTCCGGCCGGACCTCTCGTTCAGCAACGTCATCGAGGTGGTAGATGACGCCGAGTCGCGGACGAACGCGCTGGGCGTCAACGCGAGCTTCATCCTGCTGAACTGGCGGCAGACGTTCTTCTCGGCGAACTACACGCTGAGCTCGAGTCGCGGCAACAGCGTCGGCGCCTTCGGCCTGCCGGCCAACGGTGACGATCTCTCCACCGAGTGGGGCGAACTGGCGCCGCGTCATCGGGCAGGTGCGTCGTTCAGCACCCAGCCGATGCGGGATCTGGGCGTCAGCGTCAATCTGCGCGCCCAGTCGGGGACGCCGTACAACGTCACGACGGGACGGGACGACAACGGCGACGGTCTGTTCAACGATCGTCCGGCCGGCACGGCGCGCAACAGCGCACGAGCCACGACGCAGTGGGACCTGGGCCTGCGGGTCTCCTATGCGATCGGGTTCGGGCCGCAGCGACAGGCAGGCGGGGGGGCGGGCGGCGGACAGACCGTCGTCATGGCCGGCGGCGCGGGTGGCGGCATGGCGGGTGGCTTTGGCGGTGGCGCCGGTGACCGCCGCTACCGCGTGGACCTCTACGCATCGGCGCAGAACGTGACCAACCGGCGCAACTACGTGGGCTACAGCGGCGTGATGACGTCGCCGTTCTTCGGCCAGCCCACCAACGTCATGAATCCGCGCAAGATCGAGGTCGGGATGCGCGTCGGGTTCTGATCCCGCGGAGCCGTTCACGCGCAGACGCGGAGGACCCCTTCTCTGTCGGCCCGCGCCTTCGCGCGATCGGCCGTGCTTGTCGGCGCAGGAGGTGCCGGGGCGTGCGGGGCCGTCGGGCCGGCCGCCGGGAGCTGGCCCTCGACCGCTGCGCCTCCGTCCGTTCTCGGTTCGCGTGATCGTCTCCGCGTGAACCGTCTACAAGTCGCGCAACGCCGTGTTCGGATTGACCCGCGAGGCCCGTCGAGCCGGGAGGTAGGCGGCTAGCACGCCGACGGCGAGGATGAGGGTCGGCACGGCGGCCCACGTGGGAATGTCATTGGGCATCAGGCGCACGAGCTGGAACTCGAGCACGCGCGTGGCCCAGCTGGCGAGGAGCACGCCGGGCAGGAGGCCGATGAGCACCAGGCGCACGCCGTCGTCCACAACCGCGCGCACGATGTGCCGGGGCGTGGCGCCGAGCGCCAGCCGGATGCCGAACTCGCGAAACCGGCGCGAGACCGAGTACGCAATGACGCCATAGACGCCGATCGTGGCGATGAGCAGTGCCACCAGCCCCAGCGCGCCGACAAGCATGGTCAATGCGCGCTGCGGTGTCGCCCTGGCGTAGGCCGTCGCCGTGGCGGGGGCGGCATCGAAGATGGCAACGTCATGGTCCAGGGCGCGCGCGGCAAGGCGGACCTGCTCGGCCGCGGTGCCGGGTGTTGCCGAGCGCGTCACCAGAATCATGTCGGTGTTGTAGCGCTGCTCGTAGGGATAGAGCGCCAGGCACGAGCGGCACATCCACGACGTATCCCCTCGGTCAGTCGAGGCGTCCTCGAACACGCCCACCACGGTCCACCACGTGGGGTCCTGCGCGAGTTGGACGCGCTTGCCGATCGGGTCCAGGCCTGGCCAGAGCGAGCGGCTGGCACTCTCCGAGAGGATCACGACGCGTGCGGCTTCGTCGCGATCTGTCGCGGCGACGTTTCGGCCGCGGAGCAGGCTCAACCCGAGCACATCGAGGAATCCTGGCGAGACGCCGGCCTGCCTCCCAGTGAGCAGGCGCCAACCGCTGCGGCGCCCAGGGTCGGCCTCATCCTCGGCGTACAGATTCTGCAGGTTCTGCGTCTGCATGGAACCGAGGGACGCGCTCGGCAATCCGCTGGTGAGCGCCGCGTGCTCGATACCCGGGAGGCCCTGCACGCGCCGGAGCCAGTCATCAAAGAACGCGCGACCGCGCGTCTCGTGGTACTCCGCGAGTCTCGCATCGACTCGGGCGGCCGCCAGCGGGCCCACATCGAAAGTGACCTGCGTGCCGAACGACTTGACGGCTTCGACCAGGTAGAGCCCCGTGCCAATCATCAGAATGACGGCCGTACTCACCTGCACCGACACCAGTCCCGTGCGCAGCCATTGCGCTCGCCGTTGCGGCGTTGACACGACGCCAGTGCCGCCAAAGCCGCGCGCCGGTGTCGCCCGGCTGCCGCGCCAGGCCGTGACGCCGCCGACGAGCAACGCCGCCGCCGCGGCCGCACCCGCCGCGACCGCAAACGTCGTCCAGTCGGGCGTGAGGTCGGGGAGCGCGCGCGTGTATCGATCGTTCCGGAGAGCAGGGAACGAGGCCGCAACCATGCGGAGCGCCGCCGCCGTCAGCCCGAGAGCCGCGACGGCGCCGGCCGCCGCGAGCACGAGGCTCTCCGCGAAGAACAGAAGAAAGAGCTGCGTCGCGCTGGCGCCGAGCGCGGAGCGAACCGCGACCTCGCCGGCGCGCTCCGCACTTCTCGCGACCATCATGTTCATCAGGTTGGCGCACGCGGCGAGCCAGACGAGTACAGCGAGGCCGATCGCGAGCCACGCGAGACGCCGCTCGTACGCCGTCGTGAGGCTGCTCTGCGATTTCAACGATATGAGCCGCACGATGAAATCGCGAGAGTGCGCCGGCACGGCCTCGCCGGCGCTCCTGACCGCTTCCGTGAGCGTGCTGGCCAGCCGTTCCGCATCACGTGCGTGGGTGAGGGCCACGAATGTGGGCATTGCATCCCACGCGCCTGGCGGGTCCGTCTGTTTGCGCCAGCTCTCGAGCGGCACCCACAGCTCGGCGTCATGCGAGCCGCGAAAGCTCCGTGGCGCGATGCCCACGATGACCATCGACGTGCCGCGCACGCGGAGGCGCGCGCGTCCAACGATGCCGGGGTCAGCGCCGAACCACTCACGCCAGAGGCGGTCGCTCACTATCAGGTGTGATCCCACTGCAGGCGAGCGGGAGGGGTCGAGGGGATGCCCGATTCCTGGACGCAGTCCGAACACCTCGGTGTAGTCGCCCGAGACGACCTCGACGGGCAGCTCCGCCGCCTGGGCGTCGGATTGCACCACCGTGTAGCCCGGCACGGCGGTCGCCATCGGACCCACGACGGAAGCTGTGGAGCGGGTCACCGCCGTCCGTTGCGAGGCTGTCAGCTGCCGGTCTCGACCGGCTCCGCTGTTGGACAGCGTGACGGCGTACACGCCTTCGCGCGCAACCGCGCGTGGCGATCGAAACACTGCCGCGTTGGCGACAGCGAAGACTGTCGTCACGGCCGAGATACCCAGGGCCAGTGTCGCGACCGCCGTGATCGTGAAGATCGGCGCGTGGGCAAGCCGCCGATGTGTGCACTTCAGCGACGTCCAGACGTTTTGAACGATATCGAGGCGCAACAACAGCCCTTTCGGTGTCTTACTACGTCTAACACCTCGTCACAGCCCTGGGGAACGGATAAATGCGCGCTATCGGACACTCTTTCGTACTTCTCTGCGTCGTTATCGGCCTCGTGGAGGCCCAGGCGCAGAATCCGACGGAGCGCGCGGCAAAGATTCTGGCGGACGCCCGCACGGCGATGGGCGGCGAGAAGCTCGAAGGCGTCAAGACGCTGGTGGCCAACGGACGGACGCGGCGTGTGCGGGGCAACAACCTGCAGCCGATTGAGTTCGAGATCAGTATCGAGCTTCCCGATAAGTATCTCCGGAAGGATGAGTTCCCCGCCGAGGAGGCCGACCCCACGTCCACCGGTTTCAACGGCGACACGCTGTTGCAGTTGCCGCTGCCGGCCGCGCCGCCGCCACGCCCGGTCGCTCCTCCGGTCGCCGGCCGAGCCGGTGGACCGCCCGCGCCAACCGCGGCACAGATCGAAGCACAGCAGAAAGCCCGCGTCACGACGGCCAAGCAGGACTTTGCCCGCATGGCACTCGGGCTGTTCGCGGCCTCGCCGAACTACCCGCTGACGTTCGCGTTCGCCGCCCAGGCCCAGGCGCCGCAAGGCACGGCCAATGTGCTCGACGTGAAAGGCGAACCCAACTTTGCGTTGCGGCTGTACATCCATTCCGAAACGCACCTTCCGGTCATGGTCGGATGGCAGTTGCCCCCGACCAACGTCATCGTGACCGCACCGGGACAGCCGGCGCCTCCGACTGTCGCGCCCGGCGCGGTGGTCGTGACCGGCCCGGCGGCCCCCGCCGCCGGCGCGTCCGACGACGAGCGGAAGAAGTACCAGGCCGAGGTCGCCGAGATTCGCAAGAAAGCGATGTCCACGCCGGTCGAGCATCGCTTGTATTTCGCCGACTACCGCGACGTCGAAGGCGTGAAGCTGCCGTTCAGGCTCCGCCGCGCCATTGGCACGGACACGACCGAAGAGACGACGTTCGATCGCTACCGGCTGAACACGAAAATCGATCCGAGGAAGTTTTCGGCAGGCAGGTAGCCACTGTCGAGGAGTCTGGTCATGAGGCTGTTGAGGCCCGTTGCGTCGCTCGTCTGCCTGGTTGCGTGTTCGTTGGCGGTGGCAGTCCCGCTGATCGCGCAGGGCCCACCGCCACCGCCCCCTCCGCCGCCCGGTGCGGGCATGGGCGGGATGATGGTGATGCCCGCGGTCCAGGGACCCCAGCCGCAGGCGTCGCCTCAATCAGGCGCACGCCTCCTGGTCACCGTCGCCGATCCGCTCGGCGCGGTGGTCCCCAACGCGATGGTGACGCTGACCGGTCTGGAAGCGGCGACGACTGCCCGCACGGTGACGCCCGTCCAGACCAACGAGAAGGGCATCGCCACGCTCGAGGGTGTCGCCGCCGGCCGGTACTCCGTGAAAGTCGAGTTTCCCGGTTTCGCCGTGGGATTGCTCAAGGAGACGCGCGTGCGCGCCGGCGAGAACCGTGTCGGTGTCGTGCTTCCGCTCAAGACCGTCGAAGACTCGATCACGGTCGGTCGCGACAAGCAGGACATGGCGACCGATCGCGGGCTCGCCTTCGGCTCGGCGCTCACGCGCGAGCAGATCGAGGCGCTGTCTGAGGACCCCGCGGAGATGCGGCGGCAGTTGATGGAGATGGCCGGTCCTGACGCCGTGCTCAGGGTTGACAGCTTCGAGGGACAGGACCTGCCGCCCAAAGCGCAGATCAAGGCGATCCGCATCTCGCGCGATCAGTTCGCCGCCGAAAACCACGGAGCGTTCTCGCACATCGACATCGTCACGCAGGCCGGCGTGGGGCCACTCCGCACGAATATCCGCAGCGGCTTCATGGACTCGTCGCTCGACGGGCGCAATCCCCTCGTGCAGGCACGCGGACCCGGTCAGAACCGGAACCTCGGCTTGAACCTGAGCGGGACGCTGATTCCCAACCGGATGGACTTCAATATCGGGATCAACGGCACGAACAGCTACTCGACGCCGCAGCTTTATGCGGGCAGCGCCAGTGGGCAGACGATCGCGCAGAACCTCAACCTGCGATCGCCCCGCAACAACGTGGGCGTCTCGGCCAACATCAACTACGCGCTCACGCGGGATCAGACGCTGCGCATCGGCTTCAACTCCAGCAATTCCACACAGGGCAACCTGCTCGGACAGGGTGAATACGCCGAGCGGGCCTACTCGAGCGAGAGTCGGAACTACGCCCTTCGCATCTCCGAGATCGGTCCGCTCGGGCGCCGATTCTTCACGAGCACCCGCTTCTCGCTCAACTGGTCTGACAGCGAATCGACGTCGGCCTCGGAGGGGATGGCGTACGTCGTTCTCGATGACTTCACCTCTGGCGGCGCGCAACGCAGGGGTGGCGCGCACACGCGGTCGTTCAGTCTGCAGAGCGATCTCGACTACGTCCGAGGCAAGCACTCTTTCCGCTTCGGTGTGCAGATGGACGGCGGTCTCTACCGCAACGACACAATCACCAACTACCTCGGAACGTACACGTTCGAGAGTACCGAGGCATTCAATGCGGGCCGACCGCGAAGCTTCACGCAAGCGGATCGGCGACCCGACCGTCGCGTACTGGAATGTGCAGACGGCATTGTTCGTCCAGGACGACTTCCGGCCGTTCAAGAACCTGTCGATCAGCTACGGCCTCCGTTACGAGGGGCAGACGCACGTCCAGGACCGCCTCAACTTCATGCCGCGCGCCGGCTTCACGTGGTCACCGTTCAAGTCGGGTCGCACGACGGTGCGGTCGAGCTGGGGCATGTTCCACGACTGGTTCTCGATGGGCACGTACGCGCAGGTGTTGCAGACAGACGGGACGCGCGTGCAGGAGGTCAACATCCTGAATCCGACGTTCCCGGATCCGGGGGGCCTCGCGCCGGCCTCGACGCCGACCAATCGGTATCTGCTCGACGAGAACCTGTTGATGCCGCGCTACACGCGCTTCAGTGGCGGTGCGTCGCAGACTCTCAGCACACGGTTCAGCGTGAGCGGGACCTACTTCTACAGCCGATACTCGAACCTGCTCGTAGGCGAGAACCTGAACACGCCGGTCAACGGCGTCCGTCCGGATCCCCGGTTTGCCAACCTGATCCGGGCCGTCTCGGAGGCGGCGTCCAGGACGCACCAGTTGTCGGCCAGCCTGAGCGTGAACCTGGGCCGCATTGGACCCGGCGCCGCGCCCATGATGCCTGGCGCATCGGGTCAGAAGCTGTTCGACTGGCGGCGTGGCCTCTATGCGTCGTTGTACTCGACCGCCAACCTTTCGGAGAACAACTCGGACGGTGCGTTCGCCGTGCCAGCCACCGGCGACCTGTCCACCGAGTGGGGGGCCAGTGGCGGTCGGGGTTCGCTGCAGGTCAGCCTCAGCAGCGCCATGTTCCGCAACGTGAACTTCAACTGGTTCATCTTCCAGCAGGCAGACAGCCCGCTCACGATCCGGACGGGCACCGACGACAATCGTGACCTCATTTTCAACGACCGACCCGTGGGCGTCGGCCGCGGCACGGCGCGAGTGCCTGGCACCATGAGCTCGAGCATGAACATCAGCTACAGCTTCGGATTCGGCCAGGCGACGACGGCCTCGCCGGGCGGCATCATGATCACGAGCATGGGCGGCGTCGAAGGCGTCAGAACGCAGGCCATGCCGTCGATGGCGGCACCGCGGTATCGCATCAACCTGAGCGTGAGCATCAACAACCCGCTCAACCGGCCCAACTACGTCGGCTACAGTGGCGTGATGACTTCGCCGTTCTTCCTGAAGCCGACGCAGGCCACGGGCGTCCGGCAGATCAACTTCAACGCAGGACTCAGCTTCTAGATCGGGTCCGACAGGTTCACTGGGTACGGCAGGTACGGAGGTACGACGGGTACTCGGGTACGACGGGTACGCGGGTACGACGGGTCCTCCGGTGCGACGGGTACGCGGGTGCGGCGTGTACGCGGGTGGGGCGAGTACCCGGGTGCGGCGGGTGCCCGGTTACGGCGGGTACCCGGGCGCGGGTGCGGGGGTTCGCGTACGGTGGGGGGCTACTGCGGAGGGCAGTGGCGGCGAGTCTTTCCCTGCGAGGGCGGCACGAGGCCTTCTTGGCTCTTACGCAAACGGCTCGTCGCTACTGAGCAGCGTTTCGCGAGCAGCAGCGCGGGAGCCGCCTCGGCCTCACTGAGGTACTCGAGTTGCACAGCGTCGCGCAAGTGTTCCTCGGCCTCGGCCAGCGACGCCAGCGCGTAGGTGAGATACATCACGAAGGTCGCTGGAGACCGCCGCACGAACCCCTCGGCGATGTTCTTGGAAACGCCGCGGGATGATTCGACCAGCTGGGACCTGAACCTGTGCTCGCGCCGGATGGCAGACGTCACCTTCACCAACCTGAACGCCTCGAGCTTGAACGCGTCCGCGAGCCGCCACGCGTCGAGTTGCTGGTAGTGCCAAACGCCCATGCACGTGCCTTTGCATAGCGCGTGCCGAACCGTCGGACGACTATAGGCTGTCCGACCGGTAAGGGGCCTCGCAGAATCTGCGTGCCGGACCCACCGCCGTACTCGCACCGTAAGTACCCGTCGGACCTGGGAACCTGTCGGACCTGAGGACCTGTCGCACCTGAGAACCCGTCGGACCTGAGGACCTGTCGGACCTGAGAACCCGTCGGACCTGAGGACCCGCCGGACCTGAGGACCTGTCGGACCTGAGAACCCCTCGGACCTGAGGACCCGCCGCACCCGTGTACCTGCCGCACCCGAGTACCCGTCGCACCTCTGCACCCGTCGTACCCAATGAACCCGGCGGACCCGATCTCTCGTATCATTCGTCCTATGGCCCTGAGCGATTTCATCCGTAGCCAGTTCATCGACATCATCGAGTGGACCGACGACTCGCGCGACACGTTGTCGTACCGGTTTCCGGACGATGACAAGGAGATCAAGCGCGGGGCGCAGCTCATCGTGCGCGAGTCGCAGGTCGTCCAGTTCGTCTACCTCGGCCAGTACGGAGACCTGTTCAGTCCAGGCAAGCACACGCTGACCACCGACAACATCCCGGTGCTGTCGCGACTCAAGGGCTGGAAGTATGGGTTCGAGTCGCCGTTCAAGGCCGACGTCTACTACGTCACCACGCGGCTCTTCACCGGCAACAAGTGGGGCACGTCCAACCCGGTGATGATGCGCGACCAGGACTTCGGCATCGTCCGCGTCCGCGCGTTCGGTACGTACGACTTCCGGATCACGGACCCGCCGAAGTTCCTGAAGGAGGTCGCCGGCACCGACCATCACTTCAGGCTCGACGAGTTCGCCGACACGATGCGGTCGCGGCTGGTGAGCGTGTTCAGCGAGGCGCTGGCGGACAGCAAGGTGCCCGTGCTCGACGTCGCGACGCGCTACAGCGAACTCGGCGGCGCGCTCCTCCCGATCATCAACCCGATCCTGAGCGAGAAGTACGGGATCGAGATGGCCAGCTTCATTCTCGAGAACGTCTCGGTGCCGCCCGAGGTCGAGGCGGCCATCGACAAGCGGTCGAGCATGGCGGCGGTCGGCAACCTGAACGATTACGTGAAGTTCCAGATGGCGCAGGGCTTCGAGAAGGGCGGCTCCGGCGCCGCCGGCGTCGGCGCCGAGATGGCGGTCGGCATGGCCATGGCCCGCGAGATGGTCAACCAGCCGGGCGGGATCGCGGGACAGACCACGCCCGCGGCCGCCCCCTCCGCCAGCGGCGGCGGTCTGCCTGAGCTGTTCGGTCCGGCCGACGCGGCGAAGTTGCTGGGCGTGTCCGAGGCGGATGTCGTCGCCAGTCTCGAGGCCGGCGATCTGAAGGGCAAGCGCATCGGCACCCAGTGGCGCGTGACGAAGACGGCGATTGCGGAGTTCCTGAAGTAGAGACGATGAAGTCCCGCAGTGACGTGCACGGGAAGTCCCGGCATGAGTTGCGCGTGAAGTCCCGGAGTGAAGTGCCGGCGAAGTCCCGGAACGAAGTGCCAGGGACGTCCCGGAGCGGAGTGCACGTGAAGTCCCGGAGCGGCTGCAACCTGACATGACACCGGATCCCGAGGCTAGCGCGCCACCACCCGCGATCGAAGTCAGCGCACGCGCCAAGTTTCACTGCCCGGCCTGTGGCGCCGAGGCGCATTGGAATCCGTCCAAGCAGGCCCTGATCTGCCCGTTCTGCGGCACGGAGTCGCCGGCGACGCTCGAAGTCCGCAACGCCGAGACGGTCATCGTCGAGCACGATCTCGTGGCGGCCCTGCGCGGGGTACCCGATTCGGCGCGCGGGTGGCAGGCCGAGAAGACCTCGGTTCGCTGCCAGAGCTGCCAGGCTATCTCGGTCTTCGACGCCGCGAAGGTCGGCCAGCGGTGCGACTTCTGCGGGTCAGCCGCGCTCGTGCCCTACGAGCAGGTGAAGGACGCGTTCCGACCCGAGTCTCTGCTGCCCCTGAAGGTCTCGGACTCCGACGCGCGCGATCGCATTCGTGCGTGGTACGGCCATCAGTGGTTCGCCCCGAACGCCTTCAGCAAACGGGCGATGACCGATACGGTCCACGGGATCTATCTCCCGTACTGGACCTTCGACGCCAAGGTCGATGCGACGTGGACCGCCGATTCCGGCACGTACTACTACGTGCAGCAAGGCAACAAGCGCGTGCGGAAGGTGCGATGGTCGCCGGCCGCGGGCCAGCTGTCACACGTGTTCGACGATGAGCTGGTGTGTGCGTCGCTGGGCGTGGATGCGGGCCGGTTGCGCGCGGTGGAGCCGTTTCCCACCGACACGCTGGTGCCCTACGACGCGGGTTATCTGTCGGGTTGGACCGTCGAGCGTTATCAGATTGATCTGGTCGCCGCGTCCACCCGGTCGCGATCGGTGATGGACGCCAAACTGCGCGAGCTGTGCGCCGCGCAGGTCCCCGGCGACACGCACCGGAACCTGAACGTCAACGCCACGTACACAGACCAGACGTTCAAGCACATCCTGGCGCCCATCTGGCTGTTGACGTACAAATACGGCCAGAAGTCCTACCAGGTGGTCGTCAACGGCGTCACCGGTCAGATGTCCGGATCGCGGCCGTGGAGCTGGATCAAGATCGGCCTCGCCGTCCTCGCCGCGATTCTCGTCGTCTGGGTGATCGCGATGCTCACGAGCGAGAGCTGACGGCAGGGAAACGCGCGTGACGTGCTGGAGGCAACAGACGAAGTACTGGGGAGAAGAGCAATGAGGTGCGGGAGAATAGAGCACACGAGGTGCTGGACCTTACGCTGAAGTGCTGCCGACAACGGTGAAGTGCTGCCCGCACATACCCGCCGTACCCGAGCACCTGTCGTACCCGAGTACCTGTCGCACCTCTGTACCCGACGTACCTGTGGTACCCGGCGGACCTGATCGCTATCTCATCATCGCCATGAGGCGGCCGAGGCCGGCGCTCACCAGGCCGAGCGTGGACACGTCGTCGTACCAGCGTGCGTCGCCCTCGAACGTGGCGAACGCGGCCGCCACCTCGCGGCGCGACCGTTCGAGCTTCAGGGGCAACATCGCATCGACGTCGGCCACCGTCCTGCGTCCGGTGCCGGCCCCGGCCTCGGTCGCGTCGAGGCGCGCCGGGCGGTCGGCGTTGCGCAACAGCGCGATGAGGTCGCCGGCCTGCTTGAGGTCGATCATCGACAGCGCCGAGCCGCAGTGGCCGCAGGAGGACGTGCGCGCGACGTTGATCGGCGCGCCGCAATTCGAGCAGTTCACCGAGGCCACGTGTCGCCGCAGTTCCTCGAGCTCGTCGGCCGAGAGCGGCGTGATGAAGTTCTTCTCGCGGAGGAAGTCGAAGTAGGTGGTCAGTCGTCCATGGCCCTGCGGACAGCGGAGGTACTGGAAGGCCGTGTTGCGCTGGCGGTCGTGCGTCGGGACCAGGCGCAGGGTACAGCGCGGGCACCTGGACACCTCAGCTCTGGGGCTCCGGGCCGATGCCGCGCCTTCGCCGATGGTCCTGAACAAGTGCAACGTGGAGGCCGGTGTGAGCTTCAGGTTCTCGAAGCGGTCGAACCAGAACAGCTGACACGGCGCACACCGCTCGATGGTCAGCTGGACTCCCAGCTGCCCAGCCAGCTCCTCTGAGGCCATCTGGCCCCCGCAGTTGGGGCACGTCATGCTCGGGTAATCGGCACGGATGGGGTCAGGTCTTGAATTGACGGTTGGGGTCAGGTCTTCGCACCCGAGTACCCGGCGCACCCGAGGACCCGCCGCACCTGAGGACCTGGCGCACCTATGTACCTGGTGTACCCGCCGTACCCGACGGACCTGATCTACGTTTCGTCCGCGCTGGGCCCGTAGATCTTGGGCACCGTACTGCCCATCGGCCGGAGATAGGTCGAGATCTGGCCGCGGTGATGGATCTGGTCCATCAGGAAGCCGAACGCCGTCGTGATGACCGGGCTCCTCATGACCACGTTGCCCTCATAGACGAACGGCAGCTCGGCGTCCCAGCGGTCGGACGGCAGCGCGCGAAGCCTGCGAGTCAGGCCGTCGTGCTGCGCGTCATACGCGGCCAGGACACCCGCCATCGTCGCTGGCACCGGCACCTCCTGCCATTCGAGCGACAGCTTCTCGACGCCCTCGACCATCAGTCGCTCCTCCTCGACCATGACCCAGGCAATCTCGCGGGCGGTTCGAGACTTCGGGTCGGGCCGGTAGGTCGAGCCTTCCGGAATGCGAGCCAGCACGGCTCGCGTCGCTGTGGATTCCTTCTCCCAAAGCGAAATGAACAGGTCGGCGTTAGTCATGGTGGCGAAATCATAGGAGAAGAAAACACGAAAGTCAACGGCTCGATCCTTCGCTGGCGGGACGGAAATGTCCCCGTAGGCGAGACCAAGCCGCCACGCCTGCTTCTGACGCGCAGGCGTTAGGCGCGCTCCACACCGCTCATGCTGCCCGTCGGGCCCATTGCCCCAGGGTCCAGACGCCGATAACTGATCCGCGAGACGTGGGTGCCGTATGGTCCTGGGCGAACTCCTTCCGTTCTGGCGCTCCTGCACCACGGGGACGTTCTACCGCTGGGCCTCGCCGGTCGCGCTGACGGCCGTGGCAGTTGGGACGTATGCCGAGCACTACGGCGCCAAGTCGGGACCGCCGACCACCTGGCAGTTCGCGTGGGATGCCTTCGTCGCCGTGGTCGTCGTCTTGGTGTGGGGCTCCGCGATCGGGCTTGACCGTCGACCTTCGCCCGGCGGCCGTTGGGCGGGCAGGCCCGTGGCCCGTCGTCCGCAGGCCGTCCGCCGTTCGCTTTCGCGCCGCCGCGCCTCGGCGGGCCGGCTGTCGTCCGTCTCCTGTAAGCCGTAGGCCGTCTACCGTCTGGCGTAGCCCGCCCCGCCTTCGCGCTCGCGCGCTTCGGCGGGCGAGCCGTGTATACTGTCATCCGTCTTCGATGCACCTGACCACCCTCGACACTCGAAAGCGGGTCTCGCGAAAGCGGGCGAAATGCCTGTTGGTGGTGCCGGTGTGCCTCGGATGACGGTCTAGACGCGAACCCTGCAGGGCCGTCAGGCCATGCCAAAGCCCGCCGAAGCGCCACGAGCGCGCAGGCGGGTTTTTTGTTGGTGCGCGCTCATTCCCCGGAGTCCTTGCGAGCGACCTTATGAGTTCACAGACGAAGATCGAAGTCGGCGTTCTTGGCGCCACCGGCATGGTGGGGCAGCAGTTCATCGCGCGCCTCGCCAGTCACCCGTGGTTCGATGTCACCTGGCTCGCCGCGAGCGAGCGGTCCGAGGGTAAGAAGTACGAAGACGCCGCGCCGTGGCGCCTCGCGTCGCCCATGCCCGAGGCGATCCGACACAAGACGGTCGAAGGCTGCGTCCCCGGCAAGGGCCCGAAGGTCGTGTTCTCTGCGCTCGACGCGTCAGCTGCTGACGTTCTCGAACACCAGTTCGCGGCGGCCGGCCACGTCGTGCTGAGCAACGCGCGCACGCACCGGATGGATCCGCTGGTGCCGCTCCTGATTCCCGAGGTCAACGCCGAGCACCTGGGCCTGCTGGCCGAGCAGCGACGCGTGAAGGGCTGGACCGGCGCGGTCGTGACCAACCCCAACTGCGCTACCGTCGTGCTCGCGATGGCGCTGGCGCCACTCCGCCAGTTCGACATCCGCCGCGTGCAGGTGACGACGATGCAGGCTGTGTCGGGGGCGGGCTATCCGGGGGTGCCGTCGCTCGACATCCTCGGCAATCTCGTGCCGTACATCGGCGGCGGCGAGGAAGAGAAGATCGAAACCGAGTCGCAGAAGATTCTCGGACCGGCCGACGGGAAGTCACGGCACACGGCCATCATCAGCGCGCAGGTCAACCGCGTGCCCGTGATCGACGGCCACACGATGACGGTGTCGGTCGAACTCGGCGCCCATCCGAGCGTCGAGGCCGTGATCGCGGCGATGCGCGCCTTCCGCGGCCGCCCGCAGGAACTGTCGCTGCCGACGGCGCCTGATCCGGCGCTGCTCGTGATGGACGCAATCAATCGCCCGCAGCCGCGCCTCGACGCCGACCTCGGCGGTGGCATGACGGTGTCCGTCGGCCGCGTGCGTGCCTGTCCCGGTACTGACGCACAAGTTCGTCGCGCTCGGCCACAACACGATTCGTGGCGCGGCCGGCGCGTCGGTGCTCAACGCGGAGCTGATGCAGGCGGAGGGTCTGCTGTGATCGTCATGAAGTTCGGCGGCACCTCGGTGGCCGACCAGGCCGCCATTGGCCGTCTCATCGACATCGTCCGCGCGGCGCGCCAGACCGCCGTCCAACCCGAAAGCACCGACTGGCGCGGACCGGTCGTGGTCGTCTCCGCGCTCGGCGGCGCGACCGACCGGCTGCTGTCGGTGGCCACCGACGCCGGCCAGGGCAACGTGCAGGGCGCACGCGACACGCTGAACGCGCTGCGGGCCCGCCACATGGAAGTGGCGGGGGTCGTGACGGAAGCGAAGGAGCGGGCCGCGGTCGAGGACGTGATCGCGCGCGAGTTCGATGAACTCGACCGCATTGCCGGCGCGCTGGCCGTCCTCCGCGAGGTCACGCCGCGCTGGCTCGACGCGATCGCGGCGGCCGGTGAGATCGTCAGCAGCCGCATCGTTTCGGCCGCGTTGACGACGCATGGCATCGCGTCGGAGTGGGTCGATGCCCGACGCGTGATCGTCACCGGCCCGGAGCACACCGCGGCGCCGCCGCTGATGGCTGATACCACGCGGGCGCTGTCCACCGTGGTCGATCCGATGCTCTCGGCGCGGAAGGTCCCGGTGCTCGGAGGTTTCGTCGGCGCGTCGAAGGACGGTGTCACGACGACCCTCGGCCGCGGCGGGTCCGACTACTCGGCCGCCATCGTGGGGGCCTGCCTCGGGGCGTCGGAGATCCAGATCTGGACGGACGTGGACGGCATGCTGACCGCCGACCCGCGCATCGTCAAGGACGTCCATGTCGTGCCGCACCTGTCGTTCGCGGAGGCGTCCGAGCTGGCGTACTTCGGCGCCAAGGTGCTGCATCCGGCGACCATTCAGCCCGCCGTCGCCGAGAACATCCCGGTTCGGATCCTGAACTCGAAACGTCCCACCGATGCCTCGGGCACGCTGATCACGCGCGATCGTCCCGTCAGCCGACAGCCACTCACGGCGGTGGCATCGAAGAAGGGCGTCACGGTGGTGGACATCACGTCCACGCGCATGCTGATGGCGCACGGCTTCCTCAGCCACATCTTCCGGATCTTCGAGGAGCATCGAACGTCCGTGGACGTCGTGACGACGTCCGAGGTCAGCGTCTCGGTGACCGTGGACGACGCCCGACGGGTGCCGGCGATCATCGCGGCGCTCGGCGAAGTGGCGTCGGTGACGTGCGAAGGCGAGATGGCGATTCTCTGCGCCGTCGGGGACGGCCTGCAGAGCGATCCGACCTTCGTGAGCCATCTGCTGGAAGCGGTGGGCGGCGTCCCGATTCGCATGGTGTCTCAGGCCGCGGCTCGTCGTAACATCACGCTGGTCATCCGCGAGGCGGACCTCGAGACGGCGCTGCTCAGGGTGCACAACCAGTTCTTTCAACCGGGTGCGCCAGGTACGTCAGGTACGTCGGGTACATAGGTACGACAGGTACTCGGGTACGTCAGGTAATCAGGTACGCCAGGTACCCGGTACGGCAGTACGGGTACGTCAGGTACAACGGGAACGGACACGGGTCGCACCTTGCTTGCCGAAAGGCAGGTACGACCCCCTGACAGAGGCGCCAGGCGCTCGGGACTTCGGGCGAAGCCTCCGGGACTTCAGGGTATTTGGAGCCGGGACTTGGGCGTCAGGTCCGGGACTTCGGCACCGAGGATCGACTGTCACAATGTCTGTTCGAGTGCTACTAGTGGGTCATGGGCGCATGGGGCAGCTTATCGAGCGGCATGCGGCCGAGCATGGCTGTGAGATCGCGGGCGTCGTGACCGATGTGACCGGCGCGGCGGGTATCGGCGCGGACTTCGGTCGGGTGGATGTCGCCATCGACTTCACGTTGCCGGAGGCCGTGCCCGAGACGGTCGCGGCCGTGGCGGCACGCGGCCTGAACCTCGTCATTGGCACCACGGGCTGGCAGTCGCATGAGGCCGCGGTGAGGGACGTCGCGGCGCGCGCCAACATCGGGGTGCTCGCGTCGGCGAATTTCTCGGTGGGCATGAACATCTTCCGGCTCGTCGTCGAGGAGGCCGCGCGACGGTATGCGGCCGTCGGCGGCGCCGGGGCGTGGATTCACGAAACGCACCACGCGAAGAAACTGGACGCGCCGTCGGGCACGGCCCTGATGCTGAAGGGTGCGATGGAACAGGCCGGCTACGCGGCCTGCATCGACATGGCATCCACACGCGCGGGGTTCGTGCCCGGCACGCATACGGTCGGGTTCGACGGGCCGTCAGAAACCGTGGAGTTGACCCATACCGTCCGCGATCGCGCGGTGTTCGCGCATGGTGCCCTCGAGGCCGCGAAGTGGCTGGTCGGGCGACGCGGGTGGTTCACGATGCGTGACATGATCGCTGGCGCGTAATCGCCGAAGGAGCAGCAATGCGTTTGTCGTTCACGGGAGTTGGCACCGCACTCATCACGCCGTTCACGCGCACCGGCGCCCTGGACGAAGCGGCCGTCCGCCGCCTGGCCGAGCGCCAGGTGGACGCCGGCATCCACTTCGTCGTGCCCTGCGGCACGACCGGCGAGACTCCGACCCTGTCGGCAACCGAACGCCAGCGCGTCGTCGAGATCGTCGCCGATGCGGTCGAGGGCCGCGCGATGGTCCTGGCCGGTGCCGGCGGCTACGATACGCGCGAGGTCATCCACGCGATCGCGGAGTACGAGAAGCGCGGCGCGCACGGCATCCTGTCGGTGACGCCGTACTACAACAAGCCGACGCAGGAAGGCCTCTACCAGCACTACAAGGCGCTCGCCGAGAGCACCGCGCTGCCGATCATTCTCTACAACGTGCCGGGTCGCACGGGCTGCAACCTCGAGCCTGCCACCGTGGCGCGCCTCTCGGCGATCACCAACATCGTCGGCGTGAAGGAGGCCTCGGGCAACGTCACGCAGATGGCCGAGATCTGTCACCGCGTGCCCGCGGAGTTCATCGTGCTCTCCGGCGACGACGCCCTGACGCTGCCGCTGATGGCGATTGGCGGTCGGGGGATCATCTCTGTCGCGTCGAACGAAGCGCCCGCCGAGATGGTGCAGATGGTCGAAGCCGCCGAGCGCGGCGACTTCGCCGCCGCCCGCCGCTGGCACCAGAAGCTCTTCCCGCTGATGCAGATCAACTTCGTCGAGTCGAGCCCGGGGCCGGTGAAGTTCGCCATGTCGGCGATGGGGCTCTGCGAGGAGTCGTATCGGCTGCCGCTGGTCCCGCCGCGCCGTGAATCGCAGGATCGGATCATCGCCGTGCTGCGCGAGTTTGGCATGCCCGTGGTCACGGAGTCGCACGCGTGAAGGAACTGTCAGAGACGATTGCCGCCCTGTTCGCCTCGGGAAACGCGGCCGACAAGTCGGAAGCGCGGGCCGCGTTCTTCGCGCTCCAACGGGCGCTCGACGAAGGGGCCGTCCGGTCGGCCGAACCCGATCCGGACGCCGCGTCCGGCTGGCGCGTCAACGCCTGGGTGAAGCAAGGCATCCTTCTAGGGTTTCGTTTCGGCGACGTCGTGGACGTCTCGGCCGATCACGGCAAGTGGCCCTTCTACGACAAGGACACGATGCCGCTCAAGAAGCCGGGCGCTGGTGCCGGTGTTCGTATCGTGCCGGGCGGATCGACTGTCCGCGCCGGGGCCTTCATCGCACGCAGCGTCGTCTGCATGCCCCCGATGTACGTGAACATCGGCGCGTACATCGACGAAGGCTCGCTCGTGGATTCACATGCCCTGGTCGGTTCCTGCGCGCAGATCGGCAAACGCGTGCACCTGAGTGCGGCGGCGCAGATCGGCGGCGTGATCGAGCCGGTCGGCGCCCTTCCCGTGATCGTGGAAGACGACGTGCTCGTAGGCGGCAACACCGGCGTTTACGAAGGCGCCGTGATCAAGCGGCGTGCAGTGCTGGCGGCCGGCGTTGTCATCACCGGGTCCACCCCCATCTACGATCTGCCGAACGGCCGAATCATCCGGCCGGAGCCTGGCCAGCCGCTCGTCGTGCCCGAGGGTGCCGTGGTCGTGCCGGGGGCGCGCGCCGTGACCGTCGGTGCCGGCAAGGAGTGGGGGCTGTCGCTCTCGACCCCCGTGATCGTCAAGTACCGCGACGACCGCACCGACACGCGCACGGAGCTCGAGGCGTGGATCCGCTAAGTCAGGTGCGCCTCACGAGGGCGCTGGTGGACATCGATTCGACCACCGGTCGCGAGCACGAGGCGGGAGCATTTCTCGCAGACGCGCTGCGTGACCTCGGCTACGACGTCACGGAGCAGCCGGTGGGCGGGGGGCGCGTCAACGTGTTCGCCTCCGTCGGATCGCCGGTCGTGACCTTCTCGACCCACTTCGACTGTGTGCCGCCCTTCTTTCCGAGCCGGCTCGACGACGACGTCCTCTATGGGCGGGGCGTGTGCGATGCCAAGGGCATTGCGGTGGCCCAGATTGCCGCGGCCGAACGCCTGCGTGCCGTGGGCGAGACCCGCGTCGGCCTGCTGTTCGTCGTGGGCGAGGAGCGGGGCAGCGATGGCGCGGTGGTGGCGAACGGAACGGCCCCGCCGGACGCGCGCTTTCTCATCAACGGCGAGCCGACGGACAACCGACTCGCACGGGCCACGCGTGGCGTCTACCGCGCGCGACTCCACGCATCCGGTAAGGCCGCGCACTCGAGTCAGCCGGAGCTGGGCGAGTCGGCCATCGACAAGCTCATCGACGCGCTGGTCGCCCTGCGCGAAGTGGAGTGGCCGGCCGACGACCAGCTCGGCGAGAGCTTCTACACGGTCGGCCTCATCAAGGGCGGCATCGCGCCGAACGTGATCTCGCCAGGTGCGAACGCCGAGCTGATGTTCCGCACGGTCAGCGACCACGACGCGCTGCGCCAGCTGATCGAGACCACGGTCGGCACGCTCGTCACCGTGGAGGACGTGCTGCATGTGCCGCCGGTGCGCCTGACCACTGTGCCTGGGTTCGACACCGCGGTCTTCTCCTTCACGACCGACATCCCGTTCCTCGATCGCTGGGGATCGCCACTGCTGATTGGTCCCGGATCGATCACCGTGGCGCACACGGCCGACGAGCACGTGACGCTGCCCGAGCTGTACCGCGCGGTCGATCTCTACGCGCAGCTCGCGACGAGCCTGCTCGCGCGCACGGGCTGAGGACGGACGACGGCAGACGGCCAACGGGCCACGGGAGACGGCCCACAGGGTACGGACGACGGGCTACGGCAAACGGGCTCCGGGAGACGGTCAACGGTCCACGGTCCACGGCCTACGGGGGACGGCCTGCGGCCCACGGTCTACGGCGACAGGCTACGGCCAACGGCAAACGGGCTACGGGAGACGGCCTACAGGGAACAGCCTACGGGAGACGCCGCGAACGGGCTTGCCCGGCTGCGCGCTCGTCAGCGTTGCCGTTCCGGAAGTTGCCTCCCGGATGGTGTTGGTCGTCGATTACTACGCAGGTTGGGCGCACGAGTTCTTCGGCATCATCGATGGGGCCGTCACGACGTTCCGGGTGGCCACCATACCTGTCGATAGTGAGCGGACATTCGCCGTTGCCGTGCCCGACCTTGCCAACGACCCGGTCGTGCGCGCGCGTTTCGTCAACGGTGCGCGCAAGGAGCGGGGCGAGTTCGGGTTTCACCTCCGAAGTGACACCAGGCAGACACTGATGCTCGAGGACGTACTCAGCCCAAGCGTTCCTGCGCACGTCGTGGTGGCGTCGGAGTACCCCAGGCCGATCACGCTCCGCCGTCTCCCGTAGGCCGAAGCCCGTCACCTGTCTCCTGTAGACGTTTGCGGTCTCCGCGGGCTGTCTACCGCTGCCTGTTGCCCGTCGCCCGAGGGCCGTTGCCGTCTGCCGTCTGCTGTCTCCCGTAGCCCGTCTGCCGTCGTCCGTAGCCTGTTGGCCGTCTGCCGTCTCCCGTAGACTGTCCCCAATGTCCTTTCTCTCCGATCAACACGACCAGTGGCGCGCGGCGATGCGCGATGCCTGGCGGCGTGCAGGAATCAGGCCCGGCCACACGGTGATTGACCTGGCCTGCGGCGAGGGACGCGCCGCGCTCGAACTGGCGGCGCTCGTCGGACCAACTGGCCGCGTCCGCGCGCTCGATCTGTCGCCGGCCGCGATCGCCGCACTCCGTGCGTCGCTGACCGCCTCCGGCCTGACCCACCTCACCGCGGAGGAAGCCGATCTGAACGAGGTCGATCTTGGCGTCGGGGAGACCGACGCGATCTGGAGTCGCTGGATCCTGGCGTTCATTGACGACCCGATCGATCTGCTCGAACGCAGCGACGAAGCGCTGCGGCCGGGTGGCGTGTTCGTCTCGCACGAATATCTCGACGCGGGGTCGTGGCGGCGCGCATCGCCCTCGCCCGACCTTGACGCGTTGGTGCTCGCGGTCTCGCAGTCGTGGCGCGACGAGGATGAGGATCCACCGGCAGGCCTCGAGATGGCGGTCTGGCTCGATCAGATCGGCTTCGACCTGACCGAGGTCCGGGTCGTTCCCGACGGACGCGTCGCGGGACTGGTCTGGCAGTGGCCGCGTGAGTTCGTCGAAGCGGGTCTCGCGCGACTCATCGCGCAGGAGGCCGTCACGGCCGACCTGGCCGACGAGATTCGGCGCGAGCACGACGCCCGCGAGGCGCATCCGACGGCCGCACCAGGCACGCCCGCGGTGATCGAGGTCATCGCGTCGAAGCCTTAGCCCGCCTTCGCCCGTCCGCCGTGGCGCCTCCGCACGACCTCGGCGCACGCCGAAGTCCCGGGCATGAAGGGCCGCGGAAGTCCCGGCGGAAAGGCGTTCAGGTCCCGGAGCTTTGCCGAAGTCCGCAGACCGTCCGCCGTAGTCCGTAGTCCGTCTGCCGCAGCCTGTGGACTGTCCGCCGTAGCCCGTCGTCTGTCTGCCGTCTACCGTCCGCCGTGGCGCCTCCGCACGACCTCGGCGCACGCCGAAGTCCCGGGCATGAAGGGCCGCGGAAGTCCCGGCGGAAAAGGCGGTCAGGTCCCGGAGCTTTGCCGAAGTCCGCAGACCGTCCGCCGTAGCCCGTAGTCCGTCTGCCGCAGCCTGTGGACTGTCCGCCGTAGCCCGTCGTCTGTCTGCCGTCGCCTGTCCGCCGTGGCGCCTCCGCACGACCTCGGCGCACGCCGAAGTCCCGGGCATGAAGGGCCGCGGAAGTCCCGGCGGAAAGGCGTTCAGGTCCCGGAGCTTCGCCGAAGTCCGCAGACCGTCCGCCGTAGCCCGTAGTCCGTCTGCCGCAGCCTGTGGACTGTCCGCCGTAGCCCGTCGTCTGTCTGCCGTCTACCGTCCGCCGTGGCGCCTCCGCACGACCTCGGCGCACGCCGAAGTCCCGGGCATGAAGGGCCGCGGAAGTCCCGGCGGAAAGGGCGGTCAGGTCCCGGAGCTTCGCCGAAGTCCGCAGACCGTCCGCCGTAGCCCGTAGTCCGTCTGCCGCAGCCTGTGGACTGTCCGCCGTAGCCCGTCGTCTGTCTGCCGTCGCCTGTCCGCCGTAGCCTGTGGACTGTCTCCCGTCCGCCGCGGCCCGTCTCCCGTAGCCCGTCTCCCGTAGCCCGTCTGCCGTCGTCTGTCTGCCGTAGCCTGTTGACCGTCTGCCGTCTGCCGTCCGCCGTCCCCCGTAGGCTGTCTCCCGTCTCCCGTGGTAGCGTTCCGCCGATGCCTGGCTACGGTGCCCGGTTCTGGGCCGAGCGGACGCCCGCCTCCCGGCGCCCGCTGCGACCTGTCCTTCGTGGCGAACTCAGCGCCGACGTGGTCATCATTGGCGGGGGCCTGACCGGAGCCACGATGGCGGCCGTCCTCGCTGGCGGCGGGCTCGACGTCATCCTGCTCGAAGGCGATCGACTGGCGATGGGCGGGACGGCCGGCAGTCTCGGCGCCATCCTGCCGCAACCAGACGCCACCTTTCGCACGGCCGAGGACCTGGCGGGTTTGCGCGCCTCGCGCCTGGCCTGGAAGGAGGCACGCGGCAGCGCCCGCGAACTGGCCCGTCGTCTCGAACGCCTCGCGCCGAAGTCGGACGTCACCCCCACCTCGGTCGTGATCAATGCCGCCACCGCCGAGGAGGCCGTCCCGCTTCGTCGGGAGCAGTCCGCCAGGCAGGCCGCGGGAATCGACGCCCCATGGGTCACGCCCCGCGCCGCAGGCTCCCTCCTCGGGACCGAGACGGCCGGGGGCATGCGCCTGGCTGACGCCTTCCTGTTCGATCCGGTTCGGGCGACTCTGGCCATGGCCGCAGACGCCGAACGGCGAGGAGCGCGAGTTTTCGAGCGTTCGCCCGTATCAAAGACAAGATTCAGCAGGAAGGACGCCACGGTCGTCGCCCAGCACGGCACCATCAAGGCCGCGCGGGGTGTGGTCGTGGCGACGGGCGGTCCGGGTCGCTTGTTCGGCCAACTACGTCGCCACGTGCGGGAGCAGCAGGGCTTCGTGGTGGTCACCGAACCCCTGACCCCGGCCATGCGCCGCGAGACGGGTCAGCGGGAGGCGGTGCTGCTCGAGGCGGGCGACGCTCCGCACCTGCTTCGCTGGCTACCCGACCACCGTGCCCTGTTCGCCGGCGCGCTCGGGGCCTCGGTGCCGGCGCGGCAGTCCGAGCCGGCGCTGGTCCAGCGGACCGGGCAGTTGATGTACGAGCTGTCTGTCCGCTATCCGGTGATTTCCGGGCTGCCCGCGCGTTGGAGCTGGGCGGCACCCGTGGTGTCCACGCCCGATGGCCTCCCGTGGATTGGCCCCCACCGGAACTATCCGTTCCACTTCTTTGCCCTGGCGTTCGGGTGGCACGGAGACGCCCTGGCCTGGTGGGCGGCCCGGGCGGCTTTACGGTTTTTCACCGATTCGGCACGCCGTGAGGACGAGTGGCTGGGGTTCATTCGCCACTTGTAACCAAACGCACAATCGGCGAGTCTAACCGTTACCCCCCGGCAGTGTACGGAGGGGGCTCCCTATGGCGCAGCTCTCGCCCCTCATGTCGCATCTGCTTCGGCGAGCCGGGTTCGGAGCCCGACCCGACGAAATCGAGGCCTTCAGCCGTCTGAGCTACGTCGCCGCCGTTGACGGGCTCACCAACTACGATCCGGCCGAGACGGACATCGACGGGTTCATCGGCACGCCGGGTTATGCCGGCATCACGACACGCGGGCAGTTCTCGCCGACGTGGGTGATCGACGATGCCCGGCAGCGGTGGCTCTTCCGGATGGTGCACTCGCCGGCGCCGCTCCAGGAGAAGATGACGCTCTTCTGGCACCACCATTTCGCGACGGCCTACAGCAAGCTGGCCGGCATCGTCGGTACCACCGACGGGACGCGGATGATGGCGGCCAAGCCCTCCGAGGATCCGGGCGGCGCCAAGGGCCAGATCGAGATCCTGCGGGAGAATGCCCTTGGCAATTTCCGCGATCTCCTCGTCACCATGGCGCAGGACATCGCGATGTTGTACTGGCTCGACAACCGGCTGAACACTCGCACCAATCCGCAGGAAAATTTCGGCCGCGAGCTGATGGAGCTCTTCACCTTCGGCGTGGAGAACTACACCGAGCCGGACGTCTATGCGGCGGCCCGGGTGTTTTCGGGCTGGGGCGTGGCGCGCACCGGCACGGCCGGCACGGCCGCGGCGTACTGGCGCTTCAACTACAACTCGGGTCAGCACGACACGAACGCGAAAGAGTTCAGCTTCGCGGTCTACCCGAACGGCGGCCGGCGCATCGAGACGCGTGCCGCGACGGCGGGCATGCAGGACGGGCTCGATCTGATCGCGGGCCTGGCTGTCCATCCCGAGACCGCGAAACGGATGGCTCGCCGGCTGTGGTCGTTCTTCGTCAGCGAGACCGCGGCGCCCGAGGACGAGTTCGTCGAGACGATCGCGAAGGTCTACCTGCAGAACGACACGAACATGAGGCCGGTGATTCGCGCCGTGCTGATGTCGAAGGCATTCATCAATCCAGACAACTTCTACCAGCGGTACGCCTGGCCTGCGGAGTTCGTCGCGCGCGCGATGAAGGAAGTCGGCTACGTGGGCTTCTCGGTGGATACGGCCCGCTCGGCGATGATCAACATGGGTCAGCAGCTCTACGAGCCGCCCGACGTCAATGGCTGGGACACCGGGCCCGGCTGGTTCTCGACGGGCGGCATGCTGCAGCGCATGAATTTTGCCGCGCAGCTGGCGCAGAACCAGCGTTTCGTGCTGCGCGACGCCGCGCGTCCGTCGAAGGAGTCACCGGACACGATGGTGGATTTCGCGCTGGGCCGCACGTCCATCTCCAGCCTCTCCAGCACCGAGCGTGAGGCGCTGCTGACCTACGTGCGGGCCGGCGGCACGTGGACCGGGTCCGAGACCCAGTTGCTCAACAAGGCCGGCGGCCTGTTTCACCTGCTGGCCGGTTCGGGCGAATTCCAGTTCGTGTGATCGAATGACATCCCCGATGGTGCTTGCATGAAGGTCACTCGACGAGAGTTCGTTCGCGGCGGCGTCGCCGCCTTTTCGGTCAGCTTTGCGGCGCCGGCGTTCCTTTCGGAGCTGGCCCGGGCCCAGGGATCGTCGCGACGCAACTTGGTCGTGCTGTACCTGTCGGGCGGCAACGACGCGCTGAGCACCCTGATCCCCTACCAGGACAGCTTCTACTTCAGCCGTCGGCCGACGATCGCCGTGCCGGCCGCCAACGTCCTGCAGGTCGGGACGGACGCCGCCGGGCGCGCCGTGGGGCTGCATCCCCGGTTGACGGGACTTCGACAGATCTTCAACGAGGGGCGCCTGGCGCTGATTCAGCGCACGGGCTATCCCAATTCGAGCCGCTCGCACTTCCTGGGCACGGACATCTGGAGCACGGCCAATCCCGCCAATTCCGTCGGTACCGGCTGGCTCGGCCGCTATCTCGACACGCTGCCATCGCCGGTCGATCCGCTCGTCGGATGGGCCACGCAGCGCGAAGTGCCGCGGTCGATGCTCGGCAACAAGGTGAGCGTGCCGGCGATTCCGAGCATCGCGGGCTACGCCTTCCAGAGTCCCAACACGGGTACCGAGGCCACCTTCTCGCGCCAGGCGATGACGTCACTGGCCTCACATCTGCCCGTGGATCGGCCGCACCTGTCGTTCGTGAACGGCACGACCCAGGCCGCGCTGTCCACGCTGGACCGCGTGGCGAGCGTCGGCACGTACGCCTCGTCCATCGCCTACTCCACCGACGGCTTGTCGCAGGCCTTCAAGGCGGCGGCCGGCGCGATGGTGCGGGGCATCGGCACGAAGGTGTTCTGGGTCCAGACCGGCGGCTACGACACGCACGCCACGCAGAACACGAACGCGGCCAACGCGGGCTACGCAAACCTCATGGGCACGGTGAACAACGCCGTGACGACGTTCTACACGGACCTCAAGAACCAGGGCCTGCTGCAGGACACGATGGTGATCGTGTTCTCGGAGTTCGGCCGCCGCATCACCGAGAACGGCAGCAACGGCACCGACCACGGCGCGGCCGGTCTGATGATGGTCATCGGCGGCAGCGTCAACGGCGGACTCTACGGTACGGCGCCCAACCTGAACCCGTTCTCGGGCAATCCCACGCTCGAGAACAACAGCGGCGACGTCACGCACGAGACGGACTTCCGCTCGGTCTACGCGCGCGTGCTCGACAACTGGCTGGGCGCCAGCTCGGTCAGCGTTCTCGGCGCGGACTTCCGCAAGGCGTCGCTGGCGTTCATCTAAGAGCGGGGTCGTCAGCTTCGCTTCGCGGCGCTGACGGTCAGGTCCCGGCGGCGTCGCTTCGCTCCGCTGAAGTCCCGGTACTGACGCTCAGGTCCCGGCTCGTCGCTTCGCTCCGGCGAAGTCCCGGGCACTCCGCTTCGCTGAAGTCCCGGTGCTGACGCCGAAGTCCAGGGGCCTCGCTTCGCTCGGGGAAGTCCCGGGACCGAGGCTGATGTCCGGGGGACTTCAGGTGCACTTCCGCTCGGGACTTCGCGTGCATTTCACACCGGGACCTCGCGTGGTGTTCACACCTGTCTCGACTCCTGACCGTCAGGTCCCGGCGACTCGCTCGCTCGGGAGAAGTCCGGGCACTAACGCCGAGGTCCCGGTGCGTCGCTTCGCTCCTGGGGAGGTCCCGGGTACTGACGCCGAAGTCCCGGAGGCTCCGCTTCGCTTCGCAGAAGTCCCGGCGCTGGGGCGGAGGTCCCGGTGCTGCGCTTCGCCGAGGTCACGCAACTGACACCAAGGTCTAGGAGCTCACGCTGATGTCCCGCGGACTTCAAGTGCACTTCACAACCGGGACTTCCCGTGCACTTCACACCGGGACCTCGCGTGGTGTTCACACCGGTACTTCTGTGCTCTCGACTCCTGCATGCCTGGTCCCGTTGTGTCATGGGCGCTCGCGGCTCATGGCCGCGCTGGCTCTGAGTGCGTGCGCGCTCGCAGGCTGCGCGCAGCGACGACCGGCCGAGTCCTGGCCCGAACTCGTCCAGCGCCTCACGCCCGGCACACGCGTCGGCGTCATCGACACGCGCGGCACCGAAGTGCGTGGCCGGGTGTCCACCGTGTCCGCGACGTCGCTGACCGTGCTGGTCCAGGACGCGCCGCGGCAGTTCGACCCAAAGGACGTGCGGCAGGTGCGCCGCGATGGCGACGCCCTCTGGAATGGCTTCGCGATTGGTGCGGGGGTCGGCGTGATTGGCGCGGCGCTCCCAGACAACCGATGCAGCGGCACACCGCCGAGATGCGACGACCAACAGATTCCCGGGCGCATCGCGTTCCTGGCCCTCGCCACAGCCGCTGGCGTCAGCCTCGATGCGCTGCACCGCGACCGGCGAACTCTCTACGGATTGCCCGGTCACGTGACGTGGAAGGTCACGCCGACGCTGACTCCAGGATACAAAGGTCTGTCGGTGACGATCGGGTTTTGAGCGGCGTCGCTTCGCTCCGGCGAAGTCCCGTAGACTCCGCTTCGCTCGCTGAAGTCCCGGACCTCACGCTCAAGTCCCGGCGCTGACGCTGTTGTCCGGGCGACTGCCCGCCCTGGACTTCCGCGCACTTCGCGCACTGGACTTCCCGCGCTCTTCACGCCCCGGACTTCCTGTCACTTCCCACCGGGACTTCCCGTGCACTTCAACCCCTGGACTTCATGTGCTCTTCCCGCCCTGGACTTCAAGTGGTCCTCACTCCGGGACTTCGTGTGCCCTTCACTCCCTGGATTTCCCGTCCTTCTTTGCGATCCCCGCCTCGAGTCTGGCTCGCGCCGTGGTGATGGCCGGGTTGTGGCCGAGTACCGGCTGGGCTTGGACCACGGTTCGATAGGCCGCGATGGCCCCGTCCAAATCGCCCGCCGCCTCGCGCATCCGCCCCAGGTGGTAGTTCAGATCCAGCGACTGGGGAAACTCCACCAGCGTCGTCTGGATGAGCCCGGCGGCCTCCTTGGCCTGACCGGCGGCGGCCTGGATGTAGGCGCGTGCGACGATCACCGGCAAGTAGACGGCCTGGCTCTCTTCGGCCAGCATCTCGACCCGCGCCAGCAGCGGGCGTGCCTCGTCGAGTCGGCCGAGCGTGGCCAGGAGCGCCGCGCTTTGCGCGACGACGGCGGGCGGAATCGTCGCCGGGCGCAGGTAGTCACGGAGCGCGGCGAAGGCCTGGCCCTGCTCGAGGGCCGCGCGCGTCAGCGCGACCGACGCGTCGATCGCCGCGGCCCCGCCCTCGTTCTTCGCGCTCACGGCCTGACGCCGGAGCTCGGCCTGCGCGCTCAAGTACTCCTGGAGATTGCCCTGCCAGGCCGCGAGCGTCGCCCGGCTGGTGAGGACCTGCGCGGGCGAAGCCAGAGTGATCGCGGCCTGCTCGAAGTCGGCCGCTCGCGCGTCGCCGGAGATCACGGCTGACTGCCAACGCGTGATCGCGAGACCGCCATCCGGCCTGCGCGTCAGTACGTCGGCGAGTGCCTGATACGCCTGGTCGCGCTGGCCCAGGAACAGCAGCGTGTACGCGACGTTGAGCGGCGGGACCGGCTCATCGGGCGCGATCGCCGCGGCCGCGCGATAGTGGGTGAGCGCCAGCTCGAACTCGCCACGACCGACGTGGTAGACGCCCAGGTTGTTGCGCGCGCCGAAGTCGTGCGGGTAGGCCGCGACGAGCTGATCGAGCGCGGCACGTGTGGCCTGGTCGTCGCGCAGCACTCGCGCCGCGTGATTCCAGGTGATGTAGCGACGGTCGTACTCGGTCGCGCGGTCTCGCAGTTCGAAGGCCTTGGCCGCGGCGGCACGCGCGGCGCCGACGCGCCCGGTGGTTGAGGACACGACACCCAGACGCAGCCAGGCGGTGGCAAACCTCGGATCGACCGTCACCGCACGATCGAAGAACGGCGCGGCCGCCAGGTCGTTGACGGTCACACGCGCGCGATTGCCGAGGGCGAACGCGCGCAGCGCGTCCATCGAGTCGGTGAGCGCGATCGCGGCGGGGGTCTGATGCTGCGCGATCGAATCGGCTGGCTCGCCGAGTTCGCGCCGGATCTCGGCAAGGGCGTCCGGCGTCTTGCTCACCAGATCCTCGCGTGACGCCGCCGACATGTCGGCGCGGGCCCACGTCTCGCCGGTCGCGCATTCGATGGCCGCGATGACTGCGGTCAGCGAAGAATCGGCCTCCGCAATCGTCGTCGTAATCGCCACGCGCCCGCCCACGCGGGCGCACACCTCTCGGACCAGGTCACCGGTGACGGGCTGATCCGGGCGCTGCTGCAGGACGCCGAGTGCCCGCTGGCGAGCCTGATCGGCCGTGACCCAGAAGTGCGGCGTCTGCTGCAGGGTGGTGAGCACGACCTGACGGACGGCCGTGTCGAACGCGAGATCGCCAGTCGGGCTGACCACGTCGGCGACGAACAGACGGGCGCCTGGCTCGAGCACGCGCGAACCGCCGCAGGCCACCGCCAGCAGCGCGAGCAGGGGAGCGAGCAGTCGGGCGCCCTGGCGCATCGACGGGCGAGCGTGATCGGTCATGGGACGGCGATTATACGGCTTGGCCCGCAGCCGCCGGCGCGCGTGTCTCATGCCTCGCGCACTGGTAGCATCGAGAGATGTCCGAGACCTACGCCACCCATCGACGCTTCGTCCCCGGCTTCCACTACGGCGTCTTCGTGGGGTTGACCGTCAATCTCGCCTGGGCCCTCTCCCGGCTCGGGCAATCCCTGTCCGGCGACACGGTGGTGGGCGTCATCCTGGCCGCCTCGCTCATCGGTCTGGCCATCTACGCCCGGTCGTTCCCGCTGAAGGCTCAGGACCGGGTCATCCGTCTCGAGATGTTGATGCGGCTGCGCGATGTGCTCCCGGTCGCGATGCACGCCCGGATCCGGGAGTTCACGCTCGGTCAGCTCATCGCGATGCGCTTCGCAGGCGACGCCGAACTGCCGGGTCTCGCGGCGAAGGTGCTGCAGGAGAACATCCAGAGCCGCGACGCGATCAAGCAGCTCATCCAGCAGTGGCAGCCAGATACGCACAGGGTGTAGGCGCTGACGGTGAGGTGCTGGCACTGACGCTGAAGTGCTGGGCCCGACGGTGAAGTGCAGGGCGCCAATCGAATCGCGAAGTGCTGGGCGTTGACGCCGAAGTGCTGGGCCCGACGCCGAAGTGCAGGCGCTAATCTAATCGTGAAGTGCTGGACGCTGATGCTGATGTGCTGGAACTGACGCCGACGTGCTGGGCGCTGACGCTGATGTGCTGCGGGCGTCCTTCGGGACTTCTGCGACAGGTCCGGGACTTCTGCGAGCGTAGCGAGTCACCGGGACTTGCCGCGAAGCCACCGGGACTTCCCGAAGCTTCTTACTCCGGGACTGCCCGTGCCCTTCACGCCGGGACCTCGCGGGCCCTTCACTCCGGGGACTTCTGCGGGCGCAGCGAGGCTCTTGGACTTGGGCGTCAGTGCCGGGACTTCCAGTCACTTCCTTCCGGGGCCTCGTGCTCCTCGCTCCTGGACTTCTGCGAGCGTAGCGAGTCACCGGGACTTCGCGAAGCCACCGGGACTTCCCGAAGGTCTTCCACTCCGGGACCTCGCGTGCACTTCACTCCGGGACTTCTGCGAGCGTAGCGAGTTACCGGGATTTGCAGCGAGCCCTGACTTCCCGTGTCCCTTACTCCGTGGCGCTGCCGCCTGTCCGCTGTTTATCGCCCTTCAGGGTCACGGTCCGGTTGTAGACCGGCGACCCGGGACGCGAGTCGGGATCCACGCAGAAGTAGCCGAGCCGTTCGAACTGCACGCACGTCCCGGCCGGCAGCGCGGCCAGCGAGGGTTCGAGCTGACAGCCGGTGAGCACCTCGAGTGACTTCGGATTGAGCTGGGTGAGGAAGTCGGTGTCACCGGCGCCGGGATTCTCGACCGTGAACAAGCGGTCGTACAACCGCACTTCGCCTGGCACCGCATGGGCTGCGGAGGCCCAGTGCAGGGTCGCCTTCACCTTACGGCCGTCCGGGGCATCGCCCCCGCGCGTGGCCGGATCGTAGGTGCAGCGCAGCTCGGTGATGCGTCCGGCGGCATCCTTGACGACCTCGCGACACGTGACGAGGTACGCGTTCCGCAGCCGGACCTCGCGACCGGGAGCGAGCCGGAAGAACTTCTTCGGTGGATCCTCGAGGAAGTCGTCCTGCTCGATGTAGATCTCGCGCGAGAACGGCACCTTCCGCGTGCCCGCCGACGGATCTTCAGGACTGTTGACGATGTCCATGTGCTCGACCTGATCGGCGGGATAGTTCTCCAGGACGATCTTCAGCGGCCGGAGGACGGCCATGGCCCGGCTCGCCCGCGCGTTGAGATCCTCGCGGACGAGGAACTCGAGCAGGCCGACATCCACGACGTTCTCGCGCCTGGCCACGCCGATCTCGTCCGCGAAGCGGCGAATCGACTCTGGCGTGAAGCCCCGGCGCCGGAGTCCCGAGATCGTGGGCATCCGCGGATCGTCCCAGCCGTGCACGTGCTTCTCGCCTACCAGTTGCAGCAGCTTGCGCTTGCTGAGCACGGTGTAGGTGAGGTTCAGACGGGCAAACTCGATCTGCTGCGGCGTGCCCGGGAGCGGCAGATTGGCGATGAGCCAGTCGTAGAGCGGCCGATGGTCCTGGAACTCGAGCGTGCAGAGCGAGTGCGTGATGCGCTCGAGGGCATCCGAGATCGGATGCGCGTAGTCGTACAGCGGGTAGATGCACCAGGCGTCGCCGGTCCGGTGATGGTGCGCGCGCCGGATCCGGTAGATCACCGGATCGCGCATGTTGATGTTGGGTGCCGCCATGTCGATCTTCGCCCGAAGCACGTGCGCGCCGTCGGCGAACTCGCCGGCCCGCATCCGTGCGAAGAGGTCGAGGTTCTCCGCGACGCTGCGCGATCGGTACGGACTGTCCTGGCCCGGTTCCTTGAGCGTACCCCGCCGCTCGCGAATGGCGTCGGCCGACTGACTGTCCACGTACGCCTTGCCGGCCTGGATGAGCAGGCGGGCGCACTCATAGAGCCGCTCGAAGTAGTCGGAGGCGTAGAAGAGGCGGTCGTCCCAGCTGAACCCCAGCCACCGGACGTCGGCCTGGATCGACTCGACGAACTCGACATCCTCGGTCACCGGATTCGTGTCGTCAAAGCGCAGGTTGCAGGTGCCGCCGAAGTCGAGGGCGACCCCGAAGTTCAGACAGATCGACTTGGCGTGGCCGATATGCAGGTAGCCGTTGGGCTCGGGCGGAAACCGCGTGGCGACCCGGCCACCATGGCGCCCGGAGGCGTTGTCGGCAACGACGATTTCCCGAATGAAATCCTGGCGCGCCACGGCAGCGCCGGGGGTTTCCGAAGACATGACCGTCCATTTTAGTCGGGTACGACAGCCTTGTCGGAATGTCCTCGCTGGGGCCGACGCGGGCGGCCTGACGCCCCCCCCACATTCCCTGGCCCTTCTCGGGGAAATGTCCTGTTCCGATCACGGTCGCCCGCCCGGTTCGCCGGCCGGAGTTGCCGCTTTGGCGGCGTTCCTCGAAACGTCCACTGGCACCGCGCTTGCAAAAACCCGTGGTGCCAACCCTGCCGGGAGTCGTCCCCGTGTCTCACTGCCTTCGCCTCCCCACTCTCCTCGCCCTGCTGACGGCCGCCGCCGTCACGGTCACGCCTGTTCTGGCCGAAGCCCAGCGCCGCGGACCCCGCGGTCCGGCCGTGCGCCAGGTCGTCTACATCGGCGGTGTCTGGGGCGGGCTCCGGCCGGTCTATTACGATCCCTTCTACCAAGGCTGGGGGCCCTATCGGCCGTACGGCCAGTGGGGACCATGGGGACCGTGGGGTCCCTACGGACGCTACGGCTTCCGTGATGATTCGACGGCCTCGCTCCGGCTGGACGTCGAGCCGCGCGAGACCGAGGTGTTCGTGGATGGCTACGCCGCGGGTGTCGTGGACGACTTCGACGGCATCTTTCAGCGGCTGCGGCTGCGCCCCGGGGAGCACGAATTGGTCCTGTACCTTCCGGGCCACCGGACCATCCGCCAGAGCCTCTACCTGAATCCCGGCGTGGACCAGAAACTGCGGTTCACGCTCGAGCCGTTGGGGCCCGGCGAGACCAACGAGCCGCGTCCCAGGCCGGATCCCGAGCGCGACCGCCGCGGCGAGGGCCCCGATCCTGCCGAACCGCCGGCACGCCCAGGCGCCGAGCGGCGCCCGGCCGATCGCGAGCCGCCGGCCCGGGTCGAGGTCCAGACACCGCGTGCGAGCTTCGGGACACTGGTGGTGCGAGTCCAGCCGGCCGATGCCGAGATCCTCCTGGATGGTGAGCGCTGGTCCGCGCCCGCCGGTCAGGAACGGATCAGCATCCAACTGGCCGAGGGCCGGCACCGCATCGAGGTCCGCAAGGACGGCTTCGCGCGATACACCGAAGAGGTGTTGATTCGCCGCAACGCGACCCTGACACTCAACGTGAGCCTGACGCGAGGGGTCGTACCTCCCTTGCCGTAAGGCAGGTACGACCCCTTGGACGGGTCCGCCAGGTACCGCAGGTACGTCAGGTACAGAGGTAGGCCGGGTGCTCGGGTACGGCAGGTACCCGGGTACGCTAGGTGCTCAGGTACGCCGGGTACGTCAGGTACTCGGATTACCCGGATCCCCCGACGATGGCACTTGGAGCTCGGGGTGATCCCGAAACGCCATAGACTCAGCGCGTGAACCCACGCGCGGCACGTTCCCCGCTGCGCGCCATCGGACTCAGTGGCCTCGTTGCCGGCATCGTGGAGCTCGCTGGCGCCTACGCGATTTACCGGCCGACGCGGCTGCTCGGTCCGCTGCACTCGATCGCGAGCGGAGCGCTCGGGAGCGCGGCGTTCCAGGGCCGCGTGCCGACGGCACTGGTCGGGCTGGTGGCCCATTTCGTCGTCGCCTTCGGGGCGGCCGCCGTGTTCGTGCTGGCCCGGCCGCATGTCGCCGTCCTCCGCAGGTCGCCGGTCGTGATCGGCCCTATCTACGGCGTCGTCGTCTGGTTCGCCATGAACTACGCGGTGATTCCCCTGTCCGCGATTGGACGGTTCCCGGCCGGATTCACCTCAACGACGGCGCTTGTGGTCCTGCTGCACATGGTCGGTGTGGGACTTCCCATCGCCCTGCTGGCAAAGACACGGACGCGCCACGCTCGGTCTTCGTGACGCGCCTCACATCACCACATCACCACATTCACCACATCACCACATTCACCGTCGATCCAGGCCGATGAAATCACTGGCCTGAACGACGTCGGGGTGCGTGACCGAGAGGCGTGTCACCTCTCCGACGCGCAACGCAGGTGCCGCCCTTTCGAAGATTGTCACGTTGACCCATGACGCCTCGTAGGTGGACCACCAGCGGAGTCCGGCCGCGCCTCGACGGCGGTCGTGGAGGGATCGCGCCTGCGGTTGGGTGATCGTGCGATCGCGCGTGGCGACCTGCGAGGGCCGGAGACGCTCGCGGCTCAGGACCGACGGCTCGTCCAGGTCAATCAACTCGGCGTCGTCGGCGACGACGAGGGAGGCGACGGCCAGCGGAAGCCCACGTCGGCGGAACAGGGCCGGCGAGAGCGGCTGTGTCCGGAACCGGGCCAGTTGTTCCACGATACAGGAGACGGCGCGGTCGGCCAGGTACAGGCAGCCAAAGTGCTCAGGGTTGTCATGCCGGCCATCGCCTTGGAACCTGCGAGGGAACCAGAGCGGGCCGTCCGGATCGGTCGGCCGCGCCCCCTCGTGCCAGGCAAAGCAGCGATACAGAATCACGCGAAGGAGTCGGCGCGCTCGGCTCGGATCGCGCGCATCAACTCCTCGGCGCGGCCCAGCCGGATGAGATCGATCGGGCGGCGATCGCCGAGGAGCGGATTGATGCCTGAAAGCCAGGCGAGTGCGGCCTCGCGCTCGTAGAGCCGCAGCAGGTTCGCCCAGACCATCTCGAGCAGGTCCACCTTTTCGGCGTTGACCACGTCGAGGCCGGCGCCCTGCAGCCAGCGCGTGACCTGCGATCGGTTCACGCCGAGCAGGTCCGCCAACTGTGCCGCGGACCGAAGATCGTCTCGCAGCGCCTCGACCTTGCTGACCGTCGTGACCGGCATGAAGCCAGTCTATCGCAACGCATCATGTTGCGCAACGTCATCTGTTGCGCGCCTCGCGTTGTCCTGACGTGACTTGGCCTCGAGGCCTTCCTTTGGGCCCGCCGTCTCCCAATCTCGGTGTGCTATCGTCGAGCGGTTTCCACAGTCTGGTCGGTGTTCCCGGGGGCAGTCCATGCGCCCGTGGCTGGAGTTTGGCTTATGCGTATGACGCGCTCTCGACAGGCTGCTGTAAGCGTTCGCGTGGTTCTCGCCGCCGGTGTGGTGTGCGTGGGCGGTTGGCGATTGATGGCTCAGGCGCCGCCTCAGGCGGGTGCGCCCGCGGTGCAGGCCGGCACCGCGCAGGCGCCGCCCGGGGGACGGCAGGGTGGCGGTGGACCCGGTGCCAACGACCCGGCCAATGCCACCGCAGATTACTCGCCGAAGCCACCGGTCCTTCCCAGGTCGCCTGGGGAACAGGCCAAGCTGTTCGAGCTCCGACAGGGGTTCCGGATGGAACCGGTCCTGACGGACCCGACCATCGAGGAGGCCGCCCAGATCGCGTTCGACGGCAACGGCCGCATGTTCGTGCTCGAGATTCGCGGCTACATGCAGGACGCCGACGCCACCGAGGAGCGCGCGCCGGTCGGGCGCATCTCGGTGCACGAGGACGTCAACAACGACGGCGTGTACGAGAAGCACAGCGTGTTCGTCGATAAGCTGGTGTTTCCGCGCTTCGTCATGCCCATCGGCGCCAACAGCATCCTGACGATGGAGACGGATGCCGACGACGTGTGGCGCTATACGGACACGAACGGCGACGGCGTCGCCGACAAGAAGGAGTTCTTCGCCAACGGCTTCGGGCGCGGTGGTAACGTCGAGCACCAGCAGGCGCACCTGACTTGGGCGATGGACAACTGGCTCTACAGCACCTACAACTCGGTCCGCCTGCGCTGGACGCCGACCGGCGTGCTGCGCGAACCCACCGGCAATCCCGGCGGGGCGTGGGGCGTCACGCAGGACAACTTCGGCAAGACCTATATCCAGGGCGGCGCCAGTGGACAGCCGGGCTACTTCCAGTTCCCGATCGTCTACGGCAACTTCAATTGGGGCGCTGAACGCGAGACCGATTTGACGACGCCGTATGGCGCGGCAATCGGCATCGCCGACATGCAGGGCGGCCTGCCGATTGTCCGCATGCCCGACGGATCGCTGGCGCGCACGACGGCGGGCGCTGGCAACGACATCTATCGGGGCGATCGCCTGCCGGCCGATCTGGTCGGCAACTACTTCTACGGCGAAACCGTCGCGCGCGTCGTCAGACGGATCAAGATCGACAAGGTCGAAGGCTTGAGCCGGATGACCAACGCCTATCCGGGTCAGGAGTTCATCCGCTCGACCGATCCGCTGTTCCGGCCTACGGACATGACCACGGCGCCGGACGGGACGATGTACATCACGGACATGTACCGCGGAATCATCCAGGAGGCCGCGTGGACCGGGCCCGGGACGTATCTGCGGAAGAAGATCGAGCAGTACCAGTTGGACAAGGTGGTGCGGCACGGCCGCATCTGGCGCCTGTCGTACGACGGGATCGAGCGCGACCGCACGCAGCCGCGCATGCTCAACGAGACCCCCGCGCAACTGGTGGCCCGGCTGAGCCACCCGAACGGCTGGTGGCGTGACACGGCGCAGCAGTTGCTCGTGCTCAAGCAGGACAAGTCCGTCGTGCCGGCGCTGCAACGGCTGGTGCGCACGCGCGGCAACGTGCTGCCGCGCATTCATGCCCTGTGGACGCTCGAGGGCCTCGGCGCCCTCGACGCGGCGTTCGTTCGCGAGCAACTGAAGGACACCGACCCGCAACTGCGCGCGCAGGCCATTCGGGCCAGCGAGACGCTCTACAAGGCCGGCGATCGGACACTCGCGGCCGACTGGCGCGGGCTCCTCAGCGACCGCGACGCCGACGTCGTGGTGCAGGCGATGCTGACCGTCAATCACTTCAACGTGCCCGACGCGAAGGTCGCCATCAAGACCGCGGCTGGGATCAATCGCGCTGCCGGTGTTCAGCACCTGGCGGGTCTGATGCTCAACACGGCGACGGCGGCTGCCGGTCGAGGTGGTGGCGGCGGTGGCCGCGGCAACGCCGGGCCGGCCCGTTCGGCCGAAGAGACCGCGCTCTTGACCCGCGGCGAGACCATCTACAAGGAGCTCTGCAACTCGTGTCACGGTGACGACGGCCGTGGCAATGTGCGGGAAGGAACGGCACCGGGCACCACCATGGCGCCGCCGCTCGCCTCGCCGCGCGTGACCGCCCATCGCGACTACACGATCAAGGTGCTGCTCCACGGTCTGACGGGGCCGCTCAACGGCCAGACGTTCAGCGAGGTCATGGTGCCGATGGGCACCAACCAGGACGACTGGATCGCGGCGATCGCCTCGCACGTGCGCAACAGCTTCGGCAACGCCGCGCCCGTGGTCTCGGCTGCCGACGTCGCCCGCGTCCGCGCGGCCACGACCGGCCGCAAGACCATGTGGACGGTGGATGAACTCGAGGCGTCCACGCCGCGGCTGATTCCGGTCGATCCGAACTGGAAGGTCACCGCCAGTCACAACGCCGCGAACGCGCGGGCGGGCATCACGTTCGCCGGCTGGAACAGTGGCGCTCCGCAGGCCGCCGGCATGTGGTTCCAGGTCGAGCTGCCGCAGGCGACGCGGATCACCGAGCTGCAGTTCGAATCGACCGGCACCGGGCGCGGTGGTGGCGGTGGGGGCGGCCGTGGCGCGGCGGGCGCAGGCGCCGCACCGGTGGCGCCGCCGACTCCGGGATTCCCGCAGGGTTACAAGGTCGAGGTGTCGATGGACGGCACCGCCTGGACGTCAGTCGCGCAGGGCCAAGGCACGGGTGCCAGCACGGTGATCCTGTTCGCGCCCGTCCAGGCGAAGTTCGTGCGCCTGACGCAGACGGCGGACACGCCGAACGCGCCCGCACTGTCGATTCAGCGGCTGCGGGTGTACGAGCAGAGATAGTGAGCTGCGAGGAGGGCGGGCCGAGGGCGCGGCTCGCCGGCCAGCCTCCACGGACAGCGCCGCGCGAACGTCGGGCCTCTGTCCGGTCAGCGGGCCAGCTAACGCTGAACGGGCCACTCCGCATGGCGGAGTTGGCCCGTGCCCGCTTCCCTCCCGCCGGTCCGCGTTCCACCTGGCGCTTGGCGCGGCGGTCCGAGTCGGCCGTCCGCCGAACCACGCCCTCGGCCCGCCGTTGGGCAGCTCGACTCCGGCGATCGTCAATCGGTCAATCGTCGATTCGTCAATCAATCCTCAATCATCCGATCGTCAATCTTCATTCTCAGCCTCTCGTACAGGGTCTCGCCTACAGCCCGCCGCGCCCTCGCCCCACGGGAGCCGGTGTGGCCGCGGGCGTCGCGCCGATCACGTAGCCGGCCGGGGGCTCGGCGCCGAGCAGGTGCTTGACGAAGTAATCCCACCGGCGTCGCATCATGTAGTTCGAATCCGCGCCGTAGCCGTGACCGGCGTTGGGGAAGATGACCAGGTCGAAGTCCTTGTTCGCCTTGATCAAGGCATCGACGACGAGCAGCGTGTTGTACGGCGGGACGTTGGCGTCGAGGCCGCCGTGGGCCAGCAGCAGCTTGCCCTTCAGGTTCTTCGCGATGAGCTGGTTGGCCTGGTTGTCGTAGTTGGTCGTGCCATCCGGGTTGGTGACGAGCAGGCCCTGCCACTTCTCGGCCCAGTCGTCCTCGTAGGCGCGGTTGTCGTGGTTGCCTGATTCAGAGATCCCCACCTTGAAGAAGTCTGGATACGCGAACAGCGCGGTCGCCGTCGCGTAGCCGCCGCCCGAGTGGCCCCAGATGCCCACACGGTCGATGTCGATCCACGAGAAGCGCTTCGCCAGCTCCCGCATGCCCGCGACCTGGTCTGGCAGCGTGTTGTCGCCCATGTTGCCGTAGTAGGCCTCGTGGAACTTCTTCGAGCGCCACGGTGTACCCATGCCGTCGATCTGGACGACGACGAAGCCCAGCTCGGCGAGCGCCTGATGGTCACTACGCGCGGCGGCGAAGCTGCGTGATCCGACGCTGCCGGTCTGCGGGCCAGGGTAGATGTAATTGATGATCGGATACTTCCTCGTCGCGTCGAAGGTCGTCGGCCGATAGAGCAGCCCGTGCAGATCCGTCACGCCGTCACGCGCCTTGACCGTGATCGGCATCGGCGGCTTCCAGCCTGTCGCAGTCAATTTCGAGATGTCCGCGCGCTCGAGGGGCACGACGAGCTGGCCGCTCGCGTCGCGCAGCACGCTCGTGGGCGCCGCATCCGGCTTCGAATACGTGTCCACGAAGTACTTGTTGTCCGGGGACCACGCCGCCGTGTGCGTGCCGTCGTCTGGCGTCAGCAGAGTCTGGCCGCGGCCGTCGAGGCCCACGCGGTAGAGGTGCTGGAAGTAGGGATCGCGACCCTTCTCCTTGCCCACGCCGATGAAGTAGATCTGCCGGGTGGCCTCATCGACGCGCAGCAGTTGGGTGACGTTGCCTTCGCCGGTCGTGATCTGGTTCTTCAGCCTCCCGGTCGTCAGATCGTAGAGATAGAGCTGGCCCCAGTTGTCGCGCTGCGAGAACCAGATGACTTCGTTCGACGCGGCCAGCACGCGCCAGTTCACGCGGCCATTGCCCGATTCGAAGAACGTCGCGACCTTCTCGTCGAGAATCTGGCGCACTTCACCGCTCGCCGCGTCGGCGAGACGGAGGCTCTCTTCCTTGTGATCGCGAGACGTCGAGACGTAGGCGACCTGCTTGCTGTCTGGCGTCCACATCACGTCCGCCCACGTGCCGCCGCAGACGATGTGATCGCAAAGGGACGACCGGTGCGGGTCGGGTGGTGTCAGCAGCTTGGTGACCTTCCGCGCCGCGACGTCGATGACGACGCGCTCGAGCATGAAGATCTTCTCGTCACCCGGCAGCGGGTACTTCCACGCTTGCAGCGTCGGATGTCCCGTGGTGGTGTTGACCAGGTACATCTCGCCAACGCCTCGGCCGTCGTGGCGGAACGTCGCGACCTTCGTCGAGTCGGGGGACCAGACGACGACGGGCGTGTCGCTCTTGGTCCAGCCGGCGTTGTTGGTCGCGTAGGCGAAGTCCTGGATGCCGTCGGTGGTGAGCTGATATTCCTGGTTGGTCGCAACGTCGCGGCCCCACAGGTTGAAGTTGCGGACGAAGACGGCACGCGTGCCGTCGGGTGAGGCGATCGACGGGGGCGCGGCGGCCCCACGGCCCCCGGGAGCCCCGGCCTGGCCCCCGCGTCCACCTCGGCCCTGGCCGCCGGCGCGCCCGCCGCGACCGGCCGCGGGTGCTGGCGTCGTGGCCAGCGTGTCTGGGGCGGTGTGCGGTTCGCCGCACGTTGCTCCCGAGACCGGGCACGAGAAGGTCTTGCCCCCGCCGCTGATCACCACGGCGTTGCCATCCGCGGTGAACTGCAGGGTCGTCATCGGCAGCGTCGTCGCGGTGTAGGCGGTGCCCGTGGCCGAACTGAGGAGCGCGGCGGCGCTGGGATGATTGAAGGCGAGTCCGCGCGTCTTCTTCGCGGCATCGACCAGGATGAACTCGGTGCCACTGCGCGCTGACGTTACGGTACCAGAGGCGGTCGTTCGGCAGCCAGTTCGGCTGGACGCTCAGCCCGTAGACGAGCGGTGTCGTCGCCGCCGCCAGCATCCGCTCCGCCCGCGCGTAGTCGGCGGCGGTCACGGCTGGCGCGGCCTGCCGGGCCGGTTGCTGCGCGAACACGACGATCCCGCCCGCGAGCACGGCGAGGGCGGCGACGGCGAGACTTCGGGACAGACCGGAACGCGAACGAACCATGGCAGGACTCCTCGGGAGTGCCGCGCTCGGAGCCGTGACGCGGAGGCGCCGGGGCAGGGTTCCCGCCCATATTCTGCATCAGGGTTCGGGTTCCCCGAGCCGGCCTGGTCAGACCTTAATCGCCCATCAGGCTGACTTGGGCCCGGGCCTTCGCAAAATGCTCCCGCCCAGGCGGCCTTTCAGCCGCGGCCAGCGGGTCGTTCTCGAATACCTACAACACGCTTTCCGCGACGACCTATCGGAACGGCTTCCTCAATCTGGAGGGTGGTGGCACGGCCGCGGGCGCGGAAGCCGCCCTCTATGCGGGGCTACTTGCCGGCAACGCCTATTTCAACATCCATACGACAGCCTTTCCTGGAGGGGAGATACGCGCCGACTTGGAGCCAATCCCGGAGCCGGCGACCGTGACCCTGCTTGGCCTCGGCCTGGCGGCCGCCGTGTTCGCGCGGCGTCAGTCAGGCCGGCGACGCCTCGAGTAGAGGCGGCGTTCGCACAGCAGCCTGCCGCGCGTCAGCGCGGCAGGTCTTTCACGGCCGCGAGCACGTCTTCGACGTGGCCATCGACCTTCACGCCATCCCACCGGCGCGCGACCTTGCCGTCCGCGCCAATCAGATACGTCGTCCGCACGATGCCCATGTACTTGCGGCCGTAGCGCGACTTCTCCTGCCAGACCCCGTACTTCTCGGCGACGGCATGGTCTGGGTCGGCCAGGAGCGGAAACGTGAGGTTGTGCTTCTTCGCGAACTTCGCCTTGCTCTTCTCGTCCAGGATGCTCACGCCGAGTACCACCGTGTCGCCGGTCGCCGCAAACCTCGGCAGGTTGTCCTGGAAGGCGCACGACTCGGCGGTGCAGCCCGGGGTGTCGTCCTTCGGATAGAAGTACAGGACGACCGGCCGACCCGCGAGGCTGGTGAGCGCATGCGGCTGGCCTGATTGGTCGTTCAGGGTGAACGCTGGGGCCTTCTTGCCTGGATCGATCAGCGACATGGGACGATTCTAATCTCGACCGGCCGCGCCAAGGGCTGCGCTATGCTGACGCCCAGGTGAGGCGAGGCACGTTCGTCATCCTGTGGGAGTTCAAGGTGCGCCCGGACGTCGAGCACACCTTCATCGAGAAGTACGGCCCTGAGGGCGACTGGGTGCGCCTGTTCCGCAAGTCCTCCGGATTCCTCGGCACGGATCTGTTGCGCGACGAATGGGACCGCCGGCGCTTCGTCACCGAGGACCGCTGGGCCAGCGCGTCCGACTACGAGCAGTTCCAGTGGCGTCACCAGGCCGAGTACGAGGCGCTCGATCGCGCCTGTGCCACGCTCATCGAGACCCAGCGGCGGTTTGGTGTCTTCACCGGGCCCTGAGATCGGCGGGGTCAGACCGGGGTCAGACCGGGGTCAGACCCCTTTGAGTGGCCCAGGTGGTCTGACCCCCGTCTGACCCAATCAACTCCCGAACCCGCGGTGCGGCAATCGCGTAGTGATCGAATGGTGTCCATTGACAGGAGGGCGACCATGACCGATCGCACGTGGTGGGAAAAGATCGAAGCGAAGGGCGGCGCCGCGCTCGACCAGCTGACGCGGCTCGTCAACGAGGGCAACATCCGGCGCGTCCGCATCCGTCAGCGAGAGCGCGTCGTCGCCGAGTTCCCGCTGACCGTCGGCGTCGTGGGCGCTGTGCTGGCCCCTCCGCTCGCCGCGATTGGCGCCGTGGTCGCGCTCATCACCGAATGCACGATCGAGGTGGAACGCGATGCGCAGGTCAGCGACGAGGCGCCCGAGCCAGCGACCGCGCCCGCAGACGCCGCGCCGGTGCCGCCCGTGCCGCCGGCCGTGGTGGCGTCAGAAGCGGAACTGAAGCCGGACCACCCGCGTCCAGAAGTCTGAGTGCGATCGCAGCGGGCCCTGGGACGGGTCGTCGATCGACTCGTGCACGACGTTGAACTGCATCTTGAGCCAGCGGTTCAAGTGCCACGTGATGCCGGCCGTGACGAGATGGTCGGCGTTGTCGCCGACCTCCTCCGTTCCTGAATCGAACGCCAGGGACTCGATGCGGCCCGCGAGTTCGACGGCGCCGATGCCGCCGGCAAACGCCGGACGCGGGGGCGCGTCGAGTCCCGCAGACTTGCGCTCCCCGGTCAGCAGCCAGCTGCCGCTGACGTACCAGCCCGTGGCCGTGATCGCCGCCGCATCCCCACCAGTCACGAGCACGCCTCGGCGCTCGACGACCGCGCGCACGTACTCGGCCTGCACCGAGAACGGTCCCGGCTTCCATTGCACATCAGCGCCCACGCGACGCTGGCTTCCCCGCACCGTCAGTCGCGGTGCGTAGAAGACGGCGCGAGCGGCGGTGCGGCCGCGAAGGCCGAGGAATCCGCCGTCCACCTCGGCATGCGTCGCATTGCCGCCGAACTGCATCGTCGACAGCGGCGATCCCGTGCGCGCGAGCCATGGCTGCGCGATGACCCGCCAGGCGAGCGTCGTCCCGGCGACCGCCCGCGTGGGATCCGTCGTGCGCGAGTTGACGCCGTCGTGCGCGAAGACGCCCACCTGGTACCCGAGCCGCCGCGCTGCGACACGGCCATGCACCATCGCGCCGCGGTCCCGGCCTGGTGACAACTGATCGCCGAGGCGCGACCGAAAGATGAAGTCGTTGCTCGTCGCGCCCGTGAGCTGATCGAGGCCGAACGGCATCTTGAACTTGCCGGCCTGGACCGAGGCCGCCGCGTAGCGGCGCACATTGACGTAGACGTCGCGCCAGGGGCCGACCACGCCGAACTCGCGCGTGATCTCGAAATCGATGCCGCCCCGGAGCTGGCCACCCACGCCGTAGCGACGCATTGCCCAGTAGTGCTCGCCGTCGGCAAGTGGCGCCTCCTGCGATCGGCCGTCGCTCTGCACGCGCAGGCGCAGATCGATCCGCCCCAGTGAACCGAGCCAGACCATCGGCCGGTTGTCCCAGCCCGGACCAAAGCGGTGCGGCGCGGGTGCGGCCGGCGCCGGAGCCTGGGCCGGCACGGACCTCGCGCCAATCACCTCCGAGGTGACTGGGGACTGTGATGCGGCGGCCTCAGGAGCCGCCAGGAGGACGGCCAGGGTGAGGTGAGCGGTGGCACTGGCGAGTCGATGTAACGGCAGCACGACGAGCGGGCAGTTATACCACGCCGCTTCGGACGACAATGTGAGCGATGCGAGTGGTGGCGGTGGTCCCGGCGGCGGGCCGGAGTTCGCGGTTCGGGGGGCCCAAACTGATGGCCGACGTCGGCGGCAGGCCTCTGATTGACCAGACGCTCGGCGCCTTTCTCGCGACGCCTGGGATCTCGGCACTTGTGGTGGTGGTCTCGCCTGGCGCCGCGTTTCCCGGCGTGCCGAGCCTCGACGAGCCGCGCGTGGTGACGGTCGTCAATCCGGATCCATCGCGCGGCATGTTGTCGTCGATTCAAGCGGGCGTGCGCGCGGCAGCCGGAGCCGACCTCATCCTGGTGCTGCCGGCCGACATGCCCTTCGTCGCGTCCGCGACCATCGCCCTCGTGCGCGACGCCGCCGCGAGTGAAGGCGATGCGCTGGTCGTGCCCGTGCACCAGGGCCGGCGAGGGCACCCGATCGCGATGCCGGCCCGGCTGCGGGAGGTGATCCTGCAGGCCGCGCCGGAGATGACACTCAAGGACGTGCTCGCGACGAGCGGTGTCCGGCGCGTGGAACTGCCCGTCGATGACGCCGGCATCCTGCGCGACGTGGACGTGCCGTCGGATCTGGATCAGTGACAGGGGAACGGGACAGGGAAATAGAGAGGGAATTGAAGATTGACGGATCGCGTGATTGAGGGATTGATTGACGATTGATCAATTGAACGATTGACTGATTGGAAACCGCGGACCGCGTCCCTCCATCGTCAATTCTTGAATCGTTCAATCAACCTTCAATGATCCGATCCTCAAATCTGCAATGGCCCTTTTACGTCTGTCTCCAGGGATTCCAGGATTGCGGATGGCTCAAGGCCGACTCACAGCCGAAGAACGCACCCGGGCGGGCGCTGTCCGTGGTACGGCCGTTGCGATACCCTCAGGACTGTCCGATGGCCGCAAGTGTGGGCCGACTCGCGGAGGAGCAACAAATGCCGGGAACGACCGTCACTCGACGTTGGCTGTGCTGTGCCGTTGTGGGAATGTTGGCGCTGACGTTCTCCGGAATGCGCCTCGTGGCCGCGCAAACCGCAACGCAGACCCCCACCCAGGTCTACGAGGCCTATCAAGCCGCTCTCAAGAAGGCGAAGGCGTACTCCGAGCTGTTTCCGTTCATCGAAGCCAGGAACCGGGTGATGCTCGAACGCCTGCCCGAAGCCACGCAGGCCCAGCTCCTGGGGCTTGCTGTCAAGGCACAGAGTGCCTTCACGGACATCAAGGTCACTGGCGAGAAGATCACGGGCGACACCGCAGTGCTGACCGCCAGCGGCCAGGACCGGATCGGCCAGGCGGCGACGGGGATCATCCCGATGACAAAGGAAGCCACGGGTTGGAAGGTCGGTTCCGAGCGCTGGAGCTCCAAGCCAGGCGGGCACTGATCCGGCCGACCGGGCTGGCTGAAGTCGAACAGCGGGAACGAATGCAATGAGAGATCTTCACGAAGTGGCGGCGGCCCTGGCCGGGGCCCATGAGCCGTTCGGTCTCGCCACGGTTGTCCGCACCCAGGGCAGTACCCCGCAGATCATCGGTGCGCGTCTGCTGGTCACCTCGGATGAGGCGCGGCGGCCGCTCGGGACGCTCGGCGGCGGGTGCGTCGAGGCCGACGCCATCCTGGCGGCACGCGAAGCCATGGTCACCGGTGTGCCGTCGCTGCGCGCCTATCAGTTGACCGAGGAACTGGCCTGGAACACGGGTCTGGTCTGCGGCGGGACGATGTGGATCCTGGCTGAGGCGGGAGACGAGGCCCTGCGTGCGGGCGGCGACTCGGTCGCCGAGGTGGTCGCGTCGGCGGCGCGTGGGGGATCCCCCGTGGCCTTCGTCACACGGCTGCGACGCGAGGCGCGCGGGTTCGTCTTCCACGCGCGGATGCTGGTGGACGCCTCAGGATCCGCGCGCGGGTCGATTGGCACGCCGGACCACGACGCGCGCGCCACGGCCGAGGCCCTGAGTCAGATGCGCCACGGCGTGCCGCGGATCGTCGCGCTCGACGGTGAGCACGACCTGTTGATCGAGCCAGTGACGGCACGGCCGCAGTTGATCATCGGTGGTGGCGGGCACGTCGCGCGGGCGATCGCCCGGCAGGCGCGTCTCCTCGATTTCGACGTCACCGTGCTCGAGGATCGGCCGGAGTTCGCTGATCCAGCGAGGTTCGACGGCGCCACGGTCATCAACGAGGACGTGCCCCTGGCCATCGGGGCGTTCGATTACGGCTGGCAGAGCTACCTGGTCATTGCCACGCGCGGACACAAGCTGGACGCCGACTGCGTGCTGGCCGCGGTGAAGACGCGCGTGCCGTACATCGGTCTGCTTGGGAGCCGACGCAAGACGGTGCTGGTCGCCGAGATGCTGCGCGAGGAGGGCATCGACGCGTCACGCATCGACGCGATCCACGCGCCCGTCGGTCTCGATCTGGGCGGCCACACGCCTGCCGAGATCGCGCTGTCCGTGCTCGCGGAGATCACCAAGGCGCGGTACCAGGGCAGCGGCGTCGAGCTGCGCCACCGTGTTTCACACGGAGAGACGGAGTAGAGCTCGGTTCGCCACGGAGCTGCGGAGGGCGCCACGTAGATCGTTCACGCGGAGCCGCGGCGTGCGGGGAGAGACCCAGGACTCCGGCACGGCGCCAGCGAAAGTCTGACTCAGGTCGGTTACGGGGAGCGCGTGGCAGAAGTCGCAGCGCGCCGGCACTGCAAGCGGGCGCAACGGGCCTGCCTACGGCGGAAACCGGACCCGCTGGGCGCGGTGCCAAGCGGGCCTTGCCCGCTTGGCGGCCTTTGGCCTGGCCGAGGGAGGCAACGACCGGGACACATGAGCGTCCGAAGGAGCGGCGTGACGCTCATGTGTCCCGGACGTTGCTTCCCTCGGTTCGCCGCGCCCAGCATGCCTCCGCGTGCTCCTCCCCTCCGCGTGAGGCTCCTGGGCTTCTCCGTATCTCCGTGGTGATCGCGCCCTTCTTCGTGCTTCGTGGCTTCGTGGTGAGCTGATCGCTGCGCGGCTCAGGGCTTCCTGGTCTTCTGCTTCTCGACCATCGTCGCGACATCGGCCAGCAGTTGCTTCGCGTCGTACACGATGCCGTCCTTGATTGTGTATTCGATGCCGCCGACGCGCTCGGCTCGGCCCGTCTTGTCGTTCAGCCTGACGGCCCCGGTGCCGTAGAGCACCTTGAAGTTCTGCAACGGGTTCTCGCCGACGATCACCATGTCCGCGAGCATGCCGGCCTTGACCACGCCGAACTGGAGCGGCTGCTTCTTCGGCTCGTGCAGCGTCAGGGCCCCGTTCATCGTGGCGGCCTGGATCACTTCCAGCGGATGGAAGCCGGCCTCCTGCAGCATCTCGAGTTCGTTGATGAACCCGAAGCCATAGGTCTGGTAGATGAATCCCGAGTCTGAGCCAGCCGTCACGCGCCCGCCGATCTTCTTGTAGTCGTTCACCAGACGGAACCAGACCTGGTAGAAGTTGCGCCAGGCCACTTCGTCCGCCGTCGTCCAGTCGAAGAAGTAGGATCCATGGCTGGAGCGATCCGGCGTGTAGAACGCCATCAACGACGGCAGCGTGTACTTGTCGTGCCACTCGGCTTCGCGGAAGCGCATCACGTCTCGGCCAGCCGAGTAGATCGTGAACGTCGGGTCGAAGACGGTGCCGAGTGTGCGGTGTTCCTCGAGATAGGCCTTCCATTCGGCGCTGCCGGGCTCGTGGATCTGATTCCACAGTCGCGCGACCTGGCCAAATCGCAACTGCTCGTCGTTGTAGTTCATCTCGACAGGCCAGTTCTGCACCACGGTGTCCTTGAGCAACGACTCGAAGTGTCCGTAGAAATGCGTGACGGTGCCCAGACCCAGGCGTGCGGCCTTCATCGCGTTCATCTGCGCGACACCACTCTGCTGCAGGTGCGCCGTGGAGCCGAGCCCCTGCCTCTTCGCTTCGTCGAGAAGGGCGGCCATGATCTCGGCGTCTTCGGCGCCCAGCTTCAGCCCGTCGATGCCGGTCTTCGCCGCGTTCTGCACCCAGGCCCGCGCCGACTCGACCGATCCGGTACCGCCGGGGCGCTGGTAGTTGAAGATTCGTGGCGCGACGATCTCGTTCCTCTCGGCGCGCGCCTTCTCACTCAGGGTGAAGGCGTTGGCCGCCAGAGAGACGCCGCGCACGGTGGTGACGCCGTGCGCCAGCCACAACTTGTAGGCGTACTCCGCCTCCGCGTTCTTGGGAGGGCCACCCGCGTGCACGTGCATATCCACGAAGCCGGGCAGGACGAACTTGCCGCGGCCGTCGATCTCGAAATCAGGATTCTGTGGCGGTCGGCCCTCGCGCATCGACAGACCTGGTGTGCCCGCGCTGCGAATGGACTGGATCCGGTTGTTCGCGACGACGATGTCAACGGGACCGTAGGGCGGAGCGCCGGTGCCGTCGATGACCATCGCGCCGCGGATCACGAAGGTGGCGAATGGCCCACGGCCTTCGCCGGTCCGACGAGCGGGCGCGGCGATGAAGCCGCCCGGGCCCTGCGGTGCTGCCGCCGCGGCACCTCGACCCGCCCCTGGCGCCGGGGCGGCGCCACGCCCCTGCGCGGGCGCCTGCGCCAGCACGGTTGCGTCGCGATCGGCTGGCATGAGCAGCGGGCCAAGAGTCAGGGCGGTGACGAGCAGAAGGGCGCGGAATCGCATGGAAGTCCTCCAAGACGGTCGACGGGGGACAGTCTACGGGAGACGGGCTACGGCAGACGGGCTACCGCAAACCCGGGCCATCGCCTACAGCCTGCTGAGCGCGTCGTCGATGGTCGGATGGGCGAACGTGAACCCGAGCAGTTGCGCGCGCGCCGGGACGACGCGCTGGCCGGCGACGAGGCCGACATTGGCGAACTCGCCGACGAGCACGCGTAGCGCGAACGCCGGTACGGGCAGCCAACTCGGCCGATGGATGGATCGGCCGAGCGCGCGGGAGAACTCGGCGTTGGTGACGGGACTCGGCGCCGTGGCGTTGATCACGCCCGTGGCCTCCGGTGTCGCGATGGCCCAGGCGACGAGGTTCACCCAGTCGTCGCGATGGATCCATGAGAGGTACTGGCGGCCTGTTGCGACGCGGCCGCCGACGAAGAACTTGAACGGCAGGCGCATCAGGGGCAAGGCGCCGCCTTCGTTGGCGAGCGCAATGCCGGTCCGGATGAAGACCACACGGACATCGAGCGCCGCGATGGGATGCGCTTCGGCCTCCCACGCCACGCAGATGTCACCCAGGATGTCGTCGCCAGGCGGACTCGATTCGTCCCGCACGCGCTCGCTCAGGTCCGCGCCGTAGAAGCCGACGGCAGATCCCTGGATGAAGACAGGCGGCCGTTTGACGGCCTCGCGCATCGCCGTGGCGAGGCTGCGTGTGCTCAGCACTCGACTCGATCGGATGAACTCTTTGCGCGCTTGCGTCCACCGCTTGTCGGCAATGCCGGCCCCGGCCAGGTTCACGACCGCGTCGGCGCCGTCGATCTCCACGCGCCCAAAGACCCGCGGTGCCATCTGGCGTCCAGGCCACGTCGCGTCCCGCGTGTGGCGTCGCGGGCTTGCTGGTGCCAGACGCAGCCATGGCCCGCGTCAGGACGACGACGTCGTGACCGTCCCCGGCAAGCTTGCGCGCGAGCGCACGCCCGAGGAATCCCGAGCCGCCGGCCAGGACGATCTTCATAGGGGCATTACATCAGACTACGGCAGACGGCAGACGGCAGACGGCAGACGGCCGGCGGGAGACGGCCTACGGGAAACGGACGGCGAACGGCCGACCGCAGACGGGTCACGGCTCCGGGCGCTCAGTCGCCGTCTCCCGCAGGCCGTTCTTCCGTAGCCTGTCGGGAGGCAGGGCCCTGCCAGGCCAGGCCCAGCGGGCCCGTTCCCCGCCCCCGCCCGGCCACCCCCGCACCGCGCGCCAATGCGCACGGCGTTTGTCATGAATGGTGGCTCATGCTCTCCGATGTTGGATGCCATGTCAAGAGGGCATGGACAACAGCCAGGTACACCCAGTACGGCGGGTACGCCAGGTACGGGGGGCGGCGGGTACCCGCGTGCACCAGGTACCCGGATACGGCAAGGACGCCAGGTACCTCGGGTATGACGCGGCGCGGGGTCGTACCTTGCCTGCCGAAAGGCAGTTACGACCCCCTGGACGCGGGCTGTTCGGCGGCAGGACCCGCAGGGCACGCGCCATTTTCGCGGGGACGCGGGGTTGCGGCGCCGCTGACTCGGACTGACGCACTCGGCGATAGGTCGCACGGTGGCCGTCGGGAGGGAGACGGGCCCGGGTCACTCCCCGCACATGCGGGGTGACCCGGCGGCATGGCTTGCCCGTCGACCGGACAGAGGCCACGTGCGTGCGGCATGTCCGCGGAAGCGGCGCCGTGACCCCGCGCCCCCGCGCACCGCGTGGGGCTGTTCGGCGGCTTTCGGCGGCAGGACCCGCAGGCGCGTGGCCGCCCCCATCCCGCACGGCGCCTTTGCAAGGGGGGGCGTACCTGCCTCACGGCGAGCGGGGTACGACCCCGTGTCGCTCGCCTACGTCGCGATCGCGCCTGTGTAGATGGCCATGCCGACGACGGCGTCGATGCCCAGGGCGTCGAGGGCGTGGACCTCGTCCATGCTCTTGATCCCGCCGGCGGCGATGAGGCGTACCTTGGTGGCGGCCTGCACAGACGTCACGGCGTCGAGGTTCAGGCCGGTCATCAGGCCCTCGGTGTCCACGTGCGTGTAGAGGAGCGCGCCGACATACGGCTCGAGGGCCTTGGCCGCTTCCTCGGGCGTGATCGCCAGCGTCGTCTTCCAGCCGTGGATGACGACCTTGCCGCCGCGGCTGTCGATGGCGCCGACGATGGCGTCCGCGCCGAGGACTTCGGCGAAGGCTTCGACGCGGCCCCGGTTGACGCCGCGATCGTTGAAGAGGGACGAGCCGAGGATCACCCGCTTCGCGCCGGCGGCCAGGAGTTCCTGCGCCCGTTCGATCGAGCGGACACCGCCGCCGATCTGGCACGGCAGCGCCGCGAGGACGCGCCGGATGAGGCTGTCGTTCTGGCCCTTTCCGAGCGCCGCGTCGAGGTCGATGAGCTGGACGAGAGGAAAGGACGCGAAGCGCGCGATCCACCCATCGAGGTCGTCACTCGAGAGGGCGAGTCGTTCACCTTGCTGGAGCTGGACGACCTTGCCGTCCATCAGGTCGATCGAAGGGATGAGCATAGGTTAGTAAAGAAGGCGCATCGGCACGCCGCGTGAAGCCAACATCAGCTTCAAGTCTCGCACGCCATGCTCGGAGAAATGAAAGACCGAGGCCGCCAGGGCCGCATCGGCGCGCCCGGCTGCGAAGACCTCGGCAAAATGCTCCGGCGTGCCGGCCCCGCCAGACGCGATGACGGGGATCCCGACGGCGGTGCTGACCGCGGCCGTCAACTCGCAGTCGAAACCCGACCGCGTGCCGTCGCGATCGATTGAGGTGAGCAGAATCTCACCCGCACCGCGTGACTCGGCCTCGCGCGCCCACGAAACCGCGTCGCGGGCTTCGGCGGTGGTGCCCGAGCGGCTGCGGATCTCGTAGCCGGCCCCGGCCTCGCCCCGCTTCGCATCGATCGCCACCACCACGGCCTGGCTGCCGTACTGGCTGGCCAGATCCGTGATGAGCGAGGGGTCGGCGAGCGCCGCGCTGTTCACGCTCACCTTATCGGCACCAGCCTCGATGACCAGTCGGGCATCCTCGCGCGATCGGATGCCGCCCCCCACGCCGAGCGGAATGAACAACTCGCGCGCGACGTGGCGAATCGTCTGCAGCAGGGCACCGCGTCCCTCGAGCGTCGCCGTGACATCGAGCACCATCAGTTCGTCGATGCCGTCGCGGTTGTAGCGGGCGGCCAGCTCCGCCGGGTCGCCCGCGTTGCGCAACCCCTGGAAGTTGACGCCTTTGACGACCTGTCCGTCGCGCACGTCGAGGCAGGCGATGAGTCGCTTGGCCAGCATCAGCGAGCCTCCGAGGCGATCTCGACGAAGTTGGTCAGCAGGCGCAGGCCCGCCCGGCCCGACTTCTCCGGATGAAACTGCGCTCCGAACACGCGACCGGATTCGACGACCGACGAGAACGGGATGCCGTGCGTGGTCTGCGCGACCGTGGCGTCCACGACAGGCGCGGCGAAAGAGTGGGTGAAGTAGGTGTATTCGTCGGCCCCCACGCCGGCCAGTATGCGGGACGATGTGGCGGTGCGCTCGAGGACGTTCCACCCGACATGCGGGACCTTGATCGTCCCGTTCTGCGAAGGCAAAAGGGTGCAGAGGCCAGGCAGGACGCCAAGGCCGGGGACGCCGGGCGCCTCCGTGCTGCCCTCGAACAGCCACTGCAGCCCCAGGCAGATGCCCAGCAGCGTCGCGCCCGCGTCGAGCCGGTGGCGGATCGCGCCGTGCCACGCGGTGTCGAGCGTACGTGTCGCACCGAAATGGCCGACGCCAGGCACGATCATCGACCCCGCGTCGGCGAGGTCTTCCGCCTGTGTGACGACACGCACGTCGGCGCCCACGGCGACGAGTGCCTTGATCACCGAGGTGAGGTTCCCGGCGCCGTAGTCGATGAGCGCGATCGTCACGCGCGGCCCGCCATTCGGCCGAGGTCGTCGGCGCCCATCGCGGCCGTCACAGCAGGCCCTTGGTGGAAGGTAACGTGCGCGCCAAGCGCCGGTCTTTCGCGCAGGCCACGCGCAGCGCACGTGCGAATGCCTTGAACACCGCCTCGATCTGGTGATGACTCGACCGCCCGTACATCACCTTGACGTGGACGTTGGCCCGCGCGGCCGACGCGAAGCCCTCGAAGAAGTCCTGCACGAGTTCGACCGGAAGGTCGCCGACACGTGTCGCGCGCGTCTTGAGGTTCACGACTGCGAATGGCCGGCCGGACAGGTCCACCGCGGCCACGGCCAGCGTCTCGTCCATCGGCATGACGAAGTAGCCGGCGCGGTTGATGCCGCGCTTGTTGCCCACGGCCTGCGCGACGGCCTCGCCGAGCGCGATGCCGACATCCTCGACCGTGTGGTGCGCGTCCACGTCGAGGTCGCCCGTCGCCTTGAGCGTCAAGTCGAAGCCGCCGTGGCGCGTGAAGAGCTCGAGCATGTGGTCGAGGAAACGGACGCCGGTCCGGACGTCATACCGGCCGCGGCCCTCGAGCGTGAGCGCGAGCTGGATCTGGGTTTCAGTGGTGCGGCGATCAATCTTCGCGCGGCGCAAGCAGGGTCTCCAGTGCGGCCATGGCCGCGTTCGTGTGATCGAGGACGCCGGCCGTGATGCGGAGACATCCGGCGCAGCCAGGCGCGCGCGACTTGTCTCGAATGAGGAATCCGGCGTCCGCCATGCGGGTGGTGATCGCGGCGGCTTCGTGGCCGACACGGACGAGCACGAAGTTGGCCTCGCTCGGCCAGCACGTCAGGCCGTGACGTTCGGCAAACTTGTAGACCGCGCGCTTCGATTGCTGCGCCTGATCCAGATACCACGCCACGTAGTCGTGGTCGGCGAGCGCGGCCTCGAGCGCACGCACCGCACAAATGTTTAGGCTGTACGGTGGCATCAGGCGGCGGATCGGCGCGAGCGTGTCCGGATGCGCGATGAGTGCGCCGATGCGCAACGCGGCCAATCCATGGGCCTTGGCGAACGTGCGCCCGACGATGAGGTTGCGATGCCGGTCGAGCGCCTCACCGATGAGTGTCCGCCCGCTGAAGTCGGCGTAGGCTTCGTCGACGAGGACCAGCGCGTGCGGAGCGGCCGATGCGATGGCCTCGACCGCCCCTGCGGGGATCGGCAGGCCCGTCGGGTTGTTCGGATCGGTGAGATAGATGACCCGCGTCGCCGGGGTGATGGCGTCGAGCAGGCCCGTCAGTGGAAACGCGAAGTCGCCGTCGAACTGCGGGAGCACGCGGACGACATCGGCGCCGACCGCCTCGGCACACGCCGCATACATCTCGAAGGCGGGCTCGGCGATAAGTACTTGTGGGGTCGGACCCTGGTTGGCGTGAGCCGGGTCCGACCCCTTTGCATGCGCCGGCGAAGCCGGCGGTCCAGACACCGGCTTACGCCAATCGGGGCCCGACCCCATTGCCGTCAGCGCCACGACATGCAGGCCCTCATCGAGGCCGTTGGTGAGCTGCACCCAATCGGCGGGCACGCCGAGGTAGCGTGCGGCACGCGCGGTGACGGGCTCGTAGTCGGGATAGAACGCGACGTCTTCGCGCGTGATCGACTGGATCGCCGCGAGCACCGCGGGCGAACAGCCCGCGGTGTTCTCGTTGAAGTGCAGGCGCACGGCGCCGGCGCGGATGTCTGGGCGTTGGTAGGCCATGGTCGTGCTGCGCTACCGGCGCACGCGCGGCCCGCGCGCGGCTGGAGTCCCTGATGCCGTTCGACGCATGGCACCGTCAGCTGGGGCCGTGCGCTCGAGTCGCGCGGCGATCGACGCCGCATGGGCTGTGAGTCCCTCGGACTCGGCCAACGTCACCGCGGCCGGACCGATGGCGGCGATCCCGCGGCGCGTGAGCGTCTGGACGGAGAACACGCGCACGAAATCCGCGGCGCTCAGCCCGCCCCTGAACCGTGCCGCGCCGCCCGTCGGCAGCACGTGATTCGACCCGGTGACGTAGTCGCCGCTCGCCTGCACGCTCCACGGGCCAACGAAGATCGTGCCGGCGCACGTGAAGGCGTCCACGTCTTCCACGCGGTCGCAGACGAGGTGCTCCGGCGCGAGGCGATTGACCACGTCAATCGCCTCGCGCCGCGTCCGGGCGACCACGATGCCCCCGCCGCGCACGATTGCCGCGCGCGCCGGGCCCACCGCGGGCATCTGCCGCGCGACTTCGGCGGCGACCGCCTCGGCCAGTCGCCGCTTCGTCGTCACCAGCACGGCGCGCGCGGCCGGATCGTGCTCAGCCTGCGCAATGAGGTCCGCGGCGATCCAGTCCGGCCGGCCCGTGTTCGCGTACACGACGATTTCGCTCGGCCCGGCGTGCAGGTCGATGGGGCAGTCACGCGAGACGAGCGCCTTTGCGGCAGCGACCCAGGCGTTGCCGGGGCCGACGATCTTGTCCACGCGCCGCAGCGACGCGGTGCCATAGGCGAGCGCGCCGATCGCGTGCGCGCCGCCGATGGCGCGCACCTCAGTGACGCCCGCCTCGACGGCCGCGGCCAGCACCACCGGTGCCGGCCGCGGGCAGACGACGACGACCTCGCGGACGCCGGCGACGCGCGCGGGGACGGCCGTCATGATGAGCGTGGAGGGCAGCGGATACCGTCCGCCCGGCACGTAGCAGCCGACGCGGGCGAGCGGCGTGACGCGCTGCTCGACGCGGACGCCAGGCGTCGGGCGGACCACGAAGGGGCGCGGCACCTGTGCCGCCGCGACGCGCGCGAGGTTTTCGACCGCGAGGCGCAGGGCGCGCCGAACCTCCACCGGCGTCGCCCGCCAGCCGCGCGCGATCGCGGCCTTCGACAGCGGGGCCATGATCGCCGCGTCCGATCCCTTCGCGTCGTCGAGCTGCCGCGCCCAGGCCGCGACCCCCGCGTCTCCGCGGCGGCGCACGTCGGCGACGATGCGCGCAGCCTGACGTTCGACGTCAGGCTGCCGCGCCTCATCGCGCGCGACGAGCCGATCCACCTGCCGACGGTCAGAGGCGTCGATGATCCGCATCACAGCACGATCTTGTTGAGCGGGTACTCGACGATGCCCTGGGCGCCGGCGGCCTTGAGCCGCGGGATCAGTTCGCGGACGGTCCGCTCCTCGATGATCGTGTTGACTGCCACCCACTGGTCGTCGCTGAGCGCCGAGATTGTCGGGCGCTGCAGCGCGGGCAGCAGCGCGAGAATTGCCGAGAGATGGGCGCGCTCGGCGTTCATCATCAGCCCCACGCGTCCCTGCGCTTCGATCGCCGCGCGGAGCAGCAGGGACAGATTCTCGAGCTTGGTCCGGCGCCAGTCGTCGGCCATCGCCGCCTGGTTGGCGATGAGCTGCGTGTTCGAGTGCAGCACGGTGTCGATGACGCGCAGGCGATTGGCGCGCAGCGATGAGCCCGTTTCAGTGACTTCCACGATCGCGTCAGCCAGCACCGGTGGTTTGACCTCGGTGGCGCCCCACGAGAACTCGACGTTGACGTTGACGCCCAGACGCGCGAAGTACGCCTCGGACACTTTGACGAGCTCGGTGGCGATCGTCTTGCCTTCGAGGTCCTGCGGCGTCTGGAAGGGCGAATCGTCGGGGACGGCCAGCACCCACTTCACGCGGCCGAGGCTCTGCTTGGCGTAGATCAGGTCCGCGACCGGAATCACCGGCGCGCCCTTGCCGGACGCTGCATGCTCGGCGATCCAGTCCTGCCCGGTGAGGCCGGCGTCGATGACCCCGTCCGAGACATAGCGCGCCATCTCCTGCGCACGAATCAGCAGGCATTCGATCTCCGGGTCGTCGATCGTCGGATAGTACGAGCGGGTGCTGACGTAGATGTTGAAGCCGGCGCGGGCGAAGAGCTGCACGGTGGCGTCCTGCAGCGAGCCCTTGGGAAGACCGAGTTTCAGTGTCATGGGCTACTCGCTCGCGCTCGCGGGGACCGGCGTGAAACACGTCCGCGCGCCGGTGTGGCACACGTTGCCGTCACCCTCACGCCTGACCTTCAGGAGCACGGTGTCATCGTCGCAGTCGGTGAGCCATTCGACGACGGCGAGCCGGTTGCCCGAGGTCTCGCCCTTCATCCACAGCGTCTGGCGCGTGCGCGAGTAGAACGTGGCGTACCCGGTCTGCCGGGTCCGCGTGAGGGCTTCGTCGTTCATGAAGCCGACCATCAGGACCTCGTGTGATTCGACGTCCTGGATCACGGCCGGGATGAGGCCGTCGAGCTTGGTGAAGTCCATACCGGAGCAGTCCTTTGTCTCTGTCTTTCAGCGGCCGGCCGGGCGGGGACCAACAAAAAACCCCGCCAGCCGGCGGGGTTGAAGGCTTCAGTCGATCGAGATCGACGCTACGCGCAACTCCACCGGCCGGTCAGATGACCGTGATGATGGTGATGGTGGCGCATGTGACCGAGCCTCATGACGCGAAAAGCATAGCACGGGCGCCGGGGGCACGCACCGGTCACGCGCGGGCCGGAAGCTCCAGCACGTAGCAGTCTGCAACCTGGAGCCCCTCGACCCCCAGGTTGGGAAAGGGCACCTGCCAGCCGGCCCTGGGATCCCGCTCGAACCCGCCCTTGGTGAGGACATGTGACGAGGCGCGATGGTCCGGGTGACAGAGGGCGTAGACGCGCCGAAGGCCGAGGGCGCGGCCCACCTCCACCATCGCCTGCAGCACCTCGGTCGCGTAGCCCCGGCCCCAGGCGGATCTGGCCAGCACGTAGCCGGTCATCGCCACACCGGGCGCGTCGACAGCCAGCCCCGTGCTCCCCAGGATCACCGCGGTCGTCGGGTCGCAGATCAGGTAGGGGCCGACACCGGACTCGGCCCACTGGGCCTCGCTGAACGCGATGAAGGCCAGCGTGTCGGTGACTGTTCGATGGGTGGCCCAGCTGAGATAGCGCGTGACGTCCGGGTCGCTGGCGTACGCCTGGAACATCGCGTCAGCATCGGCGATGACTGGCGCGCGCAGCAGCAGACGCGCGGTTTTCACACGGAAGGGGGCAGCCAGGGAGGGCCTCCTCAGTGCTCGATGCACGCGAACAGGTCAGCCGTGACCTGCGCGGCCGGGCGGAACCCGTCGATCTCGGCGAGGATCTGGCGCGTCCGGTAGTACTCGATCAGCGGGTCGGCCACGCGATGGTACGTGATCAGACGATTCTTGACGGTCTTCTCGTTGTCGTCTTCGCGCGAGAGCAGCAGCGCGCCGCACTTCGAACAGAGCTCGGCTTCCGATCCGTAGGACGTCCCGCCTGTGTAGAGGGTCTTGCACGCACTGCAGATGCGCCGAGATCCCAGTCGTCGTTCGAGCTCGCGGTCCGGCACGGAGAGCACAATCGCGCGGAGCGGACGGCCGTCCATCAGCGTGTCGAGCGCATGGGCCTGGCCGATCGTCCTGGGAAACCCGTCGAGGATGAAGCCCTTGCCCGTGTCGGGCGCGGCGAGCCGGTTACGCACCAGGTCCACCATCAGGTCGTCATCGACCAGGTCGCCAGCCGCCATCGTAGCTTTCACCCGCAGACCGAGGTCCGAGCGGGCTTTGACAGCCGCCCGCAGGATGTCGCCCGTCGAGATCGCCGGCACGTCATAGCGCGCGCGAATCAGCGCGGCCTGCGTGCCTTTACCTGATCCTGGCGGACCGATCAGGACCAGATTCACCTGTTGCATTCCTACTCCTGCAAGAAGACCTCGGAGGTAATTGCTACGAAAACTGTAAGTGGGTCATTTCAATGGGTTTGGTCGCCTTGACCCACTTACAGTTTTCGTAGCAATTACCTCCGAGGTCATATCAGCGACGCCGTCAGTTCGTGAAGGCCCCCGATGATGACATGGGCCTCGTGCAGCGCCTCGCGCGGCGAGGTGGTGGTGACGCCGATCGTGCGCATCCCGGCCGCCCGGGCCGACGCCAGGCCCCACGACGAATCTTCAACGGCCGTGCACCGGCGTGGGTCGATGCCGAGCGCCGCGGCGGCGCGCAGGTAGGGCTCCGGTTCCGGCTTGTGCGCGGTGCAGTCGTCGGCGCCGACGATGACGGGAAAGAAGTCGAGGAGGCCACCGGCCGTGAGGATCGCGACGATCTCGTGCCGGAGAGCGCCCGACGCAATCGCGAGCGGAAACTGTCGCGCGAGCCGTTCGACGCAGGCGCGGGTCTCCGGGAACAGGACGTCCCCGGACGACAGCCGCGCCGCGAACGCATCGGCCTTCGACGCGGTCAGCCGGCCAATCTCGTGTTCGGTGGGCGTGAAGCCGAAGTCGCGCGCGAACTCCACAATCGCGCCGCGGTCGTCGAAGCCCATGTACCGGTCGTAGTAGGACCGCTCGTCGAGTTCCCAGCCCTGGGTGACGAAGACATCCTGAAAGGCAAGCAGATGCAGCCGCTCCGTATCGGCGAGGACGCCATCGAAGTCGAACACGACGGCCTGCATCGCCGTACCGGCCGTCGGGCCGGGCGTGAGACGAGGGTCCGACACGTCAGGAACCCGGCTTGCTGGCCTTGGCCGTCTGGTCGCGCCTGTCGGCCACGCCGAACGCCGTGCCCGTGATCGGGTGCACCCAGATCGACTGTGCCGAGCCCTGGCTGCCCTGCGCGCGGGCGTCGTGGCCCATCGCGCGCAGCTTCTCGATCACGTCCGGCGTCACGCCGTTCGCCTCGATCGTCAGCCGGTCCGGCAGCCACTGGTGATGGGATCGCGGCGCGTCCACCGCTTCGCGGCCCGTGAGGCCCCACGCCGTGACATCGAGCACGACGTTGAGCACCGTGTTGATGATCGTGCGGCCACCCGGCGATCCGGTGATGAGCAGCACACGGCCATTTCGCGCGACTATCGTCGGCGTCATCGAACTCAACATGCGCTTGCCAGGCGCGATCACGTTGGCCTCGGTCCCGATATCGCCCGTGGCATTGGTGAGACCGGGCTTCTTGTTGAAGTCCCCCATCTCGTTGTTCATCAGGATGCCCGTGCCCGCGATCACGACGTGCGAACCGTAACCGCCTTCGAGCGTGTAGGTATTCGACACGGCCATGCCGTCACGGTCGATGACCGAGAAATGCGTCGTGTCATCGCCCTCGGGCCGCGAGGACGTGACGATGTCCTTGCCGAGGTCCACACTGTTCGAGGCCTTGGCCATGTTGATGGTCTTGATCTGCTCGCGCGCATGCGGCTTGGAGATCAACCGCTCCACCGGGATCTTCGAGAAGTCCGGATCGCCCAGAAAGCGCGCGCGGTCCAGGTACGCCCGGCGCATCGCTTCCGTCATCAGATGGTGGGCCTCGACGGAGTTGCGCGTCTTCTTCTGGATCTCGAGCGCTTCGAGCATGTTGAGCATCTCGACCAGCGCGACACCCCCTGAACTCGGCGGCGGCATCGAGAGGATGTCGAAGTCCAGGAACTTCCCACGGATCGGCGCGCGCTCCTTCGCCTGGTAGGCGGTGAGGTCCGCCTTGGTCATGATGCCGCCGTTGGCGGCCATGTCGTCGTTGATCCGATCGGCGATCCACCCGCGATAGAAGACATCCGGGCCATCCGTGGCGATCGCGCGCAGCGACTTCCCGAGGTCGGCGAGCACGATGCGATCGCCGGCGGCCCACTGGCCGCCGCCCGGCTTGCCGTAGGCCGCGACCGACGCGGGGAAGCGCCGCATCTGTCCGGCGACCTCGGCGTTGAGGCCGCGCGCGAGCGACGCCGACATCTCGAAGCCCTTCTCGGCCAGCTCGGCCGCCGGCAGGACGACGTCGCGCCACGGCAGCTTGCCGAACTTGCGATGCGCCGCGGCCATGCCGCGCACGGTGCCCGGCACGCCAGGTGCCAGATACCCGGCCGCCGTCAGTGCCCGGTCGATGTTGCCGTCCTTGCCGATGTACATCGTCGGTGTGGACTTGCCGGGGGCCGTCTCGCGGTAGTCGAACGTCGTCGCATTGCCGTTGGCCTGACGGACGACCATGAAGCCGCCCCCGCCGATATTGCCGGCAAAGGGATAGGTCACCGCCATCGCGAAGGCCGTGGTCACCGCCGCATCCACGGCGTTGCCTCCGCGACCGAGCACGGCGGCGGCCAGATCCGAGGCGATGTCCGAGGAGGAGACGACCAGCCCTGTCGTGGAACTGACGCCTAGATCGATGGGCGCGGCCTGCCTGGCCAGGGGCGCCGGCGCGAAGGCGGCCGTGGCGAAAATGAGCGCAGCGAGCAGTGTGGGGAGGCGCATCACAGGGGCGATGTTACCCCCTATAATCGCCCATGCCCAAACTGCGTCTCCCGGCGCTTTTTGTAATCGCCCTTGCTGCTGCCGTGCTCGCGCCCGTGGCTGCCCAGCAGGCCACACCGGCCGCGTCCCAGGCTTCCGCGCCCGCCCAGCCCAGTGTGCCCGCGGCGGTCTCGTCATCCTCCTCGAAGAAGCCCCTGCAGCTGGCCGATATCACGGCCTTCCGAGGGCTGGGGACGACCACGCTTTCGCCAGATGGACAGTGGCTGGCCTACCGCCTGTCACCGCTCCAGGGCGACAGCGAGGTCATCGTACGCGCCACGCGTGGCGACAAGGAGATGAAGTTCCCGGTGGGCGAGGGCGCGGGCGGTGCCGTCTCGTTCTCGAGCGACTCGGCGTGGGTCGCCATCACGACATCCCCGACGCGACGCGAGGCGCAGGCCAACACACGCGCGCGCCGCCCCAATCAGACAGCGGTGACGATCACGAACCTTTCGACGGGCGAGAAGACGACGATTCCGAAGATCCGCCGCTTCGTGTTCTCGGGTGAGACGCCCGGATGGATCGCGCTGCACCGCTACGGCCCTGATGCCGCTGCGGGCGCGGGTGCGGCCGCCGCGGCCGGACGCGCGGGGGGCGCTGCGCCTGCGGCCGGCGCGCCTGCCCCGCGAGACACGCGGCCGCGCGGCACGGACCTGATCGTTCGCGACCTCAAGCAGGGCACGGAGCTGAACATCGGCAACGTGTCGGAGTTCGCCTTCAACAAGAGCGGACGTCACCTCGCGCTCGTCATCGACGCGGCCGACCAGGCCGGCAACGGCATCCAGATCCGCGACATGACGACGGGCGCCATCACGCCGCTCGAGACCGACAAGGCGTTCTACGAGCGGCTGGCGTGGACCGAGGACGGCGACGCGCTCATCGCGCTCAAGGGCAAGGACGATCGGCAGTGGCAGGAGCGGCTCTTCTCGGTCGTCGGCTACGCCGGGTTCAACGCCGGCGGCGCGCCGAAACGCACCGAGTACGACCCATCCAAGGACACGACGTTCCCGAAAGAGATGGCGATCAGCGGCAACCGTGCGCCGCTCTGGACCGAGGCACGCGATGCCTTCATCTTCGGCATCGCCGCGCTGACCAAGGTCGAGCGGCCCGCTGGCGCGCGTGGCGCCGGCGCCGGTCCCGCGACGGGTGACGACGCCCCGCCTGCGCCGGGCGCCCCTCCGGCCGCTGCGGACGACGCCGCCGAGCGGCCCAACCTGGTGCTGTGGCACTACAAGGATCCACGCCTGCAGTCGATGCAGCGCGTGCAGGAGACGCGCGATCGCCAGTTCAACTACGTCTCGATGTACCGCCTCGATGGCGGCAAGTTCGTGCGCCTCGCCGATGAGGAGGTGCCGGATCTGGTGGTCAGCGGCCGCGGCCGGTTCGCCATCGGATCGAGCGACGACGCCTATGAGCTGATGGCGAACATGACGGGCCAGACCTTCCGCGACATCTACGCGGTGGACACGGTCACGGGACAGAAGAAGGTCGTCAAGAAGCAGTTGCGGTGGGGCAACAGCGCGTCCCCCGACGGCACGAAGTATCTCTACTACGAGAACCGCCACTTCCACATCTTCGACATCGAGTCCGGCGAGACGCGCAACGTCACCGCGACCGTGCCGACCGTGTTCGTCAACCTCGAGAGCGACGTCAACGTCGTCGATCCGCCGACCACCGTGGTGGGCTGGGCGGCTGACAGCAAGTCGGTGCTGATTTCGGATCGCTGGGACATCTGGAAGATTCCGGCGGTCGCGGGCGACACGGCCGTGAACCTGACGGTCAACGGCAAGAAGGATGCGATCCGCTATCAGGGTCGTATCCGAATCGATCCAGAAGAGCGCGGCATCGATCTGACCAAGCCGCAGTACTTCTCCGCGATGTCGGAGTGGACCAAGCGCGCCGGCTACGGCATTCTCGAGCCCGGGAAGACCGGTCTCAACATGGTGCTCTGGGAGGACGCCGCGATTGGCCGTCTCGCGAAGGCCGAGAAGGGGGACGTCTGGATCTACAGCCGCGAGACGCCGACGGAGGCGACGGCCATCTACGCGACCGACGCGACGCTCAAGGGCGGCCGCAAGGTGATCGACACGGCCGCCGAGGCGGCGCCCTTCGCCTGGTCGGCCGGCGCGCAGCTGGTCGAGTTCAAGAACGCGAAGGACGGATCGCGCACCCAGGCCTCGATGTACCTGCCAGCCAACTACGAAAAGGGCAAGCAGTACCCGATGATCGTCTACATCTACGAGCGTCTGACGCAGGGGCACTTCCAGTATGGGCGGCCCACCGCGAACGGGTTCAGCCGGCAGGCGTACACGAGCAACGGGTACATCGTGCTGCAGCCGGACATCAAGTACTTCGTCAATGATCCGGGCATGTCGGCCGTCTGGGCGATCGTGCCCGCGGTGCAGGCGGCGATCGCCTCCGGCGCCGTCGATCCGAAGCGTGTGGCGCTCCATGGCCACTCGTGGGGCGGCTACCAGACGTCGTTCGTGATCACGCAGACAGACATCTTCGCCGCCGCGATCGCGGGTGCGCCGCTGACGAACATGATCAGCATGTACTCGGTGCTCTACAAGAACACGGGCGGCACCAACGGCGCGATCTTCGAGAGCAGCCAGGGCCGGTTCACCGACGGACCGTGGGCGCAATGGGCCGCCTACACGCGCAACTCGCCGGTCGCGCACGCGAAGAACGTGAAGACGCCGCTGATCATCCTGCACAACGATCAGGACGGCGCCGTGGACTTCACCCAGGGCATCGAGTACTTCAACACGCTGCGCCGGCTCCAGAAACCGGTCATCCTGCTCGAGTATCCCGGCGAGAACCACAGCCTCGCCCGTCCCGCCAATCAGCACGACTACACGGAGCGGGTGAAGGAGTTCTTCGACCACTACCTGAAAGGCGCGGCCGCTCCAGCCTGGCTGCAGTACGGCGTGCCGCGTCTGGAGATGCAGAAGCACATCGATGAGCGGCTGAAGCAGCGGCAGGACGCGGACAAGACACCGGTCACGCCGCCGGCCGCTGCTGCCGGCACGCCGGTCCGCGGTGGTGGACGATGAGCGACGACCACGCGGCCGGCCCGCCCATCAACTACGGCCGGGTCGCGCTGGGCGCGTTCGTCGCCGGAGTCGTCGCCAACATCTGCGACAGCGTCATCAACGGCGTTCTGATGGTCGATGACATGAACCGCATGACGTCGCGGCTCAACCTCGACCCCGACGTCGTCAGCAGCCAGTCCGTGCTCGTGACCTGGATCGTCGTGGACTTTCTCTACGCGTTCCTTCTCGTCTGGACGTATGCCGCGATCCGCCCCCGATTCGGCCCGGGCCCGAAGACCGCGATGACCGCCGGCCTGGTGATCGTCGCGGCCGTCACCGTCGTGCTGTTCGGATTCCAGCAGATGGGTGTGTTCACGCTGGACTCGTTCCTCAAGAGCGCCGCGCTCTCGACCGTCACCGCGCTGCTGGCCGCGCTGGCCGGAGGGGCGGTCTACAGAGAATAGAGACGGTCAATGATTGAAGATTGACGGATCGGATCATTGAAGATTGATTGAGGATTGGGGAATTGATGAATGGACGATTGCGCTCGCTTGGTCGCGGTCCGCGGCCTGGGGCTTTCAATCGGCCCATCCAACAATTGCCCAATCGTCCAATCAATCTCTCAATGATCCGATCCGTCAATCCGTCGATTCCCATGTTCAGAATATTCCGAGACCATTGAACCTCGGATTGACGACGCTGGTGAAGATCGAGCCGAAGCTGTAGCTGAAGCCCATGCTGAAGAAGTAGCTGTAGCTGGTCGAGAGTTGCTGCAGCCGGAGGAGGATCTCCTCTGTCGAGGCGCCTTCCCTGGGCAGGCCGATCTGGTCGTTGATCTTGGAGTATTCCGCGAAAACGTTGAACGAAAATCCCTTGAACAGCCGGATGTCGGCGCTGCCGTAGCTCGAGAAGCGCGTGCGATCGCGCCGGTTCAGGTGTTGTGAGAGGCTCGTGTAGGCGCTGAGCGAGCCCCAGGGCTGGCGCAGGCCGAGCGACGAGTCGAGGCTGTGCGACGGTACCGTTTCCTCGAGCCGATCGAAGAGCGTCACCCGGCGGTACCGGTAGGACGTCGCGCCCGCCAGGTAGCGGATCGTGAGGCTCCGTCGGGTCGATTCGGCGTACGGAAAGATGTCGTACTCGAGGCCGGCCGAGCCCCCGAACGACAGGTCGGTGTTCGAGAAGCTCGAATGGCTCGCGTTGATCCGTCCGCCCACCGACCACTTCGGGCCGAGACTCTTCACCACGAGCGTGCTGCTGTTCCACGAATCGGACCGGCTCCGGATCGTGGTGTCGCTGGACAGCTCGAAACGCGAGTGGCTGACGTTCGCGTTGTTGTTGATGCTGATCTTCCACTCGATCCGTCACGCGATTGGCGGAGAACGACCCGCGGAAGGACCGGCTCGACGAGGCCCGCTCGCCGCTGACGTTGCCGTTGACGTTCGTCCTGAAGACCCAGGAGTTCCAGCGATCGCCGCGCGGTTGCGCGGGCTCGGCCGTGGCGGCCGGAGGCGCCCAGGTGACGTCGATCTTCTGCGCCACTGCCGTGTCGGCCGCGTAGCCGACCATGGCCAGCTTGAAGACCTTGGTGAACTCGCGGCGCTGGTCGTCGCTCGTCGCGGTCTGCGGCGTGCTGAACGTCACGGTGCGGCCCACCTGCTCGTAGTGCGCCAGGCCGATGACCTTCATCGTCCACTCGATGCCGCCGCTGCCGGTGCTGCGGGTCGTGACGAGCACGTGCACGTCGGCGACCGCGCGGTCGCGCACGTAGTCCACGAACTCGACGTTCTGGCGGACGTAGGTCGTGTCGCAGAAGTTGCAGTCGAGGAACACGCGCAGCAGCGGAGGCGGCACGAAGGCGCCGCCCGGCGATCCCGTCTGACCGGGTCCCGGCGGAGGCGGAGGCACGGCCTGGGCGAAGGCCGCGGACGCGAAGAGCACCAGACCCACGGCGGCGCCCAGAGCCGTTCGCCGAGGCGTGTCGCGCCGCGCCGCGCTCCCCTCGCGCGCTCGCGAAGGGCCGGGACGCTCGCGGCTCGGAAGTCGCGCTCGCGCGCCGCGACACGCCTCGGCAAACGGCAGTAACCCGGACGCCACAGTCCGAGCGAAGACACGGGCGACGCGCGGCAGCCAGGTCGCCATCAGTTGTTGAAGCGCGGGTTGACGGTCGCGTTCGACAAGGCGCCAAAGCTGTACGAGATGCCGAAGCTCATCGAGTAGCGATAGCCAGTCTCCAACTGACGCTGACGGAGCAGGACTTCGTCCACCGACGCGTCACCCTTGACCAGCGTGAACTGGTCGCGGATGCGCGTGTAGCTCGCCGACCCGTTGAGCGAGAACGAGCGGAGCAGCCGCACACTGAAGTTGCCGGACACCGAGACGCGCGTGCGATCGAGCGCCGACAACTGCTGCATGAACTGGAACTCGCTGCCGACCGATCCCCACGGCTGTTCGAGGCCGAGCGACGCGCCGACGCCGTGCTGGGCGACCGTCTCCTTCAGCCGGTCGAAGATCGTCAGCTCCGCGTAGTCGTAGTGCGCGACGCCGACGTCGTACTGCACGGTGAGGCTGCGCTTCGACGACTCGCTGTAGGGGAAGAAGTCGAACTCGATGGCGGGCGTGACACGCGCGACCCGCTCGGTGTTCGAGTAGGTTGAGCCGTTCATGCTGCCGCCCAGGCCGGCCGACAGCCGGGCGCCGAGGCTGCGCACCAGCAGCAGGTCCGCACTCCAGTCGCCAAGACGGGTCTTGATCGTCTCGTTCTCGTCGAGCTTGAACGAGCTGCGGCTGATGCCGCGGTTGCCGCTGACCCGAACCTTCCACTCTTCTGTGGTGCGGTTCGCGCTCGCGCTGACGTCGTAGTAGCCGTCGAAGGTGGACTCCTGCCCGTTGCCGTAGCTGTACGCGCCGAGTCGGAAGACCCAGGCGTTCCAGCGATCATGCGGGGGTACCGGCGTGCCGGCGGGACGTGCGTAGGTGACGTCGAGCCGGCCGCGTTCGCCCGAGTCGGCGGCGAACTCGGCCAAGGCGAGCTTGATCGTGCGCGTGATCTGCGCGCTCACGTCGGCAGGCGGCGCGGCAGCCGCGATGGGCACCAGCACCGCGCGCGACCGATCCGCGAAGCGGCCGCGGCCCGCGATCGCCACGCGCCACTCGCGCGTCGTCCCCACGTCGCGCGATCCGACGGTGACGACGACCTCGGCGCCCTCAGCCGTCGTTACGAGATCCACGAAGGGCAGCGCCGTGCGCAGCGCGGAGGCGTCGCACGGCACGCACGTCACGTGGACACGCACGCGGTCGGTCGGCGCGACAGCCCCTGGGGTGAGGGGCGCGGTACCCACTGCCGGCGGCGCCTGCGCGCCCTGCGAGCGGGCGGGCGCCGTCCCTGCCTGGGCCATCAAGAGCTCTGGCGTGGGCGTGCCGTTGGCTGAGGCCGCCGCGTCGGCGCCCAGGCAGACAACCAGGACGAGGATGGCCGATATCGGACACCACGAGGCGGGGCGACGCATGAACTGGCCGTTCGACGTCAGGACCGCATGGACGGTTGGCAAGGACGAGCCGCCACTAAGACTCCGCTGGTGCCGATTCGGTTCCAGCCGCGGTCATCGCATGCGTGCGCGTGATGCACAAATGAGAAACGGGTGGCAGTCGGACTGCCACCCGTTGAGGGGTGAACCGCGGTGCCTGCCGGCGCGACTGGCCTTCAGCTACTGCGGGTTCCACGAGCGGGTCGCGTCGCGCAAGCGCGACTTCCGAGCCGCGAGCGTTCCCCCCACGAGCGAGCAGAGGGGAGCGCGGCGCGAGGCGACCCGCTCGTGGAACCCGCTCTACCGCCCAGCGCCGCCGCGGCCACGGCCGCCACCCGGCGCGGCCGGCGCGACGGGCGTGACGTCCACGGGGCGTCCGTCCACGAACACATGGCGGATCGGGCTGCCGTCGAACAGATCGCCCTGCGTGACGACGAGGTTGGCGATCTTGCCCTTCTCGATCGTGCCGAGCCGATCGGAGACGCCGGCGATCCGCGCCGCGCCAGACGTCAGCGCGCGCAGCGCGACGTCGGCTGGCAGGCCGCCTTCCTTGACCGCTCGTCCGGCGTTGCGGATGAAGTCGGTCAGGTTCTGCATCCCACCGGTCGTGAACGCAAACGGCACGCCGGCCTTCTCGAGCGCCGCCGGTCCGCGTGGCGCGTTCACGCGAGCCCGCACGGCCGCGAGCGTCTCCTCGCCCCCGCCGCCCCCGCGCCCGCCACCACCGCCTCCGCCGAAGCCCCCGCCGCCGCGACCCCCGCCCGCCGCCGGAAAATTCAATGTGAGGATCACGCTGGCATTGGCGGCCTTCAGCTCGTCCACGGCGGCCGCCGCTTCGGCACCGCCGACGATGATCGGCTGGAGGTTGAACTCCTTGGCCATCGCGAGCGCACGGCTGATCTCGCGCTGCAGGTCGGCATCGAACGCCACTGGGAGGCGTCGTTCGAGCGCGGGCGCGATCGCGTCGAGCTCAGGCTCGAACACCGGGCGCGGCTGGTCCTTGTGCCGCTCGGCGTAGGCCCGCGCGTCCTTCTGCCACTGAGCGTCGTAGAAGGCCTGCCGGACGAACGCGATGTAGCCGAGCAGCGAGCCCGGATAGCCGCCACCCCGGCCGCCGCCCCCGGTGCCGGCGCCGAAGCCGACGTGCAGGGCCACCGGTGCCTTCACGACGGTGAGGCCGGTGCGGTAGTCCGCGATGCCGCTGATGAGGTTGTCATCGGCGGGCGCGAGCACGTTCACGAGGGCGCTCTGGCCGCGCAGGGTGCCCGACGGTGGCACGGCGAGCACGGACGTGATTCCCGCCGACGCCAGGCGCTGCATCTCCGCGCCGTCGATCCGCACGTGTTCCGCGGCTGAGAAGCCCGGTTTGAGAATCTGCTCGCGCTTGAGACGCTGTTGTTCTTCCCATCCAGCCGGGTCGGCGCCGCCGCCACCGCGGCCGCCGCCACCCCCACCCGCGGCTGCCGGCGCCGCGGGCGCCGCAGGGGCGGCTGGCGTCTCCACGGCGGTCGTATTGGCCATGTCGATCAGGCCGGGATAGGCCGTCATGCCCGCCGCGTCGATCGATCAGCGCATCGGCCGGTACGGTGACGCTGGCGCCCACGGCCTCGATCAGGCCGTTGCGCATCACGATGGTGCCCTTGTCGATCGTCGCGCCCGCCCCGGGCACGATCTTCACGTTGGTCAGGGCGTAAAGCGACGGCGCCTGGGACACGGCGCGCGGCACGTCACCCAGGGCGAGCGCCCCGGTGAGGACCGCGGCGAGTTGGATCGTCAGCAAACGAGTGGTCTTGTGCATCTTCGTGATCCCCCGCCTACTGGCGCGACATGTACCGCTTGAACAAATCGACCTGCTTGCTGTCGAGCGAGATCTCGCGCCCGGCGATGAATACCTTCTGGATCCGCGACTGAATCTCGAGAGGATCGCCCCGCACGATGACCAGGTTCGCGATCTTGCCGGCCTCGATCGATCCAACCTCCGCATCGATGCCGAGGATCTTTGCCGCGTCGATCGTGAGCGCGCGGATGGCCGCGTCCGGGTCGAGGCCCCAGGCGACGGCCATGCCGGCCTGGAACGGAATTTGCCGCACGTCCTCATAGATCCCGCTCGAGAAGGCGAACGGCACGCCGGCTTTCGCGAACGCGGCCGGCGCCTGGTACGTGTAGGCGTGGAAGCGGTCCGCGCCCTGTGTCGCGGTGAGCACGTTGGTGAGGATGACCGGCACGTTGTGGGCCTTGAGGAACGGCGCAATCCCCTGGTTGTTCGGACCCGTGCGGATCACCAGGCTGACGCCCTGCGCATTGGCCCACGCGACGGCCTCGCGAATTGCCGGTTCGGTCGCCGCGCTCACGAAGAACGGCACCTTGCGGTCGAGGATGGCCACGAAGGGCTCGAGCGTCAGGTCGATCGCGCGGTTCGGGTTCTTCATGTAGGCCCTGGCCCGGCGCAGCAGCGTGTTCAGCTCTTCAAGCCGGTTCACCTGCGCGCCACCGCCTCCGGCCGCGCCGGCCCCACCCGCGCCGCCGCCGCGACCGCCGCCACCGCCACCCGCCGGGAACACCAGCGCGAGGCCTGCGTTGGCGCGGACCGTGTTCTCTTCCCACGTCCAGCCTTCGAGGTTCATGACCGGAATCTCGCCGCCGATGACGCCGCCGCCAGGCACGATAGCCGCCGTCGTGATGCCCTCGATTCGCGCGACCGGAATCGCGTCGCTATCGGACTGGAACGCCACGCGCGTCCGCAGCATCTGGTTGAACGGCAGCATCTCGCTGACGTCTTCATAGCCACGCACGCCAGGCTCGTTCAGGCCAAGGTCCGTGCCGCCATCGATGAAGCCGGGATAGACGTTGGCGCCGCCCGCGTCGATCACGCGTGCGCCGCCGGGCACCGACACGTTGGCGCCGACCGCCTGAATCCGATTGCCCCGTACGACGATGGTGCCCTTCGGGATCACGCTGCCGGTCACCGTCACGATGCGGGCGTTGGTGATCGCGAAGGCCGGGCCGTTGGCGTTGTAGGTGGCCTTGACCGGGTCGTACTGCGGCGCGGGCACGGGCGTCCCGGCTGGCTCGGCGGCCGGCGCCGCGGGAGGCGCGCCCTGGCGGCCGAGCAGCAGGTTGCGCTCGACGTCCACATTGGCCGCGCGGGCCAGGTCCTTGATGCGGTCGTAGTAGAGGACGCCGTCGATGTAGGTGCGCTCGACAATCGCGCGCGTGCTGAGCGGGTTGTGCGTCCAGATGACCACGTCGGCGTCCTTGCCGACCTCGAGCGATCCGACGCGGTTGTCGATCCGCAGTTGACGCGCCGGGTTGATCGTGACCATCGAGAGCGCCTGGTCGTCGGTGATGTCGCCCCAGCGCGATGCCTTCGCAGCCTCGGTGTTCAGGCGCCGGACATGCTCCGAGCTGTCGGAGTTGATCGACACGCTCACGCCCTTGGCGGTCATGATGGCGGCGTTGAAGGGAATCGCGTCTTCCGCCTCGATCTTGTAGCCCCACCAATCGGAGAACGTGGATCCGCCCGCGCCGTGCGCGGCCATCTCCTTGGCCACCTTGTAGCCCTCGAGCACGTGCTGGAAGGTCGCCACCTTGAAGCCCATCTCGTCGGCCACGCGAATGACCATCAGGATCTCGTCGGCGCGATACGAGTGGCAGTGCACCAGCCGCTTGCCCTCGAGCACTTCCTTGAGCGCGTCGAGCTGCAGGTCGCGACGCGGCGGCAACAGATCCGCGGCGCCTGAGGCCTTCTGCTTGTCATAGGCATCCCAGGAGGCCTTGTAGGCCTTCGCGCGCAGAAACGCCTCGCGCATCACGTACTCGACGCCCTGGCGGGTCGTCGGATACCGCCGCGGTGTCGTGTTGGCGGCGCCCGGTCGCTTGACGTTCTCGCCGAGCGCGAACTTGATGCCCGGCATCGCGCCAGGAAACACGAGGTCGCTGGCCTTGCTGGCGCCCCACTTGAGCTTGATCGTCACGACCTTGCCGCCAATCGTGTTGGCGCTGCCGTGCATGATGTTCGCCGACGTCGTGCCGCCGGCCAGGGCGCGGTAGAGGTTGACGTCGGTCGGGTTCAGCACGTCTTCCATGCCGACCATCGCGCTGTTCGACGTCGTGCCCTCGTTGATCGCGTCGTTGGCCATGTGCGAGTGCGCGTCGATGATGCCCGGCGCGACGAACTTGCCGGTGCCATCGACGACCTCTGCGCCGGCGGGAATCTGGACGTTCGTGCCGACCGCGGCAATCTTGCCGTCGCGGAGGACGATCGTGCCGTTGGTGATCGTGCCGCGTGTGACGGTCAGAATCGTGGCGTTGCGGATGGCGACGACGTTCGGGGCGCCGGCCTGGCCCTGGACGTCCGCGCCGGAGACGGGCCACAGCAGGCCCACCATCAGCAACACCCCGAGCGAAGCGGGTCGGAATACTCTGCGAATCACGGGAATCCTCCGAAGTACGGGAAACGGAAGAAGTGGACTCTACCAGAGGGACGCGGGGCCGCGCCAGACGTACCGGGCACACCGCGGCCAACGCGCGGACGGCGGCCGCTTCAAGCCGGCCGGTGCATCAGCGCCGCAGATGTGCTGTCGTCGAAGTGGAGATACGAACGTCGATAGTGGACGTCAGTGGGTGGTCTGGAGACGCTGCAGGACCTCGGCGAGGCCGTTGATCTCGGAAGTCGCCAGCGGCCCGAACCTCACGCTGAATCCCATGCCCGCTTCGACCGAGATCACGTGGCCGTGCAGGGTCACCGACAGGTTCTCGCCGATCGTGACGGTGACGGCGGTCTCTTCGCCAATCACGGGTTGCGCCACGCCGTAGATGAAGCAGCCGCCGAGGCTGATGTCGCCGACACGGCAACTCGATGCTCCCGAGGCGCCACGCCAGGTGCCTTCGAGCGGCTGATTGATGCGGGGAAACTGTCTGCGTTCGTCACTCACGACTGGCCTTCTTTCGAAACCGATTCACGGGGCGTGGGCAGCGCCACGACGAACGTCGCCTGTCGCGGCCCATCGACGGTCGTGTGCATGCGTCCGCCGCACCGCTTCACCACGTCCTCGAGCGCGGCCGAGGTGGACGGCGGTTGGAGTCCGAAGCCGCGCACGGTGACGCGCAAGGTCGTGCGGATCAGCTCTTCGGCCGACGCGTCCTCGTCCCCGCGATCCACGACCGTCCCACGCGGGGAGAGGTCGGTGGAGAGGGCCAGGGCGCCGCCGGCGGGCAGCAGGTCGCGGCCGCGCACCACGGCCGACGTCACGAGTTGTTCGAGGTCCACCCGCGAGACATTGGCGACCGGTGACGAGGCCAGGTCGAACGACACGCGGATCTGGGGGCCGGCCAGCTGCAGGACCAGGGGGCGGGCCTGATCGATCACGACGCGCAGGTCCATCGCCGGCGTCGCGCTCGACTGATGCTGGCCGAACACGGCCAGCTGCCCGAGGATCTCCTCGGCCTGATCCGCCTGGGGTGACCCGCTCTGCTGGCGCCAGTCGTCCACGAGGGCCAGCAACTCCGGCACCATCGACAGCGACAGCTGCCCCACCTCGCCGAGCCGGCTGCTGGTGCGCAGCTGATTGTGCAGTTCAGCGTCGCGACTGACCGAGAGCACGACGCGCTCGAACCGTGCCTCGCCGTCGTCGCTGGCGAGTCGTCGGAGCGTGCCCCTGGCGTCGAGCACCTGGCGCTCGCGGGTCACCAACGGGAACCGTACCGGCACCACGGTGTTCGGCGCCACGTCGGCGTCGGCGGCCCTGGCAAACTGGAGGCCGGCGACGGCCTGGCCCGCGACCGCGTTCATCAGGTCGTCGGCGTCGGCGTAGCCGAGGAGGTGCGCGAAGGCGTCGTTGGCGCGCGAGACGCGCCCGTCGGCCCCGGTCGTCACCAGGGCGACCAGTGAGTCGGCCGGGAGATCCGCTACGGGCCCGACTGCGCGAACCGGACCGATCGAGACGACCTTGCCGAGCCGCGCGCGCAGATCGGCGACGTGGTCTTCCTGGTGTCGCACCTCGTCCGTGCGTTCTTCGAGCGTGCGTTCGAGGCGCGCGAGGGCATCCCGGAGCCGACTGACTTCGCCGCGGGTGTCGGCGTGGGCGTCGCGCTCGTCGGCCAGCGCCTGCTCCCGCGCCTCGAGTTCCCGCTCGAGCCGGGCCGCCCGCGCGTCGTCGTCGTGCTGGCGTGCCTCGACCTCGCGCTGCACGTCGAGCAGGGACTGCCGTTCCGCCCGCGCCGTCTCGTCGCTGCGCCGCGCGTCGGCGGCCGCCAGATCCGCGGCGAGTCGCGCCGCCTCGGTCCGGGCGCCGGTGACCTCGTCCTGCAGCGAGGCCAGGCGCGCCTCCCACTGCTCGCGTTCGCGCTGCCAGTCAGCGCGCAGGTCGTCGAGCGTGCGGGCTGCCTGCACGCGCTCGTCGTGGACCCCGCGCAACTGGGCGGCCAGATAGTCCCGTTCCGCCAGCGTGGCCGGCAGCGCGGCCACCTGGGCCTCGAGGGCGGCGCGTTCGTCCTGCCAGGAGATCTCGCGCGTGGCCAGCTCGCGTTCCAGATCCTGGCGCGCCGCGCTCGTGGCCTGCAGTTCGTCGGCGACCGCCGCCGCCCGCTGCTCCGCGTCGAGCGCGAACGACATGCGCCGCTCGTCCTCGGCGGGCACGGCGGACGCGCTGGACCGGAGCCGCCGATCGAGCATGGCCACCACGCCGCGGCCCCCGCGTGCATCACGCTCGAGCAGCACGCCACGCAGGCGGATCGTCGGCCGGCTGCCGTCGAGCGCCAGCAACGTCAAGGGCACGTCCCGCTCAGCGCCCTCGCGCATCCCCTCCAGCGCCAGCGTCACCTCGTCGCGGTCGGCCTCGTCAACCAGCGAGAGGAAGTCGCGTCCCACGACGTCGGATGGTTGCGCGGCCCCGAGCACGCCCACGGCGGCCGTGTTCGCGGCGAGCAGCCGTCCATCATCTGAGATGACGGCGACGCCTTCTGGCAGCCGCTCGACGATCTGGCGCAGCCGCGCCTCGCGCGCGACGACTGTGGCGTGCAGCGCTTCGATCTCCACGCGGTGGTGCAGCCGCCGCAGCGTCGCGATCAGCCGGCGCCGGTAGATCCCCGTCTTGCTGACGGCTTCGTCCGCGCCGAGATCGAGCGCGGCCATGCCGGTGTGCTGGTCCTGCGCCGAGGTGAGCACCAGGATCGGCAGGTCGGGTGCCTGGGACTTCACCGACTTGACCACCTGCAGGGGATGGGCGTCGCCAGGCTGTTCGTCGATGACGATGACGTCGCAGCGCAGACGGCCGATATCGGCGCCCGGCACCTGAAGCAGGCACGTGCCCTCGCCGCTGATTGCCGCTCGTTCCGTGGCAATGAACGGGATCTGCTCGAGCAGGTGCCAGACGAGCGGGTCCTTGCCGGCGTAGAGCGTGCGCAGTCGGGGGCGGGTGTCTGCGGGCTGCACGTGGGGACTCTGGCGGATCCGCTGGATCGTATCCGACGCGCCCACCAGCGCGTCGTCGGTCATGACCAGGACGTCATCGGCCCCCGCGGACATCGCCGAGGCCGAGAACGTCCCCTGATCGCCGGTGACCACCGGCACGACGGCCACAGGCGTACGGTCGCGTCGAAGGGTGGTGATGAGCGCCAGCGTGTCGTCATGCGGCAGGGCCGGCGCCGTGAAGAGCACCTGGTAGCCGTGTGCGCGGCGCACTTCGTCCAGAGCGTCGGTGGCCGTGGACACCACGGTCATGATGATGTCCGACGCGATCGCCCTCAGTTGATCGGCCGGGCCGAGGTCCTGCGTCAGCGCACCGCCGGTGACATACAGCGCTTTCACGCCACACCCGCCACGTTACCACTCATTCCCATTGATGACTTGCCAGACCTCGTTGCGCGATTGCGTGACGTGCGCGGTGAGCAGCAATTCGCCCAGGTCGTCATGTCCGTCGTCAGGCGCGGACGCGGGCGCGGGGTCGGGCGCGCTGATCGGGGCCGCGAGCAGCGCGCTGGCCAGCGCGGCCACGTCGTCGTCACTCGGTTCGGCCGGTGCGATGAGGGCCTCGGCCGCCGGTGTGGGCGAGGCGGCAGCGACTGGCGCCGCCGCCGACAGTGCCGCAAGGGCGGGCGGGACGGCAGCCGGCATCGGCGAGGCGATTGGCCCCGCCGACACAGGTTCCTCACGAATGGGCAACTTCAGGCTGTCGACAGGCCGGTCGAAGGCCATGGCGACCTCATAGCAGATGGAGCCGCGCTCGACTCGCGTGAGGCGCACCCGGATGACCCGCCCGTGCACGGTCACCGGCTCCGGGGAATCCGTCGTGATGAGCTGCAGCGCCACCCGGGCCGCCGGCACGAGCCGCCGGTCGCACTCGAAGCGGACGCCCGTCTGCGAGAGATCGAGCAGCTTCACGCTGCCGCCGGACCAGAGCTTCAGGCCGAGGCCCGGCAACTGCTGTGCAGGAATGCGCGGCGCGACACGGCGATTCGCGTCCTGACCGGCTTCTGCCGTCACGCCGTCCTTGTCTTTGTCCACCTTATCCATCCGCGGCCTCGGTCTGCGTCCAAGCGGGCTAAGGCAAGGGCGGTGCCAGCTACGTCGTGCCCATGCGGCCCTCAATGGCGACGGACCAGCCCCGGCGCTTCGCGGAAGCGCCCGGGCCGGTGCCGACGTCACAGGGCCCCGCATGAACAATCGACAGAAATGGGCGAGAGCCGCAATTCCGTGATCGACCCGACCGCACGCCGCCGCCTCGCAGGTCCATCACGCCCGCCAGGCCGCGACCGGCACGCTCGCACGCGGATGGTCGGCGGGCCGACAGTGGGCGCCGGTGGGCCGACGCTCTGCGAGGCCGATTCACCCTGACTGACATCGACGCCGATAACCCGGTCGTCACCTCGGGAAGGACGGCACGGATGCGAGCGGCGGTACTGGAGAAGGACAAGGGCGCGACAACGACGGCTGTCGGGCGACCCTCGAAACTCGGCGAGCTGCTGGTCGCCGACGGCGTCATCTCGCCCGCCCAGCTCGAGCGCGCGCTCATCGAGCAGCGCACCGTGAGGCTGCCGCTCGGCCGGACGCTCATCCGGCTCAACTTCATCACCGAAGACGTCATGCGTCAGGCGCTCGGCCGGCAGCGGGGCGTGCCCTACATCGACCTCGACAAGATGGCGGTGGATCCGTCGCTGGCCCGCGTGATCGGCCGCGCGTACGCGAAACGGCACGCGCTGGTGCCGGTCAGCCGGCTCGGCCAGACGTTGACCGTCGCGATGGACGATCCCACCGCGAGTGGACTGGCCGGCGAGTTGACCCGGCTAACCGGCCACACCATCACCATCGTCACAGCCTCGAGTGACGCCATTCAGCGGACGTTCCGCCTGCTCTACGAGCCTGGCACTGCGACGGGTCTGCCGTCGGATGGCCCGTCAGCCGCGCTGCGCGCCGTAGGCGGCCCCTCGGCCGTGCCCTCGGAAACGAGCGGGCGGGCCGACGATCTGTTCGCGCAGATTCTCGGTACAGCGTTGTCGCACCGGACGAGCGACATCCACCTCGAGATGCTGCCGACCGGTCTGCGCGTGCGGTTCCGCATCGACGGCGTGCTGCGCGAGGCCGGATTCGGCGCGGCGCAGCAGGTGTACGACCGAAGCGCGCGCGAGATCGTCTCGCGCATCAAGATTCTGGCGAAGATGGACATCGCCGAACGCCGGCGTCCGCAGGATGGCAGTTTCCAGGTGCCGATGGATCGCGACGGGCGCTCCGTGGCAGTGGACCTGCGCGTGTCGGTGATCCCCAGCTACTCGGGCGAGAGTGTGGTCATCCGCGTGCTCGACCGGTCGCGCGCGCCGCGCAGCCTCGATCAGCTCGACCTGTCTCCGGTCGTGCGCGATCGGCTCGACGGGCTGCTGAAGCGAACGACCGGCATCTTTCTCGTGACCGGGCCTACCGGCTCGGGCAAGTCCACGACGCTCTACTCGTGCCTGATGCGCATCTACACGCCCGAGATCCGGATTCTCACAGCCGAGGATCCCGTCGAGTGACGTGTACGAGGAGCTGAGCCAGTCCGAGGTCAACGAGACCATCGGCAACACCTTCGCCGGCTACCTGCGGTCGTTCCTACGCCACGACCCCGAGGTGATCATGATCGGCGAGATTCGCGACGAAGCGACCGCCGAGATGGCGTTTCGAGCGGCGCAGACGGGTCACCTGCTGCTGAGCACGCTGCACACCAATAGCGCCATCGCGGCCCTGCCGCGGCTGCTCGACCTCGAGATCGACCCGTCGTTGATCTCGTCTTCCCTCATCGGGGTCATGTCGCAGCGCCTGGTGCGTCGGCTGTGCGCCAGTTGCAAGGAACCGTGCGCGCCCCTTCCCGATCTGGTGCGCGAGTTTTTCGGCGACGTCGAGCCGCCGATCACGCTCTATCGTGGCGCGGGCTGCGAGGCGTGCGCACACACCGGGTACCGGGGCCGCATGCTGGTGGTGGACCTGTGGGCCCCCGATGAACTGGATCTCATGCTGATCACCCGGCAGGCGCCGTGGGACGAAATCCGCACGAGCGCCCAGCGCACGACGGTCAGCATGGCGGAGGACGCCTACGGCCGGCTGGTCGCTGGGCAGACGACGCTCGACGAGCTGTCGCGAATGCTGCCCTACAGTGCGATCGCCGAGCACCGGGCGCGCGTGATGTCAGCGCAGCAGTAGCGCGAGCAGCGCCTTCTGGGCGTGCAGTCGGTTCTCGGCCTGATCGAAGACGATCGACGCCGGCGAGTCGATGACCTCGTCGGTGACCTCGTCGCCCCGATGCGCCGGGAGGCAGTGCATGAACCGCGCGTCGGGTCCCGCCGCGCGCATCAGCGCGGCGTTGACCTGATAGGACGCGAAGATCCGAGCCCGGTCGGTCGCTTCGGATTCCTGACCCATCGACGCCCAGACATCGGTGTAGACGGCATCGGTTCCGGCGACGGCCTCGACCGGATCGCGCCAGAGCGTGAGGGTCGCGCCGTGCCGCGCGACGGCGCGTGCCGCGTCGGCGACCGGTTCGGGAAGGTCGAAGCCCGGCGGTGAGGCGATACGCACGTGCAGCCCGAGCATCAGACCCGCCTGGGCCAGCGACGCCGCGACGTTGTTGCCGTCGCCCACGAACGTCAGCGTGCGGCCAGCGAGTGGGCCGATGTGCTCGCGCAGGGTGAGGACGTCGGCCAGGGCCTGGCACGGGTGCTCCTCGTCGGTCAGCGCGTTGACCACGTGCACCCGGGCGCCGGCGGCGGCGAACTCGCGCAGCCGCGGCTGCGAGTACGTACGCACGACGACGCCGGCGACCCAGCGTTCGAGGTTGCGGGCCACGTCCTCGAGCGGCTCTCGGCCGCCGAACGTCACATCCGACGGCGTCTCGATGACGTCGCCCCCGAGTTCACGCACGGCGATCGTGAACGTCGCGCGCGTGCGCAACGACGGTTTCTGGAACACCAGCGCCACGTGCTTGCCAGTGAGCGGACGGAGGCCCGGGCGGCCGACGGCACGGTCACGCTTCATCATCGCGGCCAGGTCGAGCACACGCGACAGCTCCTCGGCGTCGAGGTCGAGGATGGAGATGAAGTCCTTGGCGGCCAGCGAGGGCGTGAGAAGCGTGCTGCTCATGGTGGGCTCGATCGACGGAGGTCCTACGTCCGGTACTCGGCGTTGATCCGCACGTACTCGGCGCTGAAATCGCAGGTCCACATCGTCGCGGTGTGAGGTCCGCCGGTGCCGAGATCGACCCGGATCTCGATCTCCTTCGCCTCGAGCACGGTGGCTGCCTGGTCGGCGCGTTCGTCGTGCGGGACACCGGCGACGAACAGGTGGACAGGACCGATCGAGACTGACGCCCGCCCAAGGTCGAATGCCGCGCCCGATCGACCCGCGGCGGCAATGAGCCGGCCCCAGTTCGGATCGCCGCCATGAATCGCGGTCTTCACGAGTGGTGAGTTGGCGATCGTCCGCGCCGCCAGCCAGGCGTCCTCATGCGAGAGCGCGCCGCTCACGTGAACGGTCACGAGCTTGGTGGCGCCTTCGCCGCCGCGCACGATCTCGCGCGCCAGGTGACCCGCGACGTGCCGCAGCGGCTCGATGAGCAGCGGGTCGTCATCGCGCGTGATCAGGACACCTGACGTGCCGGACGCCATGGCGAAGACACAGTCGTTGGTGGAGCACTCGCCATCCACCGTGATCGCGTTGAACGTCTCGTCCACGACGCGCCGGAGCGCGCGCGAGAGCACCAGCGGCTCGACCCGCGCGTCGGTCGTGAGGAAGCCCAGCATCGTGGCCATGCGCGGCTCGATCATGCCGGAGCCCTTGGCCATGCCGCCCACGCGCATCACGCCCTGGGGTGTGGCGACTTCGACCGCACACGACTTGGGGAACGGATCGGTGGTCATGATCGCGCGCATGGCCGCGTCGTCCGTCGCGGCGCCTCGGCCGAGCGCCTGCGTCGCCGCGGCGACACCGGCCTGGATCTTCGCGAGACTGAGCGGCACGCCGATCACGCCCGTCGAGGCGATGAGCACCTGCTCGACAGGACACCCGGCCACGCCGGCGCCGGCGCGAGCCATGCCACGCGCGACTTCGAGTCCAGCCTCGCCCGTGCAGGCGTTGGCACAGCCGCTGTTGACTACGATGACCTGCGCGAGGCCGTCGCTTTCGTCGAGGTGTGCCCGCGAGAGCACGACGGGCGCGGCGACGGCCTTGTTCACGGTGAACATCGCCGCCGACGGCACGGGCCGGTCCGCGACGACAAGCGCGAGATCGAGCGGCGGCGTGGGCCCCGTGCCGCGCTTCTTGATGCCAGCCGACACACCGGCGGCCCGGAACCCGCCCGGGGCGGTGATGCCGCCAGGAATGGACGTAATCACAGGTGCCACGGCGATTACGCCACCGCCGCGTGGCGGGAAGAGGACTTGTAGCGGGCCACTTCGGCCAACGGCAGGATCATCGCGTACTGCTGGCACTGCCGGAACAACGCGCAGGTGTGGCAGTCGGTCGCGATCTTTTCCGGCACCCAGGTGTGCGGGACGATGGAGAAGTTCTGCCGGACGAAGAAGCGCGCGTCGTGCGTGAAGGCGCAGAGGGTGCGAAACCCGGCGTGCCGGGCCCGCTGGCACATCTCGCTCACGAGCCGGGCCGCGAGACCCACGCGCCGGAAATCGCCTGCCACGACGAGCGAGCGGATCTCAGCGACCTTCTGCGAGAGAGGCGCGAGCTCCGCGCACGCCTTCACCTCGCCCGCCACGTCGCACACGACGAAGCGCGACGAATGGCGGCGGAGCTCCTCGACCTGGCGGGGCAGCAGATGCCCTTCGGCCTGATGCGCGGCAATCAGCCCGTGAATGGCCTCGGCATCCGCCTCGGTCGCCATGCGAATCACCACATCGGTCACGTCTCTCGTCTCCTCACCGTCAATGAACCTGTTAGGGAGTCGTACCTGCCTTTCGGCAATCGACCTCAGTCAAGTGCAGGGGGTCGTACCTGCCTTCCGGCAAGCAAGGTACGCCCCTACAGAACTTCCTCGAGAATCGCCATGGCCCGATCCACGTCCGCCTCGGTCACGATGAACGGCGGCAGCATGCGCACGACCGTCGTCGAGGTGCGGTTGATGAGCAGGCCGCGCTCGAGCGCGGCGTTCACCACCGGCAGGGCATCGTCGTTCAGGTCGAGTCCGGCCATCAGCCCGGCGCCTCGTACGGCAGTGATGCGATTCGCATGCCGGGATGCCATCGCATGCAGACGGCCGAACCAATACGTCGAGACGCGCGTGCATCTGATCCTGCAGCCCGCTTTCGAGGGCATCCAGGAAGGTGAGGGCCGCGCGACACGCCAACAGGTTGCCGCCATAGGTCGTCCCGTGGTCACCCGGTGCGATGGCGGGTGCGACCTTACTGCTCACCATCGTGGCGCCGACAGGCACACCGGCCCCGAGCGCCTTGCCGAGAGCAACCAGATCGGGGCAGAGGCCGATCGTGCCGCTGTAGAGGAAGGTGCCGGTGCGGCCCGAGCCGCTCTGGACTTCGTCGGCGATCAGCAGCGTGCCGGTGCGCGCGCACGCCGCGTTGATCGCCGCCACCAGCGCCGGTGACGCCGGCCGCACGCCACCCTCGCCCTGCAGTGGCTCCAGGATGATCGCCGCCGTCTCGTCGTCCACAAGCGCCGCGAGTGAGGCCGGGTCGTTCGCGTCGGCAAAGGTGACGCCCGGAACCAACGGCTCGAAGGGACCGCGGTAATGCTGGTCCCACGTGACCGAGAGCGAGCCCATCGTCCGGCCGTGGAAGGCGTGCGAAAACGCGACGAACTTCGTCCGCCGCGTCTGGCCGGCCGTATGCCAGTAGCGCCGCGCGAATTTCAGACAGGCTTCGACTGCTTCGGTGCCGCTGTTGCAGAAGAACGCGCGCTCGAGGCCCGTGAGGGCGGAAAGGCGAGCCGCCAGTTCACCCTGCAACGGATGGAAATAGAGGTTCGACGTGTGGAGCAGCGTCGAGGCCTGGTCGGCGACGGCGCGCGCCAGGCCCGCGTGAGCGTGTCCGAGCGACGCCACGCCGATGCCCGAGATGAAGTCGAGATAGCGGCGCCCCGTGTCGTCGATGACGAACATGCCCTCGCCGCGCTCGAACACCACCGGCAGGCGCCGGTAGGTCTGGAGCACGTGTTGCGACTCGAGCGTCTTGACGTCTGTCTGGGTCGTGGCCATGGCGAATCCTGTTCTCGGTCTTTCCGCCGAAATGCTGTCTCGTTCAAATACGATCGTTCGGTTGCTGGCGATGCACGCGAGCCTACTCGCGGTCGCTGCCGATGTGCGCGTCGCTGTCGGCGACCGCTGTCACGTGCGCGCGATCCGGTCGCAGCGTCGTGCCTGGCGCGTCCTCGACGCCATGCGTGGCATCGAGCTCGCGGCCGCTGACGATGCGTACCGTGCTGACGCCGTCCACGAGCGCGGCGCGGCACGCCGACAACTTGGCGATCATGCCCGCCGTGGCAGTGCCGCTCGAGATCAGCGCGTCGATCGCCGCGATGTCGAGCCCCGGAATCGTCTGACCCGCCGCGTCGAAGACGCCGGCGGTGGCGCCGGCAATCACCAGATCCGCCCCGCCGAGCGCGGCCGCGATCCGGCAGGCCATGACGTCGGCGTTCACGTTCAGGATCTCGGCAGCGGCCGGGCGGCTGGCCGCTGAAAGGTCGCCCGCGCTGACGCCCGACAGTTCCTCCGCTTCCAGGCCGAGGCTGGCGACGACGGGCACGTAGCCGTTGACGAGCAGGAGTTCGATGAGGGACGTATCGGCGTCGATCGGGTCGCCGACCAGTCCCAGGTCCACGACCTCTCCCGAGGCGGTGCGGTGTGCGGCCGACCGCACCGCGCGCCCGAGACCCGCATCGACGCCAGTCAGGCCCACCGCCAGCACGCCGCGCGCGACGCAGGAGGCGACCAGATCGGTGTTCGACAGGCCGCCGAGGACGGCGACCACGACTTCGCGCGTGGCCGCATCCGTGATGCGGAGCCCGTCCACCTTGCGGGGGGCGATACCGCGGCGATCGAGTTCGGCGTCCACCGCCCGGCCGCCCCCGTGGACGACGACGATCGGGCGCGAGGCCGCGGTGGCCGAGACGAACGCGGCGATCCGATCCCGCTGGGCGGGTGATTCGAGCAGCTCGCCGCCGAGCTTCAACACGAGGGGACCGGTCACTGGATCGACGTCCTTTCGTCGAAGCCGTACATCACGTTGAAGTTCTGCATCGCCTGACCGGACGCGCCCTTCACGAGGTTGTCGAGACAGGCGACGAGCACCAGCCGGCCCGTGCCGGCATCGAGCTTCCAGCCGATGTCGCAGAAGTTCGTCCATGCCACGTGCTTGATTTCAGGCAGCGCGTCACCGGTGAGACGCACGAACGCCTCGTCCCGGTAGGCGGCATCCATGGCGTCGTTGACCTGCGCGGCGGTGGTGCCGGGCACCACGCGCGCGTAGATCGTCTCGAGAATGCCCCGGTCGAGCGGCACCAGATGCGGCACGAAGGTCAGCGACGACCCCAGCTCCTGTTCCATCTCGGCGACGTGGCGGTGGCTGAAGATGCCGTAGGCGGCCACCGACCCGTGGTTCTCCGAGAAATGCGTGCGGTCGCTCGGCGCGCGCCCCGCACCGGAGATGCCGGACTTGGCGTCCACGATCACGTCGGCGCCGGTGTCGAGCAGGCCCGCCTTGGCGAGCGGGAGCAGCGCCAGCAGCGCGGCGGTCGGATAGCAGCCGGGGTTGGCGACGAGCGACGCCTCGCGGACCTCGGCCCGATAGTGCTCGGTCAGGCCATAGGCCACGCCCGCGGGCATCGCCTTGGTCGCGCTATACCACCTGGCCCGGGCGGCCTCGTCGCGGATTCGGAAGGCGCCCGACAGGTCGATCACACGCCGACCGGCCGCCAGCAGAGGCGGGGCCAGTTCGGCGGCCGCCGCCTCAGGCACCGCCAGGAAGACCAGGTCCACGTCCGTGGCGAGCCGCTCCTTATTAAGGGCCTCGACCTTGCCATCCCAGAGCCGAGCCAGTCGGGGCAGGGGTCGGACGGCTGAATCGGCCGACGAGGACATGGCCGTCTCGAGACGAAGGTGTGGATGGCGGGCGAGCATCACGAGGAGCTCCTGCCCGGCGAACCCGGTGGCGCCGGCCACCCCCACACGCACTGGCGACGAATACGTATTCATCGGAAGCGATAAATATACATAGCGCAGCGATCTGCGTCAAGTCACGTTCGTGCAACAACGAGCGGCCCAGACGTACTGATCTTGACGTGGACGCGGGTATGCACCGAATGTATAATCAGTCGGTCTCGGTATAGATATGAAGTCCTGGCGTCAGGCGCAGATTCTGGATCTGGTCGATCACGACGCGGTGGCGTCTCAGGAGGAGCTGCGTCAGAAGCTCCAGGGGCGGGGCATCGATGCCACCCAGGCAACGATCTCCCGTGATCTCAAGGAGTTAGGTCTCGTCAAGCGGGCGGGCGACGGCGCCTACGTGCGGCCCGGGGCCGAGCGCGGCGGGGCGGCCATCACCGAGCAGCTTCGCCGGGCGGTGACGTCGCTGCTGCGCGGCTTCGAGCGGGTGGACGCGCTCCTGGTGATTCGGACCGACCGCGGCCAGGCCCAGGGGCTGGCCGAGTGGATCGACCGGGCGCAGATGGCCGAGGTCGCGGGTACGATCGCCGGAGATGACACGATTCTCCTGGTCTGCCGCGGTGCCGAGGCGGCCGTGGCCCTCGAGGCGCGGCTGGGCGGGATGGTGAAGGGCACATGAAACGAATTCTGCTGGCGTACTCGGGCGGGCTCGACACGTCGATCGCCATTCCGTGGCTGGCCGAGCATCACGACGCGGAGGTCGTCACGCTCACGCTCGACCTCGGACAGGGTCGGGAGCTGGACGACGCCCGCGAACGGGCGCTGGCCATTGGCGCGGCGCGGGCGCACGTGCTGGACGGCCGCGAGGAGTTCGCGCGCGACTTCATCCTGCCGGCGCTCCAGGCCGGCGCCCTGTACGAGGGGCGATACCCGCTCGCGACCGCGCTGGGTCGTCCACTCATCGCGCGCGACCTGGTGCGCGTCGCGAAGATCGAGGGCGCGACCGCGATCGCGCACGGCGGCACCAACGAGGACAACGATCTCGTTCGCATGGAAGTGCTCGTCCGGGCGCTCGACGAGTCGATCGAGGTCATGACACTCGACCACTTGTGGGACTTCAGCCAGGCGCAGAAGATCGCCTACGCCCGCAACCTGGGGATCCCGGTCTCTTCGAGTGTGGACAGTCCCTACACGGTGGACACGAACCTGTGGGGCCGGTCGATCGCCTGGGGCGGGCTCGAGGATCCCTGGCAGGAGCCGCCCGAGGCGATCTACGAGCTCACGCGATCGCCGGCCGAGGGGCCGTCGGAGGCCGCCTACGTGCAGATCGATTTCGAGAAGGGCGTGCCGCGCCGGATCAACGGCGTCGAGATGTCGCTGGTCGAGCTCATCTCGAGCCTCGAGACCATTGCGGGTGCGCACGGGGTCGGCCGGATCGACATGGTCGAGAACCGCGTGACGGGCACCAAGTCGCGTGAGGTGTACGAGGCACCAGCGGCCGTCGCCCTGCACCTGGCGCACGACGAGCTGCAGACGTTCGTCATCCCGCGCGACCTCGAGCGTCTGACGACGGACCTCGGGATGAAGTATGCCGACCTGGTCTACAACGGGCTCTGGTTCGCGCCGACGCGTGAGGCCATCGCGGCGCTGGTCGCCAAGGTGCAGGAGCGCGTGACCGGCACCATCCGTCTCAAGTTGTTCAAGGGCGACTGCCGCGTGGTCGGTCGCCAGTCGGCGTTCGCCCAGCCCGAGCCGGCCAGTTCGCTGCTCGCGCTCGACTGAGGTCCTGTCCGTTCATGTCCACACTCTGGTCCGGCCGTTTCGATGCTGCGCCTGACGCCGACGTCTTCGCGTACGGCAAGTCCCTTCCTGTCGATCGACGCCTCGTCGAAGATGACATCACCGGTAGTCAGGCCTGGGCCCAGGCGCTCGGCAGGGCCGGGGTGCTGTCGGCGGCTGATGTCGCGGCCATTCTTGGCGGCCTCGAGGCCGTGCGGCAGGCCGTGCGGGCCGATGCGACGCTGATCGACCGGGCCGACGATGAGGACGTCCACTCGTTCGTTGAGCGGGAGCTGGTCGAGCGGATCGGCGAGGCGGGCAAGCGGCTGCATACGGGCCGGTCGCGCAACGAGCAGGTGTCGCTCGACTTTCGGCTGTATCTGCGGCGGCGCGTGCCCGAGGTGCAGCGCGCGATTGCGGGTCTGGTCGAGGCGTTGGCGCATCAGGCCGAGATTGCCGGCGACGCGGTGATGCCGTCTTACACGCACCTGCGTCGCGCGCAGCCAGTACTCGTCGCGCACGTGTGGTTGTCGCATGCGGCCGCGTTCCGTCGCGACGTCGATCGTTTCGAGGTGGCCGCGCGCGAGGCCGACCTGATGCCGATGGGTTCGGGCGCGATTGCCGGCACCGCCTACGACATCGACGTGCAGTTCCTGGCGAAGACGCTCGGCTTCACGCGCGTCACGGCCAACAGCATCGACACGTCGGGCGACCGTGACTTCGTCGCGACGTTCCTCTACGCCTGCGCGATGATCATGGTGCACATCAGCCGCCTCGCCGAGGACGCGATTCTCTTCTCCAGCGAGGAGTTCGGCTTCTTCGAGGTGCACGATTCAGTGGCCACCGGATCGAGCCTGATGCCGCAGAAGAAGAACCCCGATCCGCTCGAACTCGTGCGCGGCAAGTCGGGCAAGGCGGTCGGCCTGCTCACTGGCTGGCTGACGTCGATGAAGGGCTTGCCTCTCGGCTACAACAAGGATCTGCAGGAGGACAAGGCGATTGCGTTCGAGGCCGAGGATCTCGTCCTGGCCTGCGCGCGGACGACGGCGACGGTGATTCGGACGCTGACGCTGCGGCCCGCGGTGGCGCGCACGGCGGCGTCGGGCTTGCTGCTCGCGACCGAGGTCGCGGACTACCTCGTCGGCCGCGGCCTGCCGTTCCGCACGGCGCACGAGGTGACGGGCAAGATCGTGCGCGACCTTTACGAGGCCGGCCGCGATTTCTCGACGTTGACGCTCGCCGACTGGCGCGCCTATCACGAGCTGTTCGACGAGACGGTGTTCAAGGCCATCACGCCCGAGGCCGCTGTGGCCGCGCGCCGCACGCCGCAGTCCACCAATCCGCAGGCCGTGGCCGCCGCGTTGGCGGAGGTGCAGGCGTGGGTGGGGACGCGGCTGTCGGGGTAATAGTCGGGCGCGTGGAGCCTCGCACTCGTGCTCCCCTCGCCCGCTCGCGCGTGAACAGAGCGCTCGCGGCCTCGGCAGTCGCACTCGCGCGAGGCTCCACGCGCCGGACGGCCGCGCCAGCCGCGTGTGAGGAGGAGCCGCTGAGCGGGCGAGGGCGAGACTCGCTCACGCGCCTCCGCGGACAGCGACGCGCGAACGCTGGGCCTCTGTCCGGTCGTCGGGCGTTGTCTAAGGGGTCGTACCTGCCTTTCGGCAATCGAGGTACGACCCCCGTGCTCTTCCCATCAGCTCGACCGCGGCGCGTCGGTCCGAGTCGGCGCGTGCTCGAGTCTCGCCCTCGCCCGGCGGCCAGGCCTGCGGGTCCTGGCGCCGAATGGCGCCGAACAGCCCCACGCGGTGCTCGCCGGCAAAGACACCGGGTCGTACCTCGCCGTCACCAGGCAGGTACGACCCCTTTCACCGCGCCGCGCGGGGCGCCCCGTTCGGCGTCACCCGCAGGCCGTGTCCGTCGGGCGCGTGGAGCCTCGCGCTCGCGCTCCCCACGCTCGCGGCATCACCTCCATGAGTCTGCGGTGCAGCCAGCGGCATCCGGCACGAGCGTTGAGTTTCCTGCAACGAGTCCGTATTCTGGCAGCATCGCTTGAACAGCGGGTGGCTCATGACGACAAAGGACCAAGTTCGCGCACTCCTCGATCGGCTACCAGAGGACTGCACACTCGATGATGTGCAGTACCACCTCTATGTCGTTCAGGCGGTCGCGAGCGGCGACGCTGACGAGAAGGCCGGTCGGCTGATTCCCCACGAACAGGTCGCCTCGGAGCTCCGGCGCAGGTGGCTGCTCGGACACGCGAGGTAGTCTGGGCCGAGTCGGGCCAACTGGCCCTCGGTGCGGTGCTCGCCGACATTTTCACGGAGTCGCCCGACGGGGCGGCTCGGGTGCTGACGCGAGCGCTCGATGTGGCTGGCAGCCTCGCGACCATGTCGGAGCGAGGGCGAGTCGTGCCGGAGGTCGGCGAGGTCACGCTACGAGAACTGTTCGTGTACCGGTATCGCCTGCTATATCGAGTGCGTGACAATCATCGTAGCGTTTCTTCATGGGACGCGCGACTTCGAGAAGTGGCGGCGGGAGCTGGCGCCCGAGCTCTAGCCTAGAGGGCCGCGTCATCTCGCGGACCGTGGACGGCATCGACATCGCGGGATCCGCGATGAACTGGGTCATGTCCAAGGCCATCACGCCGGAGGCCGCTGTGGCGGCACGCCGCAGTCCACGAATCCGCGCGCTGTGGCCGCGTTGGCGGAGGTGCAGGCGTGGGTAGGGACGCGGCTGTCGCGGCAATAGTCGGACGCGTGGAGCCTCGCGCTCGTGCTCCCCTCGCCCGCTCGCGCGTGAGCTGAGCGCTCGCGGCCTCGGAAGTCGCACTCGCGCGAGGCTCCACGCGCCCGACGGCCACCCCAGCCGCGTGTGAGGAGGAGCCCGCTGAGCGGGCGGGGGCGAGACTCGCTCACGCGCCTCCGCGGACAGCGACGCGCGAACGCTGGGCCTTTGTCCGGTCGCCGGGCGCTGTCCAAGGGTCGTACCTGCCTTTCGGAGGGCGAGGTACGACCCCGAGTCCTGTCTGCAGGCTGAGGGTCCTCGGGCTTGTCGCCCGTCGGAGACGATGGCATCGTCGTCGGATGGAACAGACTCAGCCGGCGCCGACGCTGAAGCTGCTGGACCGTGTGCGTCTCGCCATCCGTTCTCGGCATTACAGCCGCAGGACGGAGGAGGCCTACGTCTTCTGGATCCGGAAGTACATCCTGTTCCACGGCAAGCGGCACCCGCAGGAGCTCGACGCGTCGGCGATCGGCCAGTTCCTCGGATGGTTGGCCGTGGAGCGGTCGGTCGCCTCCTCGACGCAGAACCAGGCGCTGAGCGCGCTGCTGTTCTTGTACAAGGAGGTGCTGCACTTGGACCCTGGTGAGATCCGGCACGTTCCGCGAGCGAAGCCGTCGGTGCACGTCCCCGTCGTGATGAGTATCGACGAGGTCCGGCGAGTTCTTGGTCACCTTGACGGCGTGTCGCTCCTCATCGCGTCATTGCTGTACGGTGGCGGCCTCCGGCTTCAGGAGTGTCTCGCGCTTCGGGTCAAGGACCTGGACTTCGAGCGCCGCGAGATCACGGTCCGCCGAGGGAAGGGTCAGAAGGATCGGCGCGTGATGCTGCCGGAATCGCTGCGTGACCCACTTGGGCGACACCTCGCAGTGGTGCGCGCCGTGCATGAGCGTGACCTTGGCTGCGGATTCGGCCGTGTCGTCCTGCCAGACGCGCTGGCACGGAAGTTCCCGAAGGCGCCTACGGAGTGGTGTTGGCAGTTTGTGTTTCCGGCCGCGCGCATCTGCCGCGATGCGCGCTTCGGGCCGCCGTCGCGCTATCACCTCCATGAGTCCGCCGTGCAGCGGGCGGTGACCGAAGCGTCGCGTCGTGCCGGCCTGACCAAGCGGGTCAGTTGCCATACGTTCCGGCATTCGTTCGCGACGCACCTGCTGGAGGCCGGCCACGACATCCGGACGGTGCAGGAACTGCTTGGGCATGCCGATGTGACGACGACGATGGTGTATACGCATGTGCTGAATCGGGGCGGTCTTGGGGTGAAGAGCCCGATGGATCGGATCTGACCCGGCGGTTGGCGGCGAAGCGCTTGCAGCCAACCGCATCCAGCCGTAGGGTGACGCTCACGCGCAAGTCGTTGCCGGTGAGCGGCTTCGGTTGGAACGCGTCGGTTTGCACTCCCGGCGTTGGCTGCGACGGCCCCGCAGCCAATCGACGCCCTGCAGCCAACGGCCGCCAAGTTTCTGGCTTGCCGAGGGTGCTATCATCCGCGCGATCAACGATTTGGTGGCCTCGGCCTGGCCAATCCTGGTCCGGATTGGCTGCGGAGGACGGGTGGCGGTCTACTTAAGAGTTGTTAGCCAGACAAGGTTGAAAAGGTATCCATGAAGTTGCTCGGATTTGTCGCGGCCATAACGGCAATCGGTCTGGTTCCGCCCGCTTTGTGCCATGCACCTCTTATGGCTGGCCAGGCATTTGGGGAGCCCAATGGTGGCCTCCGGGTTGGGATTGCGGCCGTCAATCGTGATGGTGCTTCGTCTGCAGATGTGCAGGTCGACGTGGTGCTCGAAAACACCGGGACTGTGGATTTCGTCCTCAACCTTGGCCACATGTTGGCGAATGGCAAGGTGATGTTCCCTTCCTCGGTCCGACTGGTTCTCACCGATTCGTCCGGGCAGACGAGGGAGCTGCAGTATTTCGATCGAAAGTATCCGGGGGTGGCCGGGCGCGTGGACGACTTCACCGTCGCCTTGCGCGGTGGTTCCGTCTATACAATTCGGGCAACGATGGACCATTACTGGAGTCCGACGACAAAGGAGTTCGGTGTGACACTAACCCCTGGGCGGTATCGAATTCTGGCGCGATTCCAGGGCGAAGGTGCGCGGACGACAAATGTGGACATGCCCGGCATGGCTCTCATGAACTTCTGGAAAGGCACTGTTCAATCGAACCTTGTTGAGTTTGTCGTGTCCGGCAAAGCTGCGTTGAACTGACCTGCCAGGCGATGTCACGAATCTGGCTAACAACAGCATGCAGCGGCCGGCGCTACGCGCCGCCGCTGATGCTGGACGTTGATATGACTTCGGATGTCAACTGAAGCTGGATCGTGACGAAGGGGTTTTCATATCTCAGCGCTCTTCTCTCTGTGCACTGCGGTTGCACACACCCGGGTCAGCGCCGAGGTGGGGCCAGTACATGCCGACGGTTGATCCTGCTGATATCCGTGGGTTGGGTACCACCCTACTGTGATCCGTCGCGCGCCTGCCTCACTCTAGGCACGAGGGTCGGCCGAAGCCGCCTCTTAACGTCGTCGAGGGTTGCGCGGAAACCGGGGCCGCACCCCGACGCCGACCCGAGACTCGCCGGCCGCCGCCTCAGGCGGCGACGGGCACCACTTTGGCGATCGCCCACATGAACGCAATCAGCTCGCGGGCGATCGCGGTGACGACCACGTTCGCGTGCTTGCCGCGCGCGGTGAGCCGCCGAAAGCGCTTGCACAGGCGGACCTGGGCTTTCCAGCCGAGGTCTTGAATGGGTTTCGGCAATCCGTCGATGCGGCGCTGAATGTGCTCGGAGACTTTCGCGGGATGTCGATAGGCCCACGCGCCTTCGATCAACGCACGCCGGGCGCGGCCGTTGCCGGCTTTGGTGATGCCACCCTGACGCCGCGCCGCCCCACTGGAGTATCGGACGGGATCAGCCCGACGAAGGCGGCCAGCTGGCGCGGCGAGTCGAAGCGCGTGAGGTCGCCGAGTTCGGCGACGATGGTGATGGCCACGAGCCACTGCACGCCGCGCAAGGCCTGCAACGCCTGCACGACCGGATAGAGCCGCCAGGCGGGTGCGCGCTCCAGGAGTTCGGCCTCCAGCCGGGCGAGTCGGTCGACTTGTTCATCCACGGCGCGGACGGATTCCTGAAACACGATCTGTTGCGCCGCTGTCGGACACACGACCTTCGCCAGGTACCGCCGATGCGCGGCATTCCAGTCCGCGCGTCCCACATAGTGCAAGCCGAGTCGGAGGAGAAACCCTTTCAGGCGGAGCTTCGCGTTCTTGAGCGTGAGCCGCGCCGCGTCGCGGGCGCGCACCAAATCGCGGATCGCTTCGTCGTCGACGCTCGGCACATAGACCCCCGTGAGGTCGCCCGAGCGGAGCAACCGGGCGAGTTCCACAGCGTCGCGCCGGTCGGTTTTCACCTTGTCGCCGGGTTTCTTCGGAATCAGCGACGGCGCGACGACGTGGCAGGCGAAGCCCTTCGCCGTCAGGCTACGATAGAGCCCGTAGCCGCACGGGCCCGCTTCATACGCGAACACGAGCTCCGGGTGCCTCGCTTCGAGTCGGCGGATCAGTTTGTCGAGGTCGACCTGGCGCGGGCCGATCGCCCCGACGAAGACCGGGGGCGCGGCGGACTGCCCCTGCGCGTGGGCGACGGCGATCGAATCTTTGTGGACGTCGAGACCGACATAGAGAGGCGTAGACTGTCCCATGGCTGACCTCCGGGAACACGGCGCTGCGGTCCATGCAACGCTGCGGCTCTGGCCACAGGCTAACCCGCGACAATACCGGAGGTCGGCCGTGTCAGAGATCCGAAGTCATACTGTCTAGCCGGACGAGAACAAAGAGCGACTATGAACATCTCTCCTGACTTCGGGTTCGCGGTGTTATTCGGCGTCTTGCTCATCCTGCTGGTGTGGAAGTGGTTCAGGCCTCGACCTGGCTCGACCGATCGCGGGTCACTTCCGATCTTCATTGCCCTTATGGCATCGCTGCTTATGCAGCTGCTGCCCCGGCTGCTTTGGCCCACCATCGGCAGCACTCATCTCGTCGGGTCGGTCGCTGGCATAGGACTAGTCTCGTGGGTCGCATTTGTCAGTATCCGGAAGAGCAGGCGAGGTGACCCAGGACGCGCGGCAACTCGTTCGTCCGCTCAGTGAGAGCGCCGCCTAACAAGCCGCTGCAGCCGACGAGCGGCGGCGAAGGTCGAGGTAGAGTGAGCATCGAATTCGCCGCTCGCGGCTGAGCGGCATGGCGTTAGGCCGGCTGAAATTCAGATTCGCGGTTCAAGCCGAGAGTTCCGTCGTTCACGGAATCACGCATCGACCGTACGAGGAAGTCGCTAGGTTGTGGGAGGCGAAATGAGGTCTGGACTTACGGCGGGCGGCGGGATGCTCCTGGGAATGATCTTCGGGATCGCCTTCGGTCACCTGGCGCTCGGCATGATCTTCGGACTGATGTTTGGCGGTGCGGTTGCGGCGAAGCGAGCCCGCGCTGCCAGGTCAAACTGACCGACGAGGCGAACAGGAACTGACGTCGCTGGAAACGCCAGTCCTATTAGATTGGGCGAATCGGACAGTTCGCGAAACTGGCTGCTTGGGCGCCAGCATCCGGTGCCCACGGCTTGGCGGCAATTCAGTGATGCGGCGGCCTAACAGGCGGCTGCAGCCGACGGCGCGAGCGTTAAGATCCGGTGCGCGCCGCGGCTGAACCGCGGTCGTTGGGCCGATGTCGGACATGCTTGGGACGGTTCCGCGTGCCGATCTCCGCGCCTGGCAGCCAGCTGGGTTGGGCGAACACCATTTACGGAATTCAATAGCAGACACAAGCCTCGGGGCGTCAGCACGGAACCCTGGCCCGGTGGCCGATCCTGGCCCCGCAACCGCGCGGCCGCTGACCCTGTCTGAAGGGTATGAACACACCGAACAGCTTTGCTGAAGCCCTGATCGTCATTGCCCTGGCCGGCGCGTTCGTCGGGTGGTTGTATCTCCGACACAAGGAGCGCCAGCGCCGAATGGACATCGTCCACCAGGAGCGACTGGTCGCCATGGACAAGGGGATCCCGCTGCCCGAGCTCCCGGCCGAACCGGCTAGGCCGCCCTCCGATCCCCGTGAAATGCTGGTGCACGGCATCGCGTGGGTGGCCATGGGCCTGGGCGGCATCCTGGCGCTCCGGCTGACCGCGATGGAGATGGACGGCATGCCACTCTGGCCGCTCCCTCTGCCGCTGTTTCTGCTCGGCGTTGGACTGATTCTCTTCTACGTCCTTGTCACCCATCGATCACGCTGACCCCGTGCCGCTGGCTGCTGCTCCCGATGACCAACTCGTCAGCCGATGCCGGGATCATCAGGACCAGGCGGCGTTTGGCGTGCTCGTGCACCGGTACAGGGATAGAGTCAGGCGGCGATGTCCCGTCGCTGTTGAAATTCAGCGGCGGCTCGGTTGACGACTACGCGACGTTCTCGCGTCGGCCTTCACGAGTCCGAGCTGCTGATCGCGCGCGCGAAGCGCGGCGACCAGCTTCGGCATTTCCTTGTGCCCCTTCAGACGCCGGAAGCCCTTGACGGCTTCGAGCACGCCGGCGGCGACCCAGCGTAGCACCATCTGCCCGCCCCGCCAGCGCTTGACGTTCCGCTTCACGTGGCGGGTGCGGCTGATGAGGCTCTCGGCGGCGTTGGTCGTGCTCAGCGACCGCCGCAGGGCGTCCGAGAGGCCGAGCCCGATGATGGTCAGCGTTTCCTCGAGGCCTTCGCGCACGCTCTCGGCCGCGCTGGGATGCGTCGTCCTCCAGGCGCCGCGCGAGATCCTGCAGCAGCCGCTTCGCCTTGACGTCGTCGCCTGGCGATAGGCGCGCTGGACGATCGCCTGCACCCACGGGCGCTGGCGCTCGGGCAGATGGTCGAGGATGTTGCGGAGCTTGTGGACCTGGCACCGCTGGACGAGCGCGGCCTCGCCGAACGTCGCGCGCACGGCTTTGTGCAGCGCCTTCGAGCCATCGAGGATGACGAGCAGGCTGCGGTCGGTGCGGAGCCCCCGACTCTGGAGATTCGCCAGCAGGCTCTGACACACGGTCGCGTTCTCGGTCGAGCCTTCCCAGAGCCCGAGCGCGTGTTTCTCGCCGTCCGCGGCGATCGCCGAGCGCCACGATCAGGCAGTGCTCGCCGACGTGCACGCCGTCGAGCAGCAGGGCGACCAGGTCGAGGCCGTCCAGCGGACGCGCCTGCCACGCTCGAGCTGCGCCGTCGTCTTGGCCACGAAGCGCCGGCTGACGGCGCTCTTGCTCGTGCCGCGACTCACCACGTCGGCCGGGAGCGGCTCCAGACTGCGCGCATACTGGCGCGTCGCCACGCCGACCAGCATCTGCTCGACGACGCGTCGATTCAGCGGATCCGTCGTGCGCCATCGTCTGGAACGTCGGCAGCGGCACTTCGCGCCGTCGGCCGCACGCGCGGCCGTTGCATGGCGACCTTGCGCCCGCCGAGCACGACCTCGCTCGGCACCGTGCCGGCCCGCGCGGCGCGCCGATCGGGCTGATGCGCATACCGCGGGCCACAGATCGCCGTGCGGTCCTCCTCGAGCATCGCGTCGAACACGCTGCAGGCCCGAGCGCACCGCCAGCTCGAAGAGCTCGCGTCCGCGTGTCGACGAGGAGATCGACCAACGGCAGATGGCGCAGCGGGGATTCGTCTTGGGGCGACGGGACGGGCTATGCGAGACTTCTTCATGGCGGCTCTCTTTCTGTGAGGCTCGCGCCTCGGGCTTAGTCACCACTCGTGTATCACGAGCAGTGAGGAGCCGCCGCTTTCAAATTTCAACAGCTATCGGGACATCCCCTTCAGGCTGGTCGTGTCGATTCTCGGGCAGGAGTTTGCCCCTGACGCAGAAGACGTGGCCCAGGATGTGTTTGTGCGAGCGCATCACGCATTCAAGGGTTACCGGGGCGATGCCGCGTTCGGCACGTGGCTGTATCGCATCGCCTTCAACCACGCGCTCAACGTGAAAACACGCATGCGTTTTCGTGCGCCTCACGTCCCGGCGGACGTGCTGACATCGGCGCATGCCGAGACTCCGTCGCCAGATCAACAACTCGATCAACGGCGGCGACAACAGGCGGTGCTGGCGTGTATGCACGAGTTGCCCGAGGTGTATCAATCGGCGCTCCGCCTGCACTATTGGATGGGCGCCAGTATGAGCGACATCGCATCCGTGCTGGATGCGCCTGAAAACACCGTGAAGTCGTATCTGCTCCGCGCCAGGCGGTTACTGCACACGATGTTGCGACAGCGAGGATTCGATGCGTGACGACGAGACGATGGATGACCTGTTGCGTGTGGCTCTGACGGCGTCGGCACCGCCGCCGACACCGTCTGCTGGTTTCGATCAGGGGGTCCTGCGACGAACCGCCACACGGCGACTGACGTCGCTGGGGCGGGTCGCGATGGCCGCGTACGCCATCGGGTCGCTTGGTGCATGCGCCTGGTTCATGCGCGGGCTGCCGCTGGACCTTCTCGCAGCCTCGACCGTCGTCGGTGTGGTCGCGGCGCTCGGCATCCGCGCCTATGCGGCCAGACTTGCCGGCGCGTTAGACCTGCACCCGGCGCCGTAACTTAGGAGCGTGTGCGGCGACCTGCCGAATGGAGAGACTCAGGGCGTTCGAGCACAAAATCATCACGCCGAGCGCCCTACCGAATCATCTACCGGGTTCGTGGCGGTGTGGCAAGAATCGCAACGATAGCGGCCCAACATCGGCTTGCAGCCGACAGCGGCCGGTGTGATCATGTGCCGCTGCGGCTGAAGCCGCGCGTTAGACGTGCGCAGTGAACTATTGCCCTCCATCGGGGTCTAAGGACATGTAAAGAAATAACTGATTGATTTTGCTTGTACCGCCGGGCCGCGAGCGGTACCGTTGCGGCGTGCGGTTGGCTCCACTTCGCGCCAAGTATGCCGCGTTGAGGCCGGTGTTCACAGAGCGCTCGCGTCGGCTCTGGGCCGCGACCGAAGCGCGTGCCCTGGGGCACGGCGGCATCGGCGTGGTCGAACGCGCCACGGGCATTTCGCGGCCGACGATTCAGCGGGGCTTGCGCGAACTCGAGGCGGACACGGTCGTGCCGCAGGAACGCACGCGTCGGCCCGGCGGCGGCCGGAAAGCGGCGACGGTCCTCGATGTGACCCTGCTGCGCGATCTCGATGCCCTCGTCGAGCCCACCGCGCCCGGAGATCCGGACTCGCCGCTGCGGTGGTGTTGCAAAAGTACCCGGACGTTGGCGGTCGCCCTCCGAGCGTTGGGCCACGCGGTCAGCCACACCGTCGTCGCCGCGTTGCTGCACCAGTTGGGCTACTCCCTTCAGGGCAACGTCAAGACGCGGGAAGGCGGGCAGCATCCGGATCGGGATGCGCAGTTTCGGTACATCGCCGCGACGGTGACGCGCGCGCAGCGGCAGGGGCATCCGGCCATCTCGGTGGACACGAAAAAGAAGGAACTGGTCGGCGACTTCAAGAATAACGGCCGGACGTGGCGACGCCAGGGCGAACCCGACCGCGTGCGCGTGCACGACTTCATCATTCGTGATCCCGAGCACGGCAAGGCCATTCCGTACGGGGTCTACGACCTGCACCGCGACGAAGGGTGGGTCAGTCTCGGGATCGATCACGTTGTCGTCGTCGATCATCGCCTGCAGCCCTCGTACCTGACCCTCGATGCGCCGAAGGCGCTTGAGGTAGTCGTCCTTCGAGATGGAGTACCCGCGTGTGGCCATGCGGGCGAGTCTAGCGGTGCGACCATATTGGGTGGATATGGTGGATGGGCGGGGTCCCGGGGTGACGACCTGACCCAGCCCACCTTCCCGGTCCCTGAGGAGCTCCCATGACGACGCGCACCTATTCCGTGCCCGGCATCTCCTGCACCCACTCCCACGACGCCATCGAGTCCGAGGTCGCCGTCGTCGCCGGGGTGGACGCCGTTCACGTCGACGTCGACCACCGCACCGTCGTCGTCACCGGCGAGGCCACCGACGGGAGCGCTCCGCGCCGCCATG
>CAVTWK010000007.1:0-278041 GCA_963738485.1 uncultured Acidobacteriota bacterium
GCATCGGCGGCCCGCATGGCGAACGCGCGGTCTTCGTCGAACCACAGCCGCTTCGGGAACCCCCCACCTCAAGGGCCAGGTCCCTCGCCACCACGAGTGTGTCCGGGTGCGGCGCGCGTTTGGCCGCCGCCGCCAGGAAGTCCGCGGCCGGCACCATGTGAACGGGCGGGTCATGCCGACGACGGGTGCGCGCACCGAGCAGGCCTCCGGCCTCAGAGCCCGACACCCACTGCGGGAACACCACCTCGCCGTTCCGTACGCTGGCCGCCTCGGCCGCGTACATCTTCGTGCCGGTCGCTACGAGCACCTCGACCGCTCGCGCCAGGTGCTGGTCATCAATCCATCTGTCGTCGTCGTCGAGGAAGGCGACGAAGCGACCCGTGCCCAATTCGATCCCCCGGTTGCGTGAGGCCGCTGGGCCTCGACCGGCTTCACCCGCCATGACCGGCTGTACGATCCTGAACCGCGGGCCGAGGGCCTGGACCACCAGGCGATTGCCTGTCGCGGCCTCGTCAGCGGACCCATCGTCGATGACGATGACTTCGACGTCCGCGAGGGACTGGCTGGCCACGGAGGCGAGTGCCTCGGCCAGATCGTCGGGACGGTTCCTGGTGGCGACGACGACGGTCACGGCAGGCGAGGGCCGGGTGGTCATCGAGGGAGGCCGAGCAGGCGTGCCAGACATTCGGTTGGGTAATCGGCGGCGGCCGCCAGTCGGCCACCGGGACGGGGCCCATCGCCCCGTCCATCAGGCTGGCGCGAGCGCCCGCCCGGCGGGGAGGGGACCGTCTACGGTGAAACGACAGGAAATTCCGTGATCGGGCGTCCCGCGGTCTCTGGAGACGAGTAGCGCCCGTCGTGACGCCATCTTGCCGAATGATCACGCAGGCGCGAAGCACGGTGCAAATCGGGCTCGTTCCGCGTCGGGGCCTCTTGCATCTGCCGATACCAATGGTCCTGCAACCTCTGAAGCGCTGGTACTGGACGGCGAGGGCAAAGGTGATCCTCGGTCTGTCCCGTGCCGGAGGAGCGCAGTGGCCGTGATTGGCTGATGTACCACCGCTGGGTCTTCGAATCGATCGTTGGGAGAGTGCCGGTCGCGCGGCACCGAGTTCGCATCGAGTCCTACGCGACGCGTTCCTGATGCGGTTCCGTGTGGACTTGCATGCGGCGACGGCAACTACGTCGCTGCGCTACGGAACATCGGCATCCACGCAGAGGCTTCGAACTCGTCTCGGGCGCGGCAGATCGCGGTGCAGCGGCTCGGCGTAGAGACCCATCCCTTCGACCTCCAGGGCCCGGAAGTCTGCCTCAGGCTGACTTCGCCATGTCTCTCGAGGTCGCGGAGCACTTGCCGCCGGCTTTCGGCGATGTCCTGGTGGAGGGTCCGACCGCTGAGCCCCGCTGGTCGTCTTCACGGCGGCTCCGCCTGGGCAGGGCGGTACGGTCGATATCAATGAGCAGCCTCGGAACACTGGCAGGCGCGGTCGCAGCGCGTGGCTTCGATCTGGATCGTGCAGACGGATTCGCTCGTCGCGGCTCTGCGAAGCACGCGTGCAGGGAGCCCGTCGGATACGCCCAGAATGTCGACGGTCTTCAAGCGCAGGATCGGACTCGACTTCCCGGAGTCGCCCGACCGCTCCGGTCGATCGACGAGGTCGAGTCGGGACAGGGGGCGTGGCCGGAGAAACCGGCCGGCTGACGACGGGTTCACTGCCCGGAGACGGCTGGTCGTGCCGAGGTCGCCGGGAGCAACGCCCTGCCTGCCGTGCGCAGCAGTTGCGCGCGCATCCCAGCGTTGGGTACACCGCAAGCGCCTCGAGCACCAGGCTGACGGCGGCGCCATGGCGCCGGCGCGCCTGAAGGATGCTGCTCAGTTCGCGGAGTCGACCAAGATTCGATCTGCCGCGCGGCGCGCTGAATCCGCGTTGCGCACGTTCATGCCCGAAGGTACTGGCCTACGCGCCAGGCGCTGAAGCTGGCGGTCGGCTTCTGTGTTCATCAAGCTGACGGAGTTACCTTCGGGAAGTCGGTAGCGGGCCACCGGCAGATCGCAGAAGACGGCGTTGTCGCTGCCATCGGCGACCATCATGGCGAACACCTGATCCTCACCGAAGTCCAGGCGACGAAGGAACCCGCCGCCGCGGAGGGCTGCGTCGCGACGCACCACCAGCGCATCGGGATGCGGCGTCCGTTTCGCGGCCGCCATCATGAACGCGGCGCGCGGGCACCAGGTAGGTAGGCGGACTCGGAGCGCAGAGGAACGCCATTCTTCAGGCGACGGCCGGCCTCAGAATCTGAGAACCACGATGTCAGGACTCGCTCGCCTGCCTTGAAGCTCTCAATCTCGGCAGCGAAGAGATCGCATCCCGTCTCATCGAGCATTGAAACGGCCAACTCAAGGTAGTTGTCACAGATCCAGGAATCATCATCGTCCACGAACGCGACGTAGCGTCCGCGGCCGAGCTCGAATCCCCCGGTTGCGAGACGTGGCTGGACCGCGTCCCGTTTCACCGGGCGCGAGCGGCTGAAGCAAGTGGAATCGGGAATCGAGGCCGCGGAAGAGCTCAGCGTAGGCGGCGGCATTGTCCGCGTCCGACCCGTCGTCGATCACCCAGACCTCAAAGTTGGACAGGGTCTGACGCAAGATCGAGGCCAGTGCTTCCTTCAACAGGCCGGGCCGGTTCCTTGTCGCCGTGACGACGGTGACATCGATGTCAGGCATGACTTCTCGATCCTGCTTCCCAACGCGGACGCCGTCGCCGGCTTGATTCGCTAGATCGGCCCAAAGGAGATTACCCTCGCCACGGCGTTCACACCGGCGAGAACGGTGACCAGACGTGTCGAGCAGGAGTTCCAGTGACCGAGTCGCGATACTCGACGCGTTCGACGTGGCCACGACTTGTCCCGGTGCGAACAGGCGCAGAACAATGGCGTGTCATTGTCCATCGGTCAGAATCATGTCGACGTAAATGACCGCCGTGCCAAGTCGGGGCGAGCGTAGAGGTGGTGCCGATGGCGATGGCGGATGTTGGCGGGCGCGCAGGTCCGCTCCCGAAGAAGAGGCCGCTGACGACGGCGTTGGGGCCGGCGCAGTCGGTGATCGAATAGTCACATGCCCCGTCACGGTCCAGACGAGATATTGGCCCCGGCGAAGTTGATGACCGTACGTGTGTCGAGCACGGCGCCGGTCACGGCGTCAAGCACCTCGACCCGCTCGGTGCGGCCCGCCGCGTCCCAATCGAGCAGGTACAGCGCCACGTGTGCGGCTGCCCGTCGGTCAGGTCACGTCGAAGGTAAAGCTCCCGCCATACCAGGTCGCGGCGAGTCGTCCGGTGCCGCTGGCGCGCTGGAGCGCCGTGGGTCGCTGGAGGCTGGCCGCCCAGGTCCAGTTGCTCGCGCCGGCGACGGCTGACCGTCGCGTAGCGGGCAGGCTGGTGGTGTCGCCTGGCAGGCTGTGGCCGTCGGTCCCATACGTGCCGATCCAACTGCCTTGGGTTGTCGCGTCCGCGCCCACGAAGGTCGCCGCGGTTCCCGACGGTGGCGGCGGCGGAGGCGGCGGAGGCGGTGGCGGAGCGCGGCGGCGCGCCGGGCCCGCTCCGAAGAAGAGGCCGCTGACGACGGCGTTGGGCCGGCTAGGTCGGTGATGCGAATCGTGACATGGCCCGTCAGCGTCCAGGCGAGATACTGGCCGCCGGCGAAGTTGCTGACCGTGCGCGTGTCGAGGACGGCGCCTGTGACGGCATCCATGACCTCGACCCGCTCGCGCGCGGCCGGCGGCGTCCCAATCGAGCAGGTAGATCGCCACGGTGTGGGGCGGCCGTCGGTCAGATTGACGTCGAAGGTGAAGGTGCCGCCATACCAGGTCGCGGCGAGTCGTCCGCTGCCGCTGGCGCGCTGCAGCGCCCGTGGGTCGCTGGAGGTGGCGGCCCAGGTCCAACTCCGGCTTGGCGAGGCTGACCGTCGCGTAGCCGGGATAGCTGGTGCGTGTCGCCGGGCAGGCTGTGGCCGTCGGCCCCATAGGTCCCGATCCAAGTGCCCTGGGTTGTCGCGTCCACGCCCACAAAGTCGCCGCGGTCCCGACGGTGGTGGGGCGGCGGCGGGGGTGGCGGCGGAGGTGGTGGCGGACGGGGGCGCGCCGGGCGCCGGCTCCCCGAAGAAGAGGCCGCTGACGACGGCGTTGGGCCGGCCAGTCCGGTGATGCGAATAGTCACATGCCCCGTCAGGGTCCAGGCGAGATACTGGCCCCGGCGAAGTTCCTGACCGTGCGCGTGTCGAGCACGGCACCCGTCACGGCATCCATGACCTCAACCCGCTCGGTGCGGCCCGGCCGCGTCCCAATCGAGCAGGTACACCGCCACGGTGTGGGGCTGGCCGTCGGTCAGATTGACGTCGAAGGTGAAGGTCCCGCCATACCAGGTCGCGGCGAGTCGTCCGGTGCCGCTGGCGCGCTGGAGCGCGCCGCGGGTCGCTGGAGGTGGCCGCCCAGGTCCAGTGCTCGGCGCTGGTGAGGCTGACAGTCGCGTAGCTCGGATAGCTGGTGGTGTCGCCGGGCAGGCTGTGGCCGTCTGCCCCGTACGTCCCGATCCAACTGCCTTGGGTTGTGGTGTCCATCGCCCGCAAAGGTCGCCGAACTCGACGAACCAGCCGGGCTGACGAGCACCGCCACCTCGCCTCCGCGTCGCCGCCGTCGTCGTCGGTCGCCTGGCGCGCAGCGTGTAGGCGCCGGCCGGCGCGCCCGTCCAGGCGACGCTGTACGGGAACGTCGTGTCCGCGCCGAGCGACGCGCCGTTGACGAAGAACTCCACGCTGGCGATCGTGCCGTCCGGATCCGACGCCGTGGCGGCGATCGTCGCGGCCGTCGGCGCCGTCAGCGAGCGCGCCATCCAGGGGGCTGGTGATCGCGACGGTCGGCTTGGCATTCGCGCCGGCCGCGGTCAGCGCGCGCCACACGTTCAGCCGCCCGCCTGGACCGACCAGGCCCGTCCATGACGGCAGCACGATCCACGCTGTCGAGCAGCGCGACCTTGATCGCCGCGACGGACATCGCCGGCACCTCGCCCATGATCAGCGCCGCCGCACCCGCCACATGCGGCGTCGCCATGCTCGTGCCCGACAGCGCCGCCGTAGCCGCTGCCGTACGTGCTCGCGATGCCTTCGCCCGGCGCCGCCAGGTCCGCCGACGTCGCGCCCGTAGTTGCTGAAGCCCGACCGCTCGTCCGCCGCTGTTCGACGAGGCGACCGAGACGATGCTGGCCGCCGGAATGCTCGCCGGGTCGTGCGGCGTGACGTCGTTGTTCGACGCCCGGCGTTGCCCGCGGCGAAGACGCTGACGATGCCGGCCGCGCCCATCGCGTTGATCGCGTTGAGCATCGCCGACGGGATGCCGAACGCCGCCGCGGGCTGCCCCAGCTGTTGCTGGTGACGCGCACGTTGACGCCGCGGCTCTTCATCCCGATGACGTAGTTGAAGCACTCGATCGCGTCGGAGTCGAAGCCCGATCCCGCTGGCGCCGAGGAACTTGCACGCGAGGATCTTCGACTGCCACGAGACGCCCACCACGCCGATGCCGTTGTTGCCCACCGCCGCGATCGTGCCCGCCGTGTGCGTGCCGTGGCCGTGGTCGTCCATCGGGTCGCCGTCGTCGTTGGCCGTGTCGATGCCGTACACGTCGTCCACGTACCCGTTGGCGTCGTCGTCCACGCCGTTGCCCGGAATCTCGCCCGGGATTGTGCCACATGTTCGCGGCCAGATCGGGGTGCGTCGTAGTTGACGCCCGTGTCGATGTTGGCGATGACGACGGTGTCGTCGCCGGTGGTGTAGTCGGTCCAGGCCGTGTCTGCCTGGATCTTCTTCAGGCCCCACAGCGTGTCGTTCAGCCACAACGGATCGTTCGGCGGCGCCGTGCCGATCGCGTGGCGCTCGTAGTTGGGCTGGACCGCGGCCACCTGCGGATGGCCGGCGAACGCGGCGAGCGCGGCCGTCACCGACTGGCTGCTGCGCAGTTGCACCCGCTCGATGTTGAGCGCCTGGAATCGCCGGATGCGCAGGGCCTGTTCCGCGGTCATGACGGCGGCCTGCTGCGCGGACGAGGCGTCACTCTTGAATTGGACCAGGACTTCGCCCGGCTTGTAGGGAGGAGGGGGCGGGACCGTGCCCTGGCCGGAGGCACCGACCAGCCAGAGGGATACGCCCATGGCGACCGCAGTCGCCCAACGCCGATTCATCACTCACACCTCTGGGGGCCGCAAGGCGCCGGGAGGGGCGGCGGGGCCTCAAGCATATATCGGTCCGGACTGACCGGTCTGCAGCGATCGGGCGTCACACGGAATTCACCGCGAAGCCACGTAGGCTGCTGCGCGCGCGGCGACGGGTGAGGCGCGGCGGGTTCGCATGAGCGAGAGCCGCGTTTTCCCGCTCATGTGAACCACCGCGCCGCGCCCCCGGCCAGGCCTTCGGCTGCCACGCTGGCTCGCCAGCGTGGCGCCGCGCGCCGTGCGTCAGCGAGAGTCTGCCGTAGAGAGATCTACGTGCCTTCGTGGTGAAAGCCCGTGATCCGCTCGTACACCGCACGGTATTCGGCGATCATGCGGTCGAGCCGGAAGCGGGACTCGGCGGCCCGCCGGGCGTCGGCGCCGAGTGAGGCCCGCACGGCCGGCGCGGTCGCCAGCGCGTCGATGGCCTCGGCGAGTGCCTGTGGGTCGCGCGCCGGCACCAGCCGGCCCCAGGCCGGCTCGACGATCTCCGGCGTCCCGCCCACGGCCGTGGCAATGACGGGCAATCCGGCCGCCATCGCCTCCAGAATCGTCAGCGAGACGCCCTCGGTGATCGAGCAGTTCACATAGACATCGCAGCCCGGCCAGCCAGTCGCGCGCGTCGTCGCGCTGGCCCAGGAATCGCACCGACGCGGCCGGCGCCGCGGCGGCCGTCACGGTCTCGAGGCGGGCGCGCTCGGGGCCGTCGCCGACGATCACGAGGAGCACCGGACGAGCGCCGGCCACACGGGCGACGGCCGTGATGAGCGTGCCCAGGTCCTTCACCGGATCCAGGCGCGCCACGGTGCCGATGACCAGCACGTCGTCGGACACGCCGAGGGCCGCGCGGATGCGCGTGCGGGCGTCCGGCGTCGGCAGCGGGCCGACGTCGATGCCGTTGTAGATCACGCCGACGCGCGCGGGTGCGAAACCCTCGGCCACGATGTGCTCGCGCAGGTTGGCCGACACCGCGAAGACCGCATCAGGCAGCAAGCCCGAGCAGCCGATTAGCCCACTGGCGCTTGGCCGAGGGCGGCGCGTCGGACAGGCGGCCGTGTTCGGTGAAGATCAGCCGCAGCGACGGGTTGCGTCAGCCGCGCGAGCGCGCCGTAGACGAAGGGCGAGTAGTGATGGGCATGGACGACCGTGGCGCCGTGCCGCCGCGCGACCCGCGCGAGCGCGAGACCGAGGCCACGGGTGGAACCCAGGCCGACGGCCGAGCGCGTGGACCTCGATCCCGCGCGCTTCGAGCTGGCTGGCCCAGGCGCCCGGCTCATCGAGACAGCAGACCGCCGTCGGGCAGGTCGGCGTGCAGGCGCTCGGCCAGCGCCATCACGAGGCGCTCGGTGCCGCCGGGATGCAGGCTGAGGACGACCTGCAGCAGGCGGGGACGCCGCGACACGGTATCCAGTATACGAGGAGCCTTTCCGGACCCTGGCCACGAACAAAGTCACCCTGCGAAGGGCATTTCTGCGCCCGCCGACCGGCTCGCGGCGTTCCGGCGGCGTGTCGGCGGGCTGACGACGGAACGAGGGTTGCTAAGGAAGAGGCCGGGCGTGGGCGATCAATGATCGAACGGCGACTCTTTCTGGGATTCGCTGTGGATGCGTCGTCTGGGTGATCAAAGCGATCGGCGCACCGGGCTCGATCAGCCTGCTGATCGGTCTGCGTCGTCGCGGGCCTGCTCCTGCGGTACGTCTGGCCGCGCCGCCGCGTGCTGGCGCGGCGGTGGTTCCTGACGATCACCGCCGTCTACCTGGCCCTCGCGTGGCCGCCCATCGCCGACGCCATCGCCGCCCTGCTGCCCGATGTGCCGACGGCCCTGTCCCCGCGGCGCGCCAGGCCGTGTTGACACGCTGGTGGTCTTCGACGGAGACAACCGACGCGCCCGCGCGGAAGCCGGCGTCGAGGTCAACGCCGCCGCCGCGCCCCGCGCCATCTGGGTCCTCGGCAACGGCTGGCTGGTGGAGCCGATGTCTGCAGGCGGCGTCCCGAGGAACCGGATCTGGCACGACGCCGACATGGCCACCACTCGCGATCAGATGGCGCGTCTGGAGCGGCTGGTCGCCGACGCCGGTCCCACGGCGCGGCTCGCCGTCATCGTCTCGCGCTTCCAGGCCCCGCGTGTCGCCGGCCTGCTCGAAGCTCAGCACCTGGCGGTGGCTCTGATCGTCTCACCCTCCGACCGCGAGTCACCGCCGGGCGGCCTCGCGCGCCTGGTGCCGAGCTACACCGCCCTGCGCAACAGCCGCGAGGCGCTCTACGAAGTGGTCGCTGTCTGGTCCACCGCTATCGAGGGTGGATTTCTTAGGAACCGACGCAGACGTGCGGAGTGACTTTGCTGTCCGGGCGTGCGGCTTTCCTTACTTCAGGATCTCCTGCAGCACCTTGATCTCGGCCTTTTCCTCGAGCTTCGGATCCAGCTTAGCGCCGCCGCCAGTTCCGCGCGGGCGCGCGCGATGTTCTTCAGGCCGGCGTGGATGGCCGCGGCGTGCCACCGGACCTCGGCCAGGTTCGGCGCCTGCAGCGACCGCGCGCTCGATGAAGGGCAGCGCGGCCTTGTCGTCGCCCGCGCAGGTGGTGGACCCAGGCGAGCGTGTCGAGGACGGCGGCGGTCGGGAGCGCGCCGGACCGCGCGTTCCGCGTAGGGCAGGGCTTCGGCCGGCGCGTGCTTGTGCACGGCCAGCGCGTAGGCCAGGTTGTTCAGCGCGACGGCGTTCTGCGGGTCGGCGACGAGAATGCGGCGGTAGCGGTCGATGGCCTTGTCGTGTCGCCCGCGCTTCGGTAGGCGTCGGCCAGGCGCGTCTGCGCCAGCGACGAGGCGCGAGTCGAGGTCGGTCGCGCGGATCGAGCAGCGCATCGACCTCGGCCGTCGGGATCGCGTAGAGCAGGGTCTCGGCGCGCAGCACCAGGCTGAGCGCTTCGGCGTTGAAGCCCCTCGGTGTTGAGCGCCGCCAGCCGGCGCTCGGCGAACAGGGCCGGCAGGTCCGTCGCCGCGTCGAGGCCCTTGTGCAGGCGATCGGGCGGCAGCGCCGCCTTCTGGAACGGCGCGCACAGCGGGTCGCCGATGACGACGGTCTGCCAGCTCAGGAACGGCATGGCCAGGTAGTACGACTCGGCGAGATTCAGCCCCGCCAGATAGGCGGGAAACAGGATCTGCGGCCGAATCGTGGCGTCGAGGAACGGCTCGGTGACGTGGCCGGAGACGCCCGTGATGCCGTCGCGAATCAGGTCGCCGGCCAGCGACTGGAAGCTGCCGCGGAAGCGCGGGCCGCCGCTCGGGCTGCTCGGCTTCCAGGTCGCGGGCGGCTCGTCGAACGTCCGGCCGTCGGTGCTGACGAACATGCCGCCGATCGCGCCGTTGCACGAACTTGAACCCGAAGCGGCGCAGCTGCGCCGCCGGGTCGTTCGATCCCCACGAGTAGTAGCCGAGGACGGGCTCGCTGGTCTTGGCGATCGCCGTCGGTCGTCTCGAGGACGACGCGGTCGCCGGCACTGGCCTGGCCGAGCCGGTCGGCGGCCTGCGCCAGCCACTGGTCGCCGCCGCGGTCGATCAGCGTCGCCTTCTGGTCGAGGACGAAGCGGCCCTCGTGCGACGGCGCGGCGCCACGTTCGATCAGGCCGAGCACGTCCTCGACCGTGAACCCGTCGAGCCGCGTCACCAGGTAGAGGTCGCTCGTCAGTCGCGAGAACGGGCGTGCGTCGGTCATCGGGCGCTCGCCCAGGTAGTACGGGTTGGCGATGCGTCCCGGCGATCGGCGGCGGCGTGCCGACGAGCTTGCGATAGAGCAGCGTCAGCTCGGAGTCGACGCTGGCGACCGTGCCTTCGCGTCCTTCGGTTCCGTTGACGCGCAGCGGGACGCCCTTGGTGAGGACGATGTAGAGGATCCGGTCGTGCAGGTTGTGCTTGAACAGCCAGTTGGCGATCGGGCGCTTCGATGGACGCACGTAGGCCGGCCGCTCGATCGACTCGGTGGTGACCGCCTTGATCCGGACGATGTGGTCCTGGGGGATCGACCGGCGCTTGGCGTAGGCCTCGCCGATCTGGACGGAGGCCGCGCTGGCGTCGTTGATGACGACGAGGACGTTGTCCGGGCCCTGGGCGTGCGCGAGCGCGGGCCACAGGGCGAGCGACGGCCAGCAGGGCGAGTCGTCCGCAGCGCATCATCACGATCGTCTGATCCTGCATCTAGGCTACCGCAGCGCCTCGCGCCGGCACCACCGGCCGACTGCCTGCGGCCGCGCGATTTGGCACGATACCGCTCTGCGCCGGGCCGGGCAGCGCTGGCCGCGCGAGCGCTGCCAGAAACGACAACGGCGGCGCCCCGGTGGGGCGCCGCCGTCGGAAGCCCGAATGGGTCGGGTGACTCAGGCCTTGGTCTGCTTCGTCGCGCGACGCCGGCGGTAGAGCAGGGCCGCCAGGCCGGTGCCGAGCAGCGACCATCGAGGTCGGCTCGGGCACGCCGTTCAGGACGGTGCTGGTGTTCGTGTAGATCTCGAGGCTGATGCCGTCGTTGAAGAAGTGGCAGTCCGGGTCGAAGCCGAGGGCGAGGTCGCCGCCCGACGTTGATGTAGGCCTGCAGGGCCGGCGAGGTACGGCGTCAGGTCGAGCACGTAGTCCTGCGGGCGTCGTCGTGAACGAGTGGTTCGAGTCGCCGCCCGCGCCCGATCGAGCCCACGCCGTCGCGGCCAGCACGTGGTCAGATTGGCAGTCACGCCGTTGACGCTGTTGGTGTCGTCTCGACGATGTTGCCGATCGGCGTGTTGCCGCAGTCGGCGTTGCCCGAGCCACCGAGGCCGGTGTTGGTGTACCATCAGTCGGCCCGAAGTCGTCGTGAGTTGTCGGGGCTGCCGTCGGTGTCCCGGCCGAAGTCGTCGCGCAGGGTCACGGCGTGCTGCTCGGTTCGGGTCGTCCTGGACCGGTAGACCTGCGACGCTGACGCTCGGCGTAGCCCGCCGTGCCGTTGGCCAACCGAGCAGGGTCTCGCGTTGTCGCGGTCGACGTCGTGGTCGGTCGTCATGACCGTGTCGAGCAAGTGCATGTAGAGCCGGTTGTCGCTCGCTGTTCCAGTTGCGGATGTTCGTCGATCTTGAGCGCGGCGCCCGTGATCGAGTGCGACGCCCCCGGGCAGCTTGCTGCTTGATGTTCTCGATGAGCCACGTGTACATGTAGTGGTGGTCGAGGTCCTGCATGTCGGCGCCGCTGCTGCCGCTGGTCGGCGGCACGAAGACCAGCGTGTCGGCCTGGGCGAGGCGCGGCGCGGCGAGCGAGCACCGTCGCCGCGACCGTCAGCCCGAGGGCACCGTGAATGACAGACGAAGAGAGAGATGGAGAAGTCGGGACATCACGGTCTCATAGGGAAGCAAATTGGACGCCAAGTCGGCCCGGCGGGCCTGCCGGCGAAGGATCGCATGTTTCAGGCGCGATTTCGCGCATTTCGCGCCGTCACACGGCGTTTTCAGTCCTGAAAGTCTGCTGGAGCGGCGACATTAGGTAGCTTGGGTACCGGAGGCCGACTTCGGCCACCCTGGCGGTCTGGACGCGCCGTCGGGCAGCCCGCCGGGTGACCAGAATCGGGCCCGGCACGGACCAAAGTCTGCCTCCAGCGGGACTGTCGGTCTGGCGCCATCGGTCGGACGATTACCACTAAGATGTCTAGGATCAGGTATTTAGCCGTATCCGCCCGGCTGGCGCCGGCCGGACGCGTCTTTGCTCCGTCCAATCCATCATGCTGCGCTCGACGTCTCCTCGTCTGTCTGCGCGCGCCCCTGGCGTCGCCGGTGGCGCCTGCTGGCGTGCCGGTCTGCTCGTCGCCTCGCGTCGTGGCCTGTTCGCTCGGAAGACCCCGAGGTCGCCAAGCTCGAGCACGCCCGGCGAGGCGACGACTACGTCAAGGCCGGCAAGTTCGCCGAGGCCGTCGTCGAGTACCGGTCGGCGATCCAGCTCGACCCGCAGTTCGGCGAGGCGCACTACAAGCTGGCCGAGACCTACTCGGCCGCCGGCGAGGGCGCCCTGGCGCTGGCGGCCTACCTTCGCGCCGCCGACGTCCGCTCGGCGCCCGATCGAGGCGCAGCTCAAGGCCGGCCAGGTCCTGATGCTCGCCCGCCGGTTCACCGATGCGCGCAGCCCGGGCCCTGGCCATCCTCGAGAAGGAGCCGGAGAATGCGCAGGCCCTGCTCCTGCTCGGGCAACGCCCTGGCGGGCTCAAGAGCTACGACGAGGCGGTGGCGGCCAACCGTCGGGCCATCGCGCTGGACCCCAAGCGCGCGGGCATGTACGTCAACCTCGGGCTCCCTCGAGTACATCAAGGGCAACCTCGACGAAGCCGAGGCGGCCTACAAGGCCGCCGTCGCCGCCGATCCGAAATCCGTGATGGCGGTGGTCGGCCTGGCCGAGTTCTACTCCGTCGTCGGCCGCAATGCCGATGCGGAGCAGGTCTACCTGCAGGCGCTGGCGCTGGACCGGACGACGAGGACGCCAACCGGGCGATGGCGATGTTCTACCTGCGGAGTCGGGCCGGATCGCGCAGGCCGAGGCGTATCTCCGCAAGATCGCCGAGACCACCAAGTCCACCGAGGCCATGTTCGATCTGGTGGATTTCTACATCGCCACCGGCGCCAGGACAGGCCAAGACGCTGCTCGAGGTCATGGCAGACCAAGCCCGTGGCGTTCACGCAGGCCTCGCATCAAGCTGGCGCTGATCGCGTCGATCGAGGGCCGATCGACCGACGCCCTCGGATGGTCGACGAGGTCGCTGGCCAAGGAGCCGTCGAACGCCGTCGGCGCTGGCAATGAAGGCCCAGGTTCCTGCGCGACGGCCGCCGCGACAGGCCTTCGAGGCGGCGTCGGCGGCCGTGAAGGCGAATCCCACGGCGCATGGCCGCGCAGTTCGCGCTCGGCCAGGCCGCCAAGGCCCGCGGCGAGACGGCCGCGGCCAAGAACGCGTTCCTCGAGGTGCTCAAGCTCGAACCCGAACTCGATGGAGGCGCTGCTCGAACTGATGGATCTGCACCTGCAGGCGCGGCTCACCGATTCGGCGATCGAGTACGCCGAGCAGGCCGTGCGCATGAATCCGAAGCTGGTCGAGGCGCGGCTCATGCGGGTCCGGGCGCTGGCCGGACCACACCGAGTACGTCGACGGGCGGCCGCCGAACTGGCGATCTTGCAGCGGGAGTATCCGCGGTCGCCTGCGGTCCAACTCGAGCTCGGCCGCGTCGCGGTGGCGCGGAGGGACGCGGCGCGGCGCCTATCAGGCGTTTCAGAAGGCGCAGCAGACTCGACCCGCGTTCGCTCGAGGCGACGATCGAACTGGTCAAGCTCGACATGCTCGGCGAAGGCCGGACCGAGCGGCGCGGCAGCGGGTGGACGCGGCCGCTGAAGTCGCAACCCAGATTCGCCGACGCTGCTGGTCTTTGCCGGCAAGGCCTATGTGGGCATCGGACCCCGCCGTCGCCGAGAAGCACCTGCTGCGCGCCGCATCGCAGATCGACCCGTCGAACATCGAGGCCTACGAGACGCTGGTGATCGTCTACCTCGAGCAGAAGCGGCTGCCGAGGCCCGCGAGCAGTTCGAGAAGCTCGCCGAGCAGCAGCCCGACTTCGGCGGCGCCGCCGACGATGGTGGGCGTGCTCTACCAGGCCGAAGGCAACCTGGCGCAGGCCGAGGCGTGGTTCGAGCGGGCGCTGCGCGTGTCGCCGCGCGCCGCGGCCGCGGCCAACAACCTGGCGTGGCTCTATGCCGAGCAGGGCAGGAACCTGGACTTGGCGATGCAGCTGGCGCGGAACGCGTACGACGACCTGCGCAACCAGCCGGAGGTGATCGACACGCTGGGCTGGGTGCACCTGAAGAAGGGCATGCCGGAAACGGCCGCGAAGCACTTCCAGGAGGCGTTGGACTGTCGCCCGAACAACCCGGTCTATCACTACCATCTGGGGCTGGCGTTCTCGCGGACCGGTGACCACGCCAAGGCGCGCACCGCCCTGCAGGCGGCGTTGAAGGTCAACGCGAACTTCCGCTATGCCGCCGACGCCAAGGCCGCGCTGGCGAAGCTGCTGTACTGATCGCCGAGGCGCGGACAGTCAGAATCCGCTGGCTTCGCTCCCGGTCCCCTCTGAGGATCATGGCTGTGTCTGTGGTCAATCGAACCGTCGGCATCCTGCAAGCGACAACGGTGTTCGTCCTGCTCTGGGGCTGCGGCGCCGCAGTTCCCTCGGGCGGCGACCGTGGCGGGTCATCGGCCGAAGACCCCGCGTACGGTCCTCATGAGTTCGACAAGGAGGCGTCGGTCGCCGCGCGGTCCCCGGCCGACGAACTGGCCTCGTTCGTCCTGCCGCCCGGGTTCACGATGGAGCCCGTGCTGACGGATCCAGCGATCGAGGAGCCGGCGCAGATCGCGTTCGATGGCAACGGCCGGATGTTCGTGCTCGAACTCCGCGGCCTGATGCAGGACATCCACGGCACGGGGCAACTGGCGCCGGTCGGTCGCATCTCGCGCCACGAGGATCGGAACAACGACGGTGTGTACCAGACCCATCAGGTGTTCGTCGACCACCTGGTATTCCCGCGTTTCGTGATGCCGTTCGGCGCCGACGCCATCCTCACCAAGGAGGCCAACGCCGACGAGGTCTGGAAGTTCATCGACACGAATGGTGACGGCACGGCCGATAGGAAGGAACTGTTCGCCACCGACTTCGGTCGCCTCGCCAACGTGGAGCACCAGGAAAGCGGGCTGATGTGGGCGCTGGACAACTGGCTCTACAGCACGGTGAACCAGGTTCGCCTGCGCTGGACGCCGGCGGGCGTGCGACGCGAGCGCACCGGTGCCAACAGCGGGCAGTGGGGCGCGACACAAGACGACGACGGCATCGTCTGGTTCCAGCAAGGGATGAGCGGCCTTCCCGTCGGATTCCAGTTTCCAATCGCGTACGGGATGTTCGCTAGTCCTGGTCAGTACGAACGGGACCTGACCACCACTTGGGGCGCCCCTGTCCTGACCAAGGATCTCCAGGTCGGCCTGCGAGGCACGCGACCTGACGGGTCCGTGCTGATGGCGACGGCCTCGGCTGGCAATGATGTGTTTCGTGGCGACCGCCTCCCGGCGGACCTCAGGGGCGACTACTTCCACGGAGACGCCGTGGCCCGTGTGGTCCGACGCTTGCGATCGGTCCGCACCGAGGGCCGGCCGAAGTCCGGCGGGTCTACCCCAACTCAGAGTTCATCACTTCCACTGACCCGCTGTTCAGGCCGGTCGATGTCACGACGGCTCCCGACGGCACCCTGTACGTCACGGACCTCTACCGGGGCATCATCATCGATGCGCAGTGGGTGGAGTCGTACGTGCGCAAACGCGTGGAGCAGTTCGACCTGGACAAGGTCGTTCGTCGCGGACGCATCTGGCGGGTCACGCACGAGGGGACGCCACGGCGCTCCACGCCGCCGCGCATGCTTGAGGCGAGCGCGACACAGCTTGTCCAGCACCTCTCGGACTCCAACGGGTGGTGGCGCGATACGGCCCAGCAGCTTCTGGTGCTTCGCCAGGACCGGTCGATCGTTCCAGAGTTGGTGAAGCGTGTGAACGCGATCGGTGACTCGCCCGTCGCGCGGATCCATGCATTGTGGACCCTCGAGGGTCTTGGCGCATTGGAGGCATCCCTGGTGCGCTCAACTGATGGCCGATGCGGACGCGCGGGTTCGTCGGCAGGTCCTTCGCGCGAGCGAGACGCTCTACAAGTCGGGCGACAGGTCGTTCGGGGCGGACTACCGTCGGCTCGCCAGCGATGCCGACCCTGCCGTGGCCATCCAGGCGCTGCTGACGCTGAACGTCCTGGATGTCCCCGAAGCTGCAGCGACCACCTTAGCGATTCGGAATGGTCAGCCGTCGGCCGGTGTCGCCTTCGTCGCGGACACCTTGGCCAAACGTCCACAAACGATTTCGCCGCGGACTTCCTCTCGGCAATCGGCACGCGCCCTCGGTCGGCCGGCGAAACGGCGCTTCTCGAACAGGGGGAGCAAATCTACACCGAGCTCTGCTTTGCCTGCCACGGACTCGATGGCCGAGGCGAACCAGCCCTGGGCCAGCCCGGCAAGACGAGGGCCCCGTCGCTCGCAGGATCGCTCTCGGGTGACGGGGCATCGTGACTACGTGGTCAAGGTCCTGCTCCATGGCCTGACGGGTCCGCTTGGAGCCATCGACTACGGTGAGCCCATGATTCCCATGGGGCAGAACACGAACGAGTGGGTGGCGGCCATCGGCTCATTCGTCAGGAACGCGTTTGGCAACTCTGGGAGCTTCGTCTCCGCCGCCGACGTGGCCCGCGTGCGGGCGGCTGTGGGCGAACGCACGGGCAGTTGGACGGCGCCGGAGATCGAGGCGTCACTTCCGCAGCGTCTCGCGGCCGAACCGGGCTGGACGCTCAGCGCCAGCCACCACGCTGAATTCGGCCTCGAACGCGTTGACGAAGAACCCCTGGACATCGGGACGCGCCCAAGCGTCGGGGATGTGGTTTCAGATTGGGCTCAGTCAGCCAACTACGCTGACCGAGATCTATTTCGAATCGCCGCCCGTCATTCCTCAACGCTCGTGGGAGGGAGTCGGAGGCACCACCATCCACGCCGCACCCCGCACCCGCCCGATGGATGCCGCAGCCAAGGCCAAGCCACCCGGTGCACCCCGAACTATGCGGTGCAGGTGTCGATGGACGGTGTGAACTGGGGACCCGCGATCGCGGAGGGGCAGAGCGCGGCGTACGCGACGATGATCACGTTTCGGCCCGTGGCTGCCAGATTCGTGCGCGTCACGTTGACGGCCGGGCGGGCCGAAGACGCCCGAATGGTCGATCCAGCGACTGACGCTGTTCCGTGCACCATCGTAGGAGGGGGTCGTACCTGCCGGCCGGCAAGCGAGGTACGACCCGTCATGCGCCTTCAGCGACGTCGAACAGATAGCGTCCGTACTCGGACTTCTTCAGCGCCTCGGCCTGGGCCAGCAGCTGCGTCCGATCGATCCAGCCGAGGCGATAGGCGATCTCCTCGGGACAGGCGATCTGCAGGCCCTGCCTGGCTTGCAGCGTCTGCACGAAGTTCGACGCCTGGAGCAGCGCGTCGGGCGTGCCGGTGTCGAGCCACGCGGTGCCGCGGCCGAGCTTCTCGACGCGGAGAGTCGCCGCGCTCGAGGTAGCGGCGGTTGAGGTCGGTGATCTCGAGTTCGCCCCGCGGTGACGGCCGCAGCGCGCGCGCCAGGGCGACGACATCGGCGTCGTAGAAGTAGAGCCCGGTGACCGCGTAGTTGGACTTGGGCTTCGCCGGCTTCTCTTCGAGGCCGACCGGCCGATCGTCGGCGTCGAACTCGACGACGCCGAAGGCTTCGGGATTCTTGCACCCAGTAGCCGAACACGGTCGCGCCGCTCGGCTGCGCCGCGGCGCGTCGGAGCGCCTCCGGGAAGCCGTGGCCGTAGAAGATGTTGTCGCCGAGCACCAGCGCGCCGCCTTCGCCGGCGAGGAACGTCTCGCCGATGAGGAACGCCTGCGCCAGACCATCGGGCGACGGCTGCGACCGCGTAGCGGATCGACATGCCCCAGCGCGCGCCGTCCTCGAGCAGGCCCTGGAAGAGCGGCTGCTCGTGCGGCGTCGTGATGACCAGCACGTCCCGGATCCCGGCCAGCATCAGCGTGCTGAGCGGGTAGTAGATCATCGGCTTGTCGTAGACCGCCATCAACTGCTTGCTGACGGCGCGCGTCAGCGGATGCAGGCGCGTGCCGGTGCCGCCGGCCAGGATGATGCCTTTGCGAATCACGACATCACCACATCACCACATCGCCACATCACCACATTCACCTCTGCCGATAGTTCTTGTCCAGCCACGCGCGGTAGTCGCCCGATCGCACGTCGCGCACCCAGGCGTCCTGCTCCAGGTAGAACTGCACCGTCTTCCGCAGCCCGCTGTCGAACGTCTCGCGCGGGACGAAGCCGCACTCCGCCTCGATGCGCGTGGGATCGATCGCGTAGCGCGCGTCGTGGCCCGGCCGATCGGTGACGAAGTGATCAGGTCCAGCACCGTGGCCGCCGGCACGCCGCGGGCCTCGGCGACCAGCTGGCAGATCTGGCGGACGACGTCGATGTTGCGCCGCTCGCTGCGGCCGCCGATGTTGTACGTGCCGCCCACGGCGCCCCGCTCGATCACGGCCCAGATCCCCTCGCAGTGATCGGTGACGAACAGCCAGTCGCGGACGTTCTCGCCCTTGCCGTAGACCGGCAGCGGCTTGCCGTCCACCGCATTGAGGATCGTGAGCGGGATCAGCTTCTCGGGAAACTGATACGGCCCGTAGTTGTTCGAGCAGTTCGTGATCTTGACCGGCAGCTCCGTACGTGCGGTGATAGGCGCGCACCAGATGATCGCTGGCGGCCTTCGACGCCGAGTACGGGCTGGACGGATCGTAGGGTGACGACTCGGTGAACGCCCCGGTCGGTCCGAGCGACCCGTAGACCTCGTCCGTGCTCACGTGATGGAAGCAGGCGGCGCGAGACATCCGGCAGCGCGCGGAACGCCTCGAGCAGGTGGAAGGTGCCGACGATGTTGGTCTGGATGAAGGCCTCCGGGCCCATGGATGCTGCGATCGACGTGGCTCTCGGCCGCGAAGTGCACGACGAGGTCCGGCCGGACGCGCGCGACGACCTCGTCCACCGCGGCGCGATCCACCAGGTCCACGCGCTCGAGCGCGTAGTTGGGCCGGTCGGCGATGGCCGCCAGGCTCGAGAGGTTCGCGGCGTAGGTCAGCGCGTCCAGGTTGACGAACTGGTGCTCGGGATGGCGCGGGACGAGCAGATTGAGGAAGTTGGCGCCGATGAAGCCGGCACCGCCGGTGACGAGGATGATCATGATGGTCGTAGGGGCATCCCGCCCGGGCGCGTGGCGCAGGGATGAGTCTACCCGAACGACAAAACAGGGCGGCGATCCCGCTCGGGACCGCCGCCCTGTGTGAGCAGCCGAGGGCCCGGAGGTGGCGTCAGCGCCGACGACGCCGGAGCACGATCCACGCGATGCCGGACCCCAGCAGCACGAGCGAGGCCGGCTCCGGGGTCGCGATCGCGTCGATCACTACGGTCGTCGTCGATCCGCCGAAGCAGGTGTTCACGCCGCCGTCCACGCAGAGGGCGGTGCCGTACAGGAACGTGACGCCCGAGACGCTCGAGAACGGGTTGAATCCCGGCGGCAGGCCAGGAATCGTGAAGACCACCGCGTTCTTGATGATCGGCGTGCTCAGGCCGCCGTTGGCCGTGGCCGGGTTGTCGCCCGCACTCACGATGCCGTACTGCGGACCGTTGGGGCTCGCAGGTCCGCTCAGATTCGTGCCGGGAAACACATCGCCCGGGCCGAACAGGCCGATGCCCGTGCTCGACAGGCCGTACGTGGCGTTTGAGAAGCCGGCGTACTGGAACAGGCCGTTCGCGTCGAACTCCTGGCCCAGGGCCCATTCGCCGCCGACCACGCTGCCGGCGTCCGTACCCGACCCGCTGTCGGGATAGAGGACTGAACTACCCGTGCCCAGCACCGCCGACGACCCCGCCCCGTGCGACAGCACGGGTGAGCCCGCGAGATTGAAGAAGACGCCGGTCAGCAGATCGACCGGGACCAGCGAGTCGAACGTCGAGGTGTTCGTGAGGGTGACGACCAGGTTCGTGCCCGACACGTCGAAGGTGGCCGAGGCCGCCCGGGTGCCGTTGGTCATCGAGACGGTGATCGGGGCCGCGTCGGCGGTGCTGACGGCCGAGGGCAACCAGGCGATTGCCATGACAAGAGCAGAAGTAACGCGAAACGAAGACATTTTGTGGATTCCCTTCAACGAAACAAGCTGCCCATGACGAAGCAACTGTCATGCCTGATGAAATCGCACAAATAGACTGGCTTAACCCCGCACAAGTCTGCCTCAGAATCAGACTATTGTCAGATAAATCAGATGCAGTGCAGATGTCTGAATAGTTGACGTGATCTGCAAGGGAGACAGATGTGTAATCGGCCGGCGCGCCAGCCACGCAGCGAGCATGCGGAAGGCGGGTAGGGGTGACGCCGACCGCTCGAATTCCAGCGTGACCAGGTACCGCCCGGGTCCGTGCACGAGCAACTGGACCCACCGATATCCTGCCTCCTCGAGCAGGCCGCAGACCTGGATTTGCCAGTGCGACCCGTCCGCCACGAGGTGGCGGCCGTCCAGGCTGGCGATCCACGGGTCCGTCGTCCTCAGAGCCACGACCGTCGATACAGCAAGACTCTCGCCAGAGGCCGGCATGACGAAGCCTGGGGGTTCGCGCGCGCCAGGGCGGCGCCGCGGCGATCCCCGGGTGTCCTCAGGCGCCTGGAAAGTCCATTCGCGCGAAGAACTCGCGGACTTGCTCGAGGCTGTCCGTGATCGGCGCCGGTGGCAGGGATCCGAGGAATCGCCGGCCGTAGGACATCCGGGTCAGCCGGGGGTCGAGGACACTGATGACGCCGCGGTCGGTTCGCGTGCGGATGAGGCGGCCGATGCCTTGCAGCAGCGTGAGGGTGGCCAGCGGCACCTGATATTCGTGGAACGGGTGACCGCCACGCGCCGTCACCGCCGCCATGCGGGCCGCCATCAGGGGGTCGGCCGGAGAGGCGAACGGCAGCCGGTCGATGATCACGCAGCTGAGCGCGTCGCCAGCGACGTCCACCCCCTGCCAGAAACTCGACGTCGCGAGCAGCACGGCGTTCGGCGTGGCGCGGAAGTCGCGGAGGAGCGCCGATCGCGACGCGGTGCCCTGCACGAGCAGGGGCCAGGGACTCGTCTCGGCCAGGGCCGCGTGGACGACGCGCAGCGCGCTGTACGACGTAAACAGGACGAAGGCGCGGCCCTCGGTCACGGCGAGGACCTCGGCGATCGTCGTCGCGGCCTCGTGGTTGAAGTCGGGTGAGCGCGGGTCGGGCAGGTGCCCCGGCAGGTAGATCATGGCCTGCGATCGGAAGTCGAACTCGGACGGCTGGCGCAGGGTCACCGGCGCGACCACGCCGAGCCGGGCGACGGCGTAGTCGAAGGCGCCCTCCACCGTCAGCGTCGCCGACGTCAGCACGGTGGCATGGCGCGTCCCGATGACCGCATCCCGGATCAGTCCCGAGGCCTCAATCGGCGCCGCCCGCAGCGACACGCCGCGTCCCCGCCGTTCCACGAAGTGGACGTAGCGGGGATCGGCCGCCGTCATGACGAGGGTCAAGTCCGCGCGGATGGCGCTCGCCCGCTCGCCGATCGCGCGGATCTCGTCGGTCGAGGCGCGCGATGGCGCCGCCTGCACCCGGCGCGTCTTCCGGCTCCGGCGCGTCCCCGCCCGAGGGGCGCGGGCCGGCCGTCGAGGCGACCTCGGCGCCGATCGCGTCGAGCGCTTCGGCCAGCCGCATCACGGCCGGCGTCAGCCGATCGGCGAGATCCGGCGTGATGACCACGCGATCCCCGGCATCGCGAGCCGTCCCTTCCTGGCGGGTCTCGTCGAACAGCGCCCGGGCCGCGTACTGCGCGTCCGCGATGGCCAGACTCAGCCGCACGGCCGATCGGCCCCGATCCGCCGGCACGGCAGCGACCGCCGCCATCGCGTCGCGGGTGAACTCTTCCAGCCGATGCGTGCTCACCGCCACGCCGAAGTACTGCGTGACGACGTCCTCGAGCTGGTGGGCCTCGTCGATGACGAGGATGTCGCACGCGGGAATGACTTCCCCGTACTCCCCCTGCCGCACCGCCGCATCCGCACACAGCAGGTGGTGATTGACGACGACAATCTCGGCGTCGTCGGCGCGCTGGCGCATGCGGGTGATGAAGCAGTCGTGGTAGCGCACGCAATCACGGCCCAGGCACTGCTCGCTGGTGGCCGACAGCTCCTGCCACAGCGGGAAGTGGTCGGGGAGGTCGTCGATTTCGCTTCGGTCACCGGTGTCGGTGTCAGCCGCCCACTCGCGGATCTGCGCGAGCCGGCGCCGATCGTCCACGGGCAGTCCGGCCTCGGCCTCGCCGAGCCGGTCGCATCGGTGCAGACAGAGGTAGTTGGTGCGGCCCTTCATGTAGGCCGTGCGCAGATCCCGCCCCAGCGCGCGTGCGAGGACCGGCAGGTCTTTGTAGAAGATCTGGTCCTGCAGCGTCCGCGTGCCCGTGGACACTAGCACCCGTCGTCCCACCATCGCCGCCGGGACGAGATAGGCGAGGGTCTTGCCGATGCCCGTGCCGGCCTCGGCCACGAGCGTGCCGCCGTGCTCGAAGATCTCGGCGACCGTGCGCGCCAGCCGTGCCTGTCCCTCGCGCGACTCGAACCCGTCGATGGTGGCTGCCAGCGGCCCGTCGGGTGCGAAGAACGCCGAGACGCGGTCGGGGAGGGACACAGGCACAAGGAGAGCGTACCAACGACACTACGCCTCACTGCGCCCGCTTCGCAGAAGTCCCGGGACCTCAGCCTCGCTTACGCTCGGCTTCGCAGAAGTCCCAGGGACTGTGCCTCGCTTCGCTCGCTGGGGAGAAGTCCCGGACGCTGCGCCTCGCTTCGCTCGGCTTCGCCGAAGTCCCGGTGCTGACGGTCAGGTCCAGGTGACTTCGCCTCGCTGACGCTCGGCTTCGCAGAAGTCCCGGGGACTGTGCCTCGCTTCGCTCGCTGCGGAGAGGTCCCGGACACTCCGCCTCACTTCGCTGGCTTCGTAGAAGTCCCGATGCTGACGGTCAGGTCCCGGGGACTCCGCCTCACTTCGCTCGGCTCCGCAGAAGTCCCAGGAGCTGTGCCTCGCTTCGCTCGCTGCGGAGAAGTCCCGGACACTCCGCCTCACTGCGCTGGCTTCGGAGAAGTCCCGGTGCGGACGGCCAGGTCCCGGCGACTTCGCCTCACTTCGCTCGGCTCCGCAGAAGTGCCAGGAGCTGTGCCTCGCTTCGCTCGCTGCGGAGAAGTCCCGGACACTCCGCCTCACTGCGCTGGCTTCGGAGAAGTCCCGGTGCTGACGCCGAAGTCCCGGGGGCTGCGCCTCACTGCGCCCGCTTCGCTGAAGTCCCGGGACCTCAGCCTCGCTTCGTTCGGCTTCGCCGAAGTCCCGGACACTGCGCCTCACTTCGCTGGCTTCGCCGAAGTCCCGGTGCTGACGGTCAGGTCCCGGCGACTTCGCCTCGCTTCGCTCGGCTTCGCAGAAGTCCCAGGGAGCTGTGCCTCGCTTCGCTCGCGGCGGAGAGGTCCTCGCCCATGCTGCACAGCGAGTTCGCGGCTGGAACCGCTACGAGTCATCGTCGCGCTCGGCGCTTGTGCGACGTTTCTCGAGTGCCCGCTGCCGGGCGTCGCGGGTCTTCTCGTCGAGCAGCCGCTGTTGGCTGGCGCGATAGCCCTGCGTCGCACTCCGGCAGCGGTCTGCCCACCGCAACGCCGTGGCCGCGTCGGCCTCGTTGAAGTAGCCTCGCGCGATGCCGTCGCGTACGCGCTCCTTGGCTTCGGCCAGCGTCGCCAAGGCGTACCGGAGGAACTGGATCGCCTGGGCCGGCGAGTACCGGTGAAAGCCCTCCGTGATGTTCGACGCCACGCCGGACGCCGCGTCGCCAAGCTGATTCCGGAAGCGGTAGTCCCACCGGGCATTGGCCGACTCTCGCAGCAGGCGGAAGACCTCGCCCTTGAACTCCTCGGCAAACTGAAATGCAACCAGATCCTCGATCCGTTTCACACCCATGATCGGGACATCGCAATTCGCACGCCAGGCGCGATCGCGCTGAGATCCTCGTGTTCAGACCTCCCGTGTTGGAGAAACTGCGATCGTCAAAGGCGCGCGATCGCAGTGCTTCCCCGGCCCGCAGCGAGCGAAGCGAGGCATCGCGTCCGGGACTTGGGCGTCAGCCCCGGGACTCTGCGAAGCGAGGCGAAGTGAGGCGAAGCCGCCGGGACTTCTCTGCGAAGGGAGCGACGTGCGGGAGCGAAGGGCGCGAGGTGCCGGCACGAGGGTGAGGTGCTGAAGGGAAGCGCACTGAGGTGCTGGGGCCTGACGCTGACGTGCGAGAGCGAACGGCACCCTGAGGCGCTGGCACGGACGGGGACGTGCCCCAGCCCGAGGACTTTGCCGAGCGCCGCGAGCCTCCGGGACTTCTCCCGCCGCGAGCGAAGCGAGGCACGGCGTCCGGGACTTCTCCGCAGCGAGCGAAGCGAGGCACAGCTCCTGGGACTTCTGCGAAGCCGAGCGAAGCGAGGCTGAGGTCCCGGGACCTCGTGCGGAGCGGGCGCAGCCCCCGGGACTGCGGCGAAGCGAGCGCAGTGAGGCGGAGTGTCCGGGACTTCTCCCGCGAGCGAAGCGAGGCACGGCTCCGGGACTTCGCAGCGAGCGAAGCGAGGCAGCGTCCGGGACTCTGCGAAGCGGCGCGAGCGAGCCCGGGACCTCGGCGAGCGGCGCAGCCCGGGACTTCTCGCCGCCGCGAGCGAAGCGAGGCACGGCGTCCGGGACTTCTCCGCAGCGAGCGAAGCGAGGCACAGCTCCTGGGACTTCTGCGAAGCCGAGCGAAGCGAGGCTGAGGTCCCGGGACCTCGTGCGGAGCGGGCGCAGCCCCCGGGACTTCGGCGAAGCGGGCGCAGTGAGGCGAAGTGTCCGGGACTTCTCCTCAGCGAGCGAAGCGAGGCATGGCGTCCGGGACTTCTCCGCAGCGAGCGAAGCGAGGCACAGCTCCTGGGACTTCTGCGAAGCCGAGCGAAGCGAGGCTGAGGTCCCGGGACCTCGTGCGGAGCGGGCGCAGCCCCCGGGACTTCGGCGAAGCGGGCGCAGTGAGGCGGAGTGTCCGGGACCTGAGCGTCAGCTCCGGGACTTTTGCGCCAGTTCCTTGTACAGCGGGAACCTCGCGCACAGCGCCTCGACGTCGCGCTTGACCGAGTCGGCGACCGACGCGTCGTCCGGCGCGGCGAGGACGCGGGTGATCAAATCGCCGATGGCGTCCATGTCGGCTTCGCGCATGCCGCGTGTCGTGACGGCGGGCGTGCCGAGGCGGATGCCGCTGGCGACCATCGGCGGATGCTGGTCGAACGGGATCGCGTTCTTGTTGGCCGTGATGGCGGCGCGGCCGAGGGCCGCTTCGGCGACTTTGCCGGTCAGGCCCTTCGAGAACACGTCCACGAGCATCAAATGGTTGTCGGTGCCGCCGCTGACGAGCCGGAACCCGGCCGCCGCGAGGCGCGCGGCCAGTCGCGCGGCGTTCTTGACGATCTGCTGCTGGTACAGGCGGAACTCCGGCGCGAGGGCTTCCTTGAAGCAGACGGCCTTGGCCGCGATGATGTGCATCAACGGCCCGCCCTGCACGCCGGGGAACACGGCCCGATCGAGATCCTTGGCGAACTCGCTCGTGCAGAGCACCATGCCGCCGCGCGGGCCCCGCAACGTCTTGTGCGTCGTCGTCGTCACGAAGTCCGAATGCGGAATCGGACTCGGGTGCTCACCGGCGGCCACCAGGCCGGCGATGTGCGCCATGTCCGTCATCACGAGCGCGCCTACCTCGCGGGCCACCGCGCGGATGCGCGGGAAGTCGATCTGCCGCGAGTAGGCGCTGGCGCCGACGACGATCAGGCGTGGCGTGTGGGCGTGCGCGAGACGCGCCAGCTCGTCGTAGTCGAGTCGCTCGTCCTCCTTGCGCACGCCATACGGCACGATGTTGAAGAACTTGCCGGAGAAATTCAGCGGATGTCCGTGCGTGAGGTGACCGCCGTGCGCCAGGTTCATCCCGAGAATGGTGTCGCCCGGCTTGAGCACCGCGAGGAACACCGCCATGTTGGCCTGTGCGCCCGAGTGCGGCTGCACGTTCACGTGGTCGGCGCCAAAGAGGGCCTTCGCCCGCGCGATGGCCAGCGACTCGGCCACGTCCACGAACTCACAGCCGCCGTAGTAGCGCTTGCCGGGGTAGCCCTCGGCGTACTTGTTCGTCATGACCGAGCCGGCCGCTTCGAGCACGGCCAGAGCTGACGAAATTCTCCGACGCGATCAGCTCGAGACCCGATTCCTGGCGATGGACTTCGTGGTCGATGGCGGCGGCAATCTCGGGGTCGAACGAGGCAAGGGAGGTCATCGGCACGAGTATAGTGCGGCTCGCCAGGGACCTGAGCGTCAGCACCCGGACTTCTGCGCAGCGATCGACGTGCGGAGCGAAGGTCGCGAGGTGTTGGCACTGACGCTGATGTGCTGGAGGGAAGGGCCTTGGACGTGCTGGAGGACAGGCGTTCAGGTGCTGGAGGGAAGCGCACTGAGGTGCTGGGGCTGACGCTGCGGTGCGCTGGCCGGCCGGACTTCGCCGAGCGCAGCGAGCCCCCGGGACTTCTCCGCAGCGAGCGAAGCGAGCCGACGTCCCCGGGACTTCTGCGGAGCGGGCGCAGTGAGGCGGAGTTGCCGGGACTTCGGCGAAGCGAGCGACGTGCGGGAGCGAAGGGCGCGAGGTGCTGGCACGAGGGTGAGGTGCTGGCACTGCCGCGGATGTGCCGCGGTCCGAGGACTTCGCCGAGCGCAGCGAGCCCCAGGGACTTCTCCGCACCGAGCGAAGCGAGGCGCCGTCCGCGGGACTTGATCGTCAGCGCCGGGACTTCTGCGAAGCGGGCGACGTCCAGCGAGCCCCCGGGACTTCCGCGAAGCGGGCGCAGTGAGGCGGAGTTGCCGGGACTTCCGCGAAGCGAGCGACGTGCGGGAGCGAAGGGCGCGAGGTGCTGGCACGAGTGTGAGGTGCTGGCACTGCCGCGGATGTGCCGCGGTCTGAGGACTTCGCCGAGCGCAGCGAGCCCCCGGGACTTCTGCGAAGCGGGCGTCAGCGAGGCGAAGCCGCCGGGACTTGGGCGTCAGGTCCGGGACTTCTGCGAGCCGAGCGTCAGCGAGGCGAGTGGGCCGGGACTTCTGCGAAGCCGGCGCAGTGAGGCGGAGTTGTCGGGACCTCCGCGAAGTCTCCGGGACTTCAGGTTGGTTGTACCCTCTTACTCGTGTCCATGCCTGTCGTCATCGTTTCCAAGCGAGCCTCTGACCGCGTCCGATCCGGCCATCCCTGGATCTATCGGTCCGACGTCGTCCACGCCGATGTCGAGCCTGGCGCGTTGGTGGCGATCAAGACGGAGCGCGAGCAGCGACTCGGCCTGGCCTTGTGGAGCAGCCGGTCGCAGATCGCCCTGCGCCTGGTCACCAGCCCCGGCCACCCAGTCGGCGCGGACGTGGACGAGCGGACGCTCCTGGCCGACCGGATTCGCGCCGCGGTGACGTTTCGCGAAAGCCTGCGGATCGACGCGACCGCCTGGCGTGTGGTGAACGGCGAGGCCGATCGACTGCCCGCGCTCGTCGTCGATCACTACGACGGCTACCTCGTGGTGCAGGCGCTCTGCGAGGCCATGGACCGGCGCCTGCCGCTGATCGTCGACCTGCTCAACGAAATCCTCGCGCCGCGCGGCATCCTGGCCCGCAATGACCCGAAGGTCCGGTTGCTCGAAGGGCTCGAGCAGCGGATCGACGTGCTGGCCGGCGAGGTCCCGGAGGTCATCGAGATTCGCGAGGGGGCGGTGCGCCTGCGCGTGGACCTCCGGCACGGCCAGAAGACCGGATCGTTCCTCGACCAGCGCGAGAATCACGTCGCCGCCGCGGGCTACACCCAAGGCCGCGCGCTCGACGCCTTCACCTACCACGGCGGGTTCGCGCTGGCGATGGCCGGGCAGGCCGAGACCGTGCTCGCGCTCGACTCGTCGGCCTCGGCCGTGGCCGCGACACGCGAGAACGCGTCGCTGAACGGGTTCTCGAACATCGAGGTCCGTGAAACCAACGTCTTCGACGAACTGCGTGAACTCGAGGTCTCCGGTGAGCGATTCCAGACCGTGGTCCTCGACCCGCCGGCATTCGCCAAGAACAAGGCCTCGGTCGATCGCGCCATCGCCGGCTACAAGGAGATCAACCTGCGCGCGCTGCGCTTGCTCGACCCCGGTGGCTACCTCATCACCTCGAGCTGCTCCTACAACATCGACGAGACCGAGTTCGAGGACATCGTCCATGCCGCCGCCGTCGATGCGCGGGCCACGGTGTCGCTCGTCGAGAAGCGCATGCAGGCCCGCGATCATCCCGTGCTCATCGGCGTGCCCGAGACGCACTACTTGAAGTGCCTGGTGCTGCGGAGACTGGCATAGAAGGCTTCGCCCCACTTCGCCGGCTTCGCCAGAAGTCCCGGAGGCTGTGCCTCGCTTCGCTCGCTGCGGAGAAGTCCCGGTGCTGACGCTCAGGTCCCGGAGACGTCCCCTTCCCTTCGCTCGGCTCCGCGGAAGTCCCGGTGGCTTCGCCTCACTGACGCCCGCTACGCAGAAGTCCGGCACCGGCGCTGCCGGGCTGGCGCTTGCCGTGCTGGAACATGCGACGCAGTGCTGGCGCTGACGCGGGAAGTGCCGGTCCGTGCGGAGAGGTGATGGCATTGACGCACAGGAGCACACAAACAGGTGCTGGAGTGAGGCGCTTGAAGTGCGGGGCTCGCGGGCGCGCGGGGTGCCGCGTCTGAACGCCGGGGTGCTGACGCTGGCGCTCAAGTGCAGGATGCCATCCCTGTCCGGCTCCGCGTGCTCCGTTCCCGCGGTGATGCGTCTCCGCCACCGCGGTGAACGTCCCGAGTGTTCGAGTCTCCGCCGGCGGTGATGTTCTACGGCACGCAGGGACGGACAGGGGATCAGCCCCTCCGCGTCGGTCCCAGCACTTCTGCGTCAGCACCGGGACTTCTGCGAAGCGGGCGTGAGGGAGGCGAAGCTCCCGGGACTTCTGCGACGCGGGCGTCAGTGAGGCGAGGCTGCCGGGACTTGGGCGTCAGCACCAGGACTTCTGCAGAGCCGAGCGTGAGCGAGGCGAAGCCTGCGGGACTTCTGCGAAGCGAGCGCAGCGAAGCGTAGCTCCCGGGACTTCTGCGACGCGGGCGTCAGTGAGGCGAAGCTGCCGGGACTTGGGCGTCAGCACCGGGACTTCTGCGAAGCGAGCGTCAGTGAGGCGAAGCCCCCGGGACTTGGGCGTCGGTTCCGGGACTTCTGCGAAGCGGGCGTGGGGGCGGCGAAGCTCCCGGGACTTCTGCGAAGCGAGCGTCAGTGAGGCGAAGCTCCCGGGACTTGGGCGTCAGCACCGGGACTTCTGCGAAGCGGGCGTGAGGGAGGCGAAGCTCCCGGGACTTCTGCGAAGCGCGCACAGCGAAGCGTCAGATCCGGGACCTGACCGTTAGCACCGGGACTTCTGCAGAGCCGAGCGCAGCGAGGCGGAGTCTCCGGGACTTCGTGCGGAGCCGGGCGAAGCGACGCGAAGCCTCCGGGACTTCCTGCGGAGCGGGCGCAGTGAGGTGGCGCATCCGGGACTTCTGCGACGCGGGCGTCAGTGAGGCGAAGCCCCCGGGACTTGGGCGTCAGCACCGGGACTTCCGCGAAGCGAGCTGATCTACCGTGAGATCACGAACGTGAGACTGAACCGCCGCGGGATGCCGTTGAGCAGTTGCCCGTACTCCACCGCATGGATGTTGTTCTGCACGGCCCTGGGTAGGAAGCCATCCAGGACGTTCTGCGCGCGCACGCCCAGCCAGATCGACCGGCCGCTGATGGTGAGGCGCCGAAGCAGGCTCACGTCGAGCGACACGAACCGCGGAAAGCGCAGCGAGTTGCGCTCGCCGACGAACCGTCGCGTCTCATCGATCGCCGAGTACGGAAACCCGGTTCGTGCTTCGAAGACCGGGGAGACACGCCAGTTGCGCGAGAGACGCCACGTGCCATGGACCACGAGGCGATGGGGGACATCCGTCGGGCTGACGCCGTACGCGTTGGGCTCGACGATCGGATCGCGCAGATTGCCGTAGTACTCGCCGAACACATTCAGGTCGCCGGTCGTGCGCGATCGCACGTACGAGGCGGTGATCTCCCGGTCGTCCGCCTGCGTGTAGCGCGTCGTCCATTCGACCTGCCAGGCGCGGGAGTGCCCGCGATCGGAGAGGCGGAGCCCGACCGTGCGGCCGTGCTCCGGGCTGGTGAGCGCGTCGATGACCGGCTCGCCCGTGCCTCGGCGCTGCACGAACGCGACCCGCGAGGTCAGGCCGGTGCGCCAGCGGTGGTCGTAGCCCGCCATCCACATCGTGCCGTGGTTGGTGTCGATGCTGCGCTCCCGCTCGATCCGCCAGGCGATGGCCGGCCCGAGGGGCGTGACGCCATCCGCGGCGTACTCGGTGACCGTGGGCGCCTCGTAGGAGGGGAATGCCGCGAGGTTGAGCGGCGAGGCGCCCACGAAGCGGCCGATGCCACCGCGCACCATGCCGCGTCCGTCGCTCCAGGGCGTGAACGACACGCCCACACGCGGCGACCAGTCGGCCTCGTCGAGGACGCCGTCGCGGTCCCACCGCAAGCCACCTTCGACCAGCAGCCGATCGCTCGGCCGCCACCGATCCTGGATGAACAGGCCGGCGTCGAAGGCGCGCACGCGCTGGGTGGAGGGTGTCAGCCAGTCCATGCGGCGCGCCAGCGACCCGTCCGCCCGCGTGACGAGCACCGGGGCGCTCGTGCTGCTGCCGTCGAAGGAGGCCGCCCGCCACTCGACGCCCGCCGACACCAGGTGCCGGGTTTCCGCGCCGCCGATCAATCGCATCAGCGTCTCGCGGCCGTGGACGACATGCGTGTTGCGACGCTCCACGTTGAAGAACTGTCCGGATCGGCCTGTTGGCGAGAGCGTCATCGGGCCAGTCTCGTCGCCGATGGTCACCCGGTGCCTGAGCAGGTCCACGTCAGACTGCAACAGCCAGCGCGGGCTGAGCACGTACGTGTCCGAGATGGCGAGCGACCCGCCACGCTGCGTGAAGGACGGCGAGACGGCCTGCGGCGCCAGCGGGTCCAGTTCCAGATGCGTCACGTTCATCGGGAACGCCGTGAGCGCGGCGGTCACGGCATGACCCGGCGACAGGATGGCATCGGCGCGGACGAAGGCGGCCAGCCGCGTCATCGTGGTGTCGCTCTCGGAGATTGGCAGGTCGTAGACGCGTGTCTTGTCCCGCTCGAACTGGACGCCGGCGAAGAGCCAGAGGCGGTCTCGCACCGGCGCGCCCGAGACGGCCAGGCGCGGCGCCCAGCTCGAGAGGCCGCGGACGCCGCCGTCGCGGAAGCGTGGCACGGGCAGCACGTCCGCCACGCTGACGCGGAACTCGTTGCCGCCGCGACGAGTCTCGATGTCGATCAGTCCCGATGAGAAGTGGCCGACGTCGGTCGTGAAGGGACTCAGGCGCACCTTGAGCGACGCAATCGCCTCGGGCGGCAGGCCCAGGACGGGTTCGGCCGTCACCGGATCGATGAGGCTGGCCGCGCCCATCTGCCAGCCCGCCCGTGACGGCGGCGCGCCGCCCAGGCTCAGTCGCCCTTCGGGCGTGCGGACCACGCCGGGCAGCAGGGGCAGCAGCGCCTGCACCGGCTCTCCCTGCAGCGGCGCCAGGTCGAAGACGGCGCCCGTGATCCCCGGCGACGCGCCCGCCTCATCGACCGCGTTGGTCGTGGTCGCCGCGACCTCCACGCGCGTCGTGACGGAGGCCACCGGGAGGTCGAGGACGAGGCGCCTGACCGAGCCTGTCAGGACCACGTCCCGGGCGAGCGGCACGAACCCCGCGCGACGTGGCCTCCACGCGGTAGCGCCCGGCGGGCAGCGAGACGACGAAGCGACCCCGCGCGTCACTGCTGCGCTCGACGAGGACGCCGGGTCGTCCACGCCTTGAAGCGCACGTCACGCCGGCGATGGGCACGGTTCCCGACACCGAAGTCGTGCGGCCATCGAAGACGCCATCTGTGGGGCATGGCCTGGAGCAATGCCCAGAGAATCAGCGATGGTGCAAGCATCGAGTGGCTCAGCATCATACGCGAAGCCTCCGGGATGTTCCCGACCATCATTCCGGTATCATCGTCGCCTGTGTCCCGCGAGTTCTCGCTCTACCTGGACTTGGTGCGCATCCTGGCAGCTGCGGTCGTGCTCTACTCACACGCCAACCTGCGCGCGCTTTCCGAGCGTATCTTGCCGGGAGAGTCACTCGGTCACTCGGCCGTCGTCGTGTTCTTCGTCCTGTCGGGCTACGTCATCGCGTTCGTGACCGACACCCGCGAACGCAGTGGCCGAGACTACGCAATCAGCCGTTTCGCGCGAATCTACTCGGTAGCGCTGCCGGCGCTCATCGTCACGATGTTCGCGGATCTGGTGGGCCAGCCGTCCCGCCGGAGGTGTATGCCGGACAGGCGCCGAGTGACCAGTGGCTGCTTCGTCTGGCCACCAGCCTCTTACTGATGAATGAGTTCTGGGGGTTGTCGATTCAGGCGTTTTCGAACACGCCCTTCTGGTCCATCGCCTATGAGGGCTGGTACTACATTCTATTTGGTGTCTACGTGTTCTGGTCTGGAGTGACCAGAAGGGCGGCGCTCGTGTTGGTCGGATTGGTCGCCGGGCCCGAGATCCTCCTCCTGTTTCCGGTCTGGCTGATGGGAGTCCACCTCCAGAGAGCAGACGTCTGGCGGCGGATGGGTGTGGGAACCGCGCTGATCGTCTTCGCTGCTTCGAATGTGCTGATCGTCGTGTTCCACTGGGTCGACTTGGCCGGCCGGCTCTCACTGCTCGTGGGTTCGGTGGTGGGGCGCGACTTCCAGTTGGAACGGATGACGTTCCTCGGCGGCTTCCTCGGCGACTATGTGCTCGGTGGGTTGGTGGCCCTGAACTTTGGGTCATTCAGGCAGGCCTGCCAGCTTCTCGGGCGCCCTCTGGTAGCGATGGCCGGCCCGATCAGGTTTGCGGCCAGCTTCACGTTCTCGCTCTACCTCTTTCATCGTCCCCTGCTGCTAATGTGGACCGCCATTGTCGATGGTGACCCTCGTAGCTCCGTCTTTCTTCTCGTGGTCATCCTGTTGGTCGCGATCAGCGTGGTCGTCCTGGCGATGGCCACCGAGCGGCGCAAGGACTGGTACAAGGCCAAGACGGCTGCCGCGTTTGATCTGCTGGCAAAGCGCCTGACGCCAACCTCGTCGGGCCGGTGATCTTCGCGGCGGTTCGTGCCTGCCTGATCCTGCTATATTCGGCGAAGATGTCTTTGTCGAACTACGAGCCGCTCACCGAAGCTGATTTCGACGCCGCGTTTCCCGCGTCCCGCAAGGTGTATGTGGAGGGGCCGGCCGGCGTTCGCGTACCTATGCGGGAGATCGCGCTCTCGGCGGGCGAGCCGCCCGTGCGCGTCTACGACGCGAGCGGTCCCCGCGGGTACGACGTCCACGTCGGGCTGCCGCCGGTGCGGCACGACTGGATTGCGGCGCGCGGAGACGTCCAACCGGTGACGCGCCGGTCCGACCGGCCGGCGCTGCGGGCCCGTGCCGGGCATGCACCCACGCAGCTGCACTACGCACGCGCGGGGCAGATCACGCCGGAGATGGAGTACATCGCCGTGCGCGAGGGGCTGACGGCCGAGTTCGTGCGCACGGAGGTCGCGCGCGGACGCGCCATCATCCCGGCCAACATCAATCACCCGGAACTCGAGCCGATGATCATCGGCCGCAACTTCCTCGTCAAGATCAACGCGAACATCGGCAACTCGGCGATTGGCTCGTCGATCGTCGAGGAAGTCGACAAGCTGCGCTGGTCCACGCTGTGGGGCGCCGACACCGTGATGGATCTGTCCACGGGCAAGAACATCCACGAGACGCGCGAGTGGATCTTGAGGAACTCGCCGGTGCCGATCGGCACCGTGCCGATCTACCAGGCGCTCGAGAAGGTGGGCGGCAGGCCCGAGGAACTGACCTGGGAGATCTATCGGGACACCCTCATCGAACAGGCCGAGCAGGGGGTGGACTACTTCACGGTCCACGCCGGCGTCCTGCTGCGCTACATCCCGATGACCGCGCGTCGGATGACCGGCATCGTCTCGCGCGGCGGCTCCATTCTCGCCAAGTGGTGCCTCGCGCATCATCAGGAGAACTTCACCTACACGCACTTCCGCGAGATCTGCGAGATCATGCAGGCCTACGACGTGTCCTTTTCGCTCGGCGACGGGCTGCGTCCGGGGTCCATCGCCGACGCCAATGACGAAGCCCAGTTCGCTGAACTCAAGACACAAGGCGAGCTGACGAAGATCGCGTGGGAGTACGACGTCCAGGTCATGAACGAGGGACCCGGGCACGTGCCCATGCACCTGATCCGCGAGAACATGGAGAAGCAGCTCGAGTGGTGCGCCGAAGCGCCGTTCTACACGCTCGGGCCGCTCACCACCGACATCGCCCCCGGCTACGACCACATCACGTCGGCCATCGGCGCGGCGATGATCGGCTGGTACGGCACGGCGATGCTCTGCTACGTGACGCCGAAGGAACATCTCGGCCTGCCGAATCGTGACGACGTGAAGGCCGGAGTCATCGCGTACAAGATCGCGGCGCACGCCGCCGACCTGGCCAAGGGCCATCCGCATGCGCAGGTCTGGGACAACGCGCTGTCGAAGGCGCGATTCGAGTTCCGCTGGGAGGACCAGTTCAACCTGGCGCTGGACCCGGTGACGGCCCGCGCCTATCACGATCAGACGCTGCCGGCCGATGGCGCCAAGCTCGCGCACTTCTGTTCGATGTGCGGACCGAAGTTCTGCAGCATGGAGATCACGCAGCAGATCCGCGACTACGCCGCCGCGCAGGGGGTATCGGTGGACGAGGCCGTCGAAGTCGGGTTGGCGGAGAAGGCCGGAGAGTTCCGCACAGGAACCGGGGCACGGCACGCTTAGTTAGAGCGCGTTTCAGCACTCCTCACTGCGGGTCCTGCCGCCAAACAGCCCCACGCGATGCTCGCCGGCCAAGCCACGGGGACGGGGCGGCGGCTGCGCGTCGCGTGGGGCGCCCCGTTTGGCGTCACCCACAGCGAGGAGTGCTGAAACGCGCTCTCAGTTAGGCGCTACTGTGCTACACAAATAGTCATACTTTTTGTATAGCAATGGTGCCATGTTTGCGCGGCCCTTCTGGCTGCAGGTGCGCATCTGCACGCCGTCCGAACTCACGCCCGCGGCGAGGCGCTCGGCATGACGGGAACCCGCCCCCGAGGCCTGGTTGGCAGTAGCCGTCGGCTGTAGGCCGTAGTCCGTCGGCCGTAGCCCGTTTGCCGTCGCCTGTCTGCCGTAGCCCGTTTGCTGTAGCCCGTCTGCCGTAGCCTGTCCGCCGTGGACCGTCTGCCGTCTTCCTACCGCGGCACGATCTGAATGACCGTCGGGTAGCGCTTCTCGACCTTGCCGGCGATGTGCAGGTACCCGGTCGAGCCGTTCCACACGTAGTCCTTGACGACCACACTCGGCGGATACGCCATCGACTGCTCCTGATACCGGCTCAGGTCGAACTGCTGCATGCCGGGCGTCTTGAACAGCTCGCGGCCGCCCGCGCGGAGCGTGGTCTTGTAGTAGGTCACCACGTCGGCAAACGGCGCGGTCGTGCCGAAGATGAAGTAGCGCTGGCCCTGACCGGCATCATACGAGTCCAACAGGTCGGCGGTCGGGTAGATCGGGATGCCCGCCAACAGGGGATCGGGTGGCGGGGGGCCTTGCACCGCTGGCGTGCCAGCCTGACCGGCTGCGGGCGCCGGGGCCGAGGCGACGGGCTTGTCCCGTGGCGCCGCCGGGGCGGACGGCCCGACGGCCGCGCCCGGAAACGGCTTCGGCGTGGGCGGCGGCGCCTGAGGCGCGACGAGAGTCACCGACAGCAAGAGGGCCGAGAAGCGCATATCGGATTGTACCTGGCTTCTTAGGTGCTCCGTCCGTGTCCAAGGGGTCGTACCTCACCTGTGGAAAACTCCGCCGCCCAGGCCCTTTCGCTTGAGGCCGGAGTTTTCCACAGGTGAGGTACGACCCCCTAGACAGCGACCCCCTGGACACCGACACAGATCAAGCTCGCTCGGCGTATTATCTCAGCATGCCCCTCCCATCGACACGGAACTGGACGTCTGCCACGGCGATCGCGGTCGCGCTCACCGCGGCGGTTGGCATCTCGGTTTTGGCGCAGGCACCTCCGCCAGCCGCGCCCGGCGCGCAGGCCCCGGCAGGCCCCGGCGGGGGCCGCGGTGCGGCGCCGGGTGGCGCTGGTCCGGGGCGGGGCGGGCAAGGGAACCCGGGCGCCGACTGGTCGCCCAAGGACCCCGTGCTGCCGAAGCGGCCGACGGAACAGGCGAAGACCTTCATCCTGCCGACCGGCTACAAGATGGAACTGGTCGCCTCCGATCCCGATATCGTCATGCCTGGCGCCATCGAGTGGGACGGCAACGGCCGCATGTACGTCGTCGAACTCCGGACGTACATGCTCGACGCCGACGGCAAGGACAAGTACCAGCCGGTGAGCCGCATCAGCCGATGGGAGTCCACCAAGGGCGACGGCGTCTACGACAAGCACACGGTCTTCGTCGATAACCTGGTCCTGCCGCGCATGGTGCTGCCGCTCGACGGCAACAGCATTCTCACCAACGAGACCGAGACGCACGACGTCGTGAAGTGGACGGACACCAACAACGACGGCGTGGCCGACAAGCGCGAGCTGTTCTACACGGGCGTCGGCCGCCCCGGCAGCAACCTCGAACACCAGCAGAGCGGGTTCATCTGGGGGATGGACAACTGGATCTACAGCACCTACAACGCGTTCCGTTTCCGCTGGACGCCGAAGGGCATGCTGCGTGAGCCGACCGGGGCCAACGGCGGCCAATGGGGATTGTCGCAGGATGCCGACGGCAAGATGTGGTTCGTGGACGCCGGCGGCGAACGGGGCCCGATGAACTTCCAGGTACCCGTCCAGTACCGGCTCGTTCACGCTGGCTGACGGCATGGAACCGGGCTTCGATGTGGTGTGGCCGGCGCCGGGCATCGGCGACATGCAGGGAGGCATGGGCCGCATCAGCGTGCCGGTCCAGAACTTGAATCACTTCACGGCGACCACCGGTCCCGAGATCGTGCACGGCCACCGGATGCCCGAAGATCTGCAGGGTGACCTGCTCTTCACCGAGCCGGTGGGCCGGCTGATCCGCCGCGCGAAGGTCGTCAAGACCGACGGCGTGACGCAACTGCGCAACGCCTACCCGGGCACCGAGTTCATTCTCGGGACCGACCCGCTCTTCCGCCCCGTGAACATCAAGACGGGCCCCGACGGCGCGCTCTACATCGCCGACATGTACCAGGGCATCATCCAGGAGTCGCAGTGGACGCCGCGCGGCAGCTACCTGCGCGCGAAGCTCGAGCAGTATCAGCTCGACAAGGTCAACAAGTACGGCCGCATCTGGCGACTGCGCTACGACGGCTATCCAGCCGGCGGTCCGAACACGCCCGCCTCGCCGGCCATCGCGCTGGACATGACCCAGCCGCGCATGCTGAACGAGACGCCGGCCGAGCTTGTGCGGCACTTCACGCATCCCAATATGTGGTGGCGGCAGAGCGCGCAGCGGCTCCTCGTGCTTCGGCAGGACCAGTCGGTCGTACCGGCGCTCCTGACCATGGCGAAGAGCGGTGAGCCGGTGACCGCGCGGTTCCATGCGATCTGGACGCTGGAGGGGCTGGGAGCACTCGACGCGGCGACGGCCCGCCAGCTGATGGAGGACTCGAATCCACGCGTGCGCGTGCAGGCCATTCGCGCGAGTGAGACCCTCTACAAGGCCGGCGACAAGACCCTCGAAGCCCAGTACAAGGCCGCGATGAAGGATCCCAACGTCGATGTCGCGCTTCAGGCCATCCTGACGCTCAATGTCCTGAAGGTGCCGGGCGCGATCGCGGCCATTCGTCCTGTCGTCGAAGCGAGCACCGTGCGTGGCGTGAAGGACATCGGCGGACAACTCGTGGCCCGCAACGGCGCGCTCGGCGGCGGCGCCGGCGGGCCCGGCGGTGGACGCGGCGGCGGCGCGCCTGTCTCGCCGGCCGTGGCCGCGTCGCTCGAGCGCGGCGGTGCGATCTACTCCTCGCTTTGCTTTGCCTGTCACGGAGACGACGGCCGTGGGGCGCCTCTCGCCGGAGAAGTGGGCGTCACGCGCGCGCCGACGCTGGAAGGCGCGACGCGTGTGCTCGGACACCGCGATTACGTGATCAAGACGCTGCTCCACGGCATGACTGGCCCGCTCGACGGCAGGTCGTACGCCGAGGTCATGATTCCGATGGGCGGCAACCCGGACGAGTGGGTCGCGGATATCGCGACGTTCGTGCGCGCCAGCTTCGGCAACAACGCGCCGGCGATCACCCCCGAGGATGTCGCGCGCGTGCGCAAGGCGACGGCGGCCCGAAAGACGCCGTGGACGCTGGCCGAACTGACGCCCACGGTGCCGGTCCTGCTCGAGCCGTCCGCGACCTGGAAGGCGGTCGCCAGCCACAACACCGAGACCGCGGCCCGCGCGTTTGATGTGCCCGCCGCGCCCTCGGCGCCGGGTGCGCCCGGTGCGCCTGCCGGACGCGGCGGGGGCGGGGGCCAGGGCTGGACCTCTGGCGCGCCTCAGGCCGCCGGGATGTTCGTGCAGGTGGAACTCGACGCGATCACGCAGATCGCCGAAATCCAGATCGATACGCCGAACCCCGGCGCGGGCCGTGGCGGGTTCGGCGGCGGAGGCGGCCGAGGCGCCGCGCCCGGGGCCGCGCCGGCTGCGCCAGTCGCCGCCCCGGCGCCAGGCTTCGCCCGCGCCTTCCAGGTGCAGGTCTCGACCGATGGCCGCCGGTGGACGCCGGTGGCGACCGGCCAGGGTGCGGTCGGCACGTCGCTCGTGCCGCTGACTCCCGTGCGCGCCAAGTTCGTCCGCATCGACCAGACGGCCACGACGCCCGACGCCCCGGCCTGGACGATCCAGCGCGTGCGGATCTATCAGCTGCCGGTGAAGTAGCGCCTGTAGCTGCCTGGCTGCTCGCGCGTGTCCAGGGGGTCGTACCTCAGCCTGTGGAAAACTCCCTGCCTGGCCTGACCGGCGAAGTTCGCGTTGAGGCCGGCGGAGTTTTCCACAGGTCGAGGATGACGACCCCCTAGACACGCGAATCTCGACTAGACACTAGGTTCAGTGCACGATCTCGAACAAACTTCCGCCGCCATCCCGGCCGAGAAACGTGATCGTCGCGTTCCAGGTGCGGATCCGCCGCTCCGTCCAGGTCTCGTCCGTGCCCGGGGTGTAGAGGAAGAAGTGTCGGTGCGCGCGGCCGAACTCGCCGATGCGCTCGACCGGCACCGGCAGCCAGCGAGATAGCGCGAGATAGCCGCGATCGATCGTGTCGCTGCCGGTGGTCTCCAATTGTCCCTCGGGATCAGCCAGGTACTTCACGCGCCTCTGGGCCTCGGTCGGAGAGTAATACCAGATCGGCAGGTACTCGATGTGTCCGGTGACGACGATGTCGTCGCCACCTCTCAGCCAGTCGGCAAGAATGGGCCGGTCTGACAGGGCGTCCTGCCACGGCCGGCGATCGGCGATCTCGGTTCGCGTCACCTGCATCGCCAGCACCAGGGCCAGGGCGAGCCACGCGACGTCGAACACTCGGCGGGCGGGCGCGATCGACCACGCCAGCAGCGGCACGGATCCCAGAAGGCCCACGACGGCGTACGCCACATAGCGCTCGGAAAACGCCCCCGTGATCTGGCCCAGCACCACGCCGCCAGCAGGCACGAGAAGCGCGACCAGGCAGGCCACGAGGTCGTGCGTGGAGAGCGCGCTCGGTGTCCGTTGACGCCGCAGGTGGACGAGGACCGCGACGATGGGCACGACCACGAGCAGGCTGAACGTGGCGATCCGCGCCGAGGACCCGGTCACCAGCCGTCCCAGGATGAAGCTATAGGTGTGGCTGACGTCGAACGTCTGCGGGCGCGCCCAGAACGTGGTGCGTTGAGCCGAGGCCACCGCGGCGAGTGGCAGGAGCGGAAGCACGGCCGCAGCCGCCGCGGCAAACGCCAGCCAGGGTCGCCACGACACGCGCCCAATCTGCACCTGCCGCACCAATTCCCCAATCACGAGCGGGACGAAGGCGAGGACGAAGTAGTAGTGCGTCCACATGCCGGCGGCCAGGGCCGCGCTCATCAGCGTGAGATGCGCGACAGGCTTCCTGCCTGCGGCGGCCTCCGACCAGCCGTACAGCGCACACGCAAAGCAGGCCATCGTCAGGCCGTAGCCACGCGCCTCCTTGGCGTACGTCCATGCGATCGTGGCCATCGGCAGCAGACTGGCGGCCAGCGCCATGACCGTGTTGCTGCGCCGACGGACGAACGCGAACAGCACGACGCACGTCGTGAGGTAGCTGAGGATCGCTGGAAGGCGCGTGACGACGGGACCTTCGCCCGTCAGGAGATGGATGGGGCGGGTGAGTATCGTGTTGAGAGGGGGCGAGAGGTCGATCCCGTCCAGGTACGCCCGCCACATGGTCGCAAGGGGCAGGCGCGACACCAGCACCGTGTAGACCTCGTCATGCCAGAAGGGGCGGACGTGAACGACCCACACGAGGAGCAGGAACCATCCGAGGGCGAGGGTCGTCAGGATCAGATGACGATGACGATCGAGCAGCCTCGAGGACGACTCGGCCAGATGGGCGGCCAATTCGGTCAGGGGCATCACTTCTGGGATAATAAGAACACGAGTCACTCGGGACGGGGATGCGGTTGGCGTGCGCAGCGGACGTGCTGCGGCCGGGCCGAGCCTGACGTTGAGTGCCCGTGCATAAAGGGTTGGACATGGCAAGCGGATTGAAAACAGCGGCGTTGTTGGGTGGGTTGAGCGGGTTGCTGATTCTGGCGGGTGGCGCCGTCGGCGGCAACTCCGGACTGATGATCGCGTTCGGTCTGGCCGTCGTGATGAACGTCGGCAGCTACTGGTTTTCCGACAAGATCGTGCTGCGGATGTACAAGGCCCAGGAAGTGGGTGCGGATCATCCGCTGCACAGGATGACGGCGCGGCTCGCGCAGAAGGCCGGCCTGCCGATGCCGAAGGTCTACATCATTCCCGACATGTCCCCGAATGCCTTTGCCACCGGGCGCGATCCCAAGCACGCGGCCGTGGCGGCGACCGAAGGGATCCTGCGTGTGCTGAGCGAGCCGGAACTCGAAGGCGTGATCGCGCACGAGCTGGCGCACGTCAAGAACCGCGACATTCTCATCAGCACTGTGGCGGCGACGCTGGCCGCCGCCATCATGACGCTGGCGAACATGGCCCAGTGGGGGGCCATCCTGGGCGGTGGCCGCAACGACCGTGAAGGCGGCAGTCCGATCGCGCTGCTGGCCATGGCGATTCTGGCGCCGTTTGCGGCGATGTTGATTCAGTCGGCGATCTCGCGTCAGCGCGAATTCGCGGCCGACCGCACGGGCGCGCAGATTGTCGGGTCACCGATGGGCCTGGCCCAGGCGCTGCGTCGCATCGAGGCGACGGCCCGCCAGGTGCCGATGGACGCCAATCCGGCGACCGCGCACATGTTCATCATGAGCCCGTTCAGCGGCGCGAAGATGATGTCGCTGTTCTCGACGCACCCGCCGACCGAAGCGCGTGTGCAGGCTCTGATGCAGCTGGTTGGCCGGTAACGGCCCATCGCGCCCGCGAGACCACGTCCTTGACGCGCGCCACGTAGTCGGCCGGCGCGTACGCGCCGCGATACAGCCGCCGGTATCCCTCCAGCAGCACGGGATACCGGCGCTCCAGAAAACCCATGAAGTGTTCGCGCACGCCCGCCTCGAGGTGCGCGATGTTGCTCCCCGCCAGTCGAACGCCTGCCGCGGCGATGGCCGTCACCGTCCGCTCGATGCTGCCCACCGACGTCGAGATCCCCGGGACCAGGGGCATCATCAGCACCGCGGCGTCGATGCCGGCGTCTGTCAGCGTGCGGGCGGCGCGAAGGCGTTGATGCGGCGCGGCTGTGCCGGGCTCGAGCGCTGACCACACCTCGTCGTCCACGCTCGGCACGCTCAGATAGACACGACACCCGGCCAGGCCGGTCGCGCGCCTGAGCACGTCGAGGTCGCGGACCACCATCGGCCCCTTGGTCACGATCGAGAAGGGCGTGTGCGCATCGACGAGCACCTCGAGGGCGCGGCGCGTCAGTTGGTAGTGGCCTTCGATGGGTTGATACGGATCGGTCGCGGTGCCCACGGCCACGCCCTCGCGCGCCCACGAGGTCCGGGTGACCTCGCGCGCGAGCACCTCCGTGAGGTTGCGCTTGACCAGGATCACCGAGGAGAAGTCGTCACCGGCGCCGAGCTCGAGGTGGCGCTGATACTTGCGGGCGTAGCAGGTACTCGCACGCATGGGTGCACCCGCGATAGGGGTTGAGCGCCCATTTGAAGGGCATGCCTTTGGCGGCGGTCAGCGCCGAGCGGACGACGACTTCCTGGTAGCGGGCCTGGTCGGCCAGGCGGCGGGCGTCCGGCAGCCCGTCGATGCCGGCCTCACGGACCGCGTCGGCGATGTCCCGCAACGTCGGCGCCGCCGCGACCTCGTCGTCGAACAGGCGAATCTGGGCGGAAGGCATGCGAGATTCGCCTTATATTCGCCTTACGTGGGCTCCAGTGTCAACGGCGCTCTTGAAGTCGCAGGGTGTGCTGTCTGTCCGTCCCTGGACTTCACCGCAGCGAAGCTGCGTGCGACCGGGGACTTCCAGCGCGGGAGCAGCGGACAGACCGGGACTTCATGGCGCGCAGCGCCTACCGGGGACTTCGCCGGCGCGAAGCGCCGACCCGGGACCTGTCCGTCAGTCTCGGATTTGTGTCCTCCACCACTCGAGCGTGTCCTGCAACGTCTGCTCGATCGGGATGGAGGGGCTCCAACCGACATCGTCATGGAGGCGGCCGGGGTTGCCCACGATGATGGGGTGGTCGATCGGGCGGAGTCGCGCGGGGTCGATCTCCACGCGCACGGGCACACTGGCCAGCGCGATCAAGGCGTCGAGCAGGTCACCGATGCGGTACGCCCGCCCAGAGCAGATGTTGTACGCGCATCCCGGCCGGCCGTCCGCCATGAGGCGGATGTAGGCCTGCACCACATCGCGGACGTCGGTGATGTCGCGCCGGCTGTTGAGGTTGCCCACCCTGATCACGGGCTCCTCGAGACCCGCCTCGATGCGCGCTACCTGGCGTGCGAAGCTCGAGATGGCGAAGCCGGGCGACTGGCGAGGTCCGATGTGGTTGAAGGGCCGCGCGATGACGACGTCGAGTCCGTCATCGGCTGCAGCGAACTGCGCGAGCTGGTCGGCGGCCAGCTTCGACAGCCCGTACGGACTGGCGAGCGCCATCGCCCCGCCTTCGTCAATCGGAGCATCGCCTCCCCGGTAGATCTGCGCCGACGTGACCGCCAGCACGCGGCAGGGCGCCTGCGCGCGTCGCACGGCCTCGTAGAGGTGATGCGATCCGAGCGCGTTGGCGCGCAGATGCGGCACCGCGTTCCGGAACGACGTCTCGACATTCGCCGCCCCGCCGATGTGGAAGACCTGCGCCGGCGCCGCGTCGTCGATGGCCCGCCCCACGCTGGCCCGATCGCCCAGATCGACGGCCGACCACCGCATGCGGCGTGCCGGGTCAGGGCGCTGTCCGTCCGGACGATACCAGCCGACGACCGACGCACTATCCAAGCGATCGAGCAGGTGGCCGCCGACGAACCCTGTGGCTCCGGTGACGACAGTGGTCATCGACGAGCACGCGCGACGTCAGGCGCCGGGGAGGCGGTCATGGCCGATGCATTATCTCTCGGACGGCACGGCAGACGGCAGACGGCAGACGGGAGCACGGGAGACGGACGGAGACGGGAGACGGGAGACGGGAGACGGCAGACGGGCTACGGCAAACGGCCTCCGGCAAACGGCCTACGGGAGACGGGCTACGGGAGACGGGCTGCGCGCGGTGCCTTTGCGCCAGCACTTCCCGTGCGCGTCACTGCGGCACCTCGAGTCCAGCACCTGAGGCGTCCTTGCTCGAGCACTTCACGTGCCCGTCCTGCCCGCACTTCAGGTGCTCTTCACTCCAGCACCTGATGTGCTCTTAGCTCCTGCACTTCACGTGCCTTTCACTCCAGCACTTCGTGTGCCCTTGGCCTACCTCGCCCCGAACGATCCGAACGGATTGGCGAACGTGCCGAGGCCGGCGAGGGTGAACGAGATGCCGAACGTCCGGTTGGTGGGGATGCTGGGGAGGTAGGTCTGCCGCGACTGGTAGTCGAAGATGATGCCGCAGCACTGCGTGTTGTAGGAGCCGACGATGCGCTGGTCGATGAAGTCGCGGGTGAGCGCATTCATGGTGAAGCTGTAGGTGCCGCCCAGACGGTTGTCGGCCGTCTTGATGGTCGTCGATGTGGTGAGCGAGTGCGAGATCGTCCGTGACAGGCCGCTGAGCGGATCGACGAAGCGGCCTCGCGCCCAGATCGGGGTGACCTGCACGTGTTTGCCGTTGAGGGTCGCGTACGCCGAGATCGAGCTGAGCGTGCGGTATTTGGAGTCCACGATCAGCCGTGCCGAGGCGCTGACGGCATCGGTCGGCCGCGCGGTGATGTTGACGTTGATGTCGCCGAACTTCTTGGCGGATGCCCCGAGCTGTCCGGGGTCGTAGAGGGCGGCCAGGGTGTTGGTGTAGTAGGACTGGCTCACCCGCGCCGACAAGATCGCGCGTGACGACCCGGCGGCTGTGGCTGGCGAGCCTTCCGGGGCGCGGCGCTTGGCATGGAGCTCGTTCGTCAGGCCGTACTCGATCGTCGTCGTCCCGCCGACCTGCTGGTCGAGGTAGTCCGACCCCGCCACGCGGTCGAAGTTGCTGAAGGGCGAGACCCAGGTGATGTTGAACTCGGGCTCGATGACGTGCTTGAGCCGGTCGGCGAATTCCGTCTTCGTCTGGAAGACGCGCGAGACCGTCGGGCCCTGCACCCGCGCGCCGAGCGTGAGCAGTTGCCGGTTGAGCGCCACGGGCACCTGGGCGCCGGTCACCGGATCGCGGCTTTCCAGCCACCGCGTGACGTTGTAGGCCGCCTCGGTGCGGACGGTGAGGAAGGGCAGTGACCCGATCGGCGCCGAGATCCTCGGCCCGCCGCTGAACCGCCAGAGGCTGAGGTCAGTCGTCGGGTCGCTGACGTCGTTCTGGCGCAACAGGAATGCGCCTTCGGCATTGCCGCTGAAGTAGACCTTGGACCGCCCGATCGCGCGGTTCGCGATCGTCAGCCTGCCGAGGGGCGCCGACCCGTAGCGCAGCGCCGTCGGCGGTCCCGTCGTCTGTCCGAAGAACGTGTCGCGCTGCTCGTAGAGCGCGCTGATCTGGTAGCGGTCGATGGCGCCGCTCAGCTGCGCGCTCAGGCTGCGCGTCCGCTGCGAGTACTCCTCGATGTCCTGCTGGAAGAGCTGCTGCGTCTGCAGGTCGGTGTAGTAGTCGGCGAACCCGACCAGCCGGAAGCCGCGCGGCAGTTCCTGGTTGGCGTCGCCGTTGAGGCGGTACGAGCGGCGTGCCGGCAGGATCGGCGTCCCCGTCGAATCGAACAGCTCGCGCTGGTTCTGCATCACGAATCGGCCGGTGCCCCGTGACCCTGGCGAGGCGACGTAGCGAAACTCGGACCCGAGCGTATGGCCCGACTTCGACGACCACTTGTGGGTGAACGTCGTGTCCGCGCTGCGGCCCATCACCAGGAAGAACGCGTTGTCGATGCCCGAGCCGGCCACCGCGTCCGTCGAGTAGCTCGGCATCAGGAAGCCCGTGGACCGGCCTTCCTTGTTGATCGGGTAGTACATGAACGGCACGTACATCAACGGCACGTTCTTGACCTTGAGCACCATGTTCCTGAGGATCGCCCGCTTCTCGAGGACGATGGTGCCCTTGCTCATCTGCATCTCCCACCGCGGCGTGGCCTGCACGCAGGTGGTGAGCGTGCCATCGGTGAGCGTGAAGCTCTTCGGCCCGGTCTTCGTCAGCACGCGACCCTCGAAGTAGACGTCGGGCTCCAGGTTGCCGAAGAGGCTCTTCTGCGAGGGCTGCAGCCCGAGCTGCGCCTGACCACTCGCCTCGTAGAACGTCCCCAGCTTCGTCTTGCCGTTCATCTCCGCGCGCGACGCGACGATGCGCACGTCGTTCTGCTGGAACAGCACCTGCCCGGCGGCAATGAGGGTCTGGCTGTCGCGGTCGTACTCGATGCGGTCGGCCGAGAGCATCGTCTCATCGCACGTGATGACGACGGGCTGATTCGGGCCGCCCGAGAAGATGATCCGGTTGGGATTGTCCGGCGCCAGTTCCTGGGACAGCCGGCGGACTGCATAGGTCTTGCAGTCGGCGAACGTGGACTCCTGCGCGTGCGCGAGGGGAGCGGTGCCAGGGATGACGCCTGCGATCAGCGTGATGAAGAGAAGCGTGCGGACGGTCACGAAGCCTCATCGATTCTGGCACGAACCTCGCCCGCCAGATACAACGACCCTGCGACGACGACGGGATCGCCCAGTGCCCGGGCTCGCTCGACCGCCTCGATCGCCGGGACGCACCACGTCACGGGCACGCCGGGCACCACCGCGGCCGCCTGCGCCGCCAGTTCGTCCGGCGGCATCGCCCGCGTCGATGACGGCGACGTGCAGACGAGGTGCGAGGCCCGAGGCCCGAGCGCCGAGAGGATGCCGCTGACCTGTTTGTCGCGCATGACACCGAACACGATCGGCAGGCGCCGGCCGTACGTCTCGTCGAGATAGGACGCGAGGGCCGCCGCGCCGGCCGGGTTGTGGGCGCCGTCGATGAGCACGTGCCCGCCGCGCCAGGCGCGCAGTTCGAGGCGGCCGGGCCAGTCCACCGACTCGAGGCCTGCGCGGATGGCGTTCGTGGCGACAGGCAGACCCACGTCCGCCAGCACCTCGAGCAGCCGCAGGGCCGTGAGCGCGTTGTCCACCTGATGACGGCCGCGCAGACCGAGTCGCATGTGGTCGTAGCCGGCGGCGGGCGTGCGGAGGGAGACGTCCGCCCGTCCCTCGACCATGCGGGCGGCCACGGTGACGCCCTCGGCTGCACGAATCAAGCGAGCGCCAGTTTGTGCGCAGGCGTCGGCCACGACACGCTCGACCGCCGGAGGATTGGGCGCGAGCACGGCAATCAGCCCTGGCTTGATGATGCCGGCCTTCTCGGCCGCAATCGCCTCGATCGTGTCGCCCAGGTACTGCTCGTGGTCCATCGCGATGGACGTGATGGCGACCGCGACTGGCAGGACCGCGTTGGTGGCATCCAGGCGTCCACCGAGGCCCACCTCGAGCACGGCCACATCGACCTGCGCCTCCCGGAACGCCTCGAGGGCCAGTGCCGTCGTCGCTTCGAAGAAGCTGGGCGGCGCGGGCAGCCTCGCCGCGGCCGCTTCGACGCGGGCCGCCATCCGATCGAGCGTGGCCGCCGCGATCGGCGCCCCATCGATGGCGAATCGTTCCTCGAGGTGAACCAGGTGCGGCGACGTGTAGCGGCCGGTGCGGTAGCCCGCCTCGCGCAAGCCGCGCTCGACCATGGCCGTCACCGACCCCTTGCCGTTGGTGCCCGCGATCGTGAGGCAGGGGAACGCTCGCTCGGGATGGCGGAGCGCGGCCAGCAGGCTGCGGATCTGGTCCAGGCCAAGCTTGATGCCGAGCGTTTCGAGCGAGAAGAGATACTCGCGCGACGAGGCCATGCCAGCGGCTGGCTAGCCTTCCGCCTCGGCGGTCGGTGCCGGCCGTCCCGCCGCCGCCTTGGCGGGCCCGAGGCCCATGAACATCCGGAGCGTGCGCGCCAGCATCGGCTTGAGCTCGCGCCGATCGACGATCTCGTCGACGAAGCCCTTCTCGAGCAGGAACTCGCTGCGCTGGAATCCCTCGGGCAGTTTCTGGCGGATCGTCTGCTCGATGACGCGCGGCCCGGCAAAGCCGATGAGCGCGCTGCGGCTCGGCGATGTTCAGGTCGCCCAGCATCGCGAAGCTGGCCGTCACGCCGCCCGTGGTGGGATCGGTCAGGACGGAGATGTAGGGCAGGCCCGCCCGATCGAGTCGGCCGAGCGCCGCGCTGATCTTCGCCATCTGCATCAGCGACAGCGCACCTTCCATCATGCGCGCGCCGCCCGAGCACGAGACGACGACGAACGGCGCCCGCATGGCGAGGGCCCGTTCGGCCCCATCGCGTGATCTTCTCGCCGACGACCACGCCCATGCTGCCGCCGATGAAGCTGTACTCCATGGCCGCGATGACGATCGGGACTGCGTCCAGCGTGCCCGATCCGACGATGACGGCGTCCTTCAGGCCGGTGGCCTTGATGGTCGCGTCGAGGCGCTGCTGGTAGGGCTTGGTGTCGGTGAACTTGAGCGGATCGAGGCGACCGCAGACCGGCGTCGTGCTCGGTCCAGGTCTCGCCGTCGAAGAGCGATCTTCAGGCGGTCGGCTGGCCGACATCCGGAAGTGGTGCGCGCACTGCGGGCAGACCTGCAGGTTGGTGACGAGTTCCTTGTTGTAGATCGACTCGTCCGCACGACGGACACTTGACCCACAGGCCTTCCGGCACCCGACTGGCCTTGTCGGGCGCCTCGATCGGCTTGCGGGCCTTCTTGAACCAGGCCATTCAGTGGACTCTACAGGCTCTGCTGCGGGGGAGCAACGTCAGGACCCCGGCCGCGTCGTGCGCGGCACGTAGTACCGCGTGCCGCGTCCCATGGCGCGCACCTGCCGGAGGAGGTCGTCAACGGCCTCGTCGCCCCACGACAAATCGAGCTGCGAGCGTCTCGACGACCAGGAGCGGCGTCGCCTCGTAGTGGAAAAAGAAGTGGTTGTAGGCCTCGGTCAGCTCGGTCAGGTAGTCCTCGCCCGGCAGGGCGAGGTCGCCGTCGGTCTCGGGATCGCCGTTCGCGTTCTTCGAGCCGACGCCGGATCACGTCGGTCGGCGCCTGCAGGTAGACCACCACATCGGGCACCGGCAGGTCGCGGGCGAGCAGGTCGAAGAGCCGCTGGTAGATGAACAGCTCGTTGTCGTCCAGGTTCATGAACGCGTAGATCCGGTCGCGCTCGAAGAGGTAGTCGCAGACGGTCGTCTGGTTGAAGAGGTCGCCCTGGCGCAAGGCCAGCAACTGCCGATGACGCGCGAGCGTGAAGAAGAGCTGCGCCTGGAAGGCCGCGCCGGTGCGGCCCGCGTAGAAATCCGCGAGGAACGGGTTGCCGCCCCCGTCGCGCACGACGGACGCGTCGAGCCGCGCGGCCAGCCGCTCGGCGAGCAGCGTCTTGCCCAGGCCAATGGGGCCTTCGATGGCGAGATAGCGAAAGTCCAACCTGCGGCGAAAGTATAACGCGCTACGATAACGACATGCGGCTGCTCGTCCGTGTGGCCCTCGCTGGCCGAGTCTGTGCGCGATGTCTGTGCGCGTGTGCGTCGAGAACGGTGGTGACCGTGCCGGTCGCGCCGGCGCCCGCCGCCGCCTCCGTCCAGTGTCGATCGACGTCAAGGCGGCCTGGATGCTGCGACTCGAGCAGCAGCGGGTGCTGCGTGACGCGGGCGTCCCGCCCGCGCCGCCCGCCTCGGGCCCGGCGGCGACACGCGCGTTCGTGCCGGCCTCGGCGCCGGACCTGGGCGCGATCGTGCTCGATCCCGATCCCGCCCTGCGCCGGCGCGCGGCGCTGGCCATCGGTCGTGCCGGACTCGACGAGGGGTGGACCTGCTGCTGCCGGTGCTCGGCGATCCCGACGCAGACGTGCGCGCGTCCGCCGCGTTCGCGCTCGGCGTGATCGGCGCCCGCCGCGCGGCGCCTGTGCTCGGTGTCTGCGCTGGCCGATCCGGCGCCGCTGGTGCGGGGACGCGCCGCCGAAGCGCTCGGGCTGGTCGGCGAGACGACCGCGGCCGCCTCGATCGCGCAGGCGTCAGCCGGCTGCGCCGTGCACCTGTCGCCCGTCGCGGCCGATGACGAGGCCGTCGCAGACGCCCGAGGTCGAGGCCTGCCGGCTGGCGCTCTTCGCGCTGGTCCGCCTGCGGAACTACGACGCGTTCGGCCCAGGTGGCGCTCGACGCGTCTGGCGCGCCGGTATCGCGCTGGTGGCCCGTCGCCTTCGCGCTGCAGCGCATCAACGATCCGCGTGCCGCCCCTGCGCTGCTCGCGCTGACATCGACGCCAGGCATCTACACGCCCGGGTTCGCGCTTCGGGGCCTGGCGGCGGCCAAGGATTCGAGACTCGTGCCGGTCGCCGCCTCGTTCGCGACCCACGCCGGCACGGACGTCAACGTGCGCATCGCCGCGGTGCGCGCGCTGGGCCAGGTCGGTGCCGCGGGCGTCGGACGCGCTCATCAAGCTGGCGGCGACGCCCCTGTCGCTGCAACCTCACCGTCGAGGTCGTCACGGCCCTCGGCGCCACGGCCGATCCGCCGCGCGTTCAACGCCGTGGTCGATCGCCTCACCCATCGGGCCCCTGCCGTGCGCGCGGCGGTCGCTCGATGCGGCGGCTCGCATCGACCCGGACGGGTTCCTGCTCCTGTTCTCGAGTCTCGGGCGCGACCGTGACTGGTCCGTCCGCGCCGCGCTGGCGGGCGTGCTGGCGCGGCTGCCGGCCGAGCGGATCACGCCGGCCATCGACGACCTGACCCAGGATGACGACGTGCGTGTGCGGCCGGCCGCGCTGGCGGCGCTCGGCGCGCGTGAAAGCGCCGAATCTCTCGGCGCGGCTGAGCGACGCGATCGGCGCATGCGGACTTCGCCGTGCGCGCGACTCGGCCGCGCGCCTGATCGGCGAGCACCGCATCGAAGGCGCGCTGCCACGCCTGGTGGCGGCCTACGAGCGTGGTCAGAGCGATGCGACCTATGTCGCGCGGGCGGCGGCGATCGAGGCGGCTGGCCGGGTTCACCGGCGCGCGACGTGACCGCGCTGCTCGAGCGGCGCGCGCGCGGATCGCGACTGGCCCGTGCGATTGCGCGCCGCCGCCCTGCTGCGGACGGCCGGCGTGGCCGACGCGCAGCCGCAGCGCCCGGCCCCGCTGCGTCAGCCCGCCGAGTTCTTCGGATCCAATCGCGCTCCTGCACCCGGCCTACTCGCCGCACGCGTTCTTCGAGACGCGATCGCGGCACGATCGAAGATCGAGCTCAACGTCGTCGAGGCCGGCGTGACGACGGCGGCGTTCGTCGATCTGGTGCGCGCCGGATTCTTCAACGGCATGGTCGTGCACCGCCTGGTGCCGACGTTCGTGATCCAGGCGGGCGATCCGCGCGGCGACGGCGATGGGCGGGCCGGGCTACGCGCTGCAGGACGAGCTGAGCCCGCTGCCCTTCGTGCGCGGCACGGTCGGCATGGCGCTGGCCGGCCCGGACACGGGCGGCAGCCAGTTCTTCATCACGCTCTCGCCGCAGCCGCACCTCGATGGGCGCTACACGGTGTTCGGCAAGTGGTGCGGCGGGTTCGACGTGCTGGATCGGATGTCGCCGTGGGACGTGATCCTGCGCGTGCGGATCTGGGACGGGATGGCTTCGAACTGACGCGGCGGTGCTGCCGCTGACGCGAGGTGCTGGGCTGACGTCGAAGTGCTGACAGTGCGCTGATGTGCGGGAACTGAGCAAAAAAAAGGGGGCGAGAGACGCCCCCTTTTCGAATCAGACGGCGAAGCGTGTTACCGCTTCTTGCCGCCCTTCTTCGCCTTGCGCCCTTGGCTGCTTTCTTTGCCATTGTGTTGTCCCCCCCTTCCAGTTTGATCTACTTGCGCCGGCTCCAACTGCGCGGCGGCGTCGCGACCTTTCGGCTCGCCCGACCTGCCGCGCACAGCGCCTACGCTTCGTGGCAGGGCCACGTCGCCGGGGTGCTGCATTCCGCGCCGACCCTGGCATCTCAAAGAAAGAGGCGCGTGCCGCGAGGCCGCGCGCTGTCATCGTAATCCATCACGGTTCTCGATTGACCATCGTCACGGTACCCAATACGTGGGCTGAGCGGATCGCTCTCACGCAAGATGTAGATTAAGGATGTCGATGCGGGCTGTCAAGCACAAAGTCACAGAGCGTTGTCAAAAGTTTGCGTTGGTTGACGGGAGGGGCCGGCTCGTGGTTCACGCCGGGCGGCCGATCGACGCGCGTCAGAGCGCGGTGGTGCGCAGTCGCCTGCTTGTCGCCGTGGCGTTCGACCGCAAGCGCGACGAGACGATCGACCAGCGTCGGGTAGTCGACGCCCGACGCGGCCCACAGCTTCGCGTACATGCTGATCGTGGTGAAGCCGGGCAGCGTGTTGATCTCGTTGAGGAACAGCTCGCCCGTCGACGCGGTTGAGCAGGAAGTCCACGCGCGCCAGCCCCGCGCCGTCGATCGCCTGGAACGCGCGGACCGACTGGCGCTGCACCTCGGCCGTCGTCGCCGCGTCGAGTGCGGCGGGAATCGACGACGCGCGAGCCGGCGTCGAGGTACTTCGGCCTCGTAGTCGTAGAACTCGCGCGACGGCACGATCTCGCCGGGCACGGACGCCTCGGGCGCGTCGTTGCCGAGCACGCGCGCATTCGATCTCGCGCGCCTCGGGCACGGCCGCCTCGACGACGGCCTTGCGATCGAAGTCGAGCGCGAGCGTCGATCGCCGCGTCGAGTTCGCCGGGGCCGTGGACCTTCGAGATGCCGACACTCGAGCCGAGATTGGCCGGCTTGACGAACATCGGATAGCCGAGCGCGGCGAGCCGTGCGCGCACCCCGGCGCGGTCGTCGCGCCACTCGGTGCCGCACGATCACTGCCAGTCCGGCGACGCGGAGGCCCTGCGGCGCGGAACAGCGTCCTTCATGACGGCCTTGTCCATGCCGACCGCCGAGGCCAGCACGCCGCAGCCCACATAGGCGACGTTGGCCAGTTCGAGCACGCCCTGGATCGTGCCGTCCTCGCCGAAGGGGCCGTGCAGCACCGGGAAGATCACGTCGAGGCCGAGGCCGGTGAGCGTCGCGGCCTGGCCCGCCTGGTCGCTCGCGCGCCGACTGGCGATCGACCAGGACCAGCGTCGTCTTCGCCCGGGCGCGGCGGCAGGAAGACTTCGCGTCCGCCGCGCATCCGCGCCGGCGTCGCTGCGCATCTGGTCGATCACCTCGGCGGCCGAGGCGGCCGACGGGCGGCCGATCGGCAGCACCCAGCGGCCGTCCTTCTCGATGCGAATGGCGATGGGTTCGTAGCGATGCGCGGTCGAGGTTCGCGAAGACCGCCGCGGCGGAGGCGAGCGACACCTCGTGCTCGCCGGAGCGACCGCCGTAGAGCACACCGACACGCAGCCGTTTCACGCGCGCCACCGAATCGGGGAAGACAGGCGCCAAATCGGGAGTCATTATAGGCTATGCGTCGTGCGCGCCTTCGTTCGGCGTTCGCCGTGATCGCGCGCGACGCCGGTGCGCGACGCGGTCGGCTGACGCTCGCGCACGGCGTGGTGGAGACACCCGCGTTCATGCCCGTCGGCACGCGCGGCCGCGATCAAGGGCGTCGACCTTCGATCAGCGTGCGACGACCTCGGTCGCCGACATCATTCTCGCCAACACCTATCACCTGCACGTGCGTCCCGGCGATGACCTCATCGCGCGTGCCGGTGGCCTGCATCGCTTCATCGGGCTGGCCGAAGCCGATGCTCACCGACTCGGGCGGCTACCAGGTCTTCAGCCTCGCCGGTCGCCGCACGTTGTCCGAAGAGGGCGTGGTGTTCCAGTCGCACCTCGATGGCCGCGCGCTCTCGCTGTCGCCCGAGTCGGCCGCCGACATCCAGGCGCGCCTCGGCGCCGACGTCGCGATGATGTTCGACGAGTGTCCGAGCTGGCCGGCGACCCATGACGACACGCGCGCGGCGATGGCGCGCACGCTCCGCTGGGCGCGCACGCGGACGGGACGCGCTTCGAGGCCGCTGTCGGCGGGGCAGGTGGCCGACGTGTCCATGTCCACACCGGGCCAGGCGCAGTTCGGCATCATTCAGGGCGGCACCTATCAAGGACCTCCGCGATCAGAGCGTCGCGGGCACCGTCGCCGTCGGATTCGAGGCCTACGCGATCGGGGGTCTCTCGGTCGGCGAGCCGACGGACGTGATCTACGACGTGGCGGGACACACGGCCGCGCAGCTGCCCGAGGACCGCCCGCGCTACCTGATGGGCGCCGGCATGCCCGACGACCTGGTCGAGGCGGTCGCGCGCGGCATCGACCTGTTCGACTGCGTCCTGCCCACACGCAACGCCCGCAACGGCCAGCTCTTCACCCGCGCCGGGCCGCTCTCCATCAAGAATGCGCGCTACGCCGAGGACCTCCGGCCGCATCGATCCGGACTGCGCGTGCCCGACGTGCCGGCGCCACCGCCGGGCGTATCTGCGGCACCTGTTCGTGGCCGGCGAGATGACCGCCGCCACCCTTAACACGTTGCACAATCTGCACTTTTACCTTGACACCATGAGGGCGATTAGGAAGGCTATTGAGTTCGGAACCTTCGAGGCGTTCCGGCAGACGTTCCTCGAAACCTATTCCCGCCGTCAACCTTTATAGTAGGCGCTGCCACCGACTCCAAGATCGATGACATCCGACCCGTTCCTGCCGATCGTGCTCTCCATGGCCCAGCCGGCCCAGTCCTCGCAAAGCGCGTGGGTGTCGCTGTTGCCCGTTCGCGCTGATGATCCTCATCTTCTATGTGCTGGTGCTGCTGCCCATGCGGCGGCGCCAGAAGAAGGTGCAGGAGTTCCAGTCCGGGCTGAAGGTCGGCGACCGCGTCATCACGACCGCGGCATCTACGGGCAGATAACCAAATTGGACAAGACAGTCCGTGCAGATTCAGATCGCGGACAAAGTGCGCATCGAAGTCGCCCGGGCCTCCATCGGCGGCTATCAGGGCCAGGAGCCGGTCGTCCAGCCGGAGAGCGGCGGACTCTAGACCCATGTACAAGAATCTGCGTTGGAAGTTTCTCGCCATCGTGGCGGTCGCCGGGCTGGCGATCTGGTCGTTCACACCGCCGAGCCAGAAGATCCGGCTCGGGCTCGACCTCAAGGGCGGCATGCATCTCGTGCTGGCCGTCAAGACCGAAGACGCGCTGCGTGTCGAGACCGAGACGGCCTCCGAGCAGCTGCAGGCTGCTGCTCAAGGACGCAGAGCATCGTCGTCAGCGGCAAGGTGGATCAGCTGACCCAGTTCACGATCGAGCGGCGTGCCCGCCGGCGAGCGATCAGCAGTTCCGCACGCTGGCCGATCAGCAGCGTCGGCACCACGTTCGACCGCGACTCGGCCGGCGGCGGCGTCTACACCTTCCGGATGAAGCCGAACATCGCAGGTGCAGCGGCGCGCCGAGGCGGTCACCCAGGCGATCCAGACGATCGAACGCCGCGTGAACGAACTGGGCGTGTCCGAACCGGTGGTCGCGCCCTACGGCACCGCCGGCGACCAGATCATCGTCCAGCTGCCGGGGCTGCAGGACGTCACCCGCGCGAAGAGCATCATCAGCAACGTCGCGATGCTGACGCTGAAGATCGTCGAAGCCGGCCCGGCGCCCGATCAGGCCAGCGCTGCTCGCGGCCAGGAACGGCGTCCTGCCAGACGACCTGGAGGTCGTGCCCGGCGTGAACACGCTGGGCGGCACCACTCCGGCCTTCTACCTGGTCCGCAAGGTCGCGGCGGTCACCGGCCGCGACCTCCGCACGGCGCGCCCGACGCTCGACGAGAACAACCTGCCGGCGGTGAGCTTCACGCTCAACAGCGACGGCGTGGCGAAGTTCAGTCGCGTCACCAGCGCCAACGTCGGCCGGTATCTGGCCATCATCCTCGACGGGTGCGTCCAGTCGGCCCCGGTGATCGAGGGGCCGATCACCTCGGCCGATGCCCGCATCACCGGCCGGTTCACGCAGCAGGAAGCGAACGACCTGTCGCTCGTCCTGCGGTCAGGCGCGCTGCCGGCCTCGCTCAGCTACCTCGAGCAGCGGGAGGTGGGGCCGTCGCTCGGCCAGGACTCGATCCGGGCCGGCATCACGGCGTCGGTCATCGGCCTCGCGCTCGTGACGCTCTTCATGCTGGTCTACTACAGGCTGGCCGGCATCAACGCGCTCGTCTCGGTCGCGCTCAACCTCGTCATCCTGATGGGCTTCATGGCCTACCTGGGCGCGGTCATGACCCTGCCCGGCATCGCCGGCTTCATCCTGACGATCGGCATGGGTGTGGACTCCAACGTCCTCATCTTCGAGCGCATCCGCGAGGAGCTGGGCAATCGCAAGAGCGCCCGGCAGGCCGTGGCCGCCGGCTTCGACCGCGTGTTCTGGACCATCGTGGACACCCACGTGGCGTCGCTCATCGCCGCGGCGTTTCTCTTCCAGTTCGGCACGGGCCCCATCCGCGGGTTTGCGACGACGCCTGGTCTTCGGCCTGCTGGCCAACGTCTTCACGGCCGTGTTCGTGTCGCGCACCCTCTTCGAGTTCATTCTGTCGCGGCGACCGGCCGGCGCGACCGAGCTGAGCATCTAAGGCCGGATCTCATGCGCATCCTTTCGAACACCCAACATCAATTTCATCAAGTGGCGCTGGCACGCGCTCGTGCTGTCCGCCGTCGTCATCGCTGCTCGGCATCGGCACCGTCGTGGCCCGGGGCGGGCTGCCGCTCGGCGTGGACTTCTCGGGTGGCACCGTCGTCGTCCTGCAGTTCGCGCAGCCGACCGCCGGAGGACACCGTGCGCGGCGCGCTCGGGGCGCTCTCCGCCGAGGCGATCGTGCAGCAGTTCGGGCCACCGGCCGAGCGCTACGATCATGGTTCGGCTGCCCGCTGGACGGCACGACCGAGCAGGCATCGATCGCTCGAGGAGCAGGCCCTGCGGGTCGAGCAGGCGGTCCGCGCGGCCAAGGTCGGCGACTTCGCGGTCATCAACAAGGAGATCGTCGGGCCGACGATCGGCGCAGGATCTGTCCCGGAAGGGCATCTGCGCGACGGTGACCGCGCTCGGCGGCATCCTGGTCTACATCGGCTTCCGGTTCCGGTTCACGTTCGCCGTCGGCGCCATGGTCGCGACGTTGCACGACATCCTGGTCACGCTCGCGTTCCTGACGTCTGGTTCGGCTACGACATCTCGCTGAACGTCGATCGCGGCGATCCTCACGATCGCCGGCTACTCGGTCAACGACACGATCGTCGTCTTCGACCGCGTGCGTGAGAACCAGCGGACCGCAGCGGCGCGAGCCGCTCGAGTCGATCGTCAACACGGCGCGTCAATCAGACGCTGGCGTCGGACGATCATCACCGCCGGCACGACGTTCCTGGCGGTCATGGCGCTGTTCCTGTTCGGCGGCGAGGTGCTGCACGGCTTCGCGTTCACGATGCTCGTCGGCATCGTGACGGGCACCTATTCGACGGTGTTCATCGCCTCGGCGATCGCGATTCTGCTCAGCGCCCGGACGCCCAACGCCGCGCTCCGCGGCGGCGGGGTCGGGACCTCGGGCGCCGCCGCGTCTGCCGCGACGGCCGCGGCCGAACGGGCGCGCCGGCGCGCCCGCTGATCGGCACGTCGTGAGTCTCTGGTCCGCCGCGCTGCTGGGCGTCGTCCAGGGCCTCACCGAGTTCCTGCCGATCTCCTCGACGGCGCACCTGCTGCTGGTCGGGCCAGGCCATCGGCTTCGAGGATCCCGGCGGCGTCTTCACGGTCATGATCCAGTTCGGCGCGATCCTGGCCGTGATGTGGCTCTATCGCGCACGGCTCCTGTTCGTCGTCCGGGGCCTCCCCTCCGACCCGGAGGCCCGCCGCTTCGCGTTCATGATCGTGCTCGCAGTTCGTGCCGGCCGTGCTGGCCGGAGTGCTCTTCGAGGACTACGTGCAAGCGGTGTGCTCTACGAGAGCCCGCGCGTGATTGCCGGCGCCTTCGTCGTTGGGGGCCTCGTGATGCTCGTCGTGGAGCGCTACCGGCCGGCGCCGATCGTGACCGACGCCACGCGCACCCCCGTCCTGCGGGCGCTGGCGATTGGGGCGTGTCAGACGCTGGCGCTGATTCCCGGCGTGTCGCGCTCGGGGGCGACGATTGTCGGCGGCCTGCTGTTGCGGCTCGACCGGACCGCGGCGGCCGAGTTCTCGTTCTTCCTGGCGATGCCGACGATGGCGGGCGCCTTCGCTCAAGGACCTCTGGGAGGTGCGGGATCACCTGGCGCCCGAGCGGAGCGCCGAGATCGCCGTGGGGTTCGTCATGGCGTTCCTGGCCGCGCTCGTCGTCGTGCGGCCGTTCCTGCGATTCGTGGGCCGCGCGGGATTCGGCCCGTTCGCCTGGTATCGCATCGTGGCCGGGCTGGCGATCTTCGGCGCCGCCCGGGCCGGTTTCCTGTAAGGACGTTCGTGCTCATGCAGTGGCTCCGACGCAGCTTCGTCACCGGGTTCTTCGTCATCGTGCCGCTCGTGGTGAGCGTCGTCGCGATCGTCTGGGTCGTCCGGGCTGGCCGACGGCTGACGGCGGGGCTCAGCGAGCAGCCTGCTCGGCGGCGCATTCCGGGCCTGGGCCTCGTCGCCACGGCGCTGCATCATCCTGATGGTCGGCGCCGTGGCGACCAACGTGATCGGGCGGCGGGTGCTGCAGCGGGGCGAGTCCCTGCTCTTGCACGTGCCGTTCTTCCGCGACGGTTTACGCGCCGGTCAAACAGCTCATCGCAGGCCTTCTCGCCGGACAACGAGTTGGGGTTCAAGCGGATGGTGCTCGTCGAGCAGCCCGGGCGCGCGGCGTTGCTGGGGTTTCTGACGCAAGCGAGTTCACGATCGATCGAGGGCCAGGGGCCCGAGGCGCTCGTTGGCCGTCTACGTGCCGACTAATCACCTCTATCTGGGAGACATCCTGATCTGCCGCCTGAGCGCGCGCGTTCCCACGACATGACGGTGGAGGAGGGCATTCGGGTGTTTCTGACCGGCGGCATGGGACTGCCCGAGCACATCGTCATTGACAAGCAGGTGTAGGCGCACCCAGCGTCCTCACGCACGGCGTGTTTCGTCAAGTGGAACCGCGTTCGGGCGTTGTGCCGGAGCAGGGCCGTCCCGTAGACTGTCGCGAGCAGATGTATCGAACTCCCGGGGAGATCCCACGGAGACAGGACGCAGATGACCGCGAGAGCGATGCAACTGGTGATGGGGGCCTGCCTGCTGGCAGGCGCGACGGTGATGTTCACGACGGAACGCGTGTCGGCGGCTCAGGATGTGGCGGCGCAGGCGCCGGTGCGCGCACGCGGGTGGTGAAGCGAACCTCGTGCTTCCCGACCTGAGTCAGGTGACGTTCCTCGGCGGCATCGACGGCCACACCCTGCTGTATTCCGGCCTGGTCGTGTCGAGCGCCTGGGCCTGCTCTTCGGCCTGGTGATCTACAGCCAGCTCAAGAACCTGCCGGTCCACGGCTCGATGCTCGAGATCTCCGAGCTGATCTACGAGACCTGCAAGACCTACCTGATCCAGCAGGGCAAGTTCCTGCTGATCCTCGAGGCTGTTCATCGGCGTCATCATCGCCTTCTACTTCGGCGTGCTGCAGCACATGTCGGCCCTGAAGGTCGCGGTGATCCTGCTGTTCAGCCTGGTCGGCATCGCCGGCAGCTACGGCGTGGCGTGGTTCGGCATCCGGGTCAACACCTTCGCCAACTCGCGCACGGCGTTCGCGGCCTGCGCGGCAAGCCGTTCCCCTGCTACGCGATTCCGCTCAAGGCCGGCATGAGCATCGGCATGATGCTGATCAGCGTCGAGCTGCTGCTGATGCTCTTCATCCTGCTGTTCATTCCGGGCGACTACGCCGGCGCCTGCTTCATCGGCTTCGCCATCGGCGAGTCGCTGGGCGCGGCGGCGCTCCGCATCGCCGGCGGCATCTTCACCAAGATCGCCGACATCGGCGCCGACCTGATGAAGATCGTCTTCAAGATCAAGGAAGACGACGCGCGCAACCCGGGCGTGATCGCCGACTGCACGGGCGACAACGCGGGCGACTCGGTCGGCCCGTCGGCCGACGGCTTCGAGACCTACGGCGTCACTGGCGTCGCGCTGATCTCGTTCATCCTGCTGGCGGTCGCCAGCGAGACGATGCAGGTGCAGCTGCTGGTCTGGATCTTCATGATGCGCATCGTGATGGTGGTCGCCTCCGGCGCGTCGTACTTGGTCAACGAGGCGCATGGCGAAGGCCAGTACCAGAACGTGGACAAGATGAACTACGAGGCGCCGCTGACGCGCCTGGTCTGGCTCACGTCCGTCGTCTCGGTGGTCCTGACCTACGTGGCGTCGTAGCTGCTGATTCCGACGCTCGGGCCGACGGCGACACCGACGCTGTGGTGGAAGCTCTCGACGATCATCACCTGCGGCACGCTGGCCGGCGCGATCATTCCGGAGCTGGTCAAGATCTTCACGTCCACCGAGTCGGCCACGTCGCGGGAAGTCGTGACCTCGTCGCAGGAAGGGCGGCGCGTCGCTCAACATCCTGTCCGGCCTGGTGGCGGGCAACTTCAGCGCCTACTGGCTGGGCATGGCGATCATGCTGCTGATGGCCGTCGCCTACTGGGTCAGCCTGAGCTTCGGCGAGATCGGGATGATTGCGCCGGCGGTGTTCGCGTTCGGGCTGGTCGCGTTCGGCTTCCTCGGCATGGGGCCGGTGACGATCGCGGTGGACTCCTACGGCCCGGTCACCGACAACGCGCAGTCGGTCTACGAACTGTCGACGATCGAGCAGATCCCGAACATCGAGGCCGAGCTCAAGAAGACCTACGGGTTCGACGTCGATTTCGAGCGCGCCAAGCACAACCTCGAGGAGAACGACGGCGCGGGCAACACGTTCAAGGCGACGGCCAAGCCGGTGCTGATCGGCACGGCCGTGGTCGGCGCGACGACGATGATCTTCTCGATCATCGTGGCGCTGACGGCCGGGCTGACGACCGAATCTGGACAAGCTGTCGCTCCTGCACCCGCCGTTCCTGCTCGGGCTGATCACCGGCGGCGCGATGATCTACTGGTTCACCGGCGCCTCGACGCAGGCGGTGACCACGGGCGCCTACCGGGCGGTCGAGTTCATCAAGGCGAACATCAAGCTCGAGGGCGCGACCAAGGCCTCGGTCGAGGACTCGAAGAAGGTCGTGGAGATCTGCACCGCAGTACGCGCAGAAGGGGATGTTCAACATCTTCCTGTGCGTGTTCTTCGGCACGCTGGCGTTCGCGTTCGTCGAGCCGTTCTTCTTCATCGGCTACCTGGTGTCGATCGCGCTGTTCGGGCTGTACCAGGCGATCTTCATGGCCAACGCCGGCGGCGCCTGGGACAACGCGAAGAAGATCGTCGAAGTCGAGCTGAAGGAGAAGGGCACCGCCGCTGCACGACGCGACGGTCGTGGGCGACACGGTCGGCGACCCGTTCAAGGACACCTCGTCGGTGGCCATGAACCCGGTCATCAAGTTCACGACGCTGTTCGGGCTGCTGGCCGTGGAGCTGGCGGTGCAGTTGACGGCCGAGCAGGGGAGCTGCGCTGACGCATGTCACTGGCGGCCGCGTTCTTCGCGGTTTCGGTCGTATTTCGTCTGGCGGTCGTTCTACGGGATGCGGATTGGCAAGTAAAAGCTGGTACCGCACGGCTTACGGGATCGTGTAAAAAACGGGCGACGGATCGGGTCCAATCGCACGATCCTGGTGTCTAATCAGGATGCGACTGTTTCGTTGACACGTTTTTTTGGCTCTGACTATAATCCGGGCCTTCGCAATCGGCCGGAGTCGGTCGTCAGAGGGCGGAACAACGGCCGCGCGCGGGCCCGATGTCCGGTGACGGATGGCCGAGGAGGCCGGGTGCCTCGTCTGTGAATACGGAATGGTCGTCAGGGAGGTTCACCAGTGCCACGTGAAATGTTTGGCGATGTCGTCGAGCCGTCGGTGAAGGTCGGGACAAAGCAGTGGTACACCGTGCCGCTGTCGATCCTGGCGCACACCGTGGTGCTCGGGGCGCTCGTCGTGATTCCGCTGCTGGCCACCGACATGATTCCGACGCCGCAGTCGGTCATGGCGTTCGTGGCCATGCCGCCTCCGCCGCCCCCGCCGCCGCCCCCGCCGCCGCCTCCGGCTCCGCCACCATCGGCGACGCCGCAGCCGACGACGCCGGTCAACCCGAACGCGGCGCCCGTCGAAGCGCCGCCGGACATCAAGCCCGAGCCGCCAGCGGCCCCGGCCCCCCCGAGCATGACGGGCGTGGTCGGTGGCATCGCGGGTGGCATTCCCGGCGGCACCGCGGGTGGCGTCGTCGGAGGCATCCCGGCCCCGCCGCCGCCTCCGCCGCCTCCGCAGGCGCCGGTCCGCGTGGGTGGTGACATCAAGGAGCCGAAGAAGATCCAGGACGCAGAAGCCCATCTACCCGCAGATCGCGCAGACGGCGAAGATCCAGGGCATCGTCATCATCGAGGCGACGATTGCCAAGGATGGCAGCATCAAGGACGCGAAGGTCCTGCGCGGTCAGGCCCTGCTCGACCAGTCGGCGCTCGACGCCGTCCGGCAGTGGCGCTACACGCCGACGATGCTCAACGGCGTGCCCGTCGAAGTGGTCATGACGGTCACGGTGAACTTCACATTGAACTGAAGCAGCGAACGCACGGCACGACCTCACGTCTGAGTGGCAGATCTTACGTTCAGCCCGGCGCGCACGGCGTGCCGCCGGGCTCTTCTCTCGGTCAAGGCGACCACACAAAGAAAGGTTCGGAGGCTGGAATGGCTGGTGACATGAGTTTGATGCATATGTGGGAACAGATGGGCGTCGTCGCCAAGGGCGTCGCGTTCATTCTGGTTTTCATGTCGATGTGGTCGTTCGGCGTCGCGATCGAGCGGTACTACACTTTCGCCCAGGCCCGGAAACAGTCGAAGCTCTACGCGCCGCAGGTGGCCAAGCACCTCAAGGAAGGCCGCCTCAAGGACGCGCTCTCGGTCTCCCAGGCCAAGACGTACCAGTACAGCCACCTGGCCAAGGTCGTCCTCGCGGGGCTGCAGGAATACCAGTTCCAGCATGACTCCGGGTCCAACCTGACGCGTGATGACCTGGTGGACACGGTGCGTCGCGCCATCCAGCGCGCCACCGCCCTGACCTCGAACGACCTGAAGAAGGGCATCCCGTCGCTCGCCACCATCGGCGCGACGGCCCCGTTCGTCGGTCTGCTCGGCACGGTCGTCGGCATCATCACCGCGTTCCAGGGCATCGCGGCCACCGGCTCGGGCGGTCTCGGATCGGTCTCGGCCGGTATTTCCGAAGCGCTCGTCGAAACAGCGCTCGGCCTGGTCGTGGCCATCCCAGCGGTGTGGATGTACAACTACTTCACCGGTCGTCTCGAGTACTTCAACGTCGAGATGGACAACTCGTCGTCGGAACTCGTCGACTACTTCATCAAGAAGACGGCCTAGGCCGGGACCGGTCGGATTGAGGAATCGGGTGCCCGTCGCGGCGCACCCGGTTCCCCATCCCGGCCTCCCAGGGCCAAAGCCCCAAGGAGTCAGCCATGTCAATGGACGTCGGCGGCGCCAAAGGTGGCGTCAAATCCGACATCAACGTCACGCCGCTCGTGGACGTGATGCTCGTGCTCCTCATCATCATGATGTTGATCGCCCCCCTGCTGCAACAAGCGGATCAACGTCACCTTGCCGTCGGCGGACAACACCGCTGACAAGCCGGACACGTCGGATCAGACCGTCGTGTTCGTGGACGCCCAAAGCCGGTTGTACGTCGGTTCGACCGAAGTACCGCGAGGCCGAGCTGATCGAGCAGCTGAGGCGCGCGCTTGAGGAGAAGACGGAAAAGATCGTCTATCTCAAGGGGGACAAGGACGCGCCGTATGGCGCCATCATGAAGATGATGGACGCGTTGCGGGCGGCCCAGATCGAGTCCGTCGGGCTCGATCACCGAGAAGAAGACGCCTACGGCGTCGCAGTCCGGAGGCAACTAATGTCGCACGCCCACATGCACCACGGCGCCGAGCGCGTCGTCACGGCCGCGGCCCCCGAAGCCTCGTCCGACATGAACGTCACGCCGCTCATCGACGTTCTGCTCGTGCTCCTGATCATCTTCATGGCGGCGTTGCCGCTGACTCAGAAGGGCGTGGACATCAACCTCCCCCTCGAGGTCAGCAATGCGCCCAACCAGGCGGTGGACCTCTCCCAGATCGTGGCCGACTACACGGCCGATCGTCGGCTCACGGTCAACAAGCAGGAAGTGGCAATCGCGGACGCCGCCAACTTCTTCCGCACCGCCTACGAGGGGCGGAAGGACAAGACGCTCTTTCTGATCGGCGCGGGCACCGTGCCCTACGGCGACATCATGGCCGTCATCGACGCCGCCATGGGCGCCGGAGTCACCAAGATCGGCGTCGTGACCGACGGCATGCGCAAGGAAGCGGCGGCCGCGGGCACGGCTGCCAAGTAAGTCCGCGCGGCTTCACCTCGGGCGCGGTGAGGGTGTCCCTCACCGCGCCCGTTTTCTTGCCGCGGCCCCTGCCCGGCCCCGCGACGCGCTATCGTGAGGACACCGCTCCCGGTCCCTCAGGAGGTCCCATGCGCGCCGTTCGACTCGCCCTGTTCCTCGGCCTGATCACCGGCGTGCCGATCCCTGCCGCGGCTCAGACGCCACCGCCCGAACAGCCCGCGCCACTGAACGTTCCGGGTCCGCCTCCGCTCGCCACCGACCTCCCGCCCTTGCCGCCGATCGACCTCGCGTTGCCGACGCTGTTTCTCGTGGGCGACTCGACGGTGAAGGTCGGCACGGCGGGGCAGATGGGGGAAGGCGCGGCGCTGAGCGCGTCGCTGGTCGCCGAGGGGCTGCGCGCGCTGGGCGGGCCGGTCGCCAGCTATCTGCTGCCGAAGGGTCGCTAGCGGTCGTCCGACGGTCCGGGCAAGAAGAAGGGCGCGACCCGCGTGTGCGGATCGCGCCCGAATCGGCGCGCCGGGGGCGCGTCGCGCGCCTAGCCCTTGCCGGCCTTGGGGTCAGTCCCGGCCGCGCTCGTTCCCTGTCGCTTCTGGAGTTCGAGGGCCTTCTGGTAGAGGGCCTCCGCTTCGTCCATCAGCTCTTTGCGCTTGGTGAGGTTGGTCTCCAGGTTGGCCTGCATCCGGAGCAGGATGTTCTTGAAGGTCACCGCCTCGTAGTACTCGGAGTTGATGGCGAGGGCCTTGTCTTCCGCCGCAATGCCCTTCATCACGTAGTCCAGCTGGACGGGCTTGGTGAGGCGACGGGCGTCCCGGAAGACCTTGTCCTGGTAGAACGTGCCCATGGTGTGCCAGGCTTCGGGGTTGTTCGGCTCCATGTTGGCGCGCTGCAGGAAGGCGTCCATCGTCTTGTCGAACTCGCCGAGGCGGTTGTAGTAGCCGGCGAGCATCTGGTAGCCCATCGGGTCATTGGGCTTGATCGCGATCGCCTTCTTGAATGACGCTTCGGCGTCTTCGAACCGCTGCTGGTCTTCGTAGAGTTTGCCCAGGGCCTGGTAGTTCTTCGGCTCGTTCGGGTCGAGCGAGATCAGCTCTTTGGCGACCGGCTCGGCCTTGGAGAAGTCGTTGAGCTTGTCAGGGCCGTAGGCGGCGATCAGGTACTCGAAGGCGTACCGGCGGATCTCCTTTTCCTTTTCCTCGGTGGCGCCGGCCATCTTGTCAACGGCCAGCCGGTAGTTCTCGGCCGCCCTCTGCAGATGGGCCTGCATCTCGGGCTCGTCCTTGCGCGCCGGCTTGTAAAGGTTGTCGTAGCTGTTGCCCAGGAAGAAGTAGGCGAATCCGAGGTCCGGGTTGTGCTGGATGGACGTCTCGAATAGCTTGATGGCGCCCCGGTAGTCGCTCTTCTTGTAAGCGGCAGTCCCCTCCTGGAAGGCCTTGAGGGACCGGATGTTGCTGATGGAGTACTTGCCGCAACCGGCGGTGGCGACGCCCAAGGCCACGACCAGGATGGCCAGCCGGATGAATCGGAGCTGCATCTCTTTCCCCTTTTTGCGGTGCGCAGGCCCGTCCTGCGCGCTTCGGTGACACCCGCGGAAACCGGCTCAGTATAGCCGCTTTCGGGCCCCTGCGGGCGCTTCCGGTATCATGCCTGCGTGGGCCCGCGACGCGGCCCGGATCCCACGCATCATTAGACACCGTCACCCATGATCCGGTTCGAGGATGTCATCGAGAAGGTGCGGGCCGCCAACCCCGGCGCCGACACCGAGCTGCTCCACAAGGCCTACGCGTTCGGGGCCTTCGAGCACAAGGGACAGGTGCGCCGGTCGGGGGAACCCTACTTCATCCACCCGCTGGAGGTGGCCGACATTCTGGCGGACATGCGGCTGGACCCGGTGGCCATTGCCGCCGGGCTGCTCCACGACATCGTCGAGGACACGCCCAACACGATCGAGAAGGTGCGGGAGCTTTTCGGTGAGCAGGTCGCCCACGTCGTCGAGGGGGTGACCAAGCTGTCCACCCTGCAGTTCTCGTCGAGTGAGGAGCGCCAGGCCGAGAGCTTCCGCAAGATGCTCCTGGCGATGGTCGATGACATCCGGGTCATCCTCGTCAAGCTCGCCGATCGCCTGCACAACATGCGGACGCTGCACCATCTGCCTGAGGACCGGCGGAAGCGGATCGCCGAGGAGACGCGGGACATCTACGCGCCGATCGCCCACCGGCTCGGGATGAGCAAGCTGAAGAACGAACTCGAGGAACTGGCGTTCCAGCACCTCGAGACCACGGCGTTCCACGAACTGCGGCTGGAGGTCGAGGGCAAGCGCCGGGCGACCGAGGGCCTCATCGACGATCTGCGCCTCCGTCTCGCGGAGAAGCTGGAAGAAGCGCAGGTGCCCGTCGTGTCGATTGACGGGCGGATCAAGCGTCTGTGGTCGATCCACCAGAAGCTGCAGCGCCAGCGGATCGCGCTCGACCAGGTCTACGACTTCATCGCGCTGCGGGTCATCACCCCGTCGGTGAAGGACTGCTATGCCGTGCTCGGCATCATCCATCAGATGTGGTCCCCGGTGCCGGGCCGGTTCAAGGATCTCATCGCGATGCCGCGGCCGAATGGCTATCAGTCCCTGCACACCTCGGTGCTTGGGGAGAACGGCCTGCCCTTCGAGGTCCAGATCCGGACCGAGGAGATGCACCGCATCGCCGAGGAAGGCATCGCGGCGCACTGGAAGTACAAGGAGGGCCGCGTCGGCGCCGAACGCGACGAGCAGCAGTTCAACTGGCTGCGGCGGCTGCTCGAGCTGCAGCAGGAAGTCCGCGATCCGCAGGAGTTCCTGCAGAACCTGCGCATCGAGCTCTATCCCGAGGACGTCTACATCTTCACGCCCAAGGGCGAAGTGAAGTCGCTGCCGCGTGGGGCGACGTCGATCGACTTCGCGTACTACGTCCACTCGGACATCGGCCACCAGTGCGTCGGGGCACGCGTCAACGGGCGAATGGTGCCGTTGCGCACGCGGTTGAACAACGGCGACATCGTGGAGATCGTCACCCAGCCTGGCCACACGCCGAGCCGGGACTGGCTGAACTTCGCCGCCACGTCGCGCGCGCGGACCAAGATCAAGCAGTTCATCCACGCCCAGGAGAAGGCGCGGAGCTTCGAACTCGGGAAGCGCCTGTTCGACAAGGAAGTGCGGCGGTTTGGCGTGGAACGGGCGGTCGTCAGCGACGATGCGTTGGGCAAGATTGCTGGCGAATTCGGGGCGCAGCGGGCGGAGGACCTCTACACCATCATCGGATACGGCAAGGTCACGGCCCGCACGGTGCTGACCCGGCTCGTGGGGGGCGATACCCTGACCGAGAAATCGGGCGAGGCCCCGGCGCTCACGCCAGCCAGGCGGCCGGCCGGTGACGGGACCAGCGACGGGGATCAGAAGATCAAGGTCCGCGGGGCTGACGACCTGATGGTCTACCGCGCCCGGTGCTGCAACCCGATTCGGGGCGAGAAGATCGTCGGCTACATCACCAGGGGGAAAGGCGTGTCGGTGCACTCGGCCAACTGCACCAACGTCATCAATCTGCTGTTCGACCCCGAGCGGCGGATCGACGTCGAGTGGGACCGGGGCGAGGACCCGGCGCCCTACGTGGTACGCCTGAAGATCGCCGTGTCCGATCGGCGCGGGATCCTCGCCGACGTGAGCTCACGGATTGCCGATATCGACACGAACATCAAGGACGTCGAGGCCACCGTGGACGCGGACCACCAGGGCTCGATCCGCATGACGGTCGAGATCAGTGACCTCAAGCACCTCGAGAAGGTGATGAAGTCGATCCGGAAGGTGGACGGCGTGCTGGCGGTCGAACGCGCGCTGCGCTGAGCTGAGCGAGTGTGCGGAATCGAGATTCGCGCAGGAATCCCGGAGCGCGGCGCCCGGACGGGCCAGGCGCGAGGCGTGAGAATAGTGGCGGTATTTGAGCGACGAGCAACGCCGCGCGGCGGGATGCCCCGCCCGGAATTATGACCGCGAATCACTGGCTCCGGGACACTAGCTGCCCGCGTGGGCGATGCAGTCAATCTCGACGCGGACGTCGCGCGGGAGACGCGCGGCCTGCACGGTGGCGCGGGCCGGCGCCGGGGCGGGGAAGTACTCGGCATACACCGCGTTCATGGCCGCGAACTCGGCCATGTCAGCCAGATACACCGTGGTCTTGACGACATCAGCCAGGGTCAGGCCCGCGGCGGCCATCACGGCCGACAGGTTCTGCAGGACCCGGTGGGTCTGGACGGTGATGTCCCCGTCGATGACCGTATTGGTGGCCGGATCGAGCGGAATCTGCCCCGAGGCGAACACGAAGGCACCCGCCTGAATCGCCTGGCTGTACGGGCCGATGGCGGCCGGGGCCGTCGGGGTCGTGATCGCCGTCTTCACGCCGCTTTGGTGATCTTGCCCGAGCGGATGCAGCGTGTGCAGACGCGCAGCCGCTGGATTCCGCCGTTGATGAGCGCCCGGACGCGCTGCAGGTTCGGCTCGAACCGGCGGGCGCGGACGTTGTGGGCGTGGCTCAGGGTGCGGCCGACGACCGGGGTCTTTCCACAAACTTCACACTGCTTGGCCATACTGGGTCTCCTCGGTGCCCGCCGCCGGGCTCCGGTGAACAAGGGATTATAGCAGGGTCTGGGTGGCAGATTTCGCATCCCCGGACCGAACCAAGGGGCCCTGCACGCACGTCTAAGGATCAACGACGCCCCGAAGGGCGGTTTCACAGGTAACCAGCGACGAGACAGCAGGTTGCAGTAATCGGACTCAAGTGGTCGGAATCCAACTCGACCGCCCAACCGTAGTGAAACAATGACACAAAGCCGGATCGCCAGGACACCCGGCACGCCGAATGGCAGCAATCGTCTCAGCCTGGCAGCTGGCATTGATATTGCTTAGCGAGTGGGCAAGAGACACGGCTCGACGAAAGCACTGGCCCCCGACGCAAGGGCGATCGGGATGGCCGAGCGGGAGAGGAGACATCAGTCATGAACGCACGCATCAACCTCAAGAAGGACGATCTCAAGAAGGCGGCCCCCGGGCGGGAACGCTTCGACGAACTGAAGCAGATCCTGGAGGAGCGGCGCCGCGAGATCCTGAGCGAGGTCAAGCACAAGATGCGCGACGTCCGCTCCCTCGCCGCCTCTGGCGAGCAGGGCGTGGTCGATGCCGAGGAGACCTCGCAGGAGGACATCCAGGACGACATCGAGTTCGCGCTCATCCAGATGAAGTCCGAGACCCTGCACAAGATCGAAGAGGCGCTGGCCCGTCACAGCGAAGGGACCTACGGCAACTGCTTCGAGTGTGGCGACGAGATTTCCCAGCGGCGTCTGCGGGCGCTGCCCTTCGCGGTCCGTTGCAAGGACTGCGAGGAAGCGCGGGAGCTGGCCGAGCAGCGTGAGCGGCACACGCAGCGGCGCACCAGCAACTACCTGCTCGACCTGAACTAGGCACCACCGGCGTCCTCCGCACCCACGCGGGCTCGCCGAGCGGGCCCGCGTGGGGCACGTCCCCTCGCGGTTCCGTTCTTCAGCCAGCACGCTTCACGTCTCACCGCGCACGCGAGCGGCCAGAGGTGTCTGCTATCGCGGACACGAGAGAAGGAGTAGGCCATGAGCGACGAAACCACCCGAGTCACCGCCACCACCGGCGAACGCTCGTTCACCGTCCCGGCGGATGTCCCTGTGCTTCCGCTGCGCGACACGGTCCTGTTTCCGAATTCGTTCATGCCACTGGCCGTGGCGCGCGAGTCCTCGGTCCGTCTGATCGACGAGGCCATCGCGAGCGGCAAGGTCATCGGCGTGTTCACGCAGAAGGATCCGACCCAGGAAGAGCCGGGTCAGGATGACCTGCACCATGTCGGGACGCTCACCCACATCCACAAGATGTTCAAGCTCCCCGATGGCAGCCTGCGGCTGATCGTCCAGGGACTGGCGCGTCTGCGACTCGACCGCATGGCCTCGGTGCGTCCGTATCTGCGGGCCGAGATCTCCGAACTGCCCGACGTGGTCGGACCGGATGATCAGCTCGAGATCGACGCGCTCGAGCGGAACATCCGCGCCAACTTCCAGCAGGTGGTCCAGCTGTCTCCGGGTACTGGCCGACGATCTGGTCAGCCTGGCGGTGAACATCCACGAGCCGGGCCGGCTGGCGGACTTCATCGCCTCGAGCCTCGGCGCGATCGGCACCGTCGTCAAGCAGGAGATCCTGGCCACGCCCGACGTCCGGGCGCGCCTCGATCAGCTCAATCGTGTCCTGACCAAGGAACTCGAGGTCCTCGAGCTGGGCTCGAAGATCCAGTCGCAGGTCCAGTCCGAGGTTGGCAAGAACCAGCGCGAGTACCTGCTGCGCGAGCAGTTGAAGGCGATCCAGAAGGAACTCGGCGAGGGCGACGACCAGGCCAAGGAGCTCGACGACCTGCGCGAGCAGATCCTCGCCGCCGGGATGCCCGACGAGGTGCGCAAGGAAGCCCTTCGCGAATTCGACCGGCTGTCCAAGATGCCGGCGGCCGCCGCGGAGTACACCGTGGCGCGCACCTACATCGACTGGCTCGTCGCGCTGCCCTGGGCGAAGCGGACCGAGGAAGTCATCGACCTCGTCCACACCATGGAGGTCCTCGACGCCGACCACGCCGGTCTCGAGAAGCTCAAGGACCGTATCGTCGAGTACCTGGCGGTGCGGAAGCTCAAGACCGACATGAAGGGGCCCATCCTCTGCTTCGTCGGACCTCCCGGGGTGGGCAAGACGTCGCTCGCCAAGTCGATTGCCACGGCACTCGGCCGCAAGTTCGTTCGCGTGTCGCTCGGCGGCATGCGCGACGAGGCGGAGATCCGCGGCCACCGGCGCACCTACATCGGGGCGCTGCCCGGTCAGATCATCCAGGGGCTGCGACGGGTCGAGTCACGCAACCCGGTGTTCATCCTCGATGAGGTGGACAAGCTCGGCCATGACTTCCGCGGCGACCCGGCATCGGCGCTGCTCGAGGTGCTCGATCCGGAGCAGAACAACACGTTCCGCGATCACTACCTGGACGTGCCGTTCGATCTGTCGGAAGTGCTGTTCATCACGACCGCCAACGTCCTCGACACGATTCCCGGGCCGCTGCGCGATCGCATGGAAGTGCTCGAACTGGCCGGCTACACGGAGACCGAGAAGCTGGCGATCGCGCGAGGCCATCTGGTCGCGCGCCAGGTCGAGAATCATGGTTTGGGCGCCGGCCACGTGACGTTCACCGAGGACGCCCTGTCCACGATCATCCGCGGCTACACGCGGGAGGCCGGCGTCCGCAACCTCGAACGGGAGATCGGCTCGGTGTGCCGGAAGATCGCGCGGCGGCTGGCCGAGGGCCAGACCGACCCCGTGACCGTGACCCCGGCACTGGTCATCGAGATGCTGGGGGCGCCCCGCTTCCTCGAGGAAGAGATGAAGGACCGGACGCGCGATCCCGGTGTGGCCGTGGGGCTGGCCTGGACGCCCGTGGGGGGCGAGGTCCTCTTCGTCGAGGCCAGCCGGATGGCGGGTTCCAGTCACCTGACATTGACCGGGCAGCTCGGCGACGTGATGAAGGAGTCGGCCCGCATCGCCCTCTCCTGGTTCCGCACCAACGCCGTGCGCTACGGCGTGGATCCGCAGTTTTACAAGGACTCGGAGATCCACCTGCACGTGCCGGCCGGCGCCATTCCGAAGGACGGACCGTCCGCCGGTGTGACGATGGTGACGGCACTGGTGTCGGTGTTGTCCGGACGGCCGGTGCGGAGCGGTCTGGCGATGACCGGGGAGATCACCCTGTCGGGGCGGGTGCTCCCGGTGGGCGGCATCAAGGAAAAGGTGCTGGCCGCCAGGCGGATGGGGATCCATGAAGTGATCCTGCCCCGGCAGAACGAGAAGAGCATCGTCGAGGACCTCACGCCGGAATTGCGGAAGGGGCTGACGGTGCACTACGTGGACACCATGGACGAGGTGCTCACGATCGCCCTGGCGCTGACGCCGCGCCTCGCCGAGGCGCCGCGTCCCGAGGACGCGCCTCGGCCGAGGCTGAGCCTGGCGTAGTCGCGGAAGGACCCAGATCGCCACAACGGCCGGGCATTCACCGAATGCCCGGCCGATTTTCGTGTTCCGGAGCGAGTGACGCTCGACAACATTCACCACGAAGACACGGAGCTCGACGCGCGCGGCGAGCGGGAGTGCTGTGCGGCTGGTCCACATGAGCGAGGGAGCCCGTCGCTCATGTGAGCCAGCCGCACAGCACTCCCCGCCCGGCCCCCGGCCGCCACGCTGGCAAGCCAGCGTGGCGCCGCGCGCGAGTATGCCTCAGAGATCTTTTCGCAGAGAGCAGGCCGCAACGCAGAGAGATCTACGTGGCTTCGTGGTGATCGAATCCGAGTGCGGTCTGACGGCTACGGCGCGACGGGCGGCGTGCCGCGCCGGCCGCCGGCCAGCACGTGGTCGAGCCGCACGGCGACGGCCGGCTTCCGGCCCTTGAGCCAGTCGCTCAACGCTTCCATGTACAGGTAGAACACGGGCGTGATGTAGAGCGTCAGCGTCTGCGAGACGAGCAGCCCGCCGACCACGGCCAGGCCCAGCGGCCGGCGCGACTCGGCGCCGGCGCCCCAGCCCAGCGCGATCGGCAGCGTGCCGACCAGCGCCGCCATCGTGGTCATCATGATGGGCCGGAATCGCACGAGGCAGGCTTCGTACATCGCTTCGGCCGCCGGCTTGCCGTCATTGCGCTGCGTCTCGATCGCGAAGTCCACCATCATGATCCCGTTCTTCTTCACGAGACCGACGAGCATGATGACGCCGACGAACGCATAGAGGTTCAAGTCCACGCCAAAGATCAGCAGCGTCACGAGCGCGCCCAGGCCGGCGGAGGGCAGGCCCGAGAGGATCGTGATCGGGTGGATGAAGCTCTCGTACAGAATGCCCAGCACGACGTAGATCACGAAGATGGCCATCACGAGAATCAGCGCGAGGCCGCGGGTCGATTCCTGAAAGGCCTGCGCCGATCCCTGGAAGCTGGTTACGATGGTCGGCGGCAGTTCGGCGACCGCCGCTTCCTGCACGCGCGCGACGGCGTCGCTCAGCGGCACACCAGGACGCAGGTTGAACGAAATCGTGACCGACGGCAACTGACCGGTGTGGTTGACCGACAGCGGCCCGACCCCTGACTCGACGCGCGTCAGGCTCGACAGCGGAACCTGCTGGCCCGACGCCGTCCGCACGTGCAGCAGGTTCAAGGCCCCGGCGTCGCGCTGGAACTCCGGGGCGACGCGCATGATCACCTGGTAGGCGTTGTTCGGCGCGTAGATCTGCGCCACCTGACGCTGTCCGAACGCGGCCCCAAGGGTGCCCTCGACCTGTTCGGCCGACAGTCCCAGGGCGGCGATGCGCTCGCGGTCCAGCGTGAGGTTCACCTGCGGGTTGGTGAGCAGCAGGTCGCTCGACACGTCCGTGAGCCCCGGGATCTGCTGGACCCTCCGTTCGAGGCTCGCGCCGGCCGTGTAGAGCTCGGTCGTATCGCTGCCTTGCAGCGTGAACTGGTACTGCGCGCGCGCCTGACGCCCGCCGATGTTGATGACCGGCGGGTTGGTGAGAAACGCCCGCACGCCCGGAATCGTCGCGAGCTTCGGCCGCAGCTGGTCGATCACCTGGTCGGCCGTCAGCGACCGCTCGGCACGCGGGACCAGTTCGATCTGCATGCGGCCGCCGTTGGCCGTGCCAGTCCCGCCGCCACCGCCGCCGCCAAGCGAGGCCGTGACCGTGCGGATGTTCGGGTCGGCCCGCAGGACGGCCATCACCTCGAGCTGCTTCTTCACCATCGCGTCCCAGCCGAGGCCCTGGGCCATCTCGGTCTGGCCGTTCAACTGGGCGATGTCCTGGCTCGGGATGAATCCGGTGGGGATGATCTGGAAGCAGTAGACGGTGGCCACCAGCAGCAGGCCCGAGATGGCCATCGTCACCCCATGACGCGTCATCGCATGGCGCAGCGACCAGGCGTAGACCCGCAACATGCCGTCGAGCATCCCCTCGATGGCCATGTACATGCGGCCGTGGCGGACCGCGGGCGGACGCAGGAACCGGGCCGCCAGCATCGGCGTCAGCGTCAGCGACACGAGGCCCGAAATCAGGATCGCCACGCCCATCGTGACCGCGAACTCGTGGAGCAGACGGCCGACGATGCCGCCCATGAACAGGACGGGGATGAAGACGGCGACCAGCGAGATGGTGATGGAGATGATCGTGAACCCGATCTCCTTCGACCCCTTGAGCGCGGCCGTCAGCGCGTCATCACCATGTTCGACGTGACGCACGATGTTCTCGAGCATCACGATGGCGTCATCGACGACGAATCCGACCGACAGGGTCAGCGCCATCAGCGACAGGTTGTCCAGGCTGTAGCCCAGCAGATGCATGGCGGCGAAGGTGCCGATGATCGACGCGGGCAGCGCCAGGCTGGGGATGACCGTGGCCGAGATGTTCCTCAGGAACAGGAAGATCACGAGCACCACGAGCACGACCGTGAAGATCAGCGTCAGCTTGATGTCGTGGACCGATTCTCGAATCGACGTCGAGCGGTCGCTGCGTACCACCAGGGAGAGCGCGGCCGGCAGCTGCGCCTGGATGCGCGGCAGCTCTTCGCGGATCGCATCGACGATCTCGACGGTGTTGGCGCCGGGCTGCCGGTTGACGGCCAGGTAGATCGTGCGCGAGTCGTTGTACCAGCTGGCCTGCTTGTCGTTCTCGACGCCGTCGTAGACGCGCGCGACTTCGTCGAGCCGGACGGGCCGCCCGTCGCGGTACGAGACGACCAGGCCGCTGAAGGCGGCCGCGTTCATCAGCTGGCCATCGGTCTTGATGGCAAACGTGCGATCGGGCCCGTACAGCGTGCCGGTCGGGCGGTTGACGCTGCCGCGGTTGACCGCCGCGGACAGGTCGTCGAGCGTCAGGTTGCGCGCCGCCAGCTGCCGGGGGTCCACGTCGATCTGCACCGCGAACTTCTGCGAGCCGAAGATGTTGACCTGGGCCACGCCGGTGATCGTCGAGAGCCGTTGCGCGACGCTGATCTCCGCATATTCGTTGATCTGCGAGAGCGGCAGGGTCTGCGAACTGAGCGTGAGGAAGAGGATGGGCGAGTCGGCCGGGTTGACCTTCTGGAACGACGGCGGCGTCGGCATCTCGGGCAGCTGGCGCGTGGTCCGTGCGATGGCCACCTGCACGTCCTGCGCGGCCGCGTCGATGTCTCGCTCGAGGTCGAACTGCAGGGTGATGGACGTCGTGCCCTGGCCGTTGGTCGAACTGATGGACGTGACGCCGGCGATGGCACCGAACTGCTTTTCGAGTGGCGTCGCGATCGCCGAGGCCATCGTCTCCGGATTGGCACCCGGCAAGCTGGCCGTGACCTGAATCGTCGGGAAGTCGATGGCGGGCAGGTCGCTGACCGGCAGCGCGCGGTAGGCGATGATGCCGAAGATCAGGATCGACAGCTGGATCAGCGTCGTGGCGACGGGCCGGCGGATGAAGACCTCGGAGACGTTCATGATTCGGGCCTTTCAGAAGGCGGCGTGATCGGCTTGATGGTGACCGCGGCGCCAGGAACGAGTCGAAGCTGCCCGTCGATGACCACCGACTCTCCGGCTTTGAGGCCGGACGCGATCACCACGTCCGGGCCGTCCGTCCAGGCGACCTTGACGGGACGCAGCTCGACGGTCTGATCGTTCTTGACGACGAAGACCGTCTGTCCCTGCTGGCTGGGCACCACGGCGCTGGTCGGGACGACGATCGCTTGCGCCTCGACGGACAGCTGCAGCGTGACGTCCACGAACGCGCCGGGCCAGAGTTGCCGGTCGGCGTTGGCGAACGTCGCCTTCACCCGGACCGTGTCCGACGAGGCGTCCACGGTGTTGTCCACGAAGCTGACCGCGCCGGACGACTGGGCGCCGGCCGCCCCGGCGACCGCTCGCACGGGCACGGGACCGCGCCGCTGAGCCGCCCGCAGATCCGACAGCCGCTGGGCGGGGATCGCAAAGGTCACGTTGACCGGCGCCATCCGGTTGATCACCACCAGCGGCGTCGCGTCGTTGACGCGGACCATCGACCCCTCGCGCACGAACAGCGCGCCGGTCCGGCCCGCGACCGGGGCGTGAATCCTGGTGTACTGCAACTGCAGGCGTGCGTTGTCCAGCGTCGCCTGGCCGGAGTCCAGCGTGGCTTGCAGTGACGCGACCTGGGCGGTGATCGTGTCGAAGTCCGCCTTGGCCACCAGTCCGCGCGAGAACAGATCCGTCTGGCGCTGGAGCTGAGCCCGTGCATTGGTCGCCGTCGCCGTGTCGCGCGCCAGGACCGCCTCGGCCTGCTTCACGGCGACTTCGAACGGCCGCGGGTCAAGCGTGAACAGCAACTGGCCCGCGGTGACGTCGTCGCCCTCGGCGAAGCCGACGCTCAACAGGGGCCCGGTCACCTGGGACCGGATCTCGACCGTCGAGGACGCCTCGACGTTGCCGACGGCTCGCACGGTGACCGGCATGGGCTTGGTGATCACCGCGGTGACGCTGACCAGGCTCGGGCCCGCGCCACGACCCCGTCCGCCAGCCGCGCCGGCTCCGGGAGCCGCCGCGTTCGATCCGCCCCCCGAACAGGACGTCAGCAGGAGCAAGACAGGGAGGCCGCACAACCCGAAGGTGGCGGCACGAATCGGACGGGAAGCACGGGGCATGCAGTGATCCCTGCAGTCGGTCGGGCGAGGGTCAGCGGAGGCCTGACGGTCGCTGACGAAGTGCACGAAGGTGGCTGAAAGACGAGACCAAGTCTATCCCGAGGATCGTTTTCATGTCGACCACGCCCCCGCGGGCGACCAGCCGCCACGCCTCCGACAGCGTGAACGTCCGCGGACGAATCTGTTCGTCGAGGTCCTGCGCGACGGGGCCGGCCGGGCGCACCAGATCCAGGCAGCGGTAGAACACCATGTGTTCGGTGCAGAACCCGGGGGTCGGATAGAAGCGCCCGAGACGCTCCAGGCGCCGCGGCGTCAGGCCGATCTCCTCCTCGCATTCCCGGCGCGCGGCCCGGCGCGGCGCTTCGCCTTCCTCCAGCGACCCGGCGGGCAGCTCCCAGATCCAGCGTCCGATCACGTGACGGTATTGGCGAATGAGAATCACGGTCGTCGGGGTGGGTTGCGGGACCAGGACGACCGATCCGCGGTGGCGCACGATCTCCATGGCGACCACACGCCCGTTCGACAGGCGAACCTCTTCGCGGTCCACGCTGAAGATCCGACCGGTGTGGATCGTGCGGCGTCGCAGGACCTGCGGCCTGGGCATGGGCTACTCCTTCGCGCGTCCGCGACGCAGGGCGGTCAGCACCTGGGTCAGGTCCGCCGGCAGCGGGGCCGTGAACGAGACGGGGCGGCCATCAGCCGGGTGCGCAAACGCCAGTCGCTCCGCATGCAGGAAGGGCCGTTCGAGCTTGGCGATCGGCGCAAAGCGCCCCGGCAGCCGGGGCCGCACGCCGCCGTAAAGGGCATCGCCCACCACCGCGTGCCCGGCTTCGCTCAGATGCACGCGGATCTGGTGCGTGCGTCCGGTGCCGATGCTCGTGCGGATGAACGACACGCCATCCAGGGGCTCGACGGCTTCCACGCGCGTGAGGGCCGTGCGGCCACGCCTGGCGCGACTCGACATCTTCGATCGCTTGTTCGGGTCCCTGCCGATCGACGTCGTCATCGTCTCCCCGACGTGCGGCGTCCCCCAGACCAGCGTGACGTACTCCTTCACGACCTGCCGATCGTGGAACTGCTTGGCCAGGTTGCGGTGCGCGCGGTCGTGCTTGGCGATGACCATCACGCCCGACGTACCGCGGTCGAGCCGGTGGACGAGCCCAGGGCGCTCGGCGCCGCCGATGCCGCTGAGGCCGCCCAGGTGATGGAGCAGCGCGTTGACCAGGGTGCCGTGTGCGTGTCCCGCGCCCGGATGCACGACCATGCCCGCCGGCTTGTCGATCACGGCGATGTCGGCATCATCGTGCAGCACCATGAGGGGCAGGGCCTCGGCCGCCGGCACGGCCGGTGTCGGTTCGGGCAACACGACGTCAACCTGGATGCCCGCCTTCAGCACGAGGCCGGTCTTGGCCACCCCGCGGCTGAGCGAGACGTGCCCCTCGCGAATCAGGCGGAGCACCTGGGATCGGGACACATCCGGGAGCCGGCGCGCCAGCACCACGTCGAGGCGCCGGCCTTCGTCGGTCTCGTCGGTCAGGAAGGTGGGCACCTAGCGCGCCGCCGCGGCGCGGCTGAGCCGCCTCAGCATGATGACGCCGATGGGCACCATGAGGATCGACACCCACTGCGAGGTGGACAGGCCGGAGTAGACGCCCCGCTCGATGTCACCGCGGAAGAACTCCACGATGAAGCGCGAGATGCCGTACAGCACGATGTAGCCCCAGAACGTGCGACCCGGAAACGGGCGGCCCCGACGCTCGGTGAGAAGGAGAATGGTCAGGATCAGCAACTCGCCCGCGGCATCGTAGACCTGCGTCGGATGGAGCGACTGATACAGCGGCGTGCCGGAGTACTCGGCCGCCACCGGGCTGGTGAACGTGATCCCCCAGGGCAGCGCCGTCGGACGGCCGTAGCAGCAGCCGGCCAGCAGGCAGCCCATGCGCCCGATCACGTGGCCGAGCGCGATGCCCGGCGCGAACAGGTCCGCGGTGGTCCAGAGCGGCAGCTGGTAGCGGCGCACGAGCCAGATCGCCGCCACGAGCGCGCCGATCAGGCCGCCGTAGAACACGCCGGCTGCGCGCAGCAGCGACGCCGGGTTGCGCATCACGCCCTCGAAATCCACGACGAGCAGCATGAGCTTGGCGCCGACGAGCGCCGCGATGATGAGGTAGATCCCCAGGTCCATCACCTTCGTGCTGTCGATGCCGACACGGCGGGCCCGCACGGCGGCAAACTGCAGCGCGATCAGGTAGGCGGCGGCCAGGAGGGGGCCGTACCAGTAGAGCGTCCAGAAGCCGAAGTCATGGAGAATCGGGTGCATGGCGGTTCAGGAATAGCAGGTCGATGAAGACCAGAATGGCGCCGATGGTGATTGAGGCGTCGGCGACGTTGAACGCCCAGAAGTGCCAGCCGTGCCAGTAGACGTCAACGAAATCCACGACGTAACTCTGCCTGACACGGTCGATCAGATTGCCGAGCGCGCCGCCGAGGATGAGGGAGAGACCGATGCGCGCGAGCCGTTCTTCTGCGCGAATATACCGCGCGTAGTAGCTGATGCCCACCAGGGCCGCGAGCGCGAGGGCCGTCGTCAGCAGCCAGCGGAACGGCGGTTCGAGGTCGTTCAGGAGCCCAAAGGCCACACCCGCGTTGTGGACATGCACCAGGTCGAGCAGGCCCGGGATGATCGGGCGACTGTCGTAGGCCGGCAGCATCGCGACGACCAGGGCCTTGGTCAGCTGATCGACGCCCACGATGGCCGCGCACAGCCACCAGAACAGTCCGCTCCTGGCTGCCGGCAGCGCGGGCGCGGACGGGGTCGCCACGGTCGCGGTCACGTCGCCGGAGGGGGCCGGTCCCGGCACCGCCGACGCGTCGTCAGGTCCCGGCAGCAACCGTATCTCCCACCGCATCGACACACCGGTCGCAAAGGCCCGCCAGGTCGCCCGCCGGCACCGTCTCGGTGACGAACCGCCAGCAGCGCGGACACTTGTCCCCGGCGGCGGGCAGCACGACGACCTCGACCTCGCCCTCGGCCTTGCGGACGATGGCGACCGACGAAGTAATGAAGAACATGGGCAGGTCCGCGCGGTACTGCTCCAGCAGGTCCGCGACCGCGCCGGACGCGGTCACAGTCACGTGGGCCGCGAGCGCCGTGCCGATCTCCTTCCGCTGACGCGAGGTCTCGAGCGCGGCGTTGACGACGCCTCGGACGTCCCGCAACTGCCGCCACCGCCGCACCAGCGCGTCGTCGAGCCAGGTGTTCGTGTCCGCCGGGAATTCCGCCAGGTGGATCGACTGTGCGCGCGATCCCGGCAGCTGGGCCCAGACCTCTTCGGCAGTCACCGACAGGATGGGCGCGAGCAGCCGCGCCAGTCCGTCGGCGATGACATACTGCGCCGTCTGCGCGGATCGGCGCTCGGGGGCCTGGGCGCGGAACGTGTAGAGGCGATCCTTCGAGACGTCCAGGTAGAACGCGCTCAAGTCGAGGGTGACGAACTCGTTCACCGCCTGGAAGATGGCCTGGAAGTCGAACGCGGCGTAGGCCTGGCGCACGTCGCCCGCCAGCTGCGCGTACACGGCCAGGGCGTAGCGGTCCACCTCGACCATCGCCGAGCCGGGCACCGCGTCGCGGGCCGGATCGAAGTCGTAGAGGTTGGCCAGCAGGTAGCGGAACGTGTTCCGCATCTTCCGGTAAGCCTCCACCGTCCGCGCGAGCACCGACTTGCCGAGCCGGATCTCGTCGCGGTAATCCACCATCGAGACCCACAAGCGCAGCACTTCAGCGCCGTTGTCCTTGATCACCTGCTGCGGGACGACGGTGTTGCCCAGCGACTTCGACATCTTCCGGCCGTGCTCATCGACGACGAAGCCGTGCGTCAGCACACCGCGATAGGGCGCACGCCGGCGCGTGCCGACACCGACCAGGAGGGAGGACTGGAACCAGCCGCGATACTGGTCCGTGCCCTCGAGGTACAGGTCTGCCGGCCAGGTCAGTTCCTCGCGCTCGGCCAGCACGGCCTCATGGCTCGATCCGGAATCGAACCACACGTCGAGAATGTCGCGTTCCCGATCGAACGTGTCGCCGCCGCACGACCCGCAGCGCAGACCCGCGGGCACGAACCGATCGACGGTGCCTTCGTACCAGGCATCCGTGCTCTCGACCTCGAAGATCCGGGCCGCGTGTTCGACGAGGCCGGCCGTGAGCGTGGACGTGCCGCAGGACGTGCACGCCAGCGCGGGGATCGGTACGCCCCAGGCGCGCTGACGCGAGATGCACCAGTCCGGCCGCGTGGCGAACATGCCCGTCATCCGTTCGCGCCCCCACGACGGATGCCACGCCACGCCATCGGCGGCCGCCACCGCATCGTCGCGCAGGCCGTCCATCGAGATGAACCACTGCGGTGTGGCCAGCAGGATCACGGGTTGATGACACCGCCAGCAGTGCGGATACGAGTGTTCGAAGTCCTGACGGAAGAACAGCGCGCCCCGTTCGGCCAGCGCGGCTTCCACCACCGGGTTGGCCTCGAACACCTTGAGCCCGCCGACCACGCCGACGTCGGCGGTGAAGCGGCCATCCCGGGCGATCGGGGCGTAGATGTCGAGCCCATACCGGATGCCCGTGGCGAAGTCGTCGGTGCCGTGGCCGGGCGCCGTGTGCACGGCACCCGTGCCCTGTTCGAGCGTCACGTAGTCGGCCAGCACGCCGACCGAATCACGCGCATAGAGCGGGTGCCGGAACCGCACGTGTTCGAGCGCGCGACCCTTGAACGAGGCGACCGAGGCGCCGAGGGTCTTGCCCGTCTGCTGACTGACGGTGCCGGCCAGGGCGTCGGCGACGAGCAGCAGCCGGCCCTCGAACTCGTAGGCGCCATAGTCGAAGTCCGGGTGGAACGCGATCGCCAGATTGGACGGGATGGTCCAGGGCGTGGTCGTCCAGATGAGCGCCGAGACCTCGCGTCCCGCGAGTGCCGGGATGCGGGCGGCCAGGGCCGGCCCCTCGTCGGGCGAGACCGGAAACTCGACGTAGATCGAGGGCGACGAATGCGTCTCGTACTCGATCTCGGCTTCGGCCAGGGCCGTCCGATCGCGGAGGCACCAGTACACAGGCTTCTTGCCCTTGTAGACGAGGCCGCGTTCGACGAACTTGCCGAGTGCGCGCACGATGGTGGCCTGATAGCGAGGCGTCATCGTGAGGTACGGCCGGGCCCAGTCGCCGAGGACGCCGAGCCGGCGGAAGTCTTCACCCTGCGAGGCGACGAACTTCTCGGCAAACGCGCGGCAGGCCCGGCGGAATTCGGCCGGGGCCCGGTCCTTCGCCGCCGGTCCCAGCTCGCGTTCGACGTTCAGCTCGATCGGCAGGCCATGACAGTCCCAGCCAGGCACGTACGGCGCATCGAAGCCCGCCATGCTCCGTGACTTCACGACGAAGTCTTTCAGGATCTTGTTGAGGGCGTGTCCGATGTGGATCTGGCCATTGGCGTACGGCGGCCCGTCGTGCAGCACGAACTTGGGACGTCCCTGCCCCTGCTGGCGCAACTGTCCGTACAGGTCCATCGCGTCCCAGCGGGCAATGGCGGCCGGCTCGGTGACGGCCAGATTGGCCTTCATCGGGAACTCGGTCCGAGGCAGATTGAGTGTGTCTTTCCAGTCGCGCATTGGGGGACCCGAAACCTCCATTCTATAATTGCCGAGGGTGGCCCGTACTTCCGCCGTATTCTTCGACGTCGATTTCACCCTGATCCAGCCCGGTCCGCGGTTTCAGAGCTCCGGGTATCGGGAGAGCTGTGCCCGCCACGGCATCACGGTGGACGAATCGCGGTTCGAGGAGGCCTGCGCGCAGGCCGCCGACGTCCTGGACGACACCTCGGAGCTGTACGACGCAGGGCTGTACGTGGCCTACACCCGCCGGATCATCGAGGCGATGGGCGGCACGGGGCCCGCGCTCGACCGGGCCTCGCGCGAGATCTACGACGAGTGGGCCGAGCACGCGCATTTCACGCTCTACGACGACGTGGCCGACACCCTGCGTGCGCTGCGGGCCCGGGACGTGCGGCTCGGGCTGATCTCCAACTCGCACCGCTGCCTGGTGTCGTTCCAATCGCACTTCGAACTCGAAGGCCTCATCGCCGTCACGGTCTCGTCATCCGAGTACGGCGTGATGAAGCCGCATCCGCCGATCTTCCAGAGGGCGCTGGCCCTGATGGACGTGCGCGCCGACGAAGCCATGATGGTCGGCGACAGCATCTCGCACGACGTCAACGGCGCGCGCCGCGTCGGCATGCGACCGGTGCTGCTGGCGCGCGACGAACGGCCGCGTGACGGTGGACGCTGACGTGACCGTCGTGCGATCACTCGCCGAGTTGCCCGATCTGGTCGCGCCCCTGGCGCTGACGCGACCGTAGCCAGAAATCACCACGAAGGCGCGTAGACCGAATTCACCACGGAGAAGCAGAGGAACAGAGCCGCTCTCGAGGGCCTTGCCGCTTCGCGCGCGGCGGGCCGGCGTAAACCCGTACCGTCGCGACAAGCGGGCCACCAGCTAATGCCCGTTTGCCGCGACGGTACAGGTTTACGCCGCAGCCGGCCTCAGGCCGGCACGCTGGCGACGCCAGCGTGCCGCCGCGCGCGGACGCCGGCCTTGCCTTGTGACCTCCGAACCTCCGCGGTGCCATCGATCTTCTTCGTACTTCTTCGTGGCTTCGCGGTGAATTCACATGGCAGATTTTCGAAGATCTACCCCGGCGGCCAAGCCAGGTGACGGCCGGCCAGGACGTGCAGGTGCAGGTGGAACACCGTCTGCCCGGCGTCCGCGTTGCAGTTGAACACCGTGCGGAATCCGCGTTCGGCGTAGCCCCGGGATGCCGCGAGCGTGGCGGCGCACCGCACCATGGCCCCCACCAGGGCGTCGTGCTCCGGCTCGAGCGCGTTGAGCGTGGCGACGTGCGGCTTGGGGACGACGAGCACGTGCATGGGGGCCTGCGGGTGGAGATCGTTGAACGCCACGAGCAGATCGTCTTCGTAGACCTTGGTCGCCGGGATCTCGCCGGACACGATGCGGCAGAACAGGCAGCTCATCGGGTGAGTCTACCGCCGCGCGAGCACGGCGACGCGCGGGATGTCCTGCAGGTCCGGCACGACGCGTTCGAACCGCAGCTGCGGCACGTCGGCGACGATCGCTTCGATCCCCGCGAGTTGACCGGCGCCAAACTCGAAGATCAGGTGGCCGCCTGGCCCGAGCCGCGACACCGAGGCCGGGACGAGCGCGCGAATGACCTCCAGGCCGTCCTCGCCGCCAAACAGCGCGAGGGCCGGTTCGTGATCGCGAACCTCTGCGGCCAGTGTCGGCCGATCGCGCAGCGGCACGTACGGGGGATTGGACACGATGAGGTCGATCGGCCCGGCGACCGGCTCGAGCAGTGACCCCTCGAGGAACGTGACCTGGCCGGCCAAGCCGAGTCGGCGGGCGTTGCGTTGAGCCAGGGCAAGGGCGTCCGGCGAGAGATCGACGGCCGTGATCGACCAGGTGGGCCGCTCGGCGGCCAGCGTCAGGGCGATGCACCCGGTGCCGGTGCCGACATCGACGATGGTGGGCGACCCGGTGGCGGGTAGCACCGCCAACGCCGCCTCGACGACGAACTCGGTCTCAGGCCGTGGAATCAACGCACCAGGCTCGACGAGGAACGAACGGCCGTAGAACTCGCGGTCGCCGATCAGGTAGTCCAGGGGCACCCGCTCGGCGCGCTTCGCCACAAGCGCCTGGAACGCGGCCACGATCAGGGGATTGGCCGGATCACGCTGCTCGGCGAGCCATCGTGCCTGATCCCACTCGAGCAGCGAGCGGACGAGGCGCACCGTGTCGCGGCGTGCGTCGTCGGCCGAAAGACCCGCGTCCTGCAGGCGCGTCGTCGCGCGTGCGACCTCATCGGCGAGCGACGGCAGCGTCGTCAGAGGTCGTCTCCCGACGCGGTCGCCTCCCGCAGCTTGTCGGCCTGGGATCGCGATTCGAGTTCCGAGAACAGCTCCTCGAGATCGCCGTCGAGCGCCGACGTCAGCTGATGGAGGGTGAAGTTGATGCGGTGGTCGGTGACGCGATTCTCCTTGAAGTTGTAGGTGCGAATCTTCTCGGACCGATCGCCCGTGCCGATCTGGCCGCGCCGTTCCTTGGCCAGCGCATCGTGCTGCTTGCGCATCTCCATGTCGTAGAGCCGCGATCGGAGCACTTTCATCGCCTTCTGGCGATTCTTGATCTGCGACTTCTCGTCCTGCTGCGAGACGACCACGCCGGTGGGGAGGTGGGTGATGCGGACGGCGGAGTAGGTGGTGTTGACGCTCTGGCCGCCAGGTCCGCTCGAGCAGAACGTATCGATGCGCAGGTCCTTGGCGTCGATCTGGATGTCCACTTCCTCGGCTTCGGGCAGGACGGCCACCGTGGACGTCGAGGTGTGGATGCGCCCGCTGGCTTCGGTGACCGGCACGCGCTGGACGCGGTGGACGCCGCTCTCGTGCTTGAGGAGCCGGAACACGCCCTTGCCTTCGAGCGTCGCGGTCACTTCCTTCAGGCCGCCGGTGCCCGTTTCGCTGCTCGACAGCACATCCACCTTCCATCCGCGCCGCTCTGCGAAGCGGGAGTACATGCGGAACAGGTCGGCGGCGAAGAGCGCGGCTTCGTCCCCGCCCGTGCCGGCGCGGATCTCGAGCACGACGTTGCGGTCGTCGTTCGGGTCGCGGGGAATCAGCAACTGCCGCAGTCGTGTTTCGAGCGCCTCGACGCGCGGCTCGAGGGCGGCGATCTCGTCCTGGGCCAGGGACGTCAGCTCGGCGTCACTGCCCGTGGCCAGCGCGCGGTTGTCCTCGAGATCGCGAACCACGCCGCTGTATTCGGTCCAGGTGTCCACCAGGTCCTGCAGCTCGGAAATCGCCTTCGAATGCGTCCGGTAGGTGGGCGGGTCGGCCTGGACGGACGGCTCGCTCACCAGTCGGGTGAGCTCGTCGTACTTCGCGACCATCTGCTTCAGCTTGTCGAGTACCCTGGGGCGTCATTCCGCGTGGCCTGTTCCACCCGAGACGGGCGGCAAAAACGCGACGGTATCACCGTCGTGGAGCGCCGAGGTCATCGGCGCGAAGTCCGTGTTGACGGCGGCCGAGATCGACCGGGCGAAGGGCTCGAGCGCGGGGTGCGCGGCCCGCGCGGCGTGCCAGGCATCGGCCACGGTGGCCGTGTCGGGCAGCACGGCCGACCACTCGCCGTGACCGGTCAGTTCCCGCAGCCTCGCGAAGAACAGCACCGTCACCCGCATGACCGCTCGAATGCCTGTTGTCGCGCCGCCGCGTCCGCCGGATCGGCGATGGCGCCCTCGACCCACGCCTCGCCGTCTGCGAAGAACTCGTGCTTCCACACGGGCGTAATCTGCTTCACCCGCTCGATCGCGAACCGGCACGCCTGGAACGCTGCGGCCCGGTGCGCCGCGGCTGCGACGATGACCACGCTGGCCTCGCCGATCTCGAGCCGGCCGGTCCGGTGGTGGATCGCCACGTCGGTCTCCGGCCAGTGGTCGGCGACTTCGGCGCGAATCTGCTCGAAGGTCTTCAGGGCCAGGGCCGCGAAGGCCTCGTACTCCAGGTAGCGGACGGCCCGGTGCTGATGGGTCGCGCGCACCACGCCGACGAAACTGCAGAGCGCACCGCATCCTTCGCCGCGATGCCGCGCATCGGCCTCGAGCGCGGCCATCAGCCGGTCAGCCGACAGCACGTCCGTCGTCACGGCGAGTCGAGGCGCGGACATCAGCTCAGTATAGCAACCGGGCTGTGGCCGGCCCTGCGCCTGAGAGGCCGCTCAGCACGAGTGCCGGAGCGGCCCGTGGCCATGCCCGAGGCCTGGTGCCTGGGCGATCGCCTTGGTGACGTAGGCTTTGGCCGTCCGTGCGGCGACCGCCAGGTCGTCACCGCGCGCCAGCCGGGCGGCCACGGCCGACGAGAACGTGCAGCCCGTGCCGTGTGTGTGGCGGCTCACCACCCGGGGAGCCCGCAACTCGGTGATCGTGTGCCCGTCGAACAGGATGTCCACGGCCGGGCCCTCCGCCAGATGGCCGCCCTTGATGAGGGCCGCGCGTGCGCCGAGGGCGACGAGCGCGCGGGCGGCTTCCACCATGTGGGCCGGAGTCGTGATGTGGACGCCGGTCAGGACCTCGGCTTCCGGCACGTTCGGCGTGACGACGGTGGCGAGTGCGATCAGGGTCTCGCGCAGGACCGCGACGGCGTCCTGATCGAGCAGGGAGGCGCCGCCCTTGGCAATCATCACGGGATCGAGCACGACGTGCCTGAGCCCGTGCGCGCGGAGGGCGTCGGCCACCTCGCGCGCGATGGCGGCATTGGCGAGCATGCCGATCTTGACCGCGTCCGCGCCGATGTCCGTGACGACGGCGTCAATCTGCGCGCGCACGAGCGCTGGGGGCAGGGCGAGCACGGCGTGGACGCCCAGTGTGTTCTGGGCGGTGATCGCGGTAATCGCCGAGGTGCCAAAGACGCCGAATGCCTGGAAGGTCTTCAGGTCGGCCTGGATGCCAGCGCCCCCGCCCGAATCGCTGCCCGCGATTGTCAGTGCGGTATGCATTCGTTAGAATCCTCGGCGTATGTCCTTGCCCGCCTCGTCGGCCACCATCCTCGGTCATTCGCTCGGTCGTGCCTCGACGTCCGCGTCGGTGCGCGCGGGGCTCGTCGCGCTGGGTGTGGCGGTCACGGCCCTGTCCGCCCAGTTTACGCTGCCGATGCCGTTGACGGACGTGCCCTTCACGTTCACGCCGCTGGCGGTGATGCTGACCGGCGCGGCGCTCGGGTCACGACTGGGCGCGATGACGCAGGCGCTGTATCTCGCGCTGGGCGCCGCAGGGCTGCAGGTCTTCGCACCGGCGGTGAACCTGCCACAGGGCGCCTTGCGCCTGATGGGACCGACCGGCGGCTATCTGCTGGCGTATCCCCTGGCCGCCTTCGTCACTGGCTGGCTCTCCGAACGCGGCTGGGATCGGCGGTACGTCAGCTCGTTCGCGGCGATGCTCGCGGGCCTGACCGTCATCTACCTGGGCGGTGTCGCCGGCCGCTTCATCTGGATGCAGTCGTGGAGCCTGGTCGTGGCGACCAGCGTCGCGCCCTTCCTCGTGGCCGACGTCCTCAAGGCCGCGGCCGCGGCGATGATCCTGCCGCAGGCGTGGAAGATCGTAGGCACGGGCGGCAAGTTTCGGAGCTGACGCTCAAGTCCCGGTGACTCGCTGCGCTCGGCGAAGTCCCGGTGCTGACGCCAGGTCCATGGGGACTCGCTGCGCTCGGCGAAGTCCAGGGCGCTGACGACCAAGTCCTGGGGACTCGCTGCGCTCGGCGAAGTCCAGGGCGCTGACGCCCAGGTCCAGGGGGCTCGCTGCGCTCGGCGAAGTCCAGGGCGCTGACGACCAAGTCCAGGGGACTCGCTTCGCTCGGCGAAGTCCAGGGCGCTGACGCCAGGTCCAGGGGGCTGCTGCGCTCGGCCAAGTCCCGGCGCTGACGACCAGGTGCTGGAGCTGCGGATGACGTGCTTTGGGCGTTCCTCGGGACTTCCGGCGAGGCCTCCGGGACTTCTCTGAGCGCAGCGAGTTTCCCAGTGACTTCTGCGAGCGAAGCCAGCCATGCACACCCGAACCCTCCTGCTCGTCGTCGTGACGGTCGTCGTCGGCGCCTGCCGCGGCGGCCCGGCCACGGCACGTATGGCGGCTCCTGCCTACCCGCCCACGCGCACGGTCGCCGTCGTGGACGACTACCACGGCACCAAGGTCGCCGATCCCTATCAATGGCTCGAGGACCTCGAGGCATCCGAGGTCAAAGCCTGGGCAGGCGCCCAGCGGGCCACGGCCGAGCCGTTCCTGCAAGATCCGGCCTTACGGCCCTGGCTGATTGGGCGCACCGAGGCCCACGCCGTGGCCTTCGATGAGCTCGTCGAGCGCTCGGGTTCCCGCGTCGGCCAGTTCGAGTTCCGCCTGGCGCCTGCTCCAGGCAACCGCCGTCCCGTGTTGCTGGTGCAGCCGACGACCAGCGGGACACCCCGAGTCTTCGTCGACCCGGCCACCTTCGGCCCGGGTGCCAGCGTCGAGCGTTTCGAGGTCTCCCCGGATGCGCGCTTCGTGTCGTACGCCATCGCGGAGGGCGGCAGCGAATGGGTGCAGACGCGCATCAGGCGTGTGTTCGACGGCCGTGACGAACCCGAAGTGCTCGAAGGTCTGCTCTTCGAGCCGCCCGTCTGGACGCGCGACGGTCGCGGCTTCTTCTACGTCCATCAACAACGCGCCGCCGTGGGCGAGCGCACGTTGCTGAAGGCGCCGGCTGTCCTCTACCACCGCGTCGGCACGCCCCAGGACCGTGACCAGGCCATCTTCAGGACACCCGAGGGCACGACCGACCTCGTTCTCGACGTCGGCGTCTCGCCGAGCGGCCGCTACGCGATCGTCTCCGAAGGCCACGGCGCGCACGTCGAGGGCCTCGGCTGGCTGCTGACCCGCGCCTACCTGCTCGACCTGCGCGACCCGTACCGCCCGGATCTGTCCGGGCCGCTTCGGCCCCTGACCGCCACCCGTGACGCCGGGTACGCGGTGGTGGCCGAGCACGGCGGCACGTTGCTGATGTTGACCGATCGCGGGGCGCCGCGGCGTCGTGTCGTGGCTGTGGATCCGCGCGATCCGGGACGTCAGCCATGGCCGGACGTGATTCCCGAATCGACGGCTGTTCTGCAGACGGTGTCGGAGATCGGCGGACGTCTGATCGCGACATATCTGCAGGATGTGCAGCCCGTTTTGCGGATCTTCGATCGCACGGGCCAGCTCGTCCGCGAGATCACGCAGCCGCCGATGTCGACGATTGTGAGCATCGAGGCGGGCGACTCCGACCCTCAGCTCCGCGTCACAACGATGCAGTTCTTCAGCGGGCCACGGACCACGCGCTACAACGTCGTGACCGGCGCCTCGGAGGTCGTGCATGCACCCGCCTCCGCATTCGCGGAGCGTGACTACGAGGCCACACAGCAGTGGTACACCGCGAAGGACGGCGCGCGGGTGCCGATGTTCGTGCTGAATCGGAAGGGCCTGGCCCTTGATGGCTCTCATCCCGCCTTGCTGTTCGGCTACGGCGCGTCCGGGCAGGTGATGTCGCCTGGCTACGCGGAGGATGTGCTCGCCTGGTTGGAGCTTGGCGGCGTGTACGCCGTGCCGAGCTTGCGCGGCGGCGGGGAGTACGGGCGCGCGTGGTACGAGGCCGCGATCCTGGAGCGGAAGCAGACGACGATCGACGACTTCATCGCGGCCGCCGAATTCCTGATCGCGAAGGGATACACGACGCCGGCGAAGCTCGCCATCCTAGGCGCGTCGAATGGTGGGATGCTGGTGGCCGCCACGCTGACCGAACGGCCCGACCTTTTCGCGGCCGCGATCGCGGAAGTCCCGATGACCGACCTGCTTCGCTACGATCGTGGACGCCACCGGGCGCAGTTCGGGTCCCCGCAGGACGCGTCGCAGTTCCCGTTCCTCTTCGCGTACTCGCCGCTCCACCGCGTGAAGCCCGGCACGTGCTATCCGGCGACGTTGATCACCACGTCGTTGAACGACGTGCGCGCACCCGCGTGGCACGCGATGAAGTTCACGGCGGCCCTGCAGGCCGTACAGGCCTGCCCCCGACCCATCGTGCTGCGCGCCGACGACACCGGCGGCCACTCGAACAATCGGGGTCCTGACGGTTTCCTCGAGAACGCCGCAGACATCCTCGTCTTCGCCGCGCGCGCGATGGGGGTGACGAGGAATTGACTGACTGACGGTGACGTGCCGGCGCAGACCCTGAGGTGCTGGGCTATGACGATGACGTGCTGGGCACAGACGCTGAGGTGCTGGCGCGGACGCTGAAGTGCAGCGGGTGTCTCTGGGGACTTCAGCGACAGGTCCGGGACTTGTCCGAGCGAAGCGAGGCACCGGGACTTCCCGCGAAGCCTCCGGGACTTCCGTGAGCGAAGCAAATCACCCGGACTTCTCTGAGCGCAGCGAGTTCCCTGCGACTTCTGCGAGCGAAGCGAGTGGCCGGGACGCCGAGCGAAGGGCCGCTGAGGTGCTGGGCGCTGACGGTGAAGTGCTGGCGCCGACAATCAAGAGCTGGGACCGCGGGTGATGTGCAGGCGCTGGCGCTGACGTGCTGGCGCTGACGTGACGTGCAGCGGGCGCCCTCGGGACTTCTCCGTCAGCTCCGGGACTTCGCCGAGCGCAGCGAGCCGCCTGGACTTCTGCGAGCGTAGCGAGTCACCGGGACTTTCCGCGAAGCCTCCGGGACTTCAGCGAGCGTAGCGAGGCTCCGGGACTTCGTCGAGCGCAGCGAGTCACCGGGACTTCCCGCGAAGCCTCCGGGACCTGAGCGTTAGGTCCGGGACTTCTGTTTCTGTCTCGGATCGTTCTTCCCGCAGTCCTTCCGTCTGCCATCGGGCCCAGTGCCCGGTCAGGTAGACGATCTTCTCTCGCCCGCCGCTCCGGAGCGCCGTCGCGGCGATGTAGGCGCGGGGCCCATGGCCGCAGTACACGATGAGCTCGTCATCGGGTGCGCCGGGTACCTCGCGCATGTGGCCCAGCACCTGCGTGAAGGGTACGTTGACCGCACCCGGCACGTGCCCGTCCTCGAATTCGCGTTCCGATCGGACATCGAGGATGTGCACGCGCTCCTGCCCGTCGATGCGCGCGAGCAAGGTGGCGGGCGTGATCGCGCCTTCGGCGCGCGTCGCGGCCGAATCGACGGATCGGTCGCCCGGCGCGCGCCGGCCCGATCCGCTCGCGGACGCACGGATTGCCGCGGCCGACGGGCCGCCCCATGTGAGCGCCAGCAGGCCCGGGGCCCAGGCGAACGCCCAGGCGGCAAACTGCACGAGGTAGTTCCGTCCGCCCGCCGGCGGCGGGCCCCAGAGCGTGGTCATCACGAGAAAAAAGGCGACGCCACCGAGAACTGCCGCCGCCAGGCCTCGCCCGGCGATCGCCGGCCAGGCTCGTTGCGGCCGGCGGAGCCAACGCCCGTCCATCGCGGCCAGCAGGAGCCACATGATCACCCAGGCCGCCGGGATCGCGGTCCCGTACGTGCGGCGGTCCATCACGCTGACCAGCAGGTAGTAGGACAGCGCGCCGCCCACGCCGGCGAGCGTGCCGATCGGCAGGCCGCGCAGCAGGCGACCGCTGAGCAGGCCGAGCACCGCCCCCACGACCGTCAGGAGCCCCGCGCCGTGAATGAGGCCGGCCGTCATGCGGTGCCTGACGCCGAACGTGTACCAGATGTAGTCGCCGGCCGTGGCGACTGCTGCGATGAGGAGCAAACCGGCAGCTGTCTTCATTGGGGCGCCCGGCCGCATTCTAGCCCGCTTCGGGGTAGCCTAAGGCGCATCATGGCTCATCGGTTGCTCGCAGCCTTCGCCCTCTGCGCCCTGGTCCTCGCCCCCGCGGGCGCCCAACGATCCGCAGCCCGCTGGACGCAGGTCACGGCCCTGGCGTCGCCGGCCTCGCCGGGCGCGGGTGAGCCTGGACTGGCCGCCGATCCGGGCCGAGGTGTGCTCCTCAGCTGGCTCGAGCCGTCGCCCGGCGGAGAGACGCGCTTCCGCGTGTCCCGATTGACCGGCGGCACCGTCGCCGACCCGGTGACCATCGCTGCCGGCCGCAACTTCTTCGTCAACTGGGCAGACGTCCCGGCCGTGTTCCGCGCCTCTGACGGGGCCCTCGCGGCCCACTGGCTCGAACGCAACTCCGCGAGTCGCAGCGCCTATGACATCAAGCTCGCCGTCTCGGCCGATGCCGGCCGCACCTGGACGCCGGCTGGCATGCCGCACCGCGACGCCACGGTAACCGAACACGGGTTCGTCTCGTTCTTCGACGATCCGCGCGGAGGCATCGGACTCGCCTGGCTCGACGGACGCGCGATGGCCGGGCACGGCGACAGCCATGCGGCGACCGGGGCCGTGTCGATGGCGTTGCGCGCGACGCGCGTCATGCCCGCTGAGGCCGCCGGACGGCCGATCGGCGACGAGGTCGTCATCGACGGACGCGTCTGTGATTGCTGTCCCACGTCGGCCGCGCGCACGAGCGACGGCGTCATCGTCGCCTACCGCGATCGGAGCGAGAAAGAGATTCGCGACATCGTGGTGTCCCGGTTCGACGGGCGGACCTGGTCCGCGCCAGCGGCCGTACACGCCGACAACTGGCAGATCAACGGGTGCCCCGTGAACGGCCCGGCGATCGCGGCGCGCGACCGCGCCGTCGCGGTCGCGTGGTTCACGCAGGCGTCCGGGGCGGCGGCCAGCCACGTGGCCTTCTCCTCCGATGGCGGGCGCACGTTTGGGGCGCCGGTGGGGCTTGGCGATGGCTCCACGCTGGGCCGTCTGGCCATGGTGATGCCGGACGCCACGCATGTGCTCGTGGCCTCGATCGAGAAGCTCGCCGACGACACGGCGCTCGTCGTCCGCCAGATCAGCCGCGAGGGCCGCGTCCAGCCGGCGGTCAAGATCGCGTCGGTCAGCTCCGCGCGTGCGAGTGGGTTTCCGCGCCTCGTCGTCGATGGCGACCGCTTGGTGGTCGCGTGGACCGAGGTCACCGCCGGCCGGGCCGCGGGCATCCGCCTGGTGGAACTCCGGTAGGGGGCTCTGCTAGCTGACTTCTTCGTGGGCCGGTCCCTGTGAAAGCCGGGATCAGCCCGTAGGTTGTCGCCCGTCGCCCGTCGCCCGTCGCCCGTAGGCTGTTACCTGTCTCCTGTCGCCGTGAGGAAGCCCTGCGCGGCGAACACCGCGCGCGCCTCCGCCGTCTGCAGGTACGCGAGCACGCGCGCCGCCTCGGCGGGTGCCCGCGCGGTGAGCGCCGCCGGATAGACGATCGGCGGGTGTGAGGACGCAGGGAACGTGTCCACCACCGTGACCCGGCGATCGGCGAGTGCGTCGGTCAGATAGACGATCCCCAGCGGCGACTCGCCGCGGGCGACGAGCAGCAGCGCAGCGCGCACGTTCTCGGTCGCCGCCAGGTGGCCGGACACCGAGGGCCACACCCGGAGCGTCTCCAGCGCGGCGCGCGCGTACTTGCCCGCGGGAACCGCGGGGTCTGCGACCGCCAGGCGTCCGCGGCCGAGCGCGCCGGCCAGGTCGAAGCCGGGGCCGATCGTCAGTCGCGTGGGCGTCTGCGCAGGTGCGATGAGGACGAGCCGGTTGCCGAGGAGCGCGACGCGCGAACCGATCCTGACACTGCCGCGCGCCTGGACGTAGTCCATCCAGTCCTCATCGGCAGAGACGAACAGATCGGCCGGTGCGCCGGCCTCGAGCTGTCTGGCCAGTGCGGAACTGGCTGCGTAGGAGATCCGGACGCGCACGCCGGTGGCCGCGGTGATCCGGGGCGTGAGCGCGTCGAGGGCCGTCTGCAGCGACGAGGCGGCGAATACCAGGACCTCCGCGGATCGGCCCGGTGTCTGGGCGTTGGGATGGGTTGAGGCGGCCCACGCCGTGCACAGGACGAGCAGGACTGCTGAGAGGCGCCTCCGTGGTCGAAGCCCTTCGCGGCCGCGCACGACTACTTCTCGAAGACGAGCAGGAACTGATACCGGAGAAACGTCTCGTGCCGGCGGAACTTGAGGCCGGCCTCCGCCGCGTCGCGCTTGATGGTCTCCGGATCGAGACGCTCGCTGATGTCGGGGCCAGGCCCACCCGCGCCCTCACGCTTGAAATCCACGATGCCGACCCGCCCGGTCGGCGCGAGTGCGTCGCGCACATGCCCGAGCAGCTTCACGGGATTGCCGAACTGCGGGTAGGTGTCCACGATGAGCACGGCGTCGAGGCCGGTCGGCAGATTGGGTTGGTCGGGGCCTCCGAGCACCGTCTGGACGTTGGTGAGGCCCTCGAACTGGACGCGCCGCTTGATCGACTCGATCATCTCGCGCTGGATGTCTTCGGCGTAGACAACGCCGTTCGGCCCCACGCGCCTGGCCAGCCGGATCGTGAACCAGCCGCCACCCGCCCCCAGGTCCGCGACGCGCGCCTCCTCCGCGATGCCGAGCGCATCCATGATGCGATCCGGCTGCTGCCATTCCTCGCGGTCCGGCACCTCGAGCATGCCCAGATCCTTCGGCGAGAACAGGCGGTGTGTATGGCTCTGCTGACGCGCCGACGGCGCGACGCCGCTCGGGAACCAGACGACCCAGGCCGCCACGACGAGACGCGCCGCGAGGCCGGCCGCGCGCCGCGTCCTCGGATTCACGCGAACTCCGCGAGGATCTTTTCGAGTTCGTGCGTGAAGTCGGCCAGCGGATCGCGGACGTGGTAGTGGACCACCTCGCGACCGGCAGCCGCCAGCGCATCGAAGTCGCCAAGGGCCTGGGCGTACTTGAGCGTGCCGAACGTGTAGTCGGCCTCCGGCACTGGCGTCGCGGTCGCGTCGGCGCCGGTCAGGAGCAGGAACACACCGGTGTTCGGTCCACCCTTGTGGTACTGGCCGGTCGAGTGCAGATACCGCGGGCCGATGCCGTAGGTGGTGGCGACCTGGCACTTCCGGCGAATCGCCGTCCGGGCGCGCGTCACCACGTCCGATCGCCGCGCGTCGGCCGGCAGGTAGTCGAGGATCGCGAGGTAGGTTCCCGGGGCGCCCGGGGCCGCCACGCCGCGGCCGCGATGCTCGCGCCGCGCGCCGCTCGGCCGCTCGGTGAGCGGCGGATTCGAGCGCGAAGGCGCCCGTCGCACGGCGCCCTTCGAGCTGCGCCTGGGTCCGTGCCTTGGCGTCGCGCACGTTGGGTTCGTCGAAGGGGTTGACGTCAAGACCGGCGCCCGCGACGGCGGTGGCGAACTCCCAGCGGTAGAACTCCGCGCCGAGCGCGTCGATCGTGGTCTCGATGACGAGCACCGGGTGACCGGCGTCCGAGAGCTGCGCGGCCCACGTGGCGACATCGCGGCGCTCCGGCGTCACGACGGCGACGAAGGCGCGATCGCCGCCGTAGTCGTCGATGTCGCCCATGGCTTCCCCGACGACGGGCAGGACACCGCGCCCGAGCTTGCCCGTGCTCTCGGCGACGAGCTGCTCGATCCACACGCCCAGGGGCGCGAGCGCCGGGGGCGCCAGCACCGTCATCTTGTCGCGTCCCGCCAGCGCCTGGCTGGCCATGAAGGTGCCCAGCGCCAGCCCGGGGTTGTCCGCCTCGTCGCGTGCGCAGGCGGTGGCCATGACCGCCGCCGACGTCAGGAGCGCATCGACGTCGATGCCGAGCAGGGCGGCCGGGACGAGTCCGAAGAGCGAGAGGGCCGAGTAGCGCCCGCCGATGTCGGCTGGGTTGATGAACGTGCGTCGATAGCCCTCACGCGCCGCGTGCGCCACCATCGTCGTCTCTGGATCGGTGATCGCGACGAAATGCTGGCCTGGACGCGCACGTCCGGCGTTGCGCATCACATGCCAGAAGTGGCGCTCCAGGGACGTCACCTCAATCGTCGAGCCGCTCTTGCTGGCGACGATGAACAGGGCCTGCTCGGGCACGAGTTCCTCGGTCACGGTCAGGACGGCGCGCTCGTCGGTCGTGTCGAGCACTACCAGGCGCCCGCCGCCGGCCCGGGCCATGGGGACGTCCCGGAGAACCTCGGCGCACAGGCTGCTGCCGCCCATCCCGAGCAGGTAGATGTCGGTCAGGCCCTCGGCACGGGCCTCGTCCACCAGGGTGCGGACATCCGCGAGATGGGCCCGCATGTCGGACGGCGCGGCCACCCAGCCAAGCCGCGACGAAATCGAGGCCTGGGCAGCCGGTTCCGGCCATACCGAGAAGACGGAGCCGTCGGCGTGGGCGAGGCGGGAAGCCAGTTTGAGGTCGAGGAACCGGGTGAGCAAGGGATCAGTAGGCATGGCGTCGGCGGAAAAGGGGTCGTGGGACGGGCCGCTCCCGTCGCCGTATAATTAGATCATGATTAACGTCACGGAAACGGCGGCAGAGAAAATCACGGAACTGCTCTCTGAGGAGAACAAGCTCGGAAGCGGCCTGCGGGTGTTCGTGCAGGGTGGCGGCTGCTCCGGCTTCCAGTACGGGCTGATGATCGACGAGGGCGAGGGCGACGCCGAGGCCGACAAGATCTTCGAGGTGCATGGCATCCGCCTGTTCGTGGACCCCATCAGCCTCCCGTACCTGAAGGGCGCCGAGGTCGATTTCGTGGACAACAACATGGGCGGCGGCTTCACGATCAAGAACCCGAACGCGAAGTCCACCTGCGGCTGCGGATCGTCGTTCAGCGCGTGATTCCTTCGCCGACCGAGTTCGTCGAGCAGCGCCGGCCTGCCGGCGGGCGCCGCTCGGGCAAGCGCGATGTCATCGTGGGGCTGTTCCTGCGCCAGGAAGGGCACCTCAGCGCGGACGAACTGGTCGAGCGTGTCAGGGCCGAGGACAGCCGCATCAGCCGGGCGACCATCTACCGCACGCTGCAGTGGATGGTCGAAGCCGGCATCGCGCGCAAGGTTGACTTTGGTGGCGGCCGCTTCCGGTTCGAGCACGCCTATCGCCATCCCCGCCACTTCCATCTCATCTGCAAGAGCTGTCAGCAGTCGTTCGAGTTCCTGAGTTCCGACATCGAGGCCCTGCTCGAAGAAGTGGCGACGGCGCGGAAGTTCACGCCGCGGCAGAGCGTGCTCCAGATCTACGGCACGTGCGAGAACTGCCGCGCGGGGAACCCGGCGTCCCGTCCGGCTGTGCCGACCGAAGCCGTGTTTGCGCGCGATGCGCTCCGCATCGCGATTGCCACCGAGCGCAGCGGCCTCGATTTCTATACGCGCGCGACGCGACTGGCCCAGGACGCCCGCGCGAAGAGCGTGTTCGAGCGCCTCGCGGGCGAGGAGCGGGAGCATCTCGGCACTCTCGAGAAGCGGTACGCGGAACTGGTGGCCGAGCAGCCGCTGCTCGAGGCGCAGCCGACGTTCCTGTTCTTCAAAGGTGCGGCCAGCGGTCTGTTTTCGACAGGCGCCGAAGAGCTGAAAAAGAAGGGCGTGGATGCCCGTCAGGCCCTGATCATCGGCATCCGATGCGAGCGAGGCTCGCATGAGTTCTTCAAGAAGTACGGCGAGCGATTCGAGGAGTCCGAGGGCAAGCGCATCTTTCTCGAGTTTGCCGACGAGGAGCGCGCGCACTTCGACCTCCTCGTCCGCGAGTTCCGGTCGCTCGTCTCGCGCGAGCGGGCGGCGGCCCGACCCCGCGACGCCGCCCGGCCGCGCGCCAAGGCGCCCGCGAAGCGGGCGATCGCCGCGCGGCCGACCAAGCCTGCGGCGCTCGGCTCTGCGGCGCGCCGGCCTCGCCGCGCGTGATCGACCTCCATCTCCACACCACGGCGTCCGATGGCCGGTCGTCTCCGGCGGCCCTGGTCGCCGAGGCTGTTGCCGCGGGCGTTCGCACGCTCGCCGTGACTGACCACGACACGCTCGCGGGCGTGACCGAGGCGCGCGAGGCGTGCGAGGAGGCCGGGCTCGCCTTTGTCGTCGGCATCGAGATCACGGCGGTGCACCGCGGGATCGACGTGCACGTGCTCGGCTACTTCCTCGACGAGCGCCACGCCCCGCTGCGGGCGTTCCTGTCGGATCAGCGGGACGACCGGCGGCGTCGCCTCGCGGAGATGGCCGACCGTCTGGCCGTCGCCGGCGTCCCGGTGGACGTCGCCTCGCTGCTCGCGCAGCCGGTCAACACAGGGCGCGCACTCGGGCGTCCCCAGCTGGCTGCCGCCCTCGTGGACGCGGGACACGCGCGGGACATCGCCGATGCGTTCGATCGATTCCTGACGCCGGGCCGTCCGGGCTTTGCGGCGCGCCGCGGTGTACCGCCGGACGAGGTCGTGCGCCTGATCGCCAACGCCGGCGGGCTGGCTTCGCTCGCCCATCCCGCGAAACTGGCCGACCAGGCGGTGGTCGGCGAGATGATTGCGGCCGGCCTGCCCGCGATCGAAGTGTTCCACCCCGACCACGACGACGAGGCGCGGGCGCAGTACGCCGCCCTCGCGCGCGAGCATGGGCTGCTCGTGACCGGCGGGTCGGACTACCACGGCGTCGGTGCCGGTCGCGTCAACCAGCTTGGACAGGTGAGTCTGCCAGCCGCCGACTTCGCGCGACTGGTGCAGGCCGCCGCGCCGGGATCCGGCGCCCGATGACCGCAGACGCGCCGCTCATCGAGATCGCGGGGTTGCTGAAACACTACCCGGCTGACTCGCCGCTGCGCGTGGCCCGACTCACCGTGGCGGCCGGCGACGCCCTGGTCCTCGAGGGATTCGACGTCGGCGCGGCCGAACTGCTGATCCACCTGGTGACTGGCGCTGCGGTACCGGACGAGGGGCACGTGCGCATCGCGGGGCGCGATACGCGCGAGATCGCCACCGATACCGAGTGGCTGCAGTCCCTCGATCTGTTCGGGTTGGTGACTGAGCGCGCGGTGCTGCTGGGGTCGCTGTCGGTCGCGTCGAACATGGCGCTGCCGATGACCGTGGCCATCGAGCCGTTGGCACCTGATATTCGTGCGCGCGTCGAAGCGCTCGCGACTGAAGTGGGTCTTGCACCGGCGCTCCTCGACGCGCCGGCCAGCGCCCTCTCCGCCCTCGACCGCATCCGTCTGCACCTGTCGCGGGCCCTGGCGCCTGACCCACGGGTCCTGCTCCTCGAGCACGCCACGGCCGGGTTTGAGACGCCAGGAGACCGGGCCGCGTTCGCACAGACGGTTCGCGACGTCGCCGCCGCGCGTGGGCTGGCGTGGGTCGCGCTGACGAGCGACGACGCGTTTGCACGCGCCAGCGGCGGACGACGTCTTACGCTCGACGTCGCCACCGGCCGGCTTGCGCCGCGTCCGTTCTGGCAGCGCTGGTTTTGATCAACGATTGAGGCGGTGGTGATGAAGACGCCCGGGCGAGAGACACTGATTCTGTTCGACATCGACGGCACACTGATTCGCACGGCCCACGCGGGGCTGCGCGGCATGGGCGTCGCGTTCTCGCGTCTGCACCAACGGCCGCAGGCGCTCGACGGCATCTCTTTCGCGGGGCGCACCGATCGCGCGATCGTCAGCGACGCCCTCCGAGCCATCGGCGTCGAGCCGTCGGATACCGAAGTGCTGCGCCTGAGAGATGAGTACCTCGAACACCTGCCGGCCCAGATGGCGCTCGAAGCCCCGCCGACCGGCTGCGTCCTGCCGGGCGTGCATGCGCTGCTCGAAACGTTGGCGCAACGGCCTGGCGTGCACGTCGGCCTGCTGACCGGCAACTTCGAGCGAGGCGCCGCCCTCAAGCTGGGCCACTTCGGGCTCTGGGAGGCCTTCGGGTTCGGCGCGTTTGGTGACCATCACCTCAATCGCCGCGACCTCGTGCCGCTCGCCCGCGAACGGGCGCGCCGCGCGGGCATCGCCGCGGCCGACGAGGCGGAGATCGTCATCATCGGGGACACGCCGCTCGACGTGGACTGTGCGCACGCCCACGGGGCGCGCGCGATTGCCGTGGCCACGGGCATGTACGATCGTGCGGCGCTTACGGCGACCGGCGCTGACGTGGTCGTCGAGTCGCTCGAGGCGCTGCGGGTCGAGCATCTGTAGCGCCCTGGGGCGGCGTCGCGCGCCCCGTGGAGGCGGTCGTGTGGTCGCAGGAAGTTGGGTGAAGAGGCACCGGCCCCCAGGGGGCCGGGCATCGTCGTTCCTACAGTGTGCGTGGGTGGCGCGGCGGACGGGTCGCGCAGGTCCGCGGGGGCTAGCTGTCCAGCAGGCGGACGTCCGAGGCGCGAGGTCCCTTCGGCGAGTCTTCGACCTGGAAATCGACGCGTTGGCCTTCTCTCAGCAGCTCGAACACCGCCCCCCGGACGGACGACCGATGAAAGAAGTGCTCGACGCCGCTTTCGTCCCTGATGAAGCCGAAGCCCTTGTCAATCAACAGACGGGCAATCGTGCCATTGGGCATGACTGATCCTCTCGCGGGAGCTGGGACTCCCGAAAAAACGTGCAAACAGGTGCTGAATCGCCGCCAGTCTAGTCACGGCTAAACGGAGAAGTCAAGCCACTCCCGGTAGTTGCGAGGAACCTGCACCGTGTTTTGACCGAGGTCGCGCCGCCCGGCTATACTTACGTGTTCCTCCCTTGGGGGCCTGTAGCGCAGTTGGGAGCGCGCCTGAATGGCATTCAGGAGGTCACCGGTTCGATCCCGGTCAGGTCCACCACATTTTCCTGAGGCCCATCAAGCGGCCTTAAGTACTCGAAGAGCGAAGACGTTACGACGGTTCGATCGAACGATCTTCCGCTGAACGCCACGCCTTCCGGGAAGAACAGGCGCTGAAGTCGCTGGCGCTGCTCCAACGACGCTTGAATCCAGAGGTCGGCCGCCCGCGGTAGCACGCGCTCTGCGAAGTTCAGGATGCCCTCGACGTCGAATTCCTCGACCTTCGATCCGTGGCGGTCAATCTCGACCAGGGTCAGTTCTTCGCGAAGCCGGTCGCGCTGCCGTTCGTACGTGCCAAGGTCAATCGACTCCTTGTAGATGAACGCGTCATCGAGGCGGTCAAGCTTCTGCTGGATCGCCTTGGCTCGATGCTCGGCGCCCGCCACCTCGGTCTTGACCACCGCCTTGCGCTCGTGCCACACACGCAGCACTGACTCCTTGAGCAGCCGCATGTATCCCGGCGTCGGCTGGAATCGCTCCAATTCCTCCACGAACAGCCCCTCGAGTTTCGCCTTGGTGATATTCACCGATCGGCAAGGCGGCAGGCAGTGGTAGTACGCGTAACGAGCGCTGCGGCCCTTTGACCAGCTTGCGGTGACGCCGCGTCCGCAGGCAGCGCACTTGATGAACGCCCGCAACGGGAACTCAGGCCGACGGCGATTGTGTGGACCCGTTGTGTGCACCCGACCAGCCAGGATCGCCTGAACGCGGTAGAACACGTCGTCCGGAATCAGCGGATCGAAGTCGCCACGCTTTCCGACGATGCCATAGCCCGGTGCATCCACGATGCCGACGTATAGCTTGTTCTGCAGCATGGTGCTGAAAGCCTGGGCGCTGACGGGCAGGCCCTTTCGCGTCCTCAGCCCCCGGCGTGTCATTTCGTCCAACAGCTCTTGCTTCGTGAATCGTCCGGTCGCGAAGTCTCGGAAGATTTGCTCGACAACCGAAGCTCGCTCGGGATCCGGGATGAGGCTCTTACCGTACGTCCTTGGAACGTTGACGTAGCCCTTGTCGGAGCGGTCCCCCCATCGGGCCCGCAGCATGCGCGCCAGCAGCGTACTCGAAAGGGCGCTGGAGGGACGTGCCAGCCGCAGCACGTGGTGGCGCGCGACGGCCGGTTCCTGATCAACCAGGCGGTGGCCGACGCCAGCGCTGCGGCTGGCACGCAGATTCTCAACTGGAATCCTGACGCGAAGCAGCAGCGTCGGCTGACAGATCAACGCATCCTAGTCCTCGGGTTCTCGCAGCGCTTCGATGTCCGCCAGGTCCTTGGGCCGGCCCGCGGCGCGCTTGTTGCGGAGGAAGGCGTCACGGCCGATGAAGGCCACGGTTCGGGGGCCGAAGGGACCGGCTTCCCGGCTTGCCCAGACCTCGTCCCACGTCACGCCGTCGATCTGGCTCATGACATGAATCTGCACCGGTGCCACTCCCATTTCGATGACCTTGGTGCCGCCCACGATGTCCACGGCGGTCAACGGTGCCGTCGGGAAGCCGAACTCCGCAATCGCGGCGAGGACACGGCGTCCGTTCTCAGCCGTTGGCCGAACGAGGATGTCGAGATCGCCGGTGAAACGCGGCGCGCCGTGAAACGCCAGCGCGTGCGCGCCGACAATGACGAATTCAACCTCGCGTGCGCTCAGCAACGCGCAGAACTCGTCGAAGTCTGGCGCCAGGTCCAATGTGCTGCCTCCGCAGGAACTCCACGGCCGCCACGCGCTCGGCCGGAGGACGGCTGCGCCAATAGGCTAGCGGCCGGTTGGTCCTGGCCTCTTCGGCGAAGGTCGTGATCTTCAACGCCCGACGATCGAGACGGAACTCCACCGTCTCATTCTAGCGCGGTGCGTCCGCCGAACCCTCGACGACGTGGCCTCCGACGGGCGCTTCCTGATCAACACGCTCGTCGAGGGCGGCGCCGCGCCGATCACGATCATCCTGACCTGGAAGCCCGAGGCGAAGCAGTAGCGACGGTGACCAGGTCGGGATGTAGTGTTTTTGAGCTGCTCGATGACGAAGCGCTGCTCGTCGATCTGCACCTTCACCAGATCTCCTGCCGACACGAGACGATAGGCGCGATGAACGGGTCCCTGGGGCAACGGAACCGGCGTTATCGGACCTTCACGCCTGGATTCGTCGAAGATTCGCCCCCGGCCACAGAGTTAGGTGGTGCTAAAACACTTCGCGGCCTGTACGGACAAACGATTCGAGCTGCGTGACAAGGACCGGGGGCGTGTTCAGGCGATGCTGGAGCGATTTCGCGACTCCACTCGGCCGAGCCGCTATTGACGATTCGATCTTGGCGAGGCCCTCTGTTCCGGAAGGGGCCAGGGGGTGCTGCGTTCGGGGAGGACCACGGAACCCGGCGGGCGGTTCAAGGTCGGACAACGGTCGTTCCGTCCAGCCGCACGTGGTCTTCCGGCGCGGGGGCCCTGTCGATCATGTCGCCGACGCGCCTTGCGAAGGGCGGCCTGTCGGCGTGTCATGATGGCCGCCATGGGGGGCCTGAGCTCGCCCGCCTGTACATCCTTGGACCTGATTCGCTCGGAGATCTTCGACTCGGGGCAAAGGATTCAGACGAGCAGGTGAGGGCTCAAGGCGATCGTTGACTCCCACAACCTGCTTGAGTTCGGGCATCCGGAGTCTCGTTGGCCTCCTCCCTCCGATGCTCTCATTGCCGAAGTCCGAGCTTTTCTTACCGAGATGCAGCGCGCAATCCGGCTCGTTTGGCCAGCGACAACGCGAAGTCCATGTTGGCAATGATCGCGCAGCAGCGCCCGTAGCGGCGGTCACGCACTGAGCCGCAAGGCGTCCACTGAAGAGAGCCAGTTCGTCACTTGGTTCCAACTGGCGCGGGTCAGGTCCACCATCTCCCTCGCTACGCTCGGTCGCTGGCGGACGCTGACCGTGCCCAGGCGCGCGGCGGGTCGCTTCGCGTTCCGCCAGCGGGCTCGATCCCGGTCAGGTCCACCATCTCCAAGTCCTGGATTCTCAAGGCCAGACTTCGCGAACCCAGACGCGTGTTGGAACCGACCGGAGCCGTCGCCTGGCGCCGGCCTATCGCACCCAGTTCTCCACCTTCAGTGCCGGCACTCGCTTGAACTCATTGAGGTTGTCGGTGACGCAGACCGCGTCGATCGCTCGCGCGTGCGCTGCAATGAGCATGTCGTGGGCACCGATCGGCGTACCTTTCTTTTCAAGCGCCACGCGAATCGCCGCGTAGATGCGTTCGACGTCGGACTCCAGAGCGCGAATGGTCAGAGCGCCGAGCACGGCTTCGACCTGTCGCGTGAGTCGCCGGCTCCCCCGCCTGGCAGCGCCGTAGCGCAGTTCGCAGGCCACGACGACGCTCGTCAGGACATTCGACTCGCCCACTTGTGCGATACGCTCGGCCACCCGTCCCTGTGGCTGACGAATGAGGTTGGAGAGCGTGTTCGTGTCGAGCAGATACAGCGCCGGCACGTCAGAGCTCGACCGGTTCAGCGGCGATGCGGACGACCGGAGGGAAATCCTCGTCGATCGGTTTCAGCTTCGCCAGGACCGCCAGCAGCGAGGGCCCGTCGATGGGCTCGACGATCAGCCGCGAACCTTCCTTCCGAAGCGTAGCCGCCCGGCCAGGCAACTCGAGGTCGCGCGGGATTCGAAGAGCCTGATTGCGGCCATTTCTGAACAGGCGCACGTGGCGTTCCTGGAGCATCGGTCCTCCTGAGGCATATGCCGTACATATGCTACGACCAACGTGGGCCCGGCCGCAACCGTCCCCGGCACCCCAACCACACCTCCGACGACGGACCGCCGACGCGACGTCCCGGGGGATTCACGTCGCGAGCCGGAGCGCCCGGATCGCACCCAGCCCTGGCCACAACTGGTTCCAACTGGCGCGGTTCAGGTCCACCATCTCCCTCGCTACGCTCGCTCGCAGACTCTGACCGTGCCCAGGCGCGCGGCGGATCGCTTTGCGGTCCACCAGCGGGCTTCCTGGAGAGTGTTCACATCCAGGCCTACGACATACACGTGCGTTGGTTCCTCGCCTTCATTGGTTTACCCCCCGACCGCCCGAAGGGCGGCATCTTCTCAAGGGAGACGGGCGCGGCGCACAGCGGTCGGCGTCACGCGGCTGGCGAATAGGTGACCAGTTATTACAGAAGTTGTAATAATAAGATGAGAGAACGAACATGTCCGGCGATCACGTGCGAACCGTTCGTCAGCGTCTTGGCCTGACCCAGCAGCGGGCGGCAGCGCGATGGCGCGTGTCTCAGGGCTATCTCTCGCTCATGGAGCACGGCAAGCGTCCGGTGCCCGTGCGCTTGGCGCGACTTCTGGCACGCGGGGAGCCGGCCTTGGCCCTCGCGCTGCCGCTGGACGAGACTCGCACGGTCGATGATCTGCCGAAGGTCTTGGGCGCCCTCGGCTATCCCGGTTTCGCCTACCTTGCCGATTCGTCGGCCGTCGTCAATCCCGCCATGGCAGTGCTCGCGGCCCTCCGGGCCAACAAGGTCCCGGCCCGGGTCACCGAGGCGTTGCCCTGGCTACTTGTGACCTTCGCCGATCTCGATTGGGATTGGCTGCTGAGTCGGGCGAAGCTGGCCAATCTTCAGAATCGCCTCGGCTACCTCGTCGGGCTTGCCAGCGAGGTGGCGGAGCGACAGGGCAGCGCGCTGGCCGTCACTCGGCTGAAGGACCGCCGCGAAGCCCTCGAGGAGGCCCGCCTGGCCAAGGAGGACACCCTCGGACGCGCGCTGACGGACGTGGAGCGCCGACACCTTCGTCTGCACCGGTCAGCCGCTGCGTCGCACTGGAACCTGCTGACCGATTTGCGGTCCGAGGACCTGCGCTATGGCGCCTGAGCGCCTGCCTGAGCCGTGGCGCTCGTTCCTCGCCGACCTTGACGAAGCCGCAACCGAGCCGCTCATCGTCCTCGACGGCAAGCAGCGGCTGCTCGCAATTCTCCAGTTCTGGGGCCTCGGCGAAGGCCCAAACAACGGATTCGCGCTCACGGGGCTGACGCTCAGGGAAGACCTCCAGCGGGTGTCGTTCGGTGACCTCTCTACCGAGAAGCAAGCTACTGATCGAGCTGGAGTCCTTGGACGCCTGGCTGCTGACCTACCGGCGTCGAACGAGGTGAGGAGTATCCGTGGCTGCGCTCTTGCGCTCCTGCGCTCCAGCGTCCGTGCCCTAACGCTTCGACCCGTCTCAGCCACGCGGCAACTTGGTTCCAACTGGCGCCGGTCAGGTCCACCAACACTCTCAAGCCCTTTCAACACAATAGCTTGAAAGAGCGATAGGCGCGGATCAGCGACGCGGCTTCCGCGGCGTGGCTTCCCTGAAGGGGTTCTGGATCGTGACACCGGCGATCGACTGACCGGCGTTCAGATCCTCTGAGACGACGCGGATTGCCCCGCTGCGTGCCGCAACTGCCACGATCAGGGCGTCCCAGAACCCGATGCGCGCCTGGTCTTCGATCTGGAAGGCGGCTGCGATGTCGCTGGCCGAGATGCCGTCGATGCACCAAGGCGCGTATGTATCGACTATGCTCCTGGCCTCGGGCTTGGTCAGCGGCTTCCGGATCTTACGGGTGGCGTTGACGTAGAACTCCTGGAGCACCTGCGTGCTGAGCACGCCGGTACGGTCTGCCCACAGCGTGCGCAGCAGTTCCAGGGCGATCTGGCGCTTGCGCCCCGCATCGACGTCGTGCGCGTAGATCAAGACATTCGTATCGACGAACGTCTTATCGGTCATGCCACTCGTCACGGCTTGCCTCGATACGTCCGCCCAGATGGAATCCGCGATCGAGGAGTGCGAGCGCGCGCCTTCGCGCTTGTTCGTACGCGTCGTCTTCACCCACCAGCGTCTCGATCTGCTGAGCAATCAATCTGCTGATGGAGGTGTTTCGTTTGGCGGCGAGCACCTTCGCTCTTCGCACCGTTCGTTGGTCGAGTCGGATCGTGATGTTCTGACTCGCGGGCTCTGTTGTGGACACGTGGGCGCGCTCCTGCACGTATTATACGTGCAACACGTGATTCACGTGGAAACGGCGGGATTGGAGAGGCGCCTGCTCGATCCACGCCGCGCCTATGCGGCCGGACTGTTCGCGGGCGCCGAGACGCCGGTCGGTCCGGCCGCGATTGCCGCGCGTGGCGCGCAAACCGGCACCCGCACGGTGAACGAGGACCCGCGTCCGAATTCGCTCTGCACGGCAATGACACCGCCCAACATCGCGCACAGCTGCTGACTGATGGCCAGGCCGAGTCCCGTGCCGCCGAAGCGGCGGGTGGTCGATGAATCCGCCTGCACGAACTGCCCGAAGAGCCGCGTCATCTGCTCGGGTGTCATGCCGATGCCCGTGTCGGTGACGTCGATGACGACCCAATCCGTCGGTGGCCCCGGTTCGCGGCGGCAGCCGACGTGCACGCGCCCCTGGCTCGTGAACTTGCAGGCGTTGCCGACGAGATTGAGCAGCACCTGTTGCAGCTTGACCGCGTCGGACTGGATCGTGCCCAGCGTCTCGAGGCCATCCACGCTCAAGCGATTGCCGCCGGCCGCGGCCAGAGTGCCGGTCGTGTCCACGACATGGCGCACGACGGCGGCGACGTCCACCGTATCCACGTGCAACTCCATGCGCCCCGCCTCGATCTTCGACAGGTCGAGCACGTCGGTGATCAGCACCAGCAGGTGGCGGCCGGCCGCCGTGACCCGTTCGAGATCGGCCGCCCTATCCTGGGCGCCCCCGGCGCGCGCGTCCTCCCACAGCATCTCGCTGTAGCCGAGGATGGCGTTGAGTGGCGTGCGCAGCTCGTGGCTCATGTTCGCCAAGAACCTGCTCTTGGCGACGTTGGCGTCCTCCGCCGCCGCGCGCGCGTCCGTCGCCTCAGCCACGGCCGCCGACAGTCGCAGGTCCGTCCGAATCAGGTTGGTATGTTCGCGGTGTGCGCGGACGACCGTGGCGACGAGGGCCGCGGTTCCCACGAGCATGGCCGCGGCGCCGATGCGCACGACCGGTTCGGGTGTCGCGAGCATGTCCACGGCCACGGGCACGAGCACGCCCACGATGAAAGTTGCGGCCGACGGCAAGTGCGAGGCCAGCGAACTCGATCCGAACGCCGCGACCGCGAACATCATGATCGCCAGCATCATCGTCTCGCGCGCATCGGCCTCGGCGAGCAGCGTGACCGCCCCTCCGGACCAGGCCAGACTCGCCACGGCCGTCGAGGCCCAGAACGCGGTCGTCCAGCGGCGGATGCCTGACGGGCCGAATCCAGTGCGTCTCCACACGGCCCACAGCAGCCAGCGAATCAGGGCGGACAGCCAGAGCGCGGCGAGCCACGCTGCGAGCGCGCCGTCGGTGAACAGCCCGCGCAGCGCCCAGGCGAAGCCCGGTGTGACGGTCAGGGACAGTCCCACCGTCAGGGGCAGCCGGCGGTAGGCCAGCTCGAGCAGCGTAGTGCTGACCCGCAGATCGAATTCGGGAAGCGGAGCTGCGCTCCGGCGCTCAGTCACTGCTCGCAGCTCCTCCGATTGGAGCAATCGGCTGGCCGGTCGGGCCCTTGAGCGTCTTGCCCGCCAACCGTCCCCAACCCCAGACCCACGACAGTTGTCGAGTCGCACGATGTCTCGGTGACGGCCAGGCCCCACGTTCCCGCGTAGTCGATCGACTGCGGACGCGCGACGGCCACGCATGCCCGCATGACCGACACCACGAAGGTGAGGGCGCGATCGACGCAACGGTCGGACCTCGGCCGCATATTCCCTTGACCAGCTGAGTGGGCTCCTGTCAGGCTCCTGCCGTGCCGACCGAACTCAAGAGCGAACAGGGGCTTGTCCGCGCGATAGGCGTGCGCGGGCTGACCGCGAGCATCGTCAACACGACCATCGGCGCAGGGATCTTCGTCCTGCCCGCGCTCGTGGCGCGCGACCTCGGGGCGGCCGCGCCCCTCGCGTATCTGGCGTGCGGCCTCGCGATGACCTTCGTGGTCGCCTCGTTCGCCAGCGCCGGGAGCCGCGTGTCGCTGACCGGCGGCATCTACGCTTATGTGGAAGCGGCGTTCGGTCCGCTGGTCGGGTTCCTGACCGGGTTTCTCGTCTGGCTGGCGTGCCTGCTCGCAGCCGCGTCGGTGGCCAGCGCCCTCGCCTCGTCGGTGGCCCTTCTCGCCCCGGCCTTCAGCCAGCCGGCGGTCAGAGCCCTCGGTCTGGGTGTCGTCTTCGCGACCTTCGCGTGGGTCAACGTGCGCGGCGTGGCCATCGGCGCTCGCGTGATCGAAGTCATGACGATCACCAAGCTTCTGCCGCTGCTGGTGCTGATCGCCGCCGGGCTCCTGTGGGTGAGGCCGGAGCACCTGGCGATCGAGTGGGCGTCGCCGGACCGTATCGGGACCGCCTCGATGACCTTGATCTTCGCCTTCGTGGGCATCGAAGTCGCCCTGGTGCCGAGTGGCGAGGTGCGCGACCCGGCCCGCACCGTGCCCCGTGCGATCTTCTTCGCACTCGGACTCACGACGCTGCTGTACCTGTTGATCCAACTCGTCGCGCACGCCGTGCTCGGGCCGTCGCTGGCGTCGTTCACCGACGCGCCGCTCGCCGAGGTGGCCTCGCGCGTGCTCGGGCCCGTCGGCCGCACCGTGGTCCTGTTCGGCGGTGTCATCTCGATGATCGGATTCCTGAGCGGCGACGCGCTCGCGACACCTCGCAGTCTGTACGCCTTCGCGCGGGATGGGCTGCTGCCCTCGTCGCTGGCGCGACTCCACCCCCGGTTTCGGACGCCGTGGATCGCCATCCTCGTCCACGCCGGTGTCGCCTGGGGCCTCGCGTCGGTTGGCAGCTTCGGCATGCTGGCGCTGCTCTCGAACGTGACGCTGCTCGTGGGCTATCTCCTGTGCTGTCTGGCCGCGATCGAACTGCGTCGTCGCGACGTGCAGGCCGGGGGACGGCCGTTCCACCTTCCCGGCGGACCGCTCGTCCCCATCCTGGCGTGCGTCGTCATCCTCTGGCTTCTCTCACACAGCACGGCGCGGGAGTTCGTGGCGACGGCCGGCGCGGTGGTCGTCGCGGCGCTGCTCTTCGCGCGGCGAAGTTTCCGGGGCGGGGCTGCGCCCGTCGAGCCGCGCTGAGCCGCGGCCGTCACCGTCTCGCGCGCGCCGGCGGCGCGGGTAGCGTCGCGAGCGCGTCGCGAAGACGCGCCGCCGCCGTGCTGATCTCGTCAACCAGGCGGTGCTGATCGGCCGACAGCGTGGTGCCGCGCAGTTCCCCCATCGCCCGTTCAATCGCCGCCGCCGGGGCGTGCAGCGTCGTCACCTGACGGGTGAGCGCTTCGCCTTCGAGCATCCGTGCGCGCGCCTTCTGCAACATGGGTCGCGTGTCGGCCGCACCCTTCAGCCGTTCGAGCACCAGCAGCGTGCGGCCGGCGACGGTGAGCGCCGTCGCGCGCAGCAGCAATTCTTCGCCATCGACGTCCACCGCGAAGGGCCCGGAGACGAGCGAGGCGTGCGGCCCGGCTTCCCAGGCGCCCAGGGCGTGCTGGACGAAGTCGTCGAGGAACGGGAACGCGCCCGACAGCGTGTTGCGTTCACCGACCGCGGCACCGTCGAAGGCCCGCGTGAACCACGACGGGCCGGCCGTCAGCGGGAAGAAGGTGTGGTTGGGTTGACGCTCGATGACGACCAGATCGAGTTCGGCGTAGAGCTGCTGCAGCAGGGCGTCTGCCATCGGTGTCCTCGTTACGTGCGCGCGGGCGCGTCGAGCATCGCGCGCGCGAGCGCCGCAAACGCGTCCTCGACGCCCGCGCCCGTCTTGGCGCTGGCGCGCATCACGCGCCAGCCCTGGTCCACGAGCTTGAAGCAGGCCGCGTCGTCGATTTCCCACTCGGCGGCCAGGTCCGCCTTGTTGATCACGAGGATGAACGGCACGTCACCGGCCACCTCCTGTGCCTTGTCGCGCAACTGCCGCGCCGTGTCGAGCGTCGCGCGGCGTGTGCCGTCCACCACGAGCAGGTAGCCGGACATGCCTCGCAATTGCGAGTGCTGCACGGTCTGGAAGTCGTCCTGGCCGTAGATGTCCCACAGCATGAGGGTGACGTCCCGTCCATCGACCGACAGAGGTTTCTTGTCGATCTTGACGCCGACGGTCGAGAGGTACTTCTCCGAGAAGATGCTGCTGACGAACCGCGCGACCAGGCTGGTCTTCCCGACCGCGAATCCCCCGAGCATGCAGACTTTCTTGTGAATCATGGGTTCACCGCGCGTCGATGAGTGTCACACGAATCTGGATGCGGCGGTTCCGCTGGTTTTCCGACTCGGTCTGACCCGGCACAGCCGGCGCCGTGCTGCCGACACCGGAGGAGACGAGATCGAGGCTCGGGACGGCCTGCGCATCGATCGCGGCGCCGACCACGTCGGCGCGCGCGCGACTGAGCGGCAGGTTGGCCTCGTCCGGACCATCGGCGTCGGTGTGGCCGACGATGTCGAGCCGGTAGCGGCGGCCGGCTTCGGTGGCCGTCGCGGCAAGCGCGCGCACATCGGTCACCAGGGCGTCCAGGACGGCCTGCTGGTCAGCGGCGGGCCCGGCCGCGCCCTTGACGAACAGGATCGCGCGCGACTCGATGGCCGCGATCTGCGCGGCGAGGGTCGGCTCGAGGGTCCGTGCCGCATCGAAGCGGCTGACCCCCGGCACGAGCGTCGCGGTGCGCCGGGCCTCGCGAACCCAGGCGAGCGGCGGCCCGCCCGTTGCGCGGAGCACGCCGTCCTCGAGGACGAGTGCCACGCCCGCCGGCGGCACCAGGACGGTGCTCGCGCGCGCGAGCACCAATGACGGATTCGAGCGCGTGATACGGCGCCCATCGGCCGACGACATCGGCAGCGGTGAGCGACGAGGCCGCCAGCAGCTCGCCCGGGTCGCGCGCCAGCGGATCGCGCAGGCCGGACACGACGAACTTGCCGCCTTCGCGTGCCGTGCTGATGACCACGATGCCCGGCTCGGCGCGCAACCGCTCGAGGTAGCCGGCCCGGCGCGTGTACCCGCGGTACCAGAAGATCGTGAGCACGACCAGGCCGATGGCGATCGCGCCGAGCAGGAGCCAGGCGCCCCGGCTGCGTGGCCGGCGCTCCTCGGCCCGGTACTGCATGCCGAGGCAGGATTCGAGCGTGGGTCGCGCGTCCGCGAACGGCGCGGTGTCGCCGTCAAACGCCTCGAGCGTCTCGCCGAACTGCAGATGAATCGTCTCGACCGCGTCCACCAGGGTCTGCCGGAACTCGCGCGGCGCCGATCCGCGGATGACGGCGGCGACCAGGGCGTGCGGCCCGGCCTCGATCCAGACGGACAAATCGCCGATCCGAAGGGCGTCGAGCGACTCGCCCTCCGCCATCTTGAAGGAGTCCTGCGCGAAGTCGCGGATGGCCGTCAGCATGCCCGACACCATGTCGGCGTCCTGCACCTCGGAGCCGCTGGTGTGGACGTGCTGGAGCAGCAGCCCGCTCTTGCGTTCGATCAGGAAGACCTGCTCGACCCGGTAGACGAGCGTCTTGAGCAGGACCACCTCGCCGAACGACCGGCCGGTGCGGCGCGCTTCGAGCCGCCACTTCAGCGACTTCCACGACAGGCTGTGCTCGAGCGTGCGGTTGAGCGACTCGACCATGCCGGCCAGGCCCGCGGCCACCGCCTTGCGGATCGCCGGCCCCATCACCGGGAACAGCGCGTCGGCCAGCGGCTGCGGATTGCGTTGGACAGACGCCGTGATCGCCTTCTCGAGAGGCGGCGTGAGCGCGCGCGCCAGGTGCGGATCGTGCGCGTGCTGCTGCAGGACCTGTGGCAGCACCTCGGCGAGGTCCGCGGCGCGGCCGAGACGGTCGTCGAGTCGAGCCTGGATGTCGGACAGCCGGCGCTGTTCGGGGCCGACGATCAGCGCGCGCAGCGAGTCCAGATCGGCCGGAGCGCCAGGCTCCTCACCCATTCCGGCCCTTGTCAACCCCGGGGATCGACAATTCGTTGGTGAGCCGCAGCGCCATCTCGGTCAGGAGGGAGGCCAGCGTGGCGCGGTCGGTCTTGTCGTTCCGCAGCACGTTCGACTCCTGATGGAGGCGCGCGAGCACGTCGTCGATCTTCTGACGGACGTCGTCGCTCATGTTCTGGTGGAGTTCGAGGAGCTGTTGACGCAGCTCGCGCTGCACCTTGCCGATCGCGTCGTCGAGCTGACCCGCCTTCTTCTCGAAGGCCTTGGCCGCGTTGCGCGCGTCCTGCGCGAGGTCCTTGGTCGCGTCCGAACGCTCTTCCTGTTCGGCCCTGATGCGCTCGGCCAACGACTCCGTCTCCTGACGGACGAAGACCTCGAGCGCGGACAGGCGACGCCGGACGTCGTCTTTCAGCTCAGCCGTTTCCTGGACCAGCCGTTCCTCGAGGCGCGCGAACCGCCGTTCGTAGTCGCGCATCTGCCCGCCGAAGAGAATGTCGCGGACCTTGTCGATGTTGCCGCCGGCCAGGTCGTCAGCGGGCCTGATCTCAGCCGGAACGGGAGCGGGGGGAGTCTTGGTGTCCACAGGCGCGTCCTTCCTGAACTAGCTCGAGCCCCAGCGTTCCTTCACGAACTTCCAGACCCCGCCCTCGCGGGCCACGTCAACCATGGCCTTCTTGGTGGACTTGTCGCCGGTGTCGGTGCCTTGGACCTCGAGGACGGCCTTGTCGCCGGTGATCGTCTCCTTGGTCACTTTCACATTCGTAATCGCCGTGCTCATCTCCTGGATCATGCCCAGGATCATGCCGCGCTGATCCGCCGGCATGCTGTCCATCTGAGCGGCGGCTTCCTTCGAGAGCCAGGGTTTCACCTGGTCGAGAGTCTTCGCCTTGAGCAGGGCGGCCCGGTACCCGGTGTAGGCCTCGGACGGTGTCTTCGGCGCCGGCGCCGTCTGGCCCGAGATCCAGGCCGTTGTGAGCGTGAGCAGGGCGAGGACGGTGACGACGCGACGAACCAGGCGGACGGGAAATGTCATGGGAGTCTCCACAGGGACCGCCATTCTAGACGCATTTCCCGTTCGGCCGCATCTGCCAGCCGGCGCCCTACTTCACCGCCCGCGGCAGAGCCAGCCGGTGCGTGAGGTCGAGGTTGGTCACGTGCAGGTTCAACTCCGCGCCGATGCGGAGTCCCACCACGCCGTCGAACCGCGCGTCACGCGGCACGTCGGTGACCTTCTGACCGTTGACCAGGAAGCTGACGATGGCCGCTTCGGCCTCGACGCGAATCACGTTCTTGACCGCGTCCTTCTCGTGGCCCACCACGATCGCCGGGACCTTCGTCCACGGGTGGAGCATCGTCGTCTGACCGCGATCGACGGCCATGACGGCGGCGCTGCCGTCGCGCCTGATCACGAAGGCTACGTAGCGCGGCGCGCTGTCCAGATTGCTGCCACCGGCGAACACGCCGAAAGCAGAGGGGCTCGTGCCGGGAAACAGGAACGACTCGGACTCGAGGGCGAAGCGCGCCCGCGCCACATAGCTGGGTTCGAAGAGCACCACACCGGGCCGCGTGGTGATGTGCCAACCCGGCGCCATGGTGCCAAAGAGCCACTGCCCCTCGACCGGATCCAGGCCGCTGACGAGCGTAGCGGGTGAGTCGGTCACCCATTTCCAGCCAGCGGGTGCGGGAAACTGCTGGGCGGTGGTGACCGCGGACGAAAAGGTCAGGGCGGCGGCCAGCGCAATCGCGAGCGTCGAATGTGGCGTCATGGTGGTCTCCCGGGAAGTCCTCGATGACCTGTTACACAACGGGCCTGAGGACGTGTACTCGTCTACTCGTCCTCCCACGCGTGCCAAGGCGTCTCGCTGCGCGGCCCACTGTCTCACAGGCGGCTGGGCCAATTGTCATTGACTTCCCATTTGGCCGGTCCATAGGATCCCAGCATCCAAGCATTTCAGACGGGGCTGCGCGCGGGACCCGGCCGGAGCAGGTGAGAATCGCAATGATGTTGGGCGCAAGGGTCCGGTCCGTGGGTTCGTTCGTCGTGGCGGCGGCGATCGCCGGGACCCTCCAACCGATCTGGGCCGCGCGCGCCGATCAGGCGGGACGTGCGGCTGGCCCCCCTGATCCGCGCAGCAACGTCGGCCCGGCGGACCGGCCACGCGTGGACCCGGCCGCAGCCGAGCGCGGCCGCACGACCTGGGCCGCCGAGTGCATCACGTGTCACGGCTCCCAGGCTCGCGGTGGGGACGGCGGCCCGAGCCTCATCCGCAGCGCCCTGGTGATGCGCGACCGGGCGGGCAGCGAACTCGGTCCGTTCCTCAAGAAGGGTCACCCCACGCAGAGCGGCAAGCCGAGTGCGAGCCTGACCGACGCGCAGGTGGGCGAACTCATGAACTTCGTGCTGCAGCGACGGAATGACACGCTGCGCGGGTCGGCGTTGTTCACCGTCCAGGACATCCTCGTCGGCGACCCGAAGGCGGGTGCGGCGTATTTCAGCGGCGCCGGCGGCTGCGCGACGTGTCATTCCGTGACCGGCGACCTGGCCGGACTGGCCGCGCGCTACGCCAACGCCGTCGATCTCCAGCAGCGCATGGTGTTCCCCAACACCGGTGGTCGCGGTGGACGCGGACGCGGGGGGGCGCCCAGCCGTTCGACCGTCACGGTCACGCTCACGCCTGCCACCGGCGCGCCGATGTCCGGCGTGCTCGTGCTCATCGACGACCTGTTCGTCACCTACCGCGACAGTGCCGGCGCGACCCACGTCGTGCGACGGACGCCGACGTTGAAGGTGTCGATCGACGATCCGCTCAAGGCACACTACGAGCTGCTCGACCGCATCACCGACAAGAACATCCACGATCTCGTGGCGTATCTCTGGGGGGCGACGAAATGACGCGCGTGCTGGCATCGATCGGCGGAGTCCTGCTCTCGGTCGCCGTGGTGACCGGGCAGGGCGGTTTGCCGGCGGCCAAACTGCTGAGCCCGCCCACCGACGCGTGGCCCACCTACAACGGCGACTACACGGCGCGACGCTTCAGCACGCTGACGCAGGTCACCGCCGACAACGTCAAGAACCTGAGCCTGGCGTGGCTGTCGCCCGACAACGGCCAGGGCACGATCAAGGCGACGCCGCTACAGATCAACGGCGTCCTCTACTACTCGATTCCCGACTACGCGTTCGCGGTCGATGCGCGCACAGGCCGTCAGTTGTGGCAGTTCGCCTGGCCCACCAAGGGCGGCAACCGGATTGGCAATCGCGGCATGGCGGCGCTCGGCGACACGCTGTACTTCGAGACGCCCGATTGCCACCTGGTGGCGCTCAACATGAAAGACGGGACAGAGCGCTGGCGGAAGACGATTTGCGATTCCGACCTCTTCTACTACGCATCGGTCGCGCCCACCATCGTCAACGGGCGCCTGATTGCGGGCGTGAGCGGCGATGACATCGACAATCCCGGGTACCTCCAGGCGCACGATCCCGTGACGGGCGAGATGCAGTGGCGCTGGTACGCCGTGCCTCAGAAGATGGACGATGTCGGGTCCGACACGTGGCCGAACGAAGAGGTCATGAAGCACGGTGGTGGGATGACGTGGCAGCCGATCTCGTACGACCCCGAGCTGAATCTCATCTATGTCACGACCGGAAATCCGCAGCCGGTGGTCGCCAGCAAGAACCGGGCAGGGTCCAATCTGTTCACGGGGTCGCTGGTCGCGCTCAACGCCGATAGCGGCAAGATGGTCTGGTACTTCCAATCGTCGCCACACGACACCCACGACTGGGATTCGACGCAGCCGGCGGTGATCTTCGACGGGCGCATCAACGGACAGCCGCGCAAGCTCATTGCCAAGGCGGCGCGGAACGGCCATTTCTTCGTCCTCGATCGCACCAACGGCAAAGCGATTGTCTCGACCGAGTTCGTCAAGACCAACTGGTCGCTCGGATACGACGCCAAGGGGCAGCCGATCCCCAATCCGGAGAAGATGCCCCAGGTGCCCGGGGCGCTCGTCTCGCCCAGTCAGGGCGGCGGCACCAACTGGCAGTCACCCAGCTTCAGTCCGCAGACGGGTCTCTTCTATCTCAACGCCACGCGCGGCTTCAGCATCTACTACATCTACGATCCGAGCGACACTCCGGCCGGCTGGGGCGGCACCGATCGCGGTGGCTGGTCGGAGGCCACGCTGCTCGCCCTCGACTACCAGACCGGCAAGGTCCGGTGGAGTCATCCGTGGGCCCGTGACAGCGGCGCCCACAACGGCATTCTGACGACGGCGGGGAACGTCCTCTTCACGGGCGCGTCGGGCGGCCTCATGGCGTTCAACGCGACGACGGGCCAGCCGTTGTGGCATGCGCGGGTCGGGACCCTGACCACCGCCCCGATCACCTACCAACTCGACGGCCTGCAGTACGTGCTCGCCGTGACTGGCAATACCATGGCGGCCTTCGTCATGAATCGCTAGACTCCATGCCAGGCCTGATGCTCGTGACCAGCAAAGGCGTGGCGGGTTGTCCTCGCCTTCGTCCGTAAGGATTCCATGCACACCGATACCGCGGCTCCCCCGACCGGTCCCCGAACCAGCCTCTTCGAAGGCGTGACTGCGTACCACTGGCTCGTGGTCATCATCGCGTCGGCGGGCTGGCTCTTCGACTGCATGGATCAGCGGCTGTTCGTGCTGGCGCGCGAGTCGGCGCTGAAGGAACTGCTGGTCGATGATGCCGAGGCGCTGGCCACGCTCAAGACCTACATCGGGTACTCGACGACGTCGATGATTCTCGGCTGGGCCACCGGCGGCATCATCTTCGGGATGATGAGCGATCGGATCGGCCGGGTGAAGACGATGGTCTTCACGCTGCTGGTCTACTCGGGCTTCACCGGTATCAGCGGGACCGCGCAGACCTGGGTTGATTTCACCTTCTACCGGTTCCTGGCGGGGATCGGCATCGGCGGCATGTTCGGCGCTGCCACGACGCTCGTCGCCGAGAGTGTGCCGGGGCACTTCCGGGCGCTGGCGCTCGGATCGCTGCAGGCGCTGTCGGCCACCGGCAACATCATGGGGTCGATCGTCAGCCTGTACATCCAGCCCGGCGCGGTCAACTTCATCGGGGAGTACTCGGGATGGCGGGTGCTCTTCTTCGTCGGGCTGCTCCCCGCGCTGCTGATCGTGCCGACCGTCTTCCTGCTGAAGGAGCCGCAGTCGTGGCTGGCCGCGAAGGCCGAGGCCAAAGCCGGACGCGGTCACAAGAACATCGGATCGCCCGCCGAGCTGTTCCGGCATCCGCGCTGGCGGCGCAACACGATCGTGGGCCTGTTCCTCGGCGTGTCAGGGATGATCGGGCTCTGGGGCATCGGGTTCTTCTCGCCAGAGCTGATTTCGACCGCGCTCCAGGGCGCCCCCCAGCGCGAGGTCGATACCGTCCGTGCCTGGGGTACGGCGTTCCAGGACATGGGCGCCTTCGTCGGGATGATCGTGTTCACCGTCATCGCCGCCTACGTCAGCCGGCGCCTGGCCTTCCTTGGCGCCCTGCTGCTCAGCATGGTCGTGACCATGTTCGTCTTCAACTCGCTGCAGACGGCGAGCGACGCGTACTGGATGCTGCCGATGATGGGTTTCGCGCAGCTCGCGGTGTTCGCCGGCTACTCGATCTACTTCCCCGAGCTGTTCCCGACCCGGCTGCGCGGGACTGGCGTCGGCTTCTGCTACAACACCGTGAGGTATCTGGCGGCGCCAGCTCCGATGCTGTTCGGATACCTGGCCACGCTGATGTCCTTCCGGACCGCCGCGATCATGATGTCGGCGGTGTACCTGGTCGGTGTCGTGGCGCTCATCTGGGCGCCCGAGACCAAAGGCCAGCCGCTCCCGGAAGATTGAGCGCGGCGACGCACAGTTCGGAAGGCATCCATGAGAGTCGGCATCATCGGCACGGGCGCCATCGCGCAACTCCACGCGCGGGCCTACAGGAATATCGGGTACCACGTGCGTGCGTGCACGGACGTCAGCGAAGAGGCTGGACGCCGGTTCGCCACGGTCACTGGCGCTGAGTTCTGCACCAGCTACGAAGACGTGTGCCGTCACCCGGACGTGGACTACGTCGATGTCTGCACGTTCCCGGACTTCCGCTTGCAGCCGCTCGAAATCTGCGCGGCGCACGGCAAGCACATCCAGGTGCAGAAGCCGATGGCGATCAGCTTGGAGACGGCCCGGGCGATGATCGACACCGCACGCCGGGCCGGGATCGTGCTGGGCGTCGTGAGTCAGCACCGATTCGACGAGTGCTCGCAGTTCCTGGCCACCGCGATCCGTGCAGGACGCCTGGGTCGGCTGCTGCAGTGCGATGCCTACGTGAAGTGGCATCGATCCGACGAGTACTACGCGCGACCCATCAAGGGCAGCTGGGCGACCGAGGGTGGCGGCGCGCTCATCAACCAGGCGATCCACCAGGTGGACCTGCTGCGCTGGCTCGCCGGTCCGCTGCGCGAGGTGTTCGGCGCCTGGCAGCTCGGCGCGGCCCATCGGATCGAGTCCGAGGATGTCCTCAGCGCCGTGTTGCGCTTCTCGAGCGGCGCGACGGGCGTCATCCAGGCGGCGACGGCCTTCTGGCCTGGCTACTCGGAACGGATCGAGCTGCACGGCACGAAGGGCACGGCCGTCATCACCGGCGATCGACTGACGACCTGGGACGTGCAGGACGATGCCGGCGACGCGCCGCCCCTGGCGACGCAGGTGGCCTCGGGGGCGTCCGACCCCATGGCGATTGGACTGGAACCGTTCGAACGGCAGTTCCGCGACTTTGGCGATGCCATCGCGCGCCGTCGCGCGCCGCTGGTGTCCGGCGAAGACGGGTATCAGGCGCTCGAGGTCGTGGACGCGATCTACCGCTCGTGCCGCACGGAGATGAAGGTGACGTTGTGATGCAGCTGGCCGGAATTACCGACGAGTTTTCATTCGATCTCGGGACCGCCCTCGAAGCCATGGCCAGCACCGGCATGACCGGCGTCGAGCTGCGGGTGGTCGGGACCAAGAACGTGCTCGATCTGACCAACGACGAACTCATCGGCGCGCGGGCGGCGATCGAGGCGCGTGGCATGCGCGTGCTGTCGATCGCCTCGCCCTTGCTGAAGTGCGTGCTGCCGGATGCGCCATCCATCGACACGCGCTTGCAGCAGGACGTGTTCGGCTCGGCGTACACGTTCGAGGACCAGCCGCGGCTGACGGCGCGAGCGTTCGAGGTGGCCACGATCTGCGGGGCCCCCATCGTGCGCGTCTTCTCGTATTGGCGGACGGTCGATCCGTCGCAGTGCTTCGACCGCATCACCGCGGCGCTGCGCGCGCTGGGGGATCAGGCCGCCGATCGCGACCTCATCATCGGCGTGGAGAACGAGCACGCCTGCAACGTCGGCACAGGTGCGGAACTGGGGGCGATGCTGACCGCCGTTGATCATCCGCATGTGAAGGGCGTGTGGGACCCGGCCAACGCCCTGGTGCTCGGTGAAACACCGTTTCCAGATGGCTACGCGCACCTGTCATTGGCGCAGATCGCGCACGTGCACGCCAAGGACTGCGTGGTCCACGGACATACGCCGACCTGGGGCCTGCTGGGCGAGATGGGGATCGACTGGCGCGGCCAGTTCGCCGCGCTCGTGCGCGACGGCTACCATGGGGCAATCAGTCTCGAGACGCACTGGCGCGGCCCGAACAACGACAGACTCGAAGCCAGCCTGATCTCGGCGCGCAAGCTGCGGACGATGGTGGCTGAGGCCTAGGCTCGGGCCGTGGCCCTGGCATTTCGCTCGTCACGGCTCAAAAAATCACCACGAAGCCACGTAGATCTCTCTGCGGTGGGCTTCTCCCACGCACAGCGCGCGGCGCCACGCTGGGTTTCCAGCGTGGCGGCCCCAGGCCGGTCGGGAGCGAGACGCACGAGGCTCACATGAGCGAGAGGAGCGGACGTCGCTCATGTGAACCCCGTGCGCCTCGCTCCCGCTCGCCGCGCGCGGCCAGCTACGTGGCTACGCGGTGAAGAACTAGCTCTTGAGGCAGGCGGCCTGGGCCGTCTGCATGTACTCGAGGCTCTGCCGGGTGATGGTCTCGGGATCCGGCGTGTAGTCGAACACCTCGACCGAGACCCAGCCGTCGTAGTGCGCCTCGCGCAGCGCCGCGAAGATCGGGACGAAGTCCGTGTCGCCGAACCCCGGGCCCCGGCGGTTGGCGTCGTTGGCGTGAAAGTACCCGGCGTGGCGTCCGTGACGGCGAATCAACTCAGGAATCGGCGTCGGCTCGCTGCTCATCGCCTTCACGTCCAGGTGCAGGACGAAGTTGGGCTGTCCAACCGCCGCCACGAACTCGAGCGCCTCAGCGCACGTGTTGATGAAGTTCGTTTCTTCGGCTGACAGCGGCTCCATGCACACGGTGACGCCCAGGTCGCCGATGGCCGGCAGTGCCTGCGTGAACGTCTCGGTGGCCCAGGCGAACGCCTCGTCCGGCGAGACGCCGGCCGTGCGCGACCGCTGGGCGGGCGAGCCGAACACCATGACCGTGCCGCCGAGGTCGTGGCAGGCCTCCGCCAGGGAGACCAGGTACGTCGCCGTGCGCGCCCGCACCGCAGGGTCCGGCGATGTCAGATGCAGGCCGTGCGTCTTGGCCAGCAACCAGTGGAGGCCCGTGATTTCGAGGCCGGCCTCGGTGGCCTGCTGCCGAAGCTCAGCGCGACGACCGCTCGTGAGCTCCGTGATGGGCGAGGCCAATGTGAAGGGCGCCAGTTCGAGTCCGTCGTAGCCGACCGACTTCACGAACCGGCACACGCGCGCGAAATCCCAGCCCTCGAAGAGCTCGTTGCAGATCGCGAATTTCATAGGGGCCCGCGTGGTCAGATGAAGCGATCGTCGTACGGTTTCCGCATCGGCCGCGCCAGATGCGCGTTGGCGTCTCGCGCCCCGTCGCCGACAAACTTCTCATCCTTGGGATCCCAACGCAGCGCGCGTCCCGTGCGCAGGGCGATCACGATCAGGTGGCCCACCGTCGCCGACTGATGCCCGGCTTCGACCGGGCTGATCGGATCCTGGCGCGTCCGCACAGCCTCGAAGAAGTTCCCCATGTGATCGTCGCTGACGTCGAGACGGACGGCGGGATTGGTGAGCGGTGTCTCCAGGATCGCCGGATCGCTGGCGCTGATCCCGTTCCGGTTCACCCAGATCCAGCCCGACGAGCCTTCGATGCGGACGCCGTTGCGCTGGCCGTCTGGCTTGAGCACGGCGCCGAACGGGCTGTCATCGAGGGTGGTCTTCACCACCTGCGTCACACCGTTGGCCCAGGTGAGCGTCGCCTCGAACTCACTGGGCGTCGTGTACCCACCAGGGATGGGCTCGGTCAGGGCGCGCCCCTGGACGGCAATGGGGCCATCCTGACCGATGGCCCAGCGGGCGATGTCGTTGTGGTGCGCGCCCCAGTCGGTGACCGGGCCGCCGGAGTAGTCCCACCACCACCGGAACGTGGAGTGGCAGCGCTCCTTGAGGTAATCCACCTGCGGGGCCGGTCCGAGCCAGAAGTCCCAGTTGAAACCCGCCGGTACGGGCACCGGGGCGAACGGCCCTTCGCGGAGCCCCCCGGGGAGGAACACCGTCACCTGCGACAGCTTCCCGAGCCGTCCATTCCGCGCCAGCTCGCACGCCAGCCGAAACGCCTTGTTGCTGCGCTGCTGCGTACCGGTCTGCAGGATGACGCGCTCTTTGCGCACGGCCTTGACGAGCCGCTTGCCCTCGTCGATCGTCAGCGTGAGGGGCTTCTCGGCGTAGATGTCCTTCTTCGCAGCGGCCGCCGCCAGATTGATCGGCGTGTGCCAGTGATCCGGTGTGCCGTTGAGGATGACGTCCACGTCCTTCCTCTCGACCACACGGCGAAAGTCGGTGAATCGCTCCGGCACCCGGTCCCCGACCGTGAACTGCTTGGCCGCCACCGCCGTGCGGGTCTCGTCCACGTCGCAGACGGCGACGATGTCGCCGAATCGGCTCGCGGCCCTCGCATCGTTGCGGCCCATCCCGCCACACCCGATCAGCGCAATCCGGCGGCGATCGCCCGGGCTCCCGCCTGGCCCCTGGGCCTGTCCGGCCGCGGCCAGCTCTCGCTCGACGAACCACAACGGCAAGCCGGTCGCGGCGGCGATGGCCGTGCACTGACCGAGGAACGCGCGACGGGACATCCGGGCGTGTGTGGGCACGTCTGCATTCAACGCCAAAAGCGAGAGGACCGCAAGCCCGGTCCGTCGAGCCGCCGGACGGTCGCCTGGGTCGTCGCGGAAGGGGTCAGTACTCGCGGAAGATCCGCTGCAACGCCGCCGGGTCGGTCGTGGTGGCAAGCGCGAGCATAAGCAGGATGCGCGCCTTCACGGGCTGCAGGTCGTCGCCGCTGATGCGACGCGACGCCGTGCCTCGGCCCGCGCCGGCCGTCGGGGCCGCGGCACCCGGCGGCAGAGCCGCACCGGGCGCACCGGGCGCACCGCCTCCGCGTCCGCCTCCACCGCCGCCCACACCTCCGCCGCCCGTGCGCGTCGTCGAGACGACGAACGCGCCCTTCTCGGTGGCGTAGCTGAGGCCTTCTCCCTGCGTGCCGCTCGTTGCGCCGGTGCCGGCGCCGGCGACAACGATGCCCTTGGCGCCCGCGTCTACGGCCGCCTTGATGATGTCGCCAGGCGCGCCCTGGTAGGTGAGGATGACGTCCACGCGCGGCAGGGAGGGGATCTTCGTGACGTCGAACTCGCTCTGCGCCGTGTGCCGGCGGACAGGCTTCCGGAAGTACGCCACGCGATCGAAGATCGTCCCGAGCACGCCGTAGTCGCGTGAGCTGAACGTACTGAGCAGCCGCGAGTCGGTCTTGGTCACTTCGCGGGCCGAGTTGATCTCGTCGTTGAGCACGACGAGAGCGCCCATCCCGCGCGATTGGGGATCGGCCGCCACGCGGAAGGCATCCTCCAGATTGGCCGTTCCTTCGTACCCCAGGGTGCTCGGGTTGCGCATCGATCCGACCACGACGACCGGCCGCTCGTCGCGCACGGTCAAGTGCAGGAAGTAGGCGAGCTCTTCAAGCGTGTCCGTGCCGCTCGTCACCACGACGCCCGCCAGGTCGGCGTCCTTGCGGAAGCGCTCGTTGACGCGGCGCGCGAGGTCGAGCCACTGGTCCATCGTGATGGCGCCACTCGAGACATTCGAGAACTGCTCGCCTTCGGCGCGGACCCGCCGATCGAGATTCGGCACCGCCGCGATCAGTTCCTCGACCGTCAGGCGTCCACCCGTGCGGTTGGAGATCGTGCCGCCGGTCGCAAACAGGAACACGCGAGGCACGGCGGCGACGGGCGCGCCGGCGACCTGGCCCGGCTGGGGGGCCGGTGTGCCCGCCTGGGCCTGGGCCGCGACGGGTCGGGAACAGGCCAGAGTCGAGCCGGCAATGACCAGGGTCATCGCGGCGAGGCAGAGACGGACGGCCGACGTCATGGGGCACACTATAACGGGTCCATCAGGTACGGCGGGTACGACAGGTACACGGGTACGCCGGGTCCTCGGGTACGCCTGGGTCCTCTGGGTACGCCGGGTCCTCGGGTCCATCAGGTACCGCGGGTGCGACAGGTACATGGGTACGCCGGTCTCGGGTACGCCGGGTCCTCGGGTACGACAGGTACGCTACGTCCGCGCGCGGGGCGGGGGGGTGGGAGCCGTGGGGATGCGGCTGGTGCGGGTGACCCAGGAGGTCAGCCGCTGGGCGGCCTCCTCGGCGGTCGGGCCGTAGAAGGGCATGAGGGCGGTGATGCCGCCGGGCGTGCTGGCGATCTGCGCGCGCCAGCGGGCGTGGCCGACGGCGGACACCTCGATCAGGAGGGGACGGCCGTTGATGATTTCAGTGATGCGAACGATGTCCACGCGACTCCCGGTGTGATGTGTGTCGAGTTCGTGATTCTAGTGTTACGCCGGGGGGAAACAAGCGAAGCGCGGTGCGAAGCTGCACAGGGCTGGGGCACAGCACCAGCTTTGTTCGCGCATTGGGACAAAATAGATTGATCACCGCAGGCCATCCACAGCCCTTGCACGTCTGTTCCACAGGTTTTCCACACGTGCCATCGCCACGTCTCGTTTACACCGTCGTCATGGCGCTGAGCGTGCTGCTATGCACCGGAATTTCGGGCGTACGCCCAGGGGTCTGCGCCTGGTTCCACGTTTCGCGTGTTCCTGACGACCGGCGAAGCGCTGCCCACATTCGGTGACTCGGCGCAGGTCGGGGATCGCCTGGTCTTCAACCTCATGGTCGGCAGTTCGGATGGGACGTCGCTCCTGCAGTTGATGAGCGTGCCCCTGGCCTCGATCGACCTGTTGCGCACACGACGCTACGCCGAGGCCGTCCGGGCGTCGAACTACGCCGCGACCCGAGGCCAGGCCGACTACGCGGCCGTGACCGCCGAAGTCTCATCCTCGCTCGACGCGCTCCGGCAGGTGAGCGACCCGCAGCGCCGCCTGCAGATGGCGCAGGACGCCCGACGACGACTGCAGACCTGGTCCCGCGATCACTACGACTACCGCGCGGCCGAGGTCCAGGAACTCACACGCCTCTTCGATGACGTGGTCGCCGAGCTGCGCGCGGCGGCGGGGGAGCCGGCCATTGCGCTCGACCTGCGTGCCGGTGCGCCAAGTGCCGGGTCGCGCGAGCCGATTCTGGGGTCGGTGAGCCTGGCCGACTCCGTGAAGGCCGCGCTGGCGGCCGCCTCGGCCACCGATGTGACCGAGGACCGCATGGCCGTCCTCCGCACCGCGATGTCCGCGGTGGCCGCCGAGCGCGGGCCCGCCGAGCTGTCGCGCGAGGTCTCAGCCCGACTGGCCGACGAGCTGCGGGTCGAAGAGGCGTACCGCGCCCTCGGTGAGGACCTGCTCGGCCGCGCTGAGGCGGCCCTGGGGCGCGGTGACGTGCCCGCGATCGAAGCGCTGCTGCGCGATCTGCCGGCACGCGACCGTGCCCTCGGCGTCCTGCGGCCCGCGCAGGTGCGGGATCTCGAGCTGCGCCTCGCGGCGCTGCTCGATCGGACGCGGGCACATCGCGTGGGTCTCGATCACTTCTCGTACATCCGACCGCGCCTCCTGGCCTACCAGCGTCGTCTGGCGCCCGCCCTCGCCGAACTCGACCGCCTCAGCCCGCTGTTCGGCGCCATCCGGGACATGCACAGCGTCCGCATCGGCACGCTGACCGACGCGCGCACGCGGCTGCGCCGGCTGACCGCCGATCTCGAGGCCATCAGTCCGCCCGCCTACCTGGCCGATGTCCATGCGACGCTCGAGAGCGCGCTGCACATGGCCAGCCAGGCCGCAGAACGCCGTCGCCTCGCCGTGGTGACCAACGCCGTGCCCGTCGCGCGTGAGGCGTCATCGGCCGCCGCCGGCGCGATCATCCTGCTCGAACGGGCGCGCGCCGACCTTCGGCAACTGCTGCAACCGCCCACGCTCAAGTAGCGCGCCGCGTGGACCGCGTTGGGCTCGACCCGCGATGGTATCGTCGAGCGAATGCAGCAGCGTCGGCTCATCCGCGCAGGCGGTCTCTCGGCCTTTCGCCGGGTGCTGGTCGATCTGGCCTCCGAGGGGCCTCCGCTCGAGGCCCGGCGTCGTGTGGTCGTGGTGCCCACTCGCGCGTCGGGCGAACTGCTGCGTGAGACGATCGAGGCGCGGCTGCTCGCCGACGGGCGCCGTGCGGTCGTGTTGCCCGAGTTCGTCACGCGCGACCAGTGGCTCGAGCGTCTCCACCAGGCGCTGCCGTCTGATCGGCCCCTGCTCGGCCGCGCGGCGCGCGAGGTGCTCCTCGAGCGGGCCGCGCGCGCCACGGCCCGGCGGCCACGCCTGGGGGGCGCGCCCTTTCAGCTGCGCGTGGGTCTGGTCGCGTCGATGCTCGACTTCTACGACGAGCTCGGCCGGCGCCAGCGGCGCATCCGCCGCTTCGCGCAGGCCCTGTTCGAACAGCTGAGGGTCGAACGCGGCACCGATCGCGGCAGCGAAGGCCTGATCCACCAGACCGCGTTCCTCGGCCTGACCTTCCTGGCCTATCAGCGCCTGCTCGACGAAGCCGGCGGACTCGACGAGCACACGCTGCGAAGGGCGCTCATCCAGTCTCAGCCGACACTGCCGTTCGATCACCTCGTGCTCGCGGTGGCGGACCATCCGTCAGACCCGCGGGGTCTGTGGCCCGCCGACTTCGACCTCGTCGGCCGTCTGAGTACCCTGTCGCGCCTCGACGTCGTGATGACCGACGAGACGCACGACGCCGGCTTTCGCGAGCGCCTGGAGCAGGAATTGCCCGGTATCGAGGAGACGAGGGCGGCTGACGTTCCCTGGGCACCGGTGCTCATCGCGCCGGCGGCCGCACCGGCCGACCCGATCTTCGTGAGCCGCGATCGCGAAGAGGAGGTCCGCGACGTCACCCGTGCCATTCGGCGTCGCGCCGCGGCCTCGGGACATGCCCTGACCGAGTCGGTCGCGGTCGTCTTTCATCGCCCGCTGCCGTACCTCTATCTCGGTCAGCAGGTCCTGACCGACGGCCAGGTGCCGTACCAGGCGTTCGACGCACTCCCGCTTGGGGCCGAGCCGTACGCCGCGCTGCTCGATCAGATGCTGGTGTTCGCTCGCACGGGCGGCACACGCGAGGCGGCGATTTCCCTCCTCCGGTCACCCCTGGTTCGTTTCGAGGCCGGCGGCCTGTCCGTAGATCGTCGCGACGCGACCGCCCTCGACCTTGTCCTGCGCGAGCGGCGGGTCACGGGCGACGCCTCGACCTACGCGGCGGAGGTTGACGGGTTCTTCAACGGCCGCGCGTCGCGTAACGGCGTGTCGGCCGACCGGGCCCGTCGCGCGGCCGAGTGCTGCGGGGCCATTCGGCTCGCGCTGCTGCCGTTCCGCGCCTCGTCGCGCGCCTCGGACCAGGTCGCGTGCCTCACGGCGTTCCTCCGCCACCACGAACGACGAACGACGCCGGACGCCCAGGACGACGAGCGCGGACGCCGGGCGCGCGCGACGGTCCTGGCCGTGCTGGACGAACTGGCGGACGCCTTCCGACGCCACGACGACCGCCAACGCGAGGAAGGGGATCTGACCGCGTCGATCCACCACGCCGTGGAGGCGCGCACGTTCACGCCCGCGCGCGGGCACGGCGGCGTGCACCTGGTCGATGCGGTGGCCGCGCGGTTCGGAGACGTGGACCACGTCCACGTCGTGGGCCTCGTGGAGACGGACTGGCCCGAGCGCGTGCGCCGCAGCATCTTCTACACCGGCTCGCTGCTGGCCTCACTCGGCTGGCCTCAGGAACTCGACCAGCTGCGCGCGCAGCAGGCGACCTTTCGCGATCTGCTGAGCCTGGCGCGGGTGTCCACCAGCCTGCATGCCTTCCAGCTCGAGGGCGACGCCCTCGTGGCGCTCTCGCCGCTGGTGGACGTCGCCCGCGATGTGCCGTCCCGCCAGGTGGTCACCGACTCGCCGGGCGCCGTGTTTGCCGACGAGGTCCTCACGCGCGACTGGGCCGAGGCACCCGTGCTCGAGGCCGGGCATCGTGCCTGGCTGACGGCGCGGCGGGGCCGGCCCGACCTGACGGCCGAGACCTACGCGGGCACGGTGGGCCCACAGGATCCGCAACCCTACCGCGTGAGCCGCGTGGACCGGTACGTGGATTGTCCATTTAAGTACTTCGCGGAAGCGGTGCTCGGGCTGTCCGAGGAGCGCGACGAAGGGGCGGGCCTCTCGCCGCTCGAGCGCGGCACGCTGCTGCACACCCTCTTCGAGCGGTTCTATCAGACGTGGGCGGAGCGGGAACAGGGCACCATCACGGCCGATGTGTTGCCCGACGCGCTCGCGTTGTTCGCGGACATCACACGCGACGCACTCGCCGGGCTGCCCGATGCCGACCGCGCCCTGGAAGAAGCCCGCCTCCTCGGGTCCATCGTCGATCGCGGCGTGGCGGAACGGGTGTTCGAACTCGAGGTCGATGCCGGCGGCGCCGTCGCCCGTCGCCTGCTGGAAGTCGATCTGAAGGGCACCTTCTCGTTCCCACGACGCGAAGGCGTACTGACGGTTGTTCAGCAGCCGATCGAGATCCGCGGCAAGGCCGACCGGATCGACGTCTTCGCCGACGGCGCGATTCGGGTGATCGACTACAAGCTCAGCCGCCTGCCCGATGTCGATCGGTCGATCCAGATCGCCGTCTACGCCCACACCGCGAAGCAGCAGCTGGAAGCGGGTGATGGTGAGGCGCATCCAGTCAGGTCGGCGATGTACCTGGCATTCGGGGATGACCGCCGCCTCGAGGGCCCCCTCGCCAAACCGGGTCCCGAGACGGCGATCGCCGTGGAGGCCCGAGCGCTGGTGTTCGCCGACACGATCGCGAAGATCGAAGCCGGCGTCTTTCCGCCGGCGCCGCATCGGCCCGGCGAGTGCGCGTGGTGCGGCTACGCGGGCGTGTGCCGCAAGGAATACGTCGCCGACGCGGGAACCGACGATGCAGCCGACGCTGTTTGATCTCCCGGACGTGGACGAGCCCGAGTCGCGGCCGCCTGACCAGGCCGCGCGAGACTTTGCCGTCGATCCGGCCAACGACGTCGTGCTGGAAGCCTCGGCAGGCACCGGCAAGACGCGCGTGCTGGTGGACCGGTACGTGCGCCTCATCGAACGCGGCGTGGACCCGCGGCACGTGCTCGCGATCACGTTCACGCGCAAGGCCGCGGCCGAGATGCGCGAGCGTGTGCTCGCCACGCTGCGGCGGCGCGCGGAGGAGGGTGCGTTCAGTCCAAAGGCGTGGCGGCGTCTTCGGGATCGGATTGCCGAGATCCAGATCACGACGATCGACGCCTTCTGCTTTGGCCTGCTGCGCGAGTTCCCACTCGAGGCCGATGTGGATCCTGCCTTCGAGATCGCGGACGAGACGGAGATGGCGCGCTTCGCGAACGAGGCGCTCGACCTGACGCTGCGGGCCGCGCGCCTCCTGCTGCGGCAGGACGAGCATGTGCGCCTGCTCTTCGCACGCGTCAAGGCGCCGGTGCTGCGCGACGCGATCGCCGGCCTGCTCGATCGCCGGCACGTGGCCGTGCCGGCGATCGGCACGTTCGTCGCGCGCCAGCACGGCCCGGCCACGGCGGCCGGCGCGGCCGCCGCGTTCGTGGCCGTGCTGCGGAGTGCGCTCGGCGAGCTGGCGCGTCAGCCGGCCGGGGCGGTTGTCCCGCGGCGTGGGGCGACCACCCCGGCGGCCACGATGCTGACCGCGCTCACCGAAGACGGGCCGCATGACGCGCCGGAGTTCCGCTGGGTGCACGCCGACCTGGTCGCGCTCGCCGGGCCGGCCGGCCCGGCGGGCGACGACCCGTTTGCCGACCCGGCGCGCGTGCAGCAGTTGCGGCGCCGCATGCAGCGCTACTTCCTGACCCAGAAGCGCGAGCCCCGCCAGAGGCTCTCGAAGCCCTTCACCGGCGACGCCTTCGCCTCTCCCGAGGCCCGGCGCCGGCACGAGGCGGCGGTCAAGACGCTGGCCCCGGCCGTGCTCGAGGCCCTCAACACGCTCGACGTGCACGTCACCGGCCTCCTCGCGCGCGGGCTTCAGCGCGTCGTCGCGATCGCCGTGGACAAGTACGAGCACCTGCTGGCGGAACACTCGCTGCTCGATTTTGCGGGGATGCTGGATCGCGCCGTCGCGCTGCTCGAGCACCAGGAAGAGTTCGCACGAAGCCGGCTGAAACTGCAGGCCCGGTATCACCACGTGCTGGTGGACGAGTTCCAGGACACGAGCCGGCTCCAATGGCGGCTGATCGAGCTGCTGATCGACGCGTGGGGCGAAGGCGAGGGCGCCTCCGACGCCCCGACGTCGATCTTCGTGGTGGGCGACCGCAAGCAGTCCATCTACCGCTTTCGTCACGCGGAGGTCACCTTGCTCGACGCGGCCGCACGGAAGATTGGCGGCCTGCGTCCGGGGCGCGTGGTCAGGCAGGCGATCTCGGCCAGCTTCAGGGCGGTGCCCGAGCTCCTCGCGTTCGTCAATGCGCTGGCCAGTCAGATCCAGGGCGATGCGGATCTCGACGAACGCTTCGGCTACGAAGAGAAAGATCGATTCCCGGTCGCCACGATCGCCGACGGCGCCGTGCGTGACGGCCAGCCGGTGCTGGGCCTGGTCGCCGAGCCTTCCGTGGACGCCTGTGCGCACGCGGTGGCGGGCGAGATCGAGCGGCTGCTGGCCTCGGCCACGGTTCGCGACCGGAACGGCCCGCCCCGGCCGGCGCGCCCCGATGACATTGCCATCCTGTTTCGCGCGCGGGCGGGCCATCAGTACTTCGAGTCCGCGCTGGCCTTGCGCGGCATCCGCAGCTACGTCTACAAGGGCCTCGGCTTCTTCGACGCGCCGGAGGTGCAGGATCTCCAGGCGCTGCTGCGCTTTCTGGCCCAACCCGACTCTGACCTGCGGGCCGCGGAGTTTCTGCGGTCGCGGCTCGTCCGCCTGTCCGACGTGGCCCTGGTCCAACTGGCCGGCAGGTTCTCGGACGTCCTGCTCAACCCCGCCACGGACACGTCCATGCTCACGCTGTCGGAGATCGACGCCCGCCTGCTCGCCCAGGCGCGCACAGCGGTGCCGCGGTGGCTCGGGCAGGCCGGACATCTGCCGCCCAGCGAACTCCTGGACCAGATCCTCCGCGAGTCGGCGTACGTCTTCGAGATGCGCGGCCGGCGCCTCGATCAGGCGCGCGAGAACATCAAGAAGGTGCGCGCGCTCGTGCGGCGCGTCGAGAGCCGCGGCTACGCGACCCTCGATCGACTGGCCGCCTACTTCGAGACCCTGCGGGCGGGGGACGAGTCCAACGCGATTCTCGAGGCCGCCGGGGCCGTGAACCTGATGACGATGCACGCGGCCAAGGGGCTGGAGTTTCCGATCGTGTTCCTCGTCAACCTGCACGCGCCCGGCCGGGGCCGGCCTCCGGGGTTCTCGGTCATCGATCGCGGCCTTGACGGCCAGCCTGAGGTGGCCTTCGAGACCACAGACGCGACCCGGCTCGAGGAGCGACGCGAGCAGGAAGAACTGCGCCGCGTGCTCTATGTCGCGGTGACACGCGCGCGCGACCGCGTCTATCTGGCGGCGCAGGTCGAGGGCGGCCGACTGAAGCGCGCCGCCCGGAGCCTCGGCGCCCTGCTGCCGCTGGCGTTGGTCGATCTGTTCACCGTGGCGGCCGGCGCCGATCAGCCCGACCACGTGTCATGGGCCACCGAGTCCGGCCGGTTCACCTTCGCCGTCTGCCGGCCGCCCGCCGTGGTCGCCAAGGCCCTCGAGGACGCGCCGACGCCCGCCGACCCGCGCCCGCCCGACGTCGCGCCGGTCCTGTCCGTACGCCGACGCGTGGGGGCGTCGCGCGTGGCGGCCCACGGACGCCATCAGGATCTCGACCCGATCAGTCCGGCTGAAGCCGCCTCCGCGGCTGGCGATCGACTCGTCGGCACGCTGGTCCACCGGCTGCTGGCGGCCGGGCTTGCGCCCGGCACCGACGAGGCCCGGGCCGCGGATCTCTGTCAGGCCCTCGTTCGAGCCGAGGAACTGGTCGATGTTGCGGACCCGGCCGCGTTGACCGCGCGCACGCTCACGGTCTACCGGGCGATTCGGGACCGAACGGATGTCGCGGCTCTGCTGGCCTCGGGTGTGTGCCACTTCGAGGTGCCGTTCTCGTTTGCGCCGTCCGATCGTCCGGGCGAGGTCATCCGGGGCGTGGCCGACTGCCTGGTGGCGCACCCCGACGGCACGGCGACGCTCGTGGAGTTCAAGACGGGGCGGCCGCGGCCCGAGCACGAGACGCAGGCCACGACGTACGCCACCGCATTGGCGGCCGTGTTTGGGACTGCGCAAATTGGCGTCAGAATTGTGTACGCGTGAGAGGGAATGGGATACACTCTGTCGCGGCCCAGCCTTTTTTCGGGCGAACGGAGCATAGATTTGTCGCTGACGTGTGCGAATTGCGGCAACGCCGAAAACTTCCTCGTGAAGACCTTGCAGATGCATCTGCTCCGCGTCCTCGATGGGCAACTCCAGCCCCCGCAGGAAGAGGGCCGGCCCGCACTGTTCGAGGTCCTGTGCGACGAATGTGACAGCACCGTCGATATCGAAGGGCTCGATGAACCGGCCCGGCGTGAACTGCGTGTCACGATGGGGACTCGGTAGCCGTCCACCAGGCACCGGGCGCCTCGCCGCGCCTGTCGAGGCCCGGCCGCTGCCGTCCCTCCCCCATACCCCGTGCACGACTACTTCGACATCCTCGGCGTTTCGGACCAGACGACGCCGCGTGACATCCGCCTGGCGTGCGCTCGACGGGCGCGACATGTTCATCCTGACTTCTCAGGCGCGGGGCTTGCCAGCTACTCTCCCTGGTCCGCTGTCGATACGGCGGTGCGACGTCCCGACGTGGCGATCGACTTCGTCGATGTGTCGATCCTCGTGGCTCGCATCCAGGCCGCGTTTCTCGACGACTCCGCCTCCGGCCGACGAGGTCGGTAGTCTCATTCCCACGCGCGCCGCGCGGCCAGGCCGCTCCGCATGAGGTGGCATTTCGATCTGCTGGGCTGGCTGCACGTCTTCTGGGGCGCCTTCGCCCTGCTGGCCTGTGCGTCGCTCGTCATCCTGGCGCTCGGCACCCGCGTCGCGATCGCCGACCTCGGCGCCGACGGCCGGCCTGGTCAGGCGGCCATCTGGGTACTTCTGATCTTTGCCCTGTGCTTCGCCGCCGCGGGCCTGGCACTGGTTCTCACCGGCCGGGCCGTGTTGCGCCGACGCCCGGCGGCTCGACCAGCCGCGCTCATCCTGGCGCTGCCGAATCTGCTGGTCGTCCCCTTCGGCACGGCCCTGGCCGTCTACACGTACTGGGCGATGCTCAATGACGACGCGCGCCGGGCGTTTGGGCGCCGCGTTCGCGGCCCTCAGGACCTCGCGCCGGAGGACGAACCGTGAGGCCCTCGTCGGCGCGTGGGAGGTCGAGCACCCATCTGGACGAGCGGCTCGCGGCGGCGCTCTCGTATCTGCTCGGGCTGCTGAGCGGCATCGCCTTCCTGTTGATCGAACGGCGCAGCGAGTTCGTGCGCTATCACGCCCGGCAGTCCACGGTGTTCTTCGCTGCCGCCGCGGTCGTCCACCTGGCGCTCGCCGGACTCCCGGGTGGCCGCACGTGGACGACGCTGTTCCTCGTGGGCGTCATCGGTGTCTGGATCCTGCTCATGTTCAAGGCCATCTCGGGCGAGCGGTACCGGCTGCCCGGCATCGGCAGCTGGCTGGATCGGTAAGGACTCGCGGGCTCGCACGGAGCTGCGGAGCAGGGCTGGTCTCACCACGAAGACACGAAGGGCGTCGGTCCCGCGCGGCGGCACGCCGGCGGAGCCGGCGCGCCGGCCGAAGGGCCGGCCACGACGAGAGCGCCACCGGCCTCGACAAGCGGGCCCTGCAGACGATGCCCGTTTGTCGCGGCCGATGGTCCTCTCGTCGGCCCGCCGCGCGGCGCCTGGTGACTGTTCCCTCTGCCCCTCCGTGGTGTAACCGGTTCTTGCCTGTCGAGCTGAGTCTCGTTGCTTCATGCACGTCGCCAATCGGAACGACGCGAGATCGGCGCGTGGGCGTCCGTCCCCGGCCGCTACAATAGACAGATGGCTGTTCCACAGGAATCCGACGTGCTCGACGCGTTGCGGGCCGTCAAGGATCCCGACCTCCACAAAGACATCGTCGCGCTCGGGTTCGTCAAGCAGTTGAAGATCGGCGGCGATGGCGCCGTGTCGTTCACGATCGAGCTGACGACGCCCGCCTGCCCGGTCAAGGATCTGATGCGGGATCAGGCCCAGGCCGCGGTGTCGGCGTTGCCCGGCGTCACGCGCGTGGCGATCGAGATGACCGCGCAGGTGCGCGCGGCCGCGCCCGTGGACGGCGGACGGGCGCCGATCGAGGGCGTCAAGAACGTGATTGCGGTGGGCGCTGGCAAAGGTGGCGTCGGCAAGACGACGGTGGCCGTCAATCTGGCGGTGGCCCTGGCGGCGCGCGGCAGCCGCGTCGGGTTGATCGACGCGGACATGTACGGCCCGAACGTGCCGATCATGCTTGGCATGCAGGCGCGGCTCGAAACCGACGGCGAGCGCATGATTCCCGCCGAACGCTACGGCCTCCAGGTGGTGTCGATGGGGTTCCTGACCGACGACGACTCGCCCGTCATCTGGCGGGGGCCCATGCTCCACGGCGCCATCCAGCAGTTCTTCCACAAGACCCGCTGGAACAACCTCGACTACCTGATCGTGGACCTGCCGCCGGGCACCGGCGACGTGGCGCTCAGTCTGAGTCAGTCCGTCCCGGTGGCCGGGGCCGTCCTGGTCTCGACGCCACAGTCCGTCTCACTGGCCGACACCAGACGTGCGGTGCAGATGTATCGCAAGCTCAACATCCCGACGATTGGGCTCATCGAGAACATGAGTCACTTCGTCTGCTCGGGCTGCGGCAAGGAAAGCGACATCTTCGGCAAGGGCGGCGGCGAACAACTCGCCACCGACATGCACCTGCCGTTTCTCGGGCGCATTCCGCTCTACGAGCCGGTGCGTCGTGGGGGAGACAGCGGCGTGCCGATCGTGCTGGGCGAGCCCGATTCGCCGTCGGCGCGGGCCCTGGTGGCGGCCGCCGAGCGCGTGGCCCAGCAGGTGTCGATCGCGTCGTACGCCCGTCGCGCGATTCCGCTGACGGCCGTGTGACCGGCGAACGGACCCGACCCATGCAGGTGCCGTTCACCAAGACCACGCTCGCCAACGGGCTGGACGTCATCGTCCATGAAGATCACCAGGTGCCGCTCGCCGCGGTGAGCGTCTGGTACCACGTCGGCTCGAAGAACGAGCGGCCGGGGCTCACCGGCCTTGCGCACCTGTTCGAGCACCTGATGTTCGAGGGCTCGGCCCATCAGCCGCACGGGTACTTTCCGCCGCTCCAGGAGGCCGGGGCCTCACTCAACGGGTCAACGAGCACCGACCGGACCAACTACTGGGAACTGGTGCCGCGCGATGCGCTGCGGCTGGCGCTCTGGATGGAGGCCGACCGCATGGGCTGGCTGCTGCCGGCGCTCACCGATGCGCGGTTCGAGACGCAGCGCGGGGTCGTGCTCAATGAACGGCGTCAGAACTACGAGAACCGGCCGTATGGCCTCGCGCAGTTCGCGCTGATGCAGGCGATGTTCCCGGCCGACCATCCGTACCACTGGCCGACGATCGGGTTTCCCGAGGACCTCGCCGTGACGACGGCGGACGACTGCCGCGCCTTCTTCGCGCGCTACTACCATCCCGGCAATGCCTCGGTCGCCGTGGCTGGTGACGTGGACACCGCTGAAGTCCTGGCCATGGTCGAAGACCTCTTCGGCCAGATCCCGACGGGCGAGCCGGTGGGACCCGTCCTGATGCCGCCTCCCCTGCCGGGACACCGGCGGCTCGTGCTCGAGGATCGGGTGGAGCTGGCGCGACTCTATCTGGCGTGGCCGTCGCCGGCTTTGTTCACCGCCGGCGATGCCGAGCTGGATCTGACAGCCGACCTGATTGGCAACGGCCGGACGTCCCGCCTCTATCGGCGCCTGATTCACGAGCGCCGTGTCGCGACGGAACTGGCCGCGGGGCAATCCTCGCGCGAAGGCGGCGGCACGTTCCAGATCATCGCGTCGGCCGCGCCCGGGCGATCGCTCGAGGAACTCGAGGTCGCCATCCGCGAGGAGATTGCCTCCTTCGTGACCGACGGCCCCAGCCCCACGGATGTCGAGCGTGGCCGGGCCCAGGCAGAGGCGGCCTTCGTGCATCGCCTTCAGACGCTCGGCGGCTTCGGCGGCAAGGCGGACCAGCTCAACGCGTACAACACCTACCTCGGGTCGCCGGACGGCTTCGACACGGATCTGGACCGCTACCTCGGCGCGTCGGCCGACCGGCTCCGCGAGACCGCGGGCCGGTGGTTGCGGGCCGGTGACGTCACCTGTCTGAGCGTCGTTCCCCATGGGCGACGCGACCTGGCGCTCGCCGACTCCGTGCCAGTCGAGGACGTCCGATGATGGATCGCTTCCTGCCGCCGCCGGTCGGCGCACCGACCGCGGTCCGGTTCCCGGTCATCGCCCGCGACACGCTCGACAACGGCTTGGCGGTGTGGGCCATCGCGCATACGTCGGTGCCGCTCGTGACGGCCGTCCTGACACTGGCGCATGGCACGGCCGACGACCCGCCGTCACAGCCAGGACTGGCCAGCCTCGTCGCCGACCTGGTGGACGAAGGCGCCGGGGCCTATGAGGCGATCGAGCTGTCTGAGGCGTTGATGCGGCTCGGCAGCCATCTCGACATCGACACGGGCGCGGACGAGACGGTCTTCACGCTCACGACGTTGACGCGGCAGTTCCTCCCGTCGATGGCGCTGCTCGCCGACATCGTGCTCCGCCCCCACATGGCCGAGAGCTCGCTGGCGCGCGTGCGCGAACTGCGCACCAGTCGTCTACGCCAGATGAGCCAGTCGGCCGGGTCGATGGCCGATCGGGCGTTTGTCTCCTCGGTCTTCCGCGGACATCCCTATGGCCACGGCGCCTTCGGGACGACGGCGGGCCTCGAGTCGATCACGGTGGACGATGCCCGGGGCTTCTGGGCGGCGCTGGCTGGACCCCGGCGCGCGACCCTCATCGTGGCGGGCGATGCGACCGAGACGGAGATTCACCGCGTCGCCGAGCAGACGTTCGGCGGCTGGACGGGCGGACCGCCGCCCCGGCCGCTGGTCCCCGTGCCGGCCCCGTCGGCCGAGCCGCGGATCTGGCTGGTGGATCGCCCCGAGGCGCCGCAGTCGGAACTGCGCATCGGGCACGCGGCGCCGTGGCGGCGCACGAGGCAGTATCACGCCATGGTGACGCTCAACGCGGTCATCGGGGGGCAGTTCACCAGCCGCATCAACCGGAACCTCCGCGAGGAGAAGGGCATCACCTACGGGGCGCGGACGTCGTTCGAACTGCGCCGGGTGGCCGGGTCGTTCTCCTGCGACACCAGTGTCCAGGGCGACGCGACCGGCGTGGCGGTGCGGGAAATCCTGCGTGAGTTCGAGGAGGTCCGGCACGAGGGCCGCGTGCCCGAGGCGGAACTCGCCCGCGCGAAAGCCTCGCTCACGCGCGGGTACGTCCGGCACTTCGAGACGGCCGTCCAGCTGGCTCGCGCGGCCGGACAACTCGCGACGCACGAACTGGACGCCGACGTGTTCGATCGCTTCGTGCCGGAAGTCACGGCGGTCACGCCGGCGCAACTCGCCGACACGGCCCGGTCGATGCTCCGGCCCGACGAGGCGACCATCGTGGTCGTCGGCGACGCGGCCCGGATCGAGTCCAGCCTCGTGGATCTCGGCCGAAAACTCTCGATCGTCACGCCAGAATTCTGACCCCGCCGCCGCGCTGCTAACCCGCCCGCCCGCCCGGCGTATTGGCTGAAAGCGGACGGTCTGGCGAGATTCGCCGAGTGTGACCTCGGGTGTCAGAACCGGATGCTAGACTGGCATTCTTATGAACCTGGCGCGGTGGAGCGTGAGCCTGATCGTCATGGTCGGGCTGCTGGCTGCTGCTGTGGCCGCGTCCGTGGTGTGGCTGCTCGTGACCGATCCGGTCGCCGCGTCGGACAAGTTCCAGGCGGTCGCTACCGGCGACTTCGGCCCGGTTGTCGAGGCCATCGGCGCCGTGCTCTACGACGCGCTCAGGGGGCTGTTCAAGTACCTCTGAGAAGTGCAGGAGTGAAGGGCACGGGAAGTCCAGGAGTGACAAGCACGAGAAGTCCCGGTTCTGAAATGCACTCGAAGTCCAGGGCGGAAAGGCATGTGAAGTCCAGGGCTCAAATGCAGGTGAAGTCCCGGAATGGAAAGCTCGGGAAGTCCCGGCGCTGACGCAGAAGTCCAGGGCCCTCGCTTCGCTCGCGGAAGTCCAGGGCGGAAACGCATCTGAAGTCCAGGGCCCAAATGCAGGTGCAGTCCCGGTTGGAAAGCTCGCGAAGTCCCGGCGCTGCCGTAGAAGTCCCGGGTGGGAAGGCTCGGGCGGTCCAGCCCCAGACCCCGAACGCTCAGGTCCTCCGAGGCGTCCGAGGTGTTGTCTGACGCTCGCTCCGTCCCTGGACTTTTGCGTCAGGTCCGGGACTTCCGGTGTTCGTGCCGCCGGGACTTCCAGAGCTTTTTCACTCCGGGACTTCCCGTGTTTCTGCCCCCGGGACTTCCCGAGCTCTTCACACCGGGACTTCTGGTGTTCTTGCGCCGGGACTTCAAGCGCCTTTCACTCCGGGACTTCCCGTGTTCGTACCGCCGGGACCTCAGAGTTTTTTCACAAAGAACTTGGTCAGCGCATAGCCGTCCAGGAACTTGAACGGCGCCTTGCCGGTCGTGTAATGGCCGCAGGGGAGCACCGTCGTCTCGTGGCCGATGCCCTGGCGCGCGAACTCGGCCAGGAACGCGCGCGACAGGTCCACGGGGAACGTGAAGTCGTAGCGTGCGTAGACCATCAGCACCTGGCGATCGCGCACCCGGCTGATGAAGGGCCACGGGCTGATGGGCATCCAGATGCGGCGAAGGGCTTCGAGGTCGATGTGCCCGTCGAGGCCTGCGCGGACGTGGCGCGTCGAGATGCCTCGCCAGACGACGTCGGCGAAGTAGGGCGAGACGTGGTTGAACGCCCCGACCCGGATGCGTGCGTCGTGCGACATCGTGAGCATCGCCAGGCAGGAGCCCAGGCTCGTGCCCATGATGCCGATGCGTTCGTAGCCCTGATCGACCAGCCAGTCCACCGTGCGACGGGCGTCGAGCACGGCCTGCCGATTGGCGTGCGCCGTGCGGCCGATGTTGGCGCTGACGATGTACTCGGCGCGCTGCAGGTCGGGGGGACGCCGGGCGTCGTGATAGGGCAGGCTGAGGCGCAAGGCCGTGATGCCGAAGCGCGCGAACAACTGGCACAGGCCGACGTGGCCGCCGGCGTCCGAGTTCCACTGCGGCAGCACGATCACGGCGCGCTTGCGGCCCGCCGCGCGAGCCGGGTCAGCGGGGAAGACCCGCACCCGCACCGTGTTGTTGACCGGGAACGGCGTCTCGAGCGCACTGGGGAACGACAGGGTGTCCCCGTCGATCTGGTAGTCGTCGGTTCGCGAGGCCGCGAAGAACGCGTCGCTTCCGGCCACGGCCTCGTCGGCCCAGGCGTGCAGGCGTGCGGCCTCGCCGCCCTGCGGCGCGTCGAGGTCGAGCCAGTCGAGGCCCCACTCGAACGGCCGGATCACCCGGTTGGTGTCCACCGAGGCGAGCTGCTGCTCCCAGGCGTGGAAGATCCGCCGGATCACTCGGCCGCGTCCGCGCGCGCAAGCAGATCCGCGTAGGTCCGGCCGGTCGGCGCCGACTGCTCGACCGGCAAGCCCGCGTCGGCCCATCCGGTGTCAACCCGGCCCATCGGGTCGGCGCTGCCCCCGAACCCGCCACGCACGTTGGTGACCGCCGTGAACCCGAAGCTTTCGATCATCTGCGCGGCGCGCATCGATCGGCCGCCGGCCTGGCAGCCGACGAACACCGCGGTGTCCGGCGACAGCACGTGCTGGACCACGCGCAGGAAATCGGGATTGGACTGCATGAGCCCGGTGTCTTCGTCGGGTTCGAGCAGCGGCACGTTGAGGGCGCCCGCCGGATGGCCCACCGCGAACTCCTGCGTCGAGCGCACGTCCAGATACACACCACCCTCCGCGAGCGCCAGATGGACCTCGGTGACCGACAGGTGTCTCACGCCACGATCTTCTCGCAAGCGGCGGCGATCGCCAAGAGCTCGTCGGTCCCCTGCGTCTGACCGACGATCTGCAGGCCGACCGGCCAGCCGTCCCCGACAGACACGGGAATCGTGATCGCCGGATGTCCTGTGAGGTTGAAGAGCTGCGTGTGCTTGAGCATCGCGCTTCGCACCGCCATCGTGGCTCCCGTCGCCGCATCGAGGGTGACGTCGGCCTCCCCCAGCCGTGGCGCGGTAATGGGCAACGTCGGCAGCATCAGCACATCGCAGGTGGCCAGCAGCGCATCGACGTGCTGGCGCAAGGGTTGACGCGCCTCGAGGGCCGCGGCGTAGTCGGCGGCCGGAACCGCCCGACCCATCTGCAGGCGCGCCAGGACGTTCGGGGTGTAGCGATCCGGCAGGCGGTCGATCGCGCTCGCGTGCCAGGCGGCGGCTTCGGGCAGCACGATGTTGACGTAGGCCGGCACGATGCGGTCGGTCTCCGCGACGTCCGCATCACGGATGGTCACGCCAGCCTGGGCCAGCTTCCGCAGTGCCGCGGTGAACGCGGTGCGGACCGCCGTCTGGAGTGGTGCCGCGAAGTAGCCGTCCAGGCGCACGACGCGAAGACCCGCGAGGGTCGTCGGGCGTGCCGGTGCATCGGGTCGCCCGGCCAAAACGGCGAAGAGCAGGCGCGCGTCTTCCACCGTGCGTGTGAGCGGGCCCACGTAGTCGAGCGATGAGCTGAGCGGGATCACGCCGTCGGTGGGGATGTCGCCGGCGGCCGGCTTGAGTCCGACCAGGCCGCAGCAGGACGAGGGGATGCGGACGGATCCGCCCGTGTCGGTGCCGATGGCGGCGAGGCCCATGCCCGTGGCCACCGCCGCGGCGGCGCCGCCGCTCGAGCCGCCGGCCGAGAACGCCCCGTCTCGCGGGTGGCGCACCGGGCCGAACGCCGAGTCCTCACTCGTCGTACCGAAGGCGAACTCGTGGAGGTTGGTCCGGCCGATGATGATCGCGCCCGCTTCACGCAGGCGGGTGACGACGGGCGCGTCGGCTGTGGCGATGCGGTCGTCGAGCACATGCGAGCCGGCGGTGGTCACGACACCAGCCTCGTCGATCAGGTCCTTGAGCGAGAGAGGAATGCCGTGGAGCGGGCCGCGATCCCGTCCGGCGGCGCGCTCCTCGTCGGCCCGTCGCGCGGCAGCCCGCGCCGCGTCGGCGTGCACGGCGGTGAAGGCGTTGGTCGCGGCCTGGTGCCGGGCGATGGCGGCGAGACTGGCCTCGACCAGCTCGGCTGCTGTGACCTGGCCGGCGCGCAGGGCGCGTGCGGCATCGGCGATGGTGGCGGGTGTCGGCAACGGGGATACTCTATCGCGGGAGACGGGGCGTGGCCTGGCCCACAGGCCACGCGCACGGCGACGCGGGAAGACGGTTGGACCCACCCGTGTATACGTCGCCATCAATTTGACGGTAAAATTGCTGGCGATGTATACACGTGCCCTGAAGGTGCCGGCGCGGTCGTTCTTCCTGTTCGGGCCGCGCGGGACCGGCAAGACGACCTGGCTGCGGCAGGCCTTGCCCGATGCCCTCTGGTTCGACCTGCTGCGAACCCAGACGATCCTCGAATTGAGCCGGGAACCCGAACTCTTCAGGCAACGCGTCGAGGCTCGTCCGCGGGGCACGTGGGTCGTGATCGACGAGATCCAGCGGATGCCCACGCTGCTGCACGAGGTTCACGCGTTGATGTCCGAGTACGGCCGGGCCTATCGGTTCGCCCTGAGTGGCTCGAGTGCGCGCAAACTCAGGCAGCTCGACATCGACCTGCTGGCGGGCCGGGCGATCAATCGGCAGTTCTTTCCCTTGACCGCCGCCGAGCTCAGTTTCGACCTGGCCATCGATCGGACCCTCCGGGTGGGTCTACTGCCGCAAGTGCAAGCGGATCCCGAGTACGCGGTGGACATCCTCGAGGCCTATGTCTCCAACTACCTCCGCGAGGAAATTCAGCAGGAGGCGCTCGTTCGGCGGCTCGATCGCTTCGCGCGGTTCCTGCACGTCGCCGCCCTCATGAACGGCCAGGTGGTCAACGTCTCGGGGGTCTCACGCGACGCGGCCGTGGCCCGACCCACCGTGCAGGGCTACTTCCAGATCCTGGTCGATACGCTCGTCGGTGCCTGGTTGCCGGCCTGGCAGCCGCGCGCGAAGGTCAAGGAAGTGGCGAGCCCGAAGTTCTACTTGTTCGATACGGGAGCGGCACGCGCGCTGGCCGGCCGGATCCACGAACCTCTCGAAGGACTCGAGCGCGGCTTCCTCCTCGAAACCTGGATCTTCCACGAACTTCGCGCCGCGCTGGCCTATCAGGGCGGGGGTGGCGACCTGCGATACTGGCGGACGCCGTCGGGCAGCGAGGTGGACTTCATCTGGACGCGAGGGGGGCGAGCCGTCGGCATCGAAGTCAAGGCGGCCACCGTGTGGCGGAGGGAATCCGGGGAGGCGCTCAAGACGCTCCTCGCAGACCGTGTGGTCCAGTCCGGGTACGGCGTCTACACCGGGACAGCCGAGCTCAAGGATGGTCCTATCCGCGTCTTGCCTCTGCACGCCTTCCTGAGAGCCCTGGTGGCGGGGGAGGTTCTGAAATAGGGGACGTCGGGGTCAGCGAGTTCCAGGGCGGCTGATACTCTATCGCGCAAGACCCGGTTCCGTCGTGCGGGCACGGCATCACGCCGGCCGGTGGCAGGGAGAATCGACCAGCGCAGGTTCGGGTGAAGAGGAAGGGATGCGATACGAGTCTCTCGACCTGTGGCGAGGCGTCGCCTGCCTGATGGTTGTGGTGTACCACGTGGTGGTCCACCCCTTGCCTGGGGACCAGTGGCCCTCCGTCATCGCACTGCTGGCCCATGGCGTCAAGGGCGTGGCCATCTTCTTTGTGATCAGCGGTTACTGCATCGCCGCAGCGGCGGAGAGCACTCTCCGACGTGGTCGTCCCCTTCGGGAGGTACATCGTACGGCGTGTTCGCCGGATCTTTCCGCCCTACTGGATCGCGCTGGGCCTGTCAGCGGCCGTGTTCGGTCTCGTCGGTGCTGTGGCCCCAGGACTGACCGCAAACTCGCCAAGAGGCCTGTGGCTGATTCCCGAAGTGACCGCTCTTACTGGACGCCAGTGGCTCGGAACGCTTTCGTTGACTGAGGGGTGGCGCCACCACCTTGTCCCCGCCGATGGATCGAGGTGGTTTCTTCCAACTGCTTGGACGCTGGGCTACGAGGAACAGTTCTACCTGGCGACCGGAATACTGCTCGCAGTCTTCGGCAGACGGTGGTTCGGTGGCACCTGTGTGCTGACGGCCGTCGTCTTGGCCGCGATCAAGTGGGTGCCCCAGGAGACGATGGCAGGGTTCTTCTTTGATGGGCGTTGGCTATTGTTCGCCTGCGGGGTAGCCGTGTACTTCCACATCAATGTGGCCCGCCGTGCGCTGCACGTTGTAGTGCCCACCCTGTTGCTACTCGTCTTCAGTTGGGCCGTCCTTCACCGCCACGTCATCACCCCCTTGGGCGTTCATCCGTCAGACCTTCTATACGGCTCTTTCTTCGCGCTCGTGCTACTCCTTCTCCACCGCTTCGACGGACGGCTCGCTCGGAGTCACGTCCTGAGGCCGCTACACTGGTGCGGCGTACGGTGCTACAGCATGTACCTGGTGCACTATCCGGTCGTCCTTGTTCTCGGTAATGCCGGCCCGGCGCTGGGCTTGACGTCGAACCTGTCGCTCCTTGTCGTGATTCTGCCCACGATCCTCGCCAGCGTGGTACTTGTCACAGCAGCATTTCATCGGTGGTGCGAGGCGCCATGGCTCAACACGCCCTCGGTCGTCGCGCCACGCGCAGATAGCAGCGTCGCGGCGTGACGGCCTCGAACCGGCTGATACTCTATCGCGATGTCACAGACTGTCCTGGCCGCGGTGATGCCCGCGCCCCGCGTGCCGGTGGAGCTGCGCGAGGTGCCGCTCCCCGATCTGCCCATGGGCGGCGCCCTGCTCCGCACGGGTCTCTCGGAGGTCTGCGGTACGGACGTGCACCTGTGGCATGGGCGCCTGTCGGGCGTGCCGTACCCGATCATCCCGGGACACGTCAGCACCGGCACGCTCGGCGCCATCCGCGGATCGCTCGCCGATGTCGAAGGTCGTCCGCTGCACGAAGGCGACCGCGTCGCGTTCTTCGACGTGCATCGCACGTGCGGCCGGTGTCTGGCCTGCACGGTCCATCGCACGCCCACGCGCTGCCCGCATCGCCGCGTCTACGGCATCACTGATTCGCTGGCCGACGGGCTCTATGGCGGCTGGGCCCAGCAGATCTACCTCGAACCGGGCGTGATCGTGGCGAAGCTGCCGGACGCGGTGACGTTCGAGGCCTACATCGGCGGCGGCTGCGGCCTGCTCACCGCGGTCCACATCATCGACCGCTCCCGCATCGTCATGGGCGATACCGTCGTCGTGCAGGGCGCGGGCGCGGTGGGGCTGAGCGCCGCGGCGCTGGCGCGGCAGGCGGGCGCCGGCCAGGTGATCGTGATCGGTGGTCCGGCCAACCGGCTGGCGCTCGCGCGTGACATGGGCGCCGACCACGTGATTCCCCTCGAGACGACCACGCCCGAGGAACGGCTCGAGCGCGTGCTGGCGCTGACCGGCCGGCTCGGCGCCGACGTCGTCATCGAGGCCGCCGGATCGGCGCGGGCGTTCGAAGAAGGCGTCCTCTTCGCGCGCAACGGCGGCGCGTACGTCATCGCCGGCCACTACACCAACGTCGGCGACAGCCGCATCAACGCGCACGAGCACATCAATCGCAAGCACCTCGAGATCCGCGGCTGCTGGGGCAGTGAGGCTGGTCATTTTCTCCGCGCCCTGCGGCTGCTCGATCGCTACGCCGCCGAGATCCCGTGGGCGCGCATCGGCGCCCGGACCTATGCGCTCTCGCAGATCAACGAGGCGCTGGCCGACGCCGAGGCGTTCCGTATCCCGAAGGCCCTGGTGGACCCGTGGCGATGACGCGACGCACCTGCATCCTGGCGACGCTCGGTCCAGCCAGTGATTCGATCGAGGGCATTGCCGCGTTGATCGAGGCCGGCGCGGACGCGTTCCGCCTCAACTTCTCGCACGGCACGCGCGAGTCGCACGCCGTCACGTGCCAGCGGATCCGCGAGGTGGCCGACGCGATGGGGCGCGTGGTCACCATCCTCCAGGACCTCAGTGGTCCGAAGATCCGGATCGGACCGCTGGTCGCGCCCGTGCCGCTCGGCACTGGCGCGACGCTGCGCATCCGCCGCGGCGCGTTTCCCGGCACCGCCGACGAGGTGTCCTGCAGCTTCGAGGCCCTGTTCTCATCCGTGCAGGCCGGCGACCGGCTCCTGGTCGATGACGGTCGCATCGAGGTCGTGGTGGTCGAGGCGGCGGGCGACCTGCTCACCGTCCGTGTCGTCGCCGGGGGCCTGCTCGAATCGCACAAGGGCATCAACGTCCCCGGCGCGCGGCTGCGCACGCCGGCCGTGACCGCCAAGGACCTGGCCGATCTGGCCGCCGGCATCGCGATGGGCGTCGATGTCGTCGCGGTGAGCTTCGTCCAGACGCCCGAGGACGTCGTGGCCGCCCGCGAGGCGGCCGAACGTGCGGGGGGCTTCGGCACGCCGATCATCGCGAAGATCGAGAAGCCGCTGGCCGTCGATCAGATCGACGCGATCGTCGAGGTGGCCGACGGCATCATGGTCGCGCGCGGCGACCTCGGCATCGAGATGCCGCTCGAGAAGCTCCCTGCGGTCCAGAAGCGCATCATCATGGCCGCGCGGCGGCGCGGCGTCCCGGTCATTCTGGCCACGCAGGTCCTGGACTCGATGCGCACCGAGGTGCGGCCGACGCGCGCCGAGGTCACCGACGCCGCACATGCGGTGGACGAGGGCGTGGATGCGGTGATGCTGGCGGCCGAGACGGCGGTCGGACGCCACCCAGCCCACACCGTGCGCACGCTCGACATGATTCTCACGGAGGCGGAACGGTCGCCGGCTCCGCCGCTGGCTATTCCCGATCCCGCCTTCTCGACGCCGCATGCGGCCGCGTTGAGCGAAGCCGCCGTCGCCCTCGCGTCGCGGTCGGGGGCGGCCGCGATCGTGGCCGTGACCGAAGCCGGCCAGACGGCACGGATGCTGGCCGCGCTGCGACCTGCCTCGCCGATCCTGGCCGCGACTCTCAGCCGGCAGACCGCCGCCCGGCTGGGCCTGGTCTGGGGCGTCACGCCCGGTGGTCGTCGAGGAGACCACGCACGCCGCGGTGCGTGATGCGCTGGTGGCGCGCGGGCTGATGCCGCCGGGCACGATCGCGGTCTTCGTGTCGGTCGATCCGACGCTGACGCGTGAGGGACGCAACTACGTGCAGGTCGAACGCGTCGGCTGAACGTGGTCACGCGGAGTGGTCCCGCGTGACCGCCTACGACGTCTGATCGGCGGCGCGTGTCTGCGGCACCTGCTTGTCCGGCGGCGCCTCCGCGTAGCGCTTGAGCGCCACGAGTGAGACCTGCCAGCCGCGCGACACCACGGCGTAGTAGCGCCGCCAGCGCGGCGACGGCTCGCACCCATCCTGGCGGATGTGGAGCTTGCAGCCGCCGGGATCGGGCGAGCACGTCACTTCGAGAGCCATCGGGCCGAGCGGCTGTCCCTCCGGCGGCACCCAGTACGCCTCCGCGACCAGGAACCGGTGGCCCGGCCGCACCTCGACCACCGTGCCGTGGAAGACGCCACCCAGCGGGCCGAGCAGATCGTCCCGGTAGGGAGTGGTGTTCCACTCGATCGCGTACACGCCGAACGGCACGGCCGTCGTCACCGATCGGGTAGCCTGCCACCAGGCCCGCAGCGCGTTCGGGTTGAAGAAGCAGGCAAAGACGACGGCCGGCGTGGCCGCGATGACCAGGTTCTGCTCGAAGCGCTCGTTGATCTCGGAAATGGCGGACACGCGACTGCAGGAAGTCTACTAGAATGGCCAATCGCCCAATTTCGGGGCGCCCGGGCGGGACGAGGGCTGCGATGACGCGACGAGAAATGCTGGCAACGAGCGGATCCGCGCTGGCGTGGGCATCCACCCCGGCGGTGGTGGCCGCAGGCGGCGCAGGGCCTGCCGATGCTCAAGAACATGGGCGGCGAGAGCCCGGGGTTCGGCAACCGCAGCCGAGCCGGCGGGTTCGACATCGTCGAGCACTGCCACGGACTCCGGCTGGGCGCGGTGCGGGTGAACGTCCCGCAGGGCGGTCCGGACGCCGTGCGCGCGCTCCGGAAGCGGCTCGACAGTTACGAGATGCGCTGCATCGTCAGCGTCGCTCCGCCGACGGACCGACGCGGCCGTGGCCGCCTATGACGCCTCCATTGCCGCGGCGCGGGAACTTGGGGCGGTGACCACCCAGTCGTCATTCACGCAGCGACGCTACGAGGAGTTCTCCACGTTCGAGGCGTTCAAGACGAGCTTCGAGGGCCACAAGCGGGCGGTCGAGCGCGCGGAGCCGATCCTGCGCAAGTACAAGATGAAGCTGGCCATCGAGAACCACAAAGGCTGGCGCGCCGTCGAGCATGCGGCGTGGATCAAGCAGATCGGCAGCGAGTACGTGGGCGTCTGCTTCGATTTCGGCAACAACCTCGCGCTTTGCGAGGAGCCCAACGAGACGTATCGCCTGCTCGCCCCGCTCACGTTCTACGTGAGCTTCAAGGACATGGCGGTGGCGCCCTACGACGAGGGGTTCCTGTTGTCGGAGGTGGCCCTCGGCGAGGGGATGCTCGACATTCCAGGCATGGTGAAGGGACTCCAGCAGCGCGACCCGCAGATGATCTTCGCGCTGGAGATGATCACGCGGGCCCCACTCAGGATCCCCGTGTTCACGAAGGGCTACTGGGCCACGTTCGACGATCGCGAGAGCCCGTTGCCCGGACGCGACCTCGCCGGCGTCCTGGCGCTGGTCCGCGCCTCGAAGCACAAGCTCACGACTACCGAGGGGCTGAGCCCGGCCGATGCCCTCAAGCTCGAGGACGAGCTGATCAACCGGTCGATCGCCTACGCGCGGAAGAACCTCACGCTCTAGCCACGGGATCCCTGCGGCCGCTCAGTAGAGCAGGAAGCGCTCGCGCAGACGACGGAAGTCCGCCAGCGCATCGGGCCAGGTCGCCGCCAGCGCGGAGGCGCGGCCGTGAGCGATGGCCTCGCGCAACCGGCCCGATCCGTACAGGATGTCGATCGGCCACTTGTCGTGTTCGTACTCGGTACGGCGGATCGCGCCACGCAAAGCGATTGGGGCCGGCTGCGTGGATCGCCTCGATGATGGCTACGCCGACCTCGACGGGACGAAACGCTCCCCGGTCCGTGACGTGAATCTGGCAGCCGCCGCACGGCGTCTGCGCGTGCTTGTGGAAGGTGGGCTCGAACAGCACTGGCCGGAAGTGCACACCGGCCAGGCCGAGGGCATTCAGGCCCGAGGCAAACGGCTCGGGATCGACCCACGGTGCGCCGACGAGCTCAAACGGCTTCGTCGTGCCTCGGCCTTCTGACACGTTGGTGCCCTCGAAGAGGACGGTGCCGGGATAGACGATCGCGCTGTCGAGGGTCGGAATGTTTGGCGACGGCAGCACCCACGGCAGGCCCGTGACGTCGAAGAACTGGTCGCGCGTCCACCCCTGCATGCGGATGACCTCGAGCTTCGCGCCGATGCCGAAGTGATCGTTGAAGAGGTGGGCCAGCTCGCCGATCGTCATCCCGTGGCGCATCGGAATCGGGTACTGGCCGACGAACGACTCGAAGCCCGGTTCGAGCATCGGGCCCTCGACTTCCACGCCACCAATCGGGTTCGGCCTGTCGCAGACCACGACCGGCACGCCGTGCCGGCGGGCGGCGACGAGGCAGTTGGCCATCGTGTAGATGTAGGTATAGATGCGCGTGCCGACGTCCTGCAGGTCGATGACGAGGGCGTCGAGTCCCGCGAGCATCTCCGCCGTGGGTTCGCGCGTTTCGCTGTAGAGCGAATACACCTTCACGCGCCGCCGCGCGTCCTCGACGTGCGGCGACTCGATCATGTTCTCCTGCAGATCGGATCGGAACCCGTGCTGCGGACCGAAGAGCGCGCCGACACGGACGCCACCAGCCTCGGCGCGTTCAGTCACGTGCCGGAACGACGCGTCGATGGACGCGGGGTTGCTGACCAGGCCGATCGTGCGGCCGGCCAGCAGCTGACGATCGACGAGCACATCGGATCCGAGCACGACGGACATGGACAGATGATAGCCGTCCACGGTTCACCACGGAGGCGCGGAGGGCATCAACGGGCGAATGTCACCGCGGAGATACGTAGCCGCGCGCGCGGCGGCCCGACGTGGGTCGGACCCGTCGCGACAAGCGGGCCATGCTTCCGAGCCCGTTTGTCGCGACGGGCCCCACCCACGTCGAAGGCGGCCTTCGGCCGCCACGCCAGGTTCGCCTGGCGTGGCGCCGCGCGTGGCTGATCGTGCAGAGCACGCCCGCACTACGTGAGCTACGTGTTCTACGTGGTGATGGCTCTTGTGTTGCGAAAGTGCTCCGCCAGGTGCACCGCGCTCAGCGCGTCGCCGTACGAGTTGCAGTGGACGACATCGGCGTGATCCGTGCCGGTGACGACGATCGCCAGATCGCGCCCGGTCCGGACGAGGCGGACGCGGTGCCACGCCCAGGCGCGCGTGTGCCCGCGCATGAGGATGACGCGTGCCGAGGTGAGAAACAGGGTCGCGGGTCCAGGCGCTTCACCGGTCGCCGTCACCGGCAGGATCGCGTGACAGGTGTCGGTGCCCACGACGCGGTGCTGCGTCGTCACCACCGGAAGGTGGGCGGCCGCCCGGAGGGACGCCAACGCGTCGAGCCCGTCGAGCATCTCCTCCTGACGTTCGCGCTCGTCGTCCGCGCCGGTTACCAGCGAGGCGCGAAGGGGCGTGAGATCGATCGTGTCCTCAGAGGACGCGAGGGCGTCGGCCTGCCGCCACCAGACGGTAGTGTCCGGTCCAACGGGCGTCCTGCCAAACAGGAGGCGCCGGATCATCGTTTCCGCTCGCGCCACACCGTCCATGCCTCCGTGAGGAACGTCAAGCCTGCCCAGGTGGCCGCCAGTCCCAGCGGCCAGGCGACCAGCCGGGGCGTCAGGAACAGCAGCGCCGCCAGCACGACGAAGACCAGGCCGACGACGAGCACGGGCATCGCCTCGAAGGTCTCGAGCGTTCGATTGCCGCTGACGGCCGCGCCGAGCGTCCGGCTGACGCCGGTCACCGTACGCACGACGCGCTTGGCGGTGTGACGCCGGCCGAGGCGATGGCGGTCCGGCCGGGCGAGGGCCGCGGTGGCCGCCACGATCTCGGTCGAGCGGGTCAGGTCCTCGAGGAAGTGCTCCTCGAGCGTGCGCGCGAGGTCCTCGTCCTCGATGGCGACGTCCAGTTCCCAGTTGCCCATCCAGCTGTTGAGGTTGAGGTTGGTCGAGCCGATCCGCGCCCACCGCCCGTCGGCGACGGCCGTCTTGGAGTGCACCATCGTCCCGTTCCACTCGAAGATGCGCACACCGGACTCGAGGAGCGGCCGGTAGAGCGAGCGGGACACGGTCACGACCCAGCCCACGTCACTGCCGCGCGGCAGGAGCAGGCGCACGTCCACGCCGTCTTCGGCGGCCCGGCGCAGGGCTTCGAGGTAGGGACCCGTGCCGATGAAGTAGGCGTCGGTCAGCCAGAGCGTCTTGCGCGCGAGTGACGCGACCAGCATGTCCATGCGCAGCAGGTTGGCGGTGAACGGCTCGGTCGGGATGAGCCGCAGCGAGACCTGGCCGGTCGGGACAATGAACTGCTCGTCTGGCAGATCGGCAGGGTCGAGGGTCCCGCCCGTCATGCGCCAGGTGTCGCCAAAGGCGCGTTCGGCGTGTGCGACGGCCGGGCCTGTGATGGACACTCCGGTGTCGCGCCAGGGTTCGAGCTGCTTCTCCGGGTAGCCTTCCCACATCTGGCCGATGCACAGACCGGAGATGAACGCGATGCGGCTGTCCACGACGACGAGCTTGCGGTGGTCGCGCCGAATCCACCCGAGGGCAGCCCTGAAGGAGGGCGGGTTGATGACCCGGACCTCGCCCCCGGCCTCCGTCAGCGGCCTGAACAGGCCGAGCCGGGGCGCCATGCCACAGCCGAACCAGTCGTAGGCAAGGCGGACCTTGACGCCCTCGCGGGCCTTGCGGGCCAGCAGGTCGATGAAGCGCCGGCCGGTCCGATCGCGATGCACGATGTACATCTCGACGTGCACGGTCGCACGCGCCTCGGCGATGGCGGTTTCCCACGCCGGGTAGTTCTCGGCCGCGTCGCGGAGGATCCGGACATCATTGCCGCCGATGAGCGGCGCCCCGGCGGCGCGGCTGAACACCTGGTCGGCCGCGGCGCGCAGCGGCCCTTGATCGGGTCGGCGGTACACGGTGCGATCTTAGTGCGGTTCTTCACCGCGGAGGTCGCGGAGACCACGGAGAGGGATCGGGATTCACCACGGAGAAACGGGGGCGTGCGGAGGGATGGGGTTCACCACGGAGAAACGGAGGCGTGCGGAGGGATGGGGTTCACCACGGAGAAACGGAGGCGTGCGGAGGGATGGGGTTCACCACGGAGAAACGGAGGCGTGCGGAGGGATGGGATTCACCACGGAGAAACGGAGGCGTGCGGAGGGATGGGGTTCACCACGGAGAAACGGAGGCGTGCGGAGGGATGGGATTCACCACGGAGAAACGGAGGCGTGCGGAGGGATGGGGTTCACCACGGAGAAACGGAGGCGTGCGGAGGGATGGGATTCACCACGGAGAAACGGAGGCGCGCGGAGGGATGGGGTTCACCACGGAGAAACGGAGGCGTGCGGAGGGATGGGATTCACCACGGAGAAACGGAGGCGTGCGGAGGGATGGGATTCACCACGGAGAAACGGAGGCGTGCGAAGGGATGGGGCTTCACCACGGGGCGGAGAACGGCAGGTGCGAAAGGTCGAGCACGGCGAAGATCTCCCGCACCTGGACACAGATGGGCCGGCGGGGCCGCCGACGAATCGGCTGGCTCAACAACCTTGTGGCGTACACGGTCACACGCAGAGGCCACCCAGCGCAGGCAGGGGGCTCAGGAGACTCGCGCGTGGCTCTCTCGCTTGCGTATCGTCCAGCTGTGCTACGTGTGAAGCCAAGGCTGCCGGTGGTGACTGACCCTTTCAAACCTCCGCCCCTCCGTGGTGAACTTCCCCGAGGTCTTCTCAGTCCCTCTCCGGTGAACCGTCAGAACCCCACGGTGAACGTGACGCGGAAGTCGCGACCCACTTCGGGCACCAGGTCCTTCAGGTAGTTCAGGTGGTTGCTGTAGCGTGCGTTGCCCGCATTTTCGAGCCGCGCGGCAATCGTGTTGGTGGTCTTTCCCGTGACGAACGAGTAGGCGGCAAATACCTTGAACAGCTTGTAGCTGTCGGTCACCGTCTCGCCGAACGGGCCATCGTCCGTCTCGACCGTGAAGATCCGATCCTGCCGCCCGGCGAACGTCGCATCGGCCCCGAACTGGAGCGCGTTCTTCTGCACGCGCACTCCCAGCCGCCCGCGAAGCGGAGGCATCCTCGGCAGCGGGGTGCCCGTTGCGGTCAGCTCACCGCGCACGGAGTCCAGCCCGCCCTCGAGGCTCACCAAATCCGAGACGCGCACGTCGATGTGCGATTCGATGCCCGTCAGCTGGGCGTCGGCCTGCGTGTAGAACGTATCAGGCAGGTCGTCCTCCACCAGGCCGGTGAACTCCCGGAAGATGAAGTTGTCGATGCGGTTGGCGAAATAGGTCACCTCGCCGGACGCGCGCGCGCCCTGCCACCGGAACGACACGTCGAAGCCCAGCGCCCGCTCGGATGTCAGGGCGTAGCACGCCATTTCCCTGGTCCTGCTCGTGGGTGTGGCGCTCGGTGCGTTCTCCGCGGCCTCGCCCTGGCTGCACACGGGCGACGCGGGACCGGGCCGCGATCCGCGCACGTTCGCGCTGGTGATCGTGCTGTCGATCGGCACGGCCCTCGTCTACCCGTCGTTGCAGCGGCTCTCGGCGCGCCTGGTCGATCGGGCCGTGTTGTAGCGCCCTGACTACCAGGAGGGCCTCGCACGTCTGGCCGACGACCTGGAGCAGGCCGACACCGAGACGGCGGTCATCGATGTGGCGCGTCGTGGCGTGAGCGCCGCCCTGGGGACGTCCGACATCGTGCAGACCGCCGACCCGCTGGCCGAGGGCGACAGCCGCCAGGTCGTGCCGTCGGCCCAGATCCGGACCGGCACCGTGGATCCCACGCGCGTGGCCTGGCTGCGGTTGAGAACCGTGGACCTGCCGCATCCGGTGCTCGCGATCGGGCCGCTCGGCGCAGGCCGGCGCCTGTTGTCCGACGACCTGCATTGGCTCGAAGCCGTCTCCCGCCTCGCCTCGCGTCGCCTCGATGCGCAGCGTGTGGCCCAGGAGCGTCTGTCGCATACCCTGCGCGAGGAGGCCATCCAGCGCCTGGCGACGGCCGCGGAGCTACGGGCCCTGCAGGCGCAGCTGCATCCGCACTTCCTCTTCACTGCGCTCACCACGATCGGCTACCTGATCAAGGAATCGCCGCCGCGCGCGCTCGAGACGCTGCTGCGACTGACCAGTGTGCTGCGCGGCGTCCTCCGCCGCAGCACGGCCGAGTCCTCGACGCTCGGTGAGGAAATGGAACTGATCGAGGCGTACCTCGACATCGAACACGCGCGCTTCGAAGAGCGGCTCCAGGTGTACGTGGACGTGCCGCCCGAGCTCGCCGGCCTGAAGCTGCCGGCGCTGCTGGTGCAGCCCCTGGTCGAGAACGCGATCAAGCATGGCATCGGGCCCCGCGCGGCGGGCGGTACGGTCTCCGTGTCCGCGCGTGCCCAGGACGGCCGCCTGCGCATCCGGGTCGAGGACTCCGGGCTGGGCTTCGACGCGTCGCGCATGCCGGTGGGCACCGGCGTCGGCCTGCGCAGCGTCGCCGAGCGCCTGCGTGCCCAGTTCGGCACGGACGCCTCGCTCGACATCAGCAGTCGCGAGGACGCAGGCACGACCGTCGTGATCGACCTGCCCCTCGAGGCCAAGGCCGGCAGCGACGTCAGCCGCGCGGTGCGGAGGGCCGGGTGACGCGGGCTCCGATCCGGGCTGTCGTGGCGGACGACGAACGGCCGGCGCGATCGTTCTTGACGTCGCTGCTCGCGCAGGCGGGAGACGTCACGCTAGTGGGCGAGGCGACCAACGGCACCGAGGCCATCCAGCTCATCGAGCAGCACCATCCGGACGTCGCCTTCCTCGACCTGCAGATGCCCGACGTGGACGGCATGGGCGTCGTGCGCCTGCTCCGCAAACGCCACCTGCCGCTCATCGTCTTCGTCACGGCCTACGACGAGTACGCGGTGAAGGCCTTCGAGCTCAACGCCATCGACTATCTGACCAAGCCCGTCACCGAGGCGCGGCTGGCAGAGACGTTGCGGCGCGTACGTGAGCGGCTCGAGCGCGACGATCTGCGAGAGGACGCCACCGTGCGCCTGGGGGATGCGGTGCGCACCTATGACGACACCCGTCCGGCGTCGCGCCTGGACCGCATCCCGGTGCGTCACAAGGACAGCATCGTGCTGCTGCCCGTGTCCCAGGTGTGTGCGATCGTGGCCGACGGCGAGCTGCTGCACCTGTCCACGCCCAGCCAGGAGCGTCACACGATCACGTACCGGCTGAAAGACCTCGAGGCGCGGCTCGATCCCGCGCGCTTCATCCGCCTCGGCCGGGGCACGCTCGCCAACATCGATCACATCCAGCGCGTGACCCCGATGCCGGGAGGCCTCTACACCGTCACGCTCAGGAACGGGCAGGAGCTGGACGTCAGCCGGATCCAGTCGCGGCTGCTGCGCGACCGGCTGCTGCAGCTCTGAGGGGGCCTATCGGGCCCCACCACGGACGCCACGTCGTCGCGCGCGAAGGGCGTCCGTGCTCCACAGCGCCCAGGCGATCAGCACGGGTTGGAAGAACAGGCGCAACACGCGTTTGGTGTCGGTATCGAGGCCGAAGGCGGACGTGCCCGTCTGCCACTGCGAGATGTTGCCGGGAAAGATCGCGACGAAGAAAGCGGCCACGATGATTCCGACCGCGGCGCGTTCTCGCCTGACGACGAGTAGCGCGGCGCCGAGCAGCAACTCCACCACTCCTGATGCGACTACGACGAAGTCGGCGCTGAAAGGCACCCAGTCCGGGACCTGCGCGACGAACTCCTGTCGCGCGAATGTCAGGTGCGCGGTGCCGGTGAAGATCAGGAACAGGCCGAGGGCGACACGGGCCAGGGTGCGCATGAGGCAGAGTAGCGCCTATCCGCGCAAGCCGCTTCGGAGGCGGAGTCGGGCCCCCAGTGCTGTCCGTCGCCGTCGGTGCCCCCATGCTATCGTCAGCCATGAAACGCGCCATTCCGCCGTCCGCCTGCGGCCTGGCCCTCCTCGCCCTCGCCTCGCTTCTGGCCCAGGCCCCGCAAGCGACGGACGACACCCGCCGCATCAACGCCTGGTTCGAGACGCAGTTCGAGCAGCAGCTGGCGTTCAGTCCCATCCAGCAGACGATGATGGGGCGGAAGTCGGGCGCGATCGACGACATGTCGCTCGCCGAGCAGGACCGACAGCTCGCCTGGCAGCGGGCTTCCGCGGCGGAGATGAAGCGACGCTTCGACTACGCGACGCTGTCACCGGAGGCACAGACCTCGTGGGACATCTGGACCTACCAGCTCGCGCAGGCCGAGGCGGCCGCGCCGTTCCGCGGCAACGCGTATGTCTTCGAGCAAATGAACGCCATCCAGGGCTTCTTCCCGCAGCTGCTGATGGCGTTTCACGCCGTCGAGACGCCGGCGGACATGGACAACTACATCCGCCGCATCGGCGAGTCTGGTCGCGCCATCCGCCAGCTGCTCGAGATCTCGAAGCGCAACGCGGCGGAAGGCGTGCGGCCGCCGAAGTTTGCCTACGGCTTCGTGATCGACACCGCGACCAAGCTCGTCACCGGCGCGCCGTTCGACACCAGCGCGACCGACAGTGCCCTGTGGGCCGACACCAAGGCGAAGATCGACGATCTGGAGAAGAAGAAGCTGATCGACGCCGCGCGCGCCGCGGCCATGCGTGAAACGGCGCGGACGGCCATGACCATCGCGTTCAAGTCGGCCTACGACGAGCTGATCGCCTGGCAGAAGGCCGATCTCGCGAGGGCGCCCGAGAAGACCTCCGGGGTCGGCGCCCTGCCGAACGGGACGGCCTACTACAACGAGCGCCTCGCGAATCAGACAACGACGAACCTGACGGCGGAGGCGATTCATCAGATCGGCCTGAAGGAGGTCGCGAGGCTGCGTGAAGCGATGCTCGCGCTCAAGGCCGAGGTCGGGTTCCAGGGCGAGCTGCCGGCGTTCTTCGCGCTGCTGCGCGACAGCAAGGCGGATCCGCGCTTCTACTACCCGAACACCGATGAAGGCCGACAGTCCTACCTGCGCGATGCGACGACGGCCATCGACCGTATCAAGGCGGTGCTGCCGCGCTACTTCGGCATCCTGCCCAAGGCCGACCTGGTCGTCCGTCGGGTCGAGGCGTTCCGTGAGCAGCCCGGTGCCGCGCAGCACTACTTCCAGGGGACGCCCGACGGCGCGCGGCCGGGCGTGTACTACGTGCACCTGTCCGAGATGAGCGCGCTGCCGAAGCACGAAGTCGAGGTCATCGCCTACCACGAGGGCCTGCCGGGCCATCACATGCAGATCGCGATCGCCCAGGAGCTCAATGACATCCCGACCTTCCGCAGGCAGGCGCTCTTCAACGCCTACGTCGAAGGCTGGGCGCTCTACTCCGAACTGCTGGCCACGGAGATGCCTGGCACCTACCAGGAGCCGTATTCACGGTTCGGGCGGCTCGGGTCGGAGATGTGGCGCGCCATCCGGCTGGTGCTCGACACCGGCCTGCACACCAGGGGCTGGACGGAAGAGCAGGCCGTCCAGTACTTCCTGGCCAACTCGGCGATCACCGAAGCGCAGGCGCGTTCCGAAGTGCAGCGCTACCTGGTGCTGCCCGGCCAGGCGACCGGCTACAAGATCGGCATGCTGAAGATCCAGGAGCTGCGGCGAAAGGCCGAGGCCGCGCTCGGCAGCCGCTTCGACATCCGTTCGTTCCACGACACCGTTCTCAGCGGCGGCGCGATGCCGCTCACAATCCTCGAACAGCGTGTGGATCGCTGGATCGCGTCGGTCAAGGAATAGGCGCGGGCTGCGACGACTACCTGGCGACGCTCGGCTTCAGCAGCGCGTCGATCGCTTCCTGTGCCAGCGGGTGATAGCCGGCCCTGGCCTCGGCGTAGATGGCGAGGGCGCGCGGCCGGCCGGCGCTCGTGGCCGCCAGATCGCGGTAGAGCGGCACGATGAGCTTCCGCCGGCCGATGCGAATCATGTACTCCGCCATTGAGGCGTACGCGGGTTCGTAGTTGTTGGCGATGGCCAATCGATACCAGGCGTGCGCGATCTCGGGGTTGCGCGAGGTCGTCAGGCCGAACGCGGTGTCGAGTTCCGACAGGCGTTTCACGTCGAGCTGGCGCGGGAGCCCGTCGAGGAGGTGCATCCATTCCTGCGTGGACCAGGTCGCACTCGCGCGCGAGAGCCCGTCGATGCGGCCACCAGACAACCAGGTGCGCGTCGCCTCGTCCACCTTCTCGAACGCGTCGGACTTCGCGAGCACGGCGAACGTCGGGATCGTCTCCGATCGCAACCACTCCTGGACCTCGGCGTCGGTGACGCGGCCCGGGTGCGTGTCCATCAGATGCGTCTTCATGAACGCGAGGAACTGCGGCGTCGTGACGCTCTGGAACGCGTGTGCCTCGAACCAGGCGCGGAGGAACGCGTCGAGGGTGGCGCGGCCGTAGCGGGCGTCCAGGAATTCGAGGAAGAGCGCGCCCTGCTCGTACGGCACCGTCGAGTACGCGTCATCCGGGTCACGTCCCGACATGTCCGGCAGGAGCGATCGATCGCGCGGGACCGTGAGCGTCCGTCTCGATTCGTTCAGGTCGGTGACGCCGATCATCCGCTCCATCGCCGCGCGTCTCTCGCCGTAGATGGCCTCGATGATGCGGCGCTCGATGTACGTGGTGAAGCCTTCGTTGAGCCAGAAGTCTTCCCAGGTGGCGTTGGTCGTGAGGTTGCCGGACCAGGAGTGCGCGAGTTCGTGCGCGACCAGGGACACGAGCGACTTGTCGCCGGTGATGACCGTCGGCGTCGCGAACGTCAGCCGCGGATTCTCCATGCCGCCGAACGGAAAGGACGGTGGCAGCACCAGGAGGTCGTACCGGCCCCAGCGATAGGGGCCGTAGAGCTGTTCGGCGGTGCGGACCATCCGTTCGGTGTCGTCGAACTCGGCCGTGGCCGCGGCCACGACGGACGGCTCGGCCCAGACGCCGGTGCGGTCACTCATCGTCCTGAACGTGAGGTCGCCGATGGCCAGTGCGATCAGGTACGACGGGATCGGCTGCGGCATGCGGAACCGGTACACGCCGGTGCGCTCGGTCGGCGGCGTGAGCATCTCGGCGCCCATGACGGCCACCAGCGCGGGCGGTGTTCGAATGGTGGCCTCGTAGGTGGCGCGGATACCCGGGGCGTCCTGCAGCGGAATGAATGAACGCGCCTGGATGGCCTGCGCCTGACTGAACAGGAACGGGTGACGCTTGCCGGCGGTCTGGGCGGGCGTCAGCCACTGCAGTCCCTTGGCCGAGGGCGACGTCACGTACGTGACACGGACGCGCGTGCTGCCCGGCGGCATCGCGATGCGCAAGGCGCGACCGAAGGAGGCGTGCGGCTCGTCCAGGCGGAACGTCGTCTCCACCCAGGGGCCGTCGCCGATGGCCGCCTCGGCCCGGCGGATGTCGAGATCGCGGGTGTCCAGGACGAGCTCCGTGGCGTCGCGGTCGAGGCGCGCGAGGGTCAGGGCGGCGGTGCCGCTGAGCGTGCGTGCGCCGAAATCGGCCGCCAGATCCAGCGCCAGGTGCGTCGTCACGAAGGCCGACGCGTTGGCGAAGGACGACTGATCGCGCGGAGGCGAGGGTACGGCGGCGTCGCGACCGGCCGGTCTCTCGTCACTCCCGCACGCGCCGATGATCATCGCGGCGGTCACCAGGCCCGCAGCCGTCGGTGTCTTCATGGGTCCTCCTTCGCCGCCGGCCGTGGAGGGGTCGGGCCCGGTGGTCATGATCTCGGAGTCTATCGCCAGGGGCGGGGTCACCTGAAGTATTCTGGGCGCCTCATGCACATCCAAGGCGCGGGAACGGCCGAACGCACGTACGACGCCATCGTCGTCGGGTCGGGCATCAGCGGTGGGTGGGCCGCCAAGGAGCTGACCGAGAAGGGGCTCCGGACGCTGGTCCTCGAGCGCGGTCGCGATGTGAAGCATCCCGACTATCCCACCGCGATGAAGGAGAGCTGGGAGTTCGCGGGGCGCACTCGTCCGTCGAACGCGGATATTGCGAAGCAGGTGAAGCAGCATCGCACCGGCTACACGACGCACCCCTCGTCGGCGCACTGGTTCGTCAACGACGTCGAGAACCCGTACTCCGAGGTCAAGCGGTTCGACTGGATGCGCGGCTACCACGTCGGCGGTCGGTCGCTGCTCTGGGGACGCCAGTCCTATCGCTTCAGCCCGCTCGACTTCGAGGCCAACGCGCGCGACGGTGTCGCCGTGGACTGGCCGATCCGTTACCGCGATCTCGCGCCCTGGTACGACTACGCCGAGCGGTTCGCCGGCATCAGCGGCACGCGGGATGGTCTGCCGCAACTGCCCGATGGCCAGTTCCTCCCGCCGATGGAGATGAACTGCCTGGAGCGGCAGGTCAAGGACCGCATCGCCAAGTCCTTCGGTGGGCGCGCGATGATCATCGGCCGCGTGGCCAACCTGACCCAGCCGCACAACGGCCGCGGGGGCTGTCAGTACCGCAATCGTTGCATGCGCGGCTGCCCGTATGGCGCCTACTTCAGCAGCAACGCGGCGACGCTGCCGGCCGCCTATGCGACAGGCCGGCTCACGCTCCGGCCATTCTCGATCGTCACGGAACTCATCCACGATCCGAAGACCGGCCGCGCGACCGGCGTCCGCATCCTGGACGCGGAGACGAATCAGACCACCGAGTACTTCGCGCGCGTCATCTTCCTCTGCGCGTCGGCGATCGCCTCGACCTTCATCCTGCTGAACTCGACCTCGGCACGGTTCCCCAACGGACTCGGCAACGACAGCGGCGAACTCGGCCACAACCTGATGGACCACCACTTCAAGGTCGGCGCCAACGGGCTGTCGGAGGACTTCGGCGACCGGTTCTATCGCGGGCAGCGTCCGAACGGCATCTACATCCCGCGCTTCCGCAATCTCGACGCGAAGACGCGGCAGAAGGACTACATTCGGGGGTTCGGCTATCAGGGCAGCGCGAGCCGCGAGAACTGGGCGCGCGGCATCAAGGAGCTGAGTTTCTTCGGGGCCGACCTCAAGGCCGATCTGATCGCAGCCAGGACCGTGGCGCTTTGGGATCGGCTCGTGGGGCGAGTGTCTGCCGTACCACGAGAACCGGATGTACCTGAACCGCGATCTCCGCGACAAGTGGGGACTGCCGACCGTGACCTTCGACGCCGAATGGAAGACCAACGAGCTCAACATGCGCAAGGACATGATGAACTCGGCCGCCGAGATGCTCGAAGCCGCGGGCCTCAAGAACGTCACGCCGTTCGATGATGGGAGTGCGCCGGGGTTGTGCATTCACGAGATGGGCACGGCTCGGATGGGACGCGACCCGAAGACGTCCGTGCTCAACGGCTGGAACCAGGTGCACACCACGCCCAACGTCTTCGTCACCGACGGGGCGTGCATGACGTCGAACTCCTGCGTCAATCCGTCGCTGACCTACATGGCGCTCACGGCGCGCGCGGTCGATCGGGCCGTCGGCGAGATCAAGAAGCGGAACCTGTGAGGCCACCCATGGTGCCATCGAGCGACCCCTCCGCTGAGGCGGGCATCAGCCGCCGCGAAGCCATTCGTCGTGCCGCGCTGCTGGCCGGCATCGCCCTGTCGCCGGCGTGGCTCAGCCTGGTGGATCGCGTCAGGCCCGCCGCCCAGACGCAGTACCTCTCGGCGGCGCAGCGGGCGCTGGCCGGTGCGATTGCCGATCGGATTCTGCCGCGCACCGACACGCCGGGGGCGATCGATGTCGGCGTGCCGGCGTTCATCGACCTGTTGTTCGGCGAGTTCATGACGCCGGCCGAACGGCAGATGCTCACCACCGGATTGGACGCCGTCGAGACGGCCGGGAAGGCCGCGGGCGGGGCGTCGTTCAGCGCGCTCGCGGTCGCAGGCCAGGACACGGTGCTGCGCGGCATCGCCCGCGCCGAAGAGGGACAACCGCAGGGATTCTTCCGCCTGATCCGCTCGGCGACGATCCTCGGCTACTTCACGTCGGAGCAGGTTGGCAGAAACGTCCTGCACTACGAGCCGATCCCGGGCCGCTACGAGGGCTGCATTCCGATCGACCAGGTCGGCCGCCGCAACTGGACGACCTGACGGGCCCGTCACGGGCGCGCGCCCCCGAGGCGCCTCTACCGCAGCAGCGACGGCAAGGGCTGCGCGTCCGCGTTCGGTCAGCATCCCGGCCATCGTCTGGATCTCGCCAGCCTGACTCCTGTCGATACTGCGTGCCAGGGCGACGACGTCCTGACGGGATGAGCGGGAGAGCAGGGCTTTCGCCATGAGCACGCCGCCCTCGTGGTGACGGATCATCAACTGCAGGAACAGCACTTCGGCGTCGCGGCCCGTCGCGCCGCGTAGCGCCGCGAGTTCGGTCTCGCTCGCCATTCCCGCCATGAGCGGCATCCCGGTCGCCGCCTGCCCGGCGCCTCCGTGGCCCATCGACGACGTCGAGTGGTTCCCGCCGTCAGATCCCATCCACGCCATGCGCGGCCCGGGCGAGGCCTGCGGCAACCCCCACTGCTGGAGCCATGCCATGAACATCCCGCGCTGCGCCGATTGCGTGACGATGATGTCGGTGGTCAGCGCACGAAGGGAGGCATCGGTGGTGGTGTCGCGCAGGACGAACGCCATCTCGACCGCCTGCGCATGATGCGTGGCCATGTCGCGCGCGAAGCCGGCCTCGGCCGAATCGTCTCCGGGCGTTCGCGCGCAGCCGGAGGCCGCGACAGTGACGCAGGCGACGAGCAGCACGAGGACGGGACGAGTGAGCTGGAACGAGGGCGCTGTCATGGGGACGCCTGACCGTGACAGTATGGCGCCAAGGGCCTGACAGGCCCTAACCAGTCGAGCCGGGGAAGTGATGGCACAGCAACGCGTGAATCCGAAGAAGGCAGAGGCGGCCGCCAGGCGTGAGGAGTTTCAACAGCAGCGGCGTCGCCGGGCGCTCGTGCGACGCGCGATTCTTGGCGTCGTGCTGCTCTCGGCCGTTGGCGGCACGGGCTACTGCGTGATCAGCAACCGGCAGTTCCAGGCGGGTGTGGTCTCGACCGAGTATCCAGCGGCCCAGCACATGGCGGGCCCGCTCACCTACCGCGAGACGCCGCCGATGGGCGGCGCGCACAACGTCTCCTGGCAGAACTGCGGCATCTACACCACGCCGATCCACAGCGAACATGCCGTGCACTCCCTCGAGCACGGCGCCGTGTGGATCACGTATCGCCCCGACCTGCCCGCCGCCGACGTGCAGCGCCTGCACACGCTGGCGGCAGACGACTACATGCTGCTCAGCCCGTATCCGGGCCTGCAGGCGCCCGTGGTGGCGACCGCGTGGAACCACCAGATGCAGATGACCGGCGCCGACGACCCGCGGCTGCCGCAGTTCATCCGGCGTTTCAAGAACAACGCGGGCACCACGCCGGAGTTTGGCGCGAGCTGCTTCGGCGGCGTCAGCACATCGGCCAGCGTGAACTCGCTCAGCGCGGGCAGCGGTCCGCTGATGCGCTGACCGTCGCGAGGCCGGTCAGTACCTGGATCGGCGTGCCCCCAGGGAAGTCCGCGCGAATACGGGCCCGCACGACCTGCGTGTCGTTGGTGACGTAGAGGTACCGGCCCGGCCCGAAGGCACAATTGGAGACCCGACCCGCGATGGGCGCGAAGCCGATGTGCTGGCCCTTGGGCGACAGGACGTAGATCCCGCCGCGACCGCTGGTCCAGATGTTGCCGGCCGAGTCGGCCTTCATGCCATCGCCACGTGCACCGCCGACACTCTCGCTGGCGACGAAGGGGCGCTGTCCCGTGGGCATGCCGGAGGCGTTGAGATCGATGGCCACCCAGCCCGCGTTGTCCGTTGCGTACAGCGTGCGGTTGTCCGGCGACAACGCAATGCCATTCGGAAACAGATTGTCGGCAATCAGGTGTACCTGGTTGTCCGGGGTGATGCGGAACACGCCCGTGTAGGTCAACTCGCGCAGCGGCGACTTCTGGATGCCCGTCAGACCATAGGGCGGATCGGTCAGGTAGATGTCGCCGTTCCTCGCCAGCACCAGATCGTTCGGGCTGTTGAAGCGCTTGCCCTGGTAGGCGTCCGCGATGACCGTTCGTTGGCGTGTGGCGAGATCCACCCGCACGATGGCGCGGGTGCCGCTGTCGGCCAACAGCAATCCGCCGCGGCCGAGCGCCAGACCATTGGACCCGGCTTCCCGGAGCGAGGCGGGAATCGGGAAGCCCTGATAGCCGGAGGGGGCCAGAAACGCCGTGGTCCGCTTGCCGTCCCAGCTGTAGATCGCATTGCCGGGGACGTCGGAGAACAGCAGGTGGCCCTGTTCGCCGCCCACCCACACGGGACCCTCCGTCCAGATGTAGCCGGGCGCGATGACCTCGACGTTGCCGTCCAACGGATTGGCGATGCCGGGAAACGACACCGGCGCCTGCGCTTGCGCCGCCGTCGCTCGCGCGCTCATCGCGCTCCCGGCGGCCGCGACCACCGAACTGCCTGCCACACGTAGGAACGACCGTCGATCTGGGTTCATCGGCTTAGCCTCCAGGGATTGCCTGCCAGTATAGAACCCATCTCCCAAACCCGGCCGCTGCTACCATCGGAAGGCCGACCCGATTCGGCCGGCAGCCTCCCTCTCATGAAGAAGATTGGTTTCCTCTCATTCGGACACTGGACCCCGTCACCGCAGTCGGAGGCGCGCTCGGCCGCAGACGTGCTGCTGCAGTCGATCGACCTGGCCGTCGCGGTCGAGGAGCTGGGCGCCGACGGCGCCTATTTCCGCGTGCACCACTTCGCACGCCAGCTCGCCTCGCCATTCCCGCTGCTCGCGGCCGTGGGTGCGAAGACGACGCGCATCGAGATCGGCACGGCCGTGATCGACATGCGCTACGAGAACCCGCTTTACATGGTTGAAGACGCGGGCGCGGCAGATCTGATCGCCGGCGGCCGCCTCCAACTCGGCATCAGCCGTGGCTCACCCGAGCAGGTGATCGACGGCTGGCGGCATTTCGGCTACCAGCCGGCCGATGGCGAGACCGACGCGGACATGGCCCGGCGGCACGCCGACGTGTTCCTCGACCTGCTGCGCGGCGAAGGCTTCGCGACGCCGCATCCGCGGCCGATGTTTCCGAACCCTCCGGGGTTGCTGCGTCTCGAGCCGCATGCCCAGGGCCTGCGCGACCGGATCTGGTGGGGCGCCGCTTCGAACGCCACTGCGGTCTGGGCCGCCGAACGCGGCATGTACCTGCAGAGCTCGACGCTCAAGTGGGACGAGGACGGCAGGCCATTCCACGTCCAACAGGCCGAGCAGATCCGCGCCTACCGCGACGCGTGGAAGCGGGCCGGACACACGCGCACGCCGCGCGTGTCGGTCAGCCGCAGCATCTTCCCGCTCGTGTCCGACCAGGACCGGATGTACTTCGCCCAAGATGGACGAAGCCAGGATGCCTTCGGCGTCATCGACCAGACGCGGGCGGTGTTCGGCAGGAGCTACGCCGCCGATCCCGACGACCTGGTGAAGGCGTTGGCCGAGGACGAAGCCATCGCCGAAGCCGACACCCTGCTCGTCACCGTACCGAATCAACTGGGCGTCGGCTACTGCACGCACGTGGTCGAGTCGATCCTGCGCCACGTGGCACCGGCACTCGGCTGGCGCTGAAGCGGGCGCCGCCGCAGGCCCCTCGGCTTGACGCCCCTGACGTCGCGCCCTACAGTGGGATGGTGATGTGCGCGACCATTGCGGCGGCTTATCGGAAGTCTCACTCTGCTGCTGTTCGTCGGCAGCCTGCTGGTGCCTGTGTTGACGGCCTCGCACCTGGCTGGCGAAGATGACACCGCCTGTGCGCGAGACATGGTCCGGGCCGGTCATCGGACGGCCCAGATCGGCGACAGCGCGCCATCCTCCCTGTTGCGCCACTGCGACGTCTGCCACTGGCTGCAGGCGGTGGCCTCGACAACTGTCAGCGTCCCGACCTCGGCTGACCACGGCCTGGTTGCTGGTGGCGTCGCGGTGCGCTGGTCCTCGCCGTCCCCCCTGCGCCTACCGCTCGCCGGTCTGACGACCCGCGGCCCCCCTCCTTCGCTCGCCTAGCCGGCTCGCCGGTCGTCCGCGGCTGCGCCCTTCGTCGGCGTACGCCTCTTTCCTGTGTCCGCTCGTCCGTTCCTACGGCTCGAGGTCCCGATGGCATCTCGCCCCTCGCTCGTCGTCTCTCTCCTCCTGGGTTGGTCGCTCTGGCCGGTTCCGTCCGTGCACGCCCAGCAGCCGCCCGCGACGCCGGGCGTCTCTTCGACGCGTGTCGCCTCGTCAGCCGAGGAGGTCGCCCGCGTCGGCGACGAACTCGCGCGGCTCCGCCGTGAATTCGACCAGTTGCGTCGCGCGTACGACGAACGGCTGCTGGCACTCGAGCAGCGCCTGGGTCAGCTCACCAGTGGCCCCATCGCGACCGCGGCCGATCCTCCACCGGCGCCGAGCCCCGTGCCGGGCACGACGCCCGCCGCCGTGCAGGCGGCAGCGCCAGCGGCCGGGAAAGTGTTCAACCCCGACACGTCGGTGATCGGGAACTTCATCGGCGCCGCAGGGCGCAACCCCTTTGCGACGCCGCCGGCCCTCCAGTTGAGCGAAGTGGAGGTCTCGTTCCAGGCGGTGGTCGATGCGTACGCGAAGGCTGACGTCTACCTGGCCGCGTCGCCCGAGGGGGTCGAAATCGAAGAGGGCTACATCACCTTCACGTCGCTGCCCGCGAATCTGCTGTTGAAGGTGGGCAAGATGCGCGCGCAGTTCGGCAAGATGAACACGCTCCACACGCATCGCCTCCCGACAGTCGATCGTCCCCTCGTCACGGGCAACCTGGTGGGTGGGGAAGAAGGCCTGTCGGACTCCGGGTTGTCGCTCTCGCGCCTCATCCAGAATCCCTGGCTCTTCCTGGAGGCGACGGGCGAGGTGTTTGGCGGCGCCGGCGATGTGTTCCAGGCGACTGAGCGGAAGCGCCTCACGTACCTCGGTCGTCTCCGGGCGTATCGCGACCTCACCGAGGACATGAACCTCGACCTCGGGGCGTCGTTCGCGTCGGGCTCGACCAACCTCGGCGAGACGCTGCAGCCGGACCTCTGCCTGCAGTCCGTCAGCGACTGCGCGCTCGGCAAACGCCTGTTCGGTGTGGATGCGACGTTCCGTTACCGGCCGCTGCGCCGGGCGATCTACACGCGCCTGAACCTGCGCACGGAACTCATCTGGAGCCGGCAGCGCCTCCCTGGCGAGCTGACGGCCAAGGCGTTCGGCTTCTACGGCCTCGGCGAATACCAGTTCGCCCGGCGCTGGTATGCCGGTGCCCGCGTGGACCGTTCGGGGCGTGTCGTGGACAGCGGGCTCACCGACAGCGGCGGCTCGGTCTTCGTGACGTTCTGGCCGACCGAGTTCAGCCAGATCCGCGGTCAGTACCGCCGCATCAACTTCGCCGAAGGCGTCAGGGCGAACGAGTTTCTATTCCAGTTCAACTTCTCCATCGGCGCGCACGGCGCGCACGTCTTCTAAGTCCGGGAGTTCGCCATGCATCGCACCCATCAGTTCACCCATCGTCCCCGCCTCGTGTCGGGCTTCGTCGCGGTTGTGATCGCCGTCGTGTTCAGCGCCGGCGAGATCCTGCCGGCGCGGGCGGCCCCGCTGCGCGTGGTGACGACCACCGAAGACCTGGCCTCGCTCACGCGTGAGATCGGCGGGGACAAGGTCGAGGTCGTCGCACTCGCGCGCGGCTATCAGGATCCGCATCATGTCGATGCGAAGGCGAGCTTCATCATGGCGGTCAGCCGCGCGGACCTCCTGATCGTCGTCGGACGCGACCTCGAACTCGGGTGGCTGCCGGCCCTGCAGTCGAGCAGCCGGAACAGCAAGATCCACACGGGTGGGAGCGGCTACCTCGACGCGTCCATGAACGTGAAGATCCTGGAGATTCCGACTGGGCAGCTCACGCGGGCGATGGGCGACGTCCACGCACAGGGCAACCCGCACTACTGGCTCGACCCGAGCAACGGCCGCCTGATGGCGCAGGCGATTCGCGATAAGCTGAGCGCGCTCGATCCGGCCAGCCGGGCGACGTACGAGAGCCGCTACGCCGACTTCGACAGGCGGCTGGCAGCCGCCGAGAAGCGATGGGACGCCGCGATGGCGCCTTACAAAGGCGCGAAGATCGTGACCTATCACCGCTCGTGGCCGAACTTCGTCGAGCGGTGGGGGCTCAACGTGATTGGCTACGTGGAGCCCAAGCCCGGCGTTCCGGCCTCGCCCCAACACATCATCGGACTCATCGCGGAGATGAAACGGCAGAACGCCAAAGTGATCGTTGTCGAGCCGTACTGGGACCCGAAGACCTCACAGTCGATCGCCTCGCAGGTCGGCGGCCGGGTCCTCATGCTTGCGCCGTCGGTTGGTGGCACCAAGGAAGCCGGCGACTACCTTCAATTGTTCGACTACAACATCAACACGCTGGTCGCCGCGCTCTCGGCCGCGAAGTGACAGCGGCCACCTGATGGACACCTGGACCATCCTGCAGTTCCTGGCCGCGCCGATCGCGGCAAGCCTGATCATCGCGGGCATTCACGCCTACCTTGGCCTCCACGTGGTCGAGCGGGGGGTCATCTTCGTGGACCTTTCGCTGGCGCAGATCGCCTCGCTCGGCGCGGCGATTGCGGTGTGGCAGGGCTTCGATGCACACGACCCTGGCCTGTATTGGATGAGCCTCGGGTTCACGCTCGTCGGCGCGTTCGTCTTCGCGATGATCAAGGGGCACGAAGCCGGCATTCCCCAGGAGGCCATCATCGGGATCTCGTATGCGGTGGCGTCTGCCGGCGTCATCATCGCGATGAGCCAGTCAACGGGCGAAGCCGAGCACCTCCGCGACATGCTCGTCGGCAATATCCTGGCGACGCAGTGGCCGGAAGTGTGGCTCACGGCGGGTATCTATGTCCTGCTCGGCATCTTCCACTATGTCTTTCGGAAGCGATTCCTCGAGATTTCGGTGGATGCGAAGGGCGCCGCCGCGCGAGGCGTCTCTGTGCGCTTCTGGGACTTTCTCTTCTACGCCTCGTTCGGCTTGGTGGTCACCCGGTCGGTCGCGATCGCCGGCGTGCTGCTGGTCTTCTGCTACCTGATCGTCCCGTCGGTCGGCGCGATGCTCTGGGCGACACGCATCGGGACGCGCCTGGCGATTGGCTGGCTGATGGGCGCGTTCGTCTCCCTGCTCGGCATGTACTTCTCCGTGCAGTTCGACCTGCCGACCGGCGCGACCATCGTCTGCACGTTTGGCCTCGTGCTGATCGTCATGGCGATGATGAGGCCCCTGGTCCGGGGGCGCGTGGGCTGAAGGCGGGGTTCACCACGAAGACACGAAGCTGTCCGCGCGCGGCGGGCGGGGATGCGGCGCCGCTGGTCCACATGAGCGAGGAACGCCAGTCGCTCATGTGAGCCAGCGTCGCCGCATCCCCGCCAGGCCCCTGGCCGCCACGCTGGCGCGCCAGCGTGGCGCCACGCGCGGGCACCTCCAGGAAGACCTGGCCCCGAGAAGCCTACGTGGCTTCGTGGTGAAATCCGTCGAGCGCGGCCGCCTCGATCAGCGGCTCGCCGGCCCCGCGCCCCGGCCCCGGCCTCCGGCCGGCTCCCGATACGCCCCGAGAATCGCGGCCAGCGCCGGGTCGGCCTTCTCGGCGTCCGTGAGCGTCGCCAGGGCGGCGACGCGGACCTGATTCAGGTACGGCGCGTTGCCCGCGATGCGCGGCTGCTGATTCACGCGGTTGAACCACTCCCGGTAGTCGTAGCGATGCTGATCATCGGTGTGGTCCTCGTTGAACCACTGGAAGTACGTCCTGCGGAACTCGGGCGTCCATCCCGACGTCACCGACCGCAGGTTGTACCGATACGCGAACTGCTCCTCGTAGATCTTCGTCTGCGACATGAGCCGCATCGTCTTCTCGACGACGGTGGGCGCGTTGAAGGCCGCGAGGATCTGCGACATCTCCGTGTTCAGTTCGAACGAAGAGCCCGGGAACACCCCGTCCACATCGGCCACGATGCGTGCGATCGCGGCCGCAGAGGGCTTGCCGTTGCGGCTGACGGCCACCTCGATGGTCCGGAGCTTCTGAATCCTCAGGGGGTCCGACAGGGTCGAGAGCGGGAACCTGTCGAGCGCCGTGAACAGCTCCTCGTTTGCCGCGGGGCCGCCCACGCGGGCCAGCGCCAGCAGCGCGATCATCGACGTCGCGGTATCGCGCTCGCCGAGCGCCCGTGCCTTCCATGAGTCGGCCGACACGGTCTCCAGGGCGACGCGCGCCGCGAAACGCAGGAACCGGTCCTCGCTCCCCAGATGCGGCCAGGCTGCGGCGACCGCCTTGGGGTCGTTGCGGGTCCAGTGGAACTGCTCGAGCGAGCGTCGCAGCGCGCGATCCGCGACGCCGTCGGTGCTGCGATAGTCCACGCGCGTCGTGGCCTGCGGCCCGACGTAGGTGGCCTTCATCAGGTAGGACTGGGTCCGTCGGTTGCCGATCACGTAGTAGAACGTGCCGTCGCGCGCGACGATCATGTCCGTCACGTTGTGCGGCATCCGCGGCGTCGCGCCGTACAGCGACTTCGGCCAGACGAAGTTCTCCCATGACGTCGCGACGTAGCCGCTGCCGACGGCCTTCAGGTGGACCGCGATGATGCGGCCGTAGTTGTTGTCCGCCACGAAGAGCGCCTTCTGGTACTTCGCCGGGAAGGCCGTGCGGTAACCGAAGGTCACGCCCACCGGGCTGCCCAGGCCGATCTCGACGAGCGGCGGCAGTGAGTCCTCGTACCAGGTCGGATACTTGCCGCTGTTGCCCCGATACCCGAGGTCGGCGCCGCTCGGCAGCCAGGAGACCCGCACCGGCCGATACCAGGGCACACCGAACTCCGGCTCCATGTCGCTGTCGAACGCGAAGATCTCGCCGTCGGCGTTCCAGTCGAAGTGCAGCGCGTTGCGCAGGCCGCCGGCGAACAACTGGTAGTCCTTGCCCTCGAAGGTGGTGCGGGCGATGAAGCCGCCCGGCGCCTTCTCGTGGCCGAGCCGGCCGGTCTGCTGGCCCAGCAGCGGGATGATGCGGTCGTCGGCGTAGTTGCGCAGCGGCGAGTTTGCCGACATGTCGTCGGGCTGCACCACGCCGTTGCCGTTGATGATGTAGAAGTGCTTGCCGTCGGGCGAGACGCGCGCCTCGTGAATGCCGTGGTCGCTGTGGCCGCCTTCGCCGCCGTCCCAGGTGCGCAGCGTGTCCACCGTCGTGAAGCTGCCGTCACCCTTCGGATCACGCAGTCGATGCAGGCCGGCCTGCCCGCTCTGGCGGCCGAAGCCCGGGTTGTCGATCGTCTTCTCGAACGTCTTCTCGAGGCGGCCGCCCTGCACGTAGAGCGCGCCGTCGTGCCACGTCACGCCCATCGACTCGGAGACGGGCGTGAAGATCGTCTCGGTCTTCGTGACCTTGCCCGCCTTGTCGAGCGTCAGCCGGGTGAACGGCTGTTGTTCGTTGGCGCCCAGGATGAGCCGGCCCTGATCGTCTTCGGTGATGCTGATCCAGGACCCCTGCGTCGGCCGATCGGCCTTCGCGACGATCTCGACCTTGAAACCGTTCAGCGCCTGGATCACCTCGTTCGGATCGGCGGGATAGTCCTGGATGAGTTCGAGCCCACGGCCGCGGCCCTGCCCGGGACCCTGTGGCGCGCCGGCCTGACCTGCACCCGCGCCCCGCGGCGGCGCCGGCTGACCGGCCTGCGCCCCGCCCTGGGCGGGGGGCGGCGGCGGCGCCTGCTGGACGAACACCGGGACGGCGCCCGCCATCAGGAGGGCCAGTGCGGCAACGGAGATCGCGACGTGCTGAGCGCGTCTGTTCATGGTTCTGTCCAACTGGAAACTACGGCTTGCGATAGACGGCCGCGGTGCGATCGCCGCCCGCGTCGAGGAAGGCCATCAGCTCGATGACCTGCGCCTTGGTGAACTCGTTGACGAGGCCGGGCGGCATCGGCGAGATGGGCGACGGTTCTTCCGACTTCACGTCGGCTTCCGCAATCTCGATCGTGGCGTGCGCCGCCATCATGACCGGCGCGACGAGGATCTTCTTGTCCACGACGTCGATGATCGAGCCCGTGATGACATCGCCGTTCTTGAGCGTGAACATCGTGTGGTAGTACTGGCCGTTGAGCGTGGCCGACGGCTCGAGGATCGACTGCAGGATGAAGTCGCGTGTGAGCTTCGACGCGACGCCCGTCAGGTCCGGTGCCAGCCCGTTCCCCTCCGACTCGCGTCCGAATCCATGACAGCTGCCGCAGGCCGCTTTCTTGAAGAGCGCGCGGCCCTGGGCCCAGTCGCGTCCCGTGCCGAGGTCCACGACACTGGGCAACAGCTCATCCATGGTCCAGGCCCTGTAGAACGGCGTCTCGGCCGGAGCGGGCGGCGGTGTCACGACGGACTGTTGCGCGCGCCCCATGTCGCCCGCGACGACCGCAGCGACGCACACCGTCGTCAGCAGGGCAGCAACGGCGGCGAGCACGGGCGCACGAAGCACGGCCATCGCCCGGATGGTACCGTCGGGCTCAGGCCGCGTCCAACGCGGCTGGCCTGGTTTCGTCAGACGAAATGGACACCCACTGACGATTCTGTACGCCCGCGTCGCACCAACAGAAGTGTTGGCGGCCCACATGTCTGCCGGTGCACGACCTTCCTGGCGCTCGATCACAGCACTGTTCTGCACGGACCGCGCACGAAAATGTCAGCGCGATTTCGCTTGCGTCACTCGTCGTCGTGGTGTGCAATCGGCCTGCACGCGTTGGCGCGTGCAGTGTGTATCAGGCCGGCTCGCGCGACTCGCTCGCCTGCGTCGGTCAATGGCCACAGGACCCGGACAGGGGGCGGTCATGCAGCAATCCAGTATCGGAATTTCGGCGTCAGTCGTCGCGGCGGCGGTCGTGGCGTGCGCCTGGTTCTCCAGCGGTGGGCAGGCCGCCGGATCGTGGGCGCCGCTCGGACTGCTGAGCGAGGTCCGCAGCGGCGCTACCGCGACGCGGCTCGACGACGGCCGCGTGCTCATAGCCGGCGGCGCCAACCAGGACAGCGTGCTTCGCTCGGCGGAGATCGTCCATCCCTCGGGCGCGGTCCGCGTCATCACCAGCCTGCACACGCCGCGCACGGGACACACCGCGACACGGCTGGCGGACGGGCGCGTGCTGGTGACCGGCGGCACCACCTTGCGGCGCGTGCCGGTGTCCACGGCCGAGATCTTCGATCCGGTGACGTCGGTCTGGACGCTGGTCGAGATGCGCGCTGCCCGCTCGCAGCACACCGCGACGTTCGTCAGCGAGGCCGGACAGGTCGTGCTCGCCGGCGGGTGGCGTGACGGCGTGCCGCTCGACGAGATCGAGGTCTTCGATCCGCGCACCGACACCTTCGCCGCCTTCGAGAGGCCGTTGGCGATTGCCCGCCTGCGGCACTCGGCGGTTGCGCTGTCGCACGGCCGCGTGATGGTGGCCGGCGGATCCGACGGCATCCTTGCGCTGGCGTCAACCGAGATCATCGACCTGACGACGCGGTCGGTCACGGCCGGGCCGACCCTGCAGTTGGCACGCACCGACTTCACCGCCACCGAACTCCCTGATGGCGACGTCCTCATCGTCGGAGGCTCCAACGGCGCGACCGAACTGGCGAGCGCCGAACGCCTGGTCGCCTCGTCCGGACAGTTCGTGCCGGCCGGTGAGGTCTGGGGCCCGCGGCAGGGGCACGAGGCCGTGCGGCTCCCGCACAACAACGGCGTCCTGCTGGTCGGCGGCACGGTCGCGGGCCAGGCCCAGCCGATCACCGAGATCTACCTTCCCGCCAGCGGCCGGTTCAAGCACATGGGCGTCACCTACGGCGCGCACACCGATGGCGCCGTCGATGCGACGGGTACCGATGGCGTGGTGCTGGCCGCCGGCGGCGTCGGCACGGCGGAAGCCGAGACCTTCCGGTTTCCGACGGTCCGCACCGACAAGGCGGTCTACCGTACCGGCGAACTCTTGACGATCGTGGGGGCCGGCTGGGTGCCGGGCGAGCCGGCCAGCGTGACCGTGGCGGCCGAGGGCCAGGCGGCGGGCGGGTCGGTCCGATCGACCACCGCGGACGAGTTCGGCTACCTCGTGGTCCGGGCGCCCGCGCCCACCCAGACCGGCTTCCCAGCTCGCTGGACGGTCACCGTCCGCGCCGCGTCAGCCGAAGCCCAGTCGCAGGTCTCCGGTCATGTCCCGGGGTTGAACGGGCCCGTCGCGGTCGTGTCCCAACAGGTCCGCTAGACCGCTTGTACTGCTACACTTGAACCGTGCGCGGCGACTCCCTCCAGGACTTCTACGCCAAGGCACTCGCCCTCCTCGGGTTGGGCGTGTTGGCCGGGGCTGGCGCCCTGGTTGACTACTGGCCGACGTCGCATTCGCTTCCTGCTGTTGCACGCGTCCTCGATCTGCCGCGCGCCCCACGCGTCGTCCTGGCGCCGCCCCTGTCGCGACCGCTGACCGTCGCGCACATGATCAACATCAACATCGACGCGGCCAGCGTGCCATCGCCTCGCCGGGCACGATCGCAGCGGCCGGTCCAGACGCACGCGGCCGTGGTCGCCGAGGTCTCCCACGTTGATCCCGCGGCGGCCGGGGCCGTGACGCCGTCCTCCGCCGAGTCGTCGGTGGTCGTGTCAGCCGCCGAGCAGATGCGTGTTGTCGTGGCGTCGGCGTTCGCGCCGACCGGCGAGCCAGCCAGGCCGACGCAGGCCGAGGCCACAACCGTCTCGACGCTCGCTGAACCTCCGCGGGCCACGCACGACACCTACGGCAGCCCGGACGTCGAGACGGCGTTTGTGCGCCCGTCCTCGGTCGCCACGAACGTCGCGTCCGCTTCTCCGCTCGCATCGGGCACAGGCTCGGGCGACCGCGACAGCACGGACGAGGGCGGATTCATCTCGGGGGCAGTCAGGAAGACCGGGGCGTCCATCCTCAAGGGCGGCACCAAGACTGGCACCTCGATCGTCGGCGCCATCCGCGCCCTGGGCGGTGCCATGCGCCGCGCCTTCCCCGGCTAGCCCGGACGCCTCCGGCCTCACCGCGTAGCCGCGCGCGTCAGCGCAATCCCGGCTTCCCGTGAACGATCCTGACCTTCGTGCCGTCGGGCGCCGTGGCGAGGACGACGACTGAGGTGACGGCCGTGTTCACGGGATTGAACGGCTGCAGGTGTCCGGTGACGAACCTCGAGAGCGGCTCCCGCACGAATCCTCCCGCGGGAATGCTCTGCGCACCTCCCCCGTAGTAGTCGTTCACCCAGATCCGCACGCTGCGCCATTCCTCCGCCGACTGATTCCGGACGACCACCACGCCATCGTCCACGACGATGGCGTCGAGGGTCGGCTCACATCCGCGCTGCCAGCCCAGATACCCAGCCGCGAGGACGCAGACGACGAGCCAGTACTTCACATGGCGCGACATGGGCGGATGATACGCCGAGATCTGGCAGGCCGCCCCAGAAGAGCAAATCCACCACGAAGGCACGAAGCAGCACGTCAAGGCCGGGTCGAACTCAGGCGGAGACGCAGAGTCGCGGAGCCCGGCGCCCTGCCGCCCTCTGACGGACGCACGCGCGCGGCTCGCGGCCGGCCTCAGCCGGTACGCTGGCTTCGCCAGCGTACCGCCGCGCGCGGGCAGCTTCGTGTCTTCGTGGTGAGAATTGATCTGTTGCGCGGGTCGCGTCTCTTCGTCGCGAGATGATGCCCGCCGCGCCTCCGCGTGATCGCTTACGCGATCGCGCGCAGGACGTCGGACCGCGTGATGATGAACGTCTCGTCCGTCTTGAAGTCGCGCACCAGGACGGCCGGGTTCTCCGGCGTGATCATCGTGCCCAGCGCTTCGAGACCCGTCGAGATGTCCACGAACGGGAAGGCCGGCTGCATCACTCGATTGACGTGATCGTGCCGCAACTCGGGATCCTTGACGAGCATGGCGAAGAGCCGCGCCTCGCTGATGGAGCCGACGATGCGCCCGTCGTCGGCGACGGGGATCTGTGAGTAGTCGTGTTCGGTCATCACCTGGACTGCCCGGGCGATGGTGTCGGTGAGCGACAGGGTGACGAGGGGCTCGCTCCGTCGCTGCGCCACGATGTCGCGGGCGACGAGCCCGGTCTTCTCGAGGAAGCCCTTCTCGCGCATCCAGTCGTCGTTGAACATCTTGGCGAGATAGCGGGAGCCGTGGTCGTGGAAGATGACGACGACCACGTCGTCCTTCGTGAAGTGATGCGCGATCTGCAGCAGGCCGGCCATCGCGGCGCCGGCTGAGTTGCCGGCGAAGATGCCTTCTTCGCGCGTGATCCGGCGCGTCATCACGGCCGCATCCTTGTCGGTCACCTTCTCGAAGTGATCGATGATCGCGAAGTCCACGTTCTGCGGCAGGAAATCCTCGCCGATGCCTTCTGTGCTGTAGGGGTAGATCTCGTTCTTGTCGAAGATGCCCGTCTCCTTGTACTTCTTGAAGACGGACCCGTACGTGTCGATGCCCCAGCAGCGAATCTTCGGATTGCGTTCCTTGAGAAACCGGCCGGCGCCGCAGATGGTGCCGCCGGTGCCGACGCCCGAGACCAGATGCGTCACTCGTCCGCCGGTCTGTTCCCAGATCTCAGGACCGGTCTGCTCGTAGTGCGCCTGGGAGTTCGACAGGTTGTCGTACTGGTTGGCTTTCCAGGCGTTGGGCGTCTCGCGCTCGAGGCGCGACGACACCGAGTAGTACGAGCGGGGATCCTCCGGATCGACGTCCGTCGGACAGACCACGACCTCCGCGCCGAAGGCCCGCAACGCGTCCACCTTCTCCTTCGACTGCTTGTCGGTGGTCGTGAAGATGCACTTGTAGCCCTTGATGATCGCCGCCAGGGCCAGGCCCATGCCGGTGTTGCCGGAGGTGCCTTCGATGATCGTGCCGCCAGGCTTGAGCCGGCCGTCACGCTCGGCGTCCTCGATCATCTTCACAGCCATGCGGTCCTTGATCGAGTTCCCGGGATTGAAGGTCTCGACCTTGGCGAGGACGGTCGCCTCGGTCACCCCGTGCGTGAGGCGATTGATCCGGACGAGCGGAGTCCGGCCGATGGTGTCGAGGATGTTCGCAGCGATCGTCGGACTGGCCACGCTTGGATTATAGGAGGGACGCGTGTCAGCCGAGCGCGGACACCAGCACGGTGAGCCCGCGCCAGGCCAGAAATGCTGCCAGCGTCAGCGCGACGGAGGCGCCGAGCGCCGAGCGCCTGCCGATCGCGCCCAGCGCGATGGAGGCCAGGGCGACCATCAGCGGCGCCGCGGCCAGGTTGGCCCGCATCTCAACCGGCGTCACCACTCCGAGCAGGCTGAACACCGCCCAGGCGATCAGCCAGGCGACGAGGACGAGGACGGGCGCAGCACGACCCTCTCGCGCCACCAGCGCGGCCAGACCGCCGACTGCCGTCGCCAGCAGGGGCCAGCCGAAGTTCAAGCCCGCCTCCTGCCACCACCGCGCGGCCTTGACCGCCACAGGCGCCGCCATCGATCGGGCTTCATTGGCCCCCTCGCGCGCCACAATGCGGGCGAACGTGGTCTGGTAGGTGTCGTGAAAGTGCGCGTAATAGGCCAGGTAGGCCACGGCCGTGGCGGCCACCAGCGCGCCGCCGATCCAGAGACCGACGCGCCGATCGGGACGCCCGCCGGCCACCAGCACCAGGAGGACCACGGCGGCGATCATCGGGATGCCGACCGAGGCCGTGCTGAAATGCGAGAGGAGCGCCAGCGTGAGGAGCACGGTCAGGGTCGTCACGGAGATGAGCGTGGCCCGGCCGGCGACCGCCATCCAGAGCACCACGGCCATCGACAGACCGAACACGCCCTGGCCGTAGACGTTGGTCAGATTTGCGGCCGTGAGGGCCTGCGCCGGAATGGGCACGAGAGGGTAGAGGATGACGAAGCTGAACGCCGTCGCGCGGCCCAACCATCGTCGCAGCGGCACGAAGAGCGCGAGTCCAATCAGGCCGTCGGCGACGATGGCGAGCCCGCGCAGCAGGTGGACCAGTTCGAGTTCCGTCGAGAACCATCGCCACAGCGGCAGGGCGTTGACGTAGAGCGCCACGGGGTACGGGAATTCGTAGAACGGCCGCGGCGTGATGGACGTGAAGAAGTAGCTGCCGGCCCGCACCGCCTGGGCCCGGTGGACATGGAAGATGCCGTCGCCGACCGACGCCTGTGGGTGGACGTAAATACCCAGCTTGAGTGAGACCGCGAGGATGGTGACGGCGGCGGCCAGCGCCCAGTCGAGCCGGTCATTCGACGCCGCCCAGGCCCGACGGGCGATCGCCACGCCGGCACCGGCAGCCAGGGCGCCGGCCGCGATCGCGAGCAGCGCGTCCGCAGTTGCTCCGAGGAACGCGCCATCGGTGAGCAACAACCCGGACTGACTGGCCGCGATGGCCAGGGCCGCGCCCCAATCGAACGGCGCACGGAGTCCGCAGAGCAGCAGCGCGCCAGCGAGCGCCAGGCTCGCGGCTACGGCGGTGGCGACGACGCGGGTGGTCGGACGGAATCCTGCATCGGGCGTGAGCGTGAGGCCCTCGACCATCACGCCGAGCGTCCGCGTGTCGGCCGGGCCCGGCACGAACGCATCGGGCACATCGATGGCGATGACGAGCCGATCGTTCGGACTCCGGGGGATCGGGACGTCGATCGCGGCGACCTCGTTCGACGTCTGGTGGGGGACCGCCGGCGCGCCATCGACGCTGATCCCCACGACCGGCGGCGGGGGCAGGGCAGGGCCGCGGCCGGCGTTGATGCGGAGCGTCAGTCGATAGGTGCGTTGGCGGTCGAGCTCCGGGACGATCAGGCGGGCCCGTGAGCCGGTCCAGCTGAACTGACGGCCCGTGGCCGCGTCGTACTCAGGACCGTGGAAGCCGGTGGTACGCAGCCACGCCCGCGTACGCGCAGCGCCCGAACCGTCGCCCACGGCGCCGACGAGTCCCGGCCGCACCCATCGAGCGCCCAGGACCAGCAATGCCGCCGTCAGGAGTCCGCTGAGCGCCAACACCAGGACGGCGCGCAAGGCTGTGGGCGGATGCGTTGTGAGGACGGGATCGTTGCCAGGCACGGGCTCGTCGTCGGAGCGATCGGCCGGACATTACCACAGGAGCACGCGATGACATCACACATCACACATCACCACATCACCACATCTCCACATACACCCCATCACCACATCACCACATTCCAGGTACACTTGTCTCACCATGGCGGTGCCCGTCTCTCCAGCCCCGTGGACGCGCTGGCAACCGAAGCTCGTCGAATGTCTGCGGGGCTACACGCGCCGCGCGTTTTCCTCGGATCTGATTGCCGGACTGACCGTCGGCGTGGTGGCGTTGCCGCTGGCGATGGCGTTCGGGATTGCCTCGGGCGTGTCGCCGCAGGCGGGTATCTACACCGCCATCGTCGGTGGCTTCCTCGTCTCGCTCCTGGGCGGGTCGAAGATTCAGATCGGCGGACCGACGGGCGCGTTCGTCGTGATCGTGGCGGGCATCGTGGCGGCGCACGGGCTGTCCGGGATGTTGATGGTCACGATGATGGCCGGCGTCATCCTGCTGGTTCTCGCGCTCACCGGGCTGGGACAGGCGGTCAAGTTCATTCCGCGGCCTGTGGTGATCGGGTTCACGAACGGCATCGCGCTCCTCATCGTTTCGACGCAGATCAAGGACTTCCTCGGTCTCGATCTGGCCGAGGTGCCGGCCGAGTTCTTCGCACGGATGCAGGCGCTCGGCCAGGCGATGCCGACGGCCGATGCGCTCACGGCCGGACTGGCGGCTGCGTCCCTCGTCCTGATCCTGGCTGTGCCACGGTGGCTGCCGCGTGTACCCGGATCGATCGTGGCGCTGCTCGTCGGGACCGGCGCCGTCATGGCGTTCGGACTGCCGGTCGAGACGATCGGCAGCCGTTTTGGCGGGATCCCGAGCGGCCTGCCGTCCGTGGCGATTCCGGAGTTTCGCGCGGATCTGATTTTGCCGCTGCTGCCGTCCGCCTTCACCGTGGCGCTGCTCGCGGCGCTTGAGAGCCTGCTCTCGGCCGTTGTGGCCGACGGGATGATCGGCGATCGTCACAACTCCAATGCGGAGCTGCTGGCCCAGTCGATGGCCAACATCGCGGTGCCGCTGGTCGGCGGGATCCCGGTGACCGGCGCCATTGCGCGCACGGCCACCAACTTCCGTTCCGGCGGACGCACGCCCGTCGCCGGTCTGGTCCATGCGATCACGCTGCTCGGGATCGTGCTCGTCGTGGCGCCGCTCGCGTCGTACGTGCCGCTGGCGACGCTGGCAGCCGTGCTCTTCGTCGTGGCCTACAACATGGGCGAGTGGCACGCGATTCGGCCCATCCTCAGGCTGGACTGGGCCGACAAGACGGTCTGGGCCATCACGCTGGTGCTGACGGTGGTGGCAGACCTGACGGTGGCCGTCGAGATCGGTCTGGCCCTGGCGGCGCTGCTGTACATCCGCCGGGTGACGGCCACGACCAGCGTCCTGCCCGTGACGCCGGAGTACGTCGAGGAAGGTCGCCTGCATTCGCTGCAGTCACACCACTTGCCGCCGTACGTCTCCGTCCTCAGGATTCACGGGCCGTTTCTGTTCGGGATGACGGACAAGCTTGCGGATGCGACGGCCGATCTCAGCCGGTTCGCGCCGATCGTCGTGCTGCGGCTGCGGAACATGAACGCGATTGACGCCACCGGCCTGCACGCCCTCGAGAAGTTCAGCGACCGGCTCAAGGCGTCGGGCCGGAGTCTCGTGCTCTGCGGAGCCCGCGACCAGCCGGCGGGCGCGCTGGAGCGGGCCGAGTTCGTGTCGCAGGTCGGCCGGGAGAACATCACGCCCCACCTGCGCGCGGCCCTGGATCGGGCGCACGCCATCGCCGAGCGGGATGGTCTGATTCAGCCCGCCGGCAGCCACGCCTGAGGGCCGGGCAGGCCGGCAAACCCGATAGACTGGACGCGTGGCGCGCACGCTCCTCGCCGGTTTCTTCCTCGTCCTGATTGGTGCCAGTCCCGCGGTCGCGCAGGGCCGTCCCACGGCGGCGCTCCGTCCTGTCGTCGGAAACGGACGCGGTGCACCCGGGGACCTCGACGCGCGTCGCCCTGGTCGTCACGCTGCCGCCGAACCTGCACGTGCAGTCGAACCAGCCGCGGGACAAGGATCTGATCCCGACCGCGTTGGCGATCGAGCCGGTGCCCGGCGTGACCGTCTCGCACATCGTCTATCCGCCGCGCCATCGATTTCGCCCAGATCGGCCAGCGCGAACCGCTGCTGGTCTTCCCGCACGAGTTTGCGGTGGCGGCCGAGCTGGCCGTGGGCGCCAGCGTCGCGCCCGGCGACCTGACCCTGCGCGGTCGTTTCCGCTACCAGGCCTGCGATGACCGGGGCTGCTTCGGGCCGATCACCGTGCCGGTGGAATGGACCCTGAAGGTGGTCGCCGCGTCTACCCCGGTCACCCCGGTCAACCGCGCTCTGTTCGCCGGGTGTCGGCGGGGGCGATCGTGTGGACGGTGCGGCGGCGCTCGCGGCCCTGCCGCCGGGAGCGGCCCCACGCCCGGCCTCGTCGGCCGCCGGTGCGGCCAGCGCGCTGGCGCGCCTCGACCGCTTCACCATCCTCGCGACCGAGGGCGGGTATCTCGGCAGCGAGGCGTTCCTCACATTCATCCGGAACGCCGAGAGCGGCGTGGTGGCGCGCGGGCTGCTCGAGGGACGCGGGCCCCTCGCGATCCTCGCGATCATCCTGCTCGGCGGCCTGGCCCTGAATCTCACGCCGTGCGTGCTGCCGATGATCCCGATCAACCTCGCGATCATCGGCGCCGGGGCGCAGGCCGGATCGCGGCGTCGTGGCTTCCTGCTCGGATCGGCCTACGGCGGCGCGATGGCACTGGTCTACGGCATTCTCGGCCTGATCGTCATCCTCACCGCGGGCACCTTCGGCACGATCAACGCGTCGGCGTGGTTCAACCTCGGCATTGCCGCCCTGTTCGTCGTGCTCGGGCTCGCGATGTTCGACGTGATCCTCATCGACTTCTCGCGCTTTTCGAGCAACTTCAAGCCCACGGGCCGTGGCACCTTCGGTCTCGCGTTCACCATGGGCGCGGTGGCGGCGCTGCTGGCGGGCGCGTGCGTCGCACCCGTCGTGATCCAGGTCGTTCTGTTCTCGAGCAGCCTCTACGCAGGCGGCACGACGCTCGCCCTGGCGCTGCCCTTCGTGCTCGGGCTCGGCATGGCGCTACCGTGGCCCATTGCCGGCGCTGGCCTGGCCGCCCTGCCCAAGCCCGGCATGTGGATGGTGCGCGTCAAGCAGGCGTTCGGCGTGCTCATTCTCGCGACCGCGGCTTACTACGCCTACCTGGGCTACACGATTCTGGCCAATCGCTGGGTGGATCCGTCCGCGGTCAGTGACAGCGTGAACGCGCAGTTGAAGGACGGCTGGGTCAGCTCGCTCGACGAGGGCCTGGCGACGGCCGAGCGGGACGGCAAGCCCGTGCTGGTCGATCTCTGGGCGACGTGGTGCAAGAACTGCCTGACGATGGATCAGACGACGCTGGCGGATCCGGCGGTAAAGGCGGCGCTCGCCGGCTACGTGAAGATCAAGTTCCAGGCTGAAGACCCCGATGGGGAACCGGCGCGGAGCGTCATGGCCCGGTTCAAGGCCATCGGGCTGCCGACCTACGTAGTCCTTCGGCCCATTCTGGCCACGCCCGCCTCGACGCCGACGGCCGCACCCGCGGGCCTGACCACGGCGTCCTCACCCGCCACTATCGTGGCTGACGTGCGGCAGGCGCTGGGCCGCAACGATCCGGCGGCGGCCGCGCAACTGGTGACCGCGTTTCGCGCGACGCATGGCGTGACGCCCGAAGGGCTCGCCGCGCACTCGTGGCTCGGACGAGGCGCGCTGGCCGCGAAGGATTTGACGTCCGCCGAGCGCCACGCGCAGGAGACGTACGACCTGGCGACCGCGATGGCGACGACGCGGCCGATCGACGCCGAGCCGGGTCTGGCGACCGCGCTCGGCGCGGCGATCGAAGTGCGGGCGCACGTGCTGGCCGAGCAGGGCGCGCGCAGCGAAGCCGTGAGCCTGCTGACGCGCGAACGTGCGCGCCATGCCGGCACGTCGATCGAGAAACGCATCCTGAAGAACATCAACCTGCTCAGCCTGGCTGGCACGGCCGCCCCCGCGATCGACGTGACGCAGCACCTCGGCGTCCCGCCGCGCTCGATCGCCGATCTCAAGGGGCGCGTCGTCGTGATGTTCTTCTGGGCGCATTGGTGCGCGGACTGCAAGGCGCAGGCGCCGATCCTCGAGCGGCTGGTCGAGACCTACGGTCGCGAGGGCCTGTCAATCCTCGCCCCGACGCAGCTCTTCGGCTACGTCGCCGGGGGCCAACCGGCGTCGCCGGCCCAGGAAGTGCCTTACATCGACGCGATACGCCAGCAGTTCTATCCCGTCCTGCGCGGGCAGGGGATTCCCATGAGCGCCGAGAACCACCTGCGCTACGGCGTCAGCTCGACACCGACGCTGGCCATCCTCGACCGCGCCGGCATCGTCCGCGAGTACCATCCGGGCCGCATGACGTGGGAAGAACTCGTCGCCGTCGTCGAACCGCTCGTGAGGGCGAGGCCCTGAGTTCCATTGAGGCGAAGTCCCGGAGGCTTCGCCAGAGGTCCTGGGTACTGACGATGAAGTCCGGAGCTGACGCCGAAGTCCAACCGCGTTTCCGGGACTTCAGCGGAGCGAAGTGACGGACCGGGACTTCGGCGTCGGATTCCGGGACTTCTGGCGTAGCCACCGGGACTTCGGCGTCAGGTCCGGGACTTCTGTGAAGGACCCCGGTGGCGGTGCATCACCATGACTGGATCTCGGCTCGTCCTCGCCGCAAGTCTTGCCGGCCTGTTCGGGATCCTGGTGCAGGCCTCGGCGCCGGCGCCACAGTCCCGTGGGGCCGCCGGCACGCCGGGGCCGTGGAACAACGACATCCTCCTCGTGCGCTCCGACGCGGACGGTCGCGTGTCGTCGCTCGCGACGTTTCCCTCGCGCGGGCGTCTCGACCCTCGCGCGACTCACCGACGGGCGCGTCATGGCCGCACACCAGCATTTCCCGGTCGACCGCGACGAGGACTTCGACAAGGTCGCCGTGCGGTTCTCGGGTGACGACGGGCGCACATGGACGCCGGCGCAGGTGATTCGACTGACCGGGCTGCCCGATGGCATGAGGTTCCCGTTCGATCCCACGCTGCTCGTCCTGCCGGACGGCCGCATTCGGATGTACTTCACGTCACTGAAGGGACGTCGATTCGACGAGGACGTGCCGGCCATCTACTCCGCGTTCTCGAGCAACGGTCTCGATTTCACCGTGGAACCTGGCCTGCGCTTCGGCATCCCGGGTCGTCCGGTGATCGACTGCGCCGTGACACGGCATGGCGGCGTGTTCCATCTCTTCGCACCCGACAACGGCGCGGCTTCGGCGGCCGGCCCGCGCGGCGAGCCGCAGCCGGTTGACGGCATTGGCTATCACGCGACGAGTCAAGACGGTTTGTCGTTCACGCGCGTGGACGACGCCCGTGTCGAGGGACGCCGCCGCTGGCTGGGTGCGGTGCAGTCCGACGGCACGGTGATGACGTTCTTCGGGACCGGCGGAGGTGGCGGCGGCGATCGGGGACGAGGTCCGGCGCGAGGCGCGGGCGGTGCACCACCCGTTGGCCCACCGCGGCCGCCGGCAGGCGGCGGCATCTGGATGGCGACGAGCCGCGACGGCGTCGCGTGGACGATCGTGCCGGCACCGGCCGTGCCGGGTGCGGACCCCGGGGCGATTCCGGCGCGCGACGGTGGCTGGCTCTGGAGCGTGACCGGTCCGCCCCGCGGGCAAGGCACCGCGCCCGGAGGATAGCAGACGGGTCGATCAGTCGTCGCGCAGGGCGACGAGGGGATCGACGCGCGCGGCTCGCCGTGCAGGAATCGCGCAGGCCAGGCCGGCGACCGCTGCGAGGAGACTCGCTACCGCAACATAGGTGAGCGGGTCGGCGACGCCGACCTCATACACCCAGGCGCGCAGGAGTCGTGTCGTCGCGAGGGAGCCCAGCAAGCCGGCGACCAAGCCAATCGCAACCGGGCGAAGTCCCTCGCCGATGACCAGACGCCAGATGTCGGCGACCTGTCCACCGAGCGCCATGCGCACGCCGATCTCACGGGTGCGCTGCACGACGCCGTAGCTGGTCACGCCGTAGAGTCCGACGAGGGTGAGGCCGAGGGCCAGCAGCGCGAAGCCGCTCAGGACTGCCGCGCCGAACCTCGGGAGCGCCAGCGTCTCACGGCGATAGCCGGCGAGCGACGTCGCCTGGGGCACCGGCAGCGTCGGATTGAAGGCGCGGATCGCGGCGATGACGTCGGCGGTGACGGCGTCCGGTGTCGTCGCGGCTCGCACGACGAGCACCATGGCGCGATTGCCGAACTGCGTGTGCGGCACATACATCTCAGGCCGCGCCGTGTCGCCCATGCCCCGGTGACGGACGTCGCCCACCACGCCGACGATGGTCTTGGGCGCGTTGCCGCCCCACCCGGCGCGCACCGTTCGGCCAAGGGGATTGGCCGCGCCGACCTGCTGTCGCACGAATGCCTCGTTGACCACCATCACCGGTGGCGTGTCGGGCCCGTCGGTGGACGTGAACGCCCGGCCACGACGGATGGGAATCCCGAGCGTTTCGAAGTAGCCATCGCTGACGAAGCGCAGTTGCGCGGATGGCACGTCGCCTGGCGCCGGCGCCCCGATGAGCTCGAACCGCGTGCTGTTCTCGAGACCTGTGAGCGGGACCGCCTGTGCCACCGCGACCGAGGTGACGCCCGGGAGCGCCGAGATCCTCGCTCGGACATCAGCCAGATACTGGTTGAGCGCCGTCGGACGCGTCTGGGGACCGTCGAAGCGGGGGCCCTCGAGCGTCAAGGCCGCGGTAAGGATGCGGTCCACGTCGTAGCCCGGCTGCACCCGCTGCAGGCGGATCAGGCTGTTGGTGAGCAACCCGGCGCCGACCAGCAGCATCAGTGCCAACGCGACTTCCGCGGCCAGGAGGGTGTCACGGACGCGCCGCGGAATCGCCATCGTGGCCTGACGTTCGCTGACAAGGGTCGAGCCACGTCGAACACCGCGTGCCGCGGTCATCGCGGGCACCAGGCCAGAAATGAGCGTGGAGGCCGCAATCGCGAGCAGGATGAAGCCGAAGACCCGCCAGTCCGGTCCGAGGGTGCTCAATCGAGGCAGACTCGCCGGCAGCAGGGATGACAGCGTTCGGACAATCCAGCTCGACAACACGACGGCCAGCGCGCCGCCGCAAGCGGCGAGCAGGAGGCTCTCGACGAGGAACTGTCTGACAATCGCGCCCCGTCCGGCGCCGAGGGCCGTGCGGATGGCCACCTCGCGGCTTCGAGCCGCGGCACGCGCGACGAGCATGTTCGCGACGTTGACCGATGCGACCAGCACGACGAGTGACACGATGCCGAGCAGCAGGAACAGTGTGGGGCGCGAGTCGGCGACGAACACCTCGCGAAGCGGCATCAGCGTCGTCGCTCGACCCGTGAAGAGCGCCGGCGTGCGCGCGGCCATCGAGGCGTAGACGGCCTCCACCTCGGACCGGGCGTGTTCAATCGTGACGCCAGGGCGCAGTCGCGCCAGCACGCCCGCGTACGCCCGGAAGTTGCGGCTGCCGTTGGCCGACGATTGATCGGCCGGGTCGCCCATCGCGGGCGTGGTGGTCCAGTAGGCCACGGGGTCGCCCTGGACGGGAAACAGGTCGCGCGGTGTGACCCCGATGATCTCAACACGCTCGCCGTCGGCCAGCAGCCGCTGACCCGCGATATCGCGTCGGCCTCCGAAGTGCGTCTGCCACGTGCCGAAGCTGAGCATCACGGGCAGCGGACGGCCCACGAGTTGTGCTGGCGCGTCGCGTTCATCGAATAGCCGGCCCACGACGGGCGCGACGCCCAGCGCACGAAAGAAGTCCGTGGATACGATAAGGCCGTCGAGGCGCACGGGTGTGGCACCGGCGTCGATCGTCGCGCTCGTGGGCGCGGCCACTGCCATCGTCGAGAACGATCGCAGTTCGTGCTGGAGGTCCACGAAGTTCAGATACGAGACGCCACCACTCGCTGACGGGTCAGCGCTTCGGCGCTCGCGAAGGACGACGAGGCTCGAGGCGTCCGGATAGGGAAGGGGACGCAGCAGGGCGGCGTTGACGACGGAGAAGACGGCGGTGCTGGCGCCGATGCCGACGCCGAGCGTCAGGACGGCAATGATCGCGTAGCCCGGTTGACGTCGCGCCTGCCGGGCGGCCTGACGGACATCTCGAAGCCAGCCTTCGCCGAATGCCCGGCGCTCGCGCGCGCGCGCCGGCATTGTGCCGCGTCGATGCCAGCGCGTGGGAGCGCGCCAGGCTTCGCGGCGGTACCAACGTCGGGCCGCGCGCGGACCCTGTGTCACGACGCGGCGCTCGAAGCCTTCGGCGAGGTCGCCCAGGTAGAAATCGCGTTCATCTGGCGGCAGAACCGTGGCGGCCCACAGGCGCGCGAGACGCGGTGGTTGCGCCGATCGGTCGCGCTGGTCACGGTGGGGCCTCACTCGGTCACCAGCCCTGGGACGCCGCGCGACAGCTGCCGGACGGCATGGAGGGACGACTGCAGGGCCTGAAGTCCCGGCGCGCTCAGTTGATAGAGGCGCTTGCGACGGCCGCCCCGTGTGGCGGTCGGATCGCCAATCCGGGACTGCACGAGGCCCTTCTCATCGAGCCGCCACAGCGCCTTGTAGACCGCGGCCACCGACGCGTCGCGCCCCGTGTGCAGGGCGATCTCATCGCGAATGGCGATGCCGTAGGCCTGATCGCCGAGTCGGGCGAGCGCCAGCAGCACCAGTTGTTCGAACTCACCGAGATACGCGCCCATATGCCCTCAGCCTATATCTACGGCTGAAGGCTAACATATGGATTGCGCCCGGGCCATTGGTGCAGATGGTTCCGTAATGGTGCTATTATGGAACCATGCTCAGTCTCTCCATCAAGAACGTGCCCGATGACGTGGCCGCCGCACTCCGGCTGAGGGCGGCGCAGAACCATCGCTCGATCCAGGGCGAGCTGATGGACATCCTCGAGAGCGCCGTGCGGACGCGTCCCTTCAAGGCCATGGCGCTGCACAGGGAAGTCGAAGCCCTCAGGCTCCGAACGCCTGCGCAGGCGGTTCGCATGATTCGCCAGGACCGGCAGCGGTGAGACGCGTGGTCGTCGATGCGTCGGCGCTGGCCGCGGTGGTGTTTGGGGAGCCGGGCGGTGCGGACGTCAGCCGACGGCTCGAGGGCGCCGAGGTGGCGGCGCCAACCCTCCTGCGATTCGAGTTGGCGAACACGGCTTGGAAGAAGGCCCGACGCCAGCCGAAGGACGCACCCGCCATCGTCGCCGCGCTGACACTGGCGCTCGAGCCTGACTGGGGCATTGCCTGGCACGACGTCCAACCGGGGGACGTCGTGCTGGTGGCGCAGGCGACCGGTCTGACCGCCTACGACGCGAGCTATCTCTGGCTGGCTGGTTCGCTGGGCGCGGACCTGGTGACGCTCGACACGAAGCTCGTGGCCGCCAGCGCGTCGCTCGGCTGAGCAGACCCCCGCCGCGTCGCGCGTGGCCTTGGCCTCGTCGCGCGCCATCTACGATCCGCGGCCACTTCATCGGAAAAACCAATCAGCTGTGCGCGTGTCGGCTCGGCTACAATCGCGGCCCAACGGAGGTAATCATGGACAAACGGGCTGCTGTGTCGCGTCGCACCTTCATGGGTGGTTTGGCTGCGCTCGGATACGTCGGAGCCGCAACGGCTGGGACGCGGGCACAGGGCAGGGGCGGTGGCGCTGCGGCAGCGGCCGTGGCTGCCGCACCACGCCCGCGCATGTCGCTCGAGGACTACGACGCGCTGGCCAAGCTCTCGAGCAACGAGAATCCGTACGGACCTCCCGAGTCGGTGATGCAGGCCATGACCAAGGCCTTCAAGTACGCCAACCGCTACGGCTATCCGGACGGTGAGATCACGCAGGTGATCGCGACGCATCACGGCGTGAAGACCGAGAACATCATGCTCGGCGCCGGATCCGGCGAGATCCTCGACGTCGTGGGTTCCGCGCTGCTCGATGGCGGCGGCAAGAAGGTCGTCGGTGTCGAGCCGTCCTACAGCTCCGTGTATTCGCATGCCACCACGGTCAAGGGCGACGCGATCCGGCTGCCGCTGACCAAGGACTTCCGCCAGGACATGGCGACAATCATCAAGGCCACCAAGGCCAACTACCGCTCGGTCGGGTTCGTCTACTTATGTAATCCCAACAACCCGACGGGCGTCATCATCACGAAGCAGGAGATCAGGCAGCTGCTCGACGGTCTGCCGGAAGACGTGCCGGTGCTGATCGACGAGGCGTACCACCACTTCGTCGATGATCCGAGCTACGCGACGTCCGTGCCGTACGTCATCGAGGGACGGCCCGTGATCATCGCGCGGACGTTCTCCAAGATCTCCGCGCTCGCGGGCATGCGCCTCGGCTACGCGGTGGCACCCGCCGAGCTCATCGCGCGGATGCGGCCGTTCTCGACCGGAAGCATCAACGCGTTGGTGAAGTGGGGCGGTGCGGCGGCGATGAAGGACGTCGCGGCGCAGGAGCAGGTGAAGAAGATCACGATCGAGCTGCGCGAGCGGACGGTCAGTCAGCTGAAGGCCCTGGGCTTCGAGTCGATTCCCTCGCAGGCGAACTTCTTCATGGTGCACCTCAAGCGTCCGGTGCAGCCGGTGATCGAGGAGTTTCGCAAGAAGGGCGTCTCGGTCGGTCGGCCCTTCCCGCCGCTGACCGAACATCTGCGCGTGTCGGTGGGCACCGCGGCGGAGATGGACCGATTCGTCGCCGCCTTCAAGGCGATTCGTCGCGTCGCCCGCCTCGTAGGCTGTGGGCCGTAGACCGTCTACCGTCTTACGGTTTCGCGAACACGTTCGGTCCGCACAGCCAGAAGACGCCGATGGTCAGCACCATCACGACCGCGACCACGGTCTGGCCGGTCAGGAGATAGCCGACACCGGCAAGCATGCCGGCGGCCTCCAGGGCGAACCAGACGGCCAGGGCCTTTCCGGCGACGTCGGGCGTTGACCAGGTACCTGCTCCACCGACTGCCCGCCGGGGCGTTCGGGCACGCGGGGCTTGAGGAACAGCAGCCCCACGGCCGTGACGACAAAGGCCACGCCTGAGAAGCTGTAGGCGAACACCACGCGCATGCCGACGTCGTCGAGCAGGGCGGGGATGCCGAGGGATCGAAGTATCAGGAACACCGACGCCGCGAACACGAGGCCGAGGCCGAGAAACCGGTGCAGCAGCGGGACCGAGGCCTGGGCAGTCGCCATCGAACCGAGAGTCTATGTCAGCTCACGCCCCGCTGGACACACTGCTGGCATGCAGGTACACCCAGGCGACGCGGCCCGAGGCCAGCGTTGCGGCCCTGCGCCGATAGGCGGCGTCGCGCTCGTATTCGTCCGCAGCGGCCAGTTCAGCGTCCGTGACCTCGAACACCATCCCCGGAACGCGGTCGGCGGCGATCCCGGTGAAGATCACATTCGCGTAGTGGGTCATGCCGGTTGCGGCAACGACATCGGCATCCTCGATCCTGACTGACGATTGCGCGAAGAGAGGCAGTTCGTCGGCGCGGCCCACCAGTGGTCGGCCGAACGTCGACCGCTGGACGGCCTCCTTTTGCAGGGTGCCGTACGAGAAGAGCAGGGGCATGCCGGCCTACTGTAGCGTGTCGCGCGCCGACCGTATCGGGAGCCGCGGTTCCTACCGTAGCCGTCGTCGTCTGAGTCCTCCGGCCGCGGGTCCTGCCGCCGAACAACCCACGCGCTGCTCGCCGGCAATCGACACGGGGTCGTACCTCGCTTGCCGAGAGGCAGGTACGACCCCCTTTCACGCGCGCCGCGCGGGGCGCCCCGTTCGGCGTCACCCACGGCCGCGTCTCTGTCCGTGTCTGCGTAGCCCGTAGCCCGTGGCCCGTCCACCGTAGATTGTCTGCCGTGGTCCGTCCGCCGTGGCCTGTGGCCGTGGCCCGTCTGCCGTAGCCTGTCTACGGTAGCCGCCGTCGTCGTCCTTCAGCCGCGGGTCCTGCCGCCGAACAGCCCCACGCGGTGCTCGCCGGCAAAAACACCGGGACGGGGGAGCGGCTCCGCGCCGCGCGGGGCGCCCCGTTCGGCGTCACCCGCGGCCTTGTCTCTGTCCGTGTCTACGTAGCCCGTGGCCCGTCCACCGTAGGTCGTGCCGTAGCCCGTCTGCCGTGGCCTGTGGCCTGTCCGCCTGCCGCCAAACAGCCCGTGCGGCGTCACCCGCGGCCGCGTCTCTGTCCCTGTCTGCCGTAGACCGTCTCCCGTCCGCTGTAGGCCGTCCCCATCGCGCTATCGTAGACCCATGGCCCTGCCCGACTGGCTCGAGCCCATGGCGGCCACGCTCACGGCCGAGCGCTTCGCCGGTCCCGAGTGGACGTTCGAGCGCAAGCTCGATGGCATTCGCCTGCTGGCCTACAAGGACGGCCCACAGGTCCGGCTGCTCTCGCGCAATCAGCTGGTGCTCACGGACCGCTATCCGGACGTCGCGCGCGCGATCGCGGAGTCTGCCGATCAAGAACGCCATCCTCGACGGCGAGGCGACCGGTGCGTGGGGGCGGCAGGGGCGAGCGGACTACCACGTCTTCGACATTCTCTGGCTCAACGGTCGCAGCGTTACGGCGCTGCCCCTGCGTGAGCGGCGCGCGCTTCTGGACACCATCCCGTTCGAGCTGCCGGTGGATCGAATTCGTGCCCTGAAAGGCGACGCACCCTGGGCGCGCGCCTGCCGCGACGGTTGGGAGGGCGTCATTGCCAAACGGCTCGATTCGCCCTACGAGCATCGCCGTTCCAAGCACTGGCTGAAGATGAAGTGCGAGGCGTCGCAGGAACTCGTGGTCGGTGGTTTCACCGATCCGCAGGGCAGTCGCGTGGGCCTCGGCGCGCTTCTGGTGGGCTACTTCGAAGGTGACGACTTCGTCTTCGCCGGCAAGGTCGGCACCGGCTTCGACCACGCGCTGCTGCGCGACCTGCGCGCGCGGCTCGACGCCATGGAAGTGCCCAAGGCGGCGTTCACCAAGGCCATCGGCCTGCCGCGGCTCCGGGCGCATTGGGTGCGACCGGAGATCGTCGTGCAGGTGGCCTTCACCGAATGGACGGCCGACAACAAGCTGCGCCACCCGCGCCTGCTCGGCCTTCGTGAGGACAAGGCGGCGCGCGAGGTCATCCGAGAGCGGCCATGACATCGGTCGCGATCACGCATCCCGACAAGGTCCTGTTCCCTGATGACGGGATCACGAAGCAGGAGCTGGCGGCGTACTACGACGCCGTGGCGCCGGTGATGCTGCCGCATCTCCGCCGACGGCCGGTCACGATGGAGCGCTTCCCGAATGGCATCGGCGCCGAGGGCTTCCTCCAGAAGGACGTCGTCAAGGGATTTCCCGCGTGGCTCACGCGCGTGGAGGCTCCGAAGAAGGGCGGGACGGTGCACTACACGCTCGCCAACGACCGGCGATCGCTGCAGTGGCTCGCCAACCAGAACACGATCACGCTGCATGTCTGGACGTCGCGCGCGCCGAAACTCGATCGCCCGGACCTCTGCATTCTCGACCTGGATCCGTCGCAGGACGAGCCGGAGGTGCTGCGCCGCGCCACGCTCGGCCGTGCGCGATGTGCTCGTCGAGCTGGGACTTGCCAGCTGGGTGAAGACGTCGGGGTCGAAGGGATTTCACATCGCCGTGCCGCTCGGCGCACCGCGCACGTTCGCCCGAGTCGTCCGCGCTCGCCGACCGCGTCGCCGACGATCCTGGTGGAGCGCCATCCGAGCGATCTGACGCGCGAGTTCAGCAAGGCCGATCGCGCCGGCCGGATCTTCGTCGATACCGGGCGCAACCGGGCTGGCTCGACGTTCGCGGCCGCCTACACCGTGCGAGCCAGGTCTGGCGCGCCTGTCTCGGCGCCGTGTACCTGGGAGGAGATCGAGCGCGGTCTCGTCGGTCCGCAGACATTCACGTTGAGGACCATGGCGGCGCGTCTCGCGCGCGTCGGCGATCTCTGGCAGAACCTGGGACGTGCGCGGTAGCGATGCTGGGGTCAGACCGGGGTCTGACCCCAGCGCCCCAGCGCCCCGTGTCACACACGCGCCGTATACTCGACGGCAGTTGCATGGTCGAGATCCAGTCGGGATTCGTCACCGGCCTCTACCTGTTCGATGTCGCCCAGGCCATCGATGTGGCGGCCCTGGCCGCGCAGTTCGGACCCAGCGCGACCATCGCGCGCCTGGACGACAAGAGCGCGGGGCCAGCACGGCTCCGGTACCTCCAGCCGCCGGTCGTCGTGGACGGCGAGGCCCTCGACTGCGCGGAACTCGAGGGCTTCAAGGTCCGCGTCAAGTTCTATGACTACGGCGTCGTCTCCCTGATGCTCACGCGACCCTTTGCCGGGTCCTGGGCCGAGCTCGTGTCGCTCGGGCAGGCGCTCATCGAGAACGAACGGCTCGAAGATCGCGCGACCGACGCGTGTCGGCGAATCGCGCAGCGCGTCGCGGGCGCTCTCACCTCAGTGCGGGAGACCTACCTCAGCGAGGACTATCTCGTCTTCGCCGTGACCAGGCTCGAACCGGCCATGTCGGCCGACGAAATGCTCGTACGTCATGGCCAGGCGATTGCGCAGCTACTGCGCGGCGAGCGGCAAACTCTCAGCGTTCAGGAGCGGGAGGCCGTCCTCCGCAACCGCTTCTCGTACTTCGCCGACGACCTGGTGGTGCCTGCGTGGAACGCCGCCTTCATCCATGACTCCGAAGCCGGCGCCCTGGCCGCGATCGAGATCGTCGAGTTCGCCAACTCGCAGCTTCTGGAACTGCGCTACCACGACGAGGCGCTCGAGGCTGAATTGACGCGGCTGTATGCGGAGCTCGAGCAGCCGCACTGGACCGATCGATTCGCGGGCCGCCGGCGCAAACGCGCGGCCCTGCGCGTCCAGTCGCTCGTGATCGAGGTCAACGAGTTGACCGACCGCATGGAGAACGCCGTCAAGTTCGTCGGCGATCTCTATGCCGCCCGGCTCTTCGGCCTGCTGGCGGCCCGGCTGGGGCTCGACCGGTGGAGGACCAGCGTCGAGGAGAAGCTCAGGATGCTCGGCGACATCCGCCGGTTTGCCGTTGAAGAAACTGGCATGGCCCAGGCCAACATCCTCGAACTGGCGATCCTGTTGATCCTCCTGCTCGAACTCGGCCTGTTCTTCGCCGGCATCATGACCTGACGGCCTTCAATGTCACCACATCACCACTGCTCACATCGCCACATCACCACATGTCCTACGGGACCCAGGCCAGGTACGCCCCGTAGCTGGCAAGTGTGCCGAGCGCCAGCAGGACGAAGCCTGCGAACCGGTGCTTGTGGATGAAGTAGAGGAGCACCAGGCCCGAGAGAGAGACGAACGCCAGCAGGCCGGCCGAGAGGTCGATGATGAATTGCCAGACCCCGCCCGTGTCGCGACCCTTGTGCAGGTCGTTCATGATGGCGACCAGTCCCAATCGGGTCTCGGTGAGCTCGTAGGTTGCCGCCCGACGATCGACGAACGCGTCGGCCGAGTATCCCGGCCCCTTGAAGGTCAGCGCCACCTGATCCTCATCAACCCTGACGTCGCCGACGGCCCCGGCAATGCCGTGCGACCGACGCAGGAATTCGACGATGTCCAATCGCGCCACATCGGGGTTGCCGGGCGCCAGCCACGCCGGATCGACACGGCCTGTCAGTTGCCGCGTCCGTTCGGTCCCCGGCCACCAGTCCGGGTGGTTGAGCGTGATGCCGGTGATCGCGAAAAAGAACACCAGGCCGAAGCTGGTCATCGAGACGTAGATGTGCAGCCACCGCGAGGTACTTCGCCAGTCGGCGTTTCCACAGGCTGCGCCATTGCGTCTTGGAGGTCGGCGACATGAGGGGCGTCTGATGTGGCTACTGCCCGGCGATGCGGTGGTAGTCGAACGAGGCGGCCGCGACTTCCGCGTTCGCAGGCAGATCGACACGCTTGGCCACGCCCGAGAAGTCGATGGTCTCCTGCATCAGCTGGTACGTGCCGTGCTCACGCACGACCTCGATCAGGACCGTGTATGCGCCCGGCTTCACCAGCTTGCCCAGCCTGGTCCTTGCCGTCCCACTTGAACGAGTACACGCCGGCCGACCGCGTCGCGCTCGAGATCGATCCGGTGATGTCCGTGCCCTCGGCCGTCGCGCGTCGCCGTTCGGCCCGCGACCAGGCACGCAGGTCGGGGAGCCACCGTGTGCGATCGAACCAGAGGGCGAGCGTGCGGATCGGGAACTTCTCGGCGTTCTCGATCCAGATGGCGACGTAGGGGCGCTTCGCCCGTCCGAACGTGCGCCCGAGTTCGAGGGAGATGGTCAGCTCGAACGCGGGGTTCCAGGTCTGCTCCGAGGCGTGCAACGTCGCGACCGGCGTCGGCATCGAGGGCCGCGCGGCGGACGCGCCGTCCAGAGCGCGCCAGCCCGGGCTCTCGACGCGTTCGCCACTGGCCAGCACCAGCAGGAACTCCGCGCCCGGTACCCCCGCGGCGACGCGCAGGCCCTCGGCAGGTGTCAGGACGCACAGGGCCGTGGCGAGCGCGCCGGCATCCACGGCCTGCGATGCTACGACCGTCGCGCTAAGGACGTGGCCCGTCGGCTGTCCGGTGCGCGGATCGACGATGTGCGAGTAGTGCCGGCCACCGATGTCGAAGCCGCGCCGATAGCCGCCGCTGGTGGCCACGGCGCGATCCCGCAGCCGGAGCGACGCGATCGTCGCACCGTTCTCCGCCGGGTCGCGCGGGTCGGCCACCCGGACTGATTCGGTCCAGTTCCCGCGTGTGACGAGATCCCCGCCGATGTTGAGCACGACGCCCGTTACCGATCGTGCCTCCATCGCCGCCGCCACCGCGCGATTGACGATGTAGATCTTGGTGAACGCGTTCAGCAGGACGGGGGTGTCATCCAGGTGCTCGGCGGTGCCGGCGATCGGGTCGAGCCGCCAGTGGCGTCGTCGCATATCGTCCACCGCGGACGTCAGCGCCGACGCGTCGGGCAGGATCTGCCTGGTCGCGGCGGCCTTCCAGACTCGGGTGATCCGTTCGGCGGACGGGTCGAGCGCGCCCTCCGTCCGATCGCGCCAGCCGTCGAAGAGGCTGAGCACTTCGAAGAGCTCGGGCGAGACGGCCATCGGCTGGTTCCGCGTTCGGAACCACCGGCTGAACTCGCTCGTCGGGTCGTATCCACTGAGGATCCCGGCGTCACGGGCGATCTGCGCCAGCACAGAGGCTTCTGCCAGTTGCGCGGCCTCGGCCGTGGTCGCGACGACCGTGAGATCCATCGACGTGCCCATCACGTTCTCGTGGTGGAAGCGGAATGGACGGGAAACCGGGGACGAGAGCCACAGCCCCACGGCTGCCGCCACGAGGGCGACGAGCATCACCGACGATCGCTTCATTGCGCTGCGCCTCCAGGCGACACCCCCCGTCAGTCGCGTCCGAGGGCGTGGCACTGAGGGGCAGCATAGCGGACCGACAGCCGCGAATCGCGCGTCGGGGCGCAATGTCAAAGTTTCTTCACGGGTTGGGAGGGGGCCAGGACCGGTGCCGCGGGCGGATGGAAGATTGGCGGATCGAATCATGGAAGAGTGATTGACGGACGGATTGATGGATTCAGCGATCGAGGCATTGAGGGCTTCCTCGCGGATTCGTCTCGTCGGACACCCTCACAATCGTCAATCCGCCCTCGTCAATCCGCCAATCAACCCTCAATGATGCGATCCCACCAATCCTCAATAGTCCTGCCGGCGAGTACGCCGGATCCGGCCGCTGAGCCCCCGGAAGACGACGAGGTGTCCAGCCAGCGCCGCCATCACCAGTACGGCCGGCAGCCAGACGAATGGCTCGTGCGCCACCCACAGGTTCAGCCGATCGGCGCCGAACGATCCGACCAGCGGCGTGGACAGGAACGCAATCGTGACGACGTTGACGAGCAGTGCAAGGCCGAGCAGGTTCCAGGCAAGGACCAGGCGTGGACCGGCGATGCCGGCACGCAGGGCCAGCGCCACCCCTATCGCGGTGAGGCCCGTCACGATGTCGAAGTTGAGGCCGGAGTAGCTCATCTGCGGGGGCATGATGCCGCGCTCGGCCATCCGGTGCATCGCCAGCTCGAGGGGCAGCCGGAACGCATGAAAGGCCACAAGGGCCCACAGGGGCGCATGCGCGGCCAGCCGACGTCCCAGCGGGCCGAAGGCCGACCACCCGGCCAGGCCGACGCCGACGAGGATCATGACCACGAAGGCGGGCGGACGCCGGTTCCACTCGGCGAGCAGCCCGACGCTGGCGGCGTTCCACGTCAGTCCCATCCAGGCTGCCAGCACCATCGCCACGACGCCAGCCGCCCGCCACTGCCCGCGCACCGAGGCGCCGGCCGCCCCCCATGCCGCCGCCGTACTCCAGACGAGGGCACCCGCGACCGCCACGGGCAACAGAACGAACGGCAGGACTTCGACTTCGCTGATGGCGTAACGCGGCAGCATGAGGTGCTCCGAGCCGGAACGTAGAATGAGGATCTTACGTCCATCTCGGATCACCACAACTCCAGATCCCACTGCGGCCCCGAAGCAGATCGCAGATTGGCGGATCGGATCGAGGAGTGATTGCCGGACGGATTGATGGATTCAGTGATTGAGGCATTGAGGGCGCTCGCGGATTCATGGCGGCAGACACCGTCGCCGTCGCAATCGCTAATCTGCAGTCATCAATCCGCCAATCAACCTTCAATGATGCGATCCGTCAATCTTCAATAGTCCTGGGCGGGCGAGCTCCGGCCGGAACGTAGAATGAGGAGCTCACCTCCGACATTTCACATCTCCACATCTCACATCATCACATCACCACATTCGAGGATCGATTCATGGCGCGCATGCACGAAGTTGACTACAAGATCATCGGCGAGGATCTGCAGTTCGTCGAGATCGAACTCGACCCGTCGGAGGCCGCCGTGGCCGAGGCCGGCGGGATGATGTACATGGAGGACGGCATCGAGATGGAGACCATCTTCGGTGACGGATCCCAGGCCCCGGGCGCGGGCCGTGGCTTTCTCGGCGCGCTGATGGGCGCGGGCAAGCGCCTGCTGACGGGCGAGTCGCTGTTCATGACCGTGTTCATGAACACCGCCACGGCCAAGCGACGCGTGGCGTTCGGCGCGCCCTATCCAGGGCGGATCATCGCCGTCCGATTGAGCGACCTGGGCGGCGAACTCATCGCGCAGAAGGACTCGCTGCTGGTCGCGGCCAAGGGCGTGTCCATCGGCATCGCGTTCCAGCGCAAGCTCGGCGTCGGCCTGTTCGGCGGCGAAGGGTTCATCATGCAGCGCCTGCAGGGCGACGGCCTCGCCTTCATCCACGCGGGGGGCATGCTCTACGAACGGACGCTCGGGGCTGGGGAGGTCCTGCGCGTGGACACGGGATGCATCGCCGCGTTCCAGCCCACGGTCGAGTACGACATCCAGATGCAGCGGTCGATCAAGTCGGCGATCTTCGGCGGCGAGGGCCTGTTCTTCGCGACCCTGCGCGGGCCCGGACGCGTCTGGCTCCAGTCGCTCCCGCTCAGCCGGCTGGCCGGCCGCATCGTGTCGGCCTCCGGGTTCACCGGCAAGCGCGAGGAGGGATCGGTCCTCGGCGGGCTGGGCGGCCTGCTCGACGGCGACAATAGCTGAGTGGTGCGAAAGACAGGCCTATTGAAGATTGACGGATCGGGTGATTGAGAATTTATTGAGGGATTGAAGATCGGACTATTGTCGGATTCGCCGCAACCGTCAATCGTCGATCTTCGACCTACAATTCTCCAGTCAATCTTCAATCACCCGATCGTCAATCCTCAATTCAACCGTCGCCGCTACTTGCCCGTCTGCATCAGGTAGGCGACGACATCGCGGATGCCGTTGTCGCCAACCGTGTCGATCAGGTCGTCGGGCATGACCGACACGCGCTCGGTCGTGCGCTTGCCGATGTTCGACTTGAGGATCGTCGTTGGCTCGGGGCTGGCCGTCTTCAGGACGACGTTCTGGGGCGTCTCGCTCAGCAGCAGGCCGCGTACCGTGGTGCCATCCCGCATGACGAGCACGGTGGCCGTGAACTTCGGGTCCACGGCTTCACTCGGGAAGAAGATCGCGCGGAGGATGTCGCGGCGCGGGAGCCGACCGGCCACCTTCGTCAGGTCCGGAGCGTAGGTCTGGCCAACGGTCCCGAACTTGTGGCATTGCGCGCACGCCTCACGGAACACGCGCTCGCCGTCAGTGGCGTTCGGGCCGCCACCGCGTCCCGTCAGTGAGCCCGGACCACCGCCGCGCGGGAACACCAGGTTTTCGTAGCGTTCGTTGCGGTCGAGCGGATTGGACGGCCCGCGGCCACGTCCCCCGCCACCACCTCCGCCGCCGGGGCCTGCGCCCCGCCCGGGACCAGCTGGCGCGCCAGGCGCGGCTGCAGCTGCGGCTGCGGCTGGTGCGGCGGTCGGGGCCGGTGCCAGCGTCGGATCCATCGGCGCGAAGGCCGGCGCCGCCTTGTAGGCCTGCTGCTTCTCCGCCTCCGTGAACGCGTCGACCGTCGCTTCGAAGATGTTGAGCACGTGCCCGGCGAACGTCGACCCGCCGCGCCACTTCGACGCCTTGGCGTACCAGCTGATCGCCCGTTCCTTCTCGTTGCTCGCCCAGCCCGAGTCGATGACCTGCAGCGAGTACATCAAGTCGATCTGGCCGGGCTGATCCTCGTCACCCGGCGGCATCACGGCGAAGATGCGCGTGACGACGTCGGGCTTGCCGGTGTGGGCCAGGACCTTGGCGAGGTGATGGACCAACAGGTACTGGTTGCAGGTGGCCGCCGGGGCGGTCTTGCTGGTGCACGAGGTCCACGTCCCGGCGGGCGGGGCCGCGGGCATCTGCTTGATGAGCGCGGCATGCACACGCGTCTTGACGTCGTCGGTCACGCTGCCAGCCGGCAGCTGCGCGACCGTGACCTCGAAGGTGCGGAGCACGCGAATCCGCTCATCGACGGGCAGCGTCGTGCGCGCCATCAGCGGGATCAGCTTGTCGAAGATCGCCTGCGCGTCCGAGGTCTGTGCCACGGCGGGCATGGTGTTGGCGATCGCGAGCAGACCCTCGGTGAGCGCGACGACGTTCGTCTCGGCGAACACCATCGGCATCCAGGTCGCGCGCGGCGTGTGCTCGAGCGCCAGCCGGCCCGCGTAGCGCACGAACCGATCGGGGCTGCGGAGCAGCGCGTAGACATCGCCGACCGGCGCGAAACTCGGCGACGAGGCGGTGAGCCCCTGACGCACGATGGCCTCGGCGGCCCGGCGCTGCACGAACGCCGACGTGTCCTTGAGCGCTGAGGCGGCCACCGCTTTGGCGGCGTCCGTCCTGTGGAGACTCGCGACGTAGACCGCAGCCGCGCGGACCTCGGCCTGGCGGTCCTTGACGAGTGCCTGCAGCAGGCCGTCCCGGTTGGCCGGGTCGTGCCGCTGCAACTCCAGCACCGCCTGCACGCGGTCGCGCGTTGCGGCCGTGGCATTGCGCGCAAGGGCCTCGAGCTCCGTGGCGAATCGCGCGCCCATCGACGCCTTCGCGCGCTCGATCGCCGCCCAGCCGAAGCTCGAGAGCGGCTGCGGCTGGCGGACGACGGCAAGAATCCCGGTCATGTCCGGTTGTGTCGGCCTGGTGCCGGTCCAGGACACGCGGTACAGGCCACCTTGTCCGGCCGCGCCACCCGTCGTCAGGTACATGTTGCCGTCCGGGCCGACCTCCATGTCGGTGATCGGCATCGGCTCGCCGTGGACGAACTCCGCCAGGTCCTCACGCCCCGTGTAGGTGCCGCCCGCAGGCGTCAGCGCCGTGTAGAGCAGCCGCCCGCGCGACCAGTCGGCCTCGAACAGGTTGTCGAAGAAGGAGGCGGGGTAGGCGTAGCTCTGGTAGGTCTCGACCCCGACCGGCGATCCGCGCCGCAGGTGCCGCAGCGCCGGCAGCGCGTCGAAGTACTCGTCCTGGAACTTGCCCGTGCCGTTGCGATAGCCCGCGTCACCACCTGGGATCATGTGAACGGTGCGCACCTCGCGATACCAGGGCGCGTTGACGTCCCATTCCATGTCGCTGTCGAACGTGAACGCCTCGCCCGCCAGGTTGAACGCAAAGTCGTACGGGTTGCGCATGCCGCTGTAGAACAGGCTGACCCGGTTGTCCGGCTGCAGACGCCAGACCGTGGCGTGGACGCCGAGGCGCGTGCTGTTGCCGAATCGCGGGTCGTTGAACTGCGGCAGGAACTGCCGCTCCTCGCCGACGTTGTGCCAGTTGGGGGAGGCCGCCTTGTCCACCGCCGCATCGGTGGGCTGATTGGCGGGGAAGGGCTCCCCGACGTAGGTGTTGTTGCCGATGAGGAGCATGACCGAGCCATCCGGTGCACGCCGAATCGCGTGGGGTCCGTGGTCGCCCATCCCCGCCGAGACGTAGCGCTGCAGGCGCACGATCGTGTCCATCACGTCGTCGCCGTTGGTGTCCTCGAGCTTGTAGAAACCGGCGATGCCGACCGCGGCCGGCTGCGCCTGTCCTGCGCCTCGTCCGGCCTGAGCGGCGGCGCCGGCCTGACCGGCTGGAGCGCCGGCCGCCGCCGGCGCGCCTGGTGCCGGAGCCGCCGCTGGGGCCTGACCACCACCACCGCCACCACCTCGGCCACCGCCGGCGGGCACGGGTGGATCCCCGGGCAGCTCGGCGCGACAGTTCGCGTAGAGCGTCGTGCGGCTGGCGTAGAAGAGGCCGTGGCACGTGTTGAGCTGCGGGGCGATGATCTTCTCGCCTTCGAACAGGCCGTCGCCGTTCTCATCCAGCAGCACGCGGGGCGCCACGCCGTTGCCCGAGCTGCTCTGCGAGACCACCGGACGTCCGATCGCGTCGAAGGTGACGACGATGTAGGACTCCGTTTTGTCGGCCGGCGTGACGCGGTCGATCTTGAAGCCAGGCAGCAAGGCGAAGGGCGACCCGGGCGGGAAGGGCTGATCCTGCGCGCGCGCCGGGGACGGGGCCTGCGGTGCCTGCGACGAGGCGCTCGGCAGACCGGTGTAGACCGCGAGGGCGATGATGCCCAGACCGAGAAGTTTCGAGCGGACGTTCGTCATGCCTACCTCCGAAAACCTACGACCCGGACCTGCCGCAGGCGTTCCTGCATCCTCGGCACGCGTTCGGATCTCCACAATGGTCGGATGCGCACAGCGTATGCGCGTGTCGCGTCGAACGCCGCCAGGTCTTCGCGCCGGCCGACCGATTCCGGCAGGCGAAACGGTCATCGTGCCGGTTTCGAACAAAAACGGCCGATTCATCCTGCCGGCCTGCTGGCCGGACCGATACTCCTGGTTTCACAGGCCAGAACGTAGGCCGAGGTCTGACCCCCGTCTGACCCCGAGTCACCGCCCTTGTCGTCTCAGCACCACCCACTGGCGGCTTCGCACTGTCACGTCCCGCGCGTTGACCTTGACCTGCAGGCGATGCACGCGTCCGTCGCGATCGGCGTCCATCGGTTCGACGCCCAGCAGGTAGAACGCCGAGGTCTCACGAAGAATCCGATCGAGCGCGATCTCGCCACTGCCCGCCGTCGTGGTCAGCAGCGTGCCGCCCGAGGTGTCTGCGAACTGACTCAACAGCTTCGAGGCCATGGCGCGCTCGCGCGCCGGCGAGGGTGCCTCGCGGCTGCGACGGGACTGCGCCGAGAACGCCTCAGAGGTGGACCGATCGATGTGAATCGCGTAGACGACGGCGTTGGCCTGCGCGGCGCGCTCGCCCAGCTCCCGTGCCTCGTCGCCGATGTCCACTCGGGCGCCCGGCCGATCGCTCACGGCCATGCCCCCGCTCATGACGACGACTGTCTTGCGACTCGTGTCGTGCCCGAGCGCCTCGAGGAGGCCGCCGAGGCCCGTCAGGCCCTGGAGCACGCGTTCCTCGAGATGTTGGGCCAGGGCCGCGGCTTCACTGACGATGGACTCGAGGCACCCGAGGTCGGTGAGCCGCCGGCACTCCCGGAGTTGCACCCGCTGCAGCACGTCGAGGTCGTTGGCGACCGGCGTGGGGGCGCCGCGTCCACCGGCGGCGGCGACCTGGGACGACATGCGGCTCGACGCGCCCATGCCGCCCGTCTCGGCCGCGATGTCGATGATCTCCGCCGTGCTGAGATTGAACTGGCCGGCGACCGCGGGACGCTGGCCGCTCACGGCGTCGAGCGCCTGACGGGTGAGGTGGCGGTCGGTGGTGGGCGACAGCCTCGGCCCGAACGGAAAGGTGTAGATGCCCACGCGATCGGCCGGTTCGACGCGCGCGACGAACTCGCGGGCGGCCTGCACCACCGACAGCGCGGCGCCGGGTTCAAGACTGCTGGCGTCGATCGCCAGGATGAACGTCCGGCCCTGGCCGGCAATCGTGGGCCAGGTGTTGCTGGCGACAGGCCCTGCACCGATCGGCTCACGTGGACGGGACGACCCCGCGTTGTGGGCGATCAAGTCCACCGACACGAGACGCCGTCGCTTGCCGTCGATCGTGACCTCGAACCGTGCGGGATCGATGTCGAGCACGGGCCGGCCCTGGCGATCGATGATCTGGACGTCCACGGCCACCAGTTCGACGGCCGCGCGGAATGCCGGTGTCTGCGGGGACTGCGCGTGGCCCGGCGAGGTCGCCCAGACGAGTGCCGCCAACCCCAGCAGGGCGCGCCCGCGCCGTCTGTGATGCCGCAGGCACTCGGTCACGGCTGGCGCGCCGCCGGCGAGCCCACGCGAGCGGGCGCGCGAAGCGTGACGCCACGCCGTTTCGTCTCCACGCTCAGCTTGGCCTCCGGCGCATCGGTCGTGTACGTCACCGCGTACTGCGCCGCCAGTTCGTCGGCGAACTGCTTCATGAACGTCGTCACGCCATTGGGCTGGAGCGAGGTCTCGCCGCGGCCACCCGAGTTCTTCGGTGCCGACCCCAGGACGGCGTTGCGATTGGCCGACTCGAACTCGGTGGAGTCCGCGGGCCGGTCCACTCCGCCGCGGGTGCCCTGCGTGACCGGCGCGCCCAGGCCGATGTAATACACCCTTGCGCCGCTGCGCTGAATCGCCTCGAGTACCGACCGGGGCGCGGGTGTTGCTCACCTCTTCGCCCTCGGCCGCGATCGCGACGATCACGGGGCGCGCCGCCTCGCGGGCGCGGAAGGCGTTGCTGACCTCGATGAACCCGTCCAGCAGGTCCACGGTGGTCGTGTTGCGTGCGAGCAGTGATTTCAATCCGGCGTACAGCGCGGGGATGTCGCTGGAGAAATCCACCAGCGTCAGCTTCCGACCCCCGATCGTCACGATCGAGAACTCGGCCTTGCCCTGCAGGGCCTCGATGAACTGCCCGGCGCCCTGCCGGATCGCGCCCAGGGAGAGGCCGCCGTTGTCGAGCATCAGCGCAATCGACATCGGCGTCGTCGCGATTTGCGCGGCCGTCACGTCGCGGACCTTGCCATCTTCCTTGACGACGAAGTCGGCGGCGGTCATGTCGGTCACGGGCACGTTCTTCGCGAGTGCCGAGACATAGATGGTCCGGGTGGCCATCTGCGGTGACGCGGCCACGCCGCCGGCGAGCACAAGGATGGCCGTCGCGGCCGGGAGCAAGGAACGCATCGTCTACCTTTCGCCGAGCCGGCTCGCCGCGGCGACCGGGTTCAGGGCTCTGGAACTGTCGATGACGGAGTGTCGGTCGAGCCGCGGGCGTGACGCAAGAAAAAGTTCCGCCGCGCCCGGGGCGTCCCCGAGCGCGGCGGATGTCGGTAGGTTGCCGGCGCCTCTAGAACGTGAACCGCGCGCCGATCTGCACGACGCGGTTGGAGTTGCCGCGCACGCCGGTGACCCGGCCGAACGCAAGGTCGGTCTGCTCACCGGTTGCGAAGTTGAACTGCGCGCTGGTGTCCACCGCGGCGTACTGGGTGAAGTTGAACAGGTTGTACGCCTCGATCTGCACGCGCAGGTTGCGTCCGGCGGCGAGCGCGAAGTTCTTGAACAGCGTCATGTCGTGGTTGACGAAGCCCAGGTTGACCCACTCGTCGCCGAGCGCGCTGCCCTGGTAGAGGGTGTCGGCCGGGTCGGTCAGCGGACCTGGGGGCCGGATGCACTCGGTCCGGAACTGCCGGTCGAACGTCCGCTCGCTGCGGGGCAGGTTCGGGTCGCACACGAGCACGACACGTGAACCGCCCAGCCCCTGCGTCAAGTCACCGGTCGGCGCGCCCGTGAACCCGTAGCTGAAGCCGCTGCGGGTGCCTCCCGTGAGCGAGGTGACGCCGGACAACTGCCAGCCGTCGAAGACGCCGGCCGCAATCTTGTTCTCACCCATGAACCGGCTGAGACCCGGCAGGAGGTAGTTGTAGCCGAACACGAGGTTGTGCGGTCGGCTCCCGTTGGCCGTCGTGTGCCGTGCACGGTTGTCGGCCTCGGTGCGGTACCAGTCCCAGTTCCGGAGACCACGGCTGCGCGTCCCTGTGTAGGCGATGCTGCCGGACAGCCCGGATGCGGTGCGACGAGTGACCGACACCTGAATCGAGTGATAGGTCACGCCGTCCTTGAAGTACTGGCGCTCGTTGATGCCGCCCAGGCCGAGATAGGGCCGCAGGTAGTCCGTCGCGATCCGCTGCGTGTTGTTCTGCGTCGGATCGAGGTTGGCCGGATCGATGAGCTGCGCCGGCGTGAGGTCGTTGATCGGGATGTTGCGCGCCACGTTGCGCGGGGTGTTCCCGACGTAGGCGACATCGCCCGTGAGCTTCCACGGCAGCGCGCGCTGCACGCCGAAGCTCCAGTTGTAGACCACGCTCGGCTTGAAGTCCGGGTCGAACGCCACCACGTTGCGCGGCGCGGCCAGGAGCGTCGGCGTTGCGTACAGCGTGGGCAACGTCAGCCAGTTCGTGGTCAGCGTGTCCATCAGCGGCGGCTGCTCGATCAGCGACAGCACCGTGTCGTCACTGTAGCGGTCGATGTTCATGCCGAAGCCACCACGGATCGCGGTGCGCCCATCGCCTGTCACGTCCCAGGCGAACCCCGCGCGTGGGCTTGGGTAGAACGCGTTGTTCTTGAAGGCGGGCGGCGTGCCCTCGGTGACCACCATGCCATTGGCGAAGTCGCCGCTGCCCGGCACGAACTTGCCGATGAACGTCTGGTTCACGATCTGCCCGGTCAGGGGGTTGCGGGCCTGCCGCTGCGTGCCCGTGCAGGTCGCCGCGTTGTTCGGGCACACCGGCTGGTACAGCGTCGGCACTTTGGTCCGGTCGTACTTGGACGGGTCGAAGTAGGCGACGTCCTGCCCGGCGACGTACGTCGGTCCGACGTGCACGAATCGGACGCCCAGGTCGAGCGTGAACCGCCGGCCCAGACGCCAGTTGTCCTGCACGAAGAACTCGATCTGGTTGAACCGTCCCTGCGCGTACGGCTGCGCCGTCGCCTGGGTGTACGAATTGACGACACCCAGCAGCGCGTTGGCCCAGCCCAGGTTCACGTCGAACGGGTTGCTGGCGTTCGATCCGAAGTCCAGGGCGCCGTTGAAGCGCGAGGCCCGGCGCGCCGGCCGCGACACGCGCTCGATGAACAGGCCCGCCTTCAGGTTGTGGGCGCCCTTGAGCTTGGTCAGGTTCGCCGTGTAGTCCCACGTCGGGTTGGTCGCGTTGAACGGGTAGCGATCGCCGAAGCCCCCGTATTGGGCGGTGTTCGGCAACGCGTTGCTGCCCGCCACCGTGACGTTCGGGATGAGATTCTGCGGATTGGCCTGCGGAAAGAAGTCCGGGATCCCGATGACCGACCGCTGCACGGCGTCCAGATCGGACTGGTCGAGGTGGTAGACGATCTGCTTCGAGTAGTTCAGCCCGCCCGTCACTTCGAGCACGGTCGTCGCGTTGAACGAATGAATCAACGTGTTGACGATGCTGAACGTGTCGATGTCGTACGAGTTCCGCATCTGCGGCCAGTTGCCCTGCAGGAAGAGGCCCGCGCAGGCGCCGGTGTAGCCGCGGCTGCACACCTCATGGCCGAACTGGACGCGGCTGTAGAACGTCGTGCCAGACCGGACGTTCCAGTCCACGCGCAGCACCTGGTCGGCGCGCAGCTTCTCGACCGTGCCTTCCCACTCGTAGTTGTATTGGCGAGTGCCCGTCGGATCGGTCGCGTTCGGGAGCGGGAACTGGTTGAGGATGTTCTGGCCGATCGGGTTGATCAGCTCCGTCGGGATGACGTTGCCCGCGAAGCAGGCCGCGCCGCCCGTGTTGATGTTGCACGTGCCCGAGAGCCGCGGGTCGCGAATATTCCGGAGCACGCCCGTGTTGTTGAACGTCTGCGAGAAGTCGCCGCGACGCTCGAGCACCGTCGGCATCGTCTGGCGCTGCAGGCCGCCTGGATCATTGCGGGGCAGCAGGTCCTGCGAGAAGAAGAAGAACAGCTTGTCGCGGTTCCGGTTGAACTCGGTGCCCGGCAGCAGGACGGGCCCGCCGATCGTCCAGGCGGTGTTGTCGTAGCGGTACCGCGGCTTCTGGCAGTTCGGGTTGGGCGCGCCGGCGACGATGGGGTTGGCGCTGCAGCTGCGGCGCCGATCCCAGGTGTTGGCGTTGAAGTCTTCGTGGCGCTTGAAATAGGCGGCCGATCCCTTGAACCTGGAACTGCCGCTCTTGGTCACGACGACAATCGTCGCGCCCGAGGTACGGCCGTACTCGGCCTGGAAGTTCGAGGCCTGGAGCTTGACCTCGGCGATCGAGTCGAGGGCCGGGGCCGCGTAGTTGCCGCTGTTCGAGCCGGTGTCCTTGTTGGTGACGCCGTCGTACGAGAAGTTGAACGACGTCTGGCCGTTGACGCTCATGCCGCCGACCGATCCCCAGCCTGGTGCGTCGCGGGCGGACGTGTCCACGACGCCGGGCAGCACCTTGAGCGTGCCCATGAAGTCGCGGCCGCGCAGACCGATGTCCTCGATCTGTTCTGCGGTGACCACCGCCGAGCGTTCGCCGCTCTGCGTCTGAATTTTGGGCGCCTCGGCCTGCACGGTGATGGCGTCGGTCAGCCCCCCGACTTCGAGGGTGATGGGCGCGAGCGAGAGGCGTTCGGTCGCCGACAGCACGATGCCCAGGGCCTCGTACCGCTTGAAGCTGGCGAGCGACACGGTGATGCCGTACCGGCCGGCAATCAGGTTCGTGATCGATGAAGGTGCCGTTCCCGTCGGTGACCGTCGAGACGGTCGTTGACGTCGCTTCGTTCTTGACGGTGACGGTCGCGCCGGGCAGGACGCCCTTCGACCCGTCCATGATGGTGCCGCCAATCTGACCGGTCAGGCCCTGCCCGAAGGCGGAGGGGGCCGAGACCAGCGCAAAGGCGCAGAGCGATAGCACGCAGATCCACTGGCGGAAACGCAAGATCACAAGATCCTCCTCGCGTGAAACCGGGACGACGATCGACAGACGCGGATTGGGGGGAGTGTGCGCCTCCGGCCGGCAATGGGCAAGCAAACTCGGCAGGAGGCCTCTGTTTCGCAGAGCGAAATGCTTGAGGGGCGAACGGGGAAGCGGTTTTTGCGGGTGATTTCGACCCGAGCCGAGCGGACGCTCGGATTTTGGCAGAAAAGTCGGGCGCGATGTCCGTTACGCCATGCGTAACGGCGATGCCTTCAATCGGGAAATGCGATGACGGTAGCCCGGGCGCCGCACGAACTACGCGGGCCTGCGGATCCGCTCCATCAGGTCGGTCAGCACGTAGAGCGTCATGGCCCCGCAGACGGCCAGGCAGAACGTCAACGCGACCAGCGGCGACAAGACGAGGATCAGGACACTCTTCACGGTTCACCCGGAGCGTTGGGGTACACGCCTCTGGGAATTGGACCGGGCGACCGGGTGCCAGGTTACATGCCGCCTCGGTCGCGATGGAACCGGCAGCCCGGCCTCGGTCAGCGGACGACGGCCGGCGGCGCGACGGGTGGTGCGGCCGTCGCGTTGAATTCACGCCAGTCGTAGCCCATCCATGTGACGAGCGTCGCGGCGACCTGGCTGTTCGTGATGGGTGGGTGCGCCCGCCACTCGCCCCGCGCCGTCATGCCCGGCGAGACGAACGCCATCCAGGTGTCGCCCGACCCGGCGTACTTGGCGCCGTGGTGCCGCCAGTCGGCAGGCAGCCGCCCGCGGCCATGGTCGGTCGTGATCAGCAGGCTCGTCCGATCGCGATAGTCGGGCTGGGACTGCAGCCACTCCCAGAGTTCCTGCAGGTAGCGATCGGATCGCGAGAACGCCTCGAGAACGCGGTCGTAGCGGCCGTCGTGCGCCCAGTCGTCCGTTTCGCCGAGCGCGAGATACAACACCCGCGGGCGATAGGTCGCGAGGTGGGCCATCGCGAAGCGGAACGTGTACCAGTCGTGACGCACGCTGTCCCATGGCGTCCGTGTCTCGAACTGCTCGTCCCCGAGCGCCCGAATCGCCGGGTCGGGGTGGTCGTACCGCTCGTACCCGGCGTTGATGGTGATCGCGCCCGGCCGCGATTCCCCAATCGCCCGAAACACACTCCACGCCGAGAACAGCCCGATGCCTGGCTGGGAGGCGCCCAGCTTGGCCTTGAGGAACTCGAGCACGGTGGGATAGGGATTCTGTCCCGCCTCGTTGCTCTTGATGACGTCGTCATGGGGCGCTCCGACGAGCATCTCCGAGTAGCCGGGGTACGAGAACCACAGCGAGTTCGTCAGGTGGACGTCGCTGCCGAGCGCCCGGTTGCCGGCAATGGACCCGGCGCTGCTCATGAGCGTGCGCCAGAAGAAGGGCATGAGGCGTTCCCGCCGTGCCTCCGGCGTGGGCGCCCAGAAGCGCTGATAGGTCGAGTTGGCTTCGAGCTTCGGCTCGGCCCCCAGCGTGGACGTGAGCACGGCGGCGTCCAGCCCGCCGAACATCTCCTCGGTGCGGGCGCCATCGAGCGTGATCAGAATCACCGCCGGCGGAGGCTGAGCCGCCGGCTTCGACGCGTCCAGTTGGCCGAGGGCGCAGAGGAGACAGAGGCTGGTGAGGAGCGGGCAGGGCGCGTCTCATGTCCGGAAGCGTACCTGAAACCGGGCGGACGGCCCCGGTGCCAGGGCCGTCCGCCCGCGCGCGTGTCGGCGAGACCGCCGGCCGGTCAGCTCCCTGCCTGTGTGACGGTCAGCGTCAGCGACCCCACGACAATCTGTCCGATGCGGCTCGCGCCGGTCGTGTTGGCGTCAACCCGGTAGCTGAACGGGTCGTCACCCGACCTGGGCATGGCCGACAGCACGTGGATCCACGGCACCTGCGAGACCGCGTTCCACGGACACCCGATCGCGCAGGAGGTACTGATCGGGCTCGAGACCACGAACACCATCTGTGTCGCTCCCGCGGCGGGCGCGGTCTGCGTCTTGGCGCTGATGCCGTACCAGCAGCCTTCCTGCGTGATCCAGACGTTCTGGCCGGCCGTCACCGTCGGCCATCGCACGCGCACCGGGGCCCGTCGCGAGGTCTGCTCGGTGAACGCCGACGTCAGAAACCGAATGATCCCCGAGCCGCTGCTCTCTGCGGGCGTCTGGACCGTGAGCCAGTCTTCGGCAGCTGACACCGTCCAGCCGCACCGGTCGGCCGTGGTCACCGCAATCTCACCGCCCGTGTGGTGCCAGTGGAGCAGGAACTCGGTGGGCGCCACGCTGTAGGTGCAGTCGGGCGTCGGCGGCGGGGGCGGTGGAGGCACGAACGCGGTCTGCACGATCGACACGCCAATGCCGGCGATCGTGATCGTCGCCGTTCGATCGACCAGCCCGGTTTGGCTGGCGACACGGTATGCGACCGTGCCGTCACCGGTGCCGGACCCACCCGAGACGATCGTGAGCCACGGCTCCGACGAGGTGGCCGCCCACTCGCACGCCGGCGACGCGGTCACGGCGAGCGTGCCGTTTCCACCCTCGGCCGCGAACACACCGGAGTGCGGCGAGACGTCGTAGGCGCATGCGCCGCCGGCCTCGCTGATCGTGAACGTCACGCCTCCGATCACCAGCGCCCCTGAGCGGGCCTGGGTCGTCGGGTTTGGCGCGACCGTGAACGCAATCGTGGCAGGACCGTTGCCTTCAGCGGCACCGACGACCGCGATCCAGTCGCTGTTCGTGGTGGCGGCCCAGGCGCAGTCGGACGCGGTCGTGATCGTCGTCGTCCCCTTGCCGCCCTGACTGTCGAAGGTCTGGCCCGCGGGCGTGAGTGCGTACGTGCACACCGGCGAAGGCGCCGTGGGCGGCTCGTCGTGGCAGGCCACCGCGACGGTCAGGGTGAGCAGCAGGAGGAAGAGTCTTGTCAGTGAGCGCTGACGCAGATGTTCAGACATGCTCACACACCAGCGGTCGGGCAGGAACGCCGTGCACGCCCGTCGCCTACTCAGAAGAGCAAGGGTCGTGCCGCCGCGCGGCGGTGCTTGGTCACGTCTCGGCGTGACCGGCCATGCGGGGAATTTCCGAGCGGCCGCGACATTTCGCCCTGCGCCGCTGCGACGCGGTCGGCGTGGTCTGATGGCGACGCGGCCGTGGGGCCGGCACCAGCCTTGCTAAGCTTGAGGTGTGTCCCCCGCGTCGCTCGAGCCGTTGCTGCGTCCGCGGGGCGTCGTCGTCATCGGCGTTTCGCGGAACCCGCGCGGCATCGGGCGGCGCATCTTCGATGCGCTTCGATCCGCCGGGTATGCTGGCGCTGTCTACGCGGTCAATGCCCAGAGCCCCGACCTCGGGGGCGTGGCCGCGTGGGCGTCCGTCGGTCAGCTGCCGGGGCCGGTCGATCTCGCGGTGATTGCCGTGCCTCGATCCGCCGTGCTGGCGGTCGTCGATGAGTGCGCCGCCGCGGGCGTCAGGGCGGTGGTCGTGGTGACGGCGGGTTTCGCGGAGGCTGGCGACGAAGGACGCCTCCTGCAGCGGCAACTGACCGACAAAGTGCGTGGCTTCGGGATGCGGATGGTGGGGCCCAATTGCCTGGGCGTCCTCAACGCCGATCCGGCGGTGGCGATGAACGCCTCGTTCTCGCCCGTGGTGCCGACGCCGGGACATCTCGCGCTGTCGTCCCAGAGTGGCGCGCTGGGCATCGTGATTCTCGCGTTGGCCAACCGGCGGCACGTCGGCATCTCGAGCTTCGTCAGTGTCGGCAATCGCGCGGACGTGTCGAGCAACGATCTGATCGAGTACTGGGAGCATGACCCGGCGACGTCAGTCATCGCGCTGTACCTCGAGTCGTTCGGGAACCCTCGTCGGTTCGCGCGCCTGGCGCGTCGCGTCGGCCGGTCGAAGCCCATCATCGCGGTCAAGTCCGGCCGCACGCGCGCCGGGTCCCGGGCGGCCGGCAGCCACACCGCGGCGCTTGCGGCCGCCGACGTGGCGGTCGATGCGCTCTTCCGGCAGACAGGCGTGATTCGGGCCGACACCATCGACGAGATGTTCGACCTGGCGGCCTGCCTGGTCGCACAGCCGCTGCCACCGGGTCGCCGCGTGGCGATCGTCACCAACGCGGGCGGGCCCGGCATTCTCGCCGCCGATGCGTGTGAGGCCGCGGGCCTCACCGTCGTGGACCTGTCGCCATCGACCCGCCAGGTGTTGTCCGGCTTCCTCCCGTCGTCAGCGAGTATCGGCAATCCGGTGGACATGGTCGCCTCGGCGGGACCAGCCGAGTACCGGCAGGCGATTGAGGCCCTGCTGGCGGCGGACGAGGTCGATACGCTCATCGTGGCCTATACGCCCGTCGATGCGCCGGAGGCCGACCACGTTCTCGAGGCGATCTGCGATGGCGTCGTGGCCGGGCGCGCGCGGGGCGCGACGGGCAAGCCTGTGGCCGCCTGCATGATGGCCGTGCAGGAACTGCCGCTGCTGCGGGCGGGTGCCGAGCGCATCCCGGTCTATGCGTTCCCCGAGAACGCCGTGCGCGCGATCGGGAAGATTGTCCGGTACGCGGCCTGGCGCGCCGCGCCCGGCGGCGTCGTGGCCACGTTCGATGGGGCCGACGCGGAGGCCGTCCGGGCGCTGTGCCGGGGTGTCATCGATACGCGGGGCGCCTGCTGGCTCACGCCCGATGAGACGGCGCGTGTGCTGCTCGCCTCGCATCTCCCACTCCTCTCGGGCGTGGTTGCCCACTCGGCGCCCGAGGCCGCTGCCGCTGCGGCGCGTCTCGGCTTCCCGGTGGCGGCCAAGCTGGTCTCGTCTCAGGCCACTCACAAGACGGAACTGGGCGGCGTGCGGCTCGGTCTGGCGGACGCGGCGGCCGTGGCCGCCTCGTTCGAGGCGATGTCCGCTGTGGCCGAGGCGCACCACATCACGTCGGAAGGCATGTTGGTGCAGGCGATGGCCGGCTCCGGCGTCGAGACGATGGTCGGCGTGGTCCACGATCGGTTGTTCGGGCCGCTCCTGGGATTTGGCCTGGGCGGGACGGAGGTCGAAGTCCTGGGTGACGTCCGCTTCCGCGTGACGCCGGTGACCGATCAGGACATCGACCGCCTGATCGCCCAGACCCGCGCCTCGGTCCTGCTGGCCGGCTACCGGGGACGACCTGCGGCGGACGTCGCGGCCGTCCGCGACCTGCTGGCCCGTGTGTCGTGGCTGGCCGACGCGGTCCCTGAGATACTCGAACTCGACTTCAACCCCGTCATCGTCAAGCCTGCCGGCGAGGGGTGCGTCATCGTGGACGCCCGCATCAAGGTCGGCCCCGTTCGGTCCCTGGAGAGGTAACTGCGATGGCGACGTTTGTCTTCCGCGTCTTCGGCGCCCTGATGCTCAACGCGGCCGCGTTCGAGGATGTCGAGGCTACGCCTCGCGCCGCCTGGCAGGCCACCGTGGTGGTCATCCTCTCGAGCCTGGCGACAGGCATCGGGGTGGGAGGGCTCTACGGCCGCCACCTGTCGATGTTCGCGATCACGAGCCTCGTTGCGCTCGTCACCTGGGTGGCGTGGGCCACGCTGACGGTGCAGATCGGCACACGCGTGTTGCCCGAGCCGCAGACGCGCGCGGACCTGGGCCAGATGCTGCGGACGCTCGGCTTTGCCGCCGCGCCCGGCCTGCTGCAGGTGTTTGCGGTGTTCCCGCGGGTGATGGTGCCGGTGCTGGTCGTGACGACCGTCTGGATGTTTGCCGCGATGGTCGTGGCCGTGCAGCGCACCCTCGACTACCGGAGCCCGGCGCGTGCGGCGGCAGTCTGCGCCCTGGGGGCCGCGCTGACGATCTCGCTGGCCTTCGTGATGGCCACCGCCTTCACGCGCTCGGTGTCGTGAGCCAGGGGCAGGTCTGCAAGACCCGACCCTCGATCAGCGCGTGCGGACCACGCGCCAGCGTCCTTTGGTTTCGGCCAGCGGCCGGCTGTAGGTCGAGGCGAAGGTGCCGTCGATCGTGTCCCCTCGAATGCGGCCGCGGAACGTCGTCCAGACCTGACACTGGCGGTCGGGATCCCAGTAGGTATCGAGCGCGCCGTTGACGTCGCCGTTGACGGCCCGGACGAACCGAACCCTCAGCGGCTCGGGCGGGGCCGGGGCCTCGCGTCCCGTTGAGGGCGGCTCCCCGTCGCGGTATCGCTCATAAGGCCGATTGGCGCCGGTGGGAATCATCAGCACTTCGCCGTGCGCGTGGTCTTCCCCGGCGATCAACTCGAAGGAGATGCGGCCTCCGCGCGGCGTCACGCCCTCGCCCTCGTACTCGCCGAGCCATCGACCCGCCAGCACCTCGGCGTCTCCCGGCGTGGCGACCAACGGGATGGGTGGGGGGACGTACGTGCATCCCACGCTGAGCATCACGGCGGTGAGCGCGACAGGTCTGATCATGGGACGGGCGAATCCCTCCCGTTCGACGCTCGGCGCCCGACGGCGGTTTGCGAGTGGGTCAACTCACGAGCTGACCCTCAACCGATCCCGTCTGCGCCGGACCCGGTCCTGCAGGCGCCGACGGGCCGCGTCGAACGCCTTGTGGATCGCGATGCCCGCATGCCGCAGGTCGCGGTCGAGTTCGGCCTGTTTCGTCATCTGCGCGGCGCCTTGCGTCCGCGCCGAGGGCCGGACGCTGGCCTTGTGCTCGATCACGACGTCTTCGCCGGGCAACGCCAACAGAATCCGCACGTGATAGCGATCGCCGTCGGGGTTGTGCCGTTCGTTCCGCTCGACGAGCACACGGCCGGCGATGACCGACGACGAGAACCGGCCGAGCTTGTCGAAGCGGCTCCGCACTTGCTCCACGAGCACCTTCGATCGTACCAGCCTGCGAAACGTGAGGGTCAGGGGCACGGGCATCAGACGACCTCGGGTGTCACGGTCTCGATCGAGACGTCCACGTGCGTGTCCGCGTTCAGGGAGCGAGTGACCAGGCACGTGCCCTCCGCCTTGATCAGCAGGCGATGCGCCAGCGCCTGACTCACGCCCTCCGGCACCTGCAATCGGGCCGTCACATCGAACCGGGTGAACCGCGTGACGCCGCTCACCCGTTCGAGCGTCCCGACGACGTCGCAGGTCAACGACGTCCAGGACAACTGCGACGCGTTCGCGATGCCCCGGAAGGTGAGGACGAAGCAGTCTGCCACGGCGGCGACCAGCAGCGTCTCGGGTGACCAGCGGCCGCCGGTCCCGCCAAACTCCGGTGGCGTCGTGGACCTGAGTGAGGCCACGCCCTCGGCCTCGAGGATGACTTCGGCGTCCGTGCCTGACAGCGCGGTCACGGCGTAGTGATGGGGGAACGGTTGCATGCTGGACTCCTCTTGACGAGTGAGACCCGGGGTGATTGCGTTACGCGCGGGATCGGCGCGTCAGCGCCGCTCCCGCGCGCCCGCGGGTCCCGGACGGTCAGGCGATCGGCACACCGATCGCGCCAGTCTTCGCGCTGGCCGCCTTCGGCACATGCACGTTCAGGACGCCCTCGCGGAACTCCGCCGTCACATGCTGGTCATCGACACCGGTCGGCAAGCTGAGCCGCCGGACGAACTTCCCGTACGAGCGCTCGATGCGGTGGAACTTCTTGTTCTGCTCTTCCTTCTCCTGCTTGCGTTCACCTTCGACCGTGAGCACCCCGCGCTCGATGCCGATCTTGATGTCTTCCTTCTTCACCTCGGGGAGGTCCGCCTTGACCAGGAACTCGGTGTCCGTTTCCTGGACGTCAATGGCCGGCGCCCAATCGGTGAAGAACGCCACGTCCTCGCTCTCGGCACGTGGCATGGCGGGCTGACCGAAGACGCGGTTCAACCGCGACGACATCTCTTCGAGTTCACGAAACGGATCGAATCTCATGAGTTTCATAACGCCTCCCTGGAGGCAACCCGCCGCCCGTGATCCGGCCGCGCGTTGTGCCGTACGCAGGTGCAAGGGGCGTGCCCAGGGAGACCGCGCCCAGGCTTGCGCACGCGCCGACGGCGCCCAGCATTCTTCTGCGCAGGCCTGAGATTTTCCCGGGCGACGCGGGAGCGCCCTTGGCATCGCGGCGGCCGGCGCCGCGTGATCAGGGCCTCAGCCGTCGGGCCCCGACGGCATGGCAGTTGCTCCAGGTCCGAGTGGAGGCACTGATGATCCCCCAGGAACATTTCGTCCCGTATGCGATCGCCAACGCCTTTGGCTTGGCGGCGTTGGCGCTGGCCTTCTGGCGTCGCGACGTCGGCCGTTGGCTGGGGGTGGCGGTCTTCAGCTGGGCTGCCGTCACCAACGCCGTGATCGGTCTCACCAACCCCGCCGCGTATGTGGACTACGCCGCGCTGACGCCATCAGTGGTGTACCGCGATTTCATCCTCGGCTGGTTCAGCCGGCACGTCCCGCTGATGGTCCTGCCGATCGCCGTCGGTCAGTTGACGATCGCCGCCTTGCTGGCCTCGCGCCGTCCCTGGCACCGGCAGCTGGGTCTGGCCGGGGCGTTGACATTCCTGCTCGGCATCGCGCCATTGGGCGTCGGGTCTGGCTTCCCCTTCTCGGTCACCTTCGGGGCGGCCCTGCTGGTCGCCCTCCGCACTGAGACCTTCGCGGTGCCAGGCCTCCAGCGGGCGCTGTGGTGGACTCCTCGTCTGTTGGGCCTCCTGCTGGCGTGCTTCCTGGCGCTGTTCGCGCTCGACGCGTTCGGCCCCGACACCAGACCGCTGGACGCGGCGCTGGGCTTCGCCATCCACCTGCTGCCCGCCGGCGTCGTGCTCGCGGTCGTGCTGGTGGCGTGGCGCTGGGAATGGGCGGGAGGAGTGCTGTTCTTCCTTCTGGCGTTTGGCTATGGTGTGGTGACGGGAGGGCGCGTGTCGTGGATGCTCGTGGTGTCGGCGCCCTTGGTCGTCGTCGGCGTCCTCTTCCTCTGGAGTGCCATGCTCTCGCGGGTGGCCGACCAGGGTCGGCCCCGCCGGCTCGCGTGAGGCCGGCCTCATGACATCACCCGCTGCGTCTCGCACCGTGTTGCCGCCGATCGCGGCTGAGGTCGCGCGTCCCGGACGCGGCCGCTGGCGCTGGGCCCGGCGGGCGATCATCCTCGCGGTCGTCCTCGCCGTGGCGGTGCTGTTGAGGCTGACCTACCTGCGTCCCGCGCTCGTATCCGTCACGGTCGTGCGCGTCGAGACCGGGCGTGTCGAAGATCTCGTCACCAACAACAAGGCCGGCACCGTGACGGCGCGCCGTCAGGCCTCACTCAGTCCGGAGATGGGCGGCCGCGTGGCCAGCATCCCGGTGGAAGAGGGCGATCGCGTCCGGAAGGGCGCCATGCTGCTGGTGCTGGCCGACGACGACCAGCGGGCCCAGGTCGCGCTGCAAGCCAGGGCGCTCGAGGCGTCCCGGTCGGCCGCCACCGAAGCGTGCGCCCACGCGACCCTGGCGGGCGTCGAATTCGATCGCACGCGCCGGTTGCTGGCCGACGGCGCCGTGGCGCAACAGGCGTTCGACCTGGCCCTGAACCAGAAAGTCACGGCCGATGCGGCGTGCGCGGCCGCCACCTCGCGGGTCGGGCAGGCGGCCGCCAGCGCCGACGTGTCGCGCCTGACACTGCGGAAGGCCGTCATCCGCGCCCCGTTCGACGGCGTGGTCTCGAAGATCGCGACGCATGTCGGCGAGTGGATCTCGCCGGCCCCCGCCGGGCAGTCGATGCCGACGGCGATTGAGCTGGTCGATCCGCAGTCCATCTATGTGCGCGCGCCCCTCGATGAGGTGGACGCGGGCAAGGTGCGGCCCGCCCTGACTGCCCGCATCACGCTCGACGCCTTCCCCGGCCGATCGTTTCCGGCGCGGGTGACGCGCGTCGCGACGTTCGTGTCCGAGGCCCAGCAGCAGAATCGCACCTTCGACATCGAGTTGGCCTTCGACGACCACGCGTTCGCTCAGACCCTGCTGCCGGGCACGTCGGCCGATGCCGAGATCGTCTTGAGCGCCCGCGATGGCGTGCTCGTGGTGCCGACGTCCGCGATCCTGCAGGGCAGCCGCGTCCTGGTCGCGCGCGACGGCGTGCTCGTCTCGGTGCCCGTCCGAACCGGGCTGGCGAACTGGGAAGTCACGGAGATCACCGAAGGGTTGCAGGCGGGTGACGCGGTGGTCACGTCGCTCGACCGGCCCGAGGTGCGCGAAGGCGCACGCGTGCGCATCACGCCGGAGCGGACGCGGTGATCGAGATGCGGGGCATCGCGCGCACGTTCGTGGTCGGCGGGCGACCCGTGCACGCCCTCCGTGACATCAACCTGACGGTCAACGACGGCGACTACGTGTCCATCATGGGCCCCTCGGGTTCGGGCAAGTCCACCTTGCTCAACATCATCGGCTGTCTCGACCGGCCCAACTCGGGCGACTACCAGCTCGATGGCCAGGCCGTCGGTTCGCTCGACGAGCGTGCGCTCTCGCGCATCCGCGGCCACAAGATTGGGTTCGTCTTCCAGGTCTTTCACCTGATCCCCCGGCTCACGGCCGCGGCCAACGTGGACCTGCCCATGCTGCTGGGCGGCGTTGACCCGGGCATCCGCGCCGACCGCGTGGCCCGCGCCCTCGACGCGGTAGACCTGACGGACCGCGCCCACCACCGGCCCGAGCAGCTGTCGGGAGGCGAACGCCAGCGTGTGGCGATCGCGCGTGCGATGGTGATGGGGCCGGCGGTGCTGCTCGCCGATGAGCCGACCGGGAACCTCGACAGTGTGTCGGGCACCGAGATCGTCGGCCTGCTCGAGGCGATGAACGCCGAGGGGCTCACCCTCATTGTCGTCACCCACGATCCGGCCGTCGGTCAACGCGCGCGGACGCGCATCCGCATGGTGGACGGCGCGATCGTCTCGGTGGCCACCAGGCAGGTGGCGTGATGACGGGTCTCGAGACACTGCGGTTCGCGGGCGGCGCGCTGCGCGGCCATCGCCTCAGGACGGTGCTGTCCCTGCTGGGCGTCACGGTCGGCGTGACCTCGGTCGTGTTGCTCACGAGCCTGGGCGAGGGCGCGCGGCTGTACGTGACCGGTGAGTTCGCCGCGCTCGGCTCGAACCTCCTGATCGTCATGCCCGGGAAGACCGAGACGACCGGGTTCGCGCCACCAATGGGCGGCGCGCCCAACGACCTGACGCTCGACGACCTGGAGGCGATCAGCCGGTTGCCTGGCGTTCGTCGCGTCGCGCCCATGGCGCTCGGGAGCGCGACGGCGCGGGCCAACGACTTGACCCGCGAAGCCGTCGTGGTGGGCACCACGGCTGATTGGCGCGACGTGCGTCACCTCGACGTCGCCGTGGGCCGCTTCCTGCCATCGGGCCAGGCGGACCGGGACCGGCCGGTCTGCGTCGTCGGCCGCACGATCGCGGTGGAGCTGTTCGGCGGGCGCCCCGCGCTCGGTGAGCTGCTGCGCGTCGGCGACGAGCGGTTCCGCATCATCGGCGTGCTCGCCGCAGGCGGCACCAGTCTCGGGATGAACATGGACGACAGCATCCTCATCCCGATCGTCCGGCACATGAAGATGTTCAACGAGACGACGTTGATGCGCGTGCTGGTCGAGGTCGGATCGCACGACGAACTCCCGGCTGCGCGCGAGGCCGTCCTGGGCCTGCTGAACACCCGGCACGGCGAGGAAGACGTCACGGTCATGACGCAGGACTCGATGCTGGCGACCTTCGCGGAGCTGCTCGCGGTGCTGACCGCCGCCCTTACCGGCATCGCGGCCATCTCGCTGTCGGTCGCGGGCGTCGGGATCATGAACGTGATGCTCGTCTCGGTCTCCGAGCGGACGCGCGAGATCGGCCTGTTGAAGGCGCTCGGGGCCACGTCGGGGCAGGTGCTGCGCATCTTCCTGGCGGAAGCCACGACGCTGTCGGCCCTGGGTGGCCTGGTCGGCCTCGTCGCGGCGTGGCTCGTGACCGCACTCGTTCGAGGGCTCTACCCGTCATTCCCGATGCAGGCGCCCGTCTGGGCCGTGCCGAGCGCCGTCGTCGTATCGCTGTCAGTAGGGGTGCTGTTCGGTGTCCTGCCGGCGCGTCGGGCGTCGAGGCTCGATCCGATTGCCGCCCTGGCGCGGAGATAGGGCGACCGATGGCGATGTCCGAGCTGATCCGGTTCGCGGCCGCCGCGGTCGTCGCCCACTGGCTGCGATCCGTGCTGACGACGCTGGGCATCGTCATCGGCATTGCGTCGGTGACGCTCCTCACGTCGCTCGGTGAGGGCACGCGTCAGTACGTCCTCGAGCAGTTCACGCAGTTCGGCACGAACCTCCTGCAGGTCAACCCTGGACGCACCACGACCGGCGGCATGCCCTCGATCGGATCGCACGATCCGGAAGCTGACCATCGACGATGCGGAGGCGATCCGGCGGCTGCCGGGCGTCGAGAGCGTCGTGCCGTTCGCCTTCGGGCAGGCCCGCGTCGAGTCCGGCGCGCGCGGGCGCAGCGTCTTCATCTACGGGGTGACCTCCGACGTGCCGGCGCTGTGGAAGGTCGAGGTCGCCCAGGGGCGGTTCCTGCTGCCGGGAGATCCACGGCGTGGGGGGCCGATCGCGGTCCTCGGCTCCAAGCTCAAGCAGGAGCTGTTCGGTGAGGCCAACGCCCTTGGCGCGCGCGTCCGCATCGGCGGGCGTCGCTTCCAGGTCGTCGGCGTGATGGCCACCAAGGGGCAGATGCTCGGCTTCGACATCGACGACGGCGCGTACATCCCGGTCAGCAGCGCACTGCAGCTCTTCAATCAGGACGGCCTGATCGAGATCGACGTGCTCTTCAGTCACGCGGCTGAATCCACGGCGATTGCCGAGGGCGTGCGGCGTCTGCTCAAGGAGCGGCACGACAACGAGGAGGACTTCACCATCATCACGCAGACGCAGATGCTCGAGACGGCCAATCGGATTCTCGGCATCATCACCTGGGCCGTCAGCGGCATCGGTGCGATCTCCCTGGTGGTCGGGGCGATCGGCGTGCTCACGATCATGTGGATCTCGGTGGGGGAGCGGACGGCCGAGGTCGGGCTCCTCAAGGCCCTGGGCGCCAGACGCGGCGACATCCTCCTCATCTTTCTCGGCGAGGCGATCATGCTCGCCGGCGTGGGAGGGATCGCAGGGACGATGGTCGGCCTGGGCCTGGCGGCGCTCGTGTCGAGTGCGTTTCCGAGTGTGCCGTTCTCGCTGTCGTTGCCCTACGTGGGCGCGGCCATTCTCACGAGCGTCGTGGTGGGCGTCCTGAGCGGCGTCCTGCCAGCCCGGCGCGCGACGCAACTCGATCCGATTGAGGCCCTCAGGTCCGAGTGACCGGCCCGAGTGTCCTACCGCCTTGTGCCCCGCGGTTTGCGCCGGGGCCTGGCCGGTGTCGGTGACGCGCCAGCGACCCCCGGCCGTGGATCGTCAGCACGGGGACGGGCGAGTGCCTGACGAGACGTTCCGCGACACTCCCGAGCATCCAGTGTCCGACTGGCCCCCGGCCGTGCGTGCCCATGACGACCAGGTCGATGCGATGCCGCTTGATGGCGTCGAGGATCCGCTCGAGCGCGGCGCCGCTGTCGGTGTGGACCTCGACCCGGCCGGCCAGCGCGCCACGGCGAGGCACCATCTTCAGGAGCCGGGCACGCGCCTCATCCTCGGTCTGTGCCAGGAAGTCGGCCATGCGCAACGCCAGCGTTTCTGTGCCCCACGGGTCTGCGACGAACGGCGTCGCGACGATGTGCAGCAGATGGATGCGGCTCTTGAACTGTGCGGCCAGAGCGCCAGCGTACCGTCGGGCCGCTTCCGCCGGGTCGTTGAAATCCGTGGGCACGAGGATGTTGCGGATCCGGAGCATGACGGCCTCCACTCAGACGGGCGACTGGCGTCTTTCCACGCTCGCAGGTGCAGCATGCGTGCCAGGCAGCACGAGCCCGCGCCCTCCAGCAGCAACGGTCCGCTGACCCGGAATCTTCCCGACGGCCAGGGGAAAACCCGCGGTGCCCGGTATCTGCCGCGGCGCCGCCGCCGGTCCGATGCCCGTGGGCCGGGTTTCCGGAATGGCCACGCCCGGCGCGCATCTTGCTCATGATCCGTGCAGCCGTCGAGGTCATCCATGCCCACGCGCGTTGTTGCCGCCGTCCTTCTGAGCCTCGCGCTGGCCGTTCCGGCTGCGGCGCAGTCGGACCTGGTGGCGGCCGTGCTGTTGCGAGTCAACGTCGGCGACACGGTGACGGTCGTCGACGATCGCGGCGCCCGCATCCGCGGGCGTCTGATCGACACGACCGCGACGGACCTCATCCTCCAAACCGACCAACGGTCGCGCCTCGCGGTGCCGGCTTCCGGGGTGCGCGAGATCCTCAGGCGTGGGGATTCGCTGAACAACGGCGTGCTCATCGGCCTCGGCATCGGGGCGACGATCGGCCTCGTCGGTGGTCTCACCGTGTGGGACGAGCGGACGGGCAACCCGCCGACCTCGTACGTGCTGATGTTCTCAGGTCTTTTCGCCGGTCTCGGGGCAGTGGTCGATGCCGTTATTCAGCGCGACCGCGTCGTCTTCCGCGCGCCGGGCCTCACCGTTGGACCGATACTGGACCGCGGCCGGCGTGGATTCGTCGTGGCCGTGCGTTGGTGAGCGGGAGACGTCATGACTTCCCTCAGGCTGATTCTGCGGACGGTCACCGCGCTGGCGATCGTCGGCGCCACCGCGACGGGCGTCTCCGCGCAGGTGAGTGCCACCTTCGCGGATCTGCCGCGGCGCCTCGACATCGGTGACCAGGTCACGGTCTGGGATTCGCAGGGCACTCGCGTGCACGGGCGCCTCCTCGGCCTCACACCGGATCAGATTGTGGTCGGCGACGCCAGGGCCGCGGTCACGCTGGCTGGTGACCGGGTGCGGCAGGTGGGCCGGTGCTGCGATTCGGTGAAGAATGGCGCGCTCATCGGCGGTCTGGTCTGGGGCACCCTCGGCTTCCTCGCCGGTCTCAATTTCGCGGACCGCACAGAGGTTGGTGCGGGCGTGTTCCTCGGCGGAGTCTTCTTCGGCCTCGGTGCGGGTCTCGGTGCGGGCGTCGATGCCCTCATCCGGAACGACGTCGTGGTCTACCGGGCCCACCCTCTGCAGGTTGGTCTGACGTCGTTGACGCCTGGCCGGGGGCTGACGCTCACGGTGAGGTTCTGATGGCACCTCGGCATCGTCATCTCCTTCGGCGCGCGACGCAGTGGACGGCCGGAGGCCTCGGGTTCGCCGCCGCGGCGTATGCCACGACGGTCGGCCTTGCGTGGGTGCGCTATGGCCATCCGGCACCCGCGCGCGGCGACGAGATCGATCCGCTGCTCGACCGGTTCATGCCCGAGTTCGAGGTGGCCGAGCGGCATGCGGTGCACGTGGCGGCGTCTCCGCATCTGACGCTGGCAGCGGCCGCTGAGATGGACCTGCATGGGTCCGCGCTGATTCGCGCGATCTTCCGCGCGCGAGAGCTGGTGCTCGGCGCCGAGCCCGACGAGGCGACACGCCCGAAGGGCCTCCTGGCGCTGACGAGGTCGCTGGGCTGGGGTGTGCTCGCGGAAGTGCCCGGGCGGGAGATCGTGTTGGGCGCGGTGACCCAGCCGTGGAAGGCCGACGTCGTCTTTCGCGCGCTGCCTCCCGACGAGTTCGAGGCCTTTCGTGAGCCCGACTACGTGAAGATCGTCTGGAACCTGCGAGCCGACCCCGCCACGCCCTTTGGGTCGATGTTTCGGACCGAGACGCGGGTGGCGACGACCAGTGCGTCGGCACGGTCGAAGTTCCGCTGGTACTGGGCGCGCTTCTCGCCGGGCATCATCCTGATTCGGCGGCTGATGCTGCCTGCGCTCAAGGCGGACGCCGAGCGGCGGATGCATCGAGCGGAGATCGATCGCCTCGCCAGCGGCCAGTACCAGGCGCGACGGCGGGGTGCGGGGTCCGAGCCGGCCGGGATCCGTGTAGGAGGTTCACCATGACTCGAAACGATGTCTCCGTGACGATCGGTGTCGCGCTGGTCCTGGCGAGTGTCGTCGCCGCGTCCAGCGAGCGACCGGCGGCGCCAGCCGCGAGGCAGGCCGCCCAAGCCGTGCAGTCCACACCCGAGCGCATGGCTGAGATGCGCCATCACTTCACACAGGTCATGACCGTGCACGAAGCCGTCATTCGCGGCGACCTCGCGGCCGTGCGGGAGCCCGCGGAGCGTCTGGCGGGCATCGCCGTGCCGGCCGGGTTGCCGCCCGTGGCCGCACCCTTCGTCGCCAATCTGCGCCAGGCCGCGCGCCGCGCGGCTGAGGCGAAGACGCTGGCGGCCGCGGCGGCGGCGACGGTGACGATGGTCGGCGAGTGCGCGAACTGCCATCAAGCCGTCGGCGTGTATCCGGTGCCGTCGGTGCCTGCCACACATGACCTCGGCGGCATCGTCGGCCACATGCTCGAGCACCAGCGCGCGGCCGATGAGATGTTGCAGGGCCTGCTGATTCCGTCGCCCGCACAGTGGCGGCGCGGCGCCGAACGCCTCGAAGTGGCCGCCCTGCACCCGTCCGAACTGCCGCGTGATCGGCAGTGGACGATGGAGATTCGCGGCGCCGAAGCGCGGGTGCATCAGGTCGCAGCCAAGGCCGTCAAGGCGGGTTCGCCTTCGGCGCGTGCCGCCACGTACGTCGAACTCCTGTCCAGTTGTGCGACGTGCCACAGCCTGCACAAGCGGATCTGGGGTCCGGGGCGGGTCCAGTGAACGCCTTTGAGGTATCCGAATGACCGACAGGCCCGTTGCCGCCTCGAAGCGGATCTACTGGCATCGCGACCTGCCGCCACTTGCGGCTGAACTGGTCGCCGACTACACGGTGGAGGCCAGCAGCGGCCGCGTCCCCGGGACACTCGCGCACCGGGACGACTTGTGGGATTGCTGCTACCGCGAGCTGATGGCGAACGCCGAGAGCCGCTTGGTTCAGGAGATCGCCCGCCTGGGCGGCCACTACGCGCACGTACACGACGAGTCGATCGAGTCGAAGCACGACGAAGCGGCCGGTGAGGCCTGGCTGCACGGCCGCTTCGGGTACGTGCTGTACCGACGGGCGGGGGACTGAGCCTCAGTCGGCGCGGAGCGCCGTGACGGGCTGTACCTTCGCGGCGCGCCGGGCCGGGACGGCGCCGGCGAACATCGCCGCCACCGTCAACGTGACCGTCGCGGCCGTGAGGACCAGCCAGTCGAGGCCGCCGATCTCGACGAAGACCGATCGGAACACCAGCGACACCAGGAACGCGAGCGGCAGGCCGATGGCGATGCCGGCCGTGGTCAGGAGGGCGCCCTCGCGAAGCATCAGCCGCCGCACGTCGCGGGACGTTGCGCCGAGGGCCATACGGATGCCGATCTCGCGCGTGCGCTGCTCGACCGTGTACGACCTCACGCCGTAGACCCCGATCGCCGCGAGGAGCAAGGCCAGGACGCCGAGTCCCGCGAACAGGCCCGCGCCGGCCCTCAGGGCCCAGAGTTCCAGGCCCCTGTCGTGAAACGCCTGCATTGTCGAGAGGGTCAGCACGGGGAGTTGCGTGCTGACCGTCCGGATCTCGCGCCGCAGGGCGTCGAGCGCATCGGCCTCGTTCGCCCCCGGCGCGTGTCTCGTCAACAGGTGCATGGCGGCCCGATAGTGTCGGCCGAAGGGCACGTAGATGTGGGCCACGGGCGCGCGATCGAGCAACTCTTCGCGGAGCGGCGGCGCAAGGCCGACGATCTCCATTCGCTCGCCGGCTGCCACCTCCGCCTCGCCGGCCGCGCGGGCGAAACGGATCGTCTGTCCGATGGGATCCTGGGCGCCGAACAATTGGCGGCCGAGTGCCTCGTCGATGATGGCGACGCGCGGCGCCGACGCGGAAGCCTCCTCGGCGGCCGTGAACTCGCGACCCCGGACCATCGGCAGGCCGAGCGTCGCGAAATGGTCCGCGCCGATGATGCGATAACCCCTGGCGCGCACCGCCGCGGGCGCCGCGACATCCGCGCGTTCGACGGCCCTCGTGTCTACCGAGTCGCTGAAGGGGATGTTCGACGCGAGTGAGGCGGCAGTCACCCCCGGCAGCGATCGGACCCGTGTCAGAACCTCCGAGTACGCCAGTCGGCCGCGCGTCTCGTCCAGACCGGCCAACAGCGTGTTCAGGCTCGCGAGGGAGAGCCGTTCGTACCAGTACCCCGGCGTGCGCGAGGCGGCCTCGATGGCGGGCCGTGCGAACAGCCCGCCCGCGGTGATCATCGCGAGTGACAGCGCTGCCTGGCCGACGACCATCAGGTTGCGCGCGTTGATCCGGCGGCGCGTCCCTGCGCCGGCGCCCCCGCGATCTTTCAGGTCCGCTATCAGGTCACGCCGCGACAGCTTGAGCGCCGGGCCGAGTCCGAATGCCAGCGTTCCGGCCGACGCGAAGGCGATCGTGGCCAGGAGCACCCTCACATCGGGGACGGTGCCGAGTGGGAGGCTGACCGGCAGGACGGTCGTCAGTGACACAGCGAGCGTGCGGGCGGCCCAATAGCTCAGGGCGAGACCGAACGTGGCGCCCGCCGCGGCGAGCAGAAGGCTCTCGGTGAGCAACTGCCGGACGACGCGCGCCCGTCCCGCGCCGAGCGCCAGCCGCACCGCGAGCTCCCGTCTGCGAGAGGTGCCGCGCGCGAGCAGCATGTTCGCGATGTTCAGGCACGCGATGATGAGCACGGTGCCGGACAGCGCGATGAGCAGCGCCCCGAACGCGGTCAGCGGAGCGTTGCCCTGCGGCTGCGCCCCCAACGACAGGCGCGACAGCGGCGCGACGCTCAGGACCTGATTCCCGTTCTCCACCGGATAGTCGGCGGCGAGTCGCCCCGACAGCGCCTCCAGACGAGCCTGAATGGCGGTCGCGTTCTGGCCGGGTGTGAGGCGCCCGGAGAGGGTCAGTCCCTCCGTGCCGCGATGGCCGAGGCCGCGGCCGTCATTCTTGAAGCGGTCGTTGACGACAGCGTCGAACATTCCAAGCGGCAGGTACACGTCGGCCGAGAGCAGGGCCATCGTCCCGGTGAAGCCCTCGGGTGCGACGCCCACCACGGTGTACTCAGCCGAGTTGATCCGGATCGTGCTGCCGACGAACGCGGGATCGAAGTTCGCGCGCTGCCAGCGCGGGTAGGAGGCGATCGTCACCGCGACCCGGGCTCCCGGGTGTTCTTCCTCGGGCGTGAACGGCCGACCGGCCGCCAGCCTGACGCCGAGGGCGTCGAAGTAGTTCGAGGACACCACGGCCGCCATCAACTGCCGGTCACCCTGAGCATCCTGGGTCCCGACCCGGGTGAACGTCTGCGCCAGCAGCGCCTCGAAGAGGCCGCTGTCGCGGATCTCCGCGTAGTTCGGGTACGAGAACAGGCGATAGGAGTCAGGCCGTGTGCGATCGCGGCTGTAGAGGCCGACCAGTTCGCCGGCCCTGCCCGACAACGGGCGCAGCAGGAGCTCGTTGACGATGCTGAACATCGCCGTGTTGGCGCCGATGCCGACCGCGAGGACGAACACCGCGATCGCCGTGAAGGCCGGGGCTTTCCCGAACGTACGGAGCGCGTAGCGGACGTCCTGCCTGAAGCGGGCCATATGGTCGAAGGACTACGGCCCGTGCGTCGATAATGTTCCGGCGCGAATGTTCTTGCCTGCGCGATGGGCTCGGGCGGAGCCCGGCGTCAGAGACTCCCCAGGTAGCTCTGGACCTGGACGACGACGAGCCAGCCCGAGAAGAAGCCATAGAACAGCGCGGCGAACACCAGCATGCCCAGCCGCAGGCCGCGCACGCGCAGGGCGGGCGGCAGGCCGCGGCGATTGAGCTGGATGAGGAGGACCGAGTAGACGAACATCACCATCCCGTTGAGGCACGCGGCGACGACCAGCAGCAGCAGCGGCTGGTTGAACCCGGACAGCAGGATGGCCGAGCCGGCCGTGATCATGCTCCAGACGACCAGGAAGTACATCCGGCTCTCGGTCCACCGCTGACTGCCGGGCAGGTAGACCGTCTTGATGACGTCGGCGACGATGCGCGACATGTAGTCAATCACGCCGAGCGAGACCAGCACGAGAGAGAGGGCGCCGAAGACCCAGAAAAACAGGCCGAACCACGGCGCCACGATGGTCATGAGCGCCTCTCCCTCGGCCTTGACGAACGCGAGGTTGGCGCCCTGCGCGATATCGCGGCCGTAGAGCGTGGAGTAGGCCAGCGTCGAGAAGACCGTGATCGAGAAGATGCAGATGAACCAGAACGAGACGAGCTGTTCCTTGTTCGCGACGTCCCACCAGCCGCGGAAGCGCCGGAGGTTCTCCGCGTCCTGGCGCACCATCGATCCGGTCGCGGGGACGGCCGCTTCTTCGCCGGTGATCGGCGAGACGATGCGGGGGATGTAGACCCCCATGCCGAAGCCCTTGTCGCGAATCCAGTTGCTCTGCGCGAGGTTGTTCACGCCTCCCGCGCCGGCGAAGACCAGGCCGCTCAGCACGAGCGAGACCGGCAGCACGTTGGTGTCCGGGAACTGGCCCACCTGCGTGAAGATCTTCGGCAGTTCCGCCCACGCCGAGGCGCCGATGGCCGCCACGATGGCCACGGCGAGAAAGACCAGCGTCAGGCCCACCTTGAAGAACTGCGCCCGCTCGAGCGTCTGATACACGACGGGCGAGGCTGTGAGCGCGGCGCCCGCTGCGACGAGGACGCCAATCGTGATGTAGGTCACGTTGCCGCCGCCGATGATGAACGTCAGGATGGTCACGCCGCTCGTGGCCCATCCCGGCCACATGTTCGGGATGATCGTGAACGCGCAGAAGAGCAATCCCCACGGCTTCCAGAAGCGGACGAAACCCGAGACAGCCGTCTCGCCCGTGGCGAGCGTGTAGCGCTCGATCTCCATGTTGAGGAAATACTGCACGGTCACGCTGAGCACGGCCGCCCAGAGGAATCCGAGCCCGACGGTCGAGGCCATGTAGGGCCAGATGATGTATTCGCCGGAGCCCACGCCGAGTCCCGCGAGGATCACGCTGGGACCCAGGACCTTGGCGAGGGGCAGCGGTTCGGGCATGTCCCGATAGGGCATCGGCGGCAGGTTGCCGTTGCCAACCGGGTCGAAGTACTCCGAGGACGATGAGCCGGGCTGCGTGTTCATATGGGGTGACCCGCGTCATCCTAGTCGAAGTGCCGACGCGCGCGCTGGCCCGCGCGGGCGGTACGTTACAATCCCGGCCTCCGCGCGCGAAGACATGCGAGTACCGACGACGGCGACCGTCATGCCGCCCGTCGCCGGTGGTGTGTGCTGCCCAGGGCGGCGCGTGAGGGGGAGGGCTTTGTGGGTATGGTCAGATCTGCCGTGCTTGCGGCCGCCTTCGTGGCGGCCGGTACCCTCGCGGTGAGCGGCCAGGCGAAGCCGGCCGGCCTGTTCGAGGGGACGGGGGACGTGGGGGCGCCGAAACTGGCGGGCTCGACCGCCCACAACGCCATCACGCAGGAATACACGCTGAGCGCCGCGGGCACGAATATGTGGGCGCAGCGCGATGAGTTCCAGTTCGCCTGGCGCAAGATGACCGGCGACTTCATCATCCAGGCGCGGATCGCGTTCATCGACAAGGGTGTGGACCCCGACCGCAAGGCGGGCCTCATCGTCCGGTCCACGCTCGATTTCGACGGGCCATATGCCGACGCCATCATCCATGGCGACGGGCTGACCTCGCTGCAGTATCGCAGGACCAAAGGCGCGGTCACCACACGGCAGTCGGCCATCATTCCGGCGGGCACGAACATCCGCAACAACAACGACCGCGTCCTTTCCTGGGATGGCCTGACGATCGCGATCAGCGACCAGAGCCTGCAAGGGGTCGGATCGACGATCTACACCGTGCCGGTGACCGGCGGCTCGCCGACGCGAATCACGACGCTCGCCCCGTCCTACATGCACGGCTGGTCGCCGGACCAGAAGTGGCTGGTCTACACAGGCGGCCGCTCGCCGGGGCAAGGTCAGCCGCAGAACCTCGACATCTAGCGGATCGCGGCCGACGGGAGCGGACAGGAGCAGCGCCTGACGACGGCGGCGGGTGTGGACGATGGCCCGGAGTACACGCCGGACGGCACGTTCATCTACTTCAACTCCATGCGCAGCGGCCTGATGCAGATCTGGCGGATGGCACCCGACGGATCCGACCAGGAGCAGGTCACCAACGACCCGCTCAACAACTGGTTTCCGCACATCTCGCCCGACGGCCGGTCGATCGCGATGATCAGCTTTCCGAAGGAGATCGACGCCGCCGACCGCCCCTATTACAAACATGTGTACCTGCGCGTGATGCCGATTGACGGCGGCGCGCCGACGGTCGTGGCGTACGTCTACGGGGGCCAGGGGACGATCAACGTGCCGTCCTGGTCGCCCGACAGCGTCGGTCGGTCGCGTTCGTCAGCAACACGGGCCTGTACTGACGAGCCCCGCCCTCCGCGCGAGGGGCGCCCCGGTGTAGGATGCGTGGCATGGCGCAAGGCAATTCGACCGTCCACGACGTCGTCATCATCGGATCGGGCGCGGGCGGAGGCACGGTGACGAAGGTGCTGGCCGACCTCGGTATCAAGGTGCTGCTGATGGAAGCCGGCCCGATGGTCAGCATGAGCGAGTTCAAGACGCTGCGGGCCCCGTACGATCAGTGGCATCGTGGCGCGGGCGAGGCCGCCGAGCTGTACACCAGTGGCCAGGGGCTGCCGGCGAACTACAGTGCGGCGTTCGCGGCGAACGCGGTCGATGAGCCCTACACCGTCGCGCCGGGCAGCCAGTTCCGGCTGTTCCGCTCGCGCGTGCTCGGCGGGCGCACCAATCACTACGGGCGCGTGCAGCTCCGCTACTCGGACTACGACTTCAAGAACAGGTCCATGCGCGGCGTCGGCTACGACTGGCCGATCAGCTACGCGGACGTCGCGCCGTACTACGACAAGGCCGAACGGCTGATCGGCGTCACGGGCCGGCCTGAAGGTCTGCGCAGCGCGCCCGATGGCATCTTCCAGACGCCGGCGCCCTTCAAGGCGCACGAGGTGCTGCTCGACAAGGCCTGCGCCAAGCTCGGGATCAAGGCCACCAGCTGCCGGCAGGCCGTCATCACCAGTGCGCTGAACGGGCGGCCCGCGTGCATCTACTGCGGCCAGTGCGGGCGCGGCTGCCGGTTCGGCTCGAACTACGCGTCCAGCTACGTCCAGATCTTCCCCGCGATGCGCGACCGGCAACGTGACGGTGCTGACCAACGCGATGGCGCGCGAGCTCATCACGGACGCCACGGGCAAGGTCACCGCGGTGTCGTACATCGACAAGATCACCGGCACCGAGCAGCAGCGTGCAGTGCCGGACCGTGGTGCTGTCGGCCGCCTCCTGCGAGTCGGCGCGGCTGCTCCTCAACTCGAAGTCGTCACGGCACCCCAACGGTCTGGCGAACTCGTCGGGCACGGTCGGCAAGTACCTGACCGACACCGTCGGCTTTGGCCTGTCGGCCACCGTGCCGTACGCTGCGCGGCATGCCCGTGCACAACGCCGAAGGCTACGGCGCCCACCTGTACATTCCGTGGTGGATGGCCGATCGCCACAGCGAGCTCGACTTTCCGTTTGGCTATCACGTCGAGATCGGCGGCGGCGGCTTCGGAATGCCGACGCTCGGATTCGGCGCCGGGGCCTACACGCAGAACGACGGCTACGGCCTGCCGATGAAGCAGGCGATCCGCGAGGCCTACGGCGGGATCGACGATCAGCCTGACGGGGCGCGGATCGATGGTGCCGAACGAGGACTGCTACTGCGAGATCGACCCGGACGGCGAAGGACAAGTGGGGCATCCCCGTCCTCCGCTTCCACTGGAAGTGGAGCGACTACGAGCGCAATCAGGCGCGGCACATGCGCGAGAGCTTCCGCGCGATTCTCGAGACGCTGGGCGGCACCGTCGCGACCGGTCGCGGCGGCGGCGCGGGGCGCGCGGGCGGGGCGGGCGCTGCGGCCGCCGGTCGTGCGGGTGGTGCCGGCGCGGCCGGGCAGGCGGGGGTCGCAGGGCAGCCAGTGCCCGACGCGCTGCCCGTGGACGACCGTCCGGTGCTCGGCGCCGGCGGCGGCATCATCCACGAGGTCGGCTGCATCCGGATGGGCGACGACCCGCGCACCAGCGTGGTCAACAAGTTCTGTCAGGCGCACGACGTGAAAAACGTCTTCTCCGCCGACGGCGGGCCGTTCGTCAGCCACGGGGACAAGAACCCGACCCACACGATCATCGCGCTGGCCTGGCGCACGGCCGAGTACCTCGCCGAAGAAATGAGGAAGGGCAATGTCTGACATCACCCGACGCGAAGTCCTCAGCCAGCTCGCGGCCGCGTTCGTCGCGGCCGGCGCCATCGATCGCCTGCTCGTCGAAGAGTCGCATGCCGCGGTCCAGCAGACGGCCTCGGCCGCCGGCACGATGTACCAGCGCCGAGGCGCTCTCGAGCGCAGCAGTACCACACGCTCGAACGGCTGACGGATCTCGATCATCCCGGTCGAGGACGGCAAGCCCCGGGGCGGTCGGGTGCCGAGCGTGCCGGCGTGGATCGACGCGCTGCTCCACGTCAACGCGGACCTCAAGACGCGCTACGTCGCCGGCCTCGCGTGGCTGGACCAGGCCATGCACGGCGCGCACCCAGCACGCACTTCGCGGCCGCGACGCCGGCGCAGCAGGCCGCGCTGCTCGATCTGATCGCGTTTCCGTCGAAGCGGACGCCTGAGCTGGGCCCCGGTATCGACTTCTTCACGCTGGCGCGCCGCATGACCGTCGATGGCTTCTACACCAGCCCGATCGGCATGCGCGACATCTATCCGGGCAATCACGCCGCGGACCGAGTTCACGGTGCCGCAGGAAGCCATCGACTACGTGATGAGCCGAAGCCCGCTCAAGTAGGGGCCCGCCGGGGACATCCCCGACGGACCTCAGTCACGGCACGAGGCACAGGCGGCAGAACGCCAGTGCCTCCGCCACGCCGTCACCGGCCCCGGCGCCGACGTCACACGAGTCGGCAGCCACGAGGGCAGGGAAGCTCCAGCCTCGATCGCGCATCGCCTGCAACGCCTCGCGGACGGGGGCGACGCCCTGTCCCAACGGCGCGGCGTCGCCGTCTGCCGTGCAGTCGCGAAGGCAGAGATGCGTGATCCGGCCGGCGTGCGTTTCGAGGAACGGCAGCAGCGGACCATGGCGGCCGGCCGTCCAGTCTGCCGTGTCGATGGCCACCCCGACGAGCGCGCCGTGGTGCATCGCGACCTCGAAGTCCGCGGGACCCGTCGCAAACTGTCCCTCGAGACCCAGCTTCAGGGCGTGCCGGTCCGCAAAGGGGCTGAGCCGCCGTGGTGCGCCGAGCGTCATCGGGACAGCCACCACCCTGGCCCCCATGGCCTTGGTGACGCGAAACGCATAGTCGATTTCGTCGTCGGTCCACCGGGCCAGGTCGGACCACGCCACGGTTGACAGTCCGATGCCTGCCGCCGCTCCGCGTTGACGCAGCGCCTCGAGTCTCGTCAGACCCACACCTGCGCGCCACCGACCCAGCACGGCCTCGAACGCCGCGCGCGCCTCAGCGATCTCGTCCTGCAGCACTTCTTCCTCGAGATGGGTCAGCCCGAGCTCGAAGCTGTCGGCCGGAAGCGGGTGGGCGCTGGCTGGGGCGATGGGTGCGCCGAGGTACTGCTCCAGGCTGCCCGCGCCAAGCCCGAGGGTGTCGGCGCCGAGCGCGACGACCCGAGTGAGCCGCACGTCGAGGCTGGGTGCGCCGTCAGTCTCGACCCGGCTCAGGTCCACACCCACCAGCACACCCGCGGAACGCGCAGCCGATTCAGTCATCTGTCAATCGATCCATCACCGCCCGTCCGTCGAGGCGATGCGATAATACCTGCCTTCCCCTATGCGTGACTCGACCGCGCCTTTCTCCGCCACGGCCGCCACGACCATGCTGGTCGTCGTCCTGCTCCCATTCGGTGTGGCCGCCGGGCGGGGGCAGCAGTCGGACGTCAAGACGGTGGTGTCAGCGGAGGAGATCGCCGCGCTGATGGAGGAAGGCGAGACGATCTACTCGAGAGACTGCGCCACGTGTCATGGGCCGGACGGGTCGGAAGGCGCCGCGCCGGCCCTGGTCGGCAGCATCGCCCTCGGCAACAAGGACAACGTCATCCGTCAGGTGCTCACGGGCGTGCCCGCGAAGGGCATGCCGCCGTTCGCGCCGAACCTCAACGATCGCGGCGTGGCGGCTGTGAGCACGTTCATCCGCGGGGCGTGGGACAACACGTTTGGGCCGGTGAGCGAAGCGGACGTCAAGCGTCTTCGCGACGAGATCATCAAGCGGTAGCGGCGTGTGCCGTTGTTTGGTCGGTCACACCAAAGGCGCCGCGCTAGGCGACCTTCGGGACTGCGTCCTCTCGCTTTGGCCTGGCGGCCGCGTCCCTGTAGAGCTCCCGACGACGCCACCTCAGCTGCAACACCAGCAGTCGCACAAAGGCCCACCACTTGAGGAATGCCAGAAACGATGTCCGGCCGCACCGCCCGCCGAGGAACCGGCGCCACGACCACATCCGAAGGACGAGTCTGTCTGTACTGCCGATCGAACTCGCGCTGTGTCATCGCGGAAGGTTCGACGACGTTGTACATGAACGTGTAGAAGTCGAGCTTGTCCGTCACGATCCGCCCCTGCGCCTTGTAGGCCTCGTAGTCGTCGGTGCCGGGGAGTGGCGTCAGCGGGATCGCCACCGGGTATCGAACTCATTCCGATCGATGAAGGCGTAGATCTCATCGAAGTCCTTCGCCGTCATGTCTGGGGTGACGATGATGTGGGGGATCGGAAAGATGCCGATCTCCTTCAGCACCGCGAGGGAGCGGTCGTTTTGACCCTGATCGGTCTTCTTGTTGAAGCGATCGAGCGTCTCGGTCGACACCGCCTCGATGCCGATGACCAGATACCGCAACCCGATGTTGTACCATTTCTGGAGCAAGTCCGGGTGATTACAGATGTGGTCGGCGCGGCAGTAGCTGGACAGTTCCTTCTTGATGCCTGCGGCCCGAATCGCATCCGCGAGCTCGTTGGCGTACTTCGCGTCGGCGAAGGTGTTGTCGTCCCCCAGATAGACGTAGGCTTCCTCCATGCTTTGCAGGTCGGCTACGACCTCGGCGACCGGGCGCTTGCGGTACATCCCCATGGTCGCGCGCCAGATGACGCAGAAACTGCAGCGAAACGGGCAACCCTGCGTGAGGATAGTGAATCCGGTCCGGCCCCCACGGCCCCAGCGACGCCCGCTGTGGTGCGGGATTCGCGTCTTGTAGTGCTTGCGGTACTTGCGGTGATAGCGAGGTCCCACAATGCGCAGGATGCCCGAAAGCAGGACGGCGACAGCCACCGCCATGGTCGGCGTGGCCATGCTGGCGCTCGCCCTCTACAGCCGGGCGGGTGAGGCACGAGCGCCCCAGACGCCGAGTTCACCGGTGGCCGCGCAAGGCACGTCGCCGCGTCAGATCCCGGCCACGCCAGCGCCGCGCCCTGCCCGCCCGCCCGCCGCACCGAGGGTGGACTTCGCGAAACAGATCCGGCCGATCCTCGAGGCCAACTGCCTCGAGTGCCACAGCGCGGACAAACGGAAGGGCGGCCTATCGCTCGCGGCCTACACCGACGTGCTCGACGGCGGGCGTAGTGGCGCGGTCGTCCGGCCCGGGCAGGCCGAGCGCAGCCTGATCCTGGCGCGGGTGACGGGCGCGTTGGGCGACCAGATGCCGCTCGACACGGTGCCGCTCGGCGATGTCGAGATCGCGACGCTCCGCCGATGGGTTGACGAGGGTGCCAGGCTGACACCGGCGTCTCCACCCGCTCCCGCGCCGTGGGAGGCGCCGCTTTCACTCACGGCGCCACCGATGCCGGCGGTCGTGTGGGCCTCGTGGACCAGACCCGCCGATCGCCTCGTGGCGGCCTACCTCTCGAAGGCCCGCGTCCCACAGCCCCGCCTCATCGCCGACGCGTCGTTCGCGCGTCGTGCCTATCTCGACATCTGGGGGCTGCTGCCGTCGCAGGACGAGTTGCAGGCGTTTGTCGCCAATCAGGCGCCCGACAAGCGCGATCGCCTCGTCGCGGCGTTGCTCGCCGACACGACGAAGTATGCCGAGCACTGGATCTCGTTCTGGAACGACCTGCTGCGCAACGACGACGGGCAGTCGTACTTTTCGGATGCGGAAGGCGGGGGGCGGCAGAGCATCACGCCGTACCTGCTACCGGCGCTCACGAACAACGCGCCGTATGACGAGATGCTCCGGAAGTTGATCAACCCGACCCAGGCCGGCGATCCGGCCGGATTCATCATCGGCGTCAACTGGCGTGGCGAGACGAGCGCGGCGGTGACGCCCTGGATGCAGGCGTCACAGAACACGGCGCAGGCGTTTCTCGGCGTCAACTTCAAGTGCAACGCGTGCCACGACAGCTTCGTCAGCAAGTGGAAGCTGAAGGATGCGTACGGCCTCGCCGCGTACTTCTCACCCGAGGCACGCCTGCAGCTCTACCGCTGTGACATCGCGAAGGACGAGTACACCGGGCCGTCGTTCTTCTTTCCGGAACTCGCCCGATCGACGCCGTCCGATTCGCTCGCCGATCGCCGCGCCACGGCGGTCGCGATCTTCACCGATCCGCGCAACGGCCGCATGCCGCGCACGATCGTCAACCGCGTGTGGACCCGGCTGCTCGGTCACGGCATTGTCCCGAACTCGGATGAGATGGACGGTCAGCCGTGGAGCCCCGAGTTGCTCGACTGGCTCGCGGCTGATTTGGTGGCGCACCAGTACGATCTGAAGCACCTCATCGGGACGGTCGTCATGTCCCGGGCGTACCAGATGGCCGCCGTGCCGCGGCCGACGGACGTGTCCGCCCGAGGCTACCGGTTCCGAGGCCCCGAGATCCGCCGCCTCACGGCCGAACAATTTGCCGACGCCGTGGGGTCGATCACCGGGGAGTGGAGCATCGTGGCGCCCAGCCGCGCCGGTGGCGCAGGCAACCCCGGCGCTGGGCCCGCCGGGCGTGGCGGCGCCCCACTGGGTGTCGTGGGCAATGCGCCTCCGGCCGGCGGACGGATCACGCAACCGCCACCGCCGGTAGCGCCAGTGGCCGGTCGCGGCGCGCCGGCGCCCACACCGCCCGCCGCGCCGCGTACGAGTTCTGACGCCGTGACCACCGGGGTCTACGGGCGCGAGTACCGCGCGCCTTCGACGAACCTCACTCGTGCCCTCGGGCGTCCGATTCGCGACCAGGTCACGTCGGTCCGCGCGCACGAAGCCACGACGCTGCAGGCCCTGGAACTGGTCAATGGGGAGATCCTGACCGCCCGGCTGATGCGCGGGGCGCGCCGGCTGATTGGCGAGCTGCCCCCTGATCCGAAGAGCCTCTTCAATGCCGCCGTGGCGGGTCGGAGCATTCAGCCCCGCCTCATGGAGGCTGATGTGTCGAGCTCCTCGACGCTCTACCTGCTCGTGTCCGATACCGGGTCGAACGCGCCGGAGCGCGTCTTGCCGGTCTGGGCGAACCTGCAACTCGTCTCCGCCGACGGCACGGTCGTGCCGGTGTCTTCGCTCGTACCCAGCGACCGCTCAGGTCTGCGCGGCGCGCCAGACGCCGTCCGCCTGCCGGTGAAGAACAACTCGCGGCTGGTCTTCGACATCGCGGGCAAGGGGTTCACGAGGCTGCGTGGCACGCTGAACATCGAGAACGATCGGGCCGACGTCGGCTCGACCTTGAACCCGTCGCTGCGATTCCTTGTCTTCGATGTCGAGCCGAACATGAGTCGCCTGCTGCCACCGGCGCCAGACCTGCCCGCGCCGTTTGTGCCGGTCGCGACCGTCCGTGCGACCGTGGACCGCATCTTCTGGTCCGCGCTGGGTCGTGCGCCCTCGGTCGCCGAGCGGCGGCTGGCAGAGGCCGCGATTGCCGATCCCGCCCGCCCCGGGAAGGCGTCGGCCGCCTCGGTCGCCGACCTGCTGTGGGCAGTACTGATGAAACCCGAATTTCAGCTGATCTACTGAAGGGTGCCATGAGGACCAATCACGAAGATCTCGAGGACGACCGACAGACCCGTCGCGACGACCTCAATCGCCTGAGCCGCGACGAACGGCAGATCTACGCGGCGCTCAGCCGGCGCGGGTTCATTGGGGCCACGGCCGCGGCGACGCTCGCGTCCCTGGTGGGCTACGAGCCCCGACGCCTCGAGGCGTCGGGTCAGGAGAACCCGAAGCCTGGTCCGCGTCCAGGTGCCACCGCCGATGCGGTCATCGTCCTGTGGATGGCCGGCGGCATGGCCAGCACGGAGACGTTCGACCCGAAGCGCTACACGCCGTTTGCGCCTGGGGTGCCGATCAAGGACGTCCTGAGCACGTTTCCGAGCATCGACACCACGGTGGACCACATCAAGTTCACGCAGGGCCTCGAGCAGATCGCCCGCGTGATGGACAAGGGCACGCTCATCCGGACGTTCACGGCCGCGGACCTCGGTTTCATCCTGCACTCGCGTCACCAGTATCACTGGCACACCGGCTACATCCCGCCGCAGCCGCAGGCGATGCCGCACATCGGCTCGGTCATCTCGCGCACGCTCGGCCCGAAGAATGCGGACATGCCGGCGTTCGTCGCAATCGGACAGACGGTGGAGGGCGCCGGCGAGATCGGCACGTTGAAGGCCTTCCACACGGCGGGCTTTCTCGGCACCGATCACGGGCCGTTCCTGATCGTCGATCCGCAGGACGCGGCGTCAGCCGTGCGGCCGCCGAAGGAACTGGGCGATGCGCGGTTCACGAGCCGGCGCCAGTTGTTGGAGCGGCTGCTTGCGCAGGAGCCCGTCCATCAGTACGGCGGCACGTTCCAGCGCGAGGCGGTGGTGAAGTCGCTCGATGCCAGCGATCGGCTGCTGCGATCGCCGTCGGCCAAGGCGTTCGACCTGTCCCTCGAGCCCAAGGAGTCGTTCGACAAGTACAACACCGGTCGCTTCGGCCAGGGGTGCCTGCTCGCGCGCCGCCTCATCGAGGCCGGCGCCCGCTATGTCGAAGTCACGTCCGAGTACATCCCCTTCGTCTACTGGGATACGCACGAGAACGGGCACCAGCGTGCCGTGGACATGAAGAAGATCATCGACCAGCCGATTGCGCAGCTCGTCCGGGATCTCGATGAACGCGGCCTGCTCAACCGGACTCTGGTCGTGCTGGCCAGCGAATTCAGCCGCGACGCGGTGACCGAAGGCAAGGTCGGCAAGGAAGTGCGCGATCAGGCGATCAACATCCCCGACGTGATGCAGGAGCCGCGGCACTACGGCATGCACCGGCACTTCACGGCGGCTGGGTCCGTCCTCATGTTTGGCGGTGGCGTGAAGCGGGGCTTCGTCTACGGCAAGACCGCGGACGAGCGGCCCTGCACGACCATCGAGAACCCGATGCCCGTCGAAGACCTGCACGCCACGATCTTCCATGCGCTGGGTATTCGCGCGGACCTGGCGTACATCGACCAGAAGCGCCCCGTCTATGTCACCCGCGATGGCAAGGGCAAGGTCGCGAAGGAGGTGTTCGCGTGAGCCTGACACGACGCGCCTTCATCGGCACAGGTCTGATGGCGCCCCTGATTCTCAGGGCGCAGGACAAGGCGGGCACCAAGGCGCCGGTGCTCGGGGAGGGCGACTTCCGGTACGAGGCGATCCATGACTGGGGCCAGTTGCCGCCGCAGATCAAGTGGGGCAACACGCACAACGTCGTCGAGGACGCGCAGGGGCACATCCACGTCCATCACACCGTGCACGCCACCAGTGCCTCTGGTGACTCGGTCGTCGTCTTCGATCGGGCCGGCAAGTTCGTGCGATCGTGGGGGAGTGAATTCCGCGGCGTCGCCCACGGCCTCTGGATTCAGAAGGAAGGCCGCGAGGAGTTCCTCTATCTCACGGTGAACGCGGCGAACGCCCGCATGCAGCCGCAGCCGCTCCTGCCGTCTTCGGTCGTGAAGGCCACCCTGAAAGGCGAGATCGTCTACAAGATTCAGGGCCCGCCCGACATCCCGGAGTACAAGGTGCCGGCGGGGACCACGCCAAATCTGCCGCTCTACAACCCCACCAACATCGCCATCGCGCCCAACGGCGATCTCTACGTCGCGGATGGATACGGGTCCTACTACATCAACCACTACGACAGGCACGGCAAGTACCTGAACACGTTCGGCGGCCGTGGATCGGACGTCGGGTATGCTCAAGGAGCCGCACGGGATCTGGGTGGACACGCGAGGCGCGGTGCCGAACCTGACCGTCGCCGATCGCCGGAACAATCGGCTGCAGCGCTTCACCCTCGCTGGCACGCACATCGACTTCGTCTACGGATTTCGCCTGCCGTGCCACTTTCACGAGCACAACGGCGTCGTCGTCATTGCCGACCTGCAGGGACGCGTGACCTTGATGGGCCGGGACAATCGCATCGTCGCGCACCTCGGAGACGCCACGCCAACCTCGCCGCCGAACCCGAGTCGTGGTACCGCGGATCGGTCCGCGTTCGTGCCTGGGCAGTTCGTCAATCCGCACGGCGCGAACTTCGATCGCGATGGCAACATCTTCGTCGCCGAGTGGGTGGAGATCGGTCGGGTCACGAAGCTGCGGAAGGTCTCATGAGCCTGCAGGCTCTGACGCGCGCGCCGGCCGGCGTCACCCGTGTCACGGCCGTCTGCCAGGCGACGAAGGTGACGGTCCTCGGAGCGGCCATCGCGGGTTCCCTGCTGCTGGGGGCAAGCCTCGGCGCGCAGGCCCAGGCACCGGCGGCTGCCTCGACGCCGGCGTCCGCGGCCGGCTGGGTCTCGCTCTTCGACGGCGTCACGCTCAACGGCTGGGATGGACGGGCCGATGTCTGGCGTGTGGACGCTGGCACGATCACCGGCGAGGTGGCGCACGGTCCGACGTCGGTGTCGGACACGACGTACCTCCTCTGGACGGGCGGCGAGGTGTCGAACTTCGAGCTCACGGCCGAGGTGAGGACGGAGGGACGCTTCGTCAACACCGGCATCGTCTATCGGGGCTTCGTGATCGGCGGAGCCGCGCGCGGCGCCGGGGCCGGCGCCGGTCGCGGGAATGCCAACGCCCCGTACCGACTCGGCGGGCCACAACTCGACTTCGACGCCGCGCTCCGCTATGCCGGGCAATACCTGGAAGTGGCGACCGATCGCCCGCTCAGAGTCCCTCGCGGCCAGATCCGCGAACCCGGTGCCACGACCGAGGTCATCGGATCGCTCGGGAACGATCAGGCGCTCGGCGCGCGTCTGAAGCCCAATGACTGGAACCACCTGCGGATCATTGCCTACGGCCGAACGATCATCCACATGGTGAACGGGCAGGCGACGTCGATTCTCGTGGACAGCGACGCCGCGAGGTTCCGGGCCTCCGGGATGCTCGGCCTCCAGTTGGAAGGGGCCGGCAGAGTCCGTTTCAGGAATATCTCACTCAGCGCCAGGTGACCCGGCCTGGCTGGCGGACGATGAGCGTGGCCCGGGCGGACATGAACGCGATCAGAATCGATGACGCCCACGATCCGCGCCTGGCGTACTACGCGGGCGTGCGCGACCCGACGCTCCTGGTTGACCACGGGCTCCTGATCGTCGAGGGGCGCCTCGTTGTCCGTCGCCTGCTCGACTCCGACCGGGTTCGCGTGCGGTCACTGTTACTCAACGACGCCGCCCTGCAGGGGCTCGGCGACGCGCTCCCGGCCGCGGACCGTGGCATCGATGTCTACGTGGCGGCGCCCGACGTCATCACGGCGGCGACGGGCTTCAACATGCACCGCGGTTGCCTGGCACTGGCCGAGCGGCCGGCGGCGCTGACGCTCGAGTCCGCGTGCGCTCGCAGCCGGTTCGTCGCGGTCCTCGAGCGCGTCGTGGATCCTGACAACGTCGGCTCCGTGTTTCGCAGTGCGGAGGCCTTTGGCATCGAGGCGGTGCTCCTGAGTCCGGGATGCGCCAATCCCTTCTACCGCAAGGCGATTCGGACGTCGTCAGGAGCGGCGCTGGTCGTGCCGTTCGCGTCGGCCGCCCCGTGGCCCGAGGCGATCGACCAGTTGCGCGCCGCCGGATTCGTCGTCCTCGCGCTCACGCCCGGCGACGAGGCCATGCCAATCGGGGAGTTCGTCGGCACCGCGGCTGCGCACGGCCGGATCGCGGTACTTCTCGGAACTGAAGGCCAGGGCCTGACGCCGGACGCGCTGGCCTCGTCGGATGCCCGTGTCAGGATTCCCATGAGCGGCGCGCTCGACTCGCTCAACATCGCGACGGCGGCCGGTATCGCCCTCCACCGGCTGCACGAGGTGAGACGGCTTTCGACTACTTCCGGTCCCAGCCCGCGATGAGCTGCTGCAGGTAGGCCGTCCGGCTGGTCAGGAACTCACGCGGGGCCGGCCCTCGGCCGGTACCAACCGTCTCCAACGTGTCCATCATCTTCGACAGCTCCCCGGCCGTGAACACCGTCGTCGCCAGCTCGCGGACGATCGTTCGGTACCGCGCGGCGACGGCGGGGTCGTCGAGGAGCCAGTGAATCAGCGGCTGGTCACCGCTGATCGGCCGCATCACGTCGAAGTCCGGACCGGCCCCGCCGCGCCCGGGCCGGCTTCCCATCGACAGATCCTGGTCCCATGGGATGAACCGGACCTTGTCGTCCTTCGGATCGAGGTAGAGATAGAAGTTGTGTGAGCCTCGAAGGTAGCTGTCGGTGTTGACGATCATCGCATGGACGGCGATGAAGCGGAGAAACTGCTCCACGTCGAGGTAGGTCCCGATCTTCGCGCGGAAGAGGGCGACGTCCGACTGCGAGATGAGGCGCGCGAACTCAATCAGGCGCTGCTGTTCGTGCGGCGTGGCCTCGCGATCGGGCCGGAGCGGCGTCCGGTACGAGGCCCACGAGTCGCCCAGGCTCTGGATGCCCCCTCGCAGGCCTTCGGGCTTCATCAAGAGGCCGGTGCCCGGCGGAAGCACGCGTTCGAGGAACTTCTTGTTGACGTCCTCGACGAGCGTGAACAGCCCCGCCTGCGCGTCCTGATAGAGGCCCGGCACGGTGACGATCAGTTCCACGAACGCCGTGCGTGGCGCCGGGACGCCGGCCCCGCGGAACGTCGCGTATGCGATCGCATCGCGCATCTTCGACGTGTCGATCACGCCGGCGTGCAGGTTGAAGGTCTTCTCCCCGTCCCAGGTGCCCTTCGTGCCGTGCACGTCGAGCTTGAGTTTGAAATTGGCGAACAGGGGCGCGGCCGCCGACGACGAACTGAAGCTCAGGTTGCCTTTGTAGCGGAGCCCGACATCCTTGAACGCCATCCCGCCTCCGGCGTCCGCGATCCGGATGTCGGCGTGGGCCCACGGGAAATACCCCCCGAACCCGCTCCCGACGTGAATCAGCCGCCCGTCGGCATTGCGGAAGTCCGACCCGCCGGTTACGCCGCCGGCCGCCCCCCCGCGCGCACTGCTGGTCTGCAGGACGGCCCATTCGGCCGCCGACAGCGACACATGGATGCGATGGAGCTTCGTGGTCTGGTAGATCGCGTCCCCGGCCCACGGGCCCGCCGTCGCGACGGATGCCACCGGCGTTTGCACCGGGTTCTGTGCACGAAGCGCGAGCGAGGTACACAACTGGACCGCCACAACCGCGACGAGGGCGGCTGAAGCCCAGCCTGGCCCCGATGGCGAGGGACGGCGCATGCCTGGCATGGCACTAATGTAACGCTGTTGAACCGAGGTCGTCGTCGGCCCCGATCGGCGGCTGCCGTCGGTGCGGCGCAGTTACCCGGATGACACCGTAACAGGGCCGCCGCAACTGACCCTCGGTGCTAAGGTTCAGAGCACCATGCCCGCGCGCGCGATCGCCCTCGGACTCTGTCTCGGCGCCGCCCTCGTTACGGCGTCACTGCACGCCAACGCCTTCGGACAGGCTCCGCAGGGAGCCGCGGTTCCGGCTGCGCGCAAGCGCGTGCTCGCCTGGGCGGATGTGCGCTACGGCTACCAGCACGATGCCATCTCGCATGCGCTGGCGACGATCGAGCGCCTCGGGCGCGAGTCGGGCGCGTACGACACCTGGATTCGCACGGACTCGCAGTTGATCACCAAGCGCCCGATCCTGTTCAAGACCGGCACGGGGATCGCCACGGGGGAGCAGTTTCAGGCGCGCAACCTCGAGTTCTTCGACGCGATCTTCTTCTTCGGTGTGCGCGAGATCGAGCTGACCCCTGAACAGCGGGCCGACCTGCTGGCGTTCGTCAGGGACGACGGGAAGGGATTTGTTGCGGCGCACTCAGCGGCGACCGCGTTCTTCTCGTGGCCGGAGTTCGGCGAGATGATCGGTGGACGCTTCGACGAGCATCCGTGGCAGATCCTCAGCGCGCCCGTGGTGGTCGAGGACGCGCAGTTCCCGGCGACGAGGCATTTTCCTTCGCGCGTGATGGTCAACGACGAGCACTACCAGTTGAAGGACTTCTCGCGCGACAAGGTGCGGGTGCTCGCGCGGCTGGACGCGTCGGCCCTCGACCTGACGAAGCCGCTCGTGCATCGGACGGACGGCGACTTTCCGGTGGCGTGGGCGCACAGCTACGGCAAGGGCCGCGTCTTCTATTCGACGCTCGGCCATGCCGATACGTCGTGGGACACGCCGCTGATTCAGCGGATGTATTTCGAGGCGATGCGCTGGGCGCTGCGGCTCGTGGACGGGGACGCAACGCCCAGGCCGCGGCGGTAATCCTCGACGAGGCCGCGGAGCGTCTCTGCCTGTGAGACGAGCAGGGCCTCGGTCTCCGGTGCCATGTCGCCTCGCGACCGCTGCGCCCGCACCCGGGTGACGAACGTCTGCAGGCCCTCCGCCGCGCGGGCGAACTTTTCCCGCGCGCCTGCGCCGGTTCCGGCCGCGTAGCCTTCTGCCAGCGACCGAGTGACCCCGTTCAGAATCGTGACCAGGGCGTCCCCGCCGCGAATCATCAGGTACGACGTCTGGTTGGCGAGCAGCATCGACGACGGGTGACTGGGGAACTGCCGTTCGTCGGCACAGAGCGGCCCGCAAGTCAGCCGCCGGCCGTAGATCGACGCCTTGGCCTTCGCGATCGTCTGCGCCGCATCAGCGGGCAACAGGAAGCCGTCCGAGACGCGTTGCTGAGCCACCTTGGTGACCTTTGCCACGTAGCTGTCGTGCGTCGGGTACAACCGATTCAGCGTGTCGGTATCGAGCGGCACGTGGGTGCCGCCCAGGCCGCACAGTTCGGCGGACTCCTTCGCGACGGGCACCTCAATCTCGGCCAGGCGGATGCCGCCTTTCGCGTTGCCGAATTCGTCGCGCAGGAGCGGCTTCTCGGACGGGCCCCCGCCGCGACCGCCGCGACCGGGCGCCGGCGCTGGCGCTGGCGCGGCCGCGGGCACAGGCGCCGCCTCGTCGTACGCGAACATCGGCGCGCGAGGCGCGGGCACGCCGGAGGTGAGCCAGCGGACGAGCGAGGCCACGGCGGCGTTGTAGACGTAGCGAATCTCGACGCGTGAGCGCGCCGGCGTGGCGCAGGCATCCACGGCGGGCAGGCCGAGATCCCGCTGCAGGAACGCCGCCCGTGAGAGCAGCGAGTACTGCTCCGAGTGCGTGGATCCAGTGACGGGCCAGACGCGCACGCGGTCCTGATCCGGCTGTCGGCGCGCGCTGTCGCGCTCCGTTTCGCTCAGGACCTTGATGACCGGAATGGTCACATCCGGGCTGATCGCCTGGTTGCTGACGGTGAGCAGGGCCGCGTCGTAGATCGGGGCGCGATGATGCGGGCCATTCAGGTACGGGCCCAGCCGGCCGGCCGACTGCGATTGGCCTCCAGCCAGCAGGTAGGTGAGTTTCAGGCCGCCCAGCACCTCCGGCACACGACGAACCGCGGCGCCTGCCTGCGAGAAGATGTCGGCCGCGAGCCCGTCGCCCGTGACGGTGCCGCCGTTGGTGACGTCGAGCGTGCCGTAGCGGGTCGGACTCCAGGCCTTGAGGCCCGTCCGCGGTGCCGACAGCCCGACATTCTGCGCGGACACGCCGACCCAGGCGTAGCCCTCGCGCACCAGGAACTCCTTCTGGTACAGCCAGAGCACGTCGGTGTCGTACTGGTTGGTGACGTTGAACCACTCGACCAGGACGACGCCGTTGAAGCGGGCCTGACGGGCGGGCCGCCGGACCAGCAGACGCGTGCGATAGGGAACACCGCGCTCGGCGATCTCGACGCGTCCGTCCGGCCCCGGCGCGCTGTAGGTGTTCGCGGTGCCTTCGAAGCGGAACTCCTCCTCGACATAGCCGACATTCGCAAGCACGACGTCGGTCGAGAAGAACGGGTAGTTGTGGTCGGGTGCCCCGATGGGGCCGGCGGGCAGGCGCGTGACCTGTGGGACCGGCACCTCGCCCTGGCGCTGGTCGGCCCCACCCGTCAGACCCGCCGCGACCATCACCATCGACGCACAGAGGCAGAGCCGCGGGAACGTGGACATGGGCGTCGTCTCCAGGGAAAGGCGCGAGAATTATGGCCGGACGCGGCCGGCCTGATGCCGCGGGAACGGTAACGACACGGTTACACCCCGGGTCGCGCGTGCAATTCCAGAGGGCGCGCGCCATGATGGACCACCGAACCGATGGGTGTCCCGCTGGTGCGACGGCTGTCGATGAGCGCGGCCGGGTTGGCGCTTGCCTTGACCGTGCCCGCGTGTCGAGGCGCGGCGGTGCCGGCCGCGCCCGAGGCGCGCGTCGTGCCCACGTTCACGCGCGACGTGGCGCCGATTGTCTTCACGCACTGCGCGCCCTGCCATCGACCCGGTCAGGCGGCGCCGTTCACGCTGCTGTCGTACGCCGACGTGCGGGCGCGCGCCGACGAGATCGCCGACGCCATCCGGTCGCGGCAGATGCCGCCGTGGTTGCCCGCGCCTGGTCCGCCGGCGTTCATCGGTGAACGTCGGCTGAGCGACCTGCAGATCAGCACGATCGCGGGATGGGTCGATGGGGGCGCGATCGAAGGCCGCGCCGACGATCTGCCGCGCGCGCCGGTCTGGCCTGAGGGATGGCAACTGGGTACACCCGATCTCGTGCTGACGCCGCCGCGTCCCTACGTCCTCGCGCCCGGGACGGACGATGTCTACAGGAACGTCGTGCTGCGAGTGCCCGGCGCGTCGGATCGGTACGTCCGCGCTGTGGAGTTCAGGCCGGGCGATGCGCCGGTCCACCACGCGGTCGTTCATCTCGACCGTACGTCGGGATCGCGTCGCCGGGACGAGGCAGACGGCAAGCCCGGGTTCGACGGCATGGGGGGCCCTGGCACGCAGGATCCGGAAGGGCATTTCATCGGATGGGCGCCCGGACGCGGGCCCATCGAAGCGCCCTCGTCCATGCCGTGGAGACTCTCAGCCCGCACCGATCTCGTGGTCGAACTGCACCTCATGCCCGGCACGGCGCCGGTGGCCGTGCAACCCGCCGTGGCGTTGTACTTCGCCGACCGGCCGGCCGCCGACCGTCCGGTGATGCTCAAGATGGGGTCGCAGACCATCGATATCCCACCGGGTGAGCGCAACTACGCCATCACCGACACGTACGAGGTGCCGGTCGAGGTGGACGTGTTGAGCATCTACCCGCACGCGCACTTCCTCGGCCGGCAGATGCGGGTGTCTGCCGCGCTTCCCGATGGCACGACGCGCCGGCTGCTCGACATCCCGGAGTGGAGCTTCCACTGGCAGCAGGACTACCGCTACGCGCAGCCGATGACGCTTCCGCGTGGGACGACGCTGACCATGCGGTTCACGTACGATAACTCGGACGCCAATCATCACAACCCGCGGCGACCGCCCGTGCGCGTCATGGCCGGTCAGCGGTCTACCGACGAGATGGGGAATCTGCTGTTGCAGCTGGTGCCCCGTTCATCGGCGGATCGCGGGACTCTCGCCGCGTCGGTGGCGGCGCACGAGGCGCTCGCCAATCTCGCCGGTGCACAGATGATCGTGCGCCACGCGCCGGCCGACGCCCTGAATCAGCGCCTGCTGGGGAGCAGCTACGCTGACGTTGGTCACAACGCCGAGGCGATTGCGCATCTGATGGAGGCGTTGCGCCTGAATCCCAAACTGGCCGAGGCGCACAACGATTTGGGGGGTGTGCTGCTGGCCGAGCGCCGTGTGCCGGAGGCGCTCGATCACTTTCGCCGGGCCGCAGCCCTCGCGCCGCGTGATGAGCATCTGAAGTTCAACCTGGCAAAGGTGCTGCGCGCGGTGGGTCAGGCGGATGCAGCCGCGCAGGAACTGCGACGCGCGATCGCCCTCAATCCGGAGTTCGCCGAGGCGCACGACGAACTCGGAGTCATCCTGTTCTCGCAGAAGCAACTGGCCGCTGCGCTCGTGCACTTGACGCGCGCCGCCGAGCTGGCACCGGAATCAGCAGATTTTCAGAACGATCTGGGTGGCGCGCTGGCGCAGGCCGGCCGCTTCGATGAGGCCCTGCGGTACGTGCGGCGTGCGCTCGAACTCCGCCCCGACTTCGAGGCCGCGCGCCAGAATTTGGAGAGGCTGAAAAGACCTCGGAGGTAGAACCCACCAAATCTGTAATCGTTGGCGCGATTACAGATTTGGTGGGTTCTACCTCCGAGGTCGTCTTCTCCCTTAGAACCCGAACCGCACCTGGATCTGCAGCGTTCGCGGCGCCTGGTAGGCGGTCGCCACGCCAAAGCCGGCGCTGGCGTTCGGCAGCGCGCGCGTCGCGATCACCGACCCGTCCGCCGCAAGCGGCAGGTTGAGGATCTGCGCCTGGTCCGTCGGGCTGGTCAGGCTCATCGAGGTCTGGCGGTTGGTGATCCGGGCCTGGTTGAAGGCATTGAACATGTCAACCCGGATCTGCACCGTACGTCCCGCCCCGAGGCGCAGCGTGCGCGCGATGGAGGTGTCGAACGTGCTCTGGAAGCAGCCCTGCAGGTAGCCGTTGCCCGACTCGAGTCCGTCGCTGTTGGGCGAAGGGCCGCGGAACGCCGCCGTGTTGAACTGGCGCAGCGGGTCGGAGTTGCACCCGCCACCCAGATCCACGTTCGGCAGGAGGATGACGCGTGCCGCGTAGTCGGGCGAACCGGTCAGCGCCAGGTTGCCGCCGCCGGACTGGTACGCGGCGGTCACCGCGTACTTGTCGCCCGTCCTCGCGCTCCACACACCGGAGAGGCTCCAGTCGTTGACCACGAGCCCGACCGCCCGCCAGACCGGCCGGTCGCTGCGCAGCCGCGGCAGCATCCACACGAAGCTCGCCTTCATGAAGTGCGCCGTCGGATTCTGGTTGCCCAGCAGTTCATCCGCGCGGTCCTGGTCGGCGCGCACGCCGAACGTGCCATCGGGCCGGTGTTCGATGCGCGCATCGGCAGTCGCCTTGTCAGACAACCCCATGGTGTCCGCAAAGCTGAACTGCAGACCGTTCCGCATGCGGCGTGTCACGCTCAACTGGATGGAGTGGTAGGTCCTCGACAGCCGCGCCTGCGTCTGCCGGATGGTGCCGTAGCCCTTGAACGCGCGGACGGCGTTGATGTTGGTGTTGACCAGTGAGTTCGTCGGCGTGTTGCCGACGCGATTCGGGTCCTGCAGGTCTGCCCGGTACGCCCAGCCCAGATCGACGTTGTTGATCTGCACGTCGTCCTGCCCGTTGTAGCTGTGCTGTCCCGTGTAGGCGACGTCGAGCGCCACGTGGAACGGGACCGTCATCTGCACGCCGCCGTTCCACTGCACGGACGTCGGCAGGGGCGTGTCGTATTCGAAGACGTTCAGCTGGGGCGGGGCATTCGGGGCGACCGCCGAGCCGAGGTCCTGCAGCGTGCCGTACCGGAGCGTGACACTGCGGGTGTTGGGCGGGTTCTGCACGGTCGTGTACACCGCGCTCGCCGACGGCCGATCGAAGAACAGCCCGACGCCGCCGCGCACGACGAACTCCTGCTTGCCGGTGACATCCCAGGCGACGCCCGTCCTGGGCGCGATGGCCAGCGTCGGCCAGATGTACCCCGTCTTGGCGACGCCGTTGCCCGGTTCGAAGATGCCGTTCAGGGCGTTCCCGGAGTTGGGCACCAGCGTGCCGACGAGCAGCGACGCGTTGGCGGCGACGGTTGCGCCGGTCACCGGATCGCGCGCGACCGTATTGCCAGCCGAGCAGGCCGTCGTCGTGACGGGGACGGCGCAGGCCGCCATGTACACCCGAGGCGCCGACGAGGCGCTCCACTTCTCGGGCAGGAACGTGGAGTTGTTGAAGTAGCCGTCGTACTGCGGCTTCTGGTGCACGAACCGCAGGCCGTAGTCGAACGTCAGGCGGCTGGTGACCTTCCAGTTGTCCTGCACGAACCATTCGTGGTTCTTGGCGATGTACTCACCCTCGGCCCAGCGCGTCGTCTGGCCGTACGAGTTGAACACCCCGAGCGCAGCGTTCGCAAACGGGTAGCTCGTGTCGATCGGGTTGTTGGTGTCGTTCTGGAAGCTGATCTGTCCCAGGAAGTTGCCCGTGCCTCGGCGCTGGTTGCTCATGTAGTAGTAGTAGCCAGCCTTGAGACTGTGCGACCCCTGCACACGGGTCACGCTGAGGTTGATGTTCGACGTCCGCGTGTCGAGGATGAAGTTGCCGAACGGACCGATGTTGTTCGGGGGCGAGTTGGCGACGCGACCGCCCCAGGTGAACGACGGGACTGACGTCACGCGCGTGCCGTCCCAGACGGCCGGGTTCACGTTGTTGAGGATCTCGTACGCCAGGGTGCCTGGCGCGATGACCGTGGCGTCCGGGAAGATGTAGGGGATGCCACCCATGCCCGCCGTGTTGCGGTTGGCGGCCGGGCTGATCTGCAGCGCATTGCGGCAGAAGTTTGGCGAGCCGCCCGTGACCGAGCAGCCTTCCTGGTGGTGATAGCTGCCCCCCCACGACCCTTCGAAGAACGTCGTCGGGCTGATCGCGTAGTTGACGGTGGCCGAGGGCGTATAGATGCCGTAGTCATCCTCGCGCGTGTCGTTCCAGCCCGGGATCGTGCCGCGGATCGAGTCGTTCGGCTGCTGGTACATGAAGTACTTGCCGGTGATGCGCAGGTTCTGCGTCACCTGGTAGTCCATGCGCACGACCGGCTGATACCCGAGCAGCGCGACCGAGTAGGGGTCAGTCTGGAAGTTGTAGGACTGTCCCGCCGGCATCGCGACGTTCGCCTCTGGGAACCAGTTCAGGATGGCCATCCCGGGGCCATACAGCCGATCCTTGGGGATCCGTCCGAGAACGCCGCCGTCAGCGAAACACGCGACTTGGCTGGCCGCGCTGCACGCGCCGGTCAGGCGCGGATCCTTGATGTAAGGGTACAGGGTGCCGTTGTTGTCCGTGGTCTGCGAGAAATCGCCCTGCCGCTCGAGCGCCGTCGGGAACCGGATGTTCGACGAAATCTGGCTGCTCGTGCGCGGGTTGCGCTCGTAGTTGAAGAAGAAGAACAACTTGTTCGTGCCGCCGGGCTTGCCGACCGGGCCGCCGATCGTGAAGCCCCAGTCGCGTTCGTCCTGCACCGACTTCGGCTGCCCGAGCAGCTGCTGCGTCCTGCTCTTCGCGTTCCACTGGTCGTGCTTTTCCGCGTCGTAGATCGACCCACGGAACTGGTTGGTGCCACTCCTCGTCACCGCGTTGATCTGGAGTCCGCTCGACCGGCCGTATTCGGCCTGATAGCCCGAGGTGGCCACCGTCACTTCCTGGATGGCTTCGACGCTGACCCGGGCCGCGGCGCGATTGACGCCGGGGTCCATGGCCGTCGCTCCGTCGAGCATGAAGTTGCTGTCGCCGCCGCCGCCGATACGCGAGGCGAACGTCAACCCCGTGGAGGTCTGGATACCCGGCGCCAGGCCCAGCAGCGAGTCGTAGCTGCGGCCCGCAAGCGGCAGGTTCGTCACCGTCTCGGTCGTGATCGCGAACGAGCGTTCGCCCGTGCTCGCCTGGATGAGGGGCGCCTCACTCCGGACGTTGACGACCTCGGTGGTGCCGCCCACCTCGATCGTGAGGGTGCCGATGGCCAGGCGGGATCCCGGGCTGACCTGCACGTCGGTGCGGTTGAGCGTCTTGAAGGAGGGCATCTCGACGCGAAGCGTATAGGTATCCGCGGCGATGTTCGGGACGACAAAGTCACCGGTCGCGTTGGTCACGACCGCAGGCGACCGCGTGCCCTGCGACTGGCTGATGAGCGTGACCGTCGCCCCTGGGACGACGCCACCCTGTGAGTCTTTCACGGTGCCCGTCAGCGTGCCCGTCACGCCCTGGGCGAGCGCCGTCGAGGCCAGCGCGGCGAGCAACAAGCCGAAGACCACCTGCGTGCACGCGTCTTTCACAGTCGCTCGGAAACACGCCATTTCTCAATCCTCTCCTTCGTCAGCCCGCGCGACCGGGTGGCGGCCGTCGGCGACGTGTGGACCGGCTGGGGACGCGGCCTCGTTGACCGCGTCCAGCCCCTGAAGGTCTGGTGAACACGGCGAAACTAGCACGGCGTATGCAGCCCCTCACCCGGTGTAACCGTAACCCTGAGGTAACGGCGCGGGCCGGGCGCGCGGGGACGACCTGACCCCACCTGGGCTGGCGCGAACGAAGGTCGCCCGCCAGAGGGGCGGAGGCCGGCGCATAATACGCGCATGCGATCCCATCGATTCCTGCTGGCCCTGGCGTTCACGGCATTCGGCAGCACCCTCGTGCTGGGCGGAACTGCCATCACCCCTGGCCAGGCGCCGCCCGCGGGGATTCCCACCAGGCTGTCCGACCAGGCGTTCTGGCGGCTCACCGAGGACCTGTCCGAGCCGGACGGCACCTTCCGGTCGGACAACGTGCTGTCGAACGAGATGGTCTTCGCCCGCATGCTGCCCGACCTGCTCGCGCAGACCAAGCCGGGTGGCGTCTACATGGGCGTCGGTCCGGAACAGAACTTCACGTACATCGTGGCCATGCGGGCGCGGATCGCGTTCATCACCGACATCCGTCGCGCCAACCTGCATCTGCTCCTGATGTACAAGGCGGTCTTCGAGTTGTCGGCGGATCGCGCCGAGTTCCTCTCCCGCCTCTTCAACAAGCCGAGACCCGCCGGCCTCGGCAAGGCGTCGTCGATCGCGGACCTGATGACGGCCTATTGGGGTGTGGCGACCGGCGGGGAGGCCGCCTACGCAGCCAATCTCGAGGCGATCCAGCGCCACCTGACGAAGACGCGCGGCTTCCCGATCTCCAAGGAGGACCAGGAGGGCATCGCGCGCGCGTATCGGGCGTTCCATTGGTACGGCCCCGGCATGAACTACTCGGCCAGCCTGGACCTGACGCCGCTGTCGGCGCGCAACGCCGCGACGTACCTGGACCTGATGACGCAGACCGACGAGAAGGGGCAACCGCTGACCTATCTCGGCACGGAGGAGAAGTTCGCCTACATCAAGGATGTCCAGACCCGGAACCTGGTCGTGCCCGTCGTCGGCAACTTCTCGGGGCCAAAGGCGATCCGGGCGATCGGGACGTACGTCAGGAGCCTGGGAGCCACCGTCGCGGCCTTCTACGTCTCGACCGTGGAGCCGTACCTCAAGCGCGACGGCACCTTCCCGGCCTTCTGTGCCAGTGTCGCCACGCTGCCGATGGATGAGGCGAGTGTCTTCATCAGGCCGGGCAATCTCTCGAACCTCAGCGCCATCGGGGCCCCCGTCGCCCCGCCGGATGCCACGACGCCTCGGATCGGGACGTATCAGATCGGCGCGATCATGCCCCTGGCGACCGGCTGTCGCTAGAGCTGTCTGCGGAGGCGTGTAGCGCCGCGCCGCGCTCCTCTCGCGCGCTCGCGGAGGGCAGGGCGCTCGCGGCTCGGAAGTCGCGCTCGCGCGCCGCTACACGCCTCTGCAAACAGCAGTAGTCAGGTGCGGCGGCGCAGACGGCACGCGCGCGCCGGGGAATTGGAACACCGATCCAAGCGATGGGAATCGACCTGCGCGATCGCCTCACCAGGCCGCGTGAGACGGCGGCTCGGCCAGGCATCGCGCTTGCACACGATCCCGCGGCGATGCCAGCGCCGCCAGACGAGGATCGTTCATGCGACGTGGATACCGTTTTCTGCTGACCCTGACGGCCGTGGTGGCGGCGGGGCTTGCTGCGATCGAGCCCGCCTTCGCTCAGGGCTCCAGCCCGCGATTCGAGGTCGGCGGCCAGCTCGGCGCGCTGCGCCTCTCGGATTTTGCCGCCACCAACATCGGCCTCGGTGGACGAGCGTCGATCGATCTGGCTCGCTGGGTCAGCCTCGAGGGGGAGTACACCTTCTTCCCGCATGACGACATCACGGTCGTCAGCACGTTCGGACCCTCGGGCAATTTCGGCATCGGCTACGAGCGGCGCCGATCGGAAGCGTCCATCGGTCCCAAGATGGGCGTCCGCGGGCAGCGCGTCGGCCTCTTCGGCAAGGTCCGGCCCGGGTTCACGAGGCTGACGCACCGCGGCGTGGAGTGTCGCGGCGATGTGTGCGCCCTGGTGCTGCTGGCGATCCCGGAGTACCGGACCGAGTTCGCGCTCGACCTCGGGGGCGTCCTCGAGTACTACCCGTCGGCGCGCAGAGTGCTGCGCTTCGACGTGGGCAGCACGGTGGTGCACCACCGCAGCTCGGCGCCGCCGTGTGCGGGCGAGCGCTGCACGAGCAGCAACTTCTCCTCCGGGTTCGGCGTCGGCGTGCGCTTCTAGCTGAGGTCACCGCCTGTTCGTCTCCGCACGCGGGCACGATCCGGACAGGCCCGTGTTAGCGTTTGTCCATGCGCCTGCGGTTCGCCCTTGTGCTGTGGGTCGTGGCCGCCGCCACCTTCGCGCTGCCCCTCGCGGCCAGGTGGACGGCGGATGCTGTCTGGCCGCAGTTCCGTGGCCCGTTCGGCGCCGGCATCCTCGACGATGCGCGCTGGCCGGCGTCGTGGTCGAGGACCAGCCATGTTGGGTGGACGCGCGAGGTGCCCGGTCGCGGATGGTCGTCGCCGGTCGCGTGGAAGGACCTGGTGTTCGTCACGTCGGCGATCAGCCCAGGCGCGTTCAAGGCACCCTCGACCGGCATCTACGGCAACGACTACGCGGCGGAGCTTTCGGCCAAGGGGCTGTCGGACGCCGAGGTGCTGAAGGCCGTCACGGCGCGGGACATCGAGCTGACCGCCGAGAGCGGTGAGATTCGCTACATGGTCTACGGCATCGACGCGGCCAACGGCCGCGTGCGCTGGGAGCGCGAGGCGTTCAAGGGCCTTCCCGTCGGCGGGCGGCATCGCAAGAACACGTACGCGTCGGAGACACCTGCCACCGACGGTGCGCGGCTGTACGTGTACTTCGGCAACGTCGGCCTCGCCGCGTATTCGCTGGATGGCACGCCGCTCTGGACGAAGCGGTTCGACCCGCAGCCGATGTACCTCGACTTCGGCACGGCCTCATCGCCGGTGGTGCACGACGGGCAGGTCTTCGTCCTGCACGACAACGACGGCCGGTCGTTCCTGGCCTCCGTGGACGCGAAGACCGGCGTGGAACGGTGGCGCGTCAATCGCGACATGCCGGCCGGGCGCCTCACGTCCGGGTGGTCCACGCCGTTCGTCTGGGCGCATGCGAGCCGGACCGAACTGGTGGTGATCGGCCGCGGGCACGCGGTGAGCTACGGCCTCGACGGCAAAGAGCTGTGGCGGCTGGGCGGCCTGACCGGACAGTCCACGCCGAGCCCGGTCGCCGCCGGCGGACTGCTGTATCTCGGCACCGGGTCGCAGGGCGAGACCAACCGGCCGATGTTCGCGGTCAGGCCGGGCGCCCGCGGCGACATCTCACTCGCAAAGGGGGAAGAGCAGAACGGGTTCGTCGCCTGGATGCATCCGCGCGCGTCGGCCTACACCTCGTCGCCGCTCGTCTACCGGGGCCGCATGTACGTCGTCAACGACAACGGCATCCTGACGGTGTTCGACGCAGCGACGGGCAAGGAGATCTACAAGGCTCGCGCGGGTGGCACGGGCAACACGTTCTCGGCTTCGCCGTGGGCTGGCGCTGGAAAGGTGTACTTCCTGAGTGAGGACGGACATACGTTCGTGATCGAGGCTGGCGACACGTACGTCGAACTCGGGAAGGGCAGTCTGGACGAGATGAGCCTTGCGACGCCCGCGCTCGCGCCCGACGCGCTGTTCATCCGGACGCAGACGAAGTTGTATCGCATCGAGTAGCACAGGCGCCGGCAGGTTCGCTTGCGCCGACAATCCGGGAAGGCGTGACGATGCCCACGCGCGACACGACCTCCCGCGCCACCTCGCTCCGTGCATTCCTGGCTCTCAACCGCAACGTCACGGTCCTGGCGGCCAGCCTGTTCGGCCTGGCGCTCGGGGAGGAACTCTGGCAGGCGTATCTCCCCGCCTACCTCACGGCACTCGGCGCCAGTGGTCTCATCGTCGGTCTGTTCGGATCCTGCAAGGATCTGCTCGACGGCCTCTATCAGTACCCGGGGGGCTGGCTGGCGGATCACCTGGGGCGTCGCCGCGCGCTCCTGCTGTTCACGTCGCTGGCCATTGCCGGCTACGCGACGTACGCGACCGCGCAGAGTTGGCCGCTCCTCTTCGTCGGACTCCTGGGCGTGATGGCGTGGAAGGCGGGCGCCTTTCCGCTGACGTTCGCGGTGATTGGCGATGCCCTTCCGCGGGATCGCCGGGCCATGGCGTTCAGTGTGCAGTCGATCCTGGTGCGCATTCCACGCGTTGTCGGTGCGCCGGCCGGCGGACTGCTGATCGCGGCGCTGGGGATCATCGCGGGCGTGCGAGCGGCGCTGCTGCTGACTGTGGTCGTGGCGGTCGGCGTGCTCGTCGTCCAGGGGCTGGGCTACCGCGAAGCGCCTCGCGACAGCCGTCACGGCGATGGCATCGGCCTGCGCCGGGTCGTGGCCGGCATGCCGCGCGCGCTCAAGCGTCTGCTGGTCGCAGACTGCCTCGTCCGGATCGGCGAGGGGCTGGCCACATCCTTCGTCGTCCTGTTTGTGACCGAGACCCGCCACTTCTCGGTCGTCGAGTACGGCGCGCTCTATGCCATTCAACAGGCCGTCGCCATCGCTTTCTACCTGCCGGGCGGGCGCCTCGCCGACATGGCGGGACGCGGTCCGCTCGTGGCGTTGACGTTCGTCTTCTTCGCCGCGTTCCCGTTGGCGGTGCGTTTCGCGACGACCTTCCCCGCGCTGGTGGCGGCGTTCGTGCTTGGAGGCCTCAAGGAACTGGGCGAGCCCGCGCGGAAGTCCCTCATCGTGGACCTGGCTCCGGACGACCGGCGTGCGCGGACCGTCGGCGTGTATTACGCCGTAAGGAATCTGCTTGTCGTCCCCGCCGGCGTCGTCGGCGGACTGCTGTGGCAACGCGCGCCCACGCTGCCCTTTGAGGCGGCGTTTGTGGTGGGCGCGCTTGGAACGGTGGTGTTCGTGCTCACCTCGCATCCGCAGCTTCCCGGCCGGAGAATCTGAGGTCGCCTCACTCGCTCGCACTCTGCAGGAACGCCACAAACGACGCGTCCCATCGCGCGACCGTCGCCGCCGGGCCGGTGAGCTTGACGAAGTACGGACCGCCGGGCGTCAGGATGACCGCGGCCCTCAGCCGGAAACCAGGCTTGTTGAGCCGTTCGGTCGCACCGGGCCGTACCTTCCGCGACGTACGTGCCGGTGACGTCGAGCAGCGTGACCGCCAGGCCTGACTTCGTCCTGAGCGACGTCGTCTTTGCCACTTCCGCTGACGCGCGGCCGCCTGGCTGCGCCATCTGACTCACCCAGCGGTCGAGGTTGGCCTGCACCGTCCCGCCCTGGCCGCTGCCGAAGAAGTACACGATCAGCTCGGCGTCTTCCGAGTCGCTGCCGGTCTTTGGCAGCGAGAACTCGGCCACACGCATGGTCGATGACGATGGCCTCGACACCCAGCCGGAGGGCGGGTCGAAGGTGAGCGCCGCACGGGCGGTCAACGCGACTCCGCTTGCGAGCCCGACAGTCAGTCCGACTGCCATGACGACGACGAGCAGGGCGCAAGCACGGAGACCTGAGGGGGACATCATGTGGGAAGTCTACGATCATCGACGCCGTGGCGTGCGCGAACGAAGGGGCCTATTCGGACTATGCTCGATGGCCGTGCCGATGCGCTGTCCGTTTGCTCGCCCGTCCGGTTCCGTGGGGTTGGTTCTTCTGGCCGCAGTCGCCGTGTCGGCCATGGTCGCGTGCGGTTCGAACGGCAACCCGAAGGTGCCTGCCGGCGCCAGGAGTTCCGGCGGCCTGCACGCCATCATCCAGACCGATCGCGGCGCGATGACCATCGAGTTCTTCGCGACCGACGCGCCCCGCGCCGTCGAGAACTTCCGGTTGCTGGCCGAACACGGCTACTACGACGGCTTGACCTTCCACCGCATCGTGAGGGGATTCATGATCCAGGGTGGCGATCCCGAAGGCACGGGGACGGGCGGCATGAGCGCCTGGGGCGGCACGTTCGCCGACGAGATCCGGCCGGACGCACCGCTCTATCGCGACGGGTATCGACGCGGCATCGTCGCGATGGCCAACCGAGGACCGAACACCAACGGCAGCCAGTTCTTCATCCTCCACCAGGACTATCCCTTGCCGCCGAACTACGTGATCTTCGCGAGGGTCACGGCCGGCATGGACGTGGTTGACGCGCTCGCCGCGACGCCGACGTCGATGGGGGCCGACGGCGGCATGAGCCAGCCCGTGACGGCCCCGACAATCAAGACGGTGACGATTCGGCCGTAGGCCGAGGTCCGGACCCGCAGCCGCCGGGCGCCACCTCGGCCGTGCTAGATTTCGGACACGCGTTCGCGGACCGCCCGTGAACCACGACAGGAGTTCCCGATGCCATCGCTCTCGAGGATGCTGGTGTGCCTGGCTGCGCTGGGTCTGGCGCTGTGGGCCGCGCCGTTTCGAGCCCCCGCCGGGCTGGGTGTGAACCTGGCGGCGGCCGAGCTCACGGGCTTCGGCGGCACCGTGCTCGTCGGTGACGGCGAGATCTTCGTCGGCGAAGCCGCGAATCAGTTCCGGCCCGGCCTCGTGTACCTCTACCGCAAGACGCCCACCGGATGGCAGGAGGCCGCGACGCTCACGGGCCCCACGTCCGCCGTGGGCGATCAGTTCGGGTCGTCCCTGGCCCTCGATGGCACGACGCTGTTCGTGGGCGCGGGACCCACCCTGGTGCACGTCTTCACGAAGCCCGCAACGTCGGTGTGGACCTACGCGAGCACCATCTCGGCGAGCACGCTGCCTGAGGGCGCGCTCCCGCCCAACGCGGTGACACCGCCCGCCCAGGCGCCTGCCGCGGGTGCTGCGCCACCGCCCGCGGCGCAGGCCCCGCCCGCGGTTCCCCCTGGTATCCGCTTCGGCCACGCGATCGCGGCGGCCAACGGCTGGCTGCTTGTCGGCAAGGAGGTCATCGGTGGCGGCCGCGGACGTGCGGGCGGCGGGGCGACGCAGCCGGCCCTGCCGGCCGGCGTCGTGTTCGCGTTCCAGCGCGGCGCATCGGGCGCGTACGCCTATCGGTCCACGCTCTCGTCCGCCGAGGTCGCCACGAGTGCGGGCGACGGCTTCGGGTCGGCCGTGGCGATGTCGGGGGCAATCGCGCTCATCGGCGCGAGCGGACAGTCGGGTCGTGCCGGCGTGGTCCACGAGTTCGTGCTCGACGGTGACGCGTGGAAGCCGCAGCGCACGTTCGCACCGACGGGGGTGCAAGGGAACGAAGGCTTCGGATCTGCTATCGCGCTGACAGGCGATCAGGCGGTGGTCGCGGCGCCGGGAGACGCGGGCGGCTACGGCGCGGCCTACGTATTCCGTCGCGTGGCCCAGGGCGGACGCGGACGAGGCGCGGGCGCCCCGATGGCTCAGCCTCCCGCTGGCGCGCTGCCGGCCCCTGCCACCGGCAACTTCACGTGGCTGGAGCTCACACGCCTCGCCACGCCGGCCGGACAGCGAACCGACATGTTCGGCGCGTCGATCGCCGCCGACGACAGGGAAGTGTGGATTGGCGCCCCGCGCGCCGGCGGGCCTGGCCGCGTGTTCGTGTTCCCCGGCAATGCAGCGGGCTTCCAGATCGACGGCGTCAAGCTTCTCGGCCCAGGAGGTGCCGACCCGGCAGGCGCCGGCTTCTCGGTGTCGGTGCGTGGCAACGTCGCCGCTGTGGGCGCGATCGGCGCCAACCGCAGCGCCGGCGGGCTCCTGATCTACGAGCGCGACGCGTTCGGCGCCTGGCGCGAGCAGCCGATGATCACCGTGCCGCTCGACGAACTGGCTGCGGTGACGGGCGGCGAGCGGCGCTGCAGCGGCGCCGGCAAGGTCGAGGTCTACGACTGCGGCGCCACCGATCTGCTCTCGTTCCTGCCACCGTCGCGGCTGACCTACGACGGCCACTACATCCCGATGAGCGGCATCTGGGGCTGGACCGACGCGCAGACCAAGCAGGAGTGGGCGCTCATCGGTCGTCGTGACGGCGCGACGTTCATCGACATCACCAACGCGACCCGGCCGCTGGTCGTGGCCGACATGCCGCTCACCGACGGCGCGCGGCCCAGCGCGTGGCGCGAGATCAAGGTCTACAAGGACCACGCCTACGTCGTCTCTGACGGATCGGGACCGCACGGCATCCAGGTCTTCGACCTGACACGGCTGCGGACGATGAAGCCCCAGGCCAGCGGCCTGCCGCAGCGCGTGGATCCCGACTTGATCTACCGCGAGGTCAACAGCGTGCACAACATCGTGATCAACGAGGACAGCGGGTTCGCCTATGCGGTGGGATCGAGCGCCGGCGGCACCACCTGCGGGGGCGGCCTGCACATGATCGACATCCGCGACCCGAAGAAACCGGCCTTTGTCGGCTGCTATGCCGATGCGAGTACGGGGCGGGCGAGCACCGGCTACTCCCACGACGCACAGTGCGTGACCTACAAGGGACCGGACAAGCGCTACCGCGGTCGCGAGATCTGCATCGGCTCCAACGAGACGGCCCTCAGCCTGGCGGACGTGACCGACAAGAAGAACCCGAAGTTCATCTCGCGGCAGTCGTACCCAAGCGTCGCGTACACGCACCAGGGCTGGCTCACCGAGGACCACCGCTACTTCTACGTCAACGACGAGCTGGACGAGGGTCGAGGCGCGATTCAGAAGACCCGCACGCTCGTCTGGGATTTCGTCGATCTCGAGAACCCGAAGCTGATCAAGGAGCACATGAGCGGCGAGGCCGCGTCCGATCACAACCTGTATGTGAAGGGGGACCTCATGTACCAGGCGAACTACCGCGCGGGCCTGCGTGTGCTCACGGTCAAGGACCCCGCCAACCCGAAGGAGATCGCCTACTTCGACACGGCGCCGTACCATCCAAACACCGCGGGCTTCAACGGCGCCTGGAGCGTGTTTCCCTTCTTCAAGAGCGGCGCCATCGCGATCAGCAGCATCGAGCAGGGGCTGTTCATCGTCAGGACGACCGACCGGTGATGACGCGCCGCCGTGTCGCTGCCGTTGCGCTGGGGGTGGCCATGGCGGCCGTCGTCCAGCTGGGGCCCCGCGTGCGCGCCCAGCAGCCCGACCTGCTCTACGTCTGCATCCAGGACGACGCGAAGGTCGCGGTCGTGGACATGGGATCGCGCGCCGTGCTGCGGACGATTGATCTCGTGAAGCTCGGGTTTCCAGCCACGGCCAAGCCGCACTTCGTGGCCGTGGAACCGGACGGGCGGCACTGGTACGTCTCGCTCATCGGCGCCAACCGCGTGGTCAAGTTCGACCGCGCCGACCGCATCGCCGGCCAGTTCGAGATGGAGACGCCCGGGATGCTCGCGCTGTCGGGTCCGGACACGCTCGTGGTCACCCGGTCGATGAGCGCCGTCAATCCGCCGAAGCGGATCGCCATCGTCAGTCGCGCCACGATGAAGGGGGACGAGGTGGACGTGATCTTCCCACGCCCGCACCCGATGGTCGCGTCGAAAGCCGGCTACGCGTACACGGGCAGCCTCGGCGTGAACCAGATCGCGAGCGTCTCACTGGTCGATCAGCGGGTCGAGATCGTCCCCGTGCCCGGCGCGACGCACGCGTTCGTGCAGTTCGCCCTGTCGCCCGACGGGAGAACCCTGGTCGGGTCAACCGAGGTCTCGGGACAGCTGCTCGTGTTCGATCTGGCGCAGCCGGCGAAACCCGCACTCGTCAAGTCGATTCCGGTCGGCGCGATGGCGTTCGACCCGACGTTCACGGCCGACGGCGCCTTCGTCTACGTGCCCGTCAAGAGCACGAACGAGATCGTCGTGATCGAGGCTGCGACGTGGACGGTGAAGGTGCGCCTCACGGATGCGGCGTTCCGACAGCCGCACCAGGTGGTGTTCTCGCGCGATGGCGCTACCGCGTTCGTCACGAACAACAACAAGATGGATCACATGGCGGATCCGGCGCATGCCGGCCACGCCATGCCGGCGGAGGCCGGCGGGGCGGCCTCGCTCGTGGTGATCGACACCAGGACCGGCCGTGTCGTGAAGGCCCTCGAGCTGGGCCGGAACCTCACCGGCATGGGCGCGCGTCCGCGCGGGTGACCGCGGGTTGACTGGGGCCACGGGCACGAACGCTTCGCCCCGACCGCCGGGTGTGGCAGCGCGGTTCGCAGCGGCCCTCGTCGCGGCCGTCCTCACGTGGGCGAGCGCGGGCTTCGCGCAGTCGCCCTCATCGGGATCGATCGGCGGACTCACATTCACCAGAGTCGTGGCGCCGTTTCCGCTCGCCGACGCGACCGGACGGGCGTTCGCCTTGCCGTTCCTCGGCGGCTTCGACGTGCCCAGGCCGCAGTTCGTGGACATCGACGCAGACGGCGACCTCGATCTCTTCGTCCAGGAGTACTCGAACACGCTCGCGTTCTTCGAGAACACGGGCACGGCGGCGAGGCCTGCGTACGCCTGGCGCTCGGACAAGTACCAGAACCTGGACGTCGGCGAGTGGTATCGCTTCATCGATCTGGACGCCGATGGGCGCGTCGATCTGGTCAGCGAGGAGCCGTTCAGCCACGTGCGGTTCTATCGCAACATCGGGTCGCGGACGCAGCCGGCGTTCGAGTCCGCTGGCCAGTTGCTCGATGCCGATGGCCAGCCCGTCTTCTTCGATCGCCAGAACATTCCGACCTTCGTCGATCTCGACTGCGACAAGCGGATCGACCTGTTCGTCGGCCGCGTCGATGGCACCGTGGCCAGGCTCGAGGCCGAGCAGCCAGGCAGCGTGAAGTTCGGACTCATCGAAGAGCGGTTCGAGGGGATCGAGATCGTCGCGCGCATCGGGTTTGGCATGCCGCCGACCATGCACGGCGCCAACGCGCTGGCGTTCGCCGACTACGACGCGGACGGCGACGCCGATCTGTTCTGGGGTGATTTCTTCGAAGCCGGCGTGCTGCTGATCGAGAACATCGGCCGGACGTGCAGCACGCCGTCGTTCCAGGTGGAGCCGGTCCTGCTGCCGCTCGATGCGATCAGGACCAGCGGCTACAACGCGCCGGCCCCGATCGACCTCGACGGCGACGGCGATCTCGACTTCCTGATGGGCGTGCTCGGCGGCGCCTTCAACCCGATTGCGACGGCAGCCGACAACTTCTTCTACTGGGAGCGCTCGGCGAAGGACCGATTCGAACTCCGGACGAAGCGGTTTCTCGACGGCCTCGACCTCGGCAACGACACGGTCCCGGCGTTCGTCGACCTGGACGCCGACGGCGATCTCGACCTGGTCGTCGGCAACAAGATCGATCCGGCGGCTGGCGACTCCGGTCGCCTCACATTCTTCACGAACGAGGGGACTCGGACAGCGCCGAGATTCCGCTGGACCTCCTCACTGCCCATGGCCGACGCGTATCACCTGGCGCCGGCGTTCGGCGATCTGGATGGCGACGGCGATCAGGACCTGCTGCTCGGCACCTGGAACAAGGACGTGCTGTTCTACCGCAACCAGGGGACGGCCAGGGAAGCCCGCTGGGTCCTGGACGAGGCGGCGAGCATCAAACCGCCACGCGTCAGCCAGGCCACGCCGGTGCTCGGGGACATCGACGGCGATCGCGATCTGGATCTGTTCATCGGGCAGGCCAACGGCGCGGTCGTGTTCTATCGGAATGACGGCACACCGAAGGCGCCGAGGTTCGTGCTCGTCAGCGACGCACTCGACGGCATCAAGGTCGGCCGCCGCAGCGCGCCGACGCTCGTGGACATGGATGACGACGGGCGCCTCGATCTGGTGATCGGCCGCGAGGACCGCGGCGCTGTGGCGTATCGCAATGCGGGGAGGGCGACGTCGCCGACGTTCGTGCCTGTCGAGACGTTCACGCTCGCGCTGCCGCCGATGTCGTCGCCCCGCTTCGCGCGACCTGGATGGCGATGGCGTGCTCGACGTGATCTCGGGCACGGTCAGCGGCGGCCTGGTGTTTCTGAAGGGCGGGCGATAGGTCCAACCAGTCCCGGCGCATCTGTTACAGCCGTCGCGTAAGAACGACCAGGACTCGGCCTATGTACCAGACCGGTACTCCAGCTCTCGGCGTGTCCGACGCCTGGCACGCGAATTGAAACAGCGGTCCTGCCACGCTCCATTGGTATGGCGTATGACACCGCGCTTCCGGCCACGCTGACCGCCCTTCACGCGGGGCTGGCGGTGCTCCGTCGCCATCGGGCGCGGCCTCGCGGTGCCTTCAGTCCCTTCGTCCTGCCTTCGTTCGCCTTCGCGGTCACACCGTGGGTGTGGTCATCGATCCCGGCGCTTCTCGCGACGCTCGTCGCGCATGCCGCGTGGATGGTCTTGGCCGAACTGCTGGCCCCGCCGAGGATCGGGCACCGGTCAGGGGCCGCTCCTCGGGCATCGGCTCCACCGGCCGCATCGCGGACCGCGCCAGGGCCCCGGCGCGACACGCAGCCCGCGTTCGTGAAGACGGCGGTCCTGGCCGTGCTCGAAGAGACGCCGGAGATTCGGACCTTTCGGCTCGCGCGACCGCCAGATTTCGAATTCGTGGCGGGCCAGTTCGTACCCGTGCGGCTGCAGATCGACGGCCGCCCGCACGTGCGCTGCTACTCGATCTCATCGTCGCCCGATGTGCCCGGCTACTTCGAGATCTCCGTCCGACGGCAGGGGGTCGTGTCATCGACGCTGCACGGTCTGCTGCGACCCGGTGCGGCGGTGTCGACCGGGCGGCCTGCCGGCGCGTTCACCTACCCGGTCAACGACGATCGACCCTTGGCGCTCATCGCCGGCGGCATCGGGATCACGCCGCTCCTCTCGATGCTCCATTACGCCGCCTCGCGCGAGCCCACGCGACCCGTCACGCTGCTGTACTCGGCTCGCACCGAGCACGACGTCGCGTTCGCCGACGACCTCCGTGTGATGGCGGCGCGTCATCCGCAGGTGCACATCGCCGTCACCCTCACTCAGGCCTCCGGCGCCACGCATTGGCGCACGGGCCGCATCGACGCGACGATGGTGCGGCAGCATGTGACGAACCCGGCGCAGACCATTTTCTGTCTCTGCGGACCGGAGGCCATGATTCAGGGAGTCTCCGCGACTGCTGGCGTCGATCGGCGTGCCGCCGGACCAGATCCGGTCCGAGAAGTTCGAGACGGCCGCGGCGGCCTCGACGCTGCAGACCAGTGCGGACGCCGTCGCGATTCCAGCGGCCGCCGGCCCTTCGCGACCCGGGATCGGGCCGTGTCGTCCACTTCACGACCAGCGCCCGCCGGATCGACTGTCCCGCGTCCAGCACACTGCTCGACGCCGCGGAGTCCGCCGGTGTCGCGATCTCGTCGTCGTGCCGTGCAGGGGTGTGTCAGTCGTGTCGGACGCGGCTGCTGGAAGGCGAGGCGGACTGTCGGTCTGACCTGCTGGACCCCGACGATCGGGCGGCCGGCTTCATCCTGCCCTGCGTCTCGTGGCCGACGGCTGACTGCGTCCTCGAGGCATGACGGGATGCCCGGCGACCAGGGGGGACCGAGCGTGCTGATGGTGGCCGGCGTCTTCGCCGTCGCGGTGTCGGCGGTCGTTCTCGCGAGTTCGGCGGGTGGGAGTACTACCGGGCGCCGCTCGCGACGCGGGGTATCTGCCGGCGCACCAGTGGCTGCGCCCGTCTGGCATGCTCGGGCTGTCACTCGGCATCGCCGGCGCAGTGTCGATGCTCTGCGACACTGCCGTATGCGGTCCGCAAACACTGGCGTCCACTCGCCAAGGTGCGGGACGACCTCGAACGCTGGCTCGAACTGCACATCTTCTTCGGCATCGTCGGGCCCGTCCTCGTGACGTTCCACACGTCGTTCAAGTTCAACGGCCTGATCTCCGTCGGCTACTGGCTGATGATGACGGTCTGGGCGTCGGGCTTCGTCGGACGATACCTCTACGTCCGAATTCCCAAGACCATCCGCGGCGTCGAGCTGTCGCGCGACGAGATCGAGCGCGGAGCTCGGCGCATCGCGACGCGCGCGCTGTCTCGTTGCCGCCGCTGCCTGCAGCACGTCACGCGGCGCTTGAGAGTTCGACCGGTCACCCGCCGGCTGGCCGGGCGCCCGGTGTGCTCGACCTCTTCCTCGGCGAATTCGCGTGCGGATCCCTGGGGCTGCTGCGCCGGCACCTGCGCGCGGCCGGCGTCGATGTGGACGCCGTCACGAGGCCGTGACGCTGCCGCCGAGCGAGCCTCGCTCGCGCGCCGCCTCGCGCACCTCGAGCGCACGCGACGGCTGTTCGAACTCTGGCACGTCTTCCATCGGCCGCTGGTCTACGGGCTGTTCGTCATCGTCGCGGTGCACGTGGCGTCGCGGTATATCTCGGCTACGCACGCTGCGTGTTCAGGCGAGCGGTGATGGAGGTCGACGCCAAGGCGGCTCCGCTGGTCGCGTAGTGCTGGCTGATGGTGGCTGCTGTGATCTGCGGGGCCGCCGCGGCCGCATCGGCCCAGCTCGGCGCGCTGGTGTCGCCCGGGCGTTGAGCCGGGCCCACGCGTCGCTCGAAGGCATCGGCAACTGCCTGCGTGTCACGCCGCGGGCCAGAGGTGGCCGGCCGAGAAGTGCCTGGCGTGCCACAAGCCGGTCGCCGAGCGGATCGCGCGAAGAAGGGCGTCCATCGCGACGTCACGAACGACTGCGTGTCCTGCCACGTCGAGCACGCGGGCGTCGACGCCGAGCTGCGGCCGTTCGACACGCGGGCGTTCAATCACGCCCGCGACACCGGATTCCCGCTCGACGGCCTGCACGCGCCGGTCGCGACCAATGCGCGTCCTGCCACAAGACGCGCTCGTTTCTGACGGCCAGGCCGTCGTGCGCCTCGTGCCACGCCGATCCGCACAAGGGCGCGCTCGGACTCGTGCGCGACCTGCCACACGACGAGCGGTGAAGTTCACTGACAGCCGCCAAGTTCGACCACAGCGCGAACGGCGTTTCCGCTGCGGGCGCCCACACGCGGTGACGTGCGCGTCGTGCCACGCGCAACAGCGCTACAAGCGCCGACGGCGGCGACGTGCGCCAACTGCCACACCGACCCGCATCCGCCGCCGTTCGGCCCGGCCTGTGCCTCCTGCCACGACACGTCGCATGGCGGACGAGCGAAGGTGGACCACGCGCGCACGGCGTTTCCGCTGCGTGGGCAGCACGCGAAGGTCGAGTGCGCCGTGCCACGCGACCCGGTCACCGCGCCGATGCCGGCACGAGACCTGTGCCACGTGCCACACCGATCCCCATCGGGGCGCCTTCAAGCAGGACTGCGCGACCTGCCACAACGAGTCGGCGTTCGCGAAGGGCGCCTTCGACCATGCGACCTGACGCGGTTTCCCGCTCGCGGACGGGCACCCGGCATGACGTGCGCCTCGTGTCACAAGACAGCGGCGTTGTCCCGCAGTGGTGGCTCGAGGCGCAAGACCGGCGCCAGAGCCGCGACGATTCGCGTCGCGGACTTCCGGGGCCTGGACACGGCGTGCGTGTCCTGTCACACCGACCCGCACGCGGCGAGCTCGGCGCAACCTGCGAGACGTGCCATTCGCGCAAGACGTTCGCGCGTCACGGCGTTCACGCACGCCAATCAGCGCCCGTTCTTCGGCGGCAGCCACGCCGCCCTGCGGTGTGAGCAGTGCCATCAGCCGACAGGCCCACCCGCGTCGCCGGTGCACCCCGGCGAGTCCGCGCGTTTGCCGATGCGTGGCTGGCGTCGACGCCCGCGGCTGCGCGTCCTGCCATCGCGACGTCCACCTCGGCAGGTCGGCGAAGTGCGAGACGCTGTCACGCCGTCGACACCCCGAAGTTCGCGGTCACCGGCTTCGCTCACGCCGCGACCACTTTCCCCTGACGGGCAAGCACGCCCCGCTCGCGTGCGACGCCGTGCCACAAGGCTGAGACCGCTGCGTTTCCGTCCGGGACGGCCGCGCCGTCCGGCTCTCCGGTGTCGGCACGACGTGCGCGTCGTGCCACACCGATCCCCACGACGGCCAGCTGGGCGCGGCGTGCCGCACTGCCATTCGTCAGAGACCTTCAAGCGGTCCGCGTACACCCATCAAGAAGGCGCGGTCCTGAAGTCGTTCTTCGCCGGCCCGCATCTCGGGCCCGGCTGTGCGTCCTGTCACAAGACCGCAGGCCGCCGGGCCGCTGGCCCGCCGACGCCGCCACGAGGCTGTCTCGACTACCGCCTCTCGACCACCTGCACGCAACTGCCACGTCGACAAGCATCGTGGCGCGCTCGGCCCGCGGTGCGAGAAGTGTCATAGGCTGAAGTGAGCGACTCAAGCCGCTCCACCGCTTCGCCGCTGCATCGTCTTCGGCCTCGTGCTCTGCGCCGCTCGGCGGCGGCGCAGTTCACAACGCCGGACCGGCAGTTCCACAACCAGACGACGTTTCCGCTCGACGGGCGTCACCGCGACCTGCGTGCGCGTCCTGCCATCGAGCGAGGTGTACAAGGGCACCCGACGGGTGCTTCGACTGCCACTGGGTGCGCCGGCAGGATGACCGCTACAGGCTCCAGCTCGGCTCGCAGTGCGAGCAGTGCCATCGACCGCGTGGACGGCCGTGAGCTGGGACCACGGCGCGATGACGTCCATGCCGCTCAGGCGCGCACCGGCAGTTGTCGTGTCAGTCGTGCCATCGGGACGACAGCTTCAAGAACACCGCGGAGCAGCTGTCTCTCGTGTCACGACCGCGACTACCAGGCGACGCACGACGCCGAACCACGTCGCCGCCGGCTTCCCCACGACCTGCGAGACCTGTCACAAGCGCCAGCGACGCGACGTTCACGGCGCCGGTTCGACCACGCAGCGTCGTTTCCCCTGGTGGGGACGCACGCGCAGCAACCTGCGCCACGCTGCCACGTCGGCAACGTCTATCGGGCACGCCGCGCGACTGCGTCGGGCTGTCACCGCGACGACTACCACCGGACCACGACGCCCAATCACGCCGCCGCCGGCTTTCCGACGACCTGCGAGAACTGCCACCGCCCGACCGACGCGACGCTGCGCGGGCCGACTTCAATCACGCGGCCGTGTTTCCGCTCGTCGGGCCAGCATGCGCAGCAGGCCTGCGCGACCTGTCACGCCAACAACGTCTTCGGGGCACGCCACGCGACTGCGTCGGCTGCCATCGCGACGGCGTACGACCGGACCACGACGCCGAACCACGCGGCCGCCGGCTTCCCGACCGACGTGCGAGACCTGTCACCGGCCGACCGACCGCAGCTTGCGGAGTGGCGCCGGCTTCAACCACGCGCCGTGTTCCCGCTCGTCGGGCCAGCACGCGCAGCAGGCCTGTGCGACGTGCCACGTCAACAACGTCTACAAGGGCACGCCGCGCGACTGCGTCGGCTGCCATCGCGACGAGTACGAGCGGACCACGGCGCCGAACCACGCGGCCGCCGGCTTCCCGACGACGTGCGAGAACTGTCACCGGCCGACCGACACGAGCTTCCGCGGGGCACCGGCTTCAACCACAACGCCGTGTTCCCGCTGGTCGGGCCAGCACGCGCAGCCGGCGTGCGCGACCTGTCACGTGAACAACGTCTACAAGGGCACGCCACGCGACTGCGTCGGCTGCCATCGCGACGAGTACGACCGGACCACGGCGCCGAACCACGCGGCCGCCGGCTTCTCGACCACGTGCGAGACGTGTCACCGGCAACACCGACACGAGCTTGCGGGTGCGCCGGCTTCAACCACGCCGCCGTGTTCCCGCTGGCGGGCGCCACGCGCAGCCGGCGTGCGCGACCTGTCACGTCAACAACGTCTTCAAGGGCACGCCACGCGACTGCGTCGGCTGCCATCGCGACGAGTACGACCGCACCACGGCGCCCAACCACGCGGCCGCCGGCGTTCCCGACGACGTGCGAAGCTGTCACCGGAACACCGATCACGAGCTGGCGGAGTGGCACCGGCTTCAACCACGCGGCCGTGTTTCCGCTCGCGGGCCGGCATGCGCAGCAGGTGTGCGCGACCTGTCACGTCAACAACGTGTACAAGGGCACGCCCCGCGAATGCGTCGGGCTGCCATCGCGACGAGTACGACCGCACGACGACGCCCAACCAGCTGCGACGGGTTCCGACCGACGTGCGAGAGCTGTCACCGCTCCACGGACACGACCTGGCGACAGGGGACGTTCAACCACCGCTTCCCGATCACGTCCGGCCCTCACCGACAGCCGTGTGCCACGTGTCACACGACGCCGAGCCCCAAGTGTTCACGTGCATCGTGTGCCACGAACACTCACAGACGCGGATGGACGACAAGCATCGTGAACGGACCGGATACCGATATGACTCGACCGCCTGCTACGCCTGTCATCCGACGGGACGCGCTGAACGGAACCGGACATGCGACACCAAACGATTCCCGGCCTGCTGATCGCCGTGCTGATGGCCTTCGCGCCAACGCGCGCGACAGCGCAAACCGTCCCGTCTCACCGCCCCTCCGGCCGGTTGTCCGTCACCTTCGACACGTGGGGAAGGGACAACGCCGACCCCCGACCCGTCGACGTCCAGTTCGGACCGCATTCGATTTCGAGACCCCGGATTTCGAGGGAGCCGGGACCGAGTACCGCCTCAACCTCCGTCAATCGATGCGATCAAGCAGGACGCCGCCGCTGGTCGTGAACGACGGCTATGTCGGGTACCGCTTCGGTGCGCAAGGACAGGTGCGCGTGCGCGCGGGGCATATGTGGCTGCCGGATTCGGCTCGGCGGGCGGGGTCGCGGGCGGACTCGTCGAGACCGCCAGCCGCGCCCGTCGGCAGAGGCGTTCGGCGTGCGCGCCGGAGTGTTCGCCGGCCGCGAGGCCCTCGGCTACACCATGGGTTATGTGCCGAACGTCCAGAAAGTCGGAGGCTATGTGGCGCTCGAACGGGGATTCCTGCGGCGGCACATCGCCGGCTTCACGCGCACCCGGCAGGTGCGTTCGTCGAGCGCTCGGTGGTGACCGTCACCAATTTCGTGCCGATGGGATTCGCCGGTCTTCATCTACCAGGTGGCGGAGTTCGACCTCACCGGTCCCGCCAACGGCGAGGGACGTCGCGGGCTGGCGTACCTGCTCGTCAACGCGCGCGCGACTGTCGCACCGCGGGTCGAAGTGCTGGCCACGGTCCAGCAGGGCCGATCGATCGACGCGCGCACGTTGACCGACGAACTGCGCAACGGACGCGCCGTGACGCCGGAGCGCCTCGAAGGCCTGCGGTACGCGTCGGCGGGAGGACGCGTGACCGTCGAAGTCGCGCGAAACATCCGCATCTACGCTGGCTACACCCGCGACCAGGACAACCGAAACGATCAGCCCACAGGCCGCCTGCTCATCGGTGGACACGCGGGAAACGTGGGTGGTTCCGGCCTGGACGTGTCCGCCTCGAATTCGCGCATCGATTGCCCGCAGGCGACTATCACTCAAGCTATGTGTCCATCGGCCACTCGCTCGGCCGCCGCGGCTACCTGTCCGTCGACTACGCGACATCACTGTCGGTCGTGCGATTCATCCGCAGCGACGGCGTCGTCATCGACACGCGCCCGCGAACGCGGCGTGTGTCCGGCAACGGGTCGTTCCGCTCAGCCGCCGCTTCTCGCTCATCGTGAGCGGCGACCTCGAACGGTACGACGAGGGCAATCAGTTCCGGACGATGACGGGGTTTTCCATTCGCTTCTGAGGGCATCATGACTTCACTATTGGCCCATTCGCCGTCCTGACGATCCTGCTGCTCGCGCCGGGATTGCGTGCGCAGACGGCGCCGGCAGCGGCGTCGCAGATGGTGCGCGCCGCCGGAATGCCGCTGCAGGTCAGCGATCTTCCGCCGGGAACCCTGGTCGTCCGCGTCGTGCGCGGCGCCTTCGTCGAGAATCTGGCCGGCCGATCGATCAGTGTCGAGATCGACGGCAAACCACGCCAGGCGGCGACCGACGCCAGGGCCGCGTCACCATTGCCGCCGGCGTCGGCGTAACCGTGCGCGCCAGCCTGGTGATCGACGGCGAACAGCTGGCGTCCGAGACCTTCACGATGCCAGCGGCGGGGGGCGTCCGGGTCCTGCTCGTGGCCGGTGGAGCAGACGCGGGCGTGGCGCCGCCTTCGGGCGCGCTGCCCGCCGGACACCCGGCGCTCGGTGCGACGCCAGACCGCTACCGCCGCCACCCGGCGTGCGCCCGACAGCGGTTCGAGCGCACGGCGGCGATCGCTGGCCTGCTGGGCCTGCTCGCCGTCGCCTCGGCGGTCTTGATCAACGGCGGCACAGGCAGTTATTTCCTGAACCATTCGGCCCTTAGCACGGGGGCGCGATACGCGGAGGTAGCGTCCCGGCCCTGGTGAGCGCTACCATCAGAGAAGTGCGCCGCCCAGGCGGCTGACCGAACGTATGTGCAGCCGCCACCGTCCACCAATCCAGCGCTCCGGCCGCACGCTCCGCCACCCACAACTCTGAGGTCCATCACGTCATGTCCATCGGCACTCCCCTGATGTGGATGCTGTTCGCGGCCTTCGTGCTGGCCGCGCTCTGGTCGATTTCCTGGCGATGAGCCAGCAGGGCGCCCACAAGGTCACGATGGGCGAGGCCGCGATGTGGTCGCTGATCTGGGTCGCGGTGTCGTTCGTCTTCGTGGGGCTGCTGTGGTGGTACCTCGGCGGAATCGGTGGCGACGAGCGCCGCGCGTGGCCAACGCCAAGGCGCTCGAGTTCCTGACCGGCTACCTGGTCGAGAAGGCGCTGGCGGTCGACAACATCTTCGTGTTCCTGATGGTGTTCACGTACTTCGCGGTGCCGGCGGAGTTCCAGAAGCGCGTGCTGATGATCGGCATCCTCGGCGCGCTGGTGCTGCGCGCGGTGATGATCTTCGTCGGCGCCTGGCTGATCGCGCGCTTCCACTGGATCCTGTACGTCTTCGGCGCGTTCCTGCGTGTTCACCGGCGATCAAGATGTGGTGGGCCGCCGGGCAGGAGCCGGACCTGGAAGCGAACCCGGCGCTCAAGCTGGATCCGCGCGCCACATGCGCATCGCGCCGGACTACGACGGCGAGAAGTTCTTCACCGCCGTCAACGGCGTGAAGCTGGCCACGCCGCTGTTCGTGGTGATCGTGCTGATCGGCATCGTCGACATCATGTTCGCGGTGGATTCGATCCCGGCGATCTTCGCGATCACGACCGACCCGTTCATCGTCCTGACGTCGAACGTGTTCGCGATCCTCGGCCTGCGCGCGATGTACTTCCTGCTCGCCGGCGTGCACGGGACGGTTCCACCTGCTGACCTACGGTCTGGCGATCGTGCTGGTGTTCATCGGCGCAAGATGCTGCTGATCGACGTCTACAAGATCCCGGTGGCCTGGTCGCTGGCGGCCACGTCGCGATCCTGGCCGCGACGATGGTGCTGTCGCTGTACATCCCGGCCCGCGGACCGGCGACGAGCGCGTACCCGTTCGGGAAGAAGAAGGAGCCCTCCGAGCCCGAGTCGGAGTAGCTGGGGCCCTCACTCCTGGCGCGCCGGCAGGCGGATCCGCTTGAACATCCTGATCTGTTCCGCGATGGCGCGCTCAGCCGGAAGGCGTTCCACGGAACTGGCCCCGTAGAAGCCATCGACGCCCGGCACTTCGTGATGATGTACTCCGCGTCGGGCGGCTCCGAAATCGGGCCGCCGTGGCAGATGACGAAGACCTCCGGGTTCACCCCGCGCGCCGCATCGGCAATCCGCTGGATACGCGCGACGCAATCATCCAGCGTCTTGGAACTCTTCGCCCCGATCGACCCTCCCGTGGTCACGCCCATGTGGGCGACGATGAGGTCGGCGCCGGCGTCGGCCATGCGCTCGGCCTCCGACGGATTGAACACATAGGGCGTCGTCAGCAGATCCATCGGGCGGGCGAGCCGGACGATGTCGACTTCGAGCTGGTAGCTCATCCCGGTTTCCTCGAACGCCTGGCGGATGTCGCCGTCGAAGAGGCCGACCGTCGGGAAGTTCTGAATACCGGCAAAGCCCAGCGTGCGAAGCTCCTCGAGGAAGAGCCTGGGAATGATGAACGGATCGGTCCCGTTGACGCCGGCGAGCACCGGCGTCCTCTTCACGACCGGGAGGACCTCGTAGGCCATCTCCTTGACGATCTGATTCGCATTGCCGTACGCGAGGAGCCCGGCGGAACTGCCACGACCGGCCATCCGGTAGCGGCCCGAGTTGTAGACGACCAGCAGGTCGATGCCGCCCGCCTCCTCGCTCACGCCGAGAGCCCGGTGCCGGCGCCACCGCCGATGATCGGCTCGCCCCGCGCGACCTGTTCGCGGAATCGCTTCAGAATGCCTTGCCGGGAATTGTCCACACTCACGAAATACCCCTTGTCGGACATCGAGCCCTCACCACTAGCCTCACGGACATCACGCCAAACCGGCTTGACCGACGGGAGACTGACGGTCCGCCGCAGAGGTCCCATGAGAACTGCTGCTCCTCGCCGTCATCCTCGTGACCGCGCTCACCAGCGCTCCGATTGCGGCCTCGGAGCCGCTGCGCGTGTTCATCCGTTCGGGTCCGAAGTCGCACGGCCCTGGCGCCCATGACTATCCGCGGTTCCTCGAGGAGTGGGTGCCGCTGCTCAACGCAGCGCGGCGCCCGGGCGACCGGCGCGGAGAGCTTCCCGACCCGGGCCCAGCTCGATGCAACCGACGTCCTGATTCTCCACACGCAGGAGGCCGGCAACATCACGAGCCGGCGGATCGCCGGAACCTGGCCGACTTCCTGGCGCGCGGCGGCGGGCTCGTCGTCATCCACGCCGGCGCGGTCTCGAACGATCCGGACTGGTGCGAGAGCATCGTCGGCGGCTCGTGGCGAAACGGGACGACCAAGTGGCTCGAGGGCCCGATGGACCTCTACTTCACCGACCGGCGACGGTCCGATCACGAAGGGCGCGTCGAATTTCGATGGACGACGAGATCTACTACGACATGGACATCCAGCCGGAGGCCGCGATGCTGGCCGCGGGTTACACGCCGAAGCGTGCCGCGAAGGCCGAAGCCAGAAACGCGCCGACGAGGACGGCGGAGGCAAGCGGGCAACATCTACGACATCCAGCCGCAGATGTGGACCTACGAGCGGACCGCCGAGGGCGGCCGCGCGCCTATCGCGCCTTCGTCAGCATCCCCGGGCATCTCTACAAGAACTTCAATCGCCCCACTACCGCGCGATCCTGCTGCGCGGCATCGCCTGGGCGGGCAAGCGCGCGAACGTCGATGAATCCTGCAGCCAAGGAGAACTCGGCGACAACCTTCACTACCTCGAAGGCGGGCCGCACGCAACCCGGAAGGCCACGGCGAAAATCGAGATCCACCCCGACTTCAACATGAAGCTCGTCGCCGCCGAGCCGCTCATCAGCAAGCCGATGAACTTCGACTGGGACCCGCGCGGCCGCCTGTGGGTCGCGGAGACGCCGGAGTATCCGAATGGCCGCCGCGGATGCGCCCGAACGCGGCAAGGAGTGGAAAGACACGCGGCATCGACCCCGCCCGGCGAGCAGGACGCGCGCCGCAGGACAAGCAAATCAGCATCCTCACGGACACGAACGGCGACGGCGTGATGGACAAGAAGGAGGTCTTCTACGAGGGCTCGAGCTCGTCACCGGCTTCGTCTTCCACAAGGACGGCGTCATCGTCACGCAGGCGCCGGACATCTTTTCTCGCGACACCGACGGCGACGGCAAGGCGGACAAGGGCGAGAAACTCTACACCGGCCTCGGCACGCGCGACACGCACGCGGTCATCAACAATCCGCGCTGGGGCTGGACGGCTGGATCTACGCCACGCACGGCTACAGCGCCGGCGAAGGTGACGAATGCCGACGGCGCGAAGAACTTCGGCCGCGATCGGCAGCGGCGTGGTGCGCTTCCGGCCCGATGGCTCCGCGTTCGAGCAGTATTGCGCCGGGGCGGCAACACCTGGGGCCTCGACATCACCGGGGACAGCAGGTGATGTGGACGCAGCCGACCAGCGGCACCTCCTCATCCAGACGGTGCTCCCCGAGTAGCGTCGCTCGCGCAAGGGCGGCATCGCCGAGCACGACGTCTGCGAAGGGCATGACACCGGCGCAGAAGACTTACCCCGCCATGACCTGCCGAGCAGGCCTATGTGCAGATCGACTGGGTCGGCCAGTTCACCGCCGCGGCCGGCTGCGTGATCTACGACGGCGGCGCGTGGCCCGCGAAATGGCACAACGGCGATACTTCACCACCGAGCCGACGATCAACATCGTGCACCACGAGTTCGTGACGCCCGACGGCGTCGAGCTACACGACGCGAGAAGGAGCCGGGCCGCGAGGAGACGGAATTCATGCGCAGCACGCGATATGTGGTGCCGGCCGATCGAGGTGCGCACCGGCCCGGATGGCGCGATGTATGTGGGCGATTTCTACAATCAGGCCGTGATCCACAACGACACGCGCGGGCCCCA
>CAVTWK010000008.1:0-7135 GCA_963738485.1 uncultured Acidobacteriota bacterium
GGGACGGGCTCGTGAGTGTCGATCGTTGAAAGGGAACTGGTCAGCGCCGCGGCTTCCGAACGAGTCCAGCCAGCACCTCGAGGTCGGCTTGGTCCGCCGCACGTCCCGTCTTCTTCGACCTGGTGAGATCCTCCAGCGAGAGGAATGGCACGCGCACGCCCCCGATTCTGCGCACCACACGATTCGGCCAGGCGTCAGCGAATTTCACCGTCCGGGCGATCGTGAGAATGTCGACCCTGGGGTCGTCACCGACGATGGTGATCGGCTTGGCGGCGACTTCGGCGGCGTCGAGTTCCGCGGCCACACCCCAGGGCAGGTTCCCAAGCGCGTCCAGGAGCCTGGCCCTGTTGCGCTCGTCTTTCGGAACCAGGATATCGACGTCCTTCGTGGCCCGGACCGAGCCGTGAAGGTTGGCGGCGACGCCACCGGCGATCAGATAGCGCACCCGCGCCTTGTTGAGCAGCCGGCAGACGCGCAGGACGCGGTTATCGGTACCAGGGATTGGTCTGGGCACGGCGCCAGCGATGGTACTCGTCGAAGGAATCGAACGATCGCGTGAACGGCTGGAATCGATAAGGAGTCAGGGCGACGAAGTCGTTGAAGAGGGCCTCGGACTCGGCGAGCCGACGCGAGGCGCTCGGACGCGGCTCCCTTCGGGGGAGGCGCCGCGCCCGAGTTGTCGTCTGCCGGCCAGCCATGCGCCGAGTATAGCGTCTCTACCGCAGGTGCTTGTTGAAGTGCGCGACGGTGCGCTCCCACGCGAGCTTCGCCGCCGCGGCATCGAAGCGCGGGGTCGTGTCGTTGTTGAAGCCGTGTTGCGTGCCGGGATAGAGGTGGCGCTCGTGCGGCACGTTGGCCGCCTTCAGCGCGGCCTCGAAGGCCGGCCAGCTCGCGTTGATGCGTTCGTCGGTCTCGGCTGACTGAATCACGAGCGCAGCCTTGATCTTCGGCACGTCCGCCGCGTTGGGCGAGCTGCCGTAGAAAGCGACGCCGGCGGCCAGGTCGGGCAGGCGCGTCGCCAGGAAGTTGACCATGCCGCCGCCGTAGCAGAAGCCCACCGCGCCAACCTTGCCGTTGGTCTCGGGGCGCGCCTTGAGCCAGGTCGTCGCGGTCACGAAATCCTCGCGCGTCTTGGCCTGATCGAGCTTCGGGAAGACCTCACGGGCCTTCTCTTCGTCGCCCGGATAACCGCCGAGCGGGAACAGGGCGTCCGGCGCGAACGCCACGAAGTTGTCCAGCGCCAGGCGCCGGGCGATGTCCTCGATGTGCGGGTTCAAACCACGGTTCTCGTGGATGACGAGGACGCCGGGCAGGCGGCCGACCGCCTTGGCCGGCTGCGCCAAATAGCCCCGCATCTTGCCGTAGCCGGCCGGCGAGTCGTACTCGACGTACTGCACCTTGATGCGCGCGTCTTCCGGTTTGACGACCTGGGCCTGCAGGAACTTCGGGCTGAGCTGGTCGAGCAGCATCACCGCGGTCACGCCACCGACGGCGTATTTGGCGGCCTTGTCCAGAAATCCACGCCGGTCGAGCGCGCCGTGGACGTAGGCGTCGAACAGGATGAGCAGGTCCTGGTCGAAATCATGAGCGGTCTTGCGTTCCATGGGTCCTCCTGAGGGTCGGGCCGCGCGGCGGTCCTGGGCTGATGACGCCGACGGCTCGCGGAGCGCTTACCACGGAGAAGCGAAGTCGAGCAGGTCTGGCGACGGCGCGCAGCAGTGGCCGCCGGGCGGGGTCGCCGGATGCACGGATGCGCGCCGCGCCAGGGCTACGCGAGGCGAACGTTCTCGGCGCGCGGCCCCTTGGGACCCTGGCCGACGTCGAACGTGACGTCCTGGCCTTCGCGCAGGGAGTCGAACGGCTCGGACGCGCAAGCCGACGAATGGAAGAAGTACTCCTTGTTGTCGCCGGCGACGATGAACCCGAAACCCTTGTCCGAAACGAGACGCTTGATCGTGCCTGTCATAGCTGCCATAAGCCACCAGACTACAGCAACTCGCACCGCCGCGTTCACCAGTCCCCGTGTGTCGTCGCTCGCGGCGCCGTCCACGACACTGGCGACACCGGCCTGCCCCGGGCCGGGTCGACGGCGGCACAGGGCCCAGTGAATGTCTACACGAGCGCGAATGGGTCCAGACTCCAGCGTGAGGCCGTGGTCTTGTACGGCGACCGTCCCTGGTGGTACCGTTCGCTCGTGACAGGACTCGAGCGCGCGAAGCGCTTCGCTCGGCACGGGGTGGCGGCCACGGCCCTGGTGATTGTCCCTCTCGCACTGGCCACACCAGCCGCCGCGACGCCCATCTTCAACACGCTCGATGCCACGGTCTCGTTCCCCGGCCCGCCCCCAGCGGCCGGCAGCGGGGCCTTCAGTCCCCTTCCCAACGGCGGCGTCCGCTTCGTCGGCGACTACGACTTCGTGGTCACGAACGCGAGCGGCGGAGGATTCGCCTTCATCGAACTCCTGCTAGCGGGCACGGGCAGCGGGTCGCTCGATGTGCCGGCCATTCCCGCCCACTACGACTACCTGTTCACGTTCGGACCGACCGTCTCGAACTTCACATCGTCGGTGACCTTTTCGATCAACGGGCAACCCGCCGCGAGTGGACTGGGTGGCGCCAGCGCGTTCGACGATCTGAATCTGCAGGGGTGGACCCTGGACGACCCGCTGTCGACCTGGTCTGTGTTCCTGCGCGCAGATTTCTCAGCAACCAATCCGAGCACGATTCACCTGAACATTCCCCCGAACAGTATCGACATCATGCCCGGCGCTGTCATCGCGGCCGAGGTGCCGGAGCCCGCTTCCATCCTCCTGCTGGCCACCGGTCTCGGGCTTCTCGCGCTGGCACTCCCGCGACGACTCCGGCGATAGCACGCGGGCATGGGCCGGGACTGGCCTCGTCTGCTGCTAGTCCTGCCGCAGCTCCCGCAGGATCCAGCCAGCGGCGCGGCACGGTCGATGACCTCGATCTGCGAGTTGCTGGCCGAAGCCGGCTGGACGGTGCGTGCCCTCTCGACAACGCTGTCGGAATCGGCGGCTCCGAAAGGGGCGCGGGCGTTGCTCGAAGGGTTGGGCATCGCCGTCGATCGACAGTCCAGGCGAGGCGGCGAGTACCACTACCACCATCGCGGGATCGACTTCCGGGCTCTGGCGCTCGAGCGGACCCTGCGCATGCACGACTGGGAGACGCGGCACGGCCGCCGGTTCGACCTGGCGTTCGGCGAGGAACTGAGCGCGTTCGAACCAGACATCCTCTTCACGTACGGCATGTTCCCCGGTGACCTCCGTCGGCAGCGTACGGCGGTCCGTGCGGGGACCAAGGTCGTCTTTGGCCTCCGCAACGAGGCCTACCTCGGATTCCACCAGTGGGATCACCTCAGCCTCGTCGTGACGCCCACACGCTACCTGGCCGACCTCTACCGAACCGAGTGTGGCCTGGAGTCCACGCCGCTGCTGGCGCCCCTCGACCCTGAGCAGGTCGTCGCCCCCGGGCGGGAAGCCATCTTCATGACGTTCGTCAATCCGTCGATCGGGAAGGGTGTCGACTTTTTCGCTCGGCTGGCCGAGCGCCTCAGCGAGCGTCGTCCCGATCTGCCCTTCCTGGTGATCGAATCCGGGGGCAGTGCTGGCACGCTCGTCGAGGCGGGGCGTCGTGCCGGCTTCGACCTGGCCCGCCACGAGAACATCATGATCGCCCGACAGGTGCCTCAGCCAAGGGACATCTTCGCGCCAACCCGCGTGCTGCTGGTCCCGTCCCTGCGAGAGGCAGGTGCGCGTGTCGTCGCCGAAGCGCTGCTGAACGGCGTTCCGCCGATTGTGAGCGACCGTGGTGGGCTTCCGGAGATGTGCGTCGGAGCGGGCCGCGTGCTTTCGGTCTCCGAGGAGGGGTCCGTCGACGCGTGGGTGGAGACCCTCATCCCACTCATGGACGACGACGCGTTGTATCAGTCCGAGAGCCGAAAGGCGCTCGAAGCGGCGGCTGCGTTCGACCGCGAGCAGCTACGGCCGAAGTACGACGCGGCGTTCCGTCGCGTTCTTCAGGCCACCTCTGCGTGACGCCGGGCCTGGTCCGCGACGATGGCGAGGCGCGTCAGGCGCCTGCGGCTGCCGCGGCTGGGGGCGTGTGGACGCGGTCGTCGTCAATCTGGCGGATGCGCGCTTCGACGCGATCGATGACCTCGTCGGGCGTGGACGTGCCGGCGGTGAGACCGACCACCTCCGCGTCGCGCAGCCATTCGGTTCGCACGTCCGCATCCGTCTGGACGAGGTGCACGCGGGCACAGTGCCGGGCACACGTCGTCGCCAGTTCTCGCGTGTTGTTGCTGGCGGCACCACCCACCACGATGACGACATCGGCTTGCCGCGCCAGATCCACGGCGGCCGTCTGCCGATCTTTCGTCGGCTTGCAGACGGTGTCGATCAACCGCACCTCCGAGGCCGGGAACCGGCGTCGTATGAGCGCGGCGATGCGGCGAACGTGCTCGACCGACTGCGTGGTCTGCGCGGCGATGCCGATGCGCGGATGTTCGTCGAGCGCTTCTACGTCCTCGTCGGTCAGGACCAAGTCGCAGCAGTCGAGATCGCCGGTGAGGCCGCGTACTTCGACATGGTCGCGCTGCCCCACGACCACGACGTGATACCCGTCCCGCACCAGGGCCGCGACGGCGCGGTGTGCCACGTGTACGAGCGGGCACGTGGCCTCGACCACCGTGAGCCCGAGGGCGCGTGTGCGCGCCAGCGCCCGTTGGGACGTGCCGTGCGCCGTCACCATGACGGTGTCGGTCTTCACCTGCGCGACGTCCTGGACCGCGACCACGCCGCGGTCGGCGAGCATGGTGAGCACGCTGGGGTTGTGGACCAGGTCGCCCAGGATCGTGAGCGGACCGGTGTCGGCGTGTTCGAGCGCGAGCGCAATCGCGTCCCGAACGCCGAAGCACATGCCCAGGTGGGTCGCCCGCAGGATGCGCATACTTTATAACGCAAAGTACACGGCACTGCCAGGGCTTGTCAAGTGCAGGTCGTGTCATGCTCCGTGCCGCATGATGAGGGTCATCGCGGTGACGGTGATGGGCGCGGTGTTGGCCGGACAGTCGGCGGATCCCGCCGTGGGCACTCGTGTCCGCGCGCTCACACGTGAATCGGCGTGGACCCTCGTCGCCCGCATCCCGATGCGCTTCCCGACCCATCACCCGCAAGGCATGGTGAAGATCGGCGACACGCTCTACGTGTCCTCGGTCCAGATTACGGTGCCGACGAGGCGGTTCGCGGAGGCACTGGACGGCTATGACCGCGATGCCGGCGAGGGGATCGGCCATCTCTTCAAGGTGGATCTCAGGCCAGGCACCGCCGGCGCGCTGCTCGCCTCCACGGTCCTGGGCGAGTCCACGATGTATCACCCGGGCGGGATCGACTTCGACGGCCGGTCGCTGTGGGTGCCCGTGGCCGAGTACCGGCCGAACAGCCGGTCGATCGTCTACAAGGTGGAGCCGCAGACGCTGGCGTCAACCGTCGTGCTCCGCTTCGCGGATCACATCGGTGGCGTCGTGCTCGATCCCGACGCCCGTGCCCTGCACGGAATCAGTTGGGGTTCGCGTCGCTTCTACCGGTGGCCGCTGGCGCCCGATGGCACCGTCGCGCCCGTGACCACGCCGCCGTCGGCCATGGCTCGGCCGAACCCGTCGCACTACGTGGATTATCAGGACTGCCACTACGCTGGCCGTGGCGCGATGCTGTGCGGCGGCATCAGCGACCTGCGCCCGTCACCTGACGCGGCACCCGTGAGGCTCGGCGGTCTGGATCTGGTGGACCTCGCCGACGGCCGGCCGCTGCACCAGGTGCCGATCTCCCTGCGGACGTCGAGCGGGCTCGCGATGACACGCAACCCGATCTGGATCGAACCGGCCACGACCGGCCTGCGCGCCTACTTCATGCCTGAAGACGACACGTCCGTGCTGTATGTCTACGAGGTGCGCTAGTGTCCTGGTACTGAAAAAGGTGAAATAAATATCTCGGGCACGCGTACTCCGTTACAACGGAGGTGCGCATGCGCACAGGACGCCCGAAGACGCCCCTGAGTCTGACCGAGGACGAGCGCCACCAGCTCACGTCCCTTGCCCATCGATCGCGGACCGCGGCCGGACCGGCGCGGCGCGCGCGCATCATCTTGGCGTGTGCGGACGGCCACGACAACAAGGCGGTCGCGCGGCGCCTGCATCTGTCACAAACGACGGTCTGCAAGTGGCGCGCGCGCTTCGTGGCGCAGCGCATCGACGGGCTGTACGATGAGCCGCGGCCGGGGGCGCCTCGGCAGATCACGGACGCGCAGGTCGAAGACGTCATCGTGCGGACGCTGGAAGCCACGCCACGCGGCGCGACGCACTGGAGTACGCGCGACATGGCCAAGACCGCCGGCCTCAGTCACGTCTCGATCGGGCGTATCTGGCAGAGCTTCGGCCTCAAACCGCATCGCACTGAGACGTACAAGCTCTCGCCCGACCCGCTGCTGATCGAGAAAGTCCGCGACATCGTGGGCCTGTACCTGAATCCGCCGGATCGGGCGCTGGTGCTGTGTGTCGATGAGAAACCGCAGATTCAGGCGCTCAATCGCACCGCGCCCCTGTTACCGCTCCGGCCCGGCCAAGCCGAGCGGCGGACGCACGATTACCGTCGCCACGGTACGACCTCGTTGTTCGCCGCCTTCGATGTGAAGACCGGAAACGTGATCGGCAAGACGCAGCGGCGGCATCGCGCGATCGAGTTCCGAAAGTTTCTCGATCACGTCGATGCCGCGGTGCCCGGGGATCTGGACGTCCACCTGATCATGGACAACTACAGCACGCACAAAGCGCCGATCATCAAAGCGTGGTTGGCCAAGCGGCCCCGGTACCACGTGCATTTCACGCCGACCTACGCGTCGTGGCTCAATCAAGTCGAGCGCTGGTTCGCGGGGCTCGAGGCGAAGCAACTGCGCCGCGGCGTCCACACGAGCGTGCGTATGCTCGAAGCCGCCATCCTCGAACACATCGCCGCGTCCAACGACGCCGGCAAGCCGTTCGTCTGGACGAAGTCGGCGGACGATATCCTCGCCAGCATCGCCCGCTTTGCGCGACGCACCTTGGACGCCCACGCGGCGCGATG
>CAVTWK010000009.1:0-335000 GCA_963738485.1 uncultured Acidobacteriota bacterium
GAACGTGTGGTTGTGCGCCTTCGTCATGTGCTCGTTGACGATGCGGCGCGCGACATCCGGGACCACGACGCCGCGCGAGAGGAACCGGTCGTCGAGGAGCACGCGTTCGACGATGGGCCGCAGTTCCTGACGCAGCCACAGGCCGAGACGCTCGTAGGGCTGGTAGCCCTTGAGGCCGAGCTTGGCGCCCACGCGCATCCGGAAGCGCGCCAACTCCGCCTCGATCCGGCCCGCGCCCATGCGCGCGCCCGTGTTCGAGTTGACGACATCGAGAAACGCTGGACGCCGGTGGCGGAGAATCGCCGTCTGCAGTTCGTCGCCGCAGCTTGAGGTGCGCGGGCATCGCGAGCAGCGTGTCCACGACGTCGTTGTCGAGGTACGGGATGCGCACCATCGCGAAGGCGTCGAACATGTGCATCGAGAGCGCGGTCTCCCGATGCAGGCGCTGCGACAGGAAGAGCTGCCAGACCCGATCGACCGGCGCACGGCCCGGCACGGTCCGCGCGAGCGCCTTGGACAGGGCCGCCCGCGCCTCATCACGCACGCCGATGGCGAACACTTCTGAGGGCACACCCTCGAGCATGTACGCCGTCAGATGCGCTGAGCAGCCAGGCCTCGAGGTCCGCGTCCGAGAAGCCGACCACCCGCTCGTCGAGCGAATAGGCATACGCCTTCGTCATGTGCAGCAACTCGCCGCCATGGCCGCGCAGGAGGTAGTCGATGCCGAGATCCCGGTACGTCATCATCGACGGCATCACGATGCCCTGGTCGAGGTAGTGTCCGTCGGTGAGTCGCACCATGGTGCGCAGGTGCTCCTCGAAGTGCGCGAGGAAACCGGGGCCGAGCAGATAGTTGTGATGCTTGACGCCCGCGATCCGCGACAGCTCTGTGGCGCCGCGGTGGTCGATGCTGCCCTCGATGCCGATGCTCACCGAGGTCAGCGGCACGCCGGTGGGCAGCAGGCCGAGCAGCGTGCGGGCGTCGAGGCCGCCGGACAGCGACAGGCCGAGCCGCTCGCCTGGCCGTGCCCGCCGGGCCATCGCGGCCGCCAGGTGGTCATCGAGCGCGCGCACGAGGTCCGCATCGGAGGACGTGGACGACGCCGGCGACGGTTTCCAGTAGGTCGTCTCGACCGGCGTCAGGTCGGGGGCTCGATAGGTGATGGCCGTCGCGCCTGGCACGGCGCGGATGGCGGTGTAGAAGGTGTCGTCGTTGAAGAAGTGGCCGAACGCGAAGAACTGGCCCAGCCCGGCGTTGGACCGGGCCCGGCTGACGTCCGGGTCGGCCAGGAGGGCCTTGATTTCGCTGGCCACGACCAGCCGATCGCCGGCCCGGGTGACGTAGATTGGTCGCTGGCCGAACCGGTCGGTCAGGACCACCAGCTCCCGCGTCTCCCGGTCGAACACCAGGGCGCTGAACGAGCCGTGCAGGCGGACCAGGAAGGCGGTGCCCTCGTGGCGCCATCCAGCCAGGAGCAGGGCGGCGTCGGTGTCGTCGTCGACGGCCACGCCGGCGGCGCGCAGCCGCGCCCGCTCGGCGGCGGCGGCGTAGAGTTCGCCGTCGATGGCCAGGCGCCAGCGGCCGTCCGGGCTGGCCGCGACGGCGTCGGGGTGCGACTTCGAGGGTGACGGCCCCCAGCCCGAAGCCCGCCGCGGACGTCGGCATGCACGCTCTGGCGAAACCAGGCATAGGCTGCATCCGCCGGGCCATGACCTCCAGTCGATCCGTCGTGGTATTGGGGGAGCATGGAGGACGGCGCACAAACCCGGCATAGCGTTGTCATTCTAATCGGCCGGTGCGCGGTTGGGGTCAGCGTCAGCGGTGGGGTCAGACGGGGGTCAGCCCCTGAGTTCCTGACCGCCGTCTGACCCCCCGGTCTGACCCCGACCGCCGCCTCCGGAACGGAACTTGAATCAGCTCATGGGAGGGCGGGTGACGGCGGCCGAAGGGCCCGGCCGCCCGTCCTGCTGAAACAAAAGTCGGCGCCTTCAGAGACTTATGCCCCCTGTCAGGCAGATGAATCTTCCCGATCACCGACCCAAGGCCGTCCTGTTCGATCTCGACGGCACGCTCTATCGACAGGCGCCGCTCCGCCGGCTGATGGCCCTGGAGCTGCTCACCCTGCCCCTCGCGCGGTCCCGTGCAGGCGCCTCGACGGTTCCGCGCCCTCGCGGCCTTCCGCCACGCCCAGGAGGCCCTGCGGGCCCGTGGCGCGTCCCGTCTGGCCGGGTCTCTGGCCGACGCGCAGAGTGACCGCGGCCGCCCAGGCGTCGGGACTCGCCGAGGCAGAAGTCGGCCGACTCGTGCAGGAATGGATGCAGGACCGGCCGCTGAAGTATCTCCGCCGCCTCCGGGCTGCAGGGTTGGTGACCCTGCTCGATTATCTTGACGGGGCGCCGCATCCGGGTCGGCGTGCTGTCGGACTATCCGGCCCAGGCCAAGCTGGAGGCGCTGGGCCTGGGCGGCCGATTCTCGCCGGTGCTCTGCACGACCGACCCGGAGATCGGCGCGCTCAAGCCACACCCGCGCGGGTTCCTGCGGGCGTGCGAGATCTGGCGCCTGGCGCCGCGCGACGTGCTGATGGTGGGCGACCGGGCCGATGCCGACGCGGCCGGGGCCGCCTCGGCCGGCATGCCCTGCGTGATCGTCGGAGGCCGCAACGGCGCGGGCCGCCCGTACATGACGGTGTCCTCTTTCGAAAGGCTGCAACGTGTCCTCGAGCATGGCCGCTGACCAACGGGTGCGAGGCGGGATCTGGCCGTACATCCAGATCGCGCGCATCGACCACTGGTTCAAGAACGTCTTCATGCTGCTCGGCGTGCTGCTGGCGGTCTTCTATCGTCCAGACGTCCTGGCCTGGTCCAGCCTGTGGCCGCTGGGCGTGGCCGTGCTCGCGACCTGTCTGGTGGCGTCGAGCAACTACACGATCAACGAACTGCTCGACGGCCCGAACGACATGCTCCACCCCGAGAAGCGGTTCCGGCCGGTCCCCTCGGGCCGCATCGTGCCGGCGCTGGCCTACGCGCAGTGGCTCGCGCTGGCGGCCGCCGGGTTTGCGCTGGCCCTCTCGCTCAACTTCTATTTCTTCCTGTCGGCGTTCTGGCTCTGGGTCATGGGCATCCTCTACAACGTGCCGCCGATCCGGACCAAGGAGTGGCCGTATCTCGACGTGCTGAGCGAGTCGGTCAACAACCCGATCCGCCTGCTGCTCGGCTGGTTCGCGCTCGTCACGGACCAGATCCCGCCGCTGTCGCTGGCCATCGCGTACTGGATGATCGGCGCGTTCTTCATGGGCATGAAGCGCTACGCCGAGTATCGGCACATCGGCGACAAGAAGGTGGCCGCGGCGTACCGCCGCTCGTTCCAGTACTACAGCGAGGAACGGCTGCTCGGCAGCCTGTTCTTCTACGCCACGACCTGCGCGCTCTTCGCGGGCATCTTCATCGTCCGCTATCACCTCGAGCTGATCCTGTTCGCGCCGCTCGGCGCGGGCCTGTTCGCGTTCTACTTCCACCTCGGCGTCAAGCCGAACAGCCCGGTGCAGAACCCCGAGCGGCTCTACAAGGAACGGGCGTTCTTCGCCTACATGATCGTCTCGTCGGTGATCTTCGTGCTGCTGATGTTCACGTCGATTCCGTGGCTCTACGACGTGTTCAACGTCGAGAACGCGAACATCCAGCCGCTCTGGACGATCGGAGGCCAGTGACGGCCTCGCCGGCGATCTCGTTCGTCATTCCGGTCAGGAATGACGCCGAGCGGTTGCGGCGCTGCCTGCGCAGCATCCGTCAGGGGCGCGGTGCGGCTGACCGGGTCGAGCTGCTCGTCGCCGACAACGGCTCGACGGACGGATCGGCGGACGCGGCGGTGGCCGAGGGGGCCAGGGTCATCGCGCTGCCTGGCGTCCGACTCGGCGAGCTGCGCAATCGTGGCGCGGCCGAGGCCCGGGCGCCGATCATCGCCTTCGTCGATGCGGACCACGAGGTCGGCCCCGAGTGGACCGATGCAGCCCTGGCGGCGCTCACCGATCCGGCGGTGGCGGCGGCCGGCGCCCCGTACCATGCGCCGATGCCCGGCACCTGGGTGCAGGGCTTCTACGATCGACTGCGCGACCGCCCGGCGGGGCGCGTGGACGTGGACTGGCTCGGCAGCGGCAACATCGCCATCCGCCGCGCCGTGTTCGAGGCCGTCGGCGGCTTCGACACCTCGCTCGAGACGTGCGAGGACGTGGACCTCTGCCGCAAGGTCCGCGCGACCGGTCTGCGACTGGTCGCCGACGACCGGCTGCACAGCATCCACCACGGCGATCCGCGCACGCTCGGCAACGTCTTCTGGGGCGAGCTGTGGCGGGGCCGCGACAACGTGCGCGTCAGCCTTCGCGCGCCGCGCTCGTGGCGCTCGCTGGTGAGCGCGGCCATTCCGCTGGTCAACCTCGCGGCGCTGACCACGCTGGTCGTCGCCGTGCTGTCGCTCGGCGCGATCGACTGGCGGATCGCGGGACTGGCGGCCTTGATCTCCATCGGCCTCATCGCGCTGCGGGCCACTCGCCTGCTGCGCGGATCGGCCGCAGAGCTGCCGCGTGCGCTGGCGGTCGCCTCCGCGTACGAACTCGGCCGCACATTCGCCATCGCCGCGCGCTTCGGGTACGGGCGCCGCCGGCCCGGAGCCGCCACCTCGTGAGCGAGCGCCTGACGATCCTCGAACTGCGCAGCGTCCGCGGGACGGGCGGAGGACCGGAGAAGACCATTCTCTTCGGCGCCGAGCAGCGCAATCGCGATCGATTCGACGTCCTCGTCTGCTACCTGCGCGACGCCCGCGACGACGTCTTCGGCATCGACGCGCGGGCCGCCCGGCTCGACGTGGACTACGTCGAAATCCGCGAGGCGCATTCCTTCGACCGCGCCATCTGGCCCCAGTTGCGCGACCTGGTCCGCACGCGTCGCATCGACATCGTGCACGGCCACGACTACAAGACGAACCTGCTGGCCCTGCTGCTTGGACGCGCCACCGGCATCGTGCCGCTCACCACCGCGCACGGGTGGACCGGACACTCCTGGCGCGAACGACGGCTCTACTATCCGATGGACAAGCGCATCGCGGCCTGGTTCCCGCGCGTCATCGCGGTCTCGTCCGACATCAAGCAGCAGCTGGTCGCCCGCGGGGCCAGGCCCGACCGCGTGGACGTGATCCTGAATGCGATCGATCCGTCCGCGTTCCGCCGGAGCGACGCGGCCCGATCGCGCGTCCGCGCGGAGCTGGGTCTCTCGGCCGACGACCTGCTGATCGGCGCGGTGGGCCGGCTCGAGCCGCAGAAGCGCTTCGACCTGCTGCTCGAGGCCAGCACCGCGCTGTGCCGCACCCACCCGCGCGTCCACGTGGCGATCGTCGGGGACGGCAGCCTCCGAGCGACGCTGCAGACGCAGATCGAAACCCTCGCACTCGGCAGGCAGCTGCGACTGCTCGGCCACCGCGACGACATCCGGGATCTCCACAGCGCCTTCGACCTGTTCGTGCAGTCGTCGGAGTACGAGGGCACGCCCAACGCCGTGCTCGAAGCGATGGCGATGGAGACGCCCCTGGTCGCCACCGACGTCGGCGGCACCAGCGAGATCGCCCGCCCGGACCTCGACGGGCTGATCGTTCCCCCGCACGACGTCCCGGCGCTCGCGCGCGCCATGGCGACGGCCGTGGCCGACGACGCCGGCGCGCGCCGCCGCGTGGCCTCCGCCCGCGTCCGCGTCGAGACCGACCTGTCCTTCGCGAGACGCACCCGACGGCTCGAGGACATCTACGAGCAGATCGCCGGCGCCCGCGCGCCGCGGGCCCCGCTCTCCCCTGCCGTGAGCGGAGCGCCCCATGCGTGAAGGGCTCAAGGCCACTGCGCGGGCCCTCGCGACGGTCGTCGCGCTGCCCGTCATTCTCTCGTTCCTGATCAAGCGCGCGTTCATCGGCGCGGATGCCGCCCTCGAAGGGTCGTCGCAAACCGTGTCGCTCGTGCCGGGACTCATCGGCGACTACCTGCGGCGCGCCTTCCTCACGCAGGCGCTCGCCCATATGCACCCCACCGCGACCGTGCAGTTCGGCACGATCTTCAGCCAGGCCGGCGCGCGCCTCGATGCCAACGTCTACGTCGGCCCGCGCTGTCATCTTGGGCTGGTGCACCTCGAACGCGACGTCCTGCTCGCCTCGGGCGTGCACGTTCCGAGTGGCGGCGCGACGCACGGGATCGATGACCCCGACGTCCCGATCCGCGATCAGCCCGGCACGCGCACGGTCGTCCGAATCGGCGAGGGCAGCTGGGTGGGCAGCGCGGCGGTCGTGATGGCCGACGTCGGACGCCACACCGTGATCGGCGCCGGCGCCGTCGTCGTGTCGCCGCTGCCCGACTACGTGATTGCCGGTGGCGTGCCCGCCAAGGTCATCCGCTCGCGCCGACCCACGCCGCCGGCATGAACATCCTGTTCCTCACGCACCGGCTGCCGTACGCGCCCAACCGCGGCGACCGCATCCGGGCGCTCTACCTCATGCGCGAGATGGCGACGCTCGGTCGCGTGACGCTGATCTCGCTGGTCCACGACGACGAGGAAGAGGCGGCGATGCCGCGCGTGCCACACGCGTCGCGCGTCATCGGGCTGCGGGTGCGGCGGCTGCGCAACCTCGCGGCCGGCGCCCTGCGCCTGCCCACCCGCCGGCCGCTTGACGCACTCGCTGCTCGACGCGCCAGGCGCGCGCCGGATCATCGCCGACGCCATCCGCGAGACGCCCCCTGATCTGGTCGTCCCGTTCTGTTCCAGCATGGCCCGGTTCGTCATGGAGCCGCCGCTCCTGGGTCTGCCGTTCGTGCTCGACATGGTGGACGTGGACTCGGTGAAGTGGGCCGAACTGGCGGCGCGCACGCGCGGTCCGATGGGCTGGGTCTATCGGCGCGAGGCACGGACGCTCGGCGCGTTCGAGGCGCGCGCGTCCAGAGCGGCGCGGTGCTCGCTGGTCGTCAACGACCGCGAACGGCGACGCTCTGCTGGCACTCGCTCCGGACGCGCGCGTCGTCGTCGTGCCCAACGGCGTGGACCTCGACGCGTTTCGCCCGACCGGTCCGCCCGCGCCCGACGCCACCGTCATCTTCTGCGGCGTGATGGACTACGGCCCGAACGCCGACGCGGTCCGATGGTTCCACCAGCACGGTCTGGCCGCGGGTGCGGGCCCGCCACGCCGCGGCCCGGTTCGTCGTCGTTGGCGGCGGCGCCCCAGCCGACATCACGGCCCTGCCCGGTCGCGACGCGTCGGTCGTCGTCACGGGCCGGGTCGAGCACGTGCAGCCGCACCTCTGGAGCGCGGCCGTCTCCGTCGCGCCGCTACAGGTCGCGCGCGGCGTGCAGAACAAGGTGCTCGAGGCGCTGGCCGCCGGCCTGCCGGCCGTCGTCACGCCGGCGGTGTTCGACGGGCTGCCCGACGAAGTGCGCGACGGCTGCCTCGCCGCCGCGACGCCCGAGGCGTTCGCCGACGCCGTGTCGACGCTCCTGGATCGTTCGCCAGACGCACGACGGCAACACGCAGCGCGCGCACACCTCGAAGCCCTCTCCTGGCCGGCCCGACTCGCAGGACTTGGGGCGCTGCTCCGCAGCGCGGCCAAGAGCCATCACCACGAAGCCACGTAGATCTCTCTGCGACAGGCTTTCTCAAAGGACCTGCGCGCGGCGCCACGCTGGCTTGCCAGCGTGGCGGCCAAGGGCCCGGCGGGGATGCGGCGCAACTGGTCCACATGAGCGAGGAGAGCACGTCGCTCATGTGAGCCAGCTGCGCCCCATCCCCGCCCGCCGCGCGCGGGCAGCTTCGTGTCTTCGTGGTGGGACCCAGCACGCAACTGGCGTTTCCAGGATGAACGACCTACCTGGCTGCAGGGTAACCAGAGGTTGCGACTCGACCGGCTCAGTTGCGCCGCGTCGCGGCTTTCCGTGGCACGCCGCGTGAACGGCGCTGGCGCGCCGGTTGCACGCTGCGCTGTCATGCTCATTCGTCCCAGTGCGTTGTCCGCGCGTGTGATCGGCGCGGCGATCGAGGTGCACCGGCGGATCGGACCAGGGCTGCTCGAGTCGAGTTACCAGAAGTGCTTCGCGTGCGAGCTGGGGGTGCGTCGCATCCCGTTTCGCGAGCAGGTGCAGTATCCCGGTTCACTACAGGCACGTCGCCATCGACTGCAGCTATCGCGCAGACTTCGTCATCGGCGAAGCCCTGCTGGTGGAGATCAAGAGCGTTGACGACGTGCCGCCAATCGCGCACGCGCAGATGATCACGTACTTGCGCCTGCTCGACCTCGAGGACGGCCTGCTGATCAACTTCAATGTGGCACGCCTGGTCGATGGGGTCCGGCGCTTCCTCAACACGCCACGACCCATTCAGCGTGGCCATCCACAGCCGGCAGGTAACGGTCCCGACGAGATGTGACGACAGCCATCACCGCGAAGCCACGTAGATCTCTCCGCGTTGAGTTCGTCTCTCTGCGGTGAATTCATCTCTCTGCGAAGAGCTCCCTGAGACGTATCCGCGCGCGCATGCCCGCGTGGCGGCCAGAGGCCAGGCGGGGATGCGGCGCGGCTGGTTCACATGAGCGACTTGCGCTCCTCGCTCATGTGGACCAGCCGCGCCACATCCCCGCTCGCCGCGCGCGGCGAGCTGTGTCTTCGCGCCTTCGTGGTGAATGCTCGTGGTAAGTGCTGCGTCCGGATCAGCGGAACTTCAGCCCCAGCAGCCGTCCAGCGGACCACCCGGCCAGAGGCCCACGCACCCGAGCAGCACGTCCGTGTTGTCCGGGAAACGTGACGGCAGGATGACCTGGCCGAGTTCGATGCCGAGGATGAACATGGCGGCCAGACTGAGCGACACGGCGGCAGCGAGCCTCGGAAGACGCGTGAGTCCAGACGCCCACCACCGGAGCGTCAGGCCGATCGGCACGGCGAGGCCCACCTTCACGAACAGCTCGGCCAGTGCCGTGAACTCGGGGTTCTGGTAGTAGCCCTCGAAGGGCACCCGAGTGAGCCAGCTCAGCTTGCGGCGGGCCGTCTCCGCGTCGGGCACCTGGAAGTCGAACGGCACCCAGTGGTACGCGGCGTAGAAGGCCAGGCTCAGGCCGACGAAGGCCGCGGGCACCAGACCCCTCGCGGCACGTCCATCGGCCGTGCGCGCCGCACCACCCATCAGATGGTGGGCCAGCAACACACCTGCGGCGCCCCCCAGCGCGTTGGCCAGGAATTGCCCCGCGTCGGCGCGCGTGGACATGATGAACACCTGAGCGATCTCCGCGAAGCCGAGGATCGCCGTGCTGATCGCCAAGCTGATCCAGGGCGAACGCCGCGCACCATGGCGGACGCCGACGACCGACGCGAAGAGGCCCACGGGCAGCGACACGGCCACCAGCAGCAGGAGCGCCGACCATTGCGACGGCTCGAAGATCGGGGACCGCAGGGGATTGATCAGGATGCGCCCGTCGCGATACTTCCGCGCGAGGTTGCCGAGATCCACCGTCACGTCGAGCGGCACCAGCAGGATCAGGACGCGCACGGCGGTGTAGGCGCCGAGCAGTCCAGGCACCAGGCGGCCGCGGTCCTGTGACCGCCAGACCTCCACGATCCGGCCGGCCTCGCTCGCGAGGATCACCCAGAGCGAGGCCCCCACGAGCGCACCCATCGCCTGGGCCGTGATGTCGGACAGCGACGGCGTCCGTCCGGGCAGCAGCACCTGCATCATCTCGATGCCGATGCTGAAGGCGACGCCAAACACCGTGACGACGAGTCCGGCCAGGGCACGAACGAGCCAATGTCCGCGCGCGCCCGTGATCAAGGCCGTACCGGCCAGACCGATCGGCACGAACAGCAGGATGTTCGCGAGGAAGTTCCCGCGCGAACTCATCGTGCGTTCGAGCGTGCGGCGAAATGTCTCGATCCAGTCGGACGGCGGACGCACGAACGTGAACGGCACCAGGCTGACGTACACGGCCACGGCCGCCGACCCGGCGAGGACCACGAAGGCCCATCGGCGGAGGGCGCGGCCAGACGCGTCTGTCACGGGATGTGCCTGACGATGTGCGGGCCGAGTCGAGTGGCGAGACCAAGCGGCAGACGCTTCCACAGTTCGACGGCCATGCTGAACGTCGGGCTGCCTGGCCCGGCCTCCGCCACGGGCGCGCCGGACAGCGACAAATACTCCCACTGCAGGGGCTGCTCGGTCGCGCCCCACTGCAGCTTGAACTGATGCGGCCCCGACCCGGGCGACGACCGGCCGAAGTCGAAGACGGTCGCCTGCTGGTGCACGGCCTGCTCGAGCAGCGACCAGTACAGGAGCGTGTTGGCGCACAGGTTCCGGTACGCCCGCAGTGACGAGGCCCACGGCACCAGCACGGTGTCCCGGAAGCGGAACGCGATGGCCGACGCCATCACCTCGTCGCCACGACTGACGACGAACACGCGGGCACGGTCGGGAAACGTCGTCAGCGTTGTCCGGAACAGCGCCACCGGATAGACCGGCGTACCCAGGTCGCGCATGTTCTCGGCGAAGACGCGATAGAAGGCGTCCACGCGCTCGACGCCGCCGTGCGTGACGGTCAGCCCTTCCTTCTGCGCCTTGCGCACCTGATTCCGAATCTTGCGGTCCGTCTCGCTCCACAGGGCCTCGGTCGTCGCGGGCAGCTGACGGAGGAACCCGAGCTTGTGCTGCCGCACGGACAGGTCCTGGCGCAGCCGCACGCGATGTCTCAACTCGACGTGCGACGCCCCGAAGCCTCGCGCGACCGTGGCCGCTTCGGTGAGCAGGGCATCCACGGCGGCGCTGTCATCGGCGAGAATGCCACCGTAGTTCAGAAAGGGCACCGACACGACCGTCCGGCCGAACAGGCGGGATCGGAAGAGGACCAGGGGAAGCACGCCCACCAGGCGTCCTTCGCGGTGCGCCGTCAGGAACCGCGACTCGTGGCCGAAGACGCCCGTGAAGACGTCGCGCCACTCCCAGAGATGGTCGCCCGTCCCGTCCGGGTGCGATTCGACGTAGGCGTTCCAGGCGCTCGCGTCGATCGCCGTGGACACGTGTGCGGGGGCGAGCGGCGCGGTCACGCCGCGTCCTCATCCTCGAGGACCGTCTCGGTCAGGACGCGCGCGACCGTATCGAACCGGAAGTCCGTCAGCAACCGGCGAAGGCGGGCCTCCGTCTGGTCGAGGTTCCGATAGTGCCGGAAGCGGCTGAGCCGCGACGCCGCCAGGCGTGGCTGGTCGGGGTCGATCTCCCATGGATGCAGGTAGAACACGGCCGGACGCTGTTCGCGGCGATTCACGCGTCCGATGCCCCAGCGCGTCCACGCGTACGGCAGCAGGCGGAAGTAGCCACCGCCGGCCACGGGCAGGTTGAACCGGCTCACCTGCACGGTTGACGCCGGCACCTCTGTGAGTGACCCGGCCTGGCGCGTGATCCGATACGGATGACGCGGGGCATCCGGAAGGCCGTAGCGATCGTGGTGAATCGGGAAGACGCTCGCGTCGTACTCGTGGCCCTCTTCGATGAGCACGTCGAAGGCCCACAGCGATCGGGGGGTGATCGAGAAACTCGGCGCGCGGTAGCCGCGCACCCTCGCACCGGAGGCATCCTCGATCAGGTGCCTGGCTTTGCGGATGTCCTCGCGGAATTCGTCGGGCGTCTGCGAGTAGATGAGGCGATGTCCGTAGCCGTGCGAGGCCATCTCGTGGCCGCGGCGGGCGATCTCGCGCACCAGATCGGCGTGGCGCTCCACCACCCAGCCCAGGACGAAGAACGTCGCGCGTGTCTGGTGCTCGTCGAAGAGGTCCAGCAGGCGGTGCGTGTTGCGGACGACGCGGCTCTCCATCGTCGCCCACTGGCTGCGGGCCACCACGGCGTCGAACGCGCTGACCTGAAAGTAGTCCTCGACGTCCACGCTCATCGCGTTGACGATGCGCGGCCTCGCTCACCTCACGCGCCTCGCCGGAGCAGGACCGTCTTGATGGTCTCGAAGACGATGAAGAGGTCGAGCGCGACCGACGACGTTCTTGATGTAGAAGAGGTCGTACTGGAGCTTCTGCAGGGCGTCTTCCGTGCTGGCGCCGTAGGTGTAGCGGACCTGCGCCCAGCCGGTCAGCCCGGGCCGCACGACGTGGCGCTGGCCGTAGTACGGGAATCTGCTTGGTGAGTTCGGCGACGAACTCCGGCCGCTCGGGACGCGGGCCGACCAGGCTCATCTCACCGCGCAGGACGTTGACCAGCTGCGGGATCTCGTCGAGTCGCGTGCGCCGCAGCAGCCGGCCGATCGGCGTCACGCGCGAGTCGCCGCTCTTCGACGCCCAGACCGGACCGGTCGTCGCCTCGGCGTCCTGCCGCATCGACCGGAACTTGTGCACGATGAACTCGCGGCCGTGCAGGCCCACGCGTCTCTGGTGGTACAGCACCGGGCCCGGCGAGGTCAGTCGGACCGCGAGGGCGACCAGCCCGAAGATCGGCACTGCCGAGCACCAGACCCGAGACCGCCGAGCCCGACGTCGAACGATGCGCTTGAGGGCCGAGAGCAGCGGCGTCTTGCGGAAGCCCTCCGAGAAGATGAGCCAGCTCGGCCGCAGGTTCTCGACCGCGATCTTGCCGGTGTATTCCTCGTAGACCGACGGCAGGTGGTCGAACGCGACGCCCGCCAGCTTCATGTCCAGCAGGCTGGCCATGTTGCAGCTTGCCGCGCGCGTCGGCCAGGCTGACGACCACGCGATCGACCGATCGGGCCAGCACGATCGCGGGAATGTCGTCGACCGTGCCGATGACGCCGGGGTTGATCATCGGCGCGCCCGACCTTGGCCGGATCGGGATCGACGAAGCCGACGATCTCGACGCCCAGCTCATGCCGCCGCTCGAACAACTCGGTCGCCAAGGCGACGGCTGACGGACTGGTGCCGACGAGCAGAATCCGCTCGCGCGGGCCCACGCGGCCGCTGAGCCACGCGAAGGACCATCGCCACGCCACGCCCGAGCACCAGCGTGAACCCCGCGACAATGAGGAACAGGAACCGGCCCAGGACCAGCGAGGGCACGAAGAAGTACAGAGACAGCCAGGAAGAACGCGGCGGCGGCGAGCGCCTGCATGACGCGATAGACCAGTTCGAGCGGCTGGTTCGCCGTCCTCAGGTCGTAGAGATCGGAGAGATACAGGCTCGCCTGGATGACGGCGGCCACCAGCACGCCCTTCCACAGGCCATGCTCGACAATGAGAATCTGCCACGCCCAACTCGCCGAACCGTGATCTCCGCCGCCAGGACGACGGCCGCCATGATCAGCAGCGTCTCGACGAGGACCAGCGTCGTGGTGCGGACTCTCGGGATGACCATCGCAACCGGCGTCGTCAGGCGCCCGGCGCCGAGGTGTAGTACTTGCCGTGGTACTCGTAGCCGGAGCCGTGCAGGGCCGGCATCGTCGCGCGGTTGAGCACGGTGCCGAGCACGCGGTCACGCCCGAGCGCTTCGATCGCCCGCTGCACCAGCGGGTAGGGCGTCGAATCCGCCTTGATCACCAGGATGGCCGCGTCGACCCAGGAGGCCAGGAGGTTCGCATCCGTCAGCAGGCCGATCGGCGCGGTATCGACGAAGACCCAGTCGAACGAATCACGCGCTTCGCGGATGACGCGGCGCATGCGGTCCGACGTGAGGCCGGCCATGGGGTCGCCGCTCGGCTTGCCCGCCGGCAACACCGTCAGACGTGGCGTCACCCGGTGGAGCGGCAACATCGGTTCATCAACCGCCGACAGGCCTTCGGTCAATCCCGGCGACCCCGGAATGCCGAACACCGTGTGGACCGACGGACGACGCAGGTCGCCGTCGATGACGAGCACCGACCGCTTGTACGACTCGCTGAACGTCAGGGCGAGGTTGGACACGGTCAGCGTCTTGCCCTCACCGGCCACGGCACTGGCGACGAGGATGACCTTCATCCCGTTCATCGACTGGGCCTGGTGGAGCGTGGCGGCCAGCCGGCGGTACTGCTCGCGCGAGGCCGGCACCATGTCCTGGTCGATGACCATCTTCTTGGTCAGGTCGGTGCCCAGACGCTGCAGCAGTCCGGTGCCGCGACTCTTGGCCGCCGGAGCGGCCGCGGGGAGCGCCGCCTCGTCGTCGTCGGCCTGGGTGTCGGCCTCGGCGTACGCCGTCGCCGAAACGGCCTCCTCGGCCCGGTGCAGGACCGCCTCACCAGCCGGGTCGCTCTCGGGCGTCAGCCCTACGGAGAGCTCGTCAGGGAACGGCTCCTTCGCGAGGGCGCTGGCCTGACGCGTCCCGAGCACCTCGTCGGACAGATCGAGGGTGGCGTCCTTCTTCTCTGGACGAGGGGCGTCTCCGGCCGCTTGTCGGTCGCCCGCCCGCTTCATCGCATCCTGAACGCGCCCCATGGTCTCCTGTCCTCACTCACTGAAAAACGTGAACAGCCGGTTCTTCGGCTTCACGGGCTTCTCCGGCTCGACCGGCTCGGGCTTGGGATCGGCGGGGATCTCGGGCGCCAGACCGGAAGACACACCGACATTCTCGGCCGGCGTCGCCCGCCGCTGTAGCTTCTCGCGCAACGCTGCGAAGTTTGCCAACGCGGCAGGATCGGGGCCCTGAATCGGCGGGCCGCCCAGCACGTTCCGGGCGCCAAGCGGCTGGCCGGTCGCGTCGAATCCCAGCAGGGCCCGCGCGGCGGCCTGCGCAGCATCGTTCGATGGGTTGAGATCGAAGTCGCGGCAGACGTCGCGCACGATCTGCGTGCCCACGGGCCGCTGGCCGGCGGCGAACCCGCCGAGCAGGGCGTTGTCGGCGATGACGCTGATGGTGCGGGGAATCCCGCGCGCCCGCGCGTGAATCAGGCCCACGGCCTCGCGCGTGAAGACCTCCGAGCCGGCGCCGCCCGCGGCGGCGATGCGGCCGGCCAGATAGCCGGCCGTTTCCTTCTCGGTCAGCGGTCGCAGTTCGCACCGCAGCGCGACGCGCTGCTTCAACTGGCGCAGGCGGGTCTCGTTGAGCCGCACGCTCAGTTCCGGCTGGCCCGCGATGATGACCGACAGGAGCTTGGCGTCGTCGGTCTCCATGTTGGCCAGCAGCCGCACTTCCTCGAGCAGGTCGAGCGGGAGGCTCTGGGCCTCGTCCACGATGAGCACCGTCGTCTCGCCGTGATCGCGGCGTTCGCGGAGCAGGCCCTCGAGTTCGAGCAGCATGCTCGTCTTCGACAGGCGCGCGTCGTTCGACAGGTCGAAGTGCGCGGCCAGCATCTCGACGAACTCGTGGCGCGTCAGCGTCGGATTGTGCAGATGCACGCAATGAATCCGGGCCGACTGCCGCTGGATGGCGCGCATGGATCAGCGTCGTCTTGCCCGAGCCCGGCCTCGCCGACCAGGAGCGTCAGCCCTTTCTGGCTGGCGATGGCGTACTCCAGCGTGCTGAGCACCTCGCCGTGCACCTCGGTCATCACGAGGAAGCGCGGGTTGGGCGTCAGATCGAACGGGCGCTCACGCAGACCAAAGAACTGCTCGTACATCCGTGCCTACCACATCACCGCATAAGCGAACACGGCCAGGCACCCGGCGACGGTGCTGCCCAGACCGAGACCCACGATCCAGCGCCGACGGCGCAGCCTCTTCGTGTCCGCGTCCGACTGCATCAGCGGCACCACGGCCAGCACCGGGAGGCCGACGACCGTCGCGACGTCGTCGTCGGTCTTGAACGTGCGATCGCGATACTCGAGCAGGGCGACCAGCGCGAGGCCCAGGCCGAGGCCGACGGCCAGGCCGCCGATGTTGTAGATCGCGCCGGTTCGGGCTGACCGGCCGCAGGGGCAGGCGGGCGGCATCGAGCAGCCTGAACTGCGAGCCGAGCTGCCGCCGCTCGAGGTTCGCCGCAATCTTGGACTCCTCGCGCTTGGCGAGGAAGCTCGAGTAGGTGCTGGCCACCTGGTTGTAGTCGCGGTTGAGTTCGATGAGCTCGGTCTCGCGCGTCGGCGCGGCCTGCAAGCTTCTCCTGATAGGCCGCCGCCGCCTCGCCGGGCCTCCGCGTCCTCGGCGAACATCTTCTCGATCTGCCGGTTGACCAGCGCCAGCTGCTCCTGCTCGGCGGCCAGGCGCGCCCGGCGGTTCCGTTCGGCCGGCGGCAGCGGCGCTTCGACCGACACGGGCGTCTCGAGCGCTTCGGCCTCGGCCTTCTTCTCGAGTTCGGCCAGCTGGCTCTTGAGGATCTTGATCTCCGGATGGTCGGGCTTGAAGGTGCGCAGCATCACGTCGAGCCGCAGCCGTCCCTGCCGCCAGCAGGGCGCCGGCACTGGTCGCCTGGGCGGCCGTCGGCCTGCATCTGGGACGTCTGCTCGGCCAGGCCCTCGAGTTCCTGGATGTTCTTCTCGATCAGGAGCCTGCGCGTCTGCGCGTCATTGATGCGGTCGGCCAGCGTGCGAATCTGCGTCTGGAAGTTCTGCACGGCCTGCAGATTGGCTTCCTGCTGCGACGGCAGCTCACCCCGGTGGGCCTGCCGGTAGTCGGCCAGCTTCTTCTCCTGCTCGGTCAGCCGCCGACGCTGCTCATCGAGCGTGGACTCCAGGAACTGGTCGCTGGCCGCCGTCAGGTTCTCGCGGTCGCGTGCTGCTCTCGTTGATGACCAGATCCGACACCCGGTCGGCCACCTTCTGCACGGTCTTCGGGTCGCGGCCGATGTACGAGACCGACAGCGTCTCACCGCGCGGGCTCAGCGCGACGTCCGCGCGCATCGCTCGACGGCGTCCTCCATGACGCTGGTCGCACGGATGTCCCGGTACAGGTCCAATTCGGTGATCAGCCCCTCGAGCTTCGTGCGGCTCACGATCTTCTGCCGAATGGCGTCGATCCGCTGCTGGATGCCCGTGGCAGTTGGCCGCGCACGTACTGCTCGGGCACCTGCTGCGGCGTCACGTAGATGATGGCGTCCGACTGGTAGATGTTCGGCAGCTGCCGGGCATAGCCGGCGGCGAGCGCGCCCAGCACCGCCGGCGGCACGAGCAGCAGCCAGAACCGCCGCCTGAGAATGAGCAGGATGTCTTCGGGGGTGTACTTCTTACCGGGAAGCATTGGGCCTCCTTGCACGGGTGTAGAGCGGCGCGCGAAAGCCGATCGAGGCGCGCACCACGTGACGGTCGCCGATCCGTTCGACGCCCGTCGGCAGGTCGACGAAGCTCCCGACGTCGAACTGCGTCCAGAAATAGGTGACGTTCAGGGAGAGCAGGCGCGTCAGCCCGAGCCCGAGTCCGGCGTTGGCCGCAGTAGGTCGACGAGCTGGTTGTCGTCCTGGTCGAAGCCGACGTTGCCGCGACGTGGCCGAGACGCCCGAATGGAACGTCAGGCGCCGCGTGAGCAGGCCGCCGTAGCCGGCCGTGAGGGTGTCACTGCACGACCGGCTCGCGGAAGAACGAGTTGAACCCGAGGCCGCGGTTGTACTGGCAGCGAGGCCTGAAACGTGCGACCCACGTCGCGGGTCAGCCCGGCGTTGCCCGTGACGGTGTAGTGCAGTCGCTCGCCCGGGCGCAGGCCCCGGCCGCTGCCGACGCCGACGCCGAACGACAGCCGCGTGCGCCGGTTCAGCTCGAGCGCCCCGTTGCGGCCGAAGTTCAGTCCGATGTCGCCGCCGTGCGTGCCCACCCACTGCGGGTCGAGATCGCTGCCCCGGTACTGCGAGAGCTGGTAGGAGTAGCCCAGGCGGAAGCCGAAGTACTTCTTGAGCTGCCGGCCGTAGGAGATGCCCACGTTGGCCTGCTTGCTCGCCAGATCACGCACGTCGCTCTTCCACAGGTCGTCCTGCTGGCCGTAGCCCGCCGACGCGCTGAGTTCTGGGTCACGCTGTAGCCGAAGGACGCGGACGTGGTCGAGACCAGGCGGTCTTCGACGAGGATGTCCGACTGCAGGAACTCGAGCGGCGGCGCCCCGGCGCCCGTCTCGATCAGGGACGCCACGCTGCTCAGCCCCAGGAACGGCCCGTAGGAGAGCGACTGGGCGGCCGAGAGCGACATCCGGTAGCTGGGCTGCCAACCGGCCGAGAATGACGCGCCGTAGCCGTTGATCCTCGGCTTCGACAGGGCCTCGTAGTAGGACAGGCTCGTGCCCGGTCGATGGCACTGAGCGACAGCGTGCTGCGGCTGATCGAGTAGCCGAGACCCAGCTGCGCGCTGCTGAAGGTGCTCGAGCGTCGGGTCGGGATCGGGTTCTCGTCCTCGGCCGTCGGATCGATCCGCCCGCGCAGCACGTTGGTGTCGAACCCCGTGCCCAGGCTCGACGAGAAGATGAGGCTCTGCTCCGTCTCGCCGTAGCCGCCGCCGAACAGCCCGCGGTACGGGCGGGATTGCTGCGCCGCCGCCACGGCGGGCACGAGCGCCACGAGCAGCGGCGTCAGCAGGACGGTGGCGAGAATCGGTCGTCGCATCACGGACCTATCGAACGATGAACGTGTCGCCGGGCCGCAGCTCGATGTTGTTCTTCGCGAGGTTCTTGCCCTTCTTGATGTCGTCGTAGTTCACCGTGATGGTCATCTGCTTGCCGCCCTCCATCCGGATGATCAGGATGTTCTTCTCGTCGGCCCAGTCGGCCAGGCCCCCGATCACCGAGATGAGCTGGGACACGGTCATCGGCCCGCTCAGCGGGCACCGGTCCCGGCTTGGCCACGGCCCCCTGCACGTAGACCCGCCGGCTGTTGATCTGCTTGACGCTGACCGTCACGACCGGGTCCTGGAAGAACTTGGACGCCGCGGTCACGACCGCGGCCCCGAGCTCGGTCGGCGTGAGGCCCACGGCCTTGATGTCGTTGAGCAGTTGCAGCGTGATCATCCCGTCGGGACGCACGGCCACTTCGGCCGACATGTCCTTCTGCTGGTAGAAGCTGACGATGAGCACGTCGTCAGGCCCGATGACGTAGCCGGGTGGCGGCGTCAGCGCCTCGGACCGGCGTCGCCGGCTTGGACGTCGCCGGCGCCTAGGGGGCGTGGCGGGCTTGGCCTGCCCGGCCAGGGCCAGCGTCGGCACGGCGGCCAGAACCAGTGCGGCAAGAGACGGAGCGAGACGGGCGCAGATTCAGCATCATGGGAGCCTCAGCGGTATTCCTTGAAGGGCAACTGACAGTCGTGCTTGCGGAGGAAGTTCAGGAAGCGCTTGTAGTCGGACGACTCCATGTTGAACAGCCGCAGGACGATCTTGTAGTTCCCGCGGGCCTCCTCCAGGCCCTTGTGCACCAGATCCCGCACGTTCGACCGGGTGATCTCGCGGTTCATGTACAGCGGGTAGACCGCGTTCCAGAACGACTCGCGATTTTCCACCAGGCGCTTGAACAGATCGTCGGCCACGCTGCGCCGCCGCTCCCGGCCCGGGTGCCCGGTCGGCGTGGCCGGGTGCCGAATCTCGGGCGGCAGGTCCTCCAGCTGGACGATCTCGCTCCGGCCGATCACGACCAGCCGCTCGATCACGTTCTCCACCTGGCGGACGTTCCCGGGCCAGGCGTATTCGGTCAGGGCCACGATCGCGTCGGGCGCCAGGCGCCTGCACCGGGCTGTGGGTATTGGCCGCCGCCCCGTTGCCGCGCCCCTGGCTCGTGAACTTCTTCAGGAAGTAATCGAGCAGCAGCGGAATATCTTCACGCCGCTCCCGCAGGGGCGGCACGACGATGTGGATGACGTTGATCCGGTAGAACAGATCTTCGCGGAACTGCCCCTGGATGATCAGATCCCGCAGGTCGCGGTTGGTGGCCGCCATGATGCGCACGTTGCTGGCGCGCACGCTGCGCTCGGCGCCGACCTTCTGGATTTCGCCGGTTTCGAGGAATCGCAGGAGCAGGCCCTGCATCCGCAGGGTCATCTCCCCGATTTCGTCGAGGAAGAGCGTGCCGTTGTCGGCCGTCTCGAGCTTGCCGGGCTTGTCCCGATAGGCGCCCGTGAAACTGCCCTTCACGTGGCCGAACAGCTCCGACTCGAGCAGCGTCTCGGGAATGCCGGCGCAGTTGACGGGCACGAAGCTCTGCGCGCGCGCACTGGCGCCGTTGATGGCGCGCGCCACCACTTCCTTGCCCGACCCGCTCTCGCCGGTGATGAGCACCTTGGCGTCCGAGCGGGCGACCCGCTCGACTTCCGCCTTCAGTTCCTGGATCACCTGACTCGTGCCGATCAGTTGGATTGGCCCTGTCTGACTCATCATCACCCCGTCCACGCCGAGTCGTGGAGCCCGGTTGGACTGCAAACGCGTGTCCGAAGTCACACCGGATGTTGCAGATAGCCTGCTATCACCTTTCAAGAGAACTACTTAGGCTCAAGTCTCGGCCCTGTCGCGCCGATTGAGCCGGGGAGGTGAGGGTGACGCAGCTTGAATTCTCGCGAACAAAGTCGGTCCGAGACAGAGACTTTTTACAACCACCTCGGCACACGAAAGACAGCGATTCACAAAACTTGTCGTTGACGGGAAGACTTCCGTCTCATACCATCCCTCTTTCCGCCGCACGCCCAGTCGCCCCTTCGGACTGGCGTCCGGTCCAAACCTGTGCTGACAGCTCCCGCGCGAACCCCTGAAGTCCGGCTCATCGGCCGAAGCGCCGCCATCCGGCAGATCGAAGCCGATGTGGAGTGCGCCGCCCGGTCCGACGCCAAGGTGCTGGTCACCGGCGAGACCGGCGTGGGCAAGGAAGTCGTCGCCCGGCTGATCCACCGGCGGAGTACCCGCGCCTCCTCCTCGCTCGTGACGCTCAACTGCGCCGGCCTGCCGGATTCCCTGCTGGAATCAGAGCTTTTCGGCCATGTGCGGGGCAGTTTCACCGGCGCCTATCGCGACAAGCCCGGGCTGCTCGAGATGGCGCCCAACGGCACGGTCTTTCTCGACGAGGTCGGCGAGATGAGCGCGCGCATGCAGGCCGTGCTGCTCCGGTTCCTCGAGTCCGGCGAGATCCAGCGCGTGGGCGCGGAGCGGTCGCACACCCGCGTCAACGTGCGCCTGATCACCGCCACCAATCGCGATCTGCAGGTCCAGATCGCCTCGGGCGCCTTCCGGGAAGATCTCTACTTCCGCTTGAATGTCGTCAGAATTGCAGTGCCCCCTCTGCGCGAGCGGACCGAGGACATTCCGCTTCTGGTTGACTATTATCTCGGCCTCCTACGCACAGGCGCACAAGACCGCCGCGTCCGAAGTCACGCCCGAAGCCATGGAGGCGCTGGTCGCCCACCGCTGGCCCGGCAACATCCGCGAACTGAAGAACGTCGTCGAGCGCGTGGTGCTCAAGACCGCCGGCCGGCCCGTCCGGTACGCCGACCTCCCGTCCGACGTCGTCCAGGCCATTACGACCGCCTCGAGTCCGGCGGCGGGCACCAAGGCCGAGATCCTCAAGGCCTCCTTTGCGGACGAGATGGCGAGACAGATGCTCAAGGGCGGCGAGTCGTTCTGGTCGGCCGTCTACCCCACGTTCATCGCGCGCGACATGACGCGCGGCGACCTGCGGAAGATCGTGCAGATCGGCCTCGAGAGCACCAACGGCAACTACCGCCTCCTGGTCCAGCTCTTCAACATGCCGAACGAGGACTACAAGCGCTTCCTGAGCTTCCTGCGCAAGCACGACTGTCATCTGCCCTTCCAGCGCTTCCGCGCCGCCCCCACACGCCTCCAGACCCCGTCCCCGGTCCGATCGTTCGCCAAGGTCTGACGGGCTAGAGCTCACCGCGAAGCCACGTAGATCTCTCTGCGTGGCGTTGCTCTGTCTGACTGCCTGGCCGTTTCGGACCGCGCGCGGCGCCACGCTGGCTCGCCAGCGTGGCGGCCGGAGGCCTGGCCTGGGGTGAGGCGCGGTGGGTTCACATGAGCGAGGAGGTGCGGTCGTGTCGCTCATGCGAACCCACCGCGCCACACCCCAGCTCGCCGCGCGCGGCGGCCGCTACGTGGCTTCGTGGTGACCGGCTTGTTGGTTCCTGACCGATCTCGACGTCCGGCTGCGGGGTGTAAACTGCACCTACAGGATTTGCAGGAGGAAGAGTCATGAACGGTCAACGTGTGCTCCGAGGTGTGGTCGCGAGCCTGTTCGCCCTGCTGGTGCTGGCTGTGGCCGCACCCGCGCAGGCGCAGATGGGTTCGGTCAAGGGCAAGGTCGTCGATCGAGTCCGGCAAGCCCATCCCTGACGCCGACATCGTGTTCGACTTCGTGGGCGGCGACGTCAATCGCCAGTTCAAGGGCAAGACGGACCGGCGCGGTGAGTTCATCCGCGCGGGGCTGCTGGTAGCCGGCGGCCGGTGGCGGATTACCGTCACGACCAAGGACGGCCTGAGCGGCCGGTCCGAGGACATGGACATTCCGACCGGCGGCGTCTTCACGGTGCCTGACATCGTGCTCAAGCCGGGCAAGGTGGCCCCGGCCGCCGACCCGAAGATGTCGCAGGGAAGAGGTCGAGAAGATCAACAAGCGCAACGCCGAACTCCAGGAGCGCTTCAACGCCTCGAAGGTCGATCTCGATGCGGGCAACTACGACGCGGCCATCCTCAAGCTCGAGGAAGTGGCCAAGGCCGTCGAGAAGTGCGGCGTCTGCTACATCCGCCTCGGCGACGCCTACACCAAGAAGAAGGACCTGGCCTCGGCCGAGAAGGCCTTCCTCACGGCGATCACGCTCGAACCGACGAACGCGGATCCCTACAACGCGCTCTCGACCATCTACAACGAGCAGAAGCGGTTCGACGAAGCCACGAAGATGAGCCAGAAGGCGGGCGATCTGATGGCCGCGTCGGGCGGTCCGATCGATCCCATTGCGCTGTACAACCAGGGCGTCATCCTCTGGAACCAGGGCAAGGCGCCCGAGGCGGCCGCCGCCTTCCAGCGTGCCGTCACCGCCAATCCGAAGAACGCCGAGTCGCAGTACATGCTGGGCCTGACCCTCTTCAGCGCGGGCAAGATGGCCGAGGCCAAGGCGCCGCTGCAGGAGTACCTCAAGCTCGCGCCGACCGGCACGAACGCCGAGGCCGCCAAGCAGCTGCTGGCCACCATCAAGTAGCGATGCCGCCTGGCGCGGCGATTGCCCTCCAGCTCGAGGCCGTGCGCCGCCGCATCGACGCGGCGGCGCAGCGCGCCGGCCGTCTGCCCGGCAGCGTCACGCTCATTGCCGTCTCCAAGACCTTCCCCGCCGACGCCGTGGCCGAAGCCATCGCCGCCGGGCAACGGGCCTTCGGCGAGAACCGCGTCCAGGAAGCCCTCGACAAGATGGACGCGGTGGGCGGGCTCGCGCCGGGCGTGCCGCTCGAGTGGCACCTCATCGGTCATCTCCAATCCAACAAGGCCAGAAAGGCCGCGGCCCGCTTCGCGTGGATCCACGCGGTCGATTCGCTCGATCTGCTGTCGCGTCTCGACGCGGGCGGGGTGGACGCGGGTACCAGGCCGCGCGTCCTGATCCAGGTGGATCTGGCCGGAGAAGCCACCAAGCACGGCGCGGGCATCGACGATGTGAGGCGAATTGCCGAGGCGGCCGCGACGGCCCGGGCGGTGGACCTGCGCGGTCTGATGATCGTGCCGCCGGTGCCGGTCGTGCCCGAGGACTCGCGACCCTGGTTCCGGCAAGTGCGCGAGCTGCGCGATCGCCTGGTCGCCGATGGCATCGCCGCCAGCCAGCTTGCCGAACTCTCGATGGGCATGACCCAGGATCTCGAGGTGGCCGTGGAAGAGGGTGCCACGATGGTGCGCGTCGGCACCGCGATCTTCGGCGGGCGGTCGTGAGGCTCGACGTGCGCGTGATGCCGCGGGCGCCGCGCAATGTCGTGGAAGGCTTCCGCGACGGACGACTGGTCGTCCGCGTGACGGCCCCGCCCGTGGACGGCGCCGCCAACGAGGCGGTCCTCGCGCTGCTGGCCCGAGCCCTGGATCTCGCGCCGCGCGCGTTACGTGTGGTCGCTGGCCTGACAGGTCGGAACAAGACCATCGAGATTGACGGCGTGTCTGACGCGCGCGTCCATGCGGCGCTGGGGCCGAAGAAGCCGTAGCGATGCGCGCAGGGCCGACGGCATCGCTCCTCATCGAGCACCTGGACCAGCTCTACACCGTCGCCGGGCCCGCGCCGCGATCGGGCGCCCGGCAGGGCGACATCGCGGTCCTCACCGACGGCGCGGTGGCCGTCGCCGGCCCGACGATCCTGGCGGCCGGCACGACCGCGGAGGTGCGCGCGGCGGTGTCGATCGACGCCACCACGCGTGTGCGGTCGGGCCGCGGGCACTCACTCGTCCCGGGGTTCGTGGATGCGCACACCCACGTCGTCTTTGCCGGGGATCGCCGCGCCGAACTGCGCCAGCGACTCGCCGGCGCCACGTACGCGGAGGTGGCCGCCGCCGGCGGCGGCATCCTGGCGACCGTCCGTGCGACACGGGCCGCCTCCGAGCGTCAGTTGGCCGACGACACCCGCGTCCGGCTCGCCGAGATGCTGCGCGCGGGGACGACGACGTGTGAAGCGAAGAGTGGGTATGGGCTGGACGTCGAGACCGAACTGCGCATGCTGCGCGTCGTGGCGACGCTGAACGCCGAGCAGCCGGTCGAGATGGCGGCGACGTTCATGGGCGCGCACGAGGTGCCGCCCGAGTATCGCGGCCGGCAGGCCGACTACGTGCGCCTGGTCATCGACGAGATGCTGCCGCGCGCCGCGCCGCTGGCCGAATGGTGCGACGTGTTCTGCGACCGGGGGTTCTTCACCCCTGAGGAATCCGTGGAGATTCTCGAGGCGGGCATGCGCGCGGGATTGAAGCCACGGATCCACGCCGACGAGTTGGCGTCGAGCGGCGGATCGCGCGTCGCGGCGCGCGTCGGCGCGCGTTCGGCCGATCACCTCGTCCACGTCACCGCCGCCGACATCGCCGCGCTCGCCGAGTCGGGCGTCGTGGCGACGTTGCTGCCGTCGGCGGCCTTCTATCTGAAGTTGGGCCGATTCGCGCCGGCCCGCGACCTCATCCACGCCGGCGTGCCTGTCGCGCTGGCGACCGACGTCAATCCCGGTGGTGGCATCTCGCCGTCGATGCCCTTCGCGATGACCCTCGGCTGCTTTGCGATGGGGCTGACGTTCGAGGAAGCGCTCGTCGCGGCGACGATCAACGGCGCGGCCTCGCTCGATCGCGCGCACGTCGTGGGCAGCCTCGAAGCCGGCAAGCAGTTCGACGCGGTGCTCATCGACGGGCCGGCCACCAACCTGCTGCGCGCCAATCAGTCGCCGATCGTGGCGGTGTTCAAGAAGGGACGTGAGACGTGACCAGTTCAGCTGCCGACCGCCCGCTCCGCGAGGTGCTCGATGCGTTCTCCTCCGCTGATCCGACGCCCGGCGGAGGATCGGCGGCGGCCCTCTCTGGCGCGCTGGGCGTGTCACTGCTGGTGATGGTGGCGTCCCTGCCCAAGACGCGCACGGGCACGCCGGAAGAGCGCGCGAGTCTGGATGTGGCGCGGCAGACGCTGATCGGCCTCCGCGACCGCCTGCTCGACCTGGTCGATCGCGATGCGGCCGCCTACGACCTCGTGGTCGCCGCGTTCAGGCTGCCGAAGGGCACGGACGAAGAGAAAGCCGCCCGCACCGCGGCCGTTCAGCAGGCGTTTCGCGTGGCGACCGAGGTGCCGGTCGAGACCATGGAAGCCTGTCGCGCCGCGCAACTCGCGCTTGGGGCCGTGGCCCAGGCCGGCGCCGCGTCGGCCGCGAGCGACGTCGGCGTGGCGAGTCACCTGATCTCATCCGCGTGGTTCGGTGCCATCCTGAACGTCGAGACGAACATCGGGAGTCTCAAGGACCCGGCCCTGGCGGCCCAGGTGACGGCTCGCGTGCGCGCCGTCACGCCGCCAAGGCACGAGGGACCGGACGGCCCCTTCATGAGTTCGCCCGCCGGTGTGCTGTTGATCTCGGCGATGAAGCGATTCCTGTCGCCAACGCCGCCCCAGGGGCCCGTCCAACCCTGAATCTGGTGCTTGCCTCGGTGTGACCGCCTTCGTCAATCGTGGCGGCCAACGGTCCACCACGAAGACACGAAGCTTCCCGCGCGCGGCGAGCGAGAATGCGGCAGGCCCGGTTCACATGAGCGAGGAGTGCGAGTCGCTCATGTGAATCGGGCCTGCCGCATTCTCGCCAGGCCCGTGGCTGCCACGCTGGCGAGCCAGCGTGGCGCCGCGCGCTGAGCGTGGGAGAAGCCCTCCGCAGAGAGATCTACGCGGCTTCGTGGTGAGTTCCGGATCAGCGTGCGTCCTTCTTGATGTGCGTGGACCGGAAGACGAAGTAGCGGCTGGCGAGGAAGTTGAAGCCCATCCCGGCGACGATGCCGAGGAGCGCGCAGGTCTGGGGTGACAAGGTCGTCGTGGCCCGCAGCAGGAACAGCGTCGCCACCAGATTGACGAGGACGCCCACCGACGATCCGGCGGCGTAGCGCGCGAACTGCCGGGGCCAGGGCTCCCGGCGGGCGTGCGCGAAGCTGAAGCGCCGGTTGAGCGCGAAGTTGCAGCACAGGGCGACGCCGATGGCCAGGGTCACCGCGGCGGACTCCGAGAGGCCCGCGGCCAGGAGCAGCGTCAGGGCCACGACGTTGACGATGGTCCCGAGGCCGCCGACGACCAGGAACTGCAGCACCTGCGTCCAGACGCCGTACTTGAACACGTAGAGTCGCCGCAGGTGCTGGAGGTACAGCAGCTGCTGCTTCAGCGTGAGCTTGCTCTCGCCGAACTGCCGGTCCTCGAAATGGATCGGCACCTCGACGACACGCTCGCATCCGCACTTGACCAGCACCTCGAGCCCGACCTTGTAGCCGACGGGATTGAAGTCCCGGCCGGCCTCGAAGGTGGTGCGACGCATCGCAAAGAATCCGGCCATCGGATCGCTCACGGCCGTCAACGGCCGGGCCAGCACCGTGGCGACGCGGCTGTTGAGCCACCGCAGGAATCCCCAGTCGTCGGCGGTCGAGCCGCCGGCCACGTACCGGGAGCCGATGACGAAGTCGGCGCCGTCCGCGAGCTTGTCGAGCATGTGGGGCACGGCCGCTCGGCGGATGACTCAGGTCGGCGTCCATGCACACGAGCACCTCGCCCGTGGCGCGGCGGAACCCCTCGAGCACGGCCGGACTGAGGCCACGATCGGTCGTCCGGACGACGAACTGCACCCAGGCCTCGGCCCGCGCGGCCACGACCTCCTGAGACCCATCGCGGCTGTCATCGTCCATGAGGATGACGTCGAGGCGGCCACCCAGTTCGTCGCGAAGGCCTCGCAGGCGATCGAGCAGGTGCGGCAGACTCTCGGCTTCCCGATACGTCGGCACCACGACGGTGACGGTCGGAAAGGTCACGAGGGACAACTCGGGCTGGCGAGGCAGGGTGGACACGCTACCTTGGGGAGATCGGCCGTCTGGCGCCCGGCTTGAGGGAGGCAGGCTAGTGCACGCGGTTCAGCAGCCGGCCCCATCGGATCCCGGTCAGCAGGTTGGCGTTCTCCTGCACGGAGAAGTAGATGAACAGGGCGGAGCCCTTCACGTAGCTCGCCGGCATGAAGCCCCAGTAGCGGCTGTCCTCGGAGTTGTCCCGGTTGTCGCCCATCATGAAGTACTGGCCGGCCGGCACCGTCACGGGGCCGTACTCCTCGCGCAGGTCGTCGGTGCGTGGGCGCCCCCGCGGTTGACGGCGGTTCGATGAACTGCGCATACGGTTCGTCGAGGCCGACGCCGTTGATGAGGATCCGCTTCCGGCGCAGTTCGAGGCGGTCGCCGGGCAGGCCGATGACCCGCTTGATGAAGTCGCGCTCGGGCTCGGCCGGGTACTTGAACACGAGGACGTCGCCGCGCCGGATCTCGCGATGCGGCATCAGGGCCCGCTCGATCGCGGTGGCGGCCGGCGCGAACTCCATCTTGTTGACGATAGGTGGTCGCCAATGAGGAGGTTCTTCTCCATCGAGCCGGTGGGGATCTTGAAGGCCTGGAAGACCCACGTGCGCACGAACAGCGCGAGGATCACGGCGATCACCAGCGACTCGAAGTACTCGCGCGCGACTGATTTCTTCATCGCCACATCACCACATCACCACATCACCACATCACCACATCACCACATCACCACATTCACGATTCGGTCTATTCGCCCTGCCCGATCTTCAGCACCGCCAGAAACGCCTCCTGCGGGATCTCGACCCGGCCGACGCGCTTCATGCGTTTCTTGCCTTCCTTCTGCTTTTCGAGCAGCTTGCGCTTGCGCGAGATGTCGCCGCCGTAACACTTGGCGAGCACGTTCTTGCGCATGGCCCGGACGGTCTCCCTGGCCACGACGCGGCTGCCGATCGTGGCCTGGATGGCGATCTCGAACATCTGGCGGGGAATCAGCTCGCGCATCTTCGCGGCCAGCGCGCGGCCGCGCGGGTAGGCGTTCTCCTCGTGGACGATCACCGACAGCGCGTCCACCGGCTCAGCGTTGACGAGGATGTCCAGCTTGACGAGCGGTGACGCCCAATAGCCCGTCACGTGGTAGTCGAGCGAGGCATAGCCCCGCGAGATGGTCTTGAGGCGGTCGTAGAAATCGAGCACGACCTCGTTGAAGGGAAGCTCGTAGGTCACGAGCACCCGGTCCTGCGAGACGTACTCCATCGACTTCTGAATCCCGCGCTTCTCCTGACAGAGTTCGAGGATGCCCCCGACGTAGGCCTGCGGCGTCAACATCGTGGCCGTGATCACCGGCTCCTCGATCTTGCTGATGCGTCCCGTGTCCGGCAGCTTCGAGGGGCTGTCGATCTCCGGTCGTCACCCCGTCGGTGGTCGTCACGCGGTAGAGCACGCCTGGCGCGGTCGTGATGAGGTCCTGGTCGAACTCGCGCTCGAGTCGCTCCTGGACGATCTCCATGTGCAGGAGCCCCAGGAAGCCGCAGCGGAAGCCGAAGCCCAGCGCCGCCGACGTCTCTGGCTCGAAGAAGAACGACGCGTCGTTGAGCCGCAGCTTCTCGAGCGCCTCGCGCAGTTCCGCGTACTTCGAGCCCTCCACCGGGTAGAGCCCGGCGAAGACCATCGGCTTCAGCTCCTTGAAGCCCGGAAAGGGCGTGGCGGTCTGCCGCGCCAGTTCCGGTGATCGTGTCGCCGATTCTCGCGTCGGCGACGTTCTTGATGTTGGCGACCATGAACCCGGCCTCGCCCACGCCGAGCGACTCGACGGGCACCGGCTTGGGGGAGAACACGCCGAGCTGCTCGATTCTGGTAGTCCTGGCCGGCGGCCATCAGTCGGATCTTCATGCCGGGCCGCATCACGCCGTCGATGACGCGCGTGAGGATCACGACGCCGCGATACGGGTCGTACCACGAGTCGAAGATCAGGGCCTTCAGGGGCGCGTCGGGTTCGCCTTCGGGCGGCGGCAGCCGATGGACGATGGCCTCGAGGATCTCCTCGACGCCCGTGCCGGCCTTGCCGCTCGCGAGAATGGCCTGGCTCGCGTCGAGCCCGATGATGTCCTGGATCTGCCGCCGCGCCTCGTCGGGCTGCGCGCCGGGCAGGTCGATCTTGTTGATGACGGGGATGATCTCGAGGTTGTTCTCGATCGCCAGGTAGGCATTGGCCAGCGTCTGGGCCTCGACGCCCTGCGAGGCATCGACCAGCAGCAGCGCGCCCTCGCAGGCGGCCAGCGACCGGGTGACCTCGTAGGAGAAATCGACGTGGCCGGGCGTGTCGATGAGGTTCAGGACGTAGGTCTGGCCATCCTTGGCCGTGTAGTTCAGGCGCACCGCGTGCGCCTTGATGGTGATGCCGCGCTCGCGCTCGAGATCCATGCTGTCAAGGACCTGCGCCTCCATCTCACGCGCCTGGAGGGCGCCCGTGAACTCGAGGAAGCGGTCCGCCAGCGTGGACTTGCCATGGTCGATGTGCGCGATGATCGAGAAATTACGAATGTGGCGTTGTTCCATGGACCTGGGGCCGGGCGGCGAGCCGAGGCCTAATTATGCCCGATCGACCACGACGGGAGTCGGGCATGCGGTCCTGACCAGCTACCAACCCAGCCACTGCCTGACTTTCCGACGCGCGACCGGCGTCTTGGCCTCGGTCACGTGGGCAAGTGCGGCCGCGTACCCGAAGGCCACGAGCGAGACCACGGCAGCGCCGAGGATGGTCGCAGCGCTCGGCGACCAGGGACGGTCCTCGACAAGCCAGGCGCGGAGAAAGACGAGAAGAGGCAGGTGCGCGACATACAGCGTGAACGAACAGGCCGACAGACGAGCGGCGACCGCGCCGTCACGAGATCGCGAACCGCGGGCCGACGATCGTGAAGGATGAGGTACAGGCAGACCGCGAAGGTCACGCCCGTGAGCACATCGGCGGCCCAGAGGGTCCCGCCATCCACGCTCGCACCACTGACAGGTGCGAGGCGGCCACTACGGCCAGGAACGCAGTCAGCGGGACAGCCACCGTGAGCGACGGCCGGTTGCCGCAACCGCGAACGTTGCGGGATCCACCCGACCGCTGCGCCCATCAACCAGATCAGGAAATACCAGGCGATGCCCCGGCCCACCAGGTAGAGCGCCAGCAACCCGAGTGCCACGGGCGGCAACGCGTCGACTGATCGGCGACTGAGGTCACGACTGATGATGAGGCTCGCCGTGGCCGCAGGACGGGACGCTGTACGCTGTCCTGGCTGCGGTCACAGTGCTCCACGCGCCTCGTGATCAGTCTGGCGGACAGGATGACCTGTCGAGCAGTCGTCCGTTGCTGGCCGAACGTCACGGTCCGTGGCGCGGGCATCTCACGTCTGAACGAGTTCGGTGACCGACCGCGGAGCTGCCCCGTGTAGATGACCGTACGACGATCGGCGGCCTCGCGAACCTGCTCCTGGTCCGAGCCATCGTGGTGGCGCGCGGCTCAGGATCACCGTCCGTCTGACGGCTCATCGCCGAGGTGCTCGCGCTCCGCCTCCCCAGCGTCGATGCGCTGGACTCGGCCTACGAGCGATGCGCTCCGAACCGGTCAAGGGCCGCGATTCGCATCGACGCTCAGCCTGACGGCGTCGTGCCCGAGCGCCATGTCGGCGTCGATAGAACCGCACGCACGGCGCACTGCGCGGGGCCTCGAAGTTCGAGGAAGAACCGGTAGGTCGTCCCCGACGGCATTCCGCAGGACGTCCTGGTCGGCGTGCTGACCGTGGCGCTGCGCTATCCAGATCGAGCTGCTGGATGGAACGAGCCCCTCGATCGCGCCGCGGAGTCGCGAGCCGGCTGGCTCGGACGCCGCTCGGCGGCCGGAGGGCCTGCTGGCGCTCGAGCCTTACCGCTGGTCGAGCGGGACGACGGTCTGCGGATAGGGGGGACCGATGTACTCGGTGCGCGGACGGATCAGCCGGTTGTTCGCGTACTGCTCGAGCACGTGCGCGGTCCACCCTGAGATCCGGCTCACCGCGAAGATCGGCGTGTAGAGGTCGAGGGGCAGGCCGAGGGAGTAGAACATCGACGCGGAGTAGAAGTCCACGTTCGGATAGAGCTTCTTCTCGGCCGTGATCACGGCTTCGATCCGCTGCGACATGGCGAACCACTGCGGTTCGCCGGCCTTCTCGCCGAGCAGCTTCGAGAACCGGCGCAGGTGCGTGGCCCGTGGGTCCTCGGTGCGGTACACGCGATGGCCGAAGCCCGAGATCTTGTCCTTGCGCGCCAGCTTGGCCCGGACGTAGGCTTCCGCCCGCTCCGGACCCGCATCGCGCCCGATGTCGAGGAGCATCTTCATCACCTCGGCATTCGCGCCGCCGTGCAGGGGCCCCTTGAGCGTGCCGATGGCGGCGACGATCGCCGAGTGGATGTCGGTGAGGGTGGCGGCCGCCACGCGGGCCGCGAACGTCGAGGCGTTCAGTTCGTGGTCCGCGTGCAGGATCAACGAGACATCGAAGGCGCGAGCCGCCATCGCGGACGGGCGCTGTCCCGAAAACATGTAGAGGAAGTTGGCCGCGTGGCCCAGCGCCGGATCCGGCGCGATCGGCCCGCCCCCTCCCGCCATCCGCCCCCAGGTCGCGACCAGCGAGGACAGCTGCCCGGTGAGCCGCACGGCCTTCCGGTAGTTGGCCTGGGGCGACGACTCGGACGCGTCCGCGTCGTAGTGGCCGAGGATCGACGTCAACGTCCGCAGCGCGTCCATGCCGCTCGACGGCCGGCAGCGACTTCATCGCGCGGAGGATCGGCTCGGAGAGGCCTCGCGCGGAGGCCAGCTGCGTCTGCAAGTCGCCGAGTTCGACGCGGCTCGGCAGGCGGCCGTGCCAGAGGAGGTAGCAGACTTCCTCGAAGCTCACGCCGTGATCGGCATGCGCGAGGTCGTGAACGTCGTAGCCCTGGTAGGCGAGCACGCCGCGCGCGCCATCGAGATAGCAGATCGCCGACTCGCCGGCGACGACATCCTCGAGACCGGCCTTGGGCTTGGCGTCAGCGGACATGGGAGGGGTTCATGTCGGGACCACGCGGGTGAGCGGGCTACTCGCCGCCGGCGATTTGCGGGGCCTTGGCCGCCACTTCGTCGCTCGAGAACTGCTGCACGACCGACATGAGGCCCATGTACAGGTAGCCGAACTGGAACAGCATCAGGAACGGCAGCGTGCCGTAGATCTCGTTCGCGAGCGCGTAGAACACGGCCGCCGTGAAGTAGAGGCCGAACGCGATCTCGACGAACGGCTGGATCGGAATCGACTGGTGGTACTTCTTGTGCTGCCAGTCGTCCTGCTTCCGTTCGATGCCGTACTTCGGCGTCCGCACGAACTCGCCTGGCTGGCCGAACAGCGCTTCGAACACCGCCTTGGTGTTGTTGATGGCGAGCCCGATGCCGATGGCCATGACAATGGGCAGGTACTTGATGCGCGACTTCCAGTCGGGGTACGCCTCGCGCTGGCTGATCAGATAGAAGTTGAACACCGAGAGCGTGGCCGCCGCAAACAGCGGGATGTCGATGAGCAGCATCTCGGTCCAGCCCATCTGGTACCGGACCACCATGGCCGGGAACATCAGGATCGAGAGCGCGATCATCAGGATGTAGTTGAAGTTCGCCGTGAGGTGAAAGAACGCCTCCGCCTTGACCTTGATCGGCAGGTCGGCGGCCAGGATGAAGGGCAGCACCTTGCGGCACGTCTGGATCGAGCCCTTCGCCCAGCGATGCTGCTGCGACTTGAACGCGTTCATCTCCACAGGCACTTCGGCCGGTGTGACCAGGTCGGGCAGGAACTGGAAGCGCCAGCCGCGCAGTTGCGCGCGGTAGCTGAGGTCGAGGTCCTCGGTCAGCGTGTCGTGCTGCCAGCCGCCGGCATCGTCAATCGCCACCCGGCGCCAGACGCCGGCCGTCCCGTTGAAGTTGAAGAAGCAGCCCGCGCGGTTGCGCCCGCCGTGTTCGAGGATGAAGTGGCCGTCGAGCATCACGGCCTGGACGCGGGTCAGGAGCGAGTAGCCCTGATTGAGGTGTCCCCATCGGGCCTGCACGACCGCGAGCCGGTCCTCGACGAAGTACGGCACTGTCTTGCGGAGAAAATCCGCCGGCGGAATGAAGTCCGCGTCGAAGATCGCGATGAACTCGCCGCGGGCGACCTTCAGGCCCTCGTCGAGGGCCCCGGCCTTGTACCCGGTGCGATCGGTCCGGTGCAGATACTTGATGTCGAAGCCACGCCCGGCGTGACGACGGACGGCCAATTCGGCGATCGCGCGCGTCTCGTCCGTCGAGTCGTCGAGCACCTGGATCTCGAGTTTGTCCAACGGGTAGTCGATCTCACAGACGGCGTCGATCAACCGGTCGGCGACGTACATCTCGTTGAAGATCGGAAGCTGGATCGTGACGACCGGCCAGGTCTCGATGGCGGGCGGCGGCCCGGCGACGCGATCGCGATGCCGGCGGTATTGGGCAATCAGGAAATAGCGATGCCACCCGTACAGGCCCAGGATGCTGAGAACAAAGAAGTAGGCAACCAGAATCAGGGTTTCAGGGGTTGTCATAGACTGGGTCGGAGCGGGAGTCGATTGCGCCTCATTGTAGGGACCGGCTCTCCGCGGAGTCAAACGAAAAGCCTTGCCGAATCAAGAACTTCCCCCGACAGACCTGCTCGGGTTGTTCGAGCAGGTCCGCGACGGCCGGCTGTCGCCTGCCGATGCGCGCGCCCGGGCAGAACGGGTCCTGGACCGCGAAGCCTTTGCCGATCTGGGCTTCGCGAGGGTCGATCATCACCGGGCGGCCCGCCAGGGCTTCCCCGAAGTCGTGTTCGGACAGGGCAAGACACCCGCCCAGGTCGCCGCGATCGCCGCGCAGATCGTCACCCGCGGTCACGGCCTGCTCGTCACCCGCACCGGGGACGAAGCCTTTCGTGAAGTAGCGAAAGTCGTGCCGGACGTCGTCTTCCATGAAACCGCCCGGATTATCGAACGTCGCCTGCCGACGCCCCCGGCCGAGGGAGCCATTCTTATCGCCGCGGCAGGAACTTCTGACATACCGGTCGCCGAGGAGGCCGCGGTCTCGGCGGAGGTCATGGGACAGCGGGTGGACCGGCTGTATGACGTTGGCGTCGCCGGGCTCCACCGGTTGCTGGCCGAGCGCGACCGGCTCGACCAGGCCCGCGTCATCATCGTCGTCGCCGGCATGGAGGGCGCCCTCGCCAGCGTCGTCGGCGGCCTGGTGCGGGCCCCGGTCGTCGCCGTCCCCACGAGCATCGGCTACGGCGCCAGCTTCGGGGGCCTGGCGGCCCTGCTGGCCATGCTGAACTCCTGCGCGCCCGGCGTGGCCGTGGTCAACATCGACAACGGCTTCGGCGCCGCCGCCTTCGCCGCGGCCATCATGAGTCAACCGCCCCACCGCACCTGACGTCCCCGTCGTACCTGGCGTACCCAGGGCACCTGAGCACCCGTCGTACCAGGGCAACCTGCCGTACCCGGGGACCCGTCGCACCTCTGGACCGGGTGGTACCCGCCGTACCCGGCGGACCTGGATCTCGTGCCTTTGTGCGATAATGGTGGGCTGCCTCCCGTCCGAGGCGCGACCCCATGCAACCCGCTGTTCTGCGAGCCCTCGAGTTCGATCGCATCCGCGATGCGCTGGCGCACGACGCGCTGACGCCGCTGGGGCGGACTCGTGTCCTCGCGCTCGAGCCAGCGACCGACCCGGCAGCGGTCGCCTCGGCGTTGGCCCTCTCGGGCGAAGCCGTTGCGTTCGAAGGCGCCGGCGGATTGCTCGCCATCTCGGCGCCCGCCGACCTCGAAGCCGTGCTCGGCGCCCTCGACGTCGCCGATCAGCCGCTGGATCCGCTCATGCTCCTGGGCCTGGCGCGGTTCCTCGATTCGGTCGATGCGGTGGCCGCCTCCGTGCGGCGCTACGCCGGGGCGTCGGCGGAGGCCGGCTCCCGCGCGCCGGGACTGCTGGCCATCGCGTCGCGCGGCGCCTCGTTCGAGGAGGAGATTCGCGCGGTGCGTCGGGCGATCGAGCCGTCGGGCGACGTCAGCGACCGGGCGAGCCAGGCGCTGTCCGACATCCGCGAGTCCCTTCGCCGCCAACGCGCACGACTCCGGGCCTCGCTCGAAGGGCTGACCCGCGGCCGCGACACGGCGAAGTACCTGCAGGATCAGATCGTCACCGATCGCAACGGCCGCTACGTCGTCGTCGTGCGCGCCGAGCACCGCGACGCCATCCCGGGCATCGTCCACGGCAGCTCCACCAGCGGCGCCAGCCTGTACGTGGAACCGCTCGGCACGGTGGACCTCAACAACGACGTCGTCGCGCTGGTCGAACGCGAGAAGCAGGAGATCCGGCGCATCCTGCTCGCGCTCTCGAACGCCTTCCGGCGGCGGGAGGCCGAGCTCGGCACGACCTTCGACGTGGCCGCCGACCTCGACGAGTTGCGCGCCAAGGCGGGCCTGGCCCGTCGCCTCGACGGCATCGCGCCGCGCATCGTAGACGATGGCCGTGTCGAGTTCCGGGGAGCCCGCCATCCGCTGCTCATTCCGGCTGTGCGCGAGGCGATCGAACAGACGCCCGGCGGCCGCGCGACGTCGGCGACGGTCATCGGCTCCGACCTGGTGATCCTCCCCCCGGCACGCGTGCTCGTCATCTCGGGCCCGAACACCGGCGGCAAGACGGTGGCGCTCAAGGCCACGGGCCTCCTCGCGTTGATGGCCCAGTCGGGCCTGCTGATTCCCGTCGAGCCCGGCAGCGCGTTCACACCGTTCCGCAGCGTGTTCGCGGACATCGGCGACGAGCAGTCGATCTCGGCCAGCCTCAGCACGTTCTCCGCGCACATCGCCAACATCGTCGCGATGGAACGCGCGTTGGTCCTGCCGGCGCTCGTGCTGCTCGACGAGGTCGGGAGCGGCACCGACCCGATGGAGGGCGGGGCGCTGGGCACCGCCATCATCGACCACTTCCGCGGGCGCGGCGCCGTGGTGCTGGCCACCACGCACGATGAGGCCCTCAAGTCGTACGCGGCGACCACCGACCAGGTGCTCACCGCCGGCTTCGGCTTCGATCCGCTGACGTACGCGCCGACTTACCGGCTGATCTACGGGTCGCCGGGGCGCAGCCTCGCCTTTGAGATTGCGGATCGGCTCGGCATGCCGGCCGACGTCGTCGCCAACGCGCGCCATCGACGCACGCATCGGGACTCACTGCTGGCCGCACACCTGGCGCAAGTCGATCGGGAACTGGCGGACATCGCGCGCGAGCGCGAGGCCGTGGACGCCGAACGGGCGCGGGTCGCCGACGAGCGTCGGCTCGTGCTCGAGCGCGAGGCGCGGCTGTCCGAGCGTGAGGCCGTGCTGAAGCGCCGCACCGACGACCGCTTCAACGAGAAGCTGCGCGAAGCCCGGCTCGAGGTCGATCGCATCGTCGGGCAGCTGAAACAGAAAGCCGACGTGCTGGCGAGCGAAGCGACCCGTCGGTCAGGCACGCCTGGTCCCGTCCTCTCGACTGGCGAGGTGGGCGAACTCCGTGCCGAGGCACGCGCGGCGCTCGGCAGCGTCGGCGAGACCACCCTGGCGGGCGACACTGCGGCCGCGCGCGAGGAACTCGACGGGGTGGAGATCGGCCAGCAGGTGTTCGTGCCGGCGCTGGCGTCGGCCGGCGTGGTGCGCGGCGTCTTCGGCAAACAGGCTGAAGTCGAGGTTCGAGGGAAGCGCGTGCGCGTGCCGATCGCAACGCTGCGTCGCACCCCGGATAAGGCCGCTTCGGCAGCGTCCAGCCAGGCCACCACCTCGTCGCCGCGACGCGGCTCGGACAGCACCCCCCAGGGCGCGCGCCTGACCGCGCAGGGTGCACGCGAACTGCTCGGCGGTCCGGTGCCCGACCTGGTGGTCATCGGCTGCACGGTCGATGAAGCGCTCACGCGCGCCGAGAAGTTCCTCGACGATGGATTGCTGGCTGACGCGAGGCGCCTGCGCATCGTGCACGGACACGGCACGGGTCGCCTGCGGGAGGCGCTCACGCGCTTCTTCCGCGAACATCCGCTTGTCGTGAGCGTGGCCCCAGCGGCCGACAACGAAGGTGGACGCGGCGCCCTCATCCTGGAACTGAGGGACTAGCCCCGTGGCCCTGTTTCCGCAGTCCTTCGTCGATGACCTCAAGGCGCAGACCGACATCGTCTCGGTCATCGGCGAGGTCACGCCGCTCAAGAAGGCCGGCGCGACGTACAAGGGACTCTGCCCGTTCCACACGGAGAAGACGCCCTCGTTCAACGTGAACGGGGACAAGGGCTTCTTCAAGTGCTTCGGCTGCGGCGTCGGCGGCGACGTCGTCAAGTTCGTCGAGCTGTACCAGAAGATGCCGTTTCCGGAGGCCGTCCGATACCTGGCTCAGCGCGCCAGCATGACGATCCCGGAAACGGGTGGGGACGACGACCGCGCGGAGGCGGCCGAGCGTGAGGCGCTCGTGCACCTCCACGAACAGGCCGTGACCTATTTTGCCGAGCAACTCGCGAGCCCTGCTGGGGCGCGGGCACGGCGCGAGCTCGAGCTCCGCGGCCTGTCGGCCGACACGATCAAGACGTTCGGCTATGGGTATGCGCCGAACGCCGGGCGCGACTCGTTGCACGCGCGGTTCATGGCGGCCGGCGTGCCCGTGCCCCTGCAGCTCAAGAGCGGCCTGGTGCGCGAGCAGGAAGGCGGCCGGGTCGTAGACCGGTTCCGGGGGCGGCTGATGATCCCCATCGCCCGGGAGAGCGGCGCGGTGGTGGCCTTCGGGGGCCGGGCCCTCGACGAGGGCCAACAGCCGAAGTATCTGAATTCGCCGGAAACACCCATCTACACCAAGGGCCGGACGCTGTACGGCCTCAGCGTGACGAAGGGGGCCATCCGCGCGAAGAACTACTGCGTATTGGTTGAGGGGTACTTCGATCTCGCGCAGGTCTGGCAGGCGGGCGTCGCCAACGTCGTCGCGATCTCCGGAACGGCCCTCACGCCGGTGCAGGCCCGCCTCCTGAAGCGCTACGCGAGCAAGGCCGTGCTGAGCCTCGATCCGGATGCGGCGGGCAAGGGCGCGGCCGCCAAGTCCTCGGAAATCCTTGTCGCAGAAGGGTTTCAGGTCAATGTCGCGCTGCTCCCGGATGGTGCCGACCCCGACGCCTTCGTCCGTCGTGCCGGCGGGCACGCGTATGTGGAACGCTTGACGGGGTCTCGACCGTATCTAGAGTACTTGCTCGACCGGGCCGCGGAGGGGCTCGATCTGGCAAGGCCAGAGCACCGTAAGTCGTTTCTTGACAAGATGTTGACGGTTGCCGCCACGATTCCAGACGCGGCTGGACGGGATCAGTTCGCCGACCGGCTGGCGCACAAAGCCCGCATCACCGAGTCGGTCATCCGTGATGAAATCCGGAAAGCCGCCGCTCAGAAGAAGGTCACGGCTCCGGCCGTCGCCGTGCGGTCGAGTGCGCGACTGCTTCCGGCCGAACAGGGGTTGCTGTGGGCGCTGGTCCATCGACCCGTGGAGGCGCTGGCAGCCATCGCGCAGCTTGACCCGTCTGACGTAGAGGGGCTGGTGGGCGCTCCGGTGTTGGAAGTGGCCGCCAGTCTGGCGGACCTCTCGCCGGAGACGCTGCCCACGCTGGTGCGCGAACGGCTCACGCCTGGGGAGCGGGCGTTCCTCGACCGGGCGGCCGGTCACGAGACGCCGGTCGCCAACGCGGCCGACTGTGTGAGCGCCCTCAAGCGGGCCCGGCTCGAGCGGGACATCGCGGGGGTGCAGGACGAGATAGACCAACTGACCGGACGCGGGCATACTGACGACCGCGCCCTGGCCAGTCTGTGGGACCGGAAGAAGGAACTGCATCAGCAGTTCGAGAAGTTGACAGATGGCCGCTAGGGCCGCTGCGTCGCGTTCGGAGGAGTACAGCCTTGTCTATTGAAGAGAAGTACGACGAAATTCGCCACCTCATCACCGTCGGCAAAGAGAAGGGCTACCTGCTCTATGACGAGGTGAACGAACTCCTCCCAGCCGACATCACCTCGTCTGAGGAACTGGACGAACTGTTCAGCACGTTCGGCAGCGCCGGCATCGAGGTCGTCGATTCGGAGAAGGCGTATCTCCGCGACGAACAGCCGCGGCCGGAAGGCGAAGAGAGCGGCGACCTCGACCTGACGCCTGGCGCGCTCGACAAGACCAACGACCCGGTCCGGATGTACCTGCGCGAGATGGGCACCGTGCCGCTGCTGACGCGCGAGGGCGAGGTCGCCATCGCCAAGCGGATCGAGCAGGGCAAGCTGGCGGTGATCAAGTCGATCTCGCGCACGCCCAAGGTCACGCAGGACGTCCTCGAGATGGGCGAGCAGCTCAAGCGCGGTGAACGCACCGTGCGCGAGCTGGTGGTCTTCGTCGAGGAAGAGATCACCGACGAGAAGATCGCGGCGCGGCAGCGCGACTTCCTGAAGAACATCGACCGCGTCAGGCTCGCGCTCGAGGGCGTGAAGAAGCTCGAAGCGAAGTACGCCGAGGTGCCGAAGTCCGACAAGAAGAAGTACCGCCGGGCCCGGTGGAAGATCGGCCGGTCGCGCGTCGAGCTCTCGCGGACGATCCGCAAGATCGAGTTCACCGAGATGGTCAAGCGGCGGCTGATCGACGGCATGAAGAGCGCCGTCGAGGAGATCCAGTCGCGCCAGCGCGAGATCCGGATCATCGATCAGAAGCTCGAGCCCAAGGGCAAGAAGAAGCTGCGCGAAGAGGAGAAGAAGATTCTCCTCAAGCACAAGGAAGAGACCCGCAAGGAGATCCGCGGCATGGCGCTCAAGCTCGAGCAGCCCGTCGAGCAGCTGACGACCATGCTGCGCACGGTGCTCGAAGGCGAGGCGCAGGCCGAGCAGGCCAAGAAGGAGCTGGTCGAGGCCAACCTCCGGCTCGTGGTGTCGATCGCGAAGAAGTACACCAACCGCGGCCTGCAGTTCCTCGACCTGATTCAGGAAGGCAACATCGGCCTGATGAAGGCCGTGGACAAGTTCGAGTACCGCCGCGGCTACAAGTTCTCGACCTACGCGACGTGGTGGATTCGCCAGGCGATCACGCGCGCGATTGCCGACCAGGCGCGGACGATCCGCATCCCGGTGCACATGATCGAGACGATCAACAAGCTCATCCGCACCTCGCGGGCGCTGGTGCAGGAACTGGGGCGCGAACCGACCTCGGAAGAGATCGCCCAGCGCATGGACATCCCGGTGTCCAAGGTGCGCAAGGTGCTGAAGATTGCGCAGGAGCCGATCTCGCTCGAGACCCCGATCGGCGAGGAAGAAGATTCGCATCTCGGGGACTTCATCCCCGACACCAACGTCGTCTCTCCGTCCGAGGCCGTGATCAACATCAACCTCAAGGAGCAGACCGACTCGGTGCTCAAGACGCTCACCCCCCGCGAAGAACGTGTCATCAAGATGCGCTTCGGCGTGGGCGAGGGGTCCGAACACACCCTCGAAGAGGTCGGCCAGAGCTTCGCCGTCACGCGCGAGCGGATCCGGCAGATCGAGGCCAAGGCGCTGCGCAAGCTGCGTCACCCCTCGCGCAGCCGCCGGCTGAAGCCGTTCCTCGAGGGAAGATGAACGGATAGTGAATGTGGTGATGTGAGATGTGGTGATGTGGTGATGTAAGGGCGCTTTTCACATCACCACATCAAACATCACCACATCACCACATCACCACATTCCCTATCATGTGGGGCCCCTAGCTCAGCGGTTAGAGCTGCCGGCTCATAACCGGTTGGTCCCAGGTTCGAATCCTGGGGGGCCCATTCCTGATACGCTACTGGCCTTGCTTCCATCACTCACTGCCCTGATTGCGCTGCAAGCGCTCGACACGGCCGCCGATGCGGCGCGCAGACGACTGACGGACCTGCCGGCCGTCGAGCAGGCCCTCGAGATGAAGGTCAAGACCGCCGCCACGGCAGTGGACGAAGCCAAGGCGCGGCTCGCCGCCAACCAGCAGGCCCGTCGGGCACTCGAGAAGGACGTCGCCGGCGTGGACGCACGTCTGACGCGATTCGACGATCACAAGGCGGCGGTCAAGACCAACCACGAATACACCGCGCTCCTGCACGAGATTCTCGGTCGCGAAGGCCGAAAAGGACGCGATCGAAGAACGCCTGCTCGGGTTGATGGAAGAGGCCGACGCGCTCACGGCGGACGTCAAGACCGCCGATGAGGCGCGCCTCGTCATCGCGCGCGAGGCCGATGCCGCTCGTGCGACCATCGTCATCGAACGCCGCACGGTCGAGGCTGAGGTAGCGCGCCTGGCCACGGCGCGAGAGACGGCCGCGACCGACGTGCCTGTGCCCCTCCTGGCCAAGTACGACCAGCTGCGCAAGCAGCGGCGGGGCGTGGCCGTGGCCAGGATCGCGGGTGAGCTCTGTGAGGCCTGCCAGATGCGCTTGCGCCCGACCGTCATCCAGCAAGTCCGTCGCAACACCGAGATCGTGGCCTGCGACAGCTGCCAACGCCTGCTCTACTTCGACGCGCCGACCGACGAAGCCGCGCCGCCCGTATGACCCGCACGACGCCCGCCGCCTTCACGGTTCACATCGACGTGGGGCGGCGACCAACCCCGGCTCAGCTGGCTGGGGAGAGCACGCCCTTGAGGCGGTGATGCATGTCTGACCGCAAGTATCGACAACACGGCTACCAGGATTCGGACCGGCCGCGGGAGCGGTCGGCGCCGGCGCCCCGAAAGCCGGCGGAGCCGTTCGATCCCCGGATTCCACGCGATCCGCGGACGCCGAACATGCCGGGATTTCGCGAGGTGTTTCGCTGCGCCCGCTGCGGCAACATCGAGGGATTGGACGTCGGCACCGCGAGCCGTTGCAGCAAGTGCGGCGTCGAGCTCCACGCCTGCATCCACTGCTCGTCCTTCGATGCCGGAGCCCGACTCGAGTGCATGCAGCCCGTGCCCGCGCGGGTCAGCCCGAAGGACGCGGCCAACGGCTGCACGTTCTACTCACCACGCGTGAAAGTCGAACGGGAGACGGGCTCGACGCCCGCAGCAGCGCCAGGGTCCAGCGCGAAGAAGGCGTTCGACGACCTGTTCAAGTTCTGAGTCGAATCGCGGCCACGAGCCGGCCCGTCCCCGCACCTTCACGACGATACGAAAAGCACCGATCGAGGTGATCGGCGGTGCAGACACGGGCGACGTGAATCGACTCGGGCGGGACGCCCCCCGACACCAGCTGGTCAACTGTCGCCTGCCAGAGATCGAGACGCCAGTGTCCCGGCCCGTCGGGTGAAAACCACGACGCCGATGCGGGATTGACCGCGAGGAACGCACCCCACACCCGCTCGTCCACCTGATAGCAGCAGGGACCGATGCTCGGTCCCACCGCCGCGACCAGATCACAGGCCTCGACGAGGCCGGCAGCCAGTTGCTCGACGGTGGCTCCCACCACACCGGCGCAACTCCCCCGCCACCCGGCATGAATCGCCGCCACGGCTCGCCCTCGCCGGTCGGCGAGCAGCACGGGCACACAGTCGGCCACACGCACCGCCACGCCACGGTCCGGGTCGAACGAGACGACGGCGTCGGCCTCGGCGGCGGTGGGCGCCGCGCCTGGCTCGACCACACAGACGACCCGGCCGTGCACTTGTCTGACTCCGATGAGGTGTTCGGCCTCGAGGCTGAGCGAGGCCGCAAGACGCCGCCAGTCGTCATCGGCGCGGTCCCCCGTGAACGTCAGTGCGCGCGTCGTGAACGCGTGCGGGGCCACGGAAGATAAGGGCTCCGAGCACAGCGTCAGGCCGATCTCCGACACGCGACTGGCGAACGGCTCGTCAACCCTGGGTGTCATGCGATGGCCCACTCGGCCGAACCTGGCGCCTCGAGGCGTCGTTTCCGGTCCGACGTTTGGCGGCGCGGGCGGTCCCGCCACGCGATCGAACGAAACATCCGAGTTTTTTCGCGGAATCTCGAGACGCACCCTGGCTGGCGTGGCCCTTGCTCTCTCGAGGAGTGGCCGGACGATCCGGCGGAGGTGACTCGCATGACCATCAAGTTCATTGCCAACGACAAGGGTAGTCCAGCCGGCAAGCTCGCCGACGCGGAACTCCATTTCTCCGGGGGGCCGCTCGACGGCCTCAAGCTGTTGGGCTTCGCGGTGTGGGAACGCAAGACCGGTGGCGGCCGCAACGTCACGATGCCGGCGCGCGCGTACACGGTCAACGGGGAGCGGCGCAGCTACGCGATCCTCCGCCCGATCGTGGACTCCGCCTCGCAGGACCGGCTGCGCGATCTCATCCTCGCCGGGTACAAGGAGCACGAGGCGGCGCTGGCGGAAGCGAGCTGACAGCAGCGTGGGGTCAGACCCCACGTTCTAGCGCGCGACCGCTGGCGCCCGATGCGCGGGCAACGTCCACTCCGCGCGCTCGCTCTTCTCGAGTTCGTCACGGAAGAAGCGGGTCTTCATGCCGCCGTCGATGATCTGCCACGGCAGGAAGGCATCGGCCGTGCGGTCGCGATAGAGATACGCCTCGGCATCGAGACCCGCGTCAGCCACGGCGGCCCGCCAGTTGCCGCCGTTCTCTTCGGCCCGCTCGATCACGTCCGCCACGCGCCGGTCGCCGAGCGACAACAAGCCCTGGTAATACGAATGACGCTCAGACTTGATGTTGAAGAAGACGTTGTCGAGGTCCTCGACGAGCCCCCGCAGGCGCGCGATCTTGGCGTCGATCACGTCGGCCCGCGTCATGGGCAACCACTGATACGTCGTCCCAGGCTTGGGCACGAGTGGATTGACCGACGCCACCACGCGCCCCACCGCCCCGCGCGGCTTCGCCACCGCCATCATCCGCGCCCGAATCTCCATCGTCAGATCCCTGATGGCGACCAGGTCGTCGTCGGTCTCGCTGGGGAGACCGATCATGTAGTAGAGCTTCAGGTTCTCGATGCCCGAAGCGAAGATCAGTTCGGTCCGTTCGAGGATGTCCGCGTTGGTCACCGTCTTGTTGATGACGCGGCGGAGCCGATCGGAGCCGGTCTCAGGCGCGATCGTGATCGACCGCTCGCCGCTCTGTCGCAGGAGCGACACGATCGTGGGAGTGAGATCGTCGAGCCGGAGCGACGCTGGGCTGATGCCGTAGCCCATCTCGACCAGGCGCGTCAGGATCAGCTCGATGTCCGGATGATCGCAAAGCGCGATCGACACGAGGCCGACGCGCGTGGCGTGGGGGCGTGCCGCCTCCGCGAGTTCAAGGATGCGCGCGGTCGAGAACGGCCGGACCGGGAGGTAGTTGTAGCCCGCCCAGCAGAAACGGCAGAGGTTGGCGCACCCGCGCACGACCTCGATGAGCAGGCGCGACCCGAACTCCGTATCCGGCGTGAAGATGCGGGTGCTTGGTGGGTCCAGTCGGTCCGCGGCTTTCACGGCCGCCTTGTGCACGGTGGGCGGCGCGCCGGAACCGGGCTTCGGCGTAATCGCAATCGTGCGGCCAGGCCCGCCGTACTCCACGTCGTAGAGACTGGGCACGTAGCAGCCCCGTTCCTGGGCCAGACGCGCATACAGCGCGGGACGGTCGTGACGGCCCAGTTCGGTCAGCGCGTTCACGATGGACGGCACCAGCAGCTCAGCCTCGCCGGCGGCGATGAGGTCCGCAAACGGGGCCAGCGGTTCGGGGTTCACGAACGTCACCGCTCCCCCGACGATGATGAGCGGATCGCGGCGGTCTCGCCGGTCGGCCCGCGGCTGGAGTCCGGCCAGCCGCAGCATCGTCACCACATTGGTGTAGTCCCATTCGAACGACACCGAGAACGCAAAGACGTCGAACTCGCCGATGGGCGTCTGCGATTCCAGCGAGACCAGCCGGTCGCGACGGGCCTGCATCGCCTGGACCGTGGGCCGTGGTGGCAGGAACACCCGCTCGCACACCACCCGGTCGTCGGCATTGAAGAGGCTGTAGACCGTCTGGAGGCCGAGGTTCGACATCCCCACGAAGTAGGTGTTGGGGAAGGCGAGCGCCACCCGCAGCCGTCCGCCGTGAGGCTTCCGGATCGTGCCGACCTCGCGGGACAGCATGTCGAGCGCGTCGGCCCGCCCGGCCCCGGTGGGGCGTGGACGTGCCGGCGGACGGGATCGGCGGCTGGATTCTTGTTGACGCACAGGGGACTTGGCGCGACAGCCCGGATTCGCCTGACGCGGCGCCGGGCCAACGGGTCGTGGTACTGGCGATTGTACCTGCGACGACCCCGCCCCCCCTAACCCACCCCGCCGGAGGTGCCCCCCGGCGGGCGCGACCCCCTCAGCCCTCCTGGCGGCGCAGGAACGCCGGCACGTCGAGCGGCGAGTTCTCCTCGTCGCCATCCACGACGGCCTGGGTCATCGTCGCCGCGCTCCCGGAACGCATGGAGAGGCTCGACAGGTCGATCGTCGCCCGACGTGGGACGACGACGCGGCCGCCGTTGGCGACCAGGCGTTCTTCGGCCTGGGTCTTCACGGCCGCATAGGCGGAGAGGTCCACGGGGGTCGGCGTCCGGGCCTGCGCGGCCGGAGAGATGGCCACGCGCTCGCGGTCGAAGCCGGTCGCAATCACCGTGATCTTGATCTTGCCTTCCATGGCCGGGTCTTCGACGGCGCCGAAGATGATATTGGCATCCTCGTGCGCGGCGTTATAGACGATATCGGAGGCCTCGCTGACCTCGTCGAGGGTCAGGTCACGCCCGCCGGTCACGTTGATGATCACGCCGCGGGCCCCCTGCACCGAGGCGTCTTCGAGCAGCGGGCTCGACACCGCGGCCGTGGCGGCCGCGCGGGCGCGGCCTTCGCCGCTGGCGATGCCGGTGCCCATGATCGCGAAGCCCATCCGCGACATGATGGTCTTCACGTCAGCGAAGTCCAGGTTGATGAGGCCGGGGACGAGAATCAGGTCCGAGATGCCCTGAATCGCCTGCCGCAGCACGTCGTCTGCGGTCTCGAAGGCGGCGGACATGCTGGTGCCCTTCGGGACGGTCGAGAGCAACCGCTCGTTCGGGATGGTGATCATCGTGTCCACGGCGTCGGCGAGTTCCTGCAGGCCGATCTCCGCCTGCAGGGCGCGCTTCCGTCCTTCGAACCGGAAGGGGCGCGTGACGACCGCGACGGTGAGCGCGCCCATCTGGTTGGCGAGGCTGGCGATCACCGGAGCGGCGCCCGTGCCGGTCCCGCCGCCAAGACCGGTGGTGACGAACACCATGTCCGCGCCGCTCAGGACTTCGAGCAGCTTCTCCGTGTCCTCGAGGGCCGCGGCGCGCCCGACGTTGGGATCGGCGCCCGCGCCGAGTCCCTTCGTGAGCTGCGAGCCGATCTGCACCTTGACGGGTGCGCGGTTGTTGAGGAGCGCCTGGTGGTCGGTGTTGGCCACGATGTACTCGACATCGCCAAGCCCGGCCGCCACCATCCGGTTGACGGCATTGCCGCCGCCGCCGCCGACGCCAATGACCTTGATCCGTGCGCCCGCGCGAAACCCGGCCTCATCGAGGGTGATACGCAGCTTGTCAGAGGACGACCCGGAGAATTGACGCAAATCCATAAGCACACTCCCGCTTTCGTTAGAAGAATTCCTTGAACAACGTACGCAGCCGACCCGTGAGGCGGCTGAGGGCGCTGGCCCCCACCCGAACCGGCTCGAGCTGCAGATTGCGATGGGTGTAGACGGCGAGGCCCACGGACGTGGCAAACGCCGGATTGTTCACGTGGTCCGCCAGCCCGCCGACGCCGTCGGGGGAGCCGCGCCTCACGGGCAGGTCGAAGATCTGCTCGGCGATCTCGACCATGCCCTCGAGCATGGCCCCGCCGCCGGTGAGCACGATGCCAGAATTGAGCGACTTCTCGTAGCCGGCGCGACGGATCTCGTCCCACAGCAGGTGGCAGATCTCCTCGGCGCGGGGCTGCAGGATCTCCGATAGCACGCGCCGGGACATCGTGCGGGCCCGCCGCCCGGCGATGCTCGCGACTTCCATCGTCTCGTCCGGCGGCACGAGCGCCGTCAGCGCGCACCCCGATCGGCGTTTCAGCTTCTCGGCATCGGGGATCGGCATGCGCAGACCCACCGCGATGTCGTTGGTGAAGTGGTCGCCGCCGACGGCCAGCACTCCCGTGTGCCACAGGCTGCCCCGCTCGAACACCGAGAAGTCCGTGGTGCCGCCGCCGATATCGACGAGCGCCACGCCCAGTTCCTTCTCATCGGGTGTCAGCACCGCCTCGCTGGCGGCCAGCTGCTCGAGCACGGTTTCCACCACCTCGACGCCGGCCCGGTTCACACAGGCCACCATGTTCTGCATCGACGAGGAGCTGCCGGTGACGACGTGGACGTTGACCTCGAGGCGACTGCCGGTCATGCCGACCGGGACGGCGATGCCGTCCTGGTCGTCCACGACGAAGTCCTGCGGCAGCACGTGAAGAATCTCCCGCCCGCCCGGCAGGGCCACCGCCCGTGCCGCGTCGATCGCGCGCTTGACGTCCTCGCGCGTGATCTCCCGGTTGCGTCCCGACACGGCGACCACACCTCGGCTGTTGAAGGCCTTGACGTGGGCCCCCGACAAGGCCAGGTGGACGCTGTCGATCTCGACGCCCGCCGTCAGCTCGGCTTCGTCGAGCGCCCGTTTGATCGCCTCGGCCGCCGAGTCCACGTTGTTGACAACGCCGCGGCGGATCCCCTTCGACTCGGCGTTGCCGATGCCGATGATGTCGAGGCTCCCATCGTCCATCAGCTCACCGACGATGACGGCCACCTTGGACGTCCCGACATCGAGCCCGACGAGATAGCGTGCCTTCTGTGCCATCTACTTCTCCTGCCCCGCCTTCACCACGTCCGCGCCCTGCCCCTTCGACCGTACGAACACGCGGTCTCCGAACCGCAGGTCCACGTAGTCAATCGCCGCGAACCGTTCCCGCAGGGTCGGCGCCAGTTCGAGGTACGCCACGAGGCGCTCCACGAACCGGGCGTCGCCCAGGTGCAGCCACGCCGTGTCCTCGTCGAACATCACGACCAGATCGTGCGTGGCCCGGAGATCGATCTGCGACAAGCGCTCACGAAGATCCGGGCGGGCGTCGAGCGCCGACAGGAACGAGACCAGCAGCGCCACGCGTGCCGCATCGACCAGAGGGGTGCCGTTCGATGGCGGGGTCACGAGGCCATCAACGATCGGCAAGTCGAAGGTACGGTACTGCGGACCGAACTCATCGATGATGACACCACTCCGGTCCACCAGGTAGAGCTGTTGTCCAAGACGCGCGATCGCCAGCGGCACGCGCTCGACGATGCGGAGGTCGATCGTCGAGGGCAGCACGCGACGCACCATCACATCGGCGACCCACGGTGAGTCCATCAGGCGGCGCCGGTACTCCTCGAGGTCCACCTCGAAGATCCGCTGGTCGCGCAGACCGCTGACCAGCGCGTCCACTTCGCCGAGCGACAGGTACGCGTTGCCGCGCACGGTGATGGTGCGAACGGTCGCCCATGACGACGCGAGCACGTGACGGGTCGCCCACGTGGCGGATGCCGCGACCAGGCACAGCAGCACGCCCCACCGGATCAGGCGACTGACGTGCGGCCCGAACCGGTGCGTCCGCCCCGGACGGACCTCCCCGCGCCGGAATCGGCGGTCCGCTGGCGCGGCCACGCCGGCCGAGGCCGTCGGCAATCCGCGCCGCACCTGGGTCGAGGGGCGGCTCATGCCGACCTCCGCTGCGCGTCGAGCATCGCCAGAATCCGATCGGCCGCACCCGAGATGGACCCGGCGCCGAGCGTGATGACCAGGTCGCCCTCTTCGGCCAGGCCCGCCACGCGCGCCGGCACATCCTCGACCGACGGCACGACCTCCAGCCGCGGGACGTGCGGGCGGATCGCTGCGGCCAGTGTCTCGAGAGAGACGCCGGGCAGCGTGGGCTCGCCGGCGGCGTAGATATCGGTGAGCACCACCACATCCGCGCCGGCGAGCGAGGGACCGAAGTCCGACAGCAGGTCGCGCGTCCGCGTGTAGCGGTGCGGCTGAAACGCGACGACGAGCCGGCGTGGCTGGCCCGCCCGTGCGGCCGCCACCACCGCGGCCATCTCCGTCGGATGATGACCGTAGTCGTCGATGACCGTGATGCCGTGCACGGTGCCGCGCACCTGATACCGGCGGTCGGCGCCACGGAACTCGGCGAGCGCGGGCTGGATCTGATCGAACGGCACGTCCAGCTCGAGGCCCACGGCCACCGCCGCCAGGGCATTCAGGAGGTTGTGACGCCCGGGCACGCCCAGGGTGAGGGAGCCGGCCCTCGCCGCGCGGTGACCCGGACGGGCGCGGAGGTACACGTCGCACCGGCCGGACCGACCGTCGGTGGTCGGCGCCTGGCCCCGCACGTCGGCATCCTCGCTGAATCCGTAGGTGATGATGCGGCGCGTGAGCGAGGGGAGGAGGGCGCGCACCGTCGCATCATCGACACAGGCGACCACCGCGCCGTAGAACGGCACCGCATCCGCAAACGCCCGGAAGGCGTCCACGAGGCGATCGAAGGACCCGTAGGCCTCCATGTGTTCGTGGTCGATGTTGGTGATCACGGCGACCGACGGCGAGAGCTTCAGGAAGGAGCGGTCGCTCTCATCGGCCTCGACCACCATGTAGCGGCCGCGCCCCAGCCTCGCGTTGCTGCCAAAGGCACTGAGCCGGCCGCCAATGACGGCTGTCGGATCGAGCCCGGCGCGCTCCAGCATGAGCGCAATCATCGAGGTCGTCGTCGTCTTGCCGTGCGCGCCGGCGACGGCGATCCCGAAGCGCAGGCGCATCAACTCGGCCAGCATCTCGGCGCGCGGAATCACCGGGACGTGACGGTCCCGCGCGGCGACGACCTCCGGGTTGGCCGGATCGATCGCCGAGGACACGACAACGACGTCGGCCTCGCCGATGTGGCGTCCGTCGTGCCCGACCTCGATCCGCGCGCCGAGACTCGCCAGCCTGTCGGTCAGGTCGGAGCGACGCGCGTCTGAGCCGCTCACGCGGTAGCCGAGGTTCAGCAGCAGTTCGGCGATGCCGCTCATGCCGATGCCCCCGATCCCCACGAAATGCACCTGGCGCGTGCGGCCGAGCGAGGTCACGATCGCACCTCCGGGCCACCCGGACGTGTCAGGCCCGCCAACGCGAGCACGCGGTCCGCGATCCGGGTGGCGGCGTCGGGCCGCGCAAACGCCTGCATGGCGCGCCCCATCCGCGCGAGTTCCGCAGGCGCCTCGAGCAGACGACTGACCGTGTCAGCCAGGCGGGCGCCGGTCAGGTCACGCTCGTCCATCAGCACCGCGGCACCCGCATCGGCGAGGACCTGGCCGTTCTTGCGCTGGTGGTCGTCGGTGGCGGCCGGAAACGGCACGAGCACTGCGGGCCGGCCAATCGCCGCCAGCTCGGCGAGCGTCGTCGCGCCCGCGCGGCAGACGAGCAGGCTGGCCGCGCGCATCTCGTCAACGACCGGATCGAGAAAGGCCTCGACGCGCGCGGAAACGCCGGCGGCGGCGTAGCCGGCACGCACCGTCTCCAGATCCCGCGGTCCCGTCTGGTGGACGATCTCGACGGCCGGCGTCCGACGCTGCAGCTCCGCCGCGGCCGCCACCATGGCCGCGTTGACCGCCCGCGCGCCCTGCGATCCCCCGACCACGAGCAGGCGCGGCGCGCCGGAACGCGGGCCGGCGTCGGCCGGCGCCGCGTCGAGAAACGCCGGCCGTACGGGATTACCGGTCACGAAGGCCTTCTCTCCGAAAAACTGTCGCGACTCCTCGAACGTCACCGCGGCCGCCCGCACCCACCGGGCGAGCAGCCGGTTGGTCAGTCCCGGCACCGCGTTCTGCTCGAGCACCAGGGTCGGGATGCCGCGGAGCGCCGCGGTCAGGACGACCGGCCCCGAGCTGTACCCGCCGACACCGATGACCACGTGCGGACGCCGCCGCGACAGGAGGCGCCAGCTGTCGATGAGGCCGAGCGGCACGAGTGTCAGCCCCGTGAGCAGGGCGCGCACGGACTTGCCCTTGAGCCCTGCGCTCCGAATCAGATCGAGTGCAAACCCCTCGCGAGGGACGATCGTTGTCTCGAGGCCTCGCGCCGTGCCCGCAAATGCGATGCGCGTGCCCGGGTCCCGCCGCAACAACTCGCGCGCCACGGCCACGCCCGGATACAGGTGTCCGCCGGTGCCCCCGCCGGCAATCACGACCGACAGGCCCGATGACTCGCGAGACGTCACGCTGCCCATTCACGCGCGCGCCTCCGCGGCGTCGAACGTCGAGTCACGTGAGTCGGCGGGCGGCGTCGCGTCCCGCTGACGCGCCGCGGAGGCCGGCAGCACCTGCTGTGAGACGTTGAGCAGGATCCCCATCGCGATCAGGTTGATGACCAGCGAGGACCCGCCGTTGCTGACGAACGGCAGCGGGATGCCCTTGGTCGGGACCATCGAGGTCACGACGCTGATGTTGACGAGCGCCTGGATCACGATCATCGCCGTGATGCCCACGCCGAGGAGCGCCCCGAAGCGATCCGGTGCCCGCAGCGACGTCCGCAGGCCGCGCCAGCCGATGACGACGAAGCAGGCCAGCGTCAGCGTGGTGCCCACCAGCCCGAATTCCTCGCCGATGATCGAGAAGATGAAGTCCGTGTGCGGCTCGGGAATCCACAGCTTCTCGACGCTGGCCATCAGACCGCGGCCGAGGAGGCCGCCCGACCCGAGCGCGAACAGCGAGTGCACGATCTGGAAGCCCTCGTCGAACTCGTACGCCATCGGGTCCAGGAAGGTCATCAGGCGCTCGAAGCGATACGGCGCGATGTACACGGCGAGCATCGCGGCGGGCAGCATCAGCATCAGGCAGCCTGCGAGGTAGCGATAGCTCAGGCCTGCCGCGAACAGCATGGCCATCACGATGGTCACCAGCATCACGGACGTGCCGAAATCGGGCTGACTGAAGACCAGGAAGACCAGGCCACCCGTGATCGCCGCAATGGGCAACAGGGTGTGGCTCGGCTCGTTCACCCGATGCATCCGCCGATCCAGCAGCGCGGCGGTGAACAGGACCAGACCGAGCTTGGCCAGTTCGGACGGCTGGATCGAGGCGAATCCCAGCGTGATCCACCGCTGCGTGCCGTTGATGGGATCGAAGAGAAACACCGCGAAGAGCAGGAGGACGGTCGCCGTGAGCCACGTCCAGATCAGGGCGGGCCGTTTCAGCTGGTGGTAGTCCACCCGCATCGCGACCAGCATCAGGGCCGTACCGAGCACGGCCCAGACGAGCTGCTTGCCGGCGAACCTCATCGCGGACTGGTTGCGGTCCGCCGCAAGGACGGCAGACGCACTGAAGACCATGACGACGCTGAGGCCCACGAGGAGCATCGTCATCACGAACAGCAACTTGTCCGACTTCAGCGTGCGCGCCATCGTTCCTTCCCTGTCGCGGGGCCTAAAGCCCGCGCCCGTGTTCGCCGAAAACTCCAGGCGGCGCCCAAATGCGCCCGCCTGGAGGCCGTGCGCGCCTCCCGGCGCGTCCGAATGTGCCCGCGACTGCACTCGCGCGGGCTCAGCGGTCAACAGTCATCAGTCGGGATGGATCAGGACACCCGCCTCACGGGCCGGAATGGCTCGTGTTCCCAGCGGCAAGCTCCTCACCGCCTGACCCGATCTGATGACTGTTCACCGCTGGCCCGCCCGCCGAAGCCTCGGCGACGGCGGGCTCATTCACCCCCGTGTCAGCCCGTGTACCGCCTCCTTGAACGCGTCACCGCGCGCGATGTAGTCCCTGAACATGTCGAAGCTCGAGCACGCCGGCGCCAGGACCACGACGCCGCCGGGCACGGCGAGCGTGAACGCGCGCGTCACGGCCTCGGCCATCGTGACGGCGCGGACGACCGGCACGGTCGCGCCGAGCGCGTCCTCGATGAGCGGCGCGGCCTCGCCGATCGCGACGATCGCGTCGGCCCGGCTGCTGACCACCGGTCGCAGATCCCCGAAGTCCCCGCCCTTGTAGCGACCGCCCATGATCGCGACCACATGCCCGTCGAAGCTCTCGATCGAGCGGGTCGCGGCCGCGATGTTGGTCGCCTTGGAGTCGTTGACGAATGTCACGCCGGACACGACGGCCACGCGCTCGAGGGCGTGCGCCAGGCCCGTGAAGCCTTCGACTGCCCGCTGCATGGCCTCCGGGGGCACGCCCACGACACAACTGACGGCGGTCGCGGCCAGCACGTCGGCGAGGAGATGACGGCCCGGCACCTTGACCGACGACAGCGGCAACAGCGGCACGCCGGCGCCGCGGTCGCGCCTGACAATCTGCCCCTGCTCGACGGTCACGCCGTCGGCGACCGGCGCATCGAGGGCGAAGTCGAATCGCCGGGCCCGGGCCGCCCGCGCCAGCGCCAGCGACGCCGGGTCGTCGGCGTTGATCACGGCCCAGTCGTCAGACGTCTGATTGGCGAAGACCCGTGCCTTGGCCCCGGCGTATTCGTCGAACGAGGCGTGTCGGTCGAGGTGATCGGGCGACAGGTTGACCAGCACCGAGATCCACGGGTGAAACGTGTCCGTGCTTTCGAGCTGGAAGCTGCTCACCTCGACGACGTGGAGCGTGTCGGGTGTGGACGCGGCGACCTGCGCCGACAAGGCCGTCCCGAGATTGCCGCCCGCGGTGGCGTGCAGGCCGGCCTCCTGCAGCATCCTCGCGGTGAGCGTCGTGGTGGTGGATTTGCCCTTGGTGCCGGTGATCGCGATGACGCGTCCACTGAGCCACCGCGATGCCATCTCCACTTCACCGATGACGGGGACACCGGCGTCCCGCGCCGCGTCGATCGCGGCCTGCCGTGGCGGCACGCCAGGGCTGAGCACCAGCAGGTCCGCCGACGTGAAGGCCTGCGGCGCGTGAGGTCCGAGCACCACCTGGATGCCGGCCTGGCGGAGGCGATCGGCGCCCTCCATGGCGGAGGACGTGTCGGCCAGCGTCACGTGCGCCCCACGCGAGGACAGCAACTCGGCGGCCGAGAGACCGCTGCGACCTCCGCCCACCACGATGACCCGTTTGCCACGCACGTCGAAGCTCATGTCACTACCTCAGCTTCAACGTGGTCAGACTGAAGAGCGCGAAGATGATCGAGAGGATCAGGAACCTCGTGATCACCTTCGGCTCCTTCCAGCCGATGAGTTCGAAATGGTGATGGATCGGCGCCATCCGGAACACGCGCTTGCCGGTGAGCTTGAACGACCCCACCTGGATGATCACGGAGGCCGCCTCCATCACGAAGACACCGCCCACGATCGGGATCAGCAGTTCCTGCTTGATCAGGATCGCCACCGTGCCCAGGGCGCCGCCGAGCGCCAGCGAGCCGACATCGCCCATGAAGACGTCGGCCGGATGCGCGTTCCACCAGAGGAATCCGAGTGACGCGCCGACCAGGGCACCGCAGAAGATCGTCAACTCGGCGACCTGGGGCCGGTGGATGATCAGCAGGTACTCGGCGAACGCCTTGTGTCCCGTGAGGTAGGTCAGCGCCGTGAAGGTCGCCGCGGCGACCGCAAACGTGCTGATGGCCAGTCCGTCGAGTCCATCGGTCAGGTTCACGGCGTTCGTCGTGTTCACCAGGACGATGACGGCGAAGAGCACGTAGTACCAGCCCAGGTCGGGAATCCACTGCTTGAAGAACGGGAAGATCAGGCGCGTGCTGTAGAGCTCGGGCGTCTGCGCCGCCAGCCACAGCAGCACCAGCCCGACGACAATCGCCACCGCTGCCTGTGAGAGCAGCTTGTAGCGAGCGAACAGGCCGTAGTGCGAGTGTCGGACCACCTTGAGGTAGTCGTCCACGAAGCCGATGACGCCGAAGGCCGCCGTGGCGAGCATCGCGATCCAGATGTAGACGTTCGTCAGGTCCGCCCACAGCAGCGTAGGGACGAACACCGCCGTCAGGATCAGCAGGCCACCCATCGTCGGCGTGCCGGCCTTGGCCTTGTGGGTTGCGGGCCCGTCCTGGCGCACGACCTGCCCGATCTGGAAATCGCGCAGCCGACGGATGAACCACGGTCCGAGCAGCAGGCTGAGCGCCAGGGCGGTCATGCTCGCGACGGCCGTGCGGAACGTGATGTACTGGATGACGCCCAGACCGGCGATCTCGTCGCGAAGCGGGAGCAGGAGGTGGAACAGCATCAGGCCACCTCCATCAGCCGGTCCACGATCAGATCGGTCCGGGTCCCGCGCGAGCCCTTCACGAGCACGACATCACCCGCACGCACCAGGGCCGACACCGCCGGGGCGGCATCCGCGCTCGTGGCATAGCGATGCACCTGGGCGGGCGGCAGTCCGGCGGCCACCGCACCGGCGGCCAACCCATCGGCGGCCTGACCGCCCACCACCACCAGCTCATCGACGCCAGCCTCGGCCGCCGCACGCCCGCAGCGCTCGTGAAGCACATAGGCGGCGTCCCCCAGTTCGAGCATCTCGCCGAGCACGGCGAGGCGCCGACCCGAGGTCGGCGTGGCCGCCAGGGCCGCCAGCATCGCGCGTCACCGCGGCCGGGCTCGCGTTGTAGGAGTCGTCCACGACGCGCGTGCCGTTGCCGAGGACGGTCATCGCCCCTCGCCGGGCGACGGGCGTGAGCGCGGCCACGCGTTCCACGATGTCGGCCGGCGGCACGCCGGCGTCGAGGGCGACGGCGACCGCGGCCAGCACGTTGCCCACCTGTGCGCGGCCAGGCAAGGGCACGCGCAGACGCACGGTCCCCGCTGGCGTGCAGGCCGTGACATCGCTGCCATCCAGGCCGTGCTCGACGATCTGCACGGCGCGGACGCTGGCCTCGGCGGACTCACCAAACGTGAGACGCCGGCCTTGGGATTTCCGGACATGGGCCATGACCAGGGGATCATCCGCGTTGGCGACGATCAAGGTCGCCGCCGTGGCGCCCTCGAGTATCTCGGCCTTGGCGAGGGCGATCGCCTCGCGCGATCCGAAGTGGCCGATGTGGGCATCGCCGACGTTCGTCCAGACACGCACATCGGGCTCGGCCAGGCCGACGAGCAGCCGGATCTCGCCGGCGTGGTTCATCCCCAGCTCGACGACCGCGATGTCGGGGCCGTGGCGCAACTCGAGCAGCGAGAGGGGCAGCCCGATGTGGTTGTTGAGGTTTCCGCGATTCCGGAACACCGTGTAGCGCGCCGACAGCAGCGCGGCGGTGACTTCCTTGGTCGTGGTCTTGCCGGCGCTGCCGGTAATCGCGACGACGCGCGTGCCCGAGCGGCGCCGCACCTCGCGCGAGAGCGCCTGGAGGGCGAGCAGCGTGTCCTCCACCACGATGACGGCCGGCCCGTCGGCACCGGCCTCGTCGATCGACCGGAGCACGTCGGCCTCTGACCGCGCGGCGACGAGCAGGCCCGAAGCGCCCCGCGCGACGGCGGCGCTGACGAAGGCGTGGCCGTCGAACCGTTCACCTGTCAGCGCGATGAACAGCGCGCCCGGGGGCACGCTGCGCGTGTCGGTGGACACGACGTCGAACACGCGTTCGGCCGACCCGCGGGCGAGTCGTCCCCCAGTGGCTCCGGCGACCAGGCCCGCCGACAGCACGACCATGCTCACGGCCGCCATCACACGCGTGACGCCGCACGGCGCTGCCCGAGCGCGGTGCGGGCGACCTCGACGTCATCGAACGGCAACGTGCGGTCGCCGATGACCTGGTATTTCTCGTGTCCCTTGCCCGCGACCATGACCAGGTCGCCGGGGCGCGCGGTGCGGATGGCCTGCTCGATCGCGGCTCGCCGATCGAGCACGACGACAAAGGGCGTGGTGGCGCGCTTCGGCCCGCCGGGTTCCGGCGACGGCGACAGCCCGCGCCGAATCTCATCGACGATGCGCTCGGGATCCTCGGATCGCGGGTTGTCCGAGGTCAGGACGACCAGGTCACTCAACCGGCCGGCCACCGCGCCCATCAGCGGGCGCTTGGTGCGATCGCGGTCGCCGCCGCACCCGAAGACCGTGATCAGCCGGCCACCAGCCAGCGGCCGCGCCGTCTCGAACAGGTTCTTCAGCGCGTCGTCCGTGTGCGCGTAGTCCACGACCACCCGCACGTCGTCGGCCCCGCTGGAGACCAACTGAAAGCGGCCGGGGACGCGGTCGAGCGCGGCGATGCCCTGCTCGATGGCCGGGGTCGGCAGGTCGAGTCCGATGGCGGTCGCCACCACAGCGAGGATGTTGTAGACGTTGGGCCGCCCGACGAGCGACGAGCGCATGGCCATCGGGCCACGCGGCGTCTGCACTTCGAACGCGAGCCCCTCGAGCGACGACTGGATGCCGATCGCGCGGACGTCGGCCGGCCGGTCGATGGCGTACGTGACGGGCCGTGACAGGCTCGCGGCGAGTTCCTCGCCACGGGGGTCATCGACGTTGAGCGAGGCCGGGGCGCCGTGCGGGCAGCATCTCGAACAGGCGTCGCTTGGCCGCGAAGTACTGCGCCATGTCGCCGTGGAAGTCGAGATGGTCCCGCGTGAGGTTCGTGAAGATCGCCGCGCCGAATCGCAGGTACTCGACCCGATGCAGTGCCAGCGCGTGCGACGAGACCTCCATCGCGCAGGCCTTGCAGCCGCGCTGCACCATCTCGCGGAGCAGCCGCTGGACCTCCGACGCCTCGGGGGTCGTGTGCGACGCGTCGCGTTCGTCGCTCGGCGCCGGTCCGACGCGGAACGTGACGGTGCCGAGCCGTCCGCACGGCAGGCCGGCCGCGTCGAGGACGGAGGCCAGCAGATAGGTCGTCGTGGTCTTGCCGTTGGTGCCGGTCACGCCGACAATCAGCAGTTCCTGGCTCGGGTGCTGGTTGACGATCGCCGCCAGTTCGGCCAGCGCCAGCCGGGCGTCGGTAGTCCGCAGCCAGGGCACAGCGACGCCGTCAGGCGCCGGCGTCTCGGCCACGATGGCCACGGCGCCGCGCCGAATGGCCTCCGCGACGAACGACGTCCCATCGGCACGCTGACCACGGATGGCGACGAACACGGTCCCGCGCGTCACGGCGCGCGAATCGTGGGCGACCGCCGTCACGGCGGTCGCCGCACGGCCAGCCTCCTCCACTCGCGCGCGCACGTCGGGTGCGAGCGTCCGAGCGGTGGCGACCAGGGATCCGAGCGTCATCTGCCGCCTCGAACCTGGCGAGTCTCGGGTGGAGCCGGCTCGCGGCCGAGCACGAGCGCGCTCCAGGTCCCGGCTTCGACCGGCACGCCGGCCGATGGCGTCTGCGACTGGACCACGCCGGACCCGCCCACGCGGACGAGCAGGCCGAGACTGCCGAGGATCCGCACGGCCTCGCGAGCGCCGACGCCCTGCAGGTCCGGCATCAGCTGCGGCGCGCCTGGGGCGGCCGACACCGGCAGCACCGCCGCGCGCGGCACGCGCACGGGAAGCGTGGTCACCGCCGCGTTCACGAGGATCGCAGGTGCCGGGTCGAGGCTCGGGGGCACGCCCTGGGCGCGCAGGGCGGCATCGGCGATGCGCTGGAACACCGGTCCGGCGACCGCGCCGCCGTAGTGGGCGCCCGCTCGGGGTGTGTCGATCACGACGAGAATCGTGAAGGCGGGCCGCCGCGACGGCACGAACCCGACGAACGAGGCGTTGTACTCGGAGTCCGAGTAGCGGCCATCAACCACCTTGTGCGCGGTCCCGGTCTTGCCCGCGACCTGGTAGCGCTCGACCTGCGCGGATCGGGCCGTGCCACGCTCGGTGACGCCTTCCATGATGGTCGTCAGGGTGGCCGCCGTCGCCGGACTGATCACGCGCCGCACCGGCGCACTCGCGACAACCTCCCGCTGGCCGTCGCGCACGATGGCGCGCACGACGTGGGGCCGGACGAGCAGACCGCCGTTGGCGACCGCGCTGGCCGCGGCTGCCATCTGCAAGGGCGTGACCGCAGATCTGGTACCCCATCGAGACCGACGCCAGCCCGCTCAGGTCGGACGGGGGCGACCACAGCCCGCGGCTCTCCCCGATGAACTCCGAGCCGGCGCGCTGGCCGAAGCCGAAGCGCTGGACGTAGCGGTTCAGGCGGTCGTTGCCGATGAGGAAGCCGGCCTTGATGGCGCCGACATTGCTCGACTTGACGATGACGTCTTCGAAGCTGAGGACGTTGTAGTTCTTGTTGCCGGCCTCGCGGATCGGCGTGCGTCCGGGCAGCGCGATGTAGCCCGGATTGCAGTCGATCAGATCCTGCGGCCGGAGCACGCCCTCCTCGATGGCGGCGGCGGCGGTCACGATCTTGAACGTGGACCCGGGTTCGTAGACGTCCTGCAGCGCGCGGTTGCGTCGTTCGTCCGGAGAGAACTGGCCAGGCAGGTTCGGATTGAACGTCGGATAGCTGGCCATCGCCAGGATCTCGCCCGTGTGCGGATCCATGATGACCGCCGACCCGCCCTTCGCGCGGTTGGCCTCGATGCCCGCGCGCAGTTCCCGCTCGACGATGTGCTGCAGACGAAGGTCGAGCGACAACTCGAGCGTCGCGCCGGGCCTGGCTTCCTGCTGGACGATCGTCTCGAGCCGACGCTTCCTGCGGTCGATCATCGCGGTGGCGCTTCCCCCGACGCCGCCGACCAGCTCGTTCTGTGACTGCTCGAGGCCTGCGAGCCCGACGTTGTCCGCGCCGACGTAGCCAATCACGTGCGCGCCGAGGTCGCCCTGCGGGTAGTAGCGGCGGGTCTCGGTGTTGAGCACGATGCCTTCGAGCTCCAGGGCATCGACGCGTTCGGTCTGGCTGATCGACAGCGTGCGCGCGCGCCTGATGACGATGAACTGCTTCGTCCCGGTCAACCTGCGGGTCGCCTCGGCCAGATCCTTGGCCGTGCAGTCGCCCAGGGCCTTGCACAGCGCCGCAGCGGTCGCGGCGGGGTTCTTGACGTTCTTCGGCACGCCGATGATCGAATGCGCCTCGACGGAATACCCGAGAATCGTCCCGTTCCGATCGACGATGTCACCGCGAAGCGGGTCGGTCTTGATGTCCTCCTGCTGGCGGTTCTTCGCCATCTCGGAGAGTTCCACGTGGCGCCGCACCTGCAGGTTGATGAGCTGGGCCTGGACGGCGACGGCCCAGAGGGCGAGTGCGGAGACGACCACGACGACGCGGCGGCGCACGTTCGGCCGCCAGGTGGCTTCGAACGCCTCACCGGGCTGTTCGACGCCACCGAACGGATCTGCGTCAGCAGGGCGGAGCCGCGCCACGCGTGCCAGCACGGTGAGTCCACGACGCCCGGTCCCGTCCGGGCGCGGCATTCTGGAGAACCAGCGGCTCAGCACGACAGGCCTAGCGAGCCGACGCCACAACGGCGCGGTCCGGCGTCTGGGTACGGGCGCGCTCGATCACGACGGTATTGCGCGCGGTTGGAGCCACGAGCCGCAGCTCGCGCGTCGCGCGATCCTCGAGCAGCTTGGGTGCGCGCAGGGTCTCGAGGTTGAGTCGCAGCTGACGCGAGAGCGCCTCCTCCTTCTCGAGGGCGATGCGGAGCGTCTCGGTGTCACGCCCGTACTGCACCATCCGGTAGTGCTGGGACGCGGAGAACAGCAGCATGGCGACGATCAAGCCGCCGAGAACCATCGACCGCAGGAACTCGCGCTTCTGCACCACGTCCACTTCGCGGACGATCGGGTTGTTGCGGATGTCTTTCTTGATGGCGTATTCGATGTCGATGCTCATGCCACCCTCACCAGTCCCCGGAGTCGTGCGCTCCGGGCTCGTGGATTCGTTGCTCGCTCGGCCTCGGAGGCCACAATCGCCCGCCGCTGCACCAGCTGGTAGGTCTCGCCCGTCATGGCGAGCCTGCGCATCGTGTGCTTGACCACCCGGTCTTCCAACGAGTGAAACGCCAGCACGGCCAGCCGGCCGCCCGGCTGCAACCGTCCCGCCGCCTGTTCGATGAACGTCTCGAGCCCGTCGAGTTCGCCGTTCACCCAGATCCGCAACGCCTGGAACGTCCGCGTGGCCGGATCGATCCGTTCCCACTGCCCGCTGCCAGCTGCCCGGCGCACCACCGACGCCAGCGCCAGCGTGTCGCTCAACTCGCCGCGTTCCTGCGCGTCGAGCACCGCGCGGGCGACCCGCCTGGCGCGACGCTCCTCGCCGAATCGCCAGATGACGTCGGCCAGCGTGACCTCGTCGGTGGTCGCCAGGCGCGCTGCCAACGTGGCGCCGGACGAACGGTCCATTCGCATGTCGAGCGGACCGGACTGCCGGAAGCTGAATCCTCGCGCCGCGGTATCGAGCTGCATGGACGACACGCCGAAATCCACCAGGATCCCGTCCACCCCGTCCACACCGAGCCGCGTCAACACGTCCGGCAACTCGCGAAAGTCGCCGTGCACGAAGGTCACGCGCCCCTCGTGCGTCGAAAGCCGTTGGCGCGCCACCGCCAGCGCGTCTTCGTCGCGGTCGATGGCGATCACCCGCCCTGCGCCCGCGTCGAGCAGCGCCCGCGTGTGGCCGCCGAGACCGAGCGTGCCGTCCACGTAGCACCCGTCGGGCCGCGGCGCGAGGAGGGCCACCACCTCGTCCACCAGGACCGGCAGGTGCACCGGGTCAGTGTCGGAACTCCGCGAGGGCTCGGGCGTCGTCATCGGAAAACGGCTCGTTCAGCAACTTCGCGGCGAACCGGTCGTGATTCCACACCTCGAGGTGATCCACGCACCCGAGCACATCCACCTCACCCGTCATCGCCGCGGCTTCCCGGAGGCGGGGATGAATGAGGACGCGCCCTTGAATGTCGAACTCCGCCTCCTGCCCGTAGTAGCTGACACGGTCGAGGTACCGGACCCGTGCGGGGAGCTGTGCGGGCAGGGCCGCCATCTGACGCTCGATCTGCTGCCAGGCCGCCATCGGGTAGATCTGGACGAACTGACCGGTTACACTCGTGACGTACAGACTGGGTCCCAGCTGGTCAGCGACCAACGCCTTGAAGGCGTTCGGAAGTTTCAGCCGCCCCTTGTCATCGATCTTGGCGGTGTAGCTCCCCCGGAACACGGGCGCTCCACTTGACTCCAAAAAAACCCACTCGGATGGTATTGGTACGGGTGTGCAGAGTCAACCGCAAAATCAAGCGGACATTAGACTTACGTGATTGTTTCGCCCCTTCCTCGCTGCGAATGGAAAGCGAAGATCACAGCCCGTGGTAGCATCCCGGGTTGGTCATGCTACCGACGGGGGCCCGCACGATTCTGGTCTGCGAAGCGCAGGTGCCCTTCGTCCGCGGCGGGGCCGAACACCACGTCCGGGAGCTCATCCGACACCTGCGCCTGCACGGGCATGACGTCGAACTGGTGAGCGTGCCCTTCAAGTGGTATCCCAAGTCGGAGATCCTGCCGCACGCGGCCGCCTGGCGCCTGCTCGACCTGAGTGAGAGCAACGGCCGGCGCGTGGACCTCGTCATCGCGACCAAGTTTCCGACGTATTTCGTGCGCCATCCCAACAAGGTGACCTGGCTGATTCATCAGCATCGGGCAGCCTACGAGCTGTGTGGCACCCCCTTCAGCGATTTCCTGCACGAGGACGACGACGTCGCCCTTCGGGAAGAGCTGATCGCGCTCGACACGAAAATGCTCGGCGAATGCCGGCGAATCTTCGCCAATGCGGGGAACACCGCGCGCCGCGCGCAGCGCTACAACGGCTTGGACGTCGCACCGCTCTACCATCCGCCCCGGCTGGCGGATCGGCTGCACGGCGGCCCATTCGGGGACTACGTGCTCTCGGTCGGCCGGCTCGAACAGGTCAAGCGGGTCCATCTCGCGATTGCCGCGCTGGCCCACACCCCTCCACCGCTCCGACTGGTCGTGGCCGGGGCGGGCACGGGCCGGATCGATCTCGAACGGCTCGCGCGCGAACGAGGCGTGGACGACCGGGTCCACTTTCTCGGCGAGGTGGACGACGACGCGCTGCATCGATTTGTATGCGGGCGCGCTCGCGGTAATCTTTCCTCCGTACGATGAGGACTTCGGCTACGTCACGCTCGAGGCCTTTCTGGCGGGCAAACCCGTGGTCACCACGACCGATGCCGGCGGCCCGACCGAGTTCGTCGTGGACGGCGAGAACGGCTACGTGACGCGCCCCGACGAGGCGGCGATCGGGGACGCGCTCGCGCGGCTCGATCGCGACCGTCCGCTGGCGGCCTCGCTCGGCGCGGCCGGCCTGGCCCGCGCCCGCGCCGTGACGTGGGACGGCGTGATCGAGCAGCTGGTCGGCGCCTCCTAGCAGATGGCGCGGCCATGAAGCTGATCATCCAGATTCCCTGTCTGAACGAAGCCCAGACGCTGCCGGCGACGCTCGCCGATCTCCCGACGTCGGTGCCGGGCATCGACGTCATCGAGGTCCTGGTGATCGACGACGGGTCGAGCGATGCGACGTCGGACGTGGCGCGCGCGCATGGCGTACAGCATGTGGTGCGGTTCCGTCGGCGGAAGGGGCTGGCGGCCGCCTTCGTGGCCGGCATCGATGCCAGCCTGCGGGCAGGGGCCGACATCATCGTGAACACGGATGCCGACAACCAGTACGCGGGCAGCGACATCGCGCGGCTCGTCGCGCCCCTCCTCTCGGGCGAGGCCGACATCGTCATCGGGGACCGGAACATCCGGGACATCCAGAGCATGTCGCCGCTCAAGAAGATCCTGCAGCGGATCGGCAGCTGGGTCGTCCGTCAGGTGTCCAACACGGAGGTGCCCGACACGACCAGCGGGTTCCGCGCCTACACGCGCGAGGCGGCGCTGCGCATGACGATCGTGTCCGAGTTCTGCGTACACGCTCGAGTCGATCATCCAGGCAGGCAAGAAGCGCATGGCCGTCGCCCATGTCGAGGTGGGCACCAATCCGACGACACGCCCGTCGCGGCTGTTCCACAGCATGTGGGCGTACCTGAAGCAGTCCAGCGCGACCATCGTCCGCATCTACGCGATGTACGAGCCGCTGAAGGTCTTCTCGTACATCGGCGGTGTGGTCTTCCTGGCTGGCGTCTCCATCTCGCTGCGATTCGTCTACCTCTACCTGTTCGAGGGGCGTGGTCAGGGCAACGTGCAGTCCCTGATCCTGTCGGCGGTGCTGATGATCGTGGGATTCCAGGTGATCCTGATTGGCCTGCTCGCCGACGTGATCTCCGGCACCCGCAAGCTGATGGAGGACGTGCTCTATCGGATCCGCAGGATGGAGCTTCGCGACCGCGACGAGCGGGACGACCCTCCGTCGGGAGGCCCGCGCTAGATGGCGTCACCCGACACCGTCTCGGTCGTCATCCCCGCCTACAACGAGGCCGACGGCATCGGCGACGTGATCCAGGGCCTGCGGGCCGCCGCGCCGTGGCACGAGATCCTCGTCATCGACGACGGATCGACGGACCAGACGGCGGCCAATGCCGAGCAGGCCGGCGCACGAGTGGTGCGCCAGCCGTACAACAAGGGCAACGGCGCCGCGGTGAAGAGCGGGCTGCGCGCCGCCACCGGAGAACACATCCTCATCATCGACGCCGACGGCCAGCACCAGCCGCAGGACGCCGTCCGGCTGGTGTCGCGCCTCGGCGAGTACGACCTGGTGGTGGGCGCCCGGTCGAGCGAGACGCAGGCCAGCTCGGTGCGGCGCGTCGGCAACATCGCCCTCAACTGGCTCGCCAGCTTCCTGACCGAGCATCGCATTCCAGATCTGACCTCCGGATTCCGCGCAGCGCGACGGGAGCAGTTCCTCGAGTTCATCCACCTGCTCCCCAATGGATTCTCGACGCCCACGACGACGACGATGTGCTTCCTGAAGGCGGGCTACAGCGTGATCTTCGAGCCGGTCCACGCCCGGCGGCGCGTCGGTGTGTCGAAGATCCGGCTCTCGCGTGACGGCCCCAAGTTCCTGCTCATCATCCTGCGCATCGTGACGATTTTCAGTCCGTGGCGACTGTTCCTGCCGGTCTCGATGACGCTGTTCCTGCTGGGCGCCAGCTACGGCGTGTGGACGAGCGTCACCAACGGCAAGATCCCGAATGGATCGGTGCTGCTGATCCTGCTCTCGGTCGTGATGCTGCTCGTCGGCCTGATCTCGGAGCAGATCTCCGCGCTCCGCTTCGACGGCCGCAAATGACCGCCGCCCGCACGCGGCTGCCCCGGTCGGTCTGGCTGGCGGCCGGCCTCGGCGTGGTGCTCCGCCTGGCGTTCGGACTGGCGTACTGGGTGAACGAGCCGCTCACGCGCGACGAGATCGAGTACCTGACGCTCGCCCGCAACCTGGCCGACGGCCGTGGATTGACCCTGGCCGCCGAGGACGGCGCGCACGACGCGTTCGGCCGGGCGCCGGGGTATCCGGCGTTTCTCGCCCTGCTCGGTGCGGCACCGGACCCGGCGGGCGTCCCGACGCGCGTCAAGATCGCGCAGGCCCTGGTCGGCGGGATCGGCGTGGTCCTTGTGGCCCTGCTCGCCGCGCGGCTCGCAGGCACACGTGCCGCGCTGGTGGCCGCCTGGCTCGCGGCCGCCTACCCGCCGCTGGTGTGGATCGCCGCGCGCGCGTTCAGCGAGGCCCTGTTCTGGCCCGTCTCCGTCGCGGCGATCCTGCTCTTCGATCGAGCCACGGACAGAACGCCGCGCGGGCACAGCGCGCTGGTCGGCGCCGGCGTGGTCGCCGGCCTGGCCCTGCTGATCCGGCCGGGCTTCGTCTTCTTCGTGCCCCTGGCGGCGCTCTGGCTCGCCGTCCGTCACCACCCCGTGGCGGCCGTGACCTTCTGCGCCGGTGCGGTCCTCTGCGTCGCCCCGTGGACGGCGCGCAACGCATATCATCATGGGCGTTTCGTGCTCGTCGCCCCCACGGGCGGCGTCAACTTCTGGATCGGAAATCATCCTCTGGCGACCGGCGATGGCGACATGGCGGCGAACGTGGACCTGAAGCGAGCGCACCAGGCGCTGCGCGCAGAGCATCCGCAGCTGTCTGAAGAACAGATGGAGCCGGTCTACTACCGCGAGGCCCTGGCCTGGATCAGGGCCGAGCCGGCGGCCTGGGCCAGGCTCCAGTTCCGGAAGGTCTTCTACTTCGTGGTGCCGATTGGATCGTCGTATCGCCTGCATTCGACGCGCTACATCGTGGCGTCGCTGGTCTCCTTCGGCCTGCTGGCGGTGGTCTCGCTCGCCGGGCTCTGGCGTCTCGGCCGGGACTCCGCCGCGTCGCCAGGTCTGTGGCTCGCGCTGGGCACGGCGCTCGTCGCCTCGCTCGTCTTCTTTCCCCAGGAGCGCTACCGGATCTCGACGCTCGATCCGCTGCTCCTCGCGGCGGCCGGCGCGTGCGCCAGAAAGACACTGCTATGAAATTGCTGGTTGTCCTGCCTACCTACAATGAGCGGCCGAACATCGCCAAGATCACCGAGGGCATCCTCGCGCACGACTTCACACGGCTGCTCGTCGTGGACGACGGATCGCCGGACGGGACGGGCCAGATCGCCGACGAACTGGCCGCCGCCTCCGGGGGCCGCATGGAGGTGTTCCATCGGCGCGGGCCGCGGGGGCTCGGTCTGGCCTACGTCGATGGGCTCAAGCGCGCGCTCGGCACCGACGCCGATGCCATCTGCCAGATGGACGCGGACCTCTCGCACGATCCGAAGTATCTGCCTGCGATGGCGGCTGGTCTCGAGACCCACGACCTGGCGATCGGTTCGCGCTATCTGCACGGGGTCAGCGTGGTGAACTGGCCGCTGCACCGCATCGCGCTCAGCGCGTTCGCGAATCGGTACATCCGCGCGGTGACCGGCCTGGCACCCAGCGACTGCACGAGTGGGTATCGGGCGTGGCGCCGCGAGGCGCTCGCGCGCGTCCCGCTCGACCGCATGCGCGCCAACGGCTACGCGTTCCTCACGGAGATGCTGTTCCAGGCGAGCCACCTGGGCTGCCGCATCACGGAAGTGCCGATCGTCTTCGTCGAACGGGCGGAGGGCTACTCCAAGGTGTCCTCGCACGTGCTCGCCGAGTCGTTGTGGACGCCGTGGCGGCTGATCCTCGGCGGCGGTCGCGTGAAACGATCCTGATCACGCCATGCGACACGTGGTCGTCATGGTGGCGACGTCCTATCCGCGCTTCCCTGGCGACGGCGTCGGCAGCTTCATGGAGCCGATCGCCAAGGGCGTCGCGGCGCGGGGCCACGAAGTGCATCTGGTCGCGCCGTGGCATCCTTCGATCACCCGCGGCACGCAGGACGCCGGCGTGCACTTCCACTTCTTCAAGTACGCGCCGCTGCCCGCGCTCAACGTCTTCGGCTATGCCGGCGGACTGCGCCGCGACACCTCGCTGCGCGGCGCGGCCTGGGCTGCCGCGCCGCTGGCCATGGCCGCCGGGATGTTCAAGGCGTGGCGGGTGGCGACCAAGCGGCGCGCCACGATCATGCACGGACACTGGGTCGTGCCCGGCGGCGTGATCGCCGCCGCGGCGGCGGGCCGACGTCCGCTGATCGTCAGTCTCCACGGCTCGGATGTGTTTGTCGCCGAACGCCACGGGATCGTGGGACGCGCAGCCCGATCGGTGTTCGCGCGGGCGGCGTGGGTCACCGCGTGCAGCGACGACCTGCGCGACCGGGCCCTGCGGCTGGGCGCGCGGCGCGACGCGATCGAGACCCTGCCCTACGGCGTCGATACCGATCGATTCAGGCCGGACGCGGACGCGCGCCGGGACGTCCGTCGCGAGCTCGGCCTCGCCGAGGCGCCGATGGTCTTCGCGGCCGGGAGGCTCGTCAGCAAGAAAGGCTTCGACGTGCTGATCGAGGCTGCCGTGAGCCTGCGCGCCCGAATCCCGGGCGTGCGCGTGCTCATCGCGGGCGAAGGCGACCTGCGTCAATCGCTCGAGCGAGCGGCCGGGGCCACCCACGGCACCGTCGCGCTGCTCGGCAACCGGTCGCAGGATGACATCGCGCGGCTGGCCGCCGCCGCTGACGTGATCGCGGTCCCCTCGGTGCACGACGAGGCCGGCAATGTGGACGGCCTGCCCAACGTCGCCCTCGAAGCGCTCGCCAGCGGCACCCCGGTCGTGGCCACGCGCGTGGGCGGACTGCCGCAGGTGATCAGCGACGGCATCGATGGACGCCTGGTGCCCGAGCGTGATGCCGCGGCGCTGGCCGAGGCCCTCGGGCACCTGCTCGCCAACCCGGCGGCCTCGCGCGGCCTGGGCCAGGCCGCACGCGCACGCGTGATGCGCGACTTCAGCTGGGCGCGGGTGGCCGAACGGTTCGAGATCGCCTACGATCGGATCACGTCATGAGCGCAGTTCCCCCGAGCCCGGCCGCGGGCGTTTCCGCCGACTATCTCGCCTTCTATCGCGACCGACGGGTACTGATCACCGGGGGCGCCGGCTTCATCGGATCCAATCTCGCGCACCGGCTGGTGGACCTCGGCGCCAACGTCCTGATCGTCGATTCGCTGATTCCGGACTACGGCGGCAATCTGTTCAACCTGTCGGGTGTCGAGGACCGCCTGCGCCTGAACATCGCGGACGTCCGGCAGAGTTCGACGATGAGCTACCTGGTCCGCGATCGGGAGGTGATCTTCAACCTCGCTGGACAGGTCAGTCACATCGACAGCATGCGGGACCCGCACACCGATCTCGACATCAACTGCCGCAGCCAGCTCACGCTCCTCGAAGCGTGCCGGCTGCACAACCCGGCGACGAAGGTGGTCTTTGCCGGCACACGCCAGGTCTACGGCCGTCCTGAGCGACTCCCGGTGGACGAGTCGCACCTCGTCCGTCCAACCGACATCAACGGCATCAACAAGGCCGCGGGCGAGTACTACCACATCGTCTACAACAACGTGTTCGGCGTTCGCGCCTGCTCGCTGCGCCTCACCAACGTCTACGGCCCGAGGCAGCTCATCCGCCACAACCGGCAGGGCTTCATCGGCTGGTTCCTGCGCCTGGCGCTCGAAGGCGGCGAGATTCAGGTCTACGGCGACGGCACCCAGATCCGGGACTTCGTCCACGTCGATGACGTGTCCGACGCGTTCCTGCGCGCCGGGTGCTCTGATGCCTGCAACGGGGATGTCTTCAACGTCGGCGGCCACCAGCCGATCGCGCACCGCGACCTCGTCTCGATGCTGATCGAAGAGGCAGGCCGAGGTTCGACGCGTTTCGTTCCCTGGCCTGAGGAGAAGCGCAAGATCGACATCGGGTCCTTCTACTCGGATTCGTCCAAGTTCACGGCGACCACGGGCTGGCGTCCGCGCGTGGACCTTCGCGCGGGGCTGCGCGACACGCTGGCGTTCTACCGGGCGCACTTCGACCGCTACGTGACGGCCGAGGCGGGTGTCCCGTCGTGACGGCCGAGCGCATTCCGTTCATGTCGCTCGTACCAGGACCCGATGCCCCGCTCATTCGCGAGGCCATCGACCGCGTGATCACGCGGGGCTGGTTCATCCTCGGGCCGGAACTCGCGGCGTTCGAGGCCGAGTTCGCCGAGGCCAGCGGCGCGGCGCACGCGATCGGCGTCGGCACCGGGACAGACGCCCTGGCGCTCGCGTTGCGCGCGATCGGCATTGGCCCCGGCGATGAAGTGATCACGGCGCCGCTCTCGGCAGCCTACTCGGCGCTGGCGATCATCATGGCCGGCGCGACCCCGGTGTTCGCCGACCTCGACGAGGACCGCATGACGATCGATCCGGCGGCGATCGAGGCGGCCATCACGCCGAGGACCGCCGCGATCATGCCGGTGCACATCTACGGGCAGCCGGCAGACATGCCCGCCATCGCCGCCATCGCGCAGCGGCACAACCTGGCGCGTCGTCGAGGACGCGTGTCAGGCGCATCTGGCGACCAGCGCAGGCCATCCGGTCGGCATGTTCGGGGCGGCTGGCGCGTTCAGCTTCTACCCGACCAAGAACCTCGGCGCGCTCGGCGATGCGGGTGCCATCGTCACCAACGACGCGGCACTCGCCGAGCGGCTGCGGCGGCTGCGTAACGGCGGCCAGACGGATCGGTACCTGCACATCGAAACCGGCGTCAACAGCCGGCTCGATGAGATGCAGGCGGCCATCCTCCGGGCACGCCTCCCGCTGCTGGCCGGCTGGACGACGCGGCGGCGGGCACTCGCTGCGCGGTACCGGCGCGCGCTGGCCGGCGCCCCCGTGCGCGTCCCGCGCGAGCACGATCCCGGCCACGTGTACCACCTCTTTCCGGTGCGCGTCGCCGACCGCGAGGGCTTCCGCGCGCACCTGCAGCAGCTCGGCATCGGCACGCTCGTGCACTACCCCATCCCTGTGCCGCGCCAGCCGGCGCTCGCGGATCTCCGGAGTGCGGACTGCCCCGTGGCGGACCGCGTCTGCGACGAGGTCTGCTCGCTGCCGTTGCATCCTCACCTGTCCGATGCCGAGGCTGACGCCGTCGCGGCCAGCGTCCATGCCTGGTCGGGCGCGGCGCTGCATCCCGACCCGCGATGATCCGATTCCTGCTGGCAGGCCTCGCGGTCGCGTACCTCCCGGGCGCGCTGCTCTTCAGGTTGCCTGTCGCCAGTCGCGAGCGCCGCGCCGCGCTCGCGCTCGAAGAGCGCGCGTTCTGGCACGTGGTCCTGAGCCTCGCCTGGTCGCTCGCCGTGACGTTGTCGCTCGCCGCCCTCGGTCGGTACCGCTTCGAGTCCCTGCTCCTCGCCAATCTGATGCTCTCGATCGCGATCGTCGTGCTCGGTCCGCGGGCGGCTGCGCTACGCCGGGCACGGCCGCGCGGCCGACACTGGCCGTGCTGATGCCACTCGCGCTGCTGGGGCTGGCCGGCGCGCAGTTCTTCCCCTCGGCGGAGTACGTCATCGGCGGCAAGGATCCCGGCACGTACATCAACGAGGGCATTCAGATCGCGCAGCGCGGCAGCCTGGTGATTCGCGACCCGGTCGTCGCCGCGGTGCCGCCGCCGGTTCGCGACCTCTTCTTTCCGCGCCATGCAGACCAGGCCTACTACGGCAACCGGTTCATGGGCTTCTTCCTGCTCGACCCGGACGCGGGCACGGTGGTCGGGCAGTTTCCGCATCTCTTCCCGGCGTCGATGGCGGTCGCCTACGGCCTCGACGGGCTGAGCGGCGCGCGTGACGTCGTCGGCTGGTGGGCCGCCCTCGGCCTGCTGGCCGTCTACTTCGTCGGCGCACGCGTCATCGGCCGACCCGCCGCGTTTGCGGCCGCGGCGCTGCTCGGCCTGCACGTCATCACGGTGTGGTTCGCACGCTACCCGAACGCGGAAGTGGCGATGCAGGCCTGGACGTTTGCGCTGCTGCTGGCCTTCGCGCGCGCGCATCACGACGACGATCCCTTCTTCGCGCCGGTGGCGGGCGTGCTGGCGGCGCAACTGCTCTTCCTGCGCATCGACAGCGTGATCGTGTTCGGCGGCCTCGGCCTCGCCGCGCTGGCGCTGTTTGCCGCCGAGCGGCGCGCGGTGCGGTGGACGTTCTTCGTGCCCCTGGTCCTGGCCGCCGTCCCGGCCTGGCTGTACTGGTCGGGGCCGATGCAGCCGTACATCTACAAGGAGCTGCAGCAACTGCAGCGCGTGCCGCCGCTGCTGATCGCCGCAGGGGCCACCGCGCTCATCGTCGCCACGGGGCTCATCGCGGCGTTCCAGCGTCAACTGGCGCGCCCCGTTCAGGCGGCCGTGCCGTGGCTGATCGGCGCGACCGCCCTGATCGGGGCGGTCTATGCGTATTTCTTCCGCGCCCCTGTCGGCAAGCTTGCCGATTACGACGCCTACGCGTTTCGCACCTTCACGGACTTCTTCCTGTTCCCCCTGGGGGCCACGGCTGCGGTGGTGGGCGTCGTCGTGCTCGCGCGTCGCGCGGCGTGGCGCGACCTGGCCCTCCTCTGTGTGACCGTCGGGGTGTCGTGCGTCATCTTCTACAAGATCAGAGATCGTCCCGCAGCACTTCTGGATGGAGCGGCGATTCCTGCCCGTCATCCTGCCGGGCGCCTTCATCGCCGTGGCCGCCGCCTCGTTCGGCGTGCCCGGCCTCGCGCGGTCGTGGCGGCAAACGGTGCGCGTGCTCGTCGGTCTCGTCGTGGTGGGCTCGCTCGGCTGGCAGTACACCGCGGCGGCCCGTCCACTCCGGGCGCACGTCGAGTACGCCGGGATGATCCCGTACCTCGAGGCCCTCGCAGGTCGCATCGGTGACCGCGATCTGGTTCTGGTCGAAGCGCGCGACGCAGGCGTGGACACGCACGTCCTGGCCCTGCCGCTGGCCTACATCTACGCGCGCAACGTGCTGGTGCTCAACAGCGCGCGGCCGGACAAGGCCAAGCTCCAGCTGTTTCTCGAGGATGCCGGCCGCCGCTACGACCGCGTGCTGTTTCTCGGCGGCGGCCAGACGGACCTGCTCTCGCGGCGCATTCAGGCCGCGCCCATTGCTGATGGCCGGGTCAAGGTGCCCGAGTACGACTCGTCGCCGTGGAACGTCTATCCGACCGAGATCCGTCGCAAGGACTTCGACTACTCGCTCTACACGCTGTCGCTCGACGCGCCGCTCACCGGCGCCTTCGTCCTCGACGTGGGCGACCGCGACGACCTGAACGTCGTGCGGTTCAACGCGAAGGAGACGAGCGACGGACGCTCGGTCCGGTGGACCTTGGCCAGTTCACAGATCGCGGTCCCCGGCCTCGGCGGCCACGAGCGCGAGCTGCAGTTGGTGATGCATGACGGCGGACGACCGGCCGCGGCCGTCCCGGCGCGCGTCACCGTCTCGTTCAATGACGTCGAGCTCGGCACCATCGAGGTAGGGCCGGGGTTCCAGACGTACCAGCTGGCGCTACCAGCCGATCTCGTCGCCCGGGCCGCGGCGCAGGACGACCCGGCCCAGATCCGCCTGCGGTCCACGGTCTGGATCCCCCGAGATGTGATCGGCGGGAACGACGGACGCAGCCTCGGCGTGATGCTCGATCGCGTGGAGATCCGCGTAGTGGACGCCGCGCGCCCGGGCGGACTCCAAATCTACGCGCCGCGCGAACGGGCGCTGGTGCGCGCGGCGGACCTGCTGCTGGCGCCGCTCGCGTGGGGTCGCCGAGGCGCGCGACCCGCCACCGTGCGTCAGGTCCTGCTGCTGCGGCTGGAGCGTATCGGCGATCTGCTGATGGTGCTCGACGCGATCGCGGACGCGCGTGCGGCCTGGCCGGACGCGGCCATCGACCTCGCCGTCGGCAGCTGGAACGCGCCACTCGCCGCGCTCATCCCGGGTGTTCGCGAGGTGCTCGTCGCTGACGTGCCATGGCTCGCTCGCGAGGGCGCCGGCGATGGCTGGCCAACATTGCTCGCCAAGGCGAAGACGTGGCGGCGGCGTGGCTACGACGTGGTGGTCAACTTCGAACCGGACATCCGAAGCAACGTCCTCGCCTGGCGGTCGCGCGCAGCCAGTCAGGGCCGGCTACTGGACGGGGGGCGGTGGTGCGCTCCTGACGACCGCGCTCGAGTACGACGCCACCCGCCACACGTCGGCGAACGCCCGCGCGCTCATCGCGCACGCGACTGGACGCGAGAGGCCGGGACGCGGCAAGCGGCGACGGCGAGGCCACGCCAGTGCGGCGCTCGTGCCCCCGGCTCAGGCCGTCGCGCGGGCGGTGGCGTTGCTCGGTGACGCGGCGCGACCCTACATCGGCGTCCACGTCAGCGGCGGGCGGCCGTCGAAGCAGTGGCACCTCGACCGGTTCGCCCAGGTGGCTCGCTCGCTCGCCGCGCGGCATGGGGGCACCGTGGTGCTGACTGGCGGCGTCGGGCGACCGCGCGATGATCGATCGTGTCCGCGCCGACCTCGTGGGTCTGGCCGTCGTCGATGCGGGGGGCGCCCTCGACCTGCCGGCGCTGGCGGCGCTCCTCGCACGACTCGATGTGCTCGTCACTGGCGATACCGGTCCAATGCACCTGGCCTCTGCGATGGGCACACGCGTCGTCGCGCTGTTCGGTCCATCGAATCCGGCGCGCTACGGCCCGACCGGACCCGGGCATCACGTCCTGCGCGTCCAACTCCCGTGCAGTCCGTGTGGGCAGGTCCGCATGCCCCCGGAACGTTGTCGTGGCCGCGTGCCGGAGTGTCTCGACAGCGTCGAGGTCGACGTGCGTCGTCGACGCGGCCAACGACGTCCTCGACGCGCGGCGGAATAGCGGTGCCGTGGCCGTGACGACGATCACGTGCGTCTCGGCGCAGGGGGCGACGTGGCGCGTCCCGGCCGCCGTCGTCCACGATCCTCGGAGGCGTGACCGCGCCCGCGAGGCCACGATCGCGTGGATCAAGCGCCTCAGGCTCGTCTCGTACGACGGCGAGCCGATGCGCACGCGCTTCACCTATCGCGGCGACTCGCTCTGGTGGTTCACCGAGCTCTATCTCCACAAGATGCGTCAGCTCGACGTTGCCGTCGAGACCGTGCTGACGCTGGCGGCCGTGCGAGAGGCGCACGCCCCAGCCAGCCTGCTGGTGGAGACCACGAGCGATGCGGTCAGGGACGCCGCGTTGGCCTTCGGCGACGCGCACCGGATTGGCGTCACGGTGAGCGGCGTCCCGCCGGCGACGCGCGATCGACACTGGCCCGGCTGGCTGGTTGGCGTCACGGCACGGCTGTCGCGCCTGCGGCCGTCGCGCGCCGCCGTGCCCGGTGGACGCGGCGGCGTGGCGGCGTTCGTCCATACCGCCTTCTGGCGCACGTCGGGGGCGGAAGGACCGGCCCAGGAGAGCTACGTCGGCCCCGTGCTCGGCGCGCTCGGGGCGCAACTGCCGCGGGATCACCTCACCTGCATCGGCGTCGGCCCGCGCCGCAACTTCCGGGCTCGACAGTGGTGGGACCCGGTGCGCCCGGCCGACGACGGCCGGCCGATGATCACCGCGATCGAACGGCTCGCCCCGTCTGCCGCGCTGGCCGGGTCTCGTGCGTTGTGGCGCCGGCGCGCGGCGCTGGCCTCGTCGGTCACGGCCGGCGACGGCGATTCGTGAGGCCGCACGGGTCGAAGGCTGCGATCTGTGGCCCGTGCTGAAGCGCGAGCTGGAGGGCGCGGCGGCCGTCCAGTGGCCGTGGTCGGCACGCGCGATGGACGAAGCGGGTGCCGCGATCGACGCCGCTCACGCCGCGCGTGGTGCTGACCTACGCAGAGGCCGGCGGCTGGGGTCGTGCCTTGATGCTGGAGGCACGCCGACGCGGTGTGCCGTCGGTGGGTCTGCAACATGGCTTCATCTACCGCCACTGGCTCAACTACCGTCACGAGGCCGACGAGATGCAGGCGCTCGACGGACAACCCGGCTTCCCGCATCCCGACCATACGCTGCTGTTCGACGGTCACGCGGCCGAGTGGCTGAGCACGGCCGGTCACTTCCCGCCGGCCTCGCTCTCGGTGACGGGCAGTGCCAGGCTCGACGATCTCGCGACGCGGATGCGCGCCATGGCGGCGCGACGACAGGACACCCGGCGGCACTATGGCGCGGGAGCCACTGAGGCCGTGGCGGTCTTCGCGGCGAAGTTCAGCGAGGTGCAGGAGGAGATCCCGGCGCTCGTCGCGGCGGTCGCGGCGCGGCCGGCCGTGCGGCTCATCATCAAGACGCATCCGGCCGAGACCGCCGACGTCTACGCGCGCCTGGTCGAGGGCGCCTCGAACGTCGTCGTGGCCGGACCGGACGAAGACCTGGCGCGCCTGCTGGCCGCCGCCGACGGCGTGATCACGATGAACTCGACGGTCGCAATCGATGCGCTCGTCCTGGGGATTCCGTCGCTGGTCGTCGGCCTGCCGAACAACCTCAGTCCCTTCGTCGAGGCCGGTGCGATGCTCGGCGTCCAGGCCGGCGAGTCACCGGACTTGGCGATCGAAGCGCTGCTGTATGATCGGGCGGCCCGCGAGGCGCTGTTGCAGCGCGGCGCCGCGTTCGCAGCGCGGTACGGCATGCGCACGGACGGGGCCGCGGCCACCCGGGCCGCCGATCTCATCCTGGGACTGATGGCATGAAGGCTCTTCTCACCGGCGGGGCCGGGTTCGTCGGATCGCACCTGGCCGAAGCGCTGCTCGATCAGGGGCACGACGTCTCGGTCATCGACGACCTGTCCACCGGGTCGATCGACAACATCGAGCCCCTCAAGGGCCGCCCCGGATTCTCCTACATCATCGACAGCGTGATGAACGACCGGCTCATGGCCGAGCTGGTGGACGGCGCCGACGTGGTCTTCCATCTCGCGGCCGCCGTCGGCGTGAAGCTGATCGTCGAGGCGCCCGTGCGCACGATCGAAACCAACGTGCACGGCACCGAGGTCGTCCTCAAGCACGCGAGCAAGAAAGGGAAGCTCGTCGTCATCTTCTCGACCTCCGAGGTCTACGGCAAGAGCACCGCCGTGCCGTTCCACGAGGACGCGGACCTCGTGATGGGACCGACACCGAAGCACCGGTGGGCGTACGCCTGCAGCAAGGCGATCGACGAGTTCCTCGCGCTCGCGTATCACCGCGAGCGAGGCCTGCCGGTGATCGTCGTCCGCCTGTTCAACACGGTGGGCCCGAAGCAGACGGGACGCTACGGGATGGTCATCCCGAACTTCGTGCGGCAGGCGCTCGCGGGTGAGCCGATCACGGTGTACGGCGACGGCACGCAGACGCGGTCGTTCACGTTCGTCGGCGATGTCGTCACCGGCCTCCTGAAGCTCGTCGCCTCGCCGGCGGCCGTCGGACAGGTGTTCAACATCGGGAACATCGAGGAAGTCTCGATTCTCGACCTGGCGCGCCGCATCAAGGCGATGGCGGGCAGCCGGTCCGAGATCGTGCTCGTCCCCTACGACCAGGCGTACGACGAAGGGTTCGAGGACATGCCGCGTCGGGTCCCCGATCTGCGGAAGATCCACGCAGCGGTCGGCTACACCCCCACGCAGGGCCTCGACGACATCCTGCGCAGGGTGATCGAGCACGTGAAGGGACACTGACGGGAGAAGTCCAGGAGGGAAGAGCTTGCGAAGTCCCGGTGGCAAAGAAACGGGAAGTCCCGGCATGACGGGCTCGCAAAGTCCCGGTGGCAAGAGACGGGAAGTCCAGGTGGACAAACACGCGAAGTCCCGGACCTGACGCAGAAGTCCCGGCGCCAAAACACGGGAAGTCCCGGAGGGAAGAGCTCGCGAAGTCCCGATGGCAGGACACGGGAAGTCCCGGAGTGACGGGCTCGCGAAGTCCCGGCGGCAAGAGAATCCGGGAACTCCCGGCGAGTTCCGGGACTTCTGCGAAGCGCTCCGGGACGCTGCAGAGTCAGCGAGGCTCCGGGACCTGACCGTCAGTACCCGGGACCTCAGCGGAGCGCAGCGACCTACCGGAACTTCTACCGAGCGCAGCGAGGCGCCGTCGCTGCCGGTGCCATAATGCTTGTGTTGTGTCCCTGACCCGCACTGCCCGCAAGACTGCGGAGCGCCTGCTGACCTCGAACGCGAAACCGGTCCGGAAGCTGCTCCTGGCCACTGGACGTGACCGGGCGAAGCGTATGCCGGACATCGTCCAGATCGAGAGCACCAATCTCTGCAACGCCAAGTGCGTCTTCTGTCCACGCGACGAGATGCACCGGCGTCAAGGCGTGATGGAGATGGGGCTGTTCAAGAAGATCGTTGACGAGTGCGCGGCGCTGGGCATCACGCACGTCCGAGTGCATAACTACGGCGAGCCCTTCCTGGACAAGCAGCTGGTCGATAAGGTGCGCTACGCGAAGGAGAAGGGCATCAAGGAAGTCGGCATGATCAGCAACGGGTCGCTGATCACCGAGGACATCGCCCGCGGCATGATCGACGCCGGCCTGGACGCCATCAACATCAGCGTCGATGCGGCCGGAAAGGAAGTCTTCGAGCGTACCCGGCTGAACCTCGAGTACGACACCGTGATCGGGAACGTCCGGACGCTGGCTCGCCTGCGCAAGGAGAGCGGCAAGACGCATCCGAAGCTCATCCTGTCGTTCGTGCGGCAGAACAACTCCGCCGACGAGCAGGCCTTCATCAACGAATGGCGGCAGGTCGCCGACAAGATTCACATCACCGACCTGCACAACTGGGCCGGCACGCTGAACACGCAGTCGGACGTCCGCTATCCCTGCTACCGGCTCTGGCTGACCTTCACCGTGCTCTGGGACGGCCGAGTCTCGCTCTGTTGCGCCGACTTCGACGGCCGCCATGTGCTCGGTGACCTGCGGACCTCGACCATTGCTGAGGTTTGGAACTCGCCGGCCTACCGCTCGGTCCGTCGCCAGCACCTCGACAGCGGGGGGCCCGAGATCTGCCGGTCTTGCGATCTGCCAAAGAAGGACTCACCTCTGTGGGTGAGCAAGCTGGTGTGACCGATACGACGTCTGAAGGAGTGCGATGCTGATGCGGAGCCGACTCTTCGTCGCGTTGTCCCTGGCGGTCCCGGTAGCGGTCCTGCCGGCGCTCCTCCACGCGCAGGTGATGCTGCCGGGCTCGGGCATCGCCCCTGCGCCGGCCATGCAGGGTGGCGTCACGCCGGCACTGCCACAGCCGGCCGAGCGCAAGCTGCAGCTCACCTTCCATCCCGATGCGACGGTCACCCTGTCGGCTGAGAACGTCGCGGTCCGCGACATCCTGGCCGAGTGGCGGCGCAAGTGCGCCTGCACGATCGTCAACGCCGAGCGACTCGCTGGGGCACCCAGCCCGGTCCCGCTGTTCTTCGACCGGGCCGACCAGGCGGCCGTCCTCGACACGCTCCTGCGCCAGGCCGCCGGCTACACGCTGACGCCTCAGCGGGCCGGTGTGGCCAGCCCGTCGCGCTACGAGACCATCTTCATCCTGGCGACCAGCAACCCCACCGCGGGGAGTTACTCGGCCCCCGTGGCCCCGATCGCCGCCCCGATCACGACAGCCGGCAGCCCGGACGATGAACTGGCGCCGGTGCGGCCGTTCATCCAGAACGGTCCCGGACAACTTCAGTTGCCCCAGCCGCAATCAGCGCCACAGACGCCACCGGCGGGCGCGCGTCCGCCGGCGACCAACTCGCCCTTCGTCCCGATTGTGCCCATCGGCGGGGGGACGACGACGCCCCCGGCGACAGGCCGGGGCGGCGGGCGCGGGGGCGGCCGATAACGTAGAATCGGCGGATGGACTTGCCCTCTTCCGTCTCGCGGACGGGGGAATACGCCGAGCGCGGGGACTACCACCGGCAGCTCTCACCAGACTGGGAGTTCTACCCCACCTATCTCGCCAAGCTGGCGCACGTGCGGCGTTACCTCGGCTCGCTGCCCGCGTCCACCCGCGTCCTCGACGCCGGGTGCGGGGAAGGCGTTCTGGTCGATGAGTTTCACGACCGGCTGCGCATCGAAGGCCTCGACCCCAACTACGCCTCCGCGCGCGTCCGCACCGGCTCTCTCACCGCGCTGCCCTACGACGCGGGGACGTTCGATCGGGCGCTCTGCCTCGACGTGCTCGAGCACCTGCAGTATGACGATCAGGCCAAGGCCCTTGCCGAACTGCACCGAGTGCTGGCGCCTGGCGGCGAACTCTTCGTCACGGTCCCGAACCTCGCGCACCTGCAGTCGCGCATTCACTTCCTCTTGACAGGCCGGCTGATTCGCACGGCCAACCCGTCGAAGCACCCGGGCGATCGGCCGATCGGCGAGTATCTGGCGCTCGCCGAACGCGCCGGGTTTCGGCTGGTCGAGCGTCACGGCATCTTCCCCACAGTCCCGGTGCTGACCCGGGCCATCCGGCGGGCTCCGGCCAGGCTCGCGCCACTCCATCGTCTGCTGACGCGAGTGCTGCCGATTCCGGGCTGGTGCTTCCTCAACGTGCTGCGCTTCGCGCGTCCCTGACGAACGACGGTCGTGCGGGATCGCGTCCGGCATCTTTCGACAGGCGTCGCCATCTACGGCGCGGGTGAGGCGGCGATCACCGTCGTCAATTTCCTGCTGCTGCCGATCTACATCAGGTTTCTGACGCCCGCCGACTACGGTGCGGTGCTCATCCTCGGCAGCGTCGAGACGTTCGCCAAGATCCTCAATCGCTGGGGCCTCGACGGGGCCTTCATGCGGTTCTTCCTGGACCGGGCCGAAGGACGGGCTCGCCAGACCTTCACCACGTCGATCCTGCTCTTCCTGGTCGTCGTGGACGGCGCCCTGCTGCTGGTCGCGCTGGCTGGATCGTCCGCCCTCAGTACGGCGCTGTTCGGCGAGACCACCTACACCACGGCGCTGCGCCTGATGCTCGTCAACACGTTCCTCATCGGCTTCACGTTCGTGCCGTTTCTCGCCATGCGGATTCGCAACGAGGCGCGCGTGTACAGCGCCTTCACGTTCGCCCGATCGGCGGGCACGACCGTGCTGCGCATCGGCCTGGTGATGGGGGCCGGCTTCGGGGTGACGGGACTCTACCTGGCCGATCTGCTGGTGACGCTCGCGCTCGTGCCGATGCTCTGGCCCTGGTTCCGCCCTCTGCTCGGCCGAGCCGTCTCGAAGCACGATCTGCTCGAGAGCCTTCGTTTCGGCCTGCCGCGGCTGCCGCACGGACTGGCCCAGCAGGCGTTCGATTCGGGCAACAAGCTGCTCTTCAACAGCTACGCGCCGCTCGGCGCGCTGGGCGTCTACCAGAACGCGTCTACGCTCGGCACCGGCGTGAAGTTCTTCCTCGCGTCGTTCGAGACGGCGTGGGCACCGTTCTACTACGCCACGGCCCGTCAGCCCGATGCCACCACCGTGCTGTCGAAGATGACGACGTACGGATTCGCGGTGCTCGTCCTCCTCGTCGCCGGCACGATCGCGATCGCGAACGACCTGGTGCACGTGATGCTCTCGGCCGACTACGTGGGGGCCGCCCCGATTGTGCGGCTGATCGCGATCGGGCTCGGCTTTCAGGGTGTCTATCTGCTGACGTCGATCGGCCTGAACATCACGAAGGCCACGCGCTACTACCCGGTCGCGACGTTCGCCGCCGCCACCGTGGGTCTGACCGCCGGCGTCGTGCTGATGCCCCGGTGGGGCGCCCAGGGCGCGGCGTGGGCGTTTGTCCTGTCGTTCATCACCCAGGCGGCGGTGGCGTATGGCTTCTCCCGGCGGGCGTATCCGATTGCGTACGAGTGGAGTCGGCTCGTCCGCGTGTTGGCGGCGGGAGTGGTCGCGACCGCCGTGGCGGTGCTCGCGATTCCGGCGCTGCCCGCGCTGACCGGGCTCCTCGTGCGCGGGGCGACCACGGTCGCCGTGTTCGGCACCCTCCTGCTGGCCAGCGGCTTCCTCCGTCCGACGGAACTCGCGTTCCTGCGCGAGATGCGGGGACGACTGCCGCGCCGCGGACCACTCGCGGCGCCGAGGCCGACGAGGTCCGATGAACCCTAGACCGAGCGACCGGCCAGTTGGCCGTACGCGCGTGTCGCGTGTGGCCCTCGGCGGCCTGGTGGCCATCGTCGCGGCCGGCACGGCGCTACGACTGATCGGCCTGCCCTACGGCCTTCCGGAGGTCTACAACCCGGACGAAGTCGCGATCATGAACCGGGCGATGGCGTTCGGCACGGGCGACCTGAACCCGCACAACTTCGTCTACCCGACCTTCTACTTCTACGTGCTGTTCGTGTGGGAGGGCCTCTTCTTCGTCGCCGGACGCGCCACGGGTTTCTTCGCCTCGGTCGCCGAATTCGAACGATCGTTCTTCGTCGATCCGACCGGTATCTACCTGGCCGGGCGCGCCTTCACCGTGGTCTGCGGCGTCTTGACGATCATCACCACCTGGCAGTTGGCAAGACGAGCCCTCGGCGCCGGCGCCGCGCTCGCCGCCGCGGCGTTGCTCGCCGCCGCGCCACTGGCGGTGCGTGACGCCCACTACGTCAAGCACGACGTGCCGGTCACGCTGCTTGTCGTGGTGACGCATCTGCTGCTGGCCGATGTCCTGTTCGACGAGGCGCGACGACAGCGCCTGTGGCGATGGGCGATGCTCGGCGCCGTGGCCGGGCTCGCGACGTCCACGCACTACTACGCCGCCTTCCTCACGATCCCGATCGGGCTGGCGGCGCTCGCGCTGGGCGACCGGCCAGACTCACCGGCCTGGCGCCTCTGCGGTGTCCGACCGTACGCGGGGCGTGGCGGCGCCTCGCACGAGCTGGCACAGCCGGCGCGGCCTGTCTCGTCACGTTCCTCGCCGCGTCCCCATTCCTGTTGATCGAGCGATCACGCGCCTGGGCGGACATCGTCGCCAACCGCGAAATCGTGATGGACCGGGCGACCGACGCCGGCGGCCTGTTCACGTCACTCGACTTCTACGGCGAGTGGCTGGCGCGCGATGCCGTCGGCCCCCTCACGGCCGCGCTGGCGGCCGCAGGACTCGTCCTGACGCTGACCCGCGGCTGGCGAATCGCATGCCTGCTCGTGGCATTCCCGGCGTGCTTCCTGTTGTTCATCGCGAATACCTTCCCGGCCAGCCGGTACCTGAATCCCCTGCTGCCGTTTGTCGCGGTCTGGGCCGCCGTGTTGCTGGCTGCGTTCCTGGCCTCGCGCGCGTGGATCGTGCGCGTGGCCGGCGTTGCGCTGGCGACCGCGGCCGTCACCATCGCCGGCCAACGGAGCCTCGCCATCGATCGCTTCTTTGCGCAGGAGGATACGCGCACGCAGGCGCAGACCTGGATCGCGCGATCGGTCGTCCCGGGCGCCTCGGTGCTGGTCCAGCCGTACAGCGTGCCGTTGCGGATGTCGCATGCGGGACTGGAAGAGGCGCTCACGCACCACCTGGGCTCGCCCGCGCGCGCGTCGATCAAGTTTCAGCGGCAACTCGCACTCTCGCCCTATCCCGCGCCGGCGTACCGCACCATCTATCTTGGCGCCGGAGGACTGGACACGGACCGCATCTACGTCGATCCGGCGGCCTTCGACACGGCTGGCAGCCTCGGTCCGCTGCGCGAGCGGTCGGTGGAGTACGTGATCTTGAAGCAGTACAATGACCGGGACCCTTCGCTTGCCGCCCTCGAGGCCGCACTCGCCAGGGAGGCGCGTCTGATCGCGACGTTTTCGCCCTATACGGAGAGCGCGCGGGCAGGCGGGGCTGACCTGGCCCCGCCCTTTCTTCACAACACGGACGCGCGGCTCGACCCGACGCTCGAGCGCCCCGGTCCCACGATAGAGATCTGGCGGATCAACTGATGCAGCTTCCTCCGCGGCTTCGTGAAGCCGTCGCCCGTCGGGCACGCGCCGTGCCGCTCCTCACCAGCCTGGTCGCCCGGATTCGCCGTCGGCGATACCGGCGCCGCATCGCGGGCTTCCTGTCCAAGAAGGACGGGCACGCCGGCGCGCTGCCGGCAGGGGTGGTCTATGAAGCCACGATGCGGTGCAACCTGACCTGCGAGTTCTGCTACGTGGGCACGCTGCTCAACATCGAAGGGGAATGGCGCGAGGAGCTGCCCCTGGACACGTTGCGTCGGGCCTTTCCCGATCAGGCGGGACTCCAGGTCAGCCTCACCGGCGGCGAGATCTTCATGCGCAAGGACATCCTGAGCGTCATGGAGGTCTTCAAGGACAAGGGCTACGTCTGCGGCTTCCTGACGACCAACGGCACCATCATCACCGACGAACGGGCCGCCGCGCTCGCCGACCTGGCCGCAGCGGGATTCCTGAAACACATCAGCGTGTCGATCGATGGACCGAATGAGCTGCACGATAAAGCGCGCGGCGTGAAGGGGACGTTCGAGCGGACGTCGGCCGGCCTTCGTCGCCTGCAGGCCGCGGCCGCCGCGCGGCACGCGCCGCTGCGCGTCAGCATCAACACCACGGTCGCCCACGAGACGCTCGATGCCCTGCACCAGATGGTGGACGTCGCGCACGAACTCGGCGTGGACGCCATCGGCCTCAATCACCTCATGTACAGCACCCCGGACGAAGTGGCCGAGACCGTGCGGCTGATCGGCGGGGTTGACGCGTCGGTGATCTCGACCTACGTGACGGCCGACACGGGACTCGATCCGGCCCGCGTGCGCCAGCAGGTTGACGCGCTGGCCACCCGCTGCCGCGAGCGCGGGATCCGCTTCGACATGCGGCCCAAGGTCAAGGGCTCGCTGCTCGAGCCCTACTACACGCCCGGCACGAAGATCGAGGGCCGGTGCCTGTATCCGTTTCTCTACGCGCGGGTGTCGTTCAGCGGGAAGGCGTACTTCTGCCCCTTCATCCGCGTCGAGGTCGGCGACCTCACGCAACAGTCACTCGAAGAGGTGTGGACCGGCGAACGCTACGTCGCTCTGCGGAAGACGCTCGTCGAAGAGGGGCTCTTCCCCGTGTGCCGCCGGTGCTGCAAGGTCGAACTCAAGGCCGGAGACGCGGCCGAGGTCGCGCTGGAGTGACAGAGATCAGGTGCACGGCGAAAAAGCACCTGAGGTGCGAGTCGCGCGCTTGAAGTGCGGGAGTCAAGGGCACTTGAGGTGCTGGAGGGAAACGCGCCTGAAGTGCTGGGGCAAAGGACGCTTGAGGTGCGGGAGCGAATGGCGCTGAGGTGCACTTCATGCGCTGTCCGTCCAGCACCTCACGCGACTGTCCTGCAGCACCTTGAGGTGCTCTGAGCACCTCAAGCGTTGTCCTGAGGTGCTTGTCCTGCAGCACCTCAAGTTGTCCTGCAGCACCTCGGGCGCTTGCCGTCCTGCACCTCAAGTGCGTGTCCTACAGCACCTCACGTGCACCGGGCAGCCGAAGTGCTGTCCTGAAGCGCCGTTCCTCCTGCACTTCAGGTTTCTTGGCGCCTAGTTCGCCCTGCAGGTCGCGGCGTTCGCGAGCGGATGCTCCGCGGGCAGCCACTCGGTCAGGCCGATGCGCACCCAGCCGGCCACCGGCGCGGGGGAACCGCCGGTGCAGATCGGCAGCAGCGAGACGCCGCCGACGACCCACTCGCCGTTGACGCAGACCATGCCCGGCACCGTGCCGGGGCAGGCGATGCCGCCACCGCCGCTCGGCGGCGTGCCACCACTCGGCGCGCTGCCACCAGGGACCCACTCGCCGTTGACGCAGGTCATGCCCGGGACCGAACCGGGGCAGCCAATGCCACCGCCGCCACTCGGCGTGCCACCAGCCGGCGTGCTGCCACCAGGGACCCACTCGCCGTTGACGCAGGTCATCCCCGGCACCGAGCCGGGGCAGCCAGCCCCACCGCCGCCACTCGGCGTGCCACCAGCGGGCGCGCTGCCACCAGGCACCCACTCGCCGTTGACGCACGTCATCCCGGGCACCGAGCCGGGGCAGCCAACCCCACCGCCGCCACTCGGCGCGCCACCAGTCGGCGCGCTGCCACCAGGGACCCACTCACCGTTCACGCACGTCATACCGGGCACCGAGCCGGGGCATGCCGAACCTCCGCCGGTGCTGCCGCCACCCGTGCTGCCGCCGCCACCGCCCGTGGCCACCCACTCGCCGCCGACGCACGCCATGCCGGGAATCGGACCACCTGGGCAACCGCCGGTCGATCCGCCGCCCCCCCCACCTGAGGGAGGCGCGGTGTCGGGCACCCATTCACCGCCGACGCACGTCATGCCGGGGATGGTCCCGCCCGGGCACCCGGTCGGTGCCGGGGGCGGAGGCGGAGTCGTGGGCGGGGGCGGCGTCGGCGTCGGAGGCGGAGTGGGCGGGGGTGGCGGCGTCGGTGCGCCAGCCAGCGTGCCCGGCGGCGTGGACGTCACGACCGCGAGGCCGGTGAGCTTGAAGGCGCGCGACATGAGGGTCAGCCACGCCGGGACGTTGGTCGCCGACGCGGCGCGCGCGTAGAACGCGGGGCCGCCCGACAGCGAGGACTCGTCGCCGATCCGGCGGCCGTAGCCGTCGAGTTCCGCGCCGTGCAGACGGTCGGTGAACGGGTCGAGCCCGACGAGCAGGAACGTCTGGCTGACCGGGTTGAAGGCGATCGACAGCGAGTCGTAGACGCCCACGCGGTTGGTGATGATGCCGTCACGCACCAGCGTGCCGTCCTCGTCGAACTCGCCGACGCGTGCCTTGATCGCCTCGTACCACGTCATGACAAAACGACGCGTCGTCGTGCTGAACGCCAGGTCGGTGATGTAGGTCAGGACCCCGCCGCCCATCACGTTGAAGGTGGTGCGCCGGAAGCTGTCGGGGTTGGACGCCGGCAGAATCGCCAGGACCGAGAACCCGCCCGCGGCGCCCTCGCCGCTGTAGGACACGCCGAACTCATCGCGGTAGGGATTCCACGCCACGCCCGGATCACGGCCGAACGCCGTCGTCAGCAACACGGGCGTGCCGAGACCCGTGCCGTTCAGGTCCACGGCGCGCGCCTTGACCGCCAGGCCCAGAGTGGCCCAGCTGACCAGGAAGCGCTGGCTGGTCGGCGAGTACGCCACCGCGGGCGCGGACTCGAGCCAGGCGCGGCTGGTGTCTGAGATGATCTGCTCGGTGCCGACAGGCACGCCTGCGGCTGACACCACGCGGGTGTGGACGTTCAGGTTGCCGCCGGGGCCGTCTTCACTGGACCAGACGACCAGGAACCCGCCGGTGCCGCCGTTGACCTGCGCGCTGTAGGCCAACCGGGCGAAGTTGGCATGCCCTCCGGTCGAGATCGTGAATGGCGCGCTGATGTTGCCGGCCATGTCCACGAAGACGCCCGTGACCGAGCCGTAGGCCCCCACGACCAGGAACCGGTTGTTGGCCGGGTCGAACGCGGCGTCCGAGCCTCGCATGACCGCCGCCAGCAACTGTGTGGCGCTGCCCACGGTGGAAAGCTGCGCGGCGGCAGGCGATGCCAGCGACGGGGCCAGAACCAGGGCGACAGCGACAGCCACCGGGAGTGCCGTCAGGCGCCGAAACGCCCTCGCGAGAACCTGTGTCATTGCGTAAACCTCGAAAAACCTGGACGCGGGAAGCCAGAGTGGACTTCGAGGCCCGGTCGGACGTTATATCGGTGGCGCGCGCGACCGGCGTTAGGTCAGCGCCGGGTTATTTTATGCCAGCGCGCGCACCCGTGGGCAGGAGTTCGGAGGGAAAGGCGGGCTGGGCCCTATCGGGTCAGCCGCAAGACGGATCGGGCCGCGTAGACCCGGGTGAGCCGGTCGGTGTGTCGGAGCAGGAGGCGCGCGGCCGCCAGGTCGTAGGCCGCGTCCCGGGCCAGGGCGCGCCCGGCTTCCTCGCGAATCGCCGGGCTTGGATCCATCGAGAGGTTCTGCAGGACGGACGCGGCGAGCGCCGGGTCCTGGGGTGCCAGGAGGCGCGCCGCCGACAGACGGATGTCCGGCGCGGCCGCTTGCGTGAGGCGTCGCACCAGGTCCTGCCAGGCCGCGTCGGGTCGAACCGCCATGGCTTCGGCGGCCGCCAGTTGTCCTGAGGGCGACTGGGCGTCGGCGGCGGCAGCCTGCAGGATCGACAGCCCCGTGAGGTCGTTGCCGCGATAGAGCGCCGCGGCGGCCTTCATCCGCACATGGGAGCTCTGGTCCTTCAGGAGAGGTCTCAACAGGGCCAGCGCCTCGGCGGAACCCAACCAGCCGAGGCCCTCGGCCGCCGCCCCCCGGATCTCGGGACGCGTCTCGGTCAGTCGGGCTCGCAACACTGGCAGGGCCTGGGCGCTGCGGCTCTGCCCGACCGCGACCAGACCGGCCACGGTCGCCGGGCGCGGCGATGCCAGTTCGGCCAGCAGTGTCCGCACGGCGGCGGGATCTCCGGAGGCCGCCAATGTCCGCGTCTCCGCCGTGCCCCCCTCGCTGGCCGCCGCGGCGAGCGCGGCCCGCGCGCCGGCGTCCCCTTCGTCGGCCAGGGCGCGCAGCGATTCCAGCCGGGCCGTCGGATTCTGCGGTTGCGAGGCCATGTCCTGGAGCATCGCCATGGCGATGCGCCGGACGACGGCGGGTTCCTCGCCGGTGCGGCCGCCGAGCCACCGTTCGTACACGTCGAGCCCTGCCGCCGGCCCCACTCGGGCGAACTCAACCTCCACGGCCAGCACCAGCGGCGCCGCGCTGCGCGGCGCGCGCGCCATCGCGTCCTGCGCCTTGCCGGCCGCACGCACGTAGTCACCCTGCGCCAGGAACGCCCAGCCCTGTGTGAGGGTCGTTGCCTCTTCGATGGAGAGCGCCCCGGGCCGACGCGCGGCCGCGGCGGAGGGCGCCTGTGCGACGCGCTGGTCTGGGCCAGCCTGCGCCGCGAGCGGCGCGCCCGCGTCAGGCCACAACGAGGTGACGACGACGCACAGGACCAGAGGCGCGAGCTTCATCACGTCCAGTATGACTCGGGCCTTCGGGGCTTGGCCGGGGCCGCGGCGGCTCAAGACGAGACCGACGGAGCCGCGCGCAGCGATCGGGCCGGCACGCCGCCCACCGAGTCGCCCACCGGAACGTCTCGCGTCACCACGCTGCCCGCCGCCACGAAGGCCTCGGGCCCCACGGTGAGACCCGCCAGGATCAGGCTGCCCGCCCCGACGAACGAACCCTGGCGAATGGTCACCTCGGCCGTCTTCGAGGGAAACCGCGACTGCAGCGGGTGGTCGCGATAGCCCACATTCAAGTGCGTGAAGACCTGCGCGCGCGCGGCCAGGGTGACGTGGTCCTCGAGCGTCACCGGGGCGGCCAGATCGATCAGGACCTCGTCGCCCACGAAGCAGTGGTCGCCGATCGTCAACGCGGAGAACCCGCCGCGATCGACATTGATGAGTGTGAGCCGGTGAATCACCGCATGACGCCCGACGTGCGCACCGAAGAGGCGCAGCAACGCGACGCGAACCGGCGGAATCCAGGCACGACGGAGGACGCTCAGCAGGCACGACGTCCAGAGGAATCGCCCGATCCGTCCAAGGCCGACTTCACGAACGGCTTTCACGTCCGCCTCCCAGTCGCCGCGCGGCCGCGCGGAAGCGCCACAGCTTGCTCAGATACTCGATCGTGTCGTGGATCGGGCGCACGGTGGACTGCTTGTCGAAGCGCCGCAGGAACAGGACCGGCACTTCCCGCAACCGCAGGCCCGCGTGCGCGGCGCGCACCAACACCTCGGTGTCCCAGAACCAGCCGCGGTCTTCGCACTGGGCGAGCACGGGCAGGATCGCCTCGCGGCGAAACAGCTTGAACCCGGTCTCCGTGTCTTCGACCGGGGTGGCCACCAGCCGTCGGCGCAGCCACACGTAGCCGCGGCTGAGCACATAGCGATCGAGCGATCGCCACTGAAAGCGGTAGACGCGGTGCGCCGTCACGACATCGGCGCCCTGCTCGAGCGCGAGGAGGCAGGGCAGCAGGAAATGCGCGCCCACTTCGAGGTCGATGTCGATGAATCCCGCGTATCGGCCCGTCGCCAGCTGCAGGCCCTCGGTGACGGTGCCCCCGCGACCGACGTTGACGGCATGCTTGACGACGGTGAGCGGACGCGTGGGATGCGCCGCCACGATGCGATCGATCGCCGCCGGCGTGCCGTCGCGGCTGGCGTCATCGATGAACACCACTTCACTGCGCCAGCTCAGGGCATCGAGCACGCGGAACGTCTCGGCCACGCTGGCCTCGAACGTCGGGCCCTCGTTGTAGCAGGCGACGACCAGCGAGAAGTCCACACTCACCGCGCGCTCCCGGTCACCGCGTACAGGCGGACCACCGGATCGCCGCCCGTCATCACGCCGAGGTCATCGGCCCTGACGTACGTCTGGTCCATCCACGCCAGGACGCGCGCTTCTTCGCGCGCGTCCGAGGCGAAGGCGCGCCTCGACTGGCCGACAACCCAGAAGCGCCGGTAGGTCGCGGCGGCGCGCTGCGCACGCGCTCGTGCCTCGTCGAAGGTCAGCGCCGGCGGTTTGATCACGTATCCGGGCTGGTCCTCGAGGGCGGTGAACACCAACCCCACGTCGGGCACGTCCGGGCCCAGGTACCAGCGGTAGTAAAACGCCTCGTACGGGTGGACCACCAGCAGGACGTCGCCCGGCTGCCACTTGGATGCGATTGCCTCGGCCACGCCGCGATGATCGTAGCTCCACGCGTAGCGAGTCGTGAAGTGCCAGAGCGGCACCGCCGAGATGACGACCAGGGCCAGCCCGGCGAGCCATGCCCGCGTCCGCGAGAGCGACGCCAGCCCGAGTCCGAGGATCGCGACGTAGCCCGCCATGAACGGCAGAAAGAACCGGAGCGCCACGAGCCGTCGGCCGGACACGACATAGAACAGGAGCGGCGCCCAGGCCACGGCCGTCAGCAGGAGACCGGCCACCCGGTGCTTCCGCCAGGCCACCAGCGCCCCCACGCACCACAGGGTCGTGAAGGTCACAGCCGCCGCACCCAGCGTCAGACGCCGGGTCGTCGGATCAGCCAAAGCCGAGCCCCTGCGCCCCGACGGAAAGCTCGGCGACCATGTTCGGCAGCAGGCGATGCGCCGGCGGTGGGGCCGCGCGATCCGTGTTGCGCACGGCGTCCACGCGCAGGTTGTGCAGCAGCAGCGGCACACCCGGCAGGAACAGGGCGCCGGCCACCAGCATCGCACCCGCCCAGCGGGCGACCTCGCGCCACGACCGCCGGTATTGCCACAGCACGAACGCTCCCTCCACCGGCAGCACGAGCAGCGAGAGATAGTGCGTGTAGAGGAGCGCGGTGGTCAGCAGCGTGAGTCCGGCCAGCACCCACGCGCGGCGCGTGGCCGGGCGTGGATCGAGCCAGACGAACAGGAGCCACACCTGCAGCGTGACCAACAATGTGAAGAGGCTGTAGCTGCGCACGTACTGCGCGGTACTGCACGTGGCCCGGCGAAATGGCCATGACGCCCGCAGCCGCGATCGCGACTTTCCATCCGAACGCCCGCGCGGTGAGGCCAGCCACGGCGACGACGGCGAGCCACCCACACAGCGCCGAGAGCAGGCGGACCCACGCGTCGGCGTGGCTCACGAGCATCCAGAAGTGCAGCAGCAACGGGTAGAGCGCGGGACTGGCGTCGATCTGCCGCATCACACCCGCCATCCGATCCAGCGGCTGGGAGGCGACCGTGATGGTCACGATCTCGTCGATGTAGAGCGGCTTGTCGAGCGCGGCGATCCGCAGCAGCGCGGCGAGACACAAGATCGCGATCAGCACCGCGCGGAGACGGCCAGTCGGCACATGCGCATCCGGCCCGTCGGCCACGTCAGCGGGCGTCATGGGGCGCCACCCGCGCACCGGTGACGACCTGGGCCACGACCTTGCACGTCGCCGCAGCGACGTCGTCCAGGTCGCGATCGGTCATCGCGGCGAACAGCGGCAACCGGACGAGCGACGCGCTCACGCGTGTGGTCACCGGCAGCGCGTGGGCGCCGGGTCCGAACTGCGCCTGCGCGAACGGCGAATCGTGCAGCGGGACGTAGTGAAACGCGGCGCCAATGCCCTCGGCGCGAAGGGCCCGCAGCACGTCGTCTCGCACGGGCGCCGGCACGAGCATCGGATAGAGATGCCAGCTGCTCTCGCGATGGGCCTCGGGCGACGGCAGCAACACGGCGGACGCGATTGGCGCGAGCGCGGCGGTCAGGCGTTCGGCGAGGGCCCGCTTGCGCGACAGGACGGCCGGCAGACGGCGGACCTGCACGCGCAGGATGGCGGCCAGGACATCGGACGCCACCAGGCTGCCGCCCGCTTCGACCCACGTGTACTTGTCCACCTCGCCGCGCAGGAAGGCGCTCCTGTTGGTCCCCTTCTCGCGGAACAACTCGGCGCGGCGCAGATCCTCCGGCTCGCGGCACACGAGCGCGCCACCTTCGCCACAGACGACGTCCTTGGTGCCGTGGAAGCTGAAGCACCCGAAGTCGCCGATGGTGCCGAGCGGCCGTCCGCCGGCGCGTGCGCCCAGCGCATGCGCGGCGTCCTCGATCACGCGCAGCCCGTGGCGGCTGGCCAGTGCGCCGATCGCGCCGAGGTCAGCGGCGGCCCCGGCGTAGTGGACCACGATGATGGCTTTCGTCCGTGGCGTGATGGCACGGGCCACGGACGCCGGATCGAGATTGAACGTGACCGGGTCGATGTCGGCGAAGACGGGCCGGCCGCCGGCCCGGATGACGGCATTGGCGCACGACACGAACGTGAAACTCGGCAGGATGACTTCGTCGCCGGCCCGAACCCCGCTGAGCCACACGGCTGCCTCGAGCGCGGCGGTGCACGAGTTGAGGAAGAGCGGCGCGCGACCGTCCAGCCAGGCCGCGAGGTCCTGCTCGGCCGCGCGACCGACACTGCCCCCGCCGATGAGTTGTTGGCGGCGGACGGCATCGGCAGCGGCCTGCGCCTCTTCCTCGTCCATCCACGGCCGCGTCAGCGGCAGCAGGTCGCCGCGCACGGGTGTGCCGCCGTCGATCGCCAGGCGGTCGTGCGTCCGATCGCCTCCCGACACCCGTGTGCTTGTCATGCGCAGTTGGCAGCGCCGCGAATGCGGGCCAATCCGGCTCATCATACGACGCGGCCGTCACGATATACTGCCAGACCGTAGATTTGCGCGAAATTCGAAACGACCTCATCACAAGTCACGCCGACCGCCGGTTCCGATCCGAGTACGACTACGCGCTGTTCGAGTACTACCGGAGCGCCAAGGTGATCGCGTTCCTCGAGCGCGCCGGCGTGACGATCGCGGGCCGGGTGCTCGACGCCGGATGCGGCGGCGGTGGCATGCCCCTGTCGCTCGCCGAGCACGCGCGCGAGGTCGTCGGCATCGATCCGATCGATCGCTTCGGCCAGGCCGGCGTGGTGCTCGGCCGCGAGCGCGGGCTTGCGAACCTGCATTTCGCGCGCGCCGACGGACTGGCGCTGCCCTTTCCGGCGGGCGCCTTCGACCTGGTCCTCTCGCACGCCGTCATCGAGCACGTGCCCGACGCCACCCAGTACCTGCGCGAGTGCCACCGCGTCCTGGCGCCCGACGGGCGCTGCTACCTGTCTACGGCGCCATACCTCTCGTTCGCCGGGGCTCATCTGCCGCGCCTGCGCGTGCAGGTGCCGCTCCATCTGCTGGTCGGCCGCACCGTGGCGTTCCGCACCTTCCGCCTGCTCGCGCGTCACGCGCCGTGGACGCTCCGCGAGCCGGCCCACGAGAACTCCTTCATCCGCGATGCGCGCAACGGGATCGACAAGGAAGACGATCTCCTGGAGAAGGTCACGGTCGCGCGTCTCCGCCGGCAGATCGCCGACGCCGGCCTCCGCATCGTCCGCGAAGAGCTGCACGTGACGTCCACCGTCCGGCGGCTGCCGACGGGCCTGGCGCGATGGGTTCGCGAAAGCCCGCTGGTGCAGAACGCGCTCATCAGTAATATCGAGTACGTGCTCGCTCCCAACTCACGTCATGGCTGACATCGACCGCTACCGCCCGGACGACCGGCGCCAGGTCGATGCGCTCTATCGTCGCGTCTTCGGTCCGGACGCGGCCGAGGCCAATCGTCTGCGCTGGGACTGGCAGTACCGACGCAACCCGCACGTGCCGCCCGATGGGCCCTTGATCTGGCTGGCCCGCGAAGGCACGACCATCGTCGGACAGTACGCGACGATGCCGGTCCGCGTCGCCGTCAATGGCCTGGAGATTGGCGGGGCCTGGGGCATGGACGTGATGGTCGCGCCCGAGCGGCGCCGCCAGGGACTCGGCGACCAGCTGTTCCGCACGTGGGATCGCAGTGTGGGCGCCTCGCTCGGCCTCGGCCTGTCGGATGACTCGTACCGCGTGTTCAAGAAGCTCGAGTGGCCCGACGTCGGCCCGGTGCCGTGCCTCGTCAAGCCCCTCACCAGGCGGGCGCTGCGCAGGCCGAACTGGTCGCTGCCGGTCAATCGCTTCGTCTCGTACGTGACCCTCCCCTGGGTGCGTCTGGTCGCCCGCGCGCGACCACTCGAAGCCGAGGTGCGGCCGATCCGAAACTTCGATGACGGGTTCACCGCACTCTGGGAGCGCCTGCGCGGCAAGTTCGCGTTCATCGTGCGGCGCGACGCGCCATACCTGAACTGGAAGTACATCCAGGCGCCGCACGTCCGCTACTCGGTCGTCGCGCTGATTCGCGACAACCAGCCGGCCGGGTACGCCGTCTACCGGCACACGCAGGAGCCGCGCGGCAAGGTCACGATCCTGGTGGACCTGCTGGCCGATCCGGCGGATGTGACCGGCGTCCTGACCCTCATCCGGTGGGTGGACCGCGAGGCGCGGGCGGCCGATTCCGACAAGATCCGCACGTTCGCGATGCACGAGGGACTCCGCCGGCTGCTGCGCAAGTCGGGCTACTACCCCGTGAAATCCACCATGGAGTTCGTCGCGAAGTTCAATGCCGTCTCGGTGCCCGACGAGTTCTACAAGCACACTGAGCAGTGGCACGTCACGCTCGGCGACTCCGATCAGGATCGATGAGCGATCCCGCGCGCCCGGCCCTGCTCGTCGCGATCGACACCGAAGGCGACAACCAGTGGGACGCCGCCGCGCGCCGTCATCAGACGTTCGCGAACATCCACGCCCTGGGCCGGCTGCACGACTTCTTCCGTCGCCATGACGTGCGGCCGACCTACGTCATCACCCATCCGGTCGCGCAGGATCCGCGATCGGCCGAGGTGCTCCGTCAGTTGCTCGCCAGCGACACATGCGAGATCGGCGCGCATCACCACGCGTGGGAGACCCCGCCGTGCGAGCCCGACGACGTGGACCGGCACGCCTACGCGCTGTCGCTGCCGGCACCGCAGTTCGACGCGCAGCTCCAGGCGCTCACGTCCGCGATCACGCACGCCACCGGCGTCGCGCCGGTGTCCTATCGCTCGGGCCGGTTCGGATTTTCGGCGGCTCATGTCTCGTCGCTCGAGCGCGCCGGCTACCTCGTCGATTCAAGCGTCGCGCCGCTCTTCTACGAGGCCCACAAACAGGGGCCGGACTTCGTCGGCGCGCCGCTGACGCCCTACTTCCTCGCGTATGACGATCCGACGCGGGCCGGATCGAGCCAGGTGTTGGAGCTGCCCATCTCGGCCGCGCTCAGCCGGCGCGTGCCGGCGTTCGTCGAGCAGTGGTACGGCCGCGCGCCGAGTCCGTACATGACCAAGCGCGTGCTCCGGCTGCTCCGGATCGCCGAAGTACGCTGGCTGCGACCCTCCTACAGCTCCGCCGAAGACATGATCACGCTCGCCCGGCAGATCGTCCGCCGCGGCGTGCCGCTGCTGAACCTCCTGTTCCATTCGAGCGAGGCGATCGTGGGCGGCAGTCCGTACAACCGCACGGAAGGCGAACTGGCCGCGTTTTATGAGCGGCTCGGCCGGTTTCTGACCGTGGCGCGGCAGGAACTCCGCGCCGAGCCGCTGACGTTTGCGGAGTATCACGGTCGCCACGTCGGCGCGGCACCGCGCCCGACATCGCCGGCCAGCCTCTGATGCGCATCTGCCACGTCACTCCGCATCTGCCCCCCGATCAGGCCGCCAACGCGCTGTTGCCGGCCGAGCTGGGTACGTGGGCGGTCGAGGCGGGCGATTCAGTCACGTTCATCGCGCATGAGCCGGCCCAAGGGCGCAGCGCGCCGGTCGCCCTGGCCGGACCAGTGACGCGCGTGCCGGCGCGGCTTCCAGCCTCCGCGCTGTCCCGCGCTGTGCGGTGGCACACATGGCGACGAGCGCAGGTGATTCTGCGCGCCCTCGAGACGGCCGCCGCCGGGGCCGACCTGCTGCACCTGCATAGCAACGGGCTGGTGATCGAAGTCGCCGCCGGGTGGGCGCGTCGGCGAGGCGTGCCGTGCGTGCTGACGCTCTACGGCACGGAGATCTGGCACTACCAGCGGCGCTGGCCACTCGACCCGTTCAGGCGCGCCTACCTCGGTGCCGGTGAGGTGACCTTCTACAGTCAGGGCCTGTTGGACCGCGCCGTCGAACTGGGCCTGGGGCGGCAGGGACTGTCCGTCATCTACCCGGCCGTCACGCCGGCCTTCACGCCGCGCGACGAGATGGGCCGGGCGGGACTGCGCGCCTCGCTCGGACTCGGCGCCGGGCCGGTCATCCTCAACGTGAAGCGGCTCCACGAGCTGGCCGGACAGACCTATCTCATCGATGCGTTCGCGGCATTGGCGCCGACCCGGCCGAATCTGCAACTGGTCATCTGCGGGACCGGTCCGCTGGCCTCCGCGCTCGAAGCCCAGGTGGCGGCCCGGGGTCTGGGGAACCAGGTGCGATTCACCGGCCTCATCGGCAACGACGAGGTGGCCCGCTACGCCGCGGCCGCCGACGTCTTCGCCTTGCCCTCTCTGCTCGAAGCCTTGCCGACCGTGGCGGTCGAAGCGCTTGCGGCCGGGACTCCCGTCGTGTCAGCCGACCATCCGGGCGGCGTCGAGCTGCAGCGGCTCTTTGGCGACGACGTGGTGGTGGTGCCCAGGAAGGATGTGACGGCGCTGGCCATCACGCTCGGCGCGGCCGTCGATCAGCCGAGACGGGCGCGACCCGGGACCGGCCTCTTGGTGCAGACCAGATTTGGCCCGGCGGCGGTGCAGTCGGCCTATCGGTCCGTGTACGCCCGGGTGCGCGCGACGTAGGACGGTAGTCGGACTTCCCTGCACTTCCCCGCGGGACTTCGCGGTATCTCCGCCGGGACTTCCCGTGTCTGCGTCCGGGACTTCCCGTCGCGATGCCCACGGGACCTCTTTTGTCGTTCCACCGGGACTTCCCGTTTCTATGCCCCCGGGACTTCCTGTGTCTCTCCACCGGGACTTCCCGTGCTGTTACTTCGTGTACGATCCCCGCATGCCTACCCTGCTCGAACAGATCACGAAGGACATCGCCGACGCGATGCGCCAGAAGGACCAGGCGTCGCTCTCGCCGCTGCGCATGCTCAAGTCCGCGCTGGTCAACCGCGAGGTGGAGAAGTCGCGTGCGCTGGACGAGGCGGAGGCCCTGCAGGTGGTCAACCAGCTCGTCAAACAGCGCCGGGACTCGGTCGAGCAATTCCGGGCGGGCGGGCGGCCCGAGTTGGCGGAGCGGGAGCAGGCCGAGATCGCGTTCCTCGAACGCTACCTGCCTCCGGCAGCCGACCCGGCGGCCATCACGGCGGCCATCGAGGCGGCGGTCACCGAGACGGGCGCGACCGGGCCCAAGGAGATGGGGAAGGTCATGAAGGCGGTCATGGCCCGACTGGCCGGCCAGACGGTGGACGGCCGGGCCCTCAGCGACCAGATCAAGCGACGGCTCGGGGCGTGAGGGGCCCTCGCTCGAGTCCCCCAAACTTTTTTCCGACGGCTCCCGTCTAACTCGATTGAAAGGCTCGCAAGCGCCTCTCATCCATCCTCCGGGCAGGGGCCTCAATCGCAGGGGTTGAGGCCCCTTCTTTTTTTGGGTACCCTCGGCCCGTGATGCCCGGCCTGTGACGTTCGTCCCACCATTCGTCCCAGCCTCCGGCCCCGCCCTTTCGGTCCGGCACCCGTCCGCATGACCCAGCGTCTGGCTCGGTCCGCCGGCCTGATCGGCTTGGCCACGCTCGCGAGCCGCCTCCTCGGGCTGGTCCGGGACGTCATCCAGGCGTTCTTCTTCGGGACCGGCATGGCCGCCGACGCGTTCAGCGTGGCCACCCGCATTCCCACACTCCTCCGCGACCTCTTCGCCGAAGGCGCCATGAGCGCCGCGTTCGTGCCGACCTTCACCCGCTATCTCAAGACGGAGGGCAAGGACGCCGCCTGGCGACTCGGATCGCAGGTCATCAACGCCCTGCTGGTGGTCACCGGTCTGCTGGTGGTCCTCGGGATGGTCTTCGCCGAGCCCGTCGCGCGGTACTACGCCGAGGGCTACCTCGACGACCCGGACAAGTTCGCGCTGACCGTCTGGCTGACGCGGGTCAACATGCCGTTCCTCCTGCTCGTGGCCGTCGCGGCCGCCTGCATGGGCATGCTGAATGCGCTACGCCGCTTCGCCGCGCCCGCGATGGCGCCGGCCCTCTACAACGTCGTCTTCATCGTGTGCACAGCGGTGCTCACGCCGGCCTTCATGGCGGCGGGCGTGGAGCCGGCGCTGGCGCTTTCGCTCGGCATGCTGCTCGGTGGCGTCGCGCAGATCGCCGCGCAGTGGCCGAGCCTGCGCGCGGAGGGCTACCAGCACCGGTGGACACTGAACGTCCGCGACCCTGCGCTGCGGGAGGTGCTGTTTCTCATGGGGCCCGGATCGATCGGCGTGGCCGCCGCGCAGATCAACCTGCTGGTGAACACCTGGCTCGCCACGCACGAACCGGGTGCAGCCTCGGCGCTCAACTACGCCTTCCGGATGATGTACATGCCCATCGGCATCATCGGCGTGTCGGTCGCCACGGCCGCCATTCCGGAGATCACGCGGCACGCGACGGATCGCGCGTTCGGCGAGATGCGCGCCACCGTGTCGTGGGGCGTCCGCCTGATGCTCATGCTGAGCGTGCCGGCCACCGTCGGCCTGATGGTGCTGGCCCATCCGATCATCGCGCTGATTTTCGAGCGTGGCGAGTTCGATCCGGCGTCCACGGGCCTGACTGCGTCGCTGCTGCTCGGCTACGCGCCGGGGATCGTCGGGTACTCGGTCGTCAAGATCGCGTCGCCCAGCTTCTATGCGCTGCGCGACGCGCGCACCCCGGTGATGGTGAGCCTGCTGACGATTGCGGCGAACCTGGGGCTGAATCTCTGGCTGTTCAGGGTCTACGGCGTCTTCGGCCTGGCACTGGGCACGGCAATCGCCGCCAACCTGAACGCGCTGCTGCTGCTCGTGCTGCTGGGACGCAAGCTCGACGGCATCGACGCGGCGCGCATGACGGGATCGCTCGCGCGCATCCTGCTGGCCTCCGCGGTGATGGGCGCGGCCGTGCTGCTGGCGGATGGCTGGCTCGGCCGGACCGTGCCTGGCCTGCTCCCTGGCGAGACTCTGCCGCGCCTCGTGCGCGTCCTGACCGGCGTCGGCATCGGGATCGCGACGCTCGCGGTGGCGGCCTGGCTGCTCCGCATCGACGAGTTCCGGCAGGCGATGGCGCGCCTGCGACGACCTCGGAGGTAATTGCTACGAAAAATGTAACTGCCTGAGGAGTTACATTTTTCGTAGCAATTACCTCCGAGGTCTTTATCATCAATTCCGTGGCTCGCTACCCGCCTTCGGGGATGTCGTACTCGTTCGGCCCGGGGCCGCTGACGCCGGCCGTGCGCGCCATCATCTACGCCAATGCCGCCCTCTTTCTCCTGACGCTCGTCGGCTCGTCGGTGGTCGTGCCCTGGCTGGGACTGACACCCGAATCGGTCCTCGAACGCGGTCGCGTCTGGCAACTGGTGACGTACCTCTTCGTCCATTCGCCGCGCGATCTCTTCCACATCCTGTTCAACATGCTGTCGGTCTGGATGTTTGGGGTCGATCTCGAGCGGCGCTGGGGCACGCGGGCGTTCACGACGTACTACTTCGTCACGGGCGTGGGCGCCGGCCTGTCGGTCCTGCTCGTGTCGCTGCTGCCCTTCGACTTCGCGCGGCCCACCTATGTGGCCACGACCATCGGCGCGTCGGGCGCCGTCTACGGTCTGCTGCTGGCCTGGGGCCTGCTCTTCCCCCATCGCCAGATCATCTTCTTCATCTTCCCGCTGCCGGCGCGGGTGTTCGTCCTGATCTTCGGCGGCATTGCCCTGTTCTCGGCGCTCGCGAGCGCCGGAGGCGGAGGCGTCTCACACCTGGCGCATCTCGGCGGCCTGCTCGTCGGCTGGATCTATCTCAAGGGCCCCAAAGATCTCGAACTGGCGCTGAAGTACCGGGTGACCAAGTGGCGCATGGACCGGATGCGCCGGCGCTTCAACGTGCATCGGGGCGGGAAGGATGACGGTCGGATCCATTGAGGCACGCCAGGACGAACACATCGTCGATGGCCTCGATCTGGTGCCGCACACCGGCCGGCACGATGAGGACCTCGCCGTCCCGAACCAGGCGTTCGCCTTCGGGCAGCCAGACGCGCAGGGTACCTTGCAGCACGTAGATGGCCTGTTCCCCCGCATGCGCGTGCATGGGCACGAGCGTGCCCTTCTTCGCGTAAGTCTGAACGAGCGTGATCTCGGCGCCCGCCACGACCTTTCTGGCGACCATCTCCGTGATTTTTTCCAGGGGGAGGGCGTCCCACCGATGAAGATCTGCGCGGCGGGTCATGACGAGTGCCTGGGAGTATAATCGAGCGGTTGCGCGGGCGCTGAATCGCGAAAGAGTTCAGGTTTTCGATGAAGACGAGCACCTTATCGAATGCTGCCGCCGCAGGCGTCCGAATGGCTGAGCTATCCGCGGAGGCGCCCATCGTCGAGGGCCTGTCGGCCGCGGACCTGCGCGCCATCTATCGGACGATGCTCCTCTCCCGGCGCATCGACGACAAGGAGATCCAGCTCAAGAACCAGAGCGTGATCTTCTTCCAGATCAGCGGCGCCGGACATGAAGCCATCCTCGTCGCCGCGGGCCTGACGCTGCGCGCTGGCTCCGACTGGTTCTATCCGTACTACCGCGACCGCGCCCTCTGCCTGCAGCTCGGCGTCACCGCGCGTGACATGTTCCTGTCCGGTGTCGGCTCGACCGAGGATCCGTCGTCAGGCGGCCGGCAGATGCCGTCGCACTGGGGCAGCGCGGAACTGAACATCGTGTCGCAGTCCAGTCCCACCGGCACGCAGTGCCTGCACGCCGTCGGGTCGGCGGAGGCCGGCCGGCTGTACGAGCGCATCAAGGACATCCCGGGCCGTGAGTCGCAGTTCACGCACGACGAAGTGGTCTACATGTCGGTCGGTGACGGCACGACGAGCGAGGGCGAGTTCTACGAGGCGGTGAGCGCGGCCTCGCTGCGCAAGCTGCCTGTCGTCATCGTCGTCGAGGACAACGGGTACGCCATCTCCACGCCGGTCGAAGTGCAGACGCCCGGAGGGAACATCTCGAAGCTGTTCCGCAACTTCCCTCACCTGCATGTTGCCGAGTGTGATGGCACCGACGTGCTCGAGAGCCTGCGGACCATGCGCGAGGCCGTTGCGTGGTGCCGCGAGCGACGAGGCCCCGCGCTGGTACACGCCCATGTCGTCCGCCCGTACTCGCACTCGCTGTCCGACGACGAGCGGCTGTACAAGCCGGCGGCGGAGCGGGCCACGGAAGCCACGCGCGATCCCCTGACGCGGTTTGCGGCGGTCCTTCGCGAGCTGGGTGCGGCCACCGACGCGGACCTGGCGTCAATCGCGGGCGACGTTGACCGCGAGATCGCCGCGGCCGTGGAATACGCCGTCAAGGCACCGACGCCGGACAAGGCCACGGCCGGGCTCTACGTCTACTCTCCGACGGTGGACCCGACGTCCTCGGCCTTCGAGACTCCGTCCAGTCCATCGGGCAAGCCCGACACGATGGTCGCCGCGATCAACCGCACGCTGCGTGATGAGATGTCCACCAACCCGCGCATCGTCGTGTTCGGTGAAGACGTGGCGGATGTGACGCGCGAGCAGCACCTCGGCGAGCTGCAGGGCAAAGGCGGCGTCTTCAAGGTCACACACGGACTGCAGCGGGCGTTCGGCTCTGAACGGGTGTTCAACGCGCAACTGGCCGAAGCGAGCATCGTCGGCCGTGCGCTCGGCATGGCGGTGCGCGGCATCAAGCCCGTGGTCGAGATCCAGTTCTTCGACTACATCTGGCCCGCCATGATGCAGTTGCGCGACGAGGTGTCGATGCTGCGATACCGGTCGAACAACGCGTTTGCCTGCCCGATGGTCATCCGCGTCGCGAGCGGGGGCTATCTGCGCGGCGGCGCGCCGTATCACAGCCAGTCCGGCGAGAGCATCTTCGCGCACTGCCCGGGCCTGCGCGTGGTGTATCCCTCGAACGCCGTGGATGCGGCCGGGCTGCTCCGCACGGCGATCCGTTCGGATGACCCGGTCATCTTCATGGAGCACAAGCACCTGTACCGCCAGACCTACAACAAAGGCGAGTACCCGGGGTCCAGCTTCATGATTCCGTTCGGCCGGTCGGCGGTGCGGAGGGAAGGCACGGACGTCACGGTCGTGACCTACGGCGCGCTGGTGCAGCGCACGCTGGTCGCCGCGCAGCAGGCCGAGAAGGAGGGCGTGAGCACGCAGGTCATCGATCTGCGCACCATCGCGCCCTACGACTGGGAGGGCATCGCCACGGCCGTCAAGGCGACCAACCGCCTGATTATCGCGCACGAAGATCAGCTCACCTGCGGCTTCGGGGCCGAGCTGGCCGCGCGCGTGAGCGACGAGCTGTTCGAGTATCTGGATGCGCCGGTCGCCCGGGTGGCGGCCATGGACACGCCCGTCGCCTACCATCCGGATCTCGAAGAGGCCATCCTCCCGACATCCGCGCACATGCTCGAGGCGATTCGGCGGACCGCCGCCTACTGATGCAGCACCTCGGAGGTAATACCTACCAAAAGTGTAAGCTCGCGATGCTTACACTTTTGGTAGGTATTACCTCCGAGGTGGTCTCGTCAGCGCGCCCTGTCGTCGAGGTGCTGACGGCGGTGGCGGCACTGCCGCCCCATCTCATCGAGCCCCTGCGCGAGGGGGTCGGCTTCGCGGAGACGGCCAGCGGCGAGGTCGTGGTCCTGGATCGTCGGGGACATGCGGTGTACGCGATCGACGCGGGCCGCACGCAGGCCCGCCGCGTGGTGGACATCGGCGTCGAGCTCGGCCAGCTCCTCGAGCCCGGCGTGATGTCGCTCTCGGGAGACACGTTTGCCGTCGCAGACGGCCCAGGCGGCTTCGATCGCGTGCAGTACTTCAGCCTTCGGGGTACCCGACTGGGCGGGTTCTACCTGCCGCGACGGACGTCGCCCCGCTGGGTCGCCGGCGGCATCATGCTCAACGGCGTCGGTGCGCTGCAGTTCACCGGCTCCAGCGTCCTGCTGAACCTTCCCGAATCGGGGGCGCTGTTCTCGGAGTTCGATCTCGACGGACGACCCACGCGACGTCTGGGCGTCCCGCGCCGGACCGGCCTGGAAGCTGATCCCGCCCTGCACCAGGCGATGAACCTCGGCCTGCCGCTCGTTGACCCCACGGGCGGGTTCTACTTCGTGTTCCAGACGGGCATCCCGATGTTCCGCAAGTACGACGCGGGTGGGACCTTGCTGTTCGAGCGTCATATCGAAGGCGTCGAGCTCGACGGATTGATCCAGACCTTGCCGACGACCTGGCCGGCGCGCTCGGTGACGGGCGGCACCATCCCCCTGGTGACCGCGCTGGTACAGGCAGCCGCGGTGGACGCCTCGGGCCGGCTGTACGTCTCACTGCGGACCTCGCACACCTACGTGTACGACGCGGGTGGCGACAAGACCCGCGTCCTGCAGCTTCGCGGCGCGGGCATCGTCTCGCCCACGAGCCTCTCAATCTCGGCCCGCACGGGACGGCTGCTGGTCAGCCCGGGCGGCTACGAATTCGACCTCCGATGACGCGCGCGGCGCAGGCGTGAGGCGCCGCGCTGCCGGTCGAATCGATCCTGCTTGATCCCCCGACGTCGGGACGGTAGTACTAACGCATGCTCGGTTCCTCGGTTCTCGCGGTCACCCGGTGACGACCCGGGGGTTGACAGTGACGCGGGTGGTCCCGCTGCCAGGCGAGGCCACCGCGTCGCCGCGCCCGGCGGCGACCGAGGCGGGCGATCACGCCGACATCGACGAGGAGGTCCTCGCACTGTTCGATGCGTGCGCCCTTCCGCTGACTCGCTACGCCGCGTCCTTCGGGTTGTCGCCGGAGGCGGCCCAGGACGTGGTGCAGGAGTCCTTTGTTGCGCTCTTCCGCCACCTCCAGCTCGGCCGCCCGCGGACGCATCTGCGCGGCTGGCTCTTTCGCGTGACGCACCGCCTCGCGCGCCGACACGAGCGGCAACGTCGCCGGGAGCGGCGTGAACCGCTCGATCGCACAGGACCGCACCGGGCGCCGGCCGATGATCCGGAGCAGGCCCTGGCGCTGTCACGACGCCACGCCCGGCTCACCGCCGTGGTGCGATCCCTCCCCGAGCGCGACCGTCAGTGTCTGATCCTGCGCGCCGAAGGGCTGCGCTACCGCGAGATCAGCCATATCGTGGGCTGTTCCCTGGGTGGCGTCGCGAAGTCGCTGGCGCGTTCACTCGCCCGTCTGACACGGGCCACCGGGGACTGACGTGCCGCTCGGACGAGACCGCCCGCATCCGGAGCCCGAGACCCTGCTGCTGGCCGACGAGGACCTCCTCGGGCCGGCGCAGCAGACGGCGCTCGAGGCGCACCTGACGAGCTGTGCCGAGTGCCGGGCTCGGCAGGAATCGCTCAGGTGCGCCCAGAATCGCCGCGACCGCGGACCTGGGCAGCCTCCGTGCGGTCGATCAGGTTCCGGCCGCGCAGGCGCGTGTGCGCCTCGAGGCTGCGCTGGCCGCCGCCCGACGCCGTTCCCCCATCGCGCGGCCGCCGACGCCTTTTGCCGCGCAATGGTGGCTGCGACTCGCCGCGACGATCGCCGTGGTGGGGCTGATCTTCGCGTCAACCGACCGATCTGGTGACGAGCGGGCCTCGAACCACGACTCGCCCCTCATTCTGCCCATCAGCGCCTTGACGCCGGGCCTGGCCAGAAGCGTCAGCATGCAGGAGGTCTGTTCGGACGGCCCGCCGCAGGACGGCCGGGTGCCGGGATCGATGCGGGGCGTGGTGCTGGCCAGCTACGGGATGACGCATCTGGCCAGCGACGAGTACGAACTCGACTACCTCATCACGCCGGAACTCGGTGGCGCGCGCGATCCGCGCAACCTCTGGCCCGAGCGGTACGCGTCGGGCCCGTGGAATGCCCGCGTGAAGGACGAGCTCGAGGCGCTGTTGCCGGATCTGGTCTGTCGCGGCCAGCTCGATCTGGCCACGGCGCAGCGCGACATCGCGGCCAACTGGATCGACGCCTACAAGAAGTACTTCGGCACGGACCGGCCGCTCAGGTCGTACGCCGGGGCGCCCGACCTGTCATTTCCGCCCCGCCAGCCAGACCGCTAGCAATCGCATCTGCTCCGGGGTCAGCGTGTCCACGAACGCGGGCATGGAGGCGCCAGGATCCATCGAGAAGGGGTCAACCAGCCGCCGCTCAATCATGCCTGCGTCCTGGTCCTTGCCCACGTGAGTCAGCTCCGGCCCCTCGGTGCCACCAACGCCGTCGATGAGGTGGCATTCGAGGCAGTGCTGCGAGAGCAGCCCGTAGACCTGGCGGACCGGCTCGGCCAACACGGGCGGCGCCGAGGCGCGCAGACGCGCAAGGGCCGCGATGATCGCGGTCGTCTCGTACTGGTTCGACTCCGGCGCCGCTCGTACGCCCGGCGCGATGACTTCGGGGTCGTTGACGTGCGACACGATCCACTCGCGGGCCTGCCGGATGCGGCCCGGTTCGATGGCGGCGGCCAGCTTCTCCGGTCCGTGGCAGCGCGTGCATCGCTCGCTCGTGGCGAGGATGTGGGCGCCACCCAGTTCCCTGATGGTCCACTGCGACGCATCCTGCGGCGGTTTGTCGAGCGCCCCGAGCACGGTCAACGTGACCAGCGCCGCCAGTCCGGCCGTGAACAGCCCGAGGACGACTCGTCGGGCCCGCCACTCGCGCGTCCGCCCGCGATCGAGCCATGGCAGCAGGGCCAACCACGTCATGACGATGCCGGGGATGACCAGCGCGCCGACGACCTCCAGCCTGCCGGGAAAATATTTGAGGAGCTGGAAGAGGCCGAGGAAGTACCAGCTCCGGCCGCGGGATGTAGTCGCTCGAGGTCGGGTCGGCCGGCGGCTCGAGCGCCGGGGCCCCTTTCCACGCCAGCGCCGTCAGCACGACGCCGACGATCACGGCCATCGTCAGATCGCGCGAGGCCTGGTACGGAAAGAACGTCTGCGACGGTCCGGACTTCGGGCGCACCGGACCCGAGATGCCGTGCCGGCGCATCAGGTAGAGATGCATGACCGTCGAGCCCAGCAGAGACAGGCGGCAGGACCAGCACGTGCGCGGCGTACCAACGCGTCAGGGTCAACGCGCCAATCTCCGAGCCGCCTCGGAGGACGGCCGCGATGGCCTCACCGAGTCCCGGCGTCAGCTTCGAGATATTGATGGTCACGACCGTCGCCCAGTAGGCGCGCTGATCCCAGGGCAGCAGATAGCCCGTCAGGCCGAATGCGAGGATGACCTGCAAGAGCAGCAGGCCAACGATCCAGTTCATCTCGCGCGGCTTGCGGTAGCTGCCGAAGAAGACGACGCGCACGAGGTGCGCCAGGGCCGCGACCACGACCACGCTGGCTCCGTAGTGGTGCAGTCCGCGCAGCAGGCGTCCGCCGCGCACGTCTGTCGTGATGTAGCGCACGCTGTCCCAGGCATGGTCCGGCGTCGGCGCGTAGTAGAGGGCGAGTGCGATGCCTGTCACGACCTGCACGCCCAGGCCGAAGAGCAGAACGCTGCCCAGGGTGAACCACCAGCCCGTGCCGGCCGGCAGCGGTTCGTCGAGCAGGTGCTTGCGGATGGCGCGGAAGCCGGTGCGATGGTCGAGCCAGTCGAGGAGTGCGGATCCGCTGGACTTCACAGCTCGACCTCGATCTCCGACGTCGTCGGGTTGACGCGGACGTTGAGGCGGTCGAGCGGACGCGGCGGGGGACCGGACAGCACGTTGCCCTCGCGGTCGTAGACGCCGCCGTGACACGGACAGTGGTACTGCTTGTCTTCCTTGACCCACTTCACCCGGCAGCCCAGGTGTGCGCAGATCGAGGACATGGCGCGATAGCCCTCGCCTTCACGGTCGATGAAGATGACGGTCTCCTTGCGGGTGGCGTACCAGCCGTCGTCCTCCCGGGACGCCAGCACCGCGGTCAGCGGCCCGTCGGCCGGCAGCGAGGCCACCGCGGCGGCCTTGCGCCACCGGCGTGCAGGCCCCTTGGACGCCGGCGAGGCGACCAGCGCCACGAGGCCGGCCAGCCCGGCCGAGATGAGGCCCGTGCCGGCGATCACGGTACGGGCGAGAAACGAACGGCGGTCAGATTCCGAACGGGCCATGCCCCTCCTTCTCAAAAACTGCCCAATTGTAGGCTTTCACGGCTCCAGAGTGGGCCTCGTGGCATACTGATCGGATGTCTCGACCCGCCCAGACCACGCAGGAGATCGCCAACCCCCTCCGGCGCAACATCGCCATCATCGCCCACGTTGACCACGGCAAGACGACGCTGGTCGATGCCCTGCTGCACCAGAGCGGGACGTTCCGGACGAACGAACGGGTCGCCGAGCGGGTCATGGACTCGAACGAGCTCGAGAAGGAGCGCGGGATCACGATTCTGGCCAAGAACACGGCCGTGCACTACAAGGACCACCTCATCAACATCGTGGACACGCCGGGCCACGCGGATTTCGGCGGCGAGGTCGAACGGACGCTGTCGATGGTCGATGGGGTGATGCTGCTCGTGGACGCCTCGGAAGGACCGCTGCCGCAGACGCGCTTCGTCCTGCGCAAGGCGCTCGAACGGCGTTTGAAGCCCGTGATCGTCATCAACAAGATCGACCGGCCGGACGCGCGCGTGCAGGAAGTGCTGAACGAGGTCTATGACCTGTTCATCGACCTCGATGCCACCGAGGATCAGCTCGATTTTCCGGTGCTCTACACCAACGCGCGCGAGGGCACGGCAACGAGCGACCTGGCGACGCCTGGCGTTGACCTCCGACCCCTCTTCGACGTCGTGATCGACCACATGCCCGCGCCGCGGGGGTCGGCCTCGGCTCCGCTGCAGGCGCTGGTCGCCAACCTGGACTCGAGCGACTACGTCGGGCGGATCGCGATCGGCCGCATTTTCAATGGGCGGGTCAAGGTGGGCGACCCGATCGCCGTGTGCAAGCTCGACAAGTCGATTCAGAAGACGACCGTCACCAAGCTCTACATGTTCGACGGCCTGAAGCGGATGGAAGTCTCCGAAGCGAGCGCGGGCGACATCATCTGCCTGGCTGGCATCGAGAACATCATGATCGCCGAGACGATCGCCGACGCCGAGAACCCCGTCGCGATCGAGACGATCGCCGTGGACGAGCCCACCGTCTCGATGATTTTCGGCGTGAACACCTCGCCGTTCGCGGGCCGCGACGGCAAGTACGTCACGTCGCGCCAGTTGAAGGATCGGCTCGACAAGGAGCTGGTGGGCAACGTCTCGATCCGCGTCGAGCCGACGGATTCGCCGGAGCAGATGAAGGTGATCGGCCGCGGCGAGCTGCAGCTGTCGATCCTGATCGAGATGATGCGGCGCGAGGGCTACGAGATGCAGGTCTCGCGGCCGGAGGTCGTCGTCCGCGAGATCAACGGCGTGAAGATGGAACCGGTCGAGGAACTCGTGGTGGACGTGGCCGAGGACTACCAGGGCATGGTCATCGCGGAGACCGGCACGCGCAAGGGCGTCATGACGCGCATGGTGAACAACGGCAGCGGCCGTGTGCGGCTCGAGTTCAAAATCCCTGCACGCGGGCTGATCGGCTTCCGGTCGCAGTTCCTCACCGAGACGCGTGGCACGGGCATCATGAACCACATCTTCTCGGGTTGGGAGCCGTGGCACGGTCCGATTGCCTCCCGCCCGACGGGTGCGCTGATCGCCGACCGTGCGGGTGTCGTAACGGCGTACTCGATCGCGAACCTCCAGGATCGCGGGGAGATGTTCGTCGAGCCGGCGACGCAGGTGTACGAGGGCATGCTCATCGGCGAGAACTCGCGTGCCAACGACCTCGACGTGAACATCGTCCGTGAGAAGAAGCAGACGAACATGCGGGCGTCGAGCGCTGACGAGGCGCTTCGGCTGATCCCGCCCCGTCTGATGAACCTCGAGCAGGCGGTCGAGTTCATCAACGACGACGAACTGGTCGAGGTCACGCCGAAGTTCCTCCGGTTGCGCAAGCGCGTGCTCGCCGCCAACATGCGGCCGCGCCGGACGACCGAGTAGAATCCCCCATGACCTTTGCGTCCCGTGCGGTGCCCGGCTGGGTGATCGCCACGGTCCTGGTCGCCGCGACCTTCTACCCGGTCGCGCGCTACAAACGGGACTACTGGGACTTCAAGGTCTATCGGACCGCGGCGGTGCGGGCCCTTCAGGCCGAGCCACTCTACCGGCCGGACGACGGCCACTATCAGTACAAGTACCTGGCCCGCGTTCGCCGTGGTGACCGCACCGTTTGCGCTCCTTCCCGAGGAGGCCGGCAAGCCGATCTGGTTCGGTCTGTCGGTGTTCCTGCTGGTCCTGCTCGTCCGGCGCGCGGTTGCCGACCTGCCTGATCGCAGGCTCGGCCAACTGACCCTCGTCCTCCTCACCACGGCCCTCATCGCCAAGTTCGTCGTCATCGAGCTGGTCAACGGCCAGACGAATCTGCTGCTGGGGTTCCTGATGGTCTCGACCATCGGGGCCGCGCGCGGGCAGCGATGGTTCTGGGCCGGCGCCCTGGTCGCCGCGTCGGCGTTCGTCAAGCCATACGCCCTCATCCTGCTGCCCTGGCTGGCGGTGGCCGGCCGCCTGCAGGGGCTGTCAGGCTTCACGCTCGTGCTCGCGGCGGGCCTTGCGCTACCTGCCGTGCAGTACGGGTGGACCGGCAACCTGGATCTGCTCGTGGGCTGGTACCGTACGGTGACCGACACCACGGCGCCGAACCTGCTGGTGCGCGAGAACGTCTCGGTCGCCTCCGTGTGGGCCAAGTGGATCGGCATCGGTCCGACGGCGGCCGCCCTGGCCTCGGTCACCGCGGCGGCGCTGCTCGCCCTGCCGCTGGCCGCCCTGGCCTGGCGCCGGCGGGTGCCGGCCCCAGACTACCTCGACGTCGCCCTGCCCATGCTGCTCGTCGCGCTGATTTCACCGCAGGGCTGGGACTATGTGCTGGTGCTCGGCGTGCCGGCCTACGTCTGCCTCCTCGACCGCTGGTCGGCGCTCGGCACCCCGTGGCGGGTCGCCACCGCGATCGGCTTCGCCCTGCTCGGCTTCGCGATCTATGACGTGATGGGTCGGCGCCTGTACTTCGCGGTGATGGAGTACGCCGTGGTCGGGCTGGCTGCGATCGTCACGGCCATCGCCGTCGTCCACCTGCGCTACCGGCGTCTGGCCTGACGCGTCGATATACTGCGGTCACTGCCGTGTTCAGGGCCCTGCGCGACCGATTCCGTCCGCTGCTCGTTCCGCTCGCGTTCGTCGCCCTGGCCGCCGCCCTCTACGCCGGACGTGTACAAGAGGAGATGCGGGACTTCGACGTCTATCGCACGGCCGGCGATCGCCTGCTGCGGAGCGAGCCCCTGTATCGCCAGGCAGACGGCCACTATCAGTTCAAGTACCTGCCGGTGTTTGCGATCGCCATGGCGCCGCTGGCGCGGGTCGACCCCGCGATCGCCCGCGTGATCTGGTTCGCGCTCTCGGCGGGCCTGCTCACCGCGTTCGTACGCTGGTCGGTGCGCGCGCTCCCCGAGCGGCAGCGCACCGAACGCGTCCTGATCTGGCTGACCGTGCTGTTCATGGCCAAGTTCTACGCGCACGAACTCACCCTGGGGCAGGCCAACATTCTGCTGGGCGCGCTGCTCGTAGCTGCGCTGCTGGCCGTGCAGGTCGATCTGCCGATACTGGCCGGCGTGCTGATTGGCGTGGCGGCGTTCGTCAAGCCGTATGCGCTGGTCCTGCTGCCGTGGATCGCGTTCACGTATGGGCTCGGGCCGGCTGGCGCCGGCCTCGCCGTGCTGGTCCTGGGGTTGCTCGTACCAACTGCGGTCTACGGCTGGACCGGCAACGTCGATCAGATCGTGGCGTGGTATCGCACGGTGACCGCCAGCACGGAGGGCAACCTGCTCGGCGCCGACAACATCTCGCTCGCGGCGATGTGGGCCAAGTGGCTGGGCGTAGGCCGCCTCGCCACGGCCCTCGCCACGGTGACGACGGGGGCGGTGCTTGCGCTCGTGGCGATCGTCTGGCTGCGCCGGCGCCCGCTCGACAACCCGGACTATCTCGAGTTCGCGTTCCTCCTGCTGCTGATCCCGCTGATATCGCCGCAGGGTTGGGACTATGTGCTGCTGCTCGGCACACCTGCGGTGGTCGTGCTGCTCGACCGCTGGGCAGACGTGAACCGGCGCTGGCGCGTCGCCACCGTCCTCGTGCTCTCGATGATGGGCCTGACGATCTTCGATCTGATGGGCCGCGCGCTCTACGCGCGGTTCATGGCGTTGTCGCTCGTGACGGTCGCGGCCCTCGGCGTGGCGGTGCTGCTCGCGCACCTGCGGTGGACGAGGAAGGCTTAGGGGCGAGCGCTGAAGTGCAGGACAACGCGGAAGTGCGGGACCGGCACTGAAGTGCTGGACCTCACGCGGAGGTGCAGGACCGACACTGAAGTGCTGGACCTGACGATGAGGTGCAGGAACTGACGCTGAAGTGCTGGACGTGACACTGAGGTGCAGACGAGGACGATGAGGTGCTGCACCTCACGTTGAAGTGCGGGGACATGCGCAGAGGTGCGCGCCTCACCGCAGGCGCAGGAACCGTGAGTACTGAAACGACTGCAGCGCGCCCCACGGCGTCGCATGCTGATGGGCGACCGATTCCACCAGCGTGAAGTCCGGGCCCAGTTCGTGCGCCAAAGCGGAGGGCGAGTAGCGGGCGACGGGCAACCCGCTGCAGCGCTCAGGGCCGTCGGCGGCAAAGGTCGCGATGATCGCGGTGCCCTGCACCTTCAACGTCTGACGAAGATGCGCGAGGTAGCGCGCGCGGTCATCACCGTTCACCAGGAAGTGAAAGACCGCGCGGTCGTGCCAGATGTCCATGGCCTCGAGCGACCAGTCCGCGGTGACGTCCGTGGCGAGCCACGTCACCACCAACCCGGCTGGGCCCAGGCGATGCTGGACCCGCTGCAGGGCCGCGGCCGAGACATCGAGCACCGCCAGACACCGCAGCCCGCGGGCGATCAGATGATCGACGAGGCGCGATTCGCCGCCGCCCACGTCCAGGACGCACGTCGTGGCGGTCAATCCGGCCGCCTCCATCAGGCGCAGGGAGGCCTCCGGGGCGTCCTCGAACCAGCTGACCTCCTCCGGCCGCTTGGTCGAATACACCTGATCCCAATGCGGGCCCCGGTCCAGTTTCGGCACGCATCCAGGTTATCGCGTTGCCACCCGGAGTCGCTTCGCACGGCCCCAGCACTTCGACCGCCGTTGCCAGCACGTCGTCGGCAGCGCCGGCACTTCAGCGTCCGGTCCAGCACGTCAGTGTCAGCGTCTGCATCTCAGGCGTCAGGTCCAGCACCTCATCGTCCGCCTCTGCACCTCAGTGTCAGGTCCAGGGCTTCAGCGTCACGTCCAGCACTTCATCGTCAGCGCCTGCACGTCTGCGTCAGTGCCGGCACCTCTGCGCTCGAGCCAAGCACCTCAGCATCGGCACCAGCACTGCCAACGGCAGCCCCGCACCTCAGCGTGAGCGTCCCGTGGCGTGAGTTCACGTCACTGGCGGGACCCGTCGCGCGAAGCGCGTCAACAGGACACCGGCCAGGACCGCGAGGGCTCCGAGGATCTTGTTGGCGGTCACCGCTTCGCCGAGCCACAGCGCAGCGATGGTGATCGCGACCAGGGGAATCATGTTGGAGTAGATCGCCGTGCGCGAGGGGCCGAGCCGTTGCACGGCGGCGTACCAGATGAGATACGAGATGCACAGCGCGAACATGGCGGACAGCACGAGCGACACCCACGTGATCCACCCGACCCCGGCCCACTGCACATGGGCAAATGAGGGGAGGGACAGCAGCACGTACGGCACCGTGCCAATGACCATCGTCATGCCGGTCACGTACAGCGGCGAGTGGCGCGCCATCAACTGGCTGCCGCCGAGCGTGTAGGCCGCCCAGCAGCCGACCGCGGCCAGCATCAGCAGGTCGCCCCGCCACGTCGCGTCATCGAAGGACGCACCCAGCCCCACGGCGGTGTAGATGCCGAAGGCGGAGATCGCAGCACCGACCCAATGCAGGGGACCGAGACGCTCCCGTCCGAGCAGGGCCGACAGTCCCGCGACGACCACGGGCGAGGCGCCGATGATCAAGGCCCCGTTCGACGCAGTGGTTCTGGCCACACCCGTGGCGAAGCAGAGCTGGTAGCCGGTGTGCCCGATGAGGCCCAGCCAGACGAGGTCCAGCCGATCTCGCCGCGTGAGCGGCGTGGGGGTGTGAAAGATCGAGGACAGGTTCCCTGGCTCGCGTGCGGCACGCCTGACCCACCGGATGGCTGCGTAGAACAGGGCGGAGCCGACAATCAGGCGCAGCGAGTTGAACGCCATCGGCGGCATCTCGGCGAACGCGCGCTTCATGACGCTGTAATTGGCGCCCCAGATGAGCACCATCAGCACGAGCAGGACATCGAGGCGGCGGGACAAGGACAGCCTACTGGGGACGGAGAACGGCCTACGGACGACGGCCTACGGGAAACGGGCTACGCCAAAACGGGCGACGGCAGACGGCAGACGGGAAACGGCAAACGGCCAAACGGGCGACGGCAAACGGCCGACGGGCTACAACCTACGGCGGACAGCCGACAGGTTACGGGCACAGGCTACAACCTACGGCGGACAGCCGACGGCAGACAGGCTACGACCACAGGCTACGGACGACAGCCGACAGAACGCTGACGACGGCAGACGGCCTACGGCAAACCGGCGACGGCAAAACGGGCGACGGCAGACGAGAAGCGGGCGACGGCGAACGGCCTACGGCAAACGGCAAACGGGCTACAACCTACGGCGGACAGCCGACAGGTTACGGGCTACAGGCTACAACCTACGGCGGACAGCCGACGGCAGACGGGCTACGACTACGGGCTACGCCCCGACAGAACCTGACGACGGCAGACGTACGGCAAACGGCCTACGGACGCACGACAGCCTGCACCAAACGGACCGACCGCCGATAGCCTACAGACGACGGCCCCAACAGGTTGCAGACGAACAGCCTACAGCCAACGGCTCACAGCCAACCGGCGACGACCCAAGAAGGCATGTCACGCCGCGCCGCCCGCGGCAGGCCTCCCCAGTCATCCGTCCCCGTGGGCCACGCGGTAGGCCGCCTTGAGCCCGTCTCCCGGAGCCGGTTGCTGTTGGCGGTAACCGTCTGGCGCAGCCGGCAGGCCGTGTTGAGCCCGTGGGCTGTCCGCGGTGGACCGAAGCCCGTCTGCCGTAGCCCGTCTACCGTAGGCCGTGGGCCGTGGGCCGTGGGCCGTGAGCCGTGAGCCGTAGACCGTAGCCGGTAGACCGTCTACCGTCAGTGCGCGGGTCGGTCGAGGTGCTCGACGACGTCGGCGATCAGCTGTTCGTGGTCGGCCTTGGTGACCGTCCGACGGAGGATCTTCGACGCGATGTCCAGCGACAGATCGACGGCTTCACCGCGGATCTGGGCGATGGCGCGTGCCGTCTCCTGTTGGATCTGCCGCTCGGCGTTCCGCCCGATGTTGGCAGCTTCGGCCGACGCCTGGGCCCTCAGCTCCTCGCGCAGGCGATCGGCATCCGCGCGCGTGCGCGTCAGGATGCTGTCGGCCTCGCGCCGGGCCTCGGCGAGCAGCTTCGCCGCGTCCTGCTGGACGCGTTCGAGGTCCTCGCGGGCGCGGCGCGCGTCCTCGACCGCGGCGGCGATCGTCTGTTGCCGCTTCTCGAGAATCGCGAGCAGCGGCTTCCAGGCGAACTTCGACAGCAGGAAGACGAGAACGAGGAACGTGAGGATCGTCCAGACGTAGAGTCCGGGATCCGGCTGAACCAGCGGGTTCACGTTCGACCTACTTCAGCAGGACGACGAGCAAGCAGAAGACTTCGGCGAGAATCGCCACGCCTTCGAGCAGGAACAGGGGCAGGTTGGTCGCGCCCGTGATCTGCGCGGCCGCGCTCGGCTGCCGGGCGATGCCCTCGGCTGTGGCTGCCGCGAGTTTGCCGATACCGAGGCCGGCGCCGACAACGACAAGGCCGAGACCGATCGCGGCTCCGGCGTAGTGCCACACGGGCGCGAAGTTCTGGGCGGCTTGGGCTGCTTCCTGCATTACTGGTGTCCTCTCCGTTAGTCGAACGTTAGTCGTAAATCGTTAGTGGTGCGCGTGAATGGCCATGCCCATGAACACGGCCGTCAGAAGTGTGAAGACGTAAGCCTGTACCAGGACGACGATGATCTCGAGACCCGAGACACCGACCGAGACCGGCACCGAGAAGATGAGGGCCGTCGCGATCCCGCCACCGGTCGATCCCACGAACGACCCGGCTGCCATCTCCGCGAAAATGAAGACGAACGACATGATCGCCAGAATCGCGATGTGGCCGCCGGCCATGTTGGCCGCCAGTCGCATTGTCAACGCGAACGGTCGGACGAACAAGCCGATGATCTCGAGCGGGATGAGCAGGAAGTAGAGCGGCCAGGGCATGCCCGAGGGCACGAGGTTGACGAAGTGCTTCACGAAGCCGTGGGCACGCATCCCGGCCGCCATGATGACAAAGAAGCTGATCGTCGCCAGGCCCGCGGTGACATTGAAGTTCCCTGTCGCGGTGGTGCCGCCGTGGACGACGTTCTTGAGAAACGAGCCGTCGGCCGTATGGATCACGTAGTGATCCAGCAGGGCCAGCACGTCGAAAATGGGAATCAAGCCCACCAGGTTGGCGCCCAGGATGAACACGAACATCGTGAGCAGCAACGGCGTCCAGGCGGCCAGCCACTTGTTGCCGATGCTCGGACGGGCGATGCCGTCGCGCACGAACTCGACCATCACCTCGAGGACGTTGGCCGCCCCCTTGGGCACGAGACTTCCCGAGCGCGCGTACCGGCGCGCGATGGCGGTGACGACGACGAAGATCGTTGCGGCGACCAGCCACAGCATGAACACGTGCTTGGTCACCGACATGTCGATGCCGAAGATCTTCGGCAGGTGGATCAGGGGGTGATCGAGCGAGCTGTTGGCGACATGCGAGATGATCGTGTCGCCGGCATTGAAGCCCTGCGCGGCGGCCTCTGAGGCCTGCTGCGGGACGGGCGCGTGGCCCTGTTCGAACATCGATGTCATCGTGTCGCACTCATCGTTGTCACTGCTGGGTCACTGCTGGCACAACGTCCTGCTTCACTACCGTCACGACCCGCACCGCTCGCACGTCGCTCATCCGGCAGGCGGGGCCGACCGGCTGGCGCTCGCAAACAAGCGCCTCAACATCACGGCTTCGATGACATACAGCGTCACGAAGTAGATCCCGAAACTGGCGGCGAAGGCCTGGGCTCGAAAGCCCGGGAACTGGGCCACCGCCACGACATACAGGGCGAAGAACACCAGCTTCACGACGAACCCGCCGACCATCACCTGCTGCACGCCCGCCGGATTCGTCCGGACCGCCCGCCGCAGCACGAGCCACGTCGCGACGACCGCCACCAGCGGGCCGGCCATGCCGGCCACAATCTCGCGGGAGGCCCCCGGCACCATTCGACTGGCGACGATCGCCGAGGCGACCGACAAACCCACGACGGCCGAGATCTCCCTCACTTCTGCCACACCGCCCGGGCCAGCCCGTAGAATCCCACGGCCAACCCGAGTCCCAGTCCGCCCAAGAGACCCCACGGCGCGGTCCCCCACCAGTCATCAGCCAGATAGCCGACGAAACCGAGGACCAGGATGGCGCCAATGAGCGTGTAACTGGCGGATGCGGCCGGTCCGGCCCGCTCGACGCTCGCGTGCAGCGCCTTCAGTGACCGTTCCAGCAGGCGCGCGCGATCTTCGTCGGGCATGACGTGCGTTCCCGCCGCCTCCAGAGCCGTACAGTTATACAACATTGTGAACTAATTCACTAGCGGCGGACCTTCCCCGCCCGCAGGCCCGCGCCCTGGTGCCGCAGCCCCGCCCGCGAGCCGCTATACTGCCGATTGGGTTTACATTTTTCGTCTCGGGAGGGTTCTCACCATGACGCGCACGCCACTCTTCCTCGCCGCCGTCGCCGCCCTCACCCTGACCGGCGTGGGCCTGACCCCTTCCGGGTCGGCCCAGACCGCGCGTGCCCAGCGCGAGCGCAGCGTCTTCGTCGGCGCCACCCGCGACGACAAGCCGGTCACGGACCTCGTGGCCGCCGATTTCACGGTCCGCGAGGACGGGGCGGTCCGCGAAGTCATCCGCGTCTCGTCGGCGCCTCCGCCGTCGCACATCGCGCTGCTCGTTGACGACGGGTCCGCGACGCAGGCGTTGACGCAGGACCTCCGCCTGGGTCTGTCGGGGTTCGTCCGCGCGTTCGAGGACGGGCAGCCCGCACCCGCCTGGGCGCTCTACACCTTCGGCGACCGGACCACGCGCGTGCAGGACTACGCGCCCAGCCTGCCCGTCATCCTCGGCAACATCAACAAGGTCTTCCCGCGCAGCAACGCCGGCGCCACATTCGTCGATGCGGTGATGCAGGCCTGCGCCGAACTGCGGAAGGCCGGCGCCTCGCGCCCCATCATCGTCGCCTTCGTCGCCGAGGAGGGTCCCGAGTTCAGCACCGAGACGGCCGACAAGGCCGGGCGAGCCCTGGCCGAAGCCGGGGCATCGCTCTGGGTGATCCCGCTGCAGAGCCGGACCGGCTCGGACACGTTGAGCCGCGAGGGCCGCGAGCGCGCGTCGCTCATCGGAGACCAGGCGCGCAACAGCGGCGGCGCGAACCGGCCGATCCTGTCCCGGCAGAGCATCGTTCCGGCGTTCGCCGGGCTGGCCTCCACGATCATCGCGCGCTACGAGATCGTCTACGGCCGTCCCGAGGCGATGGTGCCGCCCAAGCGGATCGAGGTGCAGACCCGACGGAAGGACGTCCGTCTCATCGCGCCGCGCGCCATCGGCCAATGATTCAGGCCGTGCGGCTGACGTCGGCACTGCTGGCCGCCGGCCTGATCGTCGCCGGCGTCGGATCGTCAGGTCCGGTGGCGGGCGCGCCGCAGGATCCCTTTCGCGGCGGCACGGAGACGATCCGTCTCAGCGTCACGGTGACGGACAGCGCCGGTCGCCTCGTCCCCGGGCTGGCGCGCGAGGATTTCCAGATCTTCGAGGACGGCCAACTGCAGGACGTCCAGGTCTTCTCGCCGGACCCACAGCCGGTCGCCCTCGCCCTGCTGCTCGACGCGAGCACGAGCATGGAGCAGAAGCTGCCGGTGGCCCAGGAGGCGGCCGTGGGCTTCGTACGCCGGCTGAGACCCCGCGACATCGCGCAGATCACCGATTTCAACAACGAGATCCGCATTCGTCAGGACTTCACCGGTGACGTGAACCTGCTCGAGCGGGCCATCCGGTCGATTCGCACCGGCGGGTCCACGTCGATGTACAACGCGATCTACAACGCGCTCGGCGAACTGAAGCGCGCCCGCGCCACGTCTCCCCAGGAAGTCCGACGTCAGGCGATCGTGGTGTTGTCGGACGGCGAGGACACGACGAGCCTGGTCACCTACGAGGACGTCCTGGATTCGGCCAAGCGCTCGGAAGTGGCCGTCTACGCCATCGGCCTGCGATCGCGCGACCCGGCCATGCGCCGGGCGACTGGCTTCAACGAGGCCGACTACGTGATGCGCACGGTCGCACAGGAGACCGGCGGTCGCGTGTTCTTCGTGGACGACGCCGCCCAGTTACCCGCGGTCTACACGCAAATTGCCGACGAACTGGCCAATCAGTACCTCCTTGGGTATTCCTCCAAGAATCAGAAGCGCGATGGCGCGTGGCGCCTCGTCTCGATGCGAATGACGAGGCCGAATACGACGGCCCGCACACGCTCGGGCTACTTCGCGCCCAACCGGTGACAGCCTTCATGGGACGAGTGTTCATTATCGGAGCGGGCCCGGGCGACCCCGGCTTGATCACGGCACGCGGCGTTCGACTGCTCTCGGAGGCCGACGTCGTGGTCTACGACACGGCCGTCGAAGCGGTCCTGCGCTGGGCACGCCCGGACGCGGAGCGCATCGCCGCCGGCGCACCGGCGGAGCGGTCCACCGCGCAGGACGCGCTTTCGATGCTCCTGGCCGAGAAGGCGCGGGACGGCCACACCGTCGCGCGGCTCAAGTGGGGCGATCCGTTCGTCTTCGACAGCGGGGCCAAGGAAGCCCTGTTCCTCTACGACCAGGGCGTTTCCTTTGAGGTCGTGCCCGGCGTGCCAGCTGCCATCGGCGCCACCGCGTACGCCGGCATTCCGGTCAGTTACCCCGGGGCGGGCGACGCCGTCGTGTTCCTGCGCGGGCAGGAGGACGAAGCCGCCGGCCTGCCCGACGTGGACTGGGACGCGCTCGCCAGACTCGACGGCACCGTCCTCTGCGTGGCGGGAGGCCGACTCGTCTCCGGTGTGCTGCAGAGCCTGCTCGATCACGGATCGTCGGCCGAGACGCCGGCCGCACTGATCTTCCGCGGCACGACGCCGGGCCAGCGGACACTGACCGGCACGCTCGGCACCTTGTGCGAGGCGACGACGAAGGACCCGGTGTCCGAGACGGCGCTGCTCGTGGTGGGCGAAGTCACCAACCTGCGCGACCACCTGCGCTGGTTCGACGCACGACCCCTCTTCGGCCGACGTGTGGTCGTCACCCGGTCGCACGAGCAGGCCCTCGAACTGATTGACGCCCTCGAGGACGCCGGGGCGCAGGCGATCGAAGCGCCGACCTTCCGGCTGCAGCCGGCCGAGGATCCGGAAGCCGTCGATCGCGCCGCGGCGCACGTGGACGAGTACGACTGGGTCATCTTCGAATCGGCCAACGCGGTCACGCGATTCCTGGGTGCGCTACGTCGTGGTCCGCGAGACCTGCGCGCGCTGGGCAACGTCCGGATTTGCGCGATCGGCCCCTCCACCGCCGAACGCCTCGAGACGAGTGGCATTCGCGCGGACGTCGTGTCAGCCGAACTCGGGACCGAGAGCGTCGCCGATGCCATGGTCGCCCAGAGCGGCTCGGTCAGTGGGCGGCGCGTGCTCATCGTCCGCCCCGATCACGTGCGCGACATCGTCGGCGAGGACCTGCTGCGACGCGGTGCCGAAGTGGTGGACCTGGTGCCGTACCGCACGGCCGCGGCGACGCCGGACTCGCCGGCGGCACAGGCGCTCTACCGCATGCTGCTCGAGGGGCAGATCGATGCCGTCACCTTCAGCAGTCCGGCCGGCGTGCAACGGTTCGCGACGCTCATCGGCGAGGAGCAGGCAATCGACTTGCTGAACACCACGGTCGTCGTGGCGATCGGTCCGGTCACGGCGGCGGCCGCGACCGAGCTCGGGATTCGGAACGTCATCGTCGCCGCCGAGTTCACCGTCGCGGGCATGGTTCGCGCGCTGACGGCCAAGCTGGGGCGCGTGTGAGCGACGTCGGCGCGGCCTCACGGCCGCGTGCGACCGTGCTGGGCGCTTCGCTCGAAGGCTGGAACCGCGTGCGTCGCGCGCCCGCCGCGCTGGCGGGCGTCTGGGCGGTCACCGCGATCGCCAGTCTCCCGCTGTCGCTGACCTCGCTCCGACACACCGCCGAGACGGGCACGGCGTGGGACCCGGCCACGGCAGGGCTGATCGTGGCGACGGCCACGGGCGCGCTGTTCCTGTCGGGCGGCCTCATCGATCGGTTCGCGCGCGGACGACCCGTGGGGAGCCAGGCGTTCTTCGGTGCGAGCGGCGCCCACTTCCTCCGGTTCCTCCGGCTCGTCGCGCTCCTCGGTCCGCTGTACTGGCTGCTCTGCGCGGGCCTGTCCTGGGCCTCCGACATGGCGGCTGCCCGGATCGCGGCCCTTTGTCTGCTGACGATGGTGGCGGACTTCGCGAGAGTGCGAACCGTGGTGGAGGATCGCCGCAGCATGCTCGCTGGCCTCAGCGCGTCCGTGCGGTTCATTCGGCGTCGGCCACTCAGGACCGTGACGCTCTGGCTGCTCCACGCCGCGGCCGCTGGCGTGCTGATTTGGGTGGCGATCCGAATCGGGCCATCCGTGGACGTCGCGCCGTGGGTGAAGGCCCTGTTCTGGGCGGCGACGTCCGTGCTGGCCGTCACGATGCGACTCGCCTTCCTGGCGTCGGAGGCGGTCTTCTTCCAAGGTGAGCTGGCGCACGCGGGGTACACCGCGGCGCCGCTTCCGGTGTGGCCGGACTCTCCAGCCGTCGAGGCAATCGGGCGGCTCAAGGCCTACGCCCGGTCCGCGCAGGACCGCTGAACCTCCTCCAGCGACGACTCGAGTGAGACAGCCCCCTCGTGGGCGGGAGCCTACTGAATGGGCGTAACCGTCGCGCTGGGCGTGAAGGGTTCGACCGGCGGCACGGGCGTCGAGCTCTGCCAGACCGTCATGCCCGTGTTGACCGCGAACGAGCGGTTGCCCGAGGACCCAAACGTCTGCGGGATGGCGGTGGCGAGCCAGGACGAGATGGTCGCCGTGCCGTTGCAGTCGGTCGGACCGGCGCCGGACCCGGCAGACGCGGTCATGTCGAAGTTGTACCCGGCCTTCTGGACGGGCGCCGCATGCGCGAGATCGGCCGAGAGGAAGGCCTCGACGCTCCCCGACGGCGGGGTCCCGAGTACCAGATACGACGCCGCATACCCGCCGTTGCCGCAGGTGGTCGTGTAGGACGTCTGCGCCGCCGCCGTGTTGCGGAGGGAGGCAATGGCTGACGTCTCATTGCCCGTCATCCGCGCCCGAAGCAGCCCCGGCACCGCCATCGACGCGATGACGCTGATGATGGCGACGACGATCAGCAGCTCGATGAGCGTGAAACCTTGTTCGTTCCTGGATGACATCGACGTTCTCCTGCGCAAAAAACGTGTGTATGAACGACCCGACTAACGGCCTGCCCCGAGCCCCGTCGAGGGGCCTGGTTCCGCGGTCCCGTGGGACCGCCGCGGGTCGGCGCCGCCCTGCACCGTGCCCCTGGAGGTATTGACGACGGCCACCGCCACATAGCCGTATTTCACTTCACCCTTGCGCCCGACCTTGACGAAGGTATGCCCGCGCTGTTCGAGCCCGGCGAGCAGACGCCGTGGAAACCTGTCTTCGATCTGTACACGAGATCGGCCGCCCTCACCGCTGCCGATCAGCAGCCTGGGCGCCTCGATGGCCTGCTGGGCCCCGAGATGGCCGTCCACCACGTTGAGCAACACACTGTAGACGGACGCCGGAATCCACGCGTTCCCGGCACACCCGAGCGCCATGCGCGGCGTGAACCCCTTGATGCCTCCGGGCGCAGGATCGACCACCGACGGCGCGAAGACGAGGGTGGGCACACTGGTGGATGACGACCGCATCAGCGGCAGCGTGGCCCCGAATCCGCCGCCGCGGCCACCGCCGCCGCGGAAGTGGTCGTTATAAAGGAACCCGAGTCCCTTCGACACGTAGAAGTTCCCCCCCACGTGGACAGCGTCTGCGTGAAGGCGATCATGTTGCCTTCCGCGTCCGCCACGACGAACGACGTCGTCCCGGTTTCGATGTGACGCTGGGCCTGCGGGCCATCTGCGTCCGATACTTCATATCCCGGGCCACCGCCGGCCCCGCCAGTACCCGCGCCCAAGCCCGCCACCAGGCCGCCTCCGCGCCCGGAAGTCTGCGGCGTGTAGACCTTTAGTGGGTCGATCAGCTTGAATCGCTCGGCAGCATGCGCCGGGTCGAGGTGACTGCCCAGGTCCACCTCGTAGCGCTCCGGATCGGCGATCCTCGCGCCGCCGTCCCTCACGCGCCAGGCCTCGATGAGGTGATGCAGGTAGTCCGGGTCGGTTGCCGGCGTGGCGCCCGGCTTGGCCTGGTAGCCGTCCAGGATCTGGAGGGTCTCGAGCAGCTGGAGCCCCGTGGAGACGGGCGGTGGCGGCGCGTAGACACGGTGGCCGCGGTAGTGGCCGACCAGGGGCTTCCGCTCGACGGCCCGGTACTGAGCCAGATCCTCCGCTGAGATGACACCGCCATTCTCGGCCATGTCTGCCGCAATGCGCCGGGCGATCGTGCCCCGGTAGAACGACTGGCCCCCTTCCTTGGCGAGCGTCCGCAGGGTCTCGGCGTAGTCCTTGTTGACGAAGCGATCCCCGGCCCGAGGCACCCGGCCGCCAGGCAGGAACACCCTGGCTGTTTCGGGGTACTTCGCGAACTGCGCCCGGCCCTCTTCGATCGTCGTCGGCAGCGCCTCGTCGAGGATGAAGCCCTCGTCCGCCAGCGCGATGGCGGGCGCCAGCAGGTCGGCCCACGCCACCTTCTTGCTGCCGTAACGCTGGTAGAGCATGTCCATCCCGGCCACGACCCCGGGAATGTTGGCCACGGTCGGCCCGTCGGCCGCTGTGCGCGCGCCGGTGGGCGTGAACAGCCGCGGGTTGTCGGGCGTCGCGCGGCTGGGCGTCATGTCCTTGTATTCGATGACGACCGGTTCGCTCATCCCCTTGAGGTAGAGAATCGCCTGGCCGTCGCCGCCGACGCCCGACGCATCCGGCTCGACGACGCCCAGCGCGAAGGAGACCGCGATCCCGGCATCGATGACGTTGCCACCACGGGCCAACACGGCCGCCCCGGCCTGCGAGGCGAGCGGATGGCCCGACGCCACCACACCCCGGGACGATTCGACGGCGGGCTTGATCAGCGGTTGCTCCGCGAGCATCTCGTCGATCACGTCTTCGGCCCCGGCGAGGTCGGTGACCTGGGCCATGCGAGGGCGGTACTTCGCGCGCAGGTCCTGCCAGCGGGTCGCCGAGGCGCCCTCGCGAAAGTAGAGATCCTTGAGCGAGAGCCAGACCTGGTCGAATCCGGCGGTCCATCGGGCCGCGTCGGGCGCGGGCATCGTGGTGGTCGCGCCGCGCTCATCGACGGCGCGCGGGGCCGCCAAATGCCAGAGGGCGTAGTCGTCGGCGGCGCCGAGGAACGCCGCCGCATCGGCATCGCTCCGGGCGGGGTCGCCGTTGTAGCCGGCCGCGACGGTTGGCTGGGTGGCGATGACCAGCGTCTCGCCGTCCGGCGACCAGGCCGGCCACCCGTACTTGCGCGACGCCAGGACGGCGCCGTCGCCGGGCGTGGCGGCCTCGGCCGCGCCGCGGCCGCCACGCCCGGCCACACCGGCGAGTCCCGCGCCGCCAGGGCGGCCACCGCCTGCCCCGCGGCCCGCGGCAGCTGGGGCTGCGGGCCCCGACACGACGGCCACCCAGACGCCGGCCTGCCCGGCACGCGTCGCCGCAAAGGCGACGCGCGCGTGGTCGGGCGCCCAGGCCGGCCGGCGCTCGAGGCCGCCACCACGGGTGACTCGGACGGGTGCGGTGCCCGGCGCGACGGCGGTCAGAGACGCCGGCGGGCCTCCCGCGGTCGAGTCAGGCGGCGCCGGCACGTCCCGCACCCAGATGTCGCCGGCCTCGGTGCCTTCGGGCTCGCGGTCGGACAGGAACGCGACGCGCTTGCCGTCGGCTGACACGGCCGGCTCCCACTCGGCGAACGGGCCGTCGGTCAGTCGCACCGGCTCGCCCGGGGTGGCGGCCGATGTGACGTGCAGCTGCCAGACGCTGCGGGGCGCGCGATGGGCGAAGACCAGTCGCCCGTCGCGCGTCCACGACGGCCACCGTTCATCACCCGCGATCGTCGTCACGCGGCGCGCGGTCCCCCCGCTGACGGGTGCCACGTAGAGATCGAAGCCGTCGATCCCGGCGGCCGCAAACGCCACCGATTTGCCGTCAGGCGCCCACGCCGGGTCGCGCTCGATCGTCCATCCGTCAGCCCGCGCGACCAGTCGTCGCGCGTCCCGCCCCTCGGGCGTCATCGTCCAGATCGCGTCGAACCACGTCGTGGCGAGGCGCCGGCTGTCGGGCGACCAGGCCGCTTCGCGCACCCCGGCCGGTGAGCTGGCCGCCTGGGACTGCGCCCACCCGACGAGTTCGGACCCGGTGGCCACGCCGAGGCTCAGCGCGCACACCGACCAGACGACGACTTGTCGATTCACAGAAGCTCCTCATCTCACTCGCTGACGCCGAAGTCCCGGTGGCTGCGCCGGAAGTCCCGGGACTTACGCCCAGGTCCCGGAGGCTGACGCCAGAGGTCCCGGCGCTGACGCCCAAGTTCCGGAACTGACGGTCAGGTCCCGGAGGCTGCGCCTCAGGTCCCGGCACTGACGCCCAGGTCCCGGAGGCTACGCCCAGGTCCCGGCGCTAACGCCCAAGTCCCGGAACTGACGGTCAGGTCCCGGAGGCTTCGCGAGAAGTCCCGGCGGGAAAAGCGCGACCGCGTGAGAAACCTACCTCAAAAGAGCAGGTCGAGGGAGAGCATAGAATGACTTTCAGCGATGACTACGCCCGACTCCGCGACCTCGCCTGCCTCTGCCCGTACGACCGCCGTCTCGCGCACGGTACTCGGCGCCCTGACCGAGGCCCAGACGCTGCGGAACGCCGCGCTGCTGGCGGCCTCGCCGACACTCGGCCGATCCGTGCGCTCGGCGGTGCTGCCGCTGACACTCGATCTGCACGGCGGTGCCCTGTCGAGCCAGCACGACGCGGCGCTCGGGGCCCTGGAGAAGGCCGCGGCGGCGACGGCCATCAAGTCGCTCGCTTCACTCGCACGGGTCAACGACATCGACCACCTCGGCGGCGGTCTCGAACTGATTCCCGCCCTGTTGATGACGCTCGCGTCGATCGACTACGAGACGCGGCACTTCACCATCGAGCACGGTCACACGAGCATCGGGTACTACTCGGCCCTGTCGGCGCTCGGCTTCCTGCCGGAAGACCGCGTCATCGACGCGTTCCGACGCAGTCTCGACATCGCGGGCCACGTCTCGTGGGTGCCGGGGGGCACGCCGCTCAGTTCCGGACGGCTGGGCGTGATGATGCCGGTGGGCACCGGGCTGGCGCTCGGCCTTCGCGCCCGTGCGGGCGGCGACGCGCTCGTGATCTGCCATACCGGTGACGCCGGCTGGATCTCGGGTCAGGCGCTCAACGGCTTCATCGCCGCGAGCCTGCACGGCGCGCCCATCACGTTCGTGATGCACCGCAACGGCATCCAGCTTTCGGGGACCACGGCGAAGATCATGAACAAGGACGCGCGACCGATCGTCGCGAGTCTCGGCATCGAAGTCATCGAGATCGCCTCCCTGCACGATCGGTCCGGTCTGTTCGACGCCTACCGGCACGCCGCGTCGCTCGCCCGCGACGGCAAGCCGTCGCTGATCTATCCCACCGGCTGGCACTCGACCTCGTCCAAGGCCGTGACGGTGGCCTCGTTCGGCGAGCGCTATGGCGTCTCGGCCGAGGTCGCGCATTTTGCCAAGGCGCACGGCGTCGAGCTGTCGCACCCGATCTGGATTCCCGGCTCGCTGATGAGCTTCCGCGACACCCACGCGATGATCGAGTGCCTGTTCTACGTCAACGGATTGCCCGGCGGCGAAGCACACCATGACGGCGGGATGAAGGGCCGCGATGGCGACGCCGTGCTGGCCGGACCGATGTTCGGCCTGTCCGCCGGCGAAACCGCCGCGATCGACGCCCTCCGGTCCGCGCCTCCCCGCATCGTCGTGACCGAGGCCAGGCCCGCGGCAGGCACACCGAATCTGACGCTCTCGGAAGCAGACCTGGTAGACGTCAAACTGCCGGGCACCGACAAGTGGGTCTCGCCACGGGCTGGATCCGAGGCCGCGTATGTGGCCGTCGCGAAGAAGTACCCGAAGGACTGCTTCTTCGTCTCGTGCGACCTGAATCCCTCGACCAGGCTCGGCAAGGCCTCGGCCCTCGTCCCGTCCAGTCATCGGTTCGAGTTGAGCATTCAGGAGCAGGCGGCCACCCTCGTGACGGACGGTCTGTCCTTCACGCCGGGTCCACGCCAGCTGAATGTGTTCGCCACCTTCGCGGCGTTCCTCGAGGGCATCGCGCGCGAGGGATTCGAGCTGTGGCGCTATCAGCGCAATCTCACGGGCGAGAACGAGGGCCTCAACGTCGTGATGCACTTCGCCCACGTCGGCGCGTGCACCGGCCGCGATCACTTCTCGGGCTGGAGCCTGGACTGGATCAACGTCGCGCTCGGCTACCTGCCGTACCTGCGGCGGTTCTACGCGCCCGCTGACGCGAGCGCCGCGTTCATCGCCGTGCGCGATGCCGCCGCGGCGCGCGGCGGGCACATCGTCGCGATTCCGCGCGACAACCTGCCCGTGCTGACGCGGCAGGACTCGCACGAACCGCTCTGGGCGGCGACCGATGCCTGGACGCCGGCCACGACGTACCGCACGGCGGCGGGGGCAAAGCACGTGATTCTAACGGTAGGCGCCCCGTCGTACCTGGCGGGTGAAGCGGCCGAGAAGGCCACGGAGGCCGGGGTGCCGACCGACGTCATCGTGGTCAACGGATTCCCGCTGGCGGACGGCTTCGTGCGCGGCCTGGCGGATCGCTACAGCCATGTCGTCACGCTCGAGGACGGCCTGATCGGCTCGAACGAGGCCGGTCTGCGTGGGTTCGCCGGCTACGTGTCGTCGCACCTCTACGGGACGCCGGTCACGCTGGACCATTTCGGTATCAGCGATCCCCAGGTCGCGCCGTCCGAATCGTTCCTCGATGTGTGGGCGCACTTCGGCATCACGACCGACGCGATGTCGAGCGCGCTCCTGGCACGCCGGCAGGCCTGATCCATGGCACTGCTCCGGTTCGTCGCGCTGGTCGCGTTGGCGCTCTGGGTCGGAGGGCTGGCCGCGCTCTCGGCGGTCAGCGCGCCCGCGCTCTTCGATGTGCTGCAGGCGCAGGATCCCGCGACGGGCCGCGAGTTGGCGGGTCGGCTGTTCGGCGTGATGTTCGACCGTTTTCAGTACATCGCCTGGGCGCTTGGCGGGATCGTCATCGTCTCACTCGTCATTCGTGCCGCGCTGGGCCCTCGGCCGAGGCGATTCGGCATCCGCACCTGGGGGGCGACGGTGATGGTCGCCGCGAGCCTGGTCACGGTCTTCGTCGTCACGCCCCGGATCGACGCGATCCGGGCGAGCGTCACCGGACCGGTCGCCTCGCTGCCTGCCGACGACGGCCGTCGCACCAACTTCGGACGGCTCCACGGCTTGTCCACCGGCCTGATGGCGGCGACGATGCTGATGGGCATCGGCCTGCTCTGGATGGAGACGCGCGATCACTCATGACCCTCGAAACCTCGACACTCCTGCCGGACATTCTGGCCCTGATCTCTGAAGCCCCTGACGGGCGCGCGGCCATGACGAGCGCGGTGGCGGCCCTCAAAGCGGGACTGCCCCACTACACATGGGCCGGGATCTACGTGCTCGAGGGCGACGAACTGGTGCTGGGCCCCTATCTCGGCAAGCCGTCGCCCCACGCGCGGATCCCCCTCAACCGCGGCATCTGCGGCGCGGCCGCCTCCGAGAAGCAGACGATCATCGTGGACGACGTCAACAGCGACCCGCGCTATCTGGCGTGCAGCATCGAGACGAAGTCGGAGATCGTCGTGCCGATCATGCGCGGGGACACGGTGCTCGGGGAGATCGACATCGACAGCGACCGTCCCGCCGCGTTCGGCGCCACCGATCGGGCGCTCCTCGAACGCGTCGCGGCAGCGCTGGCCGCAAAGCTGTAAACGCGCCTGTCGAAAGAACATTCACCACGTAGGCGCGAAGGACACGTAGGGAACTAGCGTCTCCGGTTTGGCATCCAGAAGGCAGAGTCGTGCGCGGCGCCAAGCGGCAACGCCGCTTGGCGGCCAAGGCCGTCGAGAGGCCACCGTCGGACGACACACATGAGCCTGCTTGGCCTTGACTCGGGCTCACGCGTGTCGTCGGACGGCGGCCTCTTGCGCCGCGCACGAGGCTCCTTCGTGTCTGCTCGTGGTGAAAGCTCTTCGAACACGACCCGATCGAGGGCCGCCTCAGTGCCGTGCCGGCGGGATCCGTGCTGCGGTCGTGATCGGCACAGGCGGCGTGAGGTTCTGTCCGGTGACCGACTGCTGCTGAATCTTGCGCACCACGTCCAGTCCCGCGACGACGCGCCCGAACGCCGCCCCGCCCTGCTTGTCGTCGAAGCGGCTGCCGCCGAAGTCGAGTGAGGGCTGCTCGTCGAGCAGGATGAAGATATCGGACTTCGCGGTATCGGCCGCCGTGCCGCGCGCCATCGACACTGTGCCGACGAGGTGCTTAAGGCCCGTCACGCTCGTGCGCTCGAGCGGAATCGGCGGAAACGCCTCGGCGCGCCGTGCCGGGTTGATGCCGCCCTGGATCAGCTCCATCGCGGGTCGAGCCGGCGGCGCCGGCGTGTAGTTGTCCGGGCGGGTCGCGCGGTGGAACCGGCCGCCATTGTAGAAGCCGCCATCCACGTACTTCAGGAAATTGGCCGAGGTGATCGGCGCTCGTGCGGCGTCCACGGCCAAATCGATGTGGCCGTGTGGAGTCGTCAGTCGCACGAGCACCTCGCCGGGCCGCAGCGGTTCAGCGGCGGCGGTCACCGTGGCAGGCGCCTGGGCGCTCGTGACCACCGACATCGCGATCGCGCCCGCGAGCGTCACGAACGCGGCCCGTGCACCGAGGCGACCCAGCGCCTTGATCAGATCGGAAGTCCCTGTCCACGTGTGCATGAGGGGTATCCTACTGCCGATGGCTCACGTGCTCACGCTCATCCCCGGCGACGGCATCGGCCCCGAAGTCACCGCCGCCGTCGTGCGGATCCTGGCCGAGGCGGGCCTCGCCATCGACTGGGATCGGCACGACGCCGGCATCCTCGCGGTGGAGAAGACCGGACAGACACTGCCCACCGAACTGCTCGATTCGGTCACGAGGAACAAGGTGGCGCTCAAGGGTCCAGTGACGACCCCGGTCGGGAAGGGCTTCACGAGTGTGAACGTGGGCCTCCGGCAGGCGCTGGACCTGTACGCGAACCTTCGTCCGGTGGCGAACCTGCCTGGGGCACCCAGCCGCTTCCAGGGTGTGGACCTGGTGATCGTGCGCGAGAACACCGAAGACCTCTACGCCGGCCTCGAGCACACCGTGGTGCCCGGCGTCGTCGAGAGCCTGAAGATCATCACGGAGAAGGCCTCGACGCGGATCGCGCGGTTTGCGTTCGAGCACGCACGGGCCAACGGCCGGCGCAAGGTCACGGCGATCCACAAGGCCAACATCATGAAGCTCAGCGACGGCCTGTTTCTCGCGTCGTGCCGGACCGTTTCCACGCAGTATCCGGATATCGCCTTCGACGACAAGATCGTGGATGCCGCGTGCATGCACCTGGTGATGAAGCCCGAACAGTTCGACGTCCTGCTGCTGCCGAACCTCTATGGCGACATCGTGTCGGACCTGGGAGCCGGCCTGGTGGGCGGCCTCGGCCTCGTGCCCGGCGCCAACATCGGCGAGCGAGCGGCGGTGTTCGAGGCCGTCCACGGCAGCGCCCCGGATATCGCCGGGCGCGATCTCGCCAACCCGACCGCGCTGCTCCTGTCGGCACTGCTCATGCTGCGGCACATCGGTGAGGGCGAGGCGGCCACGCGCATTCACACGGCGCTGCTCGCCGCGTTGGCCCGTCCCGAGGTGCGCACGCGCGACCTGGGGGGCACGGCCACCACCACGACATTTACGAACGCGATCTGCGAGGGCCTTGCAGGCTGATGCTCGACGCACTCCCGAAGGCCCTGTTCTCCGTCCTCGCCGGAAGCGACCTGCTCAAGAAGGCGGCGTCACGCTATGGCTTGCGGACGCCACGCAGCTTCGCCCGCCGGTTCATCGCCGGCGAATCGATCGAGGACGCCATCCGGGCTGCGCGCGAGGTCGAGGCGCAGCGCCTGCAGGTGACGCTGGACTTCCTCGGCGAGAGCGTGACGTCGCGCGAAGCTGCGAATGCCGCGACGCAAGCCTACGTGGGCATGCTCGAGCAGATCGAGGCCGCCGGCGTCGGCCGCAACATCTCGCTGAAGCTCACCCAGCTCGGCCTGGATATCGACAGGGCGACGTCGGTGGACAACCTCCGGCGGGTCCTCGATGCGGCCGACAAGCGCGGCTTCTTCGTCCGGATCGACATGGAGAACTCGCCGTACACCGCCCCGACGCTCGACATCTTCGAGACCGTCTGGAGCATCGGGTACCAGAACGTCGGCGTGGTGATCCAGTCGTGCCTGAAGCGATCGGCCGCCGACGTGCGGCGGGTGATGGCCCTGGGCGGCCGGGTGCGACTGGTCAAGGGCGCCTATCGCGAGCCCGGCGACGTGGCACTGCAGCAGAAGACCGAGGTGGACGCGGCGTTCATCGATCTGATGAAGGTGCTGCTGACCGATGGACACTATCCCGCGATTGCGACGCACGACCCCGCGATGATCGAGGCGACACGCGCCTTTGCCCGGGAGCGGGGCATCGCGTCATCGCGGTACGAATTCCAGATGCTGTACGGAATCCGGCGGGACCTGCAGGCAGCGCTGACCGCCGATGGCGAGACCGTCCGCATCTACGTCCCATTCGGACGGGAGTGGTTTCCATACTTCATGCGGCGACTGGGCGAGCGGCCGGCCAATGTCGGGTTCGTGCTGAGGGGCGTCTTCGGCGAGCGTGCCTAGGGGGTCAGATCTCTTTTCCACAGGTCTGGCGGGGTCGGTGCCAGATCTCGGAGGGGGCATTCGCCCGACCGAGATCTGGCACCGGGGCCGCCAGACCTGTGGAAAAGAGATCTGACCCCCTATCTCAGACGACCAGCGAACGGGTCGCCGCCACCAGCACGTCCCGGCAGGCGAGCACGTCTGGCACCAGGACGTACTCAGCGAGGCTGTGGAGGCCGGCCCCGCCCGGTCCGAAGAGCACCGACGGGATGCCGGCCGAGGCCAGCACCGCCGCGTCCGTCCAGAAGGACATCCCTGTGGGCGCCCCCACCAGGCCCCGCCCTGTCAGCGCGTCGCTGAGGGCGCGCGGCAGCGCGTGTCCCTGGTCGAGACAATACGCGGACCGGTACGCGGTGACGCGGGCGTCCGCGCGGAAGTCGGGATCGTCCGCCGCGAGGCCGCGAAGGATGGACTCGATCTCGGCCTGCACACTCGATTCGTCCTCCCCGGACACCGTGCGGCGCTCCATCTGCAGCGCGCAAAAATCCGGATAGCTGCTGAGCTCGCGGCCACCCCGCACGATCGACGCGTGGAGGGACGCCGTGCCCTGAAACGGCACCGGCCTCCGCGCGCGCAGCTCGCGGTCGCGCGCCTCGAGCCGGCCGAGGACGCGGCCCATGTAGGCGATCGCGTCGCGACCGTCGTCAGGCCGGCTGCCATGCGCCGCGCGCCCGTGCGTCTCGATGTCGATCCAGGCAAAACCCTTGTGACCGACCGCGACCCTGAGATCGGTGGGCTCGGTCACGACGGCCATGTCGGCGCCGAACTCGCGCACCAGCGCCTCGGCGCCGAGGCTCATGTGCTCCTCGTCGGCGACGGCCGCGACGATCAGCCTCCCCTTCCGCCAGGTCGGAGCCAGCGCCGCGGCCGCCGCGATCATGGCGGCGACGCCGCCCTTCATGTCCTGCGCGCCGCGTCCGTACAGGCGGTCGCCGTCGATCCGCGGCACGAACGGATCGGTCATGCCCTCCACGCCCACCGTGTCGAGGTGGCCGCAGAACATCATCGCCGGCCCAGGCTCGCGACCCTCGAGGATGCCGATCACGTTCGGACGCCCGGGTGCCGCCAGCTGGGTCACCACGTCGAGCCCGCCGGCCAGCATGGCCAGGCGCGCCACGTCGGCGGCCTCGGCTTCACCGGGCGCACCGGGGACCAGCGACGGATTGACGGAGTTGGCGGCGATCAGATCGCAGAGCAGGCTGAGACAGTCCATGGCGATCGCGGCGCGCGCGATTGTCCATAATAGCGTCATGTCTCGACTCTCCGGTCGCGTCGTCGCGATCACGGGCGCCTCGGCCGGAATCGGGCGGGCCACCGCGGACCGCTGCGCCGCCGAGGGCGCGGCCGTCGTGCTGTCGGCCCGGCGTGGCGACCGGCTGACGGCGATCGCGCAGGCGATCGAGGCTCGCGGCGGGCGCGCGCTGGCCGTGGCCGGCGACGTCACGCGCCCTGACGACATGGCGGCGCTGGTGCGCCAGACGCTGGACGCGTTCGGGCGCCTGGACGTGATGGTGTGCAACGCGGGCATCGGCTACCACGGCGCCTTCGCGGAGACGACATCAGAGGCCATGCGCCGGCTGATCGACGTGAATCTGATGGGCACGTTCCACGCCGCGCAGGCCGCCCTGGCCGCGATGCGTCCGCAGGGACACGGTCACCTGATTGTGACGTCATCGATCGTGGGCCGACGCGGCATCGCCGGATCGAGCGCCTATTCGGCGACGAAGATGGCGCAGGTCGGGTTCGTCGAATCGCTCCGCGCCGAGTTCGCGGGCACGGCCTTTCACGCATCGGTCGTCTATCCGGTCTCGACACGCACCGAGTTTCACGACGCGATTCACCGCGATTTCGGCCATGCGGTGTCTGGCAGAGGCCCGAGTCAGTCTGCTGACCACGTCGCCCGCGCGATCGCCGACTGCATCGTCAGGCCGCGCGCCGAGGTGTATCCGTACCCGCGGGCGTGGTGGCTGGCCGTGCTGAGCGTCGTGGCGCCCGCCCAGGCCGATCGCGTCGTCCAGCGGTTTGGCCGACGACGCACGCCGCACGTCCCTGCCGATGGCCGCGCCCGTTCCTGACGCCGCCACGCGGCTCGCGCGCCTCGTCGGCGAGGCGGGGGCCGGGCGCTCCTGGTCGGCGGGTGCGTACGCGACGTGCTGCTGGGCCGCACGCCGAAGGACGTGGACGTCGAAGTCTTCGGCATCCCAGGCGCCCGCCTGCGCACGCTGCTCGAATCGCTCGGTCGTGTGGACGCCGTCGGCGAGAGCTTCACGGTGTACAAGGTCGCCGGCCTGGACGTCGCGATTCCGCGGCGGGAGTCGAAGACGGGACGCGGGCACAAGGGCTTCACCGTCCAGGGCGACCCCCAGCTGTCGTTCGAAGAGGCGGCGCGGCGACGCGACTTCACCATCAACGCGATCTCGCAGGATCCGTTGACCGGCGAGGTGATCGACCCGTTTGCGGGCCGCGCGGATCTGGAGGCGCGCCGCCTGCGGGTCGTCGATCCGCGCACGTTCGTTGACGACAGCCTGCGCGTGCTGCGCGCGATCCAGTTCGCGGCGAGGTTCGATCTCTCGGTGGATGACGAGACCAGGGCGCTGCTACGGCGCATCGCGATCGACGACCTGCCCTCCGAGCGGATCTGGGGCGAGGTCGAGAAGCTGCTGCTCCTGGCAGCGCGGCCGTCCATCGGGTTCCGCCTGGCACGCGAGATCGGCATCATCGAGCGTGTCTTCCCGGAGATGGCGGCGCTCGAGGGGTGCCCGCAGGATGCCGAGTGGCACCCCGAAGGCGATGTGTGGGTCCACACGCTGATGGTGATTGACGAGGCGCACGCGCGGATCGAAGGGCTCGAGCGAGGGCCGGCGGTGGCGATGATGCTGGCCGCGATCTGTCACGACCTCGGCAAGCCGACGACGACGGCGATGATCGAGGGCCGATGGCGATCGCCGGGACACGAGGCGGCCGGCGTGGGGCCGACGATCGCGCTGCTCGACCGACTGAACGTGCATTCGCTCGACGGCTACGACGTGCGCGGCCAGGTGCTCGGCCTGGTGGCGGAACACATGCGTCCCGGCGCCTTTCACAAGACACCGAAGGGCGTTGGCGACGGGGCGTTCCGCCGGCTGGCGCTGAAGGTGAATCTCGAGCTGCTCGCGCGGTTCGCCGAGGCCGACTGTCAGGGTCGCACGGGTCCGTTCGACTGCTCGGCCAACGCGTGGTTCCTCGAGCGAGCGCGGGCACTCGGCGTGTCGCAGGCTGCCCCGGCCCCGATCGTCCTGGGCCGCCACCTGCTCGCGCGCGGCATGAAACCCGGCCCCGAGATGGGCCGCGTCCTCAGGGCGCTCTACGAGCAGCAACTGGATGGCGCGTTCTCGACGTTGGAGGAAGCGTTGGCTACTCCAGCGCCGCCAGCGTCGCGGGCGCCACGTTCCCGCCGCTGAGGATCGCGACGACCTTCTTCGAGCGGTCCGCCAGCGGCCCCGCGGGGTCGGGCCAGAGCACGGCCGCCACCGTCGCGGCACCGCTCGGCTCCACCACCTGCTTGGCCTCGTGAAACAGCCACAGCGCCGCGCGCGCAATCGCCGCGTCGTCAACCGTGACCACGGCGTCCACGAACGCGCGGGCGTGCGCGAACGTCAGATCACCAGGCCGCACCGGCATCAGGCCGTCCGCGATGCTCGACACCGACGCCAGCGTCACGGGATGCCCCGCCGCGATCGACGCGGACATCTTCGCTGCGCCCGCAGGCTCGACGCCGACGATGGTGACCTCAGGCCGCGTCTGGCGGACCGCCGCGGCCACACCCGACAGCAACCCGCCGCCGCCGACCGGCACGACGACCACGTCCACATCAGGCACCTGCTCGAGGATCTCGAGGCCGAGGGTGCCCTGTCCCTCGATGACCCACTCATGGTCGAACGGCGGCACCATCGTCAACCCGCGCGCCTCCGCCTCGGCTTCCGCGCGCACGCGGCGCTCGGCCGACGTCGTCCCCTCGAGAATCACCTCGCCGCCCCAGCGCTTCACGCCGGCAATCTTGATCGGCGGCGCGGTGGTCGGCATCACGATCACGGCTGGGATGCCGAGGCGCTGCCCCGCCAGCGCGACCGCCTGCCCATGATTGCCGGACGAGTAGGTGATGACGCCGCGCGTGCGCTGGTCGTCGGTGAGACGCAGCAGCATGTTCGCCGCGCCGCGGATCTTGAAGGCGCCGCCGGGCTGCTGCGGCTCGCACTTGAGGATCAGCGGGCGACCCGCGATCGCGGAGACGTCCAGGATGGGCGTGCGACGTGCGATGCTCGCAATGCGGCCGGCGGCCTCGCGGATGGCAGAGAGGGTGACGAGAGACATGGCCAGGATCTTAGTCGCAGTCCGTCGCCACGAGCTGTCGCTGCACAAGAAGGCGCGTGGCACGTGTTGTACGCTGTGACCAATGCGCCGCTTCACGAGGTCAGCCCTGACGCTGCTCACGCTGGTCACCGCTCTCGCAACGCCCGCCTTCGCCCAGCGCACGCCGCAGCCGATCGCGCCGGTCGCGCTCGACCTTCGCGCGTTCTCTGTGGGCCTGGGCCGGGATGTGCGCACCGCCGATGAGCTGGCGCTCGAGCGAGAGGACCTGCCCGGCCGCGGTCTGGGCGCAGTCGGGGCCCTGCATGTCTATCCGTTGAGACGCGGCCGCTTCGCGCTCGGCATCGGCGGCGAGCTGCTGCTGGCCCGGGGACGGAAGACCCAGGTGGACGCGTTGGACGTGCCGACAGGACTGGTGGTGGAGCAGCGGCTGTTCAGCCTGGCACCCGCCGTCTCGCTGAACTTCGGCAGTCGCGACGGCTGGAGCTACGTGAGCGGCGGCATGGGCCCGATGCGCTTCGAGACGTTCACCGGGGCACTCGCGCCGGCGGAAGCCGGGCCGAAGAAGCTCACGATCAACATGGGCGGCGGTGCCCGGTGGTTCAGCACCTCACACGTGGCCTTCTGCTTCGACGTCCGCTTCTACCTCACGCGCCCCGAAAACCTGACGCCACCCTACCCAGGCCGCAACCGCCAGCGCCTCGTGGTGCTCTCGGCAGGAATTTCCGTCAAGTAACCTGAATGTGGTGATGTGGTGATGTGAGTGATGTGGTGATGTGGTGATGTGAGATGTGGTGATGTCTTCCCACATCACCACATCACCACATCCGACACCACCACATTCACCATCACTTCATGTGCGCATTGAAGAACTTCAGCGCCAGCGGCCATGACGCGATGGCGGCCTTGAGGTTGGCGCCGGCCGCACCGGCCTGACCGCTCATGAACCCGTGGCCCGCGCCTTCGAAGATGTGTGTCTCGAAGCTCTTGCCGGCCGCCTTCATGGCGGCCGTCGTGACTTCGAGCGTCGAGTTGATGCGATTGTCGTTGCCGCCGTAGAAGCCGATCACCGGCGCCTTGATCTTCGACACGTGCGAGGTGACGGCCTCAGGGCCCTTGGCGAAATCGGGAATATCACCGTAGTACACCACGGCCGCGTTCAGGGTCGGAATCGAGATGGCCGAGAGAAAGCTCTTCTGGCCGCCCCAGCAGAAGCCGACCACGCCGGTCTTGCCGTTCGATGACGGCAGCTTCTTGCCGTACTCCAGCGCGGCCGTGATGCGTGCGACGAAGTCGTCGGCGGTGATTCCTTGAATCGCCTGGCCAACGCCGGTCCCGAGCGACTCCGTGCCGCCGCCGTTCGGTCCCTTTCCCGACAGGAAGTCGGGAACGATCGCGATGAACCCGTCCTGCGCGAGCTGGTCGCCCACGGCTCGCGGCGTATCGGCCATGCCGCGGATGTCGTGAATGACCACCACCACGCCCGCCTTCGTCGCGCGCTCGGGATAGACGACCCAGCTGTTCAGGTCGGTCCCGTCTGCCATCTTGATCTTCACCCATTCGCCGTGGCGAGTGGATTCCTTCAGCGCCCGGGCCACGTGATCCGCCGTGCCTGGCGGCACCGCATCGTTCCACGGCACGTCCACCGGCGGCACCTGCGGCCCGCGGCCACCCTGAGCGCCCGGCGTCACCACCGGCGCTGCCGGCGGAGGTGTCTGCGCGATCGCCACGCTGGCCACAGCCATCGCGGCCACGAACATCATCGTCTTCTTCATCTTCATCGCCCTGATCTCCTCATCAATCCCCCGCCCACAACCCGGCCACGCACGACTTCCGAACGCGCCGGCCAGATTTCAGGCTGTGAACGTAGCCCAGATGATAACCGTACCCGGCGTACCTGAGCACCGGCCGCACCATGGTACCTGACGCACCTCCGTACCTGACGTACCCGCCGTACCTGGCGCACCCGTATCATTACTCCGTGCCTCGCGACTCGCTCCTCGACTTCTTCGAGGACTTCTCGACCCTCGACGACACCTTCGTTGTCCATGACGATGGCTATCGGGCCAGGGCCACGACGTATCGAGAGCTGGCGGTGGCCGCCCGTGCGTTTGCCACCCGGCTGAGGGCCGCGTCGGTCCAGCCCGACGACAAGGTGGTCATCTGGTCCGAGAACCGGACGGAGTGGCTGATCGCCCTCTGGGGCTGCCTGCTCGCGCGGGTCGTGCTGGTGCCCGTGGACTTCCGGGCGTCGGCGGATCTCCTCGAGCGCATCGCCCAGATCGTCAAGGCCCGGGTCGTCCTCCTCGGCAACGACGTGCATCCCCCCGCGGCGCTCGGGTCCCTCGTGTGGCGGCTCGATGAACTGGCCGTGGACGGGCCTGCACTCGCTCGCGAGACCGCGGCGGCGCGGTCGGACGCCGCGCTCACGTCTGGCGATCCCGCGCGGCCCACTGGCGCGACGCTCGCCGAGATCATCTTCACCTCGGGCGCGACGGCCGATCCCAAGGGCGTCACGATTACGCACCGCAACCTCCTGGCGAACATCATCCCGATCGAGCGGGAGATCAGGAAGTACAGGCGATATGCGCGGCCGTTCCATCCCCTGCGCTTCCTGAACCTGTTGCCCCTCAGCCACATGTTCGGCCAGTCGATGGCGACGTTCGTGCCGCCGATGCTCGCCGGCACCGTGGTCTTCTCGCACGGCTACAGCCCGGTCGAGATCCTGCGTCAGGTGAAGACGCGCCGCATCTCCGTCCTCGTCTGCGTCCCCAAGGTGCTGGACGTCCTGCGCGAGCACGTCCAGCGCGTCTCGCCGATCACGGCGGGCCCCGATACCCTCGCCGGCAAGCACTGGGCCTGGCGCTGGTGGCACTACCGCGAGGTTCACCGCCTCTTCGGCTGGAAGTTCTGGTGCATCGTCTGCGGGGCCGCGCCCCTCGACCCCGAACTCGAGGGGTTCTGGCGCAAGCTGGGGTTCCTCGTCGTGCAGGGCTACGGCCTCACGGAAACGGCCCCGATCGTCACGCTCAATCACCCGCTACGCGCCTCGAAGGGCACGGTGGGGACGCCCATCGGCGGCGTCGAGGTGAAGATCGCGGATGACGGCGAGATCCTGGTGCGCGGCGACAACGTCACGTCCGGCTACTACCACGCCGGGGGCGAGACCGCGGGGTCGGCCGCCGCGATCGCCGCCTCAGCCGCCGAGGCCGCCGCGTTCCAGGGCGGCTGGTTCCACACGGGCGACATCGGCGAGTTGGACAGCTCAGGCCGGCTCCTGATCAAGGGCCGCAAGAAAGAGATGATCGTGACGCCGCAGGGCCTCAATGTCTTCCCTGAGGACGTCGAGCGCGCGCTGACGGCGCAGCCAGGTGTGCGAGACGCCGCCGTCGTCGGTCTGAAGGTCGAGGGTGAGGAGCGGATTCACGGGGTACTCGTGCTCGATCCGAGGGCGCAGGTGGACGCGATCGTCCGGGGAGCCAACGCGGGACTGGAAGATCACCAGCGTGTCTGGAGCACCTCGATCTGGCCCGCCGAGACACTCCCGCGAACGGAGGGAACGCAGAAGCTGAAGCGCCGCGAGGTGCAGCGCTGGGCCGCGGGCGAGCAGGCCGGTGCGCCACCGCGCGTCTCGACAGGCACGCGCATCGAGGACATCGTCGGCCGGTACGCCGCCGGCCGCGAGATCACATCCGAGACGACGCTCGACGAACTGGGCCTCAGTTCGCTCGACCGGGTGGAACTGATGATGGCCCTCGAAGAGGCGTTCCAGACGACGCTCGACGAAGGCGCCCTGGCCGAGGCCAGGACCGTCGGCGCGCTCGGCGCCATGGTCGGCGGCACGACCGCGGTCACCACCACCGGGACGCCGGCGGCCGCCTCGCCAGCTGGCGGCCACGCACCTGGCAGCGTGACGACAAGCGCGGCCGGAGGGCCGGATGACATGATCGTGTTCCCGTCGTGGAATCGGCATCCGATCGCCTGGTTCCTTCGCCGCATCAGCCTGCCCACCTGGATTCTGCCGTTGGCCCGCGTCTTCATGCAGCTGCGCGTGGACGGGCTCGAGCACTTGGCTGCGGTCAAGGGACCGGTGGTGTTCGCCTCGAACCACCAGAGCCACATGGATACGCCGGCGATCCTGATTGCGCTGCCGTCCCGTTGGCGCTACCGCGTCGCGCCCGCCATGGCCAAGGAGTTCTTCAAGGGACACTTCTTCCCGGAGCAGGTCACCCGCAAGAAGTACCTCTGGAACAGCCTCTGGTATTACCTGGCGTGCCAGTTCTTCAACGCGTTTCCCCTGCCGCAGCGCGAAGGCGGGACCCGTCAGGCGATGCGCTACATGGGAGAGATCCTTGGCGATGACTACTCGATCCTGATCTTCCCTGAAGGTCGCCGCGAGGAGAACGCGATCGGATCGTTCCGCCCGGGCATCGGCATGCTCGGCGCGCGGCTCAACGTGCCCGTCGTCCCGGTCCGCATCGAGGGTCTCGACAAGGTGCTGCACCCGAAGGCGCGCTGGCCCACGCGTGGCCCTGTGCGCGTGGCCTTCGGCGCGCCGCTGACGCTGGCGGGCGACGACTACCAGGCGCTGGCAAGACAGGTCGAAGACGCCGTCAAGAAGTTGATCTAGAGGTCCCGGTGGGAAGAGCCATCAAGTCCCGGGACTTCGCCCAGGTCCCGGCACTGACGCCCAGGTCCCGGTGCGAAGAGCCGGGAAGTCCCGGTGGGAAGGAGCGCCGAAGTCCCGCCGCCAAGAGCCGCGAAGTCCCGGTGGGAAGGGCCAGGAAGTCCCGGAGACTTCGCCCAAGTCCCGGACCTGACGCTGAAGTCCGGCCGACGCATGGTTACCGCCCGAAGCGCGGATTCACGACGTTGTTGAAGATCGATCCGAAGCTGTAGCGGATGCCGAACGAGAGGTTCACTTCGTACCCGCTCTGGAGTTCGCGGAGACGCAACAGGACCTCTTCCTGCGTCGCGCTGCGGCGGGGCAGCGAGATCTGATCCCGGATCCGCGAGGCTGCCGCCTCGAACTGCACGGACAGGCCGCGCGTGATCCGCACGCTGAGTTCACCGTCCACCTCGAATCGATACTTCGAGAGGTCATGCAGGTACTGCGACCACTCGGCTTCGGCCTGAAGGGAGCCCCATGGCTGGCGCTGGTCGAGGGTGACCGACCAGGCGTGCATCGGGCGCGTTTCGGCCAGGCGGCCGAAGAGCGTGATCTCGTTGTAGCGCGCGGCGACCGCGCCGATCTGGTACTGCAGCCGCAACTGCCGCGTGGCGTACTGCGCATACGGGAACACATTGAACTCGATGGCCGGCGCGACCTCGATCGCGCGCCGTACATTGCCGAACGTCGATGATTCGACGCCGCCGTCGATCCCGAACGACCAGTGTGGGCCGAGGCTCTTCGCCACGAAGCCGTCCACGCGGCGCTCGCGACGAGTGACCTTGAACGGGTCGTCCTCATCGAGATCGAATCGTTCGGTCTGCTGCTCGGCCGACACGCCGAAGCTGACCTTCCAGTGGTCGGTGACGCGATCGGCCGTGGCGCCCACCTCCCAGCTCGACTCGCGGTTGCTCTCCTCCGCCTCGAGTTGCCCGCTGGTGTTCAGCCCGAAGACCCAGGCACCCCAGGGATCGCGGGTGGCCCGCGCGGGGCCGGCCGCCTCGGTGGCCCGAACGGACACGCCGAGTTCGACCGGCAACCCGTCCCGGGCGATGAAGCCCAGCAATCCGACCGTCATCGCGCGCAGGATCGCCCGCCGTCGCACGTCCTCGGTCTCGCCCGGGGCCGACACGGCACGCAGGGCCTGATTGACGCCCGTGTGCCGGCCCGCGCCGACGAACCGCAGCACGACCTCCCGGCCCCCGCTGCCCGTTTCCGTGGTGGTGGAGAGCACGTGCACATCGGCATCCTGGGGCTGGCGCACGAAATCCACCCAGCCGATCTCCGTGCGCATGTACTCCTGGAAGCAGTCGCCGCAGTCCAGGTACACGCGCAGGCGCCCCGAAGCCACCGACGCCTGCGAGGCCGCGGGCGTCTGCGCTGCAGGCGCCACCGGCAGCCCTGCGCCCTCGGCCACGGTCGCCACACACACGAACATCCCCAGCACCATCACCACGCGCGTCGGCATGCCGGGAGTTATAGCGGAAGGCCGATGAAGGCGCGATGAAGCGGGCGACCGACCGGCTTCACGCCTTCTTCACGGTGCCCGCCGCTAGAATGTGGGCATCAGGTCCCTGCTCCTCGTCCTGCCCGTGTCGTTGCTTGCCCTGGGCCCGAGCCCGCAGGCCGGCAGTGTGCGCCACTTCGACGACGACCGTCCTGGCGCCCTGCCGTCTGGCTTTACGGTGGCGGCCATGCGCCAACCTTCGGCGGGCACCTGGACGGTTGAACGGACGGCGGCGAACGGTTATCTCGTGCACGCCAGCACGACCAGTCATGCTGGGGGATTCTCGCTGGCGCTCGCGCCCGGCCAGGCGCCCATCGGCATCCTGGTCTCGGCGCGCCTCCGGCTCACGGGCGGCACACGCGCCGGTGGTGTGGTCTGGAACTTCGTGGATGCGAATCACTACTCGGCCGCCGTGCTGGACCTGGCACGGGCGGAGCTGGTCCTCTATCGCGTGGTGGATGGCAACCGCGTCCGCGTGGAGATGGAGGACGACCTCGAACTCGACCTCGAGGCGTGGCACAGCCTCAAGGTCGTGAGCGACGACAACCGCGTGACCGTCTCCCTTGGGGGCGTCCGCGTGCTCCAGGACGAGCGTCGGACGGGGCGCCCGGTGGCCCCGCTGCGAGCCGGCGTGCTGGCCGCGGGCGACGCGAATGTGTGCTTCGACGACCTCCGCATCGAGCCCGCGCCAGACCGGCGACGACGATGAGGCTCCTGCTGGTCGAGGACGAGGTGGACCTGGCCGGCGCGCTCGCGCGGACGCTGGGCGAGGCGCACTACGCGGTGGACGTCTCGCACGATGGCAGCGACGGCCTGTTCCGGATGCTCGAGGTCGCCTACGACGTCGTGGTGCTCGACCTCATGCTGCCGGGACGGGACGGCCTGTCGGTCCTGAAGGCCCTGCGCGTCGCCCGGCGCACGACGCCCGTCCTCATCCTGACGGCGCGCGATGCGGTCGAAGATCGCGTCCGCGGCCTGAACCTCGGCGCCGACGACTACCTGAGCAAGCCCTTTGCGATCGACGAGCTGGTCGCGCGCCTCGCGGCGCTCCTTCGGCGTACGGCCGTGCAGCCGCATTCCGAGGTCACCATCGGAGACGTCCGGGTGGATCTGACCACCCGGCGCGTCCACCGCGGATCGACAGAGTTCGATCTGACGCCGCGCGAGTACGGCATCCTCGAGCTGCTCATCCGGCGCCAGGGCGCCATCGTGACGCGCACCGAGATCGCCGGCAGCCTGTACAACGATGAGAGCGAGGTCGTCTCGAACGCCATCGACGTGCACGTCGCCTCCCTGCGGCGGAAACTCGGCGGCGAGCTGATCCAGACGCGGCGCGGCCTCGGCTATCTGATCGATGCTTGACTCGCTCCGGTCTCGCCTCCTGGCGTGGTATTCGGCGATCGTCGCCGTCGTGTTGATCGGATCGCTGGCCGCCGTGTCGTTCGTCGCCTGGCGGTCGCGCCTCGAGGCCGTGGACGGGACGCTCGCCGCCCGCGTCGCCACGCTGGCCGCCTCGCTGCACGCCGTGGGCGGCGGCACGTTCGACCTCGAACTGCCCGCCGCGCGGACCGCATCGCCAGACGAGGCCGGCCTCTACCACGTGCTGTGGACCGCGAGCGGCCAGCTGATCGATCAGTCGGATCCCGATCGCGCCGTCCCCAGGCCGACGATGGCGGGCACGCGTACGCGCGACGGCTCCCGCGAACTGACGCACATCACGCCCGAGGGTGCCGTCATCGTCGCCGGCCGCTCCCTCGCTGACATTCGCGCGGATGTCTGGTCCCTGGCCGCGATGATCGCCGCGCTGACGGGCGTGGCCCTGTCGCTCTCGCTCCTCGGCGGCTGGTGGCTGGTGACACGCGCGCTGGCGCCGGTCGATCGCATCGGCCGCACCGCGCGCGAGATGGTCGATGGCGACCTCTCGGCACGGATCCCGGTCGCTGAGGTGGACAGCGAGTTCGATCAACTGGCGCGCGCGCTGAACGACGCCTTCGACCAGATGCACGCGGCGCTCGCGCGTCAGCAGCGCTTCACCGCCGACGCCTCGCATGAGCTGCGAACGCCACTCACGACGCTCTCGACGGAGCTGCAGTGGGCCGCCGTCCGCCCGCGAGAGACGGCCGAGTACCAGCACTCGCTCGAGGTGAGCCTGCGCGCCGTCGATCGCATGCAGTCTGTCGTGCGGCGCCTGCTCACGCTGGCACGCGAGGATGCCGGCGCGCCGCCGGCGCGTCGCGCGTCCGTCTCGCTGGGCCCGCTAGCGCACCGGATTGCCGACGACCTCGGCCCGCTTGCGCGCTCGCGCGGCGTGACCATCGAGGTCTCGGAGGGCACCGAACCGGTGGTCGTGCTCGCTGACGAGGATCCACTCGCCGACGCAGTCACCAACCTCGTCGTCAACGCCGTGCAATACAACGTGAACGGTGGCCGCGTGGCGATCACGATCGGACGCCTCGGTGGCGACGCCACGCTCTCGGTCGCCGACACCGGCCCCGGCATCGCCGAGGCCGACCTGCCCCATGTGTTCGACGCGTTCTACCGGGCCGACCCGTCGCGCGCCCGCGATCCCGGCGGCGCCGGACTGGGACTCACCGTGACGCGCGCGATTGTGCGCGGCCTCGGCGGCGACGTCGTCTGTGAACGCACGACCGGCAACGGCACGACGATGACGATACGGCTGAAAGAGCATAGGGACTGACGCAGAAGTCCCGGATCCCTCGCTGCGCTCGGCTGACGTCCCGGTGCCTCGCTTCGCTCGGGAGAAGTCCCGGGGCTGACGCCCAGGTCCCGGAGGCTTCGCTCAGGTCCCGGCGCTTCGCTTCGCTCAGCTGAAGTCCTGGTGCTGACGCAGACGTCCCGGATCCCTCGCTGCGCTCGGCTGAAGTCCCGGTTGCCTCGCTTCGCTCGGGAGAAGTCCCGGTGCTGACGCCCAAGTCCCGGTGCCTCGCTTCGCTCGGGAGAAGTCCCGAAGCTTCGCAGAAGTCCCGGTGCTGACGCCCGGGTCCGGGCGACTTCGCTGAAGTCCGAACGGACTTCACGAGCCCTTCACTTCGGGACTTCTCGGTCTCGCACTTTGAACTGACGGTCAAGTCCCGGATCCCTCGCTGCGCTCGGCTGAAGTCCCGGTTGCCTCGCTTCGCTCGGGAGAAGTCCCGGTGCTGACGCCCAGGTCCCGGAGGCTTCGCTGAAGTCCGATCGGACTTCGTAGCCCTTCACTCCGGGACTCCCCGATCTCTTCTCTCCGGGACTTCTCGAGCGTTTCACTGCCGGGACTTCTCGTGCCCTTCACGCCGGGACTTCTCGATCTCGCACTTTGAACTGACGGCCAGTCCCGGAGCCTCGCTACGCTCGGTCGAAGTCCCGGCGGCTTCGCAGAAGTCCCGGGGCTGACGCCCAAGTCCGGGCGACTTCGCTGAAGTCCGATCGGACTTCGCAGCCCTTCACTCCGGGACTTCCCGATCTCTTCACTGCCGGGACTTCAGGTGCACCTCACTGCCGGGACTTCGCGATCTTCTGACCCTATTGCTTCTGTACCACCCATGTCGTCATGGATCGTTGATCCTGGACGACCGTCGTCTTGATCGGATCCAGCAGACGCCCGCCGAGCCGCTCGGTCAGCGCGAGCAGCATCGCCTCGTCAACCAGGTAGCGGTCGCTGCCGTCGGGTAGCCGGTAGCGTCGTGAGGTCGGACTGAGGCGTGTCACGCGCGACTCGAGTCCGATCGTCGATGCGAGCCGACAGAAGAAGAGTCCGCCCGCGGCGAGCAGCCTCCACGAACCGCGGAGCATCGCGTCGAACGCCTCGTCGTCTTGCGCGAAGTGCAGCACCGCGCTGCTAATCACGACCGTGGCGACTCCATCCTCGAAGCTAGAAGCCGCGAGGGATTCAGCCCGGAAGTTCGAGGCGGGCAGCGTCGGAGCCAGGGCCGCGGTCATCGCGCGCACTTCGGCAATCGCCCTCGGATCGGCGTCCAGTCCCAACACATCAAACCCCTGGCGGAGCAGGTAGACCAGGTTCCGACCGGCGCCGCATCCGGCGTCCAGGATGCGGTCACGTTTGGTGATCCGCCCCCGGAGCAACTGGTCGAACAGGTAGATGTCGATCGGACCGAAGGCATCTCGCAGGGTCACGCGCACGACCTGGCCGAACGGTGAACCATCTCCATAAGTATATGATTACAAATGGCTTGCATGCCTGAGACGACCAAGGGGCGAACGGGCCGGCGCCCTCATCCGCAACGAGGCGTCCCCGGAAGGGCATCGCCGGCTGCTATACTCGATCGGTACGAAAGGACCCCTAATTTGAGCAAGGACGATCTGATTGATGTGCAAGGCACGGTCGTGGCCGTCCACAGTGGCGGCCTTTATCGCGTGCAGGTGGATTCGGGCCACGAGGTGCTGGCCCAGTTGAGTGGCCGGATGCGGCGGTTTCGCATCAAGGTTGTTCCCGGCGATCGCGTCACGGTCGGCGTGTCCCCCTACGATCCCGTCCGCGGCATCATCACCTTCCGCGCTCGTTAGCTAGATGTTTCTTGACTGAAGCGACTTCCTCTCGACCGCTCCGCCGACGTCGCCGCAGTCCTCGCGGCGTCGCTGGCGCGTCGCAGCCGGCTACCACGACGGCGACTGCCGTGACGCCCGCACCCACCCGGGAATCGGTGCCGTTCGATCCCGGCGCCGGTGCCCTTCACCTCGCTCGTCAAGGACGCCGACCTGCTCGACGCCCTCGACCAGCGCGGCTACGAGAAGACGACGCCCATCCAGAGCGCAGTGCTGCCCTACGCCCTCGAGGGCAAGGACGTCATCGGCTGCGCCGAAACCGGCACCGGCAAGACGGCGGCCTATCTGCTCCCGATTCTCGCGCGGCTCCTCAAAGAGAACCGCGAAGGCTATCGCCCGCCCAGCGGCACGACGCGCGCGCTGATTCTCGCGCCGACTCGCGAACTGGCCACTCAGATTGACGACGAGGTGCAGGGCTTCGCGTACCACGCGCCCGTCTCGAGCGTCGCCGTGTACGGCGGCGTGCCGATGGAGCCCCAGGAACGCGCGCTCAAGGCCGGCGTTGACATCGTCGTCGCCACGCCCGGCCGGCTGCTCGACCACATGCGCAGCAGTGTCGGCGATTTCTCGAAGCTCGAGGTGTTCGTCCTCGACGAGGCCGACCGGATGATGGACATGGGCTTCTGGCCCGACGTCCGTCGCATCGCCGAGGCCATGCCGCCGACGTCATCCCGCCAGACGATGCTCTTCTCGGCGACGATGCCGCAGGAAGTGATGCGATTCGCCGATGCGCTGGCTCCGGGCGCCGTGTTCGTGCAGGTCGGGTCGCGTCGCGGTCCGGCGCAGACGATCACGCACGAAGCCAAGCTGCTGCCGCTGCGCGAGAAGGTCGCGTTTCTGGCGCGGTATCTGCGGCGTGCGCAGGAACCGACCATCGTGTTCGTGAACACGAAGATCGGCTGCGATCGGCTCGCACGCCAGCTCGGCACGTTCGGCATCCGGGCGATTGCGATCCACGCGGACCGGTCACAGAAGGACCGAACGGCCGCTATGGAGGCCTTCCGTGCCGGCCGGACCCGCGTGCTCGTGGCGACGGACGTCGCCGCCCGCGGCATCGACATCGACAACGTCGGCCTGATCGTCAACTACGAGGTGCCGCACGGGCTCGACTCGTACGTCCACCGCGTGGGCCGCACGGGTCGCAACGCGGCCACCGGTCACGCCCTCACGCTGGCCGAACCCGGTGAGCGCCGCGATCTCGAAGACATCGAAAAGGCGTTCGGCCTGAAGCTCCTGGCCGACGCATGAGCCGGGCCCGCAAGGCCCCGCGCGCGAAAGCGTCCGTTCGAAAGACGGTCGCGGCCGCCGCACGGAAGACGGTCTCGACGCGCAGCAGGCCGACTACGCGCAAAGCCGTCAAGACGGTGAGCACGAGCCCGAGGAAGACCGCGACCAAGCCCACCGCGGTCAGCAAGAAGACCGCAGGCAACAAGACGACGGTGAACGCGGCGAGTGTCAACGCGTTCCTGGCGAGCATCCCGGATGCCGCGCGCCGTGAGGAATGCCGGCAGGTCCTGGCGCTCATGAAGACGGTCACGGGCGAGGCGCCGAAGATGTGGGGCGCGACGATCGTGGGCTTCGGGACCACCCACTACACGTACGAGACTGGCCGCGAAGGCGATTGGTTCCCGATCGGCTTCTCACCGCGCAAGGCCAACCTCACGCTCTACTTCATGCACGGCTTCGACCGGCATCCGGCGCTGATGCAGCAACTCGGCGTCTACACCACGGGCAAGTCCTGCCTTTATCTCAAGCGGCTCTCCGACATCGACCTGACTGTCCTCGAGCAGCTCCTGCGCGCGTCACTCTGACGCGACAGTCAATCCGAGAACTCTTTCGCGAGTTCGACGAACTCGCCCTCGGGCGCCAGGTCGCGATACTGGCGCCAGTGTGAGCGTGCCTCGGCGGATCGGCCGAGCTTCTCGAGGGTCACGGCCAGGTAGAAGTGCGCTTCCGGATAGGCCGGGTTGATTCCGAGGGCTTCGCGATAGGCCGTCACGGCTTCCGGATAGCGGGCCAGATCGTGGTGGATGTTGCCGACGTTGAAGCACGCCTCGAAGCACTCGGGGTCCACGCGGAGCGCCTTCTCGTAGAGCGCCTCGGCCTCGACCAGCTCATCGCGCTCGTAGTGGATGTTCGCGAGGTTGACGATCGCGGGCACCAGTTGCGGGTCGAACAGCACCGCCCGCCGATAGGCCGCCGACGCCGCTTCGAGGTCGCGGTTCTCGCCGTCGTCGAGCTCTGCCGCCTCGAGAAAATACTTGGCGGCCAGCGCCTGGTTGGCAGCGGCGATCTGCTGGGCGCGTTCGGACGAGGCCGGCTTCACGCCGCTCGTGGGTGACTTCAGCGCGACCACGCGCGCCGGCGTGCGGTCCGCATGAGGTGACGACTGGAAGTCGAACGCCAACTGGCCCTCGCGTTCGGCCGACAGCGCGCGCAGGATGCTGTGGAGCGACACGCCGCGTTCGAGTTCGACGGCCGCCTGCCGGATGACGTGCAAATCGCTGAAGGAGTACCGGCCTGATGCCGGGCGCACCAGGCCCCATTTCTCGAGATAGCGCAGGTGATCCTCGCGCAACACGGGATACCGGCTGCGCAGGTCGCGGACGGCAGTCTGGCGGGAGCGCAGCGCCTCGAAGTCGAGGCCTGCCTCGCGGCACAGGTCCGCCTCCGAGAGCACACGCGTCACGTGGTCGGGCACGGCCGGTGCCTCGTCGCCTGAGACCAACACGGTCGTGAGGGGCGTGACGTCTGACGAAAAAGCGCCGCCGAGACGTTCGACGAGCGCGCGCACGTCGCGTCGGGACAGAACCCCGGGCTTGCCCACCAGCGTGACGTGCTCTCCGGCAAAGGGTCGTGCGGCAACAGGCATCAACAGAGCGGCACCGCCGTCAATGTGAACCGGTCCACGAGGGAAGTCAACTACAGCCCACGGCCTTGCAGCCCACGGCCTACGGCGAACAGGCTACGGACAGAACACGGCGGACGGACGACGGCGGACGGACGACGGCAGACGGCCAACGGCCTACGGCTAACGGACGACGGCAAACGGACGACAGACGACGGCAAACGGCAAACGGCAAACGGCAAACGGCAAACGGCAGACGGCCTACGGCTAACGGACGACAGACGACAGACGACGACAAACGGCAGACGGACGACAGACGACAAACGGCAGACGGACGACGGCCAACGCGCCAACCGCCAACCGCCAACCGCCAACCGCCAACGGTAGACAGTAGACGGTACGGTAGACGGACTTCAGCCGAACCACGCGGCAGACGGACTCCGGCAGCGGCAGCGGACGATGACAACACACGGCGACGCGCAACGGGCGACGACGGTGCGGCCCTGGAAGTCCCGGGCGCTTCGCCTCACTGGCGCTGGCTACGCAGAAGTCCCGGACCTCCGCTACGCTCCGACGAAGTCCCGGGCACTCGCTGCGCTCGCAGAAGTCCGAAGGACCTGGGCGTAAGTTCCAGGACTTCAGCGAGCGTAGCGAGTCACCGGGACTTCTGCGTCAGCGCCGGGACTTGGGCGTCAGTTCCGGGACCTGGGCGCAAGCTCCGGGACTTCGCCGAGCGCAGCGACGTGCCGTAGACCGTCTGCGGTCTGCCGTGTTCTGTCGTAGCGTGTAGCCCGCAGGCCGTGACCGTGGCCGTCGATCGCAGGCCGTAGACCGTCTCCCGTCTCCCGTAGACCGTCTGCCGTAGCCCGTCTATGATCTGCCCCATGTTGCTCGCCGGAGATGTGGGAGGCACCAAGACGCTGCTCGGCCTGTTTGCGCCCGATTCGGAGCGACCACGGCCCGTGGTCGTGCGCGAGTACGCGACGGCGGATTTCGACACCCTCGACGATGTCGTTGACGTCTTTCTTGATGAGACGCGCGCCAGCGCCATCGACGCCGTGGCGGTCGGTGCCGCAGGTCCGGTCTCGCACCTGGTCGCGCGCCTCTCGAGCACGCCCTTCGTCGCCGACCTGGCCGTCGTCGCCGAGCGCCTCGGCGATTGTCCGGCGGCGCTGCTCAACGACCTCGAGGCGATGGCCTGGGCCGTGCCGGTGCTCGAGCCTCGTGAACTGGCAGTCCTGCAGGCCGGAATCCGCGAGCCGGACGGTCATGCGGCGCTCATCGCGGCAGGTACCGGCCTGGGACAAGCGTTCCTGCACAACCTCGATGGCCGCTTCGTGCCCGCCCCGAGTGAGGCGGGTCATGCCGATTTCGCGGCGCGGACGACGCGCGAGGTCGCGTTCGTCGAGGAATTCACGCGCACGCACGGACGCGTGGACGTCGAGCGCGTGTTGTCGGGCCGAGGGCTCGCCAACCTCTTCCGATTCACCCATGGGCCCGTCAACAGCCGGCGCGCCTGCGAGGGCGTCCCGCGTGATGTGGACGAGACGGACCTGCCCGCCGAAGTCAGCACCTCGGCCCTGGAGGGGCGGTGCACGCGGTGTGTCGAGGCCCTGGACATGTTCGTCGAGGCCTACGGCGCCGAGTCCGGCAACCTGGCCCTCCGCACGATGGCCAGCGCCGGGGTCTACATTGGCGGCGGCATCGCCCCGAAGATCCTGCCTGCCCTCCAGCGAGGCGCGTTCCTCGATGCCTTTCTCGCCAAGGAGCCGATGACCGACTTCCTGCGGACGGTGCCCGTGCTCGTCATCCTCAACGCCCAGGCGGCGCTGCTCGGCGCGGCGGTCTACGCAGCACAGAATCAGGGGAGCTTCGCAGAGGTCCCGGTGACTCGGCCTCACGGCGCCCGCCTCGCAGAAGTCCCGGGCGCTGACGCCCAGGTCCCGGCGGCTAACTTCGCTCGGCGAAGTCCCGGTGGCTCGCTGCGCTCGGAGAAGTCCCGGAGCCATCGCTGCGCTCGGGTGAAGTCCCGGTCACTCGCTTCGCTCGGCGAAGTCCCGGTGACTCGCTGCGCTCGGAGAAGTCCCGGAGCCATCGCTGCGCTCGGGTGAAGTCCCGGTCACTCGCTTCGCTCGGCGAAGTCCCGGCGGCTCGCTTCGCTCGGTGAAGTCCCGGATCCATCGCTGCGCTCCGCAGAAGTCCGGCACTGACGCAGAAGTCCCGACGCCGGCCCCTGCGTCTCCGCGTGATTGACTGCGTCCGGGATCGGCCATAGCATCGGCTCATCACGGCGGCGGGCAATTCCTACCCTGTCGAGGCGCTTTCGTCCCTGTCCCGTCGCCCGCCCAGAGGAACCCAGAGATGACGATGAACAAGTGTTGGAAGCACGGCCTGCTCGCGGTGGCCGTGTGGCTGATTCCCGCGGTGGCCGCGGCGCAGCAGGCCGGCTCGGTCTCCGGCGTCGTGGTCGACAAAGCGGGCAGTGTGGTCGCCGGCGCCACAGTGCAGATCAGTGGCGAGCTGATGCCGACGCCGCGGACGACGCTGACGTCGGACAACGGGATGTACAACTTCACGCAGCTGCTGCCCGGGGCCTACACGGTCTCGGTCGAGAAGACTGGCGTGGGCAAGGCCTCGCGTGCCGCCGATGTGTTCGTCGGCCGCGATTCGCAGGTCGACTTCCTGCTCGGCACGGTCACCGAGAGCGTCACGGTCACGGCCGGAGCTCCCAGCATCGACCTGAAGTCTTCGGAAGTGGGCTTCAACTATCGTCGCGACTTCATCCAGGACCTGCCGCTTGACCGCAGTTATCTCGGCCTGCTCCAGCTCACGCCCGGCGTGGCCGACAACGGCGCCTTCGCCCCCAACGCGGGTGGCAGCCGACAGGACAACACCTACCTCATCGACAGCGTGAACATCACCAACCCGCTGTTCGGCTATCTCTCCACCGAGGTCAACGAGCTGGATATCGCCGAAGTGAACATGAAGCGCGGCGGCATCTCGGCCGAGTTCGGCCGATCGACCGGCTTCGTCAGTAACGCCGTCACCCGCTCGGGCACGAACCGGTTCACCGGCAACTACCGCTTCGAGGCGATCCCGAAGGGCTGGGTCAAGGCATCGCTCAACGGCGTGCGCAGCACGGTGGATCGCTGGGTCAACGCGTTCAACGTCGGCGGACCGGCGATCAAGAATCGCGTGTTCTTCTACGCCTCCGGGCGCATCTTCCGGTCGCAGACCACGCGCGCGGCCAACCTCTCGGGCGACCTGCCGGATCGCAAGGAATCGACCAACGAACTCTTCGGCAAGGTGACGGCGCAGCTTGGACAGAGCCAGTCGCTGAACGCCGGATACCGGCGCCGCCCGACGCAAATCGACTTTGCCGGCATCGGGGCGAATGACTCGCCGACCGTCGGCACGAACGTCGAGGGCACCAACCGCGTGGCCAACGTAGACTACAACTGGTTCCTCACGAGCCGCATGACGGCTTCTGTGAAGTACGTCTACATGGAGGAGCAGTCCGAGACGGTCGCGGTGACCGACCTCGGCTTCCAGCCCACGTTCAACCCCAACAACCTTGCCGACATGGGCCGGGTCGTCGTGGGCGGCATCGGCCTCGGCGGCGCGGCGCTGCGGCTCAATCGCGGCAACTACAATCGTCACGAAGTGAAAGCGTCGCTCAACCGGTTCATGGATATCGGCAGGACGCAGCATCGTGTCAGTGCCGGCTTCGGCTACGACCGTGGTCTCGAAGACTTGACGCGTCAGAGCAACGGCTGGGGCGAGATCAGCTTCGTCACCGTCGGCGGTCAGTCCAGGATTCGGGGTACCTACTACCCGACGCAGCCGACCCAGTTCAGCATCGGCCGCACCTACTCGCTGTTCCTGCAGGACGACATCACCCTCGGCACGCGCCTGACGGTGAACGCCGGACTGCTCTTCAACCGCGACGAGTTCGCCCAGCAGATCGACCGGCTGGTCTCGACCGCGCCGAATATCGTCACGGGCACGTTCCTGAAGTTCGGATTCGGCGACGAGGTGCAGCCGCGCATCGGCTTCAGCTACCAGCTGCGCAAGGGCGAGGGCGACAAGGTGTACGGGTCCTGGGGCCGGTACTACGGGTTGGATCAGAAGAGCAGCGCGCGCTCGTTGGCGTCGGGCCGACTCTTCACGGAGAACGCCGACTTCGACCCGATCACCGGCGCGCTCATCAGCCAGGCGCCCGCCGCCAACACGGCCGCCAAGAACATCGCCCCGGGCCTGAACCCGCCCTACACGGACGAAGGTCTCATCGGCTACGCCACGCCGCTGATGGACGGCTGGTCGTTCGACGCCTTCTTCCAGTTCCGGGAAAGCAAGAGCTTCATCGAAGACATCCCGACCGTCCTGCCGAACTCCACCTACCGCTATCAGAACGACCCAGCGGCGTTCCGCAAGTACAAGACGTTCACGGTCGATCTGACGCGACGCCTGCGCGACAACTGGGCGATGTCGTTCAGCTACGCGTGGAGCAAGCTTTACGGCACCTACGACCAGGACTACTCCGGCGGCCTGGCCGGCGCGGCCGTGTTCAATACGTCGTCGCTCCTCAACGACGGCCCGGGCTCGTTCACGGCCGACGCGTTCCGCAACGGCGTGATGTCGCAGGACCGCACGCACGTGTACAAGATCCTCGCCACGTGGATGCCGCCGCAGGTGAAGAACCTGAGCATCGGCACCTACGTCCGCGGCCAGAGCGGGACCCCGTGGGAGGCCCGCGGCCTGCCGTGGGGCAGCGCGGCCACCTATCTGCGCTACCTCGAGCCAGCGGGGACCAACCGGAACGCGTTCTGGACGAACGTGGACCTGCTGCTCAAGTACGGCGTGCCGTTTGGCGGCAGCCACAAAGTGAGCCTCGAGGGGAAGCTGCTCAACCTGTTCAACAAGGAGACGGTCCTGCTGGTCGATCAGCGGAAGTACCTGAACGCGCGCAACCTGACGACGGTCGGGACGCCTCCAACGGACTGCCTGAGCTGCTGGACGGACGCGTTCACGGCGGCACAGCCGATCACCTCGCCGAACGCGAACTTCGGGTTGCCAACCGCGTACGCCACGCCGCGGCGGTTCCTGATGAGCGTGCTCTTCGACTTCTAAACAGCCTACGGGAGACGGCCTACGGCGGACGGACGACGGGAGACGGGCTACCGCAGACGGGGGACAGCCCACGGGAGACGCCCTACGTCAGACCATAGGCTGTCCACGGTAGGCGGTAGGCGGCGATTGGCACACGAGCCCGGCTCATTGGAGCCGGGCTCGTTTTTGTTGGGGCCCCACCCGGCACGGGAGTCTGACAGAATCGCTACCGACGGATGCATCGCCGCCAGTTCCTGCAGGCCGCCGCCCTCACTCCGCTCGCGCCGTTCACAGCCCTGATGGGCGATGAGCCGCGCGGCGCCCAGCCGACACTCGCCATCATCGACTGCCACACGCACTTCTTCGATCCGCTACGTCCTGACGGGGTGCCGTGGCCCGGCAAGGACAGCCCGCTCTACCGCCCAACGTATCCCCGGGACTACCAACGCCAGCCCGTGCCCCATCCAGTGGTTGCCACGGTGGTCGTCGAGGCCAGCGCCTGGGTGGAGGACAACCAGTGGGTCCTTGATCTCGCCAGGAACGACCGCTTCATCGTCGGCCTGTGCGGCAATCTGGACCCGGTGCACAGCGAATTCCCGGCAGAGCTGACGCGGTTCGGTGCCAATCCGGTGTTCCGCGGTATCCGTGTCAGCGGTGCCGTGGTCGAGCGGCACGTCAAGAACTCAGCGTTCATCGCCAACCTGGGCCGGCTCGCCGATCGGGGTCTGCAGCTGGACACCAACGGTCCGGCCAACACGCTGCCGGCCGTCGCGCAGCTGGCGCGCGCCATCCCCGGACTTCGCATCGTCATCAACCACCTGGCCAACATCCGCATCGACGGCACGAGCGTCAATGCCGACTGGCGCCGGGACATCGAGGCCGTGGCGGCGCACCCGCGCGTGTTCGCGAAGGTCAGCGGGCTGGTCGAAGCCGCGGCCCGCGTGCGCACGCCTGTGCCGGTCACGACCACCTACTACGCGCCGTACCTCGATGTACTCTGGAACGCCTTCGGCGAGGACCGGCTGATCTACGGCAGCAATTGGCCCGTCAGCGGCCAGTACGCGCCTCTGCACGACGTGCAGCGCGTGGTCCACGAGTACTTCAGCGCACGAGGCAGCGGGCCGCTCGCGAAGGTGTTCGCCAGCAACGCCCGGGTGGTCTATGGCGTCTAGAACCAGCGGCCGTGAGCGAGGCGCGACGTGATGACCAAGGATCCCTACGACCTGACGCGATTCGTTGACGCGCAGGAGGGCGACTACGATCGGGCGCTGTCGGAGATCCGAGGCGGTCGCAAACAGTCGCACTGGATGTGGTACGTCTTCCCGCAGTACGCGGGGCTGGGATTCAGTCCGACGTCCGCGCGATACGCGATCCGAAGCATCGCCGAAGCCGAGGCCTACCTCCGCCATCCGGTCCTGGGCCCGCGCCTGTTGGCGATCGCCCAGGCCACCTTGGACCTCGAGGGTCTGTCGGCGTCTGACGTGTTCGGGTCGCCCGACGACATGAAGCTGCGCTCGTGCGCCACGCTCTTCGCGGCCGTCTCGCCGCCGGGGTCGGTGTTCGAGCAGTTGCTCGAACACTACTTCGGGGGTGAACGGGACGAGAGGACGCTCGAGCTGATGGAGCGATCGGGGTCTCGGTAGCGTTGCCGTCCATCCGAAACTACGTTCAAAGGCGCTTCTCGACTGCCACATAGAAGGCCGAGGCTGTCTGCAGTATCACCGAAGCATAGTCCTTCATCTCACCTGCCTTCCTCTGGCGTCTGCCTCGATTCTGCTGCCCCAGGATGATGTCCATCTCGTGCGCGATTTGGTTGCGCGCGTGGAAGATCGCCTGAAGGCGGCCCAGATCTTTGCTGATCTCGGCAGCCGGGATCGCGAAGTAGGCAGCAACTCTGAGCAGCTGATCCTTTGATTGCAGGCTCGAGCCCGTAAGGTCAGAAACAAGCTGCTGTTGCAGATGTACTGTCGGCACTGCCGACGCGATCGCCTCGGCAAGGAAGCGGAGATCTGCTCCGTCCGTTCTCCGGAGCCGTGACTGAACGTAGTCAGTGAACTGAGAGTGAGCACCGGTGTTCTTGGCAATCACTATTTGCAGGGCATCTCGGACTAACTGTTTAACCAGCGAATCAAGGCCGGCTGCGGCGAAGATGAGCGCCGCCCTCATCAGGTCCTGTTCGTGGTCTGTGGCCGTACCTTTGGCTTTCCGCGCCAACCGAACAGTTCGGAAGGCCGCGACGAAAGCTTCGGCAGCGTCACACGCGCGCTCAAGGATCGAGTATGCGCTCAGTAGGGCTGTATGCGTGGGCTTCGCGGGCAATGCGCAGAGCGCCACGACTACGCCCTGGCTCAAGCCTGACATCGCTAGCGCCCGACGGAAGCGGCGAGTAGCCGGCGAACCCGGGGTAGCCTGGGTAGCCCGGATAGCCTGGGTAGCCTGGGTAGCCTGGGTAGCCGCGGTATGGACGAGCGCTGAAATGGTACAGCCGGTTTCGGCCCGAAATCGTCCCAAGATAGTTGCCCTGGGTATCGACCACCTCGTTGTCCTGCCAGGGCAACCAACCGATCCACGCGCCAGACGTGTCGTAAACGTACTTCCCAATACGGAAGGCAATCCAGTTGCCGACAGAGTCGAAGAGGTGCGTTACGCCGGGGCGCATTGTCCAAGTCTACCGCTATGCGACGCCTTGGTGACCATAGAACCTGAGGTCCCGACTGTGACGTTCGAGCTCCGCCGGCATCTACCGGATCGCGGCGAGAAACTCCGTCGCCTTCGCGTAGGCAGGGTCGATCGACAGCGCCGCGCGGGCCTCGAGACGCGCCTCGTCCAGGCGGCCGAGTGTGGCGAGTGCGACGGCACGGTTGAGGCGCATGGACGCGACGCGCGGGCTTCGCTTGACGGCCTCGTCGAAGGCCGGCAGGGCCTCGGCGTGACGATTGAGCGTCGCGAGCGCGATGCCCAGGCGCTCGTAGTCGAGCGCGGTGCCGCCCGCCTCGGCTGCGCGGCGCCAGCCGATCAGGCTCAGATCGATCCGGCCCAGGTCCGCGATGGCCGAGGCAAACCGGCGCGCCTGGTCCGCATTCCACAACTGCGGCTCGAGACTGGCCGACAGGCGCGTGGCGACCTCGGCGTGGCCCTGGCGCGCCTCCGCGAGCACCAGCAGCTGCGTCGCCGATTGACCGAGGGCCGGCGACGTCCGCGCGCGCTCGAGCTCGAGCGCCGCCTCGCCATCCCGGCCGGCGGCAAAGAGCGCGCGGCCCAGGCCGTAGCGCACCGCCGGCTCGGTCGGATCGATCGCCGCCGCCCGCTGGTAGTGCACCACCGCGTCTCCCGGGCGGTTCAGCGTCTCGTACACCTGCGCGGCGCGGAGGTGGGCCACGCCGGGCGTGGTGTGTCGCGCGACGCCGCGCGCGATCCACGCCTCACCCTCGGCGGTGCGGCCTGCCTGCAACTCGTACAGGCCCATCCGCACCTGCTCTTCCGCCCGGCCATCGTCCAGGCCGAGCGGCCAGGCGGCACCTGCCGCGATCAGCAACGCCGCAGCGGCGACAGGCCATGTCCCCGTCCAGTCACGCTGACGCACGTGCGTAGCCAGCCAGCCCACCAGGGCCCCGGCCGGCACGGTGAGTGCGACCTGATACGGCAGCCTGTACCGGGAGGCGACGAAGAATACGGCCACCGACAGCACCGAGAGGCCGACGTACCCGCCGACGAGCGCACGACCGCGGGCGTCGGCCGGGACGACCAGCAGGCCGCACAGACCCAGTCCCAGCAGCAGGGCCGGGCCCACGGCCAGCACCGTCAACAGGCTGACGACGTCGCGCGCGAAGAAGGGGTAGCTGTGGCTGAGCGTGAGGAACGAGGCCGACAAGGTGTAGTGGACTTTGCGAACGAACAGCGTGGTGGCCCGCCAGGGATGGTCACGGATCCACAACATGGCGCGGCGGAAGAAGAACCGCGAGGTCTGCGTCGCGTTGACCTCATGTCCCACCGCGATCGCCACGACCTGCGGAGCGGTGATCCACTGACCGCTCACGCTGGGCTCGATGCCCATCACCGCGCGAAACGTGCCGTCGGCCTCCTCGCCGTTGCCGATGAGGAAGTTGAGCCCGCCGTGCGACGAGATGAGCACGAACTCGCCCGTCGCCTTCCAGTTGCGAATCGTGGCCGGACTGATGACGACGGCTGCCGCCACAGCCAGGCCGACGAGGTGGCCGGCGCGCAGCGTGGGCACGGGCGCGGCCGCACGACGCTGGCGCCACAGCCAGAAGCCCGACACGACGAGCACGCCGGCGAGCACGATCAGCACGTTGGGCCGGTTCAGCGCGTGCAGGCCCAGCGCGGCACCGGCGGCGATCCACCAACGGGCGCGCGGGTCCTGCACGGCGCGCGTCAACAGGTAGAGGTCGAGCGCGGTCAGAAACGGTTCCAGCGCCGCCTGCAGGAAGGTCACCTCGTAGAAGGTGAACAGCCCGCAGAGGGTGGCCAGGGCGCCGGTCGCCCACGCCGCCCCTGGCCCGTACCAGCGCCGGGCTGTGGCAGCCAGCAGGCCCACCGCGACCGTGCCGAGGAGCACCTGGAAGAGGCGTGCGGCTTCAAAGGCACCGCCGGTGACGGCCAGGGCGCCAGCCAGAAAGTAGGCGTAGAGCGGCGGCAGAAAGAACGGCGGCACGGGGCGCCGCATGAAGCTCTCGGGGCTGAGCAGCGCCCAGTCGCCGTCGCGCACGCCAGTGGCCAGGTGGACGTAGTAGGCCCCGTCCAGCTCGCCGCCCGGCTTCAGCAGCGGATGGCTGCCGACCTGCACGAGCACGAGGTACTTGATCGCCAGGACCGCGGCGAACGCGAAGCAGCACACGGTAGCGGGACGCGCGGGACACCAGGGTCCACATTGTCGCTCACGCGGGGACACCCAGCACGCGGCAGCCAGGCTGGGCTGACGCGAAGGCGGGGAGCACGCGCGGGTGATACGATCCGCGGCTCAGGAGCCAGGCATGTTCCGCACCCCCACCGTTGTCGTCGCCCTCACCCTTGGACTGGTCGCGAGCCCGGGTGCCCAGCAACCAGCATCGGTCGCCTCCCTGCAGACCAAGGCCGAGGCCTCTGGTTACGCGTCGACGTCCACCTACGACGAAGTGGTGGCCTTCATGAAGGCCGTCGATGCGGCATCGCCCAACATCACCTACACCACCTACGGCAAGACGCACGAGGGTCGCGACATGCCGCTCGCGGTGGTGGGCACGGGACTCAAGGCGATCACACCAGCGGCGGTCCGCGCCACCAACAAGCTGCGTGTCCACATCCAGGCGAACATCCACGCCGGTGAGGTCGAAGGCAAGGAAGCGTCGCTCGTGCTCTTGCGCGAGTTCGCGCTCGGCCAGCACGCCGACTGGCTCCAGTCGATGGTGTTCCTGATCACGCCGATCTTCAACGCGGACGGCAACGAGAAGTTCTCGATGACCAACCGGGGCCCGCAGAACGGACCCATCAATGGCCAGGGGACGCGCGCGAACGGCCAGAACCTGAACATCAACCGCGATTTCATGAAGCTCGAGACGCCCGAGGCGCGGGCGTTCGTGAAGTTGTGGAACGACTTCGACCCGCACGTCGGCATGGACCTCCACACATCCGACGGGTCCACACACGGCTACTTTCTGACGTACTCCCCTGGGCTGCATCCGAACACCGACCCGGCGATTCGCGCACTGCAAGTGGACGAGTGGTTTCCGGCGGTGACGTCGGCCATCAAGACCAAGTACAGCTGGGAGACGTTCTACTACGGCAACGCGTCGAATCCCGGCGGGCGGGGTGGTGGCCGCGGTCGCGCGGGGGCGCCTGGTGCAGGCGCGGCGCCTCCCGCCGCTGGTGCGGGCGGCGGGGCCGTCGCTGGCCGCGGTGCGGCGGCCGGCCAGCCTACGCCCGACGTGGTGGGCGCCCAGGCCCCGCAGGCGCCGGCCGGACCGCGCGCCTGGTCCACGTTCGAGCACGTGCCCCGCTTCCACAACAACTACGTCGGCATGCGTAACCGCTTCGCCCTGCTGAGCGAAGCGTACGCCTACGCGACGTTCGAGGACCGTATCAAGGCAACTCGGTATTTCGTCGAAGAGTCGCTCAACTTCGCACACACCCACGCGGCGCGGATCAAGCAGATCGTCGCCGCGGCCGACAAGGCGGCGCTCGTGGGCACCAGCCAGGGCACACGCGCGCAGATCAAGCGTGGCGGGATGATCGACGTCCTGATGGGCGAAGTGGAGATCGAGAAGAACCCGAACAACGGACGGGACATGAACCGGCGCAAGGACGTGACCAAGGTCGAGCCGATGATCGACATGCTGTGGTTCGAGCCCACGGCCACCGAGCCCGTGCCGGCCACGTACTACGTTCCGGCCACCGCCACCAAAGCGCTCGACCTGCTGCGCGCCCAGGGCGTGCAGATGACCCGTGTCACCGCCCCGGTTGCCGGCGTCGAGCAGTTCGCCCTGACCGGCAACACCACGCGCAACGCCAACCCGGCGTCGATCGACACGGGCACGCATGCGCTGCGCGCCATCGAAGGTCTCTGGGCCGCGGCCGATGCGCCTGTGCCGGTCGGCTCCTGGGCCGTCTCCCTCACCCAGCCGCTCGGCCGCCTCGCCTTCTACCTGCTCGCGCCGACGTCAGACGACGGCCTGGTAGCGTGGAACTACCTCGACGACGTGCTCGGGCTGCCCGACGCCAAGGTCTATCCGATCTTGCGGAAGCGATAGACGCGTCGAGCGGGATTCACCGCGTAGCCACGAAGCACACGAAGAACAGGTGCACCGCGGAGGGGCGGAGCCCCACGCTGTCATCACGCGCGTCGGCACGCGGCAAAGCCGCGTGCCGGCCGTAGGCCGGCTCGTGGGGCGTCGCGTCACGTCCGCACGAGCGAATCGTGTCGGCGGCGCTCGTGTGGACGTGACGGGACGCCCCACGACCTGCCGACGCGCGAGCACAGGTGCCCTCCGTGTCCTCGGCTGTTACTCCGTGGTGAATGGCTTTGGCTCCGTCCCTTCGCGGGGAAGGGCGGGCGACGACTACCGCATCAGGCGCGAGATGTCGTTGAAGATCACCGTCACCATCAGCAACATGATGAGCGCGGCGCCGGCAATGAGGATACGTTCCTTCACCCGCACGCTGAGGTCGCGGCGAGACAGACCCTCGACGGCCAGAATGGCGATGTGGCCGCCGTCGAGCACCGGCACGGGCATCAGGTTCAGCAGGCCGAGGTTCAGGCTGATCATGGCCATCAGCTCGAAGAGCCGGAGCCAGCCGAGATCGGCGGCCTGCCCCGAGAGCTCCGCAATCGCCACCGGCCCCATCAGCTGACGCACCGGCGTGTCGCGAGTCACCAGGCCCTTGAGCGTGGCGCCGATCATCTTCGTGCTTTCCCAGTTCTGGGTGACGCTCATGCTGAACGCCTGGGCCAGCGTGGGATCGATCCGGCGGACCTCGAAGGGCGTCAGCTGGATACCGACCATGCCGCCCTCGGGCTTCACGGGCACCTCGACTTCACGTCCTCCGCGCACGACGGTGAAGACCAGCTGCGCGTCCCCGCTCTTCTGAATCCGGCTGATGACGTCCTGCCGCATCAGGCCGCGGACGCCGTCCACGCCCGCGATGAGGTCCCCACGCTGCAGGCCCGCGCGCTCGGCAGGCGTGCCGGCGTTGACGGTCTGAATTTCGGGGCGCATGACCGGCAGGATGCCGACCTGACCCAGCTCGTACTTGCCGACCGCGTCTGGCGTCACGAGCAACGTACGGCGCTGGCCACCTCGCTCGATGACCATCTCGAGCTCGCGGTTCGCCTTCGGCAACAGGGCCATGTCGAGCGCGTCCCAGGTGGGCGTCTCAGCTCCGGCCACGCTGACGATGCGGTCCCCCGGCAGCAGTCCGGCCCGTTCGGCCGGACTGGCGGGCGTCACCTGCCCAATCACCGGCGCCGACGAGGTGTAGAGGGGCACGTCAGCCCCGCGCGACAGCACACCGGCCAGGACGATGACCGCCAAGCCGAGGTTCATGATGGGACCGGCCAGGTAGACCTGGAAGCGGACCCACTTGCTCTTCGACAGGAACTCGTCAGGGGCCCCGGAGATGGCGTCCTCGACGGTCTCACCAGCCATCTTGACGTAGCCGCCGAGCGGCACCGCGCTGACGCAGTACTCCGTGTCGCCTCGGCGGAACTTCAGCAGTTTTGGGCCAAAGCCTAGTGAAAACGTCAGGACGCGGACACCGTGCAGCCGGGCGACGATGAAGTGCCCGAACTCGTGCACGAACACCAGCACGCCCAGGACGAACAGGAAGGCCAGCGGCGTCCGGAGAAAATCGAAGGCGTCAATCAAGGTTTGCATGGCTGGGGAACCATCCAGGCGGGTCTCCCGCCGCTGCTACGGATTACGACGATCGTAACGTACCGATGGTTTCGGCGGAACAACGACGTGCCCACAGGTCCGCCGCGCGGACCTCGAGCAGGGAGGATGGCGTCCCCGCCTCCCGATCGGCCTGGCCCAGCGTGGCTTCGACAACTGCGGGAATATCCATGAAGCCAATTCTGTGATCGAGAAACGCGGCCACGGCGACCTCGTTGGCCGCATTCAGGGCAATCGGCCAGGCGCGCCCGTGCTCCAGCGCGGCGTACGCCAGGCCCAGGCAGGGGAAGCGCTCGCGGTCCGGCGGCAGGAACTCGAGCGGGCCCATGGCCGACACGTCCAGGCGAGGCGCCGTTCCCGCCCAGCGATCGGGATACGAGAACGCGTACTGGATCGGGAGCCGCATGTCGGTGACCCCGAGTTGTGCGATGACCGACCCGTCACGCAGTTCGACCATCGAGTGGACGACCGACTGCGGGTGCACGACGACGTCGATCTGTCCGGCCGGGACATCGAAGAGCCAGCGGGCTTCGATGACCTCGAGGCCCTTGTTCATCAGCGACGCGGAATCCACGGTGATCTTCCGGCCCATCTGCCACGTCGGATGGCGGAGGGCATCCTCGGCGGTCACGCGCGCGAGCGCGCCCTTGTCGAGCCCACGAAAGGGCCCGCCCGAGGCGGTCAGGATCAGGCGGACGACGTCGTGCGCCGGACGGCCATGAAGACACTGATGTATTGCGTTGTGTTCGCTGTCAACAGGAAGGATCCTCACGCCACGGCGGGTGGCCGCGTCCACCATCAGGGCGCCGGCCATGACCAGCACTTCCTTGTTGGCAAGGGCCACCGTCTTGCCGGCATCAATGGCCGCCAGCGCGGCCTCGAGACCCGCGGTGCCCGACGTCGCGCAGAGCACGACGTCCACATCCGGATGGGTCGCGGCCGCGATCAGGCCGTCGTGTCCGACCCCGATGGGCGCGGCTGACTCGGAGCCGTTCAATCGCACGCGCAGGTCATCGCGCGCGATCGTCGTCGCCACCCCCACGACATCGGGACGAAAGGCCCGCACCTGCTCCGAGAGCAGCGCCGCATTCTCGCCACCCACGAGCGCGACCACGCGCAGCTGGTCGGCGTGCGTCTCGACGACCGACAGCGCGCTCCGCCCGATCGATCCGGTCGAGCCGAGGATCGCGACTCCTTTCACGCCGCGTATCTCAGGAAGAGGTAGAACACGGGCGCCGCGAACAGGTAGCTATCGACGCGGTCGAGCAGCCCGCCGTGGCCGGGAATCAGGTGAGAGCTGTCCTTGACGCCCACGCTGCGCTTGAGGAGCGACTCGAACAGGTCGCCGGCAATCCCGAACAGCGCCATGAACAGCGCGAGCACACCGGCGGGGACGAGACCGACGGTCGGCAAGCCCCATCGCGCGGCCACCGCGCCGACCACGGCCGCCACGAGGAGACCGCCGACCGCTCCCTCGACCGTCTTGGCCGGACTGACCGCCGGCGCCAGCTTACGGCGGCCGAACGCGCGACCGCAGTAGTACTGCGCCGAATCGCTGGCGGCCATCACGCCGATGAGCCAGGTGGTCGCCGCCGGGCCGAAGACCCACTGCACCCACACGATCGCGCCCAGCGGCAACCCGACGTAGATCGGCGCCATGATCAGCGTGGCGGCCCGTCCGAACGACTGGGGCGACGGCGGTCCCATCGCCAGGACAATCACCCCGGAGACGATGAGCAACGCGAGCATCACGGCGCCCAGCGTGTCTTCCTCCGACCCGGGCACGCGGGGCTCATAGAAGACGAACGCCACCGTCAGCAGCGCGGAGGCAAGGCCCACGAATGCCGCGGGCACGCTGGCGCCCACTTTGCTGGCCATGCGCGCGACCTCACTGGCCGCGATGGCCGAGGCCACGGCCGCGAGCACCGCGGTGGCCCAGTACGGCAGCACCCAGATCGTGGCGAGCAGGGCGGCCAGCAGCAGGACGCCGGAAACGAGCCTGATCAACGCATGCCTTTGGCCGTCATCGTCCTGCGCCGACCGGCTGCGAGCCAATCGCGCCGTAGCGCCTGTCTCGCTTCTGGTAGTCGAGGACGGCTTCGAGGAGGTGCCGCAGGCGGAAATCGGGCCAGAGGGCGTCGGTGACCCAGATCTCGGCGTAGGCGATCTGCCAGAGCAGGAAATTGCTCACACGCAGCTCACCGCTCGTGCGAATCAACAGGTCGGGATCAGGCTGGCCGGCCGTGTAGAGCAAGGAGGCGAATGTGGACTCGTCGAGCGTGTCGGCCGAGTAGCCCTCACGGATCGCCCGGCGGGCCGCGTCCACGATTTCGGCCCGGCCGCCGTAGCTCAGCGCGATGTTGAAGACCATGCCGGTGTTGCTGGCGGTCCGGTGCTGGGCGGCGAGGAGCTCATCGTGGATCTCGGCCCCGAGCCGCTCGGGCTGTCCGATGACGTGAAAGCGGATGTTGTTCTTGAGGAGCGTGTCGAGTTCGGCGCGCAGGTAGTGCCGGAGCAACCCCATCAGCGCCGAGATCTCCTGGTCGGGCCGCTTCCAGTTCTCGACGGAGAACGCGTACAGCGTGAGGACGGAGATGCCGAGGCGCGCCGATGCCTCGACAATCTCACGCACAGAGTCGATGCCCGCGCTGTGCCCCTCGATGCGGGGCAGATCGCGGTTGGCGGCCCACCGTCCGTTGCCGTCCATGATGACCGCCACGTGACGCGGCAGGCGGTCGAAGTCAACACGACGGACCAGATCCGCTTCGACGGAGCCAGGGGCGACCGCCGCAAGTGCCTCAGAGAGGGGCACGGGCAAATCTTAGCAGTGAAGAACCCAGAAGTCCCGGCGCTGACGGTCAGGTCCCGGAGACTCGCTGCGCTCGGGGAAGTCCCGGACCCTCGCGACGCCTGCGGCGCGCTCGGCAGAAGTCCCGGCACTGACGCCCAAGTCCCGGGGGCTCGCCTCACTGACGCTGGCTTCGCAGATGTCCCGGAGACTCGCTGCGCTCGGGGAAGTCCCGGCACCTCGCGACGCCTGCGGCGCGCTCGGCAGAAGTCCCGGGGCTGACGCCCAAGTCCCGGGGGCTCGCCTCACTGACGCTGGCTTCGCAAATGTCCCGGAGACTCGCTGCGCTCGACGAAGTCCCGGCACCTCGCGGCGCCTGCGGCGCGCTCGGCGGAAGTCCCGGGTCCTGACGCCCAAGTCCCGGGGGCTCGCCTCACTGACGCTGGCTTCGCAGATGTCCCGGAGACTCGCTGCGCTCAGGGAAGTCCCGGACCGTCGCGGCGCCTTCCGCTCGCTCGACAGAAGTCCCGGCGCTGACGCCCAAGTCCCGGGGGCTCGCCTCACTGACGCTGGCTTCGCAGATGTCCCGGAGACTCGCTGCGCTCGGGGAAGTCCCGGACACCTCGCGACGCCTTCGGGCGCGCTCGGCAGAAGTCCGGGGGCTGACGCCCAAGTCCCGGAGGCCGCCTCACTGACGCTGGCTTCGCAAATGTCCCGGAGACTCGCTGCGCTCGGGGAAGTCCTGGACCCTCGCGACGCCCGCGGCGCGCTCGGCAGAAGTCCCGGCGCTGACGCCCAAGTCCCGGGGGCTCGCCTCACTGACGCTGGCTTCGCGGAGGTCCCGGAGACTCGCTGCGCTCGGGGAAGTCCCGGACCTCGCGGCGCTTGGGGCTCGCTCGGCAGAAGTCCGGGGGCTGACGCCCAAGTCCCGGGGGCTCGCCTCACTGACGCTGGCTTCGCAGATGTCCCGGAGACTCGCTGCGCTCGGGGAAGTCCCGGACCCTCGCGGCCCTTCGGCTCGCTCGGGGAAGTCCCGGCGCTGACGTCCAAGTCCCGGAGGAGCCGCAACCGAACGTCGGCGACCCTTGATCACGGCCTCGGCGATAGACCGAACTCTGGGCCGAAAAAAAGCCGGCGGGACTACAGGATGTGGACACCCGCCGGCTGGAGAGCACGAAGGGCTAGAGCGCTACGACCTGCGCCGGCGCTGGCGGAACGCGACGAAGGCGAGGCCGCTGGCGAGCAAAACGAGCGTCGCCGGCTCGGGAACCGGATCACCGACGAGCACTTCCATGCCGATGTTGCCGGCTGGCGCGCCGGTCCCACTCGTGGCGGTCAGGGCGAAGCTGTACTGGCCGCCGACATAGGGACTGAAGAGTCCGGCTGCTGGGGCATACACACCGGGGATGGCAACGCCCGTATCGATGAAGCCCATGCCGAGGTTCCAGGAATCCTGGGCGGTAACCCCTGGCGAGAGGAGTTGCATCGCATGTCCCATGGCCGAAACGTCAGTCGCGGCACCGGGGTTCGTATCCCAGAGCAGGTCGATGGCGTATGTCGCGGACGTGCTCGTATTGCGCACGAACCAACCGAAGTTCCAGATGGCGTAGCTCGGCTGGCCGTTCGCCGTGTCATCCCCGGCTCCCGCGAAGTACGTGTCGAGCCCGTCGTTGGTCACTGCCGGGTTCGCGAAACGTGCCGTGGCCGTGAGGCCGAGGGTGACGTCACCGAATGTCCCAAAGCAGACCGCGTTCGTCGGAATTCCTGAACCACCGAACGTGATGGTCGGGTCTGACGTCTTGTCCTGCATCCCTCCAGGGCAGCTGAGTGCGACGGGCGCAGCGTTGGCCGAGTTCGTTACGGCGAAGACGATGAAACCTGCGAGTGCGAGGATACGCTTCATGAGGGAACTCCTGCGGGTGGTCGTTTGCTGTGTCCCAGGGGGAAATCCGAGGAACGCTTGACAGTCTCGGCAGCCAACCGAGCGCATCGGATACGGGACCATCTGGGCCCGTGAGGCTCTGACTCCGCGCTAAGTCAAAGCCGTTCCCGACGAAAGCGGGCAGAACGTATCAAGAAGGCTCAATCCTACACGAAATTGCCATGAGCACGGCCGGCCAGACGGCGGGAGCGCGGGCACCTCGGCGTCAGTTCCGCACCTCTTCCGAGCGAGCCGAAGGCGAAGCGAGGCTCCGGGACCTCTGCCGAGCGCGCCGAAGGCGTCGCGAGGGTCCAGCACTTCCCCGAGCGCAGCGAGTCTCCGGGACTTGAGCGCTAGCTCCGGGACTTCAGCGAAGCGCAGCGTAGCCCCCGGGACTTCCCCGAGCAAGCCGAAGGCGCAGCGAGGCTCCGGGACTTCTGCGAGCACAGCGAGTCTCCGGGACCTGAGCGCGAGCACCGGGACTTCTGCGAAGCTGGCGTCAGTGAGGCGAAGCCCCCGGGACTTCCCCGAGCGCAGCGAGTCTCCGGGACTTTGGCGTCAGCACCGGGACTTCAGCGTTCGTTAATACCGCACCTCGATTAGCGTCAACCCCGAGGCCGGGGCCGTGCGGCCCGCTGCCGGCCGGCTGCGCGCGGCGAGAATCGCGCCCATCGCATCGGCCTCTCGCGACCCGCTGCCCATCTCGCAGATCGTGCCGACGAGGGCGCGCACCATGTGGCGGAGGAAGCCGTCGCCCTCGACCTCGAAGGTCAGCGCTCCGGGAGCCTCGACAATCTCGAGCCGAGTGATGGTGCGCACAGCGTCGGGCACGGAGGAACCCGCCGCCTGAAACGAGGTGAAGTCATGTCGGCCGACCAGGACCGCCGCCGCGCGGCGCATGGCGGCCAGATCGCGCGGGCCGGGCGCGTGCCACACGAACCATCGTTCGAAGGGCGAGGCCACAGGAGCCGTCACCACGCGGTACCGGTACGACTTGCTCCGGGCGTCGTAGCGGGCGTGGAAGCCGTCCGGTGCCTCGCGCAGATCGACCACGCGGACGTCAGTCGGCAGGCGAACATTGAGCGCGCGCTGGATGGCGGCGACGTCGTGCGAGACCGCTACCTGGACGCTCGCGACCTGGCCCTGCGCATGCACACCTGCATCCGTCCGGCTGGCGCCGTTGACCACGGGCGGCGCGGTCCCGCCGACCAGGGGCAGAAAGGCCTCTTCCAGGACCTGCTGCACCGACACGCCGTTGGTCTGACGCTGCCAGCCGACGTAGTTCGTGCCGTCGTAGGCGAGGCGCAGCTTCAGGGTCCGCAGATCACGCCCTCGATCCAGGCTTGACGACAGGTTGACCGCTCGCGCACAGGGGACACGTGTCGGGGTCGTAGGTCGGCAACGCCAATGTCGCCAGGGCGTGGAAGGCCACGCCCAGGTTGGACGACCCGCCGCTCCGATCGATGATGGATCCGGCCGCGACGACGGTCGCGCCCGCGTCGGAGGCCACCGCCATCGTCTCGCGCGTCGATCCGCCGGTGGTGACCACGTCCTCGATGACGACCACGCGGTCGGCCGGGTCGAGCGAGAACCCGCGCCGGAGCGTGAGGCGGCCCTCCTGTCGCTCGGCAAAAATGGCGCGCACGCCCAGCGCGCGCGCCACTTCATGGCCGATGACCACACCGCCGAGCGCCGGCGACAGCACGACGGTCGCGCCTGCCCCCCGAGCCGCGCGGCGATCGCCGTCCCCAGGGCCTCGGCCCTGTCCGGATGCTGCAGCACAAGTGCGCACTGCAGATAGCCGGGGCTGTGAAGACCCGATGACAGCTTGAAGTGGCCCTCGAGGAGCGCGCCGACCTGACGGAACGTGGCGAGTACTGCGTCCTGATTCATACGATGTCTTCCCTGCCCTGTCTATTTCCGGAGCGTGTTCTCGAACAGCTTCAGGATGCGCTTGTACTCGTCGGCCCAGCTGGTCTCTTCCGTGAACCCGTGGTTCTCGACCGGATAGCCGGCCAGCTCCCAGTTGTCCTTGCGCAGTTCGATGAGCCGCTGCGCCAGACGCACGCTGTCCTGGAAGAACACGTTCGAGTCCACCATCCCGTGGGCGATGAGCAGGTGCCCCTTGAGGCCCTCGGCAAAGAAGATCGGCGAGCTCTTGCGGTATGCCTCCTGATCGACCTGCGGCACGTTCAGGATGTTGGACGTGTAGCCATGGTTGTAGTGTGCCCAGTCGGTGACGGGCCGGAGCGCGGCGCCGCTGGCGAACACATCGGGCGTCGTGAACAAGGCCATCAGCGTGATGAATCCGCCATAGCTGCCTCCGTAGACACCGATGCGCCGCGCGTCCACCCGCTCGGATTGCACCAGGAACTTCGCCCCATCGACGACGTCCTCGAGGTCCTTGCCACCCATGTGGCGGTAGATCCCCGTGCGCCAGTCGCGTCCGTACCCGGAGCTGGCGCGGTAGTCGGGGTCGAGCACGACGTAGCCCAGCTTGGCGAGGAGGTTGTGGAACATGTACTCGCGGTAGTAGGTGGACCAGTACTTGTGCGCGTTCTGCAGGTAGCCGGCGCCGTGCACGAAGATCACCGCGGGCTTCTTCGGGTCGCGCCGCGCGCCGATCATCTCAGGCGTGTACAGCCGGGCGTAGACGTCCTGGCCATCGCGCGCCTTGTAGGTGATCACCTTTGGATCGATCCACTTGAAGTTGCGCCACTCCTCGGACGGCGTCGTCGTCACCTGCCTGGCCACCGCACCCGCGGCAAAGGGCATCACGTAGAGCTCGGGCGGCTTGGTGCTGTAGGAGTAGACGAGGGCGACCGACTGCTCGTCTGGCGACAGCGTCACGCCGTTCGATCCGGTCATGGTGGTGAGCTTCGTGCGCGCACCGCCGTCCACCGACATCGTGTAGAAGTGCCGCTCGCCCGGGTGGACTTCGTTCGTCTCGAGGTAGAGCTTCGTCCGATCCGCGGAGAGCTGCGCGGAGGTGACCTCCCACTTCCCTGACGTCAGCGGGCGCGCCTGGGGCGACGACGCCGAGACGTCGATCGAGTGGACGTGCATGTAGCCGTCCTTCTCGGCCAGGAACAGCGCGCGCCTGTTGTCCGGGAGCCAGGCGACGCCGCCAGCGCCGCCGGCAGGCCCGGCCCCGCCTCCCGTGCCCGCGATGCTCGCGGTGCGAATCCAGGCATCGTCATGCAGCGTGTCGATCGGCAACGCCTTCCCTGTAGCCGGATCGACTTTGACGAGCCAGCGGTCCTTGTTGTCCTGCGCGGACACCGAGATCACGTACTGCGCGCCGTCATCGGAGTAGTCCGGCAGCCCCCAGTCCAGGATGCGCGGCATGTCCGGATCGGCCGAGCGGGCCTTGCGCTCGGTGCCGGCGAAGGCGGTGGCGTCGGCCCAGACGTGCTGGTTCTCTTTCAGGTCGAGCACAGCCAGCAGGCGACGCGACTGCACGTCGCCGACGTTGGTCCGGCCTGGGGAGAGCTCCGGGTACGACGACTCGGTGATGTACGTCGGCACGCCCTGGCTCCGCGCGGTCCCCTGTGGGGCTTCTGTGACGGCGACCCAGGCGTACCGTTCGTCGGTGGACAGCACGACATCCACGAGAGACTGCCGCGCCCCGAGTTGCAGGCGCGCAATCGGTGTGACCGGGACGGCGGGACCGCCGCCAGCCGCGCCGCCTCGTCCGCCTCCGCGGCCGCCGGTGGCCGCCGCGCCGCCCTGGCGTCCTTCGGCCTGGCGTCGGATGAACTCGATGAGCTCGCGCTCCTGCTCGCGCAGCAGGCGCTGGGCCTCGGTCTCACCGGCCTGCGCGCCTTGCGCCGCGCCGCGCCCGCCCGCGCCCTGGGCCCCGCCCCCTCGGCCGCCCTGAACGCCGCCGAGCCCCCCGCCACGGCCGCCCGCGGCCGGCGCGGCCGCCTGGCCCGCGCCCTCGGCCAGCGGCACGATATCGGTGAGCTGGGCGAAGGAGGTCCCCTGTCCCTCGAGCGACAGCAGGTGCAGATTGCCGTCGCGCATGAACGTCACCGCGGTGTCGTTGCGCGCCCACCGCGGCTGCGACTCGGCGGCCGCCGTCCGCAGCACCACGCGCCGGGCGCCGGTCGCCAGGTCGTGGATGACGATGTCGCCCCCCTCCGCGACGAGGGCCCGTCGGCGTGCGCGATCGAGGCGCCCGGTCTGCGGCGTCACGATGCCCCGCACCTCCTCGGCCGTCATCTCACGCAGGCCCGTGCCGTCCTTCCGCACCATGTAGGTGGCGGTGCGCTCCTTGTCGGCCGGCTGCCACGAGAAATAGATGGTGCTCGAGTCCTTGGACCAGCGCACCGCGGTCGGCGACGTACCCACGAGCTTCGGCCCGCGCATGATGCCGTCCACCGTGAGCATCTGGACGGGCGAGGCGAGCGCGGCCGTAGTTCGTGGGGCCGGCGCTGGGGCCTGGGCGGCCGCCCAGGACACCGCGGACAGGACGAGGGCAGGAATCAACACTCGGCGCATGGTTTGCAACTCACAGGTTCGTGACTGTCGTGGGAGGGCCCGAACCCGCACAAGCGACGCGGCGCCCTCCGCGAAGCGGGACGCACTGGTCCCAGAAACGCGAAATCAGGCCGACAGTATATGTCGTCGGCCGTGAACCCGCGCCCGCTCGCGACCGTCTGACAGTTCTGAGAATCGGACCGGCAGCCTTCTCCACGCGCCCGGTCCAGGAGCGTTGATCCGATGCGGTATCTGTCCCTCTCCTCTCGCCCCGGTCGCCCAGCCCTGCTGCCCCTGCTGGCGCTGGCGATCGTCACGCTGCCCCCGCCTCGGCCGGCCTCGGCGCAGACGCCGGCCGCGCCGGCCGTCGTCCAGGGGCCCAGCCTGAACCTCTCGATGGATCAGGCCGTTACCATGGCCCTCGAGACGAGCCTGGGTCTCAAGAGCGATCGGCTGAGCGTGGACATCGCGGCGCAGGGCATCGTCAGCGCTCGCGCCGCCTTCCTGCCGTTCGTCCAGTCGTCGGTCTCGCGGAACACGACGCAGTCGGCGGCACAGCAGTTGCCCGACGGCACGAGCGTCGTCCCTTCGACGTCGTCGTTCACTGGCAGCGGCCTGCTCAACCAGAACCTCCGGTGGTATGGCGGCAACTACACGCTCACGTGGGCGGGGCGGCGCAACGCGTCGGCCGGCACGGGCTCCACGTTCAACCCGGCCCTGGGGTCCACCTTTGCGGTCAGCTTCTCGCAGCCGCTCTGGCGGGACTTCTCGATCGATCAGAACCGCGCGGGCCTCGAGCGCAGCGAGCGGCTCCGTGCCATCGCCGATCTCGACCTGCAGCAGCGAGTCGTCTCGACGGAAGCCTCGGTCCGGGGCGCGTATCTGGGACTCATCGCGTCGATCGAGCGGCGCAAGGTCGCCCAGCAGAATATGGACGTCGCCGAGCAGTCGCTGCGCAACGCGCGCGCGCGGGTGCAGGTGGGCCAGTCGGCGCAGATCGACATCATCACGACGGAAGCGTCCGTCGAGAGCTTCAGGGATTCGCTGCTGCAGGCCGACGCGGCGATCGGGACGAGCGAAGACCTGCTCCGTTCGCTCATCCTCGATCCCGCGCGCCAGGACTACTGGGACGTGCGGCTGACGCCGACCGACGCGATCGAGCTGAGCCCCCGCGAGATCGACGAGGCGGGCGCGATCCGCGCCGCGCTCGCCGGCCGCCTCGACATGGTGGCGCTCAAACGGTCGATGGAGATCACCGACCTGAACCTCTCTGTCTCCGCCAACGCCACCAAGCCGTCACTGGATCTGAACATCAACTACTCGGCCAGTGGCACCGGCGGCACGCAGCGGGCGGGCGATCTCACGATCGTGCGCGGCTTCGGCAGCGTGCTCGGTGACGCCTTCGGCGGCGACTACCCGAGCTGGACGTTCGGCGCGACGTTCGGCTATCCCCTGGGCCGCAGCGCGGCACAAGCCGGCCTCGCGCAGGGGCAACTGCAGAAGCAGCAGCAACAGCTCCAGCTCCGTCAGCTCGAGCTCGACATCGTGGGCGACGTCCGCGACGCGGCGCGCGCCGTGCGCTCGAGCCAGCAGCGCGTGCAGGCCACGCGTGCCTCGCGCGTGGCCAACGAACGGCAGCTCGATGCCGAGGAACGCCGGCTCGCCGTGGGCATCACCGACACGTTCGCGGTGCAGCAGCGGCAGTTGAGCCTCGCGCAGGCCCGGATCGCGGAACTGAACGCGATGATCGCCTACAACCAGGCGCTCATCCAGTTCGACCGCGTGCAGAAGATCCGCTAGCAGCGCGTCCTGTGCGGCGGAGTCGAAGGGCGCCACCCGGATGCTATAGTCCGGCCCGTGGCGCCGGTGTCGGTGACGATCATCACGCTCAACGAAGCGGCCAACATCGAGGCCTGCCTGGCCTCGGTCGCCTGGGCTGACGAGCGTCTGGTCGTGGACTCCGGCAGCACCGATGACACGGTCGCACGCGCCCGCGCCGCAGGGGCCCGCGTCATCGAACGCGACTGGCCCGGGTACGCCACGCAGAAGAACTTCGCCGCCGAACAGGCGGCCTACGACTGGATCCTCTCGGTGGACGCCGACGAACGCGTCACCGACGATCTGGCCGAGGAGGTTCGTCACGTGCTCGACCGCCGCGGGGCGACCGTCGGCTACCGGCTGCCGCGCGTCACCTGGCACCTCGGCCGCTGGATCCGCACCACGGACTGGTATCCCGACTATCAGCTAAGGCTGTACCACCGCCGCCACGCGCGCTGGACGACGCGCCGCGTGCACGAGTCGGTGGCCGCCGACGGCCCGGTCGATCAGCTCAACGAAGACCTGCAGCACTTCGCCTACCGCGACCTGAGCCACCACCTGGCGACGATGGATCGCTATACGACGCTGGCCGCCGAGGACATGCGCACGAGCGGCCGCCGCGCGACGGTCACCGACCTGGTGCTGCATCCGCCGGCAGCCTTCCTGCGCAACTACATCCTCAAGCGTGGCATCGCCGACGGGATCCCCGGACTGATCATCTCGGCGATGAACGCGCACTACGTCTTCCTGAAGTTCGCGAAACTGTGGGCCAACGCGCCCCATCCGTCACCGCCCGGCTCCCCGCCCACCGCTCGTGACTAGCACTCCTCTCACGTCGCTGCACATCGACACGGCGCGGAGCTGGCGGGGCGGCCAGAACCAGGTGCTGCTGACCGTCACCGGCCTCTCGGAGATCGGCCATCCGGCGGTCCTGGTCGCACACGAAGGCGGTGAGCTGAAGCGCCGTGCGAGCGAGGGCCTGCGGTTCATCGGCCTGTCCCCGAGAAGCGAAGTGGACATCCGGGCAGGCTGGGAGCTGTCGCGCATCCTCGCCGACGTCCAGCCCGACGTGGTCCACGCGCACGATCCCATGGCGGTCTCGCTGGCGGCCATGGCCCTGCAGATGAAACCGCCCTTGCGCGCCCGGCCGCTCGTGGTCGCGTCGCGCCGGGTGGACTTCCACCTGAAGCGCCATGCGTTTTCGCGCTGGAAGTACGGGCACGTGCATGTGTTCATTGCGGCGTCGCAGCTCATCGCCTCCATCCTGGAGCGCGACGGGATCGACGCGGACCGCATCGAGGTGGTGCACGACGGGGTGAACGTCGCGGCCATCGACAAGCAGGCGCCCGTCGATGCGCACGCGACCTTCTGGCTGCCGCACGGCGCGCCCGTCGTCGCCAACGTCGCGGCCCTGGCGGCGCACAAGGGGCAGCGGCATCTGGTCGCGGCCGCCGCACGCGTCGTGCGGGAGGTGCCAGACGCGCGCTTCATCATCCTGGGCGAGGGTGAGCTGCGCGAGGCCCTCGAGCGGCAGGTCCGGGACCTCGGCCTCGAACGTCACGTCACCCTTCCCGGGTTCAGACCGGATGTGCTCGGCCTGCTCAAGACGGTCGATCTGTTCGTGATGAGTTCAGTGACCGAGGGCCTGGGCTCGGCCGTGCTCGAAGCCATGGCCTGCCGGCGCGCCGTCGTCTCGACGCGCGCCGGTGGCCTGCCCGAGGCGGTCGCCGACGGCGAGACCGGCCTGCTCGTGCCCCCTCAGGATGAGGCGGCCATGGCCGCCGCGATTGTGGCGTTGCTGCGCGACCCAGGGCAGCGCGCGGCGCTTGGCGAGCACGGCCGCGCACGCGTCGAGCGGGAGTTCAGTGTCGATAGGCTGGTCGAACGTACGCTCGACGTCTACGAGCGGCGGCTCGCGACAATCGAGCGGTAGACCGTGCCGAGGATGCCCGGTGCCCTACGTGGACGTGCGGCGCACGCTTTCGGCGCGCGGTCCCTTGGGCCCCTGCCCGACGGTGAACTCGACGGAATCTCCCTCGCGGAGATTGTCGATGCCCTCACCCACGACGGCGCTGCGGTGAAAGAAATAATCCTGTCCGCCGTCGTCCTTGATGAATCCGAAACCCTTTTCAACCTGCAGCCGTGCAATCGTTCCTGTCATTGTTCTCTCCGGTCCAATCCGCCGCCGCTCTTCTCACGCTGGGCCATGAAAGCGGCGCTCGAACGGAGGGCATAGATCATCTGATCATACCAGGGGTCAGGTCTGGAAGGGAGCCCTTCACCCTCGGCAGACCCCCCTCAGAGGGCACTGGGTGTCCCGCCGCGGGGCGCCGAAACCGCAGCCGCCCATCATGCTGAGGTGGCACAGCGCGAAGTCGTAGCGCACCGGGTCCTCAGGGTCGATGGCCCGGAGCGCCGCGGTGATGTCCACCGCCATCTTCCACCCGGGCGTCGTGCGGCGCGTGAGTCGCAGGCAGCGGCCGACGCGAATCGTATGGGTGTCGAGTGGCACGACGAGCTGGCGCGCGGGCACGCGGGTCCAGCCACCGGGATCGACCGCGTCGCGCCGCACCATCCAGCGCAGGAACAGGTTGAGTCGCTTGCACGCCGATCCCGTAGATGGTCGCGAGAAGAAGTAGTGCGCGCCAGCCACGGGAGGCACGCCGCCCGGATACGCCAGGCGCAGATCGACCTGGCGCGCCCGCGCCGAGAAGTCCTCGATCGCGTCACCGAGGTCCGGCGCGTCGGGCGCGAGCCCCTGGCCGAATGCCGCCTCGATCGATCCATGGCGCCCAACCAGTTCGTGCAGGATCCACAGGAGACCCGCCAGGTCGTCGCCACGCGTCCATCGATGGACGAGCGGCCGGAGGGGCGCGGCGTCTCTCGACGGATCGAACTGTTGCACGAACGCGGCCGGCGACGGCCCCAGCACCCGACACACGGCCTCGACCGAGGCCATGATCGACGCGACGCGACCGAAAGCCAGCCCCGCGGCCACGAACGCCACGACCTCGCGATCCTCGAGGCGGGCGTACCGCCTGACGATCTGAATGGGATCGAGAGCCGAGTCCGGCGCGTTGAAGGCCGCGTACAGCCGGTCGAGCGCCGGCTTCAGAACGTCGTGATGGGCGTGCCGGCCTTGCACAGCGGACAGTCTGCGACCGGAAAGTTGTCCGGCGCCTTGTACTCGAGCCAGGGCGAAGTTGGGAACGCCCAGGTCAACGACGGCCTCGAGCCGATCGCGAGATCTCGACGGTCGCGATGACCGTGCCGCCGGCCTTCTCGATGACGCTCTTGGCGCGCTCGAACGTCTTCCCCGTGTTCAAGACGTCGTCGGCCAGCAGCACGCGCTTGCCGTCAACGACGGAACGGTAGAACGGCCGCAGCACCTTGTCATCGGCCAGCTTGAGCGACAGCGGCGCGAAGCTGGTCGGCGGCAGGCTCAGGCTGCGGCGTCCGTCCATCAGGCCGGCCAGGGTGTGCGCGAGCAGCGCTCCGCCCATCACCGGACCGGCGACGACATCGGTGGACGAGATGATGTCGTCGGGCACCACGTCGAGCAGGTCCTGGGCCAGTCGCCAGATGAGCGAGGGCTGACGGAAGATCCGATGCGGGTTCAGGTAGACCCGGCCGTGGAAGCCGTTGCCGTAGTCGAAGTGCCCGTCGAGCATGAGCACCTGGAATTCCTGCAGGGTGGTGAGCGCCTGCTGGCGGAGATCGTGTGGGCGAGGCATGCGTCGTTCAGTCCTTGGTGGGCGCGGCCGAGATCGGCCAGCCCGGGAATATCGGGGTTCACGTACAGCACCTGTCCGCCGACGATGGTCGCCCCGGTCGCCCCGCGCAGCGTCCAGCCATCGAAGGGCGTGTTCTTGGACCGGGAGGTGAACGCCGAGGCGTTCACCGTCACCGTCGCGTCCGGCACCAGGATCGTCAGGTCCGCAGGCCCCCCCTCGGCGAGGGTGCCACCGGGCAGGCTGAGCACGCGGGCCGGGTTGACCGACAACAGCTCCACCAATCGCGCGAGGCTGAGGACGCCCGTGTGCACCAGGCGATCGAGACACAGCGGCACCGCGGTCTCGAGGCCGACGATGCCGAACGGCGCCCGATCGAACTCCAGCGCCTTCTCGTCGGCGTGATGCGGCGCGTGGTCGGTCGCGATGACGTCGATCGACCCATCGCGCAGGCCCTCGATCATCGCCAGCCGATCCGCTTCTTCGCGAAGCGGCGGGTTCATCTTGAAGTTGGTGTCGTACGCGCCGTGGTCGGAGAGGGCCTGGTCACTCAACACAAAGTGGTGAGGCGTGACCTCGGTCGTCACCCGGATGCCCCGCTCCTTGCCCGCCCGCACGCCGCGCAGCGACTGGCGCGCGCTCATGTGCGCGATGTGCACGTGGCCGCCGGTCATCTCCGCGATCGAGATGTCGCGCTCGACCATCACGGCCTCCGCCGCGCCAGGAATCCCGCGCAGGCCGAGCATCGCCGCGACCGCGCCTTCGTGCGCAACGCCGTCGCCCTTGAGCGACGGGTCTTCACAGTGGTCGATGACCGGCATGCCGAACATGGACGCGTACTCGAGGGCGCGCCGCATCAGCAGCGCTGTCGCCACCGGGCGGCCGTCGTCGGAGATGGCCACGCACCCGGCCGCCTTGAGGTCGCCGATCTCCGCCAGTTGCTCGCCCCTCGACCCGATGGACACGGCGCCGATCGGATACACCCGCGCGAGCGCCGCCTCGGCGGCGCGTTTGACGATCAGCTGCGTCACCGAGGCGTTGTCGTTGACGGGGTCGGTGTTCGGCATGCACGCCACGGCCGTGAAGCCGCCTCGCACGGCCGACGCCAGGCCGGTGGCGATCGTCTCCTTGTGTTCCTGCCCGGGCTCGCGGAGGTGCACGTGGATGTCGATGAGTCCGGGCGTGACCACGCAGGAGCCGGGCAGGGTGACGACGCGTGCGCCGTCCACCGGTAGATCACGGCCGACGCGCGCGATGCGTCCGCCGTCGATCAGGATGTCGAACGTGCCATGACGTCCAGCGGCGGGATCCACCAGCTGCACGGACTTCAGCAACACACGGCTCACTTGTCGTTCTCCTCTTCCCCGGACAACAGATACAGCACCGCCATGCGCACGGCCACGCCGTTGGCGACCTGCTCGAGAATCACCGACCCTGGCCCATCGGCCACCGCCGACTCAATCTCCACGCCCCGGTTCATGGGCCCGGGATGCATGACAATCACGTCGCCCTTCGCGCGTTCGAGCCGCGCGGTGGTGAGACCGAAGAACCGGAAGTACTCGCGAACGGACGGCAGGAACAGCCCCTGCATCCGTTCGTGCTGCACGCGCAGCATCATCACCACATCGGCATCGGTCACCGCCTCGTCGATCGAGGTGGTCACGTGCACGCCGTGCGATCCGAGCCCGGGCGGGATCAGCGTGGCCGGTCCGCACACCCGCACCTCGGCCCCCATCCTGGTGAGCAGCAACACATTCGAGCGCAGCACGCGGCTGTGCAGCAGGTCCCCGACGATGGCGACCTTCTGTCCACGCAGCTGGCCCTTGTGCTCCACGATCGTGAAGGCATCGAGCAGCGCCTGCGTCGGATGCTCGTGCATGCCGTCGCCGGCGTTGATGATGTTGGCGCGGCAGATGCGTGCGAGCTGATGCGGCGCGCCCGATGACGCATGGCGGATGACGATCGTGTCGGGTGTCATCGCCTCGATCGTCCGCGCGGTATCGGCCAGTGTCTCGCCTTTGACGACGCTCGACCCCGAGGTCGTCATGCCGAGCGTGTCCGCGCTCAACCGCTTCTCGGCCAGTTCGAACGACATGCGCGTCCGGGTACTCGGCTCGAAGAAGAGGTTGATCACGGTCTGCCCGCGCAGGGCCGGGACCTTCTTGATCTGCCGTGTGCCGACTTCCTTCATGGCGACGGAGGTCTGCAGGATCAGGTCGATCTCATCCGGCTCGAGGTCGGCGATGCCCAGCAGGTGCCGGCTCCGCAGGGCGGTGATGGGCGAAGTCGTCGTCATCCCTGCACCTCCACTTCGTCGCGGCCGTCGATCTCCTGCAGGCGCACTTGGACGCTCTGCTGCCGCGAGGTCGGAATGTTGCGGCCCACGTAGTCGGCGCGAATCGGCAGTTCGCGGTGGCCACGGTCGATCAGGGCGACGAGCTGAATCGCGCGCGGCCGGCCGAAGTCGATGAGGGCGTCGAACGCCGCGCGGATGGTCCGCCCCGTGAACAGCACGTCATCGACCAGCAGGATCAGCCGCCCTTCGATGGGGAACGGAATGTCCGTGCGCCGGATCATCGGCTGCGGACCTGCCGCGTGGCCGCCCACGTCGTCGCGATAGAGGGTGATGTCGAGCGCGCCGGTCGGCACCTCCACACCCGAGAACTCGCGCAGGTGCCCGGCGAGCCGGTTGGCGAGCGGCACGCCCCGTGCGCGGATGCCGATGAGCGCGATGTCCTCGACCCCGCGGTTGCGCTCCAGGATCTCGTGCGCGATCCGCACCAGGCTGCGCGACAGCCGGTCAGCGTCCATGACGACTGACATCAGCGAACACCCCGAGCGGCCACAGCCACCGGGCCACGGGCGACAACGACAGGTTGTAGGGAGACAGAGAACGAGCGGGACCGGGCAGGTTGCTGCATGACCACCTCTTCGCGGCCTCTCGGACCACGTTAAAGAGCGAATCCGATCGTAGCACGGTACCTGTCGTACCTGAGTACCTGTCGTACCTCGAGTACCCGTCGTACCTGAGTACCGGTCGTACCCGAGTACCCGCCGTACCCATGTACCTGGCGTACCCGACGTACCCGGTGGACCTGATCGCTACCTTTCGTGCGTTCCGACGTATTTGACGAGATGTTCCAGCGTGTACGTCGGCGTGAAAAGGTCCGTCCGGGCGAACCCGTCCATGTCTCGCCCGACCGCCACGCCCATGTAGTAGAGGATTGTCGGCGCCAGGTCCACGATGGCACCGCGCGAGTACTGGCCGCGCGCGACGTTGGTGCCATAGGCCATCAGGAAGCCGTCTGGGGCAGGCTCGTGGGTGCCCGAGAGGTCGGGATCACCGAGCACCCGCGCCACCAGCCGCTTGGTGAGCGACGTCTGCTGCATGCCGTAGCCCGACATCACCAGCAGCAGGTCTGAGCCCGTCGAGGCGCGCATCGCGCGGCCGACTTCCCCGTCAAGATACGCGTAGTACCGATCGAGCATGGACGGGCCAGGCACGGTGCGGCGCGGGTCGCCGAACAGCTCAGGCTGCGCTTCGCGCAGGTACAGGTGCCCGAAGGCCTCGAGCCCCTCGTACCGGACCGCCGTCAGACGGGGGGCAAACTGCATCTCGAGCTCTGCCGCGGTTTCGCTGTAGGCGCGGTCCCAGCGGGCGCGCAGCAGGCCGTCCGGCTCGAGGTCACCGCCCGGTGCGGGTGGCAACACCTCACGCCACGATCGTGCCTGCCAATCATCGAACCGCTCGCGCGCCACATCGACGGCCGTCGTCGGGTCGCCGGCGCGGGCGTCGGCCAGGCGCAGCGGCGAACTGGCCGCCTCGTCCAGCCGGTCCGTCACGATGTAGCCGCGTTCAGCGCGGGCCGGATACGTCATCGGCCAGCCGGTGATGCCCGACGAAAGCCCGTAGTCGGCCAGGATCGCCCAGAACGCCCGTGCCGTCAGCGACTCCGTCGTCTGCCGGTCCTCACCGACGAAGCCTTGCCGGACGAGCGCGTAGGCAAAGCAGTAATCAGGCAGCAGGTCCACCTGGGGTGCGTCCCCGGGTTCGACGCGGTAGATGGCGTTCGAGCGCACGCCCGTCTTCGGCGGCAGCTTGCCGGTCGCCGCCGAGGCCCAGACGGGCTCGGCTTCGGTGGGCTTGAGCGTGGCCATGCTCATCGTCGCGCCGCGATCGAGGAGCCGAGCCAGGTTGGGAAGCTGTCCGGCCGCAACCCGCTGCCGGATGAACCCGAGAGACGCGCCGTCGAGCACCAGCACGCGGACCCGAGGCGCCGTCGCGATGGTCTCGGGGCGCGTCCACCGGCGGGCCACCGGCACGCTGGCCTCGCCGGGCCCGCGCAGCCAGATCGGCACGGTCACCGACAGCACCATGGACACGCCGAGCAGCCAGCCGGCCGGCCGGCTGCCGCGGCGGCCGAACGAGTAGCGCAAGACCGCGATGCTCAGCAGGACGACGGCGAAGATGGTCGTGGCCGTGGCGCCCTGCCGCATGCGCTCGGCTGGCGCCTCGCCGAGCACGGCGCGAAAGCCGCTCAGGTTGGCCCAGGTCACGACGGCCGCCGACGCGGCGCCAACCGCCCCAAGCCACGCGAGGATGCGCACGCTCAGCCACGCCGGCTTCAGCGCCCGCGAGGCGACCGCCTCACGCACCAGAATCAGGAAATAGAGCGCCACGACGAGGTACGGGCCGTAGAACGCCAGGAGTGCGCCGAGCCATCGCAGGGTCGTGGTGGAGATCGTGGGCACCTGCGGATTGAGCTGCAGCACCAGCACCACCAGGTACAACGCGACGACGACGGCGCCGGCCATCGCGTTGGTGAGCATGCGGAGATAGCGCACGGCGCGATCATAGGGCACCCTCGGCCGGCGCCTTTGCCCTTTCGGCGTGGGCCCTATAAGCTTTTCGTGCATGCCGATCGACGTTGCCGCCAGGGTGCTTTCGAACACGCGGCTGTCTCCCGACTACAACGTGCTCGCGCTGGCCGCTCCGGAGATTGCCGCCGAGGCCCGTCCAGGCCAGTTCGTGATGCTGAAGACCTCCGCCAGCCTCGACCCGCTGCTGCGGCGTCCCTTCTCGATCTTCGAGATCCTTCGCGACGCCGGCGGCCGGCCGCTTGGCCTGAGTGTCCTCAACAAGCGCGTGGGTGTTGGCACGCGCCTGCTCTACGCGGCCGAGGCCGGCCAGACGATCGCGGTGCTGGGACCCCTGGGCAAGCCGTTCGTGCCCGTCGCCCCTCCGGAAGAAGCCTGGATGGTGGCGGGCGGCGTCGGCTTGGCGCCGTTCGCCACGCTGGCCGAGGCGCTCTCGACGCGCGGCACGCGCGCGACGCTGTTCTATGGCGGTCGGTCCGACGCGGATCTCTACTACCAGTCGTTCTTCGAGGCGCTCGGCACGCGCCTCATCCTGACGACCGAGGACGGCAGTGTCGGCGAGCGCGGCCGCGTGACGGCGCCGCTCGCGCGTGCGCTCGAGGCGCGTGGTGACCAGCCGGTCACGATCTACGCCTGCGGACCGACGCCGATGATGCGCGCGGTCGCGGACCTGGCGATGCGGTCCGGGTGCCCCTCGTTCGTCTCGCTCGAACCGGTGATGGGGTGCGGCATGGGCGGCTGCTACAGCTGTGTGGTCCGCGTGCGTCATGAGGGCGGCTCGCACTTCGTCCGGTCGTGCCTCGAGGGCCCGGTGTTCGAGAGCTCGACCGTGGTCTGGGACGCGCTCGTGGCGGTGGCGCACTGATGGCAGACCTTTCCGTACGCATCGGCTCGCTCACGCTGAAGAATCCGGTGATCGCCGCGTCCGGCTGCTTCGGCTACGGGCTCGAGTACGCCTCGTCGCTCGACCTGTCGCAGCTCGGCGGCATCGCCGTCAAGGGCCTGTTCCTCAAGGAGCGGCAGGGCCACCCGCCCCAGCGCATCGTCGAGACCCCGGCGGGGATGCTCAACGCGATCGGGCTCCAGGGCATCGGCGTCTACCGCTTCGTCGCCGAACGGTTGCCAGAGCTGCGCCGCCTCGGCGCCACCGTCATCGTCAATATCTGCGGCACGACCGTGGACGAGTACTGCGAGGTCGCGCGCGTGCTGTCCGATGCGGAGGGCGTGCATGCGCTCGAGGTCAACATCTCGTGCCCCAACATCAAGGAGGGCGGCATCCAGTTCGGCTGCAGCCTGACGGGCACGTTCGACGTCGTGAGCGCGGTGCGCAAGGTCACGCGCCTGCCGGTGATCCCGAAGCTCACGCCGAACGTCACCGACCCGGCGTCATTCGCGCGCGCATCGGAGGAAGCGGGCGCGGACGCGATCTCGCTCGTGAACACGTTCCTGGCGATGGCGATCGACGTCGAGACGCGGGCGCCGAAGCTGTCCAACGTCATGGGTGGGCTGAGCGGGCCGGCGATCCGGCCGATCGCGATCCGCATGGTCTACGAGTGCCGGCAGGCGGTGAAGCTGCCGATTCTCGGCATGGGCGGCATCGCGACGGTCAACGACGCCCTCGAGTTCATCATCGCCGGCGCATCCGCCGTGCAGGTGGGCACGGCCAACTTCGTCGATCCCTTTCTGTGGCAGCCGATGATTGACGGGATCGATCAGTACCTCGACCGGCATCAAATCGCCCGTGTGGCGGACCTGGTGGGCCAGGTCGCGCTGCCTGAGAAGTCGCACGCATGAACCCGATCCTGATCGCCCTCGACCTCTCGTCGGCGGACAAGGCCCTCGCGCTTGCCGACACGCTCCGCGGCACTGTGGGCGGCTACAAGATCGGGAGCCAGCTCTTCACGTCGGTCGGCCCGTCGATCGTCCGGACGCTGGTCGAGCGCGGCGACCGGGTGTTCCTGGACCTGAAGTTTCATGACATTCCAAACACCGTGGCCGGGTCGATCCGGGCGGCGGCCGACCTCGGCGTGTGGATGGTCAACGTGCACGCCTCAGGCGGTCCGGCGATGCTGGCCGCCGCACGGCGCGCGGCCGACGAGGCGGCCCAGGCCACTGGCGGCGCGCGGCCCCTCGTCATCGCGGTGACGGTGTTGACGAGCATGGACGCGGCCACGCTCGCGCGGGTTGGCGTGAGTCGATCGCCGCTCGACCAGGTGGTGCACCTGGCCACGCTGACGCGCGAGGCCGGGCTGGACGGCGTGGTGGCGTCGCCGCAGGAAACGGCCGCGATCCGCCAGGCGTGCGGGCCGGACTTCGTGATCGTGACGCCGGGCATTCGCGGGGGCAGCGCGGCCGCCGGGGCTGATGATCAGCAGCGGACGCTGACCCCGGCCCAGGCCATCGAGGCGGGCAGTTCGTATCTGGTCGTCGGGCGTCCCATCACCGCCGCGGCCGATCCGCGCGCGGCGGCCGAGGCGATCGGACGCGAGGCTACTTCGCGGTGATGACCGGGTGCCCGCGTCGGTTCAGCGCGAAGCACGAATCGGTCTCCTCGCGGCAGACGGGCTGTTCCTCGCCCATGCTCAGCACGGTCATCCGGGCGGCCGGAATCCCCAGGCTCACCAGGTAGTCCCGCACGGCTGAGGCGCGTCGCTCGCCCAGCGCCAGGTTGTACTCGGTGGTTCCGCGCGAGTCGGCGTGACCTTCGATCGCGATCGTGACGGACGTCCAACGCTTCAGGTACGCCGCGTTCTTCTGCAGGCTGGCGCGCGCCTTGTCGTCGAGGTCGGCCACGTCGTACGCGAACAACACGTCGTCGAGCGGGCGCTGTGCGTTCAGCTCGCTGACCGACATCCGCGCAAAGACCTCGTCCTCGGTCGGCACGCGCGGGGGCGGCGGGACCGGCGGGGGCGGCGTCGGCCGCGGTGGGGGCGGCGGCGGCTGCTGCACGACGGGCGCCGGGGCCTGCACCACGGGTGGAGGCGGGGGCGGTGGCGGCGGCACCTTCTTCCCGCATCCAGCCACGAAAAGAACGCTGCCGAACAGCACAGCGATGGCGAGTGATGGGAGGGCTCGGCGTGTCATGGTTGAGCCCGAGAATAGCGGTCGTTCCGTGTACGTGTCAATCAAATCAGGTAACTTTTCACGCCCTTGCTCAGGATCTCCGGCGTGCGACGGCCATGATGGACGTACCGACCGGCAAGCCCGCGACCCGCAGCCACCACGCCTCGATGAGGAGGGCCGCGTTGAACACGGCGTTCACCGGCGAGGCGGGCACCTGAAGGTCGTGGTCGGAGGCTTCGGCCGCACGACCAGTCAGCCGCTCGAGACCGCGGATCGCGAGCGCCGGCGGAAATGGCGTCAGGTTGGTGTACGTCAGGCGCTCGACCGCAAAGCCCGCCCGCTCCAGGCGGGCCCGCAGTCGCGGCTTGGTGTAGCGCCGTACCTCCATCGTGAGCGTCGAATGCGACCCGCGGAGGATGTCGAGCGCGGCGACGTTGAACAGAGCCACGCCGCCAGGCCGCAGCACGCGGTACATCTCGGCGAGCGCCACGGCCTCGCTCTCGTCGTCCAGGCAGGTACAGGACGTCGAAGGACGTCGCCAGGTCGGCCGACGCGCTGGCCAGCGGCAACTGCGTCACCGTGCCGCGGACAATCGGCCGCCCGTGAGCGCGCGCCACCGCCAGGCCGGCCGGTGACAACTCGACGCCGACGACCGGGCCGTACTCGCGCAGCCACTCGAGGTTTCGCCCGGTGCCCGCCCCGCAATCCACGATGAGCCGGGGCCGGACATCGCCGAGCGAGGCATCGATCATCTGCCGCGCGACGCGTCGCAGGCCCTTGAACCAGAAGTGCGCATCCTCGGCCCGCGCGGTGGCCTCGAGCATCGCCTCCATCTACTGGATCTCGACGCGCGTCAGCCGCAGGCCAAGCCGGCGACGGTCGGGGCCGCCGTTCAGCTCAGCGGGCACGTAGGTCAGGTCCGTCGCGATGGTGATCACGCCCTTCGACGCCTGCAACGCGTCGGCCGGGATGCGGATGTTCTCGTCGAAGTCGGCGGACGGTGAGAAGCGCGCGAGCTCGCGGTCACCGGCGCGCACGACCACAGTCGGCGCGCGGTCGTAGTCCTCGAGAGGCGAGATACCGGAGAGACCGAGGCGCAGCTCACCCTGCACCGGCGGATGAATCACCCGCAGCGTGCTCTTGTCACTGGTCCATCGCCACAGCCGGCCGGTCTTCGGATCCTCCTCCTGCTCGTGCCACCCCTCGGCGAAGGCCAGCATCGGATCGGAGATTGCCGCCGCGTCGAACTGCTCGAAGCCGATCACGGGCGACGGGCCGGAGCCGCTGGCGGCCCGCACGCTCACGCGCATCGGCGCGTAGGCGCCGGGGCCGTCCTGCATCTCGTCGGACAGGAGAACATCTCGCAGAAACGCCACCGGGGTGCCGGTGACCGTGAACTCGTGGACCACATCGACCATCAATCTCGAACCGGATCAGCGCGGCACCGCTGCCACTCAGATAGCGGCCTCCGATCAGGCACCCGTCGGTCGCCAGGCCGGCCTCATGGCCGTTGGTCTCCGCGGCGCTGGGCCGCCGAATCCAGCCCTCCGCCGGCACCAGATGCGGCTCGCGATTGTCCACGTCGGTCATGCCCGCGATCTCGGGCGTCAGCGCCCAGCCGCGACCCAGCATCCAGAGGGGCCGCTCGATCTTCCACCAGGCCAGGCCATCGAGCCGATAGCCCCCGACGACGCGGCGAATCTCGGGGTCGAGGGCAAACTGCCCTCCCAACTCGCGCCCGCGCCGGTCGAAGAGCGCGACGTCATTGCGCGTGAGATCGGTGAGGAACCAGACGGGCCGCGACGGCTGCTGCCTGATCTGCTCCACCACGTCAAGCCACTCGCGCTCGCCGGGATGCGGTGGCAGCTTCGCGTCCCAGACCGGCTTGTACCACTCGGTGACCCGCCGCACGCCCCACCAGACCTGATGGTGCATGCGGACCAGCGGCGTCTCGCGCGCATTCGGCAACTCGCGCTGCATCTCCTGGAACGCCACGAACACCGGCGATCCTTGTGCCGCGTAGGCCATCAACCGCGGCTGCGCCACGACAAGACTGACGATGGCCATGACCACCGCACCGCCGATGGCGACCGCGCTGCCGAGCGTCGCGAGCCCGACAATCGCGAGCCCGGCCACCGGGATGATCTCGGGAAGCGCGTAGCGGATCGTCACGGTCTCAAGAAAGAGGACGTGAAACACGAGGTAGGGCCAGAAACCGAGGACCAGCGTCGCCAGGACACCGGGGGCGCGCCTGCCGAGCCGCACCAGACCGATGACCGCGAGTCCGAGCACCACGTTGCCGAGGCCGGCCACCTCCCACGGCTGGACGAACGTGCGGTCGAGCGCCGCCTTCAGCAGATCCCAGCTCGGCCGGGCGACGACCAGCTCGGCGTAGAAGTCCTCGGCGCCCTGGCTGCCGAGCGCGCCGAGATACGCCGACAGGCCGCCACTCACGACGAGCAGCGGAATCGCCCAGGCGAACGCGCCGGCCGCGGCGGCGGCCACCGACAGCAACGCGTGCCGCAGCTGCCGGCGAAACGCCATCTCGCCGACGATCCACGCCGCCAGCGGCCCGGTGAGCCACATCGTCTGCGACCGCATGCCGATGACGAAGCCGGCGGCGGCCGCGCCCCACCACCAGACCGCCGGCAGCCGCTCGGGATCGGCCCGCCACGCACGCCAGCCTCGAATCAGCCAGGTCTGCACCAGCAGCCCCGCGACCAGGCCGGCCGAATCGGTGAGCGGGCGGGACGCGGTGAACCAGAAGAGCGGCGAGGTGACGGCGACGAGCGCGGCGAGCCAGGCGAGCAGCGGTGACAGCCCCACCGCGATCCAGAAGTCCACCAGCACGAACGCCGCCAAGGCTCCGCCCACGACACCCCAGATCGCGAGGCCCACCGCCGCGCGACGGTCCCGGTCCCACGTCGGCGCCAGCACGCCGACCGCAGCCGTGGAGGCCTTCGCCATCACCATGAAGACGGGATACCCGGGAGGGTGTGGCCGGTGCGCGGAGACGTCGAACGACTCGACGCCCATCGCGAAGTTGATCGAGTCGATGTCTTCGAGGGTGCGCGGCAGGGCGCGAAGATGGACGAGCAGGAAGATGGCAGCCAGAGCGGCCGCCAGGCGGCGGATCGCGCCCGGCGTGACAGCAACCGCGGTCATGCGGAGATCAGACCGCCTTCAGGGACAAGCCTTCGTTCAGGCTCCCGAGCCGATATCCCTTGAGGTCGAGCGTGATGAACCGGAAGCCGAGCTGCCGCAGCGCGCCATCGATCGCCGCCGCGGTGCCGGGCGCCACGGCTCTCGCCATGTCCTCGCGGGCAACCTCGACACGAGCCACTTCCCCGTGGTGCCGCACACGCACCACGCGAAAGCCGAGCGCGCGCACGGCGTCCTCGGCCTGCTCGATCACCCGCAGCTTGTCCTCGGTCACTTCGGAATGGTACGGAATGCGCGACGAGAGGCAGGCCGACGCCGGTTCGTCCCACGTCGGCAGCCCGGCCTCGTGGGAGAGCGTCCGGATCTCGTCCTTGGTCAGACCGACTTCATCGAGCGGGCTGATGACGCCGAACTCCCTGGCCGCTTGCCGGCCCGGCCGGTAGTCACCGCGATCATCGGCGTTGCTGCCGTCGGCCACTGCCGCGAAGCCGCGTGCGCCGGCCAGCGCCGATAACTCCGTGTAGAGCTCGTGCTTGCAGTGATAACACCGGTCCGGTCCGTTGGCCCGATAGGCCGGACGCGCCAGCTCACCGGTCACGATGAACTCGTGTTGCAGGCCGAAGTCCCGCGCGACGCGCAACGCCATCTCCCGATGGCGCTCGGGGTAGCTGGGGCTCTCGGCGGTCACCGCGAGAGCGCGGCCCCCCAACACGCGGGACGCGGCAAACGCCAGGTAGGCCGAATCGACGCCGCCGCTGTAGGCGACGACGAGGGACTCACACGCAGCCAGTCGCGCCGAGAGCGCGGCGAGTTTCTCGCCCAGACGCGCTTCGGCGGCGACCAGGCCGGTCACTCGTCCCAGTCCCCGCCGCCCGGTTCGTCGTCATCGTCCGCGTCGTCGTCGTCATCGGCGTCGTCGTCCGCGTCGCCCTTTTCCTTCTCGTCGTCGTCATCGTCGTCATCGTCGTCGTCTTCGTCGGTCTCGAAGTCGAGCGGATCGATGCTGGCGACACGCAGGCGGGTGCCGCATGCCTCGCAATCCCAGGGATCGCCGGCCTCCATTTCTTCGAGGTCATCGTCCTCGATCTCGAGTTCGGCGTCACATTCCGGGCAGGTGGCCATGCGTTCTCCTTGAGTCGGTCGCGCGAGCAGAGTTCCTGATGCCGATTATATCGGTCGGTTCGAAACGGAGGTCAAGTGAAGAACGGGATGGGATATGGTGACCGGAAACGTGTCGTCCAAGACCATCCTGATTGCGCATCGTGACGCAGATGTGCGCGACCGCTTCGCGGCGGCTCTGGCCGATGCGCGCCATGCCTACGTGCTGGTGGACACGGTCGCCGCCGCGGAGGCCGCGATCGACGACCCGGCAATGCCGATGAATCTGATTCTGGTTGATCTGAGCCTGGCCGCCGATGGCGTCGAGCTGGTACGGCGCCTGCGGAAGCGGCGCGGCCAGACGGTACCGGTGGTGGTGTTCGCCGGCAGCGTGCCGAGCGCGAGCCTGGTGCCGGCGCTCTCCGCGATGAGCGTGGGCTACGTCAATGAGCACGCCAGCACGGCGCAGATTCTGCCGGCCCTGGCGCCGCACCTGTTTCCGGACAACTTCAACCGGCGCGCCAGCGCCCGGATTCCGCTCGGTGTGCCGGTGACCTATCGGGCCGGTCAGACCATCGTCGGGGCGGTGACGCTCGACGTCGGCCGAGGCGGCCTGGCGATCCGGACGATGAATCCGCTCCCGAAGGGGACCGCGCTGCAGGTCCGCTTCCGGCTGCCCGGCGCCCCGACCGAGATCGACATCAGCGCCCGCGTCGCGTGGAGCAGCCGCAAGACCGGCATGGGCGTGCAATACGAGAAGGTCTCCTCGAACGACCAGCGCACCCTCGACGCCTTCGTGGACGCGCATCTGTAGGAGCTTCGCTTCACTGACGCCCGCTCCGCTGAAGTCCCGGAGGCTCCGCCTCACTGACGCTCGCTTCGCAGAAGTCCCGGAGGCTCGCTGCGCTCGCAGAAGTCCCGGGCGCTCCGCCTCACTGCGCCCGCTTCGCAGAAGTCCCGGAGGCTCCGCCTCACTGACGCTCGCTTCGCCGAAGTCCCGGAGACTGCGCCTCACTGACGCTCGCTTCGCTGAAGTGCCGGAGGCTCCGCCTCACTGCGCCCGCTTCGCCGAAGTGCCGGAGGCTCGCTGCGCTCGCAGAAGTCCCGGGCGCTCCGCCTCACTGCGCCCGCTCCGCAGAAGTCCCGGAGGCTCCGCCTCACTGACGCTCGCTTCGCCGAAGTCCCGGAGACTGCGCCTCACTGCGCCCGCTTCGCAGAAGTGCCGGAGGCTCGCTGCGCTCGCAGAAGTCCCGGAGACTGCGCCTCACTGACGCTCGCTTCGCCGAAGTCCCGGAGCGTAGCGAGCCCCCGGGACTTCGCCGAGCGACGCGCGGAACCGGGACCTGACGCGTCCGCCCGGACTTCCCCGAGCGTAGCGAGCCCCGGGACTTCGCCGAGCGACGCGCGGAACCGGGACCTGGGCGTCCGCACCGGGACTTCCCCGAGCGTAGCGAGCCCCCGGGACTTCGCCGAGCGACGCGCGGAACCGGGACCTGGGCGTCCGCACCAGGACTTCCCCGAGCGTAGCGAGCCCCGGGACTTCGCCGAGCGACGCGCGGAACCGGGACCTGGGCGTCAGCTCCGGGACTTCCCCGAGCGTAGCGAGCCCCCGGGACTTCGCCGAGCGACGCGCGGAACCGGGACCTGGGCGTCAGCTCCGGGACTTTCCCCGAGCGTAGCGAGCCCCCGGGACTTCGCCGAGCGACGCGAGGAACCGGGACCTGGGCGTCCGCACCAGGACTTCCCCGAGCGTAGCGAGCCCCGGGACTTCGCCGAGCGACGCGCGGAACCGGGACCTGGGCGTCCGCACCGGGACTTCCCCGAGCGTAGCGAGCCCCCGGGACTTCGCCGAGCGACGCGCGGAACCGGGACCTGGGCGTCCGCACCAGGACTTCCCCGAGCGTAGCGAGCCCCCGGGACTTCGCCGAGCGACGCGCGGAACCGGGACCTGGGCGTCCGCACCAGGACTTCCCCGAGCGTAGCGAGCCCCCGGGACTTCGCCGAGCGACGCGAGGAACCGGGACCTGGGCGTCAGCACCGGGACTTCCCCGAGCGTAGCGAGCCCCCGGGACCTCGCCGAGCGACGCGAGGAACCGGGACCTGGGCGTCCGCACCAGGACTTCCCCGAGCGTAGCGAGCCCCGGGACTTCCCCGAGCGACGCGAGGAACCGGGACCTGGGCGTCCGCACCAGGACTTCCCGGGCGTAGCGAGCCCCCGGGGACTTCCCCGAGCGACGCGAGGAACCGGGACCTGGGCGTCAGCACCGGGACTTCCCCGAGCGTAGCGAGCCCCCGGGACTTCGCCGAGCGACGCGCGGAACCGGGACCTGGGCGTCCGCACCAGGACTTCCCCGAGCGTAGCGAGCCCCCGGGACTTCCCCGAGCGACGCGCGGAACCGGGACCTGGGCGTCCGCACCGGGACTTCCCCGGGCGTAGCGAGGCACCAGGACTTTCCGTCACTGCCCTTTGTACCTGAGCAGCCGAAGGCTGTTGGCCGTGACGAGCAGCGACGCGCCGGTGTCGGCGAGGACGGCCATCCAGAGTGTCGCGACGCCGGTGGCCGCCATCACGACGAAGGCGACCTTCAGGCCCAAAGCAATCGCGATGTTTGCGCGGATGTTACCGAGGGTCGCGCGGCCGAGGCGCAGCGCAAACGGCAGGCGCGAGAGATCATCGGACATCAAGGCGACGTCCGCCGTCTCGATCGCGACGTCCGTGCCGGCCGCGCCCATGGCGATGCCCACATCAGCGGCCGCCAGCGCGGGGCCGTCGTTGATGCCGTCGCCCACCATGGCCACGGCCCCGTACTGCTTGCGCAGCGTGGTGATGAACGAGACCTTGTCGGGCGGCAGCAGGCCGCCGTGCGCCTCATCGAGGCCAAGGGTCTGCTGCACCGCGCGGGCGTTGGCGACCGAATCCCCGGTCAGGAGCACGACACGCGCGATGCCGAGGGCGCGCAGACCCGCGAGGGCCCGCCGGCCCTCGTCCCGCATCTCGTCGCCGAGGCCGATCACACCCAGGGCCGCGCCCTGATGACCCACCAGAACCGGCGTGCCGCCCCGTTCTTCGATCGCGTCTATCTGGGCGTGCAGCGAGGGCGTGCACAGCTGCCGCTCCTCGAACAGGCGATGGTTCCCGACGATCGCCGGCCCTTCGGCCACCGTGGCCTCGGCCCCCAGGCCCGGCAACGCGCGGAACGCGCTCCCGGGTTCGACCACGAGGCCGTCGATCTGCGCGCGCGTGACGATGGCCCGGCCGATGGGATGTTCGGACCGCGACTCCAGCGCTGCGGCCACCGACAGCACGCCGCGTGCGGAGCCGCCCTCGACGGCCCGCACGTCGTTGACCGTGATCAGGCCGAGCGTCAGCGTCCCTGTCTTGTCGAAGGCGATCGCCCGGATCGCGCCGAGCCGCTCGAGCGTCGCGCCCCCCTTGATGAGCACGCCGGCGCGGGCCGCCGCGGTCAGGGCAGAGACAATCGACACGGGCGTCGAGATCACCAGCGCGCACGGACACGCCACGACGAGCAGGGCCAGGGCCCGGTACGTCCACGTGGAGAGTTCGGCGGTCCAACCGGCGAATCCACCAATGAAGAGTGGCGGCACCGTCGCGACGAACACCGCCAGCACCACGACGGCCGGGGTATACACGCGCGCGAACCGATCGACGAACGTCTGCACCGGCGCGCGCCGCCCTTGCGCGTCCTCGATCAGGTGAACGATGCGCGCGAGCGTGCTGTCCTCGCCGACGCGCGTGGTCTCGATCTCGAGCGCGCCCGTGCCGTTGATGGTGCCCGCGAACACGGGGTCGGCGGGCGACTTGTCCACCGGCCACGACTCGCCGGTGATCGGCGCCTGGTCGACAGCCGACTCACCGGTGACCACGAGACCGTCCACCGGAATGCGCTCGCCGGGGCGCACGATCACGACGTCGCCGGGAACCACCGAGGCGATGGGCGTGCGCACTTCGGTCACGCCTCGCAGCACCATGGCTTCGGCCGGGGCGAGCGTCATGAGCGAGCGGATGGCGCGGCGCGCCCGGGTGGCGCTTCGGCCTTCGAGCCACTGGGCGATCCCGAACAGCCAGACGACCGCTGCCGCCTCCATCCAGTCGCCCAGCAGGACAGCGCCAGCGACCGCAATGATCATCAAGACATTGATGTCGAGTACGCGCGCCCTGACTGACCGCCAGGCACGGCGGGCCGGTGTGACGACCGAGAGGGCGATGGCGACGACGAAGGCCGCCACCGAGACCGCGGGCGATCCCCACCAACCGGCGAGGGCGCCGACGATGATGAGCGCGCCAGAGCCCAGCACCTGAGCGGTCTCGCGACGCGTCCGCGCGGTGGCGACCGCGTCGTGCGCGTGGCCGCCCGTCGCGCAGACCTGGTCGTTGCCGCAACAGGCGTCACTCATGAGGCCGCCTCTTCGACGTGCTTGCGGGTGTCGTGCACCAGGCCGAGCACGTGGTGATCGTCGAGGGAATAGAAGGCCAGGCGCCCTGTGCGACGCACGCGGACGAGGCGTGCGCCGCGCAGGAGTCGCAACTGGTGTGACACCGCCGACTCACTCAGTCCCACGAGCGAGGCCAGGTCGCAGACGCACCGCTCGCCATGACTGAGCGCATCTACCAGCCGAACGCGAGTAGGATCACCAAGCAGCTTGAAGACGTCCGCGACAGCCTCGACCGTCCTGCCCTGCAGGAGACGCCCGCGCACTGTCTCGAGACTCGAGGCAGCGGCGTGGGTGACCTCGCAGGCTGGGTCCGCTGCGGCTTCGTCGATGTCGAGCGGTGTGGGATCAAGAGGAGCGGATGTCACGATCTATGAATACATGAGCATCTGCTCATATGTCAATGTGTTACGGGCGCCGATGGGCCTCCTCCCCGCCTGGCCGACCGTTGCGCGTGTTGACACGTCTTTTCCCCAGGCACTACGATTTCCTTCGCTTTTCCGAGCCGACTGGCTCCCGGAAGGCGCTTCACATTCCGAGGGCGGTTCATGATCGAGGTCCAGCACCTCACCAAGCGCTACGGTCCGTTCACTGCGGTAGACGACGTCAGCTTCCGAGTAGAAAAAGGCGAGATTCTAGGGTTCCTGGGGCCCAACGGCGCCGGGAAGACGTCCACCATGCGGGTGCTGACCGGCTACATGCCGGCCACCGAGGGCAAGGCGATCGTCGCCGGCCACGACGTCTTCGAGCACCCCATCGAGGCCAAGAAGCGGACGGGCTACCTGCCCGAGACCCCCCCGCTCTACCCGGAGATGACGGTCCGGGAGTACCTGACCTTCGTGGCCCGGCTCCGCCTGGGTCAGCTCGGCCGGGCCGAACGCGTCCAGCGCGTGGACACCGCCATGCGCAAGACCCACGTGCTCGACATGGCCAACCGGGCGTGCGGCAAGCTCTCGAAGGGCTACAAGCAGCGCGTGGGCCTGGCACAGGCCCTGATCCACGACCCCGAAGTCCTGATCCTCGATGAGCCCACGGCGGGCCTCGACCCCCGTCAGATCATCGAGACGCGGGACCTGATTCGGAGTCTCAGGGGCAGCCACACGATCGTCCTCAGCACGCACATCCTGCCGGAGGTCGCGCAGACCTGCCAGCGCGTGGTCATCATCAACCGCGGCAAGGTCGTCGCCGAGGACACGCCGGAGAACCTGACGCATCAGCTCAAGGGCGCCTCGACCTTGTATGTGCAGGTGGACGGCGACCCCTCCGCGGCCGACGCGCTGCGGGCGGTGCCGGGGGTCCGATCGGTCGTCAGCTCGGACACCAACGAGCGGATCGTCGGGTATGAAGTGGAGGCCGAGGCCAATCGTGACGTCCGTCGCGACGTCGCGCGCGCCATCGTGGATCGCGGCTGGGGCCTGCTCGAGTTGCGGCCGACCCGCATCAGCCTCGAGGAGATCTTCCTGCAACTGACCACCGAAGAACAGCCTGAGCAGCAGGCGGAGGCGGCCCGTGAGTAACAGCATCCGCAACATTCTCGCGATCGCGGGCAAGGAAGCCCGCGGCTACTACGGCTCGCCGGTCGCCTGGGTGGTGATGGGCTTTTTCGCCTTCATCTATGGCTTCTTCTTCAACGTCTATCTCGACGCGTTCATGCAGAACGCGATGCGGTCGCAGTTCGGCGGCGGGCCCTCGACCTCGAACGTGAACCTCGACCTGACCGGCCCGCTCCTCAGCAACGCCAGCGTCCTGGTCCTCTTCATCCTGCCGATGGTCACCATGCGGACCTACTCGGAAGAGAAGCGGTCGGGCACGATCGAACTGCTGCTCACCTCGCCGGTGACGGACCTCGACATCATCCTCGGCAAGTTCCTCGGCTCGGTGGGCCTCTACGCTGGCCTGCTCGTGGTGAGCGCCGTCTACATCGCGATGCTCTACGGGTTTGGCGCGCCGGCCTTCCTGCCGCTGGTGTCCGGGTATCTCGGGCTCCTGCTGCTCGGCAGCTGCTTCGTCGCGCTCGGCCTGTTCGTCTCGAGCACGACGAAGAACCAGATGGTGGCAGGCGCGGTGACGTTCATCGTGGCGCTGCTCTTCTGGATCATCAGCTGGGCGGCCGACCGCGTCGGCGCGCCGTTCGGGCCCGTCCTGGCCTACCTGTCGATCACGCAGCACTTCGAGGATTTCGCGAAGGGCGTGATCGACACGAAACACGTCATCTTCTACCTGAGCTTCATTGCGTTCGGGCTGTTCCTGACGCTGAAGTCGGTGGACAGCGAACGCTGGAGAGGCTAAGTCGTGAAGCGCATTCTGGGTCTCCTCGGCTGGCTCGGCGTCCTCCTCGTGGTCGCGGCCGTCGTGCTGCGTATCTTCTATCCCGACCTGCAGCCCTACTACCGCGGCCTGGCGATGGCCGGCCTGGTGGTGACGGCCATCTACGCCTTGAGCCAGTGGCGCGACGTCGGCCGCACCTTCCAGGGTCGGCAGGCCAAGTACGGCACGGTGGCGGCCTCGGGCGCGCTGCTCTTCCTGGCGATTCTGGTCGGGATCAACTGGATCTCCAGCCGCCAGAACAAACGGTGGGACCTGACGACCAACCAGGAATTCTCGCTGTCGGATCAGACGGTCAAGATCCTCGACGGCCTGACCAAGCCGGTCGTGCTGCAGGTCTTCTACACCGGGTCGTCCGAACAGCACCGCGCGCGGCTGAGCGAGTACACGTACCAGTCCAGCCAGGTGACGGTGAACTATCAGGACGTCAACCGTGAACGGCTGCTGGCGCAGAAGTACACGATCACGACCGTCCCCACGGTGATCGTCGAGTACGACGGCCGCACCGAGAAGGCCACCTCCACCGAGGAGCAGGCGATCTCCAACGCGCTCAAGAAACTCATCGAGGGGCGCGCCAAGAAGATCTACTTCGTCGAAGGCCACGGCGAGCGTGATCCGACAAGCTCCGATCCGACGGGCTACAGCGGCATCGCCGATTCGCTCAAGACGGACAACTTCGACGTCGCCAAGGTCAACATCGCGCAACAGGGCAAGGTACCCGACGACGCAACGGTGCTCGTGATTGCCGGGCCGACCACCGACTACCTGGCGGCCGAGTTGGATCTGATCCGCGCCTACCTGAAGCGCGGCGGCAAGCTCGCCCTGCTCCTCGACCCGCCGTCGAAGGCCGACTCGCCGAGCCCGACCGGTCTTATCGCACTCGCCAAGGAATGGGGCGTGGACGTCGGCACCGATCTGATTCTCGACACGAGCGGCCTCGGTCAGATGATTGGCACCGACGCGACCGTGCCGATTGCGATGCCGACGCAGCACCCGATCACGCAGGACTTCCGTCTGATGACGGCCTTCCCACTCGCCCGGTCGGTGACGCCGATCGAAGGTGGCACGGCGGGCCACGTCGCGCAGAAGGTCGCTGAAACCAGTCCGCAAAGCTGGGCCGAAGCCGACATCAAGGGGCTCTTCGCCACCGGCCGGCCCGAGCGGGACCTGGCCAAGGGCGACAAGGCGGGCCCGATCGCGATCATGGCAGCCGTCTCCGCTCCCGCGGCCGAGACGCCAGCCACGCCACCGGCACCGGCCGACCCGGCCAAACCCGCCGCCGAGGCGCCGAAGCCCGAGACGCGTGTCGTCGTGGTCGGCGACAGCGACTTCGAGTCGAACGCCGCCATCAACATCCAGGGCAACCGCGACCTCTTCCTGAACATGGCCAACTGGCTGGCCCAGCAGGAAGACCTCATCGCGATCCGTCCGAAAGATCCGGACAACCGTCCGCTCACCGTCACGGCCGATCAGGCGCAGATGCTCTTCATCTTCTCGATGGCGATCATGCCGCTGCTGCTCTTCGCCAATGGCGTGCGGATCTGGTGGAAGAAGCGCTGACGGCGACGGAAGACGGGCGACGGTAGACGGGTTGCGGGCTACGGGCGGCACGCAATCGGCTGCGGGTGACCCCGAACGGGGCGCCCCGCGCGGCGCGCAGCCGCTCACCCGTCACGGTGGCCTTGCCGGCGAGCACCGCGTGGGGCTGTTCGGGGGCAGGACCCGCAGACGCCGGTGACACGCGGGCGAGACGAGACGACAGGCGGTCGGGAAGAGACCACGCACGACGGATACACGCAAGGCGAGGGACTGACACATGCGGGGCGGACGATCGTTACTGGTATTGCTAGTCGTCGCGGCTGGGCTCGGCGCGTACATCTACTTCGTCGAGTCGAAGCGCGACCTGACCGATCCAGCGACGAAGCAAGGACAAGGCCTTCGCCGTGGACACGACGAAGATCGAAGAGGTCGAGGTGCGCGCGGCCAGCGGCGAGACCACCGTCGCCCGCAAAAGCGGCGACACGTGGCAGATCACGTCGCCGGCGGGCGTGAACGCTGACTCGGCGTCGGTCGCCTCGCTGGTCTCGAGCCTCGAGTCGCTCGAAGTCCAGAGCGTCGTCGATGACAACCCGGCGTCGGTCAAGGATTACGGTCTGGATCCGGTGCGCTTCTCGGTGGCCTTCAAGGTGGCCGGCGATGCGACCGCCCACCGTCTGAACGTCGGTGAGAAGACGCCGACCGGCGGGGATCTCTACGCGCGCATCGACGGACAACCGCGGCTCTTCCTGATCTCGGCCTACCTCGAGGACTCGCTCAACCGCACGACCTTCGATCTCCGGGACAAGTCTGCGCTGAAGTTCCAGCGCGACGCGGTCGATGGCCTGACGATCGAGGCGCCCGGCAGCCCGGCGCTCGCCTTCGCCCGCCAGGACAGCGACTGGCGGCTGTCGGCTCCGACCGACGCGCGCGCCGACTTCAGCTCCGTGGACGGCCTCGTCGGCCGCCTGTTCCAGTTGCCGATGAAAGCCATCGTCGCCGAGGACGGCACGGCCACACTCAAGACGTACGGCCTCGACGCACCCCAGCTGACGGCCACGGTGGCGGCCGGTTCGGCACGGGCGAGCATCGCCGTAGGCAAGGCGGCGGACGACAGCAGCGTGTATGCGCGCGACCTCTCGCGTCCGATCGTCTTCACCGTGGACAAGACGCTCCTCGAGGATCTCAAGAAGAAGCCGGATGACCTCCGGGTGAAGGACGCGTTCGAGTTCCGGTCGTTCACGGCCACAGGCGTGGACCTCACATCGGGAGGCGCCACCCTGACGTTCGCGAAGGAGAAGGCCCCGGCCCCGGCGACGCCCGCCGATCCGGCCGCGGCCCCGCCCGCTGACGTGTGGAAACAGACCAAGCCCGCCGCGCGCGACGTCAATCAGACGGCCATGGCCGACCTGCTCAACACGCTCTCCGCGCTTCGTGCCGACTCGTTTGTCGCGAAGGCGCCGCCAACTGGTGAAGACCTGGTCGTCGTCGCCCGCTTCGGCGAAGGCGCGTCCGCACGCGAAGAGCGGGTGACGCTGCGCAAGAGCGGCGGCGGCGCCTACGCGGTTCGTGCAGGTGAGCCTGGCGCGGCGGTGGTGCCCGTCGCCGAATTCGACAAGGTGCTCGCACAGCTGAAGGAGCTGACGACCGCCAAGTGACGCGCCGTCTGGTCGTCGCGGCCGCGTTCGCCGCTGGCGCGGTAGCCACCGCGCTCGCCGTGCGCCCGACGGCCACCTCGTCGTCGCCTGTTGACGCCCACCAGGCATCGGCCCCGCAGGCCGGCCCGCCAGCTCCCACGGCAGGCCCTGGCGCGTCGAGCGACACGCTCGACGCGGCCCTCGATCAGATCTTCGCCGACCCCGTCCTCGCCCGAGCCCTGATGGCCGTGCGCGTGGACTCGGTGCGCACGGGCCAGACGCTCTATCAGCGCAACAACGCGCGCCTCGTCGTCCCCGCGTCGAACATGAAGATCGTCACGGCCGTCGTCGCCGCGTCGCGGCTGGGCTGGGACTTTCGCTACGAGACGCGCCTCGAGAGCACGGGACCAGTTGAGGACGGCGTCCTGCGCGGTGACCTGATGGTGGTGGGCGATGGCGATCCGTCGATCGGGTCGCACGATGCGGGCCCGGCAGGGCTCTTTCTCGAGTGGGCAGACGCGCTGCGCGCCGCGGGCATCCGCCGCGTCGAAGGCCGCCTCATCGGCGACGATAACGCGTTCACCGATGAAACGCTCGGCGCCGGCTGGGCGTGGGACTACCTGGCCGACGGCTACGCGGCCCCTTCCGGCGCGCTCAGTTACAACGAGAACGTCGCCGTCGTGCGGCTCACGCCGGGGCCCACCGCAGGATCGCCGGCCACCGTAGCGCTGCAACCTCCCGGACACGAGCTGGTGGCGATCAACCGCGTGGTCACCGGCGCGCCCGAATCCACCGCGTCGATCAGCTTCGCGCGGCTCCCGAAGGACCCGCGCGTCACGATCACGGGCACTGTGCCGGCCGGACGACCGGTAGTGACGCGCACGACGAGCGTGGACAACCCGACGCGTTTCTTCGTCGAAGGTCTGCGCCTCGCGCTCCTCGAGCGCGGCATCATCGTCTCTGGCGGCGCGATCGATGTGGATGAGGTGGACGCGCCGGCGGCGGATCGGCGCGTGGTCGCGCGGCACCGCTCCGAACCGCTCACGACGCTCATCGCCAACTTCCTCAAGGTCAGCCAGAATTTCTACGGCGAGATGATCCTGAAGACGCTCGGCCGCACGGCCGACCGGGCCGGATCGACCGAGCGCGGCCGGCAGGCCGTGCGCGAGACGCTGGCCTCTTGGGGACTGCCGGCCGATGGACTCGTGATGTACGACGGGTCTGGACTCTCTCGCTACAACTACGTCACCGCCGACGGCATCGTCGAGCTGCTCACGCGCGTCTGGCGCGACGAGAGGCTCCGCGGACCATTCGTCGCCGCGCTTCCGGTCGGCGGCCGCGATGGGACGCTCGACCTGCGCATGCGCAACACCGTGCTCGACCGGAACGTCCGCGCGAAGACCGGCAGCATCGCCAACGTGCGCGCGCTGTCGGGCTACCTCCAGAGCCAATCCGGAGACACCCTGGTGTTCTCGATGATCGCGAACCACTTCACCGTGCCGAGCGCGCGCGTGGATGCGGTGGTCGAGCGGGCGCTGGTGAGGCTCGTCGAGCGATAGTCGGCCTGGGGGCGTGAAGCCTGACGTCCCCAGAATTCACCACGGAGATAGGGAGGCTTCTCTGTGCCGAGCCTTCTCCCAGGACCCCGCCCGCCGCGCGAGCAGCTGCGCGTCTCCGTGGTGAGCCAGTGCTCCCTCTGCGTGGGTCGCGTTCCCCCGAACTGGAACGTCCAAGATATGGCTTTGCGCCTCCGTATCTCCGCGGTGAAGGCCACTACCTGCCCCGCCCAGCCCCCAGACTGATCGCCCGTGCCGAGGGGCGGGCCATGAAGTCCGGCGGGGCACCGCGCTGACGCCAGAGCGCCATCGCGTTGCACGTCGTCGATGGACCAGGCAGCCAGGAACGCGGCGGGCCCGTCGCGGTTGACGGCACCTTCATGAGAATGGCATCGTGAATGCCATGACTACTGCCATTGATGCTGCCGGGCGGATTGTCATCCCCAAGCCGCTGCGGGATGCTCTGGGATTGGCTCCGGGACAGTCCTTGGACATCACCGCGACCGACGGGCGGCTGGTGATCGCGATTGCCCCCACGCCCATGACCCTGAGGAGGCGAGGCAAGGGCCTGGTCGCGGTGCCGGATGCTCCCGTCCCGCCGTTGACGGCTGACCACGTGCGCGACACGTTGGAGCGGACGCGCCGGTGAAAGCGGCCGACACGAGCCTGGTCGTGGCGGGGTTCGCGTCCTGGCATCAACAGCACGACCAGGCGCGTCGCGTGCTCGATGCGGGCGTTCGATTGATTGATCACTGCGCCCTGGAGACCTACTCGGTGCTCACCCGTCTTCCGCCTCCGCATCGAAGTCCCGCTCCCGTTGTCAGGGATTTTCTGCGCGCTCGCTTTCCCCAACCGCTCCTCCGCCTGAGCGAGGCCCGCTATCGTGCGTTCGTACTCGGCTTGGCCGAGCAGGGCATCGCGGGCGGCGCGGCGTGCACGATGCGCTGGTGGCAGCCACCGCGGCGGCCACGAGGGCTGAACTCATCACGTGCGATCGACGAGCCGCAGGCGTGTACGAGCGCTACGGCGTTCGGTTTCAGTTGATCGGATAGGCAAGGGCGCGAGATCGCGACGAAGGGTCACAGGATCGGTCCCTACCAATCCATCCGGAGGGCCCACCAGAATGCGGCGATGAGCAGCACGGTGACCGCCAGGAGCTGGCCCATCGTCGAGACGAAGGAGGGATAGATCACGAGCAGCAGGCCTGCCACCAGATGGGGCAGGCGCTGCTGCTTCTTGCCGTAGACCAGCAGCGCCATCCCGGCGCAGCTGAGCAGGACGGACGCGAAGATGAACGACGCGTCGAAGGACCCTACTTGCCGCCGCCCTTGGGGGTCGCCGGCGCCGGCGTGGCGGCGCCCGGCTTCTTGGAGAGCGCGCGGCTGTACTCGTTGACGAGCGGCTGATACGCCTTCGGCACGTCCTCGGTGCCCGCGAGGAACAACTGACTGCTGGACGTATCGACGCGCTTGCGCAGGTCGAGGTCGAACCGCTTCAGCTTCTCGAGCGCCGCGGCCGTCAACGCCTGCACCGCGCGCGGATCCTGCGTCATCTTGACGCTGTCCATCTCGCGCAGCGCACGGACCACCTCATCGATCGACGTCAACTCGCGCGACGACACGCCGGCATTCTGGAGGTCGCGACGCAGGCCCTGGAGCTCACCGTTCAGATTCCGGGCGGTGTCCTGCCACTGCCGGACGTTGAGCGGGTTGAGCCCGGGTCGCGCGTCGCCGCCGCTCGAGCTTCCGGGCGCGGCCGAATTGCCCGTCATCCGGTTGCCTCCCTGACCCTGGCCCCCTTGGCCCTGGCCCGGTTGGCCTTCGTTCCCGGCCTCGCCGAGTCGCTGCTGCCCCTGACCCTGCCGACCCTGGCCTTGACCCTGACCCTGTCCTTGACCCTGACCCTGACCCTGACCTTGGCCCTGTCCTTGACCCTGACCTTGCCCCTGGCCCTGACCTTGTCCTTGACCCTGGCCCTGTCCTTGACCCTGGCCCTGTCCTTGACCCTGGCCCTGGCCCTGGCCCTGTCCTTGACCCTGACCCTGACCCTGACCCTGACCTTGACCCTGACCCTGACCCTGACCCTGACCCTGACCTTGACCCTGACCCTGACCCTGACCTTGACCCTGACCTCTGACCTTGGCCTTGACCCTGACCTTGTCCTTGACCCTGACCTTCGCCCTGCTGGCCTTGGCCCTGTTGGCCCTGGCCCTGCTGACCCTGACCCTGCTGACCCTGACCCTGCTGGCCTTGGCCTTGCTGGCCCTGACCCTGCTGGCCGAGCTGCTGATCCAACTGGTCCTGCAGCGTCTGCACGCCGCGGACGGCGTCGCCGGTGCGATCTGACCCGCGGTTGAGGGCCTGCCCCTGCCGCGCGCGATCGGCCGCTTCGGCGGCCGCGGCCGTGCGCTGACTGAGCGTGTCCAGATTCGACGAGATCTCGTTCTCGATGCCGCGCGACGTCTCGGGCGTCGTCATCGTCTGCTTCGAGTAGTCGATCTTCTCCTTGATCATCTGATCGCGGATGGTGCCGGCGGCTTCCTGCAGCTTGCGCGCGGAGTCGCGCTCGTTGGCTGACGAGGCCTGACGCCCAAGCGTGCCGAGCTGCTGTTCGAGCGCGCCGACCTCGTTGCGCAGCGCGTCCTTCTGCTGGCTCAGATCGCGCAGCTGCTGATCCCGGGCCTGACCGGCCGGCTGTCCCGCGGCCTGCTGCACCTGCGAGGCGAGCTGCCGCTGCTGCTTCGCGAGCTCAGCGGCCTTCTGCGCCGCCTCACGCGCGCTCTGTCCGGCCTGCGCGGTCTGCCGTTGCTGGAGCTGCTGAGCCGCCTCCTGCAGCCGCTGCGCCGCCTGGTTGGCCAGCGCACCGCCATCCTGCCCATTGGCCGCCGCCTGCCGCATGTTGTTCGCCGATTCCTGCAACCGACGGGCCGCGTTCTGCAGGTCCTGGCTCGGCTGTCCCTGCCGCTCGGCTTCGCGGGCCAGCTGCTCGAGCTGCCGCGCCGCGCGCTCGGCTTCATCCGCCAACTGACGCTGGCTCGCTCCGCCGCCCTGGCCACCCTGCTGCAGGCCCCGGGCCTGCCGCTGCTGCTGCTCGGCCTGCTGCAACTGCCGGCGCGCCAGCTCACGCAGCTTCTCGGCAAGCTCGTCCACCTCTTGCTGTTGCTCTCCGCCCTGCTGGCCGCCCTGCTGGGCGCGCTGCTGCGTCTCGTACTGATTCGCGTTGCGGTCCTGCTGGAGCTGGAACAGATCGGCCAGCTCTTCGGCCATCGCTCCGCCACCGCCACCGCCCCCGCCGCCACCGCCGCCGCCCTGCTGGCGGACTTCAAGCTCGTAGAGCTGCTCGGCCTGCTGCAGGAACTGCAGTGCGCGGTTCTCAGGCGCCAGGGCGTCCTTGGTCTTGTTGGCCTTCAGCAGTCCCTCTGCCTTGCCCATCTCCTCGGAGGCCTTGGGCAGCAGGTCGGCGATCTTGCGGATGTTCTCGGTCGCGCCGGCGCCCAGCCGCTGGCGCATCTGCTGCACGAGTTCATCGACTTCCGTGCGGAGCTTGCCCTGCGAGAGACCCACGAAGACGGTGTCTTCCTTGATCTTGTCGGCCGTGGCCCGGGCGCGATCGCGCTCGATGTTGAACGTCGCAGTGATGATCTGCCGCTGCTGTTCGGAGAGCGCGCCCGCCTGGTTCTGCTGGCCGCCGCCACCCCCGCCTCCGCCACCGCCGCCGCCACCTTCCTGCGACTGCGCCTGGCGCATCGTCTGGTTGAAGGGCCGGACCTCGATGAAGTAGATGTCGCTCGTCGCCGTCTTCGCGCCCTTCACGGCGTCGTTGTCGGCCGCCTTGGCGTAGTAGGCAATCGTGTCGCCCGGCTTGACGCCGAGTTCCTCGAGATACACGGTGTGGCCCGTCCGCACTTCGCGGTTGGGCTTGGCCCCCTGCGAATAGAGCGGGACCGTCTTCTCCTCGCCGCCGTTGATCGAGTAGACCAGCTCGCAGCTGCTTGACGCCGAAGTCGTCGTCGGCCCGCGCCGTCAGCGCGACCTCCTCGACCGGGCTCGCCTTGACGTCGCGCTTCGGCTTCTCGAACGTCACCGTCGGCGGCTGATCCTCGATCGCGTCAATCGTGAACTTGGGCGAGGCCGCCACCTTCTCGCCGCGCGGTCCGTCGAGTTCGACGTGATAGAACCCGTCGTCGCCGATCTTGAAGCTGCCGGTCAGCGTGCCGTCGGCCTGGGTCGTGAGCCCCGACGGCGGCGCCGGGCTCGAGGCGCAGGGTTCCGCCCGGCGTGGCCATGGTGGCCTTGACGCGCACGCGCACTTCCGTGCCGCGCAGGGCCGCGACGTCACCGCCCGACTCCACCTTCTGCGAGGGCAGACCGGTGTAGCTCGGATAGACGTACTCGATCTCCATGTTCTCGACGGCGGGCAGTTCGACCACTTCCATCGAGTAGGTCGGCGACTTCACGCCGTCGGCCTCGACGTAGTACTCGATGGGCAGCTTCAAGTCGAACAACATGCCCTCGAACCGCGTCGCATCGCCGGCGCTCACGAGCGGCAGGCGCTCGAACTTGTCCGAGCCCTCAGGCTTGACCATCAGCACGACGTCTGTCGATCGGAAGCCAGCCAGCACCGCCGCCACGTTCTGATCCGAGCCCTTGGGCACGCGGGCATCGCCCGGCGTCACTTTGATCGCGTAGGGACTGGCGGCCTCGGCGCTCCGATTCAGGATCAGCAACGCCGACGCGCCCTGGCGCAGGAACTCAGGTCCGATGACCAGCAACAGCGCCGTCACGGCGGCCAGCGTGCCGAGGGCGACGGCGCTCCGCTGGATCGACTGGCGCGCCACACCGCGGCCGCCCTGGATCTGCCGCGTCCGTTCGACGGCCTGTTCGACCATCCGATCCAGGATCACGGCCGGAACGCCGGTAGGCGTGGGTCCAGAGATCGCGCCGATATCGACCGCGCTCAGCATCGCGGCCTGCAGCGACGGCTCGTGCTCTTCGACGTAGAGCGCCACCTGCATGTCGGACACGCGGCGGCTCAGCGGGCGGATGAACCACAGGGCCACCAGCACCGCGAAGATCGCCATCGTCGCGATGCGGAAGCCGATGATCGAACTCGGGCTGAATCGGGTGGACTGCAACCCCCACGACGCCAGCACGACGGCGAGCAAGGCGCGCCCCGAGCACGATGAGGCCCCCACGGAGCAGGAGCTTCATCCGCCAGCGCTTCCGCACCTGCTGGATGACGTTGACGAGTTCCTGACGGGACGCGCCGCCGGTCACAGCTTCAGCCATGTCGAGACTCCCCTGTCCACAATACCGCCGTTCGAGCCCGAGGCCATCTGTACCATCGTCTACGGCGCCGCGCTCCGCCGACGACCTTGTCCTGTTTAGACAGCCGATTCGACAGGACGGCCTCGCCGACCAGGGCCGCGACGGCCCCGAGAAGCAGGAACCACCAAATTGACTGCTTTTTCTCCACATCCTGAGGGGTCAGCTCAGGATGCTCGAGCGACTGTCCGGCAACGGCCACCGTGGACCGCCCGGTCACGCCGGCCAGAAAATCCTGCGGCGCCAGGGCCGACAGCTCGGATTCGGCCGGATCCAGGTTCACCGCCACCTCGAACGGCCGGCGGTCCCCCAGCCCCTGAAGACGGACCGAGTAGAACCCCTGCTCTTCCAGAGCAATCGACTGCACGCCGCCTTCACCCAGGGTCACCTGCTCGCCCTTTGGGCGACACCACCACGCCGGTGGCCACGCGGGACCGGCCGCCCGCGACCGCCCCGCCCTCCCGGACGATCTGCGCGATGGGCGTCGAGATGTCGAGCATCCGGCCCACCGTGTGCCAGGCCTCGGGCTCGGCGTACTGCCCCAGGTAGCGCATCAGGCCGTGCACGAGTGGCAGGTACATGCCGCGGACGGGAAAGTCGTTCCACGAGTTGTCGAGCGTGGAGGCAAAGGCGATGACGCGCCCGCTGCCCACGCGGCGCTCGGCCAGGGCCACCGCACCGTCGTCGAACCGGGCCAGCACCTTGTCGCCCTCGCCCGGCGTGATGGTTCGGTACTCGAAGAAGCGCGAGGCCGTGAAGTTGCCGTTTCGCGCCTCCTTGAAGGGCTCGAACAGGGGATGGCTGTAGTCGAGATAGCCGAACGTCCCGCCCGAGAGGCGCGAGCGATCCACCGCCGCACCCACCTTGCCGGGCAGGAGCGGCGAGTCGCCCCCAAAGGCGTTACGGGCGCCGAGGCCGACCAGCAGGCCCCCGCCCTGTTCGACGAACCGGGTGAGTTGCTCGACGGTGGACGTCGCGAGTGACGTTGCGTCGTTGAGGATGACCACCGAGCGCCCCTCGAGGCTGGTCGCGTTGACCCGGGACGGCGTCAACACGTCGTTCTTGAAGGGCGGCGACGCGCCAATCGAGAGCGCCGTCGAGAGATAGAGACTCGCGTTGCCCGCGCCTTCGCCCTGGATGATCAGCACCGAGAGAGGCCGACTCGGCGTGAGGACGAAGTTGAAGACGTTGTCGGCGGGCAAGCGCGTCGGTGCCAGCCTTGATGACGCCGCGGATGTTGGCTTCGGCCACCGTCACCGGCTCGTAGACGACCGAGCCCGACGCGTTGGGTCCAATCGTCACGTCGCGGGTGGCAATCAGCCGGCCGTCGATCTCGAGGCGCACGGGCACCTTGGTGACCGCCGTGGCGCTGCGGTTGGTGAGGCCGGCGGTGATCGTGACGCGTTCCTCGTTCGCGAACGACGCGCGCTGGAGGGCGACGGAGGTCACCGACAGGTCCGATCGTCTCGAGGTCGGCCACCGACACGGGCGTGATCGTCGCGCCCTCGGGCAGGTGGATCTCTTCCTGGCGCTGCCAGCCCGCCTTCTGGAAATCACTGATGAGGTACGCCTCTTTGCGCGGCAGCGGGGAGCGGCTGAACGCGCTCTGCGCGAGCCGTAGCGCCGGCGCGAACCGGGTGCCGCCAGACGACGACCGCCGCCTGATCGATCGCGACCTCGAGGGTGCCGCGGTCGGACGTGGCCCGCACCGTCTCCTCCGGGCCGTCGTCGAACAACACGAGGGTCGCGCGATCCTGGCCCGAGAGCGTCGCAACGACCTTGCGGGCCTCGGCCTGGGCCCGCGCCCAGTGGTCCCCGTAGCCCATGCTGGCCGATCGATCGAGCAGGATCATCACTTCCCGCGCGCCGGAGGTGGCCACCGAGGCGGCGCTGACCGGATCTTCGGTGAAGAACGGCCGCGAGAACGCGGCCACGAGCAGGGCCATCGCCGCCGTCCGCAGCAGCAGGAGCGGCCAGTTGTGAATCCGCCGCCGTTCGACCGACTGGTACGGAATCTTCTGGATGAACATCAGCGAGGGGAACTCGATGATGTCCTTCCGCTCGCGCTGGATCAGGTGCACGATGACCGGCACCGCGATGGCGGCCAGGCCGATGAAGAACAGCGGAGCCAGAAACGCCATGACTTACCGGACCTTCATGAGCCGCTCGCGCTGGCCCAGATAGTGGAACAGCGCGTCGTCCAGCGGCTTCGACGTGTCGATCTGGACGTAGTCAATCCGTGACTCCGAGCACTTGGTGGCCAGTGTGTCGATGTGCTCACGGATGAGCTTTCGATACTGCTCCGCGAACACCTCGGGCACCACGGGCACTTCCTCCCCGCTCTCGAGGTCCATGAACCGCGACGGATCGCGATAGGGGAAATTGATCTCGGCCGGGTCCAGCACGTGGAAGACCACGAGGTCATTGCCCATATGGCGATAGGGCCGCAGCGCGTCGAGCAGATCGTCGGGGTTCTCGTACAGGTCGGAAATCAGCGCCACGAGGCTTCGGCGCTTGAAGAACTCGGCCGACTTCTCCAGCACCTTGAGCAGCCGACCCGGCTTGGACGGCGTCGCCCGGTCGAGCGTATGCAGCATCACGTTGAAGTGCTTCGCCGAGGGCGGCACGTGCGTGACGACGTCCTCGTCGAAGGTGATGATGCCCACACGGTCCCGCTGCCGTTGCGACATGTACGCCAGGCAGGCCGCCAGAAACTTCCCGTACTCCAGCTTGGTGACGCCAGTGGACGAAAAGCCCATGCTCTTCGAGATATCGAGGAGCACAGTGAAGTTGGTGTTCGTGTCCGCTTCGTACTGCTTGACGAAGTACCGGTCCGTCCGCGCGTACAGCTTCCAGTCCACGCGGCGGATGTCGTCGCCGGGCACGTAGCCGCGATGCTCGGCGAAATCGACCGAGGCCCCGAAATACGGCGCGCGGTGCAGGCCGTTGATCAGCCCGTCCACCACCGAACGTGCGAGCAGCTCCAGGTCCTTGATGCGTGCGAGGACCTTCGGATCAACGAACCGGCTGCCGGGGACGACGTGGGATTCCATGGGCTTACGCCTTCAAGACCCGACCCTACATCCCCGATTTCGGCAACGGCGTGACCTTGAGCAACTCGTCGATGATCGTGTCGCTCTTGATCCCTTCCGACTCGGCGCGGAAGTTGGTCAGCACGCGGTGACGGAGCACGGGATGCGCCAGTGACTTGATGTCGTCGAAGCTCACGTGGTACCGGCCGTCCGTCAGTGCGCGGGCCTTGGCACCGAGGATCAGGTACTGCGCCGCGCGCACCGAGGCGCCGAAGGCGACGTACTTCTTGATCATCTCGGAGGCGCCCTGGCCGTTCGGCCGGCTCGTGCGGACCAGCCGCAGCGCGTAGCGCATGACCGGTTCGGACACCGGCACGCGGCGCACCAGCTTCTGGAACGCGATCAGCTCAGGCCCGGTCACCGGGCGCTCGAACTTGGGATCGAGGATCGCCGTGGTCGTCCGCACGACGTCGTATTCCTCGTCCTCGGGCGGGTGTTCCATCACGATGTGGAACATGAAGCGGTCGAGCTGGGCTTCCGGCAGCGGATAGGTGCCCTCGAGTTCGATCGGGTTCTGCGTGGCGAACACGAAGAACGGCTCTTCGAGCGTATAGGTGCGCCCCTGGATGGTCACGCGATGTTCCTGCATGGCCTCGAGCAGCGCAGCCTGCGTCTTGGGCGGCGTGCGGTTGATTTCGTCGGCCAGCACGATGTTCGCGAAGATGGGCCCGGGCGCGAACACCATCTGCCGCCGGCCGGTCACCGAGTCTTCCTGGATGATGTCCGTGCCGGTGATGTCGGACGGCATCAGGTCGGGCGTGAACTGGATGCGGTTGAACTTGAGGTCCAGCACCTGCGCCAGCGTCCGCACGAGCAAGGTCTTGGCCAGGCCCGGGACACCGATGATCAGGCTGTTGCCACCGACGAACAGGGTCAGCAGCACCTGGTCGATGATCCCCTTCTGCCCGATGATCAGCTTCCCGAGTTCCTGTTCGACCCGCTTCCGGCCGGCGTTCATCTTGTCAGCCAGCGCGATGTCTTCCGGGGAATCCATGGTGACGATCTTTTCCTGCACGAGATCCACGCGACGCCTCTCAATCCATGTGGTGATGTGGTGATGTGAGATGTGGCTGATGTCATGTGGCGATGTCAGATGGGGTGATGTCGAGAGCCACATCACCACATCCTCTCACATCACCACATTCACCATCAATGTGTAATTCCGTACATAAACAGGTTCACGCCGATCTTGAACGCTTCGTTGTTCACCTCGACCGGGGCGTACCCTGTGTCCGACGACTCCCAGAACTCGGACATATCCTGGTTGTAGGCGCACACGATCATCAGTCGTTTCGTCGGATCGTTGTCTTCGTAGAGACCCACGAACATCGGCCGACCGGCGTCGTAGGCCTGCGGGATGATGTCCAGCGACGGGATCTCGAAGAACGAGTGGAACACCGGCGCCGTGATGTCGAGCTCTACCCACTTCGCCTCAGGAAACGCCCGGCCCACCTGCATCTCCATGTTGGCCCAGTGCTGCCGGCGGAAGTCGTCCATGATCAGGTAGCCGCCCTTCAGCAGGTAGGCTCGGAAGTTCTTCACATCCTGATCCGACATCGTCCAGTAGCCGGGCTCGACCATGTAGAGGACGGGGAACTTGAAGATCTCCGGATCGCTCCAGCTCATCACGCTGCTGTGCGTGGTGCGGACGTCGATGTTGCTCACGCTGGCCAGGATCTTCAGGAAGTGCTCTTCACCGCGGGGATAGTCGTGCGCCCAGAAGGGCCCGTTGCCCCGCCGGAAGCCACCGCCGTCCGGATACGACATCCGCACGAACGTGAACTTCCCGTCGTACTTGGCGTTGGCCGACGCCGACCCGACATACGTGTTGAACCCGCCCCGCTGGGCCAGAGCCGTCGTCCCGGCGAGCACCGCGAGTCCGAGCGTGAGGAGCGTCCGCCACCGGTGTCGTGCCATCGCGTCCCCTTTCCGTGCGCGGCTGAATCTGGCGTCAGGCCAGGCCGCGCGACCGCCGGTACATCCACTCCCCACCCATGAAGGTGAGCAGCAGGATCAGGATGACCGGCATATCCCAGAGCTCTTTGTCTTCTACGACGGTGACGCCTTTTCCGCTGTAGGAAATGGCGTCGGCGAGCGTGGACGTCTCCGAGGCGCGGAAAAACCGGCCTTCGGTTTCCTCGGCCAGCCGGGAGAGCAGGGGCGCCCGCATCGCGGCGTTGAAGTACTCCGCGTCGCTCGGCGCCACACGCATCGTCACCGTGCCACGCCCGACGTCCTTGCCGTCCTTGGTCGCCCCATCCACCGCGATCTCTGTAGAGCCCGTCCTCGGTCGGCGTGAACCGTCCGCGATACTCCCCGTCGTTCTCGACGGTCCATTCCATCGCGACGTCTTCGATGCGACCCGAGGGTGCCGTGATGTGGGCCGTGATGCGGCCGTCGTTGATGCCTTTGTACTCCGGGTCGAGCACGTCGGCGGCAATCCCCACCGGCTCGCCCTTCTGCACGGCGTCCGGCGTGGCGGTCACCGTCACGCGGTCCGGCACGCCGTCCACCATCCACCGGATGAGGCGCTGCCAGAAGGTGTGGTGGGTCTTGTCCTCGACCGCCATCTTCGCGTGCATGCGCCAGAGCCAGGTGTCCTGCACGGTCAGTGCGAGCGTCTTGCCGCGTCCGTACTTCTGGAACGCCAGCACAATCTGGTTGCGGCCCCGATCGTCGAGCCCGGTCAGGAGCACATTGGCGCCGGGCTTGGCCTCTCGGACGAGGTTGACGGCATACAGGGGCGGCAGGTCCCGCCACTTGGCGGCGGCCTCCGCGTCCGTGTCGGTGATCTGCGTGGCCGGGTGCGCCTGGCCCGCGGGTGTTGGCCGCACGGTCAACTCGAGTGGCGGGGAGAGCGGTTTCGGCGCGGCCCGGTCCAGGACCACGGGCAGTGCATCGGCCAGGGGCGTGCCCGCCCAGCCGCCTTCACTGAACGACCGGCCGCCACCGAGCACGAGCAGACTTCCGCCACGCACGTTCACGAAGTCCTCGAGCATGCGCTGCTGCTCGGGCGTGAACGCCGACGCCTCGACGCTGCCCAGGATGATCGACCGGTAGCCGAACAACTCCTCGCGGGTGGTCGGGAACCCGTTCTGGAGCTCTTCGCCGGAGTCCACGCCGAGCCGCAGGAACTTGTCAGGCAGGTTGGCCGTGGCCTGGGCCGTCCGCTCGAGGAGCGCCACCTGCAGGTTGTCGTCTTCGTCGGTGGCCTGCCGGACGAACTTGGGCTCCGGGCGCGGCTCGCCTTCGAGATACAGCACCTTCTCGCGGCGGTTGTAGATGTCGAGCAGCAGGTCGCGCTGGTTGTTCTGCGCGACCTCTTCGTTGGCCTGCGTCGGCACGCGGAAGCGAATGACGCGGGCGCCCACGTCGGTCGCCTTGAACCGCACCTTGACCGTCTGCGCCTCGCCGTCGCCGGGCAGCGTCACCTCCTGCTGCGTCAGGATGCGCCCGCCCTCCTCGACGATGAGCGGGACTTTCGCGCCACGGAAGCCGGTTTGCGTCAGCACGACGTCCACGACGAGCGCGGCGCCGCGCAGGACCCGCCGCGGAATCTCGACGCGCGTGACCTCGATGTCGCGCGTCATCCGGTCGCGGCCAACGCCGACGGCAAACACCGGCAGGCCCTGCGACTTGAGCCCGCCGATCGCGTCGTCCAGCGTGACATCGGCGTTGTCCGCGCCGTCAGTCACCAGTACCAGACCCGCGACGGGCAGGCCGCTCAGCTCGTCGCGCGCCCTGTCGAGGGCTTCGCCGAGCCGGGTGCCCGTGCCCTGGAAATTGAGGTCGCCGCTCGACTGGAGCCGCTCGGCCGAGGACGAGAACCGGAAGATCCGCGGCACGAAGCGCTTGCCGAGCTCAGTGAGCAGCGGACCATCGGTCCGGCCGAACTGGCTGCGCACGAAGTCCGCGCGCTGCCCGCCCTGCTCGTCGTTGATCAGCATGCTGCGTGAGTCGTCGAGCAGGATGCCGACGAAGTTCTGCTGCGGCACCGCGACCTTCAGCATCAAGGTCGGGCGCAGGAGCGTGAAGAGTACGAGGAGGAAGAGCGCCGTCCGCGTGATGAACAACACCACACGATCGCGCCCAGTGAGCGCCGCCAGCCGTCGATACGTGAAGACGGCATAGAGCGCCGCCACGCCGAGGATAGCCGCGGCCAACCACATCGATCGGGTGGCACCGAAGACGAACTGGCCCTGCTCGAACACGAGCCGTTCGTACTTGAAGAGCGAACGAAATATCGATTCGAACACGAAAACGCGATTGTAACCTTGGAAGCCGGCCGCCTCTCGAAGGAAAACCGGGACAAATTTGTGTCAGGCCGAGAGTGCCTGCCTGGCAAACGCCAGAATCGTCTCCCCGCTGGCGGTCACACCGCCCTGGGCCAGCTCAGGCCGGCCACCTCCGCGCCCCCCCAGCGCCGCCACCGCCGCGCGCACCCACACCGCGGCGTCGAACTCCACCCCAGCTGACCGCGTGGCGACGAGAGGGACGGGCGTTCCGTCCCCGACGACGATGGCCACCCAGCCGGGTTCGGCCACGATCGCGGTCGCCAGAGTCTTCAGCGCCGCCGCGTCATGTCCGGGCGCTGCTCTTAGGACGACGCGCACGGGGCCGATGGTCTCCCCCTGAGACCGCCATTCGGCCGCCCGATAGACCGCCAACTGCTCCTGGACCTGTTTGACCAGGCGCGACGAGGCGGCCAGATCCGTCTGCATCCGGACGATCTGTCCTGCCAGTTCTGCGGGGGCCACAGAGAGGGGACGCGTCGCCTCAGCCACCACGTCCCGCAGTCGGCGGTGAGACACCAGGGCCCGATCTCCGCAGACGAAGGTCAGCCGGGTCGCACCCTTGAACCGCTCCCAGCCGGCCACGGCGATCTGGCCGATCATGCCCGTTCGCGGCACGTGCGTGCCTCCACAGGCCGAGAGATCGAAGTTTTCGATCTCGACCAGGCGCAGGTCCCCGGTCCGGGTGGGATCCTTGCGCAGCGGCAACCGCGCGGCCTCGTCGGCGCTGACGAACCGGACCGTGACCGGCCGGTCGTCCCAGATCACGCGATTCGCCTCGGCCTCGGCCGCGTCGATCTCCGAGCGGGTCACCTCGCGCGCCAGATCGATGGTGGCGGTCTCGGCCCCGAGATGAAAACTCACGGTGCGCACGCCGCACCCCCGGTCAAAGGCGGCTGAGAGGGCGTGCTGGCCGGTGTGCTGCTGCATGTGGTCCCGCCGCCGCAGCCAGTCCACGTCGCCCGTCTCCTCGCGCCCCACCTCGAGCGGGGCATCGACGAGATGGACGACGGTGCCGTCGTCAGAATCCACCACATCGAGGACGCGGGCCGGTCCGAGGCGGCCGGTGTCGGACGGCTGGCCGCCGGAGGTGGGATAGAACGCGGTGCGATCGAGCCGCACGCGCCAGCGCCCGTCGCCAGCCGCCTCGCAGGCAATGACGGTGGCCGTGAAGGTGAGGAGCAGGGAGTCGGTGTAGTAGAGGCGCATGACGGCCTACAGCGTACAGGCTACGGGAGACGGCAAACGGCCGACGGGCAACGCGACGGGCTACGGGCTACGGGCTACGGGCTACGGGCTACGGGGCCAACAGCCTACGGCCTACGGCAAACAGCCTATGGGCAACAGCCTACGGGCTACAGCAGACGGGCCACGGAACACGGCCTACGGCCAACACACGAGTACTGGCGACAGACGACGGCACAGGATGCGACCCGGGGCGCGCGGCGCCGGTAGACCGTTTCCCGTGGCCCGTTTCCGGTCTGCGGTAGCCCGTCCCCCGTAGCCTGTCTACCGTCTGCCGTAGCCCGTCTGCCGTGGGCTGTAGACCGTCCCCGGTAGGCGGTTTCCTGTCTGCGGTAGCCCGTCTTCCGTAGCCCGTCTTCCGTAGCCCGTTCCCGGTAGCCCGTCCCCCGTAGCCTGTCTACCGTCTTCCGTAGCCTGTCTACCGTCTGCCGTAGCCCGTCTGCCGTAGCCCGTTTCCTGTCTGCGGTAGCCCGTTAATGTTCTGCGCCGGTGAAGACGCGTGGTCGGGGTTCGACGACGTGGGCGGGGATCTGGAAGAAGAAGCACGCACCGCCCTTGGATCCGCGCTGATAGCCGATGCGACCGGCAAACGATCTGATGATGCCGTAGCTGACCGACAGGCCCAAGCCCGTGCCCTCGCCGATCGGCTTGGTGGTGAAGAACGGCTGGAAGAGCTTCGCCTCGTCCTCGGGGCGCACGCCGGGTCCGGTGTCTTCGACCTCGAGGCGCACTTCGTCGTCTTCGTCGCTCGTGCGAATGGTGAGCACACGGCCGGTCGGCCGCCCGTTGATGAGCGCCTGCTCGGCGTTGATGACGAAGTTGAGGACGACCTGCTGCAACTCGCTGAACACGGCCAGCACCGGCTGCACCGCCTGGTCGTCAACCTCGAGGGTGACATTGACCTCACGGAAACGCCGGTGGCGCAGCTCCACCACCGAGGCCACCACATCGCGAAGGTAGACGACCGACGGCGCGGCGCTCTCCTGTCGGCTGAAGCGCGAGAGGTTGCGGATGATCGCGCTCGCCCGGACGCTCTCCTTCTTGATGATGGCCACGTCATCGTGCTGCGGGCCGGAAAGGTCCTTGTCGCGCTGCAGCAACTCGGCGAACCCGGAGATCGTCTGCAGCGGGTTGTTCAGCTCGTGCGCGATGCCGGACAACAGCACGCCGATCGCGGCGAGACGCTCCTGCCGGATGATCTGCTGCTGCAGTGACCCGACTTCGTCGCGCATCCGGCGTTCCTCCTCGACCTGGAGGGCGATCGCCGCGCGGGCTTCGCGAAGGTTGTCGACCATGCCGATGAAGCCGTCGCGTAGTCGTTCCAGCTCGAGCGAGGGCATCGGCTCGGACGGCGGCGTGCGCAGGTCACCGCTGCCGACCCGGTCGGCCGCCAGTTCGAACCGCGCGAGCGCCCGCATCAGACGCCGGACGAACAGCGCCTCGATCACAATCATGAGCAGCGTCGCGAGCGCGGCGACGATCAGCGCGTCCCGCGAAACATTGGTCACGCGAAGCCACGCCAGCGATGTCGGCGCCACGACCGTGACGGTCCAGGGCCGGTTCTTGACCTTCTGTTGCGCGACGACCGGCTGATCGGCGAACTCGGCGCCCCTTCTCCGCTCCGCGATCGTGCGTCCTGCGTCGTCGGTGACCTGGATGCCGAACCCCTTGTTCGTCAGGTTGTTCGTCAGGTCGAGCTCGTCCAGGTAGGCCTGCAACTGACCGAGGTCCTCCGATGCGACGCGGTCGCTGTAGGCAGCCACCGCCGACGCGATGACGGCCGACTCGCCCTGCATCTGCGCGATCTGGCCGACGTACATCTGCCCCGCGCCCCAGGTGACGACCGCGACGAGCGGCAGCAGCAGGACGAATGTCGCGACGACGAACTGTTCGCGAAGGGGGCGCGCCATGGTAACGGCTACGGACCCGGATCCACCTGGCTCCCGCGAGCCGGCTGCGCCGCGTTCATCACCGGATCGATCACGCCTGCCTCCGCAAAGCCGCGGGCGCGCAGCTGGCAGCTGTCACAGGTGCCACAGGGCGCGCCCTCCGGTCCGGGATCGTAGCAGCTATGGGTCAGGCCGAAGTCCACATTCAGTTCCACGCCGAGCCGGACGATACCAGCCTTGGTCAACTGCTGCAGCGGCGCCCAGATCCGGAGCGCCTGGCCGCTCACTCCGGCGCGGGTGGCCAGCGACGCCAGGTACTCGAAGGCGGCGATGAACTCGGGCCGGCAGTCCGGATATCCGGAGTAGTCCAGCGCATTGACGCCGATGACGATACGGCGGGCGCCGGTCACCTCGGCGTAGGCGAGCGCCAGCGCCAGCAGGACGGTGTTCCGCGCCGGGACATAGGTCGAGGGAATCGCGGCACCCGTCTCCGGTCCGGCCGTCCCGGCCCCCGGCGCCAGAGGCACGTGCGGCACGTCGCCGTCACCGACGAGGGACGACCCGCCGAAGGCGGCGAGGTCGATGTCGATCTCCCGATGCTCGACGAATCCCAGGGCCGCCGCCACGCGGCGCGCCGCCTCGAGCTCGCAAGCGTGCCGCTGGCCGTACCGGACAGTCAGTCCGTAGAGCGCCCAGCCCTCCCGTCGCGCGAGCGCGGCGGCGGTCGTCGAGTCGAGGCCGCCGGAGAGCAGCACCACCGCGCGTTCGGCCATCACACGCCTCGCGTCTCGGGCGCCCAGATGTATTTGTGCGTCTGCAGCTGCACCCGCGCCGGCACCCGCGCTGCGAGCACCCAGGCCACGAGAATCGGCCGGCGCCAACACGCCGAAGACTGGGGAGAACAGGACGGCCGTCACGCGCGTGCCGAGACCATACCGCGCCACCACATCGACGGCATAGTCGAAGTCAGCCCGATCGCGGATCACGAACTTGACTTCGTCGTGCGGCGACAGTTGATCGAGATTCGCCCAGTGCATACGGGCCGCCTCCCCGCTGCCCGGACACTTGACGTCGACGATCGCGCGCACGGGGTCCGGGACGTCATCGATGGCGATGTGTCCGCCCGTCTCGAGCAGGACCTCGTACCCGTCCTCGAGCAGGCGCGTCATCAGCACGATGGCGTCCTTCTGCAGCAGCGGCTCGCCGCCCGTCAGCTCCACGAGCCGGCACCCCAGGCGCGCGACCTCGGCCAGCACGTCGTCAACAGACATCTTCCGGCCGCCGGTGAAGGCGTACGGCGTGTCGCACCAGCTGCACCGGAGGTCACAGGCGGCCAGCCGCACGAACGCGCACGGACGGCCGACGTGGGTCGATTCGCCTTGGACAGACAGGTAGATCTCGTAGACCGTGAGCACGCGCCATCAATTGTGTCATCAGGTGCGCTGGGTACCTCAGGTACGCCGGGTACGCCAGGTACAAGGGTGCGACCGGTCCCGGGGTACGCCAGGTACCGGGTACGACCGGTACCGGGTCCGCCGGGGACCTGAGCTACTGCTAGACCAGGTCCCCCAGTTGCTCGCGCAGGACGTCCGCGTTCGCGACGGCCTTGGCCGAGAAGTGGTTGTTGAAGTAGATCGCCACGCGCTTGCCGGCCGCCGTGGCCCGGCGTGCCCGGTCCGCGAACGGCACCAGTTCCTCGGCCGAGTACGAGTAGTTGTAGCGGTCCTCGGCGTGCTCGTGCTGCCACCAGTTCGCGCGGTTGCGGCCATGCAACCGGATGATAGAGCAGCGAGCCGGCGTCGCCGTGCGCCTCGTTCTGAGACACGGGCGAATCACCCACGACCCACGCCGCGCCGAGCGAGGCGAGGAGCGCCTCGGTGGCGTCTGCCGCGTCGAGCCACGTCCGGTGGCGCAACTCGACCGCGGTGGGCAGGTCGCGGAAGGCCTCGAGCAGCCAGGCGAGGTAGTCGCGCGTCGCCGTCTCGTCGTGAAAACTCGACGGGAACTGCACGAGCAGCGCCGCCAGCCGTCCCGCCTCGGCCAGCGGCGCGATGCCCTCACGAAACAGGTCAACATCGGCGCGCGAGATGTCCCACTCGTGGACGCCACCGCGCTTCAGGTACATGTCCGGATGCGTGAACTTCTGGTAGAGCTTCACGGCGAACTGGAAGTCGTCGGGCGTGCGCCGGCGCCAGCCCTCGGAGAGCGCGACCTCCGGCATCCGATAGAACGTGGAGTTGACCTCGACGCTCCTGAACCGCCTGGCGTAGAACGCCAGCTCGTCGAACCCACGTGGCCGCGGCTTCGGATAGAACACGCCATTCCACGTGCCCTTGCCGCTCGGATAGCTCCAACCGGAAGTACCTATGAGAAGAGACATGTCGGCTACAGGAAACAGCGGACGGGCTACGGGAAACAGTTACGGGCTACGGGCTACGGGCTACGGAGACACGGCTACGGTGGACAGCCGACTGGCTACGGGAAACAGACTACGGCCAACGGCAAACAGCCTACCGCGGACGGGCCAGGCTACGGGCTATCGGCTACGGGAAACAGGCTACAGCAGACGGACGACGGGAGACGGGTGACAGGCTACGGCGAACAGCCGACTGGCTACAGGGAACAGACTACGGAAAACGGCAAACGGGCTACCGCGGACGGGCTACGGGAAACGGCCTACGGCAGACGGCAGGCGAACAACGGGACGGAAGACGGTACCGGTAGGTGGACCGGACCCGGTAGGCCGTAGACAGGAAGAATGTGCGCCGTGAGCCGTAGGCGGTGGGCGGTGGCCGGTGCGACGTAGGCCGTGAGCCGTAGGCCGTGAGCCGTCAGCTGTGGGCCGTCAGGCGTCAGCGGTGGACCGTTGAACCGTAGGCCGTTAGCCGTTCTCACTTCAGCGTGACTGCCTTGAACATGTCGGTCACATCGAGCTTGGCGACGACAGGCATGCCGCGGATCACCTGGCCGACGATCGCGTGCTTCTTGTCGAGCGCCGGACTGGCGGCCTTCATGATGTAGAGCTGGCTGTCGGCGTACCGCGCATCGCCAGCGTGGGCGAGGGCCACCGTGCCGGGCCGGTGCGTCCGCTTCTTCGACAACTCGGCGACGCCGATAATCTTGCCGCTGCCGCCCGTGCCCCACCAGTCCCGCCGCGACATGTCGCGCGACTGCGGATCACCCCACTGCACGAGCGACGCCGTCACGCGATGGATGCGCTGGCCGCGGTAGAAGTTCGATTTCACCAGTGCCAGGATCTTCTCGACACTCTTCGGCGCCTCGGACGCGAAGAACTGGATCTCAATCGTGCCCTTGACCGTCTCGAACACGACCACCGGATCAGCCGAGGCCGCCGGCTTCACCTGCGCGACCACGGGCACGAACGCCAGAGACGCGAACGCGACCGCCACGACCATCCGTCTCATCGCTCCCGTCCCTCCTGCGTCACGCCAATCCGCGGGCAGACGCGACTGAGCACACACGCCCGACACCGAGGATAGACCGGCCGGCACACGTTCTGTCCCCAGGTCACCAGATACAGGTTCACGCGGGGCCAGAACCGGCGCGGCACCGCGGCATAGAGCGCCTGCTCGGTCTGGTCAGGGGTCCGCGTCCGCACCCACCCCAGCCGGTTCGCGATGCGATGGACGTGCGTGTCCACGCAGATGTTCTCGCGACTGGCGTGCGACAGGATCAGCACCAGGTTCGCCGTCTTCCGGCCGACACCGGGCAGCGTCAGCAACTCCTCCATCCGAGCGGGCACGACGCCCGCGAAGCGCTCCACGATCTGCCGGCACGCCTCCTTCACGTGGCGTGCCTTGTTCCGATAGAAGCTCACCGGATAGATGAGCTTCTGGATGGCCGCCACCGACAGGGCGCCCATCGTCCTCGGCGTGCGCGCCACCTTGAACAGGCGCACCGACGCCTCGTGCGTCACGGCATCCCGCGTCTGCGCCGACAGCATCGTCGCGATGAGCACCCGGAACGGGTCCTCGCGCGTGTCCTCGCTGATCTTCTCGACGGCCGGCTCCTCCAGGCCGCGAATCGCGACGCCCAGCCGCCGAAGCACCACTGTCGGGGGCACGAGCGCGCCCGGCAGGGCCGGCGCATCGGTCATCGCGCGCGACCGGCGGACGGCCGCAGGCCCGGCGGCGCTCACGGAGCCCCGCCGGCCGCGGGCCGGGGCACAGGCGTCAGGGGCCGCAAGCCGGTCAGCACGGCGGCCACGTTCCGCGCCGCGAGGTCGGCCATGGCGAGGCGCGTTTCGCGGGTCGCACTGCCGAGGTGCGGCGCGAGGACGACGTTCTCGAACGCCAGCAGACCCTGATGAACGATCGGCTCGCGCTCGTAGACGTCCAGCGCGGCGCCGGCGATGAGGTGTTCCGACAGGGCCCAGACGAGCGCGTCCTCGTCCACCACCGGACCGCGTGCAGTGTTGATGAGGTAGGCCGACCGCCGCATGCGAGCCAGCGCGCGGCGATCGATGAGGTGGCGCGTCTCCTCGGACAGCGGCACGTGCAGCGACACGACATCGGCGGCGACCAGCAACTCGTCGAGCGACACGACCGGATGCCCGTCCAGCTCGCGACCCGCCGACCGGGACGCAAAGGCCACGCGCATCCCGAAGGCGCCGGCCCGTTGCGCCACGGCCCGACCAATGCGCCCGCTGCCGACGATGCCGAGCAACTTCCCGTTGAGCTCCATGCCGGGCAGCAGCTCGGGCGTCCAGCCCTTCCAGCGCCCGGCGCGCACGAGCCGGTCGCCCTCGGCAATCCGACGGGTGATCGCGAAGATCAGGCCCCACGTGAACTCGGCGACTGCGGCCGTCAGCACATCGGGCGTGTTGGTCACGACCACGCCGCGCGAGGACGCCGCCGCCACGTCGATGTTGTCGTAACCCACGGCCACGTTGGCGACCACCTGCAGCGACGAGCCCGCCGCGTCGAGCAGGGCCCCGTCCACGCGGTCGGTGAGGAGGGTGATCAGTCCGCCGGCGCCTGCTGCGAACTCGCGTAACCCCGCCGCATCGAGCTTCGCCTGGGCGACCTCGACTTCGAGCCCGGCCGCTTCCAGATGCGCGAGTGCCTGCGCCGGCAGCCGGTACGTGGCTGCCACCCGCGGATGCCGCACGTCAGTGGCCATGGGTCTGGCAGTAGCCGCAATGATTGCAGGGCACGGCGGGCTCAATCAGGCACGAATCGCCGGGATTGACCAGCGTGAGATACAGCGCGTGACTGATCGACGGTCCGCCCGTCACGGCGCGGATCTCCGCCGCCATCGCGCGGGTCGCCGGGACGACGGCCGAAGCACCCGCCGCCGACAGCGCGGGCGCCGGAGACGACAACGGCGCGAGCGGCGCTGGAGCGGTGTGGCGACGCACCGCTTCGCGCACGAGTGCCCGAAGCTGGTCGTCGTTCATGCCGTCACGCCGATCGCGAGCGCGCCCGCGTCGTCGCAGGTCAGCTCGTCGATGATCCCGACGATCGCCGCGTCAACGGGCGCGGCCTTGCGGCCGAGCGCCTGCCCAGCCGCCTTGCCTTCGATCACCACGAGCACGAGTTCGCCGACGCCGGCGCCCACGGAGTCGATCGCCAGGAGCGTCACGCCCCGCGGCTCGTTGTCCGGCGTCACCGGCTGGACGAGCAGCAGCTTCGCGCCGTCGAGCTTGCGATGCTTCTGAGTCGAGACGAGCGTGCCCACCACGCGCGCGATCTGCATGACTACGCGTCCGTGACCAGGTCCCAGTGATCGATGATGCCCACGACGCACGCATCGACGGGCGGCTCGGCGGGGAGGAACGGGAATGACGCCTCGCGGCCTCGCACGAAGAAGACGTGCTCGCCCGGCCCTGCGCCGGTCGCATCCACCGCGATGAGCGCGCGGCCCACGGCTGTCCGATCGGTCGCGACCGGCTGGAGCAACAGCAGTTTGTGGCTGGAGAGTCCGGGATCCTTCATGGTCGCCACCACGTCGCCGATGACGCGCGCGATCTGCACGCCTACCCCTGCACGTCGATCTGGTCGATGATGCCGACGATGGCAGCGTCCACGGGGGAGTCCTTGAGGCCGGCCGCCATGCGGGCGGAACTGCCGCTGACGATCAGCACGGTCTCGCCGAAGCCCGCGTCCACGGTATCCACGGCCACGAGGTGGTTGCCCTCGAACTTGCCGGCCGGGTCGATCCCGCGGACGAGCAGCAGCTTGCTGCTGACGAGCCGCTCGTCCTTGCGGGTGGCGACCACCGTACCGACGACCTTCGCGAGAATCATGAAGCGCCGTGCTCAGCCCTTGGAGGCTTTGCCGATCGGCAGCACGTCCTCGAGGTTGGCGTGCGGGCGCGGAATCACGTGCACGGACACGAGCTCGCCGACGCGCCGGGCAGCGGCCGCACCGGCGTCGGTGGCCGCCTTCACGGCGGCGACGTCGCCGCGCACGATGGCGGTCACGTAACCTGCGCCGATCTTTTCCCAGCCGACCAGAGTGACCTTGGCGGCCTTGACCATCGCGTCAGCCGCTTCGATCATCGCGACCAACCCCTTCGTCTCGACCATGCCGAGCGCCTCGCCCATGTGATTCCTCCAGCGCGCACCCGGCGCGCCTGTAACTCGTCTGTGCTGGCCGCTGTCCGCCGTAGCCTTGGCGAAGGCGGATCAGCGTCTCACCACGTGTTTGACGGCTTCGTCCACCAGCGCCGTCAGCTCGGCGTATGTTAGCCGAATCTCCCCGCCCGCACCTATCGTCGTCTTTGCGCCGGCGCCCTGCGCGACGCTGGTGTCGGCCACGAGCTGCTCACCCGACCCGTGAGGCGCGAAGAGCACCTGACAGCTGGTGTCGGTGTCGTCGGCGCGACCCGCAGGCGGATCCGCGCAGATCGGCGCGGGAGCCGAGATGCCATAGACGGCCCGCAGGTTCTGCAGGCGCGCGACTTCCTCGCGCGAGAGCAGATGCTCGCGACCGAGCGTGCGCGCCACCAGGCTGATGCGCGCGAAGTGCTCGATCGTCTCCATCTTGTAGTACGCGCTGAACAGATCCTTGCCGAGCGCCAGGGCGCCGTGGTTGGCCAGGAGCAGGCCGTCGTGGGCCTTGACGTACGGCTCGACGGAGTCGGCCAGCGCGCGCGTCGAGGGCGTCGCGTACTCGGCAATCGGCACGCTCCCGAGCGTGGTCACCACCTCGGCCAGCACGGCCCGGTCGAGCGGGATACCGGCGACGGCGAACCCGGTGGACAGCGGCGGATGGGCATGGACGACGGCGTGCACGTCCGGTCGGACGCGGTAGGCGACCAGGTGCATCTGGATCTCGGACGACGCCTTGCGGCCGGGCGCGCCGGAGATGAGCGTGCCGTCGAGGTCCGTGATGACCATCATCTCGGGCGTCATGAAGCCCTTGGAGACGCTGGTTGGCGTCATCATCAGCCGGTCTGGCCCGATGCGGACGCTGATGTTGCCGTCGTTGGAGGCGACGAACCCTCGCACCCAGAGGCGTCGGCCGACTTCGACGATGTCGGCACGGAGCTGGGCGTCCTCTTCGGGGCTAAGCACGGCGCACCGCGCCGCGGTGGGCGCTCATCCAGTCGTCGCGGCACCGATCCGAGCAGAAGAAGGCCGTCTGGCCGCCCGTATCCCGCGCGGACAGCGCCTTGTTCTCGGGAATGTAGGTCCCGCACTGCGGATCGCGGACGAGGGCTCCGCCCGCCCTTTCGGGCACCGGTGCGGGCCGCTCGCGAGCGCCACCGCGCCTCCGGGCCGGAATGAACATCCGCACGACGAGCCGCACGATGAACAGGATGATCAGAATGCGGAACGCCCAGAGGAGCATCCGCACGACTCAGTCCTTCCCGCCGCCGGACCCTGCTCCCGACGCGGCCGGGGGATTCTGGTGTGCGGCCTTGAGGCCTTCGAGGCCCTGCTTGGCGCGCTGTCCTTCCTCGCTGTCCGGGGCGATGGCCACGACCTTCTCCCAGGACTGCCCTGCCCCGACCAGGTCGTTCTTGCCGAAGGCGCGGATGAAGCCCTGGTTGAGCAGCGTCTTGACGTGCTTGCCGTCGATGGCCAGCGACGTGTCGATCTGGGCGAGCGCCTTGTCCACATCGTTGACGTAGTAGTAGCTGACAGCCAGGTCGGTGCTGACGTTGACGTCCTTGGGGTTCAGCTTCAGCGACGCCTCGTACCAGCGGGCCGCCTCGACATACTGCTTCGCGTCGAAGTAGAGGTTGCCGAGCGAGGTCCGCACGGCGGCGTCATTCGGCTGGGCGGTCGCCTGTTTCGCGAGGGCGGCGACGCGCTGTTGATCGATGGGGGCCGCATCCGGCGCCGGAGCGCCTGCTGAGGCTGCGGTGGGCGCCGACGCCGGGACCACAGGCTTCGCCTGCTGGGTCCCCAGCATCCATCCCACCAGCAACCCGAACAGGGTGCCCGACAACGCGAACGCCACTGACTCTGGGCGCATCGCTCGATCATATGCGATAGGGGCGCGGCAGGTCATCACACGGAGACGCGGCGGGCGCGCAGACGGACACGGACGGGTCCACGCCCGAGACGTGGGGGACGCGGGAGCCCGGTTGCACGTCAACGAAGTGCCAGCACCTCAGGCACTTGCGACCCAGCCCCTCCGGATCTCGGTCCGGCACCTCGGCGCGGCACGCCCCTCGGTCCGGTACCTCGGCGCGGCGCGCTTCTGGCGCGGAAGACGCCGGGGGCGGCGCGAGCGGCGCCGCTACCCGCGGCAGGCTGCGAGGTAGTCGCGCACCGCCCGGTCCAGTCCCACGTAGAGCGCATGCGCGATCAGGGCGTGCCCGATCGACACCTCGGCCAGGTGTGGCAGGGTGCGAAAGAGGACGAGGTTCTCGAGATCGAGGTCATGCCCGGCGTTCACGGCCAGACCGAGGTCGTGCGCCAGGGTCGCGGCGGCGGCGTAGATGTCGAAGCTCGCCCGGCCCGCGGCGGCACTGGTGGCGAAGGCGCGGGCGAACGGCTCCGTGTACAGCTCGACGCGTTCAGCCCCCATGCCGGCCGCCCACCGCACCGCGGCAGGCTCCGGGTCCACGAACAGGCTCACCCGCACGCCACGCGCCTGCAGCCGTGCAACGACGTCACCGAGGACCTCACGCGGCGTGTCGGCCGGCCAGCCCGCGTGGCTGGTGATCTCGCCCGGCGTCACGGGCACCAACGTGCACTGCGTGGGACGTACCTCGCACACCAGGTCGATGAGATCGGGCCGTGGGTCCCCTTCGATGTTGAACTCGACGAGGCCCTCACCGCGGGCGCGCCGCGCGGCCAGCCAGGCGGCGATGTCGCGGACGTCGGTCCGGCGGACATGACGTTCGTCGGCGCGCGGATGGACCGTGATCCCCGGCGCCCCCGCCGTGACGCACACCTCGACGGCCTCGATCACGCTGGGCACGTCCCCGCCGCGCGAGTTGCGCAGCGTCGCGACCTTGTTCACGTTCACGGACAACAGGGACATCAGGGGCTCCGGTCTACGCCGACAAAGACGGGATGTACTCACCCGAAACGCGTTGTGAAGTCCCGGAGGAAGGGACGAGAAGTCCCGGAACTGACGCCCAGGTCCCGGACCCTCGCTGCGCTCGCAGAAGTCCGGTCGACACCGCGAGTGTCGTTACTCCCGCACTTGAGCGGATCTCCGTCCAGCACCTCATGTGCTTGTCACTCCAGCACGTGAGCGCCCTTCACTCCAGCACTTGAGCGCTTTTCCGGTCAGCACCTCTGGTGCCCGTCACTCCAGCACCTCGGAGCTTTTCACTCCAGTACTTCACGCCCGTCGTCACCCGAGCGTGTCCCTGACCGCCTGCGCGATCTCTTCGGCCCACGCCTGGACCGTCGTCTGATCCTCGCCTTCGATCATCACGCGCAGCAGCGGCTCGGTGCCCGAATAGCGGACGAGCACGCGGCCGCGCCCGTGCAGTGCGGCCTCGACGCGACTGATCGCGTCCTGGACCGCCGGGACGTCGGCAATCGGCACCCGCTCGCGCACGCGGACGTTGACCAGCGTCTGTGGATAGGTGACCAGCGCGCTGGCCAGCTCGGACAGCTCACGCCCGGTGCCTGCCATCACCCGCAGCACGGCGAGCGTCGTCGCGAGCCCGTCTCCGGTCGGCAGGTGTTCGGCGAGAATCACATGCCCTGACTGCTCGCCGCCGAGAACGAAACCGCCGCGCAGCATCTCGTCCATCACGTACTTGTCGCCCACCGGCGTTCGAATGAGCGCGATGCCGTGCTTGTTGAGCGCGATCTCGAGCCCGATGTTGCTCATCACCGTCGCGACGACCGTATTGCCCGTCAGCCGACCCGTCCGCTGGAAATCCAGCGCGAGCATCAGCAGGACGGCATCGCCGTCGATCACCCGGCCCCGGGCGTCCACGAGAATGACGCGATCGCCGTCCCCGTCGAAGGCGGCGCCGAGCCGGCATCCGTGATCGACCACGGCGGCGGCCAGGCGCGCCGGGTGCGTGGATCCGCACTCCAGGTTGATGTTGCGCCCGTTGGGAGCGTCACCGATCGTGACGACCTCGAAGCCCAGTCGCTTCAGCACCGTCGCGGCCGTCGTCGTCGTCGCGCCGTTGGCCAGGTCGATCGCGAGGCGTGCGCCTGTCAGCGGACCCGCCTTGGGCATCAGCCGACTGACGTGCGCGATGTACTGCTCGACGAACTCGTGCGCCCGCAGCTCGGGCTCGTGACCCGATCGCACGTGCCACGACGCGTCGGCCATCATCGCCTCGACGGCCCGCTCGTCGGCCTCGCCGAACTTCTCGCCCAGGCCGGAGAAGACCTTGATGCCGTTGTCCCCGAAGGGGTTGTGCGACGCCGACAGGACCACGCCGAGGTCGAAATCGAGGGCGCCGGCCAGGTAGGCGACGCCAGGCGTCGGCAGGATGCCGGCGCTGGTCACGATGGCGCCGGCCGAGGTCGCCCCGCGCGCGAACTCGCGTTCGATCCACTCGCCCGACTCGCGCGTGTCGCGCCCGACGACGATGCGAACGGGGTGCGCGGAATGGCGGGTGCGCACGACAGCGGCGCCCATCCGCGCGATGGTCGGCGGGTCGAGCGGCCAGACGCCGGCGACACCCCGGACGCCGTCAGTGCCGAACAAGCGGGCAGTCTTGGTCATCAGTGGATACGCACCGGGATCGCCGCCGGCTGGAGCGAGACCAGCGACACGCCGGGCGGCAGGTCGATACGGACCGGGCGCGTGTGGCTGCCGGGCCCGAGGCTGTCGAGATCAACGTAGGGACGAAGTTGCGAGACGGCGAAGGTCGAGAACGCCGGGGTTGTGCCGCGCACGACGACCGTGACCGTCTGCGCCTCGGAGGCGGCCTGGCGTCCCGGAGCCACGCGCCGGAACTCCACGGGCACCCCTTCGAACATGCGCTGGCCAGCCGGTGCGGGGCCGATATTGACGGTCACGCGCGCGGTGACCGATTTCGTGAGACGCAGCTGCGCATCAGCCACGCCGACACCGACATCCTGGGTGAACGTCGCGTTGCGGCCCTCGACCAGCACCCGCTCGGTGATGGCCTCGGTTACCTCGCGCAACCGGCTCTCGGGTCCGACGATCTGGACCACACGCGGCTCCACGGTGACGGACGTGATCGCGAAGCCCTGCGCCGTCTCGCCCTCGAGGTACGGGTGCACCGGCAGCTCCACGGTCCCGGATCGTTCCAGCGTGAGCGTGACGGTGCCGGGATCCAGCTGGAGGACCTTGATGCCCAGCGAGGCCGTCACCTGATCGATGCGCAGCGGCAGCACGTTGGTGCCGGGGCGTGTCTCTGTCAGGTCCACGACCATGAAGAGATCGCGTCCTGGCTGGACCGCGCCGATGACGTTGTCGCCGCCCCGCACCTGCACCGTGACGACATCCAGCGAGTCGCCGGTCATCTCGAGCGAGGCCGGCAGGTTGCGGTAGAACACCGGCACCGACAGCCGTCGCTCCACCTGCTGGCCGCTCACGGTGAACCAGAGCATCGTGCCGAGCACGAGGGCGGCCATCTTGAGCCCGAGATTCCTGAAGGGATGCCAGGCCATCAGCTGTCCACCTCCGTGGCCTGCTCGTCGTCCTGGGTCTCGGGACGCTTCTGCAGGATCTCGGCCTGCAGCCGAATGCGGAGATCTTCAATCGACAGGCCGCGCGTGATCCGCCCGTGGCGCGACAGGGAGATCTCGCCGCGTTCTTCCGACACGATCACCGCGATCGCGTCCGACTCCTCGGTCAGGCCGATGGCCGCGCGGTGCCGGGTGCCCAGGTCGCGGTCCAGTTTCGGGTTCACGGTGAGCGGCAGGAAGCACGCCGCGGCGGCGATGCGCTCCTCCGAGATGATCACGGCGCCGTCGTGGAGCGGCGTCTGCGGCTGGAAGATCGTGGTCAACAGGTCGTAGCTGACGGCCGCGTCGATCGGAATCCCGCTCTCGACGTAGCTCCTGAGCCCGATCTCACGCTCGAACGCGATGATGGCGCCGACGCGCCCCTTGGCCAGCATGCCGGCGGCGGTCACCACTTCCTCAATCGTGTCGGCCGCACGCTCGGTCCGGCCGAGATACCGGAAGAACGGCGCCCGGCCGAGGTGCGACAGCGCCCGCCGGATATCCGACTGGAACAGGACGATGGCGGCGATGACGACATAGGCAAGGACGTTGCGAATCAGCCAGCCGACCGTCCGGAGCGGAAACGCCTGCGAGATGTAGAGGAGCAGGATCACGAGCACGGACCCGATGACCATCTGCATGGCCCGGGTGCCGCGAATCAGTTTGAGCGCCTCGTAGATCAGGAGCGAGACGATGAGGATGTCGAAGACGTCCCACCACGACGCTTGGGTGCGGGCCAAGAGTGCGGACAACGGGGACATTGGGGCCACAGACTATCAAACCCGCGGCGGACGGCTTCGCCCGGAGCCGCGTTCTGCGGCGGCAAGCGCCTGCAGAAACAGGCGAGCCTGGCCCACGAAAACCAAAATGCACCACGAAGGGACGGAGGACACGAAGGAAGGTCGCGCGGCGGAGCCGACGTGGGCGCGACCCGTCACGACAAGCGGGCGTCGAGGGGCAGGCCCGTTTGTCGCGACGGGCCGCGCCCACGTCGCAGCCGGCCTTCGGCCGGCACGCTGGCTTCGCCAGCGCGCCGCCGCGCGCCGTGTTCCAGGCGTTAGCCTGACGCCTCCGTCGCTCTGCAGTGCCAGCCGATCGGCCCCGCGCGCTCCGCGTTTCCGCGTGAGCGAGCTAGTGCCGCGCCAGTTCGTCAGCGACCTTGACGACCTGCACCATCTCGGCCACGTCGTGCACGCGGACAATGTGGGCCCCGCCCAGGATCGCGGCCGTGATCGCGGCTGCGGTGCCCCAGACGCGCTGGGCGGGCGGCACGTCGCCGAGCGCCCGGGTGAGGAAGGACTTGCGCGACGGCCCGACGAGCACCGGCCGCTCGAGCGCCGCGATCGACGGAATGCCCGCGATCAGCGCATAGGACTGATCCGCGGTCTTGGCGAACCCGATGCCCGGGTCGATCACGATCGCATCCAACGCGATGCCGGACCGCTCCGCCAGCGCGATCCGGTCGCGCAGCTCGGCCGCGACCTCGGCCACCGGGTCCGCATACGCCGCGCGCGCCGACATATCCACCGATCGGCCGCGCGTGTGCATGAGCACCACGGCGGCCCGTCGCCGAGCCACCACCTCGGCCATGGCCGGATCGTGCTCGAGCGCGCTGATGTCGTTGACGATCGTCGCACCAAGATCGAGCGCGCGCTCGGCGACGACGGCTTTGTAGGTGTCGATGGAGATGGGCACGCGCACCCGGCCGGCCAGACGCTCCAGCACCGGCGTGATGCGCCGCAACTCTTCGTCTGCGGACACGGGCGTCGCCCCTGGGCGCGTCGTCTCGCCCCCGATGTCCAGGAGGTCCGCGCCGGCATCGACCATGCGGATCGCGTCGGCCACCGCGACATCGGGGTCGAGGCGGGCGCCTCCGTCAGAGAACGAGTCGGGCGTGATGTTGAGGACGCCCATCACGAGCGTCCGAGGGCCGAGATCGAGCGCGCGGCCGTCAGGCAACGGCACGGTGTACGCGGCGCGGTACATCACAGACGGCGGGCCTCAGAGCCGGTCCGACCGACAGCAGGGGCCCCGAGGCGGGCACCCGCGGGCGGTTCGGCGCCGGGACTCACTCCTGGCCGATGGGCTTGCCGAGCGCCGGTACAATCGCGGGGCGTTCGGTCGGTTCGCGTCGCGCGTCCTCAGCCGGCGCGATCGGGGCGCCGGTCGTCGTGGTGACAGCTTCGGCCAGCGGGAGTCCCTGCACGAGCCGCTTGATCTCCTCGGCGTCGAGCGACTCGCGCACCATCAACTGGTCCGCGATGCGCTGGAGCACGATCTTCTGCTCGGTCAAGAGCGTCCGGGCCCGATCGTAGTTCTCCATCACGATGCGCTTGACCTCCTGGTCGATGCGCACCGCGGTCTCCTCGCTGTAGTCCATCGTCTTCGAGATCTCGCGGCCGAGGAAGATCTGCTCTTCGCGCTTGCCGAAGGTGATGGGCCCCATGGCCTCGCTCATGCCCCACTCGCAGACCATCTTGCGGGCGAGGTCGGAGACGCGGTCGAGGTCGTTGCCGGCACCGGTCGTGAGGCGGCCGTTGGTGATTTCTTCCGCAATGCGGCCGCCCAGCAGGATGGCGAGCTGGTCGTGGAGGTACTCGTTCGAGTAGTTGTGCTTGTCGTCCGTCGGCAGCTGCATCGTCACGCCGAGCGCCATGCCGCGCGGGATGATCGTGACCTTGTGCACGGGGTCGGCGTGCGGCAGCAACACGGCCAGCAGCGCATGGCCCGCCTCGTGGATGGCCGTGACCTTCTTCTCGTCCTCGGTCAGGATCATGGACCGGCGTTCCGAGCCCATCAGGACCTTGTCCTTGGCGTACTCGAAATCGACCATGCGGACGACCTTCTGGTTGTAGCGCGCCGCGTTCAGCGCCGCCTCATTTACCAGGTTGGCCAGATCCGCGCCGCAGAACCCCGACGTGCCGCGCGCGAGCACGCGGATGTCCACGTCGTCGGACATCGGAATCTTCTTGGTGTGGACGATCAGGATGCCTTCACGTCCCTTCACGTCCGGCCGGCTGACGACGATCCGCCGATCGAAGCGGCCGGGACGGAGCAGGGCCGGGTCGAGCACATCCGGACGGTTGGTCGCGGCGATGAGGATGACCCCCTCGTTCGACTCGAAGCCGTCCATCTCGACGAGCAACTGGTTGAGCGTCTGCTCACGCTCGTCGTGGCCGCCGCCCAGGCCCGCGCCACGATGGCGGCCGACCGCGTCGATCTCGTCGATGAAGACGATGCAGGGCGCGTTCTTCTTGCCCTGTTCAAAGAGGTCGCGGACGCGCGAGGCGCCCACGCCGACGAACATCTCGACGAAGTCCGAGCCGCTGATCGAGAAGAAGGGGACGTTGGCTTCGCCGGCAACCGCGCGGGCGAGCAGCGTCTTGCCGGTGCCCGGCGAGCCCATCAGGAGGACGCCCTTGGGGATGCGGCCGCCCAGTTTCTGGAACTTCTGCGGCTCGCGCAGGAACTCGATGATCTCGTGCAGCTCGTCCTTGGCCTCGTCGGCCCCCGCGACGTCCTTGAACGTCACCTTCTTCTGGGTGCTCGACGACAGCTTCGCGCGGCTCTTGCCGAACGACAGGGCCTTGTTCCCGCCACTCTGCATCTGGCGCATCATGAACACCCAGAAGCCGATCATCAGGGCGATCGGGCGCCCAGGCGATGAGCAGGGTGGTCCAGGCGCCGGCGGTTTCCTTCTTGGCATCCACCTTCACGCCGAGCTCGGTGAGCTTGTTGACCAGGCCTTCGTAGGAGGGTGGCACGACGACGTAGAACCCGTTGGTGCCCTTGTCGCCGGTCGCGACGTTCCACTGACCCTGGATTTCGTTGCCGCGGAACGTGACCTGCGCCACGTCGCCCTTCCCGACCCGGTCGAGAAAGTCCGAAAACGCCAACTGCGAGCCGGAACCCTGGAGGCCGGCCGAAAACTGCCAGATCAAGACCAGCAGCACCGCCAGCGCCATCCAGAAGAGCAAGCTTTTCAGGGTCGAATTCACTGATACCCCTTTTCGAGAGCCTTAAATTCCAAGATTACCACGCCGGCCTCGGGCATCGTCACGCGGCAGTGCTCGGCCACGACGACCCCCGCTACCCAGACGATTCGGCCTTCGGCGTCGGTCACGATAGGCACCCGGTCGCGCGTGGCCTGGGGCACCTTGCGATCGACCAGCACGTCCTGCAGCTTCCGGCTCCCCGGCGAACCCAGCGGCCGCAGGCGATCGCCCGGCCTCCGGCTGCGCACCACCAGCGGCAAAGACAGCGCCGACGCCTGGAGGGCCGCGATCCGACCGGCCGTCGTCACGAGGCCGAACGGACCCACCTTCTGGTAGGACGCCTCGATGCGCCCCGAGGTTTCGGGAATCTCGACCGCCCCTGGCACCGCGAGGGCCCGCTCGAAGCCAGGGGCCTGGACCGGTACGACGGCGCCTCCGGCGACCAACCGGAGTACCCCGGCGTCCATCTCCAGCACCAGGCCCGACAAGTCCAGGTGGCCCCGCGGTCGAACGCCGGCGGCCAGGTGCAACACCTCCTGGATGTGACGCATCGAGACCGTCGCGCCGAGCGCCTCGATCGCCCCCCGTACGACCCGCCGCCCGAGGGCGGGCGGGAGGGCCGCCAGGGAGGCCCTGTCGAGTTGGACCCCACCGCACGGAGAATGACCGATGACCACGTCCCGAGCCCGGCGGCGTGCCTCGCGCGTCAAGTGCCGTTCGTCTTCATCGGCGGTCGCGGCAAAGCGCGCCAGCGCCGCCACGCCGGAGGGCGCCAAGGTGGCGATCACGGGCATCAGTTCATGGCGCAGGCGGTTGCGGGTGATGCGCACGTCGCGGTTGGACGCGTCCTCGCGCCAGGTCTGGCCCCGGCGGGCCAGATAGCGCCGTAATTCCTCACGGCGACAGTCGAGCAGCGGACGCACCACGAACCCCCGACGGAGCCGCACGCCGCCGACGCCTCGAACGGTCGCCCCCCGCAGGAGGCGCAGCAGCACGGTTTCGGCCTGGTCGTCCATCGTGTGACCGGTGGCCACCCGGGTCGCACCCAGCCTGCCGGCGGCCTGCGTGAACGCCTCGTACCGCGCCTGCCGCGCGGCGACCTCGATCGACTGTCGCGCCTCGCGCGCGCGGGCGCCGACATCGACATGGGTCACGTCGATGGGCACGCCCAGGCGTTCGGCCAGCGCGCAGCAGAACGCCTCGTCGGCGTCGGCCTCCGCGCCGCGCAGGCCGTGGTGCACATGCACGAGGCCGGCGACGATCCAGTCACCGCAGGCGGCCAGATCGTGCAGCAGGCACGCGAGCGCCACCGAGTCGGAGCCACCCGACACGGCGACAGCCACACGGTCGCCGTGGTGGACGAGTCCGTGCCGCCGAATGGCGAGCCCGATACGTCGGGCGAGGGTGGACATGGTCGTCGGCCCCGAAGCCCAGGGCCCGAGCGCGACGCGAAGAGAAGGTGGTGCCGGTGCAGGGACTTGAACCCCGGACCCTGCGGATATGAGCCGCATGCTCTAACCAACTGAGCTACACCGGCACGAACGGACGATTCTATCAGACTACGGCGGCTCACAGGCTACGGCAGACGGCAGACAGCCCACAGTCAACGGGCCACGGCCCACGGACAGCGGACGGCCTACCGGGCGACGGCCGACAAGCCGACGGCCCACAGACTACGGGCTACAGGAGACAGCCGACGACAGCCCACGGGCTACAGGCCACAGCCTACGGCCGACCGGCGGCAGCCCACGGCCCACGGCCAACGGCGGACGGCCTACCGGGCGACGGCCGACAGCCGACGGCCCACAGACTACGGGCTACAGGACGCAGCCGACGACAGCCCACGGGCTACAGGCCACGGCCTACGGCCGACCGGCGGCAGCCCACGGCCCACGGCCGACGGCCACGGCGACGGCCGACAGCCAACGGCCCACAGACTACGGGCTACAGGAGACAGCCGACGACAGCCCACGGGCTACAGCCGACGGCCCAGAGGCTACGGCCTACAGGAGACAGCCGACGACAGCCCACGGGCTACAGGCCACAGCCTACGGCCGACCGGCGGCAGCCCACGGCCCACGGCCCACGGCCAACGGCGGACGGTCTACAGCCAACGGCCCACAGACTACGGCCTACAGGAGACAGCCGACGACAGCCCACGGGCTACAGCCGACGGCCCAGAGGCTACGGCCTACAGGAGACAGCCGACGACAGCCCACGGGCTACAGGCCACAGCCTACGGCCGACCGGCGGCAGCCCACGGCCCACGGCCAACGGCGGACGGTCTACAGCCAACGGCCCACAGACTACGGCCTACAGGAGACAGCCGACGACAGCCCACGGGCTACAGCCGACGGCCCAGAGGCTACGGCCTACCGGAGACAGCCGACGACAGCCCGTGGCCGATTGACCGTGGACCAGTAGGCCGTAGGCCGTAGGCCGTTTGACGGTAGCCGTTTCCCGTAGCCCGTTTCCCGTGGGCCGTTGACGGTAGCCCGTTTCCCGTAGCCTGTCTCCCGTAGGCCGACCGTTTCCGGTAGGCCGTGGATGGTCTTCCGTAGCCTGTTGACCGTTTCCCGTTGCCTGTCTGCCGTAGGCCGTAGACCGTAGCCCGTTGACCGTTTCCCGTAGCCTGTCTCCCGTAGGCCGTAGACCGTTTCCCGTCGCTCGCGGAGCCCTTCACACCAAGAGCATCGCGTCCCCGTAGCTGTAGAACCGGTAGCCGGCCCGGACGGCGTGCTGGTAGGCGGCCAGGACGAGGTCGCGGCCCCCGAACGCCGAGACGAGCATCAGCAGCGAGGACCGCGGCAGGTGGAAGTTGGTCAGCAGGGCGTCCACCGCCTGGAAGGCGTGCCCGGGCCGGATGAAAAGGTCCGCGGTGCCGTCCCCCGGCAGAACTTCTCCCCCTCCGTGCCGCGCCGCGCTTTCGAGGGCGCGCGTGGTGGTGGTGCCGACGGCGACGACGCGGCGGCCCGCAGCCTTTGTGGCTCGAATGGCCTCGGCCGCTGTGGCCGTGACGCGGTACCGCTCGGGATCGACGACGTGGTCGTCGATCTGGTCAACGCGAACCGGCTTGAACGTGCCGAATCCAACATGGAGTGTGACCGTCGCCCAGCCCAGCCCGGCGCCCCGCAACGCGGCAAGCAGGGCCTCGTCGAAGTGGAGTCCTGCGGTCGGCGCGGCCACCAATCCCCGCGGCTCCGCATAGACGGTCTGGTACCGGGCGCGGTCGTCCGGGCTGTCACTGCGGCGGATATACGGCGGCAGCGGCACGTGCCCGATCGCGTCCACCGCGTCGTCTATCGAGTCGAGGCCCTCGACCGACAGCTCGACGAGCCGCTGGCCGAAGGGCTGGCGATCGATGACGGTGACCGTGAGTGTCACGCCCGGCGCCCGGTCGGGCGCCTCGCACAGGATGCGCGCACCTGGCGGCAGCTTCCGGCCCGGATTGACGAGCGCCATCCAGCGAGCGCCCGCGACCCGCTCGAGCAGAAAGCACTCGGCCGCGCCGCCGCCCGGTTCCCGGCGACCGATCAGGCGGGCCGGAAACACACGCGAGTCGTTGCCCACCAGCAGATCGCCGGCCGCCAGCGACGCGGGCAGATCGCGGATTGCCGCGTCGTGCCACGTCCCCGACGTGCGATCGACGACCAGCAGCCGCGACTGGCCGCGCGGGCGCGCCTCCTGCGCGATCAGGTCGGCGGGCAGGTCGAAATCAAAGTCAGACAGCGACATGAGGGGAATGTGGTGATGTGGTGATGTGGCTGATGTGGTGATGTGGTGATGTGATCAACAGCAATACGCCCAGAGCATCCACGCGAGCACGATGGCGGCGATGAAGGGGATGACCAGGAGGATCCCGAAGACGGCGGCGATGGCGAAGACGAAATAGTAGTCGGCGCGTTCCGGCGGGCGGCCGGGGCGGGCGTGGCGTTCGAGCAGGGCAAGGTTGCGCGTGTTCGCGCGCCAGAAGATGTCGCCGACGTTGCCGGCAATGGGCACCGCGCCGATCAGCGCATCGACGAGCGCGTTCGCGGCCATGCGCACGAGCACCACGCGCGGCACGCGCTGGGCCACGCCCTGCACGAGCAGTAGCACCGTGAACACCGGGCTGGCCAGATCCCCGAGACCGGGAATCAGCGACAGGACCGGGTCGAGCCCAAACCGGATGGAGGTGCCCGGGATCCGGAACTGCGAATCAAGCCGCTGCGCCCACGCGCGCAGCCACGCCAGAGTGCTCACGGTTTCATTATCCGCGCATCATCACATCTCCACATCACCACATCACCACATCACCACATCACCACATGTAAGATCCGCCGCATGAGAGTGTGGCCAGGCGCCCCCTATCCGCTGGGCGCCACGTGGGACGGTTCCGGAGTCAATTTCGCCCTCTTCTCGGAACACGCCTCCGGCGTGGACCTCTGCCTGTTCGACAGCGCGGCCGACACGAAGGAGCGGGAGGTCGTCCCGCTCACCGAGCGGACCGATCGGATCTGGCACGCGTATCTGCCCGACGCCCGCCCCGGGCAGCTCTACGGGTACCGTGTGCACGGCGCCTGGCTCCCCGAGCACGGCCACCGCTTCAATGCGACCAAGGTCCTGCTCGATCCGTACGCGAAGGTGATCGGCCGCGCGCCCGTCCATCATCCGTCGCTCTTCGCCTATACGCCGGGTTCGCACGGCGACGGTCCGCCGGAGACCACCGACAGCGCGCCGTACGCGCCGCTTGGGGCCGTGATCGACCCGTCGTTCTCGTGGAATCGCGACCGGGCGCCGCGCACCCCCTGGCATGAAACCGTCATCTACGAACTGCACGTCAAGGGCGCGACCGCGTTGCATCCGCAGATCCCCGAGGCCCTGCGCGGCACCTTCGCGGGCCTGGCGTCCGAGCCCTTCATCCGCCACCTGCGCTCCCTCGGCGTCACCGCCGTTGAGCTGATGCCGGTGCACCATCACGCCGACGAGTGGCAGCTGGTCGAGCGCGGCCTCACCAACTACTGGGGCTACAACACCCTCGCCTATTTCGCTCCGGATCTACGCTTCGGATCGTCGGGCTCCGGTGCGGACGTGGTGCGCGAGTTCAAGACGATGGTCCGTGCGCTGCACGCCGCGGGCCTCGAGGTCATCCTCGACGTCGTCTACAACCACACGGCCGAGGGCGACTTTCTCGGGCCGTCGCTGTCCTACCGCGGCATCGACAATGCCAGCTACTACCGGCTGCTGCCGGGCCGCCCGTCGCGCTATCAGGACTACACGGGCACGGGGAACACGCTCAACATGCAGACGCCGCAGGCCCTGCAGCTCGTCATGGACAGCCTGCGCTACTGGGTCCTCGACATGCACGTCGATGGCTTCCGCTTCGACCTGGCCTCGGCGCTGGCCCGCGAGGCCGACGCGGTCGATCGCCTCTCGGCGTTCTTCGACGTGATCGGCCAGGACCCGGTCATCTCGCAGGTCAAGCTCATCGCTGAGCCGTGGGATGTGGGCGTCGGCGGCTACCAGGTCGGCCGCTTCCCGCCCGGATGGACGGAATGGAACGGTCAGTACCGCGACACGATCCGGCGGTACTGGCGGGGCGAGGACGGCATGCTGCCGGACCTGGCGACGCGCATCTCGGGCAGCAGCGATCTCTACAGCACGTCCGGACGGCAGCCGCACGCCAGCGTGAACTTCGTGACCTCCCATGACGGCTTCACGCTGGCCGACCTGGTCAGCTACAACCACAAACAGAACGAGGCCAATGGCGAGAACAACCGCGACGGCGACTCGCACAACCTCAGCTGGAACTGCGGCGTCGAGGGCCCGACCGACGACCCGGCCATCCGGGAGCTGCGGCTGCGGCAGCGTCGCAACTACCTCGTGACCCTCCTGACCTCGATCGGCGTGCCGATAATCTCGGGCGGCGACGAGATGGGCCGCACGCAGGAGGGCAACAACAACGCCTACTGTCAGGACTCGCCGCTCAGCTGGACCATGTGGGACCTCGACGACGAGAACACCGCGTTCCTCACCTTCGCGCGCCGCGTCGTCGAGTTCAGACGGACGCAGCCGGTTCTCCGGCGGCGACGCTTCCTGTACGGTCGCGGGGGCGGAGTCACCGACGTGCTGTGGCTGCGCGCCGACGGTGAAGAGATGGGCGACGAGGACTGGTCGGCCAGTGAGCGACGGGCGCTCGGCGTGCTGTTCGACGGACAGGCCATTCTCGAACCCGACCCGGTCGGCCGTCGCATTGTCGGCGACACCGTGCTGATCCTGATGAATGCCGCGGACGTGGAGGTGGACTTCGTTCTGCCGACGCGCGCGGGCGATGGCGTCTGGCACTGCCACCTCGACACCGCGAGGCCGGAAGACGCAGAGGCCGTTCTGGCCGACGGCCCGGCGCTCCGGATGCTCCCCCGCTCGGCTGCCGCGCTCATCTGGAAAGAGTAGAAGGGCCAGGTCCGCCGGGTACGGCAGGTACGTCAGGTACAGAGGTTCGCCAGGTACCCGGGTACTGCGCCGGGTACACGGGTACGGCAGGTACAGAGACTGCTGTAAGATGCGGCCTCACCTATTGAGGAGGCCGCGCATGGTGCCACTTGGCTCGCTCTGGCTGCCCATTCTGCTCTCCGCGATCTTCGTCTTTCTCGCCTCGAACATCATCCACATGGTGCTGAAGTACCACGCGGCCGACTACCGCCAGCTGCCGTCCGAAGACGACGTCCAGGTGGCCTTGCGGAAATTCAACATCCCGCTCGGCGACTACATGCTGCCGCGCGCGCCGAGCATGTCCGCCATGAAGGACCCGGTCTTCCTCGACAAGATGAAGAAGGGGCCTGTCGCCGTGATCACGGTGATGTCCGGCGAGTTCAACATGGGCGCGCTGATGGCGCAGTGGTTCGGCTTCTGCCTGGTCGTGAGCCTGTTCTCCGGCTATCTCGCGCAGCTCGCGCTCGGCCCCGGCGCCGAGTATCTGCGCGTGTCGCAGGTGGCCAGCTGCGCGGCGTTCATGGGCTACGGCCTGGCCGCCATCCCGCAGTCGATCTGGTACCGCAAGGCCTGGGGCACGACCGCCCGTACGTTGTTCGACGCGCTGCTGTACGGCTTCGTCACCGGCGGCACGTTCGGCTGGCTCTGGCCGACGAGCTGAGCGGCGCTGGCGACGTCCGGCTGCGCCCGATCAAGGGCCTTCACCACGAAGGCTTGATCATCTTGACCGCATCAGGCACTCGCGTGCGGCTCGGCAGTCGGGAGCCGCGACCGCAACGCATGAGCGAGCAGCGACGTCGGCGCTCATGCGTTGCGGTCGCGACTCCCGACTGACCGGCCTCCGGCCGGCACGCCGGCACAGCCGGCGTGGCGCCGCACGCGAGGCGCACCGACACCGCCTGCGCACAGTTTGCTACGCAAGCTACGTGGCTACGTGGTGATGCTCTTTCGACACGCTTACAGGCCCCACCGCAGGAGGACGCTCCCGACCGTGAAGCCCGCGCCGACCGAGGCGAGCAGCACCAGGTTGCCCTTCTTCAGGTGCCCCTCACGGCGGGCATCGGCGAGCGCCAGCGGGATCGTCCCAGCCGTCGTGTTGCCGTAGCGCTCGAGGTTGATGATCACCTTGTCCGGCCCGAGTCCGAGACGCTCGGCCGTCGCTTCGATGATGCGGCGGTTGGCCTGGTGCGAGACGTAGAGGTCGAGATCGGCCCCGGTGAGTCCGTTCTGCTCGAGCAGGCGGAGCGCGATTTCCTGGTTCTTCTTCACCGCGAACTTGAAGACCGTCTGGCCGTCCTGCTTGACGTAGTGCATCCGCTCGTCCACCGTCTGGTGCGACGCCGGACGGCGGCTGCCGCCCGCAGGCATGCACAGCGCGGCACCGCCGGTCCCGTCAATCTCGTGCGTGAAGTCCATGATGTGCGGCTCATCCGGTTCGGCCGGCGACAGCACGACGGCCCCAGCCCCGTCACCGAACAGGATGCAGGTCGATCGATCCGTGTAGTCGATGATGCTCGACATCACGTCGGCCCCCACCACGAGTGCGTGCTCGCACGCCCCGGTGGCCACCATCTGCATGCCCACCGTCAGCGAATACGTGAAACCCGAACAGGCCGCACCGAGATCGAACCCCCACGCCTTCGTCGCGCCGATCTTCGCCTGGAGCATGCAGGCCGTGCTCGGAAAGATCGTATCCGGGGTCGTCGTGCCGACGACGATGAAGCCGATGTCCTCGGGGGACAGGCCGGCCTCGGCCAGGGCGGCCATGGCCGCCGGGGCCGCGATGTCCGACGTGGCCACCCCCGGATCGACGACGTGACGCTCACGAATGCCGGTGCGCTGCAGAATCCACTCGTCGGACGTCTCGACGAGCTTCTCGAGGTCTGCGTTGGTCAAGAGACGCGGCGGCACGTAGGTGCCGAGGCCCGCGATCTTGACGGGGCGCATCGGCCGCGTCGGGTCCGGCGTGCCCCCCTGGCGCGGCGCTCGGGTGTTTGCTTTCACGTTCACCACAGACGGTCCTTTCCTGGGGCCATCAGCCCGAAATATTCATAGGCGCGGGGCGTGGCGACGCGCCCGCGCGAGGTCCGATCGAGAAAGCCGATCTGGATCAGGTACGGCTCGTAGATGTCCTCGATCGCATCCTTCTCTTCGCCGATCGCGGCCGAGAGACTGCCGAGCCCCACGGGCCCGCCGCCGAACTTGTCGATGATGGTCCGCAGCAGCCGCCGGTCGGCTTCGTCGAAGCCGTGCGCATCGACCTCGAGCAGTTCCAGCGCCTGGTGGCAGACCTCAGCCGTGATGCGGCCGTCGGCGCGCACCTCCGCGAAATCGCGCACGCGCCGCAACAGGCGGTTCACGATCCGCGGCGTCCCTCGGGATCGCCGTGCGATCTCCTCCGCCGCGTCGGGCGTGATCGACACGCCGAGAATCCTGGCCGATCGCGTGACGATGGTCGTGAGGTCCGCGTGTTCGTAGAAGTCCAGCCGGTGCACGATGCCGAATCGCGCCCGGAGCGGTGAGGTCAGCAGGCCCGCCCGCGTCGTCGCGCCGATGAGGGTGAACGGCTGGACGGGCACCTTGACCGACCGGGCGCCGGGGCCCTGCCCGATCATGATGTCGAGTTCGAAGTCCTCCATGGCCGGATAGAGGATCTCCTCGATCAGCGGGCTCATCCGGTGGATTTCGTCGATGAACAGCACCTCGTGCGCCTTGAGGTTGGTGAGGATGGCCGCCAGATCGCCGGGCTTCTCGAGGACGGGACCGGACGTCGCCCTGACGGGCACGCCCATCTCGTTGCCGATGACGTAGGCCAGTGTGGTCTTGCCGAGGCCGGGTGGCCCGTACAGCAGGACGTGATCGAGCGCCTCGTGACGCTGACGCGCGGCGGTAATCGACACCTGAAGGTTCTCGCGCACGCGCTCCTGGCCGATGTAGTCGACGAGCGCCCGCGGGCGCAGACCCGCATCGAACTGGGCGTCGTCGTCCACCGGCGCTGCGTTGACGAGCCGCGGGTCCATCGTCATGCGTCAGCGTACCAGCCGTTGGAGCGCCTGGCGCAGGAGAGATTCGAACGCGCGGTCGTCGGTCGCGCGGAGCACCGCGTCCACGGCCTTCTCGCCCGACGAGGCCTGATACCCGAGATTCGCCAGCGCGGACAGCAGGTCGGTGCGGACGTCCTCGCCTGGCGCAGGGACGTCCGTGGCCCCCATCGCATCGGCATGCGGCAGCCGGTCCTTGATCTCGACCACGAGCCGTTCGGCGGTCTTGCGCCCGACACCCGGGATCTTCGTCAGGCGCCCGAGGTCGTTCTGCCGGATCGCACTGGCGAGATCGGCCGTGTCGATGCCGGACAGCACCGCCAGGGCCAGCTTGGGACCGATGCCGTTGACGCTGATGAGTCGATCGAACCAGTCGCGCTCGGAGGCTGTGAGAAACCCGAACAGCGCGATGGCGTCCTCACGGACGTGGGTGTGAATGCGCAGCCGCACGATCGCGCCGGGCTCGCCCACGGCGTAGAAGGTCGAAAGCGGCACCTGCACGTCGTAGCCGACGCCGCCCACCTCGACGACGAGCCGCTGGACGTGTTTTTCGAGCAGCGTGCCGGATAGATGCGCGATCACGTCGTCTGACGCCGCGGAAGCTCGGAGATCTTCACATCACGCCAGCTCCGGGGCTGCCGCCGAGGCCCCAGCGACCCCGCGATCGTGGAGGTGGCCCCGTCCGGATCGCTCGCCTGCGCCCCGGCGGCCGCAGCCGCCGCCGCGGCGTAGCCACCCGTCGCGTGCGAATGACACAGGGCGGCGGCGAGCGCGTCTGACGCGTCGAACGGCGTCGGCGCGGTGTCGAGGCCCAGCAGGAGCATCACCATCTGCTGCACCTGCGGCTTCTCGGCCCGTCCGTAGCCCACCACGGCGAGCTTGACCTCGGCCGGCGTGTACTCGACAACGGGGACGCCGGCCTGCACGGCCGCGAGAATGGCCACGCCGCGGGCGTGGCCGAGCGTCAACGCGCTCCGCACGTTGCGGGCATGAAAGAGGTTCTCGACGACGACGCATTGGGGACTGGCTGCGCGAATCAGATCGCGCAGCCCGTCGTGGATGAACTGCAGACGATACGGAAGGGTCGTTCGCGGAGGCGGCGTCAGCGCGCCACAACTGAACAACCGATGCCGGGTGCCGTCGGTCTCGACACAACCGTAGCCGGTGCGCACCGACCCGGGATCGATCCCGAAGATTCTCACGCCAGCGAGGCCTCGATCTCCTGCTGGTCCACGTCGAAGTTCGACCACACGCTCTTGGTGTCGTCGATGTCGTCGAGCGCTTCCATCAGCTTCAGCATCTGCTGGGCCTGTTTACCCTCGAGCTTGATGTAGGTCTTGGGCAGCATGGCGATCTGGGCCGAGTCGGGCTCGAGTCCGAGCTTCTTGACAGCCTCGACCACGGCGGCGTGCTGTTCCATCGGGGCGGTAATCTCCCAGACGCCATTCTGATCCATGAGGTCGTCAGCGCCGGCGTCGAGGACGGCCGACATCAGCGTGTCCTCCTCGGCCTTCTCCTTGGCGAGGGTGATGAGGCCCTTCTTCTCGAAGAGCCAGGCGACGCTGTTGGCTTCGCCGAGGTTCCCGCCGTACTTGGACAGCGTGTGGCGAACCTCGCCGACCGTCCGGTTCTTGTTGTCGGTGAGCGTCTCGACGAGGATCGCCACGCCACCGGGGCCGTACCCCTCGTACATGACTTCGTCGTAGTTGACGCCCTCTTCCTCGCCCGTGCCGCGCCGGATCGCCCGCTTGATGTTGTCGGCAGGCATGTTGACCTGCTTGGCGTCGGCGATGATCGTGCGCAGGCGCGGATTCATGTCGGGGTCGCCGCCGCCATTGCGGGCTGCGACCGTCAGCTCCTTGATGATGCGCGTGAAGATCTTGCCGCGCTTGGCGTCAGCGGCGCCCTTCTTGTGCTTGATGGTGTGCCACTTGGAATGGCCGGACATTGCTCGCTCCTCTTCCGCGAAGGTCCGCCCCGAGCGGACCGGAAATGGTAGCACGACCCGGTCTTTGCTATTCTGGTGAGTCCCGATGTCGCTGACCGAAGCCCTGGCTCGCAAGTTCCCGCCCACCGTCCGTTACAAGGGCGAAGCCTACGCCACACGCGGCAATGTCCGGATTCTGCGAGGAAACGAGCTGGGCGTCGAGGCCCTTGTCCAGGGGACCGACCAGTACCAGGTGCGCATCCGGCGCGATCCGAACGGCGCCCGGACCCGCTTCACGTTCAACTGCTCCTGCCCGTACTTCGAGAAGTACTCCGATCCCTGCAAACACCTGTGGGCCACCCTCCGCGTTGCGGACACGGCCGGCTACCTGCGGGCACTCGGCGCGAAAGTGACGCGGCGGACAGCGGAAGTGGCCCCAGGCGCGCGCGACGTCGGCGACGGGCTGCCCCCGGCCGGCCTGGCCGTGCTCGACGACCCAGGGCACGGCACAGCCGTCCTCGACATCGACGATGCGGAGGAAGACGGACCAGCGCATGCTGAGGCCGACCTGCTGCCGCCGTTCGTCGTGGCCCTCGACGCGCGGCTGGCGACGCGGGATGCCAACCCCACACCGGCCTATCGTTTCGCTGGCGCCGAGATGCTGTTCGTCCTCGACGTGCCCGGGTCAATCAAGGGCCAGGGCCTCGCGCTCCACCTGCTCGTGCGCAAGCGCGCGCAAACGGGCGAGTGGACCAAGCCTCAGCCTGCCCGCCTGTCACCGGACGACGTCGCGCAGGCGCCCGCGTGGGACCGCCGCATCTTCGCGCCCCTGTTCGGCGCGGCAACCGCGCTGACGCCGGCCGCCCTCGTCTGGCCCACGCCCGACCGCGATGGCGGACAGGCCCGCTTCGCCCTGCCGGATCCGCTCGTGCGCGAGCTCCTCCCGACGATTGCCCGCAGCGGCCGCGCGTACGTGCGTCCGACGTCGAGCGCCGCGGATCTGCACCCCGTGAGGTGGGACGAGGGCGCGGCCTGGCGGTTCCGCCTGACGGTGACGCCCACCGAGGACGTCTTCCGGATCGACGGACACTTCGAGCGAGGCGACCAGCGCCTGGCGCTCACCAGTCCGCTGCTGGTCCTGCCGGAAGGGTTTCTCATCACGCGGTCCACCATCGCGCGCTGGGACGCGGACACCGAAACCGCGCTCTTGACGACGCTGCGCGAAACCGGGCCGGTGGACGTGGCGCTCGGCGCTCGATCCGCGCTGGCCCAGGTGTTGGCCCGCGCGGGCGTACCGGCCGACGATCTCCCCGAGGGACTCCACGTCACGTCGCTTCGCGTGTCGCCGATACCGCGGGTGCGGCTGGGCACGCTCCCCGGCTGGCCGGGCGGCGACCGCCTGCTCGCGACCGTGTCCTTCGACTACGGGGGCACGATCGTCGCCCACGGCGCCGCCGGCGGCGACGAGGTCTTCGATCCGGTCCACCTGCGCATCGTGCACCGGCATCCCGACGAGGAGACCGCGCACCTTCGAACGCTGACTGACCTGGGTTTCACGACGGAATGGGATCCGGCCGGTCTGCGCATGCGCCTCGAACTGCGCGTGAAGCGCCTGGCCGAGTCCGTGCGACGACTGGTCGCCGACGGCTGGGTGGTCGAGGGCGAGGCCGGCGCCTATCGCAGCGCGGGCCCGCTGCTCTTCTCGGTGACGTCCGGCATCGACTGGTTCGACCTCGATGCCCGAGCGGACTTCGGGGGCATGACGGTGCCGCTGACGGAGATCCTCGACGCGCTGCGCCGCGGCGAAGGCGTGGTCCGACTCGGCGACGGCGGCATCGGCCTGCTCCCGGAAGAGTGGCTGCGCCGATACCTGCCGTTGACGATCGCGGCCGAAGCCCACGGCGACACGTTGCGCTTCAAGCCGGCGCAGGCGGCGCTGCTCGACGCGCTCCTGCCAGACGACCCGGCCGAGGCCGTGGTCACGCTCGACGAGCCGTTCGCGCAGCTTCGGCGCGAGCTGGGCACGTTCTCGGAGATCGCGGCCGAAGATCCGCCGGCGACGTTCATCGGGACCCTGCGTCCGTACCAGCGCGAGGGCCTCGGCTGGTTCACGTTCCTGCGCCGCTTCGGATTCGGCGGCTGCCTGGCCGACGACATGGGCCTGGGCAAGACGGTGATGGTGCTGGCGCTGCTCGATTCGCGCCGCGGCGAGCGGCGCCCCTCACTCGTCGTCGTGCCGCGGTCGCTCGTCGGCAACTGGATGAGCGAGGCGGAGCGGTTCGCGCCTGAGCTGCGCGTGCTCGACTACTCGCGGACGACGCGTGGCGCGTTCCGATCGTCGATTGCCGACTACGACGCCGTGCTCTGCACCTACGGCACGCTCCGGCGTGACGTCGAGATGCTCGGGGACGTGGAGTTCGACTACCTGATTCTCGACGAGGCGCAGGCCATCAAGAACTCGACCACCGCATCGGCGCGCGCCGTGCGGCAGCTCAAGGGCCGGCATCGCCTCGCGCTGTCCGGCACGCCGATCGAGAACCATCTGGGCGAGCTGTGGAGCCTGTTCGAGTTCCTGAACCCCGGCGTGCTCGGGCACGTCGTCGGTCTTCGAACGTGCGACGTCGTCGTCGAGCCTCGTGCCGGCGCCTGAACTGACGAACACGCTGGCGCGCGGGCTGCGTCCGTTCATCCTGCGCCGCACAAAGGCCCAGGTGGCGCGCGACCTGCCCGCCCGCACCGAGCAGACGCTCTTCTGCGAGCTGTCCGCGAAGGAGCGCGCGCTCTACGACAGCCTGAAGCGGCACTACCGGACGACGCTGCTAGGCCGGACGGCACGGCTGGATAGCGGTGCGTCGAAGCTCCAGGTGCTCGAAGCCCTGCTGCGGTTGCGCCAGGTGGCGTGCCATTCCGGCCTCGTCGATGCGAATCAGCGCGACGCCTCGTCGGCCAAGTTCGACCTCCTGCTTCCCCGCCTGCGCGAGGTCATCGAGGAGGGGCACAAGGCGCTGGTGTTCTCGCAGTTCACGACGCTGCTCGGCCTGCTGCGCCAGTCGCTCGACGCCGAGAAGATCCGTTACGAATATCTCGACGGCCGCACGCGGGATCGCGGTGCCCCGGTCGAACGGTTCCAGCAGGACCCCGAGGTCGGCCTGTTCCTGATCAGCCTCAAGGCCGGCGGCCTGGGCCTGAATCTGACGGCGGCCGAGTACGTGTTCCTCCTCGATCCGTGGTGGAACCCGGCGGTCGAGGCCCAGGCGATCGATCGCGCCCACCGGATCGGCCAGCGACGCGAGGTGTTCGCCTATCGACTCATCGCCAAGGACACGGTCGAGGAGAAGGTCCTGCAGCTGCAGGACTCGAAGCGCGCCCTGGCCGACGCGGTGCTGTCCGCCGACGCCGTCGGGCTGCGGCATCTCACGCGGGACGACCTGGAGCTGCTGCTGTCTTAATCGAAGACGGGGAATCAGAATCGAAGATCGGGAATTGAGGATTGACGGATCGCGCAATCGAAGAATTGATCGAACAGATTGCCGAATGCACGATCGACAGATTGGGACGGCGCAGTCCTCGGTCCGTCAATTCGTCAATTCGTCAATTCGTCAATCAATCTTCAATGATCCGATCCTCAGATCTTCAATTGGGTTCGTCGTCATTGGCTTCCTCGCCATCACGATCCACGCCGACGCCTCGACCGTGAGCGGATCGCGCAGGTAGGACCCGTACATCGCCTCGATCGCGAACCCCGCGCGGGCCAGGTGCCCGCGCAGCCTCGGCAGCGTGATCGTCCGGAAGGTCAGCGAGAACTTCCGCGAGGTCCGCGTCCGGCCCCGCGTCTCGACGAACTCCTCCTCGAACATCGTCAGTCCCTTGCGTCGGTCCTGGCGCACGGACTCGACGAGCGTCAGCCGCGCACCGTCGGCCGTTCGCCCGCGCATGCTGACCTTGTTGTCGCATTCCTGCCAGGCGGGCAGGTCCGGCACGAGATCGATGCCGAGGAGGCCGCCGGGGCGCAGCACGCGCGCCACTTCGCGAAGCGTCGCGTCCAGGTCGCGATCGCGCACGAGTGACTGGAGCATGCCGTACGGCGCCATCACGACCCCGAACCGCTTCGGCGGAAACGGCAAAGCCCGGATGTCGCCACGGACGATGCGCGGCCGGGACGCACGCGGCAACCGCCGCGCGCGTGTGCGGGCGCGCGCCAGCATCGGCGCCGACAGGTCGACACCGGTCATGTCGAGGCCCGACCGCGACAGCGGGATCAGCAGTCGTCCGGTCCCGCAGCCCAGCTCCAACGTCGGCGCCGCCTCGCGCCGAATGACACCGCGCCAGAACGCGACATCACGGCGCCCGAGCGTGCGCGCGTTCTCCCAGTCGTAATACGGCGCGTAGTCGTCCCAGCCCGCCGCGCCATCGTGCCGATCAGCCACAGCAGGCCTCCAGGAGGATGAGACGCGCAGCTGCGGGGGCTGTTCGCGGACAGGACCCACGCGGCTGCCGCGGATGTCGGGAATCGCTCAGGGGCATGTCTAGTACCGCGCCAGCGCCAGCGCCGCGCGGTGGACGTCGTCTTCGCTCGGCAGGAACGCGTGTTCGAGCGGGGGTGAATACGGCACGGGCGTATCGAGGGCGCCGACCACCCGGACGGGCGCGTCGAGCCACTCGAACGCCTCCTCCTGGATGATGGCCGCCAGCGACTCGCCGATGCCGCCCGTCCGTGTGTCTTCGTGGACGATGAGCACGCGGCCTGTCCGACGCGCGAGCTGGAGCACGGCCGCCCGGTCGAGCGGCGCGAGCCAGCGCAGATCGAGCACGCTCGCCTGGATGCCCTCCGCCTCGAGCCGCGTGGCCACGCGCAGGGCCACGTGCACGTAGGCCCCATACGAGATGATGGCGAGATCGTCGCCGATTCGTCGGAGTGCGGCCTTCCCAACCGTCAGCGGCGCGGGCCGCGCGTCGCCGATCGCCTGCTTGATACGGGGATCGCGATAGAGCGCGATGTGCTCGTAGTAGAGCACCGGGTCGGGATCGGCGACGGCCGCCGCCATCGCCGCGCGCGCATCGTGTGGCGTGGACGGCACGACGATCTTCAGGCCCGGCGTGCGATAGAACCAGGCCTCCGTGTTCTGCGAGTGATACGGTCCGGCGTGGCGGAGCCCACCCCAGGGCATGCGCACCACCATCGGGACGCTGCCGCCCCAGCGGTAACGGATCTTCGCCGCGTTGTTCACGAGTTGATTGAACCCCGTCGCGACGAAGTCGTTGAACTGCATCTCGCCGATCGGCCGCAGTCCGGCCAGGGCGGCGCCGACGCATCCGCCGATCACGGCGCCCTCCGCGAGCGTCGAGTTGATGAGGCGCGCGCCGTACTTCTCGAGCAGCGGTCGCAGGAGCAGGAACGCGTTGCCGTACGTGCCGCCCACATCCTCGCCGAACACGAAGACCCGAGGGTCTGCCTCCAGCGCATCGCCCACGCCACGCATGACGGCGTCCAGGAACGTCACGCCTTTCGGATCGAACGGCGGTGCGGCCTCGACGACCAGCGCCGGCACGTCCGCTGCTTCGGACCCGGCGCGCGCGAGCACCTCCAGACGACGGCGATCGATCGGGTCGTCGGCGAAGACGCCAGCCGTCACCGTGGCCGCGTCAGGCCAGTCGGCGTCAATCACGGCCCTGGCCTCGGTCTCGACCATGGCTTCGGCGTCCCGCTTGAAGCGACCGAGGTCACCCGCCTTCAGCACGCCCGCGGCCTCGAGGCGCGCCGCGTACGTGGGAATCGGGTCCCTCCTCCGCCACGCCTCGTAGAGATCCTGAGACGCGTAGCCCTGCGGCGTCAGCGGTGGGTAGTCCCACGATGGCTGCGGATCCTTGCCGAGGTAGAGCATGTCGTCGTGATGGGCGTGGCCGCACATCCGCATCGAGACCAGCTCGATGAGCGTCGGGCCGGCGGCGGCCCTGGCCCGGTCCGCCGCCCACGTGAACGCGGCCGCGATCGCGTCCGGATCGGTGCCGTCGATCGTCAACCCCGGAATGCCGTAGCCGATGGCCTTGTCCGCAAACGCACGCACCGCCGACTGCTCCGCAACGGGTGTCGACAGGGCGGTCTGGTTGTTCTCGAGACAGAAGACGACCGGCAGCCGACGCGCGGCGCACTGATTGATCGCCTCGTGCCACTCGCCCAGTGACGATCCGCCTTCGCCGATGAAGGTCACCGCGACTCGAGGCGCGCCGGTGTGTCGGAACGCCAGTCCCATCCCCATCGCCGTGAGCGCGCTGATGGCGAGCGGCGCGGCGGCAGGCAGGATTCCCCAGTCGAGGTCGCCGACGTGCAGGTCGCGCCCGTTCATGGGCGGGCCGCTCTTGGCCATCTGCGCGCTGAGCACCATCCGCACGGTTGCCGGCTCCGGTCGCATCGCCAGCGCGACGCCGAGATCCCGGATGATCGGCGCGACGATGTCGCCCTGCCAGGATCCGTCCGCGCCGCGGAAGGCCGCGCCGCGATGGAGCCGGATGGCCGCCGCGTAGATCGCCTCCTGCCCCAGCGACCGGAAGCCCTTCCCTTGAAACGGGACGCCGGCGTACTGCACGTCCGACCCGGTGAAGAACGCCTTCAAGCGCATGTCCACGGCGCGGGTGAGGACCATGCCGCGCAGGATCTCGATGCGCTCGTCGGCCGCGAGACTGGCCACGATCGCCTCGCGCTCGAAGAAGCCCAGGCTCTCTTCGATGAAGCGCGAGTGTGCCTGCTGCAGCGTGATCTCGATGCTGGGCCCGAGGGGGATGTCGCCCGGACCATCAATCGAGGGTCCGCCCGCGAGTGGGCCTGCCGCCGCGTCGAAGGCACGCCTGAACCCGGCAGTCGGCGCATCGGCGGCGCCCACGCGCGTCGCGGCCTGATCGAACGCGTCGGCCGCCAGGCGAATGGCCCACGGAAACCGCGACGCGACGAACGCGAGGAACCGGGTCCGCACGTCGCGCTAGTCCGAGACCGCGAGTTCGCCCGGCAGGATCGGACGGGTGCGTGGCAGCAGCCCGCGACGCGAGAGGTTGCCGATGTAGGCCAGGATCCCGACGAACACGACCAGCTTGAAGATGTCGAAGCCGAGTCCCTGCGGGAGGGTGCGCCACAGCAGCCACAGCGTCGGTTGCGCGATGCAAACGGCCCACACCGATCCGTAGAAGTACCGCCGTTCGTGCCCTTCGCCGGCCGTGGACCGCTTCACGCGCGGCAGCCAGCCGATCGCCCCCAGCAGCCACATCGTGCCGGCGATCGGAAAGTAGCCGACGTCGTAGATCGCGCGCGCCCGCCATTCGCCATTCACGATCGCGTCCACCAGCCCGACGATGTTGAGCAGCGCGTAGCTCACGACTTCGCTCCAGGCCAGCGTGTAGCACACGCGGCGGTAGAGCGGGTTCGGCCGGTCCTCACTGAACCGGAGGATGTATGGCGCGGGCTCGACGCCAGGCAGGCGGCCGCGCCAGCCCGCGATGCCCGTGCCGAGCAGCACGGCGCCAAACCACAGCAACGTCCACCGGTTGCCGCCGTGGGCGAACAGGTCGAAGGTGATCGGGCCAGGCGCGATGAAGAAGACCCAGATCCAGATCGGCCAGTGGGCCAGCCGGTACCGGGCCTTGTTGCGCGCGCGAAAGACGCGGTCGGTCGAGAGTTCGATACGTTCGGCGTGCCCATGTTGCTGGGCGTAGGACGGCGGAAGCGGAAGCACGCCTAATGATAAGGGCTACCACTCATGCTTCGGATAGCGGGCGCGCAGCGCGTTGCGCATTTCGGGATACGCCCGCGCCCAGAAGCTGGCCAGATCGGTCGTCACCTGGACCGGCCGGCCGTTCGGCGCCAGCAGTTCGAACGTGACCGGCACCTGCCGGACGCCAATCCGCGGCACCTCCGTCAGGCCGAACGCCTGCTGCATCCGGACCGACGCGACGACCCGCCCGTCCTCCCGATACTCCAGGCGCGCCCGACGCCCACGCGGCAAGTCGAGCATCGCCGGCGCGTGCCGCTCGATCGCACGGCGCACGTCCGCGGGCAACTGCGCATCGAGCCGCACGTCGTCCAGCCTTCGCGACCCGTGGCTCGCCGCCGTCACCAGTTCCTCGAAGCTGGCCTCGAGGCCGGCGAACGCGACCCGGCGCATCACCTGCGCGTCGTCGTCAGTCGGGCCTCGCCGGATGTACTCGGCGGCGATGATTCGGGCCGATTCGTCGGGTTCGGGCGGACCAGGATGCTCGGCAAGCGCCAGGGCGTCGTAGCGCTCGACGCGGACTGCCCGCACCTGACCGGCCTTGGCGTCCCAGCTGTGCCGCGTCTCGGTGTGTGTCGGCCTGAGCCACTCGCGCTCGATCGCCGTCGCCACGCGAATGACCGCTTCGCCGGCCGACGCCGCCGGGCCGGAGCCCGTCGCCACGTCCACGGCCACCACGAACTCGGCGTCGTAGACGCCACTCTCGCGGGCGAGTCGCGCACCCGTGCCCGACGCGATCAGGAAGCGGTCACTCCTGGCCTCGCGACGACGGGCCACTCGATCGGGATAGGCCGCGAGGACCGCGCGCCGGAACGTCGTCTCATCCACGCGTGCGGTCGCCCGTCGGCCGAGGATGCCTGCCGCGTCCTGTGAGAGTTGACGCGCGACGCGTCGCACGTGGGGGTCGAGGTCCTCGACGCGGTCGATGGCCGCCAGCAGGTCGCACGTCGTCGCGCCCCGTCGCGCCACCTGGGCGTGGCGTTCGGACAGCAGCGCGCAGGCCTCGGCCGCCTGCATCGACCCGTGAGCGGCCAGCAGCAGACGACCGAGACGCGGGTGGAGCGGCAGCCGGCGCAGGTCCCGGCCGAGAGGCGTGAGTCGGCCCGAGGCGTCGATCGCGTCGAGCCTGGCGAGCAGGGTCAACGCCGCATCGATTCGGTAGGCCGGCGGCGGATCGAACCAGGCGAACGTCCGCGGGTCGCCGCCCCAGGAGAGGACGTCCATGACGACAGGCGCGAGATCGACCCGCGCGATCTCGGGCTCGCGATGCGGGCGCAGCCTGTCGTGCGCACCCCACAGGCGAATCGCGACACCGGCCTGCGTCCGCCCGGCCCTGCCCGCGCGCTGGTCGGCAGAGTCGAGCGAGATGCGTTCCGTCTCGAGGCTGTCCACGAGTCGCTCGGCGTCGTAGCGCGCAACTTTCTGCAGGCCCGCGTCCACCACGGCCGTCACGTCCGGCACGGTCAGCGTCGTCTCTGCGATGTTCGTCGCAAGAATGACCCGCGACTGCGACGCTGGAATCAGCGCGCGATCCTGCTCGTCCGCGCTGAGACTGCCGTAGAGCGGCACGATCTCCGTGCCCGCCGGTACGAGCGTGGCGAGCCGGTCCGCCGTGCGCCGAATCTCGGGGGCGCCTGGCAGAAAGCACAGCAGGGCGCCGCTCGCGCGAGGCAGCGTCTCGGCAATCGCGCGCTCGACGGCGAGGCCCGGGCGATACGACACGTCCACGGGGAACAGCCGGCCCTCGACGGCCACAACGGGGCAATCATCGAGGAAGGAGGCGACCCGTGCCGCGTCGAGCGTGGCCGACATGACGACGATGCGGAGGTCGTCGCGGGCGTGCCAAGCTTCGCGCGCCAGTGCCAGGCCGAGGTCGCCGTGCACGCTCCGCTCGTGGAATTCGTCGATCACGATGGTGCGCACGTCGCCGAGGAGCGGATCCTGCTGGAGCCGCGCAGTCAGGATCCCTTCGGTGGCCACGATCAGGCGCGTGTCAGTCTGGAATGTGCGCTCGAAGCGAATGTGCCAGCCCACCTCGCGGCCCACCGTCCACCCTTGTTCGTCGGCAATCCGCCGCGCCATCGCGCGGGCCGCCACCCGGCGCGGCTGCAGCAGATACACGCGGCCTGCCGGCGTGAGCGAGGGAGGCACCCGTGTCGTCTTGCCGGCACCAGGTGGGGCGGTCACGACGAGCGCGCGATGACGGTCCACGAGGCGGACGATCTCGGGCAGATGTGCGTCGATGGGCAGTGGAATCAATGGCACGGAGTCAGTCGGTGGCGCTCGTCATTCTCACCCGGGCCGGCCGCGACCCGGCGGCAGGACGTAGAATCCAGTCCGCATGACCTTTGATGAAGCCCTCCCCGGCGCCCTCGTGATGGGCCCGATGACCAAGGGGTCGAACCTTCCCTACCGGCGTCTGGCCAGCGAGCTGGGTGCGCGTGTCGTCGTCAGCGAGATGGTCGTCGCACGACGGCTGAAACAGCGCCGCCGCAGCGAGTTTGCGCTGATTCGACGGAGTCCTGACGAGGCGTGCTTCGGCGTCCAGCTGGCAGGCAACAAGCCCGAAGAGGTCGCCTGGGCCGCGGCGCTGGCTGAGTCGCGCGGCGCGGATTTCATCGATCTCAACCTCGGCTGCCCGATCGACCACTTCACGCGGATGGGCCTGGGTGCGGCGCTCGGCCGTCAGCCAAACAAAGTCCGGCGCATCGTCGAGGCGATGAAGGCACTGGTGAAGGTGCCCGTCACCGTGAAGATCCGGCTCGGATGGAACGCCGAGTCCCTCAACTACCTCGCGCTGGCCAAGGCCGCCGTCGATGGCGGGGCGCATGCGCTGACCGTGCATGGCCGCACGCGCGAAGCGCGTTATCGCCATCCGGCTGACTGGGACGCGATCGCCGAGGTCGCCGCGGCGGTGTCCGTGCCCGTCATCGGCAACGGCGACCTGCTGTTCGGGCACGAGTTCCGTGCACGACTGGCGGCGTCCGGCTGCGTCGGGTTGATGACCGCGCGCGGCGCGCTGATCAAGCCCTGGATCTTCAGTGAACTCGAGCGTGGCTACTGGGACATCACCGCCGAGGAGCGCGTGACGATCTATCGCCGCTACGTCGCGCTCGCCAAGGAGCATTGGGGTGACGACGAGCACGGCCGCACGCGGGTCCGCGAGTTCCTGGAATGGCACGTGGGCTTCTGGGTCCGCTATGCGCCGCAGCGGGCGGACGGCGGCTGGCCGACCATGCAGCAGCGCGAATCCGCATTCGAGCCTCGATCGCCACTGGAAGCCTTGCTCGCCAGGACCGACGGAACCGCCGTCACGTTCATCACGGACGCACTGCTGAACGAGGCGCCTCTCGACGACGCCCCGCCGCCGGCGACGACGACCGACGTGCGTGAATCCGAGATTGTCGAGGCCGGATGAATCCACCTGACGGCCTGACCACGCTGCGACGCCTCTCCGTCGTCGTCGTGCTGGCGCTGCTGGCCTCGACGACGGCGCGAGCGCTGCAGGCCCAGACCCCACCCGGGGTGCCACAGCCCGCTCAGGCCCCGCCGACGGCGCCGCCAGTGGCCCAGGGCCAGGCCGGCCTCAGCGGGCGGGTCGTCCATGCGGCGTCCGGGGCGCCGGTGCCGGACGCGCGCGTCTCGATCGGCGACCCTGCGATCTCGGTGCTCACGGGTCAGGACGGCACGTTCACCTTCGCCGGGCTGGTTCCGGGCACACAGACGCTCTCGGTGACCCGAATCGGCTTCATCTTCGTGCGCCGCCGAATCGACGTGCCCGCCAACGGCGTGGCGGACCTGACGATCCCCCTCGCCGAGGGCACAGGCACGTACCAGGAATCGGTGACCGTGGCGGCCGACACCGCCCGATCACGTGATCCGGGCGTCTCGAGCGTCGAACTGGGATCGGCCGCCCTGCAGGATCTCCGGGGTGTGGCGGCCGACGACCCGGTGCGTGCGATGCAGGCGCTGCCTGGCGTCGCGACGGGCGACGACTTCCAGGCCGAGTTCTCCGTCCGAGGATCCGCGTTCCGGCAGACTGGCATCGTCATCGACGGCACGGCCACGCCCGTGCTGTTTCACGCGGTGCGCGGCGCGGACGACACCGGATCGATCGCGATGATCAACACGGACGTCCTCGGTCACGCCTCGCTCAGCTCGGGACCGCACCCGCGGCGCCATGGCGACTGGCTCGGCGCCACGCTGGAGTTCGACGTGCGCGAAGGTTCGCGCGATCGGCTGGCGGTGCGCGGAGCCGTCAGCGGCACCAACGCGGCCATCGTCATGGATGGCCCGATCACGCCTGGCAAGCGCGGCGCCTGGCTCGTCTCGTTGCGCAAGAGCTACGTGGACTGGCTCATCCGCAAGATCGACCCGGCGGTCGAGAGCACCATCGGGTTCGTGGACCTGCACGCCAAGGCCACCTACGACCTGACCGCGCGTCAGGCCCTCCAATTCACGCTGATCGGCGGATCGGCCGTGTATCGCCGACCTGATGCCTCGGGCGCCAACCAGATCGCCCGCGCATCGTCGCGCAGCCTGCTGGCGTCGCTCGGGTGGCGCTTCACGCCGGGTTCGGCCGTCTGGTCCCAGCGCCTGTCGTTTGCCGCCAACGACTTCAGGAACACCGGCGACCGTTTTCAGGAACAGGCCGTCGGCGAGTCGAACACGCTCATCTGGCGAGGAGATGTCGTCTGGGCGGCTTCACCGATCTGGTCGGTCGAGGGCGGCCTTCGTGCCGAGGTCCAGAATACGGAGGCGACCGTCCGCGACCTCGCGATCACCGCGGGCGTGTTTCGCGTCCGCAATCAGCTGCGGATGGACGTGACGACGACGGTCACCAACGCGTGGGCGCAGGTCACACGGCGCGGCGCGACCCGCAGCGTGGCCATCGGCGGCCGTGCGAGCCACGACACGCTGTTCCGGTCGCCGCGCGTCTCGCCCTGGGTACTCGGGCGAACAGCGCTGGGGACGGGTGACGGTCACGGGGTCGTTCGGCAACTTCACGCAGCTGCCGACGACCGATCAGGTCGGCCACGCCGCCCGGGCGCTGCGCCCCGAGCGCGCGACCTCGGCCGAGCTGGGCCTCTCGCACGCGATCACGCCGTCGATCAGCTGGCGCGCTGTGGCGTTCGGACGACGCGAGTCGGACATCCTGCGCCGGGTCGCCGAAGATCAGATCGTGGACGGCCGACGCATCGTCGGCCTGCCGTTCCCGATCTACAGCTCTGATCTGGACGGGCAGTCGAAGGGGGTCGATCTGGTGATCGAGCGTCGTGCCGCGCGCGGGCCTGCCGGGTGGATCGCCTATTCGTGGGCGCGCACGCGCTACGACGACCAGCGGACCGGCGAGACCTTCGACGGCGACTTCGACCAGCGTCACACGTTGAACGTCTTCGTCCAGCAACGGCTCTCGTACCGGATGAACGCGAACATGAAGCTGCGCATTGGCAGCAACGTGCCCGTCGTGGGCTACTTCGAGGGCACGACCGCCGCGCTGCGGCTGTCGGCGCTGCGCAACCAGGTGCGCCTGCCCGTCTACGCACGGCTCGACCTGCGCGGCAGCCGGACGTTCACGTTCGAGCGACACCGGCTCACGCTGTTTCTCGAGGTGATGAACGCGCTCGGCCGGCGGAACCTCGGTCAGACCGACGGGTCGATTCGCACCAACCTCGACGCCATCAACTACATCGAGAAGCTGCTGCCGGTGGTGCCGTCGGCGGGGATTCTCATTGAATTCTAGAAGTGCTGGAGTGGAAGGCACCTGAGGTGCCGGTACTGACGGTAATGTGCTCATGGGAAGAGCACTGAGGTGCTGCAGGAAGGGGCACTGACGTGCTGACGCTGACGCTCAGGTGCTGGCCTGACAATTGCGCGAAGTGCTGGCCCAGCCACAGCGTACCCGCGCCCTTCGGCCAGCACCTGAGGTGCTTGGCACTCCAGCACCTCATGTGCTTTTCACTGCCGCACTTTAGGTGCTTCTGAGCCCAGCACCTCAGGTGTCCTTGACTCCCCCTAGTCCGCCTGCCCTGCCGCGCCTCGGTCGAAGGCTGGCACCCGCCACTCGGCGACGAAGGTGCGGCCGCCCATGGTCTCCAGGTGCACCATCTCCCAGCCGAAGAGACGCGCCATGGCGCGCACGATGGATAGCCCGCCGTAGGCTTCACCGCGCGGGGCCGGCGCGTCATCGACGACGGCGTTCTCCACGCGCAGGACGAGTTCGCGCCGTACGCGATCCGCCGTGATCGTCAGGCGAGGAATCGTGCCGGGCTTGCCATGGCGCACGGCGTTGGTGAGGACCTCGCCGAGAAACAGCCCGAAGCCCCCGGGCACCGGAGTGGGACATTCAAACGCGGCGGGCCAGTCGATCGCCGCCTCAATCAAGGCGGCGCCTTCGACCGGCGACGAGAGGGTGCCGTTCTCCCAGTGGAGCCGCTGGCGCAGCGCACGGTCCGAAGCCACGAGGTGGAACACCGCCTCGAGCCTGGCCACCGTCGCGCGCGCCTGGTCGGCGTCCACGACGCCCTGCGAGGGCAGCGGCGGCAACGCGTCCCAGTGCTCGAGCAGCCACGCCGTGACCGTCAGCCGCCGCTCGAGATAGTCCGCGAGCCACGCGGTGAACCCCCGCATCGCAGGATCGTCAGCGCGCTGGCTGAGGCAGTGCTCGAGCACGCGCGCCAGCGTGTCCACGCCGTGCGACAGCAGGCCCGCAAGCCGTCGCCGCTCATCGCCGCGTGCCTCCCGCTGGACCGCGGCAGACAGCAGCCACAGATCCGCCTCGGGCTCGAGCAGGAACAGGACGCCCAGACGATGGCGCTCGTCGGCCTCGAGGACATCGATCGGGGCCGTCACCGCGACCGAGCGGACGACCGCGTAGCGGTCGACCGTCTGGCCCTGATCGTCGCGCACACGCACCGGCACGCCATAAGCCCGACGCGGCTGCGTGGACGCTACCTGCATCTGCTGGTAGTGGGCCCGGGCCGCCGGGTCGGGCGAGACCAGCTCGGCGAAACGCGTGCCCGCGCGAATCCCGATCGCCGAGGCCGCCAGATTCGAAGAGACAATCTCGTCGGTGTTGGGATCGACGACCACCAGCGGCACCTGCATCGTGTTCAGCAGGTTCTGCTTGGCCGCCATCGCATTCTCGGCGCGCGCGCGCTCGCCCTCCGCGCGCCGGCGATTGACCTCGAAGCCCCCGATGAGGACCGCCAGCAGGCCGCCGAGCAACGCCACCGCGGCCCACGGGAAGATCGGCGACGCACGGGGGAACAGCATCAGAATCCACGTGTCGTCAGATACCTGGAACGCTGCAACCGCGCCCTCGTCGCGGAGGATACCGTGGCGGAGGGGCCCGCTCGGACCGTCGGCTGCCCGCGATCGTGCCGCCAGTTCGTCTACGGCCGCGCGAAGGCCGGCGTGAGGTGCTTCGGTCGTCGCCTGAGCCAGCGTCCGCCAGGACGCGCCTGACGCGTCAGCGACACGCACGGCCATGCCGGCAACCGGTGCATCGATCGAGGAGGCGAACGCCGCCCAGTCGATCGCGAACGCCAGGTCGAGCGCGAACAGCGCACGTCCGGCGCCGGGCACCTCCATCGGCAGCATCACCGTGGAGACCAGACCCCGGCCGCCAAGGTCGAGGTAGAACCCGCTGTAGGACGCCGCGGCAAGGGCGCCGCCGCTCAGATCGACTGTGGTCCGCGCCGGACGGTCGAAGAAGAAGTCGGCTGGCGCGAACCAGGGTACGGCCTGGCGCGCGCTCAGCAGGGCCAACTCTCGATCCACGACCGGCGAGGGTCCAGCGGGCGGTGTCTCGCTATCCGACCACGGCGCCGAGAGCAGCGTGCCATCCTCGAAGATCGCGTAGACACGGACGGGGCGCGGCGATGCATCGCCTGGCACGGCGGGCAACGGCCGCGCCGCGATCGCCGTGCCCACGGTCCGCCGCGCCGCCACAAGCGCTGGGCCAACCACCTCCAGGAACCGGCGCGACGCGTCGTCGGGCCCTGACGTCGCGCTTGCGGCATCCACCAGGCGCGGGCGCGTCATCGCCAGCGCTTCGCCTCCGACATCGACGAGGGACTGACGCCGGAGGGCCTCGGCCGACACTGGCGGTGCGGCGTGCACGACGATGGTGGCCGGGGTGGCGGCCGTCAAGCCTCGGCCCAGCGCCGCGGCGATGTCATCGAGCATCGGCGGGACGCGCGCATCCTCGGCCGCAAAGGCACGAAACGCCGCGGCTCGTTCGGGCTCTGGCAGTCGCGTGCCGTACCGCACCAGCTCGAGTTGCAGCCAGGCCAGCGCACCGGGCGCGGCGGTCGGGCGCGGCAGCGTTCGCTGCGCGACCAGGTCCACCATCGCAGCGGCGCGCGCGTCGCCGGTCCGCGCCTGCCATGCCGTGGACGCCGAGCGCGCGGTCAGCGCCGCGAGGACGACGAAGAGCGCCAGGCCGGCGTACAGGACACTGGCGCGGCGTCGAGACGATACAGTAGGCGGCATGTCGTGGAACGACGGGCCCGGACTCGAGCGGCGTCCGCTGGTCTTCGTGGAGGACCACTTGTACCACACGACTGAACTGCTCACGTCGGTCGCCGCGCGGGAGGCCGCGTGGCTGTCGTCGATCGCCGTCTGCGCGCTTGGACGCCCGGGGCCCGACACCGACGCCACGATCGCCGAGTGGCAGGATCGGTTTCCGGACGTCCGCGTGTGGCGGCCCGTCGCGGCGGACCTGGCCGGCGTGCCGCGCTTCACCAGGGCCGTGGCCCAACTGCTCCGCCCCGGCGGCATCCTCGTCCAGGACATCCAGCTCCAGACCCTCCCCTTCATCCCCGCCGATCGGTGGTGGGAGTCGATCTACGTCGCGGCGACCGTCCGCGGTCTGTTCGGCGTCCGGCCACCGCTTGTCCGCTTTCTCTCGAACAAGAAGGGCTACGCGGCGACGTTCGGCCGCGACCTGCTCGAGGCGGGCTTCGACCCGCGAGACGTGATGGACAAGAGCGATCTGGCTGAGGTCGTGGTGCCTGCCCTGCTGGCGCTCGCGTCCGCCCGATTCCCGCGGGTTCTGCGCTCGCGCACGGCCGAGCCCGGCGTCCACGTCTGGCGCGTGTCCGACGACGACGGCGCCCGGCAGGACGTAATGGCCGCGCACGATCTCGTCCTATGGACCACGGCCGCTGGGCTGGCGGTTGGCGGCCGACTGGTCGATCGCGCCAATCCGCTCGTCGTCAAGACCGGCAGCCATGAAGCCGGCACCTGGATGGCCCTGGTCGAAGACCTGCTGGCCGGTGGACCCGGACTCGCGGTGCTCGATGTCGGTCGGCGCGTGAGCCCCGTGGACGCCGAACGCGCGGAGATCACGAACCTGGCCGCGCGACACCTCCACACGCTCCGGAGCCGGCTGCGCGATCCCGCGGCCATCGTCACGGCCGATCGCGCCTACCGTCTCTCGCCCGCCCTGCAGGTCGCCATCACCTAGGCGGGGACACCTTCAGGGACCTTCGGATTCGGCACGCGCCCGGCGAAGGTGGCGACATAGCCTGCGCGGCGCCATCCCGCTACCGTTCGGGGCATGTCGCTGTTCCGCACGAAGTCGTTCGCATCCCTGCGGGCCCAGGCGGCCTCGACGCACGGACTCAAGCCGGTCCTTGGCGCGAGCAGCCTCGTCGCGCTCGGTATCGGTGCCATCATCGGCACCGGCATCTTCGTGCTGACGGGTCAGGCCGCCGCCGCGCACGCGGGCCCGGCCATCGTCCTGTCGATGATCGCCGCGGCGATCGTCAGCGCCCTGGCGGCGCTCTGCTATGCGGAGTTCGCGTCGAGCGTGCCGGTCGCCGGCTCGGCGTACACCTACGCGTATGCGACGCTCGGCGAGTTCGTCGCGTGGATCATCGGCTGGGACCTCGTCCTCGAGTACGCGCTGGGCGCGGCGACGGTCGCCGTGGGCTGGTCGGCCTACGTCAACTCGTTGATGCAGGACATGGGACTGCCGATCCCGGCGGCCATCAGCGCCGCGCCGGGCACCCTCGTCACCCTCGCGGACGGCACGTCGACGACCGCGCTGGTCAACCTGCCCGCGATGTTGGTGGCCGGGCTCGTGACCTGGCTGCTCGTCCGGGGCGTCCAGGAGTCGGCGACCGTCAACGCGGTGATGGTCGTCGTCAAGGTGGCAGTCGTGCTCGTGGTCATCGCCGCCGGCATCTCGTTTGTCCGACCGGAGCACTACACGCCCCTCATTCCGCCCAACGCAGGCACCTTCGGCGAGTTCGGCTGGTCCGGCATCTTCCGAGGCGCGGCCGTCATCTTCTTCGCGTACATCGGTTTCGACGCGGTGTCCACGGCAGCCCAGGAGGCACGGAACCCTCAGCGCGACATGCCGCGCGGCATCCTCGGGTCGCTGGTGATCTGCACGGTGCTCTACGTGGCCGTGTCGTACGTGATGGTGGGACTGGTGCCCTACGCCACGCTGGGCACGGCCGCGCCGATGGCCGTCGCGATCGACGGCGCGCGAGTCGCCTCGACAGGCACGGCCTGGGCGCCCGTATTCGACGTCCTGCCGCTGGTCGTCAAGATCGGCATCATCGCCGGATTGACGTCAACGATGGTGGTCCAGATGCTGGCGCAGCCGCGCGTCTTCATGGCGATGGCCCAGGATGGCCTGGTGCCGGCCTGGGCGGGGCGCATCCATCCCCGCTATCGGACACCGCACCTGACCACAATGGCGACCGGCGTCGTGGTGGCACTGGCCGCGGGGTTCACGCCCATCGCGGTCCTTGGTCATCTGGTCAGCATCGGCACGCTGTTCGCGTTCGTGATCGTCTCCCTCGGCGTGCTGGTGATGCGCCGGACACAGCCGGATCTGCCGCGCCCGTTCCGCACGCCCTGGGTGCCGTTCGTGCCGCTGGCCTCCGCGGCCGTCTCGCTGCTGCTGATGCTGAGCCTGCCGATAGCCACCTGGGAACGGCTGGGCATCTGGATGGTCATCGGCATCGCGATCTACTTCGCGTACGGGCGGCGACGATCGGTCATCGGCCTCGCCGAGAGTCAGCCTCGAGCGGGCTCGTAGCGCTCGGGGGACGCGTGGACACGCCCCGCGTGATCGCGCTGGCCCTACCGGTTACCGCGTGGCAGACCGTCACCTTGATTCGAGGCGATCCGCTCAAGCGCCGTCACCCTCGCAAGCTGTAGGAACGCCGGAATCGCTGCGGCTCCAGCCAAGAGGGAAAGCCAGCCCTGCCACACAAACCCCCACTGCCCCGCGGATGGAATCACACCGTACTGCATAGGAAGCACAATGAAGTCTGATACGGCATGCAGGACTACTCCTGGCACGATTGAACGCGTGCAGAACACCAGTAGTCCGAAGACCAGTCCATGCGCAAGAAAGAACGGCATGAACGCCAGCGTCGCATAGGCGTGGCTCAGGTGAGCGACGTAGAACAGGATGGTCACAAGACTGATTCCAACCGGCCAACCGAACCGGTGTTGAATGCCGGAGAGCATGTAGCCGCGGAACGCCGCCTCCTCGACCACGGCCGCGGTAAGCGCGACGGCCGCAAATACGGACACCAGAGTCCAGGGCGGGAAGGAAGCCACGTCGAACGGCGCCCGGTAGGCCGCATCCGGGAGCGCAGCGAACCGATAAGTCATGAACGCGATCCCCATCACCGCAGCGAGGGCCAGCCCGCCGGCGACCAGCGCCCATACCCACACACGCGGCGAGGGCATCCGGCCAAGCAGCCAGTCACGACGCCGATCCGACGTGTTTCGTGGCCAGCCATCACCCCTCACGTAGCGCCAGAACAGCCACAGCCAGAGCACAGTCGCAGGGAAGAACAAGGGAAGCGTTGGCGCCAGCTTCAGGTTCGCGAACATGAGCGCGCCGCTCACCGAGCCGCCGAGCATGAGGACTACGAATCCGACGAGGACGGCGCCCACCGCCGTGAGAGTGGATGCCTCTGACCCCCACGCTGGGGAAGCGCTCTTGCCTGCGGTGGTGCTCTCGTTCATGGACCTGCTCCCCAACGCGCGTGCTGCCGTCCGCCCAACGCCCGGCCTCAGCCGCGGCAGCCCATGGTTCGGTCAGCCGCCGTCGGCTCCACAATCACGAGCCCGACGCGTCCGAGGCCTGACGCCCGCGAATGAACCGCGCGGCGTCGCACGTCAGCGACGCGTCGGCTCCATTCGCTGGTTGACCCGCTGGTGGGTACCCGCCCCTCTCGCGCACGTGCCGCGAGCTCTTCCCGTACGTCGCCGGGATCGTGGAAATTGCGAAAGGGCCTGTCTGGGAATCCACGCGAGATGTTGAGCCCGATCATAACGACGCCTGCGTCGCTACTTGGCGAACATCTCTTGCAGCCCGTCCAACGCGGCCGCCAATGTCTCGGGCGCAAGAGCGCCAAGTCGTTTCACCAGGCGTTCCTGGTCTACCGTTCGCAGCTGATCAAGGGCCACGTAGCCCGACCGGTTCTGGAAGCGGCATCTGATGCGCCACGGGTACGCCTTGCCGGCGGTCGTCATTGGCGCAACGATCGCCGTCCGCAGGTGGGCGTTGAGTTCGTCTGGCGAGATCACGACGCACGGTCGAGTCTTCTTGATTTCGCTGCCGAGGCTCGGGTCCAGACGGACCAGATGCACGTCGCCGCGGGTCATCACCACTTCCAATCCGCCCGGTCGAACCGCGTCAGCGTCCCCGCATCCAGCAACGCGTCGTCGCCGTGTTCGCGCATAGCCCGCGCGGCCGCGGCCCAACCGTCGCGCACGCGCTTCGCGGCACTCACGACGAGCCGACCTGGCTCCGCACGCAGCTCGACCTCGTCCGGGAGATCGGCCTGGTCGAGCAGCACTTTCGGCACGCGAATGCCGCGAGAGTTCCCAATGCGAACGATTCGGGTGGTGGCGATCATGTAATTACAGTGTAGTCACATGCCAGGACGATGGCAAGGTGTTCGGTCAGCTGGCTAACCTACATTGGATCTGCGAGCACGGGCCGCCTGTTCCGCGAAACTCGTCAGCGTAAAACCGATCAGCGCCACCGACGACCACCAGTCGCATGTCCTTGAAGCCCCAGATGTTAGGACGCCGTACGGCCCCAAGATGCCGCGCCGCCAGACTCTGCGAGCGTCGTCAGCATAAGACCCGCGACGTTCGTCGGCCACGAACTCGTCGGGCGGGCCCGCTACAGCTGATCCGTCGGACTCCGGACGCCCAACGCCCCACGCTGCAGGACGTGCGTATAGATCATCGTCGTCGAGACATCCGCGTGGCCAAGCAGTTCCTGGACGGTCCGGATGTCATAGCCGTCCTCGAGCAAGTGCGTGGCGAACGAATGCTCGTGTGGCAACTGGCCCTCTTGCTCACGCCGGCGTCGCGAACGGCCCGCGCGACCTCGCGCTGAATGGCGGTTTCATCGAGGCGATACCGCGTGGGACCACCCCACCGAGGGTCTCTGCAGATGCGACCGGCGGGGAAGGCGAACTGCCACGGCCAACTGATGCCATCACCGCACGGACCTCGCTGCGCGTACGCACCACCGGCAGGCGCAGGGCCACGTGGCCCCGCACGACGGGGCCGAGATCGCCGACCTCCTGTTTCAGAACCTCCGAATCCACCCGGTATAGGCCTCCTCGGTGCGCGGGCTGTACTGGCCGGGCCGTAGCGCGTCGCGCACGCGGTCGAGAAGACGCGGCGTTGCGTGGACTGGCGGCTGGGCACCCTCGGGCATGCCATCGGCAATGAAAGGTTCGTGCCGACGCCGACGCCGACTCACCCGGCAGTGAGCCCCGGAACCAGCCCGTCTGCTCAGTCGCCCGAGTCGAGCAGACGTTCGATGCGTCGATCGGGAATCACCCACAGCACGGCCACGAGGACGTAGATCGACTGGGCCATCCACGGCGACCAGAAGGTGGACGCGATGGCGAGGACGTAGAGGACCGGCGAGAGGTTGCCCTTCCAGTCGCGTCCGATGGCTTGCTTGAGCAGGGACGACTCTCCTTCGGTGGCGATAATGGCGCGCTGCAAGATCCAGTAGGCCATGCCAGAGAGCAGAAGCACCACGCCGTAGAGGGCAGAGGGCAGAGGCGCGAAGTGATTCTCGCCCATCCAGCCGGTGGCGAAGGGCAGGAGCGACAGCCAGAATAGCAGGTGGAGATTGGCCCACAGCACCCAGCCGGAGACTCTCCGGACGGTGTGCAGCAGGTGGTGGTGGTTGTTCCAGTAGATGCCGATGTACAGGAAGCTGAGCACATAGCTCAAGAAGACCGGCACCAACGGGCCGAGCACGTCGACGCCTGCGCCATGCGGCACCTTCAGCTCCAGGACCATGATGGTGATGATGATGGCCAGCACACCATCGCTAAAGGCTTCCAGGCGATTCTTTCCCATCTGTCCTTCTGGTTCAGCGCGCGTGAGGAGACGGACTACGGCCGGAGCAATGGCCGTGTCGAGTATTGCGTCGGAACGGACGTCACCGGCTCGTCCAGTTGAACATCCGTCCGGCGCCGGCCGACGACACGAACGTATCCAAGATAGCGACCGCAGTCGGCCTGCACCGCCTGAATCTCGGCCGCGTTGTCGGGCGCGATCGCCAGATGCCAATCGAGCCACAGTCGCCAGCCGTCAGGAAGCGTATCGGCCCGCTCGATGTCCATGATCTCCGTTCGCTCCCAGTGCCGACGCCACCACGCCGCCGAGTGGAGGCACCACAGGTCCCGTGTCCACCATGCGCGAAGATGTTCCGGGAGTGCGCTCTCGATCTCGCGCACCAATCCGGCACCAGCGATCCCGACCTGGCCGCCCGGCTTGACGAATCGCGCGAGGACGTTGAGATAGTGATCGTCCGTGCCGTAATAGGCGAAGGAGTCGATGCTCACGATGGCGTCGAAGAACTCCGCGGCGAACGGCAAGCTTCGCGCGTCCGCGTGAATCGGGAAGACACGGTCCTCGACGCCGGCATCGCGGATGCGATGGAGGTTCTCGGCCGCGCTGAACCAGAAGTCCGTCGCCCACACCTCGACTCCGAACTCGCGGTGAAGAAAGATGGAGGAGAGCGCCCTCCCGCAGCCGAGGTCGAGCACGCGCATCCCGGGCCGCAGGTCCATCGCTCCGGTCAGCCACTCGGTCAGCCAGAGGACATTGGCCCCGCCGCTGACGCCGGCCGCGATCCAGTCGGGGTGATACGCCGACGCCCGGGGGAACTGGGGGGAGAGGAGGCGGTCGTCCATGGCGCTCGGAAGCGGACCCGCGCGATTCTAGCCCGGATTGCTCGGGCCACGTCGTCTGGAGCTTCCCATCGGTGCCGGCGCGGCTGTGCTTGTCCGCCGTACCTCACCACCGGGCCTGGCGCACCCCAGCGCCATGCCCTCTAGGCGTGCACCCCTGGTGCTTCGTGCCCCGTTCGCGTGACGTACTCGAGGTACGACCCCGGATAGACGAGCGGCTTCGGATCGGTCCCGGTCTCGCCGCCCAGCTCGAGGACGCGGTTGCTGAGCCCGCGCAGGAACGACCGGTCGTGCGAGACGAAGATCATGGTGCCCTCGAAGTTCCTGAGCGCGTCGATCAGCATGTCCTTGGTCGCCAGATCCAGATGGTTCGTCGGCTCGTCGAGCACGAGGAAGTTCGGCGGGTGCAGCAGCATGCGCGCCAGGACGAGTCGCGACCGCTCCCCGCCTGAGAGCATGCGCACCTTCTTGTCGATCTCATCGCCGGAAAACTGGAAGGCCCCGAGCAACCCCCTGAGGGCCCCGACGCTTTCGTGCGGAAAATCAGCCTGCATCTGCTCCCAGACGGTCCGATCGGCGTCCAGCAGCTGCAGGGACTGCTGCGCGAAGTAGCCGACCTTGAGGCTCGCGCCAAGCTTGATCCGTCCGCGATCGGGCTCGGTCGCCCCGACGATCATCTTGAGCAGCGTGCTCTTGCCCGCACCGTTCTTGCCCATGACCGACCAGCGCTCGCCGCGCTGAATCATCATGTCGAATCCGTCGTAGATCGTCCGCGTCCCGTAGGACTTGGCCAGCTGTTCGATCGCCACGACGTCCTCGCCCGAGCGCGGCGGCTGCCGGAAATCGAACTTCACGACCACCCGCTTCCGGGGCAGCTCGATCTTCTCGATCTTGTCGAGGGCCTTGACCCGGCTCTGCACCTGCCCGGCCTTGGCCGCATTGGCGGCGAACCGGTCGATGAAGCGCTGCTCCTTGGCGAGCATCGCCTGCTGGCGCGCGTACGCCGCCTCGCGGTTGGCCGCCCGCAACGCCCGCTCTCGTTCGTAGAAGTCGTAGTTGCCCGAGTAGACCGTGATCTCGCCGTCCTCGATATCCGCCACCTTGGTGACGATCCGATTCATGAAATCGCGGTCGTGCGAGGTCATCAGCAGCGCGCCGGGAAGCGACGTGAGAAACCCTTCGAGCCACACGATCGACTCGATGTCGAGATGGTTGGTGGGCTCGTCCATCAGCAGGACGTCCGGACGCCCGAGGAGCACACGCGCCATCGCCACGCGCATCTTCCAGCCGCCCGACAACGAACCGACATCGCCCTCGATCCACCCGTCGTCGAAGCCCAGCCCGTGCAGCACTTCGCGAGCCTGGCTTTCCAGCGCATAGCCGCCCAGGTGCTCGTACTCCTCCTGCACTTCCCCGAAGCGCTCGAGGATGCGGTCCATCTCGTCGGCGCGCTCCGGGTCGCCCATCGCGTTCTGGAGGGCCTCGAGTTCGTGGTGCAGCGTGCCCAGGCGTCCGCTCCCGGCAATGACCTCATCGATCACCGACCGGCCCGCCATCTCCTCGATGTCCTGACGGAAGTAGCCGATCGTCAGCTTCTTCGGCACCGACACGTCACCGTCGTCCACGGTCTCCTCGCCGGTGATCAAGCGGAACAGGGTCGTCTTCCCCGACCCGTTGGGTCCGACCAGGCCGACCTTCTCGCCAGGATTGAGCTGGAACGCGGCGTCTACGAAGATGAGCTGCTTGCCGTACTGCTTGTTGATGTTCGAGAGGGAAATCATTCAAGGGCGATCTTATGCTGGTCCGCCGGGTACGGCAGGTACACCAGGTACGGGGGTACGGCAGGTGCCTGGGTACGGCGGGTACCCGGGTACGCCAGGTACCTGGGCACCTGCCGCACCCAGGTACCCGGCGCACCCCCGTGCCTGATGTACCCGTGGTACCTGACGGACCCGGTAGCCCCCCCGCCCCCCCTGTAATAGCATCTGGGGTTTGGTGTTCCGATGATTGGCGAGACCGTCACCCACTACAAGCTGCTCGACAAGATCGGCGAGGGCGGGATGGGTGTCGTCTATCGGGCCTCGGACACGCGGCTCGGACGACAGGTCGCGGTCAAGTTCCTGTCGGCCCGCCTCTCCCAGGATGCCAACGCGCTCGAGCGCTTTCAGCGGGAGGCCCGCGCGGCCTCGTCGCTCAACCATCCGAATATCTGTGCGCTCTACGACATCGGCCAGCGGGGCGACCTGCCGTTCCTGGTCATGGAGCTGCTCGAGGGAACGACGCTGCGGCGGCGCATCAACGGCGCGCCGCTCCAGCTCGACACCCTGATCGACTACGCCTCGCAGATCGCCGACGCGCTCGGCGCGGCGCACGCCGCCGGCATCATCCACCGCGACATCAAGACCACGAACATCTTCGTCACCGACCAGGGCCTCGTGAAGATCCTCGACTTCGGCCTGGCCAAGCTCGACCAGCGCAACGTCGCGGTTGACCCGCTCTCAGATACGCGTCTGGTCACCCCCGTGCAGGCCACCGAGATCGGACAGACGATTGGCACGGTCTCCTCGATGTCGCCGGAACAGGCACGCGGGGAGGACCTCGACAGCCGCAGCGACCTGTTCTCGTTTGGCATCGTGCTGTACGAGATGGCCACGGGCCGTCAGCCCTTCACGGCCCGGACGTCGGCGCTCATCTTCGACGCGATTCTGAACGACACGCCCGTACGGCCGAGCGACGTGCATCCCCAACTGCCGGCTGAATTCGACCACATCATCGCCAAGGCGCTCGAGAAGGACCGTGACCTGCGCTACCAGAGCGCCGGCGAGCTTCGCGCGGACCTGAAGCGCCTGCGGCGGGAGACAGATTCGGCCCGGGCGAAGGCCGCCGAACGTTCAAAGCCTGTCGCAGCGGTCAAGGCGGCGCCACCGTCGCGCCGGCTGGTCATGGGCGGCATGGCCGGCGTCGTCCTGCTGAGCGTGCTGGGCGCGATCGGGCTCTGGTGGAGCGCCGCGCCGGGCATCGCGATCGATTCGGTGGCCGTGCTGCCGTTCACGGCCGTTGGGGCGCCCTCCGACACCGAGTACCTGACGGACGGGATCACCGAGACGCTCATCAACGGCCTGACGCAGCTCTCGGGCCTGCGGGTCGCCGCACGCAGCGTGGTATTCCGCTACAAGGGCGCGGGCGCCGATGCGCAGCAGGTCGGCCGCGACCTGAACGTCAAGGCCGTCGTCACCGGTCGCATCACGGCCGTGGGGGACCGCCTGGTCATCCAGGCAGACCTCATGAACGTCGAGAACGGCACGCAGCTCTGGGGCAACCAGTACAACCGCCCGGCCTCGGACCTGTTGTCGGTGCAGGAAGAGATCGCGAAAGAGATTCTCGAGAAGCTGCGCCCCCGTCTGAGCGGCGAGGACATGCGACGGGCCACGCGCCAGTACACCGACAACGCCTCGGCCTACCAGGTGTATCTGCAGGGGCGTTACCACTGGAACAAGGGCACGATCGACGGCTATCGGCGCGCGATTGAGTATTTCCAGCAGGCCATCAATCAGGATCCCCGGTATGCCCTGGCGTTCGCGGGCCTGGCCGACTCCAATCTGATGCTCGGCTCGCACTACGTCGAGGCGCTGACCGAGGCCAAGAGCGCCGCGGAGCAGGCACTGGCGCTCGACCCGACGCTGGCCGAAGCGCAGATTGCCATGGGAAACATCAAGCTGCTGCTTGATTGGGACTGGCCGGCCGCCGAGCGCGCGTTCCTCCAGGGGCTCTCACTCAACCCGGCCTCGGCGCTCGCCCACAGCCAGTACGCGATGTACCTGGCCACGCGCGGCCGCCTGCCGGACGCGATCGCCGAGGTGCGGCGCGCCGCCGACCTCGATGCGCTCTCCCCGATCGTGAACGCCGACCTGGGGTGGTATCTGCTCTACGCAGGCCAGACGGCCGATGCGATCGCCCAGTTCCGTAAGACGCTCGAGTTCGACGCCAATTCCCTGTCGGCCCACCGCGGCCTCGGGATCGCCCTCAGCGAGGACGGCAAGCACGCCGACGCGATCGCGGCGCTCCGTCGGGCACTCACACTCTCGCAGAACAGCCCGGTCGTCATGGGACACCTGGGCGCGGCCTACGCGCGGTCCGGCAACCGGGCCGAGGCCGATGCCATCACGCGCGAGATGGAAGTCCTCGCCGCGCGCGAGTACGTGCCCTCGTCTGCGCTGGCCGAAGTCGCCGCCGCCCAGGGCAACCGCGAAGGGGCGCTGGACCTGCTCGCGCGCGCCTACGACGAGCACGATTTCTCGATGGCCCGCATCGGCATCAACCCCGCGTTCCGATCGCTCAGGACGGAACCCCGCTTCGTCGCGCTGCTCGAACGGGTGGGACTCCCGAAATAGCAGGCGGCTCGCTTCGCTCCGCAGAAGTCCCGGACCCTCGCTGCGCTCGTAGAAGTCCCGGGGGCTTCGCTCAAGTCCCGGAGACTGCGCTGCGCTCCGTAGAAGTCCCGGACCTTCGCTGCGCTCAGCTGAAGTCCCGGCGGCTTCGCCTCGCAGACGCCCGCTCCGCTGAAGTCCGAGCCGGCTTCGGGGGCCAACGTACCTGACGTACCCGGCGTACCCGAGTACCTGCCGTACCCGTGTACCTGTCGTACCCGAGTACCCGTCGTACCCGATACCCGTCGTACCTCTGTACCTGATGTACCTGCCGTACCCGGCGGACCTGGGCGCTACTTGAACCTGTACAGAATCTTGACGCGGCTCGTGACCTGACTGACCGGGACGACGGTGATGGCGCCCGGTGTGCGGCTGACCTGTTCGAGCGCCATCTCGGGCGAGTAGACGATCTTCGGGCCACTCGGCGTTTCCGCGCGGAACACCTTGGCGATCCAGTGCTGCCGGAACTGCGCCTCCGTCATCTCGCAGACGTCCTTGATCGCCACGTCGCGCTCGAGTGCGATCGGTGCCCGGATGAACAGCGTGATGCGCAGGCCTGGCGACCAGAATTCACGGTCGCCAAGCAGGATCCGGCGCAGTTCGGCGCGTGTGAGGTCGGCCACGGGTACGTCGGGATGCGCGACGATGGCCATCTCGCCACCGCCGGTGCTGCCTGGCCGCTGGGCCGCCAGCGTCGCAGGCCCGAGAACCAGACCGACCAGCACGACGAAAACGGCCAGGAGCCGCGCGGGGGAACGACGGGTGTGGCTCATCATCCCCTCCTCAGAACGTGAAGCAGAGCTGAGCGAAGGCGCCATGGTTGCGCGTCGACCCGGGGCCGCGGGTCCAGGTTCGGTACTCCGCCTTGGCGGCCGCGAATCCGGACAGGTCGTAGCGGGCACCGAGAAGGGTCAGATCGAGCGCCTGCACGGTCTCGAACATGGCGTCGGCCCGATCGATCCCGACATGCTCAAACCGGAAGTACGGCTTCCACAGCCGCGCCTCGCCGGTCAGGCGGTAGGCCGCCTGCAGGTAGAACGCCCGACTCCACTGCGCGGCGGACGCGCCGGCTTCGACGTGCCGCACGGCCGCGAACTCCGCGATGAGCTCCGGATCCTCCTTGTTCCAGACCGCGTAGGCCGAGACGATGCGCTCGCTGAACTCACGGCTGCTGGCCAGGGTGACGGTGTCGCCGTAGACGCTGCCGCCGGTCTCGAGACCGTAGAGCGCGTCGGGCTTCACATACGCATTCGCCAGCCAGGCCCGGCTGCCGTTGTTGTCGCCGGCATCGCCGCCGCGGCTGATGGCCGTCGCGCGGCCGTTGCCAAGGCCGGCCTTGTAGTTGAGATTCAAGCCGCTGGCCGGCAGCACGCCCTCGACCAGACCGCCGACGAAGTGGACGGGCAGGAACCGGCCGCCGAACTGCGTCATCTCCGGCCGGGCGATGGTCGTCTGCAACCACTGGCCGTGGTGATACGCGGTGTTCCACCAGTTGACCGGCGTGTGGTACCGGCCGAAGGAGACCTTCAACTGATCGCTCTGGTCGAACCTCAGGATCAGCCGCTCGACCTCGGCGTTGAACCCGGTGGCCGCCGGGGACCCGGTGCCGGCATCGGGTCGCGCGGTGAAGCTCAACTCGCCGAAGAAGGTGACGCGCGTCGACAGCGAGGACGTCATGTGGAGCGCGAACTGCCCGAGGCTGAAGCCACGGACCCCCTCGGTGCGCTTCGCCGTGGCGAAGTTCACGTCGGCGAAGCCGACCAGGCGTAACGACGGGCCCTCACCTGAATCGGTCCCCTGGTGAGCCTCTTGGTGGACGCCGCCCGGAGGGGCCGGTGGCGCGGCTTGAGCCGGCGCCGGCGCGGCCGTGGCCGTCGCCTGGCCCCCCGTTGGCCCCACGGCCGGCGGAGACTGCGCCAGGGCCTCCACGGGAACCAGGAGCGCCCACACCCACGTCAGCGCGACCCCCACGACGACGGAGATCCCGTGGTGCTGCCTGCGACCGTCATCCCGCATGCGCGCATTGTAGTGCAGGCCAGTTCCCGCACCTCGCCCTCCGCGCCCGCACTTCACCGTCCGTTGCGGGACATCGGCGTGCGTCCCTGGACTTCTGCGAGCGAAGCGAAGTGCCGGGACTTCTGCGAGCGCAGCGAGTTGACCGGGACTTCCGTCAGTCCAGCACGTGGCTGCCAGTTCAGATAAAGTCGAACGTCATGTCGATCGACCTGATCGTGTTCGGGCCGCACCCCGACGACATCGAAATCGGCCTTGGGGGCGTAGTCGCGCGCCAGGCCGCCGAAGGGCGGTCCGTGGGCCTGTGCGACCTGACGCGTGGCGAGCTCGGCAGCAACGGGACCCCGGAGCTGCGTGCCCGGGAGGCCGACGCCGCGGCGCAGGTGCTCGGGGCGGCGTGGCGCGAGAACCTCGGATGGCCCGACGGCGGGATCAGTTCCGCGCCCGAGTTGCTCGCCTCCGCGATCGCGCTGATCCGGCGTCACCGGCCGCGGACCATCGCAGTGCCCTACTGGCAGGATCGGCATCCCGACCACGTGGCGGCGAGCGAGGTGCTCACCATTGCCGCGTTCAAGAGCGGCCTGCGCAAGGTGGAGGCCGACGGCGAGCCGTGGCGCCCGGATTGGGTCTGCTACTACTTCATCAACGACGCCGCGCCGCCGTCGTTCGTCGTGGACGTCTCGGCCCACTACGAGCGCAAGCGCGAGGCGCTCGCCTGCTACCAGAGTCAGTTCACCACCGCCGCGACCGGCGCCGTGGCGACACGGCTGACCTCACCGACGTTCCGTCAGCTCGTGGAGAGCCGGGACGCACAGTCCGGCGCGCTCGCGGGCGTTGCGTTTGCCGAGGGCGTGGTCGTCCGCGAACCGGTGGTGCGCACGTCCCTGCTGAAGGACACCTCCGTCCACGGCGCCCCTGCGCCGCATCGGCTTCCGCTGTCATGAAGATCGGGATTGTCTGTTACGCGTCGGTTGGGGGCAGTGGGGTCGTGGCCACCGAGCTCGGTCATGCGCTGGCCCGCCGCGGCCACACGGTGCACTTGATCAGCAGCGAGGTGCCGTTCCGGTGGCGTGACGGCTACGCCGGTCTGTCGTTCACACGCGTCGAGGCGCCGGCCTATCCGCTCTTCCGAGAGCCGCAGTACCTGCTGGCGCTGGCCAACACGGTCGTGCGCGTCGCCTGCGCGGAGCGGCTCGACATCGTGCACGCCCACTACGCCGTGCCCCATGCGACGGCCGCCTACCTGGCCGACCAGATCATCCGCGCCGACACGAACCTCTCGCGTCTCCGCACGGTGACGACGCTCCACGGCACGGACATCACGCTGGTCGGCAGTGACCCGTCGTACAAGCGCGTCGTCGCGTTCTCCATCGCCCAGTCGCACGGCGTGACGGCCGTGTCCGAGAGCCTGCGGCGCGACACGATCACGACGCTCGGCATCCAGCGCGACATCCGCGTCATTCCGAACTTCCTGGACGTGGCCGAGTGGACGCGGCAGGTGGATCCCGCCCTGCGCACGCACCTCGCACCCGACGGCCAGGCGATCGTCGTGCACGTCTCGAACTTCCGGCCGGTCAAGCGCGTCGGCATGGTCTTCGAGGTCTTCCAGGCGATCCGGCGCGAGCGCCCGGCGCGGCTCGTCCTCATCGGCGACGGCCCGGATCGACCGGCGCTCGAGGATCGTGTGGCTCGTGAGGGACTGTCAGACGAAGTGGTCTTCGTGGGCGAACGGCAGGATCTGGTGTCGTGGCTCTCGGTCGCCGACGTGCTGCTGTTGCCGTCGGCGCAGGAGAGCTTCGGCCTCGCCGCGCTCGAGGCCATGGCGTGCGAAGTCCCCGTCGTCGCCTCACGCGTCGGCGGCCTTCCAGAAGTGATCCAGGACGGCGAGACCGGCTTCCTCTGCACGGATGGCGACGTGGCCGAGATGGCCGACCGAAGCCTGCAGGTGCTGCGCGACCCGGCCCTCCGCCTCCGCATCGGCCAAGCCGCTGCGCGGGTCGTGCGCGATCGGTACCAGACCGACACCGTGGTGCCGCAGTACGAGCGCTACTACGAAGAGGTGCTCGGGCGGCCGACAGGGCAAGTAGGTACTGACGCTCAAGTGCTGGAGTGAAGGGCCCTCGAGCGTGCTCGCTGGCTGACGCCGACGTGCTGGAGGACAGGCTCGAGGTGCAGGGCCTCCGCTGCGCTCCGCAGAAGTCCCGGAGGCTCGCCTCACGGGCGCCCGCTTCGCGGAAGTCCCGGAGCTGACGCCGAAGTCCCGGGGCTCGCTGCGCTCGCGGAAAGTCCCGGCCCCTCGCGGCGCTGAGCTCAAGTCCCGCCGGCTACGCCTCACTTCGCCCGCTTCGCTGAAGTCCCGGAACTGACGCCGAAGTCCCGGGGCTCGCTGCGCTCGCGGAAGTCCTGCACCAGAGGTGCGTTCACTCCAGCACCTCCCGTGCTTGTCCATCAGCACCTCGAGCCCTTCAGTGCCGCACTTCGCGTGGTGGTTCACCCCCAGCACGCCAGTGCCCTTCGCGCCCCGCACCTCGTGGTGTTTTCGCCAGCACGCCCCGTGCACTTCAGGCCAGCACCTCCCGCGGTTGCCCTCCTAGCACTTCGAGCGCTTGTCACTCCCGCACTTCCTGCGCGCGCGCAAACAGAAAACGGGCGAAGCCCGAGGGCCTCACCCGTCGTGTCTTGCCGCGCGCGGTCGCTGACTAGAACGAGAACCGAATCTGCGCCTGGATGTTGCGCGGGCCCTGGTAGCCGTTCACGGCGCCGAAGCCGGCCTGGTTGGGCCGGACGCGGTTCGAGAGCACCTGGCCGTCCGGACCGAACACCGGGTTGGTGATGGTCAGCGGGTCGGCCGTCGTCTGGAGGTTCATGGTCGTGTTGCGGCCCGTGATGCGTCCCTCGTTCGGCGCGTTGAACATGTCCACGCGGAGCTGGATGTTGCGCCCCCCGCCCAGACGGATGTTGCGCGCGATCGCGAGGTCGAACACGCTGCTGAGGCAGCCGCGCAGGTAGCCGTTCCCCGACTCGAGACCGACGCTGCCCACGGCCGGGCCCTGGAAGGCCGTCGTGTTGAACTGCCGGTACACGTTGCTCGAGCAGCCGCTGCCGGGGTCGCCGACCACGTTGATGCGCGCGCCGATGGCGTTCGACCCCGTGAGGTTGGCGCTGCCACCACCCGTCTGGTAGCCGAAGCCCACCGTGTAGGCGGCGCCCGTCTGGACGGCCCAGATACCCGAGAGCTGCCAGTCGTTGATGACCAGTCCGAGTCCCCGGAGGAAGCCCGAGTCAGCCCGCAGGTCCGGCATGTCCCACACGAAGTTCGTGCGCATGCTGTGGCGCCGCGGGTTGTTGTTGCCGAGCAGCTCGTCCGCGAGCGCCTGGTCCGCGCGGTAGAAGTACGTGCCGTCGGCGCTGTGCTCGAGGCGCGCGCCCGACTGCTGCATGTCCGAGAGGCCGATCGTGTCGGTGAAGCCGAACGACAGGCCGTTCTGGAACCGCCGCTGCAGCGAGAGCTGGATGGAGTGGTAGGTCCGCCAGCCGCGCTGCAACTGCATGGTGATGTTGCCGTAGCCGCGGATCGGCCGGATCAGGTCCGTCGAGTACGCGGTGGCACCGGGCACCGCGTTGGCGGCGAGGGTCGGATCCTGGTTCTGCGGCAGGAAGGTTGCGCCGATGTCCAGGTTGTTGATGTTCACGCCGTCGAACGTGTTGAAGCTGTGCTGGCCGACATAGGCCACGTCCAGCGAGAACGCGAACGGCAGCGCCATCTGCATGCCGGTGTTCCACTGCGTGGACGTGGGCAGCTTCTGATCGACTGGGAATGCGTTGATCGCCGGTGCGCCCTGCGTCGTCAGGCCCGCCCCGCCAAGAGACTGCAGCTGCGAGTACCGGACGATGATCCGCTCCGAGGTCGGCGGGTTGGCGACGCCGCCGGAGACCGTCGTGGAACTCGGCCGGTCGTAGTAGAGGCCGAGGCCGCCGCGCACGACGAACTTCTGCTCACCCGTCAGGTCGTACGCCATGCCGAAGCGGGGCGCGAACGCGATGAGCGGCGTGGTGTAGGTCGCCTTGGTCAGCCCTTCCTGGCCGGGAAGGTACAGGCCATTCAGGCGGTTACCGGAGTTTGGCACCAGGGTGCCGATAGCCACCGAGGTATTCGGGCCGAGGAGCTGGCCCGTCGCGGGGTTGCGCGCCTGACGGCTGGCCGTCGGGCAGGCGACTCCGGGATTGACCGTGACAGAGCAACCCGGGAAGTAGAGCAGGGGCGCCGCGGCCTGGTTCCACTTGTCGAGCAGGAAGTTCGACGCCTGGCCGAGCTCATCGGTACTGAGGCGCCTGGTTGACGAACCGCGCGCCGTAGTCGAGCGTCATCCGGTTGGAGATCTTCCAGTTGTCCTGGACGTAGAACTCCGTGTTCCGGTAGATCGCGATCGTCTCGGCGTAGGTCTTGGCCTGCTCGTAGCTGCTGAACGTGCCAATCGCCGCGTTCGCGTAGCCGAACGACGTGTCGAACGCGTTGGTGCCCACCGTGTCCTGCTGGAAACTGATCGCGCCGAACGCGATGCCGCCGCCGATCTGCTCGGCCTTGTAGCTGCGCGTGTTGTAGAAGCCGGTCTTGAGCGTGTGCCGGCCGGCGACCTTCGTCAGGCTGATCGAGAAGTCGTTGGTCGAGTTGATGTTGAACCAACCCGGGAAGCCCGTGTTCGGCGGCGCGTTCGCGATGCGGCCGCCCCACGCGAAAGTCGGCACCTTGTCCGCGCGCGTGCCGTCCCAGAACGGGGCGCCGAGCGCGTTGAGGGCATCGATCGCGTAATAGCCGGCCGGGAACACACCCGCGTTCGGGAAGAGCAGGGGCAGGCCGCCGAGACCCGACGCCGAAAGGCTCGAAGAGGCGTTGGCGGGCACACCCTGGGCGCCGCCGGGGTCGTTGCAGAAGATCGGCCCGGTGGAGGACTGCGCCTGCGCGCATCCGGCCAGTTCGTTCTGGCTGTGTCCGAACGTCGCCTCGAGGAACATCGTCGGCGTCAGGCTGTAGTTGACCGAGGCCGTGTAGCTGAGCACCGGCGCGGGCTGCATCCGGGTGTCGTTGAACCCGGGAATGGTGCCGATGAAGACCTTGTCCTGCTGCTGCCACGCCGAGTACTTGAACGACGCGCGCAGGGACTGGTTCACCTGGTAGTCGAGACGAACGGCCGGCTGCCACGACATGATCTTCTCGATCGGACGACGGCCCTCGTAGTTGTAGTTCTGGCCGGCGGGCACGTTGTCGATGTTCGGCAGCGGGAACCTGTTCAGGATCGCGCAGCCCGGGGCCGTACAGCTGATCAGCAGGGATCTTGCCGATGACGCCGCCGTCCTGGTAGCACCCGGTCGTGTTCGCGGCCGTGCACGGCGAGGTGCTGCGCGGATCCTTGATGTAGGGATAGGGGTTGCCGTTGTTGTCGGTCGTCTGCGAGAAGTTGCCCTGGCGCTCGAGGACGGTCGGCAGGCGGTGCAGGATGATGTTGTTCCCGCGTTCGCGCGGCGCGAACTCCTGCGCATAGAAGAAGAACAGCTTGTTGCTGCCACCGGGCCTTCCGATGGGACCGCCGATGGAGTACCCGATCTCGCGCTCCTTCAGCGTGTTCTTGGGGTTGCCGTTCAGCTTGTTGGTCTTGCTGTTCGGGTTCCAGTCGGAGTTGCGCTCGACGTCGTAGAGCGAGCCGCGGAAGCGGTTGGTGCCGCTCTTGGTGACCGCACTCACCTGCACGCCGCTCGCTCGGCCGTACTCGGCCTGGTAGCCGGACGTGAGCACCTTCACTTCGGCGATCGACTCGACGTTCATCTGGAGCAGCGGGCGGTTGCTGCCCGTGTCCATGGTCGAGACGCCATCCATCATGATGTTCGTCGAACCGCCGCCGCCTTCGCGCTGCGGCGTGTTGTTGCCGTCGAGCGTGACGCCGGGCGCGAGCACAGCCAGGGCCATGAAGCTGCGGCTGGCGATCGGAAGATTCTGAACGGATTCGGTCGAGACCGAGAACGAGCGCTCACCGCTCTGTGCCTGGATCAGGGGTGCGTCGGCCTTGACGTTCACGACTTCGGTCGCGCCACCGATCTCGAGGACCAGGGCACCGATGGCGACGCGCGATCCGGGGTTCACCGGCACGTTCGATTTCTTGAGCATCTTGAACGACGGCATCGTGACTTCGATGGTGTACGTATCAGGACGCAGGTTGGTGATGACGAAGTCGCCTGTGGCGTTCGTCACGGCCGGGTTCGAGCGAGTGTTCTGGGACTCGCTGATGAGCGTGACCGTCGCGCCGGGAAGCACTCCACCGGACGCGTCTGTGACCGTTCCGGCAACCGTGCCGGTCGTGACTTGCGCATTCGCGGCAGACACCATCGTGACGAACACGACGGCCGCCAGCACGAAGCCGTTCCACGTACCCTTACTTGTCATTCCACCCCTCCACCACCACCGCGCGATGCACAGGACCGCGCCGTGAATTTCTTCTGAAGTCACGCAGGCGACCCCACGTCCGTCAGATTCGATCCATCTTGAAATGGTATCGATTACACAAGCCTCGGCAGTCTATGACTCTGGCGTGACGAACGCAACTCGGCTGTCACAACTACCCCGCCCGACTTGCCTCTGGGCCCAAGGTAGGCGACTCTTGACGTGGGCCCTTCATCGCAACGCTGGGTTCGCAAGAAAAGGAGACAAGAATGAAGGGACTTGGCTTTTACGCCATGGCTGCAGTGTATCTGGCACATGCCCAAGGTTCGGCGCCTCAGCCCAGTATCGGCACGATCAAGGCGTTCGCCTGTTCCTTCCCGGTCTACGCCTCTGCGAGCTGGACGACGCCGCCGCAGGTGACGAGTCAGACCCAGGACTTCACGTTCCGCATCGACACGATCGACCCCAAGAAGCGCCAGGCGCGCGTCGTCGGGACCGGTGGCTCCGCTCTGGCGTCCTTGCTCACGACGCCGGTGGGCGTCACGGTGATCGAACAGACACCGCTCGGCAACGTGAACATGACGACGGTCTTCGCGGCCGGCCAGCAGGGCCGAACGTTCCTCGCCGTCCACTCGCGACACATCGGCGACCCGGCCGCCCCACCCACGGTCTCGCAGAACTACGGGACGTGCGAATCGCAGTAGCCGGTGGGGTCAGACCCCCGTCTGACCCCAGCTGCCTTGACGCCGTGGCGGCGCGCGTCGAGAATCGAGCGTCAAGCCCCCGGCACAACACAGGGCGCGTGTGGCCCGCAGGAGTCCCTCCATGTCCAGGTTCATCGGCCGCCCGACCCTGTTCGTCGTCGCCGCCCTGATCGCGCTCGCGACCCTCCAACCCGTCAGCGCGCAGCGTCCCGCCGTCGGATCCGCCCCAGCGCAGGCCTCGGCGCAGACATCGGCCGCCCAGGCCCCCGCGATCGCGGTACGCGACCTGTCGGCCACGCTGCCCGTGGATCCACAGGTCACGATCGGCCGCTTCGATAACGGGCTGCAGTACGTCATCCGCACCAACAAGAAGCCCGAGAAGCGGGCCGAGCTGCGGCTCGTCGTCAACGTCGGCTCGATCCTCGAGGACGATGACCAGCTGGGACTCGCGCACTTCGTTGAGCACATGGCGTTCAACGGCACGAGGAATTTCCCGAAGCAGGCGATCGTCACCTTCATGGAGTCGATCGGCATGCGCTTCGGGCCGAGCGTCAATGCCTTCACCAGCTTCGACGAAACGGTGTACATGCTGCAGGTGCCCACCGACACGCCGTCGGTGCTCGACCGGGCCATGCTCGTGCTCGAGGACTGGGCCAGGGCGGTGACATTCGATCCGACCGAAATCGACAAGGAGCGGGGCGTCATCCTCGAAGAGTGGCGACTGGGCCGCGGCGCGGGCGCGCGCATGCAGGACCAGCAGTTTCCTGTCCTGCTCAAGGGCTCGCGCTACGCCGACCGCCTGCCGATCGGTAAGCCGGAGATCCTGCAGAACTTCAAGCACGACCGGCTGACGCAGTTCTACAAGGACTGGTACCGGCCCGACCTGATGACGGTGATCGCCGTCGGCGACTTCGACCAGGCGGCGGTCGAGCGGCTGATTCGACAGCACTTCGCCGCGATCCCCGCGGCGCCGGCCTCGGCCCGACGACGCGCGACCTACGATGTGCCCGAGCAGGCCGGCACGCTGTACGCGGTGGCGACCGACAAGGAGGCCACCAACACGTCCGTGAGCGTCTACGCGAAATCACCCGCGCGCGACCCCCGCACGGGTCAGGCCTACCGGGCCCAGATCGTCGAAGGGCTCTTCTCCGGCATGCTGTCGGCTCGCCTGAGCGAGATGGCCCAGAAGCCCGACGCCCCGTTCATGGCCGCCGCGGCCGCGAGCGGCACGTTCGTTCGACCGACCGACGCGAAGATGCTGAACGCGCTGGTCAAGGAAGGCGGGGCCGCCCGGGGGCTCGAGGCGCTGTTCACCGAAGCCGAGCGCGTGACGCGCTTCGGCTTCACGGCCAACGAACTCGACCGCCGCAAGCAGGGCCTCTTGCGGAGTCTCGAACGCGCGGTGGCGGAACTCGACAACCAGACGTCGGCCGACCTGGCGTCCGAGTACATGCGGCACGTGACCCAGCGCGAACCGATTCCGGGCCTACGGTACGAGTACGCCCTCACGCAGCAGGTGCTGCCGGGCATCACGCTCGCCGAGGTCAACGCCCTGGCGCGCAACTGGACGCCGGACGTCAACCGCGTGGTCATCGTGTCGGCGCCCGAGAAACCCGGGCTGGTGGCGCCGGACGACGCCGCGCTGGGCGCCGCGATCCGCCGCGCAGCCGCCAGCGCCGCCTCGCTGACGCCGTACGTCGATACGACCGACGCCCAGCCGCTCCTCGACACGATTCCCGCCCCGGGCGCAGTCGTCAGCACGGCGACGCGCGAGGCCCTGGGCCTCACCGAGTGGCGTCTGGCCAACGGCGTCCGCGTCGTGCTGAAGCCCTCGACCTTCAAGGAAGACGAGATCGTCTTCCGCGCGTTCAGTCCCGGCGGCACGTCGCTCGCCAGCGACGCGGACTTCATCGCCGCGTCCACGGCCAGTCAGGTGATCCAGCTCGGCGGCGTGGGCAAGTTCAGCGCGATCGAACTGCGCAAGCAGCTGACCGGCAAAGTCGTGTCCATCCGCCCCACCATTTCTGATACCGACGAGGGCGTCAGCGGCGGCGGGTCCATCAAGGATCTCGAGACCCTGTTCCAGCTCATCTACCTCACCTTCACGGCCCCCCGTGCGGACGCGCAGCTGTTCGGCGTGATCACCGATCAGACCAAGGCGATGCTCGCCAATCAGCGCTCCACGCCTGAGTTCGCCTTCGAGGAGGCCCTCTCCAGTGCGCTTTCGCAGGATCACTTCCGCGCCCGGCCGATGACACCGGAGATCGTCAACGAGATGAGCCTCGAAAAGTCCCTGGCGTTCTACAAGGATCGCTTCAGCGACGCCGGCGACTTCACGTTCGTCATGGCCGGCAGCTTCGACTTGCCGACCATCAAGCCGCTCGTGGAGCGCTACCTCGGTGGACTGCCCGCCACGGGCCGCAAGGAGACCTGGAAGGACGTCGGCGCGCGCATGCCGACAGGCATCGTCGAACGGCGCGTCGAAAAGGGTCTCGAAGCCAAAGGCCAGGCCGTCATCGTGTTCAGCGGGCCCTTCGAGTACGAGCCACGACGTCGCGCGACGATGCGCGCGCTGGGGATCATCCTCGAGACGCGGCTCCGCGAGTTGCTGCGCGAGGATCTCGGCGGCACCTACGGCGTCAGCGTGGCGCCGAGTTACACGAAGATTCCACGGCAGGAATACGACGTGCGCATCGACTTCGGCGCCAACCCGACCCGCACCGACGAGCTGGTCACGCGCGTGTTCCAGGAGATCGAGGCGTTCAAGTCGTCTGGCCCGACACCCAAGCAGCTCGACGATGCCCGTGAAGCCCTGCGGCGTGAGTTCGAGACCGCCAGCAAACAGAACGGCTGGTGGGTCAGCCAGATCTCTGGCCGCTACCAGAACGGCGAGACGGTGGATTCGCTGTTCACGCTGCCCGAGATCTACAGCGCGATGACCGCCGCCGACATCCAGGCCGCGGCTCGGCAGTACTTGAACCGTGATCGCCATGTGAAGGTGACGCTGTTCCCGGAGAAGCGATAGCCGGCCCGACAGGCCGCTCAGGCGCCCGGGAACATCGAGCCCTCAAGCCACATGAGCCGAGCCTACTGGGAAGAACTGGCGCAGCACGACCCGTTGTGGGCCGTCCTGTCGGACCCGGCGAAAGCGGGACGCCGGTGGGACCTCACCGAGTTCATGCGCACGGGCGAGCGGGAGATCGCGCTCCTGTGTTTCCAGCTCGATCAGCTCGGACTTCCGCCACCCTCCAGCCCGGCCCTCGACTTCGGGTGCGGCGTGGGCCGCCTCACCCAGGCCCTGGCCGCCCGCGTGGACGCGGCCATCGGCATCGATGTGTCAGCCCGGATGGTCGATCTCGCGCGACGGGTGAACCGCCGCGGGAAGAGGGTTCAATATCTTCAGAATGACCGTCCCGACCTCGCGCTGATCCCGTCGCAGTCGATCGGCTTCATCTACTCGAACATCACGCTGCAACACGTCCCGCCGACGGATGCGGTCCGCTACATCCAGGAGTTCATCCGCATCCTTCGACCTGGCGGGTTTGTCGTCTTCCAGTTGCCCTCTCATCGACGCTCGACCGTGGACGCGACCACACGGCCGATGGCCGACGAGGCCTATCTGACCTCGATCGCGCTGCTGCAAGACGCCCCGACGCGCGCGGTGTCAGGCGCCCACCTGCGACTCGGCCTGCAGATCGTCAACCAGAGTCCGCATGAGTGGAGGCAGCCGGAGGTCGGTTCACTCCGCGTCGGCAATCACTGGCTGGACGCGACCGCGGAGACCATGCTGATCCAGGACGACGCACGAGAGGTACTGCCGCAGGTGTTTGCGCCGGGCCAGCGCTACCTGACCGACCTGACGATCAGCGCCCCTCCGGTCGCTGGCGCGTTCGTGGCCGAGATCGATCTCGTCCATGAAGGCGTGACGTGGTTCGGTCACAAGGCCTCACCGACGCTGCGCTTTCCGGTGACGGTCACCCTCGCCGACGGCGGCACGGTGGAGGCGACGCCGCCTCGCCTGCTCGACGAACGCGCACTTCAGCCGTACGACGTCTCGACGCTCGCGGGCCTCACGGCCGACGATCAAGACTGGGCGCCGCCCGCCGACTTTCCGATGGACGGCATCGCCAGGGACGACGTGATTGCGTTGCTCACAGCCGCGGGCGGCCGCGTCCTCCACGTGGAGGACGACCCGCGCGCCGGGTCGGAGTGGCAGGCGTATCGGTACTTCGTGCAGCGCCCGTGACCGGGTGCGCCCGTTATGCGTCGATGAAGGTGACCTCGATGGTCCGTGCGTCAGGCTCCACGAACCGGACGAGCGCCTGGCCCTCCACCTCGAGCGCCTTCCGCACCTTCTTCGACGAGGCCCCGAACCACTCCAGCGTCAACGTCGCGACGTCGCGCTTGCGCGCGACCTTCCAGATGCCGGCCACGCGGCCGTTGACCAGGAACGTTCCCGGCACCTGGAGGTTGCGCGTGACGAGTCGTGGGCGGTCCTTGTCGTCGATAATGCGCGACCGATCGGCGTAGGCCAGCAGCAGGTTGTCGTACTCGGGCAGGAAGCGCACCGGCAGTTCCACGTCGGCCGGCGGGCGCGGTGCATCGGGCAGATCGAAGAGTTCGGTCCGCCGCGGACCCGGGAACGCCACGAGCGTCGGCCGCAGTTGCTCGAAAGTCTCGCGCAGTCCGCGCAGTCCGGACCAGGCCTGCGCATCGGCGACGGACGCCGGACCGAAAGCGGCCAGGTAGCGCAATACCAGGGCCGCGGGGCCCTCTTTGGCGGCGGGCAGCGGGCGGCCGAGCCAGTCCTCGGCGGTCGTGAAGTCCGCCGACGCGGGAAAGCCCCAGGGCGCCTTCGGTCGGGACCTGCACGAGCGGCAGCAGCATGCGCACGGCATACCCGAGCAGGCGGTCGTTCAACGCCGGAAATTGCCGGCTCATCTCGGTCCGCAGCACGTCGAACGTGCACGGCGCCTGGGCAAACCGGATGCGAGCCGCGGCCAGTACCGGTGCAAGGTCGAGATCCGCGGTCTCGGCGAAGATGGACCGCAGGCCGAGGGACAGCATCGGCTGCAGCGCCGGTCGCCACTCCACGTAGTCGCGCGCGCTCAGCAGGTGGATGGTGGCGCGCATCGCGGTACCGCGCACCACCGTGCGCTTGGCGAGGGCAGTGGTGAGATCGTCCCGCTTGAAGGCCTCGAGTCGCGTCCACAGGCCGACGTACGGCGGACGCGGCACCTGCGCCTGGAGTCCCGCCAGCCGCTCGATCGCGCGTGCGGGTGTGGCCTTCTCACGGGACATGAGCATCTGCCGCGCCATCACGGCACGATTGAGCGCGTCGGAAGACATGGCGACCGTGGGCACGGACATAGAGTAGGCGACAGAAGACAGCCAACAGCCAACAGCCAACAGCAAACAGCAAACAGCAAACAGCAAACGGGCTACGGGCGACGGGCGACGGGCGACGGGCGACGGGCTACGGGCTACGGGCTACGGGCTACGGGCTACGGGCTACGGGGACACAGGCTACGGGCGACAGACGCGGGACGGACGACGGATGACGACACGGGGTCGTACCTCGATTGCCGGAAGGCAGGTACGACCCCCTAGACACTGACGGACGACGGACGACAGGCTACCGCGTTCTCGCCATGCGGGCAGCGGCGCGCACGCGCGGTTCAGGCCGAATTGTGCCCGGCCTTGCCCTCGATGGGATTCGCGAACCTCACAAGCAGCAGCATCACCCCCAAGTAGGACCAGCGCGGCCTTTGCGCTCAGTGGGATAATAGCGTTGTGAATTGACAGCAGCTGGACCCTTGGGTCATCTGGATGTGCTGTTTCAACTGAGCTTTACGAGCCGCAGGCCTTCGGCTGTAACGGGTCCCCGCCGCTCGTCGGCGATCGTCGTCCGCGTCCTGTAGCCCGTCTCCTGTCGTCTGTCGTCGTGTCTGTTCCGTCGTCCGTTGCCGGTCGTTCGCTCGGAGGTTGTCTATGCGTTGGTCGCCACGTGGGCGCAGTGCCAATATGGAAGACCGTCGGGGGCAGAGTGCCTCGGGCGGCGGTGGGTTCAACATGCGCTCCGCAGGTCCGCTGGGCGTCGGGGGCCTGCTGCTGGTGGTGGTGTTGAGCCTGGTGACCGGCACGGACTTCCTGTCGCTGTTGGACCCTGGAGGCGGGGGCGGCGTCACGACCACGCAACCGGGAGCGCCGGCCGGACCGCTCCGCACGACGCCCGAGGAAGAGAAGCTCGCTGACTTCGTCTCGTTCGTGTTCGACGATGCGCAGGAGACCTGGGGGCGGACGCTGGGCTCGCGCTATCAGGACGCGAAGATCGTCCTGTTCCGCGATGCGGTCGAGTCGGCGTGCGGGTTCGCGCAGGCGGCCAGCGGCCCGTTCTACTGTCCCGGTGACCAGAAGGTCTACATCGACCTCGGCTTCTATCAGGAATTGAAGGACCGTTTTGGCGCGCCGGGCGAGTTCGCGCAGGCCTACGTGCTCGCGCACGAGGTCGGGCACCACGTCCAGACGCTCCTGGGCACCGAGCGGCAGGTGCGTCAACGGCAGAGCAGCAACCCCGGTGCGGCCAACGATCTGTCGGTCCGCATGGAATTGCAGGCCGACTGCTACGCGGGCATCTGGGGCCACTCGACGGCGCAGCGGCAACTGCTCGAGCAGGGCGATCTGGAACAGGGGCTGAACGCGGCCGCCGCGATCGGCGACGACCGCATCCAGCGGATGGGCGGTGGCCGCGTCTCGCCCGAGCGCTTCACGCACGGCTCATCGGCCCAGCGCGTGCAATGGTTCAAGCGCGGCCTCGAGACCGGCAATCCCAGCGCGTGCGACACGTTCGGTCGATAGCGGCCCACGCGGTCAGCGTCAGACTTTGCAGGCCGCCGGTCCGACTGACGCGGCCTGTCGCGACCCTGGACGACTGACCGGCACGGGCAGGCGACCGCGCCGGTTCACGGTGACGCCGCAGGCGGCCCGGATTGTGGGCGACTCGGCGGAGGGTCCTCGTCGCGTCTGGACGACGACACGACGAGGAGACCGGCACCGAGCATGATGGCGACGTCGGCCATATTGAAGATGCCGGTGCGCAACGGGCCGATGCCGAGGTTGAGGAAGTCAACGACCGCGCCGTGAGCCAGGCGGTCGGCGAGGTTCGACACCGCGCCGGCCACGTACAGGGCCAGTCCGACCCGCTCCGGTGCCGGCCAGTGGCGTCGCGCGACAAAGACCAGCATGCCGATCAGGAGGATCGAGTTCCCTCCGACGAAGACGGCGGTCCTGACGGACGGCGGCCAGTCGGCGCCCAGGCCAAGGAAGGCGCCGGTGTTCTCGGCGTAGTCCAGGCGCACGACATCGTGAAGAAACGACTGAGCGGGTGCGCCTGCCAACTGGCTCGTCGCCACGCGCTTGGTGATTCGATCGCAGCCAATCGTGGCGACGACGAGGAGGGCGAGCAGCACGATCGCGGACGGTCGGTACATGCGTTACTCGTCCGGCTCGATGTGAATCAGGACGTCGGCCACCCATGGCAACTCGCTGCGGATCTGGCGGCGCACACTGGCGGCGATCGCATGTGACGCGCGAACGGAGAGATCCGGCGCGACCTTGACGTGCAGATCCACGTGATACTGCAGGCCGGTCTTGCGCGCCCGCGGTGGTTCGACATTCAGCACCCCGGGCACCGCCCGCGCGACCTCCCAGACCTGACGCGCCCGTTCCGGCTCGGGCATCGTATCGGCCAGGTCGAGCGACGCCTCGCGCGCGACGCGCAGACCGGTCAGGATCACGACCAGGCCGACGGCGAATCCGCCGTAGTGGTCCGCCGACAGGAACCGGCCGGGATCGACACGCGCGAGGATCACCGCCACGAGCGCCGCGCTGGCAGACAGCACGTCCACGGCGTCGTTCCAGGCATCGGCGACAAGCGACGCGCTCAGCAAGCGGCGGCCGGTGCGGAGCTTGACGCCGAACATCGCGCTGCGGACGACAATCGCCACGCCAAGCGAGACGATCGCCAGACCGCCAGGCGGATCGTGCACCGCGCGAACTTCGTGCAGCGAGCGGTAGCAGATCGCCGCGCCGCCCATCGCCAGGATGACGCCCACGGTGAACCCGGCGAGGGTTTCGAGACGACCGTGACCGTAGGGATGGTTCGCATCCGGCGGGCGCGCGGCCAGGACCAGCCCCGCAAGGACGACCGACGAGGCCAGGACGTCCCCCAGGAATTCGCCACCGATCGCGAGCACCGACGACGACTGCGACATGACGCCGACCGCGATGTTCATCGCCGCCAGCCCCGCGCTGACCAGAATGCCGACGGCGGCGACGCGCTGCGCCCGTGTTAGGGGGTCAGATCTGTTTTCCACAGATATGGGCCTCAGGGTGCCAGATGTCGGCCGGCCATCGCGAAAACGCGGCCGACATCTGGCACCGAATGGCCCAGATCTGTGGAAAACAGATCTGACCCCCTACCGGACACGGAACGGCACTCTCGTCTGCTCGGGCTGCGTGGTTTTGTCGATGCGGTCGAACATGTCAACCTCGAAGGGGCGGCCGATCTGGTTCCCAGAGACGTCCTCGAGCACCGATAGGGCGACGAGGTCGTACTCGCCGGCCCGCCAGGGTTCGGCCGGGGTGAACAGCCAGCGCGTCTCGGCCGTGTCGATCGTGACGGCACCAGTCACGGCCTCGCCGCGACGGCGCACCACGCCCAGCGCGCGCGAGAGCAGGCCGTGATCCATGGTCTCCGGAAACGTCACGACGAGGGGCGCGCGCGCGCCGGCCGATGGGGCTTCCATGCGCCAGCGCGTGACGTCGAGCGCGTGGTCATCGGCAGGACCTACGCGGAAGGTGTATTCGAACGGGGCGACCAGGGGAAGACCGTGCTGGTCGGGCCACCCCGCATCGACCTTGATCGTGTAGCGACGCCCGGGCACCAGAACGCGGCCGGGATCCTCGCCGGCGTGTATCCCCCGCTTCACCCTCGCCGGATCGAAGAAAACGGTATAGCGGGTGTAGTCGGGGCTCCAGAACTCCACCAGCGCGTCGAGTGGCAGAAACGCGTCCTCGATCCGCGCGCCGCGCTCGTCGAGGAGGTGCACGAACCGGGAGGCGGGGGCGCTCGACATCGGCGCCGAGAACTGGATGTAGACCCGCAGCAGGTTCTCCGGCAGCACCGCCGCGCTTGGCCAGATGTGCGCGACGCGCGTCGAGGCCACCCGATCCACCTTCGGCAGGCTGACGGTCGTCGTCACGGCTGCCGCGGCACGGGGCCTCGGCAGCTGTGATGGATCGAACGAGACGACGTACGCCCGCCCCGCATCGAAGGGAAAACGGGGCGTGAACTCGACCGCGTCGCCCACGACCCGGTAGCGCCCCGCCACCGGCGGGGCGCTACCGTCGCCCCCCGCGACGCGCACCGTCAGCATCTGCTGCCAGCCGGCCTCGTCCAGCGTCGCCGAGGCGAGCGCGCTCGCCTCGGGCGACGACAGCCCGGACGCGCGGACGCGCGCGGGGCTGGCCGCATCGGCCGGCACCAGCGTCACGGCGAGCGCGGCGGGCCCTCGCGCGCACCCGGCGAGCACGAGCGCAGACAGCGTCAGCGCCACGAGATGTGCGGACGCAACGGACACTCGAGGTGCAGCAGTGGAAACCACGCGAGGTGCTGGATTCGAGATCACTCGAGGTGCTGCGGCGAGAACCGCGCGAGGTGCTGACTTCAAGAGCCGTTGCAGTGCTGGCGTGGCAAGCCCTCGAGGTGCTGCGCTGAGCGGCGCGGCGGGGGCGGGGGCGGGGCAGCGGACACTGGAGGTGGGGCTGACAGAGCTGTGCCTGACACGCGCGCGGCATCGCGCGCGTGTCAGGCACGACGTACAACTACGGCAGCGCGATGGTCTGGAGCGCCAGACCGGCTGGCGTCCGCGTCAGCACGATCGAGGTCGTCGCGTTCAGCAGGTCGAGTTGTTCGACGCCGGCCATCGCCGCGATCGTCTCGTACTGGATGCCCGTCTTGTCTGGCACCTTCGTCGTGATGGCCGCGGCCGTGCCGAATTCGGCGGTCGGGATCTTCATGACGCCACGGCTCGAGTTGGCCATGAGCAGGAACTCCTTGCCGTCCTTCTTGTAGACGACCATGTCGATCGGCCGGTTGCCGGCGCCGAGTTCCGCGATCGTCGTGCCCATCACCTTGGCCCCAGGGGCCAGGTCGCTCACCGGGAAACGCACGAGCGGCGTGCACGTGTAGCCGGCAATCAACGTCGGCTTGCCGGCCACCGACTGCGGTACGAAGGTGAGGATCGGTGACCGCGTCTCGAGCGCACCGTGCGAGCCGTGGAAGATCTCCACGCTCGTGCCGGTGTTGGCCGCGGCGAACGGATACGGCAGCGCCCAGAACTTCGAGGCGAACTCCTCATTCGAGAGGCCCGCCACGAACAGCCGGCCGTCGAGATAGGCCATGTCCGTGATCGCCTGCGCGCGGTTGCTGCGGCCCGTCGTGGCCGCCGCGACAGGGTTCGGTAACGCGACACTCGTGAACTTGACCGTGTCCATCGTGACCAGCGCCAGCTTGCCGGCGCCATCGACGCGCACGAGCGCGGCCTGCGCGGCCGCGCCCTGACCGCGCATCACCGCCACAAAGGCGTTGCGCGTCCTGGGGTGGACGGCCAGGTCGGTGATGCGAATCTCGGCGGCTGCAGTACCGAGCAGCGCCGCGACCTTCTGGTCGAAGCTGTCAACCGCCATCGCGCCCGCGGTGGTCCCGGTCGCCTGGGCCCCGAGATCGAGCGCGAAGATCGTCGCTGCCTGCGTGTCGGCCGCGTAGAGCGTGCCGTCGGGGCCGAACGAGAGTGGACCGATCGAGGCGAGTGACGGACCGGCCGCGATGGCCGAGCCGACCCGGGCCGCGGGTGCCGAGGCCGCGGACAACACGACGACGACGATCGCGGCGAGTTTCAAGCTGTTGCGCATGGAACGCCTCTCCCCTGGGGTGAAACGACGTAGGAACGGATTGGACTGGAGCTCACGGTATTTGACCGCATTGCGCGTGGCGGACGCAAGTCTTGCGACAGAGATGGGGTCAGACCGGGGTCAGACCACTGGGCTTCGTGGTCTGACCCCGGTCTGACCCCCTCATTGTCTATACTCGAACCGTGACCCGCCAACGCCACTTGGCCCCGATCCTGGCAGCCCTGCTGGCGCTGTCAGGGGCGACGGCCGTGCCGACCGCCGCACCTGGCTGCGCAGGGGTCGCGCTCGCCGTCGTCTGGGTCTGGCAGCAGGAACGCACGCGCCGAACACCGAAACGGGCGCCCGCGGCGGCCCGGCCCCGGTCAACCAACCGCGCATCCCGGCTCGGACGCCTGCGTCCACACGCGGCTCCGGTCCTGCATCGTCTCGTCCTCGCGCACGCCGCGTTCCGGCGCCCGCCGCCGTCCGTCCTCCTCGCCACGCTGTAGCCAAGTGAGGCCTCGGGCCTCGGGTCCGGAGTGTGCCGCCGCGCGGCCTCCCGGCCTCGTCTGCATTGGTTCCCGACGACAGGAGTGACTCATGCGTTCATGGTGGCGCCCGTTCGCCCGCCGACAGGACAACCCTGCGGCCCTCGTTCCTTCACCCGTGCTCCCGCGCATTCATGACGCGCGATCGCGCCTTGCCGCTCTCGACGACGACCAGCTCCGCGCCACCGCTCGCTCCGCGACGACGCCCACCGCGATGATCGCCGCCGGCGCCGTCGCCGCCGAACGCGCGCTGGGTCTCGTCATGTTCGACGAGCAACTGCTGGCGGCCAGCCTGCTCGCCTCGAGCCAGGACGGCCCGGGACGCATCGTCGAGATGCAGACGGGCGAAGGCAAGACGCTCGCCGCCGTGCCGGCCGTCGCGTGGCTCGCGCGGACTGGAGCGGGCGTGCACGTCCTCACCGCCAACGACTACCTCGCCCGACGCGATGCGGACTGGATGCGGCCGATCTTCGATCGGCTCGGGCTGACCGTCGCGTTCGTCTCGCAGTCGATGTCCCCCGAGGCGCGGCGTGAGGCCTACCGCGCGGACGTCACCTATGCCACGGCGAACGAGGTCGGCTTCGACTACCTGCGCGACGGCCTGGCCCTCGATCCCGCTGAGCAGGTCCATCGCCCGTTCGCGGCGGTGCTCGTGGATGAGGCGGACTCGATCCTGATCGACGAGGCACGCGTGCCGCTCGTCATCGCGGGTGGCACCTCCGATGACGAAGACCTCGCGGCGATCGCGCATCGCGTGGTCTCGGGCCTCCTGTCCGGCCATCATTACGCGATCGAGCAGCAGGCCCGGAACGTCGTGCTCACCTCGGCGGGCATCGCCGCCGTCCAACATGGCCTCGGCTGCGACAACCTGTTCGCCGAAGACATGCTGGCGGCGCACACCGCCGTGCAGGACGCCCTGCACGCGCGAGCCCTGCTCCGGCGCGACGTGGACTACGTGGTGACCGGCGACACGGTGGTCTCAATCGACGAGTTCAAGGGCCGCGCGGTCCCAGACCGCCGATGGCCGGCCGGACTGCAGACGGCGCTCGAGGTGAAGGAGGGCGTGCGTCGCCGCCAACAGGGGCGGGTCCTCGGATCCATCACGCTCGAGCACCTCATCGCCCGCTACCCGATCGTCGCGGGCATGACAGGCACGGCCCGCACGCAGGCGGCAGAGTTCCTGAGCATCTACGGGCTCGAGGTCATTGCGATCCCTCCGCACCGCCCGGTGATTCGGGTCGATCATCCCGATGTCGTGTGCGACACGATCGGCGAGAAAGAGCGGCGCGTGCGCGACGAGGTGATCCGCGTGCATGCGACGGGACGTCCGGTCCTCGTCGGCACGGCCAGCGTCGCGGCGTCGGAGCGGCTGAGCCGCAGCCTCGGAGACCTGCCGCACCACGTGCTCAATGCCCGGAACGAGGCCGACGAGGCGGCGATCGTGGCCCGGGCCGGCCAGCGCGGGGCCGTGACGATCTCGACCAACATGGCCGGACGAGGCGTGGACATCGTGCTTGGCGACGAGGTGGACGACCTCGGCGGCCTCCACGTCATCGGCACGACGCGCCACGAGAGCCGGCGGATCGATCACCAGTTGCGCGGTCGCGCCGGGCGGCAGGGCGATCCTGGCAGCTCGCAGTTCTTCGTCTCGCGCGAAGACCCGCTGCTCGCCGAATTCCTGATCGACGACCCGGAGCTGACCATGGATCAGGCCCAGCGATTCGTCGAGGGACAGCACCTGGACGTGCGCCTCTTCCTGCACAAGTACGAGTCGGTTCTCGAAGCGCAGCGCGGCCAGTTCGTCGAGGCCCGACAACAGCTGCTCGCCAACGAGGCGCTGGCGCGTGGGGAACGACTGGTGCGCCTGGCGACACTCGACGAGTTGTGGACGGACTATCTGGCCGCCGCGGCGGACCTCCGGTCCGGCACGGCCTGGGTCTCGATGGGCTACGGGGATCCGCTCGGACACTACCTGCGGCAGATCCACGCGATGTTCGGCGAGTTCTGGCAGGAGGTGGCGCAGGAGACCGACGCGCGGCTGGCGCGCGGTGATGCGGACCGCGCCCAGGGACGTGATCGCGGCGCGACCTGGACCTATCTCACGACCGACGAGCCATTCGGCCGCATGACGACGCGGATCATGCGCGAACTGGTCCGGCGAAGGCGGAAGAAATCGGCTGAGAAGAAACAGCGTCGCGTATTGAGGATTGACGGATCGGATCATTGAGGATTGATTGAAGGATTGAGGATTGGCGGATGGACGATTGGCATCGCCGCTCACAGCCGCGATGCGCAACCGTCGATCGACCGATCGTCAATCCCCTCAATCAATCTTCAATCATGCGATCCGTCAACCTTCATTCCTATTTCGTGTCCTTCCCTACTTCGCCTGCTTCGCGACGTCCCTGATGTCGTCGGCGGGCAGCACGGCCGGCGATCCCGACCCTCGGGCGCCGGTCGTGCGCAGGACGGTCACCCCGACGAACCGTCCTGACGGATCGAACACAGGCGAGCCGAGCGCGGTGCCGTTGGACAGCAAGTAGTACGTGCGGGGCTTGTCGATGACGAGCTGCACGGACGCGAACCCGGCCGCGGCCTGCCAACCGGCGCTTTCCTGCGCACGCTGGAGCGCCACGAGCAGATCCAGCACGGCCGGCTTGAAGGTGGGCGCGTCGATGGCGGCCATGGGGGTGCTGACCGGATCGACGGGACGCAGAAACGCCAGGTCGAGGTCGGCGTCGGTCAGCACCTGACGAACCGGCACTTCGCGGCCGTCGGCGAGCCGCATCCGCAGGTCCGCGACCTCGCTGCGCACCTCGGCCTTGGTGCCGGGACGCACCTGGCCGGCAATGCGGCGTTCGATCGTCTCGTCGGGCTTCAGCATCGAGAGCGACGTCACGGCGAGGCCCGACTCATCGAGGATCGTCGCGTTGGTCTGCGCAGGCTGCTCTGTCGCCGGCTGCTCGGTGCCGTTGACCGTGACATGCAACTTGATGGTCGCCAGCACCATCACGACCGCGTCGGACCGCTTGCGCACCACGTCGCGCGCGGCGACGCGCTCCTCGGCACTCTGCGCGCCGAGGGGACCGGCACCAACGGCGAGGGCGGCAAGGGCACACGCGCACGACGTCCGCAGCAGGCTTCTCATCACAAGGGCACCTTCAGGCTATTTCCACGCGGGCTGAATCTCGACGAACAGCGTGCGAATCCCCCGGCGGAGTTCGAACACCACCGATTCGGGCTTGCGGGCATGAATGTCCTTCATCCGCATCTCGAAGTCCGCGGCGTCCTTCACCGGCGCACCGTCAAGCGACAGGATCAGGTCGCCCCCATTCAGACGGCCAAGCGAGGCCCAGCCCCGCGCCGCCACTGACTCGACGAGCACGCCTTCGACGGTCGTCACCGATCCATCGACGCGATCCTCTTCGGCCACGTCGCGCACGCGGAACTCGAAGATCACGTCGTCATAGCGCTTCATCTCGCGTGGCTGGGACGGCGACGGACCGAGCGTCACGGGCAGCGCCATCTCCTTGCCGTCGCGAAACACGGTCAGGCTGGGGGCGGCCCCAATACGGAAACGCCGGATCATGCCGGCAAAGAGATCGTCGTCGTTCTGCGTCGAGGCCCGCACGGCCTCGCCATCGACGGCCAGGACGACGTCGCCGACGCGCAGCGGCGTGGCGGGATCGATGAGACGGATCACGCGGACGCCGGTGCGGCCTTTCAGGCCCAGGCGCTCGGCCAGGGGCGGCGTCAGCACCTGCGCCGTCACCGGAATCCAGGCCTTCTTCGCCTCGCGGGGCGCATCATCGACGACGGTCTCACCGGCCTCGACGACGGTGAGCAAGCGGTCTCGACCGCGCTCGAACCCGACGAGCAGCTTCGTGCGGCGATCGGTGCCGAGCGCCGCCGCCGTCCGCGCCTCGAGCTCGGCCACGCTGCGCACGGCCATACCCTCGACTTCGACCACGACGTCGTCGCGGCGGAGGTTGGGCTTGGCCTGATCGGCCGGTCCGCCGGGACGCAGGCTGACGACCCGAACGCCGTCGGTGGAGGGACGCGCCATGGCGCGCGCCTCGAAGTCGGTCAGATTGGCGACCGCGAGTCCCCAGCTGCGCACTTCCACGGGCACCGACTCGGCCGCGGGCCGTTCGGTCGGCGTGAGGGTCAGCGTCTTCTCGCCGTCCGCGCGGCGAACGACGAAGGTCGCCGGCCGAGCGATGGCGAGGCCGAGGAGGACCTGATTGACCGGCGGCAACTGCTCGGCGTAGCGCACGTCCACGGCCTGCTGATTGATGCGGACGAGCACGTCGCCGGCGCGCAATCCCGCGGTCGCCGCGGGCGACCGATCGGCCACCCACGAGACGAGGCCACCAGGCTTCAGGTCAGTCGTCGTACGGGCCTGGAGTTCGAGGCCCGTCCAGGCGCGCCGCACGCGTCCGTCCTTGATCAGGGCGTCGGTCACGGACCGCGCGAGGTTGGACGGAATCGCGCCGCCGAGCCCGTAGCTGATCTCGTTGACGCCGACGATCTCGCCGGCCAGGCTCACGAGCGGGCCGCCGGAATTGCCCGGATAGATGGCCGCATCGTGCGCGATCCACTTGACGATCGTGCCGACGTCCTCGCCGTCGAGCAGGCTGGCGGCGCTCGTCTGCGGCATGATCATGTCCACGTTGCTGACGATGCCGAGCGTCACCGACTGCGAGAGCGCGAGCGGGCTGCCCATGGCGAGCACCGTCTGCCCGCGCGCCAGCTTCGTCGAGTCCCCGAAGCGGGCGGCACGGAACACGCGCGGCTTCGCGGGCGTGAGCTTGAGCACGGCGATGTCCGACAACGGGTCGGTGCCCACCAGTTCCGCGGGAATCTCTTCGCGCGTCGAGAGGGTGCACACGATGCGTCGCGGACGGCCCGTCACATGGTGATTGGTGACCACGTAGCCATCGGGTGAGACGATCGTGCCGCTGCCCGACGCCATCCCCTTCACTTCGCGGCCGTTCTGTTCGTCCAGGTACACGACGGAGATGCGCACGAGGCTCGGGAGGACGGCGGCGATGGCGCGATCGATGGCGCCTTGATCGACTAGACCGGCTGGCCCGGCCGTCGGTGCGGCGGGGCGCGGCGGCGCCGGCGCCTGCGCGGCGACCGGCGAGACAGCCACTTCGGCGGCGGCGACGAGGCCGACGACACACGCGAAGCGGACACCGGAGCGCGCGAGGTGTCGCCCGAAGGGCGCGCGGAGAAGCGGCAACACGCCGCTACCCACAGGTCACACCGGTGCCCCCAATGCCGCAGTATCCATTGGGATTCTTGTGCAGATACTGCTGGTGGTACGCCTCGGCGTAGAAGAACGGCGGCGCATCTTCGAGATCGGTGGTGATCGCGCCGAAGCCGCGCGCGACGAGCGCTTCCTCGGTACTGCGTACGCGTCCGTTCGGCGGCTTCACGTTGTGCCCGGCTGAATGTGTAGATCGCCGACCGGTACTGGGTTCCCACGTCGTTGCCCTGTCGCATGCCCTGCGTCGGGTTGTGGTTCTCCCAGAACGTCTTCAGCAACTGCTCGTAGCTGGTCACGCGCGGATCGAAGACGACCAGCACCACTTCGGTGTGGCCGGTCCGTCCGGAACAGACCTCTTCATAGGTCGGATTCTTCGTGAAGCCGCCGGCGTACCCCACGGCCGTGGTGAAGACCCCGGGCTGCTGCCAGAACTTGCGCTCCGCGCCCCAGAAGCAGCCGAGACCGAATACCGCCTGCTCGAGACCCGCGGGAAAGGGACCGACGAGGGGGGCGCCGTTGACGGCGTGCCGTTCGGGCACCGCCATCGCGGCGTCGCGGCCCGGCAGCGCCTCGGCCTCGCTCGGCATGGTCGACTTGCTCATGGTGAAAAGTGCCATCACGTGCTCCTGGGTTGGCCTGTCTGTCAGGCCTTGGGTTCGAATGTCATGGCCACGCCGTTCATGCAGTAGCGCTGACCGGTCGCGGTCGGGCCATCGTCGAACAGGTGCCCCAGGTGGCCGCCGCAGTGGCTGCAATGCACCTCGACGCGGGTCATGCCGTGCGACCGGTCCACGGTCGTGGCCACCGCGCCCTCAACCGCCTGGTCGAAGCTCGGCCATCCGGTGCCGCTCTCGAACTTGGTCGCGGACGAGAACAGCACCTGCCCGCACCCTGCGCAGAGGAACTGGCCGGCGCGTTTCTCGAGGTTGAGCGGACTGGAACCCCTCATTTCGGTGCCGTGACAGCGCAGTACCCTGGTACTGCGTCGGCGACAGGGCATCCTGCCACTCGGCGTCCGAACGGGCCTCCTTGGACGTTTCTTCCTGCTTCATCAGTGTGGTGCCTCAGCTTGCACCAGCCTACCCCGGTTTGGCGAATCGCTGCGGGCGGCCGCCTGCGACATCGGCAGTACGCACAATTCCGAGGGTCCGGATGCGTGTCGGCGGGTCTGGCCGACGGCCGGTAGCCCGATTGCCTCACGTACTTCGACGCATGGAACTGGCATTGGCCTTGCTCGTCCGCAGGTATGTTCCGACCCTTCCGCCTCATCATGATTGCCGGTCTGGCGCTCGGGGTGTATGCGGGCTTCTTCCAGACGCCGACGGGGGCAGGCACACTCAACGCGTTCGACCCGGAGAAGGTGGCCCAGTTCGAACTGGCGGCCTGGCAGGCCAAGCACGCGAAGAGCGACTTCGGGTTCTACTCCAACAACGTCCAGATGCTCCGCGAGCAGTATCGATACCCGTGGTGGAAGGCGGCACTCGCCGGCTACTACATCTCGCGCGCCACGACGCAGTTCCTGGAAATGCACAACCGGTACGAGCGGGCGCTCCCCGATCTGGAGGACGCGGCGGCGGTCGAGAAGGGCTGGCTGAAGGCCAAGTTCAGCCCGGCGGTCGCCGCGCGCGCGCAACTCGACTGGTGGGTGACGCGACGAATGCCCGGGCTCGACGCCGTGGACCACGTGGGCAGCCTGATGGCCAACGAGTACGCCCTGCGCTACGGCGTGCCGCAGGATCGCGTGGCCGGGGCCACCATGTACCGCGCGCAGGCGATGGCCTTGCGGGATGAGGGCGGCGAAAGCCCGGACTGGGCCACGGTCGGCAAGCTGCTGAACGAGTCCTACCGATCGCTCAAGAACGGGCTGGGGAAGCGGACCTTCTGATCTCGCTTACAGCGGCGCCGAGGTCGCGGCGGACTGGCTGACGTCCCGCGACACCGGTCACGCGTACAATCGTCGCATGCGCGCTGCCAGGCTTGCGGCCTTCGTCTTCCTCATCCCTGTGTCGATCGCGCCGCTCATCGGGCAGGCGCCGCGCACGCACCGGCTCGAGGCCACGCCCGAGACCGTCGCCTACGGCTACTACTGGTCTGAGGCGAAGCCCGTGCTCCGCATCGCGTCGGGCGACACGATCGACGTGGACACGCTCCTCACGAGCACCCCGACGACGCTCGCACGAGCCGGGTACCGGATGACCAGATCCAGCCGTCGCTCAAGGCGGTCGTGAATGCGTTCCCGGCAGGTCACGCGGGCCGTGGGCCAGGCGGACACATCCTGACCGGTCCGATCTACGTCGAAGGCGCCGAGGCGGGTGACGTCCTCGAAGTGCAGGTGCTCTCGATCGACCTGCCCATCGCCTACGGGTACAACGGCTGCAGCGGCTACGTTCGCGAGAACTGCGACCGCACCCAAGGCACGCGCATCCTGCCGCTCGACCGCGCGACGATGACGAGCGAGTTTCTGCCTGGGATCGTGATCCCGCTTCGGCCCTTCTTCGGCAGCATGGGCGTCGCGCCTGAACCCGCGATGGGGCGGGTCAGCAGCAACCCGCCTGGCCGGCATGCCGGCAACCTCGACAACAAGGAGATGGTGGCGGGGTCCACGCTGTTCATCCCCGTGTTCGTGGCCGGTGCGTTGTTCGAAGTCGGCGACGGACACGCTGCGCAGGGCGACGGCGAGGTCGATCAGACCGCCATCGAGACGTCGCTCCGAGGGAAGCTGCGCCTGACGGTGCGCAAGGACATGAAGCTCACCTGGCCGCGAGCCGAGACGGCGACCGACTACATCGCCATGGCGACGGATCCCGATCTGGCCGTGGCCACGCGCACCGCCATCCAGCAGATGGTGGACTTCCTGGTCGAGACGCGCGGGCTCACGCGCCACCAGGCCTACCAACTGACGAGCATCGCCGGCAACGTCGCGATCACGCAGCTGGTAGACCTGCCGAACCTCGGCGTGCACGTCCGCATGCCCAAGAGCATCTTCCAAACAACCCGGTGAACGTCTTCGATCTGCTTCGCGCCCGCGCCGCCCGGGGCAGCCGCGCGCCCCATGACGACGGCGCCCGCGTCGCGCTGGCCGTCGAAGGCGGCGCGATGCGCGGCGTGATCTCGGCCGGCATGGTCTCGGCGCTCGAGGCCCTCGGACTGACGCACGCCTTCGACGCCGTCTACGGGTCCTCGGCCGGCGCCATCAACGCCGCCTACTTCCTGGCCGGACAGGCGGCCGTCGGTACGGCGATCTACTACGACGAGATCAACAACCGCCGATTCATCGACCTGCGACGCGCGTTGATCGGACATCCGATCGTGGACCTCGGGTTCCTGCTCGACGAGGTGGCGCAACGGCGCAAGCCGCTCGACGTTGACCGCGTGCTCGCCGCGTCCTCGCCGCTCACCGTCATGGCGACCGACGTTGCCAGCGAGCGCGTGGCGACCTTCCGCGGGTTTGGCGATGGCCCGCGCCTGTTCGACGCGCTGCGGGCCGGCGCGACGATGCCGGTGGTCGCCGGTCCTCCGCGCGAGATCGACGGGCGACGCTACCTCGATGCCTCCCTCTCGGAGCCGATTCCCGTGCCCACAGCCGAGCAGGAGGGCCATTCTCACGTGCTGGTGCTGATGACGCGGCATGGGGTGATGGCCTCGCGCCCCTCGGCGTTCGACCGCTATTTCGTCGGTCCGCGCCTGCGGCGCCTCTCCCCGGCCCTCGCCTCGCGCTACCTCGAGCGCGCCGGTCCGTACTCGGCGCTGATGCAGGCGATCGACGCCGGCACGGGGCCCCTCGGCCGGGCGCAGGTCACGGGCATCCGGGTGCCCGGCCTGCGCATCAGCAAGCTCGAACGCCGCCGCGAGGTGTTGGTCAGCGGTGCTGAACGCGGCGCCGAGGCCGTCGCCTCCGCCTTCCAGTCAAGGTGCTGACCGCCATGTCCAGATCCGTCGTCGTCGTCGCCCTCGTCGTCGTGGCAGCCGTGGCCGCGTGGAGATGGTGGCCACGTGCACCAGGCGTGCCGGACGCCGGCGTGCCGCGTGCCATGGCGGAGGATCGGGCCAGGCGGATTCGAGACCTGCGCTACGACGTGAAGCTCGCGATTCCCGCCAATCGGCAGGCGCCGGTCACCGGGCGTGTCGTGGCCACGTTCACCCTCGCGGATCGAGACGGATCGCTGGCGCTGGACTTCGCGCAGGCGACGAACCACGTGCACGAGGTGCTGGTCAACGACACGGCGCTGACACCGGCCGTTGAACAGGGTCACGTCATCCTGCCGGCAAGCGCCCTCGTCAGGGGCGCCAACACGGTCGCGATCGCGTTCACGGCTGGCAACGGGCCGCTCAACCGCAACGACGAGTTCATGTACTCGCTGTTCGTGCCCGCGCGCGCGTCCACGGCGATGCCAGTCTTCGATCAGCCGGACCTCAAGGCCCGATGGAAGCTGGCGCTCGACGTGCCACTCGACTGGACCGCGGTGGCCAACGGGCGTCAGTCGGGCCGGGTGGCCACGCCGTCACACGCGAGCCTGATCTTCGACGAAACGGAGCCCCTGCCGACCTATTTGTTTGCGTTTGCTGCCGGTCGCTTCCAGGTCGAGACGGCCGAGCGGGCGGGCCGCACGTACCGGATGCTGCATCGCGAGACGGACGCGGCCAAGGTGGCGCGCAACCGCGAGGCAATCTTCGATCTGCACGCGAGCGCGATGGCCTGGCTCGAGACCTACACCGGGATCCCGTACGCCTTCGGCAAGTTCGACTTCGCGCTCATCCCGTCGTTCCAGTTTGGCGGCATGGAGCACGCCGGCGCCATCTACTACAACGCGGCGAGCCTGCTGCTCGACGAGTCGGCCACGCAGAACCAGCGCCTGGGCCGCGCGAACCTGATTGCGCACGAAACTGCACACATGTGGTTCGGCGACCTGGTGACGATGACCTGGTTCAACGACGTCTGGATGAAGGAGGTCTTCGCCAACTTCATGGCGGCGAAGATCGTGAACCCGTCCTTCCCGACCGTGAACCACGACCTGCGGTTCCTGCTCCAGAACTACCCCACTGCGTACGACGTGGACCGCACGGACGGGGCCAACCCGATTCGCCAGGATCTGACCAACCTGGACGAGGCTGGGTCGCTCTACGGCGCGATCATCTACCAGAAGGCGCCGATCGTCATGCGTCAGCTCGAACGGCTGATGGGCGAGTCGGCGTTTCGCGAGGGGTTGCGGCGAGTACCTGCGCGGGCACCAGTTCGGCAACGCGTCGTGGACGGACCTGGTGGCCACGATGGACGCGCTGACGCCGATGGACGTGGGCGCGTGGAGTCGCGCGTGGGTGGACGAACCGGGGCGTCCGGTGATCAAGACGGCTCTCACGGTCGCCGACGGGCGCATCAGCCGGTTGACCTTCGTCCAGTCGGACACACGCGGGCGCGGGCTGGTGTGGCCGCAGCGATTGCAGGTGGCCCTCGGTGGTCCCACCGCGGCGAGTCAGACGCTCGACGTCACACTCGAGGGCGAGACGACCGACGTCCCGGCCGCCGTCGGCCTGCCCGCCCCGGCGTGGATTCTGCCGGTTGGGGGCGGCCTCGGCTACGGCCGGTTCGAACTGGACGCGGCGACACTCGAGTTCCTCGCCACGCGTCACCACGAGATTGCCGATCCGGTGCTCCGCGGCGCGTCGTTCGTCGCCCTCTGGGAGTCGATGCTCGAAGGCCGGGATCGCACCTGCACGCGTCCTGGACCAGATCGTGCTGTCGCTGCCGCGTGAACGCGACGAACTCAACGTGCAGCACCTGCTCGACGCGACACGCACCACGTTCTGGCGGTTCACGGCGGCCGACGACCGCGCGGCCGCGGCGGTCCGGCTCGAGCCGCTGATGCGGGCCGGACTCGACCGGGCGTCAACGACGGGTGCCAAGGCCGCGTGGTTCGGCGCGTTGCGCAGCGTCGGGACGTCGCCGGCCACGGTCACCTGGCTCGAGCGCGTCTGGCGCCGCGACGTGAAGATCCCCGGGTTGCCGCTCGCCGAGACGGACGAGGCCGACCTGGCGCTCGATCTCGCCGTCCGCGACGTGCCCGCGGCCGAGGAGATCCTCGAGACGCAGCGCGAGCGCTTCACCAATGCCGACCGGAAGGCCCGCTTCACGTTCGTGATGCCGGCGCTGTCGCGCGAAGCGGCCGTGCGCGAACAGTTCTTCGAGAGTTTGAGCGATGTCGCCAACCGGCAGCGCGAGGCCTGGGTGCTCGAGGCGGCCCGCTACCTCCATCATCCGCTGCGCGGGGCCTCGTCACGCAAGCTGGTACGACCGGCGCTCGAGATGGTTCGCGAGATCCAGCGGACAGGCGACATCTTCTTCCCGAAGCGATGGGCGGACGCGACGCTCGGTGGGTATCAGGCCGTGCAGACCGCGGCTGACGTGCGCGCGTTCATCGACGCGCTGCCGCCGGACTATCCCCATCGGCTTCGGTGGGTGTTGTTGTCGTCGGCCGATCCGCTGTTCCGGGCCGCGAAGATCCTGCAGTGACGACGCGACGACCTCGGAGGTATTTGCTACGAAAACTGTAATCGCATCAATGACTTGCGGCGATTACAGTTTTCGTAGCAAATACCTCCGAGGTCGTCGTCACAGGAATCGCGTGAGCGCGACGTCCACTTCGCGGACGGCGTTGACCGCTGGCCGCCACTGCACCAGGATCGGCGCCTGATAGGTGCCGTCCACGACCGCGCCGCGGCCTGGTGTCCGCGTGTCAGACACGAGGAGATCGACGGACCGCTGCATGCGCAGGAACCGCGAGGCCGGCACTTCGAGGGCGCGCGCGACCAGGCGCTCGAGGCGTGAGGCCTGCAGGCCGAACACATCCACCAGCCGGTTGACGGCGCGCACGAGATCGTACTTGGCGTAGCCGATCGCCTTGGCGGGGACCGCGCGTGGATCGTTCCAGGCGTGGCGCGCCTTCTCGGCGGCGAATCGCAGCGGGTTGCGCAGCACCTCGGCCAGGTCGTGCTGCATCAGCAGCGTCTCGTACTCGTTGACCGTGAGGCTGGCCGCCTGCTCGCCCGAGGCCAGCGCGATGCGGACGCGGCCCTTGACGACGCCGTGCGCGGCAATGAGGTCGGCCACTTGCTCGTACAGGCCGAACTGGGCGTCCTTCAGGTTGACCGCGTCGATCGGATGCCCCGACACCGGCACGCGCACCGTGGTGCGCGCGACGATCTCTTCGCTGTTGTAGCCGACGAGGGTCGTCTGGCGGCGCCGCGGCGTGCCATCGCAGGTGCCGTCGAGATCGACGAAGTAGACCGGCCCCGGCTTGCGCGCGTCGTACGAGACGCAGGCGTGCAGGCCGCTGCTGATGAACGCCAGATGCGAATCGGCGTTGAGCGGCTCGGTCAGCTTCTGTTCCGGTGCGAGCTCGGTGCGAAGCTCGATCTGGTCGTGCCGATACCCAGCGCCTTCCGGGAACATCGTCTTGAACAGGTCAAGATAGGGGCGCAGGCCTTCGGGCTTGGAGGCCAGGCGCGTGGCGAGGCTCTGGGGCAGGTAGCCGGCCGTCGTGTGCCCCGAGACGTAGAGGCAGCGCGAATAGGGCGCCAGTGCATCGCCGTGCGCCTCGGCGGCCCGTTCGCGGACGTCGATGACGTCCAATCTGGACCGGGGACTGATCTGCAGTGCCAGCTCGAGTGGGTTCACGGTGCCCGAAACCAATCGTCTCAGAATATCACGCGGCGGACGGCCGCCCGACGAGGCCCCCACACGCCAGGGCCTCCGTATACATATACTTTACATTACAAAGCTACGCAGTCAAGCGCCGCCGCGCAGCCCCGTGCAATGGCGGCCGGCACGTCAAGCTCCCGACGTACCTGATGTACCTGGCGTACCTGGCGTACCTGGCCTACCTGTACCCGATACCCGGCGTACCCGAGTACCTGGCGTACCCGAGTACCTGGCGTACCCGCGCACCCGGTGTACCCGTGGAACCCGAGGGACCTAGATCCCAAGCTGCCACATCAGGAACAACCGCGCGTCCACCGCGTCTCGCAGCCGCAGGTTCAGCGGCTTTCCCTGGCCGTGGCCCGCCTCCCGATCCACCCACAGCAGCACGGGCTGCTCTGCCGGGTCGGACGTCGTCGCCGCCTGCAGCGCCGCCGCCATCTTGCGGGCGTGCAGCGCGTGCACGCGCGTGTCGTGCTCGCCCGCCGTCAGGAACACCGCCGGGTACCTCGTGCCGGGTATCACCTTCTGATACGGCGAGTAGGCGCGCAGAAACGTGAACTGCGACGGATCCTCCGCCGATCCGTACTCGGGGACCCAGTACCGCGCCATCAGGAAGTTCTGGTAGCGCAGCATGTCGAGCAGCGGCACGGCCACGATCGCCGCGCGCACCAGATCCGGGCGCTGCGTCACGATGGCGCCGGTCAGCAGCCCGCCATTCGACCCTCCGCTCACGGCCAGCTTCGATGAGTTCGTGTAGCCGTTGGCAATCAGCCACTCTGCGGCCGCGACGAAGTCGTCGAAGACGTTCTGCTTCTTGTCCAGCATCCCCGCTTCATGCCACGCGTCGCCGTACTCGCCCCCGCCCCGCAGGTTCGGCAACGCGAACAGGCCGCCAGCCTCGAACCACTGGAACAGCGTCGCGACGAACGTCGGCGTCTCACTGACGTTGAACCCGCCATAACCGTTGAGGATCGTCGGGATGCGGCCCGTCTTCGCCAGGCCGCGCTTGTGCACGAGGAACATGCTGATCCGCGTCCCGTCCTTCGACGGGTACCACACCTGCTCGACCACGACCGTTGTGGGGTCCACCGGGACCGGCGGCTGCGCCCACAGCACGCCCTCTGCAGACGGCCGCGCCACGTCCACCTGGAAGATTGTCGTCGGATAGTTGAAGCTGGTAAACGTCACGAACGCTTCCGTGCGGTCTTCCTCCGAGGTCAGCGCCGCGGCGCCGATCCCGGGCAGCCTGACGGTGCCGTGCCGGGTGCCATCCAGGCCGACGATCGCGATCTCGTTCGCTGCGTTCCGCATGTAGGTGACGGCGATTCGCCCCTTCGCGAACGACACGCCCTCGATCACCGCAGCCGGGTCCTCCGCGACGACGTCGCGCCACTGGGGGCGGCCAGGCCGCGACGCCGGCGCGGCGACCACGCGCCCGCGGCCCGCGCCCTTCGTCGTGTGCAGGTAGACCGTCCCGTCGATGACCGTGCCACTCGCCTGCCCGGGCTCCCCGGTCGTGACCACGGTCTTCTCGACGACGCCAGTCTTCAGGAACCGTTCGAAATCGACGAGCCAGAGATCGTTCGACTTGGTGTCGATCCAGTACCCGAGCAGCAGCCACTTGCCGTCCGTCGAGAGGCTCCCGAACGGGCCCCAGGTGGTGGACAACGCTTCGTTCTCGCGCTCGGTGAACTGACGAAAGAGCACCACGTCCTGCGAACGCTCCGTGCCCATCCGATGAAACATCACCTGCCCGGTGTAGGGATCCTTCGGATTGCGCAGATTCTGGTACACGAAGCCCGTGCCGTCGGGCAGCCACTCGGCCGGGCCGGTCTTGTCGGGGATCTCGAGCGGCAGCCACTTCCGGCTGTCGACCTCCATCAGTCGGAGTGTCGTGTTCTCGTCGCCCGAGCGGTACGTGCCGTAGGCGAGCAGCTTGCCATCGTGCGACGGCGAGACCCACTGAACCGTCGTCAGGCCCGTCGCGTCGATCACGGCTGGGTCGATGAGCAGCGTGTCGGCGCCGCGCGCGCCCTCGCGCCAGTAGATGCTGGGCTGGTTCTGCGCGCCCTCACGGCGCGAGAAAAAGTACCGGGTGCCGCGCATGATGGGTGCGGACACGGCTCCGATTTCCATGAGCGGCCGCAGCGTCGCCTCGAGCGCGGCCCGGCCCGGGAGTCCGTCGAGCACCTGACGCGTGTAGGCGTTCTGCGCGTCCGTCCAGGTGGCCACCTCGGGCGTGACCTTGCCCTGCTCGCCGGCCACGTCGTTGCTGCCCTCCAGCCAGCGGTAGGGGTCGGTCAGCGACACGCCGTGCAGGACGTCCGTGACCGGGCCAAGCCGGGTCGCCGGAGGGCGCGCGGTGACTCGCGCGCTGGCAAGCGCGGACGTCGCCCCGGCCGTCGCCTCGGGTGTGGATGGCACAGGACCAGAACAGGCAGTCATCAGCATCGCAAGGCACGCGCAAGACCACGTCTTCATCGGCCTTCCTCCGGGCAGAAGCTTACGACGAACCTCGGCGCGATAGCATGAAGGGATGCCGGAGCCCACCCTGTCCCACGTGACCATCAGCAGGACGAGCGACCTCGACGTCCGGCAACGTCAGGTGATTGTCGGCATCGACGACGGGCCCAAGGAGAACCTGATGTTCGGCGAGTCGGTGACGATGCACGTCGCGGCGGGGACACATACCCTGAAAACGAACAACACGCTGGTCTGGAAGAAGGTGGCGTTCGAGACGCAGCCCGGCGAGTCGGTGACCTTCGAGGTCACGAACCGCGCCGGACGTTTTGCGTTGGGCTTCCTGTCGCTGGTCGGCGTCGCGCCGCTCTACCTGACGGTCGAGCGCAAGCCAGGCGCCGCCACGTAGCCAGCGGCGGAGCTCCGAGGGGGCGTCGAAGGCGCGCAGACTGCGCCGGGTGACCCGTCCCCCTGGCATCCCACGCGTGGCCATTGTGGCGTCCCGCTTACTCAGATGTGGCAGCGCAGGCACCTGACTCCGCAAACAGGGAGCCGGGGAAGACGACCCTCGATTCGCGCGCCCGTGCGTCCTCGCGCGGGATGCCGCGCCCATGCCACCACAGGCGAGGGGGTACGTACCTTGCAACAGCCAATTGTTGTGGAGATCCCGACACCGCCGCCCTGGGCCGGCGCCCTTCGTCAGACGGCGCCATGACCGCCCATTCCGACGGCACGTGTCACGCGGTCGTCGGCCACTTGTCCGAGGCCGAAGCGCGCGCCTACCTGGCGGCCATCGTTGAATGCTCGGAGGACGCGATCCTCTCCAAGGATCTCAACGGGATCATCCGATCCTGCAACGCGACCGCAGAGCGGCTGTTCGGGTACCGGGCCGAGGAATTGATCGGACGTCCGGTCCAGATGCTGATTCCCCTGGAACGGAAGGGTGAAGAGGACCTGATTCTGTCGCGCATTCGCGCGGGCGAGCGCATCGCCCATTTCGAAACGGTGCGAGTGGCCAAGGACGGCCGCAAGATCGACATCTCGTTGACGGTCTCGCCCGTGCGCGACGCGTCAGGCACCACCATCGGCGTGTCCAAGATCGCCCGTGACATCACCGCGCAACGACGGGCCGAAAGGGCACTGGCTCAGCTCCGTCATCAGAACGACCTGGACCGACAAGCTGCGGCCATGGATCGAGAGCGGCTGCTGGAAGGGGAACGCCTGGCCCGCGCCGATGCCGAGCGCGCGAGTCGCCTCAAGGACGAGTTCGTGGCCATGGTCTCGCACGAACTGCGCACACCTCTGAACGCCATCCTGGGCTGGACCCAGCTCATGACGCGCGCCCAGGATGACGCCACGCTCATCGCGCGGGGCATCGACGTCATCGCGCGCAACACGCGCGTGCAGGCGCAGCTCATCTCCGACCTGCTCGATGTCAGCCGCATCGCCGCCGGCAAGCTCCGCCTCGACATTCAGAGCGTGACGCTGTCTTCGGTCATCCGAGACGCGGTCGAGACCGTGGAACGTGAGGCGGCCGCCAAGGCGATCAGGATCAGCACCACCATCGACGATCGCGTCGGACCGGTGGCTGGCGACGCGACGCGACTGCAGCAGGTGCTCTGGAACCTGCTCACCAACGCGATCAAGTTCAGCCCTGACGGGGGACCCGTCGCCGTCTCACTCGAAGGGCGCGACGGCACGGCCATCATCGCGGTGCGCGACTCGGGGGCGGGCATCCGGCCCGACGTCCTTCCCCACGTGTTCGAGGCTTTCCATCAGGCCGACCGATCAATCACCCGCCGGTTCGGAGGACTCGGGCTGGGCCTGGCGATCGTGAAACACCTGGTCGATCTGCACGGCGGCACGGTCCAGGCCGAAAGCGCGGGTGAAGGCAGGGGCGCCACCCTCACACTCCGGCTGCCGGTCGCCACGGTGCCGGCCGAGCCGGGCCGCGCCCCGACGGCCCCGCCGGCGTTGGACACCTGGATGGTCACCGACCGTCGATCGCTCGACGTGCTCCTGGTCGAGGATGACCCAGACGCGCGCGACTACCTCACGCAGTTGCTCCAAGCGCACGGCGCCATCGTCCGCGCGGCGAGCACGGTGCCCGAGGCGCTGCGTCTGTTCCGGGAGCAGCGCCCGGACCTGCTCATCAGCGACATCGGTCTGCCCGACATGGACGGCTACGACCTCATCGAGCAGATCCGCCGCGAGGCCCCCCGGAGAGTGCCGGCGATCGCCCTGACGGCTTACTTTGGGCCGGAGGACCGCACGCGGGCGCTGGTCGCCGGCTACGACGCGCACCTCGCGAAGCCCGCAGAGCCGGCGGAACTGCTGGCGACGATCACGAGCCTCGTGCAGCTGATCGGCCGACGCCCGGTGGCGTGAGCCCGCACCGGCAGCCCGGCGCGGGCTGACGCGTGAGGATCACTTCGGGGGTGCGGTCGGCGCAGGCCGTTCCTTGACGTAGATCGCGATGCGCGGGAACGCGAAGCGACCGGAGATCTCATCGACCACGTTCACCTGGCAGGTGTAGAGCCCTGGCTTCAGCTCTGAGGCCGGCAGCTGGAACTGGAAGATCGAGGCCTTGCGCTCGACGTCGTCGATCTGCGTGCGCTCGACCACGGGCGATTCGAACACCTTCACCCGTCCCCGGTAGAACGCGAGGCTCGTCTGCAGCCGCGGCTGGCCAGCCGTCGGTGATGTGCCTGATGACCCCGGCGTCCCCGACGTACCCGGCGCCGCCGGCTTCCCCGGCTCGAGCGTCGGATCGTAGACCTCGTAGTAGAAGTACATCGCCTGACCCTGCGTCACGACGTGGCTCAGGCTCTGGACGATCTCCTGCCCCCCGCGCAGCAACGGATTGACGGAGTTCTCGCCGAACATCGCGCCGCCGCCGCCGCGCTGGCTGTTGAACCCGCGGCCGCCCATGTCGGGCGGCATGCCGCCTCCCGGCCCGCCACGGCCGCCACCAGGCCCGCCGGGGCCACCACCCCGCGGGCCGGCGCCGCCGCCGCGCGTGAAGCGCAGCTGCGTGCTGAACACGATCGGGCTCACCTTGAGCGGCTCGGCTTTCAGGTCCGGGATCGTGATGGGAAACTCGAACGTGCCCATCGCGCCGTCGGTGTTCTCACGCACCGCCACCTTCACCTTGAAGTGGCCCGCCGGCAGCGACACACCGGACTGATACTGCAACTGCTTGGTGGCCATGTCGGCCAGCTGCGCCGCCGGAATCTGCATCGTGTCGCGGATCCGGCCCACGGCCCTGCCCTGTTCGTCCATCACGACGCCCAGCAGATCGATCGACGCGGTCCGGCGGTCCGGCGCACCGGCGGCCAGCGGTGTCGCGGGCGTCGGGAGCCGCAGCACCGAGCCCGGCACGGCCAGCGACACCGGGACGTAGAAGCGGTCGTTCGCGACGCGGAACCACGAGGTGGACGCGACGACCGGCAGGTCGGTGGCCGACATCGCCGAGGCGATCTGCTCCTGCAGCTGGCGCTCGCGGTCCTCCTTCTTCAGGTGTGCGAAATCGGCAGAGGCGTAGTAGCCGTTGCGCGCCTCGACGCGGTGCCCGAGGGCGGTGTTCCGCAGCCGGACGGTGATGCGGCGGAACTTGCCGTCCTGCGTGACGTTGCTGCTGTTGTAGCCGAGCAGGTAGTAGGCCGACATGTCGCGCTGGACGCGCGTGAACGCCGGGCCGAAGTCGTTGGTGTCGATGAACGCCTGCCCACCGGTGTCGGCCGCCAGGGTCGTCAGCGTTTCCTGCGACGCGTTCAACGAGCTGAACTGGCTCAGCATGGCGCGGCCTGAAAACACGTTGGATCCGCCGCCCCGGCCACCACCGCGACCGGCTGCGCCGCCGGGGACGACCGCGGTCAGGCCGCGGCTGTCGATCGGATAGATCGACGTGTTGGCCTTGTTGGCGGCGTTGATCACCGCGCGCAGTTCGACCTGGTTGTCGCTGCCCGTGCGCGACATGCCGGAGCTGAAATAGAGGATGGCCTTCTTCTGCTCGATGGGCGCCAGCGCCTCGGCCAGCACCTTCATCGCCCGCAGGCGGCGGTCGTTGTTGAAGATGCCGAACTCGGAGTCATCGAGCGGCAGATCAGCCGGATCGGTGTCCGTCGTATCGGTGGCATCCACCGCGTCTGCCGCGGCGGGCTGTTCGAACCCCGTGCCGGCGGTCACGTCGAAGGCCGCCAGCGTGGACTTCAGCAGCTCACGGTCGGACGTGAAATCCCGGAGGATCGTCAGGCTCTGGCCCACCGAGGCGACGGCCACCAGGTCGGCCGGCGACATCTGCTTCTCGATGTACTCGTCGGCGGACTTGACGGCGCGGCTCACCTCTTCGGGCTGCATCGAGCTCGTGTCGAAGAGCAGCACGATGAGTCGCCGGCCGGGCAGATCTTCGGGCTTGACGGCCGCGGTCGGCCGCGTTGGCCGCGGTGGCCGACATCGTGCTGCGCTGAGCCGCGCTCTGCAGCTGCTCGAGCCCGAGCACCGTCGGGGTCGTCATGGCGGGCAGCAGCTCGGTGGCGATCTCCTCGAAGTCGAACGAGGTGACCTGCTGGGCCTTGCCGTCCTCCGTCACCACGAACTCTTCGGCCTTGAGACCTTCACGATGTTGCCCGCGCGGTCGCGGACCACGACGTCGACGCGGACCAGGTTGGCCGACGCGCGAAACACAGCGGGAGGCTTCTGCTGCGCCCGAGCCGAGAGCATGGGTACGCCGGCCGACAGGGCGAGCAGGGCGGCGAGAGCGCCGAGGGACGCCCAGGACCGTGAAAAATTGCGCGTGGATCCGGTCACATTGGTCTCCTGACAGTCCGGGTCAGAACCGGAAGCGCAGATTCACGCGAATGGTCCGCATGCCTCGCACGGATGTGATCTGGCCGAAGGTGGGCGAGTTCACGTTGGTGTCAACGCCTGCGTAGTTGACGAGATTGAGCAGGTTGTTCGCGTTCACGTTGATGGACACGTTGCGGTTTCCACCGAGCGCCACGTCACGGGTGAACTGGGCATTGAGCTGTTTCGATCCGGGTCCGATGATCACGTTCCGCAGCGAGTTGCCGAACGTGCCGGTCGCCGGAATCGTGAACGCGGCCGCATTGAAGAACGCGTCAATCGTCGGATCGGCCAGCTCGATCTCGGCGCCCGTGTAGTCGGCGCGCAGCGTGCCGCCCGTGCCGCGAGCCACGTCCGAGGCGCACGTCGAGCAGCGCGCCGTCAGCGGCCCGCCGGACTGCCACGTGAGGTTGGCCGACATCGACCAGTCGCCCACGATCTGGGCGAGCCAGCTGCCTTCGGTCAGCCACACGCGGTTCCGGCCCCACGGGAGCTGGACCTGCAGGCTGCCGCTCACCTGGTGCCGGCGGTCGAAGCTCGACAGCCCCCACTCCGCGTCGAGGTTCCGATCGTCCTGCGCGACGGTCGCACCGCCGCCCGTCGCGGTGGTGTTGTCCCGCGATCGCCCGAGCGTGTAGGACGCCGTGCCCGATACGCCGCGCGTCTGCCGCTTCTGCACGCGGAAGGAGAGGCCGTTCATGTAGGACTCGCCCTCGGACGACTGCCACGTGAACGACTGCACGTCGGCAATGCGCAGGCCGTCGGGCCCGCGGTTGGGCGCGCGCAGCATGTCGAGGTGCGAACCTCGCGTGCCGATGTAGGTCGCCCCGACGTTCCAGGAGCGGAACAGGTCGCGGTTGTAGTCCACGTTCCACTGGTGGATGAGACCCGAGCTGGTAGTTCTTTTCGATCCCGTAGTTGTTGGTCACCGTGCTGGGCGACAGGTTCGCAAAGGCATCCGTGATCGTGAGCGGATCGTCGAGCGTGCCCAGGCTCGTGCCGGTCAGGAAGTACGGCGGCTGCTGCGACAGCTGCCGCGCGATGGTCGAGTAGGACCCGCTGTTGTAGCTGAGGCCGTAGCCGAACCGCACGACGGACCGGTTGTTCACGCGCCACGCGGCACCGACGCGTGGCGCCACGTTGTTCCAGTCAGGGCTGACGACGCCCGACGGGAACGTCCCGTTGAATGCCCCGGCCTCACCGGCCTCGACCACCGACACGGCGGTGAAGTCGCCGTTCGCGTCGAGGTTGACCATGTGGCCGTTCGATTCGGTGAAGGGCATGACCAGGTCGTACTGGACGCCGTAGTTGATCGTCCACCGCGCCTTCCAGCGCCAGTCGTCCTGGAAGTAGGCGTTGAACTGTCGCCCTTGCAGGATGACTGCCTGCGCGATGTTGTCGAGCGATACGCTGTACTGCCGCGTGGCCTGCTGCGGCAGACCGAGCAGGAAGTCGGCGAAATCCTGGCCACTGCCGCGCACGGTCGCGCGCCCGTCGGCGGTGTAGAGCCCCGAGAAGGTGAAGCTGCCTCGCGCGTTCGAGTTCGATCGGCTGTCGTTGGTCGATTGCTGCATCGATCCGCCGAGACGATAGGTGTGCGTGCCGGCGGGCCGCGACAGCGTGTAGCCCAGCTGCCACGACTTGTCCGTGCGGCGCGTGGCCGTCACGTCGCGCAGGCTGGTGAACGTGCCGAAGGTGATCGTCGGCACACCCCAATCGAACGCATCAGTCGAAACGCCGGTGATGCCCGCCGCCGCGGCCACGTCCACCTGGTTGGCGAAGGGGCTGGCCGTGGTGGACCTCGTCCGGCTGAAGTTCATGTTGAAGGCGTGCATCGACCGCCCCGCCCGCATGTTGACCGTGACGGGCACGCTGATCGTGGATCCACGCGTCTCGCCGCTCAGATCCGGAAAGACGCTCAGCCGATCGCCGTCGTTGCGGCGGTAGTTCACCGTCGCGTTCATGGTGATGTTCAGCGGGGGCTGGAAGTTGCCGCGTCCGCCCCCGCCCCCTCGGCCGCCGGCCTGGCCGGCGCGGCCCGGTCCGGCCTGACCAGCGCGACCGGCGCCGGCCGGCGCGACCTGCCCCGGCTGGGTGGCCGGCGTCGTGCCGGTTGTGGGTGTCGCCGGCGCGGTGCCGGCCGGAGCCGGCGTCGCTGCCGGTGCGCCCGCCGCCGGCGTCCCTGCGGCCGGCGTCGCCGTGGCCGGGGTCCCGGTGGCGGCCGGGGCGGCGCCGCGGCCCGGACCGCCCGCTGCCGCACCACCGCCGCGCCCGCCCGCCCCGCCCCGCCCACCGCCACGGCCCGCCTGCGGCGTCGTGATGCTGTGGGTCAGTCGAAGGCTGAAGCTGTCGGTGGTCGAGTGCGAGGTCTCGGTGGTGCGGTAGTTGCGCGTGTCACCCGGCAGGTTCGGTTCCGGGATGAACTGCATCAGCGCCAGCGCCGTCTGGCTGATCATGCCCGACGGAATGAGGTTGCCGGCAAACGGCTGGCCTGTCGCGGGGTTGATGATCGCGACGGAACTGGACGAGAAGTCACCGGCGCGCATCGCCGCACCAGGCACGGTCGCATACTGGTCGAACAGATCGCCGTTACGACCGCCGTTGTAGCTGAAGTTGAATGTCGTCCGGTTGGTGCCGTTGTAGAGGCGCGGGATCCGCACGGGCCCGCCGAGCGTCATGGTGAAGTTCTGCTGCAGGTAGTCGCGTTTGGTCTGCGCCGCGCCGCGGAGCGGGTACGGTGAGGCATCCAGCGCGGACCCGCCGAACCCGTACGTCGCGTTGACCTGCACGCGGCCGCCGCCACCGCCGCGCCCACCGAGCAGGCCGCCGCCGCCCCCGCGGCCGCCCGCCCCGCCGGCCCCACCCGCGCCACCGAGCTGGCCCTCACCGCCGAAACCTGCCGCGCCGAGCCCGAGCGCCGCTCCCGGCGCCACCTGGCCATCGAGCCCGAACTCGCCGCGGCCGAGCGCCGCGATGCGGTCGTTCAACTGCCCGCGATCGACTTCGACCATCGTGCCGTTGACCGTCACGGCCTCCGTCTGCGCGTCGGTCGAAAAGCCCGGTGGCAGCAGACGCGCCGCCGGATCGTCGCCGCGGTTGAAGGTGCCGGTGTCGGCGACCACGTCGGTCGCGGCGCCGGCATCGGACTGCTGCACCGACAGGGTCTGAAAACGTGGCGGACCGGCCGCGCCGCCACGCCCTCCGCGGCCCCCACCTGGAGCCGCGGCGACCTGTCCGGCCCCGGCGCGGCCTGCCGCAGGCGCAGAAGCCGCCGTTGGCGCCGCCGCCGGCGCAGGCATCGTCGCGGCGGGCGTCGGGCGCGGCGCGCCAGGGGTGCGCGAAAGCAATTGGGTCTTGACGTCCGTGGTCGATTCGCAGGGCGGCGTGCCCAGCGTGACCTCCCGGTCGATCGGCGCGAAGGCCGTGAGCTCCACCCGCACGGTGTAGGCGCCAGGCGCCAGCGCGATCGTGTAGGCCCCATCGAGGTCGGTGGACGTGAGTCCCACCACGCGCTCACCGGCCTTGACGGTCACCGTCGCTCCTGGCAACGCCAGCTCCCCGCTCGTCACGTGCCCCTGCAACCGGCAGGGGCGCGAGGTGGGTGCCGGCGACTGTGCGGGCGTCGTACCTTGTGCGCGCACCGACGCCGGCAGGCCGGGAGCCAGGAGGGGAAGGAGGAGGGCCGCCAACGGGGCGGTCGAACGAGACCAGCGAAGCGTGGAAGAGGACCGCATGGTGTGTGTGGGACCTGCTGCGAGTTACGAGCAGGGCTGGCCTGATGTTGCCGGAAAACGCCCGCGGTGGCTGTGAAAGAACTGTGACACGGACGGCAGACGGTCGACGGCAGACGGCAGACGGTAGACGGGCTACGGGCTACGGGCTACGGGCTACGCAAGACGCCAAACGGGCGGACGGTCACAGCCGGCCGCCGACTTTCGCGGCGAACCAAACGTTCGAGGTCGGCAAACGGTCGCCCGTCTGCTGTAGCGATAGAGCGATAGAACGTCTTCGGTAGAACGTCTCCGGTAGGCCGTCTCCCGTCGTCCGTCGGCCGATGTTTGTCGCAGGCTACACTGTAGGACGCATGCGCATCGCCTTGGCTTCCGACCACGCGGGATTTCGTTACAAGTCGCTGCTCTCCGACCACCTGAAGCGTGCGGGCCACGAGGTCGAGGACTTCGGGACGACGTCGGACCTGCCGGTCGATTACCCGGATTTCATCAACGCCGCGGCCGCCTCGGTCGCCGGGGGTGCCTGCGAACGCGGCATCGTCCTGGGAGGCTCTGGCAACGGCGAGGCGATGGCGGCCAACCGGCACAAGCTGGTCCGCTGCGCCGTCGTCTGGAGCGAAGAGTCGGCACGGCTCGCCCGCGCGCACAACGACGCCAACATGATTTCGATCGGCGAGCGCCTCCTCCCCGAAGCCCTGGTGCTCACCATGGTCGATATCTGGATGGCCACGCCCTTCGATGGCGGACGACACGTCGCGCGGATTCAGAAGCTCGATGCGTGAAGGGCGGGAGCGAGACACACACTGACGTGCGGGAGAGACAAGCACGCGAGGTGCTGGGCGAAGGGCACGGATGTGCGGGAGGGTAATGCGCTCAAGTGCTGGTGGAAAAAGCGCGGATGTGCCCGGGAGAGCGTCAGCACGAACCTCACGTGCCCTTCATTGCCGCACGTGGGCGTCAGCCCCAGCACCTCAAGCGCCCTTCACTCCAGCACTTCAGGCTCCGTCCCTGTCTCCCCAATCCCTGGCAGACGGATCTCGAATCGCGCGCCGCCTCCGGGAACATTCGAGGCAGTGACGGTGCCGCCGTGGCGTTCGACGATCGCCTGCACGATCGACAGGCCCAGCCCACTGCCCGACGGAACCACCGTGCCCGTGCGCGAGGCATCGACCTTGTAGAACCGGTCGAAGATCCGCGGGAGGTGCTCCACCGGGATGCCCGGCCCGCTATCCTCGACCACCAGCGACACGCCGTCGTCCACGGCCGACACGCGGAGCGAGACCTGACCGCCGTCGGGTGTGTGGCGCACGGCGTTGGCCACGAGGTTCTGCACGGCCTGCTCGAGCCGCTTCGAATCGCCGTAGACGACCGAGACGCCGCCGACCGCTTCGGTGATCAACGTGATCCCGCGATCGCGAACCACCCGTTCCTGCCGGTCCTGCACGCGATCGAGCAGCTGCCCGATCGACACCTGCTCGATCCGCAGCGCGCCGCCCCCGCCTTCGAGCTTGGCCAGATCGAGCAGGTCGCCGACGATGTGATCGAGACGCTGGGCTTCCTCGGAGACGATCTGCAGGTAGCGGCCGCGCATCGCGGTGTCGATCCGCAAGTCGGACATGCCCAGCGTTTCGACGTAGCCGCGAATCGAGGCGAGCGGGGTCGTCAGCTCGTGAGACACGTCGGCCAGCAGCTGGCGGCGCGTGCGGTCGGCCGTCTCGAGGGCCTGCGTCCGGTCTTCCAGCTGCCGGGCCATCTCGTTGAACGTCCGGGCCAGGGCCGTGACTTCGTCTCGTCCGTTCTCCTGGGCGCGCACTCCCGTCTCGCCGTCGCCGAGGCGCCGCGCCGCCTGCTGCAGATCGTGCAGGCGCCGATGGACCGGCCGCACCACGGCGAGCGCGCCGACGGCCGTGCCGGCAATCAGGAGTCCGAACGCCACAATCGCAAGCGTGGGTCCGAGATCGCGGAGCGCCACGGAGAGGGGCGGCGGTTCAATCGGCACGGCCACCATGCCGACCGTGGCGCCGTTGACGACGATGGCTGCGAACTCGAGGGCCGGACCGGGCCCAGGCCCGCCGCGACCGAAGCCTCGACCGCCGCCGCCCCCCCGCCAGGACCGCCCGGGCCACCCGGGCCACCGTCGCCGCGACCACCGGAACTGCCCGGCCCGTCGGGTGAGCCCGGTCCGCCGCCGCCCGATCGGCTTCGGAAGTCGCGGCCGTCCGGCCGTTCGGGCCGACCGTCCCGGTCGCGCCCGCCGCGCCCGAAGCCATCGCCTGGCGGCCGTCCTGGGGCCCCGTCGCCCGGCGGCCGACTCGACGGACCGAACCGGTCGCCTGCCGACTGCCGTTCCGCAAAGAGGCGGCTGCCAACAGCCCGCCCAATGTTCGGTGGCGGGGCCAGGCGCTGGCTGACGATCAGCGGCTTGTCCACGAGGGCCACCGCGAACGACCGGTACGACTGGGTGTAGTGTGACTCGACGTAGGCGGCCAGATCCTCGTCAGGTGAGGACACCAGCGTCGCAGCCAGGTCGGTGGCCATGGCGTTCGCAAACTGCGCCGGCGACCGGCTCGGGAAGAACTCCGCCATCCGGCCCGTCATCCACAGGAACACGGATCCCTGCACCACGAGCAACGCGCCCAGCAGGGCGACGAAGCCCACGGCGATGCGGAAGTACAGGCTCCGGTACCAGACGGGATCAGACATCGGCGAACTTGTAGCCCGTGCCCCAGACCGTGAGAATCAGCTTCGGATCCCGCGTGTCGAACTCGATCTTCTGCCGCACACGCTTGACGAGGGTGTCCACGCTGCGCTCGGTGACGTGCGTGTCGTTAGTCCACACCCGTTCGAGCAACGACTCTCGCGTGAAGACAATGCCGGGGTGCGAGGCCAGCAGATACAGGACATCGAACTCGTGCGGCGTCAAATCGACGGGCCGCCCATCGACCAGACCCTGGCGCCGCGACGGGTCGAGCTTCAGCGGACCGGCGATGATGGGCTCGGCGCTCGCCGCTGGTGAAAACTGGCTCGCCCGCGGCCGGCGCATCAGGGCGCGCACACGCGCCACGAACTCGCGCACCCCGAAGGGCTTGGTGAGGTAGTCGTCAGCCCCACTTTCGAGGCCGAGCACCTTATCGGTTTCGTCGCGCTTGGCCGTGAGCATCAGGATGGGCACGTCGCTGTTCTGCGGCTCGCGCCGGACCGCCCGGCACACTGTCAGCCCATCCACGCGGGGAAGCATCAGGTCGAGGACGACCAGGTCGAAGCGCTGCTGCTCGACCTGCCGGATCGCGTCGTCGCCGGCGACCGCCTGCACGACCGTCCAGCCCTCGAGCCCCAGATGAAGGGCGACCAGCTCACGAATATGGGGATCGTCTTCTACCACCAGTACCCGGCGCGGGGTATTGGCCTCGGTCGAGCCTGGTCTCGGAGCCACGTCCTCATTTAATACCGGCCAGCTCGATGCGTCCATGCGGCGCCCCCCTGACGTCACCACTGGACCACAGCGGGACCGGCGGTTTGTGACAGGAGCATGGCAGGACCGTGAAGAGACGGTGAACCTCCTCAAAGGGACCGAACGGCCGATAAAGCTCAGCGTATTCTCTAGTGCGTTACACAGCCGTTACGCGGGGCCGAGGACCCCTCCGACCATGTCACAGGCCATCAGCACCAGGGAAACCCGCGAGTGCGCACGAGAGGTCAAGTTCGTGATCGACCCGGACACGGCCGCCCGCGTACGCGCCTGGGCGAGGGCCCGGCTGTCCCCCGATCCGTACGCCTCCGGGACCGAGGGCGACCAGTACCTCACGACGAGCCTGTATCTCGACACCGACGGCCTGGACGTCTTCAATCGGCGCGGTTCCTACGGACGGAGCAAGTACCGGATCCGCCGGTACGGCAGCTCCGACGTCGTCTTCCTCGAGCGCAAGATGCGGACCTCGTCGCTCCTCACCAAGCGCCGCACGATTGTGGCCCTGGACAGCCTCCGCCACCTGGACGAGCCGGCGGTGGACGCCGGATGGCCCGGGTTGTGGTTCTACAAACGGATCCGCGCCCGGAAGGTCCACCCGACCGCCCAGGTCGCCTACGCGCGGACGGCGCGTGTGGGGGCCGGCGCCTGGGGGCCGATGCGGCTGACGCTCGACGAACAGCTCCGGGCCCAGCCAGCCAACGGGCTGGTCTTCGAGCCGGCGGCGGGCATCCCGGTGCTCGAGAACCAGACGATTCTGGAGCTGAAGTTCCGGGTCGAAATGCCGGCGCTGTTCCGCCAGCTGGTCGAGGAGTTCACGCTCGCCCCGGCGGCCATCTCGAAGTACCGCCTCTCGGTTGATGCCCTCGACCTGGCGGGCGCCAAGCGCCTGACGGCCTGATCGCGACCATGGAACAACTGCTGAGCGCACCGTTTGCCAGCGGGCTCCAGACCACGCCGGCCATGCATGTGTTCGTGCGGCTCGTGGTCGCGCTCGTCCTCGGCTGGGGCGTCGCGTTCATCTATCGCAAGACGCGGGACGAAGCCGATCTGACCGCGTCGTTCCCGACGACGCTGGTGTTGCTCTGCATTCTGATCGCGATGGTCACGCAGGTCATCGGCGACAACATCGCGCGGGCGTTCAGTCTCGTCGGCGCGCTGTCCATCGTGCGGTTCCGCACGGTCGTACGCGACACGCAGGACACCGCGTATGTGATCTTCGCCGTGGTCGTGGGCATGGCGGTGGGCGCAGGCGACCCGTGGGTCGGCCTGCTGGGCATGGCGGTCGTCACGGTGGCCGCGATGATCATGCGGCCGCGCAAGGTCGCCGGTGGGCCCGCCGCGGCGGCGCCGGGCAGCTACGTCCTGAAGATACGCATCGGCCTCGGGCACGACCTGGGGACGCTCGTCGGCCCGACGCTCGAGTCGCACCTGGTGAGCTGCCAGCTGCGCGAACTGGGCACCACCAAGCAGGGCATCGCGCTCGATGCGGCCTACGACGTGCAGCTGCGGGCCGCCAGTACGGCCGACCAGCTCGTCAAGGCGCTCAACCGGATTGAAGGCGTCCAGGGCGTGGAGTTGCAGCGCCGAGACGTCGTCAAGGAAGACTTCTGAAAGGCCTTCAGGGAGACATCATGCGCAACAGACACGGACGTATTCACCTGGCGCTCGGCGCACTCGCGGTCGCGGCGATCACCGTCGGCGTGGGAGCGCAACAGGGTCCCCCGGGCGGCCGCGGTGGGCCGGGCGGGTTCGGCGGGTTCAATCAGCCCGAACGCGAATTGACGAAACAGTTCGACAAGGACGGCAACCAGAAGCTCGATGCGGCCGAACGGAAGGCGGCGCGCGAGTTCCTCGCCAGCGAGCCGGCGCGCGGGGGCGGCCCCGGCGGCCGTGGCGGGTTCTTCGGCCCGGGCGGCAACGCCGGACCGGCCGAGGTCGGCCTGAAAATCGAGAAGGCGTCGGTCAAGCCGGTGCCGGCCAGCGTGCCGTTCTTCGATCCCAACGCCCTGCGCACACTGTTCTTCGACTTCGAGAACGGCGACTGGGAAGACGAGATGGCCGCGTTCAAGAGCACCGACATCGAGGTGCCCGCGACGATGACGGTCGATGGCAAAGTCTACAAGGACGTCGGGATGAAGTTCCGCGGCGCCTCGTCCTTCATGATGGTGCCCGAGGGGCGCAAGCGTTCGCTCAACGTCACGATGGACGCGTTCGTGAAAGACCAGACCGTCCTCGGCTTCGACTCGCTCAACCTGCTGAACTCCAACGGCGACCCGACGTACCTGCGCGCCGTGCTCTATCTGCAAGCCGCCCGCGAGCTGCTGCCGGCGGCGCGCGGCAACTTCGTCCGCGTGGTCATCAACGGCGAACTCTGGGGCATCTACGCGAGCATCGAGCAGGTCAACAAGACGTTCGTGAAGCAGTGGTACAAGACGGACGGCGGGACGCGGTTCAAGGTGCCCGGGAGCCCGGGTGGGCGGGGCGGCCTCGAGTACCTGGGAGAACAACCTCCCGCAGTACAAGCAGACGTTCGAGATCAAGGGCAAGGATGACCCGAAGGCCTGGGAGGCCCTCGTCAACCTGACCAAGGTCCTGAACACGACGCCGCCTGATCGGCTCGAGGCGGCGCTGGCGCCGATCCTCAACGTGGATGGCGCCCTGCGGTTCCTCGCGCTCGACAACGCCCTGGTCAACACCGACGGCTACTGGGTGCGGGCGAGCGACTACAACCTCTATCTCGACCCGACGGGCAAGTTCCACGTCCTGCCGCACGACACGAACGAGACGTTCGGTCCCGGTGGCGGCGGCCGCGGTGGACCGGGAGGTCCGGGCGGGCCTGGCGGTCCGGGTGGACGTGGCCCTGGCGGCTTCGGCCCGCCTGACGCGGGCGCACGCGGCGGCTTCGGCCCCCCGCCGGACCAGGGTGGTCGCGGTGGTGGCCGCGGTGGGCGCGGCGGGATGGGCGAGGGCAACGCGACGGTGGACCCGCTCGTCGGTCTGGATGATCCCAGCAAGCCGCTGCGGTCGAAGCTGCTCGCCGTGCCGGCCCTGCGCGCCAAGTACCTCGCGTACACGAAGCAGATCGCGACCAAGTGGCTCGACTGGAAGACGCTCGAGCCCTTGGTGACGAAGTACCACGCGCTCATCGGGCCCACGGTCCAGGTCGAGACGCACAAGCTCGACATGAGCCCCAACTTCGACGCGGGCGTCCAGACGCTGAAGACGTTCGCCGAACAGCGGCGCGCGTACCTGCTGGCGTACCCGGAGAAATAGCACGGGCTCCGATGACCGTGACGCCGTGCTCCGGTACGGCCTGCCCGCAGCGGCGACGCTGGTCGCCGTCTGCGGGCTGTGGCTCTACCAGACCCCGCCGCAGCCTCCGTCCCCGCGTGAGGCGACGCGCCGACCCGACGCCGTCGCGCTCCGCGGCGCGCGGGGCGAGGGCGGGGCTCCCGGCGGGCGACAAGGATTCGGGCGTGGTGGGGGCCCGCCACTGGCCCTCGTCGCGCAGTTCGACAAGAACGGCGACAGGAGACTCGACTCGAATCGAACGACGGGCGGCACGGGAGTATGTCGAGTCGCTCGGCACCGGTCGTGGGCGCGGACGCGGCGGTGGGGGACGCGGCCGCGACCTGGGACCGGCCGACCAGGGACCTCGCGTCACACCGTCCGCCGTGCGCGCCTTTCCATCGTCGGTGCCGCTGTACGCGCCGTCGGCCTTGCGGACGCTCTTCCTCGAGTTCGAGGATCCCGACTGGCACGAGCAGCTCCTGGCATTCCACAACACGGATATCGAGGTGCCCGCCACGCTGCGCGTCGATGGCCGGGTCTACCGTGACGTCGGCCTGCACTACCGTGGCGCGTCGTCGTTCGGCGTGGCGCGCGATCGGAAGCACTCGATCAACCTGTCGATGGACTTCGTCCACGAAGACCAGACGCTTCTCGGCTATCGGACGCTGAACCTGCTCAACGCCAACGGCGACGCGTCGTATCTGCGCACCGTGCTCTTCCTCCATGTCGCCAACCAGTACATCGTGGCACCCAGGGCCAACTTCGCGCGCGTCGTGGTCAACGGCGAGAGCTGGGGCGTGTTCACCAGCCAGCAACAGTTCAACAAGGACCTGTTGCGCGAGCGCTACGACACGACGGACGGCGCGCGATGGAAGGTGCCTGGCAGCCCGGGCGGCGGCGGAGGCCTCGAGTACTGGGGCGCAGACCTCGCGCCGTACAGGCGCGCATTCGAGATCAAGTCGAAGGACGACCCGAAGGACTGGGCGGCGCTCGTGGAGCTGTGCCGGGTCCTGAACGACACGCCGATCGAGAAGCTGGAGTCGGCGCTCGCGCCGATCCTCGACGTGGACGAAACGCTCAAGTTCCTCGCGCTCGACACCGTGTTCGTCAACGGGGACGGCTACTGGGTGCGGGCGAGCGACTACGCGATCTATCGCGATCCCAAGGGCCGCTTTCACATCCTGCCGCATGACGCCAACGAGGTGTTCAACACGGGTGGTGGGCCGGGCATGCGCGGCGGTGGCGGGCCACTGCTCGATCCCCTGAGTGGCCTGGACGACACGCGCAAGCCGCTGCGCTCGCGTCTGCTCGCCGTGCCCGCGCTGCGGGCCCGTTACCTCCGCTACGTGCGCGAGATGGCAACGACCTGGCTCGACTGGGAGCGCCTCGGCCCGCTGGCCTGGCAGTACCAGGCGCTGATCGATGCCGACATGAAGACCGACTCGAAGAAGCTCGATACCTACGAGAACTTCCTTTCAGGGTCTGACGCGATTCGGCAGTTCGCGTCCGATCGTCGCGCGTACCTGCTGAGCTACTAGATAACCTCCTCACGTTGTGTCAAGGTGTCGCCCGGACACCTATCGATGCCCTGGATCCAGGTCTACGACCCCCTGCACTCGGCGTGGCTGAGCACCATCGCCGCCGCGCTGCCCATCGTCGTGCTGCTCGGCACCCTCGCGTTCCTCGAGTGGCGCGCCTACGCGGCAGCTGCGGCAGGACTCGGGACCGCGCTGGTCGTCGCCATCGCCGTGTTCGGCATGCCCGTCGAGGCGGCCCTCGCCTCGGCCCTGTACGGCGCCGCCTACGGCCTGCTGCCCATCGGCTGGATCGTCGTGGCCGCCGTCTTCCTCTACAACCTCACCGTCCGCACGGGTCAGTTCGACGTGCTGCGCGCCGCGGTCGCGCGGCTCTCGCCGGATCGGCGCATCCAGGCCCTGCTCATCGCGTTCTCGTTCGGCGCCTTCATCGAGGGCGCCGCCGGGTTCGGCACGCCGGTCGCCATCACCGCGGCCCTGATGATCGGCCTCGGATTCAAGCCGCTCTACGCCGCAGGCCTGGCGCTCATCGCCAACACCGCGCCGGTCGCCTTTGGCGCCATCGGCACGCCGATCCTGACGCTGGCCGCCGTCACCGGCCTGCCCGCCAGTGCCCTGAGCGCGATGGCCGGCCGTCAACTACCGTTGATGTCCCTGCTGATTCCCGCCTGGCTCGTCGTGACCATGAGCGGCTGGCGGGGCGTCCGCGGCGTATGGCCCGCGGTGCTCGTCTCGGGCGGCTCCTTCGCCGTCGTCCAGTTCGCCTGGAGCAACTTCGTCGGCCCCGAACTGGTGGACATCGTCGGCGGCCTCGTTTCGCTGGGCGCCCTGGCCCTCTTCTGCCGTGTCTGGCGCCCGAGCGACGACGGCGCGGATGGGCATGCGCACGAGGGCGCAGGCACGCCCACCCAGGCGCGTGCGACGACGGGCGGCGCGGCTGCCGCAGCGGGCCGCACGCCCGAAGGGCCGGTGACGCGCGCCATGATGCCGTGGGTGTTCCTGAGCGTGTTCGTGCTGGCGTGGGGCCTCCCCGCGGTGAAGACCGCGCTGGCCGGCGGCCCGAGGCCGGGACCCGCCAAGTCGGTGCTCGCGCCGAGCCTGGAGGTGCCGGGCCTCCATGGGGTGGTCTATCGCGACTTCCCCGTCGAGCGCGAGCCGCCCGACCCGGCCCTGCTCGCCGACCCGGCCTATCAGGCGAAGCGAGCGGAACCGGCGCGCTTCACCATCAACTGGGTCTCGGCGACGGGCACGGCCATTCTGCTCGCCGCCATCGCGACCGCGCTGCTGCTGCGCGTCGGCCTCGGCACGTTCGCGAGCCTCGGCGCGTCCACGCTGCGGCAGATGACGCCGTCACTGGTGACGATCTCGCTCATGATGGCGCTCGGGTTCGTCACGCGCTACAGCGGCACGGACGCGACGCTGGGGCTGGCGTTCACCAAGACCGGGTTCATGTACCCGATGTTCGCGGCCCTGCTCGGCTGGCTCGGCGTGGCGCTCACCGGATCGGACACCAGCTCGAACGTCCTGTTCGGCAGCCTGCAGAAGATCACCGCGCAGCAGCTGGGCCTCGACCCCATCCTCATCACGACCGCCAACAGCACGGGCGGCGTCATGGGCAAAATGATCGACGCCCAGAGCATCGTCGTCGCCACCGCCGCGACCGGACAGGCCGGCCAGGAACCGAAGATCCTGCGCTTCGTCTTCTGGCACAGCGTCGTCCTGGCGATCCTGATGGGCCTCATTGTCATGGCCCAGGCATACCTGTTCCCCTGGATGGTCCCGAGCGCAGACTGGTAATCACCTCGGAGGTAATTGCTACGAGATCTGTAATCATGCCGGCATCGCACTTGCGCGAATCACCTTCGAAGCCATTGGCGACGCGGCTGCGCTGGGGCGTGCTCAGCACGGCTCGAATCGGCACGAAGAAGGTGCTGCCCGGCATGATCGGAGGCGCCCTCACGGACGTCGCCGCGATCGCGTCGCGCGACGGTGCGCGGGCCGCCGCCGTCGCGCGTGACCTCGGCATTCCGAAGGCCTACGGGTCCTACGAGGCGCTGCTGGCCGACCCGGACATCGACGCCATCTACAACCCGCTGCCCAATCACCTGCACGTGGAGTGGTCGGTGCGCGCCGCCGATGCCGGTAAACACGTGCTCTGCGAGAAGCCGATCGCGCTCGATGCGGGCGAGGCGCAGCAACTCGTGGCCGCGCGCGACCGCAACGGCGTGTACATCCAGGAGGCCTTCATGGTCCGCACCCACCCGCAGTGGGAGCGTGCCGTGGAAATCTGCCGCGGCGGCCTCGATCGGTGAGCCGCGCGGCTATCTGGGCGCCTTCAGCTACTTCAACGACGATCCAGCCAATATCCGCAACGTCGCGGCGTTTGGCGGCGGCGGGCTGATGGACATCGGCTGCTACCTGGTCATGACCTCACGGCTCGTGTTCGGCGAGGAACCCCAGTCCGCCTGTGCCCTGATGCGGCGGGACCCGGCCTCTGGTGTCGATACGCTCACCTCGCTCATGCTCGACTATCCGGCGGGCCAGGCCGTCGGCCTCTGCAGCACGCGCATGGCGCCGCACCAGCGCGTGGTCGTCATGGGCACGCAGGCGCGCCTCGAGATCGAAGTGCCGTTCAACGCCCCGCCCGCCCATCCCACCCGACTCTGGATTGACGATGGCCGCGACCTGCACGGGGGATCGCGACGGGAGATCGTGCTGCCGGCCTGCGACCAGTACCCGGGAACAGGGCGACCGATTCTCCCGGGCGATTCTCGACGGAGGGGTCCAACCCTACCCGCTCGAGGAATCGATCGCGAACATGCGCGTGATCGACGCGCTCACCAGATCCGCCAATTCGGGCCGTTGGGAGGGCGTCGGCTGAGATCCTCCCGGAGAGTGTCGATGGGCCGCGCCAATGCTGCGGCCTGGGCCTGGGTCTTGCAGTGGCCCACGCATGGCACTTCTCGATCATGCCGAATCGGGCGACCGCTCCCCGCGACCTGAGCGCGCCTTCATTCCCGGGATCTACAACTTCTGCGACCGCTGGTGCGAGCGCTGCCAGTTCCGGCACCGGTGCCGCGTGGACGCCGACTCGAACCGTGCGGAGGAGGCGGCCGATCGCGTGCGCGCGGGGAACCGTGCGTCGCCCAACGAGGTGGACCTGGCGTGGCCGACCGAGGCCGAACTGGCCGCTACCGCGCGCCTGATCAACCTCTCGTTCGAACGGCGGTCCCGGCATCCGATCTCGGTCCTCGGGCGCGAGTACCTGGACGCGACACGGGGCGTGTCGGCAGCGCTGCGCCCGATGCTGAAGGAGAGTGGCGACCCGGTGTCCCTGACGGCGCTCGAGACGGTCGAACGGCTCGACATGCTGATCGCGGTCAAGGTGTGGCGCGCGGTCGGGTCCGCGATCGACCGGGCGCTCTTCCCCGACCAGGACCACGACAGCGCTCGGCGGGACGCCAACGGCAGTGCCAAGCTGGCACGCCTGCTCATCGCCGAGTCGCGTGGCGCCTGGCTCGTGCTGGCCGAGCCGGGACGGGCGCGCGCGGACGGCGTCCCGATGGCGATGGTCGCTCGGCTGGACACGCTCGACACGGCTGTGGCGCGGGAGTTCCCCGATGCCATGGCGTTCGTCCGGCCCGGCTTCGATGAGGAGGGCTCAGCGCAGTAGAATCTCGGCCTCATGCACCCGCCTCGTCGTCTCGCGCTCGCACTTCTTTCCGGCGCGGCCGTGACGATGGGCCTCGCGGTGGCTGTGGCACAGGGGCCGACGCCGCAGGACTTCATCCCGAGCACGCTTCGCGGCCTCGACGTCGTCATGCGGGTGCCGGTGGACAACCGTTTCTCGCCCGCCAAGGTCGCGCTCGGTCGGCGGCTCTTCTTCGACCCGGCGCTGTCGCTCGACGGGCGTGTGTCCTGCGCGACCTGCCACGACCCCGCCGTGGCCTTCGCGGACCGTCGGCCGCTGGCCGTCGGCGTGCATGGGCGGATCGGCGAACGGAACTCGCCCTCTCTCGTGAACCGCGGCTATGGCGAGACGTTCTTCTGGGATGGGCGGGTGGCGTCGCTTGAAGCCCAGGTGCTGATGCCGATCGAGAATCCGAAGGAACTGGGAATGACCGTGCCTGCGGTCCTGAAGACGCTGCGGCAGGACCGCACGTACCCGGCGCAGTTTCGCGCCGCGTTCGGACGCGAGATGAGCGGGCCGGACCTGGGAAGGGCGCTGGCCACTTACGTCCGGACGATCCAGGCCGGAGATGCGCCGGCGGATCGATATTCCGAAGGCGACCGCTCTGCGCTGTCGCCCGAGGCCCAGCTCGGCGCACGCGTGTTTCGGACCGAGGGGCTGTGCGTCACGTGCCACATGGGCGGCAACTTCTCTGACGAGCAGTTCCATAACACCGGTGTGGCCTGGACGGGTCACGAGGTGAAGGACGTCGGCCGCGAGAAGGTGACCGGCGCACTCGTGCATCGCGGCGCCTTCAAGACGCCCTCGCTACGCGAGGTCGCGAGGACCGCGCCGTATATGCACGACGGCAGCCTGGCCACGCTCGAGGAGGTGGTGGACTTCTACATCCGCGGCGGCCGGCCGAACCCACACCTGGATTCGGAGATCCTGCCGCTGCAGCTCTCGTCTGCCCAGCGAGCGGGCCTCATCGCGTTTCTCCAGTCGCTCACGGGAACCGTCATCGAAGGGCGCGCGTCATCGCTTCAGCACCAGCCGATGGCTCGCGGCCGCCTCCACGCGACCAGCGCTGAACAGGAGCGGGAAGTACTGATCAGTCGCCCAGAGCGCGAGCAGGTTGTCCTGAAAGGGACTGCCCGGCTGCGCGGATTGGCCCGGGACGTTCGTCGCGATTGACCGGTCCCAGTCCGCCGTGTCCAGAATCTGCCGGTAGGTGGCGCCGTCAGCGGCCACCGTGCCCGTGCCGCCCGGACGCTCGACCGTCGGCAGGTCGAAGGCGGGAATGAGCGCGTGCGGGAAGGCCCGCGTGTGCAGGCGTCCCCATCGCCATGTGGTCCAGTCTTCGCCAAGGTCGTTGGTCAATCGTTCAAGTGCGCGCGTGAGACTGGCTTCGTGCTGGGCCTTCCGGTCCGAGGCTGACCTCGCCAGGTCACGCTCGGTCGCCGACGACGCGGTGCGCCACGCCGAGTAGATCGCCGCAGCCTGGCTGCCGACGCCGAGCGCGGCGTCCCAATCGGCCAGGGTACGACGGGCCCGCTCGACCTCAGGCGACGAGGCGGTCCACCCACGGAACAGCGGGACTTCGGCGCGCGCGCGCAGGGACACCGCGTCGAGCTGCATGCGCCGGTGATCCTCGATCGTGTACCGCTGACCGGGCCGCAGCAGCTCCATCAGCCTGGTGATCCGATCAAACGGCACCGTCGTCGAGGTCTTGAACATGACGGGTGGCGCGAAGCCCTGCGGGTTGATGTTGTTGTTGGCGGTGGCCACGAATCCGCGCGGGGGATTGAGTTCACGCGGCAGATCGCGTCGAAAGCCGTCCCACTCGTAGCGGCCATCACCGGGAACGGGGAGGCGCCCCTTCCAGCCCTTGCGATTGGGCGTGAGCGCCGAGGCCTGCCAGGCGATGTTGCCATCCACATCACCGCAGATCAGGTTTTCGGTCGGCGCCTTCCAGGACATCGCCGCCTCGAGGAACGCGCGGCAATCGCGCGTCTGCGCGAGGCGCAAGCTGCCGAGGTAGGGCGCGGTGCCGGGTTCGAGGATGGCCGATCGCAGTGCATAGACAAGGCCACGAGCCCGGTCTTCGTGGAACACGGGGCCGTGTCGCGTGAACTTCAACTCGACCTGTCTGCGGGCCTCGCCCTTGACCGCGATCGTCTCCGTGATCGTCCGGATCGGCTCCCAGCCGTCTCGCCACCGCACTTCGTTCGCATTCGCCGGATTCACGCGTTCGACGTAGACGTCTTCCTGATCCGTGCCGACGATCGTCAGGCCCCACCCGAGGCGATCGTTGTGGCCGATGGCGACACCGACGAACGGCGGCTCGCCCGCCCCGATGACGTGCCAGCCGGGCGCCTCGAGGTGAACGACGTACCGCAGCGAGGGATTGCTGACCTCGCGGTGGGGGTCGTTGACGATGAACGGCTTCCCGGTGGACGAGAGCTGACCGCTGATGACCCAGTTGTTCGAACCGGGTTCGGGAATGACGCCGGCGTCGTTCGCGGTCCCGCCTCGGCCGCCGACACCTCCTGCACGTTCGCTGATCCAGGCCCGGTACGGCTCCAGGATGGCCGGGCGGATGGCGCCGCCACCGACACGGCCGCCCGTCGTCACGGTCTCGTCGATCGCGCGGAGGTCAAGGCCGTCTGGCACCGCCAGGTCGTCCCACGGGTCGGGCGCGCGCTGCCGGTTCGCCTCCTCGACGCCCAGCCGGACCACGTTGCGGGCGAGCTGCAGCTCGGCGGACGCGTCGCCGATGGCGGCCACGCGCAGCAGCAGCGTCTCGGCTGTCCAGGGCTCGGGCACCACACCCGTGACCTTGAACTCGATCGGTAGATTCTCCCGGCGCTCGGTGATGAACGCGTTCACGCCGGCGGCATAGGCGGTCAGGATCCTGCGAGTGTCGGGGTGGTAGCTGGTCCACTCGCGGTCGTCCAACGGCCCGCGGTAGCGGAAGTGCCGGGCGCGACGGTCTCGCTCGAGGGCCTGCGGGCCCAGGATCTCGGCGAGCCTGCCCTCGTTGGCCCGGCGCCAGATCTCCATCTGCCACAGGCGGTCCTGGGCCATGACGTAGCCCTGGGCCATGAACAAGTCGCCTGTTGAGCTGGCGTAGATGTGGGGCACGCCCCAGCGGTCGCGGAGGACCCGGACGTCAGCGGACAGGCCGGGCACCCGAACCTCGCCGGCGATCAGGGCGAGCGACTCGCGCGCCTCCGCCAGCAACTGGGGATGGGGGGCGCCACCGGACGGCGGAGCCTGCGAGGCAGAGAGCGTCAGCGCGGCGGCCGCCAGCGCAAGGGCTGCGGCGATCTTCGGAGTGCTGGTCATGCGACCTCCACGACGAACGTGGCCAGTCTAGCAGTCCCTGGTAGCCCAAAAGGGCATCGGCGGCCCGTTGCGCCCGCCGATGCTGGCAGACCACTCGCGCAGACCACCGAGCGTGTGTGCGCTCCGGAGACCGCGATGCCGTGGGACGGCGATGGGCGCGGCACGTCGCAGAAAAAGGAAAGGGCCGCTTCGGTGTTAGCCGAAGCGGCCCTTTGTGATAAATCCCCGGCAGTGACCTACTCTCCCACACAGTTACCCATGCAGTACCATCGGCGGTGGCAGGCTTAACTTCCGTGTTCGGAATGGGAACGGGTGTGACCCTGCCCCTATCGCCACCGGGAAACTTGTCTTGCTGAACTTCAAGTGTGGCGGCGGAACATACGCCCGCCGGCACCTGCCCACTCGTCGCGCCGAAGCGCGCCTTCGCGAGCAAATTCGCTGCTCACCTGTCGCCCGGATCAATACCTGACCGGCCCGCGGTGAGTCCGCCGAAGGGGACCGAAGCATCCGGAGGATGCGCAGGTCCGCGAAGGCGGAACAACTGAATACTCTGCAAACGGTAGTTTTCTCGTCACCACATCTCACGCGTGTTCCGCATGAGTGCGCCGCGCCATCGACCCGGAGGTCGGACGGCTGCGGATGACAGCGACCCGGAGGTCGTTGTCCTGAAGAAGAATCAATGGTCAAGCCTCACGGCAGATTAGTATCGGTAAGCTTCATATCTCGCGACATGTCCACACCCGACCTATCAACCTGGTAGTCTTCCAGGTGCCTTCAGGGGGCTTGTGCCCCAGGGAAATCTCATCTCGTGGAGGGTTTCACGCTTAGATGCTTTCAGCGTTTCTCCCGTCCGCACGTAGCTACCGAGCACTGCCGTTGGCACGACAACTCGTACACTAGAGGTGCGTTCAACCCGGTCCTCTCGTACTAAGGTCAACCCCACTCAAATTTCCTGCGCCCATGGCAGATAGAGACCGAACTGTCTCGCGACGTTCTAAACCCAGCTCACGTACCGCTTTAACCGGCGAACAGCCGGACCCTTGGAACCTGCTACAGCTCCAGGATGCGATGAGCCGACATCGAGGTGCCAAACCTGAGCGTCGATGTGAACTCTTGGCTCAGATCAGCCTGTTATCCCCGGCGTACCTTTTATCCGTTGAGCGATGGCCCTTCCACGCGGAACCACCGGATCACTAAAGCCTGGTTTCCCACCTGCTCGACTTGTAAGTCTCGCAGTCAAGCTCGCTTGTGCTTTTGCACTCTACGGCTGATTTCCAAACAGCCTGAGCGAACCTTCGCGCGCCTCCGTTACAATTTAGGAGGCGACCGCCCCAGTCAAACTACCCACCTAGCAGTGTCCCGGTCCTGGATGACAGGACTCGGTTAGAACGTCATAGCAGTCAGGGTAGTATCTCACCGTCGACTCACTGGAACCCAAGAGTCCCAGATCAAAGTCTCCTACCTATCCTGCGCAGACGGCGACAACATTCACTACTAAGTTGCAGTAAAGGTGCACGGGGTCTTTTCGTCTAGCCACGGGCAACCGGCGTCTTCACCGGTACCACAAATTCGCAGTGCCCCTCGTTGAGACAGCGCCCAAATCGTTACTCCATTCGTGCAGGTCGGAACTTACCCGACAAGGAATTTCGCTACCTTAGGACCGTTATAGTTACGGCCGCCGTTTACCGGGGCTTGAGCTCGAAGCTTCGCCTTGCGGCTAACCTCTCCCTTTGACCTTCCGGCACCGGGCAGGAGTCAGACCCTATACGTCGTATTCGACTTTGCAGAGTCCTGTGTTTTTAGTAAACAGTCGCTTGGGCCTCTTTATTGCAACTCGATGATGCTTCGGGGGTAAACCCCTACACAAAATCGAGCACCCCTTCTTCCGAAGTTACGGGGTCAGTTTGCCGAGTTCCTAAACGAGGGTTCTCACTTGCGCCTGAGGATTTTCTCCTCGCCTACCTGTGTCGGTTTGCGGTACGGGTACCTATATCACTCCTTAGAGGCTTTTCTTGGCAGCGTAGCGTCTGCGACTTTGTGCGCCTTGCGGCGCTCGCTTCGAGCTCTCAGGGTTGAATGACTCACCGGATTTTCCAGGCGAATCCCCCTACACTCTCAACCAGCACATCCAACAGCTGGCTCGCATAGCTTCCTGCGTCCCCCCTTCGTACAAACGTGATCTAGGTAGTTCCGGAATATTAACCGGACATCCATCCGCTACGCCTTTCGGCCTCGCGTTAGGTCCCGACTAACCCTGAGCGGACGAACCTTCCTCAGGAAACCTTAGGCTTACGGCGGGGAAGATTCTCACTTCCCTTCTCGCTACTTATGCCGGCAGGGTCACTTCTCTAGGCTCCACCTGTCCTTGCGATCAGGCTTCAACGTCTAGAGAACGCTCTTCTACCAATTGATCGTCCCGCAGGACAATCAAGTCGACGGCTTCGGTGGTGTGCTTGAGCCCCGTTATATTGTCGGCCCAAAGACGCTTGACCAGTGAGCTATTACGCTTTCTTTAAAGGATGGCTGCTTCTAAGCCAACCTCCTGGTTGTCACAGCATCTTCAGATCCTTTACCACTTAGCACACACTTAGGGACCTTAGCCGGTCGTCTGGGCTGTTTCCCTCTCGACAATGAAGCTTAGCCCCCACTGTCTCACTCCCGGACTGCGGTCATTGGCATTCGAAGTTTGATTGGATTCAGTAACCTGGTAAGGCCCCTAGTCCATTCAGCGCTCTACCACCAATGCCGACCATCCGAGGCTGCTCCTAAAAGCATTTCGAAGAGAACGGGCAATCACGAGGTTTGATTAGCCTTTCACCCCTACCCACAGCTCATCCGAGC
>CAVTWK010000009.1:337500-630503 GCA_963738485.1 uncultured Acidobacteriota bacterium
CTGCACTCAAGCTATCCAGTTTCAGACGCAGTTCCCCAGTTAAGCTGAGGGATTTCACGTCTGACTTAGTTAGCCACCTACGAACCCTTTACGCCCAGTAATTCCGAACAACGCTTGCCCCCCCTGTATTACCGCGGCTGCTGGCACAGAGTTAGCCGGGGCTGCTTCCCTCGATACTGTCAGTCCTTCGCCCTATTAGGCCGAAGGATGTTCATCTCGGTCGAAAGGAGTTTACGACCCGAAGGTCTTCATCCTCCACGCGGCGTTGCGTCGTCAGGCTTTCGCCCATTGCGAACAATTCCCCACTGCTGCCTCCCGTAGGAGTCTGGGCCGTGTCTCAGTCCCAGTGTGTCCGTCCGCCCTCTCAGGCCGGATACCGATCGGAGCCTTGGTGAGCCGTTACCTCACCAACTAGCTAATCGGACGCGGGCCCCTCTCCAAGCGCCGGGTCTTGCGATCCCCGGCTTTGATGTCCATGTATCCAAACATGGGATGTCATGCGGTATTAGCCTTCCTTTCGGAAGGTTATCCCCCACTCTGAGGTAGGTCGCCCACGTGTTACTCACCCGTTTGCCACGCTAACAACCCCTTGCGGGGTCTTCGCGTTCGACTTGCATGTGTTAGGCACGCCGCCAGCGTTGATTCTGAGCCAGGATCAAACTCTCAAGTTAAAGTGATCGCCCGTCGCTCGGCCTTGCAGCCTCGCTCAGGGACAACTGATTAACCCAAGTCAGCCTGTTGAATTGGCTCTCGGATTTGGCCCGTCGTCGCTCGCCTCGCGCCTTGCAGCGCTTCGGCGAAACTTCGACGGGCCGTCAAGCAATATGAGTGGTTCGCCCCGCGGTCACAGCCTTGCAGCTGCGCCGTGAAACGCCACCCGCTGATACTTGACGGGTTGTGCTTGCACGTTCTATCTAGTTTTCAAAGAACCGAGCCGAACTGCCTTCTCGACTTACTCCCGGGGCTCTTTTCCCGGCGCCGCCCAGCGCGAATTTCTCTCGGAGGCGAACCCATCAAAATTACGACAGAAGCCTTACTTCTGTCAACCTCTTTTTTCAGCGCCGACGCTTTCGCGTCCACGCTTCTCGGCAGAGACGACGCTGCCTTGAGGGTATTTCCCGTCCGCGTTCAAAGAGTGTGCGGGCCGAGCTGGGTCTCTGAGCAGCGCCTGTGGTCGGGTTGTCTGTCGTCTTGCTTGGCTGGCTCGTGAGTCGAATCCCACGTCACCGCCGCGCGCCCGGCCCCAGGCAGATGTCGCTCAGGGATCCTGAAAGTAACGTACCGATTACGGGGTGTCAACACCCAAGCGCGCCACAACACACAATCCACGAAAACAGGCCTGTACTTGAAGGAACTAGCGCCGTCTCCGCCAGGGTGCCGGCGGCGTGCTGCGCCTCAGCCGCCCGGGACCACCCGCACGCGCACCGCGCGGCGGCCCACCTCGAGCACCAGGGCCGCGCCATCGGCCGCCACCCGCCGCTTGATGTCGGTGACCTTCTCGCCATCGAGCCGGACGCCGCCCTGCTGGATCTTGCGCGTGGCTTCACTGGCCGAAACCGCCAACCCGGCCTCGGAGACCAGCCTGGACAAGGCAATCGATCCGTCGGATACCGTCACCGTGATCTCCTCGAGCGACACCGGGCCGAGGTCGCCTCGCGAGAACCGCGCCTCGAAAGCCGACGCGGCTTGCTCCGCCGACTCGGCTGAGTGGAAATCCGTCACCACCTGCCGAGCCAGGTCCACCTTGGCCTGCTTCGGATGGAGGGCGCCTGACCCGACCCGGGTGCGCATCCCCTCAATCGCGGCGGCCGAGGCATCCGTCAGCAGCAGGTAGTAGCGCCACATCAGGTCGTCGCTGATGGACATCAGCTTCCCGAACATCTCGTCCGGCGATTCGGCCACGCCGACGTAGTTGCCCAGGCTCTTCGACATCTTCTCCACGCCGTCCAGGCCCTCGAGCAGCGGAGTCGTCATCACGACCTGGGCTTCGAGCCCGTAGCCCGGCATCAAATCCCGACCGACGTTGAGGTTGAACAGCTGGTCCGTGCCGCCGAGCTCGACGTCGGCCCGCAGGAAGACCGAGTCATAGGCCTGGGCCAGCGGGTAGAGGAACTCATGCACGGCGATGGGCTTGCCCGCCTCGAAGCGCTGCCGGAAATCGCGCCGCTCGAGCATCTGGGCCACGTTGTACCGCGCCGCCAGCCGCACCAGACCCTCGGCGCCGAGTTCACGCAGCCACCGTGCGTTGAAGTCCACGACGGTGCGATCCGGGTCGAGCAGCTTGAAGACCTGGCGCTTGTACGTCTCGGCGTTGGCGGCGATCTCCTCGGCCGTGAGGGCCGGCCGCGTCTTGGACCGTCCGGTCGGATCGCCGATCAGGCCCGTGAAATCGCCGATGAGGAAGATGACGCGATGGCCGAGATCCTGGAAGTGCTTCATCTTGCGAAGCAGCACCGTATGGCCCAAGTGCAGGTCTGGCGCCGTCGGATCGAAGCCGACCTTGACGACGAGCGGCGTGCCCGTCGCCTCCGCGCGGGCCAGTTTGGCGCGCAGCTCGCCAGGCCGCACGACGTCCACACACCCTTTGGTCAGATAGGCGAGTTGCTCGTCAACGGTCATGGGCGCTTCAGCTTAGCGCAGGCGGTACCGGTCGATCGCCGAAGACCACCCGGCGGCCGTCCACGGTCCACGGTTCCGAGAGCAGCCGGCCAATCGCGGCCGGATAGAGCGCATGTTCGACCGCGAGGATGCGCGCGGCCAGTGTCTCGGCGGAATCCGCTTCCTCGACCGCCACGGCCCGCTGGGCCACGATCGGACCGGCGTCGAGCTCGGGCGTCACGAAGTGCACGGTCGCACCGGCCACCTTCACGCCGTGCTCGAACGCCTGTCGCTGCGCATCGACCCCAGGAAAGGCCGGGAGCAGCGACGGATGGATGTTGACCGTCGCCATCGGAAACGCCTCGCAGAAGGCGGGGCCAAGCAGCCGCATGAATCCAGCCAGACAGACCAAACCCACGCCCCGCTCCTGGAGCGCCTCGACCAGCACGCGATCGTAGGCCGCACGCGTCGGCTGGCTGCGATGCGGCAGCACCAGCGTCTCAACCCCCGCCTTGCGGGCATCGTCGAGACCGGCCGCGTCCGGGCGATTCGAGATGACGATCGCCACTCTCGCATCCAGCCGTCCCTCGCTCACGGCCCGCAGGATCGCCCGCATATTGCTGCCGCGCCCCGAGATGAGAATGGCGAGGGGGTCAGATCTCTTTTCCACAGCGTTCAACTCCTTGGTGACAGATCTCGCACGGACATCACCCTCGGCACTGCCCTTGCTACGCACCGCAGGCGCCATGAGTAGACGACCACGCCAAACCCTGCAAGCTCCCTACTTCCACGTGATCAATCGGAGCGTCCGGCGCATGCCACTGTTCGTGCGCCCCTCAGACTATCGCGCGTTTCTCGCCGTGATCCGCGAGGGACTGGCACGGGATGATATCCACCTGCTGGCCTACTGCGTCCTGGCCAACCACTGGCACCTGGTCGTCGAACCCAGGGGAACGAACGCGCTCGTGCGGTTCATGCATTGGGTAACGGTTACCCATGCGGTCCGGTGGCACCACCACCACCGCACCGTCGGCGGCGGGGCGGTCTACCAGGGCCGCTACCACTCGGTTCCCCTGGACAGCGCAGAGCGACTGATGCGGGCCTGCCGGTACGTCGAGCGCAACGCGCTGGCGGCGAGGCTGGTCCGACGAGCGCAGGACTGGCCGTGGGGCAGCCTGTCGGACCGGGTGCGGGGAGTCGAGGCTGTCCCTCTGAAAGCGGCGCCATTCTTCGCATCGACCGCCTGGATCGACTACGTGAACGACCCGAGCCGTCAGGAGGAACTCGTGGGAGACAGGACCGCGACGATCGACTGGCGCGACGTCATCGTCTCCCCTGGTTCCTCGTCACGACCCAAGTCGCGAGAGATCTGGCACCCAGAGGGTCAAAACTGTGGAAAAGAGATCTGACCCCCTAAACGACATGCCCGAGCCGCCAGGCGTCGGGGGTGGTCGCGAGGATGGTATCGACGCGGTCGGGCGCGCAGACCAGGACAAGGCCGACGCCCATGTTGAACGCGCGGAACATCTCCGCCTCGTCGATACCGCCGGCCGCCTGCAGCCACTGAAACAGCGGGGGCACCGTCCAGCTCTCGCGGTCGAGCGACGAAGCTCCGGCCCTCCGGCAGCGTGCGCGGCAGGTTCTCGGTAATCCCGCCCCCGGTGATGTGCGCCATGCCCTTGATGCCGCCCGCAGCCAGCAACGGCCCGACCGCCTTCAGGTACGACCGATGGGGACGCAGGAACGCCTCGCCGACGGTCTCGCCGAGCTCGGCCACGTGACTGTCCACCCGCAGCCCGAGGCGCTCGAACGCGATCTTCCGCGCCAGCGAATACCCGTTGGTATGCAGGCCCGTGGACGGCAACGCGACGAGGGCGTCGCCAGCCTGGACGTCTCGCCCATCGACAATCTGCGCCCGCGCGACGAGGCCGACGATGAAGCCGGCGAGGTCGTATTCGCCTTCCGCATAGAACCCCGGCATCTCGGCTGTCTCGCCACCGAGCAGCGCGCAGCCGTTCTCGCGACAGGCCCGCGCCATCCCGCTGACCACCTGCTCGGCCACATCCGGGGCCAGGCGTCCTGTCGCCAGGTAGTCCAGAAAGAACAGCGGACGCGCGCCCTGAACCAGGATGTCGTTGACGCAGTGGTTGACGAGGTCCTCGCCCACCGTGTCATGCCGGTTGGCCATGAACGCGACCTTGAGCTTGGTGCCGACGCCATCCGCACTGGCAACCAGCACCGGGTCGGGCGTGTCCGTTCCCGGTGCGAACAGGCCGCCGAAGGATCCGACGCCCGAAAGCACGCCGGAGGTGTACGTGCTCCTGGCCAGCGCCTTGATGCGGCGAACGGCCTCGTTGCCCGCGTCGATGTCCACGCCTGACTGGCGATAGTCAATCTGACTCACGAGAACTCCAGCTTGTCGAGCAGCGCCTGCGCGACGCGCCGGCGCGGCGACCCCTCGGGGGCCGCCCAGAACGCACGGCGAATCTCCACGTAGAACCGCTCCTCTTCGTAGTCCTCCGACAGCATGTCGAAGGCGTCGCGCAGCAGCTCGACGACCGCGTCGAAGTCCTTGCGGGCCTCGACCAGTTCGAGCACGGCCAGCGGCGACCGCAACGCCACGAGCCCCACGCCCAGGGCAATCGGCGCGCGACCAGGGTCCTGCGCCGGAACGCCCGCATCGAACAGCGCCTCGAGCGCGGCACGGTCGCCGCGCACCGCGAGCATGCCCATGCCGTGCACGGCGCCCCGCAGCAGCGGCTGGAACCCCGCGCTGGTCGCGGCAAAGGACAGCGTCTTCTTCAGATACGCGGCCTGCTGCGGACACTCGACGCCGATCAGACACAGCGCCGCGGAGATGGTCGGCTGCAGTTCGGGTGTGGCCGTCTTCTGCAGCGCGGCCAGCACCGATCGGTGCGCGGCATCGCCCAGCTTCCCGATCGCGCTGATCGCATCGTCCTGGAGTGGGCCGTCGAGTCGCGCCACCTCGATGATCTCCGGCAGGGCATAGGTGCCCTTGTAGTCGCCCAGCGCCTCGATGGCCGCGCCGCGGAAGAAGTCCTCGCCGCGCGTCACGAGCGGCACCAGCACGGCGCGCGCCCGTGGGTCGGTTCCCTGCGCCGCGATCGCCCGCGTGAGCGCCGGCCTGACGAACTCGGACTGCTCGGTGACGAGCGCCGACAGCAGCGCCGGCAGCACCGCCGCGTCGGGATGGTGCTCCAGCCAGCCATACGCCACCGTCCGCAGGCGGTCGTTCCGATCCGTCAGGACCTCGCGCACGACGTCGCTCGCGGCCGCATCGCCGATGCCGGCCAGGATGACGAGTGCCCGGTATCTGACGTACTCGTTGCGATGACTGCGCACGGCCCGGACCAGCGCAGGCACAGCGGTCGTCGCGGCTGCGCGGCGCACTGCCCTGGCGGCGTTGGTCCGCGTCTCGAAGTCGAAGGCCCCGAGCGTATCGATCGCGGCGTTCACCTCGTCTGGGCCGGGCAGACCGGCCTCCTGCGCCGGGTTCTGGCGGGCGGCAGCCTGCGTCTGCCCGCCGGGCTGCGCGTCACGCGCCCCCAGGCCGACCGTGCCGGGGCCGATCGCCCCGATCGACAGGGCACACGTCCACAGGGCGATCGTGCGCGTGTGGGTCATTCCACCAGTTTGAGCGCCAACTGCAGGTAGGCGGCCTCGTTCCTTGGGAACGCGACGGGATACTGGCCGGTATAACACGACGTGCAGTACGACGACCGTTCCGTGCCCACGGACGACAGCAGGCCTTCATGACTGAGGTAGCCGAGCGTATCGGCACCGATGTATCGCCGAATCTCATCGAGCGTGTGGGTCGCCGCGATCAACTCAGATCGCCGCGGCGTATCGACCCCGTAGAAGCAGGGCGAGATGGTGGGCGGACAGCTGATGCGCAGGTGAATCTCCTTCGCACCGGCGGACCGCACCATCTTGACGATCTTCCGGCTCGTGGTGCCACGCACGATGGAATCGTCCACGAGTACCACCCGACGGCCCTCGAGGATGCTGCGCACGGGATTGAGCTTCACGCGCACGCCGAAGTGCCGGATGCTCTGGTGGGGCTCGATGAACGTCCGGCCGACGTAGTGATTCCGGATGAGGCCCATGCGGAGCGGCGTGCCCGCCTCTTCGGCGAACCCGGTGGCCGCGCAGACACCCGAGTCGGGAATCGGCACGATGACATCGGCTTCGACCGGATGCTCGCGCGCCAGACGGCGTCCGAACTCCGTCCGCACCTCGTTGACACTGCGCCCGAAGACGTAGGAGTCCGGCCGCGCGAAGTACACATGCTCGAACACACAGTGCGCGCGCCGCGCCGGCGCGAACGGATGGAACGACTGTGTCCCGCTGTGCGAGATGACGATCATCTCGCCGGGCTCGACGTCCCGCACCCACTCGGCGTCGATCAGGTCGAGCGCGCACGTCTCAGAAGTGACGATGTAGGCATCGCCGAGGCGACCGATGGTCAACGGACGGAAGCCATGGGGATCGCGGATGGCGACGAGCTTGTCCTTCGTGAGGAGCACGAGCGAGAACGCGCCCTGCGCCTGTGCCACCGACTCGACCAGTGCCTGCTCGATCGTCGGCGCCTGCGACCGTGCATAGAGATGCAACAGCACCTCCGTGTCGCTCGTGGTCTGGAAGATCGATCCCTGCTTGACCAGCTGGTCGCGCAGTTCCTGGGCGTTGACGAGGTTGCCGTTGTGCGCGATGGCCAGCTCGCCGTGTGCGCAGTCGATGAGAATGGGCTGGGCGTTCTTCAGCCCGCTCTCGCCCGAAGTCGAATACCGGACGTGCCCGACGGCACTCGTACCGGCGAGCCGCGCGAACGTGGCCTCACTGAAGCTGTCGGCCACGTAGCCCATCGCCTTGTGGATCGCCAGCCGTTCGCCGTCCGAGGTGGCGATGCCGACGCTCTCCTGCCCGCGATGCTGCAACGCGTAGAGCCCGAGGTAGGTGAGATTGGCCGCTTCGGTGTGCCCGAAGATTCCGAAGAGGCCGCACTCTTCTTTGAACTTGTCCATGGGTCAGCCGTCCTCGGGTCAGGCCACGTGTCCGTCGAGCCAGCCGGCCAGCGCCCCGGCCCAGCGGGCCTCGGCCTCTGCCACCGGGCAGTCGATCACCAGTTGCGTATCGACCGACACGCGCAGCTGCGAACCGCCCGTGCGACCGATCTCAGCGGCCGACAGACCCGCCGCCGCACAGGACGCCAGCACCGCGTCGAGATCCCCGGGCGCGACGCTCAGGATCACACGGGAGGCCGACTCGCCGAACAGCGTTGCCGCGAGCCCGTCCACGCCCCCGTCCGACAGTGCCATCGGCACGGCGACGTCGGCGCCGATGCCGCCGGTGTCGAACGTGCACTCGGCCAGCGCGACGGCGAACCCGCCTTCGGCACAATCATGCGCCGACTGCGTCAGGCCGCGGGCGGCCAGATCGACGAGCACGCGATGGAGCGCGTGCTCGCGCTCGAGGTCGAGCACGGGCGGGCGTCCGCGCAGCAGGCCGTGCAGCGTCTTCAGGTACTCCGATCCGCCCAGTTCACCCAGGTTCTCGCCGACGAGCACGATCGCGTGTCCCGCGGCGCGGAAGGCCCGCGCACGTACCGCGCTGGCGTGCTCCAGCACACCCACCACCCCAAGCACCGGGGTCGGCAGAATCGGCTGGCCGTCTGTCTCGTTGTAGAGACTGACGTTGCCGCCGGTGATCGGTACGTCGAGTGCGCGACAGGCTTCGCCGATGCCCGCGACGGCCTCGGCAAACTGCCACATGATCTCGGGGCGCTGCGGGTTGCCGAAGTTCAGGCAATTGGTCGCGCCGATCGGCAGCGCCCCCGCGCACGCGACGTTGCGCGCCGCCTCGGCCACCGCCAGGCGCGCACCCTGCCGTGGATCGAGCCGGCAGAAGCGGCCGTTGCCGTCCACCGACATGGCCAGTGCGCGGTCGGTGCCCTTGACCCGCACGACGCCGGCGCCCATGCCGTTCAGCACGAGCGTGTTGGTGCGGACCATGTGGTCGTACTGCCGGTAGATCCACCGCTTGCTGGCGATCGTCGGCGCGGCCAGCAGCGCGAGCAGCGCATCGCCCGGCGAGGGCAGCGGGCGCAGCGCGTCCACCGGAATCGTGCGCAGCTGGTCGAGCCCCTGCGGCGCATGGAACGGCCGCCGGTACACGGGCGCCTCATCGGTGAGCGCCTTGTTCGGCACGTCGGCGACGAGCACGCCGTTGTTCCAGACCTTCAGCCGCTCGCCCTCGGTGACTTCGCCGATGCGCACCGCGTGCAGGTCCCACTTCTCGAAGACGCGCTCGACCTCGGCCTCGCGGCCGCGCTTGACGATGAGCAGCATGCGCTCCTGCGACTCGGAGAGCATGATCTCGTAGGGCGTCATCCCGGTCTCACGCTGCGGCACCAGCGCGACGTCGATCTCGATGCCGACGTTGCCGCGCGCCCCGGTCTCCGACGTGGCGCAGCTCAACCCGGCCGCGCCCATGTCCTGCACGCCGACGCACGCGTCGGTCGCCATCACCTCGAGACACGCCTCGAGGAGCAGCTTCTCCATGAAGGGGTCGCCCACCTGCACGGCCGGCCGCTTCTCTTCGGTCTTCTCGTCGAACTCCGCCGAGGCCATCGTCGCGCCGTGGATGCCGTCGCGTCCCGTCTTGGCGCCTACGTAGTACACCGGGTTGCCGACGCCGCTGGCCTGCCCCTTGACGATGGCGTCCTGCGCCGCGATGCCGAGGCAGAAGACGTTGACGAGCGGGTTGCCGCTGTAGCTCTCGTCGAACATCACCTCGCCGCCGACCGTCGGGATGCCGATGCTGTTGCCGTAGCCGCCGATGCCGGCGACCACGCCCCGCAGGATCCGCCGCGTCCGCGCCTCGTCGATCGGCCCGAACCGCAGGGCGTCGAGCAGCGCGATGGGCCGCGCGCCCATCGTGAAGATGTCGCGGATGATGCCGCCGACGCCGGTCGCCGCGCCCTGGTACGGCTCGATGAACGACGGATGGTTGTGCGACTCGATCTTGAAGACGGCCGCCAGACCGTCGCCGATGTCCACGGCCCCGGCATTCTCGCCTGGTCCCTGCAGCACGCGCGCGCCCTCGGTCGGCAGCGTCTTCAGGTGCACGCGCGAGCTCTTGTAGCTGCAGTGCTCCGACCACATCACGGAGAACAGCCCGAGCTCGGTCAGATTCGGCTCGCGGCCCATCAGCTCGACGATGCGCGCGTACTCGTCGCGCGTGACGCCGTGCCGTTCGAGTACCTGGTCGTCGATCGTCATCTCGCCTCGTGGAAGACCCGTCGTCATCGCGCCGCCGCGTGCATCGTGCCGTGCCCCGAAAGCCCGGCCACCACGGACTCGAACAGCAACAGGCCGTCGGTCCCGCCGAGCGCCGACTCACACGCCCGCTCCGGATGCGGCATCAACCCCACGACATTGCGGGCCTCGCTGCAGACCCCGGCGATCGCGTGCAGCGACCCGTTCGGATTGGCCTCGTCGGTGGTCTCGCCGGCCGCGTTGGCGTAGCGGAAGATCACCTGCCGGTTGGCCTCGAGCGCGTCCAGCACGTCGGGCGGCGCGTAGTAGTTGCCTTCTCCATGGGCGATCGGCAGCTGGAGCACCTGCCCCTTGCGGCAACCGGTCGTGAACGGCGTATCGACTTCTTCGACGCGCACGCCCACGAACTCACAGTGGAATTTCACGTCGCGGTTCCGAAGCATGGCGCCGGGCAACAGGCCGCACTCGAGCAGCACCTGAAAGCCGTTGCACACGCCCAGCACCGGCGTGCCGGCCGCGGCAGCCTCGCGGACCGCGGCCATCACCGGCGAGAACCGCGCGATCGCGCCCGTGCGCAGGTAGTCGCCGTGCGAGAACCCGCCCGGCAGGATCACCACGTCGGCCCCGCCGAGGGAGGTCTCCTTGTGCCAGACGAACGCCGCGTCCTGGCCGAGCACGTGCTTGGCCGCGTGGTAGGCGTCGTGGTCGCAGTTCGATCCCGGGAAGACGACGACGGCGAATTTCATGACTTGGAGGTGCCGGCGTGCGCGGCGTCCGCCATCTCGATGCGGAAACTCTCGATGACCGGGTTGGCGAGCACGCGGGTCGCGACCTCCCGGGCCATCGCTTCGGCCTCCGGCGCACTCGCCGTCGAAAGTTCGAGTTCGAAGTACTTGCCTTGGCGCACGTCCGCGACCGCACCGTACCCGAGCGAGTGCAGCGCCTCGGCGATGGTGTGGCCCTGGGGATCGAACACCGAGGGCTTGAGGGTGACGAAGACTCTGGCCTTGATAGTGGGCATGATCAGGCGGATACCGGTTGTCGGGCAAACACACGGGCGAAGATCGCATCGACGTTGCGCAGCTGGCCTTCAAGGCTGAAGGCCTCGTCGATCTCCGCAGGGCCCAGCACGCGCGTGACATCCGCGTCGTCCTGGAGGAGCGCCTTGAAGTCTTTCTGTTCGTGGAACGATCGCATCGCGTTGCGCTGCACCCACTCGTAGGCCTGCTCGCGCGAGACGCCGCGCATCGCCAGTTCGAGCAGCACGGTGCCGGAGAAGACGACGCCGCGCGAACGCGCCAGATTCTCGCGCATCCGGTCGGGGTAGACGACCATGCCGGCCACGATGCGCGTGAACCGCCGCAGCATGTGGTCGAGCGCGATGAAGCTGTCGGGAAGAATGACGCGTTCGACCGACGAGTGCGAGATGTCGCGCTCGTGCCAGAGCGCCACGTTCTCGAACGCGGCCATCGCGTTGGCGCGGAGCAGCCGCGCCAGGCCGCAGATCTGCTCGCAGCCGATCGGGTTCCGCTTGTGCGGCATCGCCGACGAGCCCTTCTGTCCGCGGCCGAAGGGCTCTTCGACCTCGCCGATTTCAGTCTTCTGCAGGCCGCGAATCTCGAGCGCGAACTTCTCGAGCGAGGCCGCGAGGATGGCCAGGGCCGACATCAGCTCGGCGTGGCGATCGCGCTGGATGACCTGCGACGAGACGGGCGCCGGCGTCAGGCCGAGCCGCTCGCACACGGCGGCCTCAATCGCCGGGTCGAGATGCGCGAACATGCCGACCGCGCCGGAGATCTTGCCGACGGCCACCGCCGCACGGGCCCGGACCAGACGCTCGCGTCCGCGCTGGACCTCGGCGTGCCACAGCGCGAGCTTGACGCCGAACGTCATGGGCTCGGCGTGCACGCCGTGCGTCCGCCCGATCATCGGCGTGCGCCGGTGCTCCTCGGCGCGCGTCGCGATGGCCTCGAGCAGCGCGTCCACGTCCTTCAGGATCAGGTCGCAGGCCTGCGCGCATCTGCAGCGCGAGCGCCGTGTCCAGCACGTCGGAGGAGGTCAGCCCGAAGTGGAGCCACCGCGCGGCAGGCCCGACCTTCTCGGCCACCGCCGTCGTGAACGCGATCACGTCGTGCTGCGTCGTCGCCTCGATCTCCTCGATCCGCGCGATGTCGAACGCGGCTGTCTCGCGCAAGGTCCGGGCATCGTCAGCCGGCACGACGCCGGTGGCGGCCAGCGCGTCGGTGGCGGCCAGTTCGACCTCGAGCCAGGCCTCGTACCGGCGGGCCTCACTCCAGATGGCCCCCATCTCTTTCTGCGTGTAGCGCGGAATCATCGGGTCAGAACCTCAGGCGGTCGAGCGTGATCGGCTCGGGCAACTCGGGGGCGACGATGGTCGCCACCTCGGCGCCGTCGTCGGAACAGATCGCACGAGACGCGCTGCACGTCATCGGCCGACACGCCCTCGATGCCCTTGATGATCTCATCGAGCGAGAAATACCGGCCGAAGTAGATCTCCTGTCTGGCCAGCTGGGACATGCGGCTCGAGGAACTCTCGAGGCTCAGCATCAGGCTGCCCTTGAGGTGATCCTTCGCGCGCTGCAGCTCGTCGGCCGGCACGGGCTGCGCGCAGAGCGAGCGCAGCTCGGCGAGCGACAGGTCGATCACCTCGCCCACCTTGCCCGCCGCGCACCCGGCGTAGATCGACAGGACCCCCGTGTCCGTGTAGTTGGTCAGCCCGCTGAAGACCGAGTAGGCCAGGCCGCGCTCCTCGCGGATGTGCTGGAACAGCCGCGAACTCATCGAGCCGCCCAGAATCGTGTTGAGCAGATACGTCGCGTAGCGGTCGTCGTGCGCTTGCTGGTACGCGGACATGCCCAGGCAGAGATGCGCCTGCTCGATGTCCTTCTGTCGCACCACCAGCCCGGGCGTCACCTGCGGCGGCGCCGAGGCGGCACCGCGCGGCCCCACCGGCAGATCCCCGAACGCGCGCTCGACCAGTTCACGCAGACGCGCATGGTCAAGATGACCGGCGGCGGCGATGACGAGGTTGGGGGCCGAGTAGGTCTGCTCGAAGTAGCGGCGCAGGCCGCGTGATTCGAACGAACTGACGGTCTCGGGTGTGCCCAGGATGGGCCGGCCGAGCGGATGCGTGGACCAGAACTGCTGCGCGAAGACCTCGTGCACCAGATCGTCGGGGGCGTCCTCGACCATCTTGATCTCTTCGAGGATGACGCCCTGTTCCTTGCCGATGTCGTCGGGCGTCAACGCCGGACGCGTGACCATGTCGCTCAGCAGGTCGATCGCGATCGGCAGATGCTCGTCGAGCACCTTGATGTAGTAGCTCGCGTTTTCCTTGGCGGTGAACGCATCGAGTTGACCGCCGAGCGAGTCCACGGTCTGCGCGATGTCCTGCGCCGAGCGCGTCGTCGTCCCCTTGAAGAGCATGTGCTCGACGAAATGGGCGACGCCGCTCTCGTGTTCCGCCTCGTGCCGTGACCCGCGCGTCAGCCACACGCCGACGGTCACGGACCGGACGTGCGGCATCGACTCGGTCACCAGCCGCAGTCCCGAGGGGAGCGTCTCGGCGACTACCAGGGCCGACTCCGTCGAGCGAGGGGCTCCGCCGGAGCGGATCTCTCTAAGTTGTTCATTGGCTTGATCTTACAAAGACCTGTCAAGAGACAGATGATACCATGGCCAAGGTCCGGTTTTCCACCGCCCCGTTCGAGGTCCCGCCCGCGATGAATCTGGCAGAACTGACGCGCGTCGAACTGGAAGGCGCCCTCGCCGAACTGGGCTTGCCGCGCTTCCACGGCCGTCAGATTTTTCACTGGATTCACCGTCGGGGCGTCACCGACTTCGCGGCCATGACCGACCTGCCCCGACCCCTCCGCGCGCGTCTTCAGGCCGACTTCACCGTGGACGGGCCGCGGGTGATCGCCCGCCAGACCTCCTCGGACGGCACGACGAAGTTCCTGCTGGAGCTGGTGGACGGGCGCCGGATCGAGTCTGTGTTCATTCCGGACACGCCAGCCCAGACCTTCTGCGTGTCCACGCAGGTCGGGTGTGCGATGGCCTGCGCCTTCTGTCTGACTGGCAAGATGGGCCTGGTCCGGCACTTGTCGGCCGGCGAGATTGCCGGGCAGGCGCGGCTGCTGGCCCACGAGACCGGCCTGGCAGGCACGTCGTTCAACATCGTGCTGATGGGCATGGGCGAGCCGCTCCACAACTACGACGCGACGATGAAGGCGCTGGCGATGCTGGCCGATGAGCAGGGCCTGGGCGTCCATCCTCGCCGCGTGACGCTCTCGACCGTCGGGGTGCTGCCGGCGCTGGCCCGGCTCGCCGAAGAGCCGTTGATGCCGAACCTGGCGATCTCGCTGCATGCGACGACCGATGCGCAGCGCAGCGCGATCGTGCCGCTCAACCGTCGCTACGACCTCGAGGCCCTGCTGGAGGCCTGCCGCGCGTTCCCGGTGCGGAAGCGGAGCCGCATCACGTTCGAGTACGTGCTGCTCGCCGGGGTCAACGACACGCCGGAGGACGCCCGCCGCCTCGCCCGGCTGCTCGGGGGCATCAAGGCCAAGGTCAACCTGCTGCCACTCAACGAGGCCGAAGGAATCCCGTTCACCCGGCCGGACGACGAGAGCGTCAGCACGTTCGCGCGCATCCTGTCGGAACGCGACGTCCGCGTGTCCGTGCGCAAGAGCCGCGGCCGCGATATCCGCGCCGCGTGCGGGCAGCTGCTGGTCGAGAAGACGGACGCGCCCGGGGCCGTCGAGACGACACCCACGATCACGGACGTTCACCGCGTAGACACGTAGCACACGAAGTTTTGTTTGCGTGAACTCGTGCGCGGCGCCACGCGGCCACGCCGCGTGGCGGCCCGCAGGGCCTGCCGGCAGGACTGACTCGCGCGGGCGGAAGGGCCGTTGATCGCGCCTGGCTCTTCCGTCCGCGCGAATCAGTCCTGCCGCTCGCCGCGCACGAGCGCGCTACGTGTCCTTCGTGCCCTTCGTGTTGAAAGCTCTTTGCTCGAACGCTGCCGTTGGCCAGGCCGGACCGCCGGCGTGCTACCGCACCCGCGCCGGCAGCCGTTCCGCTCGCCAACTGTCTGGTATCTCCACGTGCTCACCGTCCGGAATGAAGACCACGATCCGCGCCCCGCGCTGGTGGAGCGCCTCCACTTCTTCGGCGCGAGGCAACCGCGAATACGCGGGGAATCTCGAGTAGAACATCGCCTCGCGCGCGTGCGGCATGTTGTAGATGACGACATCGCCCGGCCCCAGCGTCTCGTCGAGCGCCATCGCCTGCTCGGTCGTGGGAGGCAGACGATCGCGTCTCTCGAACACGCCCGTCGGCTGCAGCAGATTCCGCGCCGGCAGGACGACGAGCAGGACGAGGAGCACCGGCAGCCCCCATCGCGCGCCCACGGCCCCAGTTGCCGCCCGCGCGTCACGCACGCGCATCCAGAAGGCCGCTTGCGCGAGGAAGAGCGCAGGTGCGGCAAGCGCGATGAAGGCCGGCAACTTGGTGGGCATCAGGGAGAACACGACGTAGGGCACGACCGCCCATGCCGCCACCACTTTGAAGGAGGCGCCGCCCGGCTTGCCGCGCGCGCGCACGAGCAACCACGCCAGCGGCACGTAGATCAGTTCGCCGAAGAAGCGCGGCATGTCGCGCACATAGGACCAGGCGCTGCCACCCTGCCCTTCGACGACGCGTACCATGTGCTGCAGCGTGTACGCCGAGGCGGCCGCCGCTTCGGCGGGAAAGGCGAGGTACGTGTAGATCGCCCAAGGGCCCGCGATCACGGCCGCGCCAGCCGCCAACCTCACCAGCCGCGCGAGCGTCGTCGTCCATCCCGTCGTCTGAAGCCACCAGATGGCCGCGACGCCCGCGATGAGCAGCGCGGGAAGAGACTTGGCCAGAAGGCCGGCGCCCATGGCCGCGCCCGCGAGCCACGCCATCCCGTGCTGGCCAGCGCCTGGGCGATCGACGGAGGCTCGGCCTGTCTGCGCGCGTGCCATCACGGCGCAGAGAATCCCCAGTTGCACGCACGTGACGAGCGCCGTATCCACGTGGTCTGCCACGCGGCGGCCGGACGCCAGCCCGACCAGCAGGCCATTGACGGCCTGAAAGCCTGCGGCCAGCAGGCCGACGCGCTGGTCGAAGAGACGCCGCCCGACGACGAAGGTGAGGAGCACCCCAAGGGTGGACAGCAGCACGCTCGGCAGGCGCATCGCGAACGCATCCGTGCCTGCGGTGGCCATGCCGAGGGCCATCAGCCACATCGCCAGCGGCGGCTTGTGCAGCCAGACCCCGCTCTCCATCCAGTCGTCGGCGGCCGGGGCGACGACCGGCTGCTCATACAGCGTCGGCACCAGCGGGTGCGCCAGCAGGTGCTTCGCGACGACGGCGTGGAAGGACTCATCCCAGATGTGGAGCGATGCCTGCCTGGCTGGATCGACGCGGATGAGCAGGGCAGCCAGCAGGATCAGTGACAGCCGCAGCCGGATCGGCCCGCCTCGCGCGGCCAGTGCAAGACAGGCCGCGGCGACACCCAGCGTGATCACGCTCGCGGTGTCGAAGGGCAGCATCGAGGCCGCCTATCGCGAGGGCTGCGAGTCCGCCAGCCTGGCCGCGGCCGCTTCGACCTTGTCGGCCAGCTGCGCCTTGTAGGCCACCAGCCGCAGGGCCAGTGCAGGGTCCGCCAGCGCGATCATCTGCGCGGCGAGAACGCCCGAGTTGGTCGCGCCCGGCTTGCCGATCGCGACCGTGGCGACGGGCACACCGGGCGGCATCTGCACGGTGGAGAGCAGGGCGTCGAGGCCCTTGAGCGCGGACGAGTCGATCGGCACGCCGATGACCGGAAGACTCGTGTGCGCGGCGACGACGCCCGCCAGATGCGCCGCGGCGCCGGCGCCGACGATGAAGACGCGCACGCCGCGGGCGGGCGCCTCGGCCACCAGTTTCATCACGCGGGCGGGCGAGCGGTGCGCCGAGGCCACCGTCATTTCCCACGTCAACCCGAGTTCGGTCAGCGCCTGTCCGGCCGCCGACATCACGGGCGCATCCGAATCCGATCCCATCAGAATGAGCACATCAATCATAAATTTGAAGCCTTCGCGCCGATATCACGGCGAAACTGCATCCCGTCGAACGTAATGGCAGCCACGGCGCGATACGCCGTGGCCATCGCGGTCCGGTAGTCGGGCCCCTGCCCGACGACCGTGAGCACCCGGCCGCCCGCCGTGACGACTCCCGCGTCAGTGGCGCCGGTGCCCGCATGGAATACGACGACACCAGGCACAGCCGCTGCCGCCTCCAGCCCGGTGATGAGGCGGCCATTTTCCGATGAGGCCGGGTACCCGCGCGAGGCGAGCACGACGCCGACGAAACACTCGCGCCCGGGGCTGAGCTGGACCTGGTCGAGGTGGCCGCGCGCGGCGGCGAGCAGCGCGTGCGCGAATCGCCCTTCGAGCCACGGCAGGACCACCTGCGCTTCCGGGTCGCCCAGCCGCACGTTGAACTCGATGACCTTGGGCCCGTCCGCCGTCAGCATCAGGCTGACATAGAGAAACCCGATGTACGGGTCCCCTTCGGCCGCCAGTCCCGCGAGCAGCGGATCGACCACCGTGCGCATGACGTCGGCTTCGAGCGCCGGCGTGACGAGCGGGCTCGGCGCGAACGCGCCCATGCCTCCGGTGTTGGGTCCGCGATCGCCATCGAAGATCCGCTTGTGGTCCTGCGCGCTGCCGAGCGGGATTGCGCGCGCGCCGTCGCACAGGACGAAGAACGAGACCTCGGGACCGACAAGGCACTCCTCGATCACCAGGCGCGATCCGGCGGCGCCGAACTGCTGGTCCTCCATCGCGGCGCGCACCGCGCGCTGCGCCTCGGCGCGCGTCTCGGCCACGACGACGCCTTTGCCGGCCGCCAGGCCATCAGCCTTGACGACCACCGGCCAGCCGAAGCGGTCCCCATCGACGGCGGCCAGGGCGTCCTCGAGGGTGTCGCACACGGCGAAGCGCGCGGTCGGGATGCCACACCGGGTCATCACGTGCTTGGCGTGGACCTTGGAGCACTCGAGGGCGGCCCCGGCCCGGGACGGTCCGACGATGGCCCGTCCCTCGGCCCGGAAGAGGTCCGCCAACCCCCGTTCGAGCGGCGCCTCGGGTCCGACCACGGTCAGGTCGGCCCCGACCTGGCGGGCCAGGCGCAGGACGTCCTGGGGGTCGAGCAGGGAGACCGGGTGGCAGGGCACGATCGCAGCCATGCCCGGATTTCCAGGTGCCGCAAGCACTTGCGAGACATCAGCGTCCCGGCGGAGGCGCCAGACCAGCGCGTGCTCCCGTCCGCCCGACCCGAGAACCAGGACAATCACGGGAACATTGTAGGAGGGACGGCCCGGCCCTGGCGCGGAGATCGGCGTTCCGCTGCAGAGATTGGCTGATTCCGTGTGGGCGTGAGGCTCGGGCTCATGCTACGCTCATGTGTTCCCCGGTCGTGCTGAGGCGCGACCGGGCGCAAATCCCGCCGGAGAGGGGGTGTCGAACCGTGGCAGAAGTCAAGATCCAGGAAGGTGAGTCTATTGAGAGTGCGTTGCGCCGTTTCAAGCGCAAGGTCCAGCAAGAGGACATCATCAAGGACATCAAGAAGCATTCCTTCTATCTCAAGCCCGGCGACAAGCGACGCGCCAAGCAAGCGCTGGCGCGCAAGCGATCCCGGAAGAAGCAGCGTCGGGAAACCGAGTAGGCGGTGTCTCATGGGGTCGGAGCCGCGAGGTTCCGGCCCCCGTTGTTTTTGTGGTTGATATAGACTGTGGGCGAATTTGCCGCCGGTACCCGGCGTGCATCAACAACATCTGGTCGCCAGGCGACCGACGTGAAGGAGTGAGGCATGCAGATCGAGGAACGGGTCGTCAACGACGTGACGATTCTCGACCTGAAGGGCAAGATCACCCTCGGCGAGGGTGACGAAGCGCTCAAGGACAAGATCAACTCGCTGATCCTCCAGAACCGCAAGCGCATCCTCCTCAATCTCGCTGACGTCCCGTACATCGACAGCGCCGGTCTCGGCGAGATCGTGCGGACGTACACGACCGTCAGCCGGCAGGGTGGCCAGCTGAAGCTGGTCAACCTCACCAAGCGCATCACCGACCTGCTGTCGATCACGAAGCTCTTGACGGTCTTCGAGACGTTCGACGCGGAGCCCGAGGCGCTCGCGAGCTATTCCTAGCTGCGTGGCACGGGACGGCCGAGCCGTCCCGTCCGCGGCGCGGCGCCCCGTGTCCCCTGCCAGTCCGGCGGTACCGGCGTCCGCGGGCGCAGACATGCGGCAACGTTCTTTCCTCTCCAGCCTGGTTGGGTCTCTTCGTCCGCGTCAGTGGACGAAGAACCTCATCGTGTTCGCCGGGCTCATCTTCTCGCAGCACCTGCTCGAGCCTCGCGCGTTCGGCCGCGCCAGCATCGCTTTTCTGGTCTTCTGCGCGCTGTCGGGTGTGGTCTACCTCGTGAACGATCTCCGCGATCGCGACGCGGATCGACTCCACCCCGTCAAGTCGAAGCGACCGATCGCGGCCGGCGATCTGTCGGCGCTGTCGGCCAGCGTCGCCGCGGCCGTGCTGGCCGTGGGCGCACTGGCAGTCGCGTTCCTGCTCTCGCCCGGGTTCGGCCTCGTCGCCTCCCTGTACGTCGGTCTGCTGACGCTCTACTCGGCGTCCCTCAAACACTTCGTCATCCTCGACGTGCTGACGATCGCGCTGGGATTCGTGCTGCGTACCGTCGGTGGCGCGGTCGCGATCGACGTGCGCTTCAGCAGCTGGCTGCTGCTGCTCACGCTGCTCGGCGCGCTCTTCCTCGGCTTGAGCAAGCGCCGGGCGGAACTGGTCTCACTGGCCGGGGGCGCCAGCGACCACCGCCGGAGCCTGGCCGAATACAGTCCCTATCTGCTCGACCAGATGATCAGCGTGGTCACGGCGTCCACGCTGGTCGCCTACGCGTTCTACACCATCAGTCCGGAGACGGTGCAGCGGTTCGGGACCGAGCACTTGATCCTGACGATGCCGTTTCCGTTGTATGGGATTTTTCGGTACCTCTACCTGGTGCACCAGCGCGAGGGTGGCGGCGACCCGTCGGAGATGCTCCTGACCGACCGCCCGCTGCTCGTGTGCGTCGCCTGCTGGGGACTTGCGGTGATCGCGATCCTCTATGGGCCCTGGCGGTAGTGCGATGGTGAACCAGGTTTTCAGGTGGTGCGCCGCGGGCGCAGACACTCAGGATTCAGCATGAGCGACATGAACGTCCGGGCCGATGCGGTGGACATCGAGCAGATCATGCGGCAGATCCGCGCCCGCATCCGCGAGAAGCGGGGCGCCGACTACACCGAGGCCGAGCTGCAGCAACTGGCGAGCGTCAAGCTCGAGAAATTCCTCGATCCCCGCGGCGTCCGTTCGGATCTGGTCGATCAGTTCCGCAAGTACCGCGTCGTGAGTCCAGAACCGCCGACCTACGAGTTCGAAGATTCGACGATGTACGACACGCATCGGGGGCTGCTCCGGACGATCCGCCGGCTGCTCCACCCGATCCTGAAGCTCTTCATCAACCCGAACCCGCTGGTGCACGCGCTGCACATCCAGAAACAGATCAACGCGGAGTACCACAAGCGCTTCCGTCAGCGCGAAGAGATGGACCCGCTGTTCTTCGAGGTGATCCACAACCTCGTGGTGGAACTGACGCGCGCGGGGATCGAGGTGCAGAACCTGAAGATGCGCGTCGAATCGCTGTCGAGCCGGATGGACTTCGACGAACGCCGGGCGCGGGCGCTGGAAGGCGTGATGCAGCCTCGCCGGCCCGCGGATCGACCGAGCGATCGGCCCAGCGATCGGCCCGGTGGCCCGTCGCGCGGAGGCCAGGGCGGCGGCCGCCCCGCGCCTCCCGCTGCCGCGCCGCCGGCCCCGGCCCCCGCTCCTGCAGCCGCCGTGACGCCCGGGCCGACGGCCTCGGCCGAGACCGTGCACGCGGCTGAAACGACGCCCGAGGCCAGCGCGGCCCCAGCGGGGGCGCCAGGCGCGCCGGCCGAAGGACGCGGGGAAGGCGAGAAGCGGCGCCGGCGCCGCCGGCGGCGCCGCCGACCCGGACAGACGCTGGCCGATCAGCAGGCGCAGGGCGCCGCGGGTACGGGCGCCGCGTCTGACGACACGGCCGGCGGCGGTGACGAGGGTGGCGACGCGGGAGACGAGTTCGAGGGCCCGGACGAGGGCGGCCCTGACGAGGGAGCACCACCGCAGTGAAAATCGCCGTCGTGGTTCAGCGCTACGGCGCGGACATCAGCGGCGGCGCCGAACTGCACGCCCGCTACATCGCCGAACGCCTCGCCAGACACGGGACCGTCGAGGTCGTGACGACCTGCGCGCGCGACTACGTCACCTGGAAGAACGAGCTCGCCGCCGGCACCGAGACGATCAACGGCGTGAAAGTAACGCGCTTCCCGGTGGCGCGGCCACGCAACGTGGACGAGTTCGGCCGCCTGTCGCGGCTCGTCTTCGAGCGGCCGCATTCGGTCGCCGACGAGCTGCGCTGGCTGAAGGCCGAAGGTCCCACGAGCCCGCAGCTCATCGCCCACATCAGTCGGGTGGCCGGAGACTTCGACTACTTCGTCTTCTTCAGCTACCGCTACTACCACGCGTTCCACGGCACCCGGGCGGTCGCCTCGAAGTCCGTCATCGTGCCGACGGCCGAACGCGACCCGGCCATCGGCGTGTCGATCTTCGCGCCGGTCCTCCGTGCCGCCCGTGCGCTCATGTACAACTCGCACGAAGAACGCGCGATGATTCAGCACATCACGAAGCGCGACGGCCCCGGCGTCATCGTGGGCGTCGGCTCGCAGATCCCTGACCGCACGCAGCCCGGGCGATTCCGCAAGAAGTTCAACCTGAAGCAGCCGTTTGCGCTGTACATCGGCCGGATCGACGAGAACAAGGGCTGCGCCGAGCTGTTCTCGTACTTCGAACGCTACTCGGTGATGTATCCGCACGGCCTCGATCTCGTCCTCATCGGGTCCTCTCTACTCGACATCCCGAAGCACCCGCGGATCCGGCACCTCGGCTTCCTTCCAGACGAAGACAAGTTCGACGCGCTGGCGGCCTCCGATCTCCTGATCATGCCGTCGCGCTATGAGAGCCTGTCGATGGTGGCGCTCGAGGCCTGGGCGCTCGGCAAGCCCGTGCTGGCCAACGGTCAGTGCGACGTGCTGCGCGGGCAGGCGATCCGCAGCAACGCGGGGTTGTACTACGACTCATTCGAGGAGTTCGCCGAGGCGCTCTACGCGCTCGAGGCCGCCGGCCCGCTCGGCGCGGTGCTGGGCCAGAACGGCCGCGAGTTCTTCCGGCGTCACTACACGTGGCCGGTCGTGGAGCGGAAGTATCTCGACATGTTCGACCGCCTGAAGAAGGAACCGGTGCCGGCGCTGGAGCCGCTCCCGGGCTTCTTCGCCCGGCGCGCGCGCACGCTGCCGCCGGCCCAGGACGTGATGAAGGCCGCGCCGGCCGGCGCGGTGGTGCGCTAGATGGCTCCCGCGCCGGGCGGTCGCCCCCGCGTCCACCAGATCCTCGCCACGCTCGGTTATGGCGACGCGATCGGTCACGAAGTGCTGGGCATCAACCGGGCCTTGCGTCACGCCGGCTACGAGTCCGAGATCATCGTCGAGACCTCCGACCCGCGGCTCGAGGACCTGACCGTTGACTACCGCGACATCATCACGGACATCGGGCCGGACGACCTGCTGATTCATCACTTCTCGCTCGGCTCGCGCGCCTCGCGCACCGCCTTTGCGCTGCCGGCGCGCATGGTGCTCGTCTACCACAACATCACGCCGCCCGAGTACTTCCTGGGCGTCCACGATCAGCTCGTCCGTCAGTGCTACCACGGCCGCCGCGAGCTGCTGCCCTACCGCTCGCGCGTGGATCTGGCCCTTGGCGACTCCGAGTTCAACCGCCAGGAACTCGAGGCCCTGGGGTTCTCGCCGACGGCGGTCCTGCCCGTCGTGCCTGGCTTCACGCACCTCGACGTGGAACCGGACTCGCGCATCCTCGACGACTACGACGACGAGTGGACCAACATCGTGTTCGTGGGTCGCGTGGTGCCGAACAAGCGGCCCGACAACGTCATCCGGTACTTCCACGCGTACAAGACGCTCTACAACCCGCGCGCACGGCTGATCCTCGCCGGGGCCTACGGCGGGTTCGAGCCGTATCTGGCGCAACTGCACGCGCTCATCGCCGCGCTCGGCGTCCGCGACGTCGTCATCACCGGACAGATCACCAACGAAGCGCTGACGGCGCTCTACGATGTGGCCGACCTCTTCCTGTCGGCCAGCGAACACGAGGGCTTCTGCGTGCCGCTCATCGAGGCCTTTCACAAGGGCGTGCCGGTAATGGCGTATGCAGCCACAGCGGTGCCGGCCACGATGGACGGCGGCGGCGTGCTGTATGACACGCGTGACCCTCGCCGCGTGGCCGCGATGATGAATGCCCTCCTGTCGGACGCCGACCTCGAGTCCCAGGTCCTCGAGGCGCAGGACGCGGCCGTGGCGCGCCTCGTGGCCCAGGACTTCGACGGCATGGTCGTTCGGTTCATCGAAGAGACGCTCGCGCAGCCCCGCAGGCCCCAGGCGCCGGTGGCGTACGACTTCTGGCGGCAGTTCAAACTCGCCGAAGAACTCGAGGCCATCCGTCAGTCGCGGCCGGCCGCGTTCCGCGCCCTGCCCCTCTCGCTCGACGAGGCCGGACCGGTCGCCGACCTCGGGCAGACCGTCACCCGCGCGCCGGTGGCGACGCCCGGCGACGGGTCGATGGACCGGAGCCGGACGTGATCATCCACCAGTGGCTGGCCGCGGCCCATCGCGAGGACGCGGTGGGCAACCATGCGCGGCTGATGCGGGACCTCTTCCGCGACTGGGGTCACGAGGCCGAGATCTTCGCGCTGACGATCGACGACGACCTCCGTGGCGACATCCTGCCGTGGCAGGACCCGGCGGCGCGCGACGGCGACGTCACCTTTCTGCATTTCGCAGTGCCCTCGCCGATGACGGCGGCGCTGGCCACGCTGCCGGGCGCGCGCGTGCTGTACTACCACAACGTCACGCCTCCACGGTTCTTCGCCCCGTTCGACGCGGGGCTGGCCGCCTTCTGCGCGCGCGGTCGCCAGGAACTGGCCACCCTCGCCGGGCGTGTGGATCTGGCCCTCGGCGTGTCCGACTACAACCGGCAGGAACTCGAGGCGCTCGGGTTCGGCCGCACCGGCGTCCTGCCCATCATCGTCGATACCGAGCGGCTCCGGACGGCGCCGCCCGTGCCCTCGATCGAGACGTTCCTGCAGGACGGCCTCGTCAACATCCTGTTCGTCGGCCGGATCGCGCCGAACAAGAAGATTGAGGACCACATCAAGCTGGCCGAACAGTTCAAGCGGTACGTGGACGTGTACTATCGCTTCATCTTCGTCGGCAACTACGAGGCGGTGCCGCGCTATCACTACGCGGTGCGGGCGCTCATCGCCGAATTCAAGATGCTGCCGGATCGCTTCTGGTTCACCGGACCGGTGCCGGACGTCGAGCTGGCGGCGTACTATCGGAACGCCCATGCCTATGTGTCCATGAGCGAGCACGAAGGCTTCTGCGTGCCGCTGGTCGAGGCGATGGCGATGGACGTGCCGGTACTCGCGTACGGCGCGGCGGCAGTGCCCGAGACGCTGGGCGGCGCCGGCGTGACGTTTGTGCCGAAGGACCTGGAGTACGCCGCCGAGCTGCTCGGCGGCCTGATCTACGACCTGCCGTTCCGCGGGCGGGTGATCGAAGGGCAGCGCGACCGCGTGCGCGACTTCGCATCTGCGCGGATCGAGCCGATGATCGAAGACGTCTTGGAGACGCTGTGAAACTTGCCTTCATCGTGCAACGCTACGGCACCGAGATCCTTGGGGGATCCGAGTACCACTGCCGGCTGATCGCCGAACGGATGGCCGACCGCCATCAGGTGGAGGTGCTCACGACCTGCGCGCGCGACTACATCACCTGGGAGAACGCCTATCCGGAGGGCACGGATCGCATCCGGGGCGTGACGGTCCGGCGCTTCGCGACCACGCGGACGCGCGACATCGAGGCCTTCAACCGCACGTCGGACTGGATCTTCAACACCAGCCACACCCGCCAGGACGAGCTCGAGTGGCTCAAGCAGCAGGGCCCGTGGGCACCCGGGCTCACCGACTACCTCGAGCGCCAGCACGCGCAGTACGACGTGCTGATCTTCTTCACCTACCTCTACGCACCGACCGTGCTCGGCATCAAGGTTGCGCCGTCCAAGAGCCTGCTCGTGCCCACGGCGCACGACGAGCCCGCCATTCGACTGGGCATCTACAAGGAAGTGTTCTCGAGCGCCGCCGGCATCGTCTGGAACACCGAGGCCGAGAAGCGCTTCATCTCGTCGCAGTTCCACCTGCGGGCGCTCGTCGAAGACGTCGTCGGGTGCGGCGTGGACATGCCCGAGGGCGAGGCCGTCGCGGCCGGAGACGACCGGGTGGGCCTGGCGCCGACCAGTCGCGAGCCATTGCCCGCACACATCGAAGGACGGGCCAACACCTTCCGCCGGCGGCACCGCCTCTACGGTGACTACCTGCTCTACGGCGGCCGGATCGATCCCGGCAAGGGCTGCGAGGAGCTGTTCGAGTACTTCCAGGCGTTCCTGAACGAGGGCGGCGACACGACCCTGATGCTGATGGGCACCAAGCTGATGCCGCTGCCCGAGGATCCGCACGTGCGCTTCGCCGGCCGGCTGCCCGACGAGGACCGCCTGCACGCGCTCGAATCGGCCACGGTGGTCGTCGTGCCTTCACCTCACGAGAGCCTGTCGCTCCTCGCGCTCGAGGCCTTCGCCGTCGGCACGCCGATCCTGGCCAGCGCGCGATCGGAGGTCCTGGTCGATCACTGCCGCCGCAGCAACGCCGGGCTCTACTACGCGGACCGCTGGGAGTTCATCGAGTCGCTGAAGCTCCTCTTGAAGGACGCGTCGCTGCGCGAGGCGATGGGCAAGAACGGCCAGGCCTACGTCAATCGCTACTACCGGTGGAGCGCGATCATGGCGAAGTACGAGCGCCTGTTCGCGCGCGTCCGCGGCGGGGCGCCCGAGATCGACCGTGACCGCGAACGGCCACGTGCGGTCGCGCGTGACGGCGATCGGGACCGGGAGCGGGGGCGACAGGGTGCATCAGGCCGTGACCGCGGTGGACGACCGGGGCGGGACGGGCGCGATCGCGGGCGCGGCGACCGGGGCCGCGGGGACCGCGGACGCGGTGGCGACGCGCGGCGCGGACCGAGATAGCGGACGCGAACTGCGCCGGGGGTGCGGCAGGCTTCGCTGAAGTGCTGGACCCGTATGGCCCGTGTCGCTGGCACGCGACCGATGGCACGCGACCGATTTGACAGCGCCCCGCCAGCCGCGCCAGTCTTGGCGCACGCCATGACACCGCGACCCACGAGTCCCGCGACCGCCCTCATCTCCCTGGCCGCGGCAGTGGCGCTGCTCTCGGCGATCACGATTGCCGGGCCGTCGCAAGGCCAGGCACCGCCAGCGCCGGCCGTCGCGCCGCCTGTGCGGCCCACGGGGCCACCGCCAGGGTCGCCGCCTCCAGGATCGCGCTGCTCCGGCTGCGGCACCGCGCCGGATGCGCTCGACTCCACCGACCGCTCCGGCTGGACGCCGATCTTCGACGGCAAGACACTCACCAACTGGGATGGCAATCCGGAGGTCTGGAAGGTCGAGGACGGCGCCATTGTCGCCGAGAGCTGGCCGGAGCGGCGGGTCGGCGGCACGTTCATCATCTGGCGCGGCGGCGAGCCGTCAGACTTCGAGCTGAAGCTCGAGGTCAAGGCCGACTACGACGTCCACAGCGGCATCTTCTATCGCGGCATCGTCGGACCGAATCCGCCGCGCGCGGGCGGCCCCGGCGCGGCGGTCCCCGGCGCCGGTGCGCGGGGCGCCGGCAACCCGGCGGGCCCGCCGCCCACGGCTCCGCCAGCGCGCGCGGGCCGGGCCCAGCAGCCCGCCGTCGCCGTCCCGGCCGATCCACGCTGGAACGTGCGCGGCTACTCGATGGACTGGGACTACGATCCTGGCAACAACGGCAACATCCAGGATCCCAGCGCCGGACGGACGGACACGCAGATCGTCTGGCGCGGCCATATCGCGCGCACCGAGGCCGGCAAGCGGCCGCGTTCGATCGGCTCGCTCGGCGAGCGTGACGCGCTCATGCAGTTCATCAAGGTCGGCGACTGGAACCAGATCCACATCGTGGCGCGCGGCAACCAGCTCACCCATATCGTCAACGGGCACGTCATGGCCGCGCTGATTGACGACGACGCGGCTGCGTTCAAGGCCAAGGGTGTGATCGCGCTGCAGATCGAGCAGTTCGGGGCGGGCCGGATCAACTTCAGGAACATCTGGCTGAAGCAGTAGGGTTACATCGGTTTCCACGAGCGTGTAGCGTCGCGCCAGCGCGACTTCCGAGCCGCGAGCCTCTCGCGCCATGCGCGAGCGAGCGAGGGGAGCGCGGCGCGAGGCTACACGCTCGTGGAAGCCGGTTCAGTCGAGGGTCTCCACCTCTTCCACGTCCGTCTCCGCTTCCCCGTTCGTGCGCTTGCGGCGCGGGCGGATCTCGTAGCGCTTGATCATCTCGTTGAGCGTCGTCGGCTTGATGTGCAACAGCTCGGCGGCCTTCTTCTGCACGCCGCCAGCCGCCTCGAGCGCGGCTTCGATGTACTTGCGCTCGTGGCCGATGATGACTTCCCGGAACTGGATCCCCTCGAGCGGGATCACGACGTCGGGCACCTCGAGCACGGCGTTCGCGCTGACGTGGTCGGGGATCAGGTCCACATCGATCTGTCGGTCGCCTGAGAGCACCACGGCGCGCTCGATCACGTTCTCGAGCTCGCGCACGTTGCCCGGCCAGTCGTAGGACATGAGCCGGTCCATCGCCTCGGGCGTGATGAACATCGCCGGCTTTCGGCTCTCCTCGCCGAACTTGTCGAGAAAGTGCTGGACAAGAATCGGAATGTCGTCCTTGCGCTCGCGCAGGTGCGGCAGCTGCACGGTGATGACGTTCAGGCGATAGAACAGGTCCTCGCGGAACTTGCCCTGCTTGACCATGTCGCGGAGGTCCACGTTGGTAGCGGCGATGATCCTGACGTCCACCTTGATCGTCTCGATCCCGCCGAGCCGCATGAACTCTCGCTCCTGGATCACGCGCAGCAGTTTGGCCTGGGTGTCGATCGGGATGTTGCCGATCTCGTCGAAGAAGATCGTGCCCTTGTCGGCCAGCTCGAACAGGCCCTTCTTGGGATAGACCGCGCCCGTGAACGCGCCCTTCACATGGCCGAACAGGTTCGATTCGAGCAGGTCGGGCGGCAGGTTGCCCGAGTTGACCGTGATGAACGGCTTGTCGGCGCGTGACGACCGCCGGTGGAACGCCCGGGCGACGAGTTCCTTGCCGGTGCCGCTCTCCCCCTGGATCAGCACCGTCGCGCGGCTCGGCGCGGCGCGCGTGATCAGATCGTAGATCGCGCGGATCGGCGCGCTGCCGCCGATGATCTCGTCGAACCGATGCGAGTCGGACCGCAGACGGTCTCGCAGCTCGCGGTTCTCCTTCACCAGGCGTCGCCGCTCGATGGCGTTGCGCAGGACCACGAGGACTTCGTCATTCTTGAAGGGCTTGGTGAAGTAGTAGAACGCTCCCTGCTTGGTCGCGGCGATCGCGTTCTCGATGGTGCCGTAGGCCGTGATCATGACCACGGGCAGCTCGTCGTCGAGGCGTCGGATGTCGTCGAGTACCTCGAGGCCGTTCTTGTCGGGCAACATCAGGTCCAGGAGCACGACGTCCGGCGTGCGCGCCGCAAGGGCCTCGAGTCCCTCGGTCGCCGTGGCCGTCGTCTTCACGACGTAGCCCTCTGCGGTCAGCAGGGCCTCCAGCGCCTCGCGGATGATTTCTTCGTCGTCGATGATCAGGACGGTGGCTGGCAGCATGGGGGACTGACTAGTGAATGTGGTGATGTGTGATGTGGTGATATGTGATGTGTGATGTGGTGATATGTGATGTGTGATGTGACCATCACTGTGCGGCGGCGCTCTGGGCTTCGACGCCGCGGTCGGCCAAGGGCAGCACGAGGCGGAATGTCGTGCCCTCGCCGGGGCGGCTGTCGCAGGTGAGCGTGCCGTTGTGTTCCTGGACGATGCCGTAGGTGACCGACAGGCCGAGACCGGTGCCGCGGCCCTCGGGCTTCGTCGTGAAGAACGGGTCGTAGATGCGGGCCAGGTGCTCCGCCGGAATCCCGGCGCCGGTGTCGCCCACTTCCACGATCGCGGTGTCGCCATCGACGCGCGTCGTGACCGACAGCCATCCTCCCTTGGGCATCGCGTCGCGGGCGTTCAGGAAGAGGTTGAGAAAGACCTGCTGAATCTTGTACTCGACGCCGCGGACGATCACGGCCGGCGACACGAGATCCTTCCGCACCTGCACGCGGCCCGCGCGCAGTTGGTGCTCGAGCAGCGAGAGGACATCGGAGACCACCACGTTGAGGTCCACCGGCCCCGCGTCGCCGCCCGAAGGCCGCGCCAGGTTCAACAGGCTATTGATGATCTTGGCCGCCCTGAACGTCTGGCGCTCGATCTTCTCGAGGAGCTGCGTCCTGGGATCGGCCGGATCGGCGCGCTCGAGCAGCATCTGCGTGAAGCTCGAGATGCCTGTGAGCGGCGTGTTCACTTCGTGCGCCACGCCGGCGGCCAGCAGGCCGATCGCCGCCATCTTCTCCGACAGTCTCAGCTGCTCTTCGAGGCCGGCGCGATCCGTGACGTCCTCGAGCACGATGATCCACCCCGCCTGCTGGCCATCGTCGGTCTGGAACGGCGAGATCGCGGCGTTGACGAGCACGAGGCGCTTGGGATCGGCCGGGCTCGGCCCGAGCGGCACGCGGAACAGCGTGGTGCCCGACGGCGACTCGCGGCGGACGGCCTGCAGCGACTCGAGGAACGCCCGGCTGAACAGCGCGGACAGCCGGCGATCGACAGCGCGCCCGCGCCCCACACCGACCATGGCCTCCATGCGGCGATTCCAACGCAGCACGCGGTCGTCCAGATCCACGACCACCAGTCCGTCCGTGAGCGACTCGACGACACTGTCGCTGAACTGACGGAGGCGCTCGATCTCGTGCGCCTTGCCCTTGAGCTCGCCGTACAGGCGCGCGTTCTCGAGCGCCGTGGCCGCCTGGGCCGCCACGGCGCCCAGGAGTGACATGTCCTCGCTGCTCAAGGACTCGCCCGGCGGACGCCGGCCCGCGGCGATGACGCCGATCGTCTGGTCCTTCGACACGCACGGCACGAAGCTCTGCAGGCCGGTATCGCGCCACTCGGCCGTCTCGTCGGCGCCGAGCCGGCGCGCGGGCACCGGGTCGTCGATCACCACCGTGTGACCGGCCAGCACCCGGGCGCCGAGCGCCGAGGTCACCGCGATTGTGTGCGGCGCCTGGCGGTCGAAGCCGCTCGTGGCCACCGGATGCAGGCGCGCCGCGTCCCCGCGCCCCGGCAGGTACAGCGCGATGCGATCGATGCCCAGCGTCTCGCGGACGCGCTCGACCAGACGCGTGCTCAGCCGATCGAGGTCCAGATCGCTGTTGAGATCGCGCGCAAACGACACCAGCGCCCGCCGGTAGTCGTAGCGATCGCGGTAGTAGAGCCGGTCGAGACCGGTCTGAATCACCCGCCACAGCCCGGGCGCGACGAGCGCGGCCACCAGCGTGGCGAAGAGTCCCCAGAATGCGCTGTCGCGATCGCTGCCAAGCAGCCAACCCGCGATCTCGCGCGTGCCCCCGTAGATCATCGAGAGGACGAGCACGACGGACGCGGCGACGAGGCCCTTCTTGACGATGACCTCGATGTCCATCAACCGGTAGCGGACGATGGCCGAGGCGAAGGCGAGCGGGATGCATCCCAGCAGGACCGCCGTGTACTCGGCGTAGGGCGGCACGGCCGCAAACAGCAGCGGCACCACGTAGTAGACGACGAACGGCACGGCGCCGACCGTCGATCCCCACAGGATCCAGCGCAGTTGGCGACGCGCCGTGACCGAGCGCAGGCGCGTGAGGGCACGCACCATCAGGATCAGGCCGCCGAGCAGGCAGAGCGAGAGATAGGCGTAGGCGAGCAGTTCAATGCGCTGGAGCCAGGGCGTGACCGCCGCGCCGCCCAGGCCGCCGAGCACCACCATGGCGCGTCCGCCCCCAAGCAGCAGGGCCGGCAGGTAGAGCACCGGCAGCAGCGCCCGGCCGGCGTCGGTCCGAATCCAGGCGTTGGGGCGCTCGGGAAACACGAGCGAGAAGTGCACGAACATCGGTGGCAGGGCCAGGCGCGCCACCATGTCCGCCCACTCGAAGAAGTAGTCGAGCCGGTCGTAGCGGCCGCTCGGCGAGAACGCCAGCACGCCGAAGAACGCCACCGTCAACCAGAAGAAGTGCAGGGTCGCCGGGTCGGTGGGCCGCCGCAGGCGCACCGAGGCCCCGACGATGATCGCGAGGATCCCGACCAGGGCCAGCGAGTAGTAGAGCCCGTGCGCGGCGAGGGGCATCGGACTCAGCCGCACCTCAATCAGCATCGGCGCGGAGGCCCGCTCCATCGTGTACACGAGCTGCCGGCCATCGTCGGAGGTGTGCAGCAGGTCGGCCACGTCTGCGGCCGACCGGATTTCCCGACCGTCAATCATGAGGAGGACGTCGCGGGGACGGATGTCCGCGTGCGCGCCGGCGCCGCGAGGCGCCACCTCGACGGCCACCACGTTGGCCCCCTCGAGCCTCCAGAGGACGCCGTCGTCGGCATGCCCCCGCCAGGTCTTGATGACCGCGATGTTCACGACCGCCAGGCAGACGAACACTGCGGCCAACGCGACCGGAAGGGTCACCCTAAGAAGCGGGCGCAGGGGACGGACCTGTATCATCCAAACTCTTGGATCATTGTACTGCTTGGGGAACTGGGGTCAGACGGGGGGCAGACCCCACGCGCTAGAAGCGGACCTGGACCCCGCCGGTCAGCCGCATCGGGGGCGCGACGGTGAGCAGTTCGTCGTAGAACGAGCCGGGTCGGTCCAGGTCGCGCAGCAGGCTGCGGGCGGCAAACAACAGCTCGAGCTTGCCCCCTCGGATCGGTTGATACGGCAGGGCCTGACGGACCTCGACCTCGAAGCGGCCATCGAGCAGCGGCAGCCGGACCTCGGCCAGGGGCGCGCTGAACGCGGTGTTGATGCGATACGCCACCTTCACGTCGGTGGACGAGGGGAGGGTCGCGTGGAGCGACGCCGTCAGGTCGTGGGCGCGTTCAGCCCCGCGACGATAGGCGGATGGCGCGAGACGGCGCAGGGACCGCCAGGCCCATCGCCCGTCCCACTGCGCCTGCGTCACGGTGTAGGCGACCGCCCCGGACAGGCGCGAGCTCAGGGCGCCGGTCAGGCCGGCGCGCCAGCCGTCGATCCGGACGTCGCCGGACGAGGCGACGTAGTAGTGACCGACGTCGTTGCGGGGATAAAGGCCGAACAGCGTGCTCACCTGGTCGGTGACCGATTGCGAGAAGCGGTGGACGCTCACCGTCCGCGAGCCGCGCCGGTCCAGGCGGTACTCGAGCCCGAGTTCCGTGTGATCGACGCGCTCGACGTTGAGGGCCGCGCCGAAGATGAGCGGCGAGAACGTGCGTTCGGGAGGCAGCCAGGGTCCGCTCGACGAGGGCGGAAGAAACTCGTTGGCGCCCGGCGCCACCATGTGACGAGCCGTGGAGGCGACCAGGCGCGTCCGCGGCGCCACGGCGATCCGTGCGCCGAGCGCTGGGCTGACCAGGTTCGGGGTGGCGACGTAGTCGAACCGATCGAGCCGGAGGCCGTACTCGATCTCGATGCCCGGATGCACGCGCCAGCGGTCACGCCCGTACACGCTGCCGACGCTGCGCGACCCGAGCGTGGCGGACCCCATCGAGGCCGAGCTGGCGGTCATCACGCCCTGCGACGCATAGGACACGCCCGCATGGATGTTATGGGGTTCGCCTGGCCGCGAATCGTATTCCCAGACCAGCGCCCAGGACGAGACGTCGCCGGTGGCCATCGCGCCGCGCACCATCCAGTCACCGCGCACGCCCACGGGCGCGCCGAGCGCCCCAGAGGCCACGCCGCGCGACCAGTCCTCGAGCCGTCGCCCTGCAACCGCCAGCGATCCGCTGGTGACGAAGTTGAGCTGCCCACGGAAATCGGTGTCCGTGAAGAACGAGGTCGCGGCGCGTGCCGACTCGGTCACCGCGCGATCGAAGAACGACCGATCCGCGCGAAAGTCGGCGGGCCGGCGGTCGAACGCCTGGGCCACCGCCGCGCCGCCCTCATCGCGCAGGACCGTACGGGGCAGATTGCGCAGGCGCCACGCCATCTCGCTGTGCGCGTGATCGCCGGGCGAGGGCGATGCAGCCGTCCCGCCGGCCGAGGCCGGGCGCCCCTGCGGCAACAGCGACGCCAGCACCAGCTGCTGCTCCTCGGCGCTCGACTGCCGGAGCAACGTGATGTTGCGCTCGATGGGGACGCTGCCGAGCACGCGGACCGGTTCGCGGTACGTCGAGACGTAGCCGGCGCGCGTCGCGCGCAGGATGTACTCGCCGGCCGGCAGGGCCAAGCTGAATCGCCCTGCGCTGTCGCTGCGCACCGAGGCGAGCGTCGTGCCGAATGCCACCACGCTCACGTCGCCGAGCAGCCCCCCGACGTCGTCGCGGACGACGCCGGTGATGCGGCCGCCGGTCACGGAGGCCTGCACCGTCACGGGCGCGGCGGGCACACCCCGGGTTTGAGCGAAGGCGCCGACGGCGCCGAGGGCGGATATGACGACGACGAGCGCGGGGACGTGCCGGGCCATTCCACCCTCCCATCACGCCACGGGGGCGCCTCATCCTAGCAAGAAGGCCGACGGACGGGAACAAGGATCACGTCCCGGTGTAACATTCTTCGGTTGTTCGTCGGCGAACCTCGCCGGCCCTGGGGAGACTACTGCTGTGACAATTCGCTCTGTTGAAGGTCGGGAAATTCTAGATTCGCGTGGCAACCCCACCGTCGAGGTCGAAGTGGTGCTCGCGTCCGGGGCGCGGGGTCGAGGCGGCGTGCCGTCAGGCGCGTCCACCGGCACGCGCGAGGCGCTCGAGCTGCGCGACGGCGACAAGCGCCGCTACCTGGGCAAGGGCGTCCAGAAGGCGGTGTCCCATGTGAACGGCGAGATCGCCAAGGCCTTGATCGGCAAGCCCGCCGACCAGCGCGCGATCGACACCCAGCTCATCGCGCTGGACGGCACGCCGAACCTCGGCCGCCTGGGCGCCAACGCCATCCTGGGCGTGTCGATGGCCCTGGCCCACGCGGCGGCCACCGCGGCCGGCAAGCCGCTGCACGAGCACCTCGCCTCGCTCGTGCCCGCCGACGCGCGGAAAGACGGCCCCACCCTGCCGGTGCCGATGATGAACATCCTCAACGGCGGTGCGCATGCCGACTCGAACGTGGACTTCCAGGAATTCATGGTCATGCCGGTGGGCATGCCCTCGTTTGCCGAGGCCCTGCGGTCCGGCGCCGAGACGTTCCATGCGCTGCGGTCGCTGCTCAAGAAGCGCGGCCTGGCCACGGGCGTGGGCGATGAGGGCGGCTTCGCGCCGAGCCTGAAGTCGAACCGCGAGGCCGTCGATCTGGTGCTCGAAGCGGTGCACGCGGCCGGCTACACGCCCGGCAAGGACATGTACGTCGCGCTCGACGTCGCCTCCAGCGAGTTCTGGGACGACGAGGCGAAGCACTACGTGCTGAAGAAGTCGGGCGAGGGCATCAAGACCAGCGACGAGATGATCGCGCTCTACGAGGACTGGGTCCGCCAGTACCCGATCATCTCCATCGAGGACGGCCTGGCCGAAGGCGACTGGCCGGGCTGGAAGCGGCTCACCGACGCGATCGGCGCCAAGGTGCAGCTGGTCGGCGACGACATCTTCGTGACCAACCCGAAGATCCTCAAGCGAAGGCATCGCGCAGGGCATCGGCAACGCGCTGCTCGTCAAGCTGAACCAGATCGGCTCGGTCACCGAGACGCTCGACGCCGTCGAGATGGCGCGGCAGGCCGGGTATCGCAGCGTGATCTCGCACCGCTCCGGCGAAACCGAAGACACCACCATCGCCGACCTCGCGGTCGCGACCTGCGCGGGCCAGATCAAGACGGGCTCGGCCAGCCGGTCGGATCGCACCGCCAAGTACAACCAGCTGCTGCGCATCGAAGCGTCCCTCGGGCTCGAAGGCCCGCTACGCGGGCCGCGCCGCCATCAAGCAACTCGGGTAACGGCCCATGTTCAAAGTCGTCCTGCTCCGTCACGGCGAAAGCACCTGGAACAAGGAGAACCGCTTCACCGGCTGGACCGACGTCGATCTGTCCGACAAGGGCCGCGAGGAAGCGGCCGCGGCCGGCCAGCTCTTGCGTGACTCCGGCTTCGTCTTCGACGTCGCCTACACGTCCGTGCTCAAGCGCGCCATCCGCACCTGCTGGATGGCGCTCGACGAACTCGACCTGCTCTGGATCCCGGTCACCCGCGACTGGCGTCTGAACGAACGGCACTACGGCGCGCTGCAGGGACTGAACAAGGCGGAAACCGCGGCCAGGCACGGCGAGGACCAGGTCAAGATCTGGCGCCGCAGCTACGACATTCCGCCGCCGCCGCTCGAGACGTCGACGATCCACGACACCCGTCGCACGATCCTCGCTACGCGGCGCTGTCACCGGCCGATCAGCCGGCCACCGAGTCGCTCAAGGAAACGGTCGCGCGGTTCGTGCCCTACTGGACGAAGACGATCGCGCCGGTCGTCAAGTCGGGCCAGCGCGTGCTGATCACGGCGCACGGCAACAGCCTGCGCGCGCTGGTGAAGTACCTGGATGGGATCTCGGACGCGGACATCGTCGAGCTGAACATCCCGACGGGGATTCCGCTGGTCTACGAACTGGATGCGAACCTGAAGCCGATCCGCAGCTACTACCTGGGCGACCCGGAGGCGGCCAAGCGCGCGGCCGAGGCGGTCGCAGCTCAATCGAAGGCCAGAACCTAACGGGCTACGGGAGACGGCAGACGGTCTACGGTAGACGGGAAACCGCCTACGGGGGACAGTCTACGGGCGACGGTCTACGTAGGCTGTTTGCCGTGGGCTGTAGCCTGTGTAGGCCGTAGGCTGTCTGCCGTAGCCTGCTATTCCACTTCTTTCTCCGTCGGCTCTTCGGCCGAGATGCGAAGCGACTTGAGGAACCGCCGGTCGGTCGCGCTCATCTCCAACGGGGGACGACCCGCCTTGCGACCGGCGGGCTTGCCGGGGCCGCCTTCGCGGCTCGCAAATCCGACGACGGCTTCGAGCGACACCCGCATGTCGAGACCGGCGGCGCGAGCCTTCTCGCGACACGCCTCCACGCGCGCATCGTCGGACAGCGCGGCAGAAATCGCCTCGGTCAATTCCCGGGCGAGTTGGTTGACGAGCGCATCCATGGGGACCTCGGGGCGAGAAGCAAATATGAAGCCCGGACGACAGGAAGAAGTAGAACCACGGGCATTGTAGACACCGGCTGTACAGGGTGTCAAACACCGGAGTGGCCCTCGGTGAGGCTGCTAGAATGCCCGCGATGACGCGCCCGTTTGCCAGGCCAGAGGACGCGCCCGCCGCCGCTGAACAGGCGTCCCAGCCGCCCGGCACGTTCCCCTACACGCGCGGCATCCAGCCGACGGGCTACCGGGGCCGGCTGTGGACGATGCGGCAGTACGCGCGGGTTCGGGACGGCGGCCGAATCCAACGCCCGCTACCGCTACCTGCTGGCCCAGGGCGTGACCGGCCTCAGCGTCGCCTTCGACCTGCCGACGCAGATGGGCTACGACTCGGACCACCCGCTCGCCTCGGGCGAGGTGGGACGCGTGGGCGTGGCCATCGACTCGATCGACGACATGGCGACGCTGTTCGAGGGCATTCCGCTCGACCGGGTGTCCACGTCGATGACCATCAACGCGACGGCCATCATCCTGCTCGCGCTCTACGTCGCCGTCGCCCGACGCCAGGGCGTGCCGCTCGACAAGCTCTCGGGCACCATCCAGAACGACATGCTCAAGGAATACATCGCGCGCGGCACATACATCTACCCGCCGCGGCACTCGCTGCGCATCGTGACCGACATCTTCGCGTGGTGCGATCGCGAACTGCCCAGCTGGAACACGATCTCGATCAGCGGGTACCACATTCGCGAGGCGGGCTCGACGGCCGTGCAGGAGGTCGCGTTCACGCTGGCCAACGCCGTGGCGTACGTCGAGGCGGCGCAGGCGGCGGGCCTGGACGTGGACCGGCTCGGGCAGCGGCTGTCGTTCTTCTTCGCCGCGCACAACGACTTCCTCGAAGAGATCGCCAAGTTCCGCGCCGCGCGCCAGCTGTGGGCGCACCTGATGCGCGACCGGTTCGGCGCGACGACGGCCCGCGCGATGCAGTTGCGGTTCCACACGCAGACGGCGGGCAGCACGCTGGCCGCGCAGCAGCCGGACAACAACATCGTCCGCGTCGCGATTCAAGCGCTGGCCGCCGTGCTCGGCGGCACGCAGTCGCTGCACTGCAATGGCCGCGACGAAGCGCTGGCACTTCCCACCGAGGAGGCCGCACGCATCGCGCTGCGGACGCAGCAGGTGATCGCGGCCGAATCCGGCGTGATCAACACGGTGGATCCCGTCGGCGGCTCGTGGGCGATCGAAGCGCGGACCGCCGAGATCGTCGCCGAGGCGCGCACGCTGATCGCAGAGATCGACGCCACGGGCGGTACCCTGGCGGCCATCGAGCGCGGGTCGGATCCAGCGCCAGATCCAGGACGCGGCCTATGCCGCGCAGCAGGCCATCGACCGCGGCGACCAAATCATCGTCGGCGTCAACCGCTTCGTCGCCGAGGAGCCGCGCCCGATCGACGTGCTGCGGATCGATCCCGAGAGCGAGGCCCGGCAGGCCGTCTCGGTGGCTGCGGTCCGGGCGACACGTGACGCCGCGCAGGCCACCGCGTCCCTGGCCGCGATCGAGCGCGCCGCGCGCGGCACCGACAACCTCATGCCCGTCGTGCTGGCGGCCGTGGAAGCCCGCGCCACGCTGGGCGAGATCTCCGACGCCCTGCGTCATGTCTTTGGCGAGCACCGTGACCTCGTCGTCTGACGCACCGCTGCTCGAGGTGCGCGGGCTGCGCACCGTCTTCGCGCTGGCCGGCGGTCGCGAGGCGGCGGCGGTCGATGACGTGTCGTTCACCATCGGCCGCGGCGAGACGCTGGGCCTGGTGGGCGAATCCGGCAGCGGCAAGTCGGTCACGGCCCTGTCGATTGTCCGGCTGGTGCAGCCGCCCGGACGCATTGCCGCGGGGCAGCATCGAGCTCGAGGGCCAGTCGCTCGCTCGACCTCGGCGAGGAGGCCATGCGGCGCATCCGCGGCCGCCGCATCGGCTTCATCTTCCAGGAGCCGATGGTCGCGCTCGACCCGGTCTACACCATCGGCGCGCAGATCGCGGAAACGCTGGCCGTGCACGACCTGGCGCGCGGACGAGCCGCACGCACGCGCGCGATCGAACTGCTGGCGGCCGTGCGCATGCCAGACCCGGCACGCCGCGCACGCGAGTATCCGCATCAGTTGAGCGGCGGCCTGCGCCAGCGCGCGATGATCGCGCTGGCCCTCTCGGCCGAACCCTCGCTCGTCATCGCCGATGAGCCGACGACCGCGCTCGACGTGACCGTGCAGGCCGAGATCCTGGACCTGCTCCGCGACATGCGGCGCGAGTTCAACCTGTCCCTGCTGCTCATCACGCACGACCTCGGGGTCGTCGCCGAGATGGCCGACCGCGTCGCGGTGATGTACGCGGGGCGCATCGTCGAACAGGCGGGCGTGAAAGCGCTCTTCGAAAACCCGGCCCATCCCTACACGCGCGGGCTGCTGGCCTCGATTCCGGGCACGCGGGCCGGCAAGCGACTCGTGTCGATCCCCGGCAATGTGCCGGCGATCGGTCAGCTGCCGCCCGGGTGTGCCTTCGCTCCCCGTTGCGTGGACCGCTTCGAACGCCTGCGCCGCGGTGCCGGCGGTGACGCCGGTGACCGAGGGCCACGTGGTGCGCTGCTTCCTCAACGAGGTCCGTCGTTGACGCCGCTCGTCGAGGTCCGGAACCTGGTCAAGGAGTTCCCGATGCGCGGCTCGTGGTTCCGCCGCGCGGCGCCGTTTCGCGCCGTGGACGACATCTCGTTCTCGGTCGAGCCCGGCGAGACGTTCGGCTTGGTCGGCGAGTCCGGCTGCGGAAAGACGACGACGGGCCGCTGCCTGCTGCGGCTGATCGAGCCGACCTCTGGCGACATTCGAATCAAGGACCTGGATGTGCGGGCGCTCTCGGGCGGCGACCTGCGCCGCGCGCGACGGCACTTCCAGATCGTGTTCCAGGACCCGTATTCGTCGCTCAATCCGCGGATGCGCGTGGGCGCGATCGTCGAGGAGCCGCTCATCATCCACCGCATCGGATCGCGCGACGAGCGACAGACGCGCGTCCGCGACCTGTTCGAACTGGTGGGACTGAGCCCGTCCGACTTGATGAAGTACCCGCACGAGTTCAGCGGCGGCCAGCGGCAACGGATCGGGATGGCGCGCGCGCTGGCACTCGAGCCGTCGCTCATCGTGGCGGACGAGCCCGTGTCCGCACTCGACGTCTCGGTGCAGGCGCAGGTCGTCAACCTGCTGCTCGACCTGCAGCAGCGCCTGGGACTCACCTACGTGTTCATCGCGCACGACCTGCGCCTGGTGCGCCAGATCTGCGACCGCGTGGCGGTGATGTATCGCGGCCGGCTCGTCGAGTTGGCGCCGGCGGAGGCGCTGTTCACCGACGCCGTGCATCCGTACACGAAGGCACTGCTGTCGGCGATTCCGCGCCTGCCACCGGGCGCAAGGCTCGAGCGCATCCCGTTCGACGCCGCCTCGTTCGAGCGACTCCCGCTGCGCGAGGTCGCGCCGGGACATTTCGCGGGGGTCTGAGCGTCGGGGGATGGGGTCAGACGGGGGTCAGACCATGGTCTGACCCCCGTCTGACCCCGGTCTGACCCCCGTCTGACCCCATCCGTTCAAGACCTGCCCCCTGGCTATGAGACGATTACGCGTGCCCCGAATCCGTCGCGGATTGGTGGCCGCGCCGGTGATCATCGTCCTGGCGGCGGCCGTGTTGCTCTCGTCGCGCGTGCAGGCCGTTGTCCCACCCGCCCAGGACGCGGCGTCGCCGCCCAAGCTGCTCGTGATCCTCGTCATGGACCAGTTCTGGGCGGGCTACATCGACCTCTACCGGTCGCAGTGGACCCGCGGCCTCAAGCGCATCGCCGACGACGGCGCGTTCTTCACCAACGCCTACTTCACCCACGGCCTGTCGGTGACCTGTCCCGGCCACGCGACCATCGGCACGGGCGCCACACCGAACCGCCACGGGATGATCGCCAACACCTGGTACGACAAGACACTGAAGCGATCGGTCAACTGCGTTGACGACCCGGAGGCCGTGTCCATGCCCTTTGGCGGCATCGAGGGCCGCGAGCGGCACAGCGCGAAGAATCTGCTGGTCCCGACGTTCGCCGACGAATTGCGCCGGCAGACCGCCGCGACGCGGCCGGCGAAGACCGTCTCGGTCGCCTTGAAACCGCGCTCGGCGATCATGCTGGGCGGCCGGCCTGGTCCAAACACGGTGGTCGTCTGGGAGGAAGACCACGGCGCGTGGGCCACGTCGAAGGCCTACACGAACGAGCTGTGGCCCGACGTCGAGGCCTTCGTCCGCTCCCGCCCGATGGCCGCCGACTACGGCGCGGTCTGGTCGCTCTTCCTGCCCCCGTCGGCCTACAGATTCGTGGACGACGGCGTGGGCGAGGCCCGGCCGACGCCGTGGGGTCGCACCTTCCCGCACACGTTGCACAGCCTCAACAGCCGGCCGGACATCGGGTTCGTGAGCGCGTGGGAGCGGTCGCCCTGGAGCGACGCCTTCGTCGCCGACCTGGCGGCGCATCTCGTCCACACGCGCAAACTCGGCACCGAGACTGGCACCGACCTGCTGACCGTCAGCATGCCCGCGCTCGACATCGTCGGTCACGAGTACGGCCCGCACAGCCTCGAAGTACAGGATCTGCTCGTGCGATCTGACCAGGCCATTGGCCGACTGCTCGACGCGATCGAGCGCAACGTCGGGCCCAACGGCTACCTGCTCGCCTTCTCCGCCGACCACGGCGTGGCCACGCTCTCCGAGCGGCTGATCGCGCAGAAGAAGGACGCGGGCCGCATCTCGACGACGGACTTTTCCGCGGCCGTCCGCGCGGCACTCAACAAGACGCTCGGGGAAGGTAGCTACGTCGGCTTGATCGACGCCGGCCAGGTGATGCTGATGGACGGCGTGCTCGAGAAGCTGCGCGCGGCGCCCAACGGATTCGAGACGCTGAAGCAGGCGATGGCCGGCGTCAAGGGCATCGCGCGGGTGTACGGACCCGGAGGATCTCGAGGGCACGGCCCCCACGACCGACGAGTGCCTGCAGGCGTGGCGCCTGAGCTACGTCCCGGGCCGCACCGGTTCGTTCGTCGGCGTCGCGAAGAACGACTGGATGTTCAAGTCGGGCCCCGGCACCACGCACGGCACCTGCAACGACAAGGACCGCCACGTGCCGGTGATCTTCTACGGCGCCGGCGTCAAGAAGGGCCGCTACACCGAGCGGGCCAGTCCCGCCGACATCGTGGCCACCTTCGCCGACGTGGTCGGCGTCCAGATGCAGCACCTCGGAGGTCGTTCGCGCGTCACTGACATTTTTCGTACGAACGACCTCCGAGGTGATCGTCAGGGAGGTGATCGTCAGCCGAAGTCCAGCCCGAATCGCTGACAGAGCGGCCCGATGCCGTCGAAGTCGAACTCGACAAGCCACGCCGCTTGAGCAGGTAGGTTCCCGGCGTCGCCGCCACGGCCTGGTCCCCCAGCAGCACGCCCGCAGGGCGACCCGGGGAGTCATCACGTCACCGCTCAGCGAAGGATGCGCGCGCCAGTCACCTTCACCTCGGCGTCCTTCCACGCCTTGGCGAGACGGGCCTCGACCAGCACGGCGTCGGCGTCCTTGCCCTGCGCGCGCAGCGCCTGAACCAGGCCCGTCAGCGCCCAGCCGTTCTCGGCGTTGCGCTTGAGGTCTTCCCAGAGCACCACTTCAGCCTCTTCGGGGCGGCCCGCTTCGAGCAGCACGGACCCGAGGTGCTGGCGGACGGGCGAATGCCAGTCGTGCGGCTCCTGGTAGACGAGCGCATCCTCGTAGCGGATCGCGCGGTCGAGATGCAGCACGGCCTTGTCCCAGTTCTGCTGCCGCGCCGCCAACTCGCCCTCCACCACGTCGGGCGCGATCCGCATGATCGCGTAGCCGGTGTTGCTCGAGAACGTCGTCTGGGCCTTGAGCGCCGGGTCGGCGACGAGCGTCTTCAGATCCGCCAGCTCCGGTCGCGACGTCGGTCGAGGCGGCCCTTCGCGATCAGCGCCATCGCGCGCGCGAAGCGCCACACGGCCCGCGTGAACACCGTCGCGTGCTTCGGACCAGGGTCGGCCAGGATCTGGTCCCACTGCCCGAAGCGCACCATCGCCCAGTACGGCACCACGACGAAGCCCTGCAGGATCGGCACGCTTGTGAGCGCGTCGTGCGGGACGGCATCCGCGAGCCGGCGCGCGGAGCTGATCGCCAGCTGCGCCTGCCCCGCCGACGTCGCGCCCATCCAGATGAAGTGCAGGTTGTGCGGGTAGTACGCCGAGGGGATAGAGCCCCTGCGCGCGGCACTGCGCGATGTAGTCCTCATCGGCCTTCGCCGCCGCGAGCAGTTCGACGCGATGACGTCGGCATGCCGCCCGACGCGCTGGTAGATGTGCGCCGGCATGTGGACGATGTGGCCCGCGCCCGGCATCAGCGGCAGCAGACGATCGGCCTCGGCCTCGGCGCGCTCGGGCGTGTCGGTGGCCTCCCAGAGATGAATCCACAAGTGCAGCGCGCCCGGGTGATTCTTGTGCTTCGCGAGCACGTACTCGAGCGCGGCGACCGCCTGCTCGTGTCTCTTCGTAGGGCTGACCGTCGCGCGTCCAGTAGTTCCACGGGCGCAGATCCATCAGCGCCTCGGCATAGAGCGTACGGGCATCGAGATCGGCCGGGAAGGCGCGCACGACCCGCGCCATCGCGTCGGCGAACGCGCGGTCGGCCTTGGCCCGATCCTCGGCCTTGCCGGTGTAGCGCACCGCCAGAGCGTCGATGTACGCCCGCTCGCGCGGCGTGACGCGGGCCTTGAGCGCAACGGCCTTCTGCGCCAGCGCGAGCGCCTTCGGCTCGTCGTCCGGGATCATCGGGTTGTTGATGTTCGGCCCGAGCACCAGCGCCTGTCCCCAGTACGCCATCGCCGATGTCGGATCGAGCCGCGCGGCCTCGGCAAACGACGCGCGTCGCCTCGGCGTGGTTGAACGCGTAGGTGAGGTTCAGGCCCTGGTTGAGGAACAACTGCGCGCGCGGCACCCGCGTGGTGACCGGGAACGTGTGTACACCCAGGTTCTGCAGGCGCGGCGCCAGCGGTTTGCCCTGTGCGGGCGTCAGGTTCGCCGCCGCGGGCTTCGCGTAGTGCTGGTGGACGGGCGCGGCCGCAGTCCCCTGCGGGGCCGACGGTGTCTGCGCCACCGCGGGATGGGTCGTGGCCAGCGCGAGGATGGCGGCAGAAAGCGTGGGAAGCGTGAATGAAGGTCGCATGTCGTCTCTCCTTGTCGAACTGCCTATCGCCATGCTGGCGTGGTGAATCACTTCTTCTGGAGGATACGAACGCCGTCGGGCCGAGATGTCAAACGCCGGTGAGGGTGCGGTGATGTTCTGGTTAGGGCGCGTTTCAGAACTCCTCGCTGCGGGTCCTGCCGCCAAACAGCCCCACGCGATGCTCGCCGGCCAGGCCACGGGGACGGGGCGGCGGCTGCGCGTCGCGTGGGGCGCCCCGTTTGGCGTCACCCACAGCGAGGAGTTCTGAAACGCGCGCTCGGTTAGGTCACGGCCAGCCGCAGCGACGACACGGGGCGCCGTGCGTCCGGCACGGACACCTGGCCGGCATCGACGAAGTCGAGGCCCGAACCAGGGACGAGATCGACGATCGTCCGCGAGACCAGCACGTCACCGGGCGCGGCCGCGGCGGCGAGCGCTTCGCTCGTGGCCACCACAGGGCTCCGGCGAGCGCTCGGGTCGCACTCGCCGATGTGGATGCCGGCGCTGGCGCGGATGTCCGACCGGGCGGCCACGGCCACCACGGCGGCACCGCATTGGACGGCGCGACCCGGTCCGTCGAACGTCGCAATCAGGGCGGCCTCATCGGCAGCCCCGTCTCCCGTCGTCCGTCGTTCGTCGCCCTCTCCTACGAGGCGGCCGCGGGCCCAGCTCACTTCGCGCTCGAACACGCGCCGCAGGTGGTCGGCGTCGGGCCCGGTGGCATCCGACTGAATGGTCAGGACCGACGCCAGGACAGAGGGCGTGGCCACGCGCACGTGCGAGCGTGTGATGAAGGTCTCAATCGCATCGAGCATCGCGTCCTGGTCACCGACGAACGGGAGGTGGTCTTCTCCCGGCAACTCGATGAAGGTCGCGCCTGGAATCCGCGATGCGAGAAATCGCCCCTCCTCCACCTTCAGGCAGCGATCGCCGGTCCGATGAAGCACCAGCGTCGGGACACGAATCGACGGCAGGACGTTGCGGATATCGATCGCCGCGTTCATGCGCGTGAGCGCGATCGCCGCGCCGGGACTGGCCCCCATCCGCAGGTAGGACGCCCACCAATCGCGAAAGATCGGATCGCCGGCACGCGACGGACCGCGCTCCTCGATGCCCACGGGACCGCCCCACTGTTCGACCAGCGACCGGCAGAACGCATCGTGCGCCTCGCGCGTCGGCCCCCAGGGATAGTCGTGGTCTCGCAGACGCCTCGCGTAGCTGCCGATCATCACGAGGGCTTCGGTGCGTTCGGGATACGTCGCGGCGAAGAGACTGCAGAGCGGTCCGCCTTCGGAGACTCCAAGCAACACGGCTCGCTCGGAGCCGACAGCCTCCATCACCGCGCGGACGTCGTCCAGGCGCTGCTCGAGCGTCGGCAGCTGGCTCACCGGCACCGCATCCGACAATCCGGTGCCACGCTTGTCGAACAGGATGAGCCGCGCCATGCCGCTGAGGCGCGTGAGGAAGCGCGCGAATGTCGGCTCGTTCCAGAAGTACCTCGAGGTGCGACACCCAGCCCATCACGAACACGAGATCGATCGGTCCGGAGCCGACCACCAGATAGGCGATGTTCACGTTGCCGCTCTGCGCGTAGCGGACGCGTGGGTGAAGCGGCGAGGCGGACGCGCCCTCGGCTGGTGCGCTGGTCGGAGGCCCCGGCAACAAGGCGCCCTCGGTCGCCGTGTCTCGATGTGCGCCGAGCGTGCCTTCGGTCGACCTGTCTGGGTCAACCGCCGCAACCGGCGCGATGAATCGATACCCCCGGCGGTGCGCGGTTTCGATGAAACGTGGCGTGTGCGGGTCGTCGCCGAGCGCCTTGCGCACCTCGCGGATCGTTCCCTTCAGCACGGCATCGCCGACGAACACCTTCGGCCACACCGCCTCGAGCAACTGCTCTTTCGAGATCAGGCGGCCCGAGCGCGCGGCCAGGTGCTGCAGCAGCGCAAACGCCTTCGGCGTGAGGGGCACGGTCACCCCATCGCGATACAGATGTCCACTGATCGCATCGAGGCGGAACTCCGCGAAGGTCAAGACCTGGGGCGAGGACACGGAAGAATAGTAGACGGCCTACGGCAGACGGACGACGGGCTACGGGAGACGGACGACGGGTCGGGACGCGGATGGGGTCTGACCCCGCACTCCAGGGGTCTGACCCCATCCACGTCCCGACGACGGCCTACGGCCTACCGCTACCAGCCGGCCCCGGCAGCGCGGCGTGCCACGACTGCACGACCATCATCGTTCCGATGCCTCCCTGTCCGGCACGAGAGCCAGGAACCAAGCGGGGGGAACTATACGCTTCAGACTCGCCGGACCTTCGCGGTCTGAGGCGTTCAGGTCGTCACGTCATGTGCCTGGACGCCCGCAGGAATGGGAGACCCGACGCCCGCACGGCAGCCCTCGCGGGCGACCGTTGGGCGGCCGAGGACCAGCACCACCAAGGCGATCGTCGTCGCGATCCCGGCGGTACGCCAGAGGCCGAGGCCGGCGGCTCGCAAGTTGAGTTCGGACTGGCGATACCGTCCACCTCCCGAGCGTATTGCGGGCAGGGGCCCCCGGACGACCCATGACCGCGATGCGCAAACCTGCGCGCCAGAATCCGGCGAATTCTAGGGCCGCACCACTGCCCCCGCCCGGGATCGGCTGGCTGCGAGCGCCGGGCCGACCGCGCCGCCCAGCGCCGCCAACAAGACCAGAAGCGTCGGGACGAGGAACGTCGCGGCTGAGGGCGAAGGAACACCGGTCAGCAGAGAGGCCGAGCCTTGCGCGGCGACATAGGCTGCCGGCAGGCCGACGGTCAGGGCCAAGATCACCATCGCCGCTACATCGCGTGCGACGAGGCTCACCAGGTCAATCGGAACTGCGCCGAGCGCCGCGCGTATTGCGAACTCGTGGCGTCTGGCCACGACCTGCGCCGTCATGAGTGCGTAGACGCCAACGCCAGCCAGCGCGAGCGCCCCGATTGCGAAGAACCCCGTCACCAGCGCGAGGGATCGATGCCGCGCGAAGGACAGGCCTACCAACGTCTGCGCCGTCGTCGTGGATCGGATCACGAAATGAGAGTCAAATTCGAGCAGAGCTGCCCGAAGCCCTGGGAGAACTGTGTGGGGGTCACCGGTCGTCCGCACGATGAAATGATTGAGCCTTCCCGAGGAACGTTCGAGGATGTATGCCGTGGGAACGACCTCCCCGACAAGGTCGTCCCGCGGGACATCGGGCACGACCCCGACAACGACATAACGGGCGGCCTGCTGTTCCAGTGTCTGGCCAAGAGCGTTGCCCGAAAACAGGCGCCGTTCGAGATCCTTCGACACGACTGCCGCACCCGCACCGGTTCGGTCTCTTGCTTCGAGACTGCGGCCGACCAACACCGGCATGCCGATGACCTCGAAATATCGCTCCGTGACCGTCTGCAATTGCACGGTGTGCTCAGCACGGCGGCCGCCAACGGTCGCGGCCAGCGTCGTGTTGTTCCTGACGCCGGTCAGAGGCGCGGCCGTCACTCCGGCAGCGGCAACGACGCCAGGAACTGCCGCCAGACGCTCAATCGCTCCGGCCGTGTGAATCCAGCCATTTCTGCTGCGCGCGATGGCGGCATCGACCAGTGCGGGAACCTCATTCGGCAGCGGATTCGACGGCCGTGCCGACGGCGGTAGACCGATGGTGGGGGTTTCCGTCAGCGAAAATCGCATGATGGCGAGGTTGGTCGGATCGAAGCCCAGTGGCTGTCGAGTCGCCAGGAGCAGGGCGTCAGCAATGACGGCGCTCGAGCCAAGTAGGGCGAGCGTCAAGCCGAGCGTGGCGGCCACGACGGCACGTTGCCCCCTTGTCCTGGCCGACGCCGGACCACGTCCCACAGACGAGAGGACCTCCGCCGGCCGTACGGATCGCAGTACGCCCAGTGGCGCCAATCCGACCACCACGGTCGTAGAGGCGCTGACGGCCACTGCCAGCGCTCCGGCCTGCCAGTCGAGATGCAAGTTCACCGACGACGGCAGGTTGCTCGAGACAACGTAGAGCAGGGCTCTTGTTGCCCAAACTGATCCGGCAAGTCCCGCCAGCGCGCTACTAACTGCGAGCACGAAGTAATCAAGCGCCACCTGCATCAGGATCACGGACGGCACGCCCCCTAGAGCCGAGCGGAGGGCAACCTCTTGGGTCCGTTCCTTCGCCTCACTGGCGAGGAGACCCCCAGATGTCGCACAGGCCATCACCAGCAATACCAAGGCCGCGACTAGCAAGACCCGAAGGGATTGGCCCGCCCGGCCTGCCCAGTCCTCGCGCGCCGGAATGACGCGCGCCGACCGTGACTCACCCGCTACAGCACGAACCGCCGCTTCGGCCGAACGGCTGGCCGCGCTCCGGGACACCCCTGGTGCCAGCCGAGCCATAGTACGTAGGAAGAGGCTGGAGGCGAATCGTCCGATGTGGACTTTCTCGCCGATGCCGGTGACCAAGTCGGGTGCGTCACCCGGAAAGGTAACTTCACGAGCGAGTACGCCGACGATGGTCAGCACTGCGCCCTCCCGGCCGCCGGGAGGAGCCACCCGAATCTGCTGATCAAGCACACCGGGGTCGCCACCGAAGTGGCGCAACCACGTGGCGTGACTGAGCACGACTACGCCAGACGGCCCCTCGTCATCGATTTGCGTCAGGAGCCTCCCTATGTGAGGCCGAGCGTCCACGAGTTGAAGCAAAGATGTGGATACGAACGCGAGTTGAACCACCTCGGTTCGCGCGTCGCCGAGGGCCACGACTTCGTCGGACCAAGCGCCGACCAACTCGAAGTCGGGGGAGCCAGACAAGTCCTTCCAGTTCTCCCAAGAAAGCAACGCGCGATCCCACGTCGCCGCGAAGGCAGGCATTCCCCGACGGTCCGGCCACGTCCCGTGGACACGTACCAGGCGGTCGCCTTCCGGCCAAGTCGGCCCGCTGGAGATCAGAGACCTTCCCACGACGAACATCGCGAGTGTGCCGGCGAGGCCGGTCGCCTGAATGGCGACGACGGCGAGGAACAGACCCCGCCGTCGCCGCCAGTATCGCCACGTAGAGCGAATGTGCACGCTCATCGTCTTTTGCCACGAGGTCCCGGGGACTACGGCACCGAACCAGCCTACCAGAGGTCAGTGGCTCAACACGCTGAGGTGTCGATGCAACGCGTCGACAATGGCCTGTGGCACCGGAAGGTGCGTCCCAACGGCTCCGTCACAGTCGAGGATTTGGATCGCTTCTCGGGATCGGTTGAAGCTGACGGCGCTCGAACGGGAGGCCACCAACCTTGCCACGTTGACTGGATCGTTTCGAGAGAGTGCTGACCGAATCGCGTCGACCTCTTCCGCAGTCGGCAAGCCTGGCAACTGGCAGTTGCCGTGCTTCGTCCAGCAGGTCCCCGTCCTGCACAGCATGTCCAAGTGGGCGCCACCCGCTCGGTCCCAGGTCTCCTCCTCGGGGAACTGGTCGGCATCGTAGGCCAAGTGAAAGCCCTCGTTGCAAACGGCACCGTTGTCGCAATAGACGCACTGATCGAACCCAATCGGGATCGCGAGCGACTCGACCGCGGCTGCCTGACCTACGTTCGAACCGATGAACGCAATCAAGGCGCCTACCGTGACCATGAAGGACGCAGCGACGCGACGACCATTCGCTTTCATGTGACTACCTCCGTCTCTCTACGAGTTGCATGTTCCACACATCGAACAGCGCTGCCGTTCCAGGCGGTGTGGAGCGCTTGGATACCAGTACGGGCGAAAGGTGTGCGTGCCAGTGGGCGTTTGTGAATCTCCTGGTCGCAATCACTCGTCTCCGGCGCACGTCGATGACATCGAGCACCCAGTCGTAGGTCCGGTCATACTCGTCCAGAAGGAATGGGCGTTCCGTGTTTGGCTCCCTGGGGGGCTGCCACCCTGCGTCGGCGTCGCGAGTAAGCACCCACAGGAAGCCATCCCTTTCCCAGAGTGACTCGACGACAGAATTTGGACGCACGCGCTCGTCCTCGCTCCGACCGCCCTGACGGAACCAGGCCGAAGGGACGTCGAAGCTCTCCAGCAGGCGTGCAGTCTCCGGATCCCAGCGCTCCACTCGATATCGGCCTGGCGGCATGGCCCAAACGGTCCCCGCCGGGCCGGGAGCAACCAGGCGATCCAAGACGAGTCGTAAGTCTGGGCGGAACTGAGGAGTCTCTGCCCCGAACGAGCGGACGACCCCGCCCGACGAATCAACGACGTGAATCGGGAATCCGGCGTGCTCCGGCGTACGAATCTGTCGCGCAACGACGTACGAGCCGTCGTCCCTGACAAACGTAGGCTTCTCTGGCATCGGATGCGACGGGCCGATTTGTAGATTGTCGCCAATCGGACTCACGCGTCGCAGAAGAGCGTCATAGGCGATGAGCTGCCCCCGCCGCCCCCGGATGAGGCTCGTCAACTGCCCAAACTCGCCAGGGCCTGTTCCGCGGCGGCCAGCTGTGCCAACGCGCCGCCCGGCCTCATTGAAGACGAGGACCTGTTGGGTGGTCGTCGATGCCACCACGAAACGACCGCCCGAGTAGGGCCAGACGTTTACGCCATAGTCGGGCAACAGTCTTGGCAGTTCGTCTCTCAGTGTGGCGCGCTGGATGGTGACGATCTCGCAGCCGTCTGTGCAGGGCGGTGCCTGCGCCGAGGGAGACGCCCACGTGAGGAGCCAAGCGCCGATGCAGCCAATCAGACCAAAGAAAAATCGGGTCGTCATGAAGACACTCCATCGCCCATAGAACGAGACCCTTGACGACGGTGAGGAGACGAACGACTGGGAGGGAATTGAGACCCTACCCCCCCACGGCGCCGTGTGTCAAGCGAAATTTCAGGCCGGCCAATCCAGCATCAACTCCGCGGTAAGATCCTCGGATCATGTTGAGGGCTGGCATCGTCGGATTGCCCAATGTGGGCAAGTCCACTCTGTTCAACGCCGTCACTCGGACCCGCAAGGCCGAGGCGGCGAACTATCCGTTCTGCACCATCGACCCGAACGTCGGCATCGTCACGGTGCCCGACTCGCGGCTGGCCGAACTCCAGCGAATCGCGAAGACCCACGTGGTCATCCCGGCGGCGATCGAGTTCGTGGACATCGCGGGCCTGGTCAAGGGCGCCAGCCAGGGCGAGGGCCTCGGCAACAAGTTCCTGACCCACATCCGGGAGGTGGACGCGATCGTCCAGGTCGTGCGCTGCTTCGAAGACGAAGATGTCCATCACGTCTCGGGCACCGTCGATCCGGTGCGCGACATCGAAGTGATCAACACGGAACTGCTGCTCGCGGATCTGGATTCCGTGAAGAAGCGCCGGGAGAAGGTCGCGCGCGAGGTGAAACGCGGCGACAAGGCGGCAGCCGCCGAAGACGCCGTGTTGGCCAAGATCGAGCCGGTGCTCGACGGCGGACGCCCGGCTCTGACGGTGGACCTGACGCCCGAGGAGCGCGCCATCGCCAAGGGCTTCTTCCTGCTGAGCGACAAGCCCACGATCTTCGCGTGCAACGTAAAGGAAGGGGACCTGGCGACCGCCGACACGAACAGCTACGTCATCAAGGTCCGCGACTACGTGAAGACGCACCTGTCGTGCGAGGCCGTGGTCATCAGCGCGCAGATCGAGAGCGACCTGGTGGATCTGTCACCCGACGAAGCAGACGCGTTCCTGAAGGAGCTGGGTGTCGGCGAGAGCGGCCTCGGCGCGCTGATTCGCGCGACGTATCACCTGCTCGGCCTGCGAACGTACTTCACGGCCGGAGAAAAAGAAGTCCGCGCGTGGACGATTCACGCTGGAGACACCGCCCCGAAGGCCGCAGGCGTGATCCACTCGGACTTCGAGCGCGGATTCATCAAGGCCGAGACCGTGGCCTACACGGACCTGGTGACGTGCGGCTCGGTCGCCGCCGCGCGCGAGAAGGGCCTCTACCGCATGGAAGGCAAGGAGTACGTCGTCGCCGACGGCGACGTGCTGCTGTTCAAGTTCAACGTGTGAGCAAGAGGACCTCGGAGGTAATTGCTACGAAAAACGTAATCGCCGGTTCTACGTTCTTTGCGATTACGTTTTTCGTAGCAATTACCTCCGAGGTCCTCTTGCTCAGATCGGCCACGTCCGCGGCACCAGTACCACGCACGTGTCCGTGAGCTTGTCGTGCCACCCCTGGCGCTCGGGTTCGATCAGCACCCACAACAGTCCGAGTCCCAGCGCGAGCAGTGACACCACGCCCGCAATCCCTCGACCCAACGCATCGGCAAACTCCAGCGGCTTGCCGTTCGTCTTCGCCACGCGCAGGTTGCAGATGATGCCGCCGATCGTCGTGCCCTTCCACGCCCAGCCGCCCACGAAGTAGATCAGGAACAACAGCAGCAGGCCGCGGTTGTCCCACGGCCGCACGATCTCGAACACGCCGTTGGCGAAGAACACCAGCACGACGTCAATCACCAGCGCGGCAAACCGGGGCATGAATCTCGCACGGGGAAACGCGCCCATCGTCGCCGCGGCGTCGAACGATCCGGAGGCGACGTGGCTGTCCGCGTACGTCTCGGGCCCGGCAAACTGAGCCGGTGCCGCGATGGGCGATGAGGCGAACGTCGCGGGCGAGGTCAACGGACTGGCTGCGGGCGACGGCCCGCGATCGAGCAGGTCGCTGGACGGCCCTCCGGATGGTCCGCTGGATCCGTCGCCTGGCCCACTTGCCGGCGGCGGCAAACCGGAGCCGGCCTGGCCCGCTCGCGCCGAAGGCCGCCGGCAAACGCCTGCACCGCTGCCCCCAGTCCAAAGACCCCCACCAGTGCCCACGCCACTAGCCCGAGGAACGGCACCGTGTAGACGAGCATGATCGCGACGAAGCCGACCACGACGGCGCGCAGGCCCTGCGGCCGGGTTTCCTCCTCGACCGTGCCAAACACCGCGCGCCCCAGCGCGCGCGCCACCCCGACCTTCCCCGTCATCCACGCAATCAACAGCGCGCACACCAGGAACGGCAGGACGACGATGCCGACGACGGAGATGGCGAGCAATGCGGAGGCCGGTCCGAGCAGGAGCAGGACCAGCAGACCTGTGAGGAACGTGCTGAACGGCCGTGTCGCCAGCCGATCAGCGCACAGCCCGACGTGCCGGTGCATCAGCAGGTTGATCAGTAGCGACACGATCAGGAAGATGCCCATGACCGGCCACACCCACGGCACGCTCGGCACGACCGGGCGTCCGAGCAGCAGGCCACCGGTGAGCCACGGCACGAACGCGCGGAGCCGATCGCCGAGCAGACTGGTCCCGATGTGGACGTGCTCGCCACCCGGGACGAAGTCCGCCGGCGCATTCAGATCGCCGCCGACCATCACGAAGTCCTGGCGGATCCGGGCGCCGGGCGCAATCGTGGTGTTGCCAGCGACGACCACCAGCGACCCATTGAGGACCGCCGTCGGTCCGAGGGTCACCGACCCGAGCACGGACACGACGTCGCGCGTGACCACGCCGTCAATCGTCGCGGCGCCGAAAACGACCACGACGTCGCGGACCGCATCGCCCTGCCGCAACGCGAAGTCCTGCCAGACGCGCAACGTCGGCCGTCCCGTGACGAAGACCTCGCGGTCGCCGAAGCGCACGACCTGTCCGTAGCGCTGCCCGCGGTTCTCCCAGGAGATTTCGGGGTCCTGGGCGGCGCCGGCGCTGGCCCCGGCAGCCGCGGCCGCGCCCGCACGCGGGGCGCTCCGTGGCGCTGGCGGATTGGGGGACTCGACCGGCGCGGGACGCGTGCCCGCCCCGCCCTGCGCCGAGACCCCCGACGAGAATCCGATGAGTGACACGGCGACGAGGCCGGCAGCGAGGAGGCGCAGGTGTCTCATGGGTGCGACGTCCCTCCCGGGACGAGCTGTCGAAGGGCGAGACCGCACACGGCGCAGGCGGCGCCGAACGCGATGACGACCGGAGCAAAGACGGAGGCGATCGGCGCCCCCAACGAGGCCCAGATCGTCGAGCACGCGACCGCGACGTCCGAAACCTGGTCGATCGCGGCCTGGAGGCTCACAGGCAGGGACTGGATCACGAACGCGTCGAGCCAGCCCCCACTGCGGAGCACGCCGGCGAGCCACACCAGATTGAGGGCAGCGACAACGCCCGCCAACGAGGCGGCGACGCGAAGACCGGGCGACGCATCCCGCCAGAGCCGGGCATACCAGGGCGCAGGCGGCCGCAACGTCGTGGCGGCCAGCACACGGTGACACGAGCGAGGCGGGCGCGCGCGGTGAGTCGAGCGCGCGAAGCCGGTCGTCAATCTCGCGCGCGAGCGGATCGAGCGCGTCGCGGTCACGCATCGGAGCCCTCGAGCGCCAGCTTCAGCGCCTCACGACCGCGGTGGATATCGGTCTTGACCTTGGCCAGCGAGACAGCGAGCCGATCGGCAATCTGCTGGTACGACATCTCGTCGAAGTGGAAGAGGACCAGCGGCACGCGCTGGTGCGCGGGCAGGGCACGGAGCGCGCGCTCGAGGCCGCGCCGACGGTCCAGATGACCGGGCGATCCCGATGGGGTTGGTGCGACGAGACTATCGACGAACGGCATCGCTCCCCCTCCCGGACCGACTCGATCGAGCTCACTGAAGAGGCGCCACCGGGCGCGGTAGCGCGTCAGGTGGTTCAGACACAGGTTCGTCGTCACCGTCTTCAGCCACCCGGCGACGGCCGCGTCGTCGGCAATCCGGTCGAAGTGCTCGAAGGCCCGCACGAACACCGTCTGTGCGACGTCCTCGGCATCGGCGGCATTGCCGCACAACCGGATGGCGGTCGCGAACACCATGTCCTGGTACTCGCGCACGAACGCCTCAAACCTGGCGGGGTCGTTCATTCCCGCAGTCGAGGCGCCCGGGTGTCATCTGGGGGACAAACACGGCACGACGGGAGAAGTTGCAGGGTCGTACCTCTTTTCCACAGATTGGGGGGCCGTTGGTGCCAACGGTCCGGGCCACTGTGGAAGATACGACCTCGTCGCGCTCGTCGTTCGGAGGGGAGCGCGCTGATGGAGAGGGTCGCGCGCGTCTAGGGGGTCAGATCTCTTTTCCACAGATCGGCCGGGTTCGGGGACAGATGTCGAGTCGGAACTCACTCGACATCTGTCCCCGAATCGACCCGATCTGTGGAAAAGAGATCTGACCCCCTACAATCACCCCATGCGCACTGCCCTGATCGCCGCCGCGCTGCTGGGCGGGGCGGCGTGGCCGCTCGCCCAGCAGACACCGCCGCGTCCAACGCCTGACGTCGCTGTCCCCACCCTCGTCGGCTTTGCTCGGCTGCCGGCCGAAACCTTTGCGCCTGGCCCGACCTCGGGACAGTTCATCGCGGCGGCCAACGGCGTCACGCCCCCGTTCGTCGGCCGCCAGCCGGTCCAGGGCTTCTCCTCCGTCCTTCGGGTGGCCGACGGCGAGTTCCTCGTCCTCACCGACAACGGCTTCGGGTCCAAGGCCAACTCGGCCGATCACCTGCTGCGCGCCCATCGCCTGCGCGTCACGCTCAAGACACGGACGGGCGGGGCCGGGACGATCGTCGCGCTCTCCACCATCACGCTCAGCGACCCGCATCGCCGCGTGCCCTTCCCGATCGTCGCCGATGCGGCCACCTATCCCGGGGGGCGCGGGGGCATCCCGGTTGACCCGGCCATCATCAACGGCCGCCTGCTGACCGGCAGCGACTTCGATGTCGAGTCGTTCCGCGCCGCGCCCGACGGCACCCTGTGGTTCGGCGACGAGTTCGGCCCGTTCCTCCTCCATACCGATGCAACCGGCGTCCTCCTCGACCCGCCGTTTCCGCTCGACGGCGTCCGATCCCCGCAGCATCCCCTGGGCGGCCCCGCTACGCTGCCCGCCAGCCGAGGCTTCGAGGGCATGGCCCAGAGCCGCGACGGCCGCTACCTCTACCCGATGCTCGAGGGCACGGTGGCGGGCGCGCCGGCCGGACGGTTGCGCATCCACGAGTTCGACACGACGACGAAGCGCTACACGTCGCGGGGCTGGACGTATCCGCTCGATGATGCGGCGCACGCAATCGGCGACTTGACGTCGGTGACCGATCGCGTGTTCACGGTCATCGAACGCGACGAGCGCCAGGGCGACGCCGCGCGTTTCAAGAAGGTGTTTGTCGTCAGTCTCGACGCCGTCGATCCCGACGGCACGCTGGTCAAGCGCGAAGTCGTGGACCTGCTGAACATCGCCGACCCCGATCGCCTCGGCGGCCCCGACGCGGTATTCCGGTTCCCCTTCACGACGATCGAGAGCCTGATCCCGATGGGGGACCGCGAGATCGCGGTGCTCAACGACAACAACTACCCGTTCAGCACCGCGCGACGACCTGGCACCGTCGATGACAACGAGTTCATCGTCATCCGTTTGCCTCGGCCCCTCGTGCAGTACGCCGCGGTGCGTGGGGGGGCAGGTCTTGAATGAGGGTCTGACCCCGGTTCGACGCCAGTTCAGCTGATAGACTCCGCGGCGGATGCCCGCCGAGACGCTGACCCGTGCCCCGCTCACCGATCCGTCGCGCATCTACCGCTACCGCGACGGCCTCTACGCGGTTGACCTGCTCACCGCCGCCATCGTCCACCTGAACCTCTTCACCTGGTTGGCGGCGAACCCCTCGGACCTGGATGGCATCTGCACAGGACTGGGCCTGACGCGACGGCCGGCTGATGTCCTGCTGACGCTGCTCACGGCCAATGGCTTCGTGACGCGTCAGGGCACGACCTTCGTCGTCACCGACGTCGCGCGCGAGCACCTGGTCGCCGGCTCGCCGTTCAACCTGACGCCCTACTACGCGTCGCTCGCGGAGCGGCCGGTGGTGCAGGACTTCGTCCGCGTCCTGCGAACGGGCACGCCAGCCCATTGGGCTGGTGCGAAGGACGGCAAGGATTGGCACGCCTCGATGGAGGAACCCGCGTTCGCGCGGCGGTTCACTGCGGCGATGGACTGCCGCGGCCACTACCTGGCGCAGGCGCTGGCCGCACGCCTCGACCTCACAGGCCGGTCGCGACTCCTGGATGTGGGCGGCGGATTCGGGCATCTACGCCTGCGTGCTCGTGGCCCATCACCCGCACATGTCGGCCGTGGTCTTCGACCAGCCGCCGGTGGATCGCATCGCGCGCACGCTCGTCGCGGAGCGCGAGTGCGGCGCCCAGGTCCAGGTGGAGGCGGGGAACTTCTTCACCGATGCCTGGCCGCCCGGCTGCGACGTGCACCTGCTCTCGAACGTGCTCCACGACTGGGACACACCGGACGTGGCGCGGATTCTGCGCGCGTCGGCTGACGCGCTTCCCCCCGGGGGAATGCTCGTCATCCATGATGCCTTCATCCACGCGGACAAGTCAGGCCCCTTGCCGGTCGCCGAGTACTCCGCGCTGCTGATGCACTCGACCCAGGGCAAGTGCTACTCCACAGCCGAGTACGCCGAACTGCTCGACGCGGCCGGATTCGACGCCGGACCGTTCTCGGAGACCGCCGCCGACCGGGGTGTCCTCGCCGCATACAAGCGCCGCTGACGCTCCGTTGTACCTGGCGTACCTGGCGTACCTGGCGTACCCCTGTACCCTGCCGTACCCGAGTACCTGCCGTACCCGAGTACCTGACGCACCTCCGTACCCGATGTACCCGGCGTACCCGGCGTACCCGATCTCACAGTTTCGTCACCAGTCGCCGACGCGGACCTCACGCCTTGCCGCGACCGGTCTCCTATCCTCATGGAGTCATCCCCAAGGAGGAGACCCATGAATCGACTTGCTGTGCTCACCCTGACCGTCGTCCTGACGGCGGGTACCGCCCTGGACGCCCTGGCCACGCCCATCACCTTCTCGGCCGCTGGCGCCAACGCCGCCGGAGTTCAACCCACGGTGGACGCGTTCCGCGCGGCCCTCGGCGCGCAGAATCCCAACGTGGCCGGCAGCTTCGGGTCGGGCCGGCGCGGAGATCAACTGGGACGGCGTGCCAGACATCTTTGCCTCCCCCAATGCCTTCCCCGCGAACTTCTTCAACGTGAACTCCCCTCGCGGCGTCGTCTTTTCCACACCTGGCAGCGGATTCCAGGTCAGCGCCAGTGCGGCGGTCGGCAACATCGAGTTCGATAACCTCGCTGGGGGCAGCTCGCTTCAGTTCGCCCCGTTCAGCGCGCAACGCCTGTTCACGGCGGTGGGCAGCGTCATCACCGACGTCCACTTCTTCGTGCCCGGCAGCGCCACGCCAGCCTTCACGACGGGCTTCGGCGCCGTCTTCACGGATGTGGATCTGGCCAACACCACCAGCCTGGAGTTCTTCGACCTCGCGAACACCTCGCTCGGGACCTTCTTCGCGCCGAGCATCGCGGGCAACGAAACGTTCTCGTTCCTCGGCGTGCAGTTCACGTCCGAGCGCATCGGCCGGGTCCGCATCACCTCGGGCAACAGCCCGCTCGGCATCGACACCGGCGACAACGTCGTCATGGACGATTTCATCTACGCGGAGCCGCAGGCCGTCGTACCCGAGCCGGCGAGCGGGGTCTTGCTGGGATTGGGACTGGTGCTGTTCGCGCGGCGCCTGCGCAGACGGTAGGGCAGACAGGCGACAGCCTACGGGCTACAGCAGACGGGCTCCGGCCGACAGGCTACGGGCCACGGGCCACGGGCGACGCGGCGGAAGAGTGATTTCCGTAGGCGGTCGATGGTCTGCCGTCGCCCGTATGTTCCTACGCGGCCCTGGTGACGTCCTTCTCGACCTGGCCATCGCGGATGCTGATGACACGGTGGGCGTGCGCGGCCACGTCGGCTTCGTGCGTGACGAGCACGATGGTATTGCCGGCTTCGTGCAGGCGCTCGAAGAGACCCATGATCTCGACACCGGTCTTCGAGTCGAGGTTGCCGGTGGGCTCGTCGGCGAGGAGGATCGAGGGGTTGTTCACCAGCGCCCGGGCAATGGCCACGCGCTGGCGCTGGCCGCCTGAGAGTTCGTTCGGCCGATGGTTCTTGCGCGGCCCGAGATCGACTTTCTCGAGCGCCTGATTGGCACGCGCCAGGCGATCCTTCGCCGACACGCCGGCATAGACGAGCGGCAGCTCGACGTTGTGAAGGGCGGTCGCCCTCGGCAGCAGGTTGAACGTCTGGAAGACGAACCCGATCTCCTCGTTCCGGATCCGGGCCAGCTCGTCATCGTTCATCTCGCTGGCCCGCTTGCCGTTGAGCAGGTAGGTGCCCTTGCTCGGCGTGTCGAGACAGCCGATCAGGTTCATGAGTGTGGACTTGCCTGAACCGGACGGTCCCATGATGGCCACGTACTCGCCACGCTCGATCTGGATCGACACGCCGCGGAGTGCGTGCACCTCTTCGGTGCCCATCACGTAAGTCTTCCAGAGATCGACGGTCTCGATTAGGGACATAAGCGGGCTACGGAAAACAGGCTACGGACGACGGACTACGGACGGGCGACGGACTACAGCTTACGGGCTACGGGCTGCGGCAGACGGATCGTAATACGAACTCTGACAGTCCCTGGTTCTGGCTGTCCAAGCCGTCGTCCGTGTCCAGGGGGTCGTACCTCATCTGTGGAAATCTCCCGGACGTCACACGAAAGGCAGCGTCCGCAGAGATTTCCACAGATGAGGTACGACCCCCTGACACTAGTCCTCGTCGTACTGCGTCTTCAGCCTGGCCACGACGTTTGGATCGGCCAGCGTCGTGGTATCCCCAAGCGCCTTGCCTTCGGCGATGTCGCGCAGGAGGCGGCGCATGATCTTGCCCGATCGGGTCTTGGGCAGGTCGGCCGCAAAGAGGATCTGGTCCGGCCGCGCGATCGCCCCGATCTTCTTGACCACATGCTCTTTGAGCTCGGCCATCAGCTCGGGCGATGTCTTCACGCCCTCCTTCACGGTCACGAAGGCCGCCACCGCCTGACCCTTGATCTCGTGGCTCTTCCCGACCACGGCGGCCTCGGCCACCTTGGGGTGGTCCACCAGGGCGCTTTCGACCTCCATCGTGCCGAGGCGGTGCCCCGCCACGTTCAGGACGTCGTCCACCCGCCCAAGCAGCCAGTAGAACCCATCGGCGTCCACGCGCGCGCCGTCACCGGTGAAGTAGACCCCGTCCTTCCACCGCGTCCAGTACTGCTGGACGAAGCGATCCGGGTCGCCGTAGATGCCCCGCAGGATGCCGGGCCACGGTTTCGTGATCGCCAGCAGCCCGCCGCCCTGCTCGACCCGTACGCCCGCGCCGGTGCGGATCTCTGGCGTGATTCCGGGGAAGGCCCGCGTGGCCGATCCCGGCTTGCAGGTGGTGATGCCGGGCAGAGGTGAGATCAGGATGTGTCCCGTCTCGGTCTGCCACCAGGTGTCAACGACGGGACACCGCGTGCCGCCGATGTGCTCGTGGTACCACATCCACGCCTCGGGGTTGATGGGTTCGCCCACCGATCCGAGCAGACGCAACGTGCTCTTGTCGTGCTTCGCCGGGCCACTCCGTGCCCCACTTCATGAACGCACGTATCGCCGTCGGGGCCGTGTAGAACACGGTCACGCCGTGGCGCTCGATCAGATCCCAGAAGCGATCTTTCTCGGGGAAGTCGGGCGCGCCCTCGTACATCAGCACGGTGGCGCCGTTGGCGAGCGGCCCATAGACGACATACGTGTGGCCGGTGACCCAGCCGATGTCGGCCGTGCACCAGTAGACATCCTCGTCACGCAGGTCGAAGACCCACTTGGTCGTCGCATACGCCCCGACCAGATACCCGCCGGTGGTGTGGACGATGCCCTTGGGTTTGCCGGTCGTGCCCGAGGTGTAGAGGATGTAGAGCATGTCCTCGGCGTCCATCGCCTCGGGCGTGCTGTACACCGACGCGCCCTGCATCAGCTCGTGATACCAGTGGTCGCGTCCCGGCACCATCACCACCGGGATCTCCACGTGCGGATCGCGCCGCAGGACGATGACATGTTTGATCGACGGCGTGTCGGTCAAGGCCTCGTCGCACGTCTTCTTGAGCGGCAGGATGTGCCCGCGCCGGTATCCGCCATCGGCGGTGACGAGCAGCGAGCACTGCGAGTCGTTGATGCGGTCGCGGAGCGCCTCGGCGCTGAATCCCCCGAACACCACGCTGTGGACGGCGCCGATGCGCGCGCAGGCCAGCATCGCCACGGCGAGTTCGGGGACGAGCGGCATGTAGAGCGCGACGCGGTCGCCCTTCCGTGCGCCGAGCGACAGGAGCACGTTGGCGAACTTGCAGACTTCGCGCTGGAGCTCGAAGTAGGTGAACGTGCGGCGATCGCCCGGTTCGCCCTCCCAGATGATCGCGGCCTTGTTGCGACGCGCGCTTCGGGCGTGGCGATCCACGCAGTTGACGCTGACGTTGAGCGTGCCGTCCACGAACCATTTCGCGTGGGGCGGCTGCCAGTCGAGCACCCGCGACCAGGGCGACATCCACTCGAGCTCGGCGGCGAAGTCAGCCCAGAACTGCTCCGGGTCGGCGGCCGCGCGGTCGTAGACCGACGGGTCGGTGACGCGTGCGCGCGCGCGGAACTCGGCGCTCGGAGGAAACGTGCGCGCCTCGTCGAGAAGCGCGTCGATCTCGTGGTGTGACATCAGGCAGTCCTGGAGTGGATGCGAACGGCCGACTCCGTGGATATCGGGCCTGGCCGTATCGCTCAGGAAATCGGCGCGGGCGGCATCGCCGGCGGCGTCTTCTTCTTGAAGATCGCGAGTCCCAGCAGGGCCCCCAGTGCGCCGAAGATGGAGTAGATCACCAGGTTGAACAGCGTGATCATGATCGCCACGTTCGGGCCAGTCACCCAGCGCATGGCCATGTCACGCGTCTCGGGCGGAAGCTGCCCCATCTGGTCCATGGCGGAGCGCATCTGATCCTGCATGGCCTGTCCGCCGAGGCCGAACATCGCGATCGTCGCAAGGCCCGACAGCAACGCGCCTACCACGCCGGCGATGAGCCCGCCGAGCACCGCCTCACCGGTTTCCACCGGCTCGGGCGACGCCTGCTGCTGCAGATAGACCGTCAGCACCCCGCCTAGAATCACCCACAGGCAGCAACAGAGGTTGCCCAGATTGACCAGGGGCAACGACGACAACACGCCAATGAACAGGCCCCCGAGCAGTGCCGGCTGATGTCGCTTCATGCTCTCCCTCGGTAGTCCGTCTCGCCCGTGGCCAGTCGCCCGCCGGCCGGAATCAGTCGTAGTATTCGCGACCCAGGTGCGTGATCAGCTCTTCGCCCTGCATGTACCGCAGCGTGTTCTTCAGCTTCATGAGCTGGATGAACAGGTCGTGTTCCGGGTAGAGCCCTGGCGCGTGCATCGGGCTCTTGAAGTAGAACGACAGCCATTCCTGGATGCCCGACATGCCGGCGCGCTTGGCCAGGTCGAGGAACAGCGCGACGTCGAGCACGATCGGGGCCGCGAGGATGCTGTCGCGGCAGAGGAAGTTGATCTTGAGCTGCATCTTGTAGCCGAGCCAGCCGACCAGGTCGATGTTGTCCCAGCCCTCTTTCGCGTCGCCGCGCGGCTTGTAGTAGTTGATGCGCACGACGTGGTGCAGGTCGCTGTACAGCTCCGGATAGAGGTTCGGCTGGAGGATGTAGTCCAGCACGGACTTCTTGCTTTCTTCCTTGGTCTTGAACGACTCGGGGTCGTCCAGGACCTCGCCGTCGCGATTGCCGAGGATGTTGGTCGAGTACCAGCCCTCGATGCCGATCAGGCGCGCCTTGAGGCCGGGCGCGATGATCGTCTTGATCAGCGTCTGGCCCGTCTTCAGGTCCTTGCCCGTCAGGGGCGAGCCGGTCGTCTGTGCCAGCTCCATCAGCGCGGGCACGTCGGCGCTCAGGTTGGGCGCCGCGTTGGCGTACGGCAGGCCCTCGTGGATCGCCGCGTAGGCGTAGATCATGCTCGACGGGATGGCCGGGTCCGACGCCTCGAGGCCCTGCTCGAAGGCCGCCAGCGACTGGTGCACGGGGGATTCCGTCAGGTAGATCTCCGTGCTGCCGCACCAGACCATCACCAGCCGGTCGCAGCCGTGATCGGCCTTGAACTTCCGGATGTCGGCGATCAGCTGGTTGGCCAGATCCTTCTTGTTCTTGCCCGTCTTGACGTTGGGGCCGTCGAGCCGCTTGACGTACTGGCGGTCGAAGACGGCCGGCATGGGCTTGATCGCCGACAACTCGTCCTTGATCTGGTCGAGCAGGGACATCTCGAGGACGCCGGCGGTCTTGGCCGCCTCGTAGCAGTTCTCCGAGAAGAGGTCCCACGCGCCAAACACGACGTCGTCGAGGTCGGCCAGAGGCACGAAATCCTTGATCGCCGGCGAGCGCCCTTCGGTGCGCTTGCCGAGCCGGATGGTGCCCATCTGGGTCAGCGAGCCGATGGGCCGCGCCAGTCCCTTGCGAGTGGCGATGACGCCGGCAATGGTCGTGGTGCTGACAGCCCCCAGACCGACGAGGAGAATGCCGAGTCTGCCCTCGGCCGATGCAATCGAAGCGCCCTTTGTCACAAACGGAAACTATATCATCGGGGTCTCGACCGGCGAGCCACCATGCCTCTTTTCAAGCGGTCACAGCCGCCGCGCCAGACGGCCCTGGCGATGATCGGGGCGCGGCCCGGCGACGCGATCCTCGGCGCCGGCGCGCTGGCCGCCCGCACCTTGGCGACGATCGACGGCGTCAGCTACGTCGAGGCGCGTCAGGTGGGGGTCTGACCCCAGGTCTATTGCGCCAGCCGGCTCCGGCCGACACATCAAGAGCCGGGTGTCTCGTGAGCCACAACCCACCGTCGTCCACTGACTTGTTCTCCCTCGAGGAGATCGCGCAGGCCGCCAGCGTGCCTGTCGAACGGGTCGAGGCCTTCGTGGACGAGGGGCGCGTGGTCGCGTTCGGGCGGTACGTCGCGCCGAAGGACGCGGTCGCCCTGGTCCGGCGCCTGTCCGGCCGTTCCGCTGATCCGGGGGACGACCGCGCACCGGTCACGCTTCTACGGGCACCGCGGCGCCGCGCCGGACGCCCTCTGGTCGCCTCGGCGCTTCTCCATGGCTCGCTCGTCGCCATCGCCAGCCTGATCGCGACCCTCGGCTGGCTCGAAGCCCGCGACACGGAGACGCAGATCGAGCGCGAGGCGCCCGTGCGTCTGGTCTACATGATGGCCCCCGGGCCCGGCGGCGGTGGGGGCGGCGGGGGTTTGCAGATGCCCACGCCGCCCCCGCCGGCCGAACGCCGCGCCCCGGTGCCCATCCCCAAACGCGCGGCCAGTCCGGTGCCGCCCCCGCGACCACGTCCGGCACCGCCAGTGACGCGGGTCAATCCCCCGCCGGTGATTCCGCCGCCGGTCTTCATCGAGCCCACGGTCGCCCCCCGCGTCGAACCACCGCCGCCGGTGTTCGCCGCACCACCGCCGGCCATCCAGGCTCCGGTGCTACCGATGCCCACGAGCGCGGCGGATATCACCGGCCTGGTCGCCAACCGGTCCGTGCCGCTGTCGGCCAGCGCCGGGTCCGGCTCGGGCGGCGGAGTCGGCTCGGGCACGGGCACCGGCAACGGCGAGGGACGCGGCAGCGGTCTTGGCGCCGGCACAGGCGGAGGCACGGGCGGAGGGCTGTACCGCCCTGGCAGCGGCATCAGCCCGCCGACACTGCTCCGCGAAGTCCGGCCGGCCTACACGGATGAAGGCCGCAGGCGCACGGTCGAAGGCGACGTGGTCCTCGAGATCGTCGTGCGGCGCGACGGGTCGGTAGGCAGCGTCCGCGTGCTCCGCGCGCTCGGCGCGGGCCTCGATCAGCGCGCGATGGACGCCGTCCGTCAGTGGCGATTCGGACCGGCCCTGCGCGCGGGCACACCGGTGGACGTCGTCGTCGAAGTCTCCGTCGAGTTCAAGCTGAGGTAAGCGCATGGAACCATTCCTGATTGCCGTCACCTTCCTCTCGCTCGCCCTGGCCGCGCTGATGGGCGTCGTGGCCTGGAAGCTGCTGCGCGAGAAGAAGGATCGGACGGCTGCGCGCGTCGAAGCGCTCGAAGCCCTCGCGTTCGAGGGTCTGCCCGATCGCCCGACCTGGTCGTCCGATTCCGATGAGGACGGCGCCGAGATCGACGATGGCCTCGCCTTCGACGCGGGCCTGGGCGGGCGGTCGCCAACCGTCACCTCGGATTCAACACCCTCCGCGATGCCGATGCCGGCGTCGCCCACGATCGCGGCCGCGGCTTCTGCGCCTGCCGATCGATTCCGCCACGACCGCCCTGACGCCGCACGGCGCGGGTCCGCCGAGCCGCTCTTCGAGCCGACTGTCGCCACGACCAACCCTCAGGGACGCCGCATGTTGGCCATCGGGGCCCTGGTGCTGGCTGTCGTGGCCACGATCACCACGATGCGCGCCTGGCAGACACCGGAACTCGCGGCGGCCCTGGGCGTCTCGCCGGATCAAGGGTCGTCACAGACCATCGTGCCCTCCGGCAGCGAGCGGACGGTCGGACCTGCACCGCTCGAACTGCTCTCCCTCCGGCACGAAGTTTCGCGTGATGGGACGTTCACGCTCACGGGACTTGCCCAGAATCCGTCGCGAGGCCAGACACTCAGCGGCGTCGCGGCGGTCGTCTATCTGTTCGACGGCCGCGAGCAGTACTTCGCCACGGGGCGATCGACGCTCGGTGCCGGGCGCCTCTCGCCCGGCGAAGAGACGCCCTTCGTAATCACCGTGCCCGCCGCGTCCACCGTCAGCCGCTACCGCGTGGGGTTCCGGCGCGAAGACGGAGGCGTGGTCGCGCATGTGGACGCGCGAGGCCAGCAGATTGAGGGCACGACGGGGGAGGCCACCGAGGAGGTCGCGCTGCCCGGTTCGGCAAGTCCGGCGTCGATGCCGCGCCGGTCGGAGGGCTGACCGATGCGTGCCCGCGGACTGGTCGCGCTCGCGTGCGTCGCGTCACTCGCCACCCTCGCGGCCGCGCCACAGGAGCGGCCGACCGGGCAGGGCTTCACGTTCCGCACGGGCGTCGAGCTGATCAGCGTCAGCGCGACGGTGACCGACGACCGCGGCCGATTCGTCAGCGGCCTCCGCGCCGAGGACTTCCAGATCTACGAGGACGGCAAGGTCCAGGCGATCCAGCAGTTCGAGTCCGAGCGTGTGCCGGTGAGCCTGGGCATCGCGCTCGACACCAGCGGCAGCATGCTCGGCGAGAAGCTCGCGGCCGCGCAGGCCGCCATCAACCGCTTCCTGCTCGATCTGCTCGGTGATCAGGACGAGGCCTTCCTCTACCGGTTCGACAGCCGCCCGACGCTGCTCCAGGCCTGGACCGAGGATCGGCGCGCCCTGTCGCGCATGCTGAGCGGGCTGCGCGCCTCGGGCGGCACGGCCGTGTACGACACGGTGGCCGAGGCCCTGCCGCTGGCGCAGGCCGGCACGCGTCGGAAGAAGGCGCTCGTCGTGATCTCGGATGGCAACGACACGAGCAGCCGCACGAAGCTCGACGCCGTCCAACAGGCGATCCGCGAATCGGAAGTCCTCGTCTACGCGATTGCCATCGATGCGTCCGGCGGCAGCACCTACGTCTCGTCGAGTCCGGCGTCCGGCAGCCAGACGCCCAGGGCGCTACCGGTCCCGTCGGCGTTCCCCGGCACGACACCGGGCGGAGGCTCGACGCGATCGTCGTCCGGGTCGGCCGCGAGAACGTCGAACGCACCGACCTCATCCGATCGCGTGAACGTCGATTTGCTGCGGCGACTCACGGACGACAGCGGTGGTCGGACGGAGCTCATCGTCTCGCCGCGAGACCTGGATCCAGCCACGGCCGGCATCGCCGACGAGCTGAGTCGTCAGTACTTCCTCGGCTACTCGTCGTCGCTGCCGAAGGACGGCCGCTGGCACACCATCGACGTCCGCCTCACCCGCCCCGGCACCCACACCGTCCGCGCGCGCCGCGGCTTCATCGCCAACTAGACAGCCGACGGGCTACGGGAGACGGTCCTACCGGCTACCGGCTACCGGCTACGGGCTACGGGCTACGGGCTACGGGCTACGGGAGACGGGAGACGGGCTACGGGAGACGGTCGACGGTCGACGGGGCTACGGCCTTCGGCCCACGCACAACGGCCCACGGGCCACGCCCGGCCATAGTCGGTAGCCCGTGGGGCCTGTCGCCCGTAAGCGTAGCCGTTGGCGGTTGGCCGTCTCATGTAGACCGTAGGCCGTCGGCGGTAGGCTGTCGGCCGTCCGCCGTAGGCGATAGGCCGTTCGCAATCGTCCGTAGCCCGTTCCCCGTAGACCGTCTGCCGTAGCCGTCGTTCGTTGTCCGTTGTCCGTCTGCCGTAGCCCGTTTCCTGTCGTCCGTGTAGAGTTTGCGCATGGCGAAACAGCTGAAGGCGAAGCGGACCCGCAAGACGGCGTCGGCCGCGAAGCGCGCGCGGCGGACCGCTCGACCCTCGGCGCGAGCACGGGGCACCGTCAGGGCGAACTCGGCGGCGAAGCCGGCCCGCGCGCCGAAGGCTCCGCGCAAGGCCGCGAAGCGATCTGCCGCGCCCCGCGCACCGCAGCGCGCGATCCGCATGGCGTCGGCCGCGCCGGCCGCCGACGTGCTGGATGTGACGTTCGAGCTACGGGACGCGGCCCGTCAGCTCATCACCGATCCAGAGACGCGATTCACGTTCCGCCAGCTTTCAGGCAACCGACAGATCGGCAACCAGGTGAAGGCGGCGCCGTTGCGGGCCACGCCGAAGACGTTCGCGCTGCCGGCACTGGTCGGCGACGCGGTGGTCTGCGAGATCGATCCGGTGCGCTATCGCTTCGCGCGCTCCCCGATCTTCTTCCGGACGCCGGGGCCCAGCATTACGCGGACGAGCATCCTGTTCCGGGAGCCGGACGCGTGGACGCCCGTCTTCACGGCCTGGGCGGCGCTCGGTCCGTCGTTCGCGCACTTGCAGCAGGTGCTCTCCGCCTCAGCCGACGTGATCGTGTTTCGAAAGGGCCTGCCGGACAGCGCGCCCATTCCTGATCGGCTCGTCGCCGTCTCGGCCGCCGAGTACGACGCGATCGACGGCGCCCTGGTGCCGGCCAAGACGGCGCTGCTCAACATCCACCACCCGCTGCGGACGACGATGGAACCGGTGTCGGGGACGCGATCGTGGTTCTCGTTCGTGCAGCGTCTGGTGGCGACCGGCCGGGAGCGCTTTCTGGCGTTCGTCGATCCGGAGATGGAGACGCTCGTGCGCCAGATCAGCGATCACATCGACGACTTCCGCGCCAGCTACGAGCGCACGCCTGCCGAGAATCATCGTGGCAACGTGCCGGCCGATCTGCAGCCGCGCATCACGGCGATGGTCAGCATCAAGTCCACCCACAAGCGCGGTAACTTCCAGCTGACCCTGACGCATCTCTCGGGCCAGCATGGCGGCTCGGACGAGGTGCTGCTCGACGCGGACATCGACGAAAGCGGCACGCTCGTGGGACACCTGTTCGACCTGGTCAAGCACAAGCTCTCGGGCGGCACGCACCCGGTCGATATCCACGAGATCCTGACGTATCTGCACCACGAGGATCCGACCCTGGGACCACTGGACCTGGGCTACGTGCTGAGGTGAAAAGGACCTCGGAGGTATTTGCTACGAAAAACGTAATCGCCTCTTCTACCGATCGCGCGATTACGTTTTTCGTAGCAAATACCTCCGAGGTCCTTTTACCATCCCGGCCATGCGAGCCATCCTCACGGGCGTGGTGCTGCTGGCCGTCGCGCCGACGGCCAGCGCCGCCGACCGCCCGAACATCATCTTCATCATGACGGACGACCACGCCGCCCACGCGATTGGCGCGTATGGGTCGCGCGTCAACGAGACGCCCAACCTCGACCGCATCGCGCGCGAGGGCGTGGTCTTCAACAACGTCTTCGCGACCAACGCCATCTGCACGCCGAGCCGGGCCACGATCCTGACCGGGCAGTACTCCCACATCAACGGCGTCCCGTTCTTCAACCGGTTCGACAGCCGCCGCCAGACCGTGGCGCGCCTGCTGCAGCAGAGCGGGTACCACACCGGCATGATCGGCAAGTGGCACCTGGGCAGCGACCCGCAGGGCTTCGACCATTGGGAGATCCTCCCGGGTCAAGGCGCGTATGTGGATCCCGTGTTCTACACCGCGAGCGACCAGAAGACCTACACGGGCCGCTACGTCACCGACGTCATCACCGATCTGGCGCTGGACTTCCTCACCGCACGGCCGCGCAACAAGCCGTTCTTCCTGATGCTGCACCACAAGGCCCCACACCGGCCGTGGCAGCCCTCGGCGGAGATGCGGGCGCGGTTCGCCGACAAGTGGATCCCCGAGCCGGAGACGTTCTGGGATTCGTACGCCACGCGCACGGACGCCTTGCGCGAGAACCAGCAGCGCGTCGCGGCCGATCTCACGCGACGCGACCTGAAACTCGCGCCCCCCGTCGCCCTGGCCGGCCCCGAACTCAACGCGTGGCTGGGCACGAAGCCCGACACCGTCACCATCAGCCGTGACGGGCGCGACGTCACGTTGACCGGAGAAGCGCTGGCGCGCTGGAAGTACCAGCGCTACATGCAGGACTACCTCGCCACGGTCCAGTCGGTGGATGACAGCGTCGGGCGCGTGCTGGCCTACCTGGATCGCCAGGGCCTCACGAAGAACACCATGGTGGTCTACACGAGTGACCAGGGATTCTTCCTCGGCGACCACGGCCTCTTCGACAAGCGCTTCATGTACGAACCGTCGCTGCGGATGCCGTTCCTGGTCCGCTGGCCGGACGGGATCAAGGCACGGACGCGCACCGACGCCATGGCGCTCAACGTGGACTTCGCGCCGACCTTTCTCGAGGCAGCCGGCGTGAAGGTGCCCGGCGACATGCAGGGGCGCAGCCTGCTGCCTATCCTGCGCGGCAAGACACCGGCCGACTGGCGGACGTCGATGTACTACCGCTACTACCACGACCCCGGCGACCACAACACCCGTCAGCACTACGGCGTCCGCACGACGACGCACAAGCTGATCTACTTCTGGACCAAGGACGAGTGGGAGCTCTACGACCTCGTCCGCGACCCGATGGAGATGAACAACCTCTACGGACAGCCCGGACATGGCGCCATCACGGCGACGCTCAAAGCCGAGCTGGCTCGACTGAAGGGCGCGGTCGGGGACACGGACCAGTTCTCGAAGGAACAACTGCCCAACGGCGTCGATGGCGCTGTGGCGCGGCTGCGAGGGGGACTGCCATGAGCCCGTCCGGACAGGGTTCTTCGCATGTAGGAACGGGCGGCGGTTCGACGGCCGCCGATCGGAGAACTCATGCACACCCTGGACCTCGCCCTGCGAATCGTCGTTCTGGCCACGGCCAGCACGCTGGGCGTGCCTGCGGCCGACCTCAGGTCCGAAACCATCGCCGCCTTCGATCGCTACGTCGTCCTGACCGAACACCGGATGGCGGCCGAGCGTGACGGGCGTGCGCCGTTCCTCTGGCTCGATCGGCAATCCGAGGCCGACCGTGCCTCCGCGAACCGGCTCCTGCGCGATGGCCAGGTCGTCAGCGCGCGCCTGGAAACCCGTGACGGCGCGAGGGCCGTCGATGCGCCGCATGGACTGATCCACCACTGGGTCGGCACGGTGCTGCTCCCGGGCGTGACACTCGACCGCGCCACGGCCTTCGTCCAGGACTACGCGCGCTACCCGGACCTGTTCGCGCCCCTCATTCAGCGCAGCCGCGTCCTGGCTCAGACGCCTGATCGATTCGACGTCGCCATGCGGACCTCCATGAAGAAGGTCAAGACCGTCGTGATCGACGCCGACTATCGCGTGGACTACCGGCGCTTGAGCCTCGTGCGGCTCGACTCGGCCAGCGTGGCGACGAACCTGTACGAAGTCGAGGCGGCTGGCCAACCCGCCGAGCGCCGGGTCCCGGCCGAACGAAGCGCCGGCTACCTCTGGCGGCTCAACACCTACTGCCGCTTCGAACAGCGCGCCGAGGGCACCTACGAGCAGTGCGAGTCGATCTCCCTCACTCGCGACGTGCCCTTCGGGCTGGGGTGGCTCATCAAGCCCTTCGTGACGGGGATTCCGCGCGAGACGCTCGAGTTCACGCTGGGACGGGTGCGCCGCGCGCTCGTTCGGCCCTGAGGACGTCCGCACGTGTGAGACCCGCGCCTGCGATAGGATCGGCCGCGTGTCTGTTTGGCCGGCCGCACTGGGCCTGTCCGTGGTCGGAAGTGTGGGCGGTCTGCTCGTGGGCGGGTTGCTGCTGCTCGCGCGCGAGGCCACGCGTAAGCGGGTCGTGCCGTGGCTGGTCTCCTATGCCGTAGGGACGCTGCTCGGGGCCTCCCTGCTGGCCTTGCTCCCGACAGCCCTCGAGACCATCCCGGCGCCGCGCGCGCTCGCGGCGCTGCTGGCCGGCATCCTGACGTTCTTCATCCTCGAGAAGATGGTCCTCTGGCGCCACTGCCATGACGACGCGTCATGCGAGGTGCATCACAGCACAGCGGCCCTCGTGATCGTCGGCGATGCCGTCCACACGTTCGTTGACGGCGTCGTCATTGCGGCGGCGACGCTGACGTCCATCCCGCTCGGCCTGACGACAGCCCTGGCCGTGGCCGCGCACGAAGTGCCCCAGGAAGCGGGCGATTTCGCAATCCTGCTGTCGTCCGGCTACTCGCGCTCGCGCGCGCTGCTGCTGAACCTGACGTCGGCTATCGGCGGCCTCGCGGGCGCGGCGGCCATGCTGCTCTTCGGGCAGTCGGCGCCCCTCCTGATGCCGTACGTGCTCTCCTTTGCGGGGGGCAACTTCCTATACGTGGCGATGGCGGACCTGATTCCAAGCCTGCATCGGGGGCACCTGGACTCGAACGCGGCGAGGCAGGTGGTCCTCATCACCCTGGGTGTCCTGACGATCGCCCTGCTCTGAACGGGCTCGCTGTCGCCTCAGGGGGACGCGCAACTCGGGCGGGGCGCCGGCGGAGCGGGTGGTGGGCCGCGAGCAGGCAGGCTCGACGCTGGCCCTGGATGGCACCGCATTTGCTCAACCGGACATCAGGTTGATGGCGATGCGAACCATGCGTCTGACGGCCATTCTGCTCCCGCTGGTGCTCCTGCTCGGCCGGGGCGACGCCTTCGGCCAGACGGCCGACGAGCGTCTCGGGACCCTCGCAGCCGCCGCGGTGCGTGGCTACGCCAACTTCACGATCTTCGACGACGTGACGATCGACGTGAGCCAGGGCACGATCACGCTGCAAGGGAAGGTGACCTCGCCGGTCAAGCGCGACGAGATCGGCAGGCGTGTGGGAAAGATCGACGGGACGCGTACGGTGGTCAACGAGATCGGTGTGCTGCCGGTCTCGCGCCTCGACGACGATCTGCGAGCCCGGGTGGCGCGCGCGATCTACAACCACCCGTCGTTCTGGCACTACGCGCAGATGGCCAGCCCGCCCATCCACATCATCGTCGAGCACGCGCGGATCACACTCACGGGCCGGGTGGCCACCGAGACCGAGCGGATGCTGGCCTACTCGCTCGCGCAGGTGGGCGGGTCGCTCGGTGTCACCAACGCGCTGAAGCTCGACAGCCGAAGTCCTGAAGGACCTCGCCAATGACCTCCGAGGTCTTTCAACCCAGCGCGTAGATCGGCACGTCGAGCGCACGGGCGGCGTCCACCAGACGCTGGTCGTAGCTGGCCAATTCCACGTGCTGCCGCTGCTCGCGGAGAAATTGCATCGACGCGAGATGCAGCGCATCGAGCGTTCGCACCCGAACAGGGAACGGCTCGAACGCGCGGGCCAGGACGGGTGGCGCCAGTTCGAGGAACGCGAGGCGGGTCGTGAGCTGACGCACCAGCTCGCCATGGGACTTCGCCAATCCGAGTGCGTGCACCCGCGTCCAGGTCTGGTACTCGAGCAGGCGGCTCGAGACGAGCGTCTCGGCCCAGAGGCGGGCCGGGGGCACGCGGTCCTCGGCGAGCAGGTGCGCGAGCACCACGGACGTGTCGAGGTAGATCACCGGTCGTCCCGGTCCGACGCCAGATCGCGGAGCACGATCGACAGCGGCGCGACGGGCAGCCGGGGGGGCGCGCCGGCCCCCACCTGCGCGGGCGGCCGCAGCCAGCCGTGGCGCACCGCGTCGGCCAGCATCGCGTCGGCGAGCATCGGACTCCGGTCCGCGCCGGGCGGGACCAGTTCGGCCACGACGCGGTCGCGATCCGTGACCAGGATCACCTCGCCCCCCGCGGCCAGACGTACGTATTCGGACAACCGGTTCTTCAACACTTTCAGCCCCACAGCCCGCACCTCCATAAGGTAGCCTCTGGAAGCTACCTACGTCAAGACCCGATACTCCGGCCTGGGCACTCGTGATCTCGGCGCGGGTTCGGAGCGTCGTCATCGACCATCCACAATTGCGAAGGTCGTGCCGTCGCCAACGGCGCGACCGGGCTGCATCTGCCACGAGCACCGTTGCAGAATCTGCGATGCCGAAACCGGGCACGTTCATCCCACTCGAATGCCATTCATCACAGCCGCGATTCAACCCCGCGATTCAACCCCGATTGACAGCGCAGGGGCGCGGACGTATCGTCGCTCTCGTCTGCAGTGCGTCACGAAAAGCGGGAGATTCCAGGGACAAATATGTCCCATCTCGTTGTTCGCTGGCAGGCACTTCAAGGGGGCACCTGATCATGACACTCGGCCTTTCGAGGCGCTGGGCATGGATTCTTCCATTGCTCGTTCTACTCACAGCATCGTCACCCGCGTTCGCCCAGGGCGGCAGCGCGGCCTCGTTGACCGGCACGGTCACCGATAGCGCCGGCGGCGTCATTCCTGGCGCCACCGTCGAGGTGAAGAACAACGGCACGGGCGTGCGCCAGACGGTCGTGACCAACAGCGCGGGCATCTTCTCGCTGCCGGGCATTGACGCGGGCCTCTATACGGTCACCGTCTCGCTCTCGGGTTTCAAGACCGTGGTGATCAGCGACGTGCGCCTGACGACGGCGACGGCCAGCGAGGTCAAGGCGGTCCTCGAGGTGGGCGCGATCTCGGAGACGGTCGAGGTGAAGGGCGGCGCCGGCCTCGTGCAGACGCAGAGCGCCACCGTCCAGTCAACGCTCAGCGTCGAACAACTCCAGTCGCTCCCGCTCATCGCGCGCAACGCGCTGTCGGCGACTACGCTGCTGCCGGGCGTCGAGACGCAGGGCGGCACGCGGGGATCGACGTTCAACGGCCTGCCCCAGAACACGATCAACATCACGCTCGACGGCGTGACCGTGGGCAACAACCTGCAGACCGGCGACGGCTTCTACGCGCAGGTCTTTCCGAAGATGGACGCGGTCGAGGAAGTCACGGTGACGGGCGCCACGCCAGGCGCCGAATCGGGCGGCCAGGGCTCGGTGCAGATCGCGTTTCGCACGCGCTCGGGCACCAACAACTTCGACAGCAGCGTCTACCACTACTACCGCGGCCCGTCGCTGAACACGAACTACTATTTCAACGCGATACGCGGCCTGCCGAAGAACGAGGTGACGCTGCACCAGTACGGTGGCCGGCTCGGCGGCCCGCTCGTGCGCAACAAGGCCTTCTTCTTCTTCAACTACGAGAACTTCTACCTGCCGAACTCGCAGTCCAAGACGCGCACCATCCTGGCGCCGGGCGCCGAAGCCGGTGTCTTCAGCTATGACGTCGCGGGCCAGGTCCGGTCGGTGAATCTCCTGGCGCTGGCCACGCAGAATGGCCAGATCGCCGCGGTGGACCCGCGGATCTCCGGCGTCCTGCAGGCCATCCGCACGGCCGCCGGCACGACCGGCAACATCATTCCGACGACTAACCCGAACACGCTCTCCTATTCCTGGCTGGCCCCGTCGCGACGTGACGAGTACACGCCGACCACGAGCGTGGACGTCAACCTGTCGCAGAACCATCGCCTGAAGGCGTCCTACTACTGGCAGCGCATCAAGAGCGTGCCCGACTATCTCAACAACAGCGAGCCACAGTTCCCAGGGTTCACCAACACCGGCAAGCAGACGTCCTACCGCACGTCGGGATCCCTGGGCCTGCGCTCGACGCTCTCCTCGACCCTGGTCAACGAGATCAAGGGCGGCTGGCAGTGGTCGCCGGTTGACTTCTACAGCGACCAGACCGTCGGGCAGTTCGACCTGACGGGCGGCTATGCCGTGACGCTCGGCTTCGGCCTGACCAACGCGCACGTCGTCAATGCGCCGAACAACCGCAACACGCCGACGTGGAACATCGAGAACACGCTCAGCTGGCTCAAGGGCTCGCACAGCCTGTCGTTCGGTGGCACGTTCACGCAGGTCACGGCCGACAGTGACGCGTGGAATACGGCGCCGACGGTCACCATCGGGCTGAACGAAACGAATGACCCGGCCAACGCGATGTTCACCACGGCGAACTTCGCCGGCGCCTCGGCCGCCAACCTCACGAGCGCGCGGCAACTCTACGCGCTGCTGACGGGACGTGTCACCGAGATCGGCGGCACCTCGCGGCTGAACGCCGACACCAACCTCTACGAGTACCTCGGGCACCTGTACCGCAAGTCGCAGATGAGCGAGATCGGCGTCTTCGCCCAGGATTCGTGGCGCGTCAATCCGCGGACGACCCTCACCTACGGCCTGCGCTGGGGCCTGCAACTGCCCTTCAAGGCGCTGACCGACAACTGGTCGTCGGCGACGATGGCGGATGTCTGCGGGATCTCGGGCCTCGGCAACGGACCGCAGGGCCGTGCGTGCAACATCTACCAGCCGGGGAACCTGTCGGGTGCGGGCTACACGCCGCAGTTCGTTCAGTACGACACGGACAACGCGGGCTACACCACGAAGTGGGCGAACTTCGCGCCCAGCGTCGGCGTGGCATGGCGCCCGAGCGTCGAGGGTGGCCTGCTGCGCGCGCTGCTCGGTGACCCCGAGCAGGCCACGCTGCGCGCCGGATACTCGGTGAGCTTCAACCGCGAGCGCATGGATCGGTTCACGGGGATCTTCGGCAACAACCCCGGCGGCACGACCAACGCGTCGCGCAACGTCGGCAATGGCAACCTCGTGTACCCGGGCGAACAGTGGCCGGTGCTGATGAGCCAGACCAGCCGACTGGGCCCGCCGGCCACGTGTGCCTCAGGCGTCGTGTCGGCGGCCTGCGTCCCGGCGACGGCCACCTACCCGATCATCGCCACCTCGGCGAACAGCGTCAGCATCTTCGATCCCGACCTGCAGGTGCCGTTCACGCAGTCGTATTCCTTCGGCCTCCAGCGGGCGATCACCCGCGACACGGTGATTGAAGCGCGCTACGTCGGCAACAAGAACGAGCGGGCCTGGACCTCCGAGGGCTGGAACGGCGTGAACATCTTCGAGAACGGGTTCCTCGACGAGTTCAAGCTGGCGCAGGCGAACCTCAAGGCCAACATCGCGGCCGGCCGTGGCAACACGTTCGCCTACACGGGTGCCGCCGGCACGTCGCCCCTGCCCACGTATCTGGCGTTCTTCCAGGGATCCGCCAACGCGGGCACACCGGCAGCCTACACATCGGCCAACTTCACGAGCACGACGTGGACCCAGCATCTGGGCACCGTGCAGCCGACGCCGCAGACGGCGGCCAACAACCTGTACGGCAACGCCACGTTCCGGACCAACGCGATCAACGCGGGCAAGCCGGCCAACTTCTTCGTCATGAACCCGGCGGTCAACGGCGCCAATGTCATGCGGTCGATCGGCGGCAGCACGTATCACTCGCTGCAACTCGAACTCCGCCGCCGCCTGTCGCGCGGGCTGCTGGTAAGTGCCAACTACACGTACGCGCTCCGGAAGGCGCTGACCCAGCGCTCGCTCAGGGACGATCAGTTCCTGCTGCGAGATGACAACGTGCCGCACGCGCTGAAGATGAACTGGACGTACATGATCCCGGTGGGCTCCGGCCAGCGGTTCGGCGCCAACATGAACCCGATCCTGAACGGCGTCCTGGGCAACTGGCAGTTCTCCGGCGCCAGCCGCATCCAGGTGTCGTCCTTCGCGGTGGAGAACATGCGCCTGGTCGGCATGACGACGGGCGACCTGCAGAAGGAGCTGAAGATCCGCCGCGTGGTGGATCCGACAACGGGCGTGCTGACGGTGTTCAGCATGGCGCAGGACATCATCGACAACACGCGCCGTGCGTTCAGCGTGGATCCGACGTCGGCCACCGGCTACGGCGCGCTCGGCGTGCCGACGGGCCGGTACTTCGCACCGGCCAGCACGCCCGACTGCATCGCCATCTTCACGGGCGACTGCGGGTCGCCGCAACAGATCCTGGTGAATGGCCCGGCGTTCGTCCGATTCGACATGCGCCTGACCAAGCGGTTCCCGCTCGGGCGGAAGGCGAACCTCGAATTGAACATCGAGGCGCTCAACGTGTTCGACAACATCAACTTCAACACGGCGTTCAACCCGGGCGCCGGTGCCACGATCTTCCAGGTGACCAGCGCCTACCGCGACACGGACGTCGCGGCCAACGACCCAGGTGGCCGACTCGGCCAGGTCGTGTGGCGAATCACGTTCTGACGGGGCCGCTTGAAGTGCTGGTGTGAAGAGCACTCGAGGTGCTGTCGGTAGAGCACCGAGGTGCGGGAGTGACAGGCACTTGAGGTGCTCGTGGATAGAGCACCGAGGTGCTGGAGTGACAGCGCACTTGAGGTGCTGACGGGTAATGCACTTGAGGTGCTGGAGTGACAGGCACCTGAGGTGCACACTGGCAAGACACTGAAGGTCCGGAGGGACTGCCTCTCCGGACCTTTCGTTTTTGGTGATATTTCTGTGACGGCCGAATGCGAACTGGCCAAAATCCTCGATAAATCCCATACTTCTCGCAGTCAGCCCAGGCGGACGGGCGAGGCCTGCCTTCGATGGTTCAACATCCGGGCAGGTCGTCCCGTCTAACCTGCCAGTGCCGCGTGGCGGCGGCCAGAGACGAGATGACGCCACGGCGCCGATCCCAGGCGCGGAGCGAGGACCCTATGTCAGCAACACAGCACCAGGTGGTGAACGCGCGGTCGCTCTTCGTCGTCGCCGCGCTCGTCCTCGCGATCGTGGGCCAGCCGCTGGTGACCGCAGCCCAGGGTGGGGGCGGCCGGGGCGGCGCGGCGCCTCAGGCCCCCACCGGCGCGGGTCGCGGCCAGACCCGCGACAACGCGACCGCGTCCCCGATCGGTACCGGGACCATCGCCGGCACGGTGGTCACCGTCGGCAGCGGTGCCCCCGTGCGGCGCGCGCGCGTGACCTTGTCGGGCGCGGAGCTGCGCGGCGGCCGCTCGGCGGTGACCGACGACCAGGGCCGCTTCCTGTTCACGGCGCTGCCGGCCGGCCGCTTCACGATGGCGGCCTCGAAGACGGGCTACGTCGGCATCACCTATGGCGCCAAACGCGCGGGCCGTCCCGGCACCCCGATTCAGCTCGCCGAAGGACAGAAGCTCGAGAAGGCCGTGATGTCGATGCCCCGCGGCAGCGTGATCACGGGCATCGTGGTGGACGAGCTGGGCGAGCCCTCGCCCGGGACGCAAGTACGCGTCATGCGCTACGTCATGCGCACGGGTGAAAAGACACTGGAGCAGGCCGGGCAGGATCAGACCGACGACCGCGGCCAGTACCCGCATCTTCAGCCTGCAGCCCGGGGACTACATGGTGAGCGCGACGCCGCGCAACGCGTCGCTCGGTGACCTGCGGCAGTCGATCATGGCCGAGGTCGAAGCCCTGGCGCAGCAGCTCCAGGCCCAGGCCGGTGGTGGTGGCGGGGGCGGAGGGGGCCGAGGCGCCGGCGGGGCCGCCGGAGCTGGCGGACGCGGTGGCCAGGGCGGTCTCGGCGCGTTGGCCGGCGTCGTCGGTGGCGGGCGCGGCGGTGGCGCGCTGGCTGATCGCGCCGCGCAGCTGCAGCAGCAGCTCGCACAGACCGAACAGGAGCAAGCCGTCGCCTACGCGCCGGTGTACTTCCCAGGGACGATCTCGCCGTCTACCGCGGCCACCGTGACCATTGGCGTCAGCGAAGAGCGCGCGGGCGTGGACTTCCAGCTGCAGCTCGTCCAGACCTCACGCATTGAAGGACTGGTGCTCGGTCCGGACGGATCCGTCCAGGCGGGCACACAGGTGTCGCTGGTCTCGGCTGACCGCGCCGGGTTGCCGTCGATCCCCGGTGTGGGCAGCAACATGACGCGCGTCGGTCAGGATGGCCGCTTCACGTTCCAGAACGTCACGCCCGGGCAGTACCTGGTCCAGGCGCGGGCGACCATCCGACAGCCGGTCGATCCGGCGGCCGCACAGATTCCCGGGGGCGGGCGGGGCGGACGCGGAGGACCCGGGGGCGGCGGCGCGATTGCGCAGGTGCTCTGGGCCGTGTCGGATGTGAGCGTCGGCGGACAGAACATCTCCGGGCTGAGCCTGACGCTGCAACCCGGGATGACCGTCGCAGGACGTGTCGAGTTTCAGGGCACGGGCCAGCCGCCGGCCGATCTCCACGACCGTCCGGTTGTCACTCTCAGCACGGGGTGGACAGGCGATGGAGATGGGCTCGGTGCCGCCGGCGCAGGTCGATGCGACCGGACGGTTCTCGATTGCCGGGGTGCCTCCAGGCCGCTACATGCTGAGCGGCAGCGCGAACGCCGGTGGCCGACAGGCGGGTGCGGGTGCGCTGGGTGGCGTGGCGGTCGGCGGAGCGCGCGGCGCGGCCGCCGCGGGCGGTGGCCGAGGCGGCGCGGCAGCGACACCCGGCGCAGTACAGACGAACTGGACTCTCAAGTCGGCACTGGTGAACGGGCGTGACGTGCTGGACTACGCCCTCGAGATCGGACCAAACCAGGACGTGACGAACGCCCTGGTCACGTTCGGGGATCGGACACAGGAATTGTCCGGAATGATTCAGGACGCGTCAGGACGCGCCACGTCGGACTTCACGATCATCGTGTTTCCCTCCGACTCGCGGTACTGGCTGCCGCAGGCCCGTCGCATCCTGTCGTCGCGCCCCGGCACCGACGGCCGCTTCAGCTTCCGGAACCTGCCGGCCGGCGACTACCGCCTGACGGCGGTCACCGACGTCGAGCCCGGCGAATGGTACGACCCGGCGTTCCTGGCGCAGTTGCAGCAGGTGTCGATTCCCGTCGCGATCGCCGAAGGCGAGAAGAAGGTGCAGGACATCAGGCTCGCAGGGGGACTGTAGACGGTCCACGGCCTACGGCAGACGGCAAACGGGCTACGGGCTACGGGCTACGGCAGACGGCCTACGGCAAACGGGCGACGGGCGACGGGCTACGGGCTACGGACGACAGACCACGGCAGACGGCAAACGGGCTACGGACGACGGCAGGCGGACGACGGGCGACGTCGATCGGATCGGGAGGCCCCGACACCAATGAGAACGTCCGCTCTGTGGACAACGATCGCGCTCGGCGTCGGATTCGGCGCTGCCGCCTCGATGAACCTGGCGGCTGCGCCCGATCGATCCACACAGACGCTCGCGGCGCTCACAGTGCCAACGGAACGACTTCCTGCGGGGTGCCGGCTGGAGCCAGCGAACCCCGACGCCACAGGCGTGAGTCGCGTCGTGATGGCTCCAGGTATCCGCGAAAACCCCTGGGTCGGCAGTAGGCCGGCAACTGCCGCGAGCATACGCCAGGTGGTCGATGGTCCCGCCGGCCCTACTTACGGGCTACCGAGCGGACCCGCGCGCCGTGACAGACTCGCGGAGGACGTGGTCGCGGCCTATCGCGCGCGCTACGTCGCCGCGAATGGTGAGAAGGTCGAGGTGTGGGCGGTCCGTTTCAACGACCCGGCGCTGACGCTGGCGGCGTCGCTGAACCGCTTGCAGTCCGATCCGCCTGAGCGACCCAGGATTGTGTTCGGCGCCACGGCGGTACTGGCGTATCTGACGTGGGACGGCTTCTACCCCCCGGTCGGGAAGGCCGGCGAAATCTGCTTCCGGGCAATCAAAGATCACATCGCTTCGATGAAATAGACGCTTGGCGCTGGCATGCCGCAGCCGGTTCCCCGTCTGCCGTCCTTCGTAGTCCGTAGGCCGTCTACGGTAGCCTGTCTTCCGCAGGCCGTTTGCCGTGTAGCCAGTAGCCCGTCTGCGGTAATCCGTCTGCGGTATTCCGTCGCCCGTAGCCTGTAGGCGGTAGGCCGTTGGCCCGTCTTTCGTAGCCCGTAGCCTGTCCACCGTAGCCCGTCTGCCGTGTCCCTCGCAGCCCGTCCGCCCTAGCCTGTCTTCCGTGGGCCGTCTCCCGTAGGCCGTTCCCCGTCCGGCGTAGGCTGTCAGCCGTCCGCTGTAGGCCGCTTCGTCTGTCTTCGTCCGCGCCGGACCGTGAGCCAAATCAGCGAGCCGAGCAGCACGAGCGCCGCGAGAAACGCGCCGCCGAAGAGCCACAGCGTCTGAAACAGGATCGACTGCGCGCCCATCCGGACGTCGATCTCGATGGGCGTCCCTGCGCGGCGATCGGCCAGCCGCTGTTCGTAGGTCAGGATGTTGCCGCGATCGACCTCGCCGTTCGATCCGTCTGCCAGACGTTTGACGTTGTGGAACAGGATCTTGCTCGGCAGATGCAGCTTGATGCCGACGATCTCCGATCCGTCCCAGTTCACGCTCGCGAGCGGCCCGTTGGCCGACGCGCCGATCAACTGCCGGAAGTGGATGACCTCCTCCGCCGTGTCGAACTGGTACGACGACCACGACAGCGGGCCACATGACGCCAGCGTCCGCACGTCGTCCGTCGAGATGCGGACCTGGACGAAGTGACGGCCCTGACGCACCCACGGCTGGCCGACGCGGACGTCGGGGCACCCGGCCTGCTCGTAGATCTGGCGAATCGCATTGCGATCGACGCGCGTCTTCGGGTTGGGATCGATCGACAGGCCGCGCAACGCCACGAGCGACGGCAGCGAGGCGTCAACGACCACGGTGGCCGCGCCGTCCACGCGGAGATACAACTGTTCTTCGTACTGGTACTTGGGGCCGAGCGAACCGCTGCATCCGGTGAGTCCCAGGACCAGCAGTGTCGAGGCGGCCACCAGCCTCGCGTGCATCGAGCGAATGATACACTGCGCCGTTGTCCCGCCTCTTCCTGATCGACGGCAGCTCGCAGATGTACCGCGCGTACCACGCGATTCGCGGGCTGACCGGCCCGGACGGTCGATCCACCAACGCGGTCTACGGATTCACGACCATGCTCCGCAAGCTCATCGCGGACCATCAGCCGGAGTTCATCGCCGCGTCGTTCGATCTGGCCGGACCGACGTTCCGCGACGCACTCGCCGCAGACTACAAGGCCAACCGCACGCCGATGCCATCGGACCTGGCCGAGCAGGTGCCGCTCGTCCACGAGGCGTGCGCGGCGCTTGGCGTGCCCGTGATCACCGCCACCGAGTTCGAGGCCGACGACGTCATCGGCACGCTGGCGATGCAGGCACGCGCGGCGGGCTACGAGGTCGCGCTCGTGACGGGCGACAAAGACTTCTTCCAGCTCGTCGGTGACGGCATCCGCGTCTACAACCCGCGCGACGAAGGCACGTGGTTCGATCCGGCTGGTGTCATCGAGAAGTTCGGCGTGCGTCCGGATCAGGTCGTGGACGTGCTGGCGCTGATGGGCGACAGTATCGACAACATCAAAGGCGTGCCCGGCATCGGCGAGAAGGGCGCGCGCGAACTCATCTCGACGTACGGATCACTCGATGCGCTGCTCGAGGCGTCGCCGTCCATCGCGCAGAAACGCTACCGCGAGGCGCTGGTCGCGCACGCTGGTGACGCACGGGCGAGTCGCGAACTGGCGCGCATCCGCACAGATGTGCCGGTGCAGTTCGACGCGGACGCGCTGCGCTTTCGCGGACCGTCGCGCGAGCGCTGCTACGCGCTGTTCTCGTCGCTCGGTTTCCGCACGCTCGTGCAGGACTACGCGCCGACGGCCGATACCGTCGCGCGGGACTACACGCTCGTCGCGACACTGGACGACGTGGACCGGCTGGTCACGGAACTGCGCGCGGCCGGGCACGTCGCGCTCGCGCCGATGGCGTCCTCGGCCTCGGCGATGAGTGCCGAGATCGTGGGATGGGCCTTTGCGGCGGCGCCCGGCTCGGGTCGGTACGTGCCACTCGCGCACACCGGACTGACCGAGACGCCGAACCTGGCCGCGACCGACGTGTTCGCGCGCCTGGGCGCGGTGCTCGCCGATCCGTCCATCGTGAAGATCGGGCACGATCTGAAGTTCGCCACGATTGCGCTCGAACGGCACGGCGTCGTGCTGACCGGCGCCCTCGAAGACACGATGGTCGAGAGCTACCTGCTCGACGCGACCCGATCGAACCACCGCATCGAAGACCTCGCGCTCGAGCGCGCCGGGTATCGCGCGCTCACCGAGGACCAGATCCTCGGCAAGGGCGCGAAGGCTGTCGGTTTCGGCGCCGTGCCTGCACAAGCCTTGACGGTATTCGCCGGCGAGCGCGCGGACCTGCCGCTCACACTGGCTGCCGGTCTGCACGAAGATGTCGCGGCCGCCGGCCTCGACGAGGTGTACCGCACGCTCGAGGAACCGCTCATTCCGGTCCTGGCCGCCATCGAGCGCGCCGGCATCCGCGTGGACACGGCCGGACTCGCCGTCCTGTCTTCCCGTATGCAGACCGAGCTCGACGAACTGGCCGGGCGCATCTACGCGCTGGCCGGCGAGACGTTCAACATCAACTCGCCGAAGCAGCTCTCCGACGTGCTGTTCGAGAAGCTGCAGCTCGAGAGCTCGAAGAAGACGGGCAAAACGCGCGTCGTGTCCACGGCGCGCGAGGTGCTGGAGGAACTCGCGCTCGTTCACGAGATGCCGGCGCTCGTCCTCCGCTGGCGCGAGATCCAGAAGCTCAAGGGCACCTACGCCGATGCCCTGCCGGCCATCGTCAACACGACGACCGGACGAGTCCACACGACGTTCAATCAGGCGGTCGCCGCCACCGGGCGGTTGAGCAGCAGCGATCCGAACCTGCAGAACATCCCGATCCGGACGTCACTCGGACGCGAGATCAGGGCCGCATTCGTCGCGGACCCTGGGCACCTGCTCATCTCCGCTGACTACTCGCAGATCGAGTTGCGCGTGCTCGCGCATCTGTCGCGCGATGAAGCCCTGACCGAGGCGTTCAGGCAGGGTATCGACATCCACGACCGGACCGCCGAGCGGGTGTTCGGCACGGCGAGCGGCCTGGCTCCCCAGGAACTGCGGCGGCGCGCGAAGATCATCAACTACGCGCTGCTGTACGGGAAGACCGCGTTCACGCTGGCCAAGGACATCGGCGTGCCGCAGCAGGCCGCGCAAGAGTTCATCGATGCGTATTTTGCCGGCTACCCGGCCGTCCGCACCTTCATCGACCGCACACTGGCGGACGCGCGCGTGTCGGGCGTGGTGCGCACGGTCAGCGGACGCCGACGGCTGGTCCCCGAGCTCTCGAGCAAGAACGGACAGGTGCGGGCCTCCGCCGAGCGGGAGACGGTCAACATGCCGGTCCAGGGCACGGCGGCCGACGTGCTCAAGAAGGCGATGATCGACGTGCACCGCGAGCTCGCGCGGTTCAACGCCGGGCGTCCGGCTCCGACCCGCATGATCCTCACCGTCCACGACGAGCTGGTCTTCGAGGCGCCGGAGGCCCTGGCCGCGGAGGTCGCGACGCTGGTCGCCGGCACCATGGAACGGGCGTATCCGCTGGACGTGCCGCTCACGGTGGACGTGGGTGTCGGAGCAAACTGGAACGACGCAAACCGTAGACCGTGGGGTCAGACCAAGGTCTGCCCCCGCTGACCCCACATTACAAACGTTTAACAACTGTTGTGGGCGCGGCCGTCGTCTAACCGGGCAGACTGGAGACGTCATGAAACGAAGGGGTCAGATCTCTTTTCCACAGGTTCGGCCGGGTCGGTGCCAGATGTCCGGGTGCGGGCCAAGACCTGGCACCTGCGAGGCCGAAACTGTGGAAAAGAGATCTGACCCCCTATGCTTCGGCGCGGCCGGCCTCGCCGTGCTCGCCCTCGCCCTCACCGTGACCCTCCAGGCCCAGCAGACCGTCACCACCCGCATCGTCACCGAGGATGTCGTGAGCCTGCCGCCGGGCGCACTCCCGCCGGGCCTGGGGGGACCGACGGCACCGATGAAGCCCGGCACCGGCGTCATCGTCGGCCAGACGATTGACGCCGCCGGATCGCGGCCACTGGCGGGTGCGCTGGTCACGCTGAGCGTGCCGGGCGCCGTGCCGTTGCGCGTGTTGTCGGACAGCCAGGGACGGTTCGCGTTCCGACAGCTGCCGACGGGCAGCTTCAGCATCACGGCGACCAAAGGCGGGTACGCCGATGGCGCCTACGGGCGGCTGCGCCCGCAGGGCCAGTCGATGACGCTGCAGCTGGAGGAAGGCGGGCGCGTGTCCGCGGCCAACGTGCCCCTGTTCAAGTTCGCGGCGATTGCGGGCCAGCTCGTTGACGAGGCCGGCGAGCCGATGGTCGGCGCCACCGTCCGCGTGCTGCGCAAGACCATCGCGTCCGGGCGCCCGCGCCTGACGATGGGCCGCACGGACACGACCGACGACCGCGGCTACTACCGGATCAGCCAGCTCGAACCGGGCGAGTATCTGGTCGCCGTGCCGATGAATCAGCAGGACGCGCTGCGCATGGCGCTGGAGGACATCGCACGGACCGGCGGCGGCGGCATGGCCACGGTGATGGCCGCCATGCCGACAGGCGCGGCCGGCGGTGGCACCTTCTCGATCTCGCTCGACGAGCAGCGGACGGCTGCGCCCGGTGTCGCCCCGGACGGCCGCGCCCTGTCCTACCCGACCCTGTTCTATCCCTCGGCCGCCTCGGCCTCACGCGCGACCCCGGTCGTGCTGGGCGCCGGCGAAGAACGCAGCGGTCTCGACTTCCGGCTGCAGGCCCTGCGCGCCTCGCGCCTCGCGGGCTCGGTCATCTCGCCGGCAGGCCCGGCGGGCAACCTCATGCTCACGCTGGTCCCCGCCGAGGCCGACGGCCTCGTGTCCCCCATTGAAACGGCAACGACCGTGACCGATGCGAGCGGCAACTTCACGTTCCCGACCGTCGTGCCAGGCAACTACATGCTCCGCGCCCTTCGCACGCCACGCATGGCGATGGGCGGCCCGAGCGAAACGATTTCGATCTCGTCTGACGGCGGCAATATGCAGATGATGATGACGACGCGCACGGTCCTGGGAGGCGCGGCCGGCCCGGCGCTGCCGACCGAGCCGACGTTGTGGGCGGAGGTACCGGTCTCGATTGGCGACGAGGATGTGGTGGGCATCGCGGTGCCGCTACGCACGGGCGCGCGAGTCTCCGGCCAGGTGGAGTTCGGCGGCGCCGCCGAGCGACCTGCCAGCGATCGCCTGCCGGCGATTCGCGTCACGCTCGAACCGGCGGATCAGCAGACCGCCGCGGGCGGGTCGGTCGTCCAGGGCCGCGTGGAAGCGAGCGGCGCCTTTGCGACGGCGGGCGCGGTCCCCGGCCGGTACTTCGTGCGCGCCGCAGGCGCACCCCCAGGCTGGTTCTTCAAGGGCGCGACGCTGAACGGCCGCGACGTGACGGACCTGCCGCTCGACATTGAGGGCAGTGACGCCACGGGCGTCATGCTGACCTTCACCGACAAGCAGACGGAGCTGACGGGCACCGTCACGACGAACGACGGCGCGCCGGACCTGTCCGCCTCGGTCATCGCGTTCCCGGCCGAGCGCGACGCGTGGAGCGAGACGGGCAGCAGCCCACGCCGGCTGCGCAACGTGCGGCCTGACGCGAAGGGGGCATTCTCGATCACGGGCCTGCCTCCGGGACGCTACTACGTCGCCGCCGCGCGAGAGACGACGGCGGCCGAGTGGCAGGATCCGCGATTCCTGGACGCACTTTCGAACGGCGCCTCCATCGTCACGCTCGGGGACGGACAGAAGGCGTCACAGGCGCTGAAGGTGGTGCGCTGATGCGCGCACTGGTTGCAGGGCTCACGCTCGTGCTGTCCGCCGGTCTCGGCGCACAGCAGCTCATTCAGGGACCGGCGCGCGACACCCGCAGTCTGGCGACGACGACGGGCACGGCCCGGATCTCGGGCGTGATCACGACGGACGAGACCGTGCCGCAGCCGCTGCGCCGGGCGCGTGTCACCGTCTCCGCGCAAGGCACGCCCGGCGAACGGACCGTGATGACGGACGACCGCGGCGCGTTCTCGATCACGAATCTCCCCGCCGGACGGTACACGCTCGCGGCCCTCAAGGGCGGCTACGTGCGGATGGCGTACGGGGCCCGGCGCGCAGACAGACCCGGCACCCAGATCGTGCTCGCCGACGGCCAGGCGATGACCGACGTGACGCTGCGACTCGCACGCGGCAGCGTCATCACCGGCACCGTGATGGACGAGACCGGCGTGCCCGCCGTCGGACTCCAGGTGCGCGTGCTGCAGTTCCGGCTGCAGCCAGGCGGCGAGCGCGCGCTTGTGACCGTGACCGCAGCCGGCGCGCAGCAGTTCGACACCACCGACGACCGCGGGACCTATCGGCTCTTCGGCCTCCCAGCGGGCGAGTACGTGGTCTCGGTCGCGCCGCGCACGACCGGGTCCGAGATCCGCGCCATGACCGAGGACGAGATGCGCCTGGCACTCGCCGCGCTGCAACAGCCCGCGACGGTCGGACGAGGCGGCGGGTCGGCCGGGGGCCGAGGCGGCACTGCGCCGCCCGCCGATCCTACGGCGGAGGTCGTGACGGTGGGCTACGCGCCGGTCTACTACCCGGGGACGACCAACGCGGCGGCCGCCTCCACGGTGACGGTCGGGGCGGGCGAGGAACGCACGGGCGTGGACCTGTCGGTCCAGCTGGTGCGAACCGCGAAGATCGAGGGGACGGTGGTCACGCCGCCGGGGGTCCCACCCCAGAGCGCCACCGTGCTGCTCCTGCCGACCGGGCTCAGCGTCCCCGGGGCGCTCGGGCTCAATCGCGCGCCCGTGGCCGCGGACGGCAAGTTCACCTTCACAGGCGTGGCGCCGGGGCAGTACTCGCTCTCGGCACGGACCGGACGCACGACCACCGTGATGCAGATGCCCGGAGGCGGCGGCGAGACGATGACGTTCACCGCGGCGGTCGCCGGGACGCCCCTCGGACGGGCAGGCGGCGCAGGAGCCAACGCCGGTACGGCGGGCGAGCCCCCGCCGGTCCTGTGGGCGCTGGCTGACGTCAGCGTCAACGGCCAGAACCTCACAGGCGTGTCCCTGACCCTCCAGCCGGGCATGACGCTCACCGGCCAGCTGGTGTTCGAAGGCCTGAAGATGCCCGCCCCAAAGGATCTGTCGCGGGCGCGTGTGACGCTCGCCCCTGTGGCGGCAGCCGGTGGGCCAGTCACGATGAGCGGGTCTGTCCAGGTGGACGCCAGCGGCAAGTTCACCGCCACGGGCCTGTCGCCGGGCCGCTACCGGTTCTCGGCGGCCGTTCCGCCTGAGCCCGGGGTGCTGGGCAGCTGGATCCTCCGGTCCGCGGTGGCGGGGGGCCGGGATGCCCTCGACCTGCCGCTCGAAATCGGCCCGAATGAGGCCATTTCCGATGCGGTCCTCACCTTCACCGACGCCACGCAGGACGTCTCAGGCATGCTGCAGGACGCCTCGGGCCGGCCCGCCCCGGACTACACCATCGTGGTCTTTGCCGCCGACTCCCGGTTCTGGATGCCGGGCGCCCGGCGCATCCGCACCAGCCGGCCCGCGACCGATGGCCGCTTCACGGTCACGGGGCTGCCACCCGGGGACTATCGGATTGCCGCGGTGACCGACATGTCCCCGACCGATTCGACCGACCCGGCGTTCCTCCAGCTCCTGATGGACGCCTCGATCCCGTTCACCCTGGCCCCCGGAGAAAAGCGGGTGCAGGACTTCCGCATCGGCGGACGTCCTTCGTCATAGCGGCGGGTTCGTGGCCAGGGCCGCAATATCTTGGGCCCGGCGGCGGCGGCGGCCACTTATAATGTTGTTCCGTGTCGGATCCTCTCGTGGTGCCGCGGTCGGAACATCCGATCTCCCGGCGCGAAATCGACCCTGAAGCGCTCAAGGTTCTTTACCGTCTGCATGAGAACCACTATGCGGCGTACCTCGTCGGAGGCAGCGTCCGGGACCTGATGCTCGGCCGACGGCCGAAAGACTTCGACGTCGCCACCGACGCGCATCCGTATCAGATCAAGAAGCTCTTCCGGAACTGCTGGATCATCGGCCGGCGTTTCCGCCTCGCGCATGTCAAGTTCGGCCCGAAGACGATCGAGGTTGCCACATTCCGCAAGAACGTGCCGGACCCAGGTCCGGACGCGCCTGTTGACGGCGAACCGGTCCTGGTGGCCTCGGCGACGCCGCCTGGTCACGAGCCGTCCGGCGAGGACGTCGCCGGCTCCCCCGCCGAAACCAACCGCAGGCTCGCAGAGGCCGCGATCATCCATCGCGACAACACCTTCGGCACACCCGAGGAAGACGCCTTCCGACGCGACTTCACGATCAACGGTCTCTTCTACGACATCTCGACGTTTTCGGTGATCGACTACGTCGGCGGCCTGGCGGACCTCGAGCAGCGCGTTGTCCGATCGATCGGCGACCCGCGCGTGCGCTTCGTCGAGGATCCGGTGCGCATGTTGCGCGCGGCAGTGATGTCGGCGCGCCTCGGTTTCGATCTGGATCCGCTCGTCACCGAAGCGATCGCCGAACACCGCGAGCTCATCCTGCAGGCCTCACCGGCACGGCTGATGGAGGAGTACTACAAGATCCTGCGCTCGGGCTACGCCGAGGCCACCTTCCGTGCGTTGGGACGGTTGCGCCTGCTCGAGTTGATGACGCCGGAGTTGAAGACCCCGTCACCAGCTGTGTGGGACGCCCTCGCGCGACTCGACCGGTTCCGACAGGGCTTCACCGAAGCGCCACCCGAGCTCAGCAACATGACGCTCATCGGCGCGCTGCTCGTGCCGCTCGGCCTGGTCCATCGCCGGATTGGCCCACCCGCGGACGATCCGCGCGGGGACCGCGTGAGCTTCGGCGTGCTGCCGATTGCGCGCAAGGACCTGGAACGCCTGCGCCAGGTGCTGCAGATGCTGCCGCGTCTCACAGACCCGAACGTGCCGCCCCGCGTCACGCGCGGCCTGCCGCAGCGTCCGTGGTTCTACGACGCGCTGGTCTGGCTGGACATCTTCGGTGACGTACCGGACACGGTGCAGCACTGGAAAGAGACCCTGGCGAGCGAGTCTGGCGACGAGGACGCGCCCCCGATGCCGGGCGTCGAAGGCGACGCGTCACGCGGACCCAATCTCGGTCCAGGTCCGCGTCGCCGGCGCCGTCGTCGGCGAGGTCGTCGGCCGGTCTGATCAGAATCGTGAATGTGGTGATGTGGTGATGTGGTGATGTGGTGATGTTGACGTGGTGATGTAAGAGCTCTTACATCACCACCTCGCCACATCTCACATCACCACATTTTCATTTCGGCTGCGGTGTCACCCTCAGATACGGCTTCTTCGCGACATAGCCGGGGAACCGTTCCTTGGCCTCTTCATCTGACACGGCCGGCACGATGATCACGTCTTCGCCGGCCTTCCAGTCGGCGGGCGTGGCGACCTTGTGCTTGGCGGTGAGCTGCAGCGAGTCGATCACGCGCAGGATCTCGAGGAAGTTGCGGCCCGTGCTGGCCGGGTAGGTCAGGGTCAGCTTGAGCTTGTTGTCGGGTCCGATGATGAACACGGAGCGGACGGTCGCCGTGTCGCTCGCGTTCGGGTGGATCATGTCGTAGGCCCGGGCGACGTCCTTGTTCGGGTCCGCGATCATCGGAAAGTTCACCGTGGCGCCGGTGACGTCCTTGATGTCCTGGGTCCAGCGGGCATGCGCGTCGAGCGGGTCCACGCTCAGGCCAATCACCTTCGTGTTGCGCTTGTCGAACTCCGGCTTGAGCTTGGCGACCGCGCCCAGTTCCGTCGTGCAGACGGGCGTGAAGTCTCGCGGGTGCGAGAAGAGCACGGCCCAGCTCTTGTCCTTCCACTGGAAGAAATCGATCTGCCCCTCGGTGGTCTCGGCCGTGAAATTCGGAACCTCGTCGCCCAGTCGAACTGCCATGTCGGTGCTCCTTCAAGAGTCGATGATGGAGGCGCGAGAGGGGATCGAACCCTCGCATGGCGGTTTTGCAGACCGCCGCGTTACCACTTCGCCATCGCGCCATCTGCCCGGCCCCGCCCGCGGGCGCCACATGCCGAGCCTTGCTGTGCGGCGATCAGGATCGACGCTCGCACCGCGCACGCCGCGATCGGCCGCGCCCGCACGGGTGACGAGTCAGGATTGGTCAAGGATACTCCACGCCCGCGTCACGCGCAGATGGTCGCGGAGCTACGTACAGATGCGACGACACGCCCGGACGGGCAGGCCATGCGAAACCGGAAGGTGCGCGGCCGCGCGCCGTGAGGTCATGTCGTCACAGTAGCAATCGCGTGGGGAGGGGTCAAGCTCCAGGCTCTGGGCGCAGGTAGTCATAGTAGCGACTGTTGTCGAGGTGGAAGCGGATGTGCCGGAGCTGCTCGCCGATGTCGTGCAGGAGGTCCTGCAACGCCTCCTCACCCATCGCCTCGCGCTCCAGTTTATTGAAGAGAATGAGCGTGGCTGCGAACGACTCTGCCAGATCGAGAAAGTCATGGGCCAGCGTGTAGCCCTGTGGCTCATTCGGCGTGTCAAACCGGCTCACCTGCTCGAGCGACGACAGCCGGTCTGCGATCAGCTTGAGGCGCCGACCGAAATCATCAGGCGTGTCGGACACTGCTCAGTCTCCTCCGCGTGGGCCTGCCGTCCGGCCGCGCCTCTCCGCGGTGAGCGTAGCCAGTCGAGCCCGTCCGCCCCTCTGCTTCTCCGCGGTGAAGTCGTCCGTCTCCCGCGACCTCCGCGCCTCATCTCCGCGTGAGCGTCTCTTCGCGGTGAACGCAGCCCATCGAGGCCGCCCGCCCCTCTGCTTCTCCGCGGTGAAGTCGTCTGGCTACGCGCCTCCGCGCCTCATCTCCGCGTGAGCGCCTCTCCGCGGTGAGCGTAGCCCATCGAGCCCGTCCGCCCCTCTGCTTCTCCGCGGTGAAGTTGTCTGTCTCCCGCGACCTCCGCGCCTCGTCTCCGCATGAGCGCCTCTCCGCGGTGAGCGTCGCCAGTCGAGCCCGTCCGCCCCTCTGCTTCTCCGCGGTGAAGTCGCCTGGCTCCGCGCCTCCGCGCCTCATCTCCGCGTGAGCGCCTCTCCGCGGTGAACGTAGCCCATCGAGGCCGCCCGCCCCTCTGCTTCTCCGCGGTGAAGTCGCCTGGCTCCGCGCCTCCGCGGTGAAACCCTAGCCGTGCTTCCGTTCGAACTCCTGCATGAACTGCACGAGCGCCGTGATGCCGGCCTCTGGGAACGCGTTGTAGATCGACGCGCGCAGCCCGCCGACCGAGCGATGGCCCTTGAGGCCGTCGAAGCCCGCCGCCGTGGACTCCTTGACGAACAGCTTCTCGAGGTCCTCGCTCGGCAACCTGAACGTGACGTTCATCAGCGACCGGCTGTCCACGTCGGCGTGCGGACGCCAGAACTCGGTCCGATCCAGTTCGGTGTAGAGCGTCGCGGCCTTGCGCGCATTCGTCCGGCCGATCGCGTCCAGGCCGCCCTGGCCGATCATCCACTTGAGCACGAGACGGAGGATGTAGATGCCGAGCGCCGGCGGCGTGTTGTACATCGACCCGTTGTCCGCCAGCGTCCGGTAGTTCAGCATGGTTGGCAGCGTGTCCGCCGATCGCGCGAGCAGGTCCTCGCGCACGATGACCACGGTCACGCCTGAGGGGCCGAGGTTCTTCTGCGCACCCGCGTAGATCAGCCCGTACTTCGCGATGTCGATCGGCCGCGAGTAGATGTCCGACGACGCGTCGCACACGAGCGGGGCCTCACCGGTGTCCGGAACGTCGTGCCACTCGGTGCCGAAGATCGTGTTGTTCGACGTCATGTGGACGTAGGCCGCCCCTGGCGTCAACGTGATCTCGCTCGCCGTGGGCACGCGCTTGAACCCCCCCGCCTCGGTCGTCGCGGCCACCTTGGTGGCGCCCACGCGCTTGGCTTCCTTCAGCGCCTTCTTGGCCCAGTCGCCCGTGATGAGGTAGTCGGCCGTGGTACCCGGGGTGAGCAGGTTCATCGGGACCATCGAGAACTGCAGGCTGGCGCCGCCCTGCAGGAAGAGCACCTTGTAGCTGTCCGGGATGGCGCCGAGCGTGCGCAGATCGGCCTCGGCGCCCTGGATGATCTCCTCGAATGCCTTCGATCGATGGCTGATCTCCATCACCGACATGCCGACACCGGGCAGGGAGACCAGATCGCGTTGCGCCTCCTCGAGCACGGGCAGCGGGAGGACAGCAGGGCCAGCAGAAAAATTGTAGGGACGATTCATGAGCGAATGACTCCTCGGATGACTCAGCCGGCCACCGCATTCGGCGCCCGGCCAGTGTCGATGAACGTACGGATGATGCGAACGGTCTCGGCCGCAATGGCTTCCTGCGCCTGGACCGTGGACGCGCCGATGTGATGCGTGCCGTAGACCCCGGGCCGATGGACGATCGGATCGGCAAATGTCCCGGTTGATGAGGCCGGCTCGATCGCGAAGACATCGAGGCCGACTCGCAGGCTCCTCGTCTCGATGGCTGCGGCCAGCGCCGCCGCGTCGATGACGCCGCCCCGGGCGGTGTTGATGACGTAGCTGCCCGACCGCAGCGCGCCCAGCACGTCGGCGTTGACGAGTCCCGTCGTCGCCGGATCGAGCGCCAGATGAATGCTGAGCACGTCGCAGCGCGCCGCGACCTCGCGCGGTGTCGGCGCGAACCCGATCGTCGTCTGGGCTCGCGCGAGCTCGAGCCCCAGGTCCCGAATCACCTCAGCGGGTACGTCGCCGTCACGTCCGTCGAAGCGCCGGCTCCAGATCACCGCCGGCATGCCGAACGATGCGGCACGCTTGATGACCTCGACCGCGATGGGCCCGGCGCCAAGCAGTCCGATCGTCCGGCCGAAGATGCCGGGCGCCTCCGAAAAGGCCTTCTTGTTCCACTCGCCCGCCCGGAGTGCCGCCACATTCTCGGGAATCCGGCGATCCAGCGCCAGGAGCAACGCCATCGTCAGTTCCGCGACGGCAATGGCGTTCTTGCCGGGGCAGTTCGCCACCTGGATTCCACGCGTGGTGGCCGCCGGCACGTCGATGGTGTTGACGCCCGCACCCGCGCGGACGATGAGTCGCAACGACGCCGGCATCATGGCCGCCGTCACCTTGGTGCCGCGCACGACCAGCACGGTCGGCGCGAGCTGGCTGACGGCGTCAACCAGCGCTTGATCGGCGAGGTCCGGCCGGTACACGACGTCGTAGCCCAGCGCCGACAGGGCTGTCCGGCCGCTCTCTTCGAACGCGTTGGCAACGAGGACGGTCATCGGTCGAGCAGGTGAACCAGGAGGCCATCGCGCAGCTTCGGCTCGAACCAGGTGGACTTGGGCGGCATGATGCCCCCCTCGTCGGCGATCGCCATCAGGTCGGCCACACTGACCGGCGCCAGCGAGAAGGCGACCGCCGCCTTCCCGGACGACACCAGGCGCTCGAGTTCCGCGGTGCCGCGAATCCCGCCGACGAAATCGATCCGCTTGTCGGTGCGCGGATCGCCCACGCCCAACACCGGTCCCAGCACCTCCCGCTGCAGCACCTCGACGTCGAGCGCGTCGGCCCGCGACGTCCCGGCCGGCGGCACCGGCAGGACGAGCGTGTGCCACGCGCCATCGATGAGCATGGACACCTCGCCGTGTCGTGCCGGCAGCGGTCCACCTGGGCGCATGGACAGGCGCGCGGCAATGGCCTCGCGCACGTCGGCCGCCGATCGCCCGTCCAGGTCCTTGACCACCCGGTTGTACGGGAGGATCTGGGCCTGCGAGTCGGGGATCGCCACGGCGATGAACGTCGCGGCCGATGCGCGGTCGGGCAACGCCTGGCGGGCGCGCGCCGCGCTCGCGGCCCGATGATGCCCATCGGCAATGTAGAGCGCAGGCAGCGAGGCGAACGCCTGCACGAAAGCCGCCGCGTCGGCGCCGGTCACCTGCCAGACGGTATGCGAGACGCCATCGGCCGCCGTCAGGTCGTAGAGGGGCGCGGCCTGGCAGGCCGTCGCCACCAGCGCGTCGATCGCCGGCTGCGCGCGATAGGTCAGGAACACGATCCCGGTCTGCGCGCCGATCTCCACCATGTGGCGGGTCCGATCGTCTTCTTTGTCGCGACGCGTCTTCTCGTGCTTCTTGATGAGGCCCCGGTCGTACTCGTCGAGCGAGAAGCATCCGGCCAGGCCGACCTGCTCGTGCGTGCCCATCCGCAGTCGGTAGACGTAGAGGCACGGCTCGTCATCGCGGACCAGGGGCGCCGCCGCGGTCAGTGTCGAGAGGTTTTCGACCGCCCTGGCGTAGACACGCGGGTCATAGGGGGAGACGTCAGGCGGCAGATCGATCTCCGCGCGTGTGACGTGCAGGAAGCTGAGCGGATTGCCTGAGGCCAGGGCGCGAGCCTCGTCGGTGCTGACGACGTCGTAGGGTACCGACGCGACGCGGGTTGCCGACGCGGGCGCGGGACGGAGGGCACGAAAGGGCGTGAGGACAGACATGACGTGCGGGGCTCCGGGCGGTGCAACGGACCGCGTCAGGACCCCGGCTGCTTCACCGGCGCGTCGTGGACGCGGGCGAGACCGGGGCGGCTGCCGCTGGCGCAGGAACCGGCGCCAGCCGGCTCTCGAGTTCGGAGAAGACCGCATCGCGAAGCCGGGTGAAGTCGGCCATCAGCGCGGCCGCAATCGGTTCGCCCGGCGGCATCTTTGCCAGCTCGGCCGTCGGGTTCACATGCTTGCCGTTCTTCGAGATGCGGTAGTCGAGATGTGTCGCGGTGACCGTACCGCTCGCCCCGACACGGCCGATGAGGTCACCCTGCTCGACACGCGTCCCCGGCCGAATGCCCGGACCGAACGACGACAAGTGCAGGTACGCGGTCTCATAGCCGCCCGCATGACGGATCTTCACCATGCGCCCCGCTTCGCCGGACCAGGCCGCGAGCGTCACGACGCCTGAGGCGGCCGCGTTGACGCGCGTGCCGTACGGCGCGGCGTAGTCCACGCCGTAGTGCGGCCGCACGGTGCCGTGAACCGGATGTAGACGCCCAAGCGAAAAGCGCGAGGTCACCCGTGGATCGAACGGCAGCGGCGATTTCAGGAACTGGCGCCGCAGCGACCGGCCCTGATCGTCGTACCAGCCCGGCTTGCCGTCGGTCCCGATGAACTGCACGGCGGTGAGGCGACGGCCGCTCGCGATCATCACCGCGCCGCGGACATCGCCATAGCCGAGGAACTCGCCGTCGCGCGTCGCGCGATCGAAGAGCACTTCGATGCGGTCGCCGGGCTGCAGTTCGCTATTGAAGTCGATGTCCCCCGCAAAGGCGTCGGCCAGCAGGAGCGGAAGCTGGATGTTCTCGCCTTGCCGCTCGAACGCGCCGATGAGCGACGGTGTCTCGGACGAGATCTCCACGGCCGCCGCGTCGAGCTCGTACTCGCGCGGCAACTCCACGACCTCGGCGCTGAAGGTGACGGCCGCCGCCGACGTGGTGTCGCGGCGCACCACGCGGAGCAGGCGGTCGGCGTCGATCTGATACTTGAATTCGCGGAACAACCCGTCGAGGGTCCGGGTAATCTGGTACGTCTGGTCGGCGCGAATTTCACGGGGGTTGAAGACCGATCCCACCGCCTCGAGCAGGGGGAGCCGCAGCTCCTCGGGCAGGTTGTTCTGCCGCAGCAAGCCATCGAGCGTGGCGTTGCGGGGCACGCGGGCCTCGAGGATATCGTCCTTCGGCAGGACCACATCGCGCGCAGATGCCTGTGACGCGGGCGGCTGGGCCGGCTGGCAGCCCACCGTCAACCCGAGCAGGAACACAAGCGGAAGCCGTCGTACGAGGCCGGACAGGCGCAAAGCCCGTAAAGTCTATCAGAGGGGGTCAGGTCTTGAATCGCGCTAACCTGGGCCCACCCGTGAATTCAAGACCTGACCCCCACGTCAGCCAGGTCACGGTGTCATCGCCCGTCGGCCCGCTCCGGCTCGAGTCCTCCGACGAGGCCCTCGTCGGCATCCGCTTCCTGGGTGACGCGCCCCTTCCGCCGCCCGAAGACGTGGGCCGAACCCCGGATCTGCTCGCCGAAACCGCGCGGCAACTGGACGAGTACTTTGCCGGCCGCCGGACCACGTTCGACCTGCCACTGGCGCCGCGCGGGACGTCGTTCCAGCAGCTGGTCTGGACGACGCTCCGGGAGATCCCGTTCGGCCAGACCACCAGCTACGGCGACCTGGCCCGCCGCATCGGCCGCCCGTCCGCGGTGCGCGCCGTCGGCGCGGCCAATGGGCAGAATCCCATCCCGATCGTCATCCCCTGCCACCGCGTGATCGGCCGCACAGGTCGCCTGGTCGGCTTCGGCGGCGGCCTCCAGGCGAAGCGATACCTGCTGGACCTGGAGGGGAGAACCCTCTTCTGACCCCATTCCCCGTAAACTGTAGCCCGTCGTCTATCGCCCTCCTGTAGGAGCCCCCATGCGCGTCCACACTCTCGCGCTCGTCCTGTCCGGCGCCCTCGCCGCCTCGTGCGCCCCGCCGGCGCCGCCTCCCGCGCCCGCGCCGCCACCGCCGTCCTCAGTCATCACGAACTCGCTCAAGGCCAACTTCGAACTCGTGAAGCGCAACGTGACGATGGCGGCCGAGCAGATGCCCGAGGCAAAGTTCGCCTACCAGCCGACGTCCGACGTCCGAACGTTCGGCCAGCTCGTCGGCCACGTCGCGAACGCGAACTACCTGTTCTGCGGCACGCTGATCGACGGCAAGCCGGCCGTGGACGTCGAGAAGACGATCACCAAGAAGGCGGACCTTCAGAAGGCGCTCGCCGAGTCGTTCGCCTTCTGCGACCGCGCCTACGCGTCGATCAACGACCAGACAGGCGCCACCGAAGTGGACACCGTCGTCGGTCGCCGCACCAAGCTGGGCGCGCTCGACCTGAATACCGCGCACGGCTACGAGCACTACGGCAACATGGTCACGTATTTCCGGCTCAACAAGATGGTGCCGCCGTCGAGCCAAGGCAGCTGAGGTTCCCATGACCCGCAAACATGTTCTCGCCGTCGGCCTGGCCGCGGCCTTCACGCTTACGTTCGTCGGACTGCCGCTCCGGGCCGCTGACGAGCCCATCGACTACGACAGCCTCAACAAGATCAAGACGCAGGGCCTGGTCGTTGCCACCTCGCAGGTGATGGACATCTCGAGCTGGCTGACCGACGTTCATGGGCCGCGCCTGAGCGGGTCTCCCGGGATCCAGAAAGCCGGCGAATGGTCGGTGGACCTGATGAAGAAGTGGGGGCTCGAGAACGTCGCGCTCGAGCCCTGGCCTGCCGATCCGACTGGCAACAACAACGGTTTCCCGCGCGGCTGGACGAACGACAAGTTCTACCTGGCCGCTGTCGCGCCGCAGGCCTTCCCGATTCCGGGGACGCCCTCGGCCTGGACGCCCGGGACCAATGGGCTCGTACGCGGCGACGTGCTGCTGGTGACCGAGACGGCCCAGGCTGACCTGCAGACGGCGTATGCCGGCGGCAAGCTCAAGGGCAAGTGGGTCATCACGGCGGCGGCGCCCGACGTCGCGGCGTACTGGACGCCGCCCGCCCAGCGCTACACGCAGGAGGAACTCGACAACATGGAAGCCCCGCGCCGGGCCGCGGAGTTCGGAGCGGCGGCCGCCGGCGGGCGCGGCGGAGCGGCGGGCGCGGCGGCGGCGCCCGCACCGATGGTGCCGGGTGCGCCGGCAGGGGCGGCCCCAGCGGCCGGCGCCGGCGGTGGTGGCGCCGGGGCGGGCGGCGGTCGCGCGGCCGGGGCGTTCCCGGGCGGCCGCGCAGGCGGCGCGGCGGGCGGCGCCGCGCCGTTCAACCGCAACGAGTTCTTCCGCAGCGAAGGCGTGCTCGGCGTGTTCACGACGGCGCCGCGCGGGCACGGCGTCTACACGATCGGCGGCGGCTCACGCACCGCCGATCCGGCGACCTTGCTGCCGTCCATCGCCATTCCCGCCGAGCAGTACGGCCGCATCGCGCGCATGCTCTCGAAGAACCAGACGGTCACGATCGAGGCCGACATCAAGAACACGTACCACCCGAATCCACCGATGTTCAACGTCGTTGGCGAGATCCGTGGCACCGACAAGGCGGACGAAGTGGTCATGCTCGGCGCGCACTTCGACTCGTGGCACGCCTCGACCGGGGCGACCGACAACGTCGCCGGGTCGGCCGCGATGCTCGAAGCGATGCGCATCCTCAAGCACAGCGGCGTGCCGCTGCGCCGCACGGTGCGGATCGGGCTCTGGAACGGCGAAGAACAGGGCCTGATTGGCTCGAACCTCTACGTGCGGCAGCACTTCGGCGGGGGACGCGGCGGTCGCGGCGGCGCGGCACCTGTTCCGCCCACCCCGGCGCACGCGAAATTCTCCGCCTACTTCAACATCGACAACGGCACAGGCGCGATTCGCGGCGTCTACCTCCAGCAGAATCAGGCCGTCGGCCCGATCTTCCGCGCGTGGATGGAGCCCTTCCGCAGCCTCGGCATGACGACGCTCAACCCGGGCAACACGGGCGGCACCGACCATCAGTCATTCGACGCCACCAACCTGCCGGGCTTCCAGTTCATCCAGGACGAGGTCGAGTACCGACTCGATGACGCACCACACGAACCTCGACAGCTACGAACGCCTGCAGCCCGAGGACATGCGGCGCAACGCGACGATCGCCGCCGCGTTCGCGTTCCTCGCCGCCAACCGCGAGGAGAAGCTCCCCCGCAAGCCGGCCACCGCGCCGCCAGCGACGGGACGGGGGCAATAGACACCGACAGGTCCGCCGGGTACGGCGGGTACACCGGGTACAGAGGTGCACCAGGTACCCGGGTACTGCGGGTACGCAGGTACGACAGGTACGCGCCTTGGCGATCGGAAACCCGATAGTGTTCCCGGTCGGCCTCGCGTGAAGTCCCCGGTATACCGGAGGACCCGACGCACCTGTGGACCTGCCGTACCCCGAGGACCTGACGCACTCGAGGACCCGACGCACCTCCGTACCGATGTACCTGACGTACCTGGCGGACCTGACTATCGAATTTTGGCGTCCGGCAGTTGCTGTCCGATGCCTTCGTCGCGCGGCATGACGTCGGGCCAGGCGCCTAGCGTGCGGAGCTGGCGGTCGAGCTGCGCGTGCAGGTCAGCCACGCGCGACCGGTGGTGCGGATCGTCGATGAGATTCACCAGTTCGAGCGGATCGTCCACGAGGTTGTAGAGCTCGGACTTATGCGACGTGTCCGCGTTCGGGTAGCGGACGTACTTCCACTGCTCGGTCCGGATGGCCCGCACGTTTGGCGTGTAGGGGAACTGCCGCTCGTAGTTGTACATGTAGACGTAATTCGTGCGCCAATCCGCCGGCGGCGTCGCGCTCGTCAAGCCGGCCCAGGATCGCCCGTGCAGGCCCGCCGGCACGGCCACGCCGCAGAGCTCCAGAATCGACGGCGCAAAGTCCGTCGTCAGCACCATGCGCGACACCGCCTTCGGGCTCGTCGTCGGCGTGAGGCCCGGGTAGCGGACGACCAGCGGGATTCGGATGCTCTCCTCGTGCGCGGTCCGCTTGTCGATCATCCCGTGCTCGCCGTTGAGGATGCCGTGGTCAGACGTGAAGACGAAGATGGTGTTGTCGAGCTGGCCGCGCTCGGCGAGTAACGCATAGATCCGGCCGACGCTGTCATCGATGCTGCGAATCGTCGCCCAGTACGACCGCACCATCCGCTCGAAGTCGCCGACGGCCTGCGGCGTGCGATCCGGGAACTCCTTGCGATAGCCGAACAGCGGACCATAAATCCCGTGCCACGTGCTCAGCCGCTCCTGGTACCACGTCGGCTTGTCCTCGAGCATGAACGCCGACGGCGGATACGGCACCTGGACCTCGTCGAAGGCATGCTCGTACTTGGGCTCCGGGAAATAGAAGCTGTGCGGCGCCTTGTGACCGACGACGATCGCCCACGGCTTGTCGGTGGATCGACCGCGGATCCACTCCTCCGCCAGGTTCGACACGACGTGCGTGTAGTAGCCCGGGATGACCTTGCGTTCGCCCCCGTTGATGCGGAACTCCGTGTCGAAGTACTGCCCCTGGCCACGGTGGGTGGCGAAGTAGCTGAAGCCGGGGCGAGGCTCGTCGTTGTCCTCGCCCATGTGGTACTTGCCGATGTAGGCCGTCTCGTAGCCGGCCGCCTGCAGTGCGCGCGGCCAGGTCGGCGTGTCCGCAGGAAGCTCGGTGAAGTTGTCCTTCACGCCGTGCGCGTGCGCGTACTTGCCGCTCAGGATCGTCGCGCGACTCGGCGAGCACAGCGACGTCGTCGCGAAGGCGTTGCGGAAATGCACACCTTCCCGCCCGATCCGATCGATGTTCGGCGTCTGCAGGGGGCCATCGGGATTCTGGAGCGAGATCGCGTCCCACCGCTGGTCGTCGGTGAGGATGAAGACGACGTTGGGCCGCGATCGCTGTGGCGGAGGCGCGTTGCGGCCGCAGGTGACCGCTAGCATGGACAACGCCACCGCAAGCGAGACGCGCAGACGCCGCGAACTGAGCAGGCTCATCGGGAACTCCGACAGGATTCGTACGTGCGTACCCGGCGCTACCCGACCTGCCTGGCGCCCCGGCCTACCGCGCCATCGACACGCCGATCCAGAATCGCCGCTCGTGGAAGACGGCCTGATCGTAGGAGGCGCGCCGATACTCGTACGCCACGCGCACGTCGATCGGGCCCGGGGATCATGACGTCCACGCCCCCGCCCACCTGCAGGGCCCGCGCGCGCTCGCCGCAGCAGCGCTCGAGGCCCGCAAGGAACTGGCCGTAGGGGCGGACGAGCCGCGACCCGGCTCCACCAGACTCGGCCGCCGGCGAGGAACGACGACACGGTCGCGCCCTCGAACGCGTTGACCCCGACGTCGCCAGCGATCGCCAGCGTCGCGCCGCCCACGCGGCGCACCCGCCACGCCAGGTCAACGGCGCCGCCACGCGCACGCGCCGTCTCGTCCTGCAGGATCGAGAAGCCCCCGGCGGCGATGATGACGGGATCGGGCGGGACCGGGGCCTGGGCCGCAGACAGGCGCGGCGCGGCCACCGACAGCGCCCAGAGGGCGATCAGGACCGAAGCACGTCGCATGGCGGTCGGCATGGCCCGTGTCGGGATGATGGACTGAATCAGCCGAGAGGGGTCACTAGCCGCCGCCGATGGTGAAGGCGAAGCCGACGTAGAGCCGTCTCCCAATGTCGGTCGTGCTGTCGTACCTGACGATCGGGAAGTCCACTTGTGCACGCACGCGCAGCACTTCGTTGAGCGGCACGTCCACGCCGGCGCCCGGCGTCAGCACGAAGTTGTCGGCCTTGAAGTCGGTGTACTTCGTCCGTTCCATGCCCGCGAGCAGCTGCCCGAAGGCCCTGACGCGTGCCGGGCGCGAGGCGGTGACGCGAAGCCCGCCTTGATACGCCAGGTTCGTGTAGCCCTTGTCGGCGAAGCGGCCGACGTCGCCGACCACCGACAGCATGAAGGTCGGACCGAGCGTCTTGAACGCTTTCGACACGTTGCCGGCAAAGCCCTTGAGGGCGTCCGCACCGCTGTCGAACGTGAGCAGGCCCACGCCCGCCGAGATGAGGATGCCTTCCTCCTCCTGCGCCCGGGCCGGGCTGGCCACCGCCAGCAGACCCAGCACGAGGGTGACGATCACGGTCTTGCCTGTCCAGTTGCGCACGCCGCCTCCGGCACTAGTCTACCGGGGGTTGCGTCCCGGCCAAACAAAACAGGCGCGGCGTCCGGAATGGACGCCGCGCCTGCAAGTGGTCATCGAGCGACGGCTTACTTGCCGATCGGCAGCGAGATGCCGAAGAAGTAGCGCTGCGACGTGTCGGTACCGCCGTCGAACTTGATGGTCGGGAAATCGATCTGCGCCCGGAAGTTCACCTTCGGGGTCAAGCGGCACATCCACGCCGCCGCCGACGGTGAAGAGCAGGTCTGAATCCGAGTCGAATCCATTGCCGCTGAAACGCGCGACGCCGACCAGGAACTGGCCGAACGGCTTGACCTTTGCGCTGCCCGTGCCAGTGACGCGAACGCCACCCTGGAACAACGTCGTCCGGAAGCCCTCATCGCTCGTCGCGCTGAAATCGCCCACGACGCCGAGCGAGACCATTGGGCTGAGTTCCTTGATGCCCTTGGCGATATCGACGCCGAAGCCCTTGCTGGTGAAGTCGCCGTCCTTGATGAACTGAACGCCGACGCCGAGCACTGCGGGCGTCTGGGCCGAAGCCGGAGCCGCCGCGAAAAGAATTGCTGCCGTACCGAGAATGATCGTCTTCACTGTCCAATTACGCACGCTGTAACCTCCAAAGTCGTACCCGAACGATCCATGCGGTGCACGCGCACCGCATGTTCATACGGAGGTTACAGGTAGCAGGTTTCGTGCCGGGAACGTTTGCCGCGATTCACCACAATCCGACGGAACCGCTGACCGACGCGATCAGTTTTCTTGGATCGAAGCCGATTCCCTGACGGAATACCGTATCGACGTTCCGTACATCGGCAATCACACGCGAGGGATCTCCTGACACGATCATCAGATCCGCCGCCTTGCCGACGACGATCGATCCAATGCGCATATCACGTCCCAGGTACCGCGCGCCATTCAACGTCCCGATCGAGATCGCCTCGGTCGGCGTGAACCCTGCTTCGACCAGCAGCTCGATCTGGCGCTGGTTCGCAAAGCCCGGAATCACGCCGCCCGATCCGGTCGGGTCCGTGCCGGCGATGAGCAGGCCCCCGGCGCGCGCGAATTCCCGCTCGAGCGCCATGCCCTTCGGAAACAGCGCGACGTAGTTCGACCGCGTGTTCGCCTGCGTCCGCGTGTACGCCTGCTCGTACTGCTCACGCAAGACGGGGATCAGCACCTCGAGGCCTCGCGGCTTCGGGCGGCCCGGCGTGAACGTCTCGAACACCGTCAACGTGGACGTCAGCGCCACCTTGCGCGCCACCAGCGTGGCGACGAGCTTCTTGAACGGCTCGCCAGCGGGATCGAGCGACGCCACCGTCTGCTGCGCAGCGGCCTGCCCGGGACAGACATCTGGCTGCTTGGTGGCCACGAAGTCCGTCGCGGCCATCAAGCCGTGCTCGAGGTTGTCGATGCCCAGCTCGGCCGCCTCGGCATAGGTGACCGAACAGAGGTGCCCGGTGACCTTCAGCCCGCGCTTGTGCGCTTCGTCAATCGCGGCTCCCAACTGGGCACGCGTGATCTGCATGTACGCCTTGAGCGACGTGGCTCCCAGGTCCGCCCAGTAGTTCACCTGCCGTCGCGCGTCGTCGGCATCGCGGAGTCCGTGCATCTGCACGAACGTGTTCGGTCCGTTGAGATAGGGGGCGGTGGCGTCGATCGCGGGCGCGGCAATCTGCCCCGCAGCACTCTGCCGGCTGAGCGTGATGTCCATCACGCCATTCACGTTCCCGCCCGTCCGCATCGTCGTCACACCGCCCGCCAGGTAGAGGCGGACGAAGCTGTCGCCCAGTTGCCCGTACACGCGCGGCCCCGTCGGGTAGTAGAGGTGCTCATGCACCATCACGAGCCCGGGCAGCACGCTCTTGCCGGTGCCGTCGATGACGGTCGCGCCCTCGGGCACGGGCGTGGTCGCGGCCGATCCGACGGCGGCGATGTTGCCGTCACGAATCACCAGCGTCTGGGCCTCACGGGCCGGTGCGCCGGTGCCATCGATCACCCGGATGTTGGTGAGCGCCACGACCGGCGCATCGACACTGACGAAGGTCCTGACGGCAGGCGCCACTGGCGGCCGCTGCGCGACGAGCGTTGTCATCGCGAGCACGAGCGCGACGACGCCAAGGGCTGGGACCACCCGGGTCAGGCGGATGCGAAAAGTGAACATGCGGACATTGTAGGGGGCGGTGGCCCCGTGCTCGCCCGTCTCGCTTCCGGTCGCCAGTCGCTCAGGTCTCGATGGGGTGCTCGCGTGAAGGAACAGCCGCGGCCCCAAGCGACGTCATGCTGAAACGGGGCCAGACCGCCTCAGAGGCCGCCACCCCGGCCGCCGCGACCGGCGGTGGCCTGTAGTTCCTGGTCGGACCATGGCTTCGGCCGGCCTTTGGTCAGGCCGCGCACTTCCATGACGTTCAGGGGCTCGACCGCACCGGCGGCGTTACCCCAAGAACGACGGATGAATGTCAGGGCGGACGCGATCTGCTCGTCGGTGAGTGCCGGCCCGAGCGGCGGCATCAAGCCAATAGGCCCTTCCTTGCCGCCGACGAGGATGCGAATCGTGGCGGTCGCGTCGGCGGCCTTGACGTAGGCGGAGTCCACCAGATTCGCGCCGATCTTCTCGCGACCACGTCCATCCTCCTGATGACAGCCTAGACAGATGTTCTTGTAGAGTTCCGCGCCAGCCTCGAAACGCTTCTGCTGGTCGGCTGTCAACGGCGCGGCGGTGACGACGGGCGCCGGTCGGCCGGGCCAGTCGAGCTTGGCCGACACGTTCCTGGCGAGCACGCCGAGTGCATCCACGCCAGACGCCAGCGTCGTCAAGGCGGCCGGCTCGGCCGGCAGCGACACGCCACGACCCGGTGTCACGGCGACGCGCCCGCCGGGCGCGCTCAGGCCTGGCAGCCCACCACCGCCACCGCCGCGGCCGCCGCGGCCGCCGCCCGCACCAAGCGCCGGCAGCCCCGCGTCCAGCCCCCGCAGAATCGCCATCCGCGCCCACGCCGGCTGGCCGCCATTGGTCGCCACAGCCAGTGCGCGCTGGACACCGGCCACGTCACCGCTCTTGGCGACTGCCCCGGTCAACATGGCGACGGCTTCGGCCGGCACCGGGGCGGCCCTGGCCTGCATTACACGCGCAAGCACCTCGGCCTCCATGCCCTTCAGGCCGCTGATCGCGGCATCGACGATGATCGCGTCGGCGCCGTCGCGTGTCAGGATCGCGACGGCCGGTTCGACACGGGCCGCCGCGGGCATCTCTCCCAACGAGGCGGCGACCTGCCGCCGCACGTTCCAGCTCTTGTCGGCCACCAGCTTCAGCACACTCGACGCTAACGCCGCGTTCTGTCCGAGCCATCGCTCCGAGATCCGAACCGCTGACGCGCGGACGTCCGCGTTCTCGTCCGTCAACGCCTTCTCGACCTGTGTCGTCTCGATCGCCTCGAGGCCGTCGAGCGTCCATAGCCCGTGCAGTCGAGTCCGCCAGTCCGGAGCGCCCGCTGCCAGCGTCTTGAGTGCCGATGCGACCGACACCTCGCCGCGTTCGACGAGCAGGCGCTGGGCTGTATCGCGCCACCAGCCCTTCGGATTCGAGAGGGTCTGGACGAGTTGCGCCGGCGTCGCCTTGGACAGCGCAGGTGCCGCCGGGCGCCGCGTCGGAGCGGCGCCGTGCACCACACGCCAGATCCGGCCTCGCCCAACCGGCAACTCCATCTCGTGCGACTTGATGTAGTCGGTCAAGTAGGCACTCCAGATACCACCGGCCTGGACGACCCCGCGATACATGTCCACGATGTAGAGGTAGCCGTCCGGACCGTCCATGAGGGCCACGGGACGGAAGCGTTCGTCCGAGGACGCGATGAACTCGCCCTGTGGAAACGTGTTCTTCGCCGACAGCTTGCCGTCCACATTGGTGAGTGTCATCGCGTGCACGAGGTTGGTCGGTGAATCCGTGATGAACGCCGCGCCCTGCAGTTCCCTGGGATAGACGTCGCCGCGATAGATGGTTGGCGTCCCGGCGCCCTGAATCACGATGGACGAGTCGTCAGCGCGGAAGAACGGGTCGCGGTAGCCGCGATTGACGCCTCGGTTGTTCCGCACCGGGTACACGGTCGCGTCCATCTGCTCGATGAGCAGCTCGTACAGTCCGCGCGCCCGGACGCCGTTGCTGTTGCGAAGGAAATACCGCGACGGCGTGTAGTCCACGTACAACGGTGAGTCGTTCACATTGCGATAGATCCGGCCGGCATCATCCTGCGACACCTGCCACTGCCCACGACTCAGCGCCGGCAGCGGCTCGAACCTGCCGTTCTTCCACCGCACGTCCCACGTGTGTTCGGACAGTACATGATGTTGTCCATCGCCCAGAACAGGCTGTTCGCGTTGTGCTCGATGCCGCCGTTCGCGTTGCCGTAGGTATCGACGACCAGATCCTTCGTGTCGGCCCTGAGATCGCCGTTCGTGTCCTTCATGAGCCACAGGTTCGGCGGCTCACCGATCAGCACACCGTGGTCGAGGACCTTCAGGGCACGTGGCATCAGCAGTTTGTCGGCAAAGACGGTCTTCTTGTCCATCCTGCCGTCGCCGTCTGTGTCTTCGAGCACGCTCACGCGATTGATGGGTTCGCGCGAATCACGACCCGAGGTATCCGGTAGGAAGCTCAGCATCTCGAGCACCCACAGCCGGCCATCGGCGTCGAAGTCCATCAGGATGGGCGACTCGATCATCGGATCCGAGGCTACGAGCTCGACGCGGTAGCCAGGGGGGAGCGAGAACGTCTTCATCTCCTCCTCCGGTGTCAGCGGCATAGCGGCGGCCGTGGCCTTCCTCTCGGGCGGCCAGATGTTGCCGGGCGTCTTCGCGGTGCCCTGACCGGCGATGACTGCCGCAAAGGTGACGATGCCAACGACGGCGAGAGCGGAGCGCAGAGACGTGGGTGTCATGGCAGAGAGCCTCGATCTACTTCGTGCGAGTTCGTGGGAATGATCGCTTCCCGGGGATGGGATCCAGCTCGGGGTCCCTCGTGGGACCGCCGGCGTGGCCACGGTGGCCAACCGTGGGTGCCAGAGCCTGTCCAGGTCTTGAGGCTAGCGCGACTCAGGTTCGTCCAGTTGCGGCCACCGTTCGACCAGCGTGTTGACGGTGCGCCGATAGTGGTCCTGCAGCATATCGACCGCCTCATTTGCTCGACGGTCGATCGCCACCCGCATGATGTGTTCGTGCTCCAGGCGATGATCGCGCGTGCGATCGACGTGCTCCAGCAGCAGGTGTCGGTATCGGTACGCGCGATCGGCGAGGACCTGGCAGAAAGTCAGCATCCAGCGGAGTCCGCACGCCGCATAGAGCGCACGATGAAACGCGTCATGGCGTCGCTCCCATTCGGCGTCGAGGCTGCCGTCTGTGGTGTACGTGGCGCGTTTCGACAGCTCGTGAAACCTCGCCATGATATTCGCTTCCCACGCGTCGTCGCCCTTCTCGATCGCCAGCCTCAGCGCCAGCCCTTCGAGTTCGCACCGCGTGCTCGCGATGTCGATCAACTCGTCGCGCGACACGGGCGCCACGCGAAAGCCCTTGTGGTCCTCGAGCACGACGAGTCCGTCCGAGGCCAGGCGCATGAGGGCCTCGCGCAGCGGACTCATGCCCGACGAGTAGGCCGCGCGGAGGTCACGAAACAACAGCCGCGAATCTGGTCGCAGGCGGCAATGCAGGATGTCAGTCCGCAGCCGCTCGAAGAGGTCGGACGTCAGCGTGCGGTTGGCGGACGTCTTCCGCCGGGGGACCTTCGCCTCGGAATCGACGGGCCGCAGCAGCCCTGCCTGGCTGGACTGTTTCGCGCTTGGACGCATGTCTGGCGCTATTCTATGTCGCGCTGCGAGGGGTGCCACGTCACGACGACGGTCCGTTCCCGTGACCTGAGCCGCGCCGTCCTTCAAGGAGACGACGCGATCATTTCGCACCGGCGCCGCCCCGGGTCCCCGCTGGCGACGGCTGCGCGACGGCACTCGGCGCCGCGCCTCCACGCCCACGGCCACGGCCGCCACCGCGAACCGGCGCCGTGCCGTTGACCAGCGTCTCGACCGGATAGTGGCCAGCCCAGGCAATCCCTCGCAGGATCATGGCCTCGACATGCGGGAGCTTGAAGTTGGCGTACGTGTGTCCTTGCATCCACACGAAGGCACGGAAGGGCTGCCCGCCAAAGATGGTGCGTTCGTAGGTCCAGATCTGCGGGACCACCTCACCCGACGAGGGCATCGGCGCCGTGGCCAGGACCTTGATCGCGGGCGTCTGCGACCAGGTCATCTTGAAGAACGCTTCATCGGGGATCTCGAAGTCCGACATGCCCTTCATGATCGGTGACGCCCTGTCCACAATCGTGTATTTGATCGCACCCGACGAGAAGTTCTGTTCGCCATGCTTCTTGGCGCCGCCGACGACCGTCGAGTACCACTGCGGATCATCGCCGCAAAGCGTGTCGTGGAAGCTGACGAGCCCCCCCCCGCGCTTCAGGTAGTCCTCCAGGACTCCCCGTTCCGTGGGCGTCATGTAGCCGGCATCGCCCTTGTACATGACCATCACGTCAGTATTGGCCAGTTCCTGAGCGGTCGGAAAGTGGAAGGAGCCATCAACCAGCGCGCCGTGGTCGGTGAGAACCTTGCTCCAGTCCGCACTGAATTGCGGATAGTCGTGCGCGCCCTCGCCGTGCGATTTCAGACCGCTGCGAATGTACACGTGCAGCGGGCGGGTGTCCCCGGCCTGCACGGTTGGCGCGGCCGAGGGCACCGCGCCCTGCGGCGCCTGCGCGTTCTGCGGTGGCAAGGTCAGGGCGCCAACGGCCGCGCCCATGCCCGCGATCATGATCCCCATCATTCGAAGTGTCATCGCGTTCTCTCCCTGGCTCGTCGCGGCTCAACTGCCGTGCGGTCTCACCCGGACACTCTTCTCGGATCGCATCGGCGAGGGGCCGGTCCACGGAGACCGCGCCCTCCGCCGGTTGTGTGTGCGTGCTCTCAGAACGCGAAGCGAATCTGCGCCTGCACGGTCCGAAGCGCCTGTGCCCCGGTCGCCGCGCCAAATCCCGCGGCCGTGGTGCGCAGCCGAGTCTGGATCGACACTGCCATCAGCGAGGAACTGGGAGTTGCGAATGGTCTGGTTCGTGGGGCTGACGAGCTGCAACTGCGTCTGCCGCGCGTTGATGACCACCGCGTTGAACGCGTTGTACATCTCGACGCGCACCTGCGCGGTGCGCTCCCTGCCAAGGCGGAACGTGCGGGCGACCGCCAGGTCCGTGGTCTTGTCGAGGCAGCCCACCATGTAGTTGCGGCCGGACTCGAGGCCGACACTGCCGGGCAGCGGCCCCGAGAAAGCCGAGGTGTTGAACTGCTTGAACCGGTCCTTGCTGCAGCCGGACCCGGTATCGCCGTTGATCACCACGCGCGCCGCGTAGTCGGGCGAGCCGGTGAGGTTCACGTTGCCGCCGTTGTTCTGGTAGGCGTAGGAGATGTCATACCGCGCACCCGAGCCCGCGGTGAGGACACCTGACAACTGCCAGTCGTTGACGATGGCGGCCAGCACCTGCGTGGCGCCGGTCGATCCGGTCAGGTTCGGCAGGTCCCAGACGAAGTTCGCCTTGATGATGTGGCGCTGGAGGCCCGTGTTCTTCATCAGGTCGTTGAACTTCGCCTGGTCGTCGCGCACCACGAAGGACCCGTCGGCGCTGTGCTGCAGCCGGAGCGGCACGCCGGTTGTGCCCGTGTCACTCAGGCTCAAGGTGTAGTTGCCCCCGAACGAGACGCCGTTGCGGAAGCGTCGGTTCGCCGACATCTGCAACGAGTGGTACGTCCGTTCGAACGCCTGCCACTGCTGGTCGATGTTGCCGTAGCCCCGGATGGGGCGCAGCAGCTCGGCGACGTAGGCGGCCGCACCGGGCACGACGCCGACCGAGGCACTGCGCGTCGGATCCTGATTCTGCGCCAGGAAGGCGGCGCCGAAGTCGATCGCGTTGATGTTGACCGGTCCGTTGCCCGCGGTCAGGTTCAGCACGTTGTAGGCGTGCTGGCCGACGTACGACACGTCGAGCGACGAGGACCACGGCAGGCTCATCTGCACGCCGGCGTTCCATTGCACGGACGAGGGCAGGCTGGGGTTGTCGTAGCGGTAGGCCACCAGCGTCGGCACACCCGAGCTGGCGACGCCGGATCCGTGCGCCGAGGTCCTGGAGCCGGCCGTAGCGCACGGTCTGGTTCGTGGAGGTCGGCGGGTTCTGCGACTGGTAGTAGATCGAGTCGCCGTCAGGGCGATCGAAGAACAACCCGGCGCCGCCCCGGATCACCATCGCTGCTGGCCGGTGACGTCGTAGGCCGCACCGAAACGAGGCGCAACCGCGAGCGACGGCCACGTGTAGTTGTACTTCGAGATGCCGTTCCCGGCTCGGACGATGCCGTTGGTCGCGCTTCCCGTGCCCGGCACGATCTGGCCGATGAGGGCGGCGGTGCCCGTCGCCCATCAGGGCGCCGGTCACGCGGATTCATCGCCTGCCGGGTCGAGTCTCGCAGGGAACACGTCCGCCGGGGCAGCCCGGCGTGTACTGCACCGGCGTGGCGCTGCTGGTGTACTTGTCCAGGAAGAAGTTCGAGGCCTGCCCGTTGGAGTCGTACTGCGGCACCTGGTGCGTGAAGCGCAGCCCGAAGTCGAGGGTCAGGCGGCTGTTGACCTTCCAGTTGTCCTGCGATGTACGCCTCGATCTGGTCGTAGACGAACCGGCCTTCGACGAACGACGACTGCTGCGTGTACGACGTGAACACGCCGAGGGCCGCGTTGGCGAATCCGAAGCCCGTGTCGAGCGGGTTGTTGGTGTCGTTGGCGAAGCTCAGGTCGCCCTGGAACGGCAGCGCGTTGCGCTGATTCAGGTTCTGCTGCTTCAGGCTGTGGTTGCTGTAGAAGCCCGTCTTCACCGTGTGCCGGCCCGCGATCTTCGTGAGGCTGACCGACACGTCCTGCGTCGGATTCGTGTTGAGGAACGCCGGATACGCCAGGTTCGGCGGCGCTGTGCCGATGCGGTTGCCCCACTGGAAGGTCGGTGCGAGCTCCGCGCGGCCGTTGATGAAGAACGGCGGCGCGACATCCTCCATCACGCGCAGATTGTAGGAACCCGCCGGAAGAATGTTGGCGTCCGGATACAGGCGCGGCAGGCCATCGAGGCCGGTGTTGAACCGGTTTGTCGAGTCGCTGTTGACGATGCCACCAAGCCGGCGGTTCGAGTAGCCGTAGGTCGCCTCGAGGAACATCGTCGAGGTGAGCGAGTAGTTGACCGTCGTCGCGAACGCGTGCACCCACGGATAGGCGTTGAAGGTGTCGTTGAACCCCGGAACCGTGCCCGGCGTCGTGCCCCGGAAACCGCGCTGGCCGGTGTACTTCGCGGTCACCCGAAGCGCCGCACGACACCTGATAGTCGCCGCGGACGGCCGGCTGGTAGGTCAGGGTCTTGAACGTCGGCGAGAGGAACTCGAGGTTGTAGGAGGTGCCGGGCGCCTGGGTGATGTTCGGCAGCGGATAGAGATTCAGGATGTTCTGGCCCGTTCTGATAGAGGCTGGCCGCCGGAATCCGGTTGCCCGGACGATGCCGGCGCCAACCTGCGTCGCGCAGGTCGGGAATCGGCGCGCCGTTGTTGTCGAGCGAGGCCGAGAAGTCGCCGTTCCGTCTCCGCCTGCGTCGGGACGCGGAACTGCCGCAGCGTGTTGGCCGCGTTGCGCGGCCGATACTCGTGGGCATAGAAGAAGAACAGCTGTTGCTGCCGCCCGGCTTCCCGACCGGTCCGCCGATCGTGTAGCCCCAGTCGGACTGCTTGTCGACCGCCTTCGGCGTCCCGTTGATCCTGTTGCCCACGAATTCGAGTTCCAGTCCGAGTTGCGCATGACGTCGTAGACCGAGCCGCGGAACCGGTTGGTGCCGCTCTTGGTCACCGCGGTGATCTGCAGGCCACTCGAGCGGCCATACTCCGCCTGGTAGCCAGACGGTCAGCACCTTCACTTCAGCGATCGCTTCTGGATTCATCTGCAGAAGCTGACCGTTGTTGCCGGTGTCCATCGTCGAGACGCCGTCCATCATGATGTTGTTCTGGCCGCCGCCGCCGAGACGCGTCGTCGTGCCCGTGACGCCGGGCGTGAGTGAGGTCAGGGACGCGAAGTTCCTGCCCGTGCCGATGGGCAGGTTCTCGACTTCGGTGGTCGTGACGCGGAAGGAACGCTCGCCGCTCTGCGACTGGATGAGCGGCGCCTCGGAGGTGACCGTGACGGTCTCGGTCGTCCCGCCGATCGAGAGCGTCAACTCGCCCAGCCCCACGCGGTCGCCGCCGCTGACGGCGACGCCGGGCCGCCGCAGAGCCTTGAAGCCCGGCATCGCGACCTCGATGGTGTAGGTGTCCGGCGTCACGTTCGGAACGACGAAGTCGCCGGTGGCGTTGGTGACCACAGGCGCCATGCGGGTGTTGCGCGACTCGCTGACGAGGGTGACGGTGGCGCCGGGGACCGCGAAGTCCCTGGTCGTCCTTGACCGATCCGACCACCGCGCCGGTGGTGATCTGGGCGGAGGCGACCGGCAGGCCCATCGCCAAGAGAAACAGTGCCACCAGACCCGGGACCCAGGGCGAAGCGCCTCGGGCCGCGCGACCGGTGGAGGTGGGTGCGTTCACGACTTCACGGGTACGTTCCATCGATGTTCTCCTCAAACCGCGCGGTTGATGGGCGAACTGTCCACTGCGAGGCCAAAATGAGCCAAACGCACTCGGATTATCGAAAATCCCAATCGGTGGCGTAACGTAGCACGTTCGTATAGTCAGATAAACGATAAAATCGTTGATTTACGAAAAAACATGTGGAACCGATTCCAGCTTGGAATTTTCGGTTCTCATGACGAACCCTACCAGGCGGCCGTGCTGGATGCGCTTCGCCTCGACGGCCAGGCGGCCGTGGTCACTGGAGCGCCGCCAGGCGGGATGCAGCGGCCGGCGAATGCAGGCGGACTTGCGCCACGGGCTGCTAGATGCCCCGTGTGTCAGCTCCGTCGGTGCGCTATGACAGCGCGATCTTCACCGTCGTGACCGACCCATCCGCCAGCGAGACGCGGCGAATCGCGTGGTTGTTCGTGTCGGCAACATACAGCGCCGATGACGTCGCGGAGATGCCCCCGGGCTCATGGAAGGTCGCCGCGGAGGCCTTGCCGTCGCCGGCGCCTTCGCGACCGCTGCCGGCAAACGTCTGCACGTCGCCGGTCGCCGGGTCAACGACACGAATCCGATGGTTGTAGGTGTCGGCCACGAACACCCGTCCTCCCACGGCCGTCACGCCGAGCGGGTGCTGGAACCGCGCCGCGTCGCCGACGCCGTCCGCGTGACCGAACTCGAAGAGGTCCCCGCCGGCGAGGGTCCGGACATGATTGACCGGCGGCAACGCGATGGCGCGGACGATGTTCGCCTCGCTGTCCGCAACGTACATCGTCGCTTCGTCGATGACGAGACCCGAGGGCTGCGAGAATGCGGCCTCATCTGGACCGCCGTCCACGCGCGCCTCGCGGCCCGACCCGGCATAGGGAAACGTCAGACCCCGATCCAGATCGACGACCCAGATCTGGTGCGCCCCGGCCATGGCCACGAACAGCAGGCGCCCGACGATGTCGAGATCCCAGGGAGAGTTGAGCGGCGTCTCGGCCGTGAGACCGCCCTGTTCGCCGTAGCCGGCCTGCTTGCCGATGCCCGCGACCGTCGTGACGACTCCACGCTGCCAGATCGATCGCGCGGATCAGGTGATTCTCGGTGTCCGCGACGTACAGGACATCACCCGCGAGCGTCAGTCCCTGCGGACGATAGAACTCCGCCTCGCCGAACGTCCCATCGCTCCTGCCCGCGCGGCCACTGCCCACCACCGTCGTCACCGCCCATCGAGCGTGGCCACCAGCACGCGATGGTGATTCGAGTCGGCGATGAACAAGCGGCCCGACGCCTCGTCGGCCAGCACCTTGCCCGGGAACGCCAGCGTGGACGACTTCGAGTCGCGCCCGCTCCGGCGAGAGCGCAATCGGCGTGCGGTCGATCTTGCCCTGCTCATCGAAGAAGCGGACCACGCCGCCGATCGCCTGATCGAACGCCTCGCCCTTGCCTTCGCCCGACGCGGTGGCGACGACGTAGCCCTCGGGATCGATGAGCACGAGCGTGGGCCATGCGCGCGCGCCGTAGGTGCGCCAGATCTGGAAGTCCGCGTCGTTGGCCACTGGGTGATCGATGTCGTAACGGACCAGGATGCGCCGGATGTTGTCGGACTTGCCTTCGTTCGTGAACTTCGCGGAGTGGATGCCGATCACCACCAACTCGTGGCGGTACTTCTCCTCGAGCCTGCGTAGGTCCGGGAGCACGTGCATGCAGTTGATACAACCGTAGGTCCAGAAGTCGAGCAGGACGACCTTACCCCGCAGCGACTTGAGCGTCAGCGGCGCGGGAACGTTGAGCCAGTCGAGAGCGCCGGAGAGTTCAGGCGCGTGGATGCGGACGTCGGACACGACGACGATTTGATTGTATGTGGTGATGTGGTGATGTGGTGATGTGGTGATGTAGAGGACGGCGGCTCACGGAGTCGGCGACGCGTGAATCGCGTCCAGAATCTCGCGCACCTTGGCGACGGACCTGGCCATCTCATAGCGCCAGCGACCGAATTGGCCGTCCGCGTTCACGGCCTTGACCCATCGGTCGGCGGCCGCGGCCTTGACGTCCGCCAGGTCGTCGAACCCCTTGGTCTCGATGATCAGGTGTGGGCCCGCGGCGCCTCGCAGCCGGACGACAAAGTCCGGCACGTAGTCGTGCGACTGGCTGTTGTGCAGGTAAGGGATGGCGAAGCCCAGGCCGGCGTTCTTGGCAAACGCCTCCACGGCGGTGTGCGTGTCGAGAATGTAGGCGGCCTGCTGTTCCCACTGGGCGGTGTCGGCGACGACGTAGTTGAGGTGGCTCCGCGTGACCTCACGCACGTCTCGGCTCGTCCAGTAGTCCACGTCGGCGGTCGAACCCGGCCCGCGGCTCTGCTCGTATCTGGGCACCTCGGCTGACTCGCCCTGATTCGTGTCCGGCCTGATCGCGGCCGAGATGCGCTCGATGGCCCAGCCGTAGTAGGGCGACAGGAACAAGTCCACGCGCTCGGCGGGCGGCACTGGTGTGACCTTGTCGTGCACGTATCGGTCGATGATGCGCGCCAACTGCGGAAACAGCACGTGGGCCGGCGCCTCGCACGACCCGCCCTTGACGTACTCGACCGTGAGGTCGCGGGCCATGTCAAACACGAGCTCCTGAATCCGCCGATCCCGACGGAATGGGTTCAGGTCGACGCGCAGCAGGGCACCGGGGCCGCGAAGCGTCGGTCGGCCCTGATTCGTCTGCAGCGTGGCCTTCACTTCCACTTCGGGCGGGATTCGCAGGGGATCGAGGAAGAGCGGCGGCACCGCGGACCAGTCGATCGTGATCCGACTGCGAACCGCCTGCCGGTACCCCTCGACACGTGGGAACGTGATCGCGAGGTGCGCCCGCCCGGGCAACGCGTGCACGTGGTGTCGTCGCGGCGTGGCCTTGGGCGCCGCTTTCGGGTTCGCCTTGAACGGGATGACCTGGAAGGGCACGCCGAACACCGTCGCGACTTCCTCGGTCATCAGGCCGTCTTGGCCCGACTCGTAGTTGCGCCGGCGCAGGCCTCGCCCCACGACTTGTTCGAAGACGTGCCAGTTCGTCACGAGGACGTCGCCCTGACTCAGATCCGCCATGAGATGGTGAGGAACGATATCGGCCTTCGCGTACAGGCTGGCCGCGCCGCGCTTGGGGTCCAGCTCCGCGAGGCGACTGCGAATGGTCACGTTCGGGCAGACGACCAGCACGACGTCGGAGAAGCGCCGGTCGCCGCGGTTGTGGACCTTGTTCAGGATGCTCCACGCCGTGACCATGCCCATCACGGTGGTCTTGCCCGAGCCCGTGGCCATCTTGCAGGCATACCGGCGGAACGCCTTGTAGCCGAGATCGCCCTTCTGCTGGTCGCTGGGCTCGTCGAGCGGGATGTCGATGCCCTGCAGGAAATCGCGACGCGCTTCTGCGAGGAAGATGATGGTCTCGACCGCCTCGTGCTGCGCGAAGAACGGACGGAACTGGCGGCCATCGCGGCGCCAATACCGCAGCAACTCGAGAGTCGTCGCGGTGACGCCAGGCCAGCCTGCCAGCCGCCACGCCTTGACGCGCGCACGGACGTGGTTGACGAGCTTCAGCTCGATGAGTGTGCCGGTGGGCGCCCCCTCGTCTGCCTCGCCGCCAGCCAGTCGGTAGAAATAGTGCGCCGCGCGGCGCCCAGGCTCCGGCTTCGTCGGCGCCTCACCCTCATCGAGGCGCCAATGCTTGTCCTGCTCGTCGAAAGGCGAGCAGATGATCGGCTGGGGGACCTCGAACTCGGTCATGACGAGCTCGCATCGTCCCGTTGCAGGACGTCGAGGACCGCGTCGCGCACGCGAACGGCGATAGCCAGCCCGCGCTTCGCGTCCTCTTCAGCCGACTCAGGGTTGTCTCCGGGGTATCTAGACAGGACCGCCAAGGGCGAGAGGAACGCGCAGTCATCGGTGAAGCGCTGGAGCTCGGGAAAACGAGCCAGGCTGAGGCTCAGGAGCCTGACAAGGTCGTGGCTCTTCGGGGGCTGGTGGCCCACGAACACGATCGCGCCTTTGAGGAACTTCTCGGCGGCCTGCTGGGCATGGAACACGACGATGTCCCAGAGCGGGTCAGGCGCGCGCCCGAGGACCTCCGCGGCTTCGAGGTCCTGCTGGGCCTTCCGCAGCCACGCCGCGGCGTCAGCTCGGGCGTCGCTCATAGAGGGCCCTCCCCTCTGCATCCACGTAGGACATGAGGTTGCCCCGTCGTCCGCGCGCGTCCCTCACCTCCGCCGGCGTGTACACGAAGACGTCGAGGCCCCACCGCCGCGCCCCAAAGAAGCGCTGCACCTCATAGGCCCGCTCGACCGGCCGTAGGTCGGACTCCATCTCGATGAAAAGGTCCATGTCGCTCTCGGGCCCCGCGTCACCCCTCGCGTGGCTGCCGAACAGCACCACCCGCTCTGGCTTGAAGCGTTCGACGATGCGCCGCACCACGTCCGCGATGAGCGCGTCGTCCACCACTTGGAGTCCGTTTTCGAGGAACGTCGGCATGCCTGCTCTCAACCGAGCGAGCGTCACCACCAGCAGTTCGTTCCCTCGGTCGTCGATCACCTTGACCGCGATCTGCCGCTGCTCGCCCGCCTCGAACGGAGCACTCCGTGCGCCAGCCAGGTGGTCCCACACCGTGTCGTCGTAGTCAGCCTTGAGCGCCTTCTTGAGGTCGGTCCACGCGGCGGTGCGCGGAAAGAACACCTGCGTGGCGCGAAAACAGAGACCGTTGTAGTCGCCATCCGGCATCCAGCAGGGCAGGTCGTTCTGCGGCGCTTTTCGCTTGCGGAACTGCGTCTGCGTCCCGATCTCCGGGCGCATTGGCGCCGTCTGGTCAGGATGCGTATAGCTCTCGGCGCTCCGCGGCGCCTTCGACGCCTGCGTGGGAGGGGTCGCCTTCGACTTGGCCACTAGTGGCCTGCCCCGGCTGAGTCACGACCGCTTTCCGGGCGGGGCATCCCGCCTCGCGGCGTTGCTCGTCGCTCAAATATCGCCAATATTCTCGCTCCTCGCGCCTTGCGATCCGGGCGCCTCGCTCCGGAAATCGGTCCTGACTCAGCTGGGACAGACCACTAGCGACAGATTGTATGTCCATGGGTCGCCGGTGGCACTTTCTGCGATGTCGGCGAGAACCAGATCGCAGCCGCTCTCACATCACGACATTGCCACATCACGACATCACCACATTCCCCTGCATGCCGCTGGCATTCTCTTGGCAGATGACGATGGTAGGATGCGATGCGAGAGCGCCAATCATGCCGAACGCCTCACGTCTGGTCACGGCCGACGAGTTGGAGAAGTTCCCCAGCGACGACCGACGGTGCGAATTGGTGGAAGGCCGGGTCATCACGATGACGCCGGTTGGATTCGAGGACGGCCGTATCGTCTTCCGGTTCGGCAGCGTGCTCGATCGTCACGTCCGCGCTGGCAACCTCGGGGTCCTGGTGACCGAGGTCGGGTTCACTCTGCAGTCGAATCCGGATACCGTGCTGGCACCCGATTTGGCGTTTCTCCGCCGGGAGCGGATTCCCGCCATCCCACCGCGGGGCTTCTGGAAGGGCCCGCCTGACTTGGCGGTGGAAGTCCTGTCTCCGGACGACCGGCCGCGCGAGATCAGGGCCAAGGTCGAGGAGTACCTGACGCGAGGCGTCCCGCTCGTGCTGGTCGTCGATGCCGACGCGAAGACCGTCACCATCTATCGCCCCTCGACGCCCCCGATCGTCCTGATGGCCCACGAGGTGCTCGACCTCGGAGACATAGTTCCCGGGTTTCGGTGCCGCGTGGGCGAGATCTTCGCGTAGCGCGAGCGACCTCCGGTAGAACCGGGACTGGGAGTTATACTGGTCTTATTACAACTAGATGCAACTAGTTAAAGGAGAGACGATGAGCAGCACGGTGGGCGCATTCGAGGCCAAGACGCATCTGTCGGCCCTGTTGGACCGGGTGGCAGGCGGAGAAACCATCACGATCACCAAGCACGGGATTCCCGCGGCAGTCTTGGCGCCTGTGGAACGGGCGCAGCGGACCTCGGGCAAAGGGGGATACGCGGAGATCGTCCGGGAGTTACGGGTCCTGCGCCAGCGGGTCAAGCCGGGCAGGATGACGGTGCGACAGATGGTTGAAGAAGGGCGCCGACGGTGACGCCCTTGGTCGTCGATGCCTCCGTGGCCCTGGCATGGGGGTTTCCCGACGAGGGCAATGCGTATGCCGATGAGGTGCTGGAAGCACTGGCGGAACGGCCAGCTCTCATCCCCGCCCTCTGGGCTCTGGAAGTGGCGAACGGTCTGGTCGTCGGCGAGCGCCGCAAGCGACTGCAGCAGGCCGATGTCGTCCGGTTCGTCTCACTCCTCGAAGGCCTGCCCCTGGTGCAGGATCAGCGAAGCATGGTCCAGACGATGGCAGCCGTCGTGCCGCTCGCAAGGCAGTACAAGCTGTCGGCCTATGATGCCGCCTACCTCGACGTGGCGATCCGCACCGGAGCACCACTAGCCACGCTCGATCAAGGATTGCGGAAGGCCGCGAAGACTGCCGGTGTCCGGATCTACGTGAAGGAGTAGATCGCTCGCTACGCCAGCACCAACATGCCGGCGACCCCGACCAGCGCCACGATGAGCACGCCGACCACGGCGAAGCGTATCCACCGCCCGAACGGCACACCCGCGGCGAGCAGGATCGCCATCAGTGCGCCGTTGGTGGGCGTCAGCAGTTCGGTCAGGCCCGCGCCCACCTGGTAGGCGACGACCGTCACCTGCCGCGAGAGGCCGAGCAGGTCCGAGAGCGGCACGAGCAGCGGCATCGTGAGCACGGCGTGGCCGCTGACGCTCGGCACCGGGATGTGCAGCACCGCGTGGAACGGAATCATCAGCAGCGCCGCGACGGACGCCGGCGCGGTCGAGAGCGGCGTCGCCAGGGCGTGGAGAATCGTGTCGATGACGTGCCCGTCGGCGAGCACGAGCGAGATGCTGCGCGTGACGCCCACCATGACCGCTGAGGGCAGCATCGCCTGCATGCCCTCGAGATACGCCTCGAGCGTGCCGCCCGCACCGAGCCCACCGACCAGGCCTGCGGCGATGGCGCCGAGGAAGAATCCAGCCGACAGCTCGTTGAAGCCCCAGCCGAGCGCGAGCGCGCCGTAGACGTAGGCGGCCATCGGCAGGAGCATGAATCCGAGAATCGCCAGGTCCCGTCCCGTCGCGCGATCGGCGGCAGGCGCCTCAGGCGCCTTGCGCCGCGTGCTCCGCGCGTCCGCGCGCGGGACCGCCGCCTCAGACGCGGCGTCCGTCCCGCCGGCGCTGTGCGACTCAGGCAACGTCGCCGTACGAGTCGCGTGCCGCATCGTCCAGGCAATCCACAGGGTGGTGCCGGCCGCAAACATGGCGAGGCGCACGCCACCGCCCGAGAGCGGCGGCAACTGCGCGAGCTTCATCGCGATGCCGGCCTGGAACGGATTGGTCGGGCCGTACGCGCTGCCGATCATCGCCGCGCCCGCGCTCATCGCCACGGCCGTGGTGGCGTCCACGCCAAGCCGCCTGCCCAGCAGCAGCAGCACGGGCACCAGCGGGATGATCTCTTCCTGCATGTTCTCGAGGGCGCCCATCGACGCGAAGAACAGCGAGACGATCGGGATGGCGAGCGCACGGCGTCCGCCGAAGAGCGTGACCAGCGCAGCCACGAGCCGACTGAGCGTGCCGAGCTTGTCAACGATGACCCAGGCGCCGCCGACGAAGAGGATGACGGCCACGACATCGCCCGCCTCGACGAGGCCAGCCGGGATGGCCACGGCCATCGCGAACAGGCCGACAGGCGCGGCGGGCACCGGCTGGTACGTTCCAGCGACGACGACATCGCGCCCGGTGGCTGCGTCTTCGCGGCGATCGAACTCGCCGGCAGGCAGCAGCCAGGTCAGCGCCGCGGCAAAGACGACGCCGCCGAGCAGGAGCAGGAGCGGATGAGGAAGACGAAGCTTCACGCCGCGGCGTCAGTGGCGCCGCGCGTCATGATACGGGCGTGCGAGCGTGGCCGGCCACGGCCAGACCAGCCGAAGGCCCGACGCCGAACAACCGGCTGGCGTCGGACGACGAGCGGGACGACTCGACGGAGGCCTCCGCCGATCGCTTCTCCGCAGCGGCGCCGTCGGTGACAGGGAACACGGAGCGCCCGCCCGGACCATTGGTCGCCGCGTCATGATTGCGCTGCTGCCGGTGGCGTCGGAAGAGGTAGAACGCGAGCGGCACACCGCCGGCCAGTCCGGCGATCACCGACATCCCGACGCGCGGGAACTGGATGGCGATCAGCGCCGAGATCAGCACGAGTCCAAGGCCGCCCACACCCGCGACACGAATGTGCGCGGCGTTGATGACGTCGGTCGGCGGGATGTTACGGAAGCTGTCAACCGTCGGCGTGGAGACTGCGGGCCTGCCGAAGAAGAGCGCCAGAGCAATGAGCAGAGCGCCCGCGGCGACGCTCACGAGCATGGCCCCAACTCCCGGACCCGTGTCGAGGAACGCCAGCAACACGCCGATGCCGATGACGAAATACGCGACGACCTGCAACTGCCTGGCGCGCTTGGGCGACATACCGCCTCCTGACTGTTGGGAACGACGAGGCCAGTCTACTCCGGAAGACCACCAGGCGACGCGTCACCGTCCGCTGATCACGGGGTCGTACCTGCCTGCCAGCGATCGAGGTTCGACCCCGCGCGGCGCCCCTCCGCGGCCGCCACGCCCGGCTCGCCCGCCGGCCGGCGAGCGTTCCACCAACCGCCGCAGCTCGACAATCGGCTCGGCGTGATCGTCTACCTGCAACCGGGCCACCACGTCGTTGTTCAACCAGACGCCGCCGTTTTTCCTGACGATCAACATCGCGGCCGACTGCTTGCCGCGCGAGTCGCCACCGGCGGCCTGCCCCGCCTCGAGCGCCGCGAGCAGGCGGACTGCGAGCCGGTTCCGCCGGCCATCGGCCCCGACCTCGGTCGCCTCGAACGCCTCGACCATTTTCTCGACGACCTCGGGCCCCGTCAGGATGTTGCCCTGCGCCGTGCAGAACTTGCCCTGCTTGTCGCCGGCCCAGACGCTGGCCTGGGGCCCGGTGTGGGCAGCCAGTTCCCCTTTCGCATTCATGACCGCGAACTGGCGTCCGGCTTTGGACCAGGACAGGCCCCTCAGCCCGGGGTCCGGATCAGCCGCGAGCACCCGGGTGATGACCTCACGCGGGGCGACGCCCTGCTTGAGCAGTGCCAGCCCCTGCGGCCCGTAGCTCACGTCCACGATCGCCTGTGTCGCCGCCGCACCGACGCCGGCCTCGGCCCACAGCACGCCGTTGCCAACCGAGAACACGCGCGAGGCAACCGCCCCGCCGAGTTCGCCCGTCTCGGGGTCGAAGCCGAGGATGGAGAAGGTACCGGGCGGGTCGTCAGTCTGCTGAGACTGTGGCGCGGACGCCTGGGCCGTTGACCATATGGGTGCGTGTGTGGCGAGCGCGGCGGCCGCGACAAGGCCCGCGCACAGCACGTGAATGGGACGCCGGGATTCCCGTCTGATGTTCATGTTCTTCCCTCAGTCAGGGGGTCGTAGGTGCCTTCCGGCAAGCGAGGTACAGCCTTCTGGGCGTCGGCGGCGCCTCGGGTCCTGGCCGCAAACAGCCCCACTCGGTGCTCGCCGGCAAAAGCACCTGCAACGGGAGAGCGGCTCCGCGCCGAGCGGGGCGCCCCGTTTGCGGCGGTGATCAGGGGGTCGTACCTGCCTTCCGGCAAGCGAGGTACGACCCCGTTCATCGCCGCACCTGCGGCCGCGTCAGAAAGCTCACGACGGCCGTGATCCACGCATCGTGCGTGTCTTCGATCTGCGCGGCGTGATCGCCTCCCGGCAGCATCACCATCTGTTTGTCCCGTGCGCCAATCGCGCCCCAGAACTTGCCGGCTTCCGCCTCGGTCACGCCGGGATCGTGCTCGCCGAAGAGGACGAGTGTGGGCACCGTCAGCTTCGCCGGAGCCAGGGCGCTCAGTTCGCCGTCGTTCTTCAAGTCCATCAAGACGGGATCGGCCCGCAGCGCCTGATCCGCGAACGCCTGCATGACGGCCGGCGGAGTCACGCGCGGAGAAATGAAGTCGCTGAGCGCGCTCTCGCGCGTGTTCTTGATCAGCTGCGGCTTCTCGGTCGTCGGGCCATCGACGAACTGGAGGTCGGGATCGAACACGAACCCGAACATGACGAGCGCCGACACGCGCGCCGGCGCCGTCTGCGCGGCCAGCATCGCCGCCGCCGCCCCGCGCGACCACCCGACCAGCGCCGGCCGCGGCAGTGTCGGATGCTGCTGCCCCACCCAGGCCGCGACGTTGGCGACGTCGGCCGCGGCGCGGCGCGGCGTGAGCCAGCCGGTGGCGTCGCGCGGTGTCTCGCCGTAGCCGCGGAGATCCACCGCATAGGCGGCCAGTCCCTGGGCGGCGAGCGACTGCATGACCGATCGCTGGAGGCCCGGCACCTGCAGATCGAAATCGGGCCGGCTGCTCCACGTCCGGCCATGCACGAGCAGCACGGTGCCCCGAGGCGTCGCCGGCCGCCGGGCCCAGACCGCCATCGGATGCCCGTCCGACTGCACGGTGAATCGTTCGGGTGAGGACGGCAGGCGCCCGGCGGTCTGGCGCACGGGCGGACCCGCCAGGACCGACGATCCAATTCCAGCAGCGCTGACAACGACCGCGGCTATCATCCAGAGACGAGACATGACTGGGGCCGGCGCCTATTATGGCCGCACCAGCCGACTAACCTCGTGCTCTCCCGGTCTTAAGGACGCTGCCGCCGGTCTCCGGCCGGCGGTCTGGAGGTCGCCTCGCCGTGGTCGCATCCGTCCCTCGTCCCGCTCCCGGCTCCCGTCTTGCGCGCACGGCGGTGCTCGCCTCCCTGGGTCTCCTCGCGGCCCTCACCTGGACCAGGCCGGCGCGCGCCGTGGCCGACGTACCGGGCAGCCTGTCGAACGAAGCCTTCTGGCAGCTCGTCACAGGGGCCTCCGAAGCCGGGGGCAACTTCTCGTCGAACAACTGGGTCTCGAACGAAGTGCTCTTCCAGACGGTCCTGCCCGATCTGAGCTCGCGCGTGGCGACGGGCGGGGTCTACCTGGGCGTCGGTCCCGATCAGAACTTCACCTACATCGTCGGTCTGCGGCCGAAGATCGCGTTCATCGTGGACATCCGGCGGCAGAACATGCTGCAGCACCTGCTGTACAAGGCGGTGATCGAACTCTCGCCGACGCGGGCCGAGTTCGCGTCGCGTCTCTTCAGCCGGCCGCGCCCGGCCGGGGTCGGCGTCAACGCCGCACCGGCGGCCCTGCTGTCGGCGCTCGGCCAGCAGGCGCCCGATGAGAAGCTCTACCGGCAGACGCTGGCACAGTCGCTCGACCTGCTGAAGCGCAAGCGGGGCTTCACGTTGAGCCCGGACGACGAGCGGACGATCGAGTATGTGCTGCAGACGTTCTTCGAGTTCGGACCGGACCTCACGTACTCGCCGATCGCGATCCGCGGCGCAAGTTTCGGCGCGATGCGACTGGCGGTGTCCTCCCCCTACCCGTCGTTCGCCGACCTGATGAACGAAACCGACGGCCGCGGCGTGAATCGCGCCTACCTGGCCTCAGAGGCCAGCTACCGCGTCCTGCGCGAGATGCAGCTGAAGAATCTGATCGTGCCCGTGGTGGGCGACTTCGCCGGTGGCAAGGCCCTGCGCACCGTCGGCCAATGGGTGCGGGAGCACGAGGCGACGGTCACGACGTTCTACACCTCGAACGTCGAGCAGTACCTGTTCCAGAACAACGTATGGCGCGAGTACTACGAGAACGTCGCGTCGCTGCCGCTCGACCGGACGAGCACGTTCATCCGATCGTACTTCCCGGGCCAGTTCCGCGCCCGCGCCGTGATCGATCGCCAAGGCAGCCTGCGTGCCGCGCCCGAACTCAGCCCCGCGGCCAACGCGATGCCCCTGCCGTCCGCCACACTGCTCTGCTCGATCCAGGATCTGCTCGCGGCGGTGGCCTCTGGGCGCATCGAGAACTACTTCGACGTGATCGACCTGTCGATGGGACAGAAATGAATGGCGCCGTGAATGTCGTGATGTGGAGATGTGGTGATGTAGGTGATGTAAGAGCACCCACCATCTCGGATGGCGCCCGGTCTCACATCACACATCACCACATCACCACATCACCACATTCAAAGCTCGCTGAGATTCTCGACCGCCTCGAACTCCGCCGCGTCCGGCTGCGGTGGATTGCCGGATCTGAGGCTGAGGACGCACGGCAGGCCGGCGGTTCGCGCGGCGGCGAGTTCGCGCGTGACATCCGACACGAACAGGATCCGGCCGGGCGGGTGTCCCAGCTCGCGGGCGATGCTCGCGTAGCTCTCCGCGTCGCCCTTGGCGCCCACCGCCGTGTCGAAGAAGCGGACCAGCCACGGCGTCAGGTCGCCGAACCGGGTTGATTCGAACAGCCGGCGCTGAGCCAGTTCGCTCCCCGAAGAGTAGATGGCCGCGTCGATGCCTTGTGCCCGCCACCGCCGCAGGGCCACCGGCACGTCGGCATAGACGTGGCCGTGCAGGTCGCCGCGACGGTAGCCCAGGTCGGTGATCAGTCCCTGCAGATGCTTGAGGCCAGGCGCCTTCCGATCCCGATCGATCAGCCAGCGGGCATACGCGTCAATCGAGGTGCGACGCGTGGCGACGCCCGTGTCAATCCAGGCGGGGGGATGCTGCCCGCGCGCGACGTCGGCCGCGTGTTCGGCCGAGAGCTCCTGCGCGAGCGCGTCTACGAGCGCGAGGTTCGCGGGGTCGTCGAGGAAGGGCGTCAGGTGGGCGCGCGCGTACGGAAACAACTCCTCGTAGACGTACGCGATCGACGTCGTCGTGCCTTCGATATCGAGCAGCACGGCGCGCACGCCGCGGTCCACGAGGGAGGCGGTCACATCCCGAGTGGCGGCGGCGGGAAATAGGCGGGGCCGAAGCAGACGGGCTCGAAACCCTTGTCAACGCCTGTGTGCGTGTAATGCGGCGCCCATCCAGCCGGATCCTTGAACAGGCGAATGGCACGGATGCGCCGATCGGCGCAGAGATCGAACCAGTGGTGCGTGCCGGCCGGCACGCGGATCAGGTCCCCTGGGCCGCACTCGATGGCGAAGACGGGGCCATCGGCCGGGTGCACGTGAAAGACACCGCGGCCCTCGATGATGAAGCGGACTTCGTCCTCGTCGTGCCAGTGCTCGGAGTTGAAGCGGTTGAGCATGGTGTCGAGGCCAGGCGTATCCGGGAAGACGTTGAGCACGTCAGCCGTGACGTACCCGCCGCGGGCGTTCAGTTCGTCGATCTTCGACTTGTAGGCCGCGAGCAGGTCGTCGGCCGGCGCGTCGGGCGCCACCGGCACGTTGGGCTCGGCGACTTCGTACTCAACGCCGTTGGCGCCGAGAAAGGCGCGAATCTCGTCGATGTCCTCAATCGTCCGATCGAGCTCTGGGATGCGAATGGTGGCCATGACCGATCACCTCGAACAGGAACTCCAGGATCTCCACGTGCCGTTCGGCCTCGGCAATCGTTTGACCCCAGGTGTAGAGCCCATGACCGCTGAGAAGGAACGCTTTCGCCGCGGGTTCCTCGGACCAGCACGCCCTTGACGCGCTCCGCGAGGCGGGGCATGTCCTGGTCGTTCTCGACGATCGGGATCCACTCGCGGTGCCGATGGGTCGAGACGCCCTCGAGTCCCTTGAGCATCTCGTAGCCCTCGATGGCCAGTCCGCCCGCGCGTTCGTGCGTTTCTGAGAGGATTGTGCTCCAAACCGAATGGGTGTGCAACACGGCGCCGGCCGGGCGCGCGCGCACGATTTCGAGGTGCAGCAGCGTCTCGGCCGAGGGCCGGCCCTGGATGCGCCCGACGACACGCCCGTCGCCATCGACCTGCAGCAACTCGCGGCCCGTGAGGGTGCCCTTGTGCGCCGCACTCGGGGTGATCACGAGGCGCTCGGGATTGCGCGACAGCACCGCGCTGAAGTTGCCGCTCGTCCCGAGAACCCAGTTGCGCGCGTAGAAGCGGCGGCCGACCGCCGCGAGCTCACGCGACAGACGCCCGACGTCGGGTGTCGAAGACTCAGCAGGCGGGCGCGGCGGCACGGGAGAATCCTACACGGGCTACGGCAAACGGCAGACGGCCTACACGGGCTACGGGAAACGGGCTACGGCCTACGGTCTACAGGCTACGGGCTACGGGCTACGGGCTACGGGCTACGAGCTACAGGCTACAGGCGACGGGCTACAGGCTACGTAGACCGTCGCCGGTAGCCGGTAGACCGTGGACGCTCAGGAGCGATCGAATCGCCGTCTCGCGGAACGAGAAGATGCGGCGCAGTTGACGACGCACGATCGGCAGCGCCAGGTCCCCGAGCGGGGAGAGCGGGAGCCGATAGCGCACGTGATCGCGGATACGTGTCCCGCCGGGGACTGCCTCGAAGGTGTGCGTGTGGATCCACTCGGCGTAGGGACCGCGCTTCTGCTCGTCCACAAATCGGTAGGGGGGCTCCCAGGCGGAGATCAGCGTCTGCCAGTCGAAGGGCACGCCGAACAGCCGCAGTCGGTAGTCGATGAGCGTGCCGGGGGCCATGCCGATCGGACGAGGTGTCAGGATCTGAAAAGCCAGTTCGGGCGGCGTGATCCGCTCGAGATTGGCGGCGTCGCCGAAGAACGCAAAGACGCGGTCAATCGGTGCTGACAGCGTGATCTCGGTCCGCAGGTCGTGGGTCACACAGGCTCCGCTTGAACCCTACGACGGTGGGGACCGACTGGATTGAACGTTGATCGTCGTTCCTCGAGGCGGGGCGGATGCCCCGAGTGTTACAGCTCCCTGAGCCAGATGTTCCTGAAACTGAGCGGCGGGCTGGGGTCGCCATGCGACTGCAGCTTGATCGGCGCGCGGTCGTACGCCTTGTACGCAGGCTTGCCAATGTAGACGGTCTCGCCCTCGAGCGCGACGTGGTTCTGGATGAGCGCCCCGTTGTGGAAGGCCGTCACATACGCGGGCGTCTTGACTGAACCGTCGGCATTGAACGTCGGCGCGATCCAGATGACCTCGTAGACCTGCCACTCACCCGGTTTCCGGCTGGCGTTGACCAGTGGAATGAACTGCTTGTAGATGCTGCCGGCCTGCCCGTTGGAGTAGGTCTTGTTCTCGTAGGAATCGAGGACCTGCAGTTCGTAGCCGGCGTCGCCGCTGCCGGTCGAGGCGAGGAACACGCCGCTGTTGCCGCGCGACTGGCCGGTTTCCTTCATGCCCGGCGGCACCATCCACTCGATGTGGAGCTGGTAGTTCTTGAAGCTCCGCTTCGTCTCGATGTTGCCGGCCTGCTTGTTCACGGTGAGGACGCCGTTGGTGACGGTCCATCCGGCCGCACTCTTGTCGCGCTGCGACACCCACTCGTTGAGGTTCGTACCATCGAAGAGCACGATGGCGTCTGACGGCGGCGCCGCGTCCACCTTGCCCGGCGTCACCAGTTTCGGCACCGGCTCCCACACCTCCGTGTCGGCCGGCCGTGGTCGCGCCGGCGCTGGAGCGGCGCCTTGCGGTGGTGGATTCTGCCCGGCGCTCGCCGGCGCAAGCAACACAACGACGGCGGCAATGGTCAGAAGTGGAGACACACGAGCGCGCATAGCCATACCTCGCACGGGAAACATCGGGAACATGCGGATTGTGGCCGGGGGTCTCGCACGTGTCAAGGAAGTGGAGGGGCGCCCGACTACTTCCGTGCTCCCTTCGCAAAATCCAGTTCGGAGATCCACGCGCCCGGGTACTTCTTCCTGGCGGCGGCCACCGCGTCGTCATACTGCTGCTTCATGGGTTTGGGCATCCTCGCGTAGGCCACCTTCAGCTCGGCCACCAGCCCCGTCTGAACCTCCGACCCTGGGGCCGGGTTCGCGTACTCCCCCGTGCCACCCTCGTCCTTGGGTTTCAGCGCATTTGCGTAGGCGCCCAGCACCGTGGTGGCCTCGTCTGCGGCGCCGGCCTCGAGCGCAGCCAGAAACGTCCGCACGTTCGCGCGGGCCTCGGTGTACGCGTTCGCGTCCAACGCGTTCATGAACACGACCTCCCCCTCCGCTGCGGTCAGGCGGCGAAGTCTGACCTGTGACTGCAGCCACGCCTTGAACGGATCGGGCGCCGACTTGACGAACATGCCCCCCGCCTCCGTTCGGTACCTCTCGACCCACAGCTGCGCCAGCCGCCAGTCGTGCAGGTGTTGAGCCTCGTGGAAGAGCGTCGATTGCGCCCTCACGGGCTCGTCGAGGACCGCAAGGTCCAGGTGGATCGCCGATGGCAGGTTCTCTTTGAACTTGGTTTCTCCCCCGATCGGACTATGCCCGCCCTGCGGTTTGTTCTTCCCCTGCGGCGGGATGATGTTGATCTTCCCCACCACACGACCCGGCAGCCCAGTAATTTGAAGGACCTCGGATTCAGGCACGCCGAGCACGAGCGCGGCGTACGACTGGGTGGCGTTGTTCAGCTCTCGATTCACGATCTCACGGTTGTGCTCGAGCGCTCCTGGCACGGGCGTGTCCGATCCTTTGGTCTTCCAGTCCTTCTGGAGCTTGTCGATGCTGGCCAGCGTCGCCCTGAACTCGTCCACCTTCCGCCGTGCCTGGTCGATGGCGAGACGCGACGGCAGGAACTCGACCACCTTGAAATGCGCGTCAACCGGCTTGATGGACGCCTTCGGATCCCTGGCGCCCGCGTCGGCCGCGATGATTCCTCTCGTCGTCTCGAAGGCATGCCATTTCCCGTCATGCGTCCGGGCCACTGCTGAGGGCTCTGCCTTCGCCAGTCGTGCAACCGCTGTCGCCTGAAGCCTGTCGTCGAAGCCTCGAGTTCCGCCCACCTCCCGCCCGACGAGGACCTGCCGGTCGTTCCGATCGGTGCCCAGCAGCGCGCCATCGAACTTCGATGGGACGCGCGCAGGCGCCGGTGCGTCCTTCGTGGGGGTCCTCGCCACGTACGGCGATGTCGTGACCTGCTGGACGGCATGCGTCAGCTCGTGTGCGACGAGTCGCCTGCCGTCCCTGGTGTCGGGCCGAAAGCGCTCGCGCGCAAACGCGATGTGGTGACCGACGGTAAAGGCCTCCGCGCCCAGCATGGCCGAGGCTCTCTGTGCCGGTGGATCCGCGTGGATACGGATTCGACCGAAGTCGTGGCCGAAGCGCTGCTCCATGAAGTCACGCGCGGTCGGCTCGAGGGACTGACCAGGAGAGCGCAACACGTCACGGACCATCGGGGGCGTGGCCGTGTGTCCCGCGTCGCTCGAGTGAGCGGGCCCAGTCGGCACGCGCTGCCGCTGCGGCTCAGGCATCCGCAGCACGCGTTCCGAGACGCGCTCGGCTTCCTGCTCATGCTCGCTCCGTGGCTTGTCGATCACCAGTCTCGCGTGCGTCATGCCCGCTGAGGGCGCCGGTTGACTCAGGTTCTGCGCAACTCGCATGTTCCGCCTCCGGACTATGCACGACGGGCTACGGGCCACCGATGATGACATCGCACGCCGCTTCGGCGCCCCGTTCGGACGAGACGACCGCGCCGACTTCGCGCGCGCGCGCCGCGTAGCGCGGATCATCGAGGAGCGCGCGTAGCGCCGACGTCCCGCGCGCGGCGGTGTACTTGCGCGCGTCGATCGCCTGACCCACCCCGAGTCTCACGATGCGATCGGCGTTGTCCGGCTGATCGTGCGCGTGCGGCACGACGAGCGTGGGTGCGCCCGCGCGGAGCGCCTGGCCCGTCGTGCCGACCCCGCCTTGGTGCACGACCACGGCCGCTCGTGGAAACAGCGCCGCGTGGGAAACGAACTCCGCGGCGAACACGTCCTCGGGCCAGGACGCCGGGGCGCTGCCTGCGGGCGGCCTGCCCACGAGCAGCACCGCGCGGCGGCCGACGGCGCGGGCCGCGCGCACGCTCTCGGCATAGAACGCCCCGGGGGCAAAGACCGCTGAGGTGCCCAAGGTGAACACGATCGGCGGCTCGCCCGCGTCGAGGAACTCGGCGAGGCCGTCTGGCAGCGTCGCGTCGCCGTCGAACCAGGGAAATCCGGTGACGACGGCCTCGGCCGGCCAGTCCGGCTGCGGGGCGCCCAGCATGCACGAGAACAGCGCGAGGGTCCCGAACGGAGAGAACTGCCCTTCGTAGAGCGGGTCGGGCGCGTCGGGCAGGCCCCGCTCCCGGCGCAGCACGCGCACCTGTTCGGTCCACTTCCTCGTGACCAATCGGGCCAGTCGCATGAAGCCGCGCGCGATCCACGGCGACAGTCTCGCGAGGCGCATCAGTTCGACGTGCGGCGGCAGCAGGGGAAAATCGTGGACCGAGAAGAACGTGACGGGCGCGAGTGCCGTCGAAAACCATCGCAGCCCACGCTCCTCGGCCACGATGGGCGCCGCAAACGTGGCCGGATGGCTGATGAGCACGTCGGCGCCCGCGACGGCCGCGGACAGGTCCGCATAGGCCTCCCGGATGTGACCGCCGATGATCTCGCGGACCACGACCTCGCTTCCGCGAGCCGGATCCATCACGCGCTTCATGATCTCGGTGTTCGACGGCTCGACGTCCGGGCGAACTGGACGGAACGTCAGCCCTTCGCGCTCAACGATCGATTGGTAGTACGGACAGGTGGCCACAACCGCGTCGTGTCCATGCGCCGCCAGTGCCTTGGCGACGCTCAGTGAAGGAAAGAGATCCCCGTAGGAACCCCAGCAAGCGAGGACGACGCGCACGCAGACAGTCTACGGGCTACGGGCTACGGGAGACGGGAGACGGGAGACGGGAGACGGGAGACGGGCAGACGGGCGACGGGCTACGGGCTACGGGCTACGGCAAACAGCCTACGGGAGACAGGCGACGGCAACCGCCCACGGGAGACGGCCCAGCGGGTACGGCCTAAGAGCGCATCTCAGACTTCCTCGCTGTGGGTGACGCCGAACGGGGCGCCCCGCGCGGCGCGGAGAAAGGGGGTCGTACCGGCCTAGCGGCGAGCGAGGTACGACCCCGTGTTCTTGCCGGTGAGCACCGCGTGGGGCTGTTCGGCGGCCTTCGGCGGCAGGACCCACAGCGAGGAGTTCAGAAACGCGCTGCCACGGGAGACGGGAGACGGCCAACCGGGTACGGCCGACGGGCCATCGCCGACGGCCTACCTGTCGCGCCGAAGCGCATCAGCGCGAAGGCGGACTCAGCTCAGGGTGAAGTTCACCGTGACCGTCATGCGGATCGGCACGGGCTCGCCGTTCAGCAGCGTCGGCGTGTACTCCCACTGCGCAACCGCGTTGATCGCGGCGTCGTCGAGGAGTGGCTGTCCGCGCAGAATCTTGACCTGGGCGACCTTCCCGGCCGGGTCAACCACGATCTCGAGGATCACGATGCCCTGGACGCCGCCATCGAGGGCCGCCTGCGGATACACCGGCCTCATGTCTCGGATCTTCTTCGGCTCCTTCACGTCCCCGCCCACGCGCACCGCGTGGGGAAACGCGTCTGGAACCGGCGCCGTCGAGGCCGCTTGCGGCACCAGCCTGTTCGGGTCGAAGGCGGCGACGCCGGTCGGGGCCTCCCCGGACGCCGACTGACCGAGGGTGAAGTTCACCGTCACCGTCATGACGACCTCGACAGGCTCGCCGTTGAGCAACGTCGGCGTGTAGCGCCACTGCACGACGGCGCCGACGGCCGCCTCATCGAGCAACGGCTGTCCCCGCAGGACCTTGGCGGACCTCACCGCGCCGTCCGTGCCGATCACCGCTTCGAGGATGACCAGGCCCTGGATGCCGGCGGCCTGGGCGTCTGCCGGATAGACCGGCTTGAGGTCTCGGATCTTCTTCGGCTCGCTGATGTCACCGCCCACACGGACGGGACCCTGGACCTGACCGCCGTCCTTGATGCCGACCGCAGCCCGGGTTGCGACAGCCGTGGACACGCCGATCGCGAGGGTGAGAACGCCAATCCAGGTCGTCAGGCGGACGCGCATGGTCGCTCCTTGTCGGTCGTGGAACGGTCCTTCGGGGAACGGGATGAAGTGTTGGACACCGGCCGGGGCCTCGAGGTTCCCGGGCACGGTCAGCCCAGCCGCCTCACCGCTTCCCCCCGAAGATGCCCCCAAGCATGCCCCGGAGAATCGACCGGCCGAGGCCGGACCCGACGCTGCGGGCCGCACTCTTGGCCGCTGACTCGAGCATGCCCTCGCGGCGACCGCCCCGCGGACCGGTCGATCCGAACAGGATGTCTGACAACCCCCCGCCGGCGCCGGGAGGGGGCGGGCTGGCGGGTCCACGCGGGGCGGTCCCGGTCGGAACGCGTCCCTCGGCCCGCGCCTCGACCTTGTCGGCGGCCACCTCAGCCTGCCGCGCCTCGGCGCGCGTCTTGAGCTTCTCGTACGCCGACTCGCGATCGACGGCGGCCTCGTAGTGCCCCTTGAGCAGGGACGCGCCAATCACGCCGCCGCGTTCGGCCGGCGACAGGGGCCCGATGCGCGAGGCGGGTGCCAGGACCCAGGCCCGCTCGACGATCGTCGGCGTGCCCTTGCCGTCGAGACACGAGACCAGGGCCTCGCCGACGGCGAGCTGGCTGATCGCCTCTTCGGTGTCGAACGCGGGATTGGCGCGCAGCGTCTGCGCCGCCGTCTTCACCGCCTTCTGATCGCGAGGCGTGAAGGCGCGAAGCGCGTGCTGGACGCGGTTGCCGAGCTGGCCGAGGACGGTATCGGGGATGTCCAGCGGGTTCTGCGTCACGAAATACACGCCGACCCCTTTCGACCGAATCAGCCGGACCACCTGCTCGATCTTCTGCACCAGCGCAGCCGGCGCGTCGTCGAACAGCAGATGCGCCTCATCGAAGAAGAAGACGAGCTTCGGCTTTTCGAGGTCGCCGGCCTCTGGCAACTGCTCGAACAGTTCGGACAGCATCCACAGCAGGAAGGTCGAGTAGACCTTCGGCGCCGTCATCAGCTTGTCGGCCGCGAGGATGTTGACCATGCCCCGGCCGTCCGGCCCGGTCTGCAGCAGGTCGTCGATGTTGAGCATCGGCTCGCCGAAGAAGCTGTCGCCGCCCTGCTGCTCGAGGGCCAGCAGCGCGCGCTGGATGGCGCCGACCGAGGCCGCTGAGATGTTGCCGTATTCGGTCGTGAACTGCTTCGCGTTGTCGCCGACGAACTGCAGCATCGCGCGCAGATCCTTGAGGTCGAGCAGCAACAGGCCGTTGTCATCGGCGACCTTGAACACGAGCGCGAGCACACCGCTCTGCGTGTCGTTGAGGTTCAGGAGACGGCCGAGCAGGAGCGGCCCCATGTCCGAGACCGTCGCACGCACCGGGTGTCCGAGCAATCCGAAGACATCCCAGAAGGTGACCGGGCTGTCGCGGAACGCGGGCGTTGGCAGCTTCAGCCGTTCGAGGCGCTCGGTCAGCTTGGGCGAGGCCACGCCGGAGGCGGCCAGGCCTGCCAGATCGCCTTTGACGTCGGCCATGAAGGACGGCACGCCGATCCGGGAGAAGCCTTCGGCGAGAACCTGCAGCGTGATGGTCTTGCCGGTGCCGGTGGCGCCGGTGATGAGCCCATGCCGGTTGGCCAGGGCGGGCAGCAGATCGAGTTCACGGCCATCGGCCGTGCGGGCGACGACGAGAGGAGCGGCCATACGGGCCTATGCTAGCCGCATTCCTTCGACCTCAACCGGGCTCGCGGCCTTTCGATTACGAATTTCGTATCAATTACCTCCGAGGTGATTTCGCCTTCGCCTCGTAGAGCAGCCGATCCGCGGCGCGCAGGAGCAGCGTCGGGGAATCGCCATCGCGCGGGAACAGGGCGACGCCGCCGCTGACGGCGATCGGCGGCCGGGCCGTGTCCGCCTGCAGCAGGCCCTCGAGGCGCCCGAGCACCGTCCGGGCACCGGCCTCGTCGGTCTCGGGCAGCACGATGGCGAACTCGTCACCGCCGTACCGCGCGGGCGTGTCGATCGTCCGGCAGGACGCGCGCATCCGCTCCGCCAGCCGCGCCAGGGCGCGACTGCCCACCAGGTGGCCGAACGTGTCGTTGATGCGCTTCAGGCCATCCATGTCCATGAAGATCACCGTGAAGGGCCGCCCCGTCCGGTGCGCGCGCGCGATCTCGGTCCGCATCACGTCGAGCAGCTTCCGGTAGTTGAACAGGCCCGTCAGCGGGTCGGTCGTCGCCAGTTCGAGCAACTGCGCCTGCGCGCGGCGATTCTCGGCCACCACGGACGCCAGCGCCAGTCCCGCCACCGCCATGACCGAGATGTAGGCCTGGACCAGCACCAAACCCTCGCTCTCGCTCACCCGCGCGAACGGTCCGAAGCCCCGAAGGGTGCCCCACACCGCGATGCCGCACAGCAGGCCGATGACCGTCGCCACTTCGCGCCGGCCGAATCTGAACGCGGCCCACAGCACGATGGGCAGACAGAGGAACTCGAGCGGGTAGTTCTGCTCGTCCGAGGGAAATCGTCCGCCGAAGACGACGAGCCCCACGACGGCCAGCGCCACGAGGACGAGCCCGGCCTCGAACAGCTCGAGCCAGCGCATGCGCGTGAGGGGCGTCGTCGTCCAGAGCAACGTCAGCGGCGCGATGACCAGAATGCCCGTCAGGTTGGCGAGCCAGAGCGTCATCCACGCGGTGGCGTAGTCGCTCCAAGCCCAGGACGACGGGGGCGAGTACGTCATCGCCTGCACGCCGAACGTGGCGCTGATGGGCGTGGCCACCAGCGCGGCGATCGCCACGAGCCGGAAGGCCAGGGGCGCGCGCAGGAAGACCCCGTCGCCCCCGGCAAACCGGGCGACCAGCAGCCCCCCGAGCGTGGCTTCGATCGTGTTGCCCATGGCAATCATCATCGACGTCGCCATCTGTCCGGTGGCGGTCGCGTAGACGAGGAAGGCGCCGCCGAGAATGGCCGGCCAGATGCGGGGACCGAGCAGGATGACGGCGGCGAGCGCGAAACCGCTCGGCGGCCACACCGCCGTGCCCATCGTGTGGAACCCGCCCACGGCCAGCCCGAGCTTGCCGAGCGCGAAGTACACGGCGGCGATGACGGCGAGAAGCGCGGGATTGCGGGCGAGTGAGCTGCGCATTGCGGATGAACGCGAACGAGTATCGCCTTGATCGCGTCGATCCGGTCAGCCGGTGCTGGCTCCCGTCCACTCACGGATACCGACGACACCGCGGCGGCGCGCGTTGGCCTTCTCGGCCTTGACGGCGTACAGCGCGCGGTCGGCCGCGCTCAGCAGGGTCGTCGGCGTGCCGGCGTCGCGCGGGTAGATGGCGATGCCGGCGCTCACCGACAGGGACGGCTTGTCCTCGTCGGTCTCCAGGCGCTCCACGGTGCGTCGAATCACCAGCTTGGCACCCTCGAAGTCCGTGTCGGTGAGGACCGCGACGAACTCGTCGCCGCCGTAGCGGGCCGGCGTGTCCGTGGTGCGGCAGGCCGCGCGCAGCATCTCGGCGAACCGGCAGACGGCCCGGCTGCCCACCAGATGACCGAAGTCGTCGTTGATGCGCTTGAGGCCATCCATGTCGAAGAAGACGACCGCGAAGGGACGGCTCGTCCGGTCCGATCGCTCGATCTCGGTGCCGAGCACCTCGATGAGCTTCCGGTAGTTGGGCAGGCCGGTGAGCGGGTCGGTGACCACCATCTCGCGCCAGTGCTCCTCAGCCGCGGAGTGCTCGGAGGCGAGCGCGGCGATCGACAGGGTCATCACCACGGTCACCCCGATGAACAACTGGACGACCACGAGGGACGCGGTCGGCGTGTTGCGGACAAAAGGACCGTGACCGCTCAGCGTGCCGAGCGTCGCCAGGACCGCCAGCAGAATCAGCGCCGCGGCGGCCGACTGCCGGCCCAGGCGGAACGCGGCCCAGAGCAGGATGGGCACGCAGAGGAACTCGAGGGGAAACGGCCGCAGCACCGGCGGAAACCCGAAGAACACGACCATGCCGAGGACGAGCACGGCCAGCAGCACCGCGACGGCCTCGACCGCGTCATGCGCCCGGCGCCATCGTCGCGAGGCCGACTGGCTCGCCAGCAGAATCGGCGGCGCGACGAGCAACATGCCGACGAGGCTCCCGAGCGACAGCGTCACCCAGAGCGCGCCGTAGTCGGTCCAGACCGCCTGCGAGGTGGCCACCAGGCTGACCGTGCCGACCGACGCCCCGCTGGTGAGGCACGCGAGCAGCACGACGCCGGCAAACCGGAGGCTGTTCCGAGGATTGTGCAGCGCGTGCCGGCCGCCGGCATAGCGGTTCACCAGGTACGCGGCGAGCAGCGCTTCGATGGTGGCGCCGCCAGCCAGCAGGAGTGCGGCTGGCACGAGCCCGATCGTCGAGGCGAACGCGATCGACAGGCCCGCCATCACCGGGGGCCAGACACGATAGCCCTGCACGAGGAACGCGCCGAGGGCGATGCCGCTGGCCGGCCACACCAGGCTCACGGCCGGATGCTCGTAGGCGAACAGCAGGCCGACCTTGCCGCCGATTGCACACGCGAGCACGAGGCCGATGAGGAGGGCCTGCTCCCCACCAAAGAGCGCTCGCATCCGCTGCCACACGCTGCCTGCCATACAGGGAGGCGATGGCTGCACCATCCGTACCACGCGGCGCCCGAAGACGGGTGCACGCGGTGTGACACGGCCAGCCGACAAAGTTGTATGCGGCGCGAGCCTGGCGTGGCTCGGCCGGGGCAGTAACCCCGTCGGGCGTTTCAGGAATGTGTGCAGGCCTGCGTAATCGTAAGAGCGGGCGCTACGAGCGCAGCTTGGCAATCTCGTCGTAGAGGATCGCCGAGGCGATCACGCCGTTGTGAAAGTTGCCGAGGTCGAGCCGTTCGTTGGGCGCGTGGGCATTCTCGTCGGGGAGCCCGACGCCGAAGAGGACGGCTGGCACGCCCAGTTCTTCCTGGAACGTGGACACGACGGGAATCGAGCCGCCCTCACGGCAGAACACGGGTGGCTTGCCGAAGCCCTGCTCAATCGCGCGCCCGGCGGCACGGACGTAGGGATTGTCGAACCCGGTGATCCACGGCTTGCCGCCGTGCATGCGCGTCACCTTCACTTCGACGCCCTTGGGCGCGACCTTGTCAACGTAGGCCAGGAACAGCTCCGCGATCTTGTCGGGGTGCTGATCGGGCACGAGCCGCATGCTGACCTTGGCCATCGACACGGCCGGAATCACCGTCTTGGCGCCCTCTCCGGTGAAACCGGCGAGCAGGCCATTGACCTCGAAGGTCGGCCGCCCCCAGACCCGCTCGAGGGTGGTGTACCCGGACTCGCCGAACAGCTTCGGCGCGCCCAGCTCCTTGCGATACTTCTTCTCGCTGAAGGGCAGCTTCTGCCACTCGGCGCGTTCCTCGTCCGACAGCGGACGGACGTCGTCGTAGAAGCCCGGAATCTTCACGCGTCCGGACTTGTCCTTCATCTGCGCAAGGATCTGCGCCAGCGCCATGGCAGGGTTGACCACGGCGCCGCCAAACACGCCCGAGTGCAGATCGCTCTTCGTGCCGCGGAGATCGATCTGAAAGTACGCGAGGCCGCGCAGCGAGTAGCAGATGGACGGCACGCCGCGGTCGAACATCGCCGAGTCCGAGATCACGACGACGTCAGCGCTCAGGGACGCCTTGTTGGCCTTGATGAAGTCGTCGAGGTGGTCGGAGCCGACTTCTTCCTCTCCCTCGATCACGACCCGGATGTTGACGGGCAGCTTCCCCGTCTTCTTCAGGTGGGCCTCGATCGCCTTCAGGTGCATGAACACCTGCCCCTTGTCATCGGCGGCGCCTCGCGCGTAGATCTCACCATCGCGAACCGTCGCCTCGAACGGCGGGGAATCCCACAGCTCGACCGGGTCCACCGGCTGAACGTCGTAGTGCCCATAGAAGAGGATCGTGGGCACGTCGGTGCCCGAGGGCGTCGTCCCGCCATGCAGCCAGTCCCCGTAGACCACGGGATTGCCGGGTGTCTCGATCAGCCGGACATTCTCAAGGCCGATCCGCCGCATCTCATCCGCCGTCCACTCCGCGCACCGCCGCACATCAGGCTGATGCGCCGGCAAGGCGCTGATCGAGGGAATCGCGAGGTACTGCGTCAGTTCGGAGATGTACCGATCCCGGTTCGCATGGATGAAATCGACGACAGGAAGCATGGGGGCGATTATACGAAAAGCGGTGAATGTCGGATGTGATGATGTGGCGATGTGGTGATGTCACGGGCCTGGTGCAACCGCTCCCCTATCACAACATCGCGACATCACCACATCACCACATCACCACATCACCACATCACCACATTCACCTGTCAGATCGGTCTCCTGCCCTGGATCACGCGGATGAGAATCACCGCAACGGCCAACAGCAGCAGGATGTGAATGAATCCACCCAGCGTGTACCAGCTGACCATGCCGAGCAGCCACAGGACCACGAGCACCGCAAAGATCGTCATCAACATTGGAAACCATCCTCTCGACGTGGCGAAGTAGCGACGACGAAACGTCGCGAGCCATGAGGGAGAACATCAATTGGCGTGCCAGCCCCTGACAGGCCACGCTGCCGCGAGGCTGGTCTCCGCGGCGGTCAACGTGCTCAGAGTGGGCATGCAGACGCCGTTGGGATGGGACGGGCGTTCCACACCCCGCGGGCGCCGTGTCGCCTCGCCGAGTAAACCCGGGTTTCCCAATACCTCCGAGGTGGTGGCCTTGCGGCCCGGGCCTTGCACAACACCCGGCCGGCCGGGCGTCGTCGCAATCGCCGGGGCCGTGGAGGACAGTCATCATGAAAGTCATCGCGTTGGCCCTGATCGCGATCGGCATCATCGGATTGGCGTACGGCGGACTCAGCTGGACGCGGCGCGAAAAGGTCGTGGACATCGGTCCGCTCGAAGTGACCGCCGACAAGACCGATCGCCTACCGCTGCCGCCGATCGCCGGCGTGATCTGCCTCGTGCTCGGTGCGGGCATCCTGCTGACCAGCCGGCGCTCGTAGCGCACGCGCGACGACGAGCACGACCACCAACAGGTAGACGACGCCCGTGATGACCAGCACGAGTCCGGCGCGCGGCAGCCGATCGAAGATCTGCGCCGCGGCGTAGCTCTGCGCGTAGCAGAGCGGCGCCATGCCGATCGCCGTGCCGACCGCGACGTGCCAGACCGGCACGCGCACCAGTCCGGCCGCGTAGGAGACCAGGTCGGAGGACGTCAACGGATTCACGCGAAGCAGGGCCACGATCACCAGACCCCGTGACCGCAGGCGGTCCATCAACGGTCCGAGGGTCGATCCATCGAGGCGCGAGGCAATCCGTCCGCCGAAGACCTGCGCCAGCAGACAGGCCAGCATCGCGCCCAACGTGTTGCCGATGAGTGACAGGGTGCCGCCGAGGCCGGGGCCGAACACCGCACCGGCCGGCGCGTAGAGCAGTGTCCCGGGCAAGGGCGCGATGACCACTTCGATGGTCACCACCAGGACGTAGATCACGGGCGCGAGTGCACCCCAGCCCGCGAAGTACGCGCGGATCGATTCGATGGACGCCGCGTCGCTCGTGGCCACCGTCACCAGCGTGGCGATCAGCCCGCCGCTGGCGTACGACCACCACGCCGCCACCGCCAGCGCGCCGACGACCACGACCGCCCACCGCCGGGGCCAACGCGGCCGATCCGCAGCGGTCAACGAGGGTCCGGCCGTCGTATCACCGACACGGAGCGGGACACCCGTTCGGCGCCCAGACCGGCCTGAACGACGCGTTGGCCAGCCAGCGCACAGGCTCGAGCAGGGACCGGATCGCGTCCGTCATGTGATCGAGATCGATGAGCCGCACTTCATCGCTCGCCCGGTGATAATCGGTGTGGAGGTTGAAGCTCGACACCGTGTGCGCCACGACGCCGCGCCGCGCGAAGCGGATGTTGTCCGATCGCGTGAAGAAGCTCTGGTCGGGCCGAGGGTCGTCCACCAGTCGCGCTCCCTGGCGGGCCAGTTCGGCCCCGAGGTTCGACAGCCCGTAGCCCGTCAGCCACAACGTCCGCGGCGGCACCTTGTCGTCGGCCCGCCCGAGCATCTCGAACTGGAGGTCGGCGACGATCTGCGAGAGCGGCACGACGGGCAGGTTGACGAAGTAGCCTGCGCCGGCGCCCCCGCTCTCCTCGCTGCCGAACAACGCAAACACCAGACTCCGGCGTGGCCGTGGCCCGCGCGCGAGCGCTTCGGCCAGTTCCATCACGGCCACCGTACCCGACGCGTCGTCGTCTGCGCCGTTGAAGATCGTGTCCGCGCCGGTACCACGATTGCCGAGGTGATCCAGGTGCGCGCTCAGCACGATCACTTCCTCGGCGGCGGCCGGCGCGCTGCCCCGGAGCTTCGCCACGGCATTCCATGTGAACGTCGAGGGCTGCGCCTGTCGGACCGAGGCAGTGAACGTGACGGGCGTGGCTGCTGGCAGCGCCTGCCACGCGGCAAACGCGGCGCGGTCGAGCGCCACGCGCGTCACCGACGGCGGCGCGGTCGCGGCCAGCTTGAGGGTGCGCGGGGCGGTCGCGAGTGGCCGGCCCGCGGCCGCCTCCCAGGTCGCGCGCAGCTGCGGCGTCTCAACGGACAGAATCAGCGCCGCGCTGGCCGTCGCCGTCCGGTCGGCCGGCAGCGTCGCGTCCTCGGGCATCAGGACGATCGCGCCCGCCGGGACGGGCACGCCGCGCACGTACCTGTGCAGCGGACCCGTCGTGGCGGCGGGGAACCCGAACGTCTGGACGAGCATCTCGCGGCCGTGCGTCAGCGACAACGCGCCGGCCGACAGCACGGGCGGAGCCGTCGCTTCGTAGCGGGCCATCTCGATGGCCTGCACATAGCCACCCTCGTCACCCATCGGCTCGAGCCCCCAGCGGCGAAAGTGAGAGGCGATATAGGTCGCCGCAATCCACTCGTCGCGCGTCCCGCTGCCCCGCCCATTCAGCGCATCGCTCGCGAGGAACTCGAGATGACTGCGAATGGACGTCGCGGTGATGAGCCGGGCGGCCTCGCTCGGTGGCGCCACCGCGGCGCTGGGTGGTGCGGCGACGGCGGCAGCCGCTGGCTGGGCGGACGAGACCGGCCGGGCGGCCGGCGCGGCGGCCGGCGGGCTGGGCGGGCGATGCGGCCCGCAGGAGGCGACGACGAACAGGCCAATGCAGGGCGCGGCCAACAGCCGGTGGATCAGGCGCAGATTCTGGGACATGGCGACCTACGGGTCTTTGTCGTCGGTGGACTTCGGCCGATCGATCGTCAAGCCCGTGCGGGCTTCGACGGCCTGGAGCACGCTCTGGAAGTTGCGATCCTCCAGGCGAAGGATGAGGTACGAATCGCGGGCCTGCAGGACGAGCCAGTGCTTCGACGTGCGCATGAACGACCCGACATCCAGGTCCTTCGGCGGCGCCGCGGCTGGCGCGGCCGCCTCATTCCACTTGGGATCGCGGGCCTTGATGTAGGTGGCGTGCGTCACCGTGCGATAGGGCAGCGTGGTCAGAGGCGCCCCGCCGCGCGGATTGGTGAGCGCGATCTGCCCGGCGCCAAAGCCCAGGAGCACGTCCTGGTCCTTGGACTTGCGGCCGTCGATGATCAGGACCTTGACGTCTCGAACTTCGACGGGCGTGTCGTCGATCACGGGCCCGCGAGCGCCGGCGGCGCTCGCCGGGCCGGTCGCCTCGGCGCCGCGGGCGGCCGCCGAGGTGCCTGGTCCCGCCGAGGTGCCGGTCGTGGAGGCTGGACCCGCGAGGCGGCCGGGGCCCGTCGTCGCGCCTGGGGCCGCAGGAGTGGCGGAGGGCGCGGCTGCAGGCGCCGCTGTGGCTGACGGCGTCGCCGGAATGATGGCCGCCGGATCCGGGACGACGGGCACCGCTTCCGGCACCACCGCCGCCACGGGTTCGGTTGGCGGTGGCGCGGACGATCGCCCGAACGCCCACCAGCCCCCACCCGCCGCGAGCAGCACAACGGCCGCCGCGGCGCCAAGAATCAGGCCGGTGTTGCCACGCGGCGGCGCGGGGGCGGCCACGGGCACCGCGGCGGTCGCCGGCGGCACGGCCGTGGTCGCCGTCGCCCCCATGGTCGGCGGAGCCGTCGGCACCGGCACGGGCGCGGTACCGGGCAGGGCCATCGCGACGGGCGCGGTGCCGGGCGCGACCGCCACGGGCCCCGTACCGGGCGCGACCTCACCCCCGGTCGGCGGTCCGGGCGGGGGCAAGGGCGGGGGCGCCGCACTGAACGCGCCGACGCTGGCGGGGACCGCGCCGCTGCCCGTGGGCGGCGGCAGGCGCGAGCCGCTCAGCATCGTCGGCGCCATGTCCGCCTGCCAGGCCGGTTGGGCGGCGGGCGTGGCGGTCGGCGCGGGCATCTGCGAGGTCGGCGGAATCACGGGATAGCCGGACGGGGTCGTTGACCGGTAGAAGCCGCCGGTCGGCATCGCGCGCGGCGGTGTGGTCAGCAGCTCGGTCGGCGCCGATGAGTGGTACGACGTCAGCATCGGCAGTCCCGCGAGGCAGCGCGCGAACGCCTCGTGGAACTCGATCGACGACTGGAACCGCTCCTCTGGCACTTTGGCGAGCGCCTTGACGACGACCTGTTCGACCCACGGGGGCAGGTCGGAGCGGAACATGCCGATGGGCGTCGGCGCCTCGCTCACCTGCGACTGGGCCATCGCAAACGGCGTATCGCCCTTGAACGGCAACTGCGCGGTGGTCAGCCGGTAGAACACGACGCCAAGCGAGTAGAGGTCAGCCCGCGCGTCGATTTCCTTGCCCATCACCTGCTCGGGCGCCATGTAGGCTGGCGTGCCCATCATGAACCCGGCGTTGGTCAGGTGCTCGGTGCCGGCGACCCGCGCGATGCCGAAATCCATGATCTTGATCGCGCCGGTCTCGGTGATCATCAGATTGGCCGGCTTCAGGTCGCGGTGCACGACGCCCATGCTGTGGGCGTGGGCCAGCGCCGCCAGCGACTGCATGCACAGCTCGGCGGACCGCTGCGGCGAGATGCCGCCGGTCCGCTCGACCATGTGCTCGAGGGTCTCCCCGCGCACGAACTCCATGACCATCAGCCATTGGCCTTCGTGCTGGAAGAGCTCGTAGATGGTCGCGATGCCGGGATGGCTCAGGCGGGCGACCGTGATCGCCTCGGCGCGGAAGCGCCGGGCCACCTCAGGGTCGTTCAGTTCGGCGTTGAGGACCTTGATCGCGACTTCGCGGTGCAGCGTCTCGTCGATGGCCCGGTACACGGTACCCATGCCCCCGCGTCCAACGCGGTCCAGCACGCGGTACTTGCCAATATTCTGCCCGACCATGACTCTTGAAGCGTACAGCTGAGGAACCGGCAGTCTAGGTCGGTACTCGAGACCAAGTCAAACGACCTCGGAGGTAATACCTACGAAAAATGTCAGCCGGGCTCTCGGCGATCGGCGCGGACGAACCCTGCCAGCTCGTCTGGACGCGAGGGCCCGCCGGCCCCGTAGTCCTCAGTCCTCGACCGCGTAGACGTCGAGCGGTGTCTCGCGGCCGCGCAACTGGCGAGCGCCGAGCGGGCGCACCTTCACCCGCCCCTTGACGTGCTCGTACGTCGCGGCCGAGATCACGATTTCGCCCGGCGCCGCCACGGCATCCTCGATGCGCGAGGCCGTGTTGACGACGTCGCCGAGCACGGTGAACTCGCGCCGGCGTGGCGATCCGATGTCCCCCGTCAGGGCGACGCCGCTGTTGATCGCGATACGCATCTGCAGCTTCACCATGTCGGGCCGCGCGTTGAGCTCGACGAGCGCCTTGCGCATGGCCACCGCGGCCTCGATGGCGCGAAGCGCGTGCATCGGCTGATCGAACGGCGCGCCCCAGAAGGCGAGCAGTGCGTCGCCCAGGAACTTGTCGAGCGTGCCCTCGTGCTCGAACACGATGTCCGTCATGCGCGTCAGGAACGCGTTCAGGAGCGCGGCGGACTGCACGGGCGGAATTTTCTCGCAGAGCGTCGTGAAGCCGACCAGGTCGCAGAACATGACGGTGACGTCACGCTCCTGGGCCTCGAGGCCCTGCTGCGCCTCCGGCATGTTGACGATGCGGCTGACGACCGAGGGCGAGTGATACCGCTGCAGGCGTTCGCGCCGGCGCGTTTCCTCGATGAGCTGCGTGGACAGCCGCGACTGCTCGATGGCCACGGCGGCCGCGTTGGTGAGCGCGGTGAAGGCGTCGAGCTCCGCCGGACCGAACTGCCCGCTCTTCGGACTGTCCACATACAACACCCCGATCACGTCGTCGCGATTCCACAGGGGCGCGCACATGAACGACCGGATGTTGAAGCGCAGAATGCTGTCGGTGATCCCCAGGCCGGGATCGGTCGTCGCATCCGTGCCCAGCATCGCGACCCGCTCCCGCATCACGCGCCGCACGACCATGCGGCTCAATGTGGGGTTGGGAGGCGTCGATCCGTCGCGATGACGAAGCACACGGGCCGAAAGCGCCTCGTCGGCCGAATCGCGCAACATGAGAAACGCCCGTTCAGCCGGCACGGCGCCGAACGCGAGATCGACGACGCGATTCAGGATCTCGGTGAGGGACTTGTGCGTGAGCAGCGAGCGGCCCACGTCGGCCAGCAGGCGCATCAGGTGGCTGTCCCCGCCGACAGGCGCCGCCACAGCCGCGGGCTCGAGGGCCTTGACGATGGTGCCCGGGCCGGCGGCCAGTTCGTGGTTCTCGGTGAGCAGATCCTGCTCGGCCACGAACTGCTCGACGAACACGGTGACCTCGCCGAATTTCATCGTCGCGCCCGGTGACACCTCCGCCTCGGCATCGACGGCGATGAGGCGTCGTTCGTTCAGGAACGTCCCGAAACGGCTCGCCGAGTCCTGCAGAAAGCAGCGACCGTCCTCGAAGCGGATGACCGCGTGCCGTCTCGAGACGCTCGGGTCGTTGAGGACGAGATCGGACGTCGGGAGGCGGCCGACCACGGTGAGGCCTGTCTGGAGCGTATGGGAGCGCGGGACCCCCTGCTCCTCGACGCGTAACAACAACATGGCTGGGTCCCCGACTACTGGCCGTCGCTGGCCTGGCGTACGGGGAGGCCCGTCCGGGCCGTGACGGCCTCGACGACCTGGCGCCACGTCACGTCGCTCAATCGCAGAATCACGAAGGCCGAGGCTGACTGGAGCGCAATCCAATGCCGCGCGCCGCGAAACAGACCGCCGGGAAAATCCACGTCGGCGGCAGGCCCGGGAAGCCCGGCATCCCATCGCGGGTTGCGACCGCGCACATAAGTGGCACGACTGAGGGTGTCATACCTGAGGGTCGCCAGCGCGGTCCCGTCCTTCCTGGATGCGACCACCAGTTGGCCGCCGCCGAAGACCAGGGTCGCGTCCAGTTCCTCGGACCGCCGGGCCGTAATGACGATCACCCGCACGTCCTCGAACGCCAACCGAGGATCGGCAGGGGCCGTTCGCCGGCGGGGGGTCGTACCCGGGGTCGTGCCTGCCGCGCCTGGTAACCCTGGCGTCACCGTGCCGAGCGATGGGGTCGTGCCTCCTGGTGCCGTGCCCGCTGCCGGGAGCGTGGTGCCTCCCGGCTCGGCCGCAGCACCGGTCGCGGTGGTCGGTGGTGCCGGCGAGATCTCCGGAACGGCCTGATCCGCCGCCGGCGGGGGCGTGACGGCCACTGGGGGCGTCTCCGCTGGGGACGCCGCATCCGGTCCAGGGCGAGGCCAGAACCACGCGCCGAGGGCGGCAACCAGCACCACCGCTGCCGCCAGGCCGATCACGGCCACACGGGGCGTTCCGCGCGTCGCCGCGCCCGTCGTGGCCCCGTCTGGCCGCGAGACCGTCGCGTCCGGGAGGCGCGCGGCCGCCGTTCGGTCGGCCGATGGCGCGGCCGGCCCCGGTGACGGGGCGGTGGCGGACGGGGCGGCCGGCGCCATCGACCCGCTCGCCGGCGTCATCGCGACGGGACCCAAGCCAGTCGATGCCGGAGCGACGCCGCCCGGGGCGGGCCTCTGTGTCGCCGTCAGATCGGCACGCACAATCGACGACGGCGAGGCGGCCCCGGTCGGTCCGGCCGCCATGATGGCCGGCAGCGTGCCCGGCAACGCCGTGGCAATCAGCTCTGGTCGTACCGTCGGTTCCTGGGGCGTATCGAGCGGCAGATGCGCCAGGCCCCGGCGCAGGGCTTCGTGAAACAGCGGGGCCGACTGGTAGCGCGCCGCCGGAGTGCGGGCCAGCGCAATGTTCATCACCTGCTCGACCCACTCCGGCAGATCGGCGCGAACGGTGCGCACCGGCGTCGGGGTGTCGCTGATCCGCGACTGCGCCATCTCGAATGGGGTCGTCCCCTTGAACGGCAACACGCCCGTGAGCAGATGGTAGAAGACGACGCCGATGGCGTAGAGGTCCGCGCGGGCGTCCACCTCGCCGGCAGTCACCTGCTCGGGCGCCATGTACGCCGGCGTGCCCATCAGGAAGCCGGCGCTCGTCAGGTGCTCCGTACCGGCGACGCGCGCAATGCCGAAGTCCATCACCTTCACGAGTCCGGCCTCGTTGACCATGATGTTGGCCGGCTTCAAATCGCGATGGACCACGCCCATGCTGTGCGCGTGCGCGAGCGCATTGAGCGCCTGCATGCAGAGAGGCGCGGCCACCTCGACTGCCAGGGGACCGGCGCGGGAGACGAGGGCTTCCAGCGTCTCGCCGCGCACGAACTCCATGACCATCAGCCACTGGCCGTCGTGCTGGAAGAGTTCGTAGATGGTGGCCAGGCCGGGGTGGCTCAGGCGGGCGACCGTCACGGCCTCCGCGCGAAACCGGCGCGCCACGCCGGGATCGTTCAGCTCGGCGTTCAGGACCTTGATGGCCACTTCGCGATGGAGCGTCTCGTCGGTGGCGCGATACACCGTGCCCATGCCGCCTCGGCCGATGCGGTCGAGGACGCGGTATTTCCCGATGTTCTGACCAACCATGCCCACGTGCGAAATGCTCCGCCGCCCTGCCCCGTTACACCGCGCTCAGAGGCTCGGCCGACGAATCTCGAGGTCGGGGTCGTAGTCGATCGCGCCGGGGCCTCGAACCTCGATCGTGTACTTCACGTGATCGACCTCGGCCTTCGGGCCCACCTCATGCGACACACACCCGACGACCAGACCCACGCCCCCGTTCGGGACGCTGCAGTGCTCATGCATCCAGGTGATGGGCGCGATGGTCTTTCGCCCGCCCTTGCGCTTGAAATCCTTCAGCTTGAGCTTCAGGGCCTTGCCGCTCTGGTTGGTCACCAACCAGGCGATGACATCACCCGTGCACACCTGCAGGCGCACGGGAGCGTCCGACAGCACGCCGTCTGGTCCGACGGTGACGCGTGCCCACCTGAAGTCCTGTCCGGCCGGCGCCTCGGTGGCCATCTGCGACGGCCCAAGCTTGACGACGCGCACCGGGGACGATGACTTGCCAGCCTTCTTCGCCATGTCTTTTCACTTCTCCTCGGGCCGCTTCGGCGTGGCCGAGAGCGACGTCAGGGCCTTGAATTCCGGCCGATCCGCGATGGCCAGCAGATCCCAGTCACCCATCGCGAAGGCCCGGGGATAGCCGAGCCCGATGGCCCGTCCGAGCGAGGCGAGCGACGCCTCGCGCTCACCGGCGAGCGCCTGGACCACGGCGAGCTTGTAGAGCACCTCGCTGTCGTCCTTCGTGAGCGAGGCCGCTTCGCGCGCGTGACGTCCGGCCTGACGCCCCTGGCCGAGCTTCGCCTCTGCCACAGCCATCACCGCGATGGTCCGCGCGTCGTTGGGATTGACCTGCAGCATGGCCTGTGCCCGGACGACCGCCTCGGCGAACGCTCGCCGGGCGCGCTCGACGTCGCCCAGCCTCAAGTAGGTGTCCCCGATGTTCTGGTGAACGACCGGCGAGGCAGGATCGAGCCGGACAGCCTGTTCGTAGTGCCGCAGGGCATCCGCGAACCGACGCACTGAATAGTAGCCGAACGCGAGGTTGGAGTATGCCCGCGCGTCCTCACCCAGCCGGAGGGCGTGCTCGTAGTAGCCGTTGGCGTCGTCGATCTGGCCCACGTAGTGGAGCATGGTCCCCAGGGACTGGTAGCCCCCGGCGAAATCTGGCCGCAGCTCCGTCACGCGCCGGTAGGGGGCGACGGCCTCGGCGTACCGCGCGGCTCGATACAGGACGTAGCCGAGCGTGTCGTGGTTGATCCAGTAGTCCGGGCGCAGGGCGATGGCGTGGCGGATCGCCTCGAGGCCGGCCTCGACCTGCCCGCGCTCGGCCAGCACCCGGCCGAGCAGCCGGTGCGCGTCGTCGCTGTCGCGGGCCAGGTCCACGGCCAGCCGCGCGTGGCGCTCGGCGTTCTCGAGCTGGCCTTCGGTGAGGTAGACGCGCGCGAGCGAGACATGCACCGGCGATTGCGCCGGATCGATGGCCAGCGCGCGTTGCGCCGCCGACGCGGCCCTGGCGACCCAGACCGAGGCATTCGTCGCCGCGTACATCGACGCATACGCATCGGCCAGCCCCGCGTGGGCGAGGGCGAACTGGCCGTCACGGGCCACCGCCGCTTCGAACGAGGAGATGGCGGGCGCGATGGCGAGGGGATCGACCGCGGCCTCGAGCTGTCCGGCCCCTCGCGCGTAGAGGAGCAGGGCCTCGGCATCGGCCGTGGGGAGCGCGCGCAGGCGCGCCTGCTCCTCGCCGGTGAGGGCCCGCCGGAAGGCCCCCACGCGCTCGAGCGCGCGGGCCACGCCGTCGAGCACGCCGCGGTAGATCTCGACCGCGTCGCCGTCGAGCGTCTCGGTCCAGATGACCTGGCTGCCCGCGGCCTGGAGGACGCGCCCGTCCACGCGCAGACGATCGCCCCTCCGGCCGATCGAGACGTCCACCACGTAGCCGGCGCCGAGCTCGCGCGCGATCGCGGCGAGATCGCGGCCGGCACCGGCGAACCCGACCACGGCAGCATGCGAGGCCACGGTCGCGCCAGGGGCTCGCGAGAGCGTGCTGGTCAGCACGGACACCAGGCCAGCGCCGAGTTCGGCCGTCGCGGGATCGCCGGCCAGATTGATGGCCGGCAGGACGGCGACCGCGCCTGGCGCCGGCGCGGACGCCGGTGGCCGTCCGGGCCGCGCGAGCAGCACGAAGGCGGTGATCGCGAGAATCCCCAGGGTCACCGGCACGGCCACGCGCAGCGCCGGGTGCGCGTCGCCTCCGAGGGTCAGACCCCGACGCGAGAACCCAAACCGCGCGGCTGTCCGCGTTCCCGCAGCGGCGCGTGTGGGCGGCGAGCCGCCGGTCCGGACGGCGTCCTTGACGACGATGAGGGCATCGCGCAGTTCAGAAGCCGCCTGAAACCGCGCGCTGGGGTCGCGGGCCATGGCCCGCGCCACGATCTCGTCCAGGTCTGTAGGGACGCCGGGCTGGAGATCGGAGACGCGCGGCGCAGGCCTGGTGGAGATCGCGAGCGCGAGAGAGAGCACGTCGCCGACGTCGTACGCACGCCGCCCCGTGAGCAGTTCGAAGATGAGCAGGCCGGCGCTGTAGATATCACTGCGCGCGTCCACGCGGCCGCTCAATTGCTCCGGCGACATGTAGGACGGGGTGCCCGACCCGGCGGTCGTGTGCTGGGACGTGCGCGTGTCGGCCATGGGCTCGACCGCGCCGATGCGCGCGATGCCAAGATCGAGGAGCTTGGCGTGGCCGTCGCGCGTCAGCATCACGTTGCCCGGCTTGACGTCGGCGTGGACGATGCCCTGGTCGTGGGCGTGCGCCAGGGCGGCGGCGATCTCAATCGACAGGTCGAGCGCATCCGACAGCCGCAACGGCCCGCGCTTGACGGTCGCGCTGAGAGATTCGCCCTCGACGTACTCCATCACGAGCAGGGTGAGTCCGTCCTGCTCGACCACGTCGTACAGGGCCGCGATGTTGGCGTGCGTCAGGCGTCCGGCCGCGCGGGCTTCGCGCAAGACCCGGCGTGCGGTGTCCTCACCAGGCAGATCGCGAAGCACCTTGAGGGCGACGCGCCGTTCGAGCCGGGTGTCGTAGGCCAGGTACACGGTCCCCATGCCGCCGCTGCCGAGCAGCCTGGTGATCTGGAATGGGCCGACCTGATGACCCGGCGTGAACGCCATAGGCAACGGCTACGGCGCCGGTGGATGCTCGATGGGCAGGTCCTCGCGGTCGCCCCATTCCTTCCAGGACCCGAGATAGTTGCGTACCTGCGGAAAGCCTGCCGATCGCAGCGCGACGTAGCTGTGGGCGCCACGATAGCCGCCCTGACAGTAGGCGACGACCTCGCGGTCGGGCGTCACGCCTGACGCGGCGTACATCGCGCGAAGGGCATCCGGGGACTTGAAGTGCCCATCGGCCGTGAGGTTCTGCTTCCACTCGAGGTGGACCGAGCCGGGAATGGTCCCGCCGCGACGCGCGCGAACGGTGGTGCCGAGGTACTCGCCGTCGCTGCGGGTATCGAGCAGCACGACGTCAGCACGGCCGAGGCGATCGGAGACGTCCGTCCAGTCGGCGATGCGCGCGGGCGACGGCGTGCCGTGCCACTCGCTGGGCGTCGGGGCGACCGGCGTCTGGCTGACCGGGAGGCCGCGCGCGACATAGGCCGCGAACCCGCCGTCGAGGAGTCGGACATCCGGGTGACCGAGGTACTCGAGGAACCAGAACGCCCGCGCCGCGCGCACGCCCGAGTCGTGCTCGTAGACGACGACGGGCCGGTCGGGAGTGACGCCGCGCAGCGAGAAGAGGTGACCGATCATCCAGGTGAACGCACGGAGCGGCGCTTCGCTGGTGTCGATCAGGCTCAGGCCCCAGAGGTCCAGGTGGACCGCTCCGGGGATCTGGCCGAGCGCGAACTGCTCGGCCGGCCGCAGGTCGATGACCAGCGCGGCCGGATCGATGTGGCTGCAGAGGGGGTCGTACCTGTTTTCCACAGGGGCATTGTAGGGGACGACCCCCTACAATAGTCCTGTGACCCAGGTCGGGCGGGCGCTGGAGCAGATTGAGGCGATTCACGAGCATCTCGCCCGAGGCGAGGTGTATCGCGGGTGGCGGTCGGCGCCCGTGGCCATGTCCGGGCTGGCCGGGCTCGCGGCGGCGGCCTGGCAATCGGCGTCCGCGCAGTTCGTCGAGCCGGTGTCTTTCACCGTCTACTGGCTCGCCGTCGGCGTCCTCGCGCTGGCCCTCGGCTGCGCGGAGATCGTCTGGCACTACATCACCCACGCCAGCCTGACCGAACGCCGCCGCTCGCGCTGCGTGGTGAGCCAGTTCCTGCCCTCGCTGGTCGCCGGACTGGTCATCACAATCCCGCTGGTCCGGCTGGACGTCTCGCTCGCCGCGCTCCTGCCCGGCCTGTGGGCGATTCTGTTTGGCGTCGGCGTGTTCGCGGCCCGGCCCTACCTGCCCACCGCCAGTGCCCTGGTCGCCTGCTACTACTGGGCCGCGGGCCTGCTGCTGCTCTGGCGCGCCGACGGCCTGGCCTCGCTCTCGCCCTGGACCGTGGGCGGCGTCTTCGGGGCCGGCCAGTTGCTGGCGGCCGTCGTGCTCTATGTCAGTCTGGAACGCGCGCCGCGGTTGGTTCTCACGGACGTGCGTCGTTCAACAGAAGATGCGGAGTGGGACCATGACTCGCAAGGGTGATCAGGATCGGACCGACGCCGGCCGTTTCGCCTACGACGGCCTCGACCGCGTCCTGCACGAACGGGCGCGACTCAGCATCCTGACCTCGCTGGTCGCTCAACCCGACGGGGTCAAGTTCGGCGAGCTGCGCGGACTGTGCACGTTGACCGACGGCAACCTCAGCCGCCACCTCGACGTGCTGCATCAGGCCGGTCTCGTGGAGATCTGGAAGGGCTTTGAAGCGCGCCGGCCACAGACCATCGTGCGCCTCTCGACCGACGGCCGACGACGGTTCATCGCCTATCTCGAAGAGCTCGAACGGGTCGTCCGCGACGCGCTGCCGAAAGCCGAAAGCGCGCCCGCCCGCAGCAAACAGATGCCGCCGGGCTGGCAGCCGGCGTAATCGGCAAACAGCCCACGGCAGACAGCCCACAGCCCACGGGCGACGGGCGACGGGCGACGGCGATCAAGCGACACCAACAGCCCACGGCAGACAGCCCACAGCCCACGGGCTACGGGCTACGGCCCACGGGCGACGGCGATCAAGCGACACCAACAGGCCCACAGCCCACAGCCCACAGCCCACAGCCCACGGGCTACGGGCTACGGCAAACGGGGGACGGCCCACGGGCGACGGCGATCAACAGCCACACCAACAGGCCACGGCAAACGGGCTACGGGCTGCGGGCTACGGCTAACGGGGGACGGCCCACGGGCGACGGCGATCAACAGCCACACCAACAGGCCACGGCCCACAGCCCACAGCCCACGGGCCCACGGGCTACGGGCTACGGCAAACGGGCGACCGCAGACGGCAAACAGGCTACGGGCGACGGTCGTAGCGGAGCTTCTCGAGGTGCGCCTCGACGGTGGAGGCGGCCGCGGCGCGGAGCGGCAAGGCCAACTCGGGATACACGCGACTGACGATCTGGTCTGTGGTCGTCAGCCCCGCCGCCAGTGCCTCGAGGATCTGCCGCTCGCGCGCGTGTCGGTGCGCGATGTACTCGGCGATGAGCGCCAGCGGATTCTCGATGACCGGGCCGTGACCGGGCAGCGCGCGCCGCGGTCGCAACGCCGCGAGCCGCTCGAGCGACGTCAGGTACGCGCGCAGATTGCCGCCGCGGCCCGCGGGAATCATCACCGAGCTGCCCAGCACGAGCATGTCGCCGACGAACAGGTCGCCTGTCGCCGCATCCCAGAAACAGACGTGATCAGGCGCATGCCCGGGCGTGTGCAGCACCGCCAGGTGGCGGTCGCCGGCCCGCACCACTGCCCCGTCTGACACCGCGCGCCAGCCCGCCGTCGCGTCGTCTCCGTCGGCGACCCACTTGCACGCGTCGAGGCGCGGCCACCGCGCGCGCAGCGCGGGGACACCCGAGGCGTGGTCGGTGTGTCTGTGGGTGACGAGCACCCGCACGAGCGCCCGCCCGCCGAGTCGGTTGGCGATCGCCTCGACATGATCCGGGTGTCCGACGCCCGCGTCGATCAGCGCCGGCTCATCCCCGTCGATCAGCCAGGTGTTGTTGCCCGCCCCGTGAGCGGCCCCGGGTTTCTGGCGTTGAGGGGGTCGTACCTGTTTTCCACGGGCACGAACTAACCTTAGAACGTCTCTGACCCGTAGAACTCCTGGAGCAGCTCCTGTTCGCTCGGCCGGTCCTCCGGGATCGATCGGCTCACCCACGTCGTGTTCATGTAGTGCTTGACGCTGATGTTCTCGCTCGTGATGTTGCCGCCCCACGTGCCGCATCCGAGACTCGCGGTCATCGGCATGCCGTTGCTGAACGACCCCGCGTTCCCGCTGACGTTGGGCTGGCGGACCATGATTCGGCTGACCGGTGCCATCGAGGCCAGGCGGTGGATGTGATCGTCATCGAACGACGCAATGCCCACCGAATGGCCCTTGCCCCCCACCTCGAAGATCCGGGACACCATCTGCAGCAGGTTGTCGAAGCCGCTGTACCGGAAGATCGCCAGCACCGGCGAGAGCTTCTCGCCCGAGAAGCGGTGCGCCTTGCCGATTCGATCCTCCTCGACGATGATGAACGACTTGTCACCGGCCAGCGTGAACCCGGCCTTCTCGGCGATGACGCTCGCGGCACGGGCGACCGTGCCGATCGTGCGCCTCCCGTCGGCATCCCACATCACCGCCTCGAGCCGGCGCTTCTCCTCGACCGTCGCCAGATAGCCGCCCTCCCGCTGGAGCCGATCGAGCAACGCGTCGTACACCGTGGACTCGACGAGGAGGTTGCCGTCGCAGGAACAGCCGGACCCGTGGTTCTGCGTCTTGCTGATCCGCGTGTTCCTCGCCGCATCATCCAAGTCAGCCGTTTCATCCACGACGACCGTGGCGTTGCCCGCACCTACGCCATAGGCGGGCTTGCCGGAGCTGTACGCGGCCTTGACCATGGCCGTCCCGCCCGTGGCGATCGTCAGGTCGCACAGGCCCATCAGTTCCTGCGCCAGAGGAATGCTCGGCGTCTCGAGGCACAGGATCAGATCCTCCGGCGCCCCCTGGCGCTTCAAGGCGGCCCTGAGTACCCGCACGATCTCGAGCGCCGTGCGCTTGCTCATGGGGTGCGGCGAGAAGATCACGGCGTCCCGGCACTTGATCGCATTGATGGCGATGTTGACCATCGTGACCAGGGGGTTGGTGACAGGCAGCAGGCCGGCGATCACGCCGGCCGGCTTGGCATACTTCGTCAGGCCCTTCTCGGGAATCTCCTCGATGATCCCGACGCTCTTCGTTCGAAGCGCGTCACGCAGGATGCCGAGGATCTTCCATCGACGGGCGGGCACGCCGTCGGCGCTGCCCATGCCGCTTTCTTCCACGCTCATGCGCGTCAGCCTGCCGAACGTCTCCTCATTGGCCGTCGCCCATGCGATGGCGCGGCACAACCGATCCACCCTGAGCTGGTCGTAGTGCTCGACGCTCGCCATGGCGGCACGGGCGCGAAGCAGCAGGTCCTGTGCGGCGACCTTCTGCTCCTCGGGCAAGGCTCTGGCCATCTTCGCGATCATATGCGGTGCTCGAACCGCCGCGGCCGCCGGGCGTGCGAAGACGCCACGGTGCTGGAGGCGGACTGAAAAGGACCGAGCCGGGCATCCTTCGCGAGTGCCCGGCCCGGTACGACGCCCACGTCGGCGGGCCGGCGAGACCTAGAAGCTGTACTTCAGCGCGAACTGCATGATGCGCGGATCCCCGTTCTGTCCGGTCACACGGCCCTGGTTGGCGTTGGCCAACGTCACGTTCGGGTTGGCCCAGTTCACGTGGTCGAACAGGTTGAACGCCTCGACACGCAGTTCGATCCTGCGACCGTTGAACATGACGTTGCGCGACAGCGCCAGGTCCACGTTCCAGAAACCCGGCCCACGCAGATAGCCCTTGGGGACGTTGCCCCACAGGCCGGCGGGGTTCTGCGCGAAGGCGGCCATGTTGAACCACTGGAGCGAGTTGTTGTTCACCCACACCCGCTGGTCCTCGGACAGATACGGGTCCACGCCATCGACGATCATCGGCCGCTGCTGGCCGAGCCCCGTGAGCGCGGTGTCGCCGGTGGTGGATGGCGTGAGTGCCGTGCCGCTGCGGACCTGATAGATCAGGCCGACCTGCCAGTCGCGCGTCACCGTGCGAAGGAGGCCACCGCCGAGGCCAGGGCTCAGCAGCACCGACGACAGATTGAAGTTGTGTCGTCGATCGGCGGCGCAGGGGCCGCGGTTGGTGGACGGGTCCGGACGCGGGTTGCTCACCCCGTCGATGATCGGCACCGGGAACGTGTTGCCGATGTCCGTGCTGGGTTCGCCCTCGCTGATGCATTCGCTGAGCGTGTAGTTGGTGTTGACGCTCCAGCCGCCGCTCATCCGCTTCTGCAGCCCGAGCTTCAGGCCGTGGTAGCTGCCCTTGCCCTGGTCGTAGGTCTGGTCAACGGCATTGACGCCATAGAGGCGGCCCTCGACGGGATTGAGCAACGTCAGCAGCGACCGCGCCTGGCGGTTGATCGCGCTGGTGTTCGAGCACGGACCGGCGGCGGTCAGGCCGTACTGACCCGCGACGCAGTTGCCAGGAATGTAGACCGCCGGGTTCTCCTGGTACCCGAGCCAGATGTTGCGCGTGCGACTGCCCAGGTAGCTGACGTCGAGCTTGATGCGCCCGGGCAACTGCCGATCGTAGGCCAGGTCCCACTGCGTGACGTTCATTGGCGTCGAGTTGATCGGCATGCTGACGTAGTCGCCCTGCAGCGGGAATCCGATGTCGCGCGGCAGCGCGGGAATCGGCTCACCCTGTCGCGGCCGGCCGGCCAGCGGGTCGCCGCCGGGCGTGTTGGCCCACGGGTTCGCGAAGCTCAGCGGGCACCCGTTGCGATTCGGGATCCCACACGCACTCGGCGGCAGCGCATTGGTGGTCATGCCGAACGGCGCGTTGAGCATGTGGTGCGCGTACTGCCAGAGTTTCGGCGAGTCGTAGTAGTGGCCGACGCCGGCGCGGATCGTCTGCTGCGCGTTCCCGGCCGGATCCCAGACGACGCCAAGGCGCGGCGCGAACTGGTTCAACTTGTTTCGGTTGTTCGCGTTGTTGTCGGGGAAACCCGGATCGCCGGCGAACACCATGCCGGCCGGAGCGTTCGGGAACACGACGCTCTTGATGCCCCGGTCGAAGTTCTCGCGGACGAAGGCCGTGGTGAACCCGTTCTGGTCCTTGGCGGCCAGATAGGGTTCCCATCGCAGGCCGTAGCTGAGCGTCACGCGTCGGTTGAGCCGCCAGACGTCGGCCACGTAGAGCCCGACCGAGTCGATGACCTGATCGTTGATCTGGCTGCCGCCCTGGCTGAACGCCGACGGCAGGCCGAGCACGAAGTCGGCCATGTTCAGACCACCGTTCGCGTTGCCCGTGCCACTGGTGATCAGTCCGCTGAACGTGAACTGGCCGTTCGACTGGAACGTGCCGTCTCCATCCGAGTGTGGACGCGTCCAGACGCCGCCGAACGAGACGCTGTGCGCGCCCTTGGTCCAGTCGAAGTCCTGCGAGATCGACGGGGTGGACACATAGAACGAGCCCGTGAGCTGGTTGGAGCTCCAGCCGGCCGTGCCGTTGCGAAGAAAGTCCTGGCCGTTGCCCTGGGTGTACTGGAACGTGTTCACGCCCAGACTCGTCCACGTCGGGATGCCGTTGCCCTGGATGCGCAACGTCGCCGTGCGCTGAATCGAGAGGCGGGTCGCGCTGAAGAGGTTCGGCGTGACGACAAAGTCCCAGCCGCCGGCAAACGTGTGCATCCGCGCATCGTTGCCGCCGCCGTTGCCGCTGGCCATCAGCAGGTTCGGGTTCGCGGCATCGAAGAGCGGCGCGTGCAGATACTTCGTGTAGAAGTACCGCCCGAAGACGCGGTGCTTGCTGTTCACCTGGTAGTCAACGCGCCCGAGATACTGCTGCTCGGTGCTGTCGTTGGGAATCGCCAGCACGTAGCGGCCGCATCCGTCGGGATCAATCGCCGGATCCGGAACCGGCAGCATGTTCATGATCTTGAGCGAGATGGGGTTGTAGAGCGACGGGTCGATCTGGTTGCCGACGAATGGGGCCCCGAGCGTGCGGGCCGTGCCGCCACGGCAGGCGGCCGACATGATCCGCCGGAAATCGCCCCGGCGTACTTCCGCGGTCGGCACGAACTGATCGCCGGCGACCGGCGCGATCTTCGTGTCCGTCAACTGTGTGCCGAGAAAGAAGAAGAGGCGGTCGCGCACGATCGGGCCGCCAAACGTGCCACCTCCCTGGTTGCGCCGCAGGCCGTCGTCGCGCCCAAGGCCGCCGTTCTCCTGGCGGTCGAAATACCGAATCGCGTTGAACGCGTGGTGCCGGCCGAAGATGAAGCCGCCGCCTCGAAAGGTGTTGGTGCCCGAGCGGGTGACGGCGTTGACGGTCGCGCCCGTGGACATGCCGAAGCGCGCCGACCGGACGCCGCTTTCGACGTTGAACTCCTGCAGGGCGTCGGGAAACGGCATGGCGTTGCCGGTGTTGTTCTGCGGGTCGTTGTTGTAGCCGCCGTCCACGAGGTACATCGTGCTGTTCCCGGTGCCGCCGGCCACCGAGATCGCGACCGCGTTGGGATACTGCCGATTGTCCGTCAGCCCACCGACCTCGACGGCCGACCCGGCGAGGACGACGAGCTGGGTGGCACTGCGGCCGTTGAGCGGGAGGCCGATGATCTGCTCCTGACTCACCACCGTGCCGATGCCGACGTTGCGGGTTTCCACGAGGTTCGCATCGGCCCGGACACTGATCGTCTCCGACATGGCCCCAATCTTCAGGGTGACGTTGACCGACCGCGTGTCGCCGACCGCGAGGACGATGCCCGTCTGCTCGAAAACGCTGAAGCCGCTCATCTTCGCCGACACCTTGTAGGGGCCGACGGGCAGGTTGGGGAAGACATAGGCGCCGGTGGCGCCGGTGACGACGAACCGGGTCATGCCGGTGTCGGTCTGCGTGATGGTGACCGTGGCGCCCGGGAGGGCCGCCCCCGACTCATCGACGACCGCGCCATTCAGCTGGGCGACGGCGACCGTTTGGGCAAATGCGCGAGGCACTAGCGCCAACGCGATTGCCAGGACGAGCCAAACATTGCGACCTCGCATACGGGATCTCCTCCGAGCTGCCGGACTCAGGGGCCGTGGAGTCTACGCCCTCCGACGGCGCGCGTGGCGGCCGGAAACGGCGACGCCCGCTCGTCGCGAGCGGAGCATCTCGTCAGGCCGGACGCGATAGCACTGTTGAACTTCGGGGACTATTGATCATGCACGTAATGATGTCAATACAAGATGCCATCATGTCGTGACAGTGCCGGTCGGCGCGGCGGCAGCCGGGACCGCGGGATGGGCTAGCAGCCCGTGGCGCAAGTCCGCCTGCATTCGCCGGCTGCTGCATCCCGCCTGGCGGCGTTGCGCCTCCCTCAAATACACGCCGTATTCTCGGTCGTCGCGCCTAGCCATCCGGGCGCATCAGCCGGCTCTGTGCGGCGGCGGACTTGCGCCACCGGCTGCTACTCGTCTCGGCGCGGCGCCGGACCGTCGTACGTCACCGGAATCCGGATGCGCATCGGGCGCTCCCGCGTGTACTCCTCGATGACGTGCGCGGCCAGGCCGGCGCTGCGGCCGATGATGAAGAGGAGCTTCGCGGCCAGGGCCGGATAGGCCATGTCGAAGAGGACCCCGGCGATCGCGCCATCGACGTTGACCGGCAGCGCCTTGCCCGGGTGCGCCAGCGCCCTCTCGATCGCGCGCACGAGCCTGACCCCCTCGCGCGCCTTCCCGAGCTCGTCCGCCAGCCCGAGCAAGGCGACCGACCGCGGATCCTCGCGATACATCCGGTGCCCGAATCCCGGCAGCCGTCGCTTCGCCTGGCGGGCGTCGTCCACGACCGCGCGCGCCAGCTCGTCGATCGAGAGCTCTTCGCGGGCCGCGCGGTCGAGCGATTCCTGAATCAGGTGGAAGCAGGCCAGCCCCGCGCCGCCGTGCGCGTCGCCGATCGCGAGGATGCCCGCCGCGATCGCCGCCTCGGGCGCCTGCCGGTTACCGGTGGCGACGATGCGCGCCGCCGCTGCGGAAGGCGCACCGGCGCCATGATCGGCAATCGCGATGAGAATCGTATCGAGCAGCCGTCGTTCGCCCTGGTCGGGAAGACGGCCATTGAGCAGGAGCCCGACCACGTCGCAGAAGCTGGCGCTTCGCATCAACGCCACGACCTCTTCGCCGCGAATTCGGAGGTGCTCGCCGTCGGCGTCGGTGATGGCCGACCGCCACGGCGCGACCGCTGCATCCCTTCCAGGCACCTCAGACATCGGCCGGCTCCAATCGTGGCGACAGTCGGTGAAGGACGAACAGGCTGACGGGGTACAGCGCGGCGGCGGTCACGAACATCGGCACGTACAGGCTGGGATCCGCGTTCAGGACGCGTCCGGTCAGTTCCGCCGTGATGATGCTGGCAAAGCCGGCGACGAAGCCGCCAATGCCGGTCACGCTCCCCGCGCCGGAGCGTGGAAACAGATCGGCGGTGATCGTGAACAGCATGGTGGCCCAGGCCTGATGGCAGCCGCACGCCAGGGCGATCAGCAGCATCGCCGGCCAGACCTCGTCGGACTGCGACGCGAGGATCACGGACGGCATCATGATGGCCGCCAGGACGGTCATCGTCACCTTCCTGGCGGCGTTGAGCGACCAGCCGCGCTTCATCATCAGCGACGAGATCCATCCCGCACCGATGGCTCCCACATCGGCCGCGATGTAGACCACGGTGAGGTACGGAATGACCGCCGTCCCGCGGATCCCGTGCTCGGTGGCCAGAAATTTCGGCAGCCAGAAAAGGTAGAACCACCAGATCGGATCGGCCAGCGCCTTGGGGATGGCGTACGCCCACGTCTCGCGGAGCCGAAGCAGCCGCCCGAGCGGAATCTGGGCAGGCGGGGCACTGACCTCACCGGACGTGATGAGGCTGAGCTCGGCAGCCGAGAGTCGAGGATGCGTTCGCGGTTCGTCGTACAGCCACCACCAGCCCACCAGCCAGACCAGGCCCGCGAGCCCCGTGGAGATGAACGCCATCTGCCAGCCCCACGCGGCGGCGATCAACGGGACCAGCATGGGCGCCAGGACCGCGCCGAGGGCGACACCGCTCGTGAAGATGCCGGTCGCCAGGGCGCGCTCATTTGCCGGAAACCACGCGGCGACGGTCTTGACGGCCGCCGGGAAGTTGGCCGCCTCGCCCAACCCGAGAAAGAACCGCGCGACGCCGAATCCGAGCGGCGTCCGTGCGAAGGCATGCCCGACTTCCGCGAGCGACCAGGCGACGATGGCCAGGGCGAATCCCAGCTTCGTCCCGATGCGGTCGAGCACGCGCCCTGAGACCAGGAGCATGACCGCATAGGACAGCTGGAACGCAATCACGATGCGGGCATAGCCCAGCTCGGACCAGCCGATCTCCTTCTGGAGGTCTGGCGCCAGAATGCTGAACACCTGCCGGTCCACGTAGTTGATCGTCGTGGCCAGGAACAGCAGGCCGGCGATGTACCACCGCAGGTGCCGGATGGGCCGGAGGCGCGTTGGGGAAGTCACGGCGGAGTCACCCATGGGAGGCGTCACCTAGTCGTTGCCGTGCGCCAGGAAATCGGCGATGTCCCAGAAGCCGGTCCGGGGCATCGGCACGTCGCCCCGCGTGCGCACCTCGAGCAGGTAGGGCACGTTCGCTCGAAACGCCGTGCTGAGCGCGGCGGGCAGGTCCTCGGGGCGATCGACGCGCGCCGCATCGACGCCAAATGCCCGCGCAAGCAACGGGAAGTCCGGGTTGTACGGTTTCCCATCCGGCGTCGTGAACTCGGTGCCGTAGCTGTTGTTGAAGTACGTGACCCCGACCGTCTTGATGGTGGAGAAGCAGAAGTTGTTGAAGAGGATCCAGACCACCGGAATCCCCAACTCGACTGCGGTCGCAAGCGAGGCGCACACCGACGTGAATCCCCCGTCGCCCACCAGGCCGATGACCAGACGGTCAGGCCGGCCGATCTTCGCGCCGATCGCCGCCGCGGGCGAGAAGCCCATCGTGGCGAGGCCGCCGCTCGTGATGAACGACTGGGGGCGCTGCACGGCCAGTTGCTGCCCGGCGCCGTTCTTGTTCCAGCCCACGTCGGTGACGTAGATCGCGTCGTCTGGCGCGGCCCTGGCGATCTCCTTGAGCAGGCGGGCGGGATGAATGGGCAGGTTGGCGTCGCTCTGGCTGTCCACGAGTTCGGCCTGCCACTGCTCGCGTGACGTGGCGAGACGTGCCGCCCGGGCCGGCACGTCGGCAGCGATCGGCGAGGCGGTGAGCTGCTCGATCAGTTGCCGCAGCACCGTCCGCGCGTCGCCGACCAGGCCGATCTCAACCGGATAGATCTTGCCGATCTCCTGGGGCTCGAGGTCGATCTGGATCAGCCGGGTCGGGGGAATCGCGAACGTGTACTCCGGCCGCCACGAGCTGCAGTCCGCCTCGCCGAACGCCGTGCCGATCGCGAGCACGACGTCGGCCTCGCGCATCGCGTCGTTGGCCACGCGCGTGCCCCAGATCCCGGTCATGCCACAGGCCAGGCGGTGATTCTCGGGGATGATGCCCTTGCCCATGAGGGTCGTGGCCACGGGCGCGCCCAGCAGTTCGGCCAGGATGCGGAGCTCCTCGGCTGCCTCGGAAATCACAGCGCCATTGCCGGCAAACAACGCCGGCGCGCCTGCGGCCGCCAGCATGTCCGCCGCCGCGCGAACCGAGCCGGCAGCCGCCGCGGTTCGCCCGTCAGCCGGGCGGCGACGCGTGGTGGCATGCAACGGCGGATCGATGTGCGCGGCGAAGACGTCCATCGGGATGTCCAGGAACACGGCGCCAGGCCGGCCCGTCTGCGCCACATTCAGCGCGCGCGGCATGACGTCCCGCAGGTACTTCGCGTCGTCCACACGCCAGACCCGCTTGCAGACGGGGCGGTAGATGTCGCCCTGCGAGGCGTCCGCATGGAACCTGATGCCCTGGTGCGGTTCGCGCGCGTGGTGATAGGAGGGCGTGTTCCCCGCGATGACCACCATCGGCGTGCAATCGGCGGCCGCCGTGACGACGCCTGTCAGCGCGTTGGTCATGCCGGGCGAGATGTGTACGTTGAGGACCGCGAGCTTGTGCGTGACGCGAAAGTACGCATCCGCCGCATGCGCGGCCATCTGCTCGTGACGGAAGGATACGTAGTCGATGCCCAGCTTCCGGCAGGCGTCGATGAGGCCGTAGTTGGTGTGGCCGCATTGACCGAACACCTTCGTCACGCCTTCCTGCCGCAGGCACTCAGCCATGAACATGGCGCCGGTCATCATTGAGGGTTCTCCAGACTCCACGTGATCAGTCGTTCTTCGGTCATTTCCTGCATCGCGTATCTCGGGCCTTCACGGCCCAACCCGCTGTCCTTCACGCCGCCGAACGGCGCGAGGTCCACCCGGCTGCTCGAGGGTTCGTTGACGTGGACCATGCCGACGTGGAGCCCCCGCGCCGCGAACATCGCGCGGTTGATCTGCTGCGTGAACACCCCCGCCGCCAGACCGAAGGGCACGGCATTGACTTCGCGGATGGCCTCATCGAGCGAGCTGAACGGCATCAGCGACAGCACCGGCGCGAAGACCTCTTCGCTCATGACGCGCATATCCGGTCTGGTACCGCGGAGGATGGTGGGCTCGACGAGCGCCCCGGTCCGCCGCCCCCCGTGCACGATCGTCGCGCCATCACGCACCGCCTCGGCAATCCACGCTTCGGCGCGTGCGGCTTCCCGTTCGCTGATCATCGGCCCGACCACCGTGCGCGGGTCCCGGGGATCGCCGACCTTGAGCGCGCGGGTCGCCTCGACCAGGAGCGAGGTGAAGCGCTCGAAGACGGTGTCCTGCACGAAGAGCCGCTGGGTCGAGGTGCAGACCTGGCCTGCACGGCGGAACCCCGAGTTCGCACAGCGAGGCGCCGCACGCTCGAGGTCGGCGTCACCGCACACAATCGTCCCGGAGATGCTTCCGAGTTCGAGGGCCACGGGGCGCAGACCCACCGAGCGCCGAAGGACCTGACCGACGGCCGTGCTCCCAGTGAAGGAGAAGAACCGGATCTCCTGATTCTCCGCGAGCCAGGTGCCGACCTCCGCACCGGGCCCCTGCACCAGCGCGACGTGCCCGGGCGGCAGGCCCGCCCTCAGGAGCAACTCGACGAGCAGCACCGCGCTGAACGGCGTGTTCTGCGGGGGCTTGATCACGATCGTGTTGCCGGAGGCCAGCGCCGGCGCCAGCTTGTGCGCCACCATGTTCAACGGCGAATTGAACGAGGTGATGCCGCAGACGACCCCGCGCGGCACCCGGATGGTGAAGGCCAGACGATGGGCATTCCCGGGCGCGTTCTCGATGGGCACCATCTCGCCCGTCAGCCGCTTGGCCTCTTCGGCCGAGAGGAGAAACGTCTGGATGGCCCGGCTGACCTCCTGGTCGGCGTCGAAGGCTGGGAAGCCGGCTTCAGCCACAATCCGGTCCACGAAGGCCTGACGATGCTCAGCGATGAGGGCCGCCGTGTCATGGAGCACCTGATAGCGGCGCTGCCCGTCGAGCGGATGGCGCTCGAACGACGCGCGCGCGGCCGACACGGCCCCGTCCACCTGTTCACGGGTCGCCTGCTCGACCGTGCCGATGGGCTCGCCGGTGAACTTGTCCACGACCGGGACGCGTCCTGCGCCGCTGACCCAGGCGCCGTTGACGAACAAGGGCGCGCGCCAGCCCACGACGTCGATGGCAGGGGAAGCCATGCTCGACCGGACTCAGATGACGCCGGTGGCGCGCAGCCGATCCAGATCGGCGGCGGTGAGCCCGAGTTCGCCGAAGACGGCGACGTTGTCCTGGCCCAGCGCCCCACCCGACCAGCGAATGCCGCCGGGGGTCTCAGAGAATCTCGGGAAGACGTTGTGCATGCGGACGGTCCCGGCACCGTTGGGCACCGACAGCGTCAGTTCGCGGGCCTGCCAATGAGGATCGCGCTCGATGTCGGCCACGGTCTGCACCGGCATGGCCGTCAGTTGATTCGCCTCGATGATGGCGACGTTCTCGGGGAGCGTGCGTGACGTGATGGCGTCGCCAATCACCCGATCGAGTTCGGTCGCGTGCCGCACGCGCGCCTCGTTGGTGGCAAAGCGGGGGTCGGCCAGGAGGTCGTGAAGCCCGTAGCTCCGCAGGAACCGCTCGGCCATCTTGGGCGTCGATCCGCTCACGGCAATCCAGCCGCCGTCCTTCGTGGGATAGCACCCGCGCGGGCCCGCGTTCTTCGAGCGACTGCCGTCACGGGTGCGCTCGCGACCCAGCGCGGAGTACTCCGCCGGCAACGGACCGAGCAGCGAAAACAACGACTCGAACAGCGAGACGTCGATGACCTGCCCGGCGCCGCCGTTGGTGAGCCGGTGGTAGAGCGCGATCATCACGGCGTTGCTCGCGTAGAGACCCGCCGTCATGTCCGCGAGGGGAAAGCTGGGCACGATCGGCGCTCCGTCCGGCTCGCCGTTCATCGCGGCAAAGCCGCTCGCCGCTTCCACAAGGGTCCCGAAACCGGGCCGGGCGCTCCCAGGCCCATGCTGCCCCCATCCCGAGATGCGAAGGAGGATGAGCCCGGGGTGCCATCGGCTGAGCACATCCCAGCCGAGGCCCATACGCTCGAGCGTGCCGGGCACGAACGACTCGAGCATCACATCAAACCGCGGGACGAGCCGCTCCAGGAGGGCATGCCCCTCCGGTGCCTTGAGATTCAACGTGATGAGCCGCTTGTTCCGGGCGTAGACCTTCCACCAGTACGGCTCGCCGCCGGTCGTCCACTGGCGCAACGGATCCCCGATGCCGGGCTGCTCGACCTTGACCACATCGGCGCCAAAATCGGCCAGGAGCATGCCGGCCATCCCGCCAGCCACCATCCGGGACATGTCGAGCACGCGCACGCCGGCCAGGGGCCGCGGCCGCTCGGGGGCAGGATCTGCGAGAGTCGCGACGGCTGGTTCGTCAGCGACCGGCTTGTTGTCCGTTATCATGGCGAAAATATGACGAAAATCTGTCGGTCGATTGGGACATATATACACCCCAGCCGTCGGCGATTCAAGAACTTGTTAGGATGACATTACAAGTCCCACGCCGAACGGGCCGGTGCTACTATCGGCTCAACCAGAGCCGGATGCCCCCTACTCGGAGTAACAACGACAACAACCCGGTGGCCGACCCGGTCGCCACCGCCGGCTCCGGCCCCCGGTGGGACCTCGCCCCGTCGTGGCGGGAGAACCGGATCGTCCCCCTCTACCACCAGATCGAATACCTGATCCGCCACCGAGTGGCCAAGAACCAGTACCCGCCAGGCTCGCAGATCGCCTCCGAGCACGAGCTGTGTCGCGAGCTGAAGGTCAGCCGAATCACCGTCCGGGAAGCGCTCCGCGAACTCGTCCGCGAAGGCCTCCTGGTCAAGGTCCAGGGCAAAGGCACCTTCGTGTCCCCGGACGCGGCGGCGGCACTGCCGCCCATGAAATACACGGGCGCCCTCGAAGACATCTACGAACGGGTGCTCCGGCTGAACGTCGTGGACGTGGAGATCAACCGGGTCCCGGTGACCGCCATGCTGCGCCAGCTCCTCAGCCTGCCGGCGAGCGAAACCGAGCTGACGTGCATCAAGCGCCTCCGCCAGCTCAATGAACAGCCGTTCTCCTTCACCGTCAATTTCCTGCCCGTGACCATCGGCGATCGCATCCGGAAAGAGGACCTCCTCACCACGCCGCTCATGGCCATCCTCGAAGGGGAGATGCGGATTCCGATTGTGCGGGCCGTGGAGGCCGTCGAAGCGGCGCCGGCCGACCCGGAAATTTCCGATCGACTGCAGGTGCCGGTGCTCTACCCCGTGATGCACGTCACCCGAACGATGTTCACCGAGGGTGACAAGCCCTTCGAGGTCGTCGAGACCTTCTACAGGGCCGACAAATACAAGTACTCGGTGAGCCTGACGCGCGTGCAGCGCGAGGGCAAGTGGATCTGGAGTCATGAGACTCCCGAAAGCACCTGAACCCCGCCCCCGCTCAGCGGGGGGCGATCGTCCAGAGATAGACCTGCCGCCCGTCGATGGTCTGCGTCTTCTGCGGTGGCCATTCGGGCCCCATGCTGAACACATGCGACACCACGCGCGTCCCGGGTGTCAGCTCCCGCACCAGCTTGGGCCTCAGCCGCTCGTTGATGCTCTGCAGCAGGTACAACGTCACGACCGTCGCCTCGCGCAGATCCGCGGTGAAGAGGTTCTCTGTCACGAACCGCACGCGATCGCCGACGCCAGCCGCGACGGCGTTCTCCTGGGCCTGACGGACGAGCGCCGGGTCGATCTCGATGCCGACGCCGCGCGCCCCGTAGCGCTTCGCCGCCGTGATCACGATGCGGCCATCCCCGGATCCCAGGTCGTAGACCACGTCATTCGACGTGACCTGGGCCAGCTGCAGCATCGCATCCACGACCGGCTGGGGCGTCGGGACGTAGACCACATCGGGCGCGGCCGCCGACTGGGCCGACTGCACGGCGGACGTGGGCTCGGTGGTCCGCAACACCAGCCCGATGCCGGCGGCGACCAGGACGAGCGTCGGCAGCGTTCTCATCGAAGGGGCGATCCTACCAGCAGTCTGCGTGGGTCCGCATGATCGGCCGGTCCAAAGCCTGGCTTGTGGCCATCGGTGCGTGCGCGTGGATGTCGGCGGCCGCGCCGGTCCTGGCGCAGGATGACAGCGTCGCGCGCGCGCTGGCATCGGCTCGCGTCAAGGCGGCGGCCGGCGATCCGGTCGCGCAGTTCACCCTCGCGTCGCTGCTCTACTACGGAGACAAGGACACCACCCAGGCGGTCACGTGGTTGCGAGCCGCCGCCGCGCAGGGATTCTCCGCCGCCGAGTTCCAGCTGGGCCAGCTGCACGACTTCGGCTTCGGGGTCGCGCAGGACGACGCCCAGGCGTTCGCGTGGTACCGGAAAGCGGCCGAACATGGCAGTGCGCCGGGACAGCGCGTGCTCGGCGACTTCTATCGCCGGGGACGCCACGTCAGCGCCGATCCGGTCGAGGCTGCGCGCTGGTACCAGCGGGGCGCGGACGGCGACGACATCCGCGCGCAGTACCAACTCGGCGAAATGTACTTCACCGGCGAAGGCGTGGCACGCGACTACGCGTCGGCCTATCTCTGGTTCTCGCTGGCGGCCGGCCAGGCACCGTTGCTCGACAACCGTAGGGGCCTGCTCGAGCTTCGCGACATCGCGGCCGCCCGCATGACACCCGAGGCCGCCGCGGAGGCCGAGCGTCGGGTGAACACATGGAGGCCGAGGCGCAATGCAAATGGAGGACTGGAGAATTGAAGATTGACGGATCGGATCATTGCGGATTGATTGAGCGATTGAAGATTGACGGATTGGCGCATTGAGAGCGGCGCGGCCGGCGTGCGAGGCGCCAATCTTCAATCGCCCAATCTTCAATCCGTCAAATCAATCTTCAATGATGCGATCGTCAATCTTCAATTCTCCGATTCAGATCGTCAACCCTGTTCCTGACTGCTGGAACGCGGCGCGAATCGTCAACACGTCGCGCTTCAGGTGACCGAGCACCATCTCTTTCGGGAGCGTGAGCTTGTCAGCTCCGCTCTCGGACCCGCCGTTCGGATACTCGGCCTCGAGCTCCATGGGGCCGTCGAACCCGATGTCGCGCATGACGTTGGCGTAGCGGAAGATGTCCACCAGTCCCATGCCCATCGGCACGTAGGGCGAGGTCCAGCCGCCCCCGCGCGCGAACGTCGGACCGGCGAGTGGCAGTGGGAACTCGCGCGTGCCGCCGCCACGACCACGGCCGCCGCCAGCCGCCCCTCGGCCGGCCGCCGCGCCTCCGGCGCCACGGCCCGGCGCTGCGGCTCCCGCTCCTGCACCAGCCGCACCAGCCGCTCCCGCGGCACCAGCCCGACCGCCCGCGGGCGGCACGTCGGCGCCACCGCGGCCTCCAGCACCCCGGCCACCGCGACCACCGGCCGCTGCCGCCACCGGCGCGGTGGGTCCAGGAAACGGCCCCCCCTCACCGAGGAACCCGAGGTTCTGCTGCCACGATCGATCCTTCCACCCCATGCCGACCACATAGGGCCCGGCGGTCCGCATCAGCAAGTCCCACATGTTGCTGCCGTGATGCGACATGTGCCCCGTGTCCCAGTGGAACCCGACGAACTTCGGATCGAAGTCCTTCATCACGTACAGCAGATCCCACACGACGGACCCGACCGACCCGGCGCCGGCCCGCGTGTGGTACATCAGCGTCGTCCCATGCTTCTGGTTGAGCTTCACGAACTGCTCGACCTTGAGCTTGATCGCATCGAGCTGCGGCAGGACCGGCTTGGTGAAGTCGTAGTTGTCCGTCCCGATCCAGTAGTGGGTCACGCCGAGCTGGCCCATGGTCCCCACCATGGCCTCGACGTTCGGCCCGCTGACGTCGGTGGCGCCGCCGCCGCGCACCTGCTTCACCCGCAGGCCGTGCTTCTGAATGGTCTTCACGAAGACCGGCAGCTCCTGCGCGACCCGGGTCGGATCGACATGCCCAGGGTAGGCCTGGATCGTCGGGTTCACGCCGCCGCACGTCATCTCAATCGCCGCCTCGGCCACTTCGTCGGCCGTACGCAGCCAGTGCAGGTGGCGCGAGTACGCGTCCATGATCAACCGCCGTGGCGCGGGCGCCGGGACGGGTGCCTGCGGAGCCGGCGTCGCCGGTGCCTGCGCCCGAGCCAGCGTCACGTCACTGAGGACTGAGCCAGCGACCGTTGCGATCGTCGTCTGAAAGAAAGCTCGTCGGTCCATCGTGTCCTCGCCGACCTACTGAATGGCGAACGCCACGAGCATGGCGTTGCCGGTGGTGGATTTGGCGGGGATGTGAAACGCCGCGTCGCCGCCGCCCGCAACGGCCGCCACGTACTGCTTGCCGTTGGCGCCCAGATACGTGAGCGGCGTCATCAACACGTCGTCATCCAAGGTGGCCTTCCACAGTTCCTTGCCGGACTTGGCGTCGAACGCCCGGAATCCGTAGTCCGTGGTGGCGCCGATGAAGACGAGCCCACTGGCTGTCGCGATCGGTCCGCCGTCGTTCACCGCGGTGCCGGTGTTGAGGATGCCCTTCGCCGTGAGCTCCTTGTACTCCCCGAGCGGTGTCCGCCAGACGATGTCTCCGGTCGTCGAACTCACCGCCACGAGCTCCGACCAGGGCGGCGCGTTGCAGGGATAGCCCTGCGGATCGACGTAGAAGCTCGTCGGTACCTTCTGCTTGGCGAACGAGGGTAGAACGCCCGACGACATGCTCGTCTGCAGTTGGGCGATCACGCCGAGATGTCGCGTGTTGACGAAGACCAGTCCCAGCGCCGGATTCGCGGCCACGCCGGCCCAGCCGCCGCCGCCCTCGGATCCGGGAAACACGAGGCTCGGCAACATGCCGTACGGCGTGTACGGTCCCATGTTCACGGACTTGTCGAACAGGTCCGTGCAGTACTTCTCGGCCTCGGGCGAGATCTTGCTGACCTCCTTGCGCGTCATGCCGTCGCGCGTGAGGCCCGCCGGCTTGACCGGGAACGGCTGTGTGGACCACGCCTTGTCACCGGGCGCGTCGAAGTACGGGACCGGCCGCTCTTCCACGCCGAACAGCGGTTCACCGGTGAGCCGATGAAACATGAACAGCAGGCCCTGCTTGGTCATCTGCGCCACGGCGGGCACAGGCTTGCCGTCCTTCATCGCCTCGATGAGTGCGGGGGGCGAACCGACATCCCAGTCATAGACGTCGTGGTGCGTCGCCTGAAAGTGCCACTTTCGCTTGCCGGTCGAAGCCTGCAGGACCAGCAGCGACGTCGCGTACAGGTTCTCGCCCGGACGGCTGTTGCCGTAGTTCTGGTCGGTCGCGTTGCCGAGCGGGATGAACACCAGGTCGTTGACCGGATCCACGGTCATCGGCACCCAGACACCGGGGCCGCGGCGATCCTGCCACCCGTTCAGTCCCCACGTGCCGAAGTTCTCCTCGCCCGGGTGGGGGACCACGTGAAACCGCCACATCTGCTTGCCGGTGAGCAGGTCGAACGCGCGCGGATCCCCCGGGATGCCGTAGCGTCCCTGTTCACCGGTGCGTCCTGCGATGATCGCGAGGTTTCGATACAGGGCCGGCGGCATGTTGGTCGAGAAGTTGCCGCCGAACTTCTCCATCACACCCGTCGCAAGATTGACCAGACCCGCCGGACCGGGCACCGGCTTGCCGCTCCGCGCGTCGAGTTGGACCAGGAAGCCATTGGTGGTCGCGATCACGATCCTGGGCGCGACCTGCGCGGTGCCGGGCCAGTAGGAGATCCCGCGGCCCCCGGCGGACGGATTCGCCGCAATGCCGGGAATCTTCGCGAGGTCGGATCGCCAGATCTCGGTTCCGGCATCGGCCCTGAGAGCCACGATGCTGCTCTCCACGGGAAAATACATCGTGTTGTTGACGACGATGGGCGTGGCGGTGTACCCGGAGGCGGGCACGCCCATGTCATAGGTCCACGCCCTCGCCAGCCGCGTGACGTTGGCGGGCGTGATCTGGGTCAGCGGAGAGAACTTCATCCCTCCCGGATCGTTGCCGACCGTGGGCCAGTCGTTGGCGCGCTGGGCTGCGGCGCCCACGCCCAGGACGAGCCCCATCAAGAGAACGAGCAGACCTCGTGCCATCCAGTCCTCCGGTCGAGCTGAATAGGCCTGGGCCGAGTTCAGCTACATTGACTTCGCTCGCGTGAGGACTGGATAATAGCGGCGAATTTAATACACGTCAATACAACAAGGCAACTTTGGTGGTTCCGTTGGCTCACTTCACCCGTGCGGCGATCGGCATCGCTGCGCTCGGATTCCTGTCGGCGCTGGGCGGGGCCGTGTCGGTCAGCGGTACCGCGCAGGATCGGCTGCCTCCCGGCGAAGGCAGGGTCACCGTCGAGTCCCTCTGCGCCACACGCTGCCATACCGCCAGCACCATTCTCAAGGCCAGGCGGACGCCGACCGGCTGGGAAGTGGTGCTCGACAAGATGGTCGAACGCGGCGCCGAGATGTCAGACAGCGAATACGACGTGATCTTCGACTACCTGAGCCAGCGCCTGCTGGCCACGGTCAACGCGAACACCGCCCCGCTCGAAGCCCTCGTCGAGGTCCTCGAGATCAGCGAGAAGGAAGCGGCGGCCATCGTGGAAGGCCGAAAGAAGGTCGGAATCCTGCGCACGTGGGAGGACGTGGCCAAGCTGCCTGGCGTCGATGCCGCGATCATCGAGGAGCGGAAGGCGCGGCTGGTCTTCGAGTGATCAGACGCCGCGCGCGGCCCGTGCCGGCATACTAGTACGCGACGCGCAAGCGGGCGAACACGAAGTCGCGGCCCGCGAAGCGCCCGATCGTGTCGTCGCTGGTGCCGACGAACGAGGCCGCTGACACGTCCAGTGACACGTTGTCGCGCACGGCCCAGCTGATGAGCGCGCGGGCAAATCCCGAGCGGTCCGACGGGTTGGTGACGACGAACACGCGCGCGAGCAGGCGGTCGCGTGCGAACGGCCGCTCGATGGAGCCCAGCACGGTGACGTCGGTGCGCGCGAGGGCCGGATCCGTCCTCGACCACTCCCGATGCACGAGCCACGAGGCAAACACCCGGAACACACCGGCGCGGCGATCCACGCCAAGGCCGGCATCGAGCGACCGCGCTGGCACGAGCCCCTGCCCCGCACTGCCCGCCAACTCGCGGTTGACGAACCAGGCCGCCTCGCCACGCACCGCCCACTCGCCGACCACGGTCTCGGCATCGCCAGCGACCATCGTGAAGCGGGGGTGATGCTGAACCAGCGAGCCCACGACGGCTGGCGCGGGCTGGCTCGCGCCCTCTCCGACCGCCCCGCTCGTGCCGCCGGAACCAGCAGGCAGCAGGCCCGCGGCCGGCACGAACGCCACCGGCCCGAACGCGTCGAACCCGCGATAGCCCATCACGGACAGGTCCACGCCTCCAATGGTCGCCTGCAGCCGACCGCCGCCCGAGACGTTCCGCAGTGTGGTGGTGGGCTCGAGGTGGACGACGGCGGGTGCGCCGAGCGCGAGACCGGCCGGCAGCACCACGCCGCGCGCGAGGTTGAACGGCGACGACTCCTCATGCAGGGCATCGAACGTCCCGCGTCGGAAGCGCGGCACAAGAACGCCCTCGAGGGAGAAGCGGTCACCCTTGAAGATACGCGTGCGCACGAAGGCCACGGCCCGCCGGGCCTCCGACCGACCCTCGAGCAGAAACCGCGCGGTGTCGAGCGGGTTGATCACGTCAGACGGCTGAATCTCGTCGAGTCGTCCCCAGACCAGGCGGCCGTACCCGGCGCGCACCTCGACTCCGGAGAAGGCACCCTCGACCCAGGCTTCGCGCACGTCGGCCCGCGCCTCGCCGATCGTCTTGCCCGATCGTCGCGCGCGCAGTCCCTCGACGCTCCCGTCGAAGCGGAACCGCCATCGAGGACTGGGCGTGGCGGTCACGTCCAGCGACACGTGCGGGCGCGCCTCGAAGGCGTCCTGCTCCGAGAGGACATCGGCCATGAGCGACACCTGGCCATGCACCTGAACGGTCTCGGACGACGGCGCCCGCCGCGGTTCGGCCTGTGTGGCGGGGAGCAGTGCGCCCGCCTGTGCGAGCACCAGGTGGATGATCAGATACGCCGCATTCACGGTCGCCCCTTTCGACGCGCATGGACGCGGTCGGCGCCAAACAGCCGTGGCATCAGCTTGATTGTCGCCGGCAGGATGAAGACCTCCGCAAGAAACGCGAGGAGCATGGTGAAGGCCAGCATCGCGCCGAACCACGCCGTCGGCCGGTAGGGTGACAGGGCCAGGACACCAAACGCGCAGCTGTTGATGACGGCCGTGGTCAGCGAGGCGCGGCCTTCGTGCACCGTCGCCAGTTCGATAGCCTCGTCCGTGGATCGTCCGGCCGCCGTCTCGCGCCGGTACCGGCTGATGAAGTGGATCGTGTCATCGTCCACCACGCCGAGTGCCACGCTGGCCAGCATCACGGTCGCCACGTTGAGCGAGATGCCGATCCAGCCCATCGCGCCGAAGATGGCCAGGACGGGAAAGAGGTTGGGGATGATAGCGAGCAGGCCGAATCGCCACGATCGGAACACAAGGAAGATCACGGCGAACACGGTCAGGAATGCGGTGCCAAAGCTGGTGATCTGCGACACCACCAGATAGTGGTCGAGCGTGCTGAACAGCCGGCCTGATCCCGTCACGGTCGTGGTGATGCCGCTGCCGGCAAAGGCCGCGTTGGCGATCCGCTCGGCGACCTCGACCTGCTCGAACACGACGTCGGAGCTCAACGACGCCAGCTTGACGGTGATGTGCGTCTTCGAAAAATCGCTCAGCACGATGCGTTCGAGTTCGGCGCGTCCCCTGTCGCTGAGCGTGAAGACGAAGAGTTCCTGGGCGATCACGTTCGCGTCGCTCGGGATCGGCGGCCCACCTGGCTCGCCGATCTCGCGATGGACGCGCTCGACGTAGTCGGCGAGCCCGGTGGCTTTGCGCACGAGCGGCAGTTGGCGCAGGGCTTCGGTCAAGCCGGCCAGCCGGCGGAGGGCGTCCGGCTGCTTGAGTGAATCCGGCCCGCCCTCGAGGAGGATCTGAAACGTGTAGATGCCGCCCAAGTGCGTGTCGATGACCGACGCTGAGCGGCCGAGCGGGTGATCGGGACTGAAGAAGTTGATGTGATTGGTATCGACCTTCAGTCGCTGCAACCCGTACGCGGCCACGACCGTCACGAGCGTGGCAATCACCAGCACCAGTGGCGCCCGGCGCGTGGAGACGCGCGCGACTGCCAGCATCGGCCCTGTCAGGTAGGTCTCCTGCGGCGGAGGCTCGAGGTCCGGCCTGACCCATCCGAGCATGGTGGGCATCAGCACGATCGAGATCACGAAATCGACCATCACGCCCAGGGCGGCCCCGATGCCGAACTGCTGCACGGCCAGCACCTGGCTGGTCGCCAGTGACGCCATGCCGAGGGCCGTCGTACCGCTGGCGCCCAGGAGCGGCGCCAGCAGGTGACGGATCGTGCCCTTGAACGCCTCCTCAGGTGTGCCCCGGCGGCGGGCCTCCTGGTAGTGCTGCATGATGTGCACGTCGTCGGCGATGGCCAGGACGATGACCAGCGGCACGATGATGCTGGTGAGGACGTTGTAGCTGAAGCCCAGCAGATCGTAGAGCCCGAGCGTCCAGATCGCGCTCACCAGCACCGCGAGCAGGGTGATCAGCACCCGGCGCCACGATCGGAACATCACGAAGATCGCGACCAGCGTCAACAGCAGGATGGGCGGCGTGAACTTCTGCTGGTTGTCGAGCGTGACGCGGTTGTACTCCTCGCTGATCTCCAGGCTGCCGTTGTAGTGCGCTTCGAAGCCCGCGGGCAGGCCCGCCGTCACGATCCGGCGGATCTCGGCGAGTGTCTGCGCGCGGACGTCATCGATCCGGCGCTCGTCGAAGAAGACCACCACGGCCGTGACGGTGCCATCCTCGGAGATGAGATCACCGCGAAGCAGCGGGTCGTCGAGCGCGCGCCGGCCGACCGCCTCGGGTCCGCGCGAGTCCAGGTCGTCGAGCAGCGGGCGCACGTCGAGCGTCGCGTCGTCGGCCGCGGTGGCGCCCGGACGGATATCGACGACGTTGGCCGTGGCCAGGCTGCTGACGCGTTCGACGGCCGGCACCTGCTCGATGTCCCGGGAGATCGCGTCCAGCGTGTCGAACAGGTCGCGACTGAACAGGCGTTCGCGGGAGGGCGCCTTCAGGGCGACGATCAGATTGCGGGTGCCGCCGAACTGGTCGCGGAAGCGCTCGTACTCGCGGTAGACGGGATCCGACCGCGAGAACCACGCGGTCAGGTCGTTGTCGATGCGAGTGATGTTGGCGCGAGGCGCGAGCAGGGCCGCGCCGATGAGGATGAACGCGGTCAGCAGTCGGCGGTGTCGATAGATGACATCCGCGACCCACTGACTCACCGCACGCCGCGCTCCAGCTCGCGGCGGCTGACGGCGTCAGGGGTCAGCCCGAGGTCGTACTCCGCCTTCTCGACCGTGAGTTCGGTCCTCGTGCGCTGCAGCGCGTCCCGCATCGTCATCGCGACGACGGTCCAGTAGCCGTCCACCTTCTCGATCCGCTGCGCGGTGAACGTCTTCTGCACCTCCCCGCGACGGTTCCTGATCTCGGCCTGCGCGGCGACGAAGGTGTCTTTGAGGATCAGCGACACGACGGACGGAAAGCGCGCGCGGGCGTCACGACTCGTTGACTCGAGTCGAAAGGCCGGGTGCTTCGACCCGTCGGGCGCGGTCCATTCAGCCGCATCGGAGAGCAGCACGTACGTATAGTCGTCGAAGTCGCGGCCCCCGATGTCTTCGTACGTGAAGTCACTGCCGACGAAGCTCTCCTGCGCCTCCGACGCCGCGATCCGGCGGACCCGGCCGAGGGCGGGCAGATACAGAAACCGGTCGGCCTCTCCGGCGGGCTGTTCCCAGACCAGGAAGCCCGTGCCGGCGATGTCGTTGGGATACGTGAACCGGATGAGCGCACGGTCGGCCGGGACCGGACGGCCGGGCCCGCCGCGGAGGCCCACCACGGTGAGGGCACGTTCGCGGACGCGGTCCTGCCGGTCGAAGAGCTTCATGCGCATGGCGATGCGCGAGTCGCGGCCGGTGTCGCGGTCGTCGGCTCGGCGGGCGACCCACGCGCCGCGTCCCTCAGGGGTTCCGGCTGGGAGTGTGGAGGATGGTGTCTGACTGGTCGAACGAAGCTCGTTCCCGGCCCCAAGTATCAGGAAGAGCGTTATGTGGAAGAAAGAACACAGGCGAGACATTGGTCTTACGCTGACAAATCGATTCCGGGGAACGGAACCGCGGGGGTCGTTACGCAGAAGTGGGGCCGGGAACGACTGCATGGATTATGTGAAATGTTTCACAAATCAGTCAAGTAGTTTCTTTAAGTGCCTTATTAATCAATAACTTGCCGGTGTGCCAGAAGGCACAAGCGGGTTACCACTGGTGCCGGAACCGACCCGCGGCCTGTCATCTCCCGTCGCGGGTCAGCCGCCCTCGAAGATCGCACATCCCACATCCCACATCCCACATCACCACATCCACATCCCACATCACCACATCACCACATTCAGATGTCCCCGTCCCTGCTCGCCCTCTGGCATCTGACATGTATTCTGGTCCCATGACCACACGGCGGAAGATTCTGTGGTGGGTCGTCGCCCCCGCCGTGCTCACACTCGTCGTCCTCACCGTGGCCACCTCGATCCTGCTCCGGCCGTCGGCCCTCAAGCGCCGCGCCGAGACGACCCTCAGCGAGAAGCTCAAGCTCGACGTCACGATCGAGGAACTGGCCCTGTCGTTCTTCCCCCGGCCCAATGTCAGTGGCCACCGACTGACGATGCGCGTGCCGAATCGCGCCGACCTGCCGCCGTTCATCACCATTGATCATTTCTCGGTGGACGTGGGTCTCCTTTCGGCATTGCGGAAGCACGTGCGAACGGTGCACGCCGGGGGCATGAGGATCTCCGTCCCCCCATCGGACGTGCGGCAGGCGATGATGGCCGGTGCCGGCCCGGCGGACGAGCCGGCGGCTCCGCGAGTCGAGCCCGGGTCCGCGGCCGTGCCCACGGGAGCAGCCGGCGGCACGAGCACGCCGCCGCGCAGCACGATATCCGACGTGTACATCGAAGAATTCATCACCCACGACGCCGAGCTGGTCTTCGTGCCGCGCAAGGCCGGCAAACGTCCACTCACCTTCAAGATTCACGACCTGGTCGTGCGCGAGATCGGTCTCGGCCGGCGCATGCCGTACGACGCACGACTGACCAACCCCGTGCCAGAAGGCGAAGTGAAAGCCAGCGGCTCGATCGGTCCCTGGCTGGAGGAGGCGCCAACGGACATGCCGTTGGACGGCACCTACACGTTCACAGACGCCGACCTCGGCACCATCAACGGCATTGGGGGCACGCTGCAGTCCACCGGCACGTTCGGCGGCCGGCTCACGGCCATCAACGCCAAGGGCACGTCGGAGGTCCCCGACTTCAGCCTCGATCTCGGCGGCAAGCCGGTTCGCCTCACGGCGACCTTCGAGACCACGGTGGACGGCACCGACGGCACCACCGTCCTGAACCGTGTTGACGCGAAGATCCTCGACACGGCGATGGTCGTGACCGGCGCGATCACGAACCTCGATGGCCCCGGGCGTCACGACATCGACCTGCACGATGCAGATCGACAACGGCCGCATCGAAGACCTCATGGGGCTGGCGATCGATGCGCCGGAATCGCCGATGACAGGCGACGTGCACCTCAAGTCGTCGTTCAAGCTGCCGCCCGGTCCCGAGCGCGTCCGCGATCGCCTCGCGCTGTCGGGCGAGTTCGGTCTCGGTGACGCGAAGTTCACCGACGACGATGTGCAGTCCAAGATGCAGGAGCTCAGCCGCCGGAGTCAGGGGAAGAGCAAGGAGGACCCGCTCGGCCGCGTGATGACCAGCCTCCGCGGCAAGTTCAGCATCGACAACGGCCGGTTGACGCTGCCGGACCTCACCTTCGAAGTGCCGGGCGCCAGCGTCAAGCTGCGAGGCACCTACGGTCTCGCCAGCAGCGCCATGGACTTCCGGGGCACGCTGCGCATGAAGGCCACCGTCTCGAAGGCTGTCGGCGGATTCAAGTCGATCTTCCTGAAGCCCTTTGACCCGCTCTTCCGCAAGCAGGGTGCGGGCGCCGTGCTGCCGATCAAGATCACCGGCACGCGGGACGCGCCGAAGTTCGGCCTCGAGGTCGGGAAGGTCTTCAAATAGGGCGACGACCGACGACCGCGGCCAGCTTCGCCTTCAGGCCGTCGTCGATCGGCACCGGCACGTGCTGGTCGTAGTCGAACCATACCTGCACGGTCTTCGCACGGGCCACGACGACCTCGTCGGCCACCCGCACGATCTCGTGGGCGTATCGGACGCTGGTGCGACCGAACCCTTCCAGCGCCACCTGCACGACCAGCGCGTCGGGGAACTTCGCCTGGGCCACGAAGTCGATCTCCGTGCGCGCGAGGATGAAGGACTGGCCGCGGGGACCGGCCTTGGCGGCTGACGGGTCGCGCAGGCCGATCTGGGCCAGCCAGAGCGCGATCCGCGCCTCTTCCAGGTAGGTCAGATAGCGCGAGTTGTTGACGTGTCCCAGCAGATCGCAGTCGCTGAACCGCACGGTCAGCGGGTGTTCGATCAGCCAGTTCATGTCTGCGCCTGCCGCCTGGCCTCGAGCCGGCGTTCCTCGTTCAGGCGCTCCAGCTCGACGGTGGAGTGGTCCACGAACGTCATCGCGTCGGCGATCGCGTGGTGACCCGCGACGTCGGCAATCAGCCGGTGCATGCGCTGGCAGACGCGGCGGTAGGCCGGGTGGCCCGCCGGCGCGGTGCGAAGCTCGATGACGTGCATCGCCTCACGCGCGTTCATGTCCATCACGAATCGCACCCGATAGGCCATCGAGACCGCGTACTGGGCGCTGTCGGTCAGACCGGCGCCGATCAGCGCCTCGTACAACTCGGCCGATCGCGTCATGACCGTCCGCCACTCGGCTTCACCGCCGGCCTCGACGAGCGCCTCCGGCTGAACGTAGCCATGCCGTGCGGAAAGCGCCTGCCAGTCGATCGTCAGGAGGCGGTGCCGCTGGAGATCGCGAAATGCGCCGTAGTCGGTCAGGATGTCGAACCGGTAGGCCGTCCGCTCGAACGCACGCCCCGGGCGATGCCGCCGGTTCTCGCGCTCACCTACCGCGGCCGCGAGGACGGCCGCCCGCTCGTCCGTGTTCATCCGGCGCGCACACGCCATCAACTCGGCATCCGGCAGGGTCGAGACCGCGTAGAGTGCCGCGGCGACGACCTTCACTTCCCCGTCCGGATCGAAATCGGTGAGCGTGACCTCGTCGGGTTCATGGCGGAGCTCGCTCGGCGCCCTGAGGCGGGCCGCCAGATCACGCGTGCGCTCACGCGTCTCCTGCAGGTACCGGGTCCATCGCCCGCCGCGTTCCGGCTGGTCCACGCGCGTGAGAAAAGCCGGGATGACCTTGCGCAGCTCCACCAGCATCAGGTCAGCGGCTTCACGCACTTCGATCAGCGGATGCGCGCGCATGCGCAGCAGCAGGCTCTCGTACGCCTGGCCGGTGCCGTACATGCCGACGTTGGACTGCGTGGCGGCAGGCAGCATCCCGCGCAGCGTGTCGAGGGCCTTGGCGCGGATCGCTGCCCGATAGACGACGTCGGAATCGGCGGCCGACTTCGGGTATCGTCGCTCGAACCAGACACGCATCGGATCGATCCAGCGGGCGTAGGTCTCGAAGGCCCCATTCAGCGTCTGCACGTACTGCGTGCGGAGCGGGTGCCCGTCCAGCTCCGAGGGCACGAGGTAGCGCCAGGATTCGCCGCGTCGCTCCGTATAGGGGATGTAGCGGGTGGACTGCTCCAGGTAGGCCATCAGGCGCCCGCGCTCGAGCACCTTGGTCAGGATGTTGGACGCATCCTCCACCGCCAGGTGCACGCCGCCGAGCTGGGCGACCGAGTCGTCGCCGTACTCGTTGAACACGCGCTGGTAGAGCCGCTCGGCGCGCGCTTCGCCGGTATCGCCTCCGGACGATGGCCCGAGAGCCGCCTGCGGTGAGCCTGTCGAACCGGCCTGCGGTGAGCCCGTCGAACCCGCGAACTCGTCGAGAAAGAGCCGGCGCAGCGATTTCGCGGACCGCGAGTAGCGCGCAAACAGGGCGCCCTTGACGGTCTCAGGCAGGTTGACGAGCGCAAACACCGGTCGATCGAGGTTGGAGAAGTACGGCGCGATCGTCGCCGCCTCTGATTCGCTGAACGGATCCGGTCCAGGCAGGCTCACTCTTCGACGTCCTCGTCCTCTCCGCCCTTGTCATCCTTCCAGTAGCGGCCGAACTCGTCCATGAACGTGAGGGTCTCGAATGAGGTCATGCGGTCGAAGAAGAGGACGCCGTCGAGGTGGTCCGTCTCGTGCTGGACGACACGGGCCGGCAGCCCCGAGGCGACGAACTCGATACGGCGGCCGGTGCGGTCGTACGCGCGCACGCGGATCTCTTCGTGACGGGGGACCTTGCCCCGGATATCCGGGATGCTGAGGCAGCCTTCCCACCCCAGCTCGATCTCGGGCCGCGCCGGCACGATCTCCGGATTGATCACGGCGATGAACGGCATGTCCACATCGTCGGTCATCGGCGTGACGACCGGGCCCTTGCGGACGCCGGCGACGAAGATGCGCAGGCCCTCGTGGACCTGCGGCGCGGCGAGGCCGATGCCGCTGTACTCGGCCATCGTCTCGAACATGTCGTCGATCAGCTGCTGGACGCGCGCGGACTTGATGTCAGCCGGCGGCACGGGCTGGGCCTTGGCCCGGAGTACCGGGTGGCCCATCCGTGACACCTTGAGAATGGCCATCGACTACGCCTTGAGGTCGTCGGCGCTCTTGGCCCCGTAGAAGGCGAACCAGGGGCTGGCCGACGCGAGCGCCTTGTTGACGTTGCTGATGTTCTCGACGCCCGTCGTGTCGAGCCACTGACGGAACGCGGCGGCACCCTGCTTGGCGTAGACGGCGATGCCTTCCTTCCACGTCGCGCGGCCGCACAGCACGCCGGCGTACTTCACGCCCGACTCGCCGGCCAGTTCCAGCGTCTCGGTGAACTCCTCGTTGCTCACGCCAGCCGACAGGTAGATGAATGGCTTGGTCGCGACCTTGGCCGTCTCGCGGAAGAGAGCCTTGGCTTCCTCGCGCGAGTACGCCTTCTGGCCGGCGAACGAGCGCGTGCCCTCGACGAACTTCATGTTGATGGGCACTTCGACCTTCATCACGTCCACGCCGTAGCGGTCCTTGGTGAACTCCGCCATGCTGCCGGTGACGATCTCGGGCTTGCGCTTGGCGAACTCGAGCGTCTTCTCGTCGAGCGCCGTTCTCGTAGCCGATGAACTCGAGGAAGAACGGGATGTCGTTGGCGCGGCACTCGTCGCCGATGCGCTCGACCCAGGCGTGCTTCAGCTCGTTGATCGGCTTGGCGTCGAAGGGCGTGTAGTAGAGCAGGATCTTGATGCAGTCGGCGCCGGCTTCCTTCAGGCGGCGCACGGACCAGACGTCGAGCAGGTCAGGCAGCCGTCCAGGCGTGTTGGCGTCGTAGCCGGTCTTCTCGTAGGCCAGCAGGAGCCCTGACCCCTTCGCGCGCCGCTTCGAGGCGGGCAGGCCCCACTCCGGGTCGAGCAGGATGGCGCTGGCATGCTGCGTCAGCACCTCGGTCACGAGGCCCTTGAACTCCTCCATCATGTCGTCGCCGACAGGAGCGCCCTTCTCCTTCGCGAGCGACTTCTGCAGCGATCCGCGCTGGTCCATGGCCGCGGCGGCGATCACGCCACGCGCGTCCGATACGGCCTTCATGCCTGCGAGCTTTCCGGGTGTCAGCTTCACTTGTGTTCTCCTGCTCCGACCGTCGATCTTAGCACTGGGAAACGAAACTCCTCCATCACGGCCTCGGCTGGCGGCCCGATCGACCAGCCCGGCGACGTCGAGTTCCCGCTCGGCTTCGCCCAGTTCGGCGAGCGACGCGCCCGTGCTCGGGTACCTCGGCGTGAACAGCGTGCAGCAGTCGTCGTCGGGAATGATCGAGGTGCGATAGGTGCCGATGCGCTGCGCGTCGCGCGTGATCTCTTCCTTGTCCATCCCGATGAGGGGACGCAGGACGGGCAGCGTGGCCACGCTGCCGACCGCGGCGATGTTCTCGATGGTCTGAGACGCCACCTGGCCGACGGCATCCCCCGTGACCAGGGCGTGTGCCCGTGACTTCAAGGCGAGCCGCTCGGCAATCCTTAGCATCAGGCGCCGGTACACGATGACCCTGAGGTGGGGAGGAACGGTGATCACCACCTGCTGCTGGATGGCCGCGAACGGCACGAGGTAGAGCCGGGATCGCAGCTGGTGACCGGTCAGGATGCGGACCAGCTCGCGGACCTTCGCCTGCGACGTATTCGAGAGCACGGGATAGCTGTGGAAGTGCACGAAGTGCGACCGGCAGCCTCGCCGCATGATCCGCCAGGCCGCGACCGGCGAGTCGATGCCGCCAGAGATGAGCGACATCACGCGTCCGCCCGTGCCGCTCGGGAGCCCGCCGCAACCCGGTTCGCGATCGAAGAAGAAGAACGCGTCGGTGGTCAGCACCTCGACCCGGATGATGAAGGCCGGGTGCGACAGATCGACCGTCCACCCCGTGAGGGTCTGGACCGCACCGCCAATGCGCCGTTCGATCTCGGGGGACCGGAACGGAAAGCGCTTGTCCGCGCGGCGCGCCTTCACGCGAAAGCTCGCAACCGGCGCGTGTCCCGCCAGCGCGGCCAGGACCGCGTCGGTGATCACCCCCAGGTCCAGCGGCACGTGCGTCGCCAGCGCGAAATTGCTGATGCCCGATACGCGCGCCAGCCGCTCCCGGACCTCGGCCCAGTCCGTCTCGGGCCCCAGCCGGACGATGATCCGCCCGATGTGGGAACGGACCTCCTTGACGCCAAGCCCCCCGAGGGTCTGCCGGATCGTCCGCACCAGGGTGTGGAGAAACCACGGCCGGTTGCGGCCCTTGAGGGACACCTCGCCGTAGTGGATGACGACGGAACGCACAGGGCAGTATCGCACTCTGGTCCGCCTGGTACGGCGGGTACACCAGGTACAGAGGTACGACAGGTACTCGGGTACGACAGGTCCTCAGGTACGACGGGGACCCGGGTTCGGGCTGGTGCTCGGGTGTAAGGCGCACTCGGGCGCGACGGGGCGCCGCACCCGAGTACCTGGAGAACCCGTACCCGGTGCACCCGAGTACCTGCCGCACCTTCGTACCCGATGTACCCGAGGTACCCGGCGGACCTGGCTCTTCTAGTTGTCCTTGAAGAAGTAGAGCCCGGTGACCGAGAAGGACGTGATTCCGGGCCAGGCGAAGCCGCCGCTGAAACGGACCTTCGCGCCGGGGGCCACTTTGACGGCCACGGCCAGCTCTGCCCGCAGCAGCAGCTGGAAGCTCACGGGCTTGGCAAACAGAGTCAGCACGTCGGAGGCGTTGACGTCCACGGCGCTCGCGAGCGCTCGCGCGGTGCCTTCGGCGCGGGCCAGTCCGCCGCCAATGACTCCGCCGATCTGGACACGCTCGGCAATCGTGCCGAACGCGCCGAACTGCTCCGCCATGAACCCGGTGAGCTTGACTCCTGGTTGGAACCGGAAGGTCTCGCCACGGAGATTGACGACCGATCCGCCTTCATCGATCGTGCGACGAATGAACATCACCGCCCATTCGTTGCCAAGGGCACCCCCGCGCGTGATGCCGAGGCGCAGGTCCGTGCCTGCCATGTCGAGCGCGCGGGCGTCGTAGAGGACCTTGAACCGGTCGTCAGCCTTCCAGGGCGCGATCGACGCGATGATGCCCCACGGCTTGGACTCGGCCACGTACTGGGCGGCCGCCGGCGCCGCGGTGGCCACCACCATCGCGCATCCGAGAACGAACTGAGGAAGGGCCTTCATGCTGCCGGATCTATCGGCGGGGCGACCGCGCGACTGCAGCAGAATGCACGGTTCGGACTCGCGACCGACTGGTACTGCCGTTTGCCGAGGCGTGGAGCGGCGCGCTAGCGGAAGGCACGGAGCACCGCGTCGGCCGCCCGATGGCCGCTCTGAACCGCGCCTTCGATCGTGCCTGGCAGGCCCGTGTCCGTCCAGTCGCCGGCCAGGAAGAAACCCGGCACCGGTGTCTCGATGCCAGGACGCACGGGGCTGCCTGGTGCCAATGAGAACGTCGCGCGCTGCTCTCGCACCACCACCGACCTGAGCAGCGTGCGCTCGCGGACCGCCGGCAGCGCCTGCGCCAGATGCGTCGTCGCTTCGCGGGTGACGGCGGCGTTGTCCAGTCGCGCCAGGGCGTCTGCGCCGCTCGCCACGATCGACAGGTGCCCGGCCTGCTCGCCGAAGAGGGTGCTCTTGTCGAAGACCCAGTGCATGGGGCCGCCGATGAGCCCGACGAAGGGATACGACATGACCGGGCCGTTGTACCAGAGGTTGACCGTCACGATCGGCGAGCTGCTCATCGACGCCGCCGTGCCCGCAATCGCGGCGAGCGAGGGAGGCACGCCCGAGTCCCACACCCGCGCCAGCGCGTGCCAGGGCACGCTGCAAATCACGTGGCGACTGGCGATGGACTCATTCCCGGCACGCACGTGCGAGACCGACCCGGCCTCGTCCACGACGACACGTGCCGACGTCCTGGTCAGCACGCGGCCCCCGCGTGCCTCGACGTACCGTACCGCCGGGTGTCCGAACAGATCGTCGAGCGGCACGCGAGGCAACCCGATCGCCGAGTCCTCGGGGCGCGGTCCGAACAGCTCGCCAAGGACCCGCACGAACGGCCCGGCGGCGGCAACCTCCGCTGACTGGTTGAGCGCGGCAATCGCGAGCGGGTCCCACAGCCATTCACAGAGCCGGCGGGATTGTCCGTGCTCCCGCAACCACTCCGACACCGTCTGATCGGCGGGCACCCGCACGGCATACGCCGCGGCGCCCTCACGTCTGATCGCGCGCAGCACCGGCGCCATCCGCAGCGCCGAGAGACGGTCGCGCCACGGCAGCGCAGGCCACCGCAGGACGCCGGCGATCAGGTGCAGCGGTGGCCGCAGCGGCGGACACCGCAGCCCGAACTGCCGGCCGTCCATGCCGGCCATCGAGAGCGAGAGGGTCGATTGCAGCGGCGCCAGGGCGCGGACGCCCATCCGATCCAGCCACGCGTACGTCTCGCGGTAGCATCCGAACAACACGTGCTGTCCGTTGTCCACGCGCTCGCCCGTCTCCCGATCGGTGAACGCCGTGGCGCGCCCGCCCAGCCGCGGCGATTCCTCGACGACGACGACCGTGCGGCCCGCCTCAGCCAGGCACGTCGCGGCGGCCAGCCCCGCGACGCCGGCGCCAACGATGACGACGTCCGCGTTCACCGGAGACGCCACCAGGTCTTGATCGCCAGGCGCGCCTGCGCCGGGCGAGGGACCTTGATGACACGTGAGAAGACATCGTACTGGGCCTCTTCGATCCGCTGCAGGATCTCCCAGTAGATCGCGTGCATGATCTCGGCGGCGAGGAACCGCGAGGCATCGCCCTTCGGCAGGGTAGCCCTGGCCCTGGCGAAGTACTCGCGTGCGCGCACCGCATGGCCCGCAAGCACCGCGCGCACCTGCGACCGATTCGACGCCGGGGCCGGCCCGCTCGACCTCACGCCGGATGTCGGCCTCGGTGCATCCATGACGCGCCAGATCCTCGAGCGGGAGGTAGAGGCGTCCGACGCGATAGTCCACGGCGACGTCGCGCAGGATGTTCGTGAGCTGCAGCGCGACGCCGAGATCGCGCGCGTAGTCGAGCACCGCGGGCTCCCGGTACTCGAAGATTTCGGCGCACATCAGGCCCACGGACGAGGCCACGCGGTGGCAGTACGGCTCCAGGTCGGCAAACGTCTGGTAGCGACCGGGCACGACGTCCATGGCCACGCCGTCCACCAGTGCGTCGAACTGCTCACGCGGCAGGTGATTCGCCGAGACGAATGGCTGCAGTTGACGACCCTCGACCGTGCCTGGCGACCCGCCCGTGAAGACACGGGCGACCTCGTCGCGCCATCGCGCCACGGCCGCCATCGCGCGCTCCGGATCGGTCTCGAGGTCCACGCTGTCGTCCACAGCCCGGCAGAAATCGAACACGGCAGTAATCGCCTGGCGCTTCTGCGCCGGCAATGCGAGGAACGAGTAGTAGAAACTGGTTTTCCGCGTCACCGTCTGTTCCGGCGCCAGGTCAGCGTGTGCCACCCGATGAGGGCGGCATCGGGCCACCGAAGCGCAGGCCGTGATTTGAACACATCGAAGCCGTCGGCTTCGAGACGATCAAGGATCCGTCGCCCCCCGAGCCACGTCGCGCGCAGTTCCCAGCGAAGGCGCCCGCGCACGGCGTCAGCGACGGGCCGGCCTTCGTCGAAGAGCGCCCGCGTGCGCCCTGCCGCCTCGGTCAGCGCGCGGCGCCAGCCGTCGGTCATCGCACGTGCGACCAGGTCGGCTTCCACGGCCCCGGCAGCGGCCGCGAGGTCCCTCGGCACGTAGATTCGGCCCTTCTCGAGATCGCGCCCGATGTCCTGCCAGAAGTTGGTGAGCTGAAGGGCGGTGCAGACCGCATCGGATTGCCGATCGAGGCCGGGGTCGTGGTGCCCGGCGATGCGCAGCACCAGGCGCCCCACAGGATTGGCGGATCGACGGCAGTAGTCGAGCAGTTCTGCCCATGTCCCGTAGCGGCGCGTGACCACGTCCTGCCGGAACGCGCTCAGCAGGTCCTCGAAGAGCGTCGTCTCCAGCCGGCACTGCGTCATCGTGGCCGCCACGGCTGTGAACACCGCCTCGGCCGTGGAACCGTCGGCCGGGACCTGCCCGCGCGCGGCGGCGTGAAGACGATCGCGCCAGTCGTCGAGCAGGGCGAGCCGCGTCTCCTCGGAGTGGTCGCCTTCATCGGCGAAGTCGTCGGCGAGCCGCGCGAAGGCGTAGACCGCCGCGATGTGCGGCCGCATCGCGGCCGGGACGAGGCGCGAGGCCACCGGAAAGTTCTCGTAGTGCTCGCGCGCGAGGCGCAGGCACGTTTCGTAGGCCGCAGCCGCTACCACTCGGTTTCGGGGACGCTGGCACGTGCGTTGACCACGCGCGCCATGGCGAAGAGAAGGTCCGACAGACGGTTGACGTAGATCACGACGTCGCCACCGACGGCCTCCGGGCCGAGGCCGACGATGCGGCGCTCGGCGCGACGGCAGACGGTCCGCGCGAGATGGAGCATCGCGGCGGTCGGTGAGCCACCGGCGAGAATGAAGCGCCGGAGCGGGGGCACGGCCGCCTGCATCTGGTCGATCCACCCTTCGAGGCGGGCGATGTCGGCCGGGCCCAGCGAGGCCTTGGTGACACGCGACGCGATGCGGTGGCGCGGGTCCGCGAGCATGGCGCCGAGGGCAAAGAGATCGCGCTGCAGGTGGACCAGCATCTGGTCCAGGTCGGCGTCCAGCGACTGCGCGCGCACGAGCCCAATCCACGCCGCCACCTCATCGACCTCCCCGTACGCGTCCACACGCGGGTCCGCCTTCGACACCCTGGTGCCGTCAAACAGCCCCGTATCGCCGTCATCGCCTGTCTTGGTGTAGAGGGGGTCAGATCTGTTTTCCACAGTTTTGGCCTGACGAGGGACAGGTCTCGCGACTACACTCTGTCGAGATCTGTCCCCCGCACAGCCAAAACTGTGGAAAACAGATCTGACCCCCTATTATGCTGCCCGACCCCCGGTCCCGACAGTGGTTCCGACGACGACTCCTGACCTGGTATCGCAAGCACGGACGGTCGCTGCCCTGGCGAGAGACGCGCGACCCGTACCACATCCTCGTCTCCGAAGTGATGCTCCAACAGACGCAGGTTGATCGCGTCCTGCCCAAGTACGCGCAGTGGCTGGAGCTCTATCCCACACTCGGCGCGCTCGCCGAGGCCCCGGACGACGACGTCGTTCGCACCTGGTACCCGCTCGGCTACAACATCCGTCCGCGGCGGCTGCAGGCCATCGCGCGCGAGGCCGTTGCCAAATACAACGGCGAGCTCCCGGGCGATGAAGTCACCCTGCGCTCGTTCAAGGGCATCGGCGCCTACACGGCCGGCGCGGTCATGAGCTTCGCCTTCGGCCAGCGTGCGGCGATTCTTGACACCAACGTCGCGCGCGTCCTCTTTCGCATCTTCGTCGGTCGCGGCAAAGCTCGCAGTCACGCCATGGTCAAACACCTGTGGGAGGTCTCCCGCACGGTGCTACCCCACCGGCACGTCTTCGACTTCAACCAGGCGCTGATGGACTTCGGCGCCACCGTCTGCACCGCGCGCAAGCCGCAATGTCCCCTCTGCGTGATGTCCACCAAGTGCAAGGCCTACCCGTTCAACCCCGATGACCACCCACGCTGACGCGCGCGCGCCCATCGTGGTGCTGGCGGCCGTCATCGAGCAGGACGGACGGTTCCTGCTCACCCGCCGCCTGAAAGGCACCCACCTGGCGGGACTCTGGGAGTTTCCTGGCGGCAAACGGGACCCGGGGGAATCGGACGAGGCGTGTCTCGCCCGCGAGCTGCTGGAGGAACTCGGCGTGTCGGCGTCCATCGGGGCTGAGCTGATCACGGTCGAGCACGCCTACGCGGACCGCACAGTGCGCCTGCATTTCCGGCGGTGCGTCATCGCGGACAGCCCGCAGCCCCTGCTGGGCCAGCAGATCCGATGGGCCTCGCGGGCCGAGCTGGCCACGATCGAGTTCCCGGAGGCCGACGCCGCGCTGATCGCCCTCCTCAGCGCAATGCCCGCCGTCAGCCGGCAAACGCCGTGATCGCGCCGGGCCGACAGCCCGGCGCGGCTGTCTCGACCAGGCGCCCGACCTCGGCGTGGTCGCGGTGGACATAGGCGAGCGCGACGATGCGGCCGCGGCCCGGCGAGAACCCGGCGCTCGTGATCCGCCCGACGTCGCGTCCGTCCACAGTGAGCACACACCCGGCCGCCGGCACGTCGTCGGGCCCGCCGTCCAGGGCGATCGACACGAGACGCTTTACGACCCTTCCGCCGCCACGATGCAGCACACGGACAATGACCTCCTGTCCGACGTAGCAGCCCTTGGAGGTGCTGATGGCCCGATCGAGCAGGCCCGCCTCGAGCGGTATCGTCTCGTCCGTCATGTCGATGCCGAAGGCCGGTCGCGCCGCTTCGATCCGCAGGATGTGCGCGATCTCGTCGGACATGGCCACGGCGCCCGAGCCGGTCAGCCGCGCGAGCACATCAGCCCGCCAGGCCACGGGCACGATCACGTCGAACGTCGGCAGCACCGCATCATCGGTGCGCACGACGAAACCCTCGCCCATCCCCGGGAGGTCCACTTGACCGAGCGGCCGGAGCGTCGCGAGTGCGGCGGCCTCGCCGCCCAGAGCCGCGGCGATCAGCCTGCCGGCATCCGTCCCGGCCACGCCGATCTGCGTCCAATCGGCTGACGCGTCGTGCACGCGCACGTCCTCGGCAAACACCGCGAGATCGAACCGCGAGGCCAGCGCCGATCCGAGACCAGGCGGCACGTCCACCAGCACGAACGTCCCACGCTGATACACACGCAGGTCCGACACCATGCGGCCCTGCGGCGTCAGCAAGGCGGCATAGATTCCGGCGCCTCGCTCGAGGCCTTCGACCTGGTTGGTCACGATGGCGTGCAGGAACGACAGGACGTCGCGTCCCTCGAACCGCAGGCGTCCCCGGCTGCTGCGGTCCACCCAGCCGGCGCCTGTGGCGATGGTGCGATACTGGTCGGCGATGGTGGTCACCAGGCGTCTCGTCACCCATCTTACCGTCGCCGTTCTCGGGTGGACGGGTGTCGCGGCGATCGCCGCCTCGAGCCCGCAGGTCATTACCGCACCGGCGCCTCCCACTGACAGCACGGGCCCGGCCTCGTTCGTCGTGCTGCTGGGCGGGGTCCGCATCGGCACGGAGTCGGTCAACATCTCCCGCAACGGCACGAACTGGGTGCTGTCGGGAACGGCCCGCCTGCAGGCGCCGATCGATCTGGTGATCAACAAGTTCGAGCTCACCTACAGCGGGGACTGGCAGGCGCAGCAGCTGTCGATGGAGGCCACGCAGCGCGGCCAGAACGTCACGCTCGGCACGACGTTCGGCGTCACCACGGCGATCAACGACGTGACCCAGAACACCGAACGCGTGTCCAACACGGTGACCGTCTCGCCGCGGACCGTGGTGCTGCCCGACAACTACTTCTCGGCCTACGAGGTGCTGGCGCTGCGCCTCGGCGGCCTGCCGGTCGGGGCGCGCGTGCCGATCTACATCGCACCGCGAGGCGAGATCAGCGCCACGCTGAACAGCGTCACGCCTCGACGCGTCGTGCTCTCCAATGGCACGCTCGACCTGCGCGAGGTGTCGCTGACGTTCAACAACGCGGCGGGTCCCCTGACGATCGAGATGTGGATCGACTCCAGGAACCGGCTGGCGCGACTGGTGAGCCGCACCGCCTCGGTGGCCGTCGTGCGCGACGATCTCGCGTCCGTCATGGCGCGCGAGGAGGGCATCCGGCACGCCACCGACGAGGACGCCTTCATTCCCGCGGGTGGCTTCACCATCGGCGCGACGGTGACGCGTCCGGCCAAAGCGCCTGCCCGCGCCCCGGCGATCGTCCTCGTGCCGTCGTCGGCGACACAGGACCGGGACGGCACGCTGTTTGGCGCGCCGGTGTTGGGCCGGCTCGCTGGCGTGCTCGCCGAGGCGGGGTACGTCGTGGTGCGCTACGACAAGCGCGGCCTCGGCCAGAGCGGCGGACGCACGGAGAACGCCGGCCTGCCCGAGTTCGCCGACGACGTCACGCAGATCGTGCAGTGGCTGCGCAGGCGCCGGGACGTGGACGGGGATCGGATCGCGGTGGCCGGCTACGGCGATGGGGCCAGCGTGGCGCTGCTGGCCGCGGGGCGACTGGACCGGATCAAGGCCGTGGCCCTGCTCGCCTCGTACGGCCGGACGGGCCGCGAGGCCGCCCTCGAGCAGCAACAGCGCCTGCTCGCGCAGCTCAAGGTGCCCGAGGCGGAAAAGGCCGCGAAGATCGCCCTGCAGCAGCGCGTCATCGAAGCGGCAGTCAAGAACAGCGGCTGGGAGGCGCTGCCTGCCGACGTCCGGCAGGTCGCCGATTCGGCGTGGTTCCGCAGCTGGCTGCAGTTCGATCCCGCGACGGCGATTGGACGCGTCGAGCAGCCGCTGCTCATTCTTCAGGGTGCCCTGGATTCCGAAGTGACCACGTCCCACGCCGACCGGCTCGAGGCCCTCTCGGCCGGGCGCCGGAACGCGAAGCCCGGCGACACGCGGAAAGCCGTCGTGCCCGGCGTCAATCACCTGCTGGTCCAGGCGACCACCGGCGAGGCGGAGGAGTACCTCACGCTCACGACGCGCGCCCTCTCGCCCGACGTGGCGGCGGCGCTGATCAGCTGGCTGAAGGACGTCCTCACGGGCCGATAGGCAGCTCCCTGCTACACTCTTGCGCGATGAGACTGGGTGTCCCCAAGGAGACCTTTCCGGGCGAACGCCGTGTTGCGATCGTGCCCGGCGTGATTCCCGCCCTCAAGAAGATCGGCATCGACGTCGTCGTCGAATCTGGCGCGGGCGTGGAGGCCGGATTCCCCGATGCGGCCTACCTCGAACAACAAGCCGCGATGGGCACGCGGGCCGATGTCTTCGAGGCGGACCTCGTCGCGCAGGTTCGCACGCCGGGGGCCAACCCGGGCGCCGGCGAGGCCGATGAACGGCTGCTGCGACCGGGGCAGCTCGTGATCGGATTCGCCGATCCGCTGACGGCGATGGAGGCCTCGCAGCCGCGTCGCGCAGACGGGGCGCCCTGCTCGTGGCGATGGAACTGGTGCCCCGCATCACCCGGGCCCAGAGCATGGATGCCCTGTCGTCGATGGCGACCATCGCCGGCTACAAGGCCGTGCTGCTGGCGGCCGGGACGCTGCCCCGCATGTTCCCGATGCTGAACACCGCGGCCGGCACCGTGGCTGCCGCGCGCGTGTTCGTCATCGGCGCCGGCGTCGCCGGTCTGCAGGCCATCGCGAGCGCGCGCAGGCTCGGCGCCCGCGTGGAGGCGTACGACGTGCGACCGGCCGTGAAGGAACAGATCATGAGCCTGGGTGCGCGGTTCGTCGAGATGCCCATCGAAGCGGGCGACGCGCAGGATGCGGGCGGCTACGCCAAGTCGCAGGATGAGGCGTTCTATCAGCGTCAGCGCGACCTGATGACCAAGACCGTGGCGACCACGGATGTCGTCATCACCACGGCGGCCATCCCGGGGAAGAAATCACCCGTCCTCATCACCGAGGCGATGGTGAAGGGCATGCCGCCCGGGTCGGTCATTGTCGATCTGGCAGCCGAGCGCGGTGGGAACTGCGAGCTGACCGAGGCCGACCAGGTCGTGGTCCGCCACGGCGTGACGATTCTCGGGCCCGACGAACCTGCCCGCGACGGTGCCGTACCACGCCAGCCAGATGTATGCGCGGAACGTGGTGACCATCGTGCAGCACCTCGTGCAACGTACCAAGGGTCCTGACGGCAAGCCGACGGGACCGCCCGCGCTGGTGCTCAATCCGGAAGACGAGATCACGCGCGAGATCCTGGTGACTCGCGATGGCGCGATCGTGCACGCGCGCATGCAGCAGCTGGCGGGCGTGTCCTGATGCCCGGGTGGAGGCTCGAGAGTCTCGGTGACTCGCCGATCACATTCCGCCTGCCGACGGGCAGCGTCAAGACGGTCGGCCGCACCGCTCGCGCGGACTTCATCCTCGACGCGGCGCTGGTCTCGCGGATTCACTGCCGGCTCACGGCGGACAGGTCCGACCAGCTCGTCGTCGAGGACCTCGGCAGCACCAACGGCACGAAGGTCAACGGCAAGGTCGTCACGCGTCAGGTGCTCAAGCCCGGCGACGTGGTGACGATCGGACGGGTGGAATTCAAGGTGGGGCAGTGAGTGAGTAAGACCTCGGAGGTAATTCCTACGAAAACTGTAAGCCTGTAAATCGTATTCACGAGGCTTACAGTTTTGGTAGGAATTACCTCCGAGGTCTTATTCGCTCACTCCCCCCGTCGCTCGGCCCCGATCGTCGTGTCGGACCCATGGCCCGGGTGCACGACTGTCTCGTCGGGATACGCTGAACAGCACGTCGCGGATCGACGCCAGCAGCGTCGCGTGGTCGCCTCCCGGCAGGTCGGTCCGGCCAATCCCTCCCGCAAACAGCGTGTCACCGACGAACAACTCGCGCGCCGCCTCGCCCTGTCGGCCAATCGCCAGGCAGACACCGCCGGGACAGTGCCCCGGCGTGTGCCGGATGTCCACGACGTAGCGGCCGAACGTCAGTGGCACACCGGGCTCGTAGAAGTCATCAACTGCGGGCTGGGCTGCGACCTTCAGCCCGAACATCCACCCCTGCTCGAACCACGTTCTCGTAGAGAAACAGATCGGCGCGATGGAGCCACACCGGCACACCGAGCGCCGCCTTGGCCCGCGCCACACCGGTGATGTGGTCCAGGTGCGCATGCGTCAGCAGAATCGCCGTGGGCGTGAGACCGCCTGAGGCGATCGCGTCGACGAGCGCCTCGACCTCGTCGCCCGGATCGATGACGACAGCCGCGCGCGTCTCCTCGCAGGAGACGACGAAGCCGTTCTTCATGAAGGGCGGCACCGCGGCGGACGCGATCTGCATCGGCGTATGATCCTGCCATGATCCCCACCGAGTCCAGCGCGCTCCCGCGGTTGGACGACATCCGCGACGCCGCGCAGCGCATCCGGGGCCTCGCCTGGCCGACACCGCTCGTGCCCTCGCCGTGGCTCTCGGCCCTGACCGGCGCGGATGTCTGGCTGAAGCTCGAGATCGTCCAGGCGACCGGCTCCTATAAGGTGCGCGGAGCCGCCAACGCGCTGACCCGGCTTCGGGCGGCCCGGCCCGACGTCACGACCGTGGTCACGGCGTCGGCCGGCAACCACGGCCAGGCCCTCGCGTACGCCGCGCACGCGCTCGGCTTCGACGCACGCGTCTACCTGCCGGCCTCCGCGCCCCTCGCCAAGCACGACGGCCTCGTGAGACTCGGGGCCGACGCCATCTCGACAGGCTCGTACGAAGAGGCCGAGGCCGACGCGCACGCCGACGCGACGAGGACCGGCGCGCCCTACGTCTCGCCGTACAACGATCCAGACGTCGTCGCTGGCGCGGGTACCGTGGCGCTCGAGATGCTGGAGCAGCAGCCGGACCTCGACGGCTTCTTCGTGCCCCTCGGTGGCGGTGGACTGCTGGCCGGCACGGCGGTGGTCGTCCGCGCATTGGTTCCCTCCGCGCAGATCGTCGGCTGCGAGGCCGCGGCTTCGCCGGCCTTCACAGCGGCCCTGGCCGCGGGCCGGCCGGTGACGGTCGCGGTCACGGAGACGCTCGCCGACGGCCTGGCCGGCAACATGGATCCGGAGACGCATCACCTTCGGGCTCGTGCGGGATCTCGTGGATCGCGTCGAGGCGCGTGGAGGAACCGGACATCGCCCTGCGCGATGCGCGACCTGATTCGCCATGAACGGCTGATCGTCGAGGGCGCATCCGCCGTGGCGATCGCCTCGGTCGTCCGCGCGGCCGCGCCCTGGCGGGACGCCGCATGGGCATCATCCTGTCGGGCCGCAACGTGGACGCAGGCGTGATCGAGCACGTCCTCCGCGCGGTGATCGGCACGCTCCTTCGCGACAACCGGAACTTCCGCTGGCTCTGGTTCGGCCAGATCGTCAGCCAGCTGGGGGACTGGTTCAACTCGGTCGCCCTCTACGCCCTGCTCTTCAGCCTCACGGGATCGGCCTCGTCCGTGGCCTGGATGATGGTCGTGCAGCTGCTGCCCGTCGCCGTGGTCGGTCCCTGGGCCGGCGTGGTGGTCGGATCGCTACGATCGCCGGCGCATCATGATCGCGGCCGATCTGGTGCGCGCCCTTGCCGTGCTCGGTCTGCTGTTCGTGCGCAGCGCGGACACGGTCTGGCTGGCCTATGTGTCAACCGGACTGACGTCTGCGCATCCGGCTTCTTCGAGCCGGCACGATCGGCGACGATTCCGGCGATCGTCCCGCGCCCTCAACTCGTCGCTGCCAACGCCGTCTCGACCGCGACGTGGTCCGGCGATGCTGGCCATTGGCGCGGCGGCCGGCGGCGTCGTGGCCGCCGCGTTCGGCCGCGACATCGCGTTCATCGTCAACTCCGCGTCGTTTTGCTCTCGGCGTCTGTTCATCTGGCGGATGCGTGTCCCCGCGCAGGGCGCGGCCGACGGGCCAGCGGCGGATGGCAGGGGCCTGGTGGACGGCGTGCGCTACATGCGCGCGCACCGCGACGTGGCGTGGATCGCGCTGGTCAAGGGCGGCTGGGCGATTGCGGGCGGCGCGCTGCTGCTCCTCACGGTGTTCGGCGACCGCGTCTTCTCGACGGCGGGGCGCGGCGACGCCGGCATCGGCCTGCTCTTCGGTGCCCGCGGCATCGGCGCCATCTCCGGGTCGATCATCGTCACGCGACTGGCCGGCCGATCCCGACGACCTCGGAGGTCTTTGGTAAAACCTTTACCAAAGACCTCCGAGGTCGTCGGGGGAGACGTCGGGGGAGGGGTCAGTGGCCTCACGTGGTGGATCGGCCCGTCGTACGTCGCGGCCGGCGTCTGCTACGCGAGCTGTCGGCGGCGCCGACGATCTGGATCGCCGCCCTGGGCGTCATCGCGGCGCACACGTTCGGTTCCATCCTGTGGGTCTCGAGCAACGTGCTGCTGCAGGTGCACGTACCCGCCGAATTTCGCGGACGCGTTTTCGCGGCCGAGCTGATGGCGATCGCGATCGTGCAGTCGGCGATCTGCGCCCTCACGGCCTATGCCCTGGACGACCTCGACGTGCCGCCGCGGATCCTGATGGCGCTGGTAGGCGCCGGCATGTGCCTGCCGGCAGCCGTCTGGTACCTCGTCGCGCGACGCGTGGTCGTCGGCGCGGGCCGCTGAACCCGGCCTATCAGCCCTTCCTGGGCTTCGACGGCCGGATCTCCACCTTGCTCGGCAGACTGCGCCCGGGATGCCGAAGCAGGTCCATCACGACCTCGGCGACGTCTTCCGGCGCCAGCTTCCACGCATCGTCGGCGGTCATGCCAGAGCCATTGAACTCGGTGGCCACCGAGCCCGGCATCACGACGCTCACGCGGATGTCGTCGTTCCGGACTTCCTGCATCAGGGACTCGCTGAAGGCGACCAGGCCGGCCTTGGAGGCGCAGTAGGCCGCGCCACCCGGGAAGTAGTTCCGTCCGGCAAGGCTGGCGATGTTGATGATCCAGGCCCCGCGCGCCTGCTTCAGGGCCGACAGCGCCGCGCTGGTGCAGCGAAAGACGCCCGTGAGGTTGACGTCGATCGTCAGGTCCCAGTCTTCGTCGGTCATCGCGGCGACGTCCTTGAAGACGCCGAGCCCCGCGTTGTTGACGAGCGTGTTGAGGCCACCGAACCGCGCGACGGTCTCGCGGACCAGGCGGTCCGCGGCGGCGCGGTCGCGCACATCGGCCACCAGGCCGGCGACCTGACCTGCGCCCGCCACGGCTTGAAGCGCCGCGACGGCGCGGTCGAGTCGCGCCTGGTCGGTGCCTGTGATCATGACGTTCCCGTCCGCAGTCCGAATCGCCTCTGCGATGGCGAATCCGATGCCGCGAGTTCCTCCGGTGACGATGGCGTTGTGCATGTGATGACCTGGACCACTAGAATACCGTCCGATGTCCGACGTCGCCATCCTGGGCGCGGGTCCGATCGGTGCGGCGGTGGCGCAAGCGCTCGCCTCGCGCGGACGCGTGCGGGAGATCCGCCTGATCGACGCGACCGTCGCGGGCGCGGCAGGCAAGGCGCTGGACATCATGCAGTCCGGACCGGTCGATGGCTTCGACACGCGAGTGACGGCCGAGTCGGAGGTGCTGGCGGCCGTCGGGGCGCCCGTCATCGTGGTTGCGGACCCGATCGAACAGGGCCAGTGGCGCGGCGAGACCGGCCTGGCGATGCTCAAGACGCTGGTGCGCGCCGGCGCGACGGGCGCGTTCGTATTTGCCGGTCCGGACCAGACCGAGCTGATGGAGCTGGCGCTGAAGGAGGCGAAGATCAGCGCGGACCGGCTGATCGGCACCTCGGCGTCGGCGATGGTGAGCGCGCTGCGGTCCCTGGTGGGACTCGAGCTGGACCTGGCTCACGCGGCGGTGACGGCGGTGGGTCGGCCGCCCGGCCTGGTCGTGGCCTGGTCGGCGGCAACAGCCGGCGGTTCGCTCATTGGCGACCGGGTGCCGCCGCATCGACTGCTGGCGATTTCAGCCGCGCTGCGCCAGTGCTGGCCGCCCGGCCCGTATGCGATCGGCGCCGCGACGGCGCGGGTGGTGGAGGCGCTGATCTCGGGCAGCCGCGACCTGCACCCGGCGTTGACTCTGCAGGACGGCGTGGCCGTCCTGCTGCCCCTGTCGCTCGGCCGAGGCCGCGTCCTCGCCGTGGTCCCGCCGACGCTGAGTCAGTCGGAGAGGGGCGCGTGGGGTCAGACCGGGGTCAGACCCCTGTAGTTCGGGGTCTGACCCCGGTCTGACCCCACGCGCCCTCCACCGCGTCCTCGACCTCCGCCATCGACACGGGACGGCCCAGCAGCCGCTCGAGGGACGTCACACCGCGGTCCGCGATGCCGCACGGCACGATCAGGTCGAAGTGCTTGAGGTTGGTCGAGACGTTCAGGGCGAAGCCGTGGGACGTGATCCATCGGCTGATGCGGATGCCGATAGCGGCGAGCTTCTCCTCACGCCCGGCTGGTCCCACCCACGCGCCCGAGAGCCCGGGTACTCGCGTCGCCGTGATCCCGAACACCGCGGCCGTGCGGATCAGCAGCTCTTCCAGGTCTCGCACGTACTGGTGCACGTCGCAGCGGTCGGGACGGAGGTCGAGAATCGGATAGCCGACGAGCTGCCCGGGCCCGTGGTACGTCACGTCGCCGCCACGGCCTGTCTCGAACACCGTCACTCCTTCGGCCGCCAGCTCCTTGGGCGTGGCCACGATGTGGTTCGGGCCGTGGCGCGTCTTCGCGCCCAGCGTGATGACGGGCGGATGCTGGAGCAGCAGCAACGTGTCGCCGATGCGGCCGGCGCGCCGGTCTTCGACGAGCTGCTGCTGCAGCTCGAGCGCCTCGTCGTACGGGACCAGCCCGAGGCGGCGAATCGAGAGGCTCACAACAACGATTCGTCGAAGTTCTGCAGGCGGTCCTTGAGCGCCTGCAGGAAGCGGCCGCCATCGGCGCCGTCGATCAGTCGGTGGTCGTAGCCGAGCGTGAGGTAGCACGTCGGCCGAATCGCGATCATGTCGTCCACCACGACCACGCGCTTCTCGATCGCTGCCCACGCCCAGGATGGCCACCTGCGGCTGGCTGATGATCGGCAGGCCGAACACCGCGCCGAAGATGCCCGGGTTCGTGATCGTGAACGTCCCGCCCTGCACGTCTTCCGTCTTGAGCTGCTTGGATCGCGCGCGCAGCGCCAGATCGGCGATCGCGACGCACAGGTCCAGCATGCTCCGGTTGGCCGCGTCCCGGATGACCGGCACGATCAGTCCCTGATCGAGCGCCACGGCAATCCCGAGGTTGATGTCGCGCTTGTAGACGATGTTCTCGCCGTCGATCGACGCGTTGGCGAACGGAAACTCGCCGATCGCGTCGATGGTGGCCTTGGCGATGAACGCGGTGTAGGTGAGCTTGGCGCCGGCGGCCTCGTACGCCGCCTTCTGCTTCTGCCGGAGCTGCTCGATGCGCGCAGAAATCCACTTCGTAGGCCGAATAGACATGCGGCGAGGTCTGGAGACTCGTCACCATGTGCTCGGCGATCTTCTTGCGCATCACGCCCATCTTCTCGATGCGCACGTCCTCCCCCGGTGCAAACGGGGTCGGCGTCGTCGGTCGTCTCCTGGCCGGTACGACGCTACTCGAGCGCGCAACCGCCCCGCCTCGATCGATGAACGCGAGGATGTCTCTGCGGGTGACCCTGCCGGAGATGCCCGTGCCTGTCAGATCAGCCAGGCTGATCGCCCGCGCTCGCGCGCGATCTTGCGCACGACGGGTGAGGATCGGGTGCGCCGCAACGTCTCGAGCGTCGCGCCCAGCGGTGCCGGTCACAGCCGTCGCTCGCCGCCACGCCCGGCCCGAGCAGCCCCTCGAGCGCGAGCGCCGCCGCATCCGGCGTCGTACCTGCCGTACCTGCTGTACCTGCTGTACCCGTCGTACCCGGCGTCCGTGCCGTCTCCCCGATGACGGCGACGACGCTGTTGACCGGCACCGTCTCGCCTTCTTTCACCGTGATCTCGACGAGGAACCCGGCCCCCGGCGACGGAATCTCGGCGTCGACCTTGTCGGTCGAGATCTCGAAGAGCGGCTCGTCCTTGTCGATCGGCTCGCCGACCTGCTTGATCCAGCGGACGATGGTGCCTTCGGCGATCGACTCGCCCATCTGGGGCATCAGGACATTAGTTGGCATGGGGAATGTCGTGATGTCAGATGTGGTGATGTGGTGATGTGGTGATGTAACCCACTCACACATGTATCGCCGCACCGTGCACGGCGTGCGCCGCTTCGCCGATGGCCTCCGACATCGTCGGGATGCGCGTGGATCGTGCGCATCAGCTCCTCGACCGTGGACTCGAGCCGCAGGGCCACCGTCGCCTGCGGCCACCAGTTCCGTGGCGCGCGGGCCAATCATGTGGACGCCGAGCACCTGGTCGTACTGCTTGTCTGCCACGATCCGGACGAACCCTTCGGTCTCGCCGGCAATCTTCGCGCGGCCGAGCACGCCGAACGGAAACGTGCCGATGCGCACGTCGTAGCCCGCGCTCGATGGCTTCCTCTTCGGTCAGGCCGACGCTGCCGATCTCGGGATCGCAGTACGTGCAGGCGGGCACGTGGTCGTAGTTGAGCGGCTGCACCTCGCGCCCCGCGATCCGCTCGGCCAGCAGCATGCCTTCGGCCGACGACAGGTGCGCCAGCTGCGGATGCGCGCCGCGTCCCATCGTGATGACGTCGCCGATCGCGGAGATGCCCGGCACGCCGGTGCGGAACAGCTCGTCGACCTTGATGTAGCCGCGCTCGAGCGTGAGACCCGCCTCGACGGCGCCCAGCCCGTCGGTGACCGGTCCGCGTCCGGTCGCCACGAGCAGCGTCTCCACGGTCAGCGAGTCGCGCCTGCGCCGTCCTTGTCCTGCGAACTCCACGACGACTGCGCCGTCCGTTCACGACGGCCGACGTGACCTTCGTCGCCGTGCGGACGGCGATGCCGCGCTTCCTGAAGGCCTTTTCGAGCTCGGCCGAGACGGCCGCGTCTTCGTTCGGCACGATGCGCGGCAGCAGCTCGATGAGCGTGACCTCGCTGCCGAAGCGCCGGAAGATCGACGCGAACTCCACGCCGACCGCGCCGCTGCCCGAGGATCGCGATCGATGTCGGCACCTCGCGCAAGATGGATGGCCTCGTCACTCGTGATGATGTGCGATGCGGTCGATCGTCGATGCCCGGCACGCTGCGCGGCGCGCGATCCGGTGGCGACGACGATCTCGCTGGCCGTCAGCGTGCGCGGCGCTCGGCGCCAGTGACCTCGACCTGGCCGCCGCCCAGCGAGACGCGCGCTGCCCTTGATCCAGTCGATCTTGTTCTTCTTGAAGAGGAACTCGACGCCCTTGCGTCGAGGCCCGTGACGATCTTGTCCTTGCGCGCGTGCACGCGCGCCATGTCGATCGTGGGCGTCACGCGTCGTGCCGAAGTTGATGCCCCAGTCGGCCGACGTCCTGGGCGATCTTGAGCGCGTGCGCGTGCTCGAGCAGCGCCTTGGTCGGAATGCAGCCCCAGTTGAGGCACGTGCCGCCGAGCGCCGGCTGCGCGTTCGACCACCGCCGTCTTCAGGCCGAGCTGCGCCGCTCGGATCGCGGCGACATAGCCGCCGGTGCCTGCGCCGATGACGACGAGGTCGTACGTGATCGAGCCATCTCTGTTGATATTACTGACGAGCGAGGCAGACGGGCCGCGGACGCCGCGCTCAGGGATGAGCCGGCACAGACGAAGCGGGCCGGACGCTCGCCGAGCGGGATCTCGCCTGATCGCCCGTCAGCGAGCGTCGAACCCAGCGCTACTTGCGGGGCAGGACGGCGTCCTTGAGCTGCTTCGCGATGCGGGCCTTCACGACGGTCTTGGCCGGAATCTTGATCGGCTCACCGGTCGCGGGATTGCGGCCTTCGCGCGCCTTCCGCTTCTGCACGACGAGCTTGCAGATCCCGGGAAGCACGAACTCGCCGGACCGCTTCAGTTCCTTCTCGGACAGGCGATTCAGTTCGTCGAACAGGTCGCGGACCTGCGTGCGCTTCAGATCGAACTTGTCCGCGAAGTGCGCGAACAGTTCCATCTTGCCCATGCGCCGGGCGTCTGCCATGCCTTCTTCTCCCTGGCTGGGCGCGCGCGTTGTCAAGAAAGTCTGTCGTCGTGAACCGCGCGCGCGAAACGGTCCGACGGCAATCCGTGAAAAACGGGCCTAATCGTAGCGCCCGGCGAAAAAGAGAGTCAATCAATTCGGGCCGGCCAGGCAGAACGGTCGTGCGTCACACCGGAGGTCTACAATGTCTGGCATGCCCGCCCCGCTCGAGACCTTCCCCAATCCCCGCCCCGAACGCGACTACGAGATTCAGATCCGCTGCCCGGAGTTCACCTCCATGTGCCCGAAGACGGGCCAGCCGGATTTCGGCGAGATCGCGATCACCTACATGCCCGACCAGACGTGCATCGAACTGAAGTCGCTGAAGTACTACTTCCTGCGAGTCTACCGGAACCAGGGCATCTTCTACGAGGCGGTCACCAACAAGATCCTCGACGACCTGGTCGCCGCCTGCGCAGCCCCGGCAGCATGCGGTCACCGGCGCGTTCACCGCGCGCGGCGGCATCACCACCACGGTCTCGGCGCGGCACGACTCCCGCCTGCCGCCGGCCCGGTAGCGCCACCTTCCAGCGCAGCACCTCGTCGCCGGCATCGCGGCGCCGCGCCCCCTGATCGCCCGGGCCAAGGCGGCACAGGCCTTGCCATACCCACGTTGGCACTCGTCGGAAATGGCTTGTCTTGGGCTCTTGGATCGCACTTTCTGCGATCACGGCGCGTGCCCCCTGGCACATCATGCACTCGTCGCTTCCGGCTCCGGGTTCAACCCTCTGGCTCCGCCAGCACCGATGGCGCGTGGCGCGCGCGTCCCGCGATGGCCCGCTCGTGCGACTGGAACTCGTCGGTCGCGACGAGCGCCGCGCGTTCCTGGTCCCATTCGACCAGCCCGCAGTCGTCAGCACCTCGAGTCGGCCGCGGCGCGTCAGGCGTCAACGCGTGGCGGCCCGCGTGACCGCCCTGGCGGGCCAATCGCTGGGCACCCGTCACCTCCGCTCCCTGCTCGCCGCTGAGGCCGACATCCAGCCGCATCAGCTCGCGCCGGCGCTGGCCATCCTCGCGGGGTACCGCCGTGTGCTCGTCGCCGACGAGGTGGGACTCGGCAAGACCATCCAGGCGGCACTCATCGTGAGCGAGCTTCGCGCGAGGGACGTGTCACTGCGCGCGCTGCTGCTGGTGCCCACGTCGTTGCAGGGCCAGTGGGCGACCGAGCTGCAGCGCCGGTTCGGCATCGCGACGTGCCCGGGCGACCGGCTCGGACTCGAACGCACCGCCCGTGAGGCCGCACCCGGCGCGAACCCCTGGGCCCGCAGTGGCGTCTGGATGGCGTCGCTCGACTCGCTCAAGCAGCCGCATGTGTTCGGCGCCCTGCCGCCCCAGGTGTGGGACCTGGTCGTCGTCGATGAAGCCCACGACGCGTGCGGAGCCTCCGATCGCCACGCCGCGTGCGCCGCGCTGGCGCAGCGGGCGCGCCGGCTCGTGCTGCTCACCGCCACACCGCACTCGGGCGACGAAGCGCGCTTCGAGCGGCTCATGTCACTCGGGGCCTGCCGGGACGCGAAGCCGCGGGACGCCACCGGACCGCCGCTCGACGGCATGCTGGTCTTCCGACGGACGCGGGCCGAGCTGGCCTGCTCGCCGGCGCGGCGCGTGCGCTGGCACCTGGTGCGCCCGACGGACGCGGAGGCGCGCCTGCTGGCCGTCCTCCGCCAGTTCGAGCGGTTCGTCCTCGACCGATCCCGACGAGAGGTGCGCGACGCCGTCCCGCTGTTCCTCTCGATCCTGCGAAAGCGCGCACTGTCCACGGCCATGGCCCTGACGCGCACGCTGGACCGACGCCTGGCGTGGCTCGATGACCCGGCCGCCCGTCGCGCCTCTGACGATTGGACGCAGCGGTCATTCGACTTCAGCGCTCCGGACGAGGACTCGGAGGACGTCGTCGGGCTTCGCGCCGACCTCGGCATCGACAGCAGCCATGAGCGGACCTGGCTCGGCAGGCTGCGCCAGATCGCGCAGGAGGCCGCCCGGGGCTCGAGCAAGCTACGCCATCTCGCACGGCTGCTGCGTCGAACGACCGAGCCCGCCGTCGTGTTCACCGAGTTCCGGGATTCCCTGGACGCCGTGGTGCGTGCGCTTCCGGAGGGTTGCACGGCTGCCCTGCTGCACGGCGGCCAGAGCGACCCGGAGCGGCAGGTGGCACTGGCGCGTTTCCTGAACGGGCACGTCCGGGTCCTCGCGGCTACCGACGTCGCGGCGCAGGGCCTGAACCTGCAGTCGCGAGCGCGGTGGGTCGTCAGCCTGGAACTGCCCTGGCGCCCCTCTCGCCTGGAACAGCGCGTCGGGCGCGTGGACCGAATTGGCCAGCCGCGCGTCCCGCACCTGTCACTGCTCGTGTCGTCGCATCCGATGGAGTCCTCCCTGCTTGCGCGACTGGCGCGTCAGGCGCTCGTCGCGGCGACGACGCTCGGCGCGTCCGTCCTCCACGTCGTGAACCCCGCCGAGCCCGCGGTCGCCGCGGCGTTGCTGGTGGAGGATCCACCGCCCACGGGGATATCCCTTCCGCGGGCCGACGCCGTGAGGCTCTCCCACGCCTTCGATCGCCCGACACGACGATTGGCGCGGCAACTGCGCGTCTGCCGGCGTGCCCGTCGTGCGTGGTGCGGCTCCGTGGAGGACGTGCATCGCCCATGGATGTCTAGCGGGGCTCTCGCGGCAAGTCGATCTCCCGATGGTGACGCGACACTCGTCGTTCTTGCGGGACTGGTCAACGATCAGGACCACCCGGTCGAACAGCACGTGCTGGAAGTCCGCATCAGGGGCTGTGATCTGGGTCAGCTCGATCGGCTGACGCATGAACTGCGCTCATGCGTCGCGCAGTGGCTCGGCCCGCGGGCGCGACGTCTGGCCACCCGACTGCGGCGCCTCGACGAGATCGATCGAGCCCAGCGGCGGGCTGTCGAGCGCAACCTGGCTCGGACCACTCGCGCCTCGACGCAGCCCGGCCTGTTCCACGGCCGGCTCTCCATGGAACTCGATCGGATTGCGCTCGAACGGTCGGCGGTGACGCCGATGGCCTCCGTGGCGCGCCGCGATGACTCCGCGCCCAACGGACCAGAGACACCGGAACCAGGCTGCCGAGTCACGCTGGCTCCACTTCGCCTCGTGGCCATCGTCGCGCCGGGGCGGAAGCCGTGATGACCAGGGCACCTCAACGGCTGCCGGGCATTGGGGGCACGCTGCTGCCCTCGCGGTTTCTTCTCGAGGCGCGACAGCTTGGCGAGGGGGCGTCACAGGCCGCCCCAGCAGCCCGCCGCGGGCAGTTGCATGCCTGGTGGCGCTCCGTGGAGGCCACCTGCGGTCCGGCGACCGGCATGCGGACGCTCCTCGATCGCGTGGCGCTCCCCCTCTTCCACATGCTGGGCTTCCGGGTGCGCGACGCGCACCTGCGCGATGCCGACGCGTCAGCCATCCTGTGCGGCCCCGACGACGTGACGGTCGCGGCGATTGTCCGGCCCTGGGCCAGCCAGCCTCCATTGGCGTGGCGCGATGTCGTCGAGGCCGCGACGGCCGCGCGTGCGGAGTGGTGCTTCCTGCTCGCACCGCCTCACTTGTCGCTGATTGACGCACGCGGCCACGTCGTCCGCCGGAGCGTGGACTTCACGTTTCCGGCAGTGCTCGATCCTGCCAGTCTCATGCGATTCTGGCGCCTGGCGTCGAGCGCGGCCTTCGGACGTGGGGCGAGCGGGGCCCCGTCCGCCTCGTTGGTGGCCGAGATTGTGGCGGCGAGCCAGGGGTTCCAAGCCAGGGTCACCCAGGATCTGCAGCACGGCGTGGTCGAGGCCCTTCACGCGCTCGCCCACGTCGTCGGACGCGGCGGGCGGCACCGCGGATCCGGGCACGGTGCGAGCGCGCTGGACGAAGCGCTCACGGTGATCTATCGCGTGCTGTTTCTGCTGTACGCCGAGTCGCGCGATCTGTTCCTGCGCGACCATCCGGTCTACGGGAGCAGCTACAGCGTTGCCGCGCTCTGTCGCGAGGCCATTGCCGCGCCTCACGACGCCGTCGGCCTGTGGGACGGGTTGGCCGCCGTGACGCGCCTCTCGCGCGCGGGCTGCGAGGCCGCGGACCTGATCGTGCGTCCGTTCAATGGTCGCCTCTTTGCGCGTGCGGCCGCGCCCTCACTCGAAGCGCGACACCGCGCGCGGGGCGGCCAGGCGTCCGACGCTCGCGACGCGGCGCTGCGAACGGCGCTCGTCGCGCTCGGATCCAGACCAGGCCCCACTGGCCGTGAAGCGATTGCGTACGCCGACCTCGGTGTCGAACAGCTGGGTGCCGTCTACGAACGCGTCCTCGATCTCGACCCTGCGTCCCTGCAGCCACCACGGCCGGCGCAACGCACGGCGCACAGCCTCCGGCGCAAGCAGACCGGCACGTTCTACACGCCGCAGCCGCTGGCCGACTTCGTCGTCCGCCGCACCCTCGCGCCGCTCGTGAAACAGACGTCCGCCGATCGCATCCTCGCGCTGCGGGTCGTGGATCCGGCCATGGGGAGCGGCGCGTTCCTCGTCGCCGCGTGTCGCTACCTGGCCCACGCCTATGCGCACGCGCTCATCGAGGAGGGCCGCGCCACGGCCGCCGATCTGGACCAGCGCGAGCGAGCGGGCCTCCGCCGGCTCGTCGCCGAACGCTGCCTCGCGGGCGTGGACGTCAACCCCGTGGCCGTGCAGCTCGCACGCCTCTCGCTCTGGCTCACGACGCTCTCGGCCGGGAAGCCGCTGGGCTTTCTCGATCATCGCCTGCGCACTGGGAACAGCCTCGTGGGGGCCGGACCAGCCGACCTGCATCGTGTCCCCAACCGACGCCACCAGACCCGCGCGGCGCTGCCCCTCTTCGATGACGAGGGATGGCACGGGGCCCTGCATCGGAGCGCCGGCGCCCTCATCGAGCTGGCCCTCAGGCGAGACGACGACGTGAGGGACGTGCACGTGAAGGAAGCGGCGTGGCGCCGGCTGTCCGGCCGTGCCTCCCCGTTGGCGCCGTGGCGAACGGCGGCCTCGCTCTGGTGTGCGCCCTGGTTCGACGATCCCGACACCGCGATGTCGCCGTCGGAGTTGCGGGCCATGCTCGACAGCGTCCTGCGAGGCGACCGCACGATCGGCGAAGCACAGCGACGACGGCGGGTGGAGCAGGCGGAGGCGCTTGCCGATCGATACCATTTCTTCCACTGGCCGCTCGAGTTTGCCGACGTGTTCTTCGGCATCGATGGCCTGCCACGCAGCGCGGCGGGCTTCGATGCCGTCATCGGCAATCCGCCCTGGGAGATGCTGCGAGGGGACTCGGCGTCCAATGCGAGGTCCCTCCTCAGGTTCGTGCGCGAGTCCGGACTCTATCCGTCCTGCGATCGCGGTCATCTCAACCTGTATCAGCCCTTCATCGATCGATCCCTGGATCTGCTCAGGCCCGGGGGACGTCTCGGGCTCGTGCTGCCGTGGGGTCTGGCGTCCGACGACGGCGCCGCGCACCTGCGTGAACGTCTCCTCGAGCGCGTCGGGCTGGACACCGTCGTCGGATTCGACAACGCCGAGGGCCTGTTTCCCATCCATCGGGGCGTCAGGTTCATGGCGCTCGTCGCCGGTGGGGATCAACGCCGCCCTGACATCGCGGCACGCTTCGGCGTGCGAGCCGAGGCGGAGCTGGATCAGCTGCCAGAGCTCGAGCCCGCGTCGGGAGCGCCCGCGTACCCGGTGCGGCTGACGCCGCATCTCGTGCGCGCCATCGGCGGCAGCACACGACGCATTCCCGACGTCAGGAGCGCGACGCATCTGGACCTGCTGCGGCGCCTGGTGGAGTCGTGCCCGCGCCTCGGGGACAGCGATGGCTGGTCCGCGCGGTTCGGCCGTGAGCTGAATGCCACCGAAGATCGCGACCATTTCGGCGAGGTGGGCCTTCCCGTGATCGAGGGCAAGCATCTCGGGCCATTCGTCGCTGACGTCGAGTCACCGACCGCGCGCATCAGCGCTGCCGCGGCGGCCCGACTGCTACCCGATCAACGGTTCGCCCACGCGCGCGTGGGTTACCGCGACGTCTCGGCCGTCGGCAACAAGCTGACCCTCATCGCGGCGCTCGTCCCTGCGGGCGTCGTCACGACCCACACGATCTTCTGTCTGCGGACGGCGCTCGCCGCGGAGCGTCAGCACTTTCTCATCGGCCTGCTGAACTCGTTCGTCCTCAACCTTCTCGCACGCATGCTCATGGGTGGCCATCTCACGACCTCGCTGGTCGAGGGCCTGCCGGTGCCGCGCTGGTCCGGGTCGCTCGAGCAGCGTCGCATCGCGCGCCTCGCACGTCGGCTCAGTCGGGCGCCCCGCGAGCGCGGGACGCGCGCCTACGCACGCCTGCAGGCGGCGGTTGCGCTTCTCTATGACCTGGATGGGCCGTCGCTCGAGCAGGTGCTCGCGTCGTTCCGGCTGGTCGGTCGGGAGACGCACGCCAGCGTGCTGGCTGAATGGCGAATACTGGCGCCTACGACGAAACGAGCGAGAGCACGAGCGTGAAGGCCATGACCGCGAGGACGATGGCCGTGGACCAGATGAGCAGGTGGTCACGCCGGCGGATGGCCTCGATCAGGGATGCCGCGATCCGGGTGACGGGAATCGCCATGAGCAGGATCAGGCCGGCGGCGAGCACGGTGTCGGCGGCCGGCAGAGCGAGGGCCCACAGCGCCAGCCCTGTCACGAGCACGACGGCGGCCGCGCCGGCGCCGAAGCGCAACACAAGGCCGATCTGCGTCTGGAGACGGAGCATGTCCTGCGGGTTCATCGTCCCGCTCGCAGGAAGTAGATGAGGGCCACCGCAGCGAGCACGAACGTCAGCAGCAGCTTCATGTGCCGGGCCTCGATGCGCGCGCCGATGGCGTTTCCCGCCCGCGATCCGGCAAGCACACCCAGGACGGCACCGGCGGCCAGCGAAAGGACGATGTCGCCGTGCACGAAGTAGCTGGTCGCGCCCACGACCGCGGTGGCGCCGACCATCAGCGCGCTGGTGGCCGCGGCCACACGAATCGGGATGCCGCACCAGGCGATCAGGGACGGGACCTTGACGACGCCGCCGCCGATGCCCAGCAGCGAGGCGGCGCCAGCGAAGATGGATACGGCAAACGCCACGCCGGGGCGCTTCAGCCGGTACGCCACCTCCGCGCCCGCCTCGGGGTCGAAGTAGCGGCCGCCGAGCTCGCCGACGTCCACGTCCGGATCCTGAATGACGTTACGGACCTTCAGCCGGGTGATCATCACCAGCGCGACGATCGCCATCACGAGGCCGAAGAGGTATTGCAGCGTCGTCTCGCTGAAGTGCCGGACGACGGCCAGGCCGAGGAGCCCCCCGATGGTCGTGAACACCTCGAGCACCATCCCCAGCCGGAAGTTCACGAGCTTCAGCCGGCCCGGCATCGCGCAGGTCGCGGTCGAGGTCGCGATGACGGTGACGAGGCTGATGCCCGCGGCCGTCTTCATGGGCAGGCCGAGGACGAGGTTGAGGAACGGCACCAGGAAGACGCCGCCGCCGATGCCGAGGAGAGAGCCCAGCAGACCCGTCACTCCGCCGGCAGCCATCGTCAACAGCACGGAGATGAACACGGACAGGAATGGTAACCCGGCACCGGTGGACCCGACAGCTTGACATGCCGTCTCGCGCAGATTCGCGCAGCGGGACGTGGTTGGCTGAGCCTGAGCCATGGCACAAGCTGTGCAGTCCTGGAGGCGGGAACTTCAGGAGAGATCCACATGTTCGACACCACGGCTCTTCGCCTTCTTGTCGCTGCGGCGGCGTTCACGGCCACCTTGGCCAATTCCCCGATCGCGCAGAGCCTGACAGGGCTGCGGCCGAGCTGGTCCGATCTCGAGACCTGGAACCGGCGCGGCATGGACATCCGCGAGACCGAGGTCGGCGTCGGCTTCCACCTGACGGGCACGGGCGGCACGATGCTGCTGTCGTTTGCGGCGGTGGTGAACTCGCGGTCACCCAGCGCACCGCCGGCTGAAGTGATGGTCACCGCTGGGGCCCCGTTCGACAGCAACCCGAACACGGTTCGCAGCGGGTCTCTCGCGTTCCTGGCCGAGATTGAAGACGTGGTGAAGAAGACGGTCCAGCGCAAGACGATCGACCTCTCCTCGCGGCTCACCCTCGACAACCCCTCGCCCGGCGCCCGACCGGAGAACGGCACCGCGCGAATGTCGATCGACCAGTTCACCGATCTCGTGAAGGCCCGGGCGATCGCGGCCAGGGTCTTCGGCGTGGACGTGGCGTTCCGCCCGGATCAGGTCAAGGCCGTCCAGGCGTTTGCCGAACGCATCCGCGTGCGGGTGAAGTAGACGGTTTCACCGCTGAGTGACGGACATCTTCACCGCGGAGGGGCGGAGCAACACCCGGACGGCTTCACCGCGGAGGGGCAAGCGGACGTTCGGTTTGGGATTTCACCGCGGAGGGGCAGGCGGACGTTCGGTTTGGGATTTCACCGCGGAGGGGCGGAGGGACGGACGGTTCGGGATTCACCGCGGAGGAGCGGAGGGACGAACGGTCTCACCGGTGCGCTCATCGCGCGGACGCGAGACCTGCTGGCCTGGCACGGTCAGGTTCAACGCCATTCTCACGGCAACTCGGCTGACCACCCAGGACTTCTGGCTGAAAAGACTTGATTACTGCTCTCGTGGCCTCGGCCTCAGCGCGGATGCCACCGCTCGACTTCTTGACCATCACATCGCGAACCATTCTTTCTGCCCCAAGGGTGATCGCCATCTCGATCCTGGCAGATATCTCGCTCAGTGTTCGGGCTGAGGCCAGTCGCCCCAAGCGAAACGGAACGGTCCTGTTGAGGCCTTCGGTGTCGATCGGCTACGCCCATAGAAAGGCCGAGCGGGAATCAAAGGTCCCGCCCGCTTGTCTGCCGCTGGCGGACACGACCGGTGCCTGTGCTTGCGATGCCGCGATCAGCGTGAACGGCCACAGACGCGGCGAAATCCGCTTGGTCCGCGGTGAGCAACCCCGTCAGTCGTCGCTCCGCCACTCCGTGGTGATCAAGTCCTGCTCCGAACCTCCGCGGTGAAGAAGCCCTTCTCCGTCACTCCGCGGTGAGCAACCCCGTCCAGTCGTCGCTCCGCCACTCCGTGGTGATCAAGCCCTGCTCCGAACCTCCGCGGTGAAGAAGCCTTCTCCGTCACTCCGCGGTGAGCAACCCCGTTCAGTCGTCGCTCCGTCACTCCGTGGTGAGCAAGCCCTGCTCCGAACCTCCGCGGTGAAGAAGCCCTTCTCCGTCACTCCGCGGTGAGCAACCCCGTCCAGTCGTCGCTCCGCCACTCCGTGGTGATCAAGCCCTGCTCCGAACCTCCGCGGTGAAGAAGCCCTTCTCCGTCACTCCGCGGTGACCAGCCCCGTTCAGTCGTCGCTCCGTCACTCCGTGGTGAGCAAGCCCTGCTCCGAACCTCCGCGGTGAAGAAGCCCTTCTCCGTCACTCCGCGGTGAGCAGCCCCGCTCAGTCGTCCCTCCGCCACTCCGTGGTGAGCAAGCCCTGCTCCGAACCTCCGCGGTGAAGAAGCCCTTCTCCGTCACTCCGCGGTGACCAGGCCCTGCTCTGTCTCTCCGTGGTGAGCCACCCCGTCCGGTCGTCCCTCCGTCACTCCGCGGTGAGCAACCCCGTTCAGTCGTCGCTCCGTCACTCCGTGGTGAGCAAGCCCTGCTCCGAACCTCCGCGGTGAAGAAGCCCTCCTCCGTCACTAAGCGGTGAGCAGCCCCGCTCAGTCGTCCCTCCGCCACTCCGTGGTGATCAAGCCCCTGCTCCGTCACTCCGCGGTGATAATGCAGCGCGAGGAGCGTCCCCGTGTCTGTGCTCGCCCGCACCACCCTGCTGCTTGTGATTTCGAACATCTTCATGACCTTCGCCTGGTACGCGCACCTGCGCAACCTGGGCGACCGGAAGTGGTACATCGCCGCCTTCATCAGTTGGGGCATCGCGTTGTTCGAGTACCTGTTCCAGGTGCCGGCCAACCGGATCGGCTACACGGAGCTGAGCCTGGCGCAGCTCAAGATCCTGCAGGAAGTGATCACGCTCGCGGTCTTCGTGCCCTTCGCGCTGCTCTACATGCGCCAGCCCTTCAAGATGGACTTCGTCTGGGCCGGGCTGTGCCTGGTCGGCGCCGTCTACTTCATGTTCCGGTCGTAGCCCCGGCCGCCCAGGGCTTCAGCACCGCGTAGAGCGCGCTCATGACGGGTGTCGCCACACCGAGCTGCCGGCCGCGTCGCACCACCGTCCCCTGGAGCGCCTCGACCTCGATCTTGCGACCCTGTGACAGATCGATCAGCAGCGACGACCGCGTGGACGAGGGCAGGCGGTCCATGTAGTCGTTGATGAACTGCTCGTGCTCCGCGCGCAGGTGAACGCCGGACGCGACCGCCACCGCCCGGACCTCCGCCACCGCCTGCAGGAACATCGCGCGCGCGTGGGGGTCATTCCAGAGCGGCCCGATGGGCAGCCGGGCGGCACCAGTGAACGCGGCGAACGGGGCCAGATAGGTGAACTTTTCCCAGATGGCGCTGCGCACGTCCGGCACGGGCTCAGCGTGGATGTCGGCCTCGCGGAACGCATCAGCCATCTCTTTGACGCGATAGGAGATCACCCGCCGATCGCCGAAGTACTCGCCGAAGACGATGCGGCGATGCGATCCGGTCTGCTTGATGACACCAGGCGCGTCGATCGCGGTCGCCACGTACGTGGCCCCGGCGACCGTGGCCGACTCGCCCACCGCTGCGGCCACCTCCTCCGCGCTGTCCACGCCGTTCTGCAGCGTGAGGACCGTCGTGTCCGGTCCGACGAGCGAGGCCAGCAGGGGAATCGCGGTCGGGTTGTCGTAGGTCTTGACCGCCAGCACCGCGACGTCCGGGCGTTGGAGCTTCTTCGGGTCGCTCTCCGCCCGGACCTGCACCCTGAAACCGCCCACGGCATCCGAGACGACGCTGAGACCGTTGCGCGCGATGGCGTCGCGATGGGCCCCACGCGCGACGAAGCTCACCTCGTGACCGGCACGCGCCAGCAGCGCTCCGTAATAGCCGCCGACGGCCCCCGCCCCGACGAAGACGAACGTCATCAGTACTTCACCTTCGTCATCACCCCTGTGCCCGGCACGACGACGAACAGGTCGCCGAATTCGTCCTCGTCCATCGTGAACGTGGGCCCGCCAAACGCCTTCACGATGTCGGGCACCGTGTTCGAGTGCCCGACCACGAGGACCACCCCGGACGCCTGTTCCTTGCGGATGCGCGCCACCAGCCCGGCGGTGTCCTTCGCGGTCACCGTTGTGATCGTCAGCTTCAACAGGTCGGCCAGCGGCTGGCCCGTGTCCTGCGTCCGTTTGTACTCCGTGGTGTACACGGCCGTGATGCCGGCCTCGCCGAGCATCTGGGCCAGGCGTTCGGCCCGCGCCTTGCCGGAGGGCGAGAGCAGCGGATCGGTCTGGGCCGTCGTCGCCATCGACCCGCCGTCGGCGCGTTCCGCGTGGCGCACGACGAGCACCAGTTTCTGAGCGTGGCTGGTCGCAGGCAGCAGCGTGACGACCAACAGGGCCAATGCCGCCACTCCGGTGACGCGCAGAGAGAGCAAGTCACTTCGCATGGGTCGTGTTCCTTGGCTGAACGGTCGATGACAGGAAGAACAGGACGGCGCCGACGACGATGCCGGCGACTCCGACCTGCAACTGGAGCGTACTGGCGCCCGCAAGGATCGCGCACGAGATGACAAGTGCCACCACCGGGACCACCGGTCCGCCGGCAATCGTGAAGGGCGCGCGGCCCGTCCGCCGCAGTGCGAGGACTGAGGCGCAGGTGCCGACGTAGACGAGCAGCCGCGCGACGGCGCTGACCGCCGCCAGCGTCGCAAACGACCCGGAAAGCGCGATCACCAGCGTGGTCAGGCTGGTCGCGATGATGGCGGCGACGGGTGTCTGGAACCGCGGTGAGACGCGCCCGAAGACGCGCGGGAAGTCGCCTTGCTCCGACAGGGCAAACAGCATGCGCGACCCGGACAGCGCGCCCCCGACGTTGTTGCCCGTCGTCGAAATCACCGCGCCGACCGTCATCAACAGCGCGCCAGCCGGCCCCATCAGCAGACGCGAGGCGTCAGCCAGCGGCGTGGTGGACGAGGCCAGGTCGGGCAGCGCGCTGATCGCCACGATCTGCGAGAGCGTCATGATCAGGCCAGCGATGACGATCGTCATGATCATCGCGAAGGGCACCGCGCGCGCCGGATCCTTCGTCTCTCCGGCGGGCACCGGTACGACCTCATAGCCCCCGTAGGCGAAGATCAGATACAGCGCGGACGTCGAGATCTGCGCCCACGTCAGCGTCTCCTCCGGCCGGAGCGCGCCCACCGACACCATGGGCAGACCGACGATGATGAAGATGGCGAGCGGAAGCACTTTGCCCCAGGTGAGCAGGTTCACGGCGAGCGCGCTCTGCCGGATGCCGCGGATGTTGAGCAACATGATCGCAACGACGACCACGGTAATCACAGTGATCCGCATCGCGCCCAGGCGCAGATTGGGCGAGTAGTAGCCGACGGCGTCCACGAGGCCGTTGACCACCGACGCCCAGCTCGTGACGCGTGTGATCCACAGCATCCAGCCGACTTCGAAGCCGGCGAAGCGGCCGAAGGCCCGGCGTGTGTAGAGATAGGGGCCGCCCGTGCCATCGAAGCGGCTGCCCGCCTCCGCGAAGTTCAGCGCGATGAGCATCGCGAGCAGGCCGACGGCCGAGGCCGCGATCCAGCTCCAGCCGCCGATCTGCCGGGCCAGGATCGCCGGCATCAGGAACACGGCGCCGCCGATGACCTGGTTGACGCCCAGCGCCGTCAGATCCCATTTGCCGAGTTCTCGCCGGAGAGTGGACATCAGGTTGGTGCGCTATAGCCTACGCGAACCTAGCGCGATCCCACCCAGCCTTGCACGCGGGCCCGGTAGGCCGACACACGCGCGGGCTCGGCTTCCGACAGGTCTGTCTTCTCATCCGCGTCGCGACAGAGGTCGAACAACTGCGACCGCTGCGCGTCGATCTGGAAGATGTACTTCCAGCACCCGTCGCGCAGACCGACGAAGCCCAGGGAATAGTCGGTGAAGAACAGCGCCATCCGGTCGCGTGGCCCGAGCAGCGACCGCCCGACGTGATCCGTGCGCGCGCCGAGCCCGAGCAGATCGCGCACCGTCGGGGCGATGTCGATGACGCTGGCGGTCCTGTCGCTCGCACCCGGCGTCAGCGCCGATCCCGGGGCGACGATCGCCAGCGGCACGTGCACGTTCTCCTCATAGAGGAACAGCGAGTGCCCGACGTTGCCCGCGTGCTCGCCGAATGCCTCGCCGTGGTCCCCCACGATCACGAACAGCGTGCGATCGAGCAGCCCACGCGTCCGGAGCCCCTCGATCAACGTGCCGATGGCGCGGTCGCCGTCGAACAGGGCGTTCTTGTGCGCGCCCTGCTCGTCGGGCTGGTCGAATGGACCAGGACTGAACGCCGCGTAGGGATGGTGTCCGGCAATCGGCAGGTAGGTGAGAAAGAACGGCCGGGCGCCGGACTGCGTCAATCCAGGCGAGCATGCGGCGCACGGCGCTCGGCTCGTCGACGCCAAAGCTCGATCGCATCTGCCCGCCGATCGGGCCAGCATCCTCGGCCGTGTCGAAGCCGAGCGCGCCGACGATCTCCGTCATGCCCAGATACGCGAACCGTCCTGAGTGAAAGATCCCGGTCCGATAGCCGGCTGCCCCGAGGTCGCGCGCCAGCGACGGACACGGCCGCTCCGCCAGTCGCTCCGCGGGCAGGTCGAACACCGGCTCGCGCGAGCAGAGGGCCGCAAACAGCCCCTTGATGCTCTCGGGATAGACCGCGTACGCCCGCTCGAAGCGAAGCCCCGCGGACATCAGCGTCGTCAGATTGGGCGTCGCGTCCTCGGCGGCCCCGAAGAGCCGCAGATGCCGGGCGCCCGTGGACTCCAGCGTGATCAGGACGACGTGGCGGCCGCGCGCCACGCCGCTCCAGGCCGTCAGGTCCGGGGCCAGCCTCTCTTCGAACGGGCTGGCGTGCCAGTCCCCGCTGGCCGCGGTCGCCGCCACACGAGGCCACGCCGTGGTCACCACCGCCGACACGGCGTTGCGATGCAGCCCGCGCGTGTCCACGCGCGACGCGGCATACGGACCGACCGCGGCCACCACGAGGGCGACCCCCACCACAGACCGCCGAAGGCTGCTCGGCAGCCGCCAGCGCACGGCCCACGGCGCCAACGCGCCGAGCGCGATGACGACGGCCATCGCCGCGACGTTGCTGACGGTGACGTAGTGGGCGATTGAATCGCCCAGGGCGCCGCCGGCGGCCCGCAGCATCGGCACCGTGAGCGGCGACGACAGGGCGCGCGTCACTGGGACGTTCAGAGCTGCCCAGGCGACCAGCCCCGCATACGGCGCCCACATCCAACGCGACCGGCCGGTGATTCGATCGACCAGCCAGAACCCTGCGCCGACAGCGACGTCGTGCCAGATGAGCGCCGGGAGGAGCCAGAACGACCACGGCAGCGTCTGGCCGGACAGGGCGAGCAGATGGGCGACGACGAACACCGCCGCCAGGCTGCCGCCGCGCATCAGCCGATCGCGGTCTTACGAGGGGGTTTGAAGAACGGTGTCGGCGTGACGACCGCGCCCACCAGGTGGCGCACGGCATCGACGGTGTGCTCCACCTCGAGGCGCGATCCCGGACCGGAAAACACAGCCTCGACCGTCGCCAGGCCGATCATCTTCTTGAGAATCGGCGACCACGTGGACGATGACATGAACCCGACCTGCCGGCTCCCGGCAAAGACGGGCACCGCCACGCGCGAGGCCGTGGTCGTGGCCATCGGCGGCAGGCCCACGGCGTCGTAGAGCCGCTCGACGTCGGCCCAGTCGATCGTCAGGCCCACGATCCGGCGCCTCGGCCCGCGCGCGCGTTCGGCCCGCAGCGCCTCACGCCCGATGAACGCCGGCTTCGAGAGATCGACGAGCCGATCGAGTCCCATCTCGCAGGGCGTGTAGATCTGCGACAACGTCAGCGCCTTGCGGATGCTGACGAAATCCACGTCGATGAGCAGCAGCCCGGCCTCGATGCGCGCGACATCGAGTGCCAGCAGTCCCGTCGGTCGGACTCCGTAGGCCGGCTCGTGCGCCAGAATCGCGTCCCACACGGCCAAGGCATCCTCGCGGTCCATCCAGATCTCGAACCCGAGGTCACCGGTGTAGCCGGTACGTGAGACGTCCACGCGACGGCCAGCGAGGCGGCCCGAGACCACGCCGAAGTACGCGAGCCCGGAGAGGTCCTGGTCGAACACCGCCTGAATGAGCGCACGCGAACAGGGTCCCTGAACGGCCAGCGCGGCGACCCGTTCGGACACGTCGTCGATGCGCACGTCGAGGCCAGCAGCCTGACGGGTGATCCAGTCGAGATTCGGCTCGGCGGCCGTCCATCGGAACCGATCGAGTGCCAATCGCGCGACCGTGCCGTCGTCGAGCACCTGACCCGCATCGTCGCACCAGGGCGTATAGATGACCTGACCGGGCTTCAGGCGCGACACATCACGCGTGATCACGCGGTTCACGAGCCGTTCGGCGTCGGGTCCGGTGATCTGGTACTTGAACAGCGGCGAGACGTCGATGACGGCCGCGCCGTGCCGGATCGCGTGGTACTCCTGCTCGTGCAGCGGCTCGTACGAACTGGCCGCGTAGTAGCCCGCCCAGTCTCGGAAGCTGAGGCTCTCGCAGCGCGCGAGCGTACGAGCGTGGAAGGGCGAGGCAATGGCCACTAGAATGGTTCATTGTCTCAGAAGTACGACGCCATCGTCATCGGCGCCGGCCATAACGGCCTCACGGCGGCCGCCTATCTCGCACGCGCGGGCAAGAAGGTGCTCGTGCTGGAACGGCGTCACGTCGTCGGTGGCGCGGCGGTCACTGAAGAAGTATTCCCGGGCTTTCACTTCTCGGTCTGCTCGTACGTCGTCTCGCTGCTCCGGCCGGAGATCATCCGCGACCTCGACCTCGCCCGCCACGGCCTTGAAATGCTGCCGCTCGACGGCACGTTCACGCCGATGCCGGACGGCGACTACCTGTGGCGCGTGAACGACCACGCGCGGACCTTCCGCGAGATCGCGCGGCACTCGCGCCGGGATGCCGAGCGCTACGACGAGTACGGCCGGGCGATGGTGGAGATGGGCCGATTCGCGAAGGACATCCTCGCGATGACGCCGCCCAATCCCTTCTCGCCGCGGTTACGGGATCTTCAGGCCCTGCGTGCCCTCGGGGGTCGATTCGGCGCCCTGCCCACGCGCGACCAGCACAACCAGATTCAGTTGCTCACCATGAGCGCGGTCGATCTGCTCGACCAGTGGTTCGAGACCGACGTGCTCAAGGCGACGATGGCCGCCTCCGGGATCATCGGTACGTTCCTGGGCGTGCGATCGCCGGGCACGGCCTACGTGCTGCTCCACCACTACATGGGCGACATCGACGGCGCGTTCCGCTCCTGGGGACTCGCGCGCGGCGGCACCGGCCAGGTGTCGAATGCGATCGCGGCCGCGGCGACGGAGGCCGGCGCCGAGATCCGCGTCGGCACGGCGGTGCGTCACGTGCTCGTCAGCGGCGGCACCGCCACGGGCGTCGTGCTCGAGAACGGCGACTACCACATGGCGCCGGCGATTCTCTCGAGCGTGGACCCACGCGTCACGTTCATGCAGATGGTGGGCGCCGACCACCTGCCAGGCGAGTTCGCCGATGACATCCGCCGGTTCAAGTTCCGTGGATCGTCGGGCAAGGTCAACCTCGCGCTCGACGGGCTGCCGGACTTCACGTGCCTGCCGGGGGGCGGTGCCCACCTGCGCGGGGCGATCTCGATCTCGCCCAGCGTGGACTACATGGAACGCGCGTACGACGACGCGAAGTACGGACGCTACTCGCGGCGCCCGTACATGGACATCGTCATTCCGAGCCTGACGGACCCAAGCGTGGCGCCGCCCGGCAAGCACGTCATGTCGTGCTTCGTCCAGTACGCGCCGTACGACCTGCGCGAGCCGGGCACACCCGAGGGCGTGGCGCCGTGGGATGCCCATCGCGACGGGTTCGCCGACGCGGTCATCGACGCGATCGCCGAGTACGCCCCGAACATCCGTGAGCGCATCCTTCATCGGCAGGTGCTGACGCCGCTCGACATCGAACGCGAGTTCGGGCTGTCGGAGGGCAACATCTTCCAGGGCGAGCTGTCACTCGAGCAGCTGTTCTTCCTGCGGCCGGCGCCCGGCTGGGCCGAGTACCGGACGCCTATCCGCCAGCTGTATCTCTGCGGCTCAGGCGCGCATCCGGGCGGCGGCATCATGGGCGCACCCGGCCGCAATGCCGCGCGCGTCGTCCTCGGGCTGCGGAGCGCCTGATGCACGACGTCGTCATCGTCGGTGGAGGTATCAACGGGCTGGTCGCGGGGTGCGTGCTGGCGCGACGTCGCAAGTCCGTGCTGATTCTCGAACGCCACGACCTGGTCGGCGGCGCGGCGGCCATCGGCGAGATTGCGCCGGGGTTCCGGGCGCCCCGACTGAGCCACGCGCTCGGTCCCTTTCGGGCCGAGGTCGCCAAGGCCGCGGGCCTCGGCAAGTCCGGCCTCGAGTTCTACACGCCAGACCCGGCGCTGACGACGCTCGGGCGCGAGGGGCAGTCGATCGTGTTCCATCGCGATCCTGTGCTGACCGCGGCGTCGATCGCGCGGCTGTCTGAGGCCGACGCCGGCCGATGGCGCGACTTCGTCACCGTTACGGGCCGCATTGCCGGCCTCATCGCCAAGCTGCATCGGCTCCCGCCGCCGCGAGAGGCGACCGGCGCGCGGGACCTCTGGCAGTTGCTCGCCCTCGGCCGTCGCGCCCGATCGCTCGGTCCGCGCGACCTGGCGCGGGCGGCACGGTGGCTGCCCATGCCGGTGGCCGATCTGGTGCACGAATGGTTCGAGACGGACCTGCTCGCGGCCGCGCTGGCCAGCCGCGCGTTGTTCGGGCACTTTGCGGGGCCGCGCTCGCCTGGCACGGGCGCGCTGCTGCTCGAGCGGCTGGCCGACGATGCGCAGCCCCTGGGCAGCGGCGTGACGGTGAGGGGGGGACCCGCGGCGCTGGCCGCGGCGTTGGCGGATGCCGCCCGTGCCGCGGGCGCGACGGTCCGCACCGGCGTCCGCGTGACGGGCATCACATCGCGCGACGGCAGGGCCACGGGCGTGGTCCTCGATGAAGGCGAAGAGATCCCGGCCCGTGTCGTGGTCTCGGCAGTCGATCCGCGGCAGACGTTCCTGTCGCTCGTCGATCCCATGGCCGTGCCGACGGCGTTCCTGGACCGACTCCGTCACTACCGCGTGCGGGGCGTCACCGCGAAGGTGAACCTGGCGCTGTCGTCCCTGCCGGTGTTCACGGCCCTGCACGGCGACGCCGTGCCGCTTCGAGGACGGCTGCTCATCGCGACGGGCCTCGACGACCTCGAGCGCGCCTTCGACGCGGCCAAGTACGGTCAGTACTCGCCGGAACCATCGCTCGAGATCTCGATCCCCACGGTGGCCGACCCGAGCCTGGCGCCGGAGGGGCAGCACGTGATGTCGATCTACGCGCAGTACGCGCCCTACACGCTGCGCGACACGTCGTGGGCCGACGCGCGCGCGGGGCTCCTGCGCACCATCCTGCAGACACTCGAGCGCCACGCGCCCGACCTGCCGTCGTCGATCATCGCCGCCGAGATCCTCACGCCGAAGGACCTGGAAGACGGCTGGGGCCTGTCAGGTGGGCACATCTTCCACGGCGAGACGACGATCGACCAGAGCTGGCTCGCGCGCCCGACGCTTGGCGCGGCGCGCTATCGCACGCCCGTGCCCGGTCTCTACCTCGCCAGCGCCGGCACACATCCGGGCGGCGGCCTCACCGGCACCAACGGCCTGCTGGCAGCGCAGGCGATCCTGGACGAGTGGAAGAAATAGATCGACGGGCTACGGCGGACGGGCCACGGCCTACGGAAAGCGGCAGACGGGCGACGGGCGACGAGCTAGAACACGTCCAGGCCGCGATAGACGACGCCGCCCGGATCGGGCCACGCGACATCGGCCTCATCCGCACGAGTGCCGAGCGGCCGCAGCATCATGACCTCGGCAGCAGGACGCTCGTCGATGACACGCACCTGTGGGGGCAGGCCGGCGCGGGTCAGGCGGCCGCGCAGACGGAGGGGCGGATCGATCGGCGTGCGCGCGTCGAGTACCTGCAGCATCGCGCCGACGCGGGCACCTGTCGGGTCGCGATCGCCGTAGTCCTCGAGCACCGTACCATCCGGGCCGTGCGAGACCACGACGAAGGCGACCGCGCGTGTGCCCTCTTCGGTGACGAAGAACTCGAGCTGCCGCGCACCTGGAGTCCCCAGCCCGGCCAGCAGCCGACGCCGTGACATGCCGAAGGCCATCAGATCCGGCGTCCGCACGAGCGCGAACGACGCAGCCTCGGCAGCACGCGCGCCGATCTCCGCAAGGAAGGGCAGGTCCGTCGTCTCGCCCGCGCGCATGAGCACCGCGGGCGCCCCGCGCGTGGCATCGCGTCTCACTTCGATGGTCAGCTCGGCCTGCGGCACGACGCGATAGCCGAGGCGTTCGTAGTACGCCGGGCCAATCTCAGAGAACAGCAGCGCCCAGCCGCACCCGCGCTCGGCGGCCTCGGCGTGCATCAGGGCCAGCAGCGTCGCCGCATGTCCCTGGCCCCGGGCAGCGGCGGACGTGAAGACGGCGCCAATACCGAGCACCCGTTCCTGGCGCCCTGCGACGAGGGCCTCGAAATCGTAGCGTTTGGCGCTGGCGTGCACCTCGCCGTTGCGCTCGACCGCGACGCGGCGCAGGTGGTCCCGGCCCCAGGGCGTGCCCATCTGCGCACCATTCCACCGGCCGTAGGCGTCCCTCGTAAGTCCCTCTCCCCAGATGGGATAGGTCGCGTCGAGAATCTCATCCATCTGGGCCGGATCGGCGGTTACGAGTGTCATCGGTCGTTCGCCTCATTTGAGGCTTTTTCCTTTGCGGACGGTACAGGTCTAATCCAGTTGTATGCAGCCACACGCCGCTCCCCACATGCGCCGCGGGCTCGTCGTCCTTGCCGCCTTCGGCGTCCTTGCCCTCTCCCCAGGCGGGATTCACGCGCAGAAGTCGAAGAGCGCCGTCCCGAACTCGACGGACGTGACGACGATCACCCACGTGCTGAACCGGATCGCATTCGGGCCGCGGCCCGGGGATGTCGATCGCGTCCGCGCGATGGGACTCTCGGCGTACATCGAGAACCAGCTTCATCCCGAGCGCGTCGATAACGCCGCGATGGACGGGCGCCTCGTCGAGTTTCCCACGCTGACGATGAGCCAGCGCGACCTGGCCGAGAAATACTTCAATCCGGCCGACGAAATCCGTCGCGCGCAACAGGCGCGCGCGGGCGCGCAAGCACGCCCCGCGGCCCCGGCGGACATGGCCGGAGGGGCGATGGCCGGCGCCGGCGCCGCCACGGGCGGGACGATGACGGGCAGCCAGAGCACGATTGGGCCCGAGATGACCGCGGCGCAGCGCGAGGCCGCGGCCGCCGGCCGGCCGCAGCTGACGCCCGAAGAGCAGCGCATCCAGCAGGCCTCGCAGAACGCGACGCAGGAACTGCTCGCCGCCAAGATGCTGCGCGCGGCGATGTCGGAGCGTCAGCTCGAAGAGGTGATGACCGACTTCTGGTTCAATCACTTCAACGTCTTCGTCGGCAAGGGCCAGGTGCGGCAGTACCTGACGACCTACGAGCAGCAGGCCATCCGCCCGCATGTGTTCGGCAGCTTCCGCGAGATGCTGGGCGCGGTCGCGCACCATCCGGCGATGCTCTTCTACCTCGACAACTTCCAGAGCGCGTCGCCGACGCCGCAGGCCCCGACCCTCAACCCTGAGCAGCTGCAACGCCTGAACGACCCGCGCCTCCGGCCGGAGCAGCGCCAGCAGATTCAGGCGCGGCTGCAGCAGCAGCGGGCGCAGGCGCAGCAGCGTCGCCCCGCACGCGGCCTGAACGAGAACTACGGGCGCGAGCTGCTCGAGCTGCACACCCTCGGCGTGGACGGCGGCTACACCCAGAAGGACGTGACCGAAGCGGCACGTGTGCTGACGGGCTGGACAATCGACCAGCCACAGCGCGGGGGCGAGTACGTGTTTCGCGCGCAGATGCACGACACGGGTGAGAAGGTCGTGCTTGGCCAGCGCTTCCCCGCCGGCCGTGGCGAGGACGAAGGCGAGCGGCTGCTCGACATGCTCGCGACGCATCAGTCGACCGCGAAACACATCGCGTTCAAGCTCGCGCAGCGCTTCGTGTCGGACGAGCCGCCAGCGGAGCTCGTCAAGCGCGCCGCCAAGGTGTTCGCCGATACCAAGGGCGACCTGCGGGAGGTCACCCGCGCCATCATCACGTCGCCGGAGTTCTTCGCCGCCGACGCGTATCGCTCGAAGGTCAAGACGCCGTTCGAGTTCGTCGTCTCGGCCGTGCGGGCGACCGGCGCGGCCATCGTGACCGCGCAGCCGATGGTGACCGCGATGCGCAACCTCGGCATGCCGCTCTACGGCGCGCAGCCGCCAACGGGCTACAGCATGACGTCGGACGCCTGGGTCAACACGGGCGCGCTCCTGAACCGCATGAACTTCGCGGTGCAGCTCGTCGATGGCGGCCGCATCGCGCCGGTCACGGGACGGAACGGTGAGCCGGTCGATCCCGCGATGACCGGGCGCCCCGGCGCCGCCGGACAGGCCGGCGCCGCGCGCGGACGCGTGGGCCAGGCCGGCGCGCGCGGCCAGGGCGCAGGCCTGCCGCCGCTGCGCGGCCAGGGCGGGCAGGGCCGCGGCGCACGCGCGCAGATGCGCGGGCCGCTGCAGGTGGATCTCGACGCCCTCGCCGCCGATACGTCGGAGGCGTCGCGAGAGGCCTTGATAGGCGCTCTGCTCGCCGGTCAGGCCTCGGCCGGCACGCGCGCCACACTGGCCCGCGCCGAGAGCGTGCCGCAGCTCGTGGCCCTCACCCTCGGGTCGCCTGAATTCCAGAGACGGTAGGACGGGAGCAGCCACCATGATGAACCGACGCGTCTTCCTCAAGAACGGCAGCCTGGCGCTCGTCAGCCTCGGCTTTGCCCCGACCTTCGTCGCCAGGGCTGCAGAGGCCGCGCAGACGCGCAAGAAGATCCTCATCGCGATCTTCCAGCGCGGCGCCGTGGACGGGCTGAACATGATCGTCCCGTTCGGCGAGAAGGCCTACTACGACGGTCGGCCCACGATCGCGATTCCGCGGCCGAACGAACGCGACGGCGCGATCGACCTCGACGGGTTCTTCGGCCTGCATCCGCGCATGGCCTCCCTCGACCCGTTCTTCAAGCGCGGCGAACTGGCGATCGTCCACGCCGCCGGATCGCACGACGAGACGCGCTCGCACTTCGACGCGCAGGACTACATGGAAAGCGGCACGCCGGGCGTGAAGAGCACGCGCGACGGCTGGCTCAACCGGTACCTGCACGCCAAGGAGCACGAGAACGCCAGCCCCTTCCGCGCCGTCGCGCTTGCGCCGCAGCTGCCGCGCACGCTGCAGGGCACGGCACCGGCCCTCGCCATCGGCACGCTCGCCCAGTTCGGCGTCCGCGCGGGCGCGGCCACCGAGATGCTGTCGAACTCGTTCGAGGCGCAGTACGCGCAGGCGGCCGATACGCTGCTCGCCCCGACGGGCAAGGAGGCCTTCGACGCCGTCAAAATGATGAAGCTGGCCGACCCGTCGCAGTATCAGCCGTCCGCCAACGCCGACTACCCGCGATCGGGCTTCGGCGAAGCGATGAAGCAGATCGCGCAGATCGTCAAGTCCGACCTCGGCCTCGAAGTCGCCTTCGCGGAGCTCGGCCAGTGGGACCATCACGCCAACGAGGGCTCCACGCAGGGCCAGATCGCCAACCGTCTCGACGACTTCGCGCGCGGCATCTCGGCCTTTGCCACCGACCTCGGCGACCGCATGGCCGACGTCGTCGTCATCACGATGTCGGAGTTCGGCCGGACGGTGAAGGAGAACGGCAACCGCGGCACCGACCACGGCCACGGCAACGCGATGCTCATCCTCGGCGGCCCCGTCAAAGGCGGCCAGGTCTACGGCAAGTGGCCCGGTCTTTCGCCCGACAAGCTCTGGCAGGGACGCGACCTGGCCATCACCACGGACTTCCGGGACGTCTTCGCCGAAGCCGTCACCGGCCACCTCAGCGCGAAGGACATCTCGCGCGTCTTTCCGGGGTATCGCTACAAGGACAAGCTCGGATTTCTGCGGTCGTGAACGTGGTCGTGAATGTGGTGATGTGAGATGTGGTGATGTGGTGATGTAATCACGGCTCGGACGTATCGCGGGCCTTCACATCACCACATCTCCACATGACCACATCACCACATCACCACATTCCCCCTGGGCCCCTTGCCTCCGTGCGCTCGCCCCGCGTCCTCGTCGATTTGCCGAGGTTGCGCGCCAATATTGCTCGCATGCAGGCGCTCGCGGACTCGGCGGGTGTGCGGCTTCGACCCCACGCCAAGACGCACAAAAGCATCGCCGTTGCGCGGTGGCAGATCGAGGCCGGGGCGGTGGGCATCTGCTGCGCCAAGCTCGGTGAGGCCGAGGTGTTCGCCGAGGCAGGCATCGCCGACATCCGGCTGCCGTATCCGGTCAACCCGTCCAATGCCGACCGGGTCGCCGCCCTGCAGGATCGCACCAGGCTGTCGCTGATTGTCGACGACGTCGAGGTGGCGCGCGCCTGGTCACGCGAGATGGTCGCGCGCGGGCGAAGGCTCGAGGTACTCGCCAAGATCGACGTGGGGTTCCATCGCTGCGGACTCGATCCGGATACACCGGCGATCGTCGAGTCCCTGGCCGCGATCACCGGACTGCCAGGGCTGTCGTTCCGCGGCCTGCTGAGCCATGCGGGGCAGGCATATGGCGCCGCGTCCACGACCGAGATCGCGCACATCGCGGATCACGAGGCCGCGATCCTGGCGCGCCTCGCCGGCGCGCTGCGGACCCGGGGCCTGGACGTGCCTGAAGTGAGCGTCGGCTCCACGCCGACGTCCCGGTGCATCAGGCAGCAGACCGGCGTCACCGAGATGCGCCCGGGCAACTACGTCTTCTTCGATCGGACACAGGTCGGCCTCGAGGCTGCGGACCTCGGCGACTGCGCGATGACGGTGCTGGCGACGGTCGTCAGCCGGCCCGCGCCCTCCCGTGTGGTGTTCGACGCGGGCAGCAAGACGCTGACCTCTGATGGCGCGCGGGGATTTGGGCGCACCTCAGGGCATGGTCTCGTCTTTCCCTCGTTGAGCGCGACGAGTCCGGACGAGTCGATCGTCATCGAGCGATTGTCCGAAGAACATGCCGTCGCACGGGTGCCGGAGGCGTGCGGCCTCCGCATCGGTGACCGCGTCCGGATTCTGCCGAATCACAGTTGCCCCGTGACGAACCTCGCGGACGAGGTGGTGCTGGTCGATGGCGAGACGGTGACGGGGACACTGGCCGTCGATGCACGGGGACGGAACCGGTAGGTCGCCGATCCGCAGCATGCGCCCATCGGCGCTGTTTCCGTTAGACTTGCCCACTTGTGTCGTCCGTGACGCCAGCCTCCCCTCCTGGCCGCCGGCGGTCCCTGTCGATCGCCGAGGTGCTCTGCCTGTTCGCGATCGTCGCGGTGGGCCTGGGCGTGCGTGCGCTCTACCTCCAGGCCGCGCGGCAGACGCCCGGCTACGTCTGGGAGGACCCCGACGGGTACATGGGACAGGCGCTCAAGCTCGCCGATCCGGTGCGCGGTTGGACCTGGACCTTCGACGCGGTGACCTACGACATCGAGGGGCGCCGCCACGCGCTGCCGCCGGGCTACTCGGTCTTCCTCTCGGTGTTCGCGCTCTTCCCGGGATTCCCGCTGACCGCGCAGATCGCGCAGGTCCTGCTGTCCGCCGTCTCGATCTGTCTGGTCTTCGCGCTGGGACGACTCGATCCACACCTCGGCCACGGGCCTGCTCGCGGCCGCGGCCTACGCGCTGTGGGTTCCGACCATCTTCAACGCGTGGTCGACGTCGCAGGAAACCGTCTATCTCCCGCTGATGCTGCTGGCCTTCTACCTGCTGGCACGGGCGATCGCCGGTGACGGCCGTGCGTGGACGTTCGTCCCTGCAGGCATGGCGCTCGGCCTCGCGGCGCTGACGCGCTCGATGCCGCTCTTCTTCATCCTGCCGGCCTCGGTGCTGCACATCGCCCTCGCGACGGATCGTCGGGCCGCCACGCGCCAGGCGGTCCTGTGGATCGCCGGATTCCTGATTGTGGTGGGGCCCTACACGGCCGCACTCTCGAATCACTTCGGAAGTCTGACCGTCATCGACACCCACGGCAGCATCCATCTCGAGACGGCCGCCAGCGCATCCGCACCAGGCCTGGGCGAGACGCTCATCGCGCTCGGCAACCAGGTGGCCTCCGACCCGTGGACGTTCGTGACAGGGACCGCCGAGCGGGCCCGCACGCTGCTCTACGTCAACGGCGGGCGCATCCTGCAGATCTATGTCGCCGCCGAGAACGAGACGCGTGCGAGCGGATGGAAACTCCTCGTGCACGCCGGGGCGGACGCCCTGCTCGTGCTGTCGGCCGTCCTCGCGCCCATCGGCGCCGTCCTCGTCCGCGAACGGCGCGTCGCGGCGCTGCTCGTCCTCTGGGCCGCGGTCAACATCGCCGTCGCGAGTCTCGGCGGGTTCGGCGGCGCCCGCCTCCGCGCGCCGTTCGAGCCGTTCCTGGTCATTCTCGGCGCGGCCGTCCTCGTCGGCTCCTGGCGCCGGCCCCCGATGGCCGGCCTGGTTGGCGCGACTGCGCTCGCCGTGATCGCCGCCTACGCAGTGATCCCGCAGATCCCGCGCAGCCTGGCCGCGCGGGCCGACTACGGCGTGACGTGGCCGTCCATCCTCTCGCGGCCCGCCGGACGTTTCGTCGGCCGGGCCGGCCTGAACATCGTCGCGGCCAGCGGCTCGGCGCAGTTCACGCTCGCGCCGACCGCCCTCGATCCCGAGGGGGTCCGCGTGGACGTGCTCGCCCACGGACGGTCAGTGAAGACGCTGCTCCTGAAGGAGGCCGCCCCCACCCCGGTGGTCGTGGACTGGCCCGAGGGCGGCATGGCCTTCGTCGAGATCGTGGCTCGAACCGCCGGCACCGGATCCCCGGCTCCCATGGACGTAGCTGTCAGCCGTTGAGCGTGCTAGAGTCGTGGGCCTGATGGCGTCCGAGAAGAAGACGACGAGCGAGTTCGCCGGCGAGGCTCTCGGCATGGTCGAGACGCGCGGATTTGTCGGCATGGTCGAAGCGACCGATGCGATGGTGAAGACGGCCAACGTGACGTTCGTGGGCTGGCAGAAGGTGGACGCCGGCCTGGTGACCGCCATCGTCCGCGGCGATGTCGCCTCCGTGAAGGCCGCCACCGACGCCGGGGCCGCCGCCGCCCGCAAGATCGGCGAGCTCGTCGGCGTGCACGTCATCCCCCGCCCGGCCGACGACGTCGCGACGATCTTTCCGATCGAGTAGCGCGCCGCGCTACTTGGCCATCGCCAGCGCGTTGAAAATCACCCGGAACGTGCCGAAGGGCTGACCGCGCCACTGCGGGCGGAAGCCGAGGAGCACGACGTGGCCCTCACCGTGCTCGACGTCGAGGGCGGCCGCCTTGCCATTCAGGTACTTCTCACCGAGCAGGAATCCGGACGCCAGCGGTGACCCCTGTGGCTGGTACTTCGCCAGCACGGTGCCCTTGAAGCCGTCCTGCGTCTCGAACACCGGGCCACTGTCGTAGAACACGCTGGCCCGCGTCGGCATGCCCGCCATCACGCGGCTGGTCGTGTCCACGTCCACGTGGAGCAGCGATCCGCCGACGAAGAACTCCTGCCGATTGATGCCGGCGACCGCGTTGCGCACGGGCAGCTTGAGCGCGTCGATGGCCACCAGGCTGCTGCGGTTGAAGCACACCAGCGTGCCGCCCGCGCGCACGAACTCGTCGAGCGCGCGCGCACGCGCATCGGTCGTCGTCTGCGCGCTGGCGGCGGGCGCCGCACCACCGCGGCCCCCTGCAGCCCCGGCTCCACCTGCACCGCCGGCGGCAGGCACCGCGCCACCTCCGCGCCCCCCACGCCCGCCCCCTTCCGCGATGCGCGCGTCGTCGGCAAACACGAGCACGTCGATGCGGTCCTTGAGGCTGCCCGACTGGATGTCGGTGAGGGGCAGCCGCACGTACTCGAAGCCGTAGTGGTCGAGGACCCAGCGCGTCCAGCCCTCGTCCATGCTCGTAGGCGCGTTGAGCAGGGCGATGCGCGGACGCTTCGCGCGCGTGCCGGTGGCGTTCACGCGGGCGGCGGCCAGCGCAAACGTCCTGACCAGTTCAGCCTGGTCCACGTCGGACAGGCCGGCGACGAGATAGCGTCCGCCCTCTGGTCCGGTGCCGGGCGCGTACTGCACATCGAGTCCCGCCCTCCAGACGCGATTGAGCGCGCGAAACGTGTTGGTCTGCGCCGGATCGAGCGCGAGCACCGCACCGGTGCCGCTGACCGATCCCGACGGCGGCACAATGGCGGCCGCGGCCGGCGCTGAGTCGAACCCGATGCCCGGTGCCGTGTCGAACGGCGACGCGTCCTGGTTCTGCGCGCTCACGTAGGGCGTCGGCTTCGCGCGCAGATCGGGCGCCGGACCGAGGCGCTTCAATGCCGCGCGCACGGTGTCGGGCAAGGGCTCGCCGGCGGCGATGACCTCGACGCCCATCGACAGCGGCAGCGTCCAGCCTGCGGCGTCATACGGCTGGTCGAGCGGCCCACCGGGGTAGTCACGAATCTCTGGGTACTTCTGAACGTCCAGCACTTCACGCGCGAGCGCTGCGAACTCCTGATCGGCCGGCACCACCCAGGTGCCCGCGGGATACGCGGTGCCGCCGATCGTCGCGGCCGATCCCATCTCGTACACCCGCAGGCCGCTGAACGCGAGCCGCCGGAGCAGCTCGACGGCCAGGACCGGATCGCGCTGGGCCTTCGGCACGAGGTAGGCGTACGGTGCCTCCCGGCGTCCCCGGGCGATCTGATCGCGACCGGCCTGGTAACGGCCGTAGAGCAGGTTCTCCTTGTACTTCGCGGCGTAGTCGAGCGTCGCCATCGACGCCGTCCGCATGTACTCGACGGCGTCGCGCAGGCGCCACGTGCCACCCAGCCAGGGACTGACGTACAGCGCCTGCGCCCGCCGCATGTCCACGCGCACGTCTTCGGGCGCCGACGTTCGCGGTGCTGGCCCCGTGCCCTGTGTCTCGGTCCAGTAGGCCGGGATGTTCTTGAAGACGGGGTTGTAGTCCACGTAGCCCGGGTACCACGCGTCGAACCCGGTCCCCATGTGCGTCGCGCCGACCTTGCCCTCTTCGTTCAGCCGCTGCGCGATGGCCATGCCGATCATGTTGATCTGGCTCGACACGAGGCCGGGCGCGTGCGTGGCGATCGGCTCGGCAAACGGCGGGAGCCAGATGCGCGTCGGAAACGGCGACGACTGATGGTGCACGTAGATGATGTTCGGCTCCCACTGCCGCCACGCATGCTCGAGCAGCCGCGACTCGACCATGTTCAGCATGTACGCGTCGCGGTTGTTGTCGTGGCCGACATACTCCTGATAGAGCGTCGGCAACGCGGCGCCTTCCGTGGGCGTGCCGACGTTCTTCATGTACCAGTCGGCCGTCATCTGGTGGCCGTCCGGATTGATCGTCGGCCAGAGCATCAGGATGACGTTGTCGAGCACCGCCCGGGTCTCCGGCTCTGAGGCCGTGCGCAGGATCGTGTCGAGGAGGAGCGCGGTGTGCTGCGGCGCGGCGACCTCGCTCGAGTGCAGGCCGCCGTCGATGTGGACGAACGCCTTGCCTTCGCGCGCCAGCGCGCGCGCCTCGGCGTCAGTCAGTCCCTCCGGTCGTGCGAGCCGCCGCGCAATCTCGCGGTAGCGATCGATCCGATCGAGATTCGCCTTCGACGAGACCAGGGCAAAGTACGTGGACCGCCCCTGCGTCGTCTTCCCCGCATCGACCAGCGTGACCAGATCGCTGGCCGCGTCCACCTTCTGGAAATAGCTCACCGTCTGGTCGTACGTCGCCAGCTTCTTGTCGGCACCAGGCTCGAACCCGAAGACGGACGCCGGTGACGGCAGGCTCGACTGGCCGGACAACAGGACCGGTGCAGCCAGGGCAACGACGAGCGAGGCGAACCGAAAAGATAGGCGCATAAGGGGGAGAGCGGGCGGTGGATGTCGGCCGCCTGCTGGCGCCGATCATAGTTCATGCCGTGCCTGAGGTCCCGTCAGGGAATACCAGTCCACGCGCCGCGTCACCACCATGACCGCGGCGAGTACGACGAACAGCCCGAGCGACCCGGCGAGCAGCGCCGCGTCCTCATTCATCAGCAGAACGAATAGGTACGCGTAGAGCCCTGTCACGCCCAGCGTCACCACCAGGACTGGCCGTAGCTGACCGAAGAGGGTGGCGCTGTAGCCGGCCACCAGTCCGATCACGAGCGTGGCGGCTGTGGCGTACGCCCATGTGAAACCGAGGTGCTCGGAGAGCGAGAGTTCGAGCAGATAGAAGAGGCACAACGCGGCGCCAAGCATCAGGTACTGGATGGGATGCACACGCGCGTGCCCGAGGACCTCGATGAGCCAGATCGTGGCGAAGGTGAGCAGCACGAACAGCGCGGCATACTTCACGCTGCGCTCGGCCATGCGGTAGGGATCGATCGGGCTGGCGAGGCCGACGCCGAATCGCGAGTCGGCAATCGCGGCCGCCGGCGGCGCCGCCGACGTCCAGGCCTGCGGATAATTACGACCGAGCGACGGCACGACCCACCGCGCACGGAATCCGTCGGCCGAGATCGCATGCTCGATCGGCAGCCATCGCCCGTCGAATCGCGGATGCGGGCTGTTGGACGTGACCTCCACGGTCGTGTCGCGACCGAAGGGCGAGAAGTACGCGGCGTCGCTGCCGGCAAGCACGAGCGGGAGGGAGAAGGTGTCGGGCGGTCCATCCGGCCTGGCAGGCACCGACGCATGGATACCGGGTCCGGCTTCGGCGAACAGGCCTGCCCCCGGGCGCAGCTGGATGGGACGGTCGTTCCACGTCACCGCCACCTGTTCCTGAATCGCGCGAACGTCGGACACGCCCATCGCCAGTTCGGCGCGATCCCACAGGATGTCGGCCGGCACGAGTCCCAGGTCAGCCACCGCCGCGCGGGAGAAGGTGCCCGTCAGGGTCGCTCGCAGCGTGTACACCGGCACGAGAAAGATGCCTCGTCGTCGCGTCTCGGTGTCGATCGTGCCGGTGATGCGCAGGTCATCGGGCAGGAGCGTGGCTCTGCGGACCTCCGCCTTGACGACCGTTGCGCCATCGCGTGTCGTCTCGGTCCAGCGGAACGTGTAGGGCAGGGTCAGCGCGGGGCCGGTGACGGTCTGGACGCTTCCCCACTTCGCGGCGACCTCCTCGACCGCCGAGGAGCGCCGGCCGGCGCGCTCGCCCACCAGTCCTCCGATCATCACGATCGGCACCAGCAGGGCGATCGTCAGGAAGCCCACGACGAACAGGCGGAACAGATGGGATTGGGTGACGCTGGCCGCGGCGCGCGCCACGGGGTCGGTGATGGGCTCGGTCATGTGGGCTCCTCTTGAGACAGTTCTTTGCAATGCAAAGCTTAGGCCGCGAGAAGGAGACGCCGGAACGGGCCTGCCCCGACCCGGTGTGTCAGGACTTCTGCAGTGGTTTACGCGCCCGCGCGGTCGTTTTGACACGCCCCCGGCGAGGGCGTGCGGGCGGGCGGCGAGTGGTCGAGGTGACTTCCTGCAGCGGCAATCCGTCGCCCGTGACCAGCGGCTGCGTGGGATCGGCGAGCAGGTCGAAGATGTGGCCCTGGCGCGTACGGAGGAAGAGGCCGCGCCCATCCGTGAGCAGCCGGAGTTCACCGGCATCGTCCAGCGTCTCGGAGAGCCGCCGGCGGAAGTAGTCGCGCAGCGTGTCCATCATCTGCTTGAGGACCGCCGGCGCAAACCCACGACGACGCAGATTGGCCAGGGCCAGCAGTTCGAGCACATCCACCGGTGAATAGCGCCGCTCCGTGAAGCCGCCCGCGTCGGTGCGCCTTGGCGCAATTGCCGACTGGAACACGCGGGAGTCGTCCCATCCCTGAAGCTGCCGCGCGGTCAGCCCGGTGAGGGCCGTCACTTCACGGGCGCTGTAGCTGGCCTTGAGGCGCATTCAACAGTCTACGGGCTACGGGCTACGGACTACGGGCTACTTGCCGCCGATGCGGCGCGCGACGATGTCGGTCTGCGTGAGGCCCACGAAGTCCTTCGCGGTGACGCCACCTTCGCTGTGCGTGCTCCACGAGACCGTCACGTCGGTATAGCTGATGTGCAGGTCGGGATGGTGATCGGCCGCCTCGGCCTCGAACGCGAGTCGCGTGACGAAGGTCACCACGTCAGGGAAGGACCGGAACTCGAACTGGCGCACCAGCGCGTTCTTCGAGAACTTCCAGCCCTTGTGATCCTTGAGTCCCCGGGTGATGGCGGCGCGAGGCAGCTTGGTCATTGCAGGATTGTACTGGACAGGTCCGCTGGGTACTCCAGGTACATCGGGTGCGGGGGTACAACAGGTACTCAGGTGCGCCGGGTACTCGAGGTACGGCAGGTACGCCCGGTACGACGGGTACATCAGGTACGGCGGGTACCGACGTGCGACGCGGTGCTTCACGCCGTGAAGCGGTCGGGGGTGGTCACGGCGAAGCACGGATCGCCGATGCCCTCGAGCACCTGCCGGGCGACGACCTCGGCGGTCAAGGGGGCCAGGAGGATACCGTTGCGGTAGTGGCCGGTCGCCATGACCACGCGCGGAGCGCGGGCGAGCGGGCCGATGAGGGGCAGCTCGTCGGGGGTCGCGGGGCGCAGGCCGACGCGGACGGCCTCGAGGTGGGCCTCGGCGCTCGCGGGCAGCAGCGTCCGCACGGCGCGTGTGAGGCTCTCGATGCCAGCGACCGTGGTGGACTCATCGAATCCGACGTCCTCGACCGTCGCGCCGACGAGCAGCGACCCGTCCGCCCACGGCACGACGTAGCACTGGGCGCCCCAGATCACCGACTGCGGCGCCGGCACAGGCGAGCGCCAGCGCAGGTGCAGGAGCTGGCCACGAATCGGCCGCACGGGCAGCGCGGATACACCGGCGACGCGCACGCGTCGCGACCAACTGCCGGCGGCGATCACGACGGCATCCGCCGTGTCGGTGGCCTGACCTGCATGACCCGTCGTGTGGACGAACACGCAATCGGCGCGCGGCTCGACGCTGACGGCCTCGACCGGGGCCGTGACCGTCGCCCCGGAAAGCCTCGCGCTCTGGACCAGCGCGGCGATGAGCGACGTGACGCCCACCAGTCCATGCGAGGCGACTCGCAAGGCGCCAGCGGCCGGCGCCGCCACCGCGGGTGCCGCGTCTCGCAATTGAGCGGGCGTCAGCCATTCGGCGGCCACACCCTCACCGGTGAGCCAGGCCAGCGTCTCGCGCAGCCGCGCGGCCTCGTCAGCCTCGAAGGCGACCTCGATCGTGCCGGTCCGCGCGTACTCGATCGCCACACCACTCGCCGCGCGCAGATGCGAAATCCAGTCGTCAAACAGGGCGAGGCTGCGCACGCCCAGGCCGAGCAGCGCCGAATCGGGCTGCGCTTCAAGGTAAGGAGCCAGCATGCCGGCCGAGGCCTGAGACGCGCCGCGGCCGGGCGAGCGCATGTCGATCACCGAGACCTCGGCACCCCGACGCGCCAGCGCCTCAGCCACGGACGCGCCGATGATGCCGGCGCCGACGACGAGGACACGCACGGGGGGATCTTATTTGAAGTGCACTTGAGGTGCTGGAGTGAAGAGCACCTGAAGTGCTGCCGTGAAGGGCACTTGAGGTGCTGGCGGGACGAGCGCTTGAAGTGCTGGAGTGAAGGGCACCTGAAGTGCTGCAGCGAAAGGCACGGGAGGTGCTGGCGGGACGAGCGCTTGAGGTGCTGGGCCGAAGGGCACGGGACGTGCGAGGCGTGCAGGGCTCCTGCCGTGCTGCAGTGACCTGGCTCGGTTCAGCGGACTTCTCGGCTTTCCAGGCCGGGCCTTCGTGGTCCCTGACCCCAGGGATTTCTCGGCCGTTTCCTGGACTCCTGGGCCTTCACGCCCGGCACTTCCCCAGGGCATTCACTCCGAAGCTCCCCCCCGCCCGGACCGCGTCGGCACCTTCGCATCCTTCCCCTCCGCATCCCTGGCCGCCGGCTTCGACTCTGGCTTCACCTCCGGCTTAGGCTCCGGCCTGGGCGATGGCCGCGACCCGGACGACGGGGCCCAGCTATCGGGTCGGCGCTCGCCGCCGTAGCCCCAGTACTCCGTGGTGGATCCGCCTGACCTCGGCCGATCGACGCGGTCGGGGCGATCGACGTAGACGGGAACCGCGACCGGGACCGCCACCTGCTCGTAGTACCGGCGCGGCTGCTCGACCGACGTATTGACCGTCTGGGAGACGTTGACGACCGTGCCGCCTCGGTCGGCACGATCGCGATCATCCTGGGCCTCGCGCCACACCGGCTCCGCGCCTGCGGGCTCGAACTCGACCGCGTCGATCGGCATGGGCGCGGTCGCGCGTGGCGTCACCGACTCGCTCGCCAGCGGCGCGGGCCGGCCGCTACGCAGCATCGCCGTGAGGACGCGGTCGCTCAGCCCGCGCTGGCGCAGGGCGAGCACGTCAGCAGCCGTCAACTGGAACACGGCCTTGTGGCTGTCGATCAGGGCCAGCAGCACGTCGTCGCCCAGGCCGTTTGCCCTCAGATGGACCAGGTCCTCAGCGGTCACCGTCAGACGGACAGGCGCCGGCAGCGGCGCGGGTCCCGAGATGAACTGAGCCTGGGCAGGCGCGGACGAAGCGACCAGCAGGCCCATGAGAGCGACAGGCAACAGGTGGCGCATGCGAGCGAGGCCTGCAACCACGGTGCCGACGGCCGTCGGCCCATTTCTACGGCCCGCGCTGGCCGAGCCCGTCCGGATTGTGTGACAGGGAGCCTGGGGCCGGGTGTCCTGTCCGGGCCGCATTCCCGTAGAATTCCGGGTGGCCGCGTCTACTGGGAGACGGCACAGGCCTTGCTCTTGACTGGCATCATGGCTTCACGGGGACTTCTCACCGGGCTCTTGGGCGCCGGCTGCGTCGTAGCGGCCGGCATCGGCGGCTACGTGGCGACGCGGTCGTCCCAGGCAATCGAGACGCGCACGGGGGTCGAGGCCGCCGCGCAGGCAGCCCCCCAGACCGGCGCTTCTAGCGCTCCGACGGTTCCGGTCGAGGGCGCAAGCCAGACCGATGCGAACCTCGGCCGCCTGGCCGAGACCGTCACGCCGCCCATAGCCCAGGTGGGAGAGGACCGTAGCGGGCGCACTGCCGCCGCAGGCCGGAACTGGGACGAGGCGGCCACGGCCACCACGCCGAAGATCGTCTCGGCCGGTCAGGATCGTGGGGGACGGACCGGCCAGGACCGCGGCGGTCGGACACCGCTGGATACGCCGCCCTCGGATCGCGCCGTGGGCACAGCACCCGAATCGGCGCAGACAACCCCGATTCCCGCGCCCGTCACCTACGAGCCGGCGGTGACGCCTCCGGCGGCGGTCGAAGCCCCCACAGCTCCCGTGGCTTCAGCGCCTCGCTTCGAGGAGCTGACCGTCAAGGCGAACTCCGTCGTTGGGATCCGTCTCGACTCGGCCATCTCCAGCGAAACCGCGCGGGTCGAAGACCGCGTCGTGGCCCGCGTCTCACGGGACGTCGAGGTGGATGGCCGGACCGTGATTCCGGAGGGAGCCAAGCTCGAGGGCACGGTCACGCTGGTGGATCAGGGCGGCCGCTTCCGCGAGCGGGCGCGGCTTGAAGTGCGCTTCCACACGCTCGTGCTCAGCAACACGACCCGGATTGCGATCGAGACGGACCGGATCTTCCGTGACGGCGAAGCGCCTGGTCGCGAGGCCACCTCGAAGATTGGGGCCAGTGCGGTGGTGGGTTCGATTCTCGGTGCGGTGATCGGCGGCAAGAAGGGTGCGGCCATCGGCGGCGCCGTCGGCGCGGCGGGCGGCAGCGCGGCGGTCATGGCCGGTGGGACGAACGCGGCCGTGATGTCGGCAGGCTCGCCATACACGGTGCGCCTGACATCCCCTATCGCGGTCCTCGTCGAACGCGATCAGGACCCGCGATAGATCTCGCGCCATGTGCCGCCCGCGTCGCGGTCGAGCACGACGATGCCGTGGAGTGGGAAGACGACGGCATCAGGCGCGAACGCGCGCAGCAGTGCTGGGAGCAGCGGCATATGGCTGACGACCATCACGTCGCGTGATTCGGCCCCCAACTCCAGGCGCATCGTCTGGGGCCCATCTTCCGGGCGCAGGCCCCGCACCATCCTGAAATCGGCGAAGGGATTGCAGACGCGGTAGAACGCCTCAGCCGTCTGCCGCGCGCGCAGCTTGCCGCTGTGCCAGATCGCGGCGGGCTTGATTCCGGCGTCGCGCGCAGCCAGGGCGAGCGCCTCGGCGTGCGCCAGGCCACGCGCCGAGAGCGGCCGTTGAGCGTCCACCTCTGGCCCGACGGCGTCTGCGTGATGCACGAGGGCCACGATGGGCGGCATTGGAATGCCGCTAGTGTATCGTCGTGCGCGTGACGCCTTCGCCGGCTCCCGCCGTTCCCACGCGCGCGGTCGCGTCGTGGGTCCTCTACGACCTGGCCAACACCATCTTCTCGATGGGGGTGGTCTCGCTCTACTTCTCGCTGCTCGGTACGCGACGAAGTCGGCGCCTCTCGCGCGGACACCTCCTACGGCCTGATCAGCGCGGTGTCGATGGGTCTGATCTTCGTCATCTCCCCGCTGCTGGGCGCGATGACGGACCGGGCGCGACGGCGGATGCCCTTCCTCGTCGGCAGCACGCTGGTGTGCTGCGCGGCGACGGCGCTCATCGGCCACGGTCCCTTCGCGCTCTCGGCTGTCCTGTTCATCGTCGCCAACGCGACCTACCAGGCCGGGCTGCAGTTCTACGACGCCCTGCTGCCCGAGGTGAGCACGGAGTCGAACCGGGGCCGGATCAGCGGCATGGGCATCGGCTTCGGGTATCTGGGCTCCTATATCGCGGTAGGACTTGGGTTTCTTGTCCCGGCCGGCGACCGCGCCACGCTGTTCACCGTCATCGCCGTCGCGTTTCTGCTGTTCGCTGTCCCGTGCTTCCTCTTCGTGCACGAGCGCGGCAACCCCCGGCCACGACCTGTGCTGGGCTGGTCGGTCATCCGGGATTCGACCGCCGAGACGTGGCGCACCCTGCGATCGGGTCACGAGTACCCGGGCCTGGTGCGGTTCCTCGTCGGTCGAGTGTTCTACATGGACGCCATCAATACGGTGATCGCGTACATGTCGCTCTACACAGTCAACGTCGCGATGGCGACGGGTTTGACGGCCGCGCAGGGCGAGAGCCAGGCGCGGCTCATCCTGCTCTCGGCCATCACATGCGCGGTCATCGGCGGCCTGATCTGGGGCGTCATCGTCGATCGCATCGGGCCACGACGGACGCTGTCGTGGGTGCTGTGGCTGTGGGTGGCGGTGTTCACGATGGCGGCGGCCGTGGGCGGCCTGCGGCTGCCGCTCTTCGGCCTCTATCTGGTAGCCGCGCTGGCCGGCGTCGGGCTGGGAGGCATCCAGGCCGCCGATCGTCCGCTGATGCTGCGCCTGACTCCGCCGCACCGCATCGGCGAGTTCTACGGTCTCTACGGCATGGTCACGCGCTTCTCGGCCGTGACTGGGCCGCTGGTCTGGAGTGCGGTGATGTACGTCGTCGTCAACCGCGGCGGCGCGGAGCCGCTGCAGGGCCAGGCGCTCGCGATCCTGTGCCTGCTCGCGATGACGACGATCGGGTTCGTGATCGTGAAGCCGGTGTCCGATCGGCCGGTCACGGCGAGTCGATAGTCCTTAGAGCCATTTCACCGCGAAGCCACGAAGGACACGAAGAAGGACAGAGCCGAGCTGCGCGCGGCGGACCTGGGAGACGTCCTGACGAGACACATGAGCGCCGCGAATTGCACGCGCTCATGCGTCTCGTCAGGACGTCTCCCAGGCACGGCCATGGCCGGCACGCTGGCTCGCCAGCGTGCCGCCGCGCGCGATCCTATTCCCTCCGTGCCTCCGTGGTGAAAGATCTTGATCTCAGAGGGCCTTGACGATGTTCGGCTCGATCGATTCGGGCGCGTCGTTGGATCCGTAGCGCGTCAGGACCGTGCCGTCTCGGCTCACCAGGAACTTGGTGAAGTTCCACTTGATGGCCTCTGACCCGAGCAGGCCCTTCTTTTCCGCCTTGAGGAACTGATACAGCGGATGTGCGTCAGCGCCGTTGACGTCGATCTTGCTGAACATCGGGAACGTCACGTCGTAGGTGAGTGAGCAGAAAGACTGAATCTCCGCCTCTGTACCTGGCTCCTGGTGCCCGAACTGATCGCACGGAAACCCGAGCACGACGAAGCGCTGGTCCTTGTACTTGCGATAGAGCGCCTCCAGGCCACGGGTACTGCGGCGTGAATCCGCACTTGCTGGCCACGTTGACGATGAGCAGCACGTGATCGCGCCAGGCGCCGAGCGTCGTCGGCGTGCCGTCGATCGTCTGTATGGAGAACTCGTAGATCCGGGAAGACATCCGAGCGATTGTAGTGCTAGATTCCGGGCTGGATGTCAGCGTCCTCTCCGCAGGCGGACCCGAAGCGCGGGGCCGCCACCATCTTCATCTTCATCACCGTGCTGCTCGACATGCTGGCGCTCGGCATGATCATCCCGGTGCTGCCCGAGCTCATCAAGGAGTTCCGCGGGGGCGACATCGCGCGTGCGGCACAGACTGTGGGCTGGTTCGGCACGTCGTGGGCGGCGATCCAGTTCTTTGCGGCCCCGGTCCTGGGATCGCTGTCGGATCGCTTCGGCCGGCGGCGGGTGATCCTGCTCTCGAACTTCGGCCTCGGGCTCGACTACATCCTGATGGCGGTGGCCCCGTCGCTCGGCTGGCTGTTCGTGGGCCGGCTGATCTCGGGCGTCACGTCGGCGAGCGTGCCGACGGCGTTCGCGTACATCGCGGACGTCACGGCGCCAGAGAGACGCGCGAAGGCGTATGGCCTCATGGGTGCGGCCTTCGGTGGTGGATTCATTCTCGGGCCTGCGATCGGCGGCATGCTCAGCCAGTTCGGCCCACGCGCGCCGTTCTGGGTGGCGGCCGGCTTCAGCCTGGCCAACGCGCTGTATGGCGTGTTCGTCCTGCCCGAGTCGCTCGCGCCCGAGCATCGACGCGCCTTCTCGTGGGCGCGCGCCAATCCGGCCGGGTCGTTTGCGTTCCTGCGTGCGCAGGGCCAACTCCTCGGTTTCGCGTCAGTGCACCTGCTCTACAACCTCGCGCACCAGTCGTTGCAGAGCATGTTCGTGCTGTACGCCGACTACCGGTACGGCTGGTCCAGCAATCAGGTGGGATACGCCCTCGCGCTCGTGGGCATCTGCTTCGCCGTGATCCAGTCACTGCTCGTCGGACGCGTCGTGAAGCGGTTCGGGGCGCGCCGCAGCATGCTCGCGGGGCTCGGCCTGGGCGCGGCGGGATTCACGATCTACGGCTTCGCGCCGACCGGCACGTGGTTCCTCATCGGCATTCCGATCATGGCCCTGTGGGGCTTCTACGGACCGGCCGCGATGGGACTGATGACCGAGCGCGTGAGTCGATCGGAGCAGGGCATGCTGCAGGGCGCCCTCGCGGGCGTGGCCGGCATCACCGGCATCATCGGACCCCGGATGTTTGCGGAGACCTTCGCCCTCTTCATCGGACCGAGCCGGCCGTGGCACATGCCCGGCGCGCCGTATCTGCTCGCGGCGCTGCTGCTGGTCGCCGCGTTCGCGATCGCGTGGCGCGTGGCACGACCGCGAGCGCCCCTGGTCGGTGCGTAGGGGGTCGTACCTGGCTTTCGCCAACCGAGGTACGACCCCGCTACCTGCCGCGTGACAGTCGCAGAATCGTCACGGCCGCGCGCTTGGCCTGGATTGGCAGGACGCGCAGATCGGCCGTCTCGGTGACGGTGTGCCCGCCGCTGCCCTTCATGCCGACGGCGTCCATGATCATCGGCACGTGACCCGCGATGAACGAGACGTCAGCGGCGCCGGCCTTGTCCGGGCTGACGGCTTCCACGCGCCCGAGGCCGAGGTCGCGGCTGGCCTGGTCGAACATCACGAGCAGGCGCTCGTTGCCGGCGGTCGGCGCGAGCGGGGGGTATCCCTCGTCGAACACGATCTCTGCGCTCGTTCTCGGTAGTGACGCCTTGACGATCTCGCGCATCGCGCTCTTCGCCTTCTCGAACTGCTCGACGGACAGGGCGCGCAGATCGCCGGTGATCGTCGCGTGCTCGGGGATCACGTTCGTTTTGCCGAACGCCGTACCTCGGGACGAGGCGGCGTCCCACTCCACGGTCGTGCCGCCGACGAACGTCGCGGGGTTGAACGTCAGGAACTTCTCGCCGGCGAGCTTGTCGCGAAACGTGTTCAGGATGCGTGACGCCTCGAAGATCGCGCCGAGGCCGAGGTCCTGGCCGAAGATCTGTGACGAGTGGCCGGGTGTGCCTTTCACCGTCAGCGTCCACCCGGTCGTGCCGCGACGAGCCACCACGGCGTGCTCGGGGAGACCATCCCCGTCCTCGAAGCCAATCGCGGCGGCCGCGCCCTGGGCGGCGGCGACCAGCGTCGCCCGGGCGCGCGCCAGCGGCCGGCTCGGCGCCTCTTCATCGCCCGTCATCACCACGGTGATGTTCAGTCCGTCGAGGGCACCGGCCTGCTTCAGGGCCTTCAGCGCCAGCAGCATGATGACGTTGCCGCCCTTCATGTCGATGATGCCTGGGCCGCGCGCCGTCGTCTCGTTCACCCTCTCGAACTTCTGAAACGGGCTGTCGCGCTCGAACACCGTATCGAGGTGCCCGATCAGCAGAATCGTCGGCGAAGTCCCCGCGTGCGTCGCCACCAAGTGCCCCGCCCGCTGCCACGGCGTGCCATCCACCCACTCGGTCTTGAACCCCAGCGCGTCGAACTCCGCACGCAGGACCGCCCCGACCTGCCGCACACCAGCCAGGTTCTGTGTGCCGCTGTTGATGTTGACCACCCGCTCGAGCAACGCAATGGCGGCCGGCGCCTGCGCATCCACCGCCGCGGCAATGCTCGTCTCTGTCGCCGAAAGCCCCATCTGCGCGCTGACTCCTGAGGCCGCAACCAGTGCCACGGCGGCGAGAACGATGAGTGTGGATGGCGTTGGCCGGTGTCTTTGCATAGTCCAGTCTTGAGTGGTCGTGCCCGCCGGCCCTCGGCCGCGGCACGACCGATGTCTAGGGGGTCGTACCTGCCTTTCGGCAAGCATGGTACGACCCCGTGTCGGTGTACCTGTCGTACCTGCGTACCTGCCGTACCCGAGTACCTGGCGCACCTGCGTACCCGGCGTACCGGCCGTACCCGGCGGACCTGTGCTTACTCTCCCATGTCCGGGTTCGACGTGTTCACGTTCCGCTTCATGAGCACGCGCCCGTCCTGCTGCCAGAAGAACGTCACCGTGTTGTCCTGGGAGACGACGAACGCCGCGGCGTTCTCCGCGACGGCCACGCACCGGAGGCCCGAGCGATGGCGCATGCCGAAGCTTTCGCCATCGACGGCCGGCCAATCCGCTCCCCGACGCGCATGACCGGTGACCTGGAAGGCCTTGACCGGCTTCGCCGCATCGAGCGTGATCTCCGCGCCGAAACCCAGCACGCGCAGGTCCGACGTGAGGACCAGCGCCCCGTCCACGGCAGTCAGACGCGCCGTCAGATCCGCGGCATCGGCCAGCGCCTCCTCCGCGACGTAAGCGGCGTTGCGAAGATGCGGCAAGGCGCTGGCGACCTGCAGATCGTCGGTCGTCTCCGACGCGTGGCGGGCGTCCTCGAGGGCGTGGCGGGCGTTGACGAACTCGACGAAGCGACTCGCGAGGACGTGCTCGCGCTCCTCGACCGCATACTTCAGTCGAATCGGCATGGTCGCCTCGAACCCCGGCGCGACCATCAGCACCGTGCCACCGTGCCCGTGGTCCTTCACGCTGTTCACGATGCCGAGGAGCGTGTTCAGGATGGACGTCCACTCGAAGTCCGAGGTCTCGCGCGGGGCCTCATGGGCGGGCGACCGCAGCGCGGGGCGCAGCGCGTCGAGCCCACGGGTGAGGATCTGCGAGATCGGCAGGAACTCGAGACCCGAGAAGGCCAGCTGATCGTGAAGGCTGCCGCCGCGCAGCGCAGCGAGCTTGATCCCGCCGCGAAACACGTGGATCTCGCCGGCGTCCCGCACGTCGATGACCAGCGCGTACGGCGCGGACCGGTGATAGAAGGACCGCCCCCCCTGCGCGCGGGCAAGGTTCGATCCGACGTTCAGCACGGCCGCCAGCGTGGAGTGCCCGGTCTCGGCCTCGCCACCCGGACAGCGCACGAGCAGGGCCGCATTGGCCGGGCTCACCGCGGGCGCGAGCGATCGAATCGCCTCGACCGTCAGCGGCCGGGGCAACGCCAGCGGAATGACGGGCACGCGCTCATTGACGCCGTCGCGCGGCACGTCGATCTCCGGCGCACAGCACAGCACGAACGTCAGCGATCGGCCCTCTTCCCGCGTAAAACTGGCCAGAAACGCGGTCTCGAGGATGTACCGCAGATCGTCGGGCGGCGGCAGGGGCGGGGCCGGTCGGTCGTGACGCGACACGAACGTGTTCCACCGTGCGACGACCTGATCGGCCAGGTCCGCCGGAAATGCGTACGCCATCCGCCGATAACGATAGCAGCCTGCTGCCCATCCGGGTGATTCGCATCGTCCGCGACTCTGCGAGGATGGCGGACATGACAGAGACCTCCCTCGTGGCCTTCTCCGAAGGCCTGGCCGATGCTGTCGCCCGCGCGGCGACCTCCGTGGTCCAGGTGCAGGCACGGCGCCGGCCGGCCAGCGGTGTCGTCTTCGGCCCGAACCTGGTGTTGACGACCACCCGCGCGCTCGGGCGCGACGAGCAGCTGATCGTGCGAACGGGCGACGGCCGCGTGCTGCCCGCTGAACTCGGCGGATGGGATCCGGCCACCAGCCTGGTCCTGCTGCGGGTGGCGGACCTCGACACGGCGGCCGCGACCGTCAGCGACAGGCCCGTCCGCGTCGGGCAGATCGCACTCGCGGTGGCCCGGTCCTGGAGCAATGCGGTCACGGCGACGTCGGGGCTCGTCTCTGTCATCGGCGGCCCGCTGCCGACCGGCCATGGACGGACCATCGATCGCGTGATCCGCACGACGGCCCCGATGCACAGCGGGTTCGCGGGCGGCGCCTTCGTGGACGTCACCGGCGCGGTGACGGGGATCACCACCGCCGCGGCCATCCGCGGCCTCGGCGTCGTCATTCCCGCGGACATCGCGTGGGCGACGGCCTCGTCACTGGCCGAGCACGGCGCGCTCAAGCGCGGATACCTCGGGCTCGCAGGCCAGGCCGTGCGCATCCCCGAGCGGCAACTCGCTGGCGTCGAGGGCGGCACGGCCCTCCTCGTCGTGGGCGTCGTGACCGGCAGCCCAGCCGATCGAGCCGGCGTGCTCGTGGGTGACGTGGTCGTCGCGCTCGACGATCGGGTGGTGGAGTCGCCGGTGGACCTCCTCGATCTGCTCGCGGGCGATCGGGTCGGCCGGACGGTCTCGCTGAAGATCCTGCGCGGGGGCATCGCCCAGGCGCTGGACGTGCTGGTCGGCGAGCGACCTGTGCGAGGCTAGATCGACTGCCGCATGCGCATCGTCCTCATCGGCGCCCCGAGCGACCGCGCCCGCCTGCGACGAGCCCTCGCCGGCACGGGCCTCACCGTAGTCAGCGAGGCCGACAGCATGGAGGCTGCCCGCTCGTCGGCGGCGTCAGCCGACGCCTACCTGACCGCCGCCGGTCGCGGTGACGCGACGGGCAGCGACGGCGGCCGCGCCGATCGGACTGACGGGGCCGTGGAGTCGCCTCATCCTGAGGCCGTGGAAGCCACGGTCCCTGCCGAGGCCCTGACGCCTCGAGAGATGCAGGTCCTGGACCTGCTCGCCGAAGGCTTGCCCAACAAGGCGATCGCGCGTCGGCTCGACATCAGCGACCAGACCGTGAAGTTTCACGTCGCCCAGGTGTGCGGAAAACTCGGCGCGATCAACCGCACCGACGCCGTGCGACGCGCGGTCCGACGAGGGCTCATCGCGCTCTGAGGGGGACGGGGGGGGGCGAGGATATGGCGATTGAAGATTGACGGATCGGATCATTGAGAGATTGATTGCCGATTGCGGATCGGATGATCGGGAGATTGAAATGAACGATAGCTGGCCTCCACGCCACGTTGGCTGAGCGCATCGAGTCGCCCCAATTGTCGTTCTTCAATCATTCATTCGTTCAATCAACCTTCAATGATCCGATCCGTCAATCCGCAATTCCCGCCCCCCGTCAGGTCCGTCTACCGAGGCACGATGATGGCTCTGACGACTTCGCCCGCGCGAATGACGGTCACGCGCGCGGGGCGGCCAATCCACTGGTCGTCGAGCATGCGGTGGAGATCGTCCACGCTCGTCGCGGGACGGTCCCCGAAGTGCACGAGCAGATCCCCGACCCGCAGGCCAGCGGACGCCGCCGGGCTGTGCGGCTCGACCGCGACGATGCGAATCCCCGATCGCACGGCCAGCCCGAACGTGCGGGCGATGGTGGTCGAGATCGGCGTCGTCTCTCCGCCGATCCCGAGCTGGCTGCGGCGCACGCGGCCTTCGCGCAGAAGGCGCGACACGACGACCCGCACCAGGTTGCTGGCGATGGCAAAACAGAGTCCCTGCGCCGGCAGGATCACCGCCGTGTTCACGCCGATGACTTCGCCATGCGTCGTCACCAGCGGGCCGCCGGAGTTCCTGGATTGAGCGCCGCGTCCGTCTGAATGACGTCGTCGATCAGCCGGCCCGTCCGGCTGCGCAGCGTACGCGCCAGCGCGCTGACGACGCCGGTGGTCACCGACCGCTGGAAGCCGTAGGGACTGCCGATGGCGACGGCAACCTGGCCGGGCCGAACCGCCGCCGAGTCGCCGAGCGAAACCCACGGCAACCCGGACGCGTCGATCCGCACCACGGCGAGGTCGGTTGCTGGATCGTCGCCGACGACATCCGCGCGAAAGAGCCGGCCGTCACCGAGGGTAACGCGCAGGTCCTTCGCGCCCTCGACCACGTGGCTGTTGGTGACGACGATGCCGTCTGGCGCAATCAGGAAGCCCGAGCCGGACGATGGCGCTCCGGGCGCCGAGTCGCGAGCCGCGCGTCCGTTGACCTCGATGCTGACGACGGCGGGGCCGACGAGATCCACGGCGCCGATCACCGCGCGAGAGTAGGCGTCGAGCAACGCGGCGTCACTTACCGGCTGGGCCGGGCCGAGCGGATCAGGACTGGGTGCCATGATCCGAGTGTGCCTGAACGCGCGGCCCTACGCCCTGCCCGTATGGGGAGGCCGGAGATTGAGGGTTGACGGATCGGATGATTGAAGGTTGATTGGACGGATTGAAGATCGACCGATCGACGATTGTGGGCCCCAATCCGGCAATCGGTCAATCTTCAAGTCTCCCAATCAACCTTCAATCAGCCGATCGGGCGATCCGCAATAGACCTATTTCTTGACCCCGTTGGCGTCGTAGGTCTCGACCGTGCCGAACTTCTTGAGCAGGTCAGAGATCTTGGCCGGGTCGCCGACCGCGACGATCTGCAAGCGCGAAGGATCGAGGTATTTGCGCGCCGCCGCCTGCACCTGCGCCGGGGTCACGGCCATCGTCCTGGCCGGCACCGTGTCCCAGTAGTCGAGCGGCAGGCCGTAGAGCCAGCGCGTCAGGTGGAGGTTGAGCACCGCCGGCGCCGATTCGAGCGACAGGGCGAACGACGCGACGATGCCACGGCGCTTGTCGTCGAACTCTTTCGTCGCCACGAGTTCGTCGCGCAGGCGAGCCAGTTCGGCCATCAGGTCGGTCAAGGCCGGTTCGGTCACGTCCGTGCGGACGTCGGTCTGCGCGATCCACGTGCCTCGGAAGGCAGGGGCCGACACGTTGCTGTAGGCGCCGTAGGTGTAGCCCTTCTGCTCGCGCAGGATCGTGAACAGCCGTCCGGTGGGTCCGCCCCCGATGATCGCGTTCATGACGTTCACCACGTCGTAGTCAGGGCTCGTCCGCGCGATCGCCTGTGTGCCGACAGACAGGCTGGTCTGCACCGAGTTGGGCCGGGCCACGAAGTAGACCTTCGCGGGTCCGATGGCTGGCGGATCGGCTGGGGCGACAAGCGGCGTGCCCGCCTTCCTCCAGGTGGCGAGCTTCGACTCGATGGTCTTCCGCGCCTCCGCCATCGAGATGTCCCCGGCGATCGCGAGCACCGCGTGGTCGGGGATGAAGCGCGCCTTATGGAACGCGGCGAGCGCTTCGGGCGTCAGGCGATCGAGCGCGTCGGCGGCGATGGACACGCGAGCCCCGGGGTGGTCGCCGTAGACCACACGCGAGAACATCTCGGCCGCGAGGAACGCCGGCTGGGAGCGCTGCTGGATCAGCGCCGCCTTCGTGCGAGTGCGGTATCGATCGAACTCCTCTTTCGGGAACGTCGGGTGCAGCAGGATGTCGGCCGCGATCGCGAACGTCTCGTCGAAGTTCTCGGTCAGGCTCGACCCCGAGACGGTCGCCGTCGGCCCGGAGAGGCTGCTCGACACGTTGACCGTCGCCGACATCGTCTCCAGGCGCTCGGCGATCTGTGTGGTCGTTCTCGTCGGCGTGCCCTCCCGCATCATCGTCGCCGTGACCGACGCGAGGCCTGGCGTCTCTGCCGGATCGAAGTACCCGCCGGCGCCACGAATCAGGAGCTGGAAGCTCACCTGCGGGGCGCGACGATCTTCGAGCACCATCAGATGCAGGCCGTTCGGAAGGTCCGCTTCCGCCGGGCGCGGCAGGTTGAGCTTGAGCACGGCGTTCGACACCGGCGCGCGACCTTTCACGACCACGGCCTGCGATGCCTGCGGGGGCGCCTGGGCCCCTACGGCGATCACGACGCCGCTGGCCAGGATGGCGGCGACCGACGTTCTGAGCATCGCGGTCAACAGTCCGTTCCTCATCGCGCACCTCCTGCGAGCGTGACGGTGGTGGTTGGACCCCGGTCTGACCCCACGGACGGTGCCGCGGCTTTGGGCACGGTGACCACGACGGTGCGGTTGGTCGGCACGAGGTACTGCCTCGCCACCCGTTGCAGGTCCGCGGCCGTCACCTTGTCCATGCGATCGACGTAGGTGTTGATCAGGTTCGGGTCGTTCACGCGCAGCGCGTAGTCGCCGAGTTGCACGGCGCGCTGCAGCGAGCTGGTCAGCCCCGCCACGAACTGGCGCTTCTGGCTGTTGCGCGCCTTCTCAAGTTCCCAGGCCGCGATGGGCCCCGTCTTGACCTTCTCAATCTCGGCGTAGATCGCCGCCTCGAGGTCGGCCACCGACTTGCCGGGCAGGGTCGTTCCGCCGACCTGAAAGAGGCCGGGGCCACGCGTCCCAGCGGCCGACGCGTTCACGCCAGAGGTGAGCTGCTGCACGCGTACGAGCGAGTCGTAGAAGCGGGAGCTGCGGCCGGTCGAGAGCACACTCGCGAGCAGCGTCAGGGGGTCGTCATCTGGGGCCAACGCGGGCGGCGTGTGCCACACGATGTCCACGCGGGCCAGCCGCGCGAGCGGGTCTTCCACCGTCTGCCGCTTCTCGGCCGTCTGCGGCGGCTCGGTCATGTCCACCGCGGGCGGCGCCGGCTGTGACGGGATGCGGTCGAAGTACTTGCGAACCTTCTCGAGCACCTCCGAGGTCTTCACATCGCCCACGATCGAGAGGATCGCGTTGTTGGGCGCGTAGTACGTCCGGAAGAACGATTTCACGTCATCGACCGTTGCGGCGGACAGATCCGCCATCGACCCGATCACGGAGTGCTTGTAGTTCGGGTTCGAATACGCCAGTTCCTCGAGCAGTTCGAAGCTCTTGCCATAGGGCTGATTATCGAGACCGAGCCGGCGCTCTTCCTGCACCGCGTTGCGCTGGTTGTCGAGGTTCTCCTTCGTGATATCGAGCGACCACATGCGGTCGGCCTCGAGGAACAACGCCAGGTCGAGCTGATTGGCGGGCAGCGTGTCGTAGTACAGGGTGCGATCCTTGTTGGTCGTGCCGTTCATCGACCCGCCGTTGTTGAAGATCAGCGTGAAGTGCTCGCCCGGACCGACCTGCTCGGATCCCTTGAACATCATGTGTTCGAACAGGTGCGCGAACCCGGTCCGGCCGGGCCGCTCGTCGCGCGACCCGACGTTGTAGGTCACCGCCAGCGAGAACACCGGCGCGCTGTGATCCTCGGCGACGATCACGCGCAGTCCGTTCTTGAGCTTCGTGTCGGTGAACGTGACCCGCGGCTGGGCCGCCACGAGGGTGACGCCCGCGAGAGCGACGACGGCGAGCGCAGCGACCGGCAAGCGGCGGCGCAGCTGTGATGACATGGGGACCTCCAAGGGGCTGTCACCGATTATATGGACGAAGCGGCCGCGGACCGTCCCTGCCCGAAGGCGGCTGATGGTCACAAAGGCGGGCTACGGCAGACGGCCAACAGCCAACTGCCAACGGCCCACGGGAGACGGCCTGAGGAGAGCCGTGTGGAGTTCCTTCTGAACATTGGTCTGGCCTCAGACGACCTTCTGTGGACTCCGCGCGACGATCCTTCAACGATTCTGGTCGCCCTTGCCTGGCACGGCTCGTGCTCCGTCGCTCAACGTCCCTGGCGTAGTGATCCCCTCGCCAAGCCCTCGTTCACGCGCAGTTCGTCGGCGCCGCGGACGACCGAGCCCGGATCGTGTTCGCACGTTTCTCGGCTTTGGCAGGAGGGTTTGTGGCAAATCGCTTTATCTGTGTTGGCGCGGTGGTGGTGTTGGCTCTCGCCTCGGTTGCGAGTTCATCAGAGGCGACGACGATCACGTTCGACGGGAGTATCAGCGGCGTACTCGCGCCCGACGAGGCGAGCGACCCGCTTGACAACTGCGTCGGCTACTGCGCCTACGCCGCGACGCCAGGCAACGAAGGGGTCTTCACGACCGGAGACTACAGATTTGCGGCGTTGGTCACCAGTGGTGGAGACCACGGCCTTGGCATCGTCGTCAACCCCGCGGCGCTCCCCGGGCCCAGACAACGGGACCGACTGGCTGATCGCGGGTTCGATGTCCAGATGGCGCGCACGGATGGAACTCCATTTGCGTTCTTGGATTTCCAGGCCGCCGACATCGACCCGGCCGACCCGACCGTTGGGCAGTTCGTCCGAGTCTTTGGCTTCAAGAACGGCGCCTTCTTCCAAGGTCTCCACTTCGATCTCAATGCCTCGCCGGGATTCCAGACATTCGTCCTGCCCTCCACCTGGACGGGACTGTCCAGCGTCAACTTCTCAGGAAGACTCTTGCCAACCGATGGGGCACCTCGTGTCACAGCGATTGACAACATCAACGTGACAGCTGAGGTTCCGAACCGGCTTCCTGCTCCTGCTGGGCACAGGCCTGCTGCTGGTCGCGAGGCGTCGGCTCAGGACGCGCTAGCGGGCGGCCGGCTACTCGGCGCAGCCATCAGCGGTCTCGCGCCTTGGCACGGAGCTCTTTCAGCGAGGCCGCGGTGAGCTTCCGGCAGGGCACGCCTTCGCGTGTGCCAGGTGCCAGCGCAGGCGCTGCTGAGGCGTCGCGCGCGGAGGCATCGGATGCTGCTTGTGCCAGGTCGCGTTGATCATGAGGAAGGCCAGGCCGACACCGACCGTCGGGGGGCGTGAGCGATGGTTCGGGATCAGTCCGAGCGATCGAGATTGTAGACCCGACGCAGCTTCTGATCTCCGTAGCTGCCCGATCCGACCACGACCACCTCCGAACGCGTGACCGTCTCGAATGACACGGCGTAGTCGGCCCATCGCTGAGTAGGAAAGATGTCGAGCGTCCGTTCGATCTTGGTCAGGGTGGCATCGACGAGGAACACCCCAAATAGTTCGTCTTCGAGACGCCCCTGGAACTTGAGGTCGGGCCTGATCCCCCAACCAAGGAGAACCTAGGGACCTGTCGCGAGAGATCGCAGTTCGAGAACTTTGACCTCGGTGACGGCAGGGTTTCTCGCCGCAAAGGCCGTCCGCAGCAGCTGCACGAGCGGATTGACCTCGGGCGATGCCTGCCCCGACTGGGGCGCGCCGGCACCGCTCGCCGGAGCGCCACGCTCGGCACTGCCGACGGCTACGCCCAGGAGGACCGAGGCGACTACGCCGATGGCAGCAGGGTGAGCGATGCGCACCTCTGAGAGTCTACTTCGCGCGTCTATCAGCCCGGATACGATCGGTCACACAGGCCGAGGACGGGAGAAGGGCTCTGGGTTACAGCTGCCGCGGGTGACGCCGAACGGGGCGCCCCGGTCGGCGCGGAGCCGCTCCCCCGTTTCAGATGTTCTTGCCGGCGAGCACCGACTGGGGCTGTTCGGCGGCAGGACCCGCGGCTACGGGGTTGGACCACTGGGCCACGAGCGGCGAGCTTCACCCCCGGTGATCCCGCGTTCGAGATGTGCTTGCGCCGCGTCCAGTGTCTATCCAGTAACGCCGCTTCGGCTTGTCGAGGTCCGGTCCGGTGACGATCTCCTCCAGGGCGCCGCCGTTGTTCTCGATGGTCCGGATCGAACCGGTATTGTCGTCGTCGCAGGTGACCAACACGCGGTCGAGACCAAGCCTCTCATGGGCCAGGCGCAGCGCCATACGAAGCACCGTGGTGGCATGTCCCTGCCGTCGAAACTCGGGAACGACTACATAGCCGATATGGCCGCCGACGCGCACGAGAAAGTCGGTCAGCCTGTGACGGATCGACACCCGTCCGACGATCCTGTCGTCCTTGAACGCAAACAGGAAGGTCGCTGGCACGTGCCCGGGCGCGAGGTTCACACCTCGTGCCTGCTCGCCGAGCACCTCCAGGTAGCGGCCGAAGGGCATCCCTTCCTGGTAGTAGTGCAGAAAGTACGGCACGTCGGGCGACGTCGCGCGGTGCGCGCGCATGAACTCGTCTTCTTCGTCCGGACGTGGCAGGCGGAGGATCAGGGGCGTCATCCGTCGCACCTCACACGCTCCCACGGCGCTTGACGGGAATGTCGAAGTGCAGGACATCCTCGCGTGTGCCGAGCTTCGAGTAGAGCGCAATGGCTGGCTCGTCGTCGACGTCCGTATCGGCCTGGACGAAGATGACGTACGCACCCCGTGCCGCGCCGATGTCCTTGAGTGCCTCGACGAGCGCGGTCGCGATGCCTTCGCGCCTGTGTGCGGCCGCGACCGCGAGATCGTAGATGTAGATCTCGCTGCGCTCCTGCTCGAACTTCCGGAGCTCGTAGGCCGCGAGGCCGCCGACGACCTCGTCGCCCTTCAAGGCCACCAGCGCAATGAAGTAGTCGCTCCCGAGCAGCGTCGTCAGATAGGCGTCGGCCGGCTGCTTCCCGGTGTAGGTCTCCGCATCACCAAACGCGTCGCCTAGGGTCGCCAGCAAGGCCCTCATCAACACGAGGTCGCCTGGACCAATCTGTCGAACGCTCAGGGACACGCTCACTCCTTCTGCGGAGGCCCTTACGACCGATCCCTGAAGGGATCGTGACTGCAGCGATCACCGACTCGTGCCACCCGCCGCACCCGCCCCCCGGCCCCGGCCAAGGGGAATCTGATTCTCGAACGGCTCGACCGTCTTCTGGTGCGCGTCCATCATCGCCGTGAGAGTCGCGGACCATCTCGGGATGTTTCTCGGCCAGATTGAATTTCTCGGACGGATCTTCGTCGAGGTTGTACAGCTCCCACGTGGGGTTGGCCGGCGCCGGAATCGGGGCTGCGCCACCGGCCCCACTACCGGCGGCCACCGCCAGGTGCAGCTTGAACGCGCGATGCCTCACACCCGTGAGCCGGACGCCGTTGTAGTAGAAGACCGTGTCGCGTGGACTCGGCGCACGCGTGGTCAGCGTCGCGGACAGATCCTGTCCGTCCAGCGGGCGGCCAGCCGGCACCGAGGCGCCGGCCAGTCGCGCAAAGGTCGGCAGCAGATCCATCTCCGATCCGATCCCCGCCGTCACGGCCGGCTGAACGGTGCCTGGCTGCCAGAAGATGGCCGGGACACGGATACCTCCTTCCCAGGTGCTGCCCTTGGCGCCACGCAGAAGACCCGCGGATCCTCCCTGCTCGAGGTAGGGCATCCAGGGTCCGTTGTCGCTCAGGAACACGACGAGCGTCTGCCGGTCGAGCTTCAGCTCACGCAGGGTGTCCAGAATCCTGCCGACGTTGTGGTCGATCTCCTCGACTACGTCGCCGTACAGGCCGCGGGCGCTGCGGCCTTCGAACTCCTTCGACCTGAAGAGGGGCACGTGTGGCAGGTTGTGCGCGAGGTAGAGAAAGAACGGCTGTCTCTGCTGCTGTCGGATGAACGCAATCGCTTCATCCGTATAGCGTCGCGTGATCGTGGTCTGATCGGCCGGCCGCTCCACGACCTTGGAGTCACGCATCAGCGGCACGTTGTAGTCGGCGATCTTCGGATCCATCGTCCGGCGGAAGACGTCGGCGGCGGGAATCGTGGTGTCGCGATCCATGTCGTTCGAGTACGGGATGCCGAAGTACCGGTCGAATCCCTGATTGGTCGGCAGATACTGCGGCAGGTGCCCGAGGTGCCACTTGCCGACGGCCAGCGTCGCATAGCCGCGCGGCTTCAGCACTTCGGCGATGGTGACCTCGCCCGGCTGCAGACCACCCGTCGAGTTCGGAAACAGCACACCCGCGGCCAGGCCACTGCGAATCGCGTAGCGCCCCGTCATCAACTGCGCGCGTGACGGCGTGCAGACGGGCGCAGCGTAGAAGCTCGTCCACCGCTGGCCCTCGAGCGCCATGCGGTCCAGGTTGGGCGTGCGAATCGTCGGATGGCCGTAGCTGCCGAGGTCGCCGTAGCCCTGGTCGTCGGTGAAGATGATGATGAAGTTGCGGGGCTGACCGGCTGGCGTGCCCGCGCGCTGACCTACGGCCGGCGCGCTGGCGAGACTCACGACCAGGGCCAACAGACCGACGACACGAGTGCTCCTGTATTCCATGGATGCGTCTCCGCTGGGCGTGGGGCCGGACCAGCCACACGCCGCTCACTCTACAACGACGTCGCCGCCTCGTGCTGGGAACCGCAACCGCAGGTTCGCCAGCACCGCGCGCCCGTCGCCTTGCGCGTAACGATCAGCGCGCAGACGACGAGTGCGGACGCCACGGGCGCGCGATCAACCCGATCACGCTATTGAGGTTCGGAATCACCGGCTTGTCGGTCGGCCACGCCGAAAAGCCGACTCGCCGGCCCGTCGGACGGCCGTTGGCCCGCGTTCCTGCCCGCCCCTGCGCAGATTGGACGCCGCCCGCGGTGGCACTCATCCTGCACTGCGGGAAGTCCGCAGATGAGTGGCACCAGCGAGACGATGGCGGCGGCCCGCAGCTCGTTCGAGCACGTCGTCCAGACGATGCTGGCCGCCCGAGCGTCGGTGAGCGACCTCATCTTCTCGCCGGGCCGGCCTCCGCAGATCGAGAGCAACGGCGAACTGGTCGAGGTCCAGGTTCCCGAACTCGAGTTGCTCAGCGCCGACCACACGCGCATCCTCTCGATGATCCTGACGGGCACCAACCCCGTCGCCCAGCAGCAGCTCGAAAGCGACGGGTCGGCCGACATCTCATTTGCCGCCGCCGGCGCACGATTCCGCGTCAATGTCTTCCGCCAGCGCGCCGCGTACGCCATCGTCATGCGCGTCATCCCCTCGCGAATTCCGACGATGGAGGAATTGCGCCTGCCGCCGCAGCTGGCAGAGATCACGCGGCTCCGCAACGGCATCGTCCTGGTGACTGGCCCGACCGGCTCGGGCAAGTCATCGACGCTGGCGGCCCTGATCGACCGGATGAACGTCGAGCGCGCGATCCACATCCTGACGATCGAGGATCCGATCGAGTTCCTGCACTCGCACAAGCGCGCGACGATCCATCAGCGGGAGCTGCACAGCGACACGCCGCGGTTCAGCCTCGCGCTGCGAGCGGCCCTGCGTCAGGCGCCCAAGGTCATTCTGGTCGGCGAGATGCGCGACCGCGAGACCATCGAGACGGCGCTCGAGGCGGCCGAGACGGGCCACCTGGTCATGTCCACACTGCACACCATCGACGCCGCAAAGACCGTCGAACGCATCGTCGGCACCTTCCCGCTCGGCGACCAGCAGACCATCCGTACGCGCATGGCCAAGTCGCTGCAATACATCCTGTCGCAGCGGCTGCTGCCTCGGAAGGACGGCCCGGGCCGGCTGGCGATTGTCGAGGTCCTGCGCGCCACGCTCCGCACGCGTGAGTACATCGAACAGGGCGAACGCGAGGGCAAGTCGCTGCTCGACGCGATGCGTGACGGCGCGCAGGACGGGATGCAGCATTTCGACGGCGAAATCGAACGGCTCATCAGATCTGGCGAGATCGACCTGGAGGTCGGCCTCAGCTACGCGACCAACGCGGCCAACCTACGGCTGCAGATTGCCGACCTGCTCCACGAGACCCGGCTGCAGATCAAGATCAAGGCGGAACCGCCGGCCGGCGCGTTCAGCTCCATGGCGATCAACCCGGCCGACATCCTGCGCTGACCCGTCGGGACTCGGCCATGGCCGCCGCTACGGTGCGGCGATCGTGGAGCCTGGCGCAACTGCTCGAACCAGGATGCGATCGGTCTGTGCATCGTTCCCGACCATGAACACGTGTGCGCCGACATCGACGAACCCGCACTTGCGGTAGAACGCTTTCGCGCGCTCATTGCGCTCCCACACGCCGAGCCACAGCGTCCGTGCCTTGGCCAGGTCGGCCTCCTCATCCACGCGTCTCATCAGCGCCTGCGCCAGGCCGCGGCCGTGCCACTCCCGCGCGAGGTAGAACCGCCACAGTTCAATCGGCGCATCCCCCTCGACACATGCCGGCGCTCGACCGCGTCGGAGCTGCGCGTATCCCACGAGCTGGCCGTCCGCGTCCACGAGCAGCGTCACGACGTTGGGATCGGCGAGCTCTCGACCTTGCTGGACAGGGCCGTAAGCCTGAGCCAGATGCAGCGCCATATCGTCCGGTTGGCTGTCGGCCGCGAACGTCTCGTCAAACGTGCGAGCTGCCAGTTCAGCCAGGCTGGCGGCGTCGGCAGAAACCCCGGGCCGAATGGTGATGTTCATGTCGCTCCCGCGGATGCCGGGCGCTCCTCCACCACATTCCTGCTCGTCAGTTGCCGCGTGTTCCACGCGCCGCGACAAGTCGTCCGCCACGCACGGTGGCCCCGATCACGATGGCCGCGCCGACTAGGACCAGGTTCTTGATGATGTATTGACCTTCGATCGTCGGCGCGTACGGGAAGGCCCGGAAGGCCTCATCGGGAAACAGGAACAGCGGCATCATCGTGCCCGGCATCTGCACGAAGAGCAGCAGCAGCGTGGTGCGAAGGAACCGACCACTGAGAAGGCCGAGCCCGATTAGGGATTCCCAAGCCGCCAGGAGCGGGAGGCTGAGGGCGGGCGGCACCATCCCAAAGGACAGCTTGGTGATGGTGCGCGTGGCCAGATCGGCCGCCGGACTCCAATCGGGCACAAACTTGATGGCGCCGAACCACAGGAAGACGATGCCGAGGGCGATGCGCGTGAGCAGGACACCGCGCCGGGCCATCCAGGCAGTGATCCGGGCGTCGAGTGGATCGAGGGCACCGGGTAGGGGCATGGCGGCTCATGATTCCACCGCCCCGGTGTCAGCTGCAAGCCGGAGGAGAGGTCAGGCGCCGGCGCGCCCCGCTTGCGCCCGAATCCACTGGCTGATGTCGAGCGACGTCGTCCAGCCGGCGACGAACGCGTCGAGCGACGCCGGCACTGGCACGGGCTCTGGGTTGGCGGCCGGGTCCTTGGCGTTCGCCATCCACGGAGCCGTAATGACGATCACGGCGGGCGCTGACTCCGTGCGCAGGTAGATGCGGCCATGCTGACTCGCGTCCGAGGCCTTCAGCGTGGCTGGATCGTATCTGCCCCAGAAGATGGCCACGTTGATGTGCCGTCGCCCTTCGAGGTTGGGCGGCAGTGTGCCGCGTCGCCCGCTCGCGTACGGGACCCCGCCATTGGCGGGATTCCAGATGAAGTCGGTTGGGTTGTACGACGGGTTCCCTGGAAACACCAGCACGGGTTCCTTCAGGTCACCGCCGTAGAACATCAGGATCGCGGGGCCGATGGCCCGAAGCGGGACGCTGGACACGACGACCAGCAGGGCGATCGCGACGAGGAACGAGGGCAGGCGCCAGGTGCGCGGCATAGTGCCTCCAGCGAGAGTGAGGTGGTGCGCCGAGGGTAGCACAGGGACATCACTCTTCGTCCTTCTCGAAGAAGAACCAGCGATGGCCTTCGAAATCCTCCGCCCGGTATCGTCGGCCGGGTGGTCCCTCTTCGATGTCAGAGAGGATCGTCGCACCCGCGGCCTTGGCGCGCTCATGGTGTCGAACAACGTCTCTGACGTGCACGAGCACCCCGTCGATAATCCAGGGCACCGCCGACCACTTGCGCGCTTGCTCGCACACCTCCCGATGACGCTTGGGACTTCGGTACTCAGGTGTAGGGGACGCAAGCATGATCAGTCCACCGCCAGCCTCCATCTCGCCGCGTGACAGTCTCCCGTCCGGCGATGTGAGACGCGTCGTCTCCCGGAATCCGAACGCTTTATGGAGCCATTCCAAGGCGGCGATGCCGTCCTCGTACGAGATCATCGGCACCACGGACGGTGCGCCTTGCGCCGCAGCCGCTCTCCTGCTGACACTGCGAGACTTACGCGTCGTCGCGGCTTTCCGGCCGGCCGTCGGACGTTTGCGGGTGGTGGCCCCTTTCCTGATCGCCGCGCTCTTCGTCCGGGGGGCCGCCGCCTTCCATGCTCCTGATGAGCCCATCCGTCCACTCCTAGATCACGCCAACGGGCCGATTGTGAACTCGCGGATCGAGACGGTGCTGCCGAAACAGGGCCCGACCGATGGTGCCGACTCGATACCCGAATAGTCACCGGGTCCCTCGAACCGCACCTCGTTGTCGACGATCACGCGCATGCGGTCGAGTCGTATCTCCCAGACGATGTCGTGCCATGCCGTGGTGGCGATGAAACCCTTGTCCTTGATGCCGTGCTGCTCGGCCGTTGCCGGATCGTGGACGCGCAACTCCCGGACGTTGCATTCCCAATTGAAGATCAGCTCGCCGCGGTGCCAGTGCATGCGCAGATTCGTCGAGTCCGTCTTGCCGACCACACGAAACGCGAATGGTGCGCGGCAGACGAATGGCGCCACCCCGGCAGACATCACCCAGTTCATCGCCGATCCGGCGATGTCGATGCCGTCAGCGGTCGGAGAGATGACGCAGCCCTGGTGCGGGATGAGCTGATGGATGAGGTTTCCAGTCATGGCGGCTTTCCTTGTCCAGCGCAATGACGCGTGCCCGAGGTTGCCTGCTGGCCCGATGTGCGGCCCGCGAAGCCCATCACTAGGGTTGTCGGAGCCTGATGGGAATCACCCGCGTGGGCGTACGGATCGAGAGCGTGCTGGTCTCGCTCTCGGCCTGGAGCTGGATCCGACTCCACGCGTCTCTTTCCGCGGGCTCGACCGGCGCAATCCCATGGGCCTCACAAAACACTTGTCCGCGCCGACACCGGCTGACGATCAGGAAGTCATCCCCATCCAGGGCGGTCCGCACTCCCAACTGGTACCGGTCGCCGTCGTGCGCGATGCTCGCCACATGCTGGTAGCCGACAAACAGGTGTGGCAGCGTGCTCCAGGCCAGCCAAAGCACGGCGACAGACGCCACTCCCACCGCGGCCAAGGCGGAGGCGTGGTCCGCCTGGGTCCGTCGCCGGTTGGCCCAGACCACGCCGAGGAGCGCCCAGACCCCGAGGGCCACCGCGGTGAGAGGTACGGCCCCATAGGCGTACGCCAGCGCCGCCGCATAATGCGTCCGCACCTGGCCGCCGGTCTGCAGGTGCATCGGGCCCTCGCCGAAGTGCCTGGCAACGGCGAGTCCGATCGCCAGGGCCAGCATCCCCAGACTGCACCACACCGGCCATGTGCGGTGCGACCTTTGTCGATTCCGGTCGGTCGCGGGCGTCGATGCCTCCATGGAATCACTATGCCGCAACACGTTGACGATCAGCCGATGATGCGAAGGTCCCGTCCAGAACCGCCCCTGCGGCTCAGCTGGCCGTCCCGGCGCCACACGCGCGGGCGGTCGATGTCAGCCCACGATCTTCGGCCAGAACACCAGCCCGCCAATGATCGCGGCCCCGATGGCCGCGAGCAGCACCGCGCCAGCCGCGACATCCTTGGCCTTCTCGGCGAGCGGATGGAAGTCTGGGGACGCCACGTCCGTCAGAAACTCGAACGCGGTGTTGAGCGCCTCGGCCGTCCACACCGAGCCAATCGCCAGGACGATCCAGGGCCACTCTGACCCTGACAACCCGACGAACAGGCCGGCGGCAACCACGACGACCGTGGCGGCCGCGTGGATCCAGGCGTTGTGCTGCGAGGCCACCATAGTCCGAATGCCCCGGAGCGCAAACTTCACGCTGCGGATGCGGCCGTCGAATGTGAGGCGCTTGTTCTCACTCATCCGGATTGGTCAGCGATGCTCACTCTAGCCCGATCGCCGCGCTGAGCGCCTTCCGCGAGTCCAGCAGCGCTCCCAATGGCTGACGCGCGGGCAGGGCCCACGCCACGACTGCAAGTACAAGCCGCCGCAAAGGCGACGCGCCCGCAACGACCACGCCTGCCGCGACCGCGTGTGTCACGGCACACCGCGTCATCGACTTAGTCCTGGGCCGCCGGTTTGGCGAAGGGCCGCCAGGGCGCCGGCCCACCAGGCAACGGCTCCAGGAACTTCGCGCCGACCTCGCGATACCACGCGTGCAGTTGGTCGCGGAGGGCGGCCACGCGAGCCGGCTGCTGCGCCGCACGATCCTCGCGCTCGCCCGGATCGCGTGCGAGATCGTAGAGATGCACGCGCCCGTTCTCGAATCGCTCGATCAGTTTCTCGTGACCGACGCGTATCGCGCCACCGGGGAATCCACCTTGATTGCTGTAGTGCGGGTAGTGCCAGTAGAGCGCGCTGCGCGTCAACGGTCCGGACCGTCGGAGAATCGGCCCGAGGCTGACCCCGTCGAGATGCTGTTCGGGCCTGCCGCGCAGGCCGGCCATCTCGAGGATCGTCGGGTAGAAGTCAGTGCTCGTGACCGGCTGATCGGAAGTCGCACCGGGGTTTGTGACCCCTGGCCACTTCACGATCAGCGGTTCGCGAATGCCTCCCTCGTAGAGCCAGCCCTTGCCGCCTCGCAAGGGGGCATTCGACGTCGGCGATCCCTCGGATGTGGACAACCCCCCGTTGTCCGACGTGAAGACGACGACGGTGTTGTCATCGAGTCCGCGTTCGCGAACGGCTCCGAGCACGCGTCCTATCGCCGCGTCCATGGTTTCGACCATGGCCGCGTACGTCGGGTGTTTCTGGACGATGCGGACCTGGCGGGCGTCGGAGGTCGGCCAGATCTGTTCCTCGGGTGCGAACTCCGGTCCGGGACCGAGTGTCGCGGCCTTGGCCTCGTACTTTCGAACGAGCTCCTGCGTCGCCTGGAGTGGCGTGTGGACGTCGTAGAGCGCCACGAACAGCAGAAATGGCCCATCCCGAAAGCGGTCGATCACCCGCACGGCCTCGTTTGCCAGGCGTTCGGTGAGGTGCTCGCCCGCGGGACCGGGTTCCAGGCGCGGATTCTTGAATGGACCGAAGTAGCCGCCCGGCGGTGAGCCCGCGTTGTGGCCGGCGATGTTGACGTCGAATCCCTGGGCCTCCGGCCAGTATTCGGCCGACGGCCCCAGGTGCCATTTGCCGACGAAGGCGGTCCGATAGCCGCCCTCCTTCAGCGCCTCGGCCAGCGTCACCTCTTCGAGCGGCATCCGATCGACGAGAGGCGCCGGCCGGAAGCGGCCTTCTCGCGTCCCAGAGAACCAGTTGGTGGCACCGGCACGCGTCGGATACTTCCCGGTGAATATGCTGAAGCGGGTGGGACTGCAGACGGGATTGGCCGCGTAGCCGTTCGTGAAGCGCATCCCGTCGCGCGCCAGTCGATCGAGGTGCGGCGTCTCGTAGAACGTGCGCGGATTGTTGGCGCCGATGTCCATGTAGCCGAGGTCATCGGCCAGGAAGAAGATGATGTTCGGCGGCCGCCTGGCCTGGGGCGCAGGTTGCCCCAGAGGCGCAACACCGAGCACAGAGGCGGCGCCGATCATCGCGATCAACAACGAGCCCGTCATGGAGGACATCCACCGTCGCCCGTGTTGGCAGGTTCGCATTGGGACACTCCGTCTCGCCGTTACGTTGATCCAGAATCGTGAGGCCATCAGGCAGGCAACCGCTTTGAGAGCCAGCTGATCTTGGTCGTTGCGCGTTCACGGGGTTCAGTCCACCGGCACAGCAGCGAAGTGGCCAGCGGCTGCCCAGCCGCGAACACGAGGTACTGTCTGTTCCTCTCGAACGGACGATCGGCGCCGATGCGGACGGTGCTCGTCAGCTCTCCCTTCCAAGTGCGCTCAACCCGGAATGTCGCGATGTCCACGTTTACGTGGTCGCCCTGCCGGCCCGTCGCCTCAGTCGTCAGCACTGTGCCGAGAAACACCGCGTCGCTGCGCGCGAGCAACTCCTCCGGGTTGTCGAAGGTCACACATTGGGCGTCAGAGGACGCCGATGGGCGACCGAGAAACACAGCCCCTAACAAAAAGCCACAGATTGCTGTTCTCATTATGTCTGCCGATCGCCAGGCTGCTCAGGCTTTGGCGATGCAGAGGCCCTTGGGGCCCTCACCAGGCCGCCTCACATTGCTTCCATCGTCTGAAGAAAGCTGCCGTGCATCCCAACGAGCACTGGCGGAGTACCGGGAATGAGGTAGACCAAGCCAAATTCCTTTGACTGCTCGTCGAAGGCAACCCCATAGCATTTGTCACTGCCCGGAACCTCAGAGAGGACGATCCAAAGAGCCACACTGCCACCCCTCACAGGATCCAGGCATTCGGCGAGCCGGGGCTCCAGTAAACACGTGTGCAGGTCAATTCCATGAGGGTTCGACCGCGCCCAGTGGTCGCCGCTCTCCCGTTCTACGAGTTCCCGCACGTCGTGTGAGTTCATAGCACGTTGCTGCCTGACTCGCCAATCGAGCCGCGGGCGCAGCGACATGATGGCACGAGGCAGTCGGCTCGGGCCCAGCGTTCGCGCGTGGGTGTCCGCGGAGGCGCGTGAGCGAGTCTCGCCCTCGCCCGCTCACCGGCTCCTCGTCACACGCGGCTGGGGCGGCCGTCGGGCGCGTGGAGCGTCGCACGAGTGCGACTTCCGAGGCCGCGAGCGCCCTGGTCACGCGCGAGCGGGCGAGGGGAGGTCGAGTGCGAGGCTCCACGCGCCCGACGGACGCAGCCTGCGGGTGACGCCGAACGGGAGCCGAACGGGGCGCCCCGCCGCACGAACGGGCTCACGGCGGGGCGCACCCTGCGTGACGCGCCAAGCCGCCACCACGAGAGCACGGCGCACTGACGAGAAGTTCATGCGCATCGCCCGCCGCCACACTTCATGATGGCCGGCCTTCGGCGGTGGTTGCCTGCCATATCAGCGCCTGCGGCTCAGCAGCGGCGCGTCCCCGATCTCAACGCCGTGCCGTCGGCTGCGGCTGGTTAGTCTAACGCCGGGCAGCAGCGGCGGCGCGCAGCGCCGTCCGCTGCATGCCGGGGTTAGGTTAGGCCCCACGTTGAGGCCGACGAGTGAACTCCATGATCCAGTTTGTCTCCCAGGTCTCGCCGCCGTCTGGTGAGAAGGCCTGCTCCCATCTCGGCGAATCCGGAGCCGGCACTGACCAGCGGAAGCGCACTACGACTGGCTTCCCTTCGAACGTGTCGTTGGCGATGAACGTGCCCACCCCGTTGTCGAATCGACCCACGACCGGAACATCAAGCGTACCCGGAGTGCGAGAGTCGAGCCACCAGATCGACCATGTCGTCGATCGTGGATCGAAGGAACGGAGAGTTGCCGCGCGATATGTTCCGCTCGGCAGGTTCAGGATGTTGTCGTCGATATTTCCGTAACCGCCCAGAATCTTGCTGGCGATGCTACATCCGGAGAAGCACTCCCACTCTGTGGACCCAGCCAACCTTGCTCTAAGCCGCTGATGCTTCACGTCCCAATTACCAATGAAGAAATCGAAGTCGGTCGGACTGCCTAGTTCAGTTGGAAGAAGCATGGAGGGCCTTTCTCGTGGAGCTCGATGGTGTGTGGTCGTGGGGCTAACGCGCTGGCGCTCAGCCGCGAGCCGCGCGGGATGACCTCTGCGTCTTGGCTTTGCGTGGAGCCCGGTTCGTCGGCTGCAGCGCCTTGCTAGCCGGACGCCGGCGGGACGCCCGCCACCGCCGCAACGATGACGCGCCCTCGTTTGAACCGAGTCCGCGCAAGAGCGCCTCAACCGAAATGTCTTCATCGAGGAGGGGCCAGTGAACGCCGATACCTGGGCCAATCAACGCCCACTCTCGGCGCTCGGCGGGCGATCCCTCAGCCAATCGCGGATACCACGCGAGTGGGATTGACACAGCGCGGCCGTCTTGGAGATGAACGGTCAACGCCTCGGAACTGACCTTGACGTCGGCGGCGAGAGGCGTCTCAGTTGCCAGACTTGAAGTAGTCATGCCATGCCTGCTGGAGTTGCGTTTCGTGGTCGCGAACCAAGCCTTCGACCTTCTTGAGTTCCGTTGGCGCGAATCCGTGGTTGCATTCCAGGCGGACCGGGCCAAGCCAGAACTTCGCCGTCTTTCGATCGCGACTCACGTGAACATGAATAGGTTCGCCGCGATCGCTCGAAAAGAAGAACAACCGATACGGACCGCTCTGCAGAACCGTTCGGCTCACGGGTCGATTCTGCCAGCTTTCGGATTACTCCGCTACTCTGAGATCTGGCTAACGCCAGCGTTAGCCGGCTTGGGCCTCACTCGTGAACGACGACTGATCGATGGCTGTTCCCCGAATCGAGATCGCCCAGAACAGCGCCGCACCCACAACACCAAACAGCGCACCAAGAGCGAGAGATCGTAGCGTCCCCAGCCATGAGGCGCTCACGTTCACATTATTCGTCAGGACCGCTAGCGCGACGATGACCGCGAACGGGAGGTTTCCGAGAATCGCGCCGCCCCAGAGAATCTGTTTGAGCGTGAGAGGTCCACGCTTCAGAAGCCAGACGACCAGCGGAAACGCACCGCACACTGTGACCAGGAACGCGGCAAACCCAGCACCGAGTCCGATCGATATGGCCGCTCGCATCGGGTCGGTTGGTCGCCCGCCCTCGATGGCGCTTTGGGTGAAGTCTATGAGCGGAAACGCTATGAAGCCGAGAATAGCCGCGGACAGCGGCTGAACGACGAACCCGACAAACAGTCGCATTTCCTGAGCCGCCGTCAGAACTCGCGATTGGATCGTCGTCGTCCCCATTCTTCGGCGGCCCTCGATCGAAGTTCAGTCCGCCTAACGCGCTGGCGCTCAGCCGCGAGCCGCGCACTCGATGTTCACTCTACCCGAATCTACACGCTGCTCGTCGGCTGCAGCGGTTTGTTAGCCAGCCGTCGCGCTTCTTCGAACGGCTTCGACCAAGACCCGCAAGAGAGGCCCGTCTTCCGGGCCGACCGCCTGTTCCGAGACTCGGTGCCTCCCATACATACGGGGCCTTCCGCGAGGTGGAGCGCCGGACCGACAACTTGCCCCTCCTTCCCGTCGAAAACGACCCGAAGAGGAACGCCCAGGACCCGAACAGCCATTGACCAGGATCCGAACGCCTCATACAAGTAGTCGTGCTCCAGAACCTGAGCTGGTAAAGCCCTCAATGCCGATGCGAACTCGGCCATGCGAGAGAAGTGAAGGACCGGATCGTCCTGAGATTCCATCGTCAGTCTGCCTAACGACATGCCGCTCAGCCGTGAGCGGCGCACTCGATGCGCAATCTACTTCGATTTCCGCGCCGCTCGTCGGCTGCAGCGGCTTGGTCGGCAGCCCTGAACTCGATCCGACGCCAGTCGAAATTGCCGAACGTCTACGACTTCCTGGCAGGCCCGAATACGGTCGCGAGGAAACCGCGCATCGAAAGCCCGTCTGGTACTTCAGGAACTGATGTCGTGAGGTCCTCAACCAGAACGTCCCCTTCGAACACATTCGCAGTTGTCCCGGGCCACGCAAATACCGTGACCGTGTCTGGCGTTCGTACGACTTCCAAGTCCCGTCGCGAGCACCGCGCGCCACCACCCGAGGTACTCGGCCAGGCTGGAGGGTGTGTATGCACCCCCAAGGTTCGAGATGAACCTCAAGAACCTCGCTGCCGGTATTCGCGACCGATTCGGTTCGTTCGAACATGCGTTGTCTGGCCTGCCTAAACTAACGCCCGGCCTCAGCCGCGGCGGCGCTCAGCATTACACGCGCTGCCGTCGGCCGCACGGCGATGTTGGGCAGCGATCCAACGATCTTCATCGCACCCGCGCCAGGGAGATAATTCTCTCGGTCTGAGAAATCGGCGCGAAAGTCGATGACATCCCCCGACCGTCGAAGATATCTGCGTACCCCAAAATGTTGTGCCCGGCACGGGCACGCGCACGGTCGCTGCGGCCGTCGACCCGTAGTTCGTAGTCGGTAGTCCGTAGTCCGTAGTCCGTAGTCTGTAGTCCGTCGCCCGTTAGCCCGTCTGCCGTAGGCCGTAGGCCGTCCGCATCCCGTAGACCGTCTGCCGTAGCCCGTCTGCCGTCTGCTGTCTGCGGTCCGCCGTCCGCCGTAGCCCGCCTACTCCGCCCCAATCCCCAGATACGTCCGCAGCTTCTCGTCGTCGAACTTGGCCTCGGCTTCAGGCTCGCGTGAGACGAGCGAGCCGACGACGCCGGCAAGGAAGCTCAGCGGCATCGAGACGATGGCGGGATTGCGCAGCGGGAAGATGCGGCGCGGGGTAGTGCAGCAGGTCCACCCAGACGGTCGGGCTGAGCACGATGAGCACGACCGACGGTGAACGCGCCGGCGACGATCGACGCACACGGCGCCCGCCGTCGTGAACCGCCGCCAGACGATCGACAGCAGCAGCGGCGGGAAGTTCGCGCTGCAGGCGACGGCGAACGCCAGGCCCGACCATGAACGCGACGTTCTGGCCCTTGAAGAGGATGCCGAGCACGACGGCGACCAGGCCGAAGGCCACCGTCGCGATGCGCGCGACCCGCATCTGCTCGCGCTCGGTGGCCTTGCCCTTCCGGACCACGTGCATGAAGATGTCGTGCGAGAGCGCGCTCGCGCCGGCCAGCGTGAGGCCGGCGACGACGGCGAGGATCGTCGCGAAGGCGACAGCGGCGATGAAGCCGAGGAACGGCGTGCCGCCGAGCAGCTCGGCCACCAGCGGCGCCGCCATGTTGCCGCCGGGGTCGATCGCGCGGATCACATCGCGCCCGACCAGCGCCGAGGCGCCGAAGCCGACGATCGGGATGATCAGGTAGAAGTAGCCGATGAAGCCCGTCGCGTAGAGCACCGACGTGCGCGCCGCGCGCGCATCGGGCACGGTGTAGAAGCGCATCAGGATGTGCGGCAGCCCCAGCAGGCCGAGCATCAGCGCCAGGCCGAGCGAGATCGCGTCGATCGGATCGGTGACGAGGCCGCCGGGCTCGAGCGCCGCCTGCCCGTCGCGCGCCGCGACCGCCGCGTAGAGCTGCGCCGGAGAGAAGTCGAACTGCGCCAGCACGAGCACCGTCAGCACCGTCACGCCGAAGAGCAGCAGCACGGCCTTGATGATCTGCACCCAGGTCGTGGCGACCATGCCGCCGAACAGCACGTAGACCAGCATGACCAGCGCCGACGCGCGATCGACGGCCCACTCGTAGGGCAGGCCGAACATCAGCGCGATCAGGTTCCCGGCGCCGACCATCTGCGCGAGCACGTAGAACAGCAGCGTCAGGATGCCGCCGACGGCCGACGCGATGCGCACCGGCGCCTGCCGCAGCCGGAACGCCACGACGTCGGCGAAGGTGAACTTGCCGAGATTGCGCAGCGGTTCGGCGATCAGGAACATCAGCGCCGGCCAGCCGACGAGCCAGCCCGTCGCGTAGATCATCCCGTCGTAGCCGCGCAGCGCCACCAGGCCGGCGATGCCGAGAAACGACGCCGCGCTCATGTAGTCGCCCGGCCAGCGCCAGGCCGTTCTGCAGCGGGCTGATCGATCGGCCCGGCCGCGTAGAACTCGCTGGTCGGACCGCGTGCGCCGCGCGGCCCAGTAGGTGACGGCGCAGCGTCAGCGCGACGATGACGAGAAAGAAGAAGATGGCGGAGACCGTCGGCGTCCCGAGCGTGGTGTGCATGCGCGGCTCATGTCCCGTCAGCGCGCTCGCGGAGCCGGGCCGACTTCGGGGTCGTACTGGCGGTTCGCCCAGACGACATACGCGGCCGTCAGCACCCACGCGCCGACGATCACCGCCGCGCCGACGGGAATCCCCAGCGTCGTCGCCTCGCCCGATGCGTCTGCGACAGCCAGACGCGGTTGCCGCGATGAGCACGATGTAGCCGTAGTAGAGGATGAAGAGCAGGGCCGTCAGGATCAACGACACCTGCCAGCGCTTCCGCACGAGAGCGCGGAACTCCGCCGACGCCAGCAGTTCGCGGTGGGTCATGGTCGGGACACTATATCGGGTACGACGGGTACCGGCCGGTACACCAGGTACAGTAGGTGCGGCGGGTTCTCGGGTACGGCAGGTACCTCAGGGTACGGCAGGTACGCCGCGCTGCCGGCCGGCGACGCGGTCTTGAGCCAGGGCCGACTCGGACCGACGCGCCGGGCGATAGCTCGCACGGTGGCCGCCGGAAGGGAGGCGGGCCCGGGTCACTCCCCGCACATGCGGGGTGACCCGGCGCCGAGAGCGTGCCCGCCGACCGGACAGAGGCCTCCGTGCGCGCGTCGCTGTCCGCGGAGGTCCTGGCTCAAGACCGCGGCGCGGCCGCGCCGCCGGGCAGTTCTTCGGCGGCGATGTGGAACGCGGTGTTTGCGGCCGGGATGCCGGCGTAGGCGGCGACGGTCAGGAGCACCTCCTCGATGTCGGTGGCCTCGAGGCCCGCGGCGAGGCCGGTGCGGACGTGCAGGCGAAACTCCTCCCAGCGGCCCGAGCGACGCGGTGATCGCGAGCACCAGCAGGCGCCGCGTGCGGTGATCGAGCCCGGGGCGGGTCCACACACTGCCCCACGCCGTGCGCGTGATGAAGGCCACGAACGCGCGTGTGAAGTCCGTCGCGCCGGCCACGCTGCGATCGACGTGGGCGTCGCCAAGGATGGCCCGGCGGATGGGCGTCCCCGCCTCGACCGTGCCCTCGCCGCCGCCGACCAGGAACTGCAGCACGGCCGAAAGAAAGGCCCGCGGCGCGCCGAGATTCGACAGATGCGCCGGTGGGCAGTCGCACAGCCCGCGCTCCCGCAATGCGCTCGGCGAGCACCTGGCTGTGGCCCTCCCAGGGCATCGACCCGTCGAACTCGCCAGACACGACCAGCGTGGGCACCTGAATGCGATCGAGCTGGTCGTGCAGGTCCGAATCGCGGAGCGCCGCGCAGCAGCCGGCGTACCGACAGGATCGGTCGCCAGAACGGCCCGCCGGGCCGACGCCACGCGCGGCGGGTTGGCCGAGAGCAGCGCGGGCGTGAAGAACCGATTCATCGCGGTGTCGATGATGGGGGCCATCCCGCGGGCGAGCACGGTCTTGCGCCGCGCTTCCATGCCGGCCGGCTCAGCCACGCGGGGGGACGTATTGGCAAGGACCAGGCGATCGAGCCGGTCGCCATGGTGCGCCCCGAGCCACTGCCCGATCATGCCGCCGATGGAGACGCCACAGAACGAGACGCGCGCGAGGCCGATCGCGTCCATCAGTCCGATCGCGTCGCGCCCGAGCTGGGCGATCGTGTAGTCGCCAGCCGGGGCGGTGGTCGCGCCGTGGCCGCGAAGGTCGTAGCGCAGCACCCGGACATGCGCGGTGAGCTCGACCAGCTGCTCGTCCCACATGCCAAGGTCGAGCCCCAGCGAGTGCGCGAGCATCAGGACGGGCCGGTCGTCTCGGCCATCGAGGCGGTAGTGGCAGCGAAGACCGTCTATGTCAACGAATGGCATGGGAGATCAGGCGCCGCCGCATCGCCTCTGCGCCGCCGAGGTAGGTCTCGGGCGTGTCGAGCGTGGATAGAGTCTCGTCGGACAACAGCCGCGGAGATCGCCGGCGTCGTGCGCACGACCGCGCCAAACGTCGCGTCGCCGGTACGTGTCCGTTCGAGCGCGGCCGTGACCAGGCGCGTGGCCTCGTCGCGGCCCATCGCGGGCGTCAGCGCCAGCATGACCCGCTCGGCGAACACCACGCCGCGCGTGCGCTCGAGATTGGCGCGCATGCGGTCGGGAAAGACGTCGAGGTGCGCGACGAGATTGGCCGCCGCATCGACCGCCGACGCGGTGGCCTGCACCGCGGCCGCAATCGTCGGGGCCTCGGCATGCCACCCGCCCACGCCTCGCTCGTGTTCCTGGGCCATGCCAGACAGAAACGCGGACACGAGCGCCGGCACGCGCGTGGCGGCCGCGATCACGATCGCGCTCGCCGACGGGTTGCGCTTGTGCGGCATCGTGGACGACCCGCCGCCGCGCTCGGCCACCTCGCCGACCTCGTCCTGCATGAGCAACGAAACATCGCGCGCCAGCTTGGCCAGCGCCGCCACATAGAGGCCCGACGAGGTGAGCACCGCGCCGAAGCGGTCCCGACTGGCGTGCCACGACGCAATGGGGCTGGCCAGCCCGAGCTCATCGGCCAGCGCCTCGGCGACCTCGTCGGCGCGTGGGCCCAACGAGGCGAGCGTGCCCACGGCACCGCCGAACTGCAGACAGGCCGCCTCATCGAACGAGGCGAGCAGGCGATCGCCGGCAGACCTGACGGCATGACACCACCCGGCGGCCTTGAGCCCGAACGTGACGGGCGGCCCCGGCTGCAGGAGCGTCCGCCCGAGCATCACCGTCGTCGCATGGCGCTCGGAGAGCGCGACCAGGGACGTAACCAGGCGGTGGTGATCGGCCGCAATCAGGCCGCGGGCACGGACAAGCGCAAGCACGAGCGCCGTATCCACGACGTCCTGACTGGTCGCGCCGAAATGGACGAACCGAGCGCTCGCCTCGTCGGTGGCCGCCACCCGCGCGGTGAGCATGCGGACGAACGGAATCGCGGGTGTCGCCGACGCGCGGGCGTCGCGGGCGAGGACCGCCGCGTCGTAGGTCGAGGCCGAACCAGCCGCGCGCGCGATCGACTGAGCCGCCTCGGCGGGGATGACGCCGCATTGCGCCTCGGCCGCGGCGAGCGCCATCTCGAAGCGCAGCATCCCCTCGACCATCGACTCGTCGTCGAACACCGCCGCCATCGCCGCGGTGGTCGCGAGACTGTCGATGAGGCGCACGCTCATGCGGCGACCATCATAGGTCGAAAAACACGGTCTCCCGGTCGCCCTGCAGGTGGATGTCGAAGGTCCACGTCGCCGATCCGGCCCGCTCGGGATGCGCCACGAGCGTCGCGCGCCGGTCCGCCGGCACGAGCATCAGCACCGGGTCGGCATCCAGCCGCGGATCGCCCGCGAAATACAGCCGCGTGTAGACGTGCCGCAGCAGCCCGCGCATGAAGACGCACAGGTTGACGTGGGCCGCTTCGCCGGTCGCGGGGGCCCCAGGCCGGATCGTCTGGAACGTGCAACTGCCATCGGCCTTCGTCGGGAGCCGGCCGAAGCCGCCGAACGCGTCAGTGCGAGGCGCGCCCGGTGCCGGCAGCACGTAGTGGCCCTCGGCGTCCGCCTGCCAGATCTCGACGAAGGCGTCGGGAACGGGCACCCCGTCGCCGTCGAACACCCGCACCTGCAGATCGAGGCGCTCGCCGCGCGTGCCGGGGGTGAGAAGCGAGCCGAGCTCGGGGTGACTGCCCGGGCCGAAATGAAAGAACGGCCCGACCGTCTGGGAGGCGCTGGCGATGAGCCGCATCGGCGTGTCCGTCATGTCCGCTGCTCGAACGGCGTCGAGTTGGCGCCGCGGAGGATGATGTCGAACGTGTAGGCCAGCGCCCACTCCGGCTGCGTCAGCTCGAGGCTGAATGCGGAGATCAGCCGCTCGCGCGCCCGTTCGTCCGGAATCGACTGGTACATCGGGTCGTACGCGAACAACGGATCGTTCGGGAAATACATCTGCGTCACGAGGCGCGAGAGGAACGACGGCCCGAACAGCGAGAAATGGATGTGTGCGGGTCGCCAGGCATTGTGATGGTTCCGCCACGGATACGCCCCGGGCTTGATCGTCACGAACCGGTACCGCCCGTCGGCGTCCGTCATCGTCCGGCCCGATCCCGTGAAATGCGGATCGAGGGGCGCTGGATGGTTGTCATTGACGTGACGGTAGCGTCCGCCGGCATTGGCCTGCCACAACTCGACCAGCGTGTGCGGCACCGGCCGGCCATCCTCGTCGAGCACGCGACCGGACACCGTGATGCGCTGTCCCTGCGGTTCCTCGGAGGACTGCAGCGTCAGGTCGTGGTCCGTCTCGCCGATGGGCAGATATCCGTAGACTGGCGCGTTGAAGTCCGACATGTTCGCCGGAACGCGCAAGAGCGGCCGGGTCGGCGCCCGACGGAGGGTGGACTGGTAGGGCGGATACAGCAGCGGCGGCTGGGTGCCGGCAAGCAGCGGGTCGCGGTCGTCGTGCGTCACGAGGTCTCCTCCAGACCATCTCACTCTTGCGCCTGGCGTCCGGGCGCTCGCTCGGAGTTCTTCCGCGCATCCTTGACTCAGCACACTAGTCGGTTGCAGCGGCAGTGCCATGCGCCTGCGCCGTGCGCGCGTTGAGATCGCGCAGGGCCTCGAGCTCATCGTCAGCAGGGGCCGGTGTCTCCGCGACCGACGCGGCGAACTGGACGGGCCAGCCGGTCTGCTCGACGATCCGCTCGCGCGTCACGCCCGGATGCACCGACACCACCTCGAACGTCCGCGTCTCGGCGTGCGGCGTCATCATGCACAGATCGGTCACGAGCAGCGCCGGCCCTTCGGTCGAGAGGCCGAGGGCTCGTCGCTCCACGCCGGTCGGCCCATGACCGAGCGACGTCAGAAAGTCGAGCTTCGCCACCATCGCCCGTGGGTTATGTCGCATGACGATGTAGATTCGTCCGCAACTGGTGGCGATCTCGGTCGCCCCGCCGCTGCCGGGCAAGCGGACCTTGGGCCGGTCATACGGCCCGATGACGGTGGAGTTGAGGTTGCCGAAACGGTCCACCTGCGCGCCCCCCAGAAACCCCACCGAGATCCGGCCGCCCTGCAGCCAGTACTGGAACATCTCGGGCACCGAGACCGTGGTCAGCGCGGTCTCACAGAGTTCGCCGTCGCCGATCGACAGCGGCAGCACCGTCGGCTTGGTCTCGAGGGTGCCGGACTCATAGACGAGCGTGATCTTCGGCGCGTGCGTGAGGCGGGCCAGATTGCAGGCCGCCGACGGGAGTCCGATGCCGACGAAGCAGATGTCGGTGTTGGTCAGCGCGCGCGCAGCCGCCACCGTCATCATCTCGGCCGGCGTCCAGGCATTCGCCGTCATGCCGATACCCTGCCGTACGCCCGGTCGCGGAAGATCTCGACGCCGGCGTCATGGACGTGCGCGTCGATCCAGGCCTGGAACGACGCGCGGTCGCGCGCAATCGCGTCCCACTCGACGTAGAACGCGTTGTCGCGCGCGTAGTAGCCGTGCGCGTAGGACGGGTGTGCCCCGCCGGGGACGATCGCAATCGCCGTCACGGTCCAGGCCGGCAGGATCACGGCGTTGGCTCCCGCCTGGTCGAAGTGGTCCACGACCTCTTCGACCGTCACAATCGAGCGCCGCGCGGCCAGCACGGCTTCCTTCTGGACGCCGATGATGCCTTCGATGAGGACGTTGCCCGCCCGATCGGCCTTCTGGGCGTGGACGATCGTGACGTCGGGACGATGCGCGGGCACGGCCGCAAGTGTCTCGCCGGTGAACGGGCACGACACGAACTTGATGCGCGGATTCACTTTCGGGAGGTCCGACCCGAGGTAGCCGCGGAAGAACGCGGCCGGCATGCCGGCCGCGCCGGCGGCGTACGCGTGCGCCATCGCCGAATGGCTGTGCTCCTCGATCGCCAGCGGATGCGGCCAGCCCTTCTCCACCGCGTCGCGCAGGCGGTGCAGCGACCCCACGCCGGGATTGCCGCCCCAGCTGAAGACCAGCTTGCTCGCGCAGCCGGCCCCGATCAGCTGGTCGTAGATCAAGTCGGGCGTCATGCGGAGCAGCGTCAGGTCACGGCGACGCTGGCGGATGATCTCGTGGCCGGCCGCAAACGGAATGAGATGCGTGAAGCCTTCGAGGGCCACGACGTCGCCGTCGCGCACCAGCCGGGACACGGCGTCAGGAAGGCTGAGAAAATCGCTCATGGCGCCCGGGCCGCGGGCGTGGACGAGCGTAGCGCCAGTGTAGAATCCATTGCAAGCGATTATCGGGCGACGAGGGCGCTAATCGGACAGCTCGGTCCGATGACGTCCGTTGCCCTCCGTTGGCGCCCCTCGGGCGCGAGGACCCTTCGCATGCACAGCGACGTCGTTGGCAGCCTGCTGCGCCCCACCTCCCTGCTCGAAGCCCAGACCCAGCGCGCCGCCGGCGTGCTCACCGACGCGCAGTTCAAGGCCGTCGAAGATCGTGCGGTCACCGAGGTCGTGACCCTTCAAGAGGACGCCGGGCTCGACGTCGTCACCGACGGCGAGCTTCGACGATACGCCTTCTATGGCCACCTGGTCGATGCGCTCGAAGGCTTCGACAAGCTGGGCGGCTGGGGGATCACGTTCAGGGACGATGCGGGCACGGAGACGCGCCTGCAGCGCCCGGTGGTCGTCGAGAAGCTCAAGTGGCGTCGGCAGATGAGCGTCGAGGAGTTCACGTGGCTGCGCGGTCGGACGTCCAAGGTGGTCAAGGTCACGCTGCTCAGCGCACAGCAGGCGGCGGCCTACTACGACCCGGACAAGTCGAAGGCGGCCTACGCGACGCGCGACGCCTATCTGGCCGACATCGTGGACTTCACCCGCCGCGAGATTGCCGAGCTGGTCCGGCTCGGCTGCACGTACGTCCAGATCGACGCCCCGCAGTACGCGGCACTGCTGGACGAGACGATTCGCGAGGGCTACCGCCAGCGCGGCAGTGACCCGGACAAATTGCTCGATGCCTGCATCGAACTCGACAACGCGATCATCGCCGGGCATCCCGGCATCACGTTCGGCATCCACATCTGCCGTGGCAATCACAAGAGCATGTTCTACGCCTCTGGCGGGTACGACCGCATTGCGAAGCAGATCTTCAGCCGATCGCACTTCCAGCGGTTCCTGCTCGAGTACCGACGACGCCCGGTCCGGGACGTTCGCGCCGCTCGTGCACGTGCCTGAGGATCGGACGGTCGTGCTGGGCTTGATCAGCTCCAAGCGTGCAGAGCTGGAGTCGGCCGCCGAGATCCGCGCGCGCATCGCCGAGGCCGCCAGGGTCGTGCCCATCGAACGGCTCGCCCTCAGTCCGCAGTGCGGATTCGCGTCCACGCACGAAGGCAACCGCCTCACGTTCGACGATCAGCGCCGCAAGCTCGAGCTGGTCGGCGAGGTCGCGCGCCAGGTGTGGGGCTAGGGATCACACGCGGCCAAGCAGGCGCGCCCAGAGTTCGCGGGCCTCGGTCGGCAGCGGCGACAGGTGCTGGTCCACGTTGCGGACGAGCGCGTCGCGATCGGGTCCCGCAAGAAGTTGGTCGATGTCCCAGCGGTCCTGGCTGCCGCCGGCGTAGAGCTTCAACAGGATGAGGTCTGCGGCGCGGACCACGGCGAGCGCAAGTCCTGGGGCTCGCTCGGCGCGGGCAATCAGGGCCTGCTGCCAGCGCGATTTGCCCACGACTACGTCGATGTCCCGCTGACCGTTCGCCCGGCAGCGGACCACACCGGCGAGGGGATCGCTGTCGTCGCCGGTGTGCACCTTCACGTCCACGTTGTCGGACAAGGACGCCCAGAAGTCGGCCTCGAGCACCCGACGGTCGGTCACGAAGAGGTCGATATCGACGGTGGAGCGGCTGACGCCGTGAAGCGCGAGGGCCGCGGCGCCAATCAGCGCAAACGCCACGTCGGCATCACGCAGCGACTCGGCCACCCGGTCGAGCAGGACACGTTCAGTCGTCATGACAGGCGGAAGGGACGCGGCCGGCCCGGCGGCTTCGGGCGAACACCGCGCGCGCCTCGCGTTCGCTGATCCCGCGCGCCGTGGCGAGTGCGGCGACATCGGCGGCGCCGAGATCAAGTGCCTGCTGCAAACGGGCTTCCGGCGTCAGCGTGGCATCGCGGCGTCGGGTATCGTCGCGCAGACGATCCGCCACGGACTTCATGGCACCAGTATAGGGGTCAGGGGGTCGTACCTGCCTCTCGGCGATCGAGGTACGACCCCGGGACGTGCCGTCTCACCAGTGCGAGCGAGACGAACGCCACGGCCATCGACGCCGTGATCAGGCCGAAGAACGCGCCGTGGCCGTACTCGAGCGTCCAGGAGCCGGCGTAGCCGCTGATGATCGCGCCCGTGCGGCCGAAGGACACCGCCGTCCCGACGCCCGTCGCGCGCACGATGCCCGGATAGACGTGCGCGGCCAACGCGAACATCGTGGTCTGCACGCCGTTGATCATCGCGCCGGTGAACGCGAGCATGGCGATGATCGGCAGAATCGGCACGTCCACGGAAATCGTCTTCAGACCGAGCCCGGCCGCGCCGACGATCGCGAGCCCCGCCATCGTCAGCATCGCGGTCCGCGATCCGACGCGCGCGATCGCCCAGCCGCCCAGCAGCGCGCCGGCCACACCGCCGAGATTGAACGCCGTGATGCCCGTGTTGGCCGTGCCCCGGTCGAAGCCCGCATCCGTCAGCAGGGACGTCAGCCAGCTGAAGGACAGGTACACCGCGAGCAGGCACGAGAAGAACGCGGCCCAGAGCGGGATGGTGTCGCGGCGGAGCGCGGGCGTGAAGAGCGTGCCGACCGACACCTTGGCCACGGCGCGCTCCGTCGTGTCCGCAAACGTCGCGTGAGTCGGCAACCTCATGCCCCATCCGGCGCAAGGTCCGGCCGATCTCGGGCCAGCGAGCCGGGAACCGCGTGAGAAAACGCGGCGACTCAGGCAGCGTCCGCCACATCAGCAAGGCGGCGACGACCGGCACGACGCCGCCGATGGTGAACAGCGCGCGCCATCCCATGAGCGGCAGCAGACGGATGCCGAGCAGACCGGCCAGCGTCGCGCCGAGCGGCACGCACACGATGGTCACCGTTACCGCGATCGGCCGTTTCCGCAGCGGGACGAACTCGGCGGCGAGCGCGGCGGCGTTCGGCATCGCGCCGCCCAGGCCAATGCCCGCCAGCAGCCTGAGGATGCCGAGCTGCATCGGACTGCTGGCCAGCACGGCGACGACGGTCATCACGCCGAAGAGCACGACGTTGCCGAGCAGGGCGGTCCGCCGGCCCAGCCGATCGCCGATGAGGCCCCCGACCGCACCGCCGATCATCATGCCGAGGTACCCCAGCGACACGACCGGCGCGAACGCGCTCCGCGGCACCGACCACTCCCCCATCAGCGTGGGGATGACGATGCCGAGCAACTGGTTGTCGATGCCATCGAAAATGATGGTCAGCGCGACGAGGAACACGATCCACTTCTGATAGCCGGACCACTGCCCGCCATCGATCAGCCCGCCGACGTCCACGGCTGCCGAGCCGGCTCCCGAACGGGTGGCGCTATCCGACATAGTTCTCCGCCAGACTGGTCATCGCGGCCTCCGAGCTGACGAGGTAGTCGAGTTCGGCGATCTGCCGCCGGTAGTCGAACGGATTGGCGCTGTCGGATCGGTGCAGCATCGACGTCATCCACCATGAGAAGCGCTGGGCGCGCCACGCGCGCTTCACACTGGCCGCGGAGTAGAGATCGAGCAGGCCCGCGTCGCGCGATCCGTAGAACGCGGCGAACGCGCGCGACAGTCGCAGCACGTCGCCAATCGCGAGGTTCAGGCCCTTGGCGCCCGTGGGTGGCACGATGTGCGCCGCGTCACCCGCGAGGTACAGCCGGCCGTAGTGCATCGGATCGGCCACGAAGCTGCGCATGCCCGTCACGCCCTTCTGCAGGATGGGCCCCTCGCCCGGCCGCCAGCCGTCAGACGTGGCGAGTCGTGTGGCGAGCTCGGCCCAGATCCGCTCGTCGCTCCACGACGCCAGATCTTCGTCAGGCGCGCACTGCAGATAGAGACGCGTGACCTCGTCGGACCGCATGCTGAAGAGCGCGAAGCCGCGATCGTGCAGGCTGTAGACCAGTTCGTGCGAGGTCGGCGCCGCGCGCGCGAGGATGCCCAGCCAGGCAAACGGATAGACCCGCTCGTAGAGGGTCAGATGGCCCTGCGGCATCGACGGACGGCAGACGCCGTGAAAGCCGTCACAGCCGGCGATGAAATCGCAGTGCAGTTGATGGTCGGTGCCGTCGTGCCGGTAGTGGATGACCGGTTGCGTCGAGGTCAGCGCCTCCACACGCAGGCCATCGACCTCGAACACGAGCGGTCGGCCCGTTGCGGTCCTTGCGGCAATCAGATCCTTCACGACTTCGCTCTGGCCGTAGATCGTGATCGCCCGCCCGCCGGTCAACGCCGCCATGTCGATGCGGTGCCGCGCGCCTTCGAACGCCAGGTAGATGCCGTCGTGCCGCAGACCTTCGCGCGACAGCCGGTCCCCGAGGCCGACGTCCTGCATCAGATCGACGGTGCCCTGTTCGAGCACGCCGGCACGCACGCGTTCGATGACGTACTCGCGGCTGCGGTTCTCGAGGATGACCGAGTCGATGCCGTGGCGATGCAGGAGATGCCCGAGCATCAACCCCGCGGGCCCTGCGCCGACGATGCCGACCTGTGTGCGCACGGTCATTGGCCTGGCCTCAGCGCGCCCGCAATCTCGGCGGCGGCGCGCTCCAGCACGGGCAGGAACTCGCGGACGAGAGCCGCCCGATCGGCGCGGGCGGCATGCACGCCGACGTTGATCGCGGCCACGACGGTGCCGTCGTGGCGCCGGATAGGCACGGCCAGCGACCGAAGTCCGAGCTCGAGCTCCTGGTCCACGACCGCATAGCCGAGCTCGCCGACACGGCTGAGCTCGGCCGAGAGCGCGGCGCGGTCAACGATCGTCCGTGGCGTGTGCTTGGTGAGCCTCACGCGCGCGAGATAGCGGGTGCGGGTCGGCTCGTCGGCATACGCGAGCAGCACGCGCCCCATCGACGTGGATGCGGCCGGCAGGCGACTGCCGACTGCCAGGCCGATGGACAGGATGCGCCGGGTGGCGGCGCGCGCGAGGTAGACGATTTCATCGCCGTCGAGCACGGCCAGCGAGGACGACTCGTTCAGGTCAGCCGACACCTGTTCGAGCACGGGCTGCGCCACGCGCGCCAGCGACGCGGAGCTGAGATAGCTGTAGCCGAGGGCGAGCATCGCGGGCGTGAGCTCGTAGGTCCCCTCGCTCGACGAGGCGTAGCCCAGCACGGACAGCGTGTAGAGGCATCGGCGCGCCGCGGCCCGGGAGAGTCCCGTGGTTCGCGCGACGTCGGCGATCGAGAGGCGCGCGCGGCCATCGCCGAAGGCACGGATGACGGAGAGACCGCGCGCGAGCGAGAGCATGAAGTCGGGGTCACCCGTTCGGGATGACAGGCCCGGCGGCAGGGCCCTCGCGGCCGCGCCGCGCGGGGACGGAACCTTCCGGGTCGGCCGCATGCGCCGCGATTATCGCACGGGGTATACGATAATCGCCTGCTCGAGGTTGACAGCCTCGGCCGGCCCCCATACGCTCCCGGCATCTCCGGAGTCCCGCATGTCCATGTCCAGGCTCTCGCGCTCCACGCGGCTGCGTCGTCTCATCGCCGCCGTCCTCGTCGCGGTCGCGACCGGCGGCGTGTCGATCTCCCTGCTCGGTGACGTCGGCCAGGCTGGCCAGGCCGGCACCGCGGCCGCCGCGCCGCAGGGGCGCGGCAACGCGCCGACGCTGCCGCCGCCCGCGATCCCGAAGCCGCTGGTCGCGGCGACGGCGCCCGTGCGCACGTGCGAGAGCCTCCGCAGCCTCGCACTCGACAACACGACCATCGAATCGGCCGTCATCGATGCCGGCACGGCCCAGATCCCGGCGTCGTGTCGCGTGACGGCGATCGTGACCCACCCCCCGACCGAGGACCGGATCCGCGTCTGGATCGCGCTGCCAGCGAAAGACTGGAACGGACGCTTTCAGGGCGTGGGCGGTGGGGGATTCTCGGGCGGGAGCGCGGGGGCGGTCGCGCAGCCGCTGCGCGCCGGCTACGCCGCCGGATCCACCGACACGGGGCACGAGGGCGGCAGCGGCAGCTTCGCACTCGACGCGAAGGGCCGCCTGAACTGGGAGGCGATTCGCGACAACGCCTATCTCGGCATTCACGAGATGACGGTGGTCGGCAAGGCCTTGACCGAAGCGTTCTACGGGACCGCGCCGCGCAAGGCCTACTTCAACGGCTGCTCGACGGGCGGTCGCCAGGGCCTGAGCGAGGCCCAGCGGTATCCGGCCGACTACGACGGCATCCTCGCGGGCGCACCGGCGATCAACTGGACGAAGCTGCACGTCGAGCAGTTGTGGGGCACGGTCGTCATGCTGGAGCGCAACCATGTGGTGCCGGCGTGCCGCTACGCGGCCGCGACCGCCGCGGCCGTGACCGCGTGCGACACCCTCGACGGCGTGAAGGACGGCGTCCTCGAGGATCCGCGCGCGTGCACGTTCGATCCGAAGACGCTGGTCGGCACGCCCGGCGGCGAGTGCGGCGCGATGACCGAGGCCGACGCAGAGGTCATCCGGGCGATCTGGGAGGGTCCGCGCCGACGCGACGGTTCGTTCCTCTGGCACGGCCTCTCCCGCGGCGGCGACTTCACCGGCCTCAGCAACACGGGCGGTACGCCGCTCGCGCCCCGGCCGAACGGCATCACGCTCGACTGGTGGCGCTACTTCCTGAACCAGGACCCGCAGTGGTCCTGGGCCGGCCTGACACGTGCCGGCTACGAACGCGCCTGGGATCAGTCCGTCGAACAGTACGGCGCCGTCTTCGCGACCGACAACCCCGACCTCACGGCCTTCAAGGCACGCGGCGGGAAGATCGTGATGTGGCACGGCTGGTCCGATCCGTTGATCTACCCGGGCGGATCGATCGAGTACTACACGCGCGTGCAGCAGGCGATGGGCGGCCCGGCGAAGACGTCGGACTTCTTCCGCTTCTTCCTCGCCCCCGGCGTCGGACACTGCTCCGGTGGCGCGGGCCCCGCGCCGAGCGGCCAGTTCGAGGCGATGGTGCGGTGGGCCGAAGAGGGGCGTGCGCCGGAAACGCTCGAGGCGATCCGCCGCGACCAGACCGGCACCGTGGTCCGATCGCGCCCGCTCTGCCAGTATCCGCGCACGGCCCGGCACAAGGGCCGCGGCAGCACGGACGAGGCGATCAACTTCGAATGCCGGTAGACGGGCGACGGAGGACGGCGAACAGGCTACGGGAGACGGCCGACGGGCGACGGACTTCGAGCGACACGGCCGACGGGCTACAGTTGACGGCCAGGGGCGACAACGGGACAAGGGCCTTGCTCGGCGAGCGCGCGGTCGAGCAGATCACTGACGCCGAGCACCGCCGCGTTGGCACGCACGTACTCGAGATCCAGGCGGCCGGCCTGCACACGTACGATTGCCATTACGTCCCGCCACTGACGGTCTGACACCTCTCGACCGAGGCGATACCAGCGCAGCTTCTGGAGGAGGATGTCCTCCGGCGGGTGAATGTGAATGGTCACGCCGTCATCGAGCGACACGGCTCGACGCCTGGCCAATTGCTGCGCGTCAAGGGGTGTTCCCCCCGCAACGAACAGATCCACCTTCAGCATCGTCCGCTGATGGATCAAGTTGGCACTGGTTCGCGACAGGACCGCTCGCCGAAGTGCGTGGGCGTCCACGTGGAATTCGCCCGAAAGGGCATCGACCAGCGCCTGGACGTGCGACTCGTCGAGTGCGACCACGATATCGATGTCGATCGTGGACCGGGGCTCGCCGGCGAAGGAGCTCGCGATGGAACCACCGATCGTGTTGGCGATGCCGAGCCTATCCAGCACGCGCACGACCGATTGCGCGACGGCGATCGGATCGATGCTCTCGGTCACGGTCCGTGCAGGCCGTCAACCTCTGGAAACGCCTGCCTGGCGAGGTCAGGTCCCAGCGTCAGCAGCGCGAGTCTGAGTCGCTGCTCCCGCGGCGAGGCACCAGGGTACCGCGCGCGGATGCCAGCCAGCGCGATGTCGAACACCGCCTGGGTCAGGCCGCTGACCAGCGCGGCCTTCTGCGCGGGCTCCATCCGTCGCCAGCCCTCGACCTGCCGCCGCTCGACCTCAAGCGAGGTGTCCGTGCTCAGCGGTGTCGGCATCGTACGGCGATTATATCGGCCTACGGCCGACGGGCTACGGGCTACGGGCTACGGGCTACGGGCTACGGGCTCGACGGGCTACGGGCTACGGGCTACGGGCTACGGGCTACGGGCTACGGCGAACAGGCTACGGGAGACGGCCGACTGGCTGCATCAGACGGGCTACGGCAGACGGGCTACGGCCCACGGACGGGCTCAGCGCACGCCCACCGCAAATACGTGCTTGAGTCCACGGAAGAACAGCACGCCCTCGGAGATCGCTGGCGAGGCCATGAGCACCTCGCCGACCGTGTTGGTCGCCAGCAGTTCGTAGGTCGGACCGGCCTTGACGACGAAGACCTCGCCGTCCTCGCTCGTGAAGTAGACCTTGCCATCGGCGGCGACCGGTGACGCGCTGAATGAGCCTCCGGAGCCGAGGCGCTCCTGATAGATGCGCTGGCCGGACTTGACGTCGTAGGTCGCGATGACGCCGTTGTTCTGCAGCACGTAGAGCTGGTCCCGATAGAGCACCGGCGTCGGGATGTAGGGCCCGCCGCGCTTCGTGCTCCACGCAATCGCGTCGCTCGTCGTCGCCTCGCCCTTCAGCGTCAGATCGCCGGTGGATCCGGGCTTGATCGCGTAGATCGGCTGCACGCCCCGGTACCCATTCGTCACGATGATCAGATTGGGCGCGATGATCGGCGTGGGGATCGCGATCTCGGAGTTGCCCGACAGCCGCCAGAGTTCCTTGCCCGTCGCCGGATCGTAGCCCCGCGAGAAGGTCGTCGCCTGCGTGACCAGCTCGGCGCGGCCGTTGGCTTCGTAGATCGCCGGCGTGGACCATGACGGGATCTCTTCGCGCGGCGTCCGCCACACCGGCTCGCCCGACGCGACGTCGAACGCCGCGATGAACGAGTTCTTCTGGATGTCGCATTGGACGATGACCAGGTTGCGCCAGATGATCGGCGAGCTGCCGAGCCCCCACTCGTAGTCGGGGTCGAAGAACCAGCCTGAGTTGAGCACGCCGAGATCGCGCTTCCACAGCAGCTTGCCGCTGAAGTCGAACGCGTAGAGCCCTTCGGACCCGAACGACACGATCACGCGGCGGCCATCGGTGACGGGCGTGGCCGAAGCCTGGCTCGACTTCGGGTGCCGTTTCGTCTTCGGAATGCCCCGGTGTGCCACCTGGTCCCAGATCACCTTGCCGGACTTCCTGTCGAGGGCGACGAGACGCCAGGTGTGCGGCGACTTGTCGTCCACGGGCTCGACGTCGCCGTAGAGTCCCGTCCGAATGCCGGCCTTCGGATCGCTGCCCACCGCCGTGGACACGAACACGCGATCGCCCCACACGATGGGACTGGAGACCGCGACACCGGCGACGGGCGTCTTCCAGAGGAGGTTCTCACCGGTCGTCGCGTTCCATGTCGTCGGCGTCGGCGTGCCATCGGCGACGCCCGCCGCGTTGGCGCCGCGGAACGACGGCCACTGCTGCGCCGCGAGTGTGGTGGAGGCCAGGACAATGGCTGCGATGAGCGTCACGCGCCGCATGATTCAGAACCCTCCCGTACGCGAGAACAGCGTGCCGGCGACGGTGACGCCGGTGACTTTGTCGCCTTCGAGGCCGAACACCGGCCTTACGTTGGCCATGTCTGGCGAAGCGAAGGCCGTCTCGCTCCGTGCGACCAGCGGCAGGCTCGCCGGACCGCCAGCATTCGAGGCGTTGAGGATCAGCTGACCAGACGCGACGGTCACGATGACGGTGCTGCCGGTGGGCGATCGATACGTCCCCGCATAGCGCGCCAGCTGCGTCTCGGAGAGCTTGACGACCGGATGGGGTTTCGCGCCGGCCGCCTCGAGCGCGGAGACGATGGCGGCATGTTTGGCGCGGGAGGCGCTCTCGAGCGCGTCGGACAACGTGGTCGGCGCGAGTCCACCGACCTCGAGCACGGCCTGCACCATCGGCGCGTCGCCGGCCCCGATAGCGGCGGAGAGCGCGCCCTCCTTGCCCTGCGCTCCGGCCTTCAGCAGCAGTCCGACGATCTGCGCGTGCTCCGGCCGTCGCTTCTGCGCGGGGCTCGAGGCCCAGCTCAACGCCGTCGCGCTGTAGAACGTGTCCCTGATGTTGACGTCAGCCTTGCGCGCCAGCAGCACCTTGACGACTTCGAGGTGCCCGCGATCCGAGGCGTAGGACAGCGCCGTCGCGTCGTAGCGGAACTTCGTATTGACGTCCACGCCGTCGTCGAGCAGCCGGGCCACGGCCGCCGCATCGCCGCTTCGCGCCGCGGCCGAGAGGGCCTCGGCCTTGTCGGCCGGCGTCGGCGCCTGCGCTGTGGCGGGCGCCTGGCTGGCGGCCAGCCCGCAGGACAGGAGCATCGCGACGAGTCACGACCATCCCCCGCCAGTGCGTCAGCTGCATGCGCGCCATCATGACCCTCCGGTCAGAGGGATTCTACCGCCGTCACGGACGACCATGCGCGCGAGGCACACAAAGCAAACGGGGCCAGCTGGCGCTGGCCCCGTTTGGGTGCGAGACGAAGGACGAAGAGGCCGCTAGGACCGCGCCCTGAAGCGTCGTCGCGCCACCACGAGGAGGCCCGTACCGAGCAGCACCAGCGAGGCCGGCTCAGGAACCGGATTGACGGGTGTGATGACCCCGCCACCGATGGTGACGTTCCCGGCCAGGGTCACAGCGTTGCCGGCGGCGTCGGTATCCACCACATTCAACCCGCCGACGAGCCCGAAGGCATTGTGAGTCGGGTCATTGACATTGGCGTTGGTCAGGGTGCTGGGGAGTGAAGTGCTGACGAGGAGTATGCAAGACGCGCGCTAGCCTGCGGCCATCCAGAGTGAGGCCCGATGTCCGTGCGAACCAGAGACTTGGCCGTATTGGCGGCCTCGCCGCGCGATCTGAAGTCGCGGGCAGAAGGGACTTATGTCTCCCGGGCGGGGATCCCGGTGGGCTTATCAAACAGACGTGCCCGAAGCGGCCTTCCGCGCTCCGGGCACGCCTGTTCGCGACATCTCACATCACATGTGACATCTCACATCTGACATCCCACATGTCAGAACGCCACGCGGAACCCGACGAAGAACCGCCGCGGGTCGAGGAACCGGATCCCGTCGTCGAACGCGATGCCGCCCGACCCGGCGATCAGATCCTGCAGCCGCGTCGCCTTCTGGTTGTTGGTCAGGTTGAACACGTCCACGAACGCCTCGAGCCGGGCCTTCTGGATGGGGCGGACGTACTGGAAGCGGACGTCGATGCTGCCCCATGACGGATTGGTCAGCGATCCGACCGCGTCCGGCGCCAGCCACCGTTGAGACACGCCGCCGAACTCGTAGGCGGTCGCCACGCGGTACGGCAGGTTCCGGCCAGACGAGGCGAACGTCTTGCTCGCGATCGTCCCGGAGTTCCAGCGATACCCGAAGCCGAGCTGCAGGCCCATGTCGAAGTCGTACGAGCCGCCCATCTTGTAGAGGTGCTTGATGGAGCCCGGCTGCCGTCCGTACTGGTACGGCGCGCGCGGATCGAGCCACAACACGTCGCCCTGGAAGTCGGCGTTCGAGTCGGAGTTCGAGTTGCCCTTCGCATCGTTGTACGAGTACGACATCAGGCCCTGCCACTTGTCCGAGTACCGCTTCCGCAGCACGAGGTCGAGGCCGTTGTAGTCGCGCTTGCCGCCTTCGAGGGTCCCGATGAAGAAGTTCGACGTCGGGAACGTCGTGTAGCCGAAGTACGACGGCGGCAGGTAGAGGCTCTTCGGGTCCGTCGTCGATCCCGGGTAGTCGATCGAGTAGAGGAAGTGATCGTAGTCCTCGAGGATGTCCCGGGTGCGGCGGTGCGTGTAGGTGGCCTCGGCGCTCAGGTTGTTGCCCAGGTCCACTTCGTAGCCGATCGATGTGTCGTCCGTGTACGGCGTCTTGGTCGTCGGCGCGAAGAACGCGTCCTGCGCGACCGGGCCGCCGCGGGTGCGGTAGGTCACCCACTGGTTGTTGGCGAAGACCTGCTCCTCGCGGATGCGGCCGCTGAGGCTGCCGGCGAAGGCCGTCATGTTCGTGCGGACCGGGTCGTAGTAGCGGCCGAAGTACGCGAAGGCCTTGTGCTTGCCGTCGCCGAGCACGTCGTAGATCGGCGCTGAGGCGCGGCGCCACGCCCCAGTCGAACGTGAAGATCTTCGTGCCCTCGCTCGCGTAGTGGGCCCATCGTTCCGTGCGGACACCGAGATTCAGCGTGAGCTGGCCGAGACGCCAGCTGTCCTGCACGAACAGCGTGGAGCCGTCGGCCTTGAAGTCCTGGGGGCCATCCTGCGTCTGCGCGATGCGGTAGTAGTTCAGCTGGTTGTGTGGATTCGACGCAGTGCTCGAATACCGCAGGGCCGCAGCCAGTTCGGCGTCCGTGATCGTGCCGTTGCCGTTGCCGTCGAACGCCGCGTAGAACTGGTTCCGGTTCGAGAGCCCGTTCACGGTGGCGATGAACCCGTTGAAGTCACTCGTGTTGAACGGGTCGAACCGCAGGCTCTGCGTGAACGAGCCGGTCGAGATCTCGCCCGCCGACACGCCCGACAGGCCGGCCGCGATCGACGTGTAGACGGCGCCGCCGACGGTCGTCGCGTTCAGGAAGCGGCCGTAGCGCTGGAATTCGAAACCGCCCTTGAAGGTGTGGTCCTTCCACATCCACTGCACCAATCCGCCGATGCCCTTGGTGCTGCGAATGTCCTCGGTGTCGGTCCCGAACCCGCCGCGCTGTTCGTCGGTGAGCGTGGCACCAGACCCGGCCCGGTACTTGACCGTGTTCGACGCGTCCCGAATCACGGCCAGATCGGACAGCTCGCCGTCGTGCTGCGTGTAGGCCGCGTCGATGAGCAGCGAGCCGACCAGCCGCTGGTAGTTGAGCCCCCAGCGATTGCCACCCTGCACGCGCGACCGGTCCTGCGCGTTGGTGATGTCCCGCTCGATGCGTCCGCTGAGGTCACTGGGATCGTTGAGGAAGGTCAGCGACACGGAGTCGTACGACGTCGGCCGCCAGGTGCCCTTCACGTAGCCCTGGTTCTGCTTGTTGTCCACCGTGCGGAGGAACTGCTTCGTGTCGAGCGCCGTGATGTCGTCGTTGCGCGACAGACGCCGGTAGCTGGCGAAGAACCAGGCGCGATTGGTCAGGATCGGCCCGCCGAAGGTGAACGCCGAGTCGAACGTCGAGAACACGTCCGACTCAGAATTCTTGTTGGCGGCCGCAAGGTTGTCGTTCTGGAAGAAGTAGTTGGCCGATCCGCGGTAGCTGTTCGTCCCCGACTTGGTGACGACGTTGGTGAGCAGCCCCGGTGCGCCCGCGTACTCGGCCGGGATGGCGCCCGTGAGCACCTTCTGCTCCTGGATGATTTCCGTGTTCAGGTTCGCGCCGAACGTCCCCGTCTGGCCGTCGGTCACATTGATGCCGTTGAAGTAGTAGAGGTTGTCGCTCGACACGCCGACGTCGCCGCCGATGTCGCTGTAGTTGAGACCGGACTTGGACGCCGGGTTGCCGGGCTTCTTCGGATCGTCCGGCATCACGCCCGGCACCAGCTGCAGGTAGCTCTGGTAGCTACGGCCAGTCGGCAGCGACTCGGTCAGCCGCAGCGTGATGTCCTGTCCGCGCGTGGCCGTCGTCGGATCGACGATCGGCGCCGCCGCCGAGACGCGCACTTCCTCGGTGACCCCGCCCACCGACAACGAGATGCTGAGCACCGCGGTCTGGCCGGAGCGCACGAGGACGTTCTCGAAGCGGCTCGACTTGAAGCCGGTCAGGGACGCCGTGACGACATAGGACGCCGACGGTTCGAGCGCGACGAGGACGGCCTTGCCGGCCGCGTCGGTCACGACGGAGCGCTTGGTAGTGGCGTCGGCTGCCGACGCGGTCACGGTCACGCCCGGCATGGCGCCGCCGCCCTGATCAAGGACGACCACTTCAATCGTGCCGGTACCGACCACTTGCCCGTTCGCGGGGCTCACGCCAAGACCAAGCGCGAGCAGCACTGCCCACGAGAGACGACTACGGAAACTCATACTGACCTCCTCGAAAACGGAGAGAGACATAGAACGCACAATGCGAGGCCGCAGAACCGGCCGCCTGGGGATGCGGTTCAGCAGCGGCGGCGCCTCGGGTAGTCACAGGAAGAAGACGTCCAGGCCCCGAAAACCAGACGCTCATCACGATTGTATCGGGATTATGACGAGCCTGTCAGGTCGCTCGCGGCAGCCTTTGTCGACCGTAGGCCGTAGGCCGTTCCCCGTCGGCCGTGGGCCGTAGACCGTAGCCCGTCTGCCGTAGGCCGTCTGCTGTGGGCCGTCTCCCGTAGCCCGTCCCCCGTCTGCCGGTATCATTCCCCGGTGTCTCCCCGTCCGACCTGGCCTCCAGATCGTCGTCCCTGGCTCGATCAGCAACCTGGGCCCCGGGTTCGATGCACTCTCAGTCGCCGTCACCGTCTACCTGAGGCTGACCGTCCTCGAGGTGCGTCCCCCGTCCGAGATCGGCCCGTTCTTCGAGTTTGACGGCGGGGCGCCGTCGGGCGAGAACCGGATCGAGTCGGCGTTCCGTCTGGCGCTCGAGCGAGACGGCCGGACGCCGCCGGAGCTTCGCGTCAGGGTCGAGAGCAAGATCCCGATGCGCGCCGGCCTGGGCAGCAGCGCGGCCGCCACCATTGCGGGCTTCAAGCTCTACGAGGCCGCCACGGCTCCGCGACCAGCGGACTACTGGATTGCCCTGGCCTGCGAACTCGAGGGCCACCCCGACAACGCCGCTGCGGCCGTCCTGGGGGGCCTCACCACGAGTTGCCGTCGAGACGACGGCTCAGTCATCGCGCACAGTACACCCTGGCCCGATGACATCGGCCTGGTCGTGGCGACACCGGATGTCGAACTGGCGACTCGAAAGCCCGCCAGGCGCTGCCGGCGATGATTCCGATGGCCGACGCGGTCTTCAACCTTCAGCGGGCCCTGCTGCTCATCCGCGCGCTCGAGACAGGCCGGTACGATCAGTTTCGGGAAGCCGTGCGCGACCGCTGGCACCAGCCGGCTCGCACGCCGCTCGTGCCCGGATTGGCCCGGGCCATCGCCCTCGACGACCCCGCGGTGTTCGGCGCGTGCCTCAGCGGCGCAGGCCCTCGATCGTGGTGTTTTCGAAGGCGCCCCACGACCGGGCCGCAGCCCTCCTGGGCGCCATCTATGAGGATTTGGGCCTGACGTATACGATCAGGCAGTTGGCGGCGCATCCGCCTGGATCACCTTCATGACCTTTCAGCTCCGCTGCCACCTCTGCCACGCGACGTTCCCGGCCGGCGCCCTCTGGGTGTGCGACAAGTGCCTGGGACCGCTCGAAGTGCTGTTCGACTACGACGCCATCCGGCCGACGATCTCGCGCGCGAAGATCGAGTCGCGCGCCAAGAGCATCTGGCGCTACCGCGAGCTGCTGCCGATTACGGGCGAGCCACTCACGGGCCTGCACTCGGGGTTCACACCGCTCGTCAAGGCGGACCGGCTCGCCAAGCGCCTCGGCGTCCGCGAGCTCTACGTCAAGGACGACTCGGTCAACCATCCGACCTGTTCTTATAAGGACCGCGTCGTCTCGGTGGCCGCCACGCGCGCCGTCGAACTGGGCTTCACGGTCTTCGCCTGCGCCTCGACGGGCAACCTGGCGGGCAGCGTCGCGTCCCACGCGGCACGTCTGGGCCTTTCGTGCAGCGTCTTCATTCCGGACAACCTCGAGGCCGGCAAGGTCGCCGGCGCGGCGGTCTACCGTCCCAACGTGATCGCCGTCGCCGGCAACTACGACGATGTGAATCGGCTGTGCACGCAGGTGGCGGATCAGTACGCGTGGGGCTTTGCGAACATCAACCTGCGCGCCTACTACGCGGAGGGTGCCAAGACGTACGGCTTCGAGATCGCCGAGCAGCTCGGCTGGAAGTTCCCTCGCCACGTCGTCTCGCCGGTGGCCGGTGGCACGTTGCTGCCGCGCATTCTCAAGGGCTTCCAGGAATTCAAGACGCTCGGCCTGGTGGACGGCGATCTGCCGGCCATCCACGCCGCGCAGGCCGCGGGTTGCGCGCCCGTGGTCGATGCCCTCCTCGAAGGCCTCGAGTTCCCGGAGCCCGTCAAGCCGAACACGATCGCCAAGTCGATCGCCATCGGCAATCCGGCGGATGGATTCCAGGTGCTGCGGTCGGTGCGATCCACGGGCGGGTCCGGCGCCAAGGTCAACGAGGACGACATCATCGAGGGGATTCACCTGCTCGCTGAAACCGAGGGCATCTTCACGGAGCCGGCCGGTGGCGTGACCGTCGCGGCCACGAAGCAGCTCATCGAGCGCGGGGTGATCGGGCGCGACGAGACCACGGTGATCTGCGTCACCGGCAACGGCTACAAGACGATCGAGGCACTGGCGGGCAAGACCGTGAAGCCGATCTTCACCTCGCGGTCGCTCAAGGACTTCGAACAGCACGTCATGCCGCTCATCACGGCCGCGGGATCGCGTGTGGCAGACGACGCGGCCGCGCCGGCGCGATGAGTCACTACCGCGCCGTCTTCCGCTGCGCTGCCGGCTGTCCGGGCGACCACGAGATCTGGCAACCGCTTTATCACTGCCCCACGTGCGGCGATCTGCTGCAGGTTGAGCACGATCTCGACGCGTTGCAGGATCGGGCCGCGGCGGCCTGGATCCGCGTGTTCGAGGATCGCTACAAGCGCACGGCCTGGCCCTACGGGTCGGGCGTCTGGGGCAAGAAGGAATGGATCTGTCCCGAACTGCGTGACGAAAACGTCGTCTCGATGGACGAGGGCGGCACCAATCTCTTCTGGGCCGAGCGCTTCGGCCGCGAGGTCGGCGTCGCGGATCTCTGGATCAAGATGTGCGGCAACTCGCACACCGGGTCGTTCAAGGACCTCGGCATGACGGTGCTCGTGTCCGTCGTCAAGCAGATGATGGCGGATGGCGCGGGCGTGCGGGCGGTGGCGTGCGCGTCCACGGGCGACACGTCGGCGTCGCTGGCGGCGTATGCCGCATCCGCTGGGATTCCCGCGATCGTGATGCTGCCGCGCGGGATGGTCACGTCCGCGCAGCTCGTGCAGCCGCTGGCCAATGGCGCCAAGGTGCTGGCGATCGACACGGACTTCGACGGCTGCATGGCGATGGTGCAGCGGCTGGCCGTCGAGGAGGGCGTCTACCTCGCCAACTCGATGAACAGCCTGCGGCTCGAGGGACAGAAGACGCTGTCGGTCGAGATCGTGCAGCAGTTCGACTGGCAGGTACCGGACGTCATCATCATTCCGGGCGGCAACCTGGGCAACGTCAGCGCGCTCGGCGCCGGGTTCGACATGATGCTCGCGCTCGGTCTCATTTCCAAGCGTCCGCGCATCGTCGTCGCGCAGGCCGAGGCGGCCAACCCGCTCTACCGCGCGTTCAAGAGCAACTGGGCGTTCGAGCCGATGACGGCGACGCCGACGCTCGCCTCAGCGATTCGGATCGGCAATCCCGTGTCCGATTCGCAAGGCCATCCGCACGCTGCAGCACTACGACGGCATCGTCGAGCAGGCGTCGGAAGTCGAGCTGGCGGAGGCCGCGGCGCGCGCCGACCAGACGGGTCTCTTCAACTGCCCGCACACGGGCGTGGCGCTGGCTGCGCTCGAGAAGCTGGTCGCGCGAGGCGAGATCGCGGCCACGGACCGCGTGGTGGTGATCTCGACCGCCAACGGCCTGAAGTTCACGGACTTCAAGGTGGACTACCACTCGGCCGGCCCAGCCGCCCATCGGCGCTACGCCAATCCGCCGATCGAGTTGCCGAACGACTACGACGCGGTGCGGCGAGCGGTGGACGCGGCGACGAGTTGAGGGGTCAGACGGGGGTCAGACCGGGGTCAGACCACCGTGAGCCATCAAAATCGCCCGAAACCACGATCGGGTCGGTCAGAGTGGTCTGACCCCGGTCTGACCCCCGTCTGACCCCGACACTCAGCCGACACTCACTGACGCAGCAGGGCAGCAGGGGTGATGCGGATGGCTGCGCGGGCCGGCGCGAGAGCTGCGAACCAGGCGACGGCGGCCAGGGTCGCGGCGACAAGAAGCAGCGTGAGCGGGGCGACGCCATCCGACTGCAGCCACTGGTGGGCCATGGCACGGCCGACCACCACGCCAAGCGCAAGTCCGAGTGCGGCGCCGATCATGACGATGCGGAGCGACTGCCGCGCGATCTGCCGCGTGATGGACGCCGGATCCGCGCCCAGGGCCAAGCGGATGGCGATCTCTCGCGCCCTCGTGCGGACACCCTCGGTCAGTGTGCCGACCAGCCCGACCAACGCCACTGGCAGGCCGCCCAGCGCCAGAACGCCGAACAGCCATGCCTGACCGCGATATGGCGCCAGCACCGGCGCCAGTTCCCGCGTCAACGGCGCAAACCAGTCATCGGGCACATCACCGCCCCATATCGGGGCGACGGCCGCCTGGACACGTGACACATGTTCAGCGTCGAGCCGCTCGAGCCGGATCAGGATGATGGCCGAGGCGACGGCCTCAGGGTCAGGCCGAAACAGGCGGGGAACAGGGGCGTTCACG